>CAVUHO010000001.1:0-8242 GCA_963741385.1 Candidatus Sulfomarinibacteraceae bacterium
GAGGGACCGCATCCGACCCTGTTGTGATCGAAAACCCGCGCGGGCTGTGGGAGGTGCACGCATTTCCGGTGCGCGGCGGCGGCGCGGTGGTTCTGTTCACCGATGTCGGTCTGGTGAGACGCGCAGCCGAGCTTCGGCGCCGGTTCGTCCAGGATCTCTCGCACGAGCTCCGGTCGCCGCTGACCGTCCTGCGGACCACCGTGGAGGCGCTGGAGGACGAGTTGGACCCGAAGCTCGCGAGCATGCTCGTGCACCAGGTCGAGCGGCTCGATCGACTGACGATCGAGCTCTACGAGCTCGCGACCATCGAGGCCGGACAGGTCGAGCTGCAGCTGGAGTCGTTGCCGCTTGCGGGCACGGCCCGTGAGCTGGTGGCGGATCTCCGACCGGTGGCCGACGGGGCCGGCGTCGACATCAGGCTCGATCTCGACGAGGAGATCCGGTGCTGGTCCGACCGGCGCGGGCTGTACCGCGTGCTGCGCAACCTGGTGGACAACGCCATCAAGTACAACCACAGGGGCGGGTGGGTCGAGGTGAGAGCATTCAACGACGGCGGGACGCCCGTCGTCGAGGTGGCGGACAACGGTGAGGGGATCCCGGCCGGCGAGCTCAAGGCGGTGCTGCAGCGCTTTTACCGGGTCGACCGTGCGCGAACCCCCGGCGACGGCGGTCTCGGTCTCGGTCTGGCCATCGTCAAGCACATGGTGCAGGCGCTCGGCGGCAGCCTCGAGCTCGACTCGCGCGAGGGCGTCGGGACCACGGTCACCGTCCGTCTCCTTCCGGTGCCCTCGGACAGGGAGTCCGGTGAACCGGTAACCCTCTAGACGGGTTCCGGAGCAGGGGCGGCCTGAGCCGCCATCGCGGGCTCCGGTTCCGGCACGTCAACGCGAATCGACTCATCAAAGATCTCGAACAGCCGCGTGGTCTGCTCGGCGATCTTGAGCGAGTCCCAGACCAAAGAGTAGAAGAGGATGCTGAGCCGGGTCTTCGAGCGGTTGGCCTGGATCCGCATGATCTGGTTCTGGTCGAACTCGTTGACCAGCAGCCGCAGAGCCCGGTTGCCGTTGGCGATGGCCGCCTGGTCGGGCGGTTCCTTGATCCGCAGCGCGCGCGAGGTGTGGTCCAGGATTTCGACCAGCGCCGACCGGATCTGGTCGAGCTCGGCGATCTGCTCGGTGAGCAGACCCGAGTGGTTGTTCCCCACGTGCAGGTCCGCACGGACCACGATGTCGCGCAGGCTTTCCGAGATCTCCTGCAGGCTGGAAATGGTCGCCGCGTAGCGCTGGGTCCGCTCCACGTCTTCCCACTTGCTGAGCCGGAAGACCTTGAAGATGTTGGCGGCGATGACGTTGGACCACATCTGGACCCGCCGCTGGCCCTCGCGAGCGGCTTTCAGGGACTGGCGGTTCTGCTCGAAGAGGGCGTCGAAGGTCTGGTTGAGGACCCGCCGGACCTCGCGCAGGAAGGTGCCCATGTGATCGACGGTCACCCTCGAAGCGGCCGTGAAATCCTTGATCTTGCGCAGGTTGAAGATCTCGACTGACTGAATTTCGGCTTCACGCTTGCGGTGGACGTGGTGCGTACGGTAGATGAGGAGGGCGGTCAGAACGGCGATTCCGGCCACCGCCGCCCCGCGCCCGAAGTAGATGATCGCGGCAAACACAGACGAAACTGTGAACGCCATCATGGCGGTGAAGAACCACCCTCCGATCACCGTCAACACGCCCGCCACCCGGTAGACGGCACTGTCGCGGCCCCACGCCTGGTCCGACAGCGAGCTGCCCATGGCCACCATGAAGGTGACGTAGGTGGTCGAGAGCGGCAGCTTGAGCGAGGTGGCAAACGAAATCAGCGCGCTGGCCACCATCAGGTTGACGCCGGCGCGAATCAAATCGAATGACGGCACCTTGCCATCGGCGCCGGGCGCGGGCCTGATTTCGCTGCGGTCGAAGCGCTGACCGGCCCAGCGGCGCAGGCCTGCCGGAAGGAGTTTGCCTGCGTTTTCCAGCACGGCCGCCACCAGACGGACGATGCTGCGGGACAAACCCGTCGATTCGAAGCGTTCGAAGCCCTCGTCCTGGCGGCCGAGGCTGACCTCGGTCCGGGTGACGGAACGGGCTTTCTTCGATACCCACAGCGTCGCGACCATGATCATGCCGGCCAGCAGGAGGAAGATGGTGTTGGAGTGCACCGGTTCGCGCAGCGCCTCCATGGTGGCACTCAGCGGGTCAGCGGTGGCCCCAGCCTCGGTGTATGCGGCAAACCCGGCGAGCGGCACGCCGATGAAGTTGACGAGGTCGTTGGCGGCAAAAGCCATCGCCAGCGCGAAGGTGCCGACCAGGACGATGATCTTGAGGATGTTGACGCGAGTCAGCAACAGGAGCAGCTGAAGGGAAACTGCCGAAACGACGAAGGACGTGCCGAAGATCAACCCGGTGTGCGTCTGGATCCATGAAACCGTCTCGGGCGCCAGAAACGAGGCGCCCTTGGCGCCCTTGATGAGAATGAAGTAGGTGATGGTGGCGAGGGCGGCGCCTCCCCACAACCCGCCCCAGCGGCGCAGCCGACGCTGGTAGTCGAAAGTGAAGATCATCCGGCTCAGGAACTGGATGATGGCGCCCGAGAAGAAAGCGACGACCACCGAAACCAGGATGCCGAAGATGATGGCGAGCGCCTTGCCGGTGTTGATGTAGGTGACGATCTCCGCGAGGTTGCCGCCCGAGGTCACGAGCTTGAGCATCGACACCGCCACCGCCGCGCCGAGCAGCTCGAACACGATGGAGACGGTGGTCGAGGTCGGCAGGCCGTAGGTGTTGTAGAGGTCGAGCAGCAGGATGTCGGTGAACATCACAGCCAGGAAAAGCACCATCAGCTCGGGCATCGTGAAGAACTGCGGGTGGAAGATGCCCTTGCGCGCGACCTCCATCATGCCCGACGAGAACGTCACGCCGGCCAGCATGCCGAGACTGGCGACGATCATGATGATGTGGCGCGGCGCGACCCGCGATCCCACCGACGAGTTGAGGAAGTTGACGGCGTCGTTGGAGACGCCGACGATCAGATCCGACGCGGCCAGAAGAAAGAGAATGCCGACCGCGATTACGAAGAACTCCATCGCCACCCCCTCTTTTGGTGACCCGTGACTCGACGCCATCGGACGCCCGACGTCTGCGAGACAATCGCGTTCACGGTAGTACAGCTCCAGGAGAAATTCAACGCGAGCTATGTCCAGCCGCCACAACGAAATCTGAGCCTGAGATCGTGCGTCAACAAAGCTCGCGGGGCAGGAGCTTCAGATCGCCACGTCGATCTCTGAGATCGCGCGACGCGACGCCTTGTGTCGTCGTCAGTCTGCAGGGTTGGTTGGCGGGGTCGGTGGTGTTCGGAGGGCACCGACAGCGCTCACATGGGACCACCCGACCGCTTGACGTTGGATCGCGAGATCGACGAGCAGCCCCACCAGTGGTGTAGTCATGACCTCGCGGTGCGGGGTCAAATGAACTTCCTGCCGGGGGTTGCTGAGTGGATCGGCCGGCAACCCGATCGGGGGTTTTCGGTCCCCTCCAGAAGAGGGCGGCCGCCGACCGGTGATCGGGTCTGGTTCACGTGCCATGATTCCGGTTCCACTCATGATTTGTATCTGATTCACACGACGGCAACTGTGATCGAGGCGAGGATTCCACCCAGGACGGCCCCGGCGATCACGTCTGAGGGGTAGTGAACCCCCAGCACCACCCGGGACATGGCAATCAGGAGTGCGATCAGCAGGAAAACGGGCGCGATCGCCGGAATCAGCGAGGCGGTCACCACGGCGGCCATGACCGCGTGGAGGGTGTGGCCCGACGGGAAAGACCCGTGGTCGGGAATCGGCGCCCGCTGTGGCGGCCCCTCGGGCCGCTCGCAGGGTCTGAGGCGTCTGTAACGATTTTTCAGCTGTTTTTGAATCACCACGGCGAGGATGGAGACCACCGTCCACTCCGCGAACGGACGCCAGCCGTGGATGGAGAGCAGGGCGAGGCCGACAATCACCGACAGCGGCCAGTCGCCGAGCCGCGAGACGCTGCGGAAGAGCGCCAACAGCGCGCGATTGCAGACCTTCTGGGCAGCCCCACAACACAGGTCGAGTTCGAGGCTGACCAGGGTCAGGAGCCGATCGCCGACGAGGGTCGTCCGTGTTTCCATGAACTCATGGTCGGTGGTGGGTGTGAAGATTGGTGACGAGCCGGGTCAGAGCGAGGTAAAAGTAGTGTTAAGACCTACTGAACACGATTCTGGTAATGGTGTCCGTGCCGCCTCGCTGGAGACCGGCAAAGCCATGGGTAGCACACCCGGCGAGAGTACCGTCACTCAGCCAGCCCATCAATGCCGTCCCCTGGTCGCGGCCCGTCGGCCGTGGCCGGCCGCCACCCGCCTGCTCCACCCATCTGGCGTTGGCCCGTTCATGGTCGCCGACCGGATCGTCGAGGATCAACGGCAGCCCGAGGGCGGCGTAGAAGCTGAGCTCGCTGGGTTTGGTCCACAGGGCGTCGGTGCGTTCGAGAAGGAGGTTGAAACGCCGGTACAGGACCTCGAAGGAGTCGGCCTCGACAATCGTCACCGCCTCGGGGTGGCGGTCCACACCGACCTCTGCGACCCAGCGACGAAACCTCCGCGCCAACCCCTTGCGGAGACCCGCCACCAGGGCGAGGCGAACCGCACCGTGGCGAAGCGGTCCTTCGAGGCTCTCGAGGAGACGCCTGGCGCGCACCGCCTGGGCGCCGGCGCCACCGACGGCAAAAGTGACCAGGGGCGGACCGTCACCAGTACCCGCGAGACGCTGGAGGCGCCGTTCGAGCAGCCCGTCGGCGCGGTTTTCTAAGGCGGCCGGTAACGGGAAGCCGGTCACCGTGATGTTGGCCGGCGCCACGCCGTAGGTGATGAGCCGAGCGGCGGTCGCGGGGGCGGGTACCAGATAGCGGATCCGGCTGTCGCCGGCCTCCGCCGGCGCCCACACCCGGTGGACTTCGCTGTCGGTGACAATGCAGAAGACTTGTGCGGTCGTAAAACGGTCGGCGGCGAGGGCCGGAGCGTAGAACGTGGTCACCAACGGGGAGGCGCTGGCCACCAGGTGGCGGCAGAGGGCTGCGCCGAAACCGCGTTCGATACGGCGATCGAGAAAACGGGTCGCACCGTCCGCTCGGCTCGCGTCGGAGGTGGTTCCAGAGGGGTGAATCGCGGTGAGCCGCTGGAGCAATGCGCTGAACGGCGGGCCGAACAGCGGATGCTGGGAGAGCCGCGACAGCCGCTCGTAGCCCTCACGGCTGGCCCACCATAAGCGGCGATCCGCCGCATTGGCCAGCGGGGCACAGTCGGCGCGTCGGACCGGAACGCCCAGACGATCGGCCAGCGCCCACGCCGCGCGCAGGTGCCCGTAGCCCATATCGACGCTCACGAGGTACGGCGCTCCACGTCCCATGCCCGCGGAGTGTGCCGCGTCCGGCCGCAAAACGCGAGTTCTTCATCCTTTCTTTGCTTCGTCTTCAACTCTTCTTCACGGCCGAGGACCATAAATGAAGTGATGGCGGAGATTGCGCTTTGGGTACTGATCGCGGTCGGTCTGGGGCTGACCTGGTTCATGGTCGGCGCCCAGTGGTGGCAGCTCACCGCACGGAGCCGGCCGGCACCCGGCTGCTGGCCCGCGGTCAGCATCCTCAAACCGATGAAGGGCGTCGACGCCGATCTCGAGGCCAACCTCGAGACCTTTTTCACCCTCGACTACCCGGACTATGAGCTCGTGTTCGGGGTGGACGACCGGACGGACCCGGCGCTCGAGGTCGCGCGAAAGGTCGCCGCGCGGCACCCCTGGGTGACGGCGCGGTTCGCGATCGGCGGACCGGAGGTGGGTTTCAACCCGAAGGTCAACAACCTCGCCAACATCCTCCGCCGGACCCGCCACCAGGTGCTGCTCATCAGCGACAGCAACGTGGCCGTGGTTCCTTCCCTCCTGCGCTCGATGGTGGCGCGGCTCGAAGGTGGGAATGTCGGGCTGGTGACCTCGTACATTCGCGGAACCGGCGGCCTCGGCCTCGGCGGCGCGCTCGAGAGTCTGCAGCTCAACACCTTCGTGATGGGTGGAGTGGCGGCGGTCAACGGTGTCTGCGGGACGGTCTGCGCGGTCGGAAAATCGATGCTCCTCCGGCGTGCCGATCTCGAACGCATCGGCGGCTTCGCCGAGCTCGGACGTTTCCTCGCCGAGGACCAGGTGTGCGGCGAGCTGATCAAGGGCCTCGGTCGTGAGGTGGTGGTGTCCGCGCCGCCGGTCGACAATGTTCTCGGACGGCTGTCGGTGCGCAGCTTCGCGGGTCGCCACCTGCGCTGGGCGCGGATCCGCCGCCGGATCTCGCCCGCAGGCTACGTCGGGGAGCTCTTCACCAACCCGCTCCCGGCGGCCATGACGCTGGTGGCGGTTGTGCCGAGCCTGGCTTCGGCAGCTCTCGCGGTGGCCGCACTGGGAGTCGTCTGCCTCGCCGCCGTCACGTCCGAGAGTTTGCTTGGGGTTCGCCGTCCGCTCCGTCACTACCCGCCCCTGGTGATCCTGAGGGGGCTCCTCGTCGCCGCACTGTGGCCGGTGCCGTTCTTCAGTTCGAAGACAGCGTGGCGCAGCCGCTCATTCCGCATCGGCGCGCGCACCCGGCTGGTGCCCGACGGCGCATGGCCTGCCGAGGATTTCGCTGACCTCACCCCCGAGGAAGCAGCGGCCTGACATCTCGCCGAGATCCGTTGGGTATGACCTCCAGGTTCATCCGTGACGTCACCCGGCCCAGGACCATCACAACAACATGGCGACCGCTGTCGCCGCCACCTCGGCCCACGGTTGCCGGTCGGGATGGCGAAGCCACGTTTGGGGCGCCAGCCGGTCGGCCGAGACGTGCGACTCGTCGCCGATCAGCAACCGGATCTCGCGGACGACTTGTTGCTCGGCAGTCAGCAGGAGCGTTTCGGAGTTGCCGTAGAAGCTGAGCCGGTTGAGGTTGGTCGATCCTACGGCCGCGATCAACCCGTCTGCCACCGCGACCTTGGCGTGCACCATGCGGTCCCGCCGTTCCCAGATCGCGACCCCCCGATCCAGCAGCTCGCCGTAATGGCGACGGGAGCCGTGCTTGAACCACCAGACGTCGTTGAGCCGGGGAACAACAACGGTCACGTCGACCCCGCGTTGAACGGCTGCGGCGAGTGCGGCGCGGAGCTGCCGGCTGGGAAGGAAGTAGGGCGTCGCGAGAAGGAGCTCCTCACGGGCGGTGGCGACCAGCGCCCGATAGGCGTCGGCCTGGTTGCTGCCCGTGTCGGAAGGGTTGCAGAGGGCGCACAGGGTGCCGCGGCCATCGGGCACGGGCAACGGACGACCTGGAGAACCTCCGTTGGCCACCCACGCGACCTCGAACTGGCGCCGCAGGGCCCACGCCGCCGGGCCTTCCAACCACAGCGACACGTCACGCCAGCCGTGTCCAGCCGACAGGAGGTCGGAGAACTCGGCGGCGATGTTCATGCCGCCGACGCTTGCAGTCTCGCCGTCGACCACCACGAGCTTGCGATGGGTCCGTCGGAATGGGTTGGACCACGGCCGCCACGGCCGGTACCACTCGACCGAAACACCGTGGCGTCGCAGGGTCTCGAACCACGGGCCGATCGGCGCTGACCCCAATCGGTCGACCAGCAGCCGAACTTCGACGCCGCGCACCGCGGCCCCGGCAAGGGCTGAGCAGAGCCCCCAACCGACGGGGTCGGCGCGAACCTGGTACATCTCGAGGCACACCTCGCGGGCCGCTCCCTCGATGGCGGCGATGAGCCTCTCGAAGTGGCGGTCACCGGAATGGATCAGCTCGAACCGGCGACCGTGGGCAAGTTGGAGACCTGCGAGGTCCGCGATTTCGAGCAGCCGGCGCCGTGCTGCATCGGAATCGTCCGAGGGCAGGCGGTCGCGGAAGAAGCGAGATTTGGAGCCGCGATCTTCCGAGGCGGAGGGAACAG
The DNA here is from genome assembly GCA_963741385.1 of Candidatus Sulfomarinibacteraceae bacterium. Classification (GTDB taxonomy): domain Bacteria; phylum Acidobacteriota; class Thermoanaerobaculia; order Thermoanaerobaculales; family Sulfomarinibacteraceae; genus Sulfomarinibacter. The sequence goes on from CAVUHO010000001.1 coordinate 8,008, forward strand.
CCAGTGTCTTCATGTGACCATCGTGGACTCGCGAGGTAAAGACCGAGGTCTGATGAAGTAATGGGGACGTAAGGCGACCCGCGTTTTTACAAGCGGCGCACGTCGTCTGCACGCGGCGTTCACACCGGGGCCTCAGCATCAAGCCCAGGTCGTGGAAACACGCCTCCCTCCCTCCTTCGCCGCCCCTTTATTGTCCGCCGTTGCCGGGTTAAGCTCGGGGCGTGCGGTTCATCGT
>CAVUHO010000002.1:0-13049 GCA_963741385.1 Candidatus Sulfomarinibacteraceae bacterium
GACCTTCGACGAGGAACCCATCACCAGGTACACGGTCCCGTTCCCCGGATTTTTGGTTGCAGGTTTGGTGTAGGAACGTCCTCCACCTTGAACGACGTTGCGGACGGGGTCGAAGGTCTCGCTCATGCCGTAGTGGTTGTGGATCAGCTCCGACCTTTCATAGTCGTGAGAGTGGCCGCTCAAAACGAGGTCGACGTCGTACTTCTCGAGTATCGGGACGACGTTCTCCCGCATCCAACGCATCTTCGAGCCGAACCAGAACGACCCGTCGGAGTTGTGGGTACCGTCGGAATAGGGGGGGTGGTGATAGCAGGCGATGGTCCACTGCCGGGTGTTGGCCGCCAGGTCGCGCTCGATCCACTGCATCATGGGACCGGGGTCCTCTACGGAGGCCTGGCTGTCGAGCATGAGGAGATGGACGTTGCCGTCGTCAACCGCGTAGAAATGCCTGTCACGTGAGGCCACGCCGCCCGACGCGCCGTCTGTGGGGGAGTCGAAGATGCTGTAAAACGCCAGGCTCTCCGCATCGTGATTGCCGAAGACGGGCCAGGGGGCGGCGTGCTTGAGAATCTGCGGATAGGCGCCGAAGAAAGCAGTGTTGAATTGGGCCTGGGAGGCTCGTCCATAGGCGATGTCGCCGAGCAGGAGCCATAGATCGAAGTGAGCAGGATCGCCGCGCTCGCCCATCCACCTTTGCATCTTCTGCGCGACCTGCTTTTGGTGGGGTCCCGGCTCTCCCGAATCGCCGATAACCCAGATGTACATAGGCCTGGTGTCGGACGCATTTCGCAGGGTGGAGAACCAGCGGTCCGTGTTGTCTATGTCCAACGACCGTGACTCGACCCGGTAGAAATACCTGGTACCCGGCCCCAATTCATCGATCAGTATCCGGTGGTGTCTGGTGGGTTCGTTCTCTTGAACGGTGAAGGTCAGCTGACGAGGGTCTTCTCCGTAACGGACGGAACCGATCTCCTTTTTAGATGTCCGCCACTTCACCATCACCGAGTGGGTGGTCGTGAGTTGAAGATACGGCTGGCGAACGACCGGAGCGTAGCTGCGGTACAGATCAGCGGCGACCTGCCAGATGAAAGCTACCGCGAACAGTGCGACGAACCCCGCAGCAGTTCTTTCGACCCATTTCATCGTGTCGCCATCCTGCCTGCGGTGGCCCTGCAGAGGCCGCACACGGCAGTATTTTGGGTCGCGGCACTGGGGGCCGCGGCCGGAGGCGAGGGCTGTCGATGCGTTATCGTCATGGACCGGTGATTGAACCTCTCGATGTCGTCGAGTCGCTCGCTGCTCTTTGGGGTCTCGTTCCTCGCTTCCTCCCTGTAGGAGGAGGATTGAGGCGAGAATCCTTCGGGCCCTCCGGGGTCAATCACGCAGAGGGACGGCTCGGTCTTGAGTACCCGAGTCAGAAGGGGCGGATCCGAGTGATTATTGAGGACGGCGAAAATTCGTCCACTGGTTTTCGACCGAAACGGGTCGAGGCCGTTTGGGTCGTCAGGAAATCGCCGCTCTGTGCAATAGTGGGTCCAAAGATGACGCTTCCACCGGTTGTCGTGTGCGGCGAGTATGTGGACAACGATCAACGACAAGGGAAGTGATTCACGAGAAGAGAGACCGGCATCATTCACGAGGTTGAAGCGCTGGTACTATCGACCGGCGAAGTTCTTTTGACACCCGCTGAGACCGAGGACGCTGAATCCGACGCGGACCGGAACGAGTAGCCGACGCTCTCCGCACAGGTGGAGAGAACACGAGGGGGAATTGTGCCGCTTCGCCACCATCGCGCACATCGAGTGCTGCAACTCCGGGTGACAGTCTTCATTGCGGCCCTGGGCGGCGTCCTCGCGTGTGCGACCTACCAGCCCTCGCCGCTGCCACCGGTTGATGAGTTGGCGGCGACGCCTTCGCCGGACCTCGATCTGCTCGAAGTTTCCGCTGCCGAGCTGCAGCACCCCCTGCTGGCGCCGATCACGCTGGACCTCGCGGACGGCCTTTCACCCGATGAGGCGGCGGTCCTGGCGGTGCTGGCGAACCCCGACCTGAGGGCCGCGCGCGATGTTCGCGGCGAGATGGCCGCCCAGCTCATGGCGGCGGGCCTGCTCCCGAATCCGGTCCTCAGCGCGGAGATCGATCAACCGCGGGGCGCCGGATCCGAGGGTACGGTCACCGCTTACAATCTGCTCCTCGGAATCGACATCAAGCCACTGATCCTCAAGGGCGCCAAGGTGGACGAGGCCAACGCCAACGTTCAGAAAGTTGACCTCGTCATCGCGTGGCAGGAGTGGCAGGTGGCGCGGGCGGCACATCTCGGAACCGTACGCGTGGCCTTTCTCGAGCAGCGGTTACGGCTCGTGCAGGAGGAGCTTGACACCGAGGCGGCCACTGTCGACGTTCTGCAGGTCGCGATGGAAGCAGGCGACGCCACGTTTGAGAGCGTCGGTATCCACCGGTCGGTGCTGGAGAATCTGCACCAGCTCCACGGCGACCTCACGCGTTCGCTCGAGGAGACGCGGATCGAACTCAACCACCTTCTCGGCCTGCCGCCGGATACCAGATTGGACGTGAGCGTTCCGACTCACGGTCCGGAGTCGGAGTGGTCGATATTGTCCGACGAGGAGTCTCTCGTTCGGGAAGCGGCGGCCTCTCGCCTCGACATGGAAGCGCTGCGCAAGGGGTACGACGCCGAGGAGGCAAGGGTTCGTCAGGCCGTTCTCTCGCAGTTTCCATCGCTGTCGATCGGCATTACCAAGCTACGGAACGAGTCGGACCTTCAGTTCCTCGGAGGCTTCGTCACCCTCGGCCTTCCCATCTTCGACCACGCACAGGCTGAAATCGCCCTCGAGCGAGCCACCAGAGTTCGCCTGCAGCACGAGTACGAGGCGAGGATCGCGGGGCTCCGTTCCGAAGTCGCCGCTCTGCTGGCGGCCGATGAGCTTCTCGGTCGCCAGATCATCAGAGCACGGGAAGGGATTGTTGCGTTGGCGGAGATCGAGCGGGCGGAGTACGCCGGAGTGCTCAGTGGAGATGTCGATCGACTTGCCTACCAGGCGGTTCGGACCACGCTCTTCGATCTCAGGTTGCAGACGCTGAGTCTCACCCAGGCCCGTCTCGAAACCCGGGAAGCTCTTTCAACGACGACCGGCAGCACGACGCTCACTCCCGTGGTGGAGGGCGCTGCGGAGCCTGGGTCGAGTGATTCGGAGTAGAACATGAGCGGACGGAGTCTTTACGCTTTTTGCTGTCTCGCCGGGCTGTCGGTGCTCCTTGCCGGAGGCTGCGGCGGCACCGGTGACGGGGCTGCGCCGACGGAAGCGGCGGGCGGTCCGGTGGCAACTGTCGGCACCGCCGTCGTGGATCGCGGAGAGGTGCGTGAGTTGATCGAGACCTTTGGCACGGTCGAATTTGACCCGCAGACCACCCACACGATCTCGTTTGTCAACTCCGGTCAGGTCCTTCGGCTGCTGGTGACCACCGGTCAATCGGTGTCCGAGGGTGATCCCCTGTTGCTCCTCGGACCGCTTCCGAGCTCCAGCCTCGAGATGGAACAGGCGCGGATCAACCTGGAATATGCCGACCGCAATCTGCAGCGGCTCAAAAGACTCCGCGAGAATCACCTCGCCACCAACGAGGCCGTGGATCTGGCCGATAAAGACGTCGCCAGCGCCGCCGCGGTCCTCAACGGGCTCGGCGCAGGTCAATCCGTGAAGCCTGAGGAAATCCGGTCTCCATTCTCGGGCGTCGTGGTCAACGTGTTGACCACTTCCGGGGCGCTCGTCCACCAGGGCGACAACGGGTTTCTCGTGGCCCCCGCCGACGGAGTGGCAGTGCGCGCTGGCTTCGAGCCCGAGAACGCCGCCCACGTGCGACCTGACATGGAGGTCCTGATCTCGCCGGTCTTCGGGGACGATGCTGACCAACTGGTCCACGCGAGGTTGTCCAGGTTCCACATGGTTGTCGATCCCACCACCCAACTCGTTGAGGCGCTCATTCACCCGGCCGGGAAACCGGTTTGGTTGGTGTCGGGAACCGACGTTCGTGTCCGCGTCGTCGTCAACGCCGTGGGTGATGCCGTCCGCGTACCACGCGGGGCGTTGGTGTCGCGCGACGGTGCTCGCGGCGTCTTCGTCATCGCCGCGGGCCGGGCCCACTGGACGCCCCTCGATCTCGGAATTCAAGGTGAGAGCTGGGCGGAAGTTCAACGGGGGCTTTCACCGGGCGATGTCGTGGCCACCGAGGGCCGTACCAGCCTCGCCGACGGGATGGCCGTCAAGGCCGCGGGCGGGGGCTCCCCGTGATGTCTCCAGCTCATTGGATCGAGTCCCACCGCCGCAGCATCATCTTCGTGATGGCGGTACTCGCCTGTGGGGGCGTCATCGCGCTTTTCAGGCTCCCGGTAAGCCTTTTCCCGCGGACCACCTTCCCGCGCATCGTGGTCAACGCCGACGCCGGGGACCGGCCGGCGGAACGCATGACCGTCGAGGTCACCCGCCCGCTCGAGGAGGCGATTCGAACCGTTCCCGGCATCCGCACGATCCGCTCCAACAGCTCGCGTGGAAGCTGTCAGGTTGCTGCGACCTTTTCGTGGGGGCTCGACATGATCTCGGCCACCCTGCAGGTGGAGTCTGCGATCGGCCAGGTGTTGCCGAGCCTCCCAGCCGGAGTGAGTTACGAGGTCCGGCGCATGGATCCCACGGTGTTTCCGATCATGGCATTGAGCCTGACGTCGCCCACCCAGACTCTGGTCGAACTCAAGGATCTTGCCCTGTATGACCTCCGGCCGCTCATCTCCACCATCCCTGGAGTTGCCAGCATCAGAGTGCTGGGCGGCCGCACCGAGGAGTACCAGGTCATCCTCGACCCGGCCAAGCTGCACGCCGTCAAGCTGACCCTGGAGGACGTGGTCCGTGCGGTTTCCGCTGCCAATGTGATTCAGGCCGTAGGCCGCCTCGAGGAGAACGAAAAGCTCTATCTGATCCTCTCGGACACGCAGTTTCACGATTCGGCGGATCTCGGTCGAGTGGTGGTGAGACGCGACCGTACCGGCATCGTCATGCTCTCGGACATCGCCGCTATCGAGGACGCCACGATGCCGGAGTGGACCCGGGCGGTTGCGGACGGCCGTGATGCCGTCCTGGTGAATGTCTACCAGCAGCCCGATGCGAACACCGTCCAGATCTCGAAGCAGATTCGAGGCAAGCTGGATACCTTCCGCAGCACGCTCTCGCCTGACATCCAGATGAGCGCCTGGTACGACCAGTCGCAGCTGATCAAGGCCTCGGCCGCGTCGGTCCGCGATGCCATCGTCATCGGCGTCGTGCTGGCGATCGTGGTCTTGCTGCTTTTCCTCCGCAACTGGAAGATCACCCTGGTGGTCTCGGTCGCGGTGCCCGCGGTGCTCGCAATCACCGCCGTCGTGCTCTTGGTCCTCAACAGGGGTCTCAACATCATGACCCTCGGCGGCATGGCGGCGGTCGTGGGGCTCGTCATCGACGACGCCATCGTGATGGTGGAGCACATCGTTCGGCGTCTTCGCGAGCAGCCCGAGCACGACCATCGCGTCATTCACCTCGCCGCTGAGGAGATGCTGCCCGCGTTGACGGGTTCATCACTCGCCACCATCATCATCTTCGCGCCGCTCGCCTACCTGTCCGGAGTCACCGGCGCCTTCTTCAAGCCACTGTCATTGACCATCGCAGCCGCCCTGATCGTTTCCTATTTCTTTGCCGCCACCGCTGTCCCGGCGCTTTCGGATCTGGTCCTGAGCGCCGGGGATGCCAGCCAAAGAAGATGTCGGTCGAGTCCTCAAGGCCGTGCTTTCGATATACGAACGGCTGCTCCGTACCCTGCTCCGTCGGCCGGCCCTCCTGGCGATCGGGTTGATCCCGATTCTCGCGGCCGGGCTGATTGCCTTCCGCCACGTCGGCAGCGGGTTCATGCCGCACATGGACGAGGGCGGCTTCATCCTCGACTACCGAACTCCGGCCGGCACTTCGCTGGCCGAGACCGACCGCCGGCTCCGCGTGGTGGAGGGAATTTTGGCCACCGTGCCCGAGGTCGAGACCTACTCGAGGCGCACTGGCATCCAGCTCGGCGGAGGCATCACCGAAGCCAACGAGGGCGACTACTTCATCCGTCTCAAACCGATGCCCAGGCGGCCGATCGAAGACGTGATGGACGACGTTCGACAGCAGGTTTTGGACGGAGTCCCGGGTCTCGAAATCGAGCTGCTTCAGCTGATGGAGGACCTCATCGGCGATCTCACCGCGGTGCCGCAGCCGATCGAGGTCAAGCTCTTCGGACCTTCAGGAGACGAACTCCGCAGCCAGGCAGAGGTTGTGGCCGCCGCGATCGCCAGGGTGCCGAATGTCGTCGACGTCCGCAGTGGCGTGGTCCTCGCCGGCGACGCGGTGGAGATTCACGTCGATCGTCTCAAGGCCGACATGCTCGGTCTCGATGCCGACCAGGTGACCAATCTGGCAAAAACCGCTCTCGACGGCACGGTGGCCACCGAGGTCAAACGCGGCGAGAAGATGGTCGGAGTGCGGGTGTGGACGAGCCCCGATGCGCGTTCACGGATCGACAACATCGAGCGTCTGCGGCTGCGAACTCCGGGCGGCCTCAGCGTCCCTCTCGGTCGCGTCGCCACCTTCGTGGTGGTCACCGGCCAGCCGCAGATCGTCCGTGAGAACCTCAAGACGATGGTACCGGTCACCGGCCGCATCTCCGGCCGCGATATGGGCTCGGTCATTCGTGACGTCAAGACGGCTGTCGCCGGGCTGAACCTGCCGGCGAAGATCTATGTCGAGTACGGCGGGCTGTATCGTCAGCAGCAGGAATCGTTCCGCGGTCTGTTGGCGGTCCTCGGGGCCGCCGCCGCGCTGGTGTTTACGCTCCTCCTGTTCATCTATGAGCGTTTCTCTGCGCCGGTGGCGATTCTCGCCACGGATCTGTTGGCTGCGACGGCTGTTTTCTCGGGTTTGTGGTGGACCGGGTTGGAGCTCAATATCTCGTCGATGATGGGACTGACGATGATCGTCGGCATCTCCTCGGAGGCGGCCGTCTTCTACCTCACCCAGTGGCAAGAATCGGCGGCGAAGCTCGGCTTCCATGAGGCTCTGGTGGAAGCCGGCCTCCTCCGCTTCCGGCCGATTCTCATGACTGTTCTGACCGCCATTCTCGCGCTGACGCCGCTGGCGCTGGCGATCGGCGAGGGGGCGGCCATGTTGCAGCCGTTGGCCATCGCCATCATCTCAGGGTTGGTCCTGACGATTCCGCTGGTCCTGCTCGCCCTGCCAGTGCTGTTTTCGGTCCTCAGCCGGGGTGGGTTGGCCATCAGAAGCGATAGCCGATAGCCGCCACGTATTGGTTGCGGGTCGTGGTCGTGCTGAGCGAGTTCGTGTCGACTCTGCGCTCGAGGCGGCGGTATCCGAGGCCGACGTCCCAGCGCGGGGTGATCCGGAACCGGATCTGGGCGGTGGCGTCGAGGTAGCGATTGGATGAGAGATCCATGCCGTCGGCTTCCGCAAACACCGACAACCGCTCACTGCGGCCGAATCCGTAGCCGACGTGGAGGTGGACGATCGGCAGAACGGTCAGGGCATTCACCTGCTCGAAGTCGAGATACGGAACCGACTCCCTTCGATTGACGACGGCGAGCCCGGAGAGCGTGTAGAGCACAGCGACGCCGCCGCCGACCCTGACGTCGAAGTGGCCGTCAGGCACGAGCTGGTAGCGATAGGCTGCGGTGAGGTCGTAGGCGACGGCGCGCGACCGTACGTCCTTGCCGGTTGGAAAAACCTCCCCCGCGAAGTCGGTGTCATTCTCAATCGTCCCGAAATCCCGGATTTCGAATGGCGTGAAACCGAGCAGGAGATCCCCACGCCGGGTGTCGGGGTGCCAGTCGAGGGCGATCTGCGCCGAGTACAGTGGATCGTTCTGCTGGTCGAAGCGAAAGTCGATCGGGTCGCCGCCGTCCGACACCACCGTGTTTTCCACAACGCTTGCTGGTCCGAACTCCCACTGGTACCGGAAGCGGGTCTGCCGGAGGTCTTCGTCGAGCGCGCCGTTGTCTGCGGACCCCCCCGTCGTCGCGACCGAAATCGAAAACCCGACCCGGTCGTCGGCGAGCATCGGGTTGACGGCCACCCGGTCCGAGACGGGCGTCGTGAAGAGCCAGTTCGACATGAGGCTGAGGCTGAAGCTCGAGATGACGTCGTCCATGTAGTGTCGCTCGCCGTCCACCCGGGTCGCGCCGGTGTAGGCCGCGACGACGTACGCCGGCACGCCCCATCGGGGGCCGTAGCGGCGGTAGATGAATCCGGCACCGAAGAACCCCGCAGTTGCGTGCCCGGACGTAAACGATTTGGAGTTCTGCGCGTTGGGTCTTTCCTTGTCTCCGAGGGTCTTCAACCCCCACGTGGCGAACAGGGAAGAGGCCCCCACCAGTGACAACTGTTTGAGCCCCTGCATGTCCCCGCCGATGAGTGTCATGGCCAGCCCGGCGGCCGCCGGGATATACCGGGTCACGTCACCGATCCCCGCATTGTCCTCGGGGGCCAGAGTGATCAGGGCCCCGACTCCGGCGGCGGCCAGGGCGCCGGAGATCCACCTGCACATCGCGTCGCACGGCCCGACCATCGCATGCCGTTTCGGTGACGTACCGGCAGGCGGTTCGGGGGAGACCGGGGTCTGTTGGTCTTCTTCATCGACGGTTGGAATCTCGAGAGCCGTTGGGTCCAGGGACACAGGGGTCTTTGGGGAACGAGCCATACCCTCGACGGAGCCGAACTCGGGGACCTCTGCAATCTCGCCGAGCGCCTGTTCGAGCGCCTCGTGGATCATTCTCTCGTTGCTCCCTGGCGGGGAGGACGTCACCCCGGGTGGAACTTCGTTGGGGTCGGAGTCCGTGGCGAATCCCGGCAGACCGACAAGCAGAGGGCAGAGCATCCAGGCGGCGAAGCATGACCATCTCATCGGAATCACCCGATACCTCCGAAATCAGCGAGGTGAGGTCACCCCATGCGCTGTGATCTTCTCCGCCATGACGTGTGAGTTGTCCGACCGGCAAATTCCTTCGCGGCGAATGATTTCACCGCGCAGGCACGCCAATTTCTGATGCCACGTCTGCGTCGCCCTCGGGGGTGGTGCAGTCCGGACCGAAGGCCGTCCACCGCCGTCCCTCCGTCAGCACCGGCAAACCGGCGGTCGCAATGGCCTCGCGGAGATCGCCGCGGCCGGACGAAACCAGGACGACCCGTGGTCCCGAGCAGGCCGTGAGGGCGCGCGTGTCCGGCGGCGGCCGCAACGGGCCCGACTCTGACAGATAGCGGTCGGGGTTGCGCACGATGTAGTTGGATCGCAGCTCGTCGCCGTCGATGCTGGCCAGGGGAATGACGCGCTCGAGGTAGAACGACAGCCCGGCGGCGTAGGCCTCGACCCACAACAGCTCGGTGGCGGGCTCCACCCGGGCCTCCAGCGCCACCGCCAACCCGTGGGCAGAGCGCGACTCGGCCACCGCCGCGATCAGCGGCCCCAGGACCACCGGTGCGACCGCCATCGGCAGACTGAGACCGATCACCGCCAGGAGCCGCCGCGTCCCGGTCGAGAACCAGGCGATCCCGGCGCCGAGCAACGCGGCGAGCCCGAGCCCGGCGGCGGACCGGGTGGCGAGCCCGGCCGGCACCCGCCCCGGGTCGACGCCGATCAGACCTGCGGCGACCGCCAGCAGCGCCAGCCCCAGCACACCCCAACAGGCGGCCGCGGTGCGCACGCCTCGCGGCCGCGTCGTCCATCCGGCGGCCGCCAGCAACGCCACCGCCGGCACCAGCGGCAGCACGTACTGCGTCTGCTTGCCGCGCGACAGCGAGAACAGAATCAGCGGCGCCACCAGCCACAGCATCAACAGAACGCGCTCCGGGCTGCGGGCGACGCCCGGTGCGGCACGCGACGACCGCAGGCCGCCCGCCGCCGGGATCCACCAGGGGAAGGTCCCGCGAGCATCACCGGAATGAAGAACCAGAACGGCTGCGAGCGGCGCAGTTCGTCGCTGGTCATCCGCGCCACGGTTTCGGTCAGGACCACGTAGCTGAGGAAGTCGGGGATCACCTGCGACACCGCCCACACCCACGGCGCCACGATGAGTGCCATCACCAGCACGCCCAGCGGATGCCACACCGCGCGCCCCGCCCGTTTCCACAACCCGTACGGCGTTGCCACCAGGAGCGGCACCGCCAGCGCCACCGGCCCCTTGGTCAGGACCCCGATCCCGACCGCGGCCCACGCCACCAGGGTCCACGGCAGCCAGCGGCCGCCGGATGTCTCGCGCCGCCGCTCGACCGCCTGGTGGAATGAGACGATGGCGAGCACCACGAAGAAGCTGAGAGTGGAGTCCATGATCACGATGTGCGAGAAGGCGACCGTGAGCGGCGCGGTCAGCGCGGCCAGCGCCGCCACCAGCCCCGCCTCGGCGCCGAACAAGATCATGCCGAACCAGCCGACCAGGGCCACCGTGGCGAGCGCGAAAAGCATCGACGGCAGTCGTGCCGCGAACTCGTTTGCGCCCAGCACCTCAATGGAAGCTGCACCCGCGGCGAAGAAGACCACCGGTTTGTCCAGGTATGGCAGACCGTTGAGGTGCGGCAGCACGAAGTCGCCGGTCCCGGCCATCTCCCGCGCCACCTCGGCGTTGCGTCCCTCATCGGGCTCGACCAGGGGGTAGCCGCCGAGGGTCCACGTCGAGACGACGGCGACCACGACGAGCCAGCCCACGAGCCAGTCCACCCTGCGGGCCGAGGTGTCGGCAGTCATCGAGCCAGGATAGCGCAGCCTTCGCGGGAACGCGCCGAGCCTCGTCAAACCCTGAGCCCAACGATAGGAATTGTCTCTCCGTCATCCAGGCGTGCCGGCTTCGCTGAACCCGCTCTTCGACGATCTGGAGACGAAAGATCCGTAAAGGGCTGACCCGCCTATTCAAGCCGCGGGACGTAGAGACGCCAGCCCTTTGTTTGACCGACCAGAAGCAGATTGTCGAGGAGGTCCGGTGGTACGTGCCGGAGATCGCCATCCTCGATGATCAGCAACCGGCGTTGGCCGGTATCGAGCGCGCGTTGCACGGTTTCTCCGATGTCTTCTCTGGAGTGATCGTGAACGATGTCGGGCGCGTAGAAAAACGCCGACTGTGGCGAACGGTCGGCAAAGGTGACCTCGTCGGAAACGTCGAGCTCCCGGGCAACACGCCTGGCCTCACGGAGGATGTCCCTGGTCGAGTCACCGGACGACAGGGGAATGGCGGTCACGAGGACGGCGATCCATACGGCGACCGCGCCGAGCGCAAGCCGGTTGCCCGATCGGATTGCAACTTCATCACTGCTGCGAGTCACCGCAACCCAGGTGCAGAGGGACGGGACCATCGGCGCCATATAGGTGAGAAGGAGCTGCCGGGCGAAACACCAGAAGAGCACGTTGGCGGTGAATCCCAGGACGAGAAACGACTGGACGTCGTCGTTCATCATCTCTTTGAAGAGCGCCCGCGGTGCGGTCCCGGCCCGCCGGATCGCGACCAGGCTCCACGGGATGGCGGCGATGACGAACATCAGGACCGCCGATCCGCGGGGAAACGGGTGGCCGGTCCCGTACAGGTCGCCGTACTCGGGGCGCAGAAAGCGCAGGAGGTTTTCGTTGACGAAGAAGTAGTGGAGAAAGCCCGAGTTGCGCATCTCGGCGAGGACGAACCATGGCACGACCAGGAGGGCGAAGAGCGGGATGCCGGTCCGCCAGGCGTGGCGCGCCAGGAGGCGCCACCTCTTGCGGAATGCGGTCCACAGCAAGACGGGCAAGCCGAATAGGACGATGGCCACCGGCCCCTTGGTCAGGAACCCACCGGCGAGCAGCACGAACACCAGCAGGCTCCACCGTTTCTGGATCCGTTCGTCCGGTTCCAGAGCGAAGGCGAGATAGGCCATCAACGAGCCGGCGACACACAATGCGAGGTGCATGTCCACGGCGACGCTCCCCGACAGAAAGAAGAAAATTGCGCTCGTGAGGGTCATGAGCACTGCCGATTCGGCCACACTCCGGCCGAGGTATCGCGAGAGCACGGTAAACATCAGGAACAGCAGTGCGGCGCCGGCCAGGAAGGACGGCAGCCTGACCGCGAACTCGTTGGCCCCGAAGACCCTGATGCTCAGAGCGGCTGTCCAGAAAAAGAGCGGGGGTTTGCCGAGAAACGGGACGTGTTCGCCGTCGACCCAGAGACGCGGAGTGACCCAATCCCCGGTGTCCGCCATGTTGCGGGCGATCTCGGCGTATCGACCCTCGGTCGGGTCGAAGACGGGGGCCGCGCCGGTGACTACGAGACGAAAGACCGCGGCGGCGAGCAGCACCAGAACCAGCGGGCGGGTGAATGAGGTCCGGAATCGGGGGTTGTCGGCGTCCGTGTGATCCACCAGTATTTCTTTCCGTGCCATCAACGAGTCAGGATGCTGCCCGGCCGTGATCCGTTCCCTTCGAGGCGCCATCAACGATCTCCGACCCGGGCGACGGGTCGCGTTGGCCAGCAGGAATCTGGCGCGACCCTCTCAACCTCTTCTTGAGAGACTTGAAGGCGCCCACCACCCTGTTCAGTGGAGTCAAAAAAAACACTATCAGCGTCACATACTTCGGAAATGTTGTCTTCATTCGACCCTGATCCGACTTCACGACACGTAATTGCCACAGCGAGTGTAGCCTCACGTGATCGGTGAATTTGGCGAGGAAGAACAGGGGATTTGACCTGAGACAGCATGTCTCGAAGTCGATAAGTATTGGTTCGCGCTTCTCTGTGATCAGAATATTGTTAGGGCGGAGATTTCCGTGGGCAAATCCCAGAGTGTGAAGTTGACGAACAACATCCAGGATGCGAAGAAAGAGCTGTTCATCGACGGGTTGACGGCCTCTCAGGGAGGTTCCCTCGATCATTTCCATTGTAAAGCTATTGCCGGTCAAGCTGATGAGCTTCGGGGCGTTCGCAAAACCCAGTTCGGCCAACTTCGAAAGACACTCTG
>CAVUHO010000003.1:0-605863 GCA_963741385.1 Candidatus Sulfomarinibacteraceae bacterium
ATTCGATATCATCGGAAGGGAAGGGCCCGACTATGAAGTTCGACCGAATTACACGCGACCCCGAGCGCATGGGCGGTCAGCCGTGCATCCGTGATCTTCGCATCACGGTTCGGCGTACACTTCAGGCGATCGCGCTGTATCCGGATCGGGCGGAGCTTCGCCGGGAGTATCCGGAGCTCGAGGATGAGGATTTGCGGCAGGCCCTCGAGTTTGCGGCGGCTCAGCTCGAGGACACGACGATCGATCTCCCAGCGGCTTCATGAAGCTGCTCCTCGATCAGGGGCTTCCTCGGTCCTCGGCGGCGGTCCTTCGCGACCTTGGCCTCGATGCGGTTCACGCGGGCGAATCCGCGCTTTCGACAGCATCTGATCAAGCCATCCTCGAGGCCGCCCGGCTCGAGGATCGGGTGGTCGTCACTCTGGATTCCGACTTTCACACGATTCTCGCCCTCGAGGGAAGTGCCGGTCCGTCAGTCATCAGGCTGCGGCGGGAGGGCCCAAAGCGCGCGAGGTCGCCGATCTTCTGAGGCGGGTCATCGAGCTGTGCCGCGATGACCTGCTCGCGGGCGCAGTCGTGTCGGTCAGACCTGACGGGCTCAGGTTGCGGCGCCTACCGGTTGTCCGCCAACCTCTCGGCGATGAGGCAGACGCGCCATAGTGAGGGATCGGTTTTCGGATGGGTGCCGCCCTTCGCATTGACTCATTGTGAGGTCGTGATGAATCGAACGCTGGATGGATGACAACGCATGATGGCGAAGGGTGGAAGCTCTGTGGCAGTGATGCTGCGCTGATGGCCCCGCGCGGAACCCCGTGGAACCCCTTTGCGTTCAGGAGGACCTCAGGCCGTCTCCCTCAGCGCCACCGCTGCCGCGTCCGCTCGAACTCCTCGAGGATCGGCCGGTCTCTGGGGGCGAGGTCTCGTGTCATGTAGCGCCGGGAGATCTTGCGGGCGGCATCGACGGGGTCCGACTCGAGGTAGCAGATGTCGTGAACGCCGTCGACCAAGGCGAGGGGCGCGCCGAAATGGATCAGTACAGAGTGCCACTCGTTGCGGTCGCGGTCATCCGGCGGGATGAGGCCGGGGACAAGGTAGTGGTTGTACTTGCTGTCAGGGTTCGCGGGGTCACATGCGCCTCGGTACATCTGAAAGAGGGCCTCGGTCACAATCGAACTGTCGTAGCCGTCGCGTGACAACACCGCGCCGGTGATGTGGGCCCCGAGAACGTAGGCGGCCACCTCGTTGACCAGCGTGAGGTAGTCATCTCGGGTGAAATCTTCAGGGGTCAGCTTGTTTTGGACGAAGATGCCGTGCACGCACTCGTGGGCCGCGGTTTCGAGCAGCTGAACCGGGTGGTACTCGATGGACGAGTTGAAGGTGATTTCGCCCGTCCCGAGAGCGTAGCTTCCGAGGATTCCCGCCCCTTCGGGCTGGGCTTGAATCGAAGGAATCGTGACCGATGGGCCTATTTCGGCAAGTGCCGTTCGGATCGTCTGCGCCCCTCGGCGGCTGAGCCACTTCTGGTACCGCTCGGGCTCCCAGCGATAGTGAGGTTCAACGAATTGGAGGCCGGCGATCGAGGCGGTCGCACCGGCGAATATCAAGACCCATCCCGCAAACCCAGGGTGGCGGCGGGCAAGTTGGACTGCTCGCGATGTCTTGACCCGCTTCGGGACCAGGCCGACGGCGAACGCGCCGATCTTTCGAACGGGCGGGCGTGGTATGCGCGGGAAGCGCCTGGGCCGGGTGAGGCGGTGCCAGATTTCTTCCGAGGCGCTGAATTCGAGAGGGACTTTTCGCGCAGTGGTGGTGGCGAAGGTGGATTTCTCGCGGGTTGTGGTGCCGGACTGTTCGGCCTCGGCGGCATCGTTCCGCGGGCTTTGCATCAGAGCGACCGTGCCCGGGGAACCGCTGCAGACGATTCCGGTGCCGATGCGTGGTCGAACGCGTTCGCTCCGGGGTGTGTGTCGCCGCCATGTACAGTCACCCCTCCGCACGTCGTGCACAGCGCAGCCGCGACCAACACCACGAGACGTTTCCAGGTCATGTCCCCTCCCATCGACCGATTTGTGGGCAGTGGCGGTTTAGGTCATATAGAGCATTTATTGTAACACAAGATGGTCAGAAGAGACAGATTCCGATGAAGGGCGCCACCGGGCGGCACAGGTGCCGCCCCTACCCACAAAAGACATTCCCCTGGAGTGGCGGGGCCTGCCCCGCCTTTGACAGTCGAGATTGCATGAGGCTCAGCTGTGAAGAAAAAAAGAGCCCGGAGGCGCCTCCGGGCCCTCGGATTGATCATCAGGCCGTATTCCGGCGATGAAGCCGTTTGTCGGATTGTTGGGAAGGTCGCCCACACTTGGACCATTCATGATTCAGGCGTCGCCGACAACGGTGCATTCTGAACGCACCCCATGACGAGATGGAATTTCTCGAAGCTCTGAACAGCCGGGGGAGATCGTGCCGGAGCTGCTCACCGGCGACGAAGAAATTCAGTCGAAGATCCGGCGTCAACCCGGCCTGCTCTGGAAAGCCCTCAACGTTCGCGAGCATCGCGGGAGGTCGTGACCGCTGCGCGCGACTCGGTCGGCCCCACCGGGATGGCTGCCAGGGGGCGAGGCCGCTGCTTGACAGGTGAGGTATTTTGGGCCGCTTGTCAATTCTGATATGTGATATTCTCATTAGGTTAGAAAACGCAATCGAGGGCGGTGCGTCTGGAGGCGTCGGTGTGTCCCGAGGCTTTACCCGAACGAACGCGATCCTGCCCGGGGTACGAGACCGCGGACTCCCGCGGGCTGGTCTCGGTCATGCGGCGGGCGTCCATCCGCACCAGCAGCGCCAGGTTGCGTGGGGGCGGGGCGGGTCCGGTGCGGCGGTGGCTCACCCCCGAAGTCAGTGAGTCGGAGCGCGCGGCGTGGCGGGCTGTCGTTCGGCGGCCGGGAATCGCGGCCTGGGCCTTGCTGTTCGCGGTTCTGGGTTTGAGCCTGGGCTCGAGCGGCGTGCGGCATCTCACCGAGTCTCTTCAGAGGCCCGCCGTTTTTGAGGCGAGGGTGCGCTCGAATATGGATGCGGTGCTGGGCGCCGTCGGCCCGCCGGTTCGGATCGACCGATTGGAAGTCACCGATCTTCCCCGGTACGCGGCCGCCCAGTATGGCTACGGGCGGGCCCGGATCGGAGTCAGCCGGACTCTTGACCGCTATTCGGACGATGATTTCCTGCACGTGATATCGCACGAGGTGGTGCACGCGATGTTCGATCAGGGCCGGCTCAGGTTGTACGAACGGGCTCCGGACCCGAGCTACTTCGTGCTGTCCGAGGAAGTCGCGGCCGATGTGCTCGGTGCGCACATTTCGGGTTTGGTGCGGGCTCGCGCGGGGGAAGACGGCGTTGCACTCACCGACCGCCTCGTGCGGGAGCACCGGGAGCGGAGCGACCCCAGGATGCCGAGGAGCTTTTACCAGACGTTCGGGCGCGCGCGGGCGAGCTTCGGACTGAACGCGGTCGATCCTCGGTTCGAGTACGGCATCTTCCTTCACTACGGTTCGCCGGAGCGGGTCGACGAGATGGATCGCATCTGCCGCGAGAACCCGGACCCGTGGGATGCCGCGAGGGAGATCTCGCTGCGCTACCTGACCTGGGAGCGCGAGAAGGAGAGGCCCTGGGAACTGATGGCCAGGGTGAGGGACGCGAACTGACGGTCTGTCGGTGAGAAGTGTTGTTAAGGTGCCTGGTACGGGGGTATTGATGTTTTGCGAAGCCGGCGTCAGTCGGCGTGCTCTGCATCGGGGCCTTTCCTTGAGATCGCGGCAGAATTCGACAAGTACGGGGAGACGGCGAGGCCATTGGTGAGCAGAGCGGCGCGGCGTAGGATGGACGATGTGGGCTTCGCGGACCGGATCGATAGTGTCGATTCCGCGATCACGAAGGGGGCGACTGGGTCGAGAGGAGATAACATCATAAACCCCGTACCTGGCACCTTTATGTGGCGGCGCCGCGAGCATCGCGATCGGCGGCAACGGTTCGATTCACATCGCCTACTCCGGGCCGAACGGCGAGTTGCGCTACGCACTGCTCTTCGCCGGCGTGTGGTCGACCTGGACGCTCGACGCGAGCGCCGAAACCTACGATCTCGATCTCGCCCTCGACGCATCGGATGAGCCGCATATCGCGTACATCAACAGCGGCGACTCCTGGGTGTACCTGATGATCGATCAGGGCAACGGCTCGTGGGGGGAGCCCGAAGCGCTCGTCCGGGCACGCACCTACGCTTCTCGGCCGGCAGTGGTGGTGGCCGGCTACGCAACCAAGGTCCTCTACGAACGACCGTCAGCGTCGGGATGGGAGCTCGGCTACATGTACTGGGGCGGCAGCAGCTGGACGGAAGAATTGGTGGACTCGGGTACCGGCTCGCTGAGTGGCTACGAAATGATCCTCGACGGCACGAATCAGCCCCACGTCGGGTATTCCGGCAGGTCTTCCCCCGACTCATGGGTGCGCTACGCCAACCGCGACGGTACCGTGTGGGACGTGATCACCGCAACCTCGACCTCCAGCGACTTCGTGTCGGCCTCAATCGCACTCGACAGCGCCGGCCAGCCGATGATCACCTCCCAGATTATCTTAGGCGGCAGCACTCTCGGACTCCACCGCCGGGTCTGCGCGCCCACCTGCTCCTGGACCTACGAAGAAATCGATTGGGGTTACGACGTCGGTTCCAGCGCCACTGTCCTCAATGTCATGGGTACTCCGACTGTGGCGTACGTCAACAATGATGTGTCGGAGCTGCGGTTGGCACGCCGCGGTGCCTCGACATGGGCGGTCGAGACGGTCGACGTGTTCGCTGACGTCGGGCTGCCGTCGATCGTCGTCGACGACACCACCGGGCTCGTCCATGTCAGCTACGGCGACCTGTACGATAGGCGCCCTGCGGTACGCCCAGCGCTTTTCCGGCGGGTGGTTCCATACCGTCCTCGATCGCGCCCCGGCCCCGTTTTACAGACCCTTCAGCTCGATCGATCTCGACACCCTCGGCGACCCCCACATTGCCTACACCAGCCGGCTGGTCGACGGTACCTACATGCTGCGCTGGGCGGTGGATCAGGGCAACGGCTTCTGGGAGTGGTATGACGTGACCGATCTTGGCGTCTCCGCAGGGGTGCCCTCCATGCAACTGGCGGGCGGCGCACCGCGGATCAGCTTCTACGACTCTTACAACCAGGATCTCGGGGTCGCTTCGAAATACGCGACATGGAGCTTCGTGGCGGTCGACACGGGCGCAACGCCGGCGCGTACAGCGCGCTCGCCCTCGATGCCGACAACCAGCCGCACGTCGCCTACACCGCCGGCAGCCCGGCTGTGCTCAAGTACGCGTGGAACAGTGCTCGACGATCTGTTGGTGGACCACCGAGGTGGTCGACGCCAGCGTCCAGGTGGACGCGGTCGCCATCGCCCTCGATCCGGTATACGGGCGCCCTCGCATCGCCTACCATGACAGGACCAACAGCGCCCTGCGCTACGCGGCAAAGTACAGTGGTGGCTGGGCTCCTCCTCAGACCATCGACACCAGCGGCAAAGTCGGCCGCGGTGTTTCAATCGCCCTCGAAGGGGTGCTGCCCCACATCAGCTACATCGACGACAGCGATGGCAACCTCAAGCATGCATGGGAGGACTGCGATGGTGGCGATTGTGAGTGGTTCATCGAGGTAGTCGACGACTCCGGCAACATCGGTGGTGGAAGCGCCATCGCCGTCGACGGACTCGGCCGGGTTCACATCGCGTACGACGACGTTACCCGCCGCGACGTCCTCTACGCATTCCTCCCGACCAGCGCAATCTTCAGCGACGGATTCGAATCCAGCGGCACTGGAAAGTGGTCGTCAACGGTCAATTGATGGGGATGGGTGCCACCCTTCGGATGGGTGCCACCCTTCGCATGAACGCATTGTTGAGAGCAACTGCCGAGCAGCGGCTGAGATTTCGGCGTCGAACTGATTGATTCGATCGCGGAAGACCTCATCTTCGCTTTCACGGCAAGGATGGCCCCGGCGAGTCGTCGGAGTCGATCGATCGTGCCAAGGGCTCGACACGTAGCGTTAGATTGATGACCGCGAGAATGGTCGCCGCGTCGCCGGCCGCCAGGGGAGTGCGGCTCTCGGCTTGCCACAGCTCGCCGCCGACCGACACCGTGCCTTTGCGTCCGGACCAGCGCCTGACGTCGACCACCTTGCCGACCATGCCCTCCGCGCCGGTCAACGGCTGCCGCCCACGGCCATGGCGCACCCCGATCAACGGGATGATCACATGCTCGATGACCTCAAACAGGACCACCACGGCGATCACGGTGATCAACACTTCGGCAACCACGATTCGGAGATTCTACATGGGTGCCGCGCATCGCTTGATTGGATGATCAGTCGGCAACCCGGACACATAACGCCCCATTCGTGAGTTACAAGCGAATCCGCATTTCACAAAGTCTTCACGTCACACGTGGCGCCCTTTTGAGTGCCCCACGCATCTGATGGTTCCGGCGCCATCGAGGGTGAAAGCTGTTCGCGTTCGCTGCTAAGCTCGGGTGGTGACGGCACTCCTCGTTTACGCCGGTGTCGCCCTCGGGGTCTCGTTCTTCTGCTCGCTGGCCGAAGCAGCCCTGCTCAGCATGACTCCGTTCTACGTCCAGTCGATGGTGCGCAGGGCGGCCGTTCGGCGAGGTTTCTGCTCTACCTCGAGAACAACGTGGACCACGCCCTCGCCGCGATCCTCAGCCTCAACACCATCGCCCACACCGTGGGCGCGGTGGGCGTCGGGGCGGCGGCCGCCGAGACCTTCGGCAGCGTGTGGGTCGGGGTTGCGTCGGCGGTGATGACGGTCCTCATTCTGGTGCTGTCGGAGATCATCCCCAAGACCCTCGGCGCCGCCTCGTGGCGGACGCTTGCGCCCGCCATCGCGCCGGCGGTATGGGTGCTGATCAAGGTTCTCTACCCCCTGGTCTACCTCTCCGAAAAGCTGACCGCGCTGTTCGCGCACGGGCGGCCGCTCGGCAGCTATCTGCGCGAGGAGCTCGCCGCCATGGCCGAGCTCGGGGTGAAGGAAGGCGTGCTGGTGCCGAAAGAGCTTCGGGTGGTCAAGAACCTGGTGCGTTTTCACGTTCTCAAGGTCGAGAGCATCATGACCCCGAGGACCGTCGTGTTCGCGCTCGACGAATCGCTGACGGTGGGAGAGGCCATGGATCGATTCCCCGATATCGCCTACTCCCGGATTCCCCTGTTCGCGACCGGCATCGACGATGTCACGGGCTTCCTGCTCAAGGCCGACCTCTATCTCGCGAGCGCCCGCGACCGGCACGACACGAGGCTGGCGGAGCTGCGGCGTCCGATCCAGGCCGTGGCCCCGTCGATGTCGCTGATGAGGCTCTTCGAGCTGCTTCTCGACGGCCGGGACCACATGGCACTGGTGGTGGACGAGTACGGGGGAACCGCGGGTGTCGTGACCCTCGAGGACGTCATCGAGACGCTGCTGGGACTCGAGATCGTCGACGAGGCGGACACCGCGGCCGACCTCCGGGAGCAGCGCGGGAGCTCTGGCGACAGCGCGCGGCCGAGCTCGGCGTCGAGATTTCGACCCGGACCGACGTCACCTAGGGGGGTGCCCTTCGTGGGCATCAGCGGCACCCACAGGTTTCTGAAAACCGTTGGGCGGGGTTGATCCCGCCCGGCTTCGGGATTTCAGAGGCCTCGTTCCCGCGGTGACGCGGGGAGGGGATGACCCCGCGGCCAAGGGCCGCGAGTAACCCCTCCCCTACGACATTCACATCCATCACGCGCGCTGGAACGGCGGCAGGGCGGGTTTGACCCGTCACGACGTCGCGGCGGTGGTTGCCGCCGTCGTCGCGGCCATGCAGGCGATCATCGCCGCCTGCTGCGCCTCGACCACCGACTGGACGGCGCGCAGATTGGCTGCGGCCCGGGCGTCGTCGAGGTCGTGCACGGTGGCGGCGGCCTCGGCGAGCACGACGCCGCAGGCGATGGAAAAGGCGATCGCCGACTGCGGCCGCGGTTTGACGGCGCGGAGCCGATCGCGGGTCGCGACGGCTCGCGCTGCGGCTTTCTCGGCAGGGGCGCCCGAGAGAACGAGCAGGGCCACCTCGTCGTACTGGCTCTCACCGATTCGTTGACCGGCGGATCGCAGTGCGTTCGCCATGCGGGCGAAACGCTCTGCGGCATCGCGGGGGCCGGCGTCGGAGAACAGCAGCAGGTGGGAGGCCAGCTGCAGCTGGTTGCCGCGTGAAAAGCGGTGGCGGCGGAGGGCCTGGAAGATCTCCTCCGCCTCGAGGGCGATCTGCTCGACGCTCGAGTCGCGGGCAGCGTGCATGGCGGCCATCGGGTAGTCGTCGGAGCCGGTCAGCCACCAGTGATCGTCCTTCCAGCGCTCGAGGACGGCTTTCATGCGCTCCACGGTCCGCGGCGAGGGCGCTGCGCCGTCGTTGTCGAGCACCAGCAGGAGAGCCGCGAGGTAGGGGCTCGTGCCACCCTTCTGGAGCTTCGCCTGCTTGAACAGGGACAGTGTTTCCCTGGTCCGGCGAACAGTGACGATCGGGTCCAGCCCGCGGCGGAGGAGGATCGCCGCCACCGCGTGCCGGATCGGCGAGCTCAGGGGCGAGAAGCCGCCGGCCTCGTTCACCAGCGCCTTCGCGGTCGCCTCGAGGTCGACGCTGTCCACGGCGATATCGGAGGCCGCGATCGTCAGCGCCGCGAAGCGCAGGATGTTGGTGTCGGTGCTCCAGCGCTTGCGGCGGCGGAGATCCTCGAAGACCGAGAGGTAACGCTCGACCTGATCCATGTAGCCTCCTTTGATGATATCCTACGCGTTCGCCCCGCGTCGATTCCAGATTCAACGTCGAGCCGAGTTGTCACGTGAGGGTCGTGGAGCGGGCGGTCACGCGGGATCGCATGGGTGCCACATGGGTGCCACGTTCCTCAATGGTGCATTGGAGAGGTGCCACGTTCACCGTTGCACCATTGTTGTGAAGATGCCAGGCGCCGGGTTTCGTAATTAGGGACGCTCGGCCTACTCCACAAATTCGGAAGTCGGTGCCTGGCCCCCGTTACTTCGTTGGCTCGGTCGGGATGACAACGGAAGGGTCTATCGGATGAGCTCCCGTCTCCGGGGCCGGGCGGGACTTGTGGCGCGGCCGTCCCGGCTGCGCGTGCAGGCGCCGCGCCTGCACCACACCGGACGAACGGTGGGTGAAAAGTCGGGTTGTCGACACGCCGCTGGTGGTCGCTCGATCCGTCGCCGGGATTGAGGTCCCTCCGCTCGCTCACTTCGTTGGCTCGGTCGGGATGACAGGGAAATGGGAGGTTTGGTTTCTCGGTCGGGATGACAACGGGAGGGTCTATCGGATGAGCTCCCGTCTCCCGGGCCGGGCGGGACTTGTGGCGCGGCCGTCCCGGCTGCGCGTGCAGGCGCCGCGCCTGCACCACACCGGACGAACGGTGGGTGAAAAGTCGGGTTGTCGACACGCCGCTGGTGGTCGCTCGATCCGTCGCCGGGATTGAGGTCCCTCCGCTCGCTCACTTCGTTGGCTCGGTCGGGATGACAGGGAAATGGGAGGTTTGGTTTCTCGGTCGGGATGACAACGGGAGGGTCTATCGGATGAGCTCCCGTCTCCCGGGCCGGGCGGGACTTGTGGCGCGGCCGTCCCGGCTGCGCGTGCAGGCGCCGCGCCTGCACCACACCGGACGAACGGTGGGTGAAAAGTCGGGTTGTCGACAGGCCGCTGGTGGTCGCTCGATCCGTCGCCGGGATTGAGGTCCCTCCGCTCGCTCACTTCGTTGGCTCGGTCGGGATGACAGGGAAATGGGAGGTTTGGTTTCTCGGTCGGGATGACAACGGGTGATCGCCGAGGGTGAATGGTCGCACCCATGGGTGCCAGGAGAAGCAAAGTTAACAATGTTGTGATAGCGATCCGTCGGAGGCGGTGGGGTGCCACGTCGGCGGCGGGTCCTTGTTGAAAGCGGTTTGTACCATGTGTACAACCGGTTCGCGCGTGGCGAGGGCGTGTTTGCCGATCCGGAGGAAGCTGCTGAATTTGCGGAGCTGATCCGGGAGGTGAAGGCGCGCGACGGTTGAACGGTCTTTGCCTGGGCGTTGCTTTCAAACCACCACCGCCTGGCCGTGCAGACGTCGGCGATTTCTCTTTCGCGGACGATGAGGTTCCCCAGGGCACCTTCAGCCGGAGGTTCAACCGCCGGTGGAAGAGCCGGGCCCTCACGCGCTCAGGATGACAAAAACGGGCGGGAGGCCTTGCTCGGGTGGCACCTGTATGCGAACGAGACCGTGTTATTCGGTGGCAGCTTCTCGCGGCCCCGTAGACTCCGCACCCGTCACCTTGATCACGACCACGGCCATGTCGTCGCTCAGCCGATCACTGTTGCAGCACCGGTACACGTCCTCAACGATCGCATCCTTGATCTGCGAGGCCTCCAGATCCGAGGTATCGAGCCGTGCGAGCAGCTCTCTCGGGGCGTCGTAGCCGTAGAGATCTCCCGCGGCGCGATGGCGGGCCTCGGGGACGCCGTCGGAAAACAGCACGACGATATCTCCCGGCGCCAGGCTCAGGGTTCTGCTCTCATACGCCGTGTCGCGGACGGCCCCGAGCGGGAATCTGGCGCCCGGGGACCCGAGGTACTCGACGGAGCCGGCGGTCTTGTGGAGCGGCTCGCACAGGCCGGCGTTGGAAAAGGTGAGGCTGCGGGTTTCGGGTTCGAGCACGACCAGGCACAGGGCGGTGAACATCCGCTCTCCGACCTTGTGGTGGATCGAGCTGTTGAGACTGCACATGATCTCCTCGACCGAACCCCCCTGCCTCGCCCGGGAGAAGACCATGCCGTCCGACATCACCGCGTTCATGGCCGCCGACATCGCCTTGCCGGCCACATCCCCGACGACGACGCACAGCCTCCTGGGCTCCCCTTCAAGCCAGAAGTAGTCGAAGAAGTCACCGCCGACCTCGTTGGCCGGGACGCACACACCGCTGATGTCGAAGCCGGCGACCTCGGGGGTCGTCTGCGGCAGGATTGCCATCTGCGCGTCGTGAGCGGCGACTAACTCGGTTTTCATGCGGATGCCCCGCAACCGATTCTGGATCACGACCACTGCGATGGCAGCCAGGAGGCCGGCCGACAACAAACGGAACCACCACGTTGCCCAGAACGGAGGCGTGACGATGATCCGCAAGGAGGCGGGGTCGTCGTTCCAGACGCCGTCGCTGTTGGCACCGCGCACGCTGAAAAGGTACTCGCCGGCGGTGAGGCCGGTAAATGTCGCAAAACGCCGGTCGGCGCCGACCGGGATCCAGGCATCGCTGAAGCCCGCCATGCGGTACAAGTAGCTGTTCTTCCCCGGAGCGCTATAGTGCAGCGCGGCAAACTCGAGGGTGAAGACGTTGTC
Organism: Candidatus Sulfomarinibacteraceae bacterium; assembly: GCA_963741385.1. Taxonomy (GTDB): domain Bacteria; phylum Acidobacteriota; class Thermoanaerobaculia; order Thermoanaerobaculales; family Sulfomarinibacteraceae; genus Sulfomarinibacter. The sequence continues at coordinate 11,449 of CAVUHO010000003.1, forward strand.
CCGGTAGGAGAGTTCGATCTCTTCGGTGTAGGTGATCGGTCGTACGAGCGGGACCCTGCCGCCGATCGTCTGACCGACGGTAATCGAGCGGTTGAAAAGCTGGAGGTCGGTGATGACGACGATCGGGACCTCCGCGTTGATGCCGATCTCCTCGGGGTAGAAGGCGTTGAAGCCGTTGATGCCGCCGAAGAACATCTCACCGCTCGGGGTGCGATAGGCGGAGCCGCCGTTGAACTCGTTGCTCTGCAGCCCGTCGCGAACGTCATAGTTGCGGAAGGAATCGGTGTGCGGGTCGAAGAGCGACAGGCCCTTGGTGGTGCTGACCCACAGCCTGCCCTGGTCGTCCTCGAGCATCGCGTAGACAGAATCCGCGGCGAGCCCGTCCTCCACCCGGTAGCGCCGAAAGCTACCGGTCTCCCGGTCGAACCGGTTGATGCCGCCGCCGAAGGTACCGAACCACAGCGTGCCGTCCCGGTCCTCGTGGATGGCGAACACGTGGTCGGTGCTGATGCTGGAGGGATCCTCCGGATCGTGCCGGTAGCTGGTGAACGCACCGGTTTCGGGGTCGAGGCGGTTCAGCCCGCCACCCTGCGTCCCCACCCACAGCACCCCCTCGCGGTCCTCGAAGGCAAGGCGGATGAAATTGTGGCTGATGCTGGAGGGATCCTCCGGATCATGCCGGTAGTGGGTGAAGACACCGGTCGAAGGGTCCAGGCGATCGAGCCCACCGCCGAAGGTGCCCAACCAGAGCGCGCCCGAGCGGTCCTGATAGATCGACCGCAGCTCGTCGTGGCTCAGTGAGTTCGGGTCGTCGGGGTCGTGCCGGTAGTGAGTGATCCGTTGGGTCTTTCGGTCGAGCCGGTCGACGCCCCCGCCGTTCGTGCCGATCCAGAGCGTGCCGTCGCGGTCGCCGAAAACCACGCGCACCGTGTTGTGGCTGAGGCTCGAGGGGTCACCGGGCCGGTGCAGGTAGTGGCGCCAGCGGCCGGTCCGGCGATCGAACCGATTCAAGCCGCCGCTGTCGGTCCCGATCCACAAGATGCCGTCCTCGTCCTCGTAAAACGACCACACGATGTTGTGGCTGAGCGAGTTCTGGTCTTCGGGATCGTTCTGGTAGCGGCGGAACTTCTTCCTCGAGACGTCGAACTTGCAGACGCCGCCGCCGTAGGTGCCGACCCACAGCACGCGCGACCGATCTTGGTACAACGAGTAGACCCGATCGGTGCTGAGGCTGTAAGGATCGATCGGGTCGTTGCGGTAGCTGGTGAAGGTACCGCTGTCGCGGTCGAATCGGTTGAGCCCGCCGCCGTCGGTCCCAATCCACAGGGTTCCTTCGTGATCCTCGAACAGCGCCTTGATGAGGTCGTTGCTGAGGGCGGTCGGATCGTCGGCGTCGGCCAGGTGATGCGTGAACCGACCCGTGGCTCGGTCCAGGGTGTCGAGGCCACCGCCGTAGGTACCGACCCAGAGGGCGCCGGTGTTGTCCTCGAGGATCGTGAACACGTGGTCGTCGCTCAAGCTGTTGGGGTTTTGCGGGTCGTGCACGAAGTGGGTGAAGTCTCCGGACTCCGGGTCGAACCGGTCGAGCCCGCCGCCGTTGGTACCTATCCACAGGATGCCTTGCCGGTCTTCGAAGATCGCCCGCACGTCGTCGTATCCGGCGGCGGCCGGCGTCCCCCGGTCCGTCAGGTAGTGGTGGAAGGTGCCCGTCTCGCGGTCGAGACGGTCCAGCCCGCCGCCCTGGGTGCCGACCCACAGCTGGCCGGACCGGTCCTCGAGGATACAGCGGACGCTGTCGGCGCTCAGGCTCGCGGGATCGGCGTCGTCGTGGCGGTACCTCACGATCTCTTCCGTCGAAGGGTCAAAGCTGTTGAGGCCGCTCTCGAAAATCCCCACCCAGAGGATCCCGTCGCGGTCCACATGCAGCGCTTTCAGCTCATTGTAACTGAGGCTGTTGGGGTTGCCAGGCACGTTCTTGAAGACGGTGAACCGGTACCCGTCGAAGCGATTGAGGCCATCCTCAGTGGCGAACCACATGAACCCCTTCTGGTCCTGAACCATCGACTCGATGATGCTCTGCGACAGCCCCTGCTCGAGCGAGAGGCGGTCGAAATCTATGCGGTCCTGAGCGGCGACGGTCACGGCAGTGACGCACGAGAGGGCGATGAGCAAGGCCCATCGCAGGACGACCGAAGCCCGGAATAAGAAGCTCATTTGCCGATCGAGTCTATCAGCCATCAGCCCTCATAGGTACCACTGAGGTGCCATGCTTCGCATCATGGGTGCCACGTGAGCCTCCTGCAAAAGCCATCGAACGGTCACCGCGGGCGGCATGAATACCGCTCCTGCATGAAAACCGCCTCAGGGTTGGGGGGGGGCGGGGCTCCTCGGCCCGACTCTTCTCAAAGACGAAGGCGGGTCCTTCAGGGCCCGCCACCCGGACGCCGATTTCAGCCCCCCACAGGCGGGCCGTAAACGACCCGCCTACGCCTGTCAGAAAATTCCTCGCCCACTTGATTTCGAATATTGCAAGAGGCTCACGCGGCACCCTTTGCTTTATCGAAAAAAGCATAGCGACGTGAACATCAGTTCTCATCGGTGACACCGGACACGTGTCCGCAGCCAGGTTGACAGGTGTCAACCCGACGTTTCGAAAGGAATCGTCATATTATTGATTATTCATGACTTAAGAAATTTGAACAAGCGGGCACGGTCTTTGCTGTGGAACGTCTCCAGGAGACGAATATGATCAAAGATGCTTCTGCCATGGACCGGCCGGTTGCTCAACGACGATTTTTGCATCGGGTGCGTTTCATTGGTCCTGCAACGATCGTAGTGACACTTGCCGCTGTGGCTTTTTGGCCCTCGTTCTCACGCTGGTCCCGATCAGAAGCTTCGATTGACGCCTCTCGCGTGCGTATTGCCGAGGTTGTTCGTGGTGATCTTGTACGAGAGTTCTCGGTTGAAGGACGCATCGTCGCTGCATTTCACCCGACCTCATTCAGCCCGGCACGCGGCATCGTTTCGATCAACGTCACTGCAGGCCAGGTCGTTGATGAGGGTGATGTTCTCGCCAATGTATCCAGCCCCGAACTCGGCAGTCTTGTGGCTCAGGAAGAGACGACGCTGAGCAGCCTGAAATCGACCGACGAACGCCTGCAGCTTGAAGCCCGCCAAAATCGATTGGTCAATGAGCAGAAGGTCGATCTCGGACGCGTCGAACTCGCGGCGGCCAACCGCTCCCTCGAACGAGCCGAGAAGCTCTACAAACTTGGCCTGACGAACCAAATTGATCTTGAAGCAGCTCGCGATTCTGTCGTCGTCGCTTCGCTCAAACTCAAACAGGCCGAACAACATGTTGAATTCGGTTCCGAAATCCTCATGTTTGAACTCGAAAGCGCTCGGCAGCAGCTCGAGCGCCAACAACTCGTCGTTGACGAACTCGAACGCAGAGTCGAAGCCTTGACAATCCGCGCGCCGGTCGCGGGCCTCGTATCACGCTTACATGTTGACGATCGTCAAGCCGTCAATACCAATGACCCTCTGATCACCGTCGTTGACCTTTCGGCGTATGAAGTCGAAATTGCGATCGCTGAATCCTATTCAAACGAGATCGACCCCGGAACTGAAGCCGTCATTTCCAAAGACGGTATCGAATACCCGGCACACGTGCTCAGCATATCCCCTGAGGTTGAAGGAAGCCGCGTCAAAGGCAAGGTCGCATTTACCGGGAAAGCGCCTGACGGATTGAGGCAGAATCAGCGCGTCACCGCACGATTGATTCTCGAAACCCGCCCCGACGTGCTCAAGGTGGCGCGCGGTCCTTTTCTCGAAGACGGCGCAGGCCGTGTCGCTTTCGTCATCGACGATGACATCGCTTACAAACGGCCGATCCTCACAGGAAGCACCAGCATTTCGGAAGTCGAAATTGTATCGGGTCTCGAAATTGGCGACCGCATCATCATCTCCGATATCACACGATTTGAGGACGCCGAAAACGTCCTTCTCCGTTAATCCGAAGCCAAGGAGCCAACATGATCAAGATGCAGGAAATCCGTAAAATCTACCGCACCGAACACGTCGAAACCCACGCCCTGGACAGCTTCGACCTCGAAGTGAAAGCCGGTGAATTCATTTCAATCATGGGGCCCTCGGGCTCCGGAAAGACGACCCTGCTCAATCTCATCGGGCTGCTCGACAGCTTCGACAACGGGTCTTATGTGCTCGACGGTGAGGACGTCACGAAGCTATCTGACCGGCAAATGTCGCGTATCCGCAATTTGAAGATCGGCTTCATCTTTCAGACCTTCAACCTCATTCCCGATCTCAATGTCTTCGATAACATTGACGTACCACTGAGATACCGCGGCATGCCCGCAAGGGAAAGACGCACTGCCATCGAAGAGGCGCTTTCGACCGTTGGTCTCGCGTCACGCATGAAACACCTGCCTACCCAGCTCTCGGGCGGGCAGCAACAACGTGTTGCCGTGGCGCGTGCAATCGTCGGCCGGCCCAAGCTCATTCTCGCCGACGAGCCGACGGGAAACCTCGATACGGCCATGGCCAACGACATCATGGATCTCTTGGAAAAGGTCAACGAGAGCGGCACCACCCTCGTCATGGTGACCCACGATCCCGATCTGGCACGACGAGCTTCACGCCAGATCCATCTGCTCGACGGTTCGTTGATCGACCTCAAGACTCAGGACTCTCACATCCCGCTCATCAACGCCGAGCCGGCCGCGCTTGCCAACGCAGACTGCTGATTTGATCTGAGAGGAGAATGACGGTGTTTGTCTATCAACTTCGCCTGGCTTTCAAGAGTCTGCGCCGCAACCCTGTTCTCTCGGCCCTGATGGTCGTGGCAATCGGCCTCGGCATCGCCGTGTCGACGGCCTCGGTGACGATCTATTACATCTACTCCGGCAATCCGATACCACACAAAAGCGACCTGCTCTTCCATGTCGAACTCGACAACTGGCATCCAGACAAACCGTTTAACCGCGATCACCCTGAAAGAGCTCCTTTTCAGCTCAGCTACCGTGACGCGACGGCGATCATGCAATCCGACCTTCCGACCTACCAGACCGCGGCCTTCCGTGGAGAGTTCATAGTCTTCCCCGACGACGATCAGCAACGCCCGTTTCGAGAGCACATACGGATGTGTTTCAGCGACTTCTTTCTGATGTTTGAAGTGCCTTTTCAGTACGGCAACGGCTGGGACGAAGCTGCCGATCTGGCGCCCGAATCGCTCATCGTCATCGATTCAGAGATGAATCAGAAACTCTTCGGGGGCGTCAATAGCGTCGGACGATCACTCAAGATCGAAGATCGCTACTTCACCATCATCGGCATACTCGCACCTTGGCGTCCAACACCCAAGTATTACGACCCGACAGGCGACCCGTTCGGAAAGCCCGAAGGGATCTTCATGCCGTTCAACTTCACTCCGGTCCTCGAGGTTTATTCCAGCGGCAACACATGGGGTTGGACGCCCGATTCGATCACCAACCACCAGGCATACCTGCAGTCCGAAATGCTCTGGATCCAGATGTGGGTTCAACTCGACAACGAAACACAGAAGCAGGCATATCAAGACTTCTTGGACGTCTATGTTATCGAACAAAAGAAGCTTGGCCGTTTTGGCCGACCTCTGAACAACCGATTGCTCAACGTCATGACCACCCTCGAAGAATATGAAGTCGTGCCTGATTCGACGAGGAGTCAGCTCGTCGTATCGCTGCTCTTTCTTGTCGTGTGTGCGATCAATCTCATCGGAATTCTGCTCGGCAAGTTCCTGAGCAGGGCCCCCGAGATCGGCGTACGCAGAGCCCTCGGCGCGAGCCGTTCTTCGGTTTTCATACAACACGTGCTCGAGTGCGAGGTGATCGGTGTTCTTGGAGGCGGCCTCGGGCTTGCTATCTCGGTGCTGGTGCTCAACCTGATCAACCGCATGTTGTCGACCGGCGAGCACCTCCAACTCGATCTCACAATGGTTGGCGCCGGTCTCCTGCTCTCTCTCGTGGCCGGCCTGATCGCCGGGGTCTATCCATCCTGGCGCATCTGCCACGTCGCGCCCGCCGTTCACCTCAAAATGCAGTGACTGGAGATTGTGATGGAATTCGGTCCAATTTTTCGCGCACTCCTCAACAACCGTACGAGGTTCTGGCTGATTCTCGTGGAAGTCGCGCTGACCCTCGCCATCGTGGTCAACTGCACCTCGATCTTCCTTGAAAAGCGTCAGTCATTTCTCGCTCCTACGGGCATGGACACCGACAACATTCTTGCCATCACCACCGAGCCATTTGGTGAGAACTTCGCAGACGAGGAATTTGTCGAGAGCGTCGGCGAGGCAGATCTCCGGCAACTCCGCAACCACCCCTCGATCATCGATGCAACCCCAATCCACTTCTTTCCGTTGTCCGGCAGTGGCTCATCAATCGGTCGAAAAGCCGCCGGTTCTGAAATCGATACCGTGGAGGTGGGATATTTCATGGTCGATGAACACGGGATCGATACTCTCGGCACCAACCTCATCGAAGGACGTAACTTCAATTCATCCGATATCGAACTCAGCAGTGACTACGACGCTCCACAAAACATCATCATCACCAAGGCCTTCGCAGATCGAGTCTTCCCCGACGGGAACGTCATAGGCAGCCGGCTCTCCAACCAGGACAACGAACATACTGGAACTATCATCGGAGTGATCGACAGCATGAGCAATTCGTGGCCGAGGGCAGGTATGGGTGGTCAAACGATGCTGCTGCCGGGCAAGCCGCGTGACAACCGCGAAATGAACTATCTCGTACGTGCCGAACCCGGCGCCATCGACTCGCTCTACACCGAACTCGACGAGTTGTTGGTTTCGCTCGAGAGCGATCGTATCGTCACGGTGCGAACACTCTCTGAGATCAAACTCCGATACTTCAGACGCACCCTGATGGCGATGAAGATCTGGGCAGCAGTGGTCGTGCTCATGATCATCGTCACCTCACTTGGTATCGTCGGATTGACGTCATTTTCAGTAACTCAACGCATCCGAGAAATCGGCACCAGACGCGCGCTCGGTGCGACCAGAGCAGCCATCCTGCGCTATTTCCTTCTCGAAAACTGGCTCATCACGACTGCAGGACTCATCATTGGAACAATACTGACCATTCTGCTCAACTATGTACTCGCTCAGTATGCGGAAGCCCCGAAGATTGACTGGGTTCTGATGGCCGGCGGCGCCACCGTCTTGTGGGCAGCAGGTCTTCTGGCAGCCCTGTTCCCGGCACTTCGTGCGACAACTGTTACGCCGGAGATCGCTACTCGCTCGGTATGAGGCGATACAATCACGATGTGAACGATCAAGATCTCAAAGTGCTCATCGTTGACGATCAGGCTGGTGTCGTCACCGCGTTACAGGTCTTGTTCGACATCCACGGCATCAGCCACATTTCAGCTTCGACGCCATCACAAGCGTTGAAAATTGCTGCAACCGAGACCCTCGGAGCGGTTATCCAAGACATGAACTTCAGCCCGAACGAGACCTCTGGTCGAGAAGGAGTCGAACTCTTTCGAGCGCTGCGCGCTCAAGATCCATCACTTCCGATCCTACTCGTCACCGCATGGGCGTCACTCGAAGCCGCTGTCGAACTCGTCAAAGAAGGCGCCAACGACTATCTGCGGAAACCCTGGGACGACGACTCCATCATCAATCGTCTGCGTGATCTGTTGAAAATGCGGGAACTCGAGGTCGAAAACGGACGATTGCGTTTGATGAGGGACGAATCCAGAGAAGCCCTCGCCGAAAACTACGACCTCTGTGGCCTCGTCTATACCTCAACCGCAATGCACAACACGGTCGCCCTCGCCGTCAACGTCGCCCAATCCGATGCACCGGTGCTCATCACCGGCCCGTCGGGGTCGGGGAAAGAACGTCTTGCCGAGATCATTCAGGCAAACTCGCGGCGTTCGGGCGAAGCCTTCTTACGCGTCAACGTCGGCGCCATCCCGGCCGAACTTATGGAAAGTGAACTCTTCGGCGCAGAATCCGGAGCTTTCACCGGCGCTTCATCACGCCGTATCGGCCATTTCGAGAGCGCCGACAAAGGCACTCTTTTTCTTGATGAAATCGACGCGCTCTCATTGTCGGGGCAGGTCAAACTTCTGCGCGTTTTACAAAGCGGCGAATTCCGTCGCCTCGGTTCGAGCCGCAGCTACAAAGCGGATGTGCGGATCATCAGCGCGACCAACGCCGATCTCGACGAAGCGATCAGCACCATGCGATTCAGGGAAGATCTCTATTATCGGCTCAATGTCGTCGAATTGAAAATACCTTCGCTTGAAAGACGCCGTGATGACATCCTTCCCCTGGCCCGTTTTTTTCTCAAGAAATTCAGCGACCGAGAGCAGATTCTCAGTTCACGCGCTGAACAGGCATTGCTCGACCATACCTGGCCAGGCAATGTGCGAGAACTCGAAAACAGAATGCAACGAGCCACTGTCTTGAGCTCCCGACCCGAAATCGAGGTCGAAGATCTTGGTTTTGACGGAGCCCACCTCGAGCCCCTGTCGCCCGCCGACGATAGCGAGATCCGCAACGTCCTGGACGCCCTCGAACAATCGCACGGCGTGGTCGCCCGTGCTGCAGAGGTGCTTGGAATCAGCCGTCAAGCTCTGTATCGCAAGATGTCAAAACTCGGCATCGAAGTGCACCGGAAGGCACGCTCTGAAAGACCTCCGCACTGATGGAACAAAAGCAGGATCACACAGAGGTCCGGCGATTTCGCACTTCGTTTGCAGGGAGAGTCTATCTGGGCATCGCCGGAATTTTGGTGCTCATGGCCGCAATCGCTGCTGCGTGCAGCGCGTTTCATGTGCAACCTTGGTTGATTTTCTTGCTGACGCTCTTGATCGGCTTGCCAATCGGCGCCGTGCTGGTCACGAGGATCCTACGACCGCTTGACATCACGCTCAGCGGGTTGCGTGATGGCATTTCGAGCTTTCGTGACCGCGATTTTTCCGTGCGCCTTGCTTCCGGCCGCAATGACGAAATGGGTGAACTCGCCCGGCTCTACAACGACGTCGGGCGCCTCCTGCAAAAGGAACGACAGCATCTCCGCCAAAAAGAGCTGCTCCTGGAAACGGCGCTCGACCGCTCACCAGTTGCAATCATGCTCGTCAACGCGCTCGGCCGAATTATTTTTTCCAATTCAGAAGCACGAAAACTCCTGCTTGGCGGCGCCCGACTCGAAGGACGATCCTTTGCCGAGCTCGAGCAAAACTGCCCCGAGGACATGCGTATGATCCTGGCTAGCGGAGGCGAAGGGATCTTCACCATCAAGCGAGAAGAGATTGTCGAGACCTATCAACTGTCCGAGCGCCAGTTTTTGCTCAACCAACAGCAACACAGCCTCGTGCTGCTGCACCGCCTCACCGACGAACTCGGCCGTCAAGAAGCCGCAATTTGGAAAAAAGTCATCCGCGTCATTTCCCACGAACTCAATAATTCGTTGGCGCCGATTTCGTCGCTCGTTCATTCGGCCAAACTGGTCGCGAAACGGCCCGACCTCAGCCACAAGACAGAAGAAATTTTTTCCACCATCGAAGAACGTCTCGGCCATATCGTACAGTTCATCGATGGATATGCGAGGTTCGCGCGCCTACCTGAACCCCGCAAGAGCGACGTCGACTGGCGGGATTTGTTGACGCATCTTGGCGATTTTCCGGAGCTTGCGATCGAAGAACCATTGCCGTCGCGCCCCGGTTTCGGCGATATTCCCCAACTTCGCCAACTGTTGATCAACCTTGTCAAAAACGCCGTCGAGGCATCTGAAACCGGGTTCGCGCGTCGCGATCCGCGTTCGCGATGCCGGTAACGGCACGTTCCTTTATATCTCGGACAACGGCCCGGGCATGGACGAAGACACGATGAAAAAGGCGCTTCTGCCGTTTTACTCAACCAAAAAGACCGGCACCGGTCTCGGCCTTGCCCTGAGTCGAGAAATTGTTGAAGCCCACGGTGGCAAGATCAGTCTCCATTCCCAACCGGGCGGAGGTACGACCGTTACGTGCTGGCTACCGTCGTCGTGAAGGAGGGTGCCGGAGAATGGCACCGATACTCCGACGTCAGGGCGCGTCCTCGAACAGGCTCCAAAAGTGACGGTTTTGTTGCCTGCTCGAGTCCAGCATTGGCTTCGGGCTCTGGTCGCTGACCGCGGTCGCCCTCGGTGCGGTCACCAACTCGTAGGTTCGAAAACCGACGTGAGATATGAAAAGGCCGGCCATCAGTATCGCCACCCACGAAGTGGCACGCAGCCGACCGCCCTCAACCCACAGGTTCTGCCGTTCGAGCTTCAGGAACCAAGCCATTGCGATGGCATAGAACACCAGCGAAAAAATTGCATAGTAGTTGAATTGGGCGACCCACCGAAGAGTGAACACGACGTCCATAGCGACGCCGACAACCAGCAGTAACAGGACGTATCGATAGTGTGTGCGGTCCTCACAGGCTTTGGACGCGAAGAGCCTTATCAATACCACGACAGCCATGAGAGCGATCAACCACACGATGTTGATGCCGAGCAGTGGATCACCCTTCGCGTGGGCGTCGACAATTCTCGAGGCGGTGTTTCCATCGACGGTTTTGTGATGGAGAAATCCGCTGCCAAATACATTCCCAAAGATGTTGGAGATGACGCCGTAGACGAGGTGATGGGTGTTTCTTACGTACGACGAGAAGGTGCGCGAGGCTGGCGCTACCACTGCATACGCCCCAATCACTGCCCCGAGCTCGATCAGGTGGAGGAAGGTGAGGAGCCGGGCGAGTCGGCCGGCAGAACGGCTTCCATCCGGTTTCCGGTTGAGGCCCATCCCCACCACCGTCCCGGTCAGCGACAGCCCGATGGCCGCGGCGACGAGCGGCACGAAGCTCGCGGTCATCGACCCGTACACGAGGCGGTCGAAGTATCCGACCGACGCCAGGTAGGGCTCTGTCAGGAATTCCGGTTTTCCGAGAGCCCACCACGGCACAACGATGGCGAGCAATACACCCAGTGCCAGACACACCCGAAGCCGATGGTCAATATCGTGTTTTGTGGCGTTTCCTTCGATGACCCACGCCCTTCCCAATCCGAGAATCAGCAAACACGCCACAACCGGGAGGATCTGGATTTTCGAGAATATCGCCAAAGCGAGCAGCAGTCCCAACGCAAATGCCGCCAGATTCGGTCGCCGGTTCTCTCCGCGAGCAGGGGGTCGAGCCGACGCGGCAACCACCCAAAGGGCCAGAATCGAAAACAGGAGGCTCGGGATTTCGGGTCGAATGGCTCGACTGTGCCAGAGCGCGACCTGTGAGGTCGCGACGAAGAACGTGACAAGGAATGTCACTGTGGTTTCTCGAGTGATCCAGAGAACGAGCCCGTAAAAGGTCATGACAAAGACGGCAAACACGACGAACGACAACCACCGGCTCAGACGGGTCGCTTGGTCGAGGAGGTCCCAGGCAGAGACAGTGTGCGCGGTCGAGCGAAGATCAAGATACTCGGGGTGCCAGCCGAGAATCGAAGACGCGAACCGGTAGATCAATCCGTGGCCGGAGCTCACGACTGCACCAGGATGATGGATGTAATCGAAAGGTCCATCATTGACGAGCGTCATGGCCTGAGCAACATACAGCGGGTCGGAGTCACAGTCGTGTTGGTGCCACCAGGGGTAGGACGCGTACTTTCCAACGACCGTGAAATTGAATGTCAACAGGGCGATGATGAAAATCAGCCCGATGCTCCGCCACCACCAACCCTCGTGCATGCCGCCCCTTTCCAGGATCACCCCGCGAGCCGATTATACGTGCATGGGTGCAACCCACTGGAAGCTTGTTTCCCCATCGCTGACACATCGGTGGCAGGAGAAACACATCGGTGTCGGGTAGACCCGGGCGTTTACCCGCCTGGGCAAACCCGACACCAATGGGGCGGCCCGTCGGACGGGATCTCTTACCACTCCGGCTTCGTAGGTGGTCCGCTCGGCCCCGGGTTGACCTCCTCCTGATCGAAGTAGTTGGTGCTCAAGAAATAGACTTCGTCGAAGTTCCAGATGTACTGGCCCCACCGATAGGGGAACCCGAGCCAGCCCAGCGAAGCACTCGCGTCGTCAGACACCAGGTAGTAGTCGCCCACCATGACGAGCGAACCGAGACCTGTGAGGTCGTAGGTCGTCGCTTTGATCGGGCCTCGGTGCCACATGACGGCATAGTAATGTTCGCCGGCGTGGAGATAGTGGGCGTGCGAGTTGAGCGCCGCGTACACGAGCGGCCTGACCCCGTCCGTGTACTTCTCGAGATGGGCGTACTGAACCCACTCCACGTTGCCGTGGTGTGACAAGCCGACCGCGACGACAGATTGCGCATCAGTGCCCAACATCAGTGCCCATCAGTGCCAGGAGAAACAAAGTTAACAATGTTGTGATAGCGTTCCGTCGGAGGCGGTTGGGTGCCACGTCGGCGGAGGGTCCTTGTTGAAGGCGGCTTGTACCATGTGTACAACCGGTTTGCGCGTGGCGAGGACGTGTTTGCAGACCCCGAGGAAGCTGTCGAATTTGCGGAGCTGATCCGCGAGGCGAAGGCGCGCGACGGTCTAACGGTCTTTGCCTGGGCGTTGCTTTCAAACCACTTTCACCTGGCTGTGCGCACGTCGGCGGTTCCACTTTCACGGACGATGAAGTTCCTCCAGGGCACCTTCAGCCGGAGGTTCAACCGCCGGTGGAAGAGAACGGGCCCGCTTTGGCAGAGCCGCTACCAGGCGCGACTCATCGACGATCAGGATTACTTCGACCAGGTCATGGTGTATATCCACCTCAACCCGGTTCGAGCGGGCCTGGTGCATGATCCTGCGGATTACGTCTTCAGCGGGCATCGCGAGGTCCTGGGCAAGGTCAGGAATCCGCTGGTGGATGTTGATCATGCCCTGATCGGTTTTGGCGAAACACTCAGGAAAGCACGGCGGCAATACATGAATCGAGTGAGGGCCGGGCTCGAGGAGGACCCGGTTGTCGAGTCGCCGTGGGGATTGAGTTTAATCTCCCCCCCGGATCGCGATCTGGAATCCCATGGGGTTGTGTACGTCGACGAACTTGGACGCAGCACGGGGCTCGAGCGCCCGGCCCTCGACGCGGACCAGTATCTGAATGCGGCGTGTGCAATTCTTGGTGTTGAAATCGAAAGGTTGGCAAGCCATCGACGTGACAGCGAAACAGCGGCCATGCGTCAATTGGTCGCAGCGGTTGGCATCGAGCGATGGGGGCAGCGCGCCGGCCGTATTGCTGCGATGTTGGAGAAACATCCGGTTGCGGTGAGCCGATGGGTTGCCGAGGCGGCCCGCGCAAGGCAGGTTGACCCCGGAATAGAACAAAAGATGACGAGACTCGACGAGGAGCTCAGCGCATTGGCGTTGGCTGCCCAGTCAAGCGGAGCGCTTGCACCGCGGGAATAAAGCGATTGACCAACATGAGCACTTTGTTAACTTTGTTTCTCCTGGCACCCATGTGGCACCGATGGGCACCGATGGGGGGCCCGGGCGGGTAACCGCCCGGGTCTACCCGACGCCCAAGGTACCCATGCGAAACCTACTGAACGAGTGTTCGAAAATGGTACCGGCCGACGAGCTCAGGCTCCCCGCCCCGGGTGACGCCACTCACCCTGAAGTAGTAGTCTCCATGCGGCAGCAGCTCGCTCGGCAAGGTCAAGGTTAGAGTGACGGTGTCATCGCTTTCTGATGCTCGGAGCTTGCTCTGGGTCCAAATCTCGTCACCGTCCGCATCGTGCAGAGCGGCTCGATAGCTCTCATAGTCGTCGATCCCCAGATCGAGCTGGAAACGAATCAGTTCGGAGCCCTCGGGGACGATGACCCGCTCCAGCTCTCCGGGGCCTCTGAGAAGCCCCGGCGCCAACAACGCGGTGGCGACCGAGGAGGGCACGACCTTCCGTGCCTCGCTCAGGGAGGCGATCTCTTTCTCCAACATCACACGATCGGCCGCCATCTGACCGATCCGGCTTTCCAGATCGAGCTTTGCCACAAACATCCAAGCCGCTCCGGCCACCGCGAACAACACCAACGCCGCATGTGCAAGGGTCCAAACTGGAGTCCTGGCCAGTTTCGACAGCCAGGTGATGCGAGGTTTGACCACAGGCTCAGGATCACGGTCGAGTCGAACATGCGGCGTTGCGATGAGGTCGAGAAAGCGGTTGAGAGCAGTCGAAAAGACGAGCCTTTCCCGTCCTTCGCGGCTGCGAAGATAACCCTCCTCGAACCTCGCACATTCGTCAGAGCTCAGGTCGCCGCGGAGGTAATCGTCGACCATTTCGTCGGCCAACGCAGAGAGGCGCTCGGCGAAGATCCCGTCATCAGGCATCCCGTCGGTGGTGCTTTCGGAGAAGATCCGCACCTCCAGATCTTCGTCGGGTGTTTTGTTTTCGACGCCAAGCAGCGCCCTCCTGATGTCGTCGTTGGTGATTTCGTCGGTGTTCATGATCGGTAATTCCTCGAGTCCTTCCGGTCTCTCACCCTATTTATGGACAAATTGCCGTTTCGTTTCACATGAGTTCTCTGTTCTTCAGACACATGCCAACACAATCGCGCAGCCTGTTCCGAATATGGTGGGCCCGGAGCCGGAGCCCGTTGTCCGTCGTGTTCAGGAGCAGGGCAAGTCGTTTCCGGTTTTCGATCTTTTCCCCTCTTTCGCCCTGGTAGTACTGCACGACGAGCGCGCGCTCGTCCCTTCTCAGCGTGCGATCCATGCACATGCGAAGACACTCGTCTCTGGCCTCCTTGACCTCGGGTGGGTCCGGTTCGGGCATCGGACCCGAAGTTGGCAGTTTTTCAGCGGACCCACGGAGGATGTTCCGCGCCACACCATAGATCCAGAGCATCGGATCACCGACGTACGAGTCGGCAACCCTTCCGCAGTCCTTGACCACCTCGAAGACCGTCCTGTCCGCCAATTCCTCGAAGTCGCTGCACCCCCGGTAGACAAAGAAGTGGATCAGTTTGCGGCGAATCTCCCGGTACTTTTCCTGAAATCCGCTTTCGGTTGTTCCGAGGAACTTGAGAAGCTGCTGTTCGCCGCTCCTCGTCGTATCAATTTCATCCGGCGTCTTCACAACCACTCTCCCTGCAGCACGAACGCCGCCCAAAAGAACGGGGGTTTCCACTCCTGCTGCCGCCACATCGCGATCTGCGCATTTCGAAGCGCGGCGGCGGGCGGACGGTTTTCTTTCAGCATCTCTCGATAGAAACGGCTCATAAGCTCGCCGGTGGCTTCGTCGTCCACCTTCCAGAGGCTGGCCACGACGCTCCTCGCGCCTGCCGTCATGAACCCTCGAACGATACCGACCAGCCCCTCTCCTTCCACCGGGTTGCCGAGCGCTGATTCACAGGCGCTCAGGACGACCAGGTCGACAGGGAGATTCAGGTTGTAGATATCGTGCAGTCGAAGGAACCCGTTTTGCGGCCGGCCCGCTTCGTCCACCATCGACAAGATGACTCCGGAGAGCCCCGGCTGTTCGTTGTTGACCACACCGTGGGTTGCGAGGTGGACAATGCGAAAGCGCCCCAGACCTGGATCCATCGCCAGGGCTCGGCTCGCGTCAAAATCGGTGGCCCTGAGGGTTGTTCCAATGGGCGCCGTCGCCAGGATCGAATCCGCCTCCCTCCGTGTGGCGATCATCCTCTGAATGCCCATCTCCTTGCCGCCGAGGGCACCGACATTTCGCATCGCACGCGCGAGACCGGTATCTGGCGACCGCACCGGGTCTGCCGGGGGCCTGCCGCCGACTCTCGGATCGTCGAGCTCGAAAACCGGATCGGCCAGGACCGCGACCGACCCGCGAGCTGCTCTCCTGCCGCGCGTGTGCTGTCGCAAGACATCCAGGGCCGACACCGACGGCAGGTTGACAATCTCGTTGGTGACGATCAGGGGTACGTGATCTTTCGACTCGTCAGGCAGGGGTAAAGCGGAGAAGGGAACGTACTGCATGGCGCCATCGCTGACCACAACGATTCTTTTGTCAATCAATCTGTCGCGGACTGGCCCAAGCAGAATCTCACTGAGCCGACCCGCCATCTCCCAGTAACGCGAGTCTGCGTCCTTGACCCGGAGGCGATACTCTCTGACTGACTCACCCGGCGTCGGAATCCGCGCTGTCAACAGACCGTATACGTCTCGCGACAATTGTTCGATCTCGCTCCGTGGTGCGAGCTCGAAAGTGACGTGGTCGCCACTTTCGACCGCCCAGAGGAAGCTCCGTTCCTCGCCCAGCGAATACTCCAATAACAGCGTCTCCTCGCCCAGAATCCGCTGCTGTACCTCAGCGAGGTTCAGGGGGTTGGGCTGAGAGAGGGCAGCGTAACGCGGGCTCCGGCTGCGAATCTCCGCCTGGACCTGATCGTAGTCGGCGGAGAGCTTCCGAAGCTCCTCTGCCAACTCCTCGGCCTCGGCGGGAGATTGTGAGGCTGACGCCATACGATCCAAGCGCTCCGATGTGACATCGATCTGTTGCTTCAGCTGACGCTCGCGCTTGATGAGGGCTGGATTGACCCCCTGCTGGACATCTACCCCACCTTCCGCCAGGGTGTCCAGCAGCGAGCGGGCGCGGGCCCGCTCGCTGACCTGGAAAGCGATGAGGTCAGCGCCGTCTTCCCCCGGCGAGAGAGACCTGTCCATCAACAGGTCGATGTAGAGCTCGTAGTAGCGCTGGATGGAAGCCAGGTACGACGTGCGCAACACATGGCTGTAGACGCCGGCGCGGAGGCCCTCCGCGGCTTCGAGACTCGCCTCGAGGTCCCGTCGCGCCGCTCTGATATCACCAGATGCTCGGTTGGCACGCGCCAGATTGTAGAGGGCGCCTGACTCAGCCAGCCGGTCGCCGGCGGAACGGCTGAGCTCCAACGCCGTCGTGAAGCAGGCAAGGGCTTGTTCGATCTGACCGAGCGCGAGGTAGGCCACCCCTTGGTTGCCAAATGTATCAAGGGCGAGCCGCGGGTCATCGAGGCCTCGCTGGAGCTCGAGTGATCGCCGGTAGTATTCGAGCGCCTTCTCCGGGTCGGCTTTCTTGGTTTCGCTCTCGGACTGATGAACCAGCCCGATCCGGGTCAGGGCCCACGCCGACAGCCGCGTGTCCCCGAGGTCTTCGCTCGCACTCAGCGCCTTCCCGAAGCAATCGAAAGCGCGGTCGAATTCCGATTTCGCAACGTGGATCTCTCCGATGGAAAAGTCGGCATCGATCACCGAGGTCGTCAGACCGGCCTGCTCGAAGAGCTCCCGGGCCATGGTCTCATACGCCAGCGCATCGGAGTACTCAGCCAGCTTCACATAGATGGCGTGGATGCCGTCCAGCAGGCTCGCCTCCCACACCGGATCCCCCATCGGCTCCACGAGCACCTTTGCCTCGTTGAAGCTGTTGAGTGCGGATTGGTACTCGCTCCGACGTTCGTACAGGTGACCCCAGGCAACCAGCGTTTGGGCGCGCCCCCGTTTGTCCCCGAGAGCGTCCCACAGTCCCTGCGCCTCGGTCAGACACGCCTCGGCCTGATCGAGCTCGCTGAGCACATAGCGGACCATTCCAAGATCGAGCATGGCCCGCGCCTCGCCCCGTCGGTCGGCGACCGACCGCCACAGCGATCTCGCCTGCAGGTCGCGGTCCGCCGCCGTCTCGAGTCTGCCCTGACAGTAGTCGATCTCAGAAAGGCAAAGCAGCGCTTCCGCCTCGCCGGCCACCGCGCCAACCTTTTGGGCGAGTAGCAACGCCTCCCGGCATCGCCGCGCCGCCGTCTCGAGATCTCCGACCATCGCGTGCACGGAACCGATCTCGGCCAGGATCTCGCTCTCCAGCTGGTTGTGGTTTGCTCTTCTCGAGAGCTTCAGAGCCTCTCGGTAGCTTTCGATGGCGGCGCCCATCTCACCGATCTGGACGTGGGTCGCCCCCATGGCCCGAGCAGCTCGGCAAGCACTCTCCGTTTGCCCGTGCTGCTTCCAGATCTCGAGCGCCGCCCGATAGCCCTCGATTGCCATTCGGCTGTCGGCTGCTTCATACCGGTATCGGAGATCCTCGGCCTCGTCAAACAGCCTCTGGGCTCGAACAAAGTCGTCAGATCGGTCTGCATGAGGAGGCTCATCCCGCCGGGAGCATCCTCCGAGGAGAGCGACCACGACCAGCACGAGCGCTGGTAGCGTGGTCGCCCGGTTCGTCACACCTCGTTTCATGGTTCGGTGCCGATTTCCCGTGAGTTCATGATGCACACGTTGCCACCGTGACAACCTGATTTTTCAGACACTTGCCGGCACGTGTTCGGCTTCGCGTGACTTCTTTTCCCAGAAGGCCATTCCGTGCACCACCGGCAGGTTCTTCACCGCCATGTCCCGACAATCCGGGTACTTGGTCTTCATGCCGTGTTTGGTCTTCATTCCATGCTTCGTCTTCATACCGTGCCGATCACCGGATTCGGTCCCTTCAAGGCGTTGAAGATTGGCCCGTAACCGTTTTTGGGCCCCTCTCACGAAGGTGGAATAAAGAGCGTTTCCAAGCAGTCGCGCCTCGTTGTCGCCGAGAGCGGATTCAAATGGTTCGTCAAATCCTTGTCGCAGATCTTTTCGCCGTGTCTCTTTGACAAACACCCTGAGGAACTCATCCCACTTCGTATCTTCAGCAAAATCCTGCGTGTCGTACACCTCGTCGTACCGCGCCCACGGAAAGTAGATCGAGAGGCCGTGCGAGAACTGGTACCCGCAGCCGCTGCAGCCGGCCTTGACGATGCATCCCGGCCTATCAGGATCCAGTGCGTCGATGACACGAACACAGGCCGCGCGAATATCCGCACCAACCCCGGCTGTTCCCAAGCGGCTTCCGTTGTTCGCTGGCCTGAAACTCCCGAACTGAATTTTCAGCTGTTCGCAGAGGTCCTTGAGATCGGCAAACTGTTCGTACTTATATGTTTGGGCGTACCAGTGGGCCAGCAGCATCGGTTTGAGGTATTCGAGATTGAAGCCCGGGTTGGATTTACTCCAGTCCTTCGGATCCGGACCGTCTCCGTCCTGTTTCGTATTTTTCGCGATGGCACCAGTGAGGGCTTCGGCGAGTCCATGCACGGCTTCTTTCAGATTCTCCATCTCCTTGATGTTTATGGCAGCCAAATCGACGGAGCGGCCGGCGGTGCGGTCGAAGTCCGAGTAGTACTCGACGTACTCCTCGACGATCAGCTTCGCGAGTTTTTCAGGGGGAACCAATTGGCCGGTCTTGCGTCGTTCGTGCTGCGATCGTCTCAGGATCAGGTGGTACGGCCACCCGAGCTCGGGCTCGTAACCTTCTGCGCCGACCATGTAGTGGACATCGTCACGAACCTGATAGCAGACCTCGATCATGCTCATGAAGCAGCAGTCCATGCCGAGGAGGTCCAGCCGTCTGTCAGTGTCTTTGTGATATCTCTGGATGAACTCGACGCCCTTTTCCATCGCCAGGCCCAGTTCGGGGATCGACAGCGAGTCGACGGCGTTATCGTCCTTCGCGAGAAAATCCTCGGTCGCGCCGCTGCCGTGTCCGGAGACGATGAATGCATAGTGCGTTGCCGGGTGACGTTTCACCGCCCACTTCATGAAGTCGATGAGGGCATTTGGATTCCCGGTGTTGGTTTCCCTGAATCCCCAGTTCCGCTTGACCTTCCAGTCCTCCAGACGGTCACCCGAGTTCTTCGGCGGTTTCGCGAAATCGTAGCGCTGGGTGGGAATGCCGAGACTGTCGGGATCGAATTGAGCGACGATCGCCACATGCGTGGCGCCGCCAACGCACTCGTCGACGATCTTGCTGAGATTGTCTTCAATTTCCTCAGATGAGCTTTGGCTGATCAATGCGTCGATTTCTTCTTCTCTGGGGTATTTCACCTTGACGGCATCTAGCTTCTTGATTTCGGTGAACAGAGATTTGATGTTCTGGTAATTTCCAGACTGGTTTTTGATCAATCGCAGAACGTCGGATTTGAGCCTTCTTTTGAGCTCTCCCCCATGCAACAGTTCCTTGATGTCCTGGAGGGCCAGGACCATCTCCTCGGTGAGGTTGTTGTCGCCGGCCATGTAGACCATGACCGTCCAGTCCCATTTCGGCGGTCTCGGCGAAATCTTCGGTTTGCCATTCTTGGTTCGGATTTTCCCGGCTGCGGTTTCAGTTGGTTTCGCGCTCGACATCATCGACCTCCCTTATCAGATCACCGTTGGTTGCACTGCAGTGCCATCGAGGACCCCACCAACCAGGGGACGCGGAGGCACCGGTAGAAGCGCATCCCGTTCCGCTAGCTTTCCGCCGCGTCGCGATCTCGGCACACCGCGACCAGATTGATATCGTCGGGGAACGGACGACCGTGACTGAACGTGACGGCTTCGGCCACTAGGGACTCGATCACCTGCTCCCCGGCAGCACCGGTCAGACGGGTGAGCGCCAGGCCGAGGCGCCGATCCTCGAAAAATTTGCCGTCATCACCAATGATCGAGCAGATCCCGTCGGACGTCACCAGCAGAACGTCGTCCGGCGCCAGCTGGACTCGAAGGACATCGTATTCCTGGTATCCGCTGCTCAGGTTCAACCCGAGGGGGACGCCGCCCAACCTCACCTTGTGGACACTCCGGGTCGACGCCCGCAAGACGTAGGGATACGGCAGACCGGCGTTGGAGATCTCGATTTTGGACTTGTCGGGATCGAGGCATACCACGGTTGCAGCGGCGAACGACCCCACCGGGATCAGCCCGAAAAGTCGCTCGGACATCTCCGTCAGAAGTGCATTCGTCTCGCCAACGCGGCGAGCCGTTTCCTGGAACACGGCTTTGACGAGCATCGAAATGAGAGCGGCTTCGGCGCCGTGCCCCATGACGTCAGCGACGATGAGCATAACCCTGCCGGCATCGCGGAAGATGTCGTAGAAATCTCCCGCGAGCGCTTCGCACGGGTAGTAGGCGCTGGCGAGCCGGTATCCTCCCAGCGGCCCCCCGATATTCGGCAGAAGGCTGCGCTGGAGTAGACCGGCCCGTTGGAGTTGATCCTGAGGGGATCGGTGCGGTTCCTTCGGATTCGAACGCCTGGTGGGCCCCGCAAAAAACTCGCCCGGATCGGATGAGGGAGGGCCGCCTTGATGACTATGGTCTGCGGTGAGTGACATGGTTGGCTGCCTCCGTTGCGCCGGACGCCCCTGGATTTGGTTGTGATTCTGTTCTTCAACCCACTTATGAGAAGAAGGCCGAAAACATTTCACGTTGATTTTCAATCCGAGACGATTGCAACCAGACGGAGGGCTCGAGGAGGACCTATGGGCGGGCGGTGTGTGGATTCGATCGGGGAGCAGGATTCGACGTTGTGGGCGGCGACCGGTCGTCGGCACGAGATGCGCAGCGAGCTTCCCCGCCATCTTGCCCGAGAACCAACGACGGTCGAGACAACCCGGATTCGGACCCTTGAATACAGCCTGAGGGCGTAGAGTCTTCGCGACTTCGACGGTGCGAACCGGGTCCGCTCCCTCCCCGGCAGCCAGGGGCAACCTGCCAGCTACACCCAGAGACACAATGAGCCCGCCTCCCTTCAGGAAAGGCATTGGCCTGATTCTGTGCTTGAGAGAACGCTGGTCGCATTGTACACCACCTGGGATGCCACGGACCACTTTGTGACCTTTCGAAGGGTTCACGTCATGAAGTGGTGCGTGGCATCCTCCTGACACCGATCGGTATGGTGCAATGATGATCTCGGGACCCGATCGGAAAATTACCGCGCCCTGCGATTCGAGGAGGTGAGAACATGAAACGCCTGGTTTGGACGCTCATCGTGGTTGTCGTCTGCGTCTGTCCGCCGGCCGCGGCCGTGGTTCCCTCTGCAGCCGGCGTGGACGCCGTCTTCACCGACCTGGACAGCACCCACAGCGCGGGCTGTGCGGTGGCGGTGATCGTCGAGCGTGTCACCGGTTCGACCAGGAGATCGACTACGCGCTGGGGCTCAACCACGGCGCGAACCGGGGTGTGAAGACTGTAGCCCACGGCGGCGCCTGGGGCGGGTTCCGGGCCCAGCTCATCCGCGTCCCGGAGTTTCGGTTCTCGGCCGTGGTGCTGTGCAATCTGGGGTCGTCGAACCCCGACGAACCGGCACGCAAGCTCATCGACCTCTATCTCGCCGGCTTCCTCGAACCGCAGGATGAAGAGGCCGCCACCGAGGTGGTGTCCGGGCATCGTGCCAGGTATCACAACCTCACAACCTCCTCCCATCGTGGTGTCCGGGCATCGTGCCAGGTATCACAACCTCACAACCTCCTCCCATCGGTGTTAAGGAAGGGTGCCAGGCTTTAGAACCTTAGAAAGTTGGCGTGGGCGAATCTGCTGCCCGATGATGATGGAGCTTTCTAAGGTTCTAAAGCCTGGCATTGATACCGATACTAACAAAGATGGGGAGCGCGTCAGCAACACTTGTCGAATATCACCTTGATCGTAACCATATAGGTGCATTTCTCATTTTATTGGAGTATGGAGAGGCGTACACTCACGGCCGAAGGATGGGGACGTGGTGAGGGAATCTCCGCCACGGTGATACCGGTGGTTGTTCGAGAGGGGACCAGGGACGCCGATTGAGGTGTCCGGTCGCCAAACGGGGGAAGCAGAAGACATTCAATCAACAGGTTCGCCGTCGGGCGTGATGAGCCGTCGATTCGACGTGACGTCGTACCCGCCGCCGATGGGTGATGGTATCGGTGCGCCCGTCGGCAGGCGCAGAAAGGTACACGAGTGAACAGGCGCGAGCGGATCGGAAAGATCGAAAAGTTGAGGTCGGCCATCGTGATCGCGTCGGTGGCGGCCGTTGCGGCGTTGGTCGGCCTGGCCTGGATCGCGTTCAGGGTCCACTCCGTGATGTACGGGTCGGGGGGGCTCCTCCACACCATCCTGATCACGGCCTACGGCGTGCTCGTCCTGATCTATCTGCCGACGAGGATCATCCTCTACATCCTCTACCGGCCGTTCCCCGACCGGGGTTATCGCCCGTCAGTCACGGTGGTGATTCCCGCCTACAACGAGGGCCCGTTCGTCCTCAAGACCCTCGATGCCGTGGTCCGCGCCACGTACCCGCAGGCGAAGAAGCAGATCGTGGTCATCGACGACGGTTCGACGGACGACACCGCCGCGTCGGTGCGGCGATTCATGGAGAGCAATCCGGGCGCCGTCGAGTTCGTACGGTTCGAGCGCAACCAGGGCAAGCGGGAAGCCATGGCCGAAGGCGTCGGGCGGGCGACCGGAGAGGTCGTCGTCTTCATCGACTCCGACACCGTCGTGGAAACCAATGCGCTGAAATACATCGTGGCGCCGTTCGTCCATCCGAGGATCGGGGGCGCGACCGGCAAGGTCCAGGTGGAGAACCGGTTCACGAACCTCCTCACCCGGATGCTCGGGGTGCGCTACATCATGTCGTTCGACTTCTATCGCTGCACGGCCTCGACCTACGGTGGCGTGAACTGCCTCAGCGGCGTGATCTCGGCATATCGCCGTGAGCTCCTCGAGCAGATCATCCCGCGATGGCGGGAGCAGACGTTTCTCGGCACCACCTGCACCTACGGTGACGACCGTTCGCTGACCAACTGCGTCTTGCGGGAGGGCTTCAACACCGTGTACTGCCGGGACGCCGTGGCCAACACCCTGGCTCCGGTCACGGTCCCGAGGCTGGTCAAGATGCTGGTGCGGTGGAACAGGTCCTTCGTGCGGGAGTCCATCATTCTCTTGAAATACCTCTTCGACCGGCAGGTCATCAAGAAGCGGAAGCTCCTGTTCTTCGACTCGGTGCTCACCTGTCTGCTGCCGTTCTTCATGCTGTCGATGGTAGTCACCATGTACGTGAAAGTGATCCAGCAACCCTTCTACGGTTTCACGGTGGTCGCTTCGATCATCGTGATGGCCCTCGTCTACATGATGTTCTACGTCAGGTCCGAGAAGGACTGGCAGTTCGTCTACGGCGTCGCCTACGCGTTCTTCTACATTTCGGTCCTCATCTGGATTCTCCCGTTCGCAACGCTGACGTTGAAACGGACCCATTGGGGCACACGGTAGCAGCTGGCCCGCAGGTCTCACCGGTATCTTCCTTTGGGCTGCGAATCGCCGCATCCAATGCGACTTCCACCCAGGTTGCTCGATCGGCTGTTGCTTCAATGGGTGCCACCCTTCGCATTGTTCTGGGATGGAACGAAGGAAGTGATCGTGGCGGTACCGAAGTCGGATCGTTGAGGTGCCGCACTTGTGCTACACTTGATCCGGAGGTCGGTATGCCTGCCAAGAACCCGAGAATCAGTGCGGTGGTGGACCGTGGCCTGCTGAAGTGGCTTCGCGCCAGGGCGAAGCGCGAGGGCATCTCGGTGTCGCTGGTGGTGCGGGACCTCTTGATGAGGCTGCGCGACGAAGAGGACGAACGGTACTGGGCCGCCGCCGGCGAGGAGCGCCTCGAGAGCTTTTCACGCGATGATGCGGTGAGCCACGGGGATGTCTGGGGCTGAGCGGTGGCCGGCTACCGGCTGCTCTACCACCCGCTGGTGCTGTCGCGCGACGTGCCGCGGCTCGACCCACCGGTACGGCAGAGAATCCGTGCCGCGATCGAACGCAAGCTGACGCTTCACCCCGAGTCGGCGGCAAAACCGCTGGCGCACACGACGCAGCACCTGTGGTCGCTGCGGGTCGGCGACTGGCGAGTGATCTTCGCGCTCCGTGAAGAGGAGGTTTGGATCCTGAAGATTGGGCACCGGCGGGATGTGTACGAGAATCGCGCGTATCGGCAGGTGCCCGGGGACTTCTCGGTGTCGGAGCCGTGAAACAGGTGTTTGCCGGGGACCGGCAGACACTGACGT
This sequence comes from Candidatus Sulfomarinibacteraceae bacterium, assembly GCA_963741385.1. Lineage (GTDB taxonomy): Bacteria > Acidobacteriota > Thermoanaerobaculia > Thermoanaerobaculales > Sulfomarinibacteraceae > Sulfomarinibacter. Next base: position 36,330 of record CAVUHO010000003.1, read on the forward strand.
GCGCGATCCATGATCTAAAAACAAGCCTGAAAAATGCGATTATCAATCGCATTTTTCCGCCTGGCAGCCGGGACGGCTACCCCACAAGTCATGCACTCGCTTTTCCGGCTGGCAGCCGGGACGGCTACCCCACAAGAATCGCTGCATGGGTGCCGCTTATGGGCGCCACGCCTAGCACCACCTCATTGTGAGGTCGCGATCAATGGCACCCGCGAGGGATGCCTACTGGCACAGGGCGGAACGTACTTCGCTGAGGTTGGCCTCGATCCCGGCCATCTCCCGGCCCATGACTGCCCGGCGGTCTGCCAGCGCGGTCACCCCGTTGGCGTCGCCGAGTTCTTCCAGCTCAGCTTCCATTTCAATCAGGTCGGCGATGTTGCTGCGCAGGGTTGCGACCCGCCCCAGCGACTCCGCAAATCTGGTGGAGAGTTCGTCGATCTGTTCGGCGCGCGCGGTATCGCCTGCGGCCCGGTAATGGCGGGCGGCCTCGGGGAGCTCCAGGCGACAGGCCAGCAACCGGCCGAGCTGGGCATGGATGCGCAGCGCAAGCTCGTCGTCGGGAGCCGCGCCAAGCGCGGCGCGCAGTTGGGTGACGGCCTCATCGTCGTGGTCGAGATCGGCGAGAGTGCGGCCGAGGTAATAGCGAGCGATCGGTTCCTGCGGCTGTTCTTCGACCGCCGCGGCGAACCAGGTGGCGGCGGCCTCGAGCTGGCCGGCCCCGAGAGCCGCTTCACCGGCGAGCAGAGCGTGCTCGTAATCCGGTGCGACGGTCGCCAGCTTTGCCGCGGCCTCGAGACCGCGGTCGTAATAGGCAGCCGCGAGATCGTCATCATCTGCAGCCTGCGCCAGGGCCAGAGCGGTGGTGGCTGCGGCGTAGCCGCTGACACTGTCGTCGGAGTCGAGCGCGAAGGCGCGTTCGAAGTGGTCGAGGGCGGCCGCGCGATCGCCGGCAGCCTGATAGGCGGCGGCGATGGCCTGGTGCAAGGCGGCCCGGTCAGGGTCGTCAATCAGGCTCTCCTGCAGCACCGCCAAAGCGTCGGCGGTGCGATCTTCGACGAGCAGGCAGCGCGCCTGCATGCGAACCACTTCCGCCTTCCAGTCCGGGCTGAGCTTCTCGACATCGAGCCCTTCAAGCACCACGAGGGCGTCGGTGCAGCGGTCCACCGCCATCAGCGCTCGGCTCAGGGTCGCGACATTGGCAGGGTCGTCGGGCCCGAGCTCAACGGCCTTCTGGAGATTTTCGAGAGCCTCGTCGTACTGTTTCAGGGCGAGCTGGCAGCGGCCGAGCATGAGATAGCCCCCCGGCCAGTGGGGATTCGACGTGACCGCCGCCTGGAACTGTTCGGCGGCGTCCGCAAATTGGCCCTGCCGGTAGAGTTCGCGGCCGGCGTCCCAATCGGCGGTGGCGGGCCCGGCTGCCGATACGACGATGAAAGCCGCGGAGGCAGCGGTGAAGAAGAGTCTGTGCGAAAGTTTCATGTGATCTCCCTGCGCATGGCGCCGCTCATCGCGGCGCAGTCGAGTTCAGTGGCGGCGTCCGACAAAGTGAGACCTCGCCCGGCCCGGGTAGTTCCATCAGCCTGCGATGTTCGTGGTTCATCGTCATGGGTGGCGTCCATCGCTGGACGCGACCTCACCATGCGATGCCGTAGCTGGTGCTGCGGCCGCCGCCGGGGCGTCTTTCCAGGAGGCCTTTGGCGACGAGGTCCGCGATCTCGCGCTGGGCGGTGGCTCGGCTGCATCGCGCGAGGCTGACGTATTTCCGGGTGGTCAACCCACCTTCGAATCGCCCGCCCCCCGCGTCGAGCATGCGATTGACGACCTTCAGCTGGCGGTCGGTGAGGCTGATGTCGGTGTGATCCTGCCAGAATCGGGCCTTGGCAATGACCCCGTCGAGGCGGTCCCCGGAAGCAACCATGGCCCGCTTGAAGCAATTCGCGAACCACGTCAGCCATGGGGTGAGCTCGCCATCCCCTCGCTGGGCACGTTCCAGGATCTCGTAGTAAGCATCCCGCTCGTCGCGGACCTGAGCGGACATGCTGTACAGGCGCAGCGGCGTCTGCTCGTCGCGAGCCAGCGCCATGTCGGAGATGGCTCGCGCGATCCGTCCGTTGCCGTCGTCGAAGGGGTGGATGGTGACGAACCAGAAATGCGCGAGGCCTGCCCTGAGAACGGCGTCCTCGGGATGGGATTCGTCCTCGAACCAGGTGAGAAATCGGGTCATCTCGTCGGGGACCCTCGAAGCCGGCGGCGCCTCGAAGTGAATGGTCTCCCGTCCTTCGGGCCCGGAGATGACGCGCATCGGTTCGTCGGATGTCCGCCAGGTACCGGCGGTGATGCGCTGGGTGCCGGAGAAGCCGGTGGGGAACAGGGCGGCGTTCCAGCCGCAGAGGCGCTCGGGGGTCAGCGGATCGCTGCAGTTTCGGGTGGCGTCGATGAGCATCTCGACGAGGCCGTCGATGTGCCGGGCAGTGGGCGGCAGACCGGCCGACGGCAGACCGAGCCGGCGGGCGACCGACGAGCGCACGGAGGCTCGTTCCAATTGTTCGCCTTCGATGGCGGCGGTGGTGACGGCCTCATCGGTGAGGGCGGCCGCCCGCGCCTCGAGCCCGAGGTCGAAACCGAGCGCCGCCGCCTTGCCGAGGATCTCGCCCTGCCGGCGGCGGGCGGTGGTCAGCGGCAACAGCAGCTGTTCGCTGCTCCAGCGAAAGCTCGAGGTCCAGTCGGGGCGCTGCCAGAGATAGTCGTTCATCTTTCGTTCCCGAGGCGAATGGTTCGGCTAATCGCCTCAAATATTGAGTCGAATATATCATCGATTCGCCTCAAGGGTGCCACTGATCAGGACCTCACAACCATCCATCGGTGCCAGGAGAAACCATCGGTGCCAGGAGAAACAAAGTTAACAATGTTGTGATGCATGGATGCCCCCAAATCGACCCACCCCGCGACTTCCTCGTCGCAACATCTCCCGTGGGGATGCCGTATGAAGCAACAACGGCCAACGAAGATTCGGGCGGAGCCCGAGAAGGGGGCCTTCATGCGACGTCTCGTGATCGCGTGCGCGCTCGTTGCCGGCGGTTGTTCGGCGGGCGGTGATGCTCCGGACGGGCGGCTCGTCGCGCGAGGTTCGGAGGGGGCCGGCTGCTCGGCGGCTACGTTCATGGCCGGGGGCAACACCATCTTCGCTGCGAACCTGGACTATGTGTATTTCTGCAGAGGCCAGATCTTCATCAATCCGCGCGGGCTGCACAAGACCGGGGTGATCCCCGGCACCACCGGCGTCAATGCCGAGTGGAACTCGAAGTTCGCCAGCGTCACCTTCAACTTCGTCGGCTACCAGATCGCGTGGGCCGGGATGAACGAGGCGGGGCTGGTGATGAGCACCATGTCCCTGAACCAGACCGAGCTTCCACGACCGGATCCCCGGCCGGTGTTGGACTCGGGGAACTGGATGCAGTACCTGCTCGATACGTGCGCCACGGTGGACGAGGTGCTCGCCGCGGATGAGCTGGTCCGCAACCTCACCGTCGATCACTACCTGGTGGCGGACCGCAGCGGCGCCGCCGCGACCATCGAGTTCCTCGACGGACGGCTCGTGGCGCATACCGGCGCAGGCCTGCCCGTGAGCGTGCTCACCAACTCGCCGTACAGCGAGGTGCTGTCGCGGTGGCAGATCCACGGAGGCTCCGGTGACTACGGCTGGATGAACAGCTCGTCGCAGCGGTTCTGCATCGCGGCAGATCGGGTCACGGCATTTGATGGAACGAGCGCCGAGGAGGGTGTGAACTTCGCATTCGAAACCCTTCAGGCCATCGCCGGTCAACGGTTTTCCGAGCACACGTCGCAGTGGGGACTGGTCTTCGACACCGGGGCGCTCCGGGCCTACTTCAAGACCCACGAAGACCGGACGCTGCGATGGGTGGATCTGCAGGCGTTCTCTCCCTGGTGCGGCCGGCCGGTGCAGATGCTGGACATCCACGCCCGCGTCGCCGGCGACGCGGGCCCCGCGTTCCACGACTACTCGCACGCCGAGGCTCTCGATCAGCTGGTGTGGTTCATCGACTTCTGGCCGGGCGTCGAAGCCACGCCGGCGTCGGCCTCTTCGTTGCTCAGGTACTACGAGAGCTTCGCCTGCGAGCCGCGGCCGATGGTGCGTCAGGGGGCGCGCCGCGTGCGCCCGGTTGTGCCATAGCAGTCGAAAATGGGTGCCACCCTTAATGGGTGCCACCCTTCGCGTGGCCTCATTGTCAGGCCGTACGAGTGCCAGGCTTTAGAAACTTGGAAGGTCAGGCGGTTGAAGGTACACCCGCGATCTTTCTAAGATTCTATAGCCTCGCACCGAAACACTTGCGGTAGAGCGTGACTGGAACCTTTTTTGCTGCGCCTCCACCGCTGCGCTGTCTCTTCGCGCGCATCTTTATGAGATGAGATATCCCCCAGATAGGAACGAACTGTGAAGGTGTATCCTCGTTTATGGGCTTTTCGTTGATTCGGCACTTCCTGTCTCGGCCTGGAGGCGATATGGAGCGTGGTGGCAGCAGCGGAATCCTCGTCCTGGTTTGTGCGCTCATCGGGATGGTCTGGTTGCCGGCCGTGGTTGTCGGGCAGCAATGGCGGTTCGAGACCATCGACGCGCCCCACTGGTACGCCGGCGACGGTCTCGGCCACGCCACCGATGCAGCCGGCAACCCACACCTCGCGTACGGGGGGGACCAACTGGTGCATGCCTGGCACGACGGCGCCGAATGGCAGTTCGAGGTGGTCGACGCAACCGCGGGGTGTGGCGGCGCCGCGAGCATCGCGATCGGCAGCAACGGATCGATGCACATCGCCTACTCCGGACCGAACGGCGAGCTGCGCTATGCGCTGCTCTTCGCCGGAACGTGGTCGACCTGGACGCTCGACGCCGGCGCCCAAACCCACGATCTCGATCTCGCCCTCGACGCGGCGGATGAGCCGCACATCGCGTACACCGACGGCGGCGATCACTGGATATACCTGATGATCGATCAGGGCAACGGCTCGTGGGAGCGCGAGGCGCTCGTCCAGGTCAGTACCCTGGACCCTCGACCGGCGGTGGCGGTGGTTGGCTACGCGACCAAAGTCCTGTACCAGCGACCGTCGGCCGGGAGCTGGGAGCTCGGATACCTGTACTGGGGCGGCAGCAGCTGGACAGACGAGTTGGTTGACTCGGGGACCGGCTTGCTCAACAGCTACGAGATGGTCCTCGACAGCGCGAATCAGCCCAGAGTCGGCTACTCCGGCGGGATTGCCACCAACTCGTGGGTGCGCTACGCCCACCGCGACGGTACCGGGTGGCACGTGGTCAATGCAGCCTCGAGTTCCACCTATTATTCGTCGGCCTCAATCGCACTCGACAGGGCCGGCCAGCCGATGATCACCTCCCGGCAACTCGACCTCGGCTGCACTCTCCACCGCCGGGTCTGCTCACCCATCTGCGTCTGGACCCACGAAAACATCGATTCGGGTCACAGCGTCGGTTCCAGCGCCACTGTCCTCAATGTCGGGAGTACTCCGACGGTGGCGTACGTCAACTATGATCTGTGGGAGCTGCGGTTGGCACGCCGCGGTGCCTCGACGTGGGCGGTCGAGACGGTCGACGTGTTCGCTGACGTCGGGCTGCCGTCGATCGTCGTCGACGACACCACCGGGCTCGTCCATGTCAGCTACGGCGACCTGTACGAAGGCGCCCTGCGGTACGCCCAGCGCTTTTCCGGCGGGTGGTTCCATACCGTCCTCGATCGCACCCCGGCCCCGTTGTACAGACCTTTCAGCTCGATCGATCTCGACACCCTCGGCGACCCCCACATTGCCTACACCAGCCGGCTGGTCGAAGGTACCTACATGCTGCGCTGGGCGGTGGATCAGGGCAACGGCTTCTGGGAGTGGTATGACGTGACCGATCTTGGCGAAGCCACGTGGGGGCCCTCCATGAAACTGGCGGGCGGCGCACCGCGGATCAGCTTCTACGACTCGTACAACCAGGATCTCGGGGTCGCTTCGAAATACGCGACATGGAGCTTCATGGCGGTCGACACGGGTGCACACGCCGGCGCGTACAGCGCGCTCGCCCTCGATGCCGACAACCAGCCGCACGTCGCCTACACCGCCGGCAGCCCGGCTGTGCTCAAGTACGCGTGGAAGCAGTGCTCGACGATCTGTTGGTGGACCACGGAGGTCGTCGATGCCAGCGTCCAGGTGGACGCGGTCGCCATCGCCCTCGATCCGGTATACGGGCGTCCTCGCATCGCCTACCATGACTGGACCAACAGCGCCCTGCGCTACGCGGCAAAGTACAGCGGCGGCTGGGCTCCTCCTCAGACCATTGACACCAACGGCGAAGTCGGCCGCGGCGTGTCCATCGCCCTCGAAGGGGTGTTGCCGCACATCAGTTACATCGACACCAGCCATGGCAACCTCAAGCATGCTTGGGAGGACTGCGACGGCGGCGACTGTGAATGGTACGTCGAGGTGGTCGACGACTCCGGCGACATCGGTGGTGGAAGCGCCATCGCCGTCGATGGTCTCGGCCGGGTTCACATTGCGTACGACGACGTTACCCGCCGCGACGTCCTCTACGCATTCCTCCCGACCAGCGCAATCTTCAGCGACGGATTCGAATCCAGCGGCACTGGAAAGTGGTCGTCAACGGTCAATTGATGGGTGCCACTGATCACAACCTCACCATGGGTGCCTCCAAATCGACCCACTAGTTTTCAACACAGGCACAACGCGCTCATGGAGATAGCTGCCGCGGATGTCCATATCCTCGAGGGCGTGGATTTGATGAGCGATGATATTCAACCTCGGTCGATTTGTTGACGCTCAGGACGCGGTGTATGCGTCAGTCCTCGAAGAGCTGAAGGCAGGAGAGAAGGTCAGCCACTGGATGTGGTTCGTGTTCCCGCAGATTCGGGGTCTCGGCGGGAGCCCGATGGCGCAGCGCTTCGCGATCTCCTCGCTGGAGGAAGCGAAGGCGTATTTGGAGCACCCGATCCTGGGACCGCGGCTGGAGGTGTGCACGCGCCTTGTTCTGGCGGTGGAGGGGAAGAGCGCCGAAGAGATTTTCGGTTACCCCGACCACCTCAAGTTCAGATCGTGCATGACGTTGTTTGCCGAGTGCGCGAGGGGCAGCACCTTGATCTTCTTCGAAAGCCTCGTCAAGTACTTCGAGGGGGAGCCTGATCAGTTGACACTGGGCATTCTCGATCGGATGAGGTGATTTGCGGCCGAGATCACGCGTTGTTCGTACTTTGGTGCCGGCTGCCTGCCGCTGAGAAAGGCCTCAACTCAGAAGCCGCCGCACGGTTGGGGCGACCTGGTCGGGCGCGACGCTACGGTTCCTGAATCTTTGTGTTTGATCGATTCAGATCCGCGCTCGGTTTCCTGATGTCAGTCGTTGCGCAGGGGGTGCTGCCAGCGCAGACCCGGGAAACGGTCAAAGTCCGAGTCTGTGGTTACGAAGGTGCACCCGTGCTCGATTGCCACGGCGGCGTGTTGAGCATCGGCAACAAGCTTTCCGGCTGCGCCGGAGCGACGGCACAGATCCTCGAAGATCTCGATGTGGCGCGGGCCGGGGTGGACGAGCCGCGCGTTGGGCCGGGCGGTGAGTTCACCGACGAATGCGAAGACTTCGTCCAGAGTTGATGGTCTGCGAAATATCCTGGGATTGGTGGTGATCCTCACAACCCCGACGATCGCTAGCGACGACAGGGCAAAGGGCTCATAGCCATTCGCCAGGTCCGTCAACCACTGGGCGTAGGCGGAGTGATCTGCACACGAATCAGTGCGGTGCGCGTAAATGAGCACGTTGATGTCAGGAAGAAACACGACCGTTGCGCCCTATCGTCCGTATCGTTCTTCGTCGTCTGCAACCATGAGTTCGCGAGGTCTGTCGAGATCAACCGCTGGGTACGGGCCGCCGCCTCCGACGGTGACAAGGCGAAAAGGCGGCGCGTCGACCGGTGATGGATCTCGTTTGACGGCGTCGTCGAGCACCCCGGCGATGAAGGCGCTGACGCTGCGGCCTTCGGCGGCAGCCCGGCGCTTGACAGCTTCGAGAATCTGGTCGTCGAGGGAAATCGTTGTCCTCATGCATATAATCATAATCACTTGATGTTGGATATGCAACCCTTGAGCTTGGGTTTCATCGGGGATTCCCGCTTCGGATGGCCCTGAAATTTCACCAGCTTTCCTGACGACGTTACGGCCACCTGCAATCCTCGTTCGGTGAAACAAGGAGTTGGATTGACCCAACGTGCATGCCAACATATATTATCAACATGAAACCTGTACAGATTCTGATGGACGAGGAGTTGCTGGCCGGGCTGGACGAGGACGAGGAGGTCCGGCGGGGCGGTCGCTCGAAGGTCCTCCGTGGGCTGGTTTCTGCTTATCTCGAGAGTAGGCGGGATGCGCGGCTGGACGCGCAGTACCAACAGGGCTACGGCAACAACCTTCGGGTGAGTGGGGAACTCGCCGGCTGGGATGAGGAGGGCTCGTGGCCAGAGGAATAATGCGCGGCGACATCTGGATGTACGCCTTCGCCAAACCTGATAAAAAGCGGCCGGTCCTGGTCATCAGCCGGCAGAGTGTCATCCCGCTGCTGCGGACCGTCATGGTGGCGCCGATCACGTCGTCGATCTACGGGGTGCCGAGCGAAGTCCGGGTCGGAGTTGAGCACGGGTTGAAGCATGAGTCTGCGGTCAATCTCGACCACATCCAGACCGTCGACAGGTCCCGGCTGACCGGATTCGTCGGCCACTTGAACGACGACATCATGAACGATGTGTGTCAGGCTCTCGCGGTCGCCACCGGCTGTCGGAGCACTTCGTGACCACCCGAAACACCACTGGACATCGGTGAGGATCGTGGTAAGGCCGTCCCGGCCGCACTTGCAGGCGGGACAAGGCACCACAACGAACTCAATGTGGATGGTTGGCTGGGCCGCAGGTGTGCCGCTGCTGGTCGCTTGATCGATCGCCGAGTTTGAGGTCTTCGTTCGCTCGGTCGGGATGACAGAGGGTGAAGGGACTTCGTTCGCTCGGTCGGGATGACAGAGGGTGAAGGGGCTTCGTTCGCTCGGTCGGGATGACAGAGGGTGAAGGGGCTTCGTTCGCTCGGTCGGGATGACAGAGGGTGGTGGTCGGCACGCTCTCTGGGTGGGAATGACAGCCCGAAGGTCGACCCGGGACGCATGCGGCAATTGTGCGGTGGCGGGGTTTGTGGTGCAGCAATCTCGGCTGCACGAGCAAGCGGGATCCGGCTTCGCCCTTCGGGCAACCTGGGTGGCACTCGCTGAGGTGGGCTGTGTGCAAAGCTACGGTGATGGTACCCGAGCGGTGAAACCGTTGGCGTACATCAGGATGTCAGTGTTTTCTAGGATCGCGCCGTTGCCGATCTCATCACCACGAGCACTGACCTCGAGCATGGCCTGGCCGATGGCGGTCGACTTCACGGAGAGCTTGAACGGCCCGAACACGAACTGGCTGAGGGAGTCGACAAGACCGGCGCGCTCCGCCGTGTGAATGACGGCGGCCGGGCGATAGGAGACGACCCGCACCTTCGTGCCTTCGGCGAGGTCGAAGAGCACTCGCTCGGCGCGCGCCTTTTCGCGCGCCCAGTGCCAGCTCGAGTCTTTCTTGGCACCCGAGCCGCTCACATAGTGAAACGAGAGCTCGCCTTCCTTACCCGCGGTCAACCACGCCTCGACGAATGCCACCGGAAAATCGACGTGGATGACGCCGTACTGCTCTCTCGACACGTTGCGCGTGGAGGTGCCGATCGCCCAGAAGACGGCGTCGACCTCGGGGAGGATTTCCCCGAGGGACGAATAGTCGAGATAGTCCGCATGTGTGGTCACCGTGATGCGGCCGGAAGCGGCCCCTGCCTCGATTCTGGGCGAGGGCCGGCGGGTGATCACGTGGATCTTCTCGACGCCCGGATCGTTCATCACGGACTTCAGGATCCCATCGCCGACGGTGCCGGTGGCCCCGAAGACGGCGACGACCCGATGGCGGAAAGGTTCGAAGTCTTTCGCTGGTGGCGGCATTGTTTCACTCCCTCGAGGCAGCACGGTAAGCATGGCGACAACGATTGCCGACAGAATCACCAGGGTCACGGCGAGCTTGCGGAGTTTGCTGGTGATGCTCATTGGGTCTCCTCACTATAGTGGGTGCATTGCCAAATCCGCGAGCGGACCCACCTTAATAGACAAAGAGTCCGATCGGACAAACCGGAGCCTGGCGTTTTTGATCGTTCGCACACCGACGTCACCGCCGGTGGTGCGTCGTGCAGGATGGACAGCATCACCGTCTTCGCGTCCGGCGCCTGCGGCCCGTTCCCGTTCGACCCATCGACCGACTGCGTCTTTTCAGACGCACTGGAGTCCGGAGGAGTGAGTCGCTGGAGCGGGATCGTCGGGAATTGAGTCTGAGGGCCGGGACGGACCTTGGGTGGCTCGGTCACAAATCGAAAGCACTATTCAAGCGACTGGAACACGGTGGTGAGTCGTGTTGTGAAATACGGGATGAGTTTTTCTGCGGGGTGTTGGGCGGGGTCGCCGAACGTGAATCCGGGGAGGCTCCGCTCCAGTTGGGAGATCACGCTCTTGGTGAGAAGACGGCGAAGGGACGAGGCTTGCTCGACTGGGGATTTCGACGAGAGATCGCCGTTGTCGAGAAATACCCAGATCAGCTCGAGGGCGCTGAACAGGCGCGGCCAGACAACCCAGGTCAGGTTGGCGGCAGGATCGAAGAACAGATCGCGCCACGTGTCCGGGGACAGGCTGTAAAGCTTGCGCCGCCCCTGTGTGCGGGAGGCGAGAAACCCGGATAACTTCATCTCGACCATGGTCTTGCTGATGGTGGCCGGGAAAAAGTAACAATCGGCCGCGATGGCGCGCGGCGACCCGACCGTATTGACCAACAGATACTCGAAGACTTCGCTGCGGGCGTTCACACCCAGCAGTGCGCGCAGCCTCAGGAGAAGGTTGCCGGGTAGCTCGGGGCGGAAAGGCTCCGCAACACCGCGCGCCTCGAACCGGTCGCGGATGAATCCGTATTCGGCGAACTTCGGGTCGCGTTCCCGAACGACGGGCAAAGGCTCGCCAGACTCCAGGTAGAAAAGATGCTGTGACTCTGTTTCGCTTGTCGGGGACCGGAGTTCCTTGACGATCTGTGACCACTTGGCTTGGTTGACAGAATCCTTAGTCGCCGCAGTTATCGCGGCCAGAACGGTTTCGCCCGCAAAGCGCTCTTCTTTGAGGATACGTTTGAGTCGCTGAACGTTGATGAAATTCCCATTGACGCCGAGCCATTCCTGGATCGCGTCGAAGAGGCGAGCGTCGTAACGGCCGACGGTGCAGGAGAACAGGAGGAGTGCCTCGGGGTCAATGACAGAACCAGTCCAGGAGTGCCCCTGCCCCGCAATACCCGCCGTCGTCCACTGACGCCAGGTGAGGTCGAGAATACGACTGAGGAACTCTCGCCTAAAGTCGGTCAGCTGATTTTGCATAACCGATTCCCCCGAGTAGGTCCTTCATGATCTCTGCGAAGGCTTCGGACACGTCGTGACTCATGGCCCAATGGGCTGCAGCAACCATCTCATCCGGGGTCGGCTCCAGTGCCAGGAGGTCCTCGATGTGGTAGCCGCCGCGATCGGCGGCAGCGTAGAGTTTGAAATGGATCTGATCGAAGCGGTCGATGAAATGAACGGTCAGGTGCGAACCGTAACTTCGGCTGTGCCAGCGGTCCTGCAGTCCCTCTGGAAGCCCCATCTGATAGAGGCCGCCTTCACCCCGGCTCGGGCCGTTGTTGAGCCAGGCGGCTGGGAGTCCAAGGTCTTCAGCAGCCTCCGCTGCAGCGAGCTCGAGGTCCTCAGGAAGTGGGTCGGGCGAAAGGAGACCCTGCGGAGATGCCAGCGCCACGATATCGACATCGCGGGTGGTGCGAGCGACGGTACCGGTCAGGATCAGGGCCGATCCTCCGCACACGACGATCTCCACCGGTTGCGCGAGGTTTTCTTGAAGCCGAAAAGCGACCGACTGAAGAGCTCTGTCAAGTTGGGTCGCATTGAGTGATAATTTATCTCTAGTAGCCATAATGCCTACTATAAATGACATCAATGAGTGTTGTCAAGCCTTCCAAAGACCACCCTGAAATATGCGATTGTCAATCGCATATTTCATGGGTGCCACCGATCACAACCTCACAAATCCGCCCCCGAACGGTGTTGGCCGGTCGTTGGGTTGTTTTCAGCGGCGCGCTTGCCGGGTCCGTTCAACCGAGTACCCAGTGTTCCACCGGGTGTGACAGGAAAATCAGAGCCGGGCTTTGGGATCTTAGGAAGTTCCAACGGCGACTGAGGATCAACCAGCTTCCTAAGATCCTAAAGCCTGGCACCGAAACAACCAGCTTCCTGGATCCCAAAGCCTGGCACCGAAACTGGCACCGAAACGGGTCTACCCGACACACATTCCCACTCAACAAGTGTGGACGTGTGTTCGCGACACCAATTCAGACCCGCCGAGCACCTTCGACCCACGTCCGCACCAGGGCCAGCAGGAAACCGCCGGTGAACATGCCCAGCACGTACACCAGGATGAGCAGCAGGGACACGGGCAGCGTGAAGCTGACGGAGAGGAACGACACCGTGACGCTCTGGAGGTTCTGCAATTTGAACAGCAGAACCACGGCCGTCAGAGCCACGATCAATGTGATGTACACGTATCTCACAGCACCCTCCTGACGTGATGTTCGCTCTCGGTCGTCAAAGCAACCTGCGCCCGCCGCATCCCGCGACGCCTCAGCCCGTCAGGCCCGCTCAGCGGGCCCTGTAGATCGTCTTCCCTTCCTTGATCGTCTCGACGACCTTGAGGTTCATGATCGCCATCGGATCCACGGTCAGCGGGTTCTGGTCGAGGATCACGAGGTCCGCCAGCTTCCCGGGCTCGAGCGAGCCTTTGGTCCGCTCTTCGAAGTACTGATAGGCCGCGTTGATCGTGATGGACCTGATCGCGTCCATCGCCGACACGCGCTGGTCGGGGCCCAGGGCCTGGCCGCTCCGGGTGACCCGGTTGACCTGGCTGAACAGGATCATGATGGAGCTGGGCAGGGCCACGGGGGCGTCGTGGTGCTGGGTGAACACCATGCCCCTCTTCAGGGCCGACGCCGCGGGCGAGATGCGCGAGGCGCGCTCGGGGCCCAGCACCGAATCGCGATGCCAGTCGCCCCAGTAGTAGGTGTGCATGCCGAAGAACGACGGGATGATGCCGAGTTCCTTCATCGCGTCCAGCTGATCCTCGCGAACCGTCTGCGCGTGGACCATCACCGGCCGCCTGTCTCCGGGGCCGTACTTGACGGTGGCGAGACGCACGGCCCGGATGAACTGGTCCGCCGCCGCGTCGCCGTTGCAGTGAACGAGGATCTGCCAGCCGTTCTTGAACGCCTGGTCGACGAAGGCATTCGCCGCCTCGTCGGTCATCGCCGGAAAGCCCGCATAGTCCTTGCCCTGGCCAGCCGGCGGAACCAGATACGGCTTGGTGAGCCAGGCGGTCTTGCCCTGGGGAGAGCCGTCGAGCGTCAGCTTGGCCCCGCCGATGCGGAAGCGCCCGGTGTAGCTCTTCGACAGGAACGGTCCGCCAATCGTGGACGCGGCCCCCTGGATGTCGGGATACGCGACGACGTCCATCGTGAGCTTGCCCTGCTCGGCAAGGGACGCCTCGGTGGCGACGGCTTCCTCGGTCGCGCGCCCCTCCTGGGCGGTGGTGAAGCCGAACTCGGCATAGCGATCGATGCCGGCCAGCAGGAGCGCCTCGTTGTCGTCGCTGCCGAGCTTGCCGAGCTTGCTGAACAGGTGTGGGAACCAGGCCATGCCTCCGATGAGGCCGTCCGGCTCGCGGCTGCCGACGCGCCGGCGGATGGTCCCCCCCGCCGGCTCGACGCTCTCGGCCGAGTACCCAAAGGCCTCGAGCCCCTTGCTGTTCAGCACGGCGAGGTGGCCGGACTGGTGCACGACGAGCACCGGGGTGTCCTTGGAGACCGCATCGAGATCATCCCGCGTGGGATGGCGCTGCTCCCGCAACTGCGAGTCGTCGTAGCCCATGCCGATGATCCAGCCCGTCCGGGCCACGACGGCGGGTGAGGCTTCGGTCCAGGCGCGCAGCGTGGCCTGCAGGGAGGCGATGTCGGTGACCTGGCCGTCGGGCGGCGCCAGCAGGTTCGCCGCGGCGGCCTGCACGCCGACGTTGAAAACATGCCCGTGCGCGTCGATGAACCCGGGGAGCATCGTCTTGCCACCCAGATCCACGACCTGGGTCGCATCGCCCCTGAACTCGAGCATCTCCTCCCGATCGCCGACGGCCAGAATCCTCCCATCCTTCACGGCGATGGCGCCTGCTGTCGGCTGGGCATCGTTGACGGTGATGATCGGACCACCTGTGTAAATCGTCGTTGCAACCTCCCTGGGGTCGTGGGTGTTGCAGCCGATTGCAAGAGCCACCGCCTGCAGGAGGGCGAGCGCCGAGGCGATCCTGGCGGCAGGCACGATCGCGAGAAGAAACGGACGGGACCGATGAGTGTTCATGCGCCGAGTCTACACCGGGTCCCGGCTGAATCGGCAATGCGCGGGGCGGAGCCCCGGCGTTGGCGGTTGACCTCGCTCAGTCGGGGTGGCCGAACTGCATCTCGAAGCCGATCATCGCGCCCCAGGAGGTCTCCCGCGTCTCCTCGATGTCGCGGCGCGGCCAGGTGACGATCGGCCCGACGTCGAGGAACAGCCAGTCGCGGGCGACTCGTCGGCGGTACACCACTCGCAAGCCGTACTCCTCCACCTGAATCGGCGTTCCGGTGGCGCCGGTGAGCCACGCCGAGTACGCCAGGGCGTCGCGCGAGGAGATGGTCTGGAAGAGGGTCGGGCTGGTCCGCCACTCGACCCCTTCGGTGATCCCGGAGACCGTGCCGGTGTTGGTCCAGCGGATCAGCACGTGGTCCGATAACCGCTGGTCGAGGTCGAGGTTGGTGGTGGTGCCGAGCTGGTCCTCCTGCGCCCAGAACACGGTCTGCCGCCAGCGGAGGGAGGTGGCATCGCTGAAAAACACGTTGTGGCGGAAGATCGCCTTGACGTACGGCGCCGGCGGCCACTCGACTCTGACACCGACCCTGAAGGTGAGGGCGTCGAAGTTGTTGCGCTGAGGGGTCCACCCCAGCCCGATCAGCAGCTGTCTCTCGTCGTCGAGGGTGGTGGGCAGTGAGCCGGGGGGCAACAGGTTTTCGCTGTCGGTGAGGTACTCCTCCCTGGCTTCCCTGCCGACGAAGGCGTGCAGCCTGCGGTCGAGGTTCGGGAGATTGACACGGACGATGAAGCGGAACCGCGCGTCGAACTCGTCGCGCTGGGTGTAGAAGGTGTGGATGGACATCCGTCCGCCGGTGCGGCTGTACTCCTCGAAGGTCTGCTCTTCGCCGAAGTAGCTGTCGAACCACATGGACGACGCGCACACGGTCCGATGCGTCGTCCTGTTGAGCCAGTCCAGCCATGACTGGCCGAGGTCGTCCGGCGACACGCACGGGTCCGTCTCGGCACCGGAGTCCTGGACCTCGTCGTCGTCATGAGTTTCCGCCGGGTCCTCGCGATCCTCGGCGCGGGTTTCGGACGACAGCTCCGGCGGGTCCTCCTCCTGCCCGGAAACGGCCCGGGGCGCCACCGTCATCAGAATCGAAACCAGGACGATCAGACTCGCACAGAACCGCGTCACGGGCCGCTCACACGCTCCAAAAAACCGGGATCGGTGGCGAGTGCCACCGACCCCGGGTTGTCGAATCTCCATTCGTCGGGACGATACGGTTGCGGGCCGACCCTTCAACCGTCAGCGCGGCGGGAAGTTCCGGAATGCCCGCTCCACCGCCCGGTTGATGGCGCTGGTATTGCGGTCCGGGTTCTGCCTCAGGGTGTCGGTGGCGATGGCACGCCAGACGAGAGTGTTGGTCGAGGCGTCCCAGATATCGATCACGAGGGTACCCTGGGTGATGGTGGTAGCGCGTGTGCTCGACGAGGTCACACCCATGCCCGAATGCCAGCCGGGACGGTGCCAGTTGCTCATTGTCATGTAGGTCGTGTCGAACCGGAGCTGCTGGGTCGTGGAGCCGTGGTAGGTGACGAAGACATCCGGGTTGCTGTCCACTTCCTGGAGTCCAGCGTTGGACATCCCCTGCCGGACGGCATTGACGATTCGCTGGTGGACGAGCGGGGACGAGACCTCGATGTCGTTGTCCGAGTTCTGGTACTGGAAGGTCCGGTACTGCGAGAAGTCGGCGTCGATCGAGTAGTCGGTGTTGACGGACATGGTGGAGCAACCGGCCGCGAAAGCGATCATTATCGCCGCGAGAAGGGCTCGTTTCATTTCAATCTCCTTTCACTCTTCAGCGGGATTGTACAGTGATTCTTGGCCACTTTGACAGCCTAGGCGGCAGAGCCGAAGTACCACTTCAGCAGCATGAGCCAGCCGGCCAACAGCACCAGCGAGACCAGCAGCTGCGGCCACATCACCGCGAGAAAGCCGCGTTCCTTGATCTGCTTCTGCTTCTCGACATGGGCGTCTCGTCGGGCCTCCTGCCACTCGACGAGCCACGTGTCTCCTGCGGTCACGACGCCATCGTTCTCCACGTGGAGAAAGACCGTCGCCCGTGATGTCGCCAGGTAAAAGACCAGGTACAGCATCCCGCCGAACACCGGAAAGACGAAGATCACGAACAGGAACAGCCACCAGTTGAACGATCGCCGGCCAACCAACGCCGCCGTCGTCTCGGTCGTCGCGAGGGGCTCCCAGCCCAGCTCCACGAGCTTGTGAACGCGTGCGCCCAGATTTGCTTCCATGACAGCCTCCATTCCTTGGTTCAGGGGGTTAAAAAGCCAGCTGAGAATGACACCTCGCCGCTGCAGAGTCAGGAAAGTGGTTTGAAAGAACCTTCAAAGACGTGGTCGCTCACTGGTTCGCTTCCGTTCGGCACGGCCCACATGGCGACCGCCACGGCTGCAGCCGACCCCGCCCGGACGAACCACCACCGGCGTTCCCCCGCTATCGCTACTCGCTGAGAGGGCTGGCCCACAATGCCCGCTCACCATCGGCGCGATGGACATCCAGCATTCCCCGCACGATATCCCAGGTCGCGGCGCTCCCGAGCGCGTCGAGGAACTGCTGCTCCTGGGCCATCGACTCGTCGTCACAGGCCATGCGGGTGGTCGCCAGCGGCCCGATCGTCAGGGCGTTCCCTTCCACCGCGAACGAGCCGTGGAAGCGATTGCAGCCGCTGTCGCCCGAAACCTGCCCATCCTGAAACTCCAGGGTCAGTCGGGTGCCGGCCATCGGGCTGACCACTGCCTGGCGCCCGTTGTTGTAGCCGGTGACCTCCCACCGAACGCCCTCGAACCGCGGGGGCGCCTCGCGCTCGAACCGCAGTGCGTCGCCCCCCGATTCCGGCACCAGGGTCAGGTTGTCGCCTTCGACCACGACCCGCATCGTCCCGGAGAACGCTTTCAGAAACTGATCTTCAGTCGACCGTGCCGGCTCTGGACACGCCATCATGGTTCCACCCAGCTGACCGAGGACGAGCTTCTCGCCGTCGAGGGTGTACGACCCCACGAGCTGATTGCAACCCGAGAAGCCGGTGATGCGACCGTCCGCAAAACGCACCGTCACGGCCTCTCGCTCACCCGCCCCCGGGAGCTCCCGGCCCGGCAACCCCGTCAGCCGCCAGGTTGCATTCTCCGGGGTCGCAGAACCCGCTGCCGGCACACGGCAGCAACCGCCGAGATGACGCCCATCCGGCAGTGAGATGTTGACCGAATAGGGATGCACGGCATCGGACATCCCGTCGCTGCACGGGCCCTCACGGAGAAAGGCGACCAGCTCACCCCCATCGGCGGCGATCGGCCGACCACGCCACACCGTTTCCGTTCGTGGCGCCAGCGTGTTCGCGGCGCCGAGATAGTCGGCGGGGGGGGAATCCGGCGTCGAGAAGCGCGCCGTCCCCGGTTCGGTGAGCTCGAGGCTCCAGAACGGTTCGTTTCCGAAGCAGATCAAAGGCTGCTCCTCGGCCCACGACACGGTCAACGACCCGAGCAGGAAGACAAACGCCAGCGACCAGAGGTATCGGTTCATGTCGAATACTCCTTCATGAGGGATCGCACATCGCTCCCAATACGCGTTACCGCCGAGCCAGGGAATCGCGACCGGCGCACACCAGGCTGAGATTCAGGCGGCTCGATGGGATGGTGTTCTGAAAGCGGTGTCATCATACTCCGAGAACGATTTTCGGACCATTCTCCAGATCTCGATCGCGCTGTGGTCGCTGAGGAGCGTGTCGTCCTCACCGCGGGAAAAGCAGCGTCGTGGTGAAACGAAAGCCCCATCCCTGCGGCGCCGTATCGGAGCCCTTCGCCCAGTAGCGCACGCCGACGCCCACCTGCAGCAGCTGGTTGCCGACTCTCAGGAGCTGGGCGACGGTGAGGCTGACCGGCACCGTCCACTGGTCGTCGTTCCAGTTGTATGTGGACTCCGTGTTGACGGCGAAGGTGGTGAACGTCGGAGTGATGTAGGTGACGAACGGCTGGAAAAAGGTGGCGTTGACGCTCGCCCGCTCGCTGTCGCCCGCGACCGACCACAGATGATTGGCGAGTGCGCCGAAGGTCCA
The DNA here is from genome assembly GCA_963741385.1 of Candidatus Sulfomarinibacteraceae bacterium. Lineage (GTDB taxonomy): Bacteria > Acidobacteriota > Thermoanaerobaculia > Thermoanaerobaculales > Sulfomarinibacteraceae > Sulfomarinibacter. Next base: position 55,037 of record CAVUHO010000003.1, read on the forward strand.
GGGGCCCTGCTGCTTGAGGACGACGCCCGTCGGCCCCACGGCCCACTGCTCGGTGCCGAGCCGCCAGTCGGTGGCGGTCGGCAGCAGGAGGGCGGGGCCCACGCCGTAGATGAGCCCGCCGGCCGACGGCTTCGCCGGTGAGAAGAACAGGCTCTGCACGGTATCGCCGAGCCCGAACTGGCTGCCGCCCCCGGGCACGACGTCCTGCTGATCGATGACCGGCAGGATGGTACGCGAGATGAGGTTCCACTTGGGCGTCAGGGAGAACGGCACCACGGGCTGGATGTTTATCTGGAGCCGCTGGCCGTCATCCGAGGGACCCATGCGCTGGTCGAAGTTGAACTGGACGGGCACGCTGATCAGCGCAGCCACCGGGTTGCTGAGCTGTTGAGCGAGGTTGTACTCGTAGGCCCACTCCGTGGTCTCGTCCGTGGTCTCGTCCTGGCCCAACGCCGGCTGGCTGCCGAGCACGCAGCAGGCGAGTACGAACAGTGCGCACCAACTCCACCGCACCCCACGCTTGCGATCCTGGATCATGACACTTCTCCCTTCCCGCGCCGTGCCACCGGTCGTGCGCATTCCTGCTTCAGCCGCCGCACGAGCGCGGGTCGATGAGGCCGCGCACCTCGAACTGCTGACATTCCGCTGCTCGAACGTGCACGTTAACTCGGCCCACAATACCGGTCAAGCATGTCGAACAGTCTGGGGCGCCGCCCCGACCGGGTCATCAAGGAAGCCTGAAAGTCCTGTGAATCGCGAACGGTCCCGAGACCATTCGAGGACTCGGTGATCGCGAGTGCACGGGGCGAGGAAGACCCCATGAATGCTGCGGGCTAGGGACTCGAGAGGGCCGACTCCCTTCTCCCGTCCGCGCGGTGTGCGCGCTCCCCGCGCCGTTCCTCGACCATGCGAAAGGCGAGATAGAGCTTGTAGATGTTGCCGACGTACTGCACGGTCTCACGCCCTATGACGCGCGCGGCGGAGAGCTCGACGTTGTCGAACCAGACATTCGGATCGAGCCCCTGCGCCGCGGTCTCGCGGCGCAGGCGTCGGATCCGGGTCTGCCCTCCGTTGTAGGACGCCAGGGCGAAGAAGATGCGATTCAGCTCGTCGACCTCCTGGTCCTCCACCGTGTCCATCAGGAGCCGGAAGTACTTGGCACCGGCGTTGATGTTGGGCTCGAGAAGGGTGATGTCACCGACGTTCATCCAGTCACCGGTCGACCGCAGGAGCTGCATGACGCCGATCGCCCCGGCGGGACTGCGCATGCGCTGGTCGAGCCGCGACTCCTGGTAGGCCAGGGCCGTCAGGAGGAGGGGGTCGATGCTGTAGCTGCCGCCGTACCTGTCGAACAGCGGCCTCGTCTGCTCGAATCGAGTGCGGTCGGCGGACACCGTCGACCCACGGACCCAGTTGCAGTTCTGCAGGTAACGCCGGACGACCATGTTCCCGAACTTCGTGCGGTGGCGGCGCGGGGTCAGGAAGGCGTTCAGCACCTCTTCGAGCTGCGGGCTGCCCTTGCGGAAGGCCCACGCGAAGTCTCGCTCGGCCGCCACCACCACGTCCGGGTGGAGCGTGAGGTTCGAGAACACCTGGCCCCAGAACTCCGCCAGGTGTTGGTCGACGACGGTCATCGGTATCAGACCGGCCTGCACCATATCGAGAACCTCGTCGGTCTCGAGAGGCTCGTCGATCGTCACGACGTCGATCGGGGCGAGCCCCCGAGCCTCGAAGCTCCGGTTGAGAGCGGCGATGGACTCCCGGTAGCTGCTCGACGCCTGGACGTACACCTCCCTTCCGGAAAGGTCCTCGACCGAGGTCAATCCCGGCACACCGGGCCCGGTGCAGACAATCTCCTTCGAGTCGCGAATGAACGGCCTCGTGAAGTCGACGATTTCACGGCGCTCGTCGGTGACCGTCAGGCCTCCCGCGGCGATATCGCCGATGCCTTCGACCAACCACGGGATCAACAGGTCCCGCGGCGTGGGAATGAAGACGACGTGAACCAGCCGGGTCCGCAGCCCTTCCCGCCGGTTGATCTCCTGCTCGAGCTCGCGGCCCAGCGCCGCGACGATGCCGCGTTTGGTGGCGCCATCGAGGAAGAAGTCGGTCATCGAGTAGGGGACCAGAATCCGCACCATCCTCCGCTCGACCATGTCGTCGTAGTCGCCCTCCCAGCGGGCGAGGGCGACGCTGAGATCGTCCTCGGGGAGCAACGGCGACTGGTCGATCGGCTCGACATCGGCCTCGTTCGCCATCTCGGCCGCCGGTGTTTCGGCGGGGGGCTTTTCCAGCTCCTCGACGGGACTGCTGGTCACGGACTCCCGGGGCTCGTCGCTGCAGGCGACGAGCATGCCGGCCCCCAACAGCAGCATGGTGAGCATCGTCAGCAACCCGGTCGACAGGTGTGTTTTCATCGTCCTTCCTCGCATCTGACTGATCCGTTTCCCTTGCATGTGAAGGTGCTCAGTATGGCGCATAAGGCAGGCGGAGTCAGCAATGAGAGATGAAATCGCCGTGAAGGTTCGTCTGCGGTGTCGGATCAAAGTGCCTCGAGCAGAGCCTTGCGCCTGCAACAGGTCCGGCGTATCGAGGCCTTCGGTGAAACGGTCGTAGATCGCGGACAGCGTGCTGCGGGCTTCGGCGCTCGACCGTGTCGCGCAGCAGCTCGGCGAGGCTCGTGGCGGCAACGAAGCTCGAGCGACAGCGCACCCTGCGATTCGCGCAACGGCGAGTCCCTGTCGAAGCACTCTTCGGCCGACTCGTGATCGCCGGCGCAGCGGAGCAGCTCGCCGCGCACGCGGTGGATCTCGGCCTCCCAGAAGCGCTCGCCGCTGAGCTCGGCGAACTCCATCGCCCGGTCGACGGCTGCGAGGCCGTCGGCGACCGCCGCCGCGCGCCAGCTGCGCTTCGGCGAGCACGGTGAGGAGCAGGGTCATGCAGTGACGGGTGCCGCTCGATTCGGCCTCGACCACTCCCCGGCACATTCGTTCGATTGCCGGCTCGACGTCCCCGCCCGTGAGCAGGAGCCAACCCTCACAGGCGGAGGCGACCGGATACGGCCACGAAATGCCGAACTCCTCGAGCGCGTTGGAGACTCTCCCGGTGCAGATCCTCGACGGTCTTGCGGTCGCGACGGAAGAGCGCCGCGACCATGGCCAGGCCCTTGCCTGGTCAGGATCCCGAAGGGCGTGGACTCCCGTTGCAGCGCTGCGCGGATCTTGTCGTGCGGCTTCGTCCGGCCGTCCGGCCAACCACGACGCCCAACCGGATTTCAGGTACGCGAAGGCCGCGAAGTCGTGGGGGAAGTCCACGGCGAGCTCCTGGGATCGAGCCCCGACCACCGCGTCGAGGCACTCCGCGCGCCTCGTGGATCGCCCGCTCCAGCTCGCCGCGCAGCACCGCCTCGGACGCCAGGACCATGTGGAAGTGAGATCTGAGGACCGGGTCGTCCACGTCCACCGCCAGCCGCCGCGACTCCTCCGCGAGATCGCGGGCAGCGTCCAGATCGCCGGCGGCCAGGCTCCGGGCCGCCCGGTAGCCGAGGCCGACGAGCTGGAGCTCGACGCGGCCGAGCCGCCGGCTGAGTTCGACGGCGCGCGCCATGTTGGCCGACCTGCGCCTCACCGGTGTAGCCGGCTGCAGAGATGAACGCGCGCGCGAGCTTGTGCCGCAGCTTCACCTCGCTCAGGTCCCGCTCCTCGGACTCGGGCTCTCGCAGCAGCAACTCGAGGGCGTGCTCGAGATAGCTGACCGCCTCGCCGGTCGCGAAACGGCGCTGTACTCCGTCCGCGGCCATCACCAGAAAGTGGATCGCCCGTTCCGTGGTCCCTCCGCGCTCGTGGTGGATCGCCAGCTCGGCCGCGACGTGACCCTGGTGGCCCGCGAAGCCCCGTTCGAGCCGGGCAGCGATCCGGGCGTGGAAACGCTGTCGCCGTCCGGGCGACAGGCGGCCGTAGAGGAGATCCCGGAACTTGGCGTGAGAGAACTGGTACTGCTGGCTGTCGGAGCCGTCCGGCCAGCTCACGCCGGCTGCGGGCTCGATGAAGCGGCCCCACTTGGTCAGCCGTCCGCACACCGCTTCCGCGCGGTCGACCCCGGTGTCGAGCGCGGCCGCGACCTCCTCGGCCGAGAAGACCTGACCGGCGACACTTCCCGCCTCGAGAGCCGCGACCTCTTCGTCCTGCATCCCCTCGAGCTGGCCCTCGACGACCGCCCGCAGGCCGTCGGCAAGCCGGGCGTCGATCGATGCGAGATCGCGCGTGAGCTGCCACCCTGCACCGTCCGCAACGAGCCACCCCTCCGACACCATGTAGTCGACCGCGACCTCTACGAAGAGCGGGTTGCCGTCGCTGTGATCGTGAATCAGCTGCGACAACGGGCGCCGCCATTGAGAGTCGCCAAATCGACCGCTGATGATGCTCTCGACGGCATCGGCGCGGAGCGACTCGAGCGCCAGCTCGTGGGCCGTCTTCTGCACCACGAGCTTCCTCTTCAACCGCCCGATCGGATGCTCCCGGATGGCCACCTCCACCGGCCGGTAGGTCGCGATCACCAGCAGCCTCGCCGGTTCGGTTCGCCGTGCGACCGCGCTGAGAAGATCGACCGTCGCCGCGTCGCACCAGTGGAGGTCCTCGAGCCACACGACCAAGGGCCGTTCGGACGCAAGGGCCTCGACGACGACGCAGAACTCCCGCAGCATCCGGGCCGGCGAGCCGGTGAGCACCGGGTTCCGCTGCGTCTCGTCGGCTGCTCCGAGCCACGGCAGGAGGGCGACCCACGTCGGAGCGTAGCGCTCCAGGATCCGCTGCAACGTGCTCTCCCGTGCCGCGCGGGTGAGCCGGTCGAGCGCATCGAGAACCGGCAGGTACGCCTCGTGGGCCCCGAGCAGCTCGACGCATTGACCCCCTCCCGCGAAGAAGAGGTTCCGTTGGTCCGCCCCCAGATCGTCGAGAAATGCCCGCAGCAGCGTCGTCTTGCCGATCCCCTCGTCGCCGGTGACGAACACCAGCTGGCGCTCACCTGCGGTGGCCCGTGCGAACAGCTCGTGGAGGCGTTGCAGCTCGGCCTCCCGTCCGCATATTTCGGGCCGGGCGCGACCGTCAGAAACCCCGCGTTCCTTCCCCGCGACCCGGTTCCGGTCCACGCGCTCGAGCGCGGCGATGAAGCGAAAACCGCGCCGGTGGACCGTCTGGATGTAGCGCGGCTCGCGGGCATCGTCGCCGAGGGCCTGCCGCAGCTCGCGGATCGCCTGGTTGAGGCTCCCCGGCGTGACGGCGACGTCCGCCCACACCTCGTCCAGCAGCTCGTCCTTCGTCAGCAGCCGGCCCGGATTCTCGGCCAGGAACCGCATCAGCTGCCAGGTCTTGGGCCGCAGCTCGATCGGCTCGTTGGCGCGCCACAGGCGCTCCGACTCCACGTCCAGGGTGAAGGGATCGAACACCAGGGTCGTCGGTTTTGTGGTCACGAAGGCAAATGATACTTCGGCGGCCCGGCTTCAACAATCTCTCACGACTTCTTGATGACTGGCTGTCTGCGAAGACTCATGCTGTGGGTGGTAACCAGAAAGCCGGAGGGGCCCGCTCATCCGGTCCAACTTCGTGATTACGGATCGATGTCGAGGTGTTCATGAGTCGCAATCGATCGAGGCGCTGGTCTCTGGCCGTTGTCGTGCTCGCGGTCGGAGCCGCATCCGTCCCGACGTCGTTCGCCAGCGCCGCGGAGCCCGGATTCCCCGGCGACGTCCCGGACAGGTTTCGCCTCCGGCTCGGCACGGTGGTGGGGTCGTTCGACACCAACTTCGCCTACTCGACCGACCGCGGCGGGCTCGGCGGCCTGGTGAACTTCGAGAACCTCCTCGGCGTTGACTCCAGCAGCACCTCGTTCAGGCTCGAAGGCAGCTGGCGGATCGGCCGCAGGAGCTCGATCGAGTTCGGCTATTTCGGTTTCGACCGCTCGGGCAACCGGGCACCGCAGCGCGAGATCCAGTTCCTGATCTTCACCATCCTCGCGGGCACGGCGGTCGAGACCGAGCTCAGCTCGAGAGTCGCCACCGCCGCCTACCGCTACAACGCCTACGACAACGGTGAGGTGCGTCTCTACGGCACCGCGGGCTTGTCCTACTTCGACCTCGAGACCAGGCTCGCCGCGGGAGTGGGCGTGCTGCTGCCGGGCGGGGTGCCGTTGGGCCGCGGCATCGAGCGGACGGTCGATGTCGCGCAGGCGGTGCCGATACTGGGCGTCGGCACCGAGTGGGCGGTGTCCCGGAGTTTCCTCGCGAATCTCTACTTCAGGGGTCTCTTTCTCGACCTCGGCGGCTTCCGCGGCGGCATCAGCGAGGCCGGTGTCAGCGGCACGTGGTTCTTCAGCCGCAACCTCGGCGTCGGCGCCGGTGTGCAGAGGGTCGACATCCGGGTCAGGGAGTTCGACGGCGGCTCGTACACCGCCCGCGGGAGCTACTCGCAGCTCGGGGTTCTCCTCTATCTGGAGGCCGCGTTTTGAGCCAAGGCAGCCGGACGGTTTCGTCTCGAGGGGCAGGAGCGATCGATGGCACGACACCATCAGCGACGGTCGGATCGCAGGCGTTGATGACGGAATCGGTCGACTCGAGGGAGGTCTGATCATGGATCTGCCGTCTTGGCGCGCCTTTCTCGTCAGCCTGAGCGTTGATGCGGACCCTTCCGAAGAGGTTTTCTACGGACGGGTCGAGCATGTGCAGACGGGTCGCCGGGCGGCGTTTTCGTCCCCGGGCGAGCTGCAGGCCTTCATGGCCCTTGTGCTCGACGAGAAGCAGCAACAAACCCGACCCACCGCCCCTGGGGAACCGGACCCCTCATGACCAGCGGCAACACCATCAGCATCCCGTCGGGCACGCTGGTGGACGCCACGCTTCGGGCGCCGCTGTCGCTGCAGTGACCGAGATGGAGAGAAGAATCGATGATGCCGGGTACCGTGCGGTTTCCGGATCGAGCGATGAAGGGGAGGAACCGGCGGCCGAGAACGACCGTCGGCGCATCGTCCTCTCTTGCGACCGGCCGCTCACGATGTCCGAGGCGTTGACTCAGCTCCCGGGGGTTTCGCCGTCCGAAGCTGCCGCTGCCAGGAGCAACCGGACGTCCGGGTCGAAAACGCGGTTGCCATCCATCAGCTGCATCATGAGCCGGTCCCACAGCGGCCCGTCGATGTCGCCATGGTTGCGGCTGATTTCGGCCGGCACCTGGAAGACCCAGAACGGGGTGTCATTCCAGCGCCCGGGCAACTCGAGGATGGCGATCTCGCCGCCGGCGACCTCCACGATGTGGCTGTGGAGCGCCGGCAGGTGACCGGCGGTGTGGATGCCGAGACGGCGTTGCGACACCAGGCTGCCTTCGCGTGCGGGACGATAGCGGACGAAGAGTGAATTGAGGGTCATGGCTACGGGCACCATGTAACGCGTGACGCCGTCGTCGACCGAGGTGATGGAGGCGAGCATCGGGCCGGCGGCCGGTCGACGGCGACCGGCTGCGTCCTCCAACACCAGCCCCACATCGGCGCGCTTGAAGACGTCGATGAGCTGCTTCGTGTGGAGCGCTTCGGTGGAGGCGTTGGCGGCCACGATCAGGTCATAGCGCACGGGAACCGCCGCTTCGGCGTTCTCCGCCAGGAGGATCTCCGGCACCAGCGCCGAAGCGAGAGTCTTCTCGAGGATCATCCCGCCCATGGAGTGGCCGAGCAGGGCGCACTTGGAGTTGGGGTGCTCCCTGGCGGCGTTGACCGTACGGTAAAGGACCTCGGTGAGCCCCTCAGAGGCGACCCGGTGGGCGGCCACCCGCCGGTTCCAGAAGGAGGCATCGATGAGGATCGGCAATGAGTAGGTGCGGCCTCGCCAGCCGATGTAGAGGCCAACAACCGGCCGAGGCTTGTCGGTCCCGCGCAGGGCGGCGGCTTCCGACCGCTCGGCGACTGCCGCGACCCGGTTTTCGAACCACGCCAGCCGTTCTCCGGAGCTCGTATCCCGCGCCGCGTTACTCTTCCACCCGTGGATGAACTGGTAGAGGATGATCCCGTCGTCGCTGATGCGGTTGAGCCGCCGTATCTCCGCGATCGCGGCGCCGAGCTGGTTCAGGTCCCACGGCTGTCCCTGGTCGTCGAACTCCACCACCGCGACCGAGTACGGCAGTCCGTCTGACGTGGTGAATGTCCTGAGGTAGTCTCCGGCCTCGGTGTTGAACATGCGGTTGCCGACGCAGCCGAAGGGCAGCGCGATCCCGACCGCCAACACGGCGGCGAGGACCCAGAGGGCGCGCCGCAATCCCGCCCGCCACCTCGAGGGGCGGTCACTCACGGTGCCGACCGGCTCGTGGACATCGATCCAACCTCCCCGACAACCGCTTCGAACCAGGGTAAGATCTCCAGCAGTTTACGCGATAGCGAAGGGGGTGTCACCGGTGATCCAGAATCGGTTGAGCTGTTGGGCGCGGGTCACGGTGGTCGCGGCCGTGGCCGTCGTTGCTGTAGTCGCGGTGTTCGCATCGTGGGCACAACGATCGAAGCCGGAGCTGTCGCCGTGGCACACGGTAGATCTCGAGCACGAGTTCGAGGCCGCGGATGCGCGGGACGGATTCGACTGGGACGACTACCTGGCGCTCGAGGACCGGCTCTTCCAGGAGCTCGACGAGCGGGTCGTTGGCAACCGCAATTCGCGCGCGGAACCCGCCTGGAATCGGTACGCCTCGGGCGGCGTCAACAATCCGGCGGGTTTTCCCCGCAACTGGAATCGCTCGTACGAGCTCCCGGGAGCCGCGGAGAGGGGAGGGGCTCTGCTGCTGCACGGCCTCACCGACTCGCCCTACAGCCTGCGACGGGCGGCCGAAATCCTCCATTCCGAGGGTTTCCACGTAGTCGGGCTGCGTCTGCCCGGCCACGGCACGACCCCCGGCGAGCTCAAACGCGCCGAGGTCGACGACTGGCGCGCGGCGGTCCGCATCGCCTATCGGCACCTGGAAGGAACGGTTGGGCCCTCGGGCGACCTCATCGTGGTGGGCTATTCGACCGGCGGCGCGCTGGCCGTCGACCTGGCGCTCGACAGCCTCGCTGACGACGAGCTTCGGATCCCCGATCGGATCGTCCTTTTCTCGCCGGCGATCGGCATCACGCGCCTGGCGGCGCTGGCCCGCGCGCACCGGCTCGTGAGCTTCATGCCGTGGTTCAACAGGCTGGCGTGGACCAACATCCAGCCCGAATCGGATCCGTTCAAGTACAACTCGTTTCCCGCCGATGCGGGCTACCAGACCCACCTTCTGACGCGCTCGATCCGCCGCCGGTTGGCCGGGCTCGAGGCGCAGCAGGTATCCTCGCGCTTCCCGCCGGTGCTGACCTTCATGTCATTGGCTGACGCCACCGTGCTCGTGGAGGCGATCGTCGAGTGCCTCTATGATCGGTTGACGGGGCCGGGGCACGAGCTGGTGATTTTCGACATCAACCGGAAGGCGAAGATGCGAGACTTCTTCCGCACCGACCCCGTGGCGCGGCTGCAGATGTTGATCGAACGGCCGACCACACCCTACCGGCTGACGGTCGTCACCAACATTGTTGAATCCACCGCGGCTCTCGAAGTCTGGACCCGTCCGGGCGGTGCCCGAGAGGCCGAGGTCGAGGCCCTCGACCTCGAGTGGCCGCGGGGCGTCTACTCGCTGTCGCACATTGCGGTGCCGATCCCCATCGACGATCCCATTTACGGCCTCGAACCGGATCCCGACAACCTCTTCGGGGTCCAGCTCGGGACCCTCGAGCCGCGCGGCGAGCGCGGGCTGCTGGCGGTGTCACCTGCCACATTCATGCGGCTTCGATGCAATCCGTTCTATGACTTCGTGGAGCGACGACTGCGGGAGCAGGTGGGAGGTGGGATCTCGCGGGAATCCAACCCTGCGGCCGTGGGTTCCCTGGAATCGAGCGAAGTCACGACATCGGCAGGTGGAGAGCTCTGATGTTGCGAACGCAGATCCAGCTGACCGAGGAGCAGCACCGCCAGCTGAATCAGTGCCAGACTTCAGGATCTTAAGAAGTTCCAACGGCGACTGAGGATCAACCGGCTTCCTACGATCCTGAAGCCGGGCACCGATTCCGATTCCGGCTCTCCAAATCAGGTCTCGAGTTGGCCCCGGGCTGCAGGATCAGTGCGGAGCGAGGCTCGCAACGCGGGCCCCGCCGCCGCCGTAAACTGGACCAGGATGCCGGAATGAGCAAACTGTCGACTGAGCGGAGCGGCGCTACCGGCGCCGAGTCAAGCCGGCGGCCTGCCCACGCCTCCCAACCGACGAGCCGCGCCTGGTCGGCGAAGTGGTGGCTGGTCATCGCCGCGCTGGTCGCCGCCTACGGCGGGCTGCTCGCCGCCACCGCCTCGCCCCACGCCTCCGGCTCCGACCAGTCGGGCTACCTGAACTCCGCCCGGCTCCTCGCCGACGGCCAGCGGTTCGCCCCGCTGCGACCGATCCCCGGCACCCCGGCTGGCAAGGTCCGGCCGTGGCTGCTCACCCCGCTCGGTTTCGCGCCGGCGCCGCTGCCGGGTCATGCCCTGCCAACCTATCCGCCGGGATTTCCACTGCACCTCGTGGCCGCCTCCCGGCTGGTGGGGTGGGATGCTGCGGGCGTGGCGGTGCAGGCGTGGGCCGGGGCCGCGCTGCTGCTGCTGGTGTGCCTGCTCGGGCGGGAGTTGGGGCTGCCGCCGGCGGCCGCCGTGGCGGCGGCGCTGCTGCTGGCGGCCTTCCCGGTGACGATCCACTTCTTCACATGGATGATGAGCGACGGCCTGGCTACCACATGGTGCTGCGCGGCGGTGCTCGGTGCGCTGCTCGCGCGGCGTCGGCCGCCGTGGGCGGTGACCGCAGGCTTCGCCCTTTCGATGGCGGTCGCGGTGCGGCCCACCGAAGTGCTGCTACTGCCCGCCCTCGCCCTCGCCCTGCCGCGCCGCGGCTCGGCCTGGATCGCCTTCGCCGCAGGCGCCGCGCCGGGGGCGCTGCTGCTCGGTATGTACAACTTCGAGGTCTACGGCGGCGTGCTGGCCAGCGGCTATAGCGGCGCAGCAGGGTTGTTCGACGCGGCCTACTTCGGGCCGCGCATCGTCCACTTCGCGTACTGGCTCGTGCGCTTTCTGACCGTGCCGGTGGTCGCCCTGTGGCTGGTGGGTGTTGCGGCCGCTGCGCGCGGCGACCGGCGCCAGCTCCTGCTGCTCGCCTGGTTCGCGCCCATTGTCGTCTTCTACGCCTTCTACTACCACTCCATCGAGACCTGGTGGTACCTGCGTTTCATCCTGCCGGCCGTTCCCGCCTTCGTGCTCGCCGCGGTGGCGGCCGGACACGACCTGGCGGTGTGGGCGGCGGGCAGGCTCCCGGGCCGGTGGGGGCGGGCCGCGGTGGCGCTGGTGGCCTTCCTCGTCGTCGCCTACGGGGTCTTTAACGGGATCGCCTGGACCCGCGGCTTTGACGTGCTCCGCATCGCCCACGACACGGCGATCTACCCGGACGGCGTGCGGTGGCTCGAAAGCCGGACGCCGCCGGGCTCGCCAGTGGTGGCGATGCAGTTTTCCGGTGCGCTCTTCTACTCCAGCGAGCGGCCTGTGCTGCGCTGGGACACCGAGGATCCGTCGCAGCTCCGGCGCGTCGTCGCCCGCAGCCTGAGAGCCGGGTCGCGGCCGCACGCGCTGCTGTTCGATTTCGAGGTGGAGCGGCTGCACGCCCGCCACCCTGGCCTCTTCGTCGAGGTGGCGCGCCGCCCGCCGGTGGTTCTTCTCGCGGCGGCGCCTCGAGTGAGCCCGGCGATCGGCGAGCTCGATCGCCGTCCCATGCGCGGCTCGATCCCTGCGTCCGGACTCCCAGGCGCCGAGTCTCCGGTCAGACCGCGCCCCCCCGCCGCGCAACCTCGTCGCTGATGTCGGCGACGGCCGGGAAGGTGGTCTCGGCGGCGGCGACGACGGCGTCGCGCTCGGCGGCGGACAGCGGCAGCGAGTCCATCTGGAGCTTGAACTCCGCCCACCGCTGCGGCTGCTCCTCGCCGTAGGGGTCGAGGTAGTCGAGGCCGCGCCCCTCCAGGCTCCAGGCCTGGCGCAGGCGGCGGGCCAGGAAGCGGCCGCTTCTCAGCATAGGTGTGGAGCTCGCGAACTTCCTGAAGCCCGGCACCGAAACGAAATTTATCCTCAGCCTCGGAGCGCCAGCCCGGCCAGCAACTCGCGGTAGAGGGTGTAGAGGGCGAACGAGCTGTTGGCTCGGGGACGGTCGTCGAGGCATGGAAGATAGCGGCCGCTCGCAAGCAGAGCAGGCACGGTGTTCATGACGGCAGCCCGGACTGCAGCCTCGTCGCGAGAGAGTGCCGCGGCGTCGATGCCGCCGATGAGCGCCACCTCGGGTCCGTACTGCTGGCGCAGCTTCGAGTACTCCATTTCCGTGCTCGCAATGTTGCTGATCCACAGACCGTTGATCCCGGCATCGATGAGCATCGGGAGGAGCGAGCTCAGATCCCCGCCGCTGGTGCAGAAGATGCGTGAGCGGACACCGTGCTTCCGCAGCAGGTCGATGACCTTGCGGTAGCCGGGCAGCGCAAACCTCGCGAACATCTCAGGCGAGATCACCGGCCCCGCGTTGGAGGCGATGGGTTCGTAGAAGGAGGCGTAGTCGACCGAGACCTGTGACAGCACGCGTTCGAGGCAGACACAGTAGAAGTCCGTGGTCCGCTCCATCAGGTCCTGCACCGCAACCGGCCGCCGCACCAGCGCCTCGCAGGCCGCAACCAGGGTGTCCCAGTCGCCGACCCCGAGCATCTGCAGCAAGCCGCCGCCCGACGCGTCCACGTACAGCACGCGTCCCTCATTGGCGAGCCTGGCGCTGGTCTTCGCGAAGCCTCGGGCGTAGCGGTGGCGATCGTCAGGGTCGTAGTGGCGGCGGAACGAGCCCGGGTCGGCCAGCAGGTCCGGGGCCATGTGGTAGAACGGCATGCTCCGCAGCTCGAGACCCACGTCGTGGTGCAGCTCGAGCTGGAAGTGCTCCGCCACCGAGGTGGTGCGGGGGAGCCCCTGCCGCCGCCACAGACTGACGGTCTCGTCGGATGGCTCCAGGTCGAAGAACGGGAACCGGTCCGCCTCACCACTGAGGAGGGTGGCCAGGAGCCGTTCTTTCTCGGTCATCGGGATTCTGCCGTGCCTTTCATGAGAGGCCCCATGTTCGCACGCACGGTGCAGCAGGGGAAGGAACAAAAAACCCCTCCGGGAGGAGGGGTTGGTCTTGGTTGGAAGACGCTTTACCAGCTGTCGCGACGACCGCCGCCGCCACCGGAACGCTCTTTGGCCTGGGCCACGTCCACCTTGATGGCGCGCCCGTCGAGATTCGTCCCGTTGAGGGCCGCGACGGCCTTGTCGGCCGACTCGTCGTCATCAAAGGTGACAAAACCGAAACCGCGCGAACGGCCGGTGTCGCGGTCGCTGACCACGACAGCTTCGCTGATAGTGCCGTGGGTGCTGAAGGCATTTCTCAGGCCCTCGTCATTCGTGTCCCAGCTCAAACTTCCAACAAACAACTTCTTCGACATAACTTTCATACTCCGTGAGCGCTACCCTTCGAGGGCTCGCCCGTCCCGTACCATGCGTCGGACCCTGCGTCCAACAAGACAGAAGCCGGCCCCGTTGGCCGGCAACAGATCTGGAGGATAACACATATCTCCTTTTATTTCAGATATTTTCTTTGGATGGGTGCTACGGCCACACTTTTTGGCGAAGAGGGTGCGTCACCGCCGGCGGCACGATCATGCTCGCGGTCGTTTCCGAAACCGGGCGGGGATAAACGCCGCCCCTACGGTTTTCATTGGCATCGATCGCCGTCCCGGGGGTCAAAAATGGAAGGCAAGGTCGACCAGGAAATTGAGGCCCTCGTGCGCGACGGTGGTTCCCTGGTAAGGCGAGTCGGGGGTGGTGTTCACCGTGAACAGGTCGCCGGTCAACTTCCACATCCCGCCCACGTCGGCCCCGATCGTGAAGCCCGAACGCCCCAGCCTGTAGTCCATCCGGGCGCCGAGGCCGGCCGAACTCTGGCTTCCCGTGTCGATGCTCTCGATACCGAGCAGCTGATTTCCGGCGTCGGCCACATCGACGTCGCCGGCTGTTGTCATCGAGGCGGCGACGAATACCGCGAATCGGAACCTGGACTTCCGCTGGGGCGAGACGTAGTACGTGGGGTGATCACCGAGCATGTCCACGTCGAACATGACGGTGAGGCGATACTCGTTCATGCTTCCAGTCGCGATCTGAGTGTTCAATGACCCGAGATACGACTCCGTCGTGACCAGGTCGGTGCCGAAATCGTAGTCGAGCCGGGCGTAACTCAGGTCGACCGTCAACCCGGGGAGGACGTCGTATGCAAGAGCGGCGGCGACCTGATCGGATCCCATCCATCCGATGATGGGGTTTCCCGGCTCACCGTCCTTCCGCAGCATGACGTCGCTGCCCAGCTCGTCGAATGCGCCGGCTCCGACGCTGATCGCGAAACGCCTGGCGCCTTCGTGATCACCCGCCTCAGCCGCCGGCCCGATCAGCAACAGCAACACAACGACTGCGAGTGACAACCGCCGCATGGGAACCTCCTCGGCCGAGGGGCAACCAACACCGATCAGCAGGGCATCATGCTGACGATTCTACTCCCGATGGGTGACACGGGTTGGCAGCCGGGACGGCTGCCCCACAAGAGATCCCTCCGCTCGCCCACTTCGCTGGCTCGATCTGTATCTCGGTCCGGTCGACACTGGCGCCCGACCCGCCGCGGCTTCGGGGAACTGAGGCGACGTCCGACATCGGTCCGCGCGGGCGCCACGTCCGGAGGTCGGATTCAGACTTTCAAACCGAGCTGGATGGCGATCGCGCGATCAACGGCATCCCGCTCCGATGTTGATAATTTGCCGAGTCGTTTTGTAATGCGGTGCCTGGCGATGGTGCGGATCTGGTTGGCGACCGCGCGCGAGGGTTTCGCAAGGCCGCTGGGTTCGGTGTCGATCAGGGCCTCGTAGGGTCGGAGCGGGCGATCCGGTTGGGCGGTGATCGGTACGACCTGGAGCACGGAGTCGAACCGGCAGGCGGCCTGGTTGGAGACGACCACCGCCGGGCGGGTCTTGCGGATATCGCGACCTTCACCGGGGTCGAGGCGGACCTGGACGACGTCTCCGCGGCTGACCGGCACCTTCATTCCTCGACCTCGGCGTCCGCGGCTTCCCACTGCGCAGCGAGCTCGGCGCTCTCTGCGGCGTCCTCGCGATAGGCGGCTTCGAGCTCCTTCTCCAGCTGCCGGTCCCGGTAACCTCGCACGGCTTCGCAGACGACGGCACTGGTGTTTGGGGTTTGGTAGAGGTAGTCGGCAACATCCTCGTCAATCGTGACCGTGATGCGTTTCTTGGCCATGGTGATGCTCCAGGTGCGCATTCTAGTACATATATTTCGTCATATCAATACTGCGCACAGTTGACATGGATGACCTCTCAACTCGTGTCCGGCGATGGTCATGGGTCGCCAGCTCGAAAACGGTGCGTGGAACGGGGGTATTCGGGAGCGCCAACTGAACCCGGCGCTTCCCCCGGATCGACTCAGTCGAGCAGGCTGACGATCCGGCGGACGGCGACCTCGACGGTGTCGGTGGGCTGCCCGGCGTAGCAGAGCCGGAAGAACCCGGGCTCGCCGACGTGGCAGGCGGCGCCGGGGGTGAGGTTGACCCTGGCCTGCTCGAGGATCCGAATCCAGAGCGCGTGCTCGGCCTCCCATGTCGGCGCCGCCAGGTGCGATCGCAGATCGAGCAGGACGAAGACGCCGGCTTCGGCCGGGAGGTGGCGGATTCCGCCGGCATCCAACCCGGCCGCGAGGCGGGCGTGGGCGCCGCGCAGCAGCTCTCTCATGGAGCCGATGTACGAGTCGACCCAGGTCTCGTCGGAGATCATGTCGCCGAGCAGGTGCTGGGTGTGGCCGGAACAACACGCCCAGTAGGCGAGGGCGTCGACCGCGGCGTTGACGGCCCGGTTCTCGCTGACGAGCACACCGCAGCGCAGACCCGAGGCGCCGAAGTCTTTGGAGAAGGCCCACACGATGTGGACCCGCTCGCCGAGCGACGGCCGCAGCTCGGAGCAGCTGGTGAAGGTGCTCTCGCCGAAAACCGACAGCGCGTAGATCTCGTCGAAGACGATATGAATGTCGCGGTCGTCCGCCCACTCCAGCACCCGGCTGATCTCCTCGGGTGAGGCGACCGTGCCGAGAGGGTTGTCGGGCGAGGTGAAGAGGAGGGCCTTGATAGGTCGTCCGGCGCCGGCGACGGCGCGGTCGAGCAACTCGGGGGTCAAGCGGAAGCCGTCGTCGATCGAACGGTGAACCGGGACGATGGAGAGCCGGGCGCGAAGCTCGAGGTCCAACCAGAACCCGGCATAGCTCGGCGTGGGGACGAGAACGCCGTCGTCCGGATCGCCCAGGGCATAGAAAAGGAAATCGAGCACGCTGCCGGCGCCGGCGAGGACGGAGATCTGCTCGGGGCCGAATTCGCGGCCGAGAAAGGTCCGGCCCATGAAGCGCCCGAGCTGCTTGCGGAATCGGAGTGAACCGGTCATATCGTCATAGCCGAGCGCGGTGGGTGGCACCCTCGGCGCACGATCGAGGCGATCGGCCACCATCTCCGAAACCAGCCGGTTTTCGGCTTCGCACAGACCGATGTAGCCGTCGGGGTTGGCGGCCGGGTCGAAGGGATCGGTCAAACCCTCGGCATGCCGCTGCAGGTACTCAGGGATAGCATCGCCGGCCAACAGACCCTGCGCTCGGCGGGACAGATGACGGGTGTCGTGGTTCATGGCTGGATATTGTAACGCCTGATGCGTGGCGGGCTGAGCACCGTGTTACGCTCGAGGCGAGGGCAACAAATCTGATGTCTTTTTCACCCGCGTCGCTTCGAGGCGTGACGATAATGATTCTCCTGGCCGCCACGCTGACGGCGAGTGTGGCCTGCGCCGGGGAAACGATGCCTGCGGAATTCGTCGACGCGGCGGGTGTCGTCCCTGGCCTGGTCGTCGACATGCGCTATGCGGGTTCCTCGAATTTCGTCGGCCGGCCGATCGACGGCTACGAGGCGCCCGTCTGCATCCTGACCCGGCAGGCGGCCGCAGCGCTCGCCGAGATCCAGACGGAGCTGAAGGACTTCGGTCTGGGTCTCAAGGTGTTCGACTGCTACCGGCCGGAACGCGCCGTTGCCGATTTTGTCCGCTGGGCGAAGGATGAGGCCGACACGAAGATGAAGGCCGAGTTCTATCCCGACCTCGACAAGTCCGAGCTGTTCGCAAAAGGGTATATTGCCGAGCGCTCAGGCCATTCGCGCGGCTCGACCGTCGACCTGACGCTCGTCTACCTGCCGTATGAATCGGATGTGCCGATGGGGACCGGTTTCGACTTCTTCTCGACGCGGTCCTGGCCGACCGATGCCGCCCAACCGTCCGAGGTCCGCGCCCACCGGCTCCTCCTGTCGAGCATCATGCAGAGGCACGGCTTCAAGCCCTACGCGAACGAATGGTGGCACTACACACTCGCCGACGAGCCCTATCCGGACACCTATTTCGACTTTCCGGTGAAGTGAGCCGATGTCACTCCTCGCGCAGGGGGTGCTGCCAGCGTAAGCCCGGGAAGCGGTCGATGTCCGAATCCGTGGCCACAGAAGTACACCCAGGCTCGATTCCTACGGCTCGCTTCGCGGGGAAATTCTCGGCCTAACGGACGTGTTGCAAATTTCGTTACACCCGTTCGTTCGCACGCAAATCGTATTTTCAAGGCGCTCTCGAAGGGCGCCGGCACGTCACGGGAGGTGAGGACCATGGTCGACATCGACAAGGCAGTTCAAACGCAGCTTTCAAACATCCAGAAGAAGACCGGCAAGACCCTCGATCAGCTCTACGCGTGGCTGGGATCGACCGGGCTTGGCAAGCACGGGCAGCTGCGCGACGCGGCGAAGAACGACCTCGGGCTCGGCCATGGAGACGCCAACACACTGGTGACGCTGTACATGCGCTCGACCGGCGCCACTGCCGCCCCGGCTGCAACCGCTGACGCCGCGGTCGACGATATCTACGCGGGGCCGAAGGCGGCGCTGCGACCGGTCCACGATCGGGTGATGGCGGCGATCGACAGGTTTGGGGTGTTCGAGGTCGCGCCCAAGAAGACCTATCTGAGCCTGCGCCGGAAGAAGCAGTTCGCGATGGTGGGCCCGGCCACCAAGACCCAGGTCGAGATCGGCCTCAACGCGAAGGACCTGGCAGGCGGGGACCGCCTGGTCGCACTGAAGCCGGGTGGGATGTGCCAGTACAAGGTCCGCATCGGCTCGGCCGAAGAGGTCGACGATGAGCTCGTCGGGTGGATCCGGTCTGCCTACGACGCGGCGGGGTGAGGAGGCTGATCGTGGCGGAACTCAAGACCCAGCCGACCGACGCAAGCGTCGCGGACTTCATCGCCGGCGTCGAGGGCGAGGCCAGGCGCGTGGATTGCCGCACCCTCGTGGAAATCATGCAGCGCGTCACGGGCGCGGAACCGGTGATGTGGGCCCCTCGATC
Organism: Candidatus Sulfomarinibacteraceae bacterium; assembly: GCA_963741385.1. Classification (GTDB taxonomy): domain Bacteria; phylum Acidobacteriota; class Thermoanaerobaculia; order Thermoanaerobaculales; family Sulfomarinibacteraceae; genus Sulfomarinibacter. The sequence continues at coordinate 73,613 of CAVUHO010000003.1, forward strand.
GTAGGCTCCGGCAGCTATCACTACCGTTACGCGAGCGGTTGCGAAGGCGACTGGATGCTGGTGGGCTTTTCGCCACGCAAGTCGGACCTCACCGTGTATGTGATGGCCGGCTTCAAGGGCGCGGACGAGAACCCCTTGTCATCCCGACCGAGGAAGCGGAGCAACGACACCCCCTTGTCATCCCGACCGAGGAAGCGGAGCGACGACACCCCCTTGTCATCCCGACCGAGGAAGCGGAGCGACCGAGCGGAGGGATCTGAAGGGAAGGTTCATGAAACGGCGTTGCCTGGAGCCCCCACCCAGATCCCTCGGCTCGCTGCGCTCGCTCGGGATGACAGTTTGAGACGCGACATTCGCCTCCCAACTGGCCACGGGTACGTGGCCGCTGATCTGGTGAAAGACCGGTGGCCATCGTTGGTAATGTTGACCTCGTCGGGGCCCTGGAAAGCTCGGAATGACATTCACTCTCTCGTCTTCTCGAAACCTCGCCGTGAAACCCGAGCGATCGGGACCAACGTGATTCAGTCGCGGAATCCGACTCACCGAGGAGAGAGGTCGATGGCGAGTGACGCGACGGCACTGAGCGGCGATGCTTCGACAGTCCTGGATCACTGGTCGGCACGCAAGGTCCAGCCCATCGTCATGCTCTACGTTGTGGCGGTGTTCGTGGTCTTCATTGCGCTGTCGGTCTTTATCTTCCACTCGCCGGAGGCACTGAAGGCGCTGGTGATTGCGGCGGTCGGCGGTGTCGCTGCAACCGCCCCCGGGGTGCTCGAAAAGGTCGAATATCGAATGACCGGGTCGGGCATCGAGAAACGGACGGTGAACGCGAAAAAGCCGCGCCCCTTCAAGGATGTCTTCCGCTGGGATGAGCTGAGCCGCGTGTCTCGGATGAAGCACGGTTTCAGGTATGACAAGACCATGCCCGAGGCGAGCCGTCTCCGTCGATTCTGGAAGAAGCACATTTCCGACGGGTACTCCGGCGAGATTCACGTGGAGAGGGGAGACCTCGACCGGGTCCTGGCGATCGTGGGACGGCAGGGGATCGCGATTTCGTAGGTGCCACCGAGCACTCTTCGGTATCGGACCGCGCATAGGGACAGAGCGTCAGGGTGCCACGTGCCGCATTGCTGGTGCCAACCTTGATTTTTCGGATGCTCGAAGTGGCTCTGGGGATGCTAGAGTGCGAGGCAACAACAACCGAAAAAGAGAGGGTCGGTGCCATGGCGCAGACGATCGACCGTCGCAGCTTTCTCAAGCTCGGTGCAACGTCTGCCGGTCTCTCGATCGGTTGCGGGTTGGGCGGCACAGAGGCTGGTCGGGATGCCAGTCCCCTGACCATGCGCTATCGAGGGCTCGGCGCCACCGGGCTCGAGGTGTCGGAGATCTCGTTCGGGGCGCACGGGATCGACAACCCGGTGCTGATGTCGGCCGCTCTGGAGGCCGGGGTCAACACCTTCTGCACGTCCGGCCATTACCTCGACGGTCGCGAGGAGATGGCGACGGGCGAGGCACTGTCCAAGGCCAACATTCCGCGCGACAAGATCGTCATCCTCACCGGCAATCCGGTCCGGCCCAGTGACACCGTCGATTCGATTCTCGCTGACGTCGACGCCAGCCTGCGGCGACTGCGGACCGACGTCATCGAAGTCTATTGCAACGGGATGGTTCAATCGCGAGACGATGTCGTGGCGGATGACCTGTTCGAAGCGATGCAACGCGCCAAACAGGCGGGCAAAGTCCGCCACCTCGGGATGTCCAGTCATCACGGAGGCCAGCAGGCGTGGCTCAACTCTGGCATTGAATGCGGACAGTACGATGTGTTCTTCATCAAGTACGACTTCGTTTCCTATCCGGACCAGGACGAGATTCTGCGGCGGGCGGCGGAACAGGGGATCGGCACGATCGTGTTCAAGACCAACGCCGGCAACCGCAAGCATGAGGTCAAGGACCTCGAGGCCGGCGGGCTGTCGTTCGAACAGGCCACGTGGAAGTGGGCGCTGACCAACCCATATGTTTCGAGCGTCTCGGTGACCGTGTCCAATTTCAACCAGATCCAAGATTGCCTGAAGGCGGTGGGGTCGAGCCTCGACGAGGCCGAGGTCGCGATGCTGCGCCGTTACGGCCGTGAGATGTACAACCGCTACTGCCGATTTTGCGCGACCTGCGAGGGGAGCTGCCCGCGGCACGTCGCGGTCGCAGACATCATGCGTTACGAGATGTACTTCACGTGTTACGGGCGGGAAAAGGAAGCGATGCGGCTCTACCGGGAGCTGCCCGAACCGTCCACGGCGGCTGCCTGCGACGGGTGCCCGGGCCCGTGTGAGGGAGCCTGTCCCTTTGGCCGCGAGGTTCGAACAGGGCTGATCGAGGCCCATCGCAGGCTCGAGTTCCGAAGGGCGTAGCAATTTGAGGAAAACCATCTATCCGGGTCGAGCGCCGTACTGCACTCAGTCATGATCGGCGCCACCCGCGCAATCGTGCCGGCTTTCTCGAGAGCGGTGGGGCGTGCCCTGAGCTCGGGCTGAAGATTGAAGGGTTCGTCGCCCGCGGCAGGAAACTGGTGAGATTTGCAGACTAGATTCATTGCCAAACTCTGAGTTGAGGCCTATGTTCGAGTCATGATTGTTGAGATCGGTGTTGGCAGCGCGGCCCCGTCCGAGGGCAACGACAGCCGGGAGAAATCCTGGGTTGCGGCGACCTCGGTGGTCGCGGCGGTCGCGCTCACCGGCATGAAGCTGGTGGTGGGCCTGGCGACGGGCAGCCTCGGCATCCTGTCGGAGGCGCTCCATTCGGCCCTGGACCTGGTTGCTGCGGTGGTCACCCTGTTCGCGGTTCGAGCCTCCGCTCGACCGGCCGACAGCAGGCATCCCTTCGGACACGGCAAGGTGGAGAACCTGTCGGCGCTGTTTGAAACGGCCCTTCTCCTTTTGACCTGCGGTTGGATCGTGTACGAAGCCGTGAAGCGACTCCTCGGGGGCGCCGTCGAGATCGACGTGACCGCCTGGGCATTCATCGTCATGGCGGTCTCGATTGTGATCGACGTCTCACGGTCGCGCGCCCTCTCGCGGGTCGCCAAGAAGACCGGCAGCCAGGCTTTGGAGGCCGACGCCCTGCACTTCTCGACTGACGTGTGGTCGTCCTCGGTGGTCATCGTGGGGCTTGTCGCGGTGTGGCTGGCACCAACGCTCGACGCCCCGTGGCTGGTGCGTGCCGACGCGGTTGCCGCTCTTGGTGTGGCGGCGATCGTCGTCTGGGTCAGCCTCAGTCTGGGGCGTCGTACCGTTGCCGATCTTCTGGACGAGACACCGCCCGAGGTCCGGGACCGGGTCGAGGAGGCGGCACGGCTTTCGGGTGTTCTCGAGGTGGGTCGCGTCAGGGTGCGGCGCTCCGGCTCCGAGTACTTCGTGGATCTCACCCTGAAGGCCGAACCCGACCTGACCCTCGAGGGCGCGCACGTCCTCGCCGATCGGGTCGAGCGCGCGGTGGCCGATCGCCTCCCCGGGGCCGATGTGGTGGTTCACCTCGAGCCCATGATCGGGGAAGGGGAGCCGCCGACCCCTACCGCGTCGGAGGTTCGTTCGATCGCACGGAGCGCGGGCCTCGGTGCCCACGGGGTGGGCCTGGCAAACGGGCCCGACGGTCCGACACTGGAGCTTCACTTGGAGGTCGACCGCGACCTCGATGTGGCTGCGGCGCACGAACGTGCCAACGTGCTCGAGGCGCAGCTGAGGCGTCGTTTCAAACGGCTCGCAAGAATCGTCGTGCATATCGAGCCGAGGGATGATCCGGCGCTCCTTCAGGGAGCTGTCACAGCGGAGGCAATCCAGAGATCGGCCGAGCAGGTGGCCGCTGACCGTGGCGTCCGTTGCCGGATCAGCGACATCGTGTTGGTGGGTGGCGAGGCCGGGCTAGCGGTCACCTTTCATTGCGCTACTGCGCCCGACACGGCCATCACCGAAGCGCACGCGCTGACCGCGGCACTCGAATCAGTGCTCCGTGAAGGGTTTCCCGGCCTCGATCGTGTGACGATCCACATTGAACCCTTGTCGTTGCCGTGAGGTACCGGGCGCGCGGACTGCAGCGCCCTGGCGGCGAGGATGCGGTGCGTCTCGGGCGCAGACTCCGTGCTCTGGGTCCCCTCGATCGTCCGGCTCAGAACTTGAGCGTGAAGACCGTCGTGCCGCGCTTGAAGGTCACATCGTCGGGACCGGCCGGCCCCTTGTAACGATCCGGAACTGCGTCCCAACCTTCGTAGATGCTGCCGGCCACGAAAATGCGCTGTTTCTCCGGCGGGGTGTCGGGTTCCTTCCCGAACACGTCGTAGACCGAACCGAAGGACGGTGGTGCGGCGGTGTCGCCGAGCGGCACCAACTCGTCCCGCCCGTCGCCGTCGATGTCGATCCGGATCCAGCCGACCTGGAGGATCTTGGAGTAGGTGCCGTCGGCCATCATGGCGTCGATCTGGGTGTTGAACGCCTGGATGATGTCGTCGGCGTCGGGCAGGTTCCGCCGGAGGGCGAAGTGCAGCGTGCGGAGGGCCAGCGGCGTGGTCCCGATCTCCAGATTTGTGGCGGCGTCTTCGTGCTGGTAGGTCAGGAGGTACCGCACCACCAGTTCGTCCACCAGCATGTAATCGACCTCACCCGCGAGCAGCTTGGTCAGGCTGTCCTGGTCGTTGCGCGCGTTGACGAAGAAGACTCCGACGGCCTGTCCGACCTCGTCGCCGTAGGCGTAGCGTCCGACCGCCGCGACCCGTTTGCCCGCGAGGTCCGACATCTTGGTGGCCGCGACGTCGCTGTCCTTGCGGCCGACGAGCACGAGGCGGTTCTCGAGGTACGGCTCGGAGAAGACGATGTCCTCGTCCCGCTTCTCGGTGCGCCACATGGCGGCGGTGCCGTCGAAGGTCGACTTCCGGATGCCTGTCTCGACCTCCTTCCAGTCGACGATGATCGTCGTCGCACGGATGCCGGCGCGTTCGAGGGCGGTGTTCACCAACTCGAGAGCGACCCGCGTCCCCTGGGGCCCGTCGGTGAAGGGGGGCCACGTGTCGGAGGCGAGGCGCAGCTCGCGCGGATCGGCCGCCAAAGCGAGCGCCGGCAGCATCATCAGCCACACCGCGACGCGGAGAGCGCGTCTCCATGTGGGAGCTGGTCTTTCAGCGCCGAGCGCTTCAGGTCGGTTGGGCTGCATGATTTCGTTCCCCCCTGGCCGTTCGGGCGATGCTGTTCATTTCCTTGTGGGTCGCCGTTCGTCCATCTGCTCGAACCGCGAAAACGCAGCCGCAAATTCCCGAGAGATCAGCGACACCTATGCTCGAGGGGCCGTTGCCATGCGGCGACCCAGCGATTCGAGGGTTGCCTCGAAAACACTGGTCGATCCTACCGGCAGGTCGTCGGGTTGGTTGTCGCCGTAGAAGACCAACGCGACCCGATCCCCGATCACCATCGGTAGGGCAACCCCCTCGCGGGGCCACTCGCCGCCCAGCATACGGACAAACTCCGAGTTGCTGCGGACGTGATCGGGCTCGCCGCGAAAAATCTCGCGGTCGCGCACAACTCTGGAAATGATCGAGTTCTCCTGAACCGACAGGTTCAACTCACGAACCCTGTGGTTTGGCGGAGCAATTGTCTCGACCAGGCCGAACTGGGCCAGTCCTCGAACGCTGTGGTCGTGAACCGCGAGGATCACACCCCTGGAGAATATCGTTTCGGCGGCTTCGAAGATTTCTCGAATGGTCTCGGCAGTCAATACCGGTGCTGCCACGTCGGTCATGATCTCGGCCAGGGTTGCCGGCTCGGCGGTTTCTTCTTCGCCGTCGTCGGTCGGTTCGAGATCCTGGGAGGCCTCGTCCTGCTCCCGGGCCGCGTCCAGCGCGATGCTACGGGTGTCCAGGGGTGTGCCGATGATGAAGTCCTTGGCGTCGACCTCGATATCGCCGAAATGCTCGACCTCGAGATTCCTGAATTTGAAGTAGCCGGTTTTCCACTCGAAGATCTCGCGGATCACCTGGCCGACCTGGTGGGCGAGGATTCTCTGAACATCCTCCTGCGTCATCGCCCCGAAGCTCACGAGGATCTCGCCCAGGCGTTTGTCCTCGCGGCTTTTGTGCTGCATGAGCAGGGCCTGGTCGAGCTGCCTGCGGCTCACGATATTCAGCGTCAACGCGATGCTGCCGAAGGTCTCCCGGATCGAGCTGGAGGCGGCGTAGATGATCTTCCCGTCCCGAAACAGGACCATGCCTTCCTGCGTGCCAGTGGTGAAGTTCAGTTTGCCGGTCTTTTCCGACTCCGCCAGAAAGATCAGGATCTCCGCCGGGCCCATGTCTTCGAGTTTTCCGACCAAGGCCACTGTGGGCTCTCCTCTCTCGACGCCGAAACTCAAACGCATGAGTTTCCGGTGGTGTGGACATCCGAATCTTAGACCATCATGCGACTTCCTTTACGGGGACCGCGTCGAAATGTCGAAATGTCGGAGATAGGGCAATCAATGTGACGGACGATACACGTCGCTGCGCGGTACGGGGATACGTTGCCTTTCACCCATTGACGGCGCCTCACAACTCCGCGCCATGCCATGATGTGTTCACGAATTCTGAAAAAGGGAGACAAAAATGAAAAGACCCGTGTGTGAAAACCGGATGTCCCGAGTGGTTCTCTTGCTCGTCTTTGCCCTGTCGACGATTTCGGTCGTTGGGGCTTTCGCAGGCGAGGATTCAGGGGGCGATGTGTTCGGGGTCGTCGTGAGCGGCGATGGCAGCGCCTTGCCAGGCGTGCTCATCTCGTTGTCCGGTGGCGACGTCAAACAAAAGACCGTGTCTGACGACGATGGCGCCTTCCGATTCGCGTCCGTTCCGCCCGGCGACTACGTGGTGGTCTTCGAGGCGCAGGGCAAGAAGGAGATGAAGCGCAAGGTCGCCGTCGCGACGGGAGATGTGGACCTGGGCACAATCGCCATCGAATGAGGCCGGTTGCTGTGACGCGTGGCCGCCGCGACGATGTGCGGGTGTGTCGGTAGCACGCGGCGATAACTGCAGGGGCGGGGAAGCCCCCGCCCCTTTTGATTGTGTTTTTTCCAAGAGGCTCTCCCGGCACTCTTGGCGGTTCGAACGGACCGCGACTGGAGTCCGTCCTAGGCGGCCGTCACTTCCGCCCGCTCCTTCCGAAGCAGGATCAGAACCCCGCCGGTGAGGATGAGCAGACCGAGCAGGATGAGGCCCCAATCCGAAACTGTCGGAATGGCCGCGGTCACGAGGTAGGTGAACACCACCTGGCCGTCGGCGCTGCGGACTCCTGTCTGGGTGGTGCCGGCGCTGACACCGCCGATATAGCTCGACCCACCGCCGCCGCCGCCGCCGCCGACACCTGAGCCGTTCGCCGCGCCGCCGCCGCCGCCGCCGCCGTAGTAACCACCCCCGCCGCCGCCGCCGGCGACGTCATAGTTACCGCTCGAGCCGGTGCCGCCCTGCCCGACGCTGCCGTCGGTCCCGACATTGGCCCCACCGCCATCCTCGGGTCCTCCGATCCCACCGGCAATCTGCGTGCTGCCGCCCCCGAAGTTGATCCCGGCGCCGGGATAACTGAAGCCGCAGTTGAACGCAGGAGAGCCGTCCACACCGTTCAGGCCGCCGGCCCCGCCGCCCCCACCTCCGCAGCCGCAGGGTTGGCACCCACCGTTGCAGTAGTCTCTTCCGCTACCGCCTCCTCCACCGGCCACGATCACCCGATCGCTGAGGGCCGTGCCGGCGAGGCGGACATCGGTCGCCCCACCTCCGCCGCCGGCCGGCCCGCCAGAACACCCTGACCCTGCGGAGCCGTTGCCGCCCGGGCCGCCGCCGTTGAAGCCGCCGGCGCCGTTGCTGTCACCCTGGCCGCCCACGAAGATGTTCAGCACCTGGCCGGGACTCACGCTGAGCGTCCCCGAGGCGTAGCCGCCGAGACCGCCGGGCTCGTTCGGCAACCGGTCGGCCGCGGCGGCCCCTTCCGCGCCCCACACCTCGACCTGGATCTCGGTGACACCGGGCGGGACCACGAACGTCTGCATGCCACCCGTGTAGTTGAATGTGTCCTGCGCAAACGCAACAGCGCCAAACGACAGGATCGCCGCCGCGAAGCAGGCGATGACGAGCGTCGCTCGCACGGAGCTGCCGATGCTCGACAGTCGAGCATGAACGTCGTTCGATTCGGAATTGAGCACCGCGGCACCGCGGAGCCCTTCGCAATTGTGTGGCATGGTGGCGGACCTCCTCGCGGGGAAATTATACTTCGCCGTAGAAGGTGTCAAGAGACGGCGGTTTCTGAACGAAAGGGTGCCACCCATTAGAATTCCGGGACTCGATCGGGCCCGAGGTTGGCGCAGTTCTGCGAGTAGAAGCCGACCACGATCGGTGGGTTGACCAGCGGCGAGACTGAAGGTGGGCCAAGGCCCACCTTCAGATTCTTCTCGATGGGGAAAACCTCACATGGCCGGTGGGTCGATTGAATCCGGCACCTGGTTTTCGATCGGCGGGATCGACATCAGGTAGGCGAAGATCGCCTGCAGGTCCTCGTCGGTGGCCATCGCGAGATTGAACCACGGCATCGGCGGCAGGATCGGGCGCCCGATTCCACGGTGGGTGCCGGTTCGCATGGTGTCGATGAATTCCGCCTCGGTCCAATCACCGATGCCGGTCTCTTCATCCGGCGTGAGGTTTGCCGAGAAGGAAACCCCCCACGGGCCCACGGCCGCGGTCAGGTGTTCGTTGAACAACAACCATTGCCCGGGACCGATCTGGTCGACGTTGTGGTCGGGGATCTCGAGATCCGCCGGGTGGCCGGAGAGCAGCCTGCTGTCGTCAAGGCTCGTGCCTCCACCAGAAAAGACCTTCGGTGTGTGGCAGTCGTTGCAACCTGCCACCGTGACGAGATAGCGGCCGCGTTCGATCATCTGAGCGGCGGTCTGCGGCGCCGGTGCGGGGTCGGCGGGGAGGCAGCCTCCGAGCACGAACATCCCTGTAATCAAAAGCATCCCCGAGATCCGGCGTGAATACGTGAGCGTCATCTGAAGCCTCCTTTGCTGCCCGCGGTATCTGTTCATTGTCGAGTCATAAGGAAAAATTAGAGATTGAATCGCAATTTGTCAAGATGGCCGACCATGTGACCTTTGTCGCCTCCCTCCAGCGGCGCCGGGAACGGTGGAATTCTGCACACCCTATCCCGGTTGCGCAATGAGACGCTTTTTCAACAAAGGACAACGAGTCGGTTCGAACGCCAAGGAGGTGCAACATGTCAGAAAAGAAGATCATCGCCGTCGCGGGAGCGACGGGAGCGCAGGGTGGCGGTCTGGTGCGCGCCATCATGAACGACCCGGACGGCGGTTTCACCGCCCGGGCGCTGACCAGAAATGTGGATTCGCCCAAGGCGCGTCAGCTCGCGGCGCTCGGGGCCGAAGTCGTGGCAGCCGACGTCGATGACGTGGCGAGCCTCGAGCGCGCCTTCGAAGGGGCGTACGGCGCCTACTGCGTCACCTTTTTCTGGGAGCACTTCTCACCGGAGAAGGAGAAACAGCACGCCAGGAACATGGCCGCGGCGGCCAAGGCGGCGGGCGTGCAGCACGTCATCTGGTCGACCCTCGAGGATACCCGGCGCTGGGTGCCACTCGACGACGACCGCATGCCGACACTGATGGGTTCGTACAAGGTGCCGCACTTCGATGCCAAAGGCGAGGTCGATCACGTCTTTCCGGATCTGGGTTTGCCGACGACCCACCTGTTGACTTCGTTCTACTGGGACAACCTGATCCACTTCGGGATGGGGCCGAAGAAGGGCGAGGACGGCACGTTCCTGTTCACTCTCCCGATGGGCGAGGGCAAGCTGCCGGGTATCGCGGTTGAGGACATCGGGCGCTCGGCCTATGAGATCTTCAAGCGCGGCGACGAGTTCATCGGCAAGACCGTCGGCATCGCCGGCGAGCACCTGACCGGTGGGGAGATGGCCGCAGGGCTGGCGCGGGCCTACGGTGAAGACGTTCGTTACAACTCCGTCGAGCCGGAGGTCTATCGCGCGTTTGGCTTCCCGGGAGCCGAGGATCTCGGCAACATGTTCCAGTTCAAGCGCGATTTCCAAGAGGTGTTCTGCGGCAGCCGCGACATGGGATTCTCGCGGGAGTTGTTGCCATCGATGCAGACGTTTGACGCCTGGCTCGCCGAAAACGCGGGCCGGATACCTCGGGAGTAGCTCGCGACGGTACCGCTCACGGTCGGTGAGGGATCCTGCCAGGGGCTTCGCCGATGGCTTCGCCCGCACACGTCGATCCCCTCCCCATGAACGCATCTGAGTGCCGCAGGGGGGAGGGGGTCATCTCCCCCCTGATGTGTTGTTTCTGGCCATCAGACCGCAGCGGCGAGAATCGCGTCGGTGTGGATCTCGGTGCCGATTCCCGACACCACAGCAACTCGAAATCAGCAATCCGACGAATCAGGTTGGTGCCCCGTCCTTGATTTGGGCCAGGGCCTCCTTGCCACTCGGACTCTCGGGGTTCAGGGCGAGCGACTTTTCGTACATGGCGACGGCTCTGTCGGTGTCTCCCCTGCGCAGCAGGGCCTCGCCCAGGCTGTCGTAAACGTTCCATGATTCGGGGAAAAGCTCGACGTTGATCTCGAACATCGTGATGGCTTCGTCAATCCGGTCCTGCTGGATGAAGGCATAGCCGTAGGCGTTGAACTCGGCCTCGAAGAAGAAGTAGTCGGGAGACTCGCTGTCGCGGTCGGCGATGACCTGGCGAATGGCCTCCTCGTCCGCTCCTTCACCGAGGAGTTCGAACACCGTGCGCGCGGCCGATGCCTGACCTGACACCTCTCTCCAGAGCTCGGTAATCGAGGCGTGGTTCCCCTGCTGGGAAAACCCCGGGCTTTCCGCCAGCGAGGGGAAGCGGGCGGCCAACTGGTTCTCGGCCAGCACGGTCTGGATAGCCTGACGCGCCTCGGCAGCTTGATTGACGGCGTTCCACAACGTGCGGACGTACTCGACCCGCGCTTCGGCGCCTTTGATGCTGAGCTCGCCATTCCAGTGCGCGGGCATCAGAGTGGTGATGCGCTCCCTGTCGGCGAGGAGACGGTCCCAGTTGGCGAGCATGCGCGGAAAGTCGTGCTGCACACCGGAGCGCACGATGAAACTGGCCAGACAGCCGGGGGTGTCGGTCAGCCAGACGTCGGCCATCGTATCGCCCGTGAGCAGCAGCCCGTGCTCGGGCACGAGAATCGCCGTGTCGCTAGCCGTGTGCATGCCCCCGATGTAGGACAGCTCGAAGGTGGTGTCACCCAGATCCAGCGTCATGCGGTCGGAGAAGGTGAGGGTCGGATGGGCCTGCTCTGCTGCCGCTTCGATTGCACGGAAGTTGAGGCGGTTGAGGATCAGGTCTTCTTCGAGCGCCGCGGCCTCGGGAGCGTCAGCGCCGAGGCTCTGCAGCTCGGCTTCGATGTCGGCGATTCGGCCGGGATACCAGGCAAGCGACCGTTCGCGGTTGGCGGCGGCCTCGGCCATGCCGGCCGCGATCAGCTCGTGGCCGACGATGGTGCAGTCCTTGTAAACCGCGTTGCCGCCGGTGTGATCCCCGTGCTCGTGGGTGTTGATGAGGTAGGTGAAGTCCGAGCGCCCGAGCTCGCGAGCGATGGCCTGGCGAAGCTGAGAGTCGACCTCCGGCACCCCAAAGGTATCGACGACGACGATGCCCTTGTCGGTGGCGAAGGCGAAGGTCGTGGTCGACGAGATGTGGTCGCCGATCCAGAGACGGATCGCTCCGTCACCGATCTTTTCCACGTGCAAAGGCAGTCCCGCAATTTCTTCGGCGCCTGCCCACGAGACCGCAAGCAGCAGCGACAGCACCACAGTCATCCAGCATCGGTTCTTCATCGATTCCTCCTTCGTCTCGCAGTGGCCGGGCGTGCCGGCTGTTTCAAAATATGGCTCGATGCAGCGAAAGCTCATTGGTTCACACCGTTCATACGATGAAGCAAGCGAGGAGTTTTGGCTGGGGCACGGTGAATGCCGTCGGAATATCGGAAAGGAAATGACTTCAGGACGTGGGTTCCACTCTTCGTCGTGGTGATAATCGATGTCGCCGAAGCCCGTACCCGGCTCCTATTGCCGGATGACGCGGATCGCGGTGTCGTCCGTTTCGGCGCCGCGGTGACCAATTCGTCAGCTTTCTCCGTTCCGGTGGCGGTGCGACAATGCAGAAGGCTGCACCCATGTGATTTCGGGAGGTCGTCATGCCTTTGACAGGGGTCCACTTCCTGCTCAGTTATCAGTGCACCCACGAGTGCGACCACTGCTTCGTGTGGGCGAGCCCGCGGGCCGGTGGCACCATGAAGCTCGAGATGCTCAGGAGGGTGCTCGACCAGGCTGGTGAGCTGGGTTCGGTCGAACAGATCTATTTCGAGGGTGGCGAACCGTTTCTTTTCTACCCTCTGATGATCGAGGGGATTCGCCAGGCGAAAAAGCGCGGTTTCTCCACCGGCGTTGTGACCAACTGCTACTGGGCTACCGCCGAGGCCGATGCGGCATTGTGGCTGGAGCCGCTCGCCGAACTCGAAGTGGCCGACCTGAGCGTGTCCAGCGATGCCTTCCACTCAGGTGAGGAGGAGGACCCGAGGCCGGGCTTTGCGGTCGCGGCTGCGAAGAAGCTCGGGCTCGACGAGGCGGTGATCACCATCGACCCTCCGACGGTCTGCGCCGCCCCCGACGAAAAAGGTCTGCCCATCGTCGGCGGTTCGGTCCGTTTCCGGGGCCGCGCCGCCGTCAACCTCACCGCGGATCTCCTGCGTCGTCCGTGGACCGATTTCGTCGAGTGTCCCGACGAGGACTTCCTCGATCCCGGCCGAGTGCACGTCGACGGCTACGGCAATGTCCACCTCTGCCAGGGACTGTTGTTGGGCAATGTGGAGAAGACCGCTCTCGGCGAGATGCTCGAAACCTACGACCCGCCCAACCACCCGGTGATCGGACCGCTGCTGGCCGGCGGCCCCGCCGAACTGGTCCGGGTCTACGATCTGCCCCACGAGAGTGGATACGTGGATGCCTGCCACCTCTGCTACGAGGCGAGGTGCGCGCTCCGCGATCGATACCCCGAATACTTGGGTCCGCCGAACGTCTACGGTGCGTAGGAGATGCGGTGAAGGAGGAACAGATGAGCGAACCCGGATGCGCGACCTGCTCGTTCAGGGCGAAATACGATGACAACCCCAAGTCCATTCTCGGACGGGTGTGGCGCTGGCACACCAACTTCTGCCCGGGGTGGAAGGCCTACATGAAAACGCTCCCGGACGACGAAAAACAGGCGCTGGTCGAGAAATACAACTTCCCGGCAACCAAGTTCGTCTGAGCAGCCTTGGCGCACGGTCCAAACGATCAGTTCGTGGCCCGAGGGGGTTCAGATTTCAAGCTTGTGAGGTGTCACCGTTTGCTTGGAGGTACCGCGATCCTCCTGCTGCTGCCGCCTGAGGAAGGGGCACGCTGAAACGACCTCACGCCCGCTCATAGCCGGGCACCGGGATGCAGCAGCCAGGGACGCGAGGTAGGGGCACCCTGCGACCTGCGCCCGGTCAAAACTCTGCGGAGCTGACCTGAGATCGACCGATCCCGGCCGGTCGTGCAATCCGTGGACAAACACCGCTGCTTGGATTGTCGGTGGTCTCAGGATCTGGTCGGCGGAGCCGAGAGCGTGCCTCGGGAAGATGACGGCCACGATGAGCACGGTAAGGACGATCGAAAGACCCAATATGAGCGTTGCCTCGATTGCTGAGCGCATGGCGTTGCACCTCCTGAAATGTCCCTTTGGAAAACACGAAAAAGGGCTCGGGGCTTCCCGACTGGCCGTGGGATCACGCAACTGGTTGCCCGAGCCGAGGCCCCGCGAGACCTGCAGAGAGGTGTTATCTCAACCGAGGTCTTGATATCGTGAGCCGATTTCAGACCCATAAGGAGGATGGCTCCAGAGAGCTCAGTGCCTCAGAGCTGCGATTTGAAGTAGTTGACCGACTGTTTGAAGGTCTTCCAGACGTGCTCAACGTCGTCCTGGAGCGACTCCCACGAGGCCTCACCGGAGTTTTTGAGCTCGCCGAGTTTCTTTGCGGCGGCGTCCCTCGCGTCTCGGACGTTTTCGACATAGGGCGCCAGCCGTTCCTTCGTCGCATCGCTCGCGTCCGCGAGCTTGGCTTCGAGCTTGCCCAAATCGGCGTTCCATTCGTCCAGCTGGGCCTTCATCTTTTCAATGTACTCTTCGCGGTTGGCCATTTGAGTTCTCCTTTACGAAATACAACGTGTGATCTCTAGTCGACATTTCGAGTATCGATTCGGTCCGCGTGTGTGGGTGGATTGTAGCGCGATACTGCGTGGAGGTCCTCAGGACTGCACCGTTTGGGCTAGAACCAGATCACCTCGCGCCGGCTGGTGTCAAAGGGTGCCGCCGATGCCGGCTCCCGGGGGTTCGCTGGAATAGAGGTCCGGCAGCTCCGGTTTGCGGTTTGCGGACCTCACGTGCAGCCAAGCCTTCCGGATGCCCGTGCTGGGAAGTCGTTTTCGGCGCTCCGGCGACGAGGGTGGTCTGAAAGGGCGGGAGAAGATGAAATGACAGCGTCCAACAAAGCGAAGTTGCTGTTTGTTGCGGCCGCGGGAATCTCGTTCCTGTTTTCGGTCTCTCTGTGGTTTTCAGGCCACCGGGAAGAGGGGCTGTTCGTCGGACTGTGGGTTCCGTCGATTCTCTCCCTCGGCGGCCTGCTCTTCGCGAGCCGGGGGCGGACGGGCGGATGAGCACACTTGCCATTTTTACCCTGGGGCTCATTGTCACCGGAATCACCCTTTCAGCTGTTTTTCTGATCGGACTCGATGAAGCCGGGGACCCCGCCCAAAGCAAGCTGAGCGACCTCTCGTCCCTCGAAAAGAGCCTGGTGGATCGCCCGGGCGTGGCTGGGCCCGAAACGGCGGACGAAACCCCCTAACCCTTGCCGGGGAGACGTGGCTGCTCCCGAGCGCGGCCCTATAATGCATTTCGAAGGGCGGACCCTGCGATGAGCGACGAACGCAGCCATATGGAGATTCTTCGCGAGTTGTTGGAGGGCCAGTTGCTTGGCGTGCTGGCGACCCACCGCGATGGCGAGCCCTACACCAGTCTGGTGGGTTTCGCGGTGACCGAAGACCTCAAGCACATGCTCTTCGTGACGGGCAAAACGACGCGCAAGCGCGCCAACCTGGTTGGCGACGCCAGGGCCTCGATGTTGGTGGACAACCGCACCAACCGCCCGGCAGATTTCACCGAGGCTTCAGCCGCCACTGCGGTCGGTGTCGTTGAGGAGGTCTCGGGCGCTCAACGGTCCGAGTTCGATCGCATCTATCTCGCCAAGCATCCGCACCTCGAGAGCTTTGTACACTCGCCGAGCTGCGTGCGGTTGCGGCTCGGGGTCTCGGTCTATATGGTCGTGACCCATTTTCAGCACGTCATCGAGCTCCACATCGAACGATGCAGCTGATTGTCGGCCTCGACCAGATCGGCGACGACGACGGCGGCCGGGTCGGGGGCAAGGCGGTTGCGCTCGCCGCTCTCCAGCGGACCGGGCACCCCGTGCCGCGGTCTCTCTGTCTGACCACGGATGCCTATGACCTGTTTGTCGAGCGGGGCTCACTGCGGGCCTGCATCCACCAGGAGCTGGGGCGGAAAAGTTTCGAGGACATGCGGTGGGAAGAGATCTGGGATGTCGCGCTGCGCATCCGCAATCGTTTCCTGAGGGCGCCGGTGCCGCAGGAGATCGTGGCGGCGGTCGAGACTCACCTCAGACAGAACCTGCCGGAGGGCCCGCTTGCAGTGCGCTCTTCGGCTCCCGGTGAAGACTCCGCGGGAGCTTCCTTTGCGGGGCTCCATGAGAGCTTTGTGGGTGTGCAGGGTGGCGCGGCCGTGATCGAGGCCATTCGCGGAGTGTGGGCGTCGTTGTGGAGCGACCGCGCTCTCCTCTACCGCCGCGAGCTCGGGATCGATGTCGACACCAGCTCGATGGCGGTGGTGATCCAGGAACTGATTGATGGCGCCGTTTCTGGGATCGTTTTCGGCGTCCATCCGACGGACCCGGAGCTGGCAGTCATCGAGTCGGTCTACGGGCTCAACCAGGGTCTTGTCGACGGCACCATCGAGCCCGATCGTTGGACTCTGGACCGGGCAACGGCTCGGGTTGTGTCGCACGCCGCGCCGGGCGAGCGCCGCCGGTTGGTAGCCCGGGATTCGCAAACAACGGTGGAGGATGTGCCTGCGGCGTTGGCGGAAATGCCACCGCTCGATGCGGAGGGCCTGGCGGACGTGTTTGAGGCGGTCCGCGCTGCCGGGGCTCTCTTCGGTGCACCGCAGGACGTCGAGTGGACCATCGCGGACGGGCGGCTCGTGCTCTTGCAGTCGCGTCCCGTGACGACGTCGACGGCGGTCGAAGGCGACAAACGGGCCTGGTACCTGAGCCTGACCAGGAGCCTCGATAACCTCCGGGGCCTGCGCGAGCGGGTCGAGAGCGAGTTGCTTCCGGCAATGGATCGGGAGGCGGCCGGAATTGCGCTTCGCGATCTCACGGCGCTCGACGCCGAGAAGCTGGCGGATGAGATCGAGCATCGACGGGCGGCCCACGATCGCTGGGTCGACGTCTACTGGCGGGACTTCATCCCGCTCGCGCACGGTATTCGCCTCTTCGGACAGTTCTACAACGAGGTCATGCGTCCCGAGGACCCATACGAATTCATGGAGCTGCTGGCGGCGACACCGATGCTGAGCGTGCGCCGGAACCGGACGCTGTCGCGGCTCGCATCGAAAGTGCGGGAGGATTCAGAGCTTCGTGCCCGCCTCGCCGCCGGTGAGCCTGGCGGCGCCGACTTCGAACTCGAACTCGAGGACTTCGAGCGCGAGTTCGGCGACGCCGTCTTTGCCGACCAGCAGTGTTTTGGAAATCGAGCCCGGCTGGTGCGGCTGGTGCTGGCGATGGCGGCCGCACCGGAGACTGCCGATCCTGCGTCCGCGTTGGACATCGAAAAACGCACAGAGGATTTCATCGAGCACGTTAGCGACGACCGGCAGGGGCTGGCGCGGGAGGTGCTCGATATCGGGCGGGCAAGCTATCAACTGCGGGACGATGACAACATCCATCTTGCGCGCATCGAGGCCCTCGTGCTGGATGCAGTCGGGGCCGGGCGCCGCAGGCTCCGCGATCGACATGACGAGGATCATCTGCACATCGACCTTGACGGCGTCGTGCAGGCGCTGCGCCATCCCAACCTGGAGCTGGAGCCGAAACCGGCGCAGTCGCCGCCCGCGGTCGAAGAGGGCTTTCGCGCCCGGCCGCGCCAGCTGGTCGGCCAGCCGGCCGGCCCCGGAGTCGCCACCGCGCCCGCCCGCGTGATCAACGACGTTGCCGATCTCTTCGAGTTCCAGGCCGGCGAGGTTCTGGTGTGCGATGCGGTCGACCCGAACATGACCTTCGTGGTGCCGATGGCGAGTGCGGTCGTCGAACGGCGTGGCGGCATGCTGATTCATGGCGCCATCATCGCGCGCGAGTACGGTCTGCCCTGCGTCACCGGCGTCCCCGGGGTTACCAGTCTGATTGCCACCGGCGACCGGTTGGCCGTCGACGGCTACCTGGGGATCGTGACCGTGCTGTAAATCTTCTCCCCTTTCCTGCGAAAAAGGCGTTACCTTAACCCGTAGTGATGGAGTTGGAGACCAGGCTCGGCCTGGAATTCGCAGTTCGTATTTCCCGTTGGCCAGGTGGATCGCGAGGAGGGCTCATGAAGTTCCAGTGCGCACTGTGCATCTCGGTTTCGTTCCTTGTTGCGTCGACCGCCGCGTGCGGGGGTGGCCAGCCGCAGGCGGTTGCTCCGGCGACAGAGCAGGCGTCGTCGCCGGCGAACTCCGCTGCCGCCGCCATCATCGACCAGACGGTGGAATCTCTGACCGGCGAAACGGTCGATCTGGGGTCGTTTCGTGGGCGCCCGATGCTGATCGTCAACACCGCTTCGAAATGTGGCTACACTCCGCAGTACGACGGCCTGCAGAAACTCTACGAGCGTTATCGCGAGGGCGGCCTGGTGGTGATCGGTTTTCCGAGCAACGACTTCGGAAACCAGGAGCCCGGGACTGCGGAGGAGATCGGCAACTTCTGCCGGCTCAACTACGGCGTGTCCTTCCCGATGATGGCCAAGGTGCACACCAAGGGCCCGCAACAGGCTCCGGTCTATCGCGCGCTGACGACCGCGAGTGACGAACAGTTCCGGGGTGACGTGCGCTGGAACTTCACGAAGTTCCTCGTCGATCAGAACGGCCGTGTGGTGGCGAGGTTCGACTCGGGAGTCGATCCCCTCGACGACCAGATCACCTCAGCCGTCGACGCGCTGCTCGGCGCGAACGCTTCGGCCAGCGAACCACCGGGCGCCGAGTCAAATTAGCAGGGGGTGCATCAGATGAAATCATCACAGAAAATCGTTGCGGGCGTCGCTCTCGTTTGCGCCGTCGCCGTCTCCGGCTCTTCGTGGGGGGGCGACTCCGACCGCTTTGTGCTCGAGCTCGAGGCGGGGCCGGCGTGGCAAAGCAAGAACACAGTTCAGATTCCCAACGACCCGAGCGGCACACGGTTTTCGCTGGAGGATCTGGTGGGCACGGGCCCATGGGCAGCCGGGCGGCTCTATTTCACCTGGAACATCAACCAGAAGCACAGCCTCCGCCTGATGGCTGGGCCGCTGTCCTACACCGAGACCGGCATCTTCGATGAGCAGGTGAACTTCGCTGGCGAGTCGTACCAACCGGGGTTGCCGGTCGAAGCGACATATCAGTTCAATTCGTGGCGGGTGGGTTACCGCTGGCGATTCAAGGACGGCGAACGGTGGACTCTTTGGGCAGGTTTCACCGCCAATGTCCGGAATGCCAAGATTGCTCTCGCTCAGGGAGATACCTCCAGCGAAGACACGGATCTGGGCTTCGTACCGCTGCTGTCCTTTGCCGCCGACTATCGCTTCGCCGACCAGTGGTACGCGCACTTCGATTTTGAAGGCCTGGCGGGTGGGCCGGGCCGGGCGATCGATACGGCGCTCAAGCTCGTGTTCGAGATCAACGACAGCTGGGCAGTCAGCGCCGGCTACCGGGTGCTCGAAGGCGGCGCCGACGTCGACGAGGTCTACAACTTCGCCTGGTTCCAGTACGCGGTTGTGTCGGGCATCTACAGGTTCTGACGTTTCGGTGTGTCGCGGGACCGTTCAGATCGGGAGCATCTGGTGCGCCGCCATTGGCGCCGACCTAAGTTTGGGCAGAGCGCGTCGGTGACGCCGCCCGCGTTATCATGACTTCTCTGGAGCAACGATGACTCTCTCGACCGGTGATCAGCCTTGATGGAGTGGAACGAGTCCGACCTCCAGGATCTGGAGACCGCCGCGGGGCTGCTGGAGAACCCGGGTTTCATCGCCAGGGTCTCCGGCGTTGTCGGGATGCCGATCGAGTACGTGCTCGACAAGCTCCCCAGGGCCGCGGGCGACAAGATCACCAAGACGGTCCAGAAATCTCTGCGCGCCGCGGTCAAAGCGGCGACCCTGACGCTGGACACCCGGCGACGGGGCAGACCGTGGCGAAGAAGCCACACGGTTGCGGTGGGTCTTTCGGGTGGGGTGGGCGGAGTCTTCGGTCTGGCCGCACTCCCCATCGAGCTTCCCATCACCACGACCATCATTCTGCGCTCCATCGCCGACATCGCCCGCAGCGAGGGGGAAGATCTGACGACGCCGGAGGCGAAGATGGCCTGTCTCGAGGTGTTCGCCATGGGCGGGCCCTCGCAGAAAGACGACGCGACCGAGTCGGGTTATTTCGCCGTCCGTGCTGCCCTGGCCCGCGCCGTCAGCGAGGCCGCCAAATACATCGCCGGCAGAACGGTCGTCGAGGATGGCGCGCCGGTCATCGTCCGTCTGCTGGCGCAGATCGCCGCGCGGTTCAACGCCGTGGTCGGCGAGAAGATCGTGGCCCAGGGAGTGCCCGTCATCGGGGCTCTCGGCGGCGCCACCATCAACGTCCTCTTCATCGATCATTTCCAGGACATGGCACGCGGCCACTTCATCGTTCGTCGTCTCGAGCGATCCTACGGTGAGGATGAGGTCAGAGTGAAATACGAGAGGCTGCGGAGTGGGGGAGGGTGACTGCAGCCAGCGCTCAGCCGATCGCCGATTGTCGTCTGAAACCCTAACGGATTGAATTCAAGGATTCGGGAGCATGAGGTCAATGGTGGGGATGTACGCCATACCCGAAATCCTCGAAGACCGAATTGATGTGGTGCTTCAGACGATAGCGACCCGCTTCTTTCCCGCCTCCGTGCTCATGTACTTCGCCTCCGGGTTCTTGCCCACTCGGCCGAGATCCAGCCGATCGGCGTCCCAGCAGGTGCCGATGGTGGGGTCGTCGGAGGTCATGCCGTCGGTGTGGTGGCGGATGGCCTGTTCGAGGAGGACGAGGCGACGGGGGTCGAGGGTGAGGAGGATGCCGATGAGGGTGCCGAGCATGTCAGCGGCGCGGGGGCCGTGACCGGGGTCTTTGTCGTCGTTGAGACGGCAGGTGTCGTGGAGGACGGCGAAGAGGCGGACGACGGTTTCGTCGGCGCCGGTCTCGTGAGCGAGTTCGAGGCCCGCCTTTTCGACGCGGTTCCAGTGCGTTGGACCGTGGATCGAGTACGTGCCGCAAGCAAAGATAGCCTGGGCGTAACGTTGGACGGCATCCCAGTCCTCGTCGGTGAGGGTGGTCGGTTCGAGACCGTTGGCCGGCAGGTCGTGGGTTGGAGTTTCCATGATCAGTAGTCAATCCGAAAGCAGTCGTTGATCCACGCCACGACGTCCTTGGAGCGCTTGCCGTCGCCGCGGCCTTCGCGGAGCCGGATCTCCTCCATCTCGATCGAGCGGTCGCTCTGGCTCAGAAGTTGGCCGGTCTCAAAGGTCAGTTCGAGGACGTGTTGGTACTTGTAGGCGGGGTGAAAACCCATGTGGACGTAGAGCTCTTCGATGAAGTCGGCGCCGAGCAGGAGGCCTCCGGTAAAGGGGACGAGGAGGGCGAGACCCTTGGCGTTGATCCAGGGCTGCTCGTCATCGAGGGCGAGGTAGTCGCCGAAGAAGCGGTCGAGAATCTGGCGGTTGGAGCGCCAGCGGTCGGGCTGTGACCAGAGTTGAAGGGTGTCGAGCACGAGGTGGTCGTTGCTGATGGCATAGCCGCAGATGCAGCCGCGCCAACACGCGGAATTCGGGGCTGATGTCTCGATGCCGTGGACTTCGGGGTCGAAGAGACCTTCGCCGCGAACTCCGCAGAGGTCGTAGATCGTGTCGTTGATGCGGACGGTTTCCGCGACCTGAGCGGTCATCGGCTCTCCAGGAATTCTGTTTTCTACCCTCGGCTCTATTCTACCACTTTGTTATTTCGGACTTGGCATTTATTTTCTAAGGTCACAACGCACCTAATTTGAATGACCTTCGGGGACGATCGGGTGGTGTGTTGTGAGGGGAGGCGGGTGGGCGCCGCTGAAGGTGGGCCGAGGCTTACCCCACTGAGGGTCCAAAGTGGCGTGGGTTTCGTCAGGGGAGAGGGGTGTCGAATGCGTCGCCGAGGATGGCGTCGAGGCGTTGGCGGCTGTCGCCGGCGAACTTGAGGAAGCGGACGCCGATGCCCGCGACGCCGTCGCGCTTGGGGTGGGCCTGACGCACGACCTCTGCCTTGACGGTCAGGGGCTCGGTCTGTTCCGGCACGTCGATCGAAATGACGACATGCTGTCCGGGCAGGAAAAAGGTATCCGTCTCCACGAGCATGCCGGAAGCGGAGAGGTTGACGACGGCGCCCAACGCCTCGTCGGCGCCATCGGCGACTTCGACCAGGAGCCGGGTGGCGAGGCGCAGAGTGGTCCGAGGGGCGATGGCAAGGAGGTCGGCCGCGCATTGGCCGATGAGTTCGGGGGGGTCGCCCGCGAGCATGACCCGGTTGACGCCTCGGCCGACAAGCGCGAGAGCTTCATCCGCCTTTCCGGGTCTGGCGAGTACGAGGAGCGATGCCTTGTTGGACGCCGACGCCTTCGACCGGATGATCCGAACCACCTCCGCAAGACTCATCGTGGCCGGTTCGGCGTCGAGGATCACGAGGTCGACCCGGTCTGCAAAAGCGAGCTTGGTCGAATCCTCGGCCGAGGTCACCTGGACGACCTCGAGCTTCTGACGGTCGAGCACCGGCGCCAGCCCGTCAAACGAGCTCCGCCCGATGCCGGCCACTAGAACCAACGGTCGCTTTTCGAGCACGGTGTCCTTTCATACATCCGAGGTGACGCTGCTTTTTATCTTACCGGACAACCGGGAGGTCTTGAACAGACACCCGCACTTCGTGGTGGTCTGCGTGGCGCGAGCCGGAGGAATAGCCGGGGGGTCGTTTATCCGGGCAGCTTCTCCCAGTCCGATTTGGGTGCGTCCTTGGCGAGGGCGAGGCCGCCGTCGGCACCGACGAAAACCGGGTCCTTGACCTTGCGGATCTTGCCGCCGCCGAATTCGCGCAGCGAGTTGGCGAGGAAGACGTCGAATCCCGGAATCGCCGAGCTGCCGCCGGCGAGAATCACGTTGTTGCGGACCTGCTCCTGGTACTCCGACTCCGCCGCGGCGATCAGGTCGAGCATGGTCTCGGCCACCGGCGGGCCGAGGGCCTCGCAGGCCTGGCGCATTTCCTCGGTGATATCGATCTCCGAGGGCTTGCCGGCGATCGGCACCGAGACCACCACCGGTTTGGGCGGCTTGCCCATGAAGCTTGACTGCTCCTTCCAGCCGCGAACGGTGTGGATCGATACGCTGATTCCAGGGTGCCGTTCCTTGAGCAGCTTGGCCAGCTGTTCATCGACCCAATCGCCGGCGTTGGTGAGGGTCCGCTGGTCTTCCTCGGTGGGGTAGCGGCCCCTCATGACGCAGAAATCGGTGGTTCCGGCGCCGACGTCGACGACGATGGCGTGGAGCAGGGCGTCGAGCGCGTAGGCGACGGCAAAGGGCTCGGAGACGATGATCAACCCGTCGACAAAACCGCGCATCGCCTCGCGAACGTGTTGCTTGTTGACCCGGAGAGCCTCGGCGGGGACGCCGACGACCGCCCGGACCTTGGTGCCCTTTTTGCGCTCGGCGGCCACTCCAGCGAGGTCCATCAGGTGGGCGAGCAATTCGCGGATCGCCTGCTGGTCCTTTTCGGCTCCCTCCTTGAGGAGGCCGCGCTCGAGCGGACGATGGAGGTCGAGCATGGTGCGGTTTTCGACGGCCTCCCGGCCGAAAAGCACATCTCGTTTGAGGATCTTGCGGGCGACGGCGTCCACCGGCCAGCCGACGTAGCTGTCAACCACGTGGTGCTCGCCGGTCGACGTGGAGATCGCACTCTGCGAGGTCCCGAGGTCGATTCCGATCAGCAGATCTTCGCTCTTTTCGGTCATGATTCATCCCCTTTTTCGGCGGCGCTGACTTCGAGCGCATAGCCCTGAATGCCCGTGAACAGGGCTTCGGCAATGCTTTGACGGTACTTCGGCAGGGCCAGGAGTCGCGCTTCCCGGCCGTTCGAGAGGCACGCGACCTCGGCCAGGATGGCCGGCATATCGGTGGCGACGAGGACCGCAAAAGGCGCTTGTCTCACCCCGCGGTCGATGATCTCAGGGTTGCTGGTTTTCAGGGTTCCATACAGCGCCTGACCGACCCACTCGGCGAGACGTTGCGATTCCTGTTGGCGGACTCCCAGGTAGATGCCGTCGAGCAGCCGCCTGGTGTCGGCCACGGAGAAACCGGAGTCGAGGTTTTCCGCGGCGGCAAGCTCTCTGAGGAACGGGTCGACGGTGGCGCCTGCGGAGTAGGTTTCGAATCCCCGCGCCTCCCGGTTGGGCAGCCAATTGAC
Source organism: Candidatus Sulfomarinibacteraceae bacterium (assembly GCA_963741385.1). Lineage (GTDB taxonomy): Bacteria > Acidobacteriota > Thermoanaerobaculia > Thermoanaerobaculales > Sulfomarinibacteraceae > Sulfomarinibacter. The sequence continues at coordinate 97,526 of CAVUHO010000003.1, forward strand.
GTGGATCGAGATGAAGAGGTCGGCGCGCGACTGGTTGGCGATCTCCGCGCGCGCTTGCACCGAGACCTTTTCGTCGCCGTTGCGGGTCATGATCACCTGGCTGCCGGCTCTGGTGAGCAAGACCTGCAGCCGGGTGGCGATGTCCCAGGTCAGGTCCGATTCATATATTCCCCAGTCGTCCAGCTTGGTCCCGCTGTCGATGCCGCCGTGGCCCGGGTCGACGACGATTCTGTGCACGGCCAGCGGGATGACAGCGGGATCGATCGCGCGCACCTTACCGCCGGTGAGCATGTTGGTCAGATCGTCGAGGCGGCTGCCGACGTTGGTGTTTTCCGGCACGCTCATTGCCGGGGGGAGCATGTAGGCATCGGGGGAATCGGCTGGGTTGCCGCTGGAACTCGCGGCGGACCTGATGCCGAGGATCAGCAAGACGGTCGAGACGAACATCAGCGTTCCGCCGCCCGCGAAGAGCGCGCGTCGGATGCGAAGATTCCTGGCGGCCCGGGCGCGTCGGATGGTCCCCCGCGGCTGGTTGCGGATGATTTCGATGTTCTCTTCAGCCAGGCCCTGTAGGAGGTGTCGTTTGAGGCGGCGTTCAGCGCTCATGACATCACCTCTCCGGGAGCCTGGATGGATCCACGGACGACACGGGAAGCGTCATTGATAGCGGGCAAGGCCGAAAATAGTGGCACGTCTTAAATCGTACCACGCGCAGCGACCAGCGCCGCGGCGAGCGGGCTTACCGCTGGCGGCAGCCTGACATTGCCCTGCGGGTCGGGATAATGAGGGCATCGTATCAAGAAATCAAGAATCAGTTGCAGGGTGAACACTCTGAAGAGCGTCCCCTCCGGTTGGCGGATCGTGCTTCAGGCGTCGCCATCCTGGCGTGATCTTCGTTTCTTCTGGGACGGGCAGGTGGAGCCCACGAACTGGGATGAGTTTGCCGAGATGTTCAAAAACAACGACCAGCCGTTCCTCAGTCCGGTGAAGAAATGCGTTGAATCGGCTCATGGTTCGCTCCTTCCGATGACCTTGAAGAGGGATTCGAAATAGGTCGCCCAGGCGGTTCGCAGCCGGTCGAGGTGTTTTTTACCGGGTGCCGTCAAGGACTGTGAGCGTGGTCCCCGACGGGGTCTATCTCCTGGTCCAGGTTGGGTCGACGGTGCCGCCCTCAAAAATCAGGGCCGGCGTGAAGAGGCGATGGCGCTCTTCGAGGACGCCGTCGCGCGTTGGCCGTGGCATAACCGGGCGGTCGATTCGTGTCTCTGGCTGATGACTGACGGGATGACGGCGGCTGGGGGTGGGTCTCCAACCGGGAAAACGGCGGCGGTCCGATCAGCGGATCGTCACCCGTGCGCCGGCCTGGCTGGGTTCGCGGTGCTCGGCGTCCATGAACCTCGTTTCGGCCAGATCGGGGCCTCCATCAAGGTAAAACCAATTCTCACCGTCGCAGACCCGGGTTGTCGGTTGCGCACAACGAAGGACGTCGATGGCCCGCATCGGCCCGGTTGTTTCCCCATTGTCGTGAATCCAGTAGGGCATGTCTGCCTCCCGACTGCACGAAATGCAATGATGGTGCCAGGATTCTCGCCGTTTGGATGTTCGCGGGTGCCGTCAGACTGTCCAGATTCGGGACAGCGCTTCGGGTTGTGCCCTGACTTCAGCGATTCGCGTTCGTGATGAGCACTTCGAGTTCGGAGGCTGCCTCCAGGTAGTCAGGGTCATCGGGTCCCCAACTCGCCTCCATCAGCTCGACGGCACGTCGCAGCGTGGTTGCGGCCGCTTCCGGGCGCCCTGTGTCGCGATATACGCGGGCGAGTTCGGCCGTCAGGAGGCCGAGATACGGTTCGTCGGGCGAGTTTGCCTGGACGTCGGCGATGGCCTGAAGGTAGAACCGTTCGGCCTCTTCAAACCGCCGCTGCCGGACATAGAGCCCACCGAGGGTTTCGAGAACCGGCGGCGCCTCGTCATCAGCCCCCGCCGCCTCGATGGCCGCCAACAGGTCGTCGAGCTCCGCCTCGGCGGCCTCGAGTTTCCCGAGGTCGATCAGCGTCCGCGCCAGGCTCCGCCGCATCCAGAAGACTTCGCCGTGGGCCGGCCCCCAGGCCGCTTGTGCAATCGCTATGGCACGGCGGATCGCGGGCTCGGCGGCGGCCGGGTCACCCATGCCACGGTAGATATTGCCGAGCGTCGTCAGGCTGAGGGCGACGTGCGGGTGGTCGGGGCCGAGTACTTTTTCGCGGATCGCGAGCGACCGTTGTTCGAGGGCGAGGGCCTCGTCGAATCGATCCTGGTCCTGGCACACGATGGCCAGAGTGTGGAGGCTGGTGGCGAGGTTCCAGTCGTTGGGCCCGTGGTTTGCCTCTTCGATCTCGGCCGATCGGCGCCACAGGCTCTCGGCCTCGGCGAGATCGCCGGCGAAATAGCGCAGGGCCCCGAGGTTGTGGACGCTCTGGCCGATGTCGGTGTGACCTGGAGGTAGAATGCTCTCTCTCAGCGCAAGGGCGCGGCGGTGGATCGCCTCGGCCTCGTCGAGCCGGCCCTGGTGCCAGAGGACGTTGCCGAGGGTGTTGAGGCTGAAGGCGAGCTCGGGTTGGTCGCCGAGTCGTCGTTCTCGGATCTCCACCGATCGGAGGGCCGGCGCCTCGGCCTCCACGTAATGGCCTTCGAGATCGAGAAGTGTCGCCTGGTAGAAGAGCGCTCCCGCCAGCGCGAGCTCGTCGTCGTCGGCGAACCGCGAACGGGTGCCGACAGCCCGCTCGAGCAGCGGCGCGGCGCGGTCGAATTCACCGAGAGTCGAAAAGACCCGACCCATGGTCTCCATGAACGCCGCCTGGGTCTGGGGTTGATCGTCGAGCTCTTCGATCCGGTCGGCCCCGCTGTCGAGCAGTTGGCGAGCGGTCAGCTCCTCGCCCTGGGCCAGAGTGGGGTCGGAGCGGTCGAACAGACTGATCAGAAACTCCGAGACCTCGCGCGCAGTGGCCGCCTCGCGGTTGGCGCGCTCGGCCTCACGGCGGATCCTCTCCGCCTGCACCGTCATGGCGATCGCGAACGCCACCAACATGACCAGAGCCACGGTCGCGCTGCCGACCAGGGTGCGGTTGCGGCGCGCGAACATCCGCATCTGATAGAGCGCACTCGGCGGCCGCGCCAGGATCGGTTGCGATTCGAGGTGGCGTTCCACGTCCTCGGCCATGGCCGCAGCGGAGGCGTAGCGGCGATCGGCGTCCTTCTCGAGGGCCTTGCCGACGATGGTTTCGAGATCGGCGTCGAGCCTGCGCACACCGTGAAACGTCGTCCGCAAGGGTTTGGGTGGGTCCTCGCAGATGACGCGAATCGCCTCGGCGATGGCGGCCGGCGACACGTCGTAGGGCAGCCCGCCGGCGAGCATCTCGTAGAGGATGACGCCGAGGGCGTAGACATCGGTGCGGGTGTCGATGGCGTCCATGTCGCCGCGGGCCTGCTCCGGACTCATGTACTGCAGGGTGCCTTTGATGGTGCCGATCTCCGACATGGCGGTGACCGCGACGTCGGAATCGGTGATCCTGGCGAGGCCGAAATCGAGGATCTTGAGGGTGGGTCTAGTGGCGCCGGTGGTGGCGATGGTCAGAGATGTCGATTCGCTGGTGACGATGATGTTGGCGGGTTTGAGATCGCGGTGGATGACACCGCGCTGGTGGGCGTAGTGGACCGCGTCGCACATGGTTTGAAACAGGTGCAGACGCAGAAGGAGTTCCTGGGCATCGATGGTCTTGGGTCGTGCCTCGAGCCACCGGCCGAGAGTCTCACCCTGAACCAGCTCCATGGCGAAATAGTCGTGGCCGTCTTCGGTGTGACCGGACTCGTAGATCGCGGCGATGTTGGGGTGTTTGAGGCGGGCCAGGGTCTCGACCTCACGCTGGAACATCTTCGTGTGGTAGTCGTCGATCAGGTGGTCGCGGCGCAGGACCTTGAGCGCCACCCGCCTTTTCGGGTGTTCCTGTTCCGCTTCCCAGACCACCCCCGTGCCGCCGCGGCCGAGCTGGCTCAGGATCCGGTAGCCGGCAACGGTGAAGGGCAGGTCCCGGGCGGCGCGCCGCCGGTGGTCGTCCTCGCTCGACATCGTGGCCTCGCCGTCGCCGGCCGGGCCTCCGCTGACCGAGATCGTCTGGTCGTCATCGCTGTCGATCGGCGGGTTCGGATCATCTGGCATTCTCGGAGCTCCTCATCAAGGTGCGGTGGCCGCGTTTGCTTTCCGTTGGTTGTGGATGGCATCCCCACCGGCTGCAACAACCATCCCCGTCGCGATCATTCCTGCTGCCGGACGCCGCGGATCGGAGGAACGAGGGTCCGCCTTACCTGTCCTCGAGCGGCAGATCGAAACAGCTGTTCATGCTGGAGGCGAAGCGGAACTGGAAGGCGGTCTCTTCGATCTCGAGGGCTTTCAACGCATCGGCGCGCGGCGAGGCGCCGAGCTTCAACGCCGGGGTTTCCGACCGCACGCTCTTCTTCCACAGCAGGCTCGCATTGGTGGTGACGTTGAAGTCGCCCTTGAAACAGGTGCGGCTCTTGAGGAGCTGGCCATCGCGCAGGCTGTAGAGGTGGCCGGTCTCGTCGAAGTGCTTTGGCGACCCGCCCGTCGGCACGGTGAGCTCGAAATAGACATCGCCGTTGCCGTCGCGGGCCACCGTCGTACAGCGGCCGTCCTCGGCTGCGACGTCGATCTCTTCGACGATCTTCGGCAGACCCCAGATCCGGGTGCCGCGGATCTGGTTTTCAAGCGAGGTCACCGGCATCGAGAAGACGTAGTAGCCCTTTTTTGCAAAATCCATCACCAGCGGCAGGAGCGGCGGCGCCCAGCCGTCGACCATGATCGGAATGGTCATGGCGATCTCGTTGTAGGGCGCGATGTTCATGACCTTCTTGTACTCGTAGCATGAGAGCAGGACGACCGCCCGGCCCCCGGGCATCTTCACCGGTTGCATGGACGAGTGGGGCATCATTGCCTGCGCGCGCCGGTAGTCGCAGAGGAAGATCGCGATCGCGCAGGTGACATCGGCATAGAAGGTTGGGAAGGAGTAGGTCTTGGACACGTCTTCCGCCAATTCAAGCGGCGCCGGCGCTGGGCGCAGTTCGAAACGGCTGAAGAACAGATCGGTGAAGTCCTTCGTGTTGTCGACGAGTCCGGGTTGGAGATGGATATTGGGCTGCATGTCGGGACCCTCCGATCCCGGGAAACCTACCACTTCGAGGGCATCAACTCCACTCGTGCATTCGCCGCGGAGTCGTCGCGAGAGGTTCTGCTGTTCGAACGATCGGTTTTCCTGTACGCTTGTCCGCTAGGTCTCGGTTCCAGAACATCACCAGACAATGTCGACTCACTGCTCCTTCCAGGAAGTCTCGGAAGAGTTCCGCGCTCGAGTGGCTGAGGTGGAGCGTCTGTGTCGTGCCGAACTGGAGCCTGATGTAACTTCCGCCGCGAAGCGGATGATGGCCGACACGGTCGTCTCGAATTTCTTCGATCACCCACATGTCATGGTGGTCGTCGCGGATCTTGTCGAGGGCCGGTTTCTTCGTTTCAATCAGGCCGTGTGTGACGTCCTCGGCTACAGCGAACGGGAACTTCTCGAGGTTTCGTTTCTCGATCGGGTTCACCCCGATGACCGCATCCACACCATGCTCGAAATGGAGCGGCTGGCAGCGGGGGAACCGACCCACGGTTTCAGGAACCGCCACCTCGACGCAAGCGGGATCTACCGGGTTTTGGAGTGGGCAGCGATTGCCGATGAGAGCCGCGAGATGTGTTACGCGATGGCGGTTGAGATCACCGACTGATCCACCGGCACGCAGCTCGCCGGAACTGGCGTCAGTTGACGATTTCGTCGTCGCCGTGGAGGACCCGGCCCCGCAGGCCCGCACCGGCTCGCTCGTCCTCCTCATCCCACTCCTCGATCATCTGGCGGCTGCGGACCCGCCGGCGGTGGATGGCCACCAGCGCGAGCAGGGTGACTGCCATCCACAGCGCGCCGGTCGAGGTGAGGAAGGGCAGCCAGGTGTTCCAGAAGGCGTCCTCTTCGAAAAAGATGTTCTCCGCCCTTGAGAGCGGGACCCCGGTCGTCTGGAAGAAGGCCTCTTCGAAATCACGACCGCCGCCGATACCGCGCAGAATGGTGGCCGGCGCGAGCGACCCATAGTCCTGCTGGAGGGAGCGGACGAAGGCCGCGGACAGGGCGTAAGCCCGTCGAACCTCGGCGTCGCTGCCCTGGAACCCGGCGTCCAGACTCCTGGTTGTGCGGGCCCTCCCTCCTATGACCGCGATCGCAAAACGCGCCCGGTCCTCGACGCCCCACTCGCGGGCCGCGACCGTCGCCACGCCTTCGTTGAACCAACGGGGGACCGGGCGTCCGCGCGCGGCCTGCGCCACCAACACGTGAGCCACCTCATGGTGGACCAGGGTGCGAAGGTTGTTGTCGGGGTAGGAGCGGACCCTGGACGGAAACAGCACGATCGTCGCCTCGTCGCCCATGGCATACCCGCTGACCCACGACGGCACCTCCTGTGCCAGCGGCGACGTCTCGGGAACCAGCACCACCCTGACGGGCGACGAAAACCCGGTCGTGCCGGTGAGCAGGAGCGTCTGGGAGAAATCGTCCTTTTCGAGTGCGCGAACTTCCCGGGCAACCGCCGCGAGTTCAGGAGGCGCGTCAACCAGAAATTCCGGCGCCGGCATCGCCCACAGAGGGAGGGCGGCCACCGCGAGAACGCACCCGAGGCATCGCGCAAGAAGAGCCATGGCTCATTGTGACATTGCGAATGCCCGTTGCCTCCGGCCTCCAGGTTTACCCGTCCTTTGGGAGGCCAGTTTGTGCGGGCGGGACGCCCACCCGCGGCGGCGTTCAGTTTGTGGAGGAGCTCCACGCGTTCATCGAACTCGACTCAAAACCGTCAGCGAAGACCGCGACGACCCCATAGCGGTGGAGCTTGAGGGTTGACGAGCCGGCGTTGCCCTGGAGCCAGGCGACGCCGCCGTCGGGCGTCGTTTTGAATGAGTCGTCGCGCAGGCCCCAGCCGGGCCCATCGGTTTGCATGGATTCAGGCCCCTCGAGAAAGACCCCGGAGTCGTTGACGAGACCGATGTGAAAGACCCTGTCGTCGAGCGTCTTCCATCCGACCAGATAGCGCGGCGGCGTCTGCGCGCCGAGACGCGCGAGCACCGGGTCGCTCTCCTGACGGCCGTTGGTATCGGTCAACCAGACGACGGTGGTGCCGGCGCTGCCGCCGGCGGTGGCGAGACCGACCCCTGAGGTCAAGGACGGGTCGGGGTTTTCTGCGTTGAACACCACTTTCCAACCGGTTTCGGCGGCGGCCATCTGCCCGAGTTGGAGGGAGACACCGCCTCCGCAATCGCCTTGCGCTGTCTGGATGTTGGTCCCGTGGTTCATCTTGAGGCCCGGCGGGTCCGGGTAGCAGTCGGTGGAACAGAAATTGGTGAACGCCTGGTCGCCGGGGTGGTAGCCCACCAACTCGGCCATCGAATGCGAACAGCCCCAGGTCCACCCGCCGCCCTGGAGGACGCCGGCGTCGTTGACGTACTGCAGCTGGTCGCCCTCGTGGCCTTCGACCCATCCGGACACGCCGTGGACCGCCCAGTAGGCGGCATACAGACCGTTGCCGTAGGCCAACCGGTGGTCTCCGAGCGGCGACGAATCCTCGGTCAACGTGTAATTGAGGTTGGTGATCCAGATCTGCGATCCGTTGGCTGCCCGCTTGGAAAGGTGGAGGATGACTCCGTCCTTGAGCAAGACCGCGTAGGTTCCGTCGCCGTGGGCCACCAGACCGCGGACCTTGCGACCGGAGAACGTGTGGGTTGCTGTGATCGCCGAACCCGAGACCACACTCACGTGGCCGTTGCCCGAGCTGTCGGTCCAGCCCACCAGAAAGCCGCCGTCTACCCGCGGCGCCAGGTACAGACGCGGTCCGAGGGTGCAGGGGTCCCAGGTGCAGCGGCTGGAGGACGAGTACTCGAGCTGCTGAGGAAGGGTCAGCGTCGTGGTCGTGATGGCCGACTCGATCGGCCCCGCCCCCAGGGCCGAGGCCGCGCACAGAAGGGTCGTCGCCAGCCCGATCCATCGCTTGAGGTTCACCCCGTCGTCCCTTCTCAGCGCCGGCGCCGCCCAGAACCTGCATATCTCACCAGGTGTCGACTGCGGCCGACGATGCATCCTACCCAGCCGTGTTTCCTCACCTTGGGGGCTGCTCAACGTACTGCAAAGTACGCCTGCGCGCCCCAAGGCGAGAAAACCCGCCTGGCCACGGCGCCTCGTCGCCCTCGTGACGAAACCTGGTGAGATATGAAGGTTCACGCTCAACCGCTCGAATTCGAGAGTATCGAGAGCGGCGCCCCCGTGTGGTGGCGCGGATCACAGACTTACCTGGCGGAGGCTGCGCTGCCGGCGATTGATACTTCGAGCCGGGCCACCCGGTGCAGGCGCCGATCCGCTTGACATTGCCCTGTTGGCGACCTATTTTAGATTGAATCTCATTTTGTGCGAGAGATCAGCCAGCGTCATGACGGACTCAACCGGAGATCGTCGTTCGAACCTGCGGACCAGCCGCGGGCGACGCACTCCACCCACGTTCGACCCAAAGGAGATGTTTGATGCGAAACCTGATGAGAATAGCTGTCCGCTCGGCCAAAAGGCTTCCGCTCGTGGCCATCCTCGCGATCGTTGTCCTCGCCGCCTGCGCCCCGCAGGGGGCCCAACCGAGCCCCGAACTTGCCGCGATGTCAGAGCGTTGGGAGCAGGGACTCAACACGGGGGACCTCGATCTGCTGGTGTCCATGTACACGTCAGACGCCCGGTTGATGGCGCCGAACACCCCCATGGCGCAAGGCAGTGAGGCCGTCAGAGCGGCGTTCGGGGAGTTGATCGAGGGCGGGATCACCGGTGAGATCGACACCATCGAGGCCGCCGTTTCGGGTGATCTCGGCTACAGGGCGGGCACCTACTCGTTGTTTGCCGCGGACGGTTCGCCGGTCGACACCGGCAAGTACGTCGAGGTGTGGCAGAAGACCGCCGCTGGGTGGCAGATCGCGGATGACGTCTGGAACAGCGACCTGCCCGCCGATGCCGGCAAGACCTTCGTCAGCATCACCCACGAAGTGAAGGACAAGGACGTCTGGCTTGCCGCGTGGACGGGGCCCAACAGCCGCCGCGAGATATTTGCCGAGCACGGCGCCGGCGCCATCAAGGTCTTCTCAAGCCCGGACGATCCAAAACGGGTCGGACTGCTGGTGGAGATCCTCGATATGGACGCCATGATGTCCTGGCTCAATTCACCGGAGTCCGCCGCCGCCAAGGCCGAGGACGGCGTCATCGATTCCTCGATCCGCGTCATGACCGAGGTGAGGTAGCCCGCCGAACCGACGGGGCTTTCAATAAAGAGGGCGCCATTCGGCGCCCCGTCTTTTGTTTTGACTTGCGTTCCGCTGCATCCGTGTTGCCCGGTCGCAACAGAGGATGCCCTTGCGCGGTTCAGCGGCGCAGCAGGGCCAGACTTTCGACCTGGTTGGTCTGCGGCATCATGTCGACGGCTTGGACGGTGACCAGCTTGAAGCCGCCCTTGACGAGCGCCGCGAGATCCCGCGCGAGCGTCTCGGGGTCACACGAGAGATAAGCGAGGGATCGCGCCGTCGAGTCGATGATCGTCTCGAGCGTGGGCGGGTCAGCGCCGGCCGTGGCGGGGTTGAGGATGATGGCCTCGGGTTTCTCCGTACGCAGGCGTCGGATGGCGCGGTGGATCGGGCTGGCGATGATCTCCACGTTGTCAACCCTGCCCGCAGTGATCGAAGCCTTGGCGTCCGCCACCGAGCTTCGGACACCTTCGACACAGAGGACCCTTCGGAAATTCTCGCGCAGGGCGAGGCCGTGGGTGCCGACGCCGGCGTAGAGATCGAGGAGGAGGTTCCCGCCAGCCAGAAACTCCGCCATCTGTGCGTGGATCTCGGGGAGCAGCCCGAGGTTGACCTGGAAGAAGGAACCGGGCGAGACCCGGAGGGTGAGCCCGGACGATTCGATAAACACCTCGCGCGCGCCGAAAACGGGTTCGATCGGCCCCTTGATGACCTGGGGGCCGCCCTTCGGGTTGAGGTTGATCGCGATGCCGGCGACGTGGGGGCAGGCATCGGCGATGGCCTCGATGGGCAGCTTGGGCAGCTTTTCGGCCTTGATGACCAGGGTCAGGTGCTGCCGTGCCGGGTCGCTGCCGCAACGCAGATCGATGTGGCGCAGCGCGAAGGGGAAACGGGCGCGGGAATTCAGCAGACGGCGTAGCTGCTGCGTGGTCTCGAGCAGTTCGGGAACGAGCACTCCGCAGTGGGGTGCATCCACGACCTCACGGGTGCGGCGCTGGAAGTAGCCGAGCGACGACACGTGCTCGCGGTTCGAGGAGATCGCCATCTTGGCCCGGTTGCGGTAGCCCTCGATCCGTGGAGACGGCAGGGTACCGAGGACCTGGCGGGGGGTGAGGCGCAGCTTTTCGTTGAGGACCTCCGCGAGCCGGCGGCGCTTACTTTCGATCTGTTCGCCATAGGGCCGGAGCAGAAACGAACACGCGCCGCACGTCACGCGGTGGGGACAGTCGACGGTTCGTTCGGTGGTGTCAGTCATCTTCCAGGTGTAGCCTATAGGATTTTCATCCGGCGCGCCGTTTTCTCTTCCCCATCGCTTGTGATGTTCGCTATTGATTGAGATGTAGTATCATCCTTGTAGTTCATTCGGTGCAAGAAGTCGGCGACGATTCCTGGCGTTGACGGCCGGGAAATTTGCAGAGAACCCGCGGTTCCGGGGAGGACATGATGTTGGATCGTTTTCCAAAGCTCACGGTCGTCGGTGACGGCCCGAAGTTGGCGTTTGTTCTGGGTTTGGCTTCCCTGGTGGCGCCGACCTTTGCCTGGGCCCAACAGACGCAGGATAGGGGCACCGCCGCCAAGCCTCCCTCGCGGGCTGTCGCGGCCGCCCCGACCACCCGGCCGCCGGAACCTCAGGCAACGGAGGCCGCGTACGAGTCCGAGTACTGCGAGGCCCTCTCCCGGTTCAATGCGGAAAAGAAGATCGCCGACCCCGGGAAACGCAACCGTTTCGAAGGTCATTACAACACGGCGGATGACCCGCAGGGGCTGCGGACCTGGAGCGTCGAGACGGTCTGCGGCGGGTTTCTGGTGGCGATTCCACTGTGGGCCGACGTGTCGCCCGCGGTCCTCGAGTTCAAGGGTGGCACCACTTTTTTGGATTCCACGGGGACGACCTGGGCGTTTCAGGTAGGGCCGGATGGAGCGGTCAGGAGTGTGACCATCACCGATCCCGCCGGCAAAAACAGCGTCCAGCACTGGGGAGACCCCCACGAAAATCTCAATGGGAAGCACAAGAAGGACTGGGAAGGCAGTAGGCAGTGATTTCCTGAGAGTAGCGTTCCACTTCTGAAATTTCGAATGGCGTTTCCGGCCATGTAGTGAGAAAGTCCCTCGAGAAGGGAGCGCCAGAACATGAGCGATAAGAAAAAGCGACCTCTTGCCCTCACGGCATTCCTGTTCATCGGGATCGCGTTCATCACGATCGGTATGAGGGGAAACTCCGCGTTCATCGCGATCGGCTGCGCGTTCATAGCCATCGGCGCCGCGGGCATCGCGCGCTCGAGAAAGGCCCTCCGCGACGCGTCGGCGTCTGACGAGACAAAGGAAGAGTGACTCCGCCCGAAGACACGCCGCGCGCACATAGGATGTTTCGGCTGTCAGCATGATTCGTCGTGGGAAACCTGGAGAGGGGCGATCGGGTTGAAGGTGTCTTCCTTCGGCAATTCCAGAGCCGGCAGCTGCGCGGGAATGGATGCATCCGCGACATTTCGGGCCGGCCCTTGCCGATACGGGCATAATGTGGCCCGTGAGACCCGCGCTCGTGATCTTCGACCTCGACGGAACTCTCGTCGACTCGCGGCTGGATCTGGCGAATGCCGTGAACCGGGTGCTCGAGGATTTCGGTCGTCCCTCCCTCCCGGTCGAGGAGATCGCGACCTTCGTCGGCAACGGTGTGGTCCGATTGCTGGAGCGCGCGCTGGCCGATCCGGCTCTGGTGGATGCGGCGCGCCCGCTCTTCGAGCGGCACTACAGCGACGCGCTGCTGGTCCACACGCGACCGTATCCCGGCATCGACAGGCTGGTCCGGGGTCTCGGTGCCGAGGGCAAATTGGCGGTGGCCACCAACAAGCCGGGCCCGTCGGCGCGCGCCATCGTCTCCGGTCTCAGGTGGTCCCAGGCCATCCCCTCCGTGGTGGGGGGAGGCGACGTCGTGCGTCTCAAACCCGCGCCCGACATGGTCGAGCGGTTGCTTGAAAATACCGGATGTTCGCGCGGGGAAGCGGTGATGGTGGGCGACATGGAGGTCGACCTCGAAGTCGCCCGCGCCGCTGCTCTGCCATTCATCGGTGTGAGCTGGGGTCTCGCGGGCCGCGAACGCCTGCAGGCCGCGGGTGCGCGACAGATCGTCGATTCGGCGGACGAACTGGATCGGCTGCTCCGTTAGTCTTCGCCTCGAGCCGGTTGTTCGAGGATCTCGAACCCACCGGGACCCGGTGACCGGGGATCCACCGTGTGGCACGAGCCATTCTGAACCGTCACCGCACAGCGGGCGAACGGCGCAAGCGCTCGCAGGGCGACCCTGGATCCCGCCCGGAGCTGGAAATGAACGATGGCCGATCGATTCGCGACTCGATGACAGCCGGACGGGATCGATGCGACGGGAGGAACCATCGAACAGCCTATACTCTCGGCTGCATGGCGCCGTTGATCACCGCTCGCGAGATCTCCCGGTCGTTCGGGCCCCGGACCCTGTTCGATGGTTTGAGCCTCACCATCAGCGAGGGTGACCGCGTCGGCGTCATCGGACCCAACGGCGCCGGCAAGACCACAATGCTGCGCATCCTGGCAGGCACCGACAGTCCCGATGCCGGCGAGATGCATCGGCGACGCCACCTGCGGGTGGCCGATGTGCCCCAGGACGATGTCTTTGAGCCCGGAGCCACCGTGATCGAGGTGGTGACGCATGGCGCGGAGCGCGAGGTGCGGGCGAACGAGGACGAGACCGAACGCCAGGTCCGCGTCGCCATCGCCCTCGACCAACTCGGTTTCCGTGCTCCCGACCAACCGGTTGACCAGCTTTCGGGCGGATGGCGCAAACGGCTGGCGATCGCCGCCGCCCTCGCCGCCGATCCGGAAGTGCTGCTTCTCGACGAGCCCACCAACCACCTCGATCTCGACGGCATCCTGTGGCTCGAGAAGATGCTCCTCTCGAGCCGGCTGCTCGCCTACGTCGTCATCACCCACGACCGCGCGTTTCTCGACCGGGTAGCCAACCGGGTGGTCGAGGTGGCGCCACAGTACCCCGGCGGCACCTTCGTCGCGGCCGGCACCTATGCCGCGTTCCTGGAGAAGCGGGCGCAGTACCTGGAGGCGCGCGCTCAGTACCGGGACAGTCTTGCCAACCGGGTGCGGCGGGAGCTGGAGTGGCTCGGGCGCGGACCCAAGGCGCGGACCACCAAGGCACAGGCGCGGATCGACGAGGCCGAGCGCCTGATCGCTGATCTCGCCCAGGTCCGGGCCGAGCTTGCGACCTCGAAGGCCGGCATCGAAATGACCGGCTCGGGACGCCGCACCAAGCGGTTGTTGGTGGCGTCGGGGGTTTCGAAAACGCTGGGCGACCGGCAGCTTCTGCGGGATCTCGACCTCGTCTTGCTCCCCGGCCGGCGCCTCGGCGTGGTCGGCGCCAACGGCAGCGGCAAGAGCACCCTGCTCAAAATGCTCGCGGGCGAGCTCGAGCCCGACAGTGGCCTCATCCGCCGCGCCGAACATCTCCAGGTCGTCCACTTCGACCAGGGCCGGGAGCAGCTCGATCAGACCGCGGCTCTGCGGCGCGCGCTGGCGCCGGAGGGCGACACGGTGGTCTACCGGGGGCGCGAGGTGCATGTGGTGACGTGGGCCCGCCGCTTCCAGTTCCGCGACGACCAGCTCGACCAACCGGTGAGTGAGCTCTCGGGCGGAGAACAGGCTCGCGTTCACATCGCCCGTCTCATGCTGCAGCCGGCCGACCTGCTGCTGCTCGACGAGCCGACCAACGACCTCGACATCCCGACCCTGGAGGTGCTCGAGGAGAGCCTGCTCGACTTCCCGGGTGCGCTGGTGCTGGTCTCCCACGACCGCTATCTGCTCGAACGGGTGAGTTCGGTCCTGCTCGGTCTGGACGGCACCGGCGCCGCGACCCCTTTCGCCGATGTCGATCAATGGTTAGCCCACCGCGAAACTGCATCGACGGCGCCGCGCCGGGACAAGACGGGCCGGGGATCCAAAAAGCCGCGGCGCACCGGGCTCTCCTACCTCGAAAAACGTGAATACGAGGTGATGGAAGAAACCATCCTCGAAGCCGAGGCCGAGCTCGAGGCGGCGGCCGCACACCTCGCCGACCCGAAGGTGGCCTCAGACGCTGCTGCCGCGCATCAGGCTTTTCTCGCTCACGAAAAGGCGAAAGAGAAGGTCGCCGAATTCTACCGCCGTTGGGCGGAACTCGAGGAGAAGGTGTAGGGAACAAACAACGGACGGGGCCCGGGGTCGCCTACTTCTTGGCGCGGTCCCAGCCCCAGTTCTCGTAATACTGCCAGCTGGCCATCGAGTTGAGCTCCTTGATCTGGCGGTCCTTGGCGAGCAGGTTGGCGCGGAGGACGTCGCCGATCGAGACCATCCCGAGGATGCGGTCGTCCTTTTTGACCGGGATGTGGCGCACGAAGAGACCGAGGAACATCTCCTCGAGCTGCGGCAGGGTGGCATCGTGCGCAGCGAAATGCAGCGGCGAGGTCATGTGGTCGCCGATCTGAGCGTTCTTGGGATCGAAGGCGGGGTCGCTGCTGCTGCGCAGATAATCGCGTTCGGTCCAGATACCGATGAGATCATCCTCCTCTTTGACCAGGATGGCGCCGATCTTGTTCGCATTCATCAGATCGATGGCTTCGGCGACGGTCTGGGTTCGGTTGATGTGGACGATCTCGTTGTTCTTGTCGAGGATGATGTCTTCAGCGGTCTTCAACTCGGCCTCCTTGGATCGCGGGGCCCGCCGTCGGGCGGGAGAGTAGAAACGTTAGCACGGCGCCGCCGATCAACACCGCAAGGACACTCCACGGTGCATCAAGGCGGATCGTCGAGTACGTGACTGAGGCGGCGACCATGACGGTGGCCACGATCTTGGATCGGAATCCGATCGCGCCGTTCTCGCGCCACGCGGTAATCATGGGGCCGAAACGGGGGTGCTCGTGCAACCAGGTGTGAAAGCGTTCGGAGCCTCGCGAATAACACGCCGCCGCCAGCAGGACGAAGGGCGTTGTCGGCAGCAACGGGACGAAGATCCCGATGAAGCCCAGCGCCATGCTGGCGTGGCCGATGAGGAGATAGGTCGTTCGCATGCGAAGGTAGCAACCGTCGACTGAGCGCACATCTTCCCGGGTGGTGATCGACTTCAGTCCGGCAGCGGCGGGATCTCTGGCGGCTCGAACCCCGTGCGCGGTCTTTCGGCCGCCCGGAACTCGGCCATGGAGCCGACGAAAAAACCGGTCGAACGCCCGCTGACAGCGCCCTGATAGTCGGTCACCACCCGCAGGTTGTACTCGCCCCAGATCTCGCCCATTCGTGAAAGCGGAGCCAGGCTTTGCGACGTGTCCCGGAAATACTCACGGTGGGCAAAGCTGTCATCACCGGATGCAGGCGTCGAAGTCTCGAGCCGGCCGGAGGACGGGTACTCGACCACAAGCGTCTCTCCGTCCAACGCGAGAGGCGGTGCGCCCTCGACCCCGAAGTGGAGGACGGCCCAGCCCCGGAAATCCTCTGCAACCACATGGCGTTCGGGGAGCGTCGCGTCCATACCAAAGGCTGTTTGCACCCGGTACAGACCTTCGGCGGAGAAAGAATAGCGAAAGAAGAAGAACACCGCCGCGCCGATGAACAGAATCAACCCCGCAACCACGCCGACGAACCGTCCGATGCTCATGGTGGGTATACGTACGGTTCAAGCGAGGGATGCACTTGCATGGGTCGCACCGATCAGGGAACTCAGGCGTAGCCGATCTTGAAAAAGGCGGCGCGGTTGAGTTGGGTGTTGATGCGGTGGACCGAACGACCGGAGGCCTACTGTTGGAGCTCCTGGAGCAAGCGAGGGAAGCCGAGGATGACGTTGAGGGAGGTGACCTCGGGCATCGCCTCGCTTTTGATCGCGAGCAGACGACCGTCGCCGGCGATGTCCATCACGCGAAGGGTGGGATCATCACGTTCGCGGGTTTGAGGTCGCGGTGGACGATGCCGCGGTCGTGGGCGGCTTCCAGACCGAGGGCGATCTGGATCGCGATCGGGACCGCTTCGGCCGCGGCCACCGGACCGCGGGCGATCAGCTGATCAAGGCCTTCACCCTCGACCAGCTCCATCACCAGAAAGACGGTTTGGCTTGGGGCCTGGGGCCCGAGGCTTGAACCGGCGCTTGGCGTGGATTCGAAATCCGCGGCTTGCACGCGGGACGCGTGCGCCACAAACCCTTCCTCTTCAACTTGGGTTCCTGGTGGAGCAGCCGTCCCGGCTGCCATGTGAGTGCTCACGCTTTCGAGGCCGTAGAGAGTGGCCACGTTGGGGTGGTTGAGTGAGCCGAGAACCTTGGCCTCACGTTCGAAGCGGGCGCTCCGCTCCGCGTCCCCGGCGAAGGCCGGGGAAGGACCTTGAGCGCCACCTCGCGGTCGAGGGTGGTGTCGATGGCGCGCCACACCGCACCCATCCCGCCCTCGCCGATCTGTTCGACGAGACGGTAGTGCAGCAGGGTCGATCCGGGTGAGAGTTGCATCTGTCCTTTGATTGGTCGTGGGTCAGTACACGCGACTCGCTCTCAATATTGGCGACTGCGTTCGACGGAGGTCATTTTCGTGCGGCGAAAACTCCTCGATCGCCCTGGTGATACACTTTTCTGTGGCGCGGGGTTTGCCTATTCTCCGTCTCGCCTGGAGGGGACCTTGAAGAAAACTGGACTCGTGGCACTGCTGGCGGTGCTCTGTCTCTTGGTCGGCTGTCCGAAAGATGAGACGAAGGCGCCCGAAGACACCCAGACGCCCGAAGAGACGGTGCTCGTGGTCGCCGGCGACCCGGCACCGGGTTTTGAACTGGTGACCCTTGCAGGCGAGACCTTCAGCCTGGAGGCGCAGCGGGGGAAGGTGGTCCTCGTCAACTTCTTTGCCACCTGGTGCCCGCCGTGCCGCGAGGAGCTGCCCTACCTCGAAAACGAAGTCTGGCGGCGGTTCGATCCCGAAAAATTCGCTCTCATCGTCGTCGGCCGTGAGGAAGACGACGAGGTCATCGGCTCCTTCGTGGAGAAGAACGGCTATTCCCTCCCGTTTGCCGGCGACCCCGACAAGGTGGCCTACGATCAGTACGCTTCGCGTTTCATCCCGCGCAACTTCGTGATCGGCCCCGACGGAACCATCCTCTTCCAGTCGCAGGGCTTCGAACGCGGGGACTTCGACCGCATGATCGCGGTGATCGAACAGGCCGTCGACGCTCTCGGATAACTGACCGGGGCCGACGAGAGCTTCAAGAGCCTCGACTTCATGGTCAAGACGCGGCTCTTCAACTCGCAGATCCTGGTTCAGATCATCCTCGGCACCCTGCTGCCCCTGGGAATTCTGGCGTTGACCCAGTTGGTGCGGCTCACCGAACGCGCGCGCAAGAACGCCTACGCCGTCGCCGGGGTCCTGACCTTGATCGGCATCTTCGCCATGCGATGGAACGTGGTCATCGGTGGGCAGCTCTTCTCCAAGAGCTTTCTCGGCTACACGGTGTACAAGATGGACTTCGCCACCCGCGAGGGGATGCTGCCGGCGATCATCCTGATGGTGCTGCCGTTCTTCATCCTGTGGGGTCTGATCCGGATCCTGCCGCCGTGGGGGGAGGAAGAGATCGAAGCCGCGTCGACGGAACCCGAACCGCCACCAGTGTCGTCCTGAATCTGGCTGCCGATCATCCCGTCCTTCGGCGTCAGCTACGAGTTCTGATCGGGCGGGTTGCCGCAGGGGAGCAGGGGAGCAGGGGAGCAGGGGAGCAGGGGAGCAGGGGAGCAGGGGAGACTCGCCCCTTATCACGAAGCCTGGCTCCAAATCCGAAATCCGAAATCCGAAATCCGAAATCTGCGATGGCCCCCTTTCTCCCTTTCTCCCTTTCTCCCTCTCCTTCCCAAACCCCTCGGGTTATTTCTTCGGCACGATGTTCTGGTTCACCTTGAACAGGTTCTTCGGGTCGTACTTGGACTTGATCTTCGCCAGCCGGCCGTAGTTGTCCCGGTAGCTGGCCTGCACCCTCTCCTGGCCTTCTTCCATCATGAAGTTGACGTAGGCACCGCCTGAAGAATGGGAGTGGACGTCGTCCCAGTAGCCCACCGCCCAGTCGCGGAGGATGTCCTTGTTGGCCGGGTCGGGGTCGACGCCGACGATGACGCCGGCCCAATTGGCCTCGCGGTAGCTCCACGCCGTGTCTTCGGGGCCGACGCGATGGGGTGCGCCGTCGATGGGGTAGAGGTGCATGGTCGACTGCATTGTCGGAAGCTTCTTGCCCCACTTGGCGTGCTCGACGATGGATGCGTCGGAGATCTCGGTGAAGAAGTCCGCCCTCCAGTACCACTGGTGGCCCGGGGGGTAGAGCCCGTCGAAGGCCGAGTTGAGGGCCGGGAAGGGCATTTCCTGAACGCCGGGGAGATCGGGTTTGAGCGCGAGGATAGGAGCAAACACCTCTTTCGCCTTCGCCATATCACCCGTGTAGCACCACACCACACCGCACATCTTGTGCAGATGCAGGTGCTCGGGAAACGGCGGTGCCGGCGGTACCGTGAGAAAGGCGAAAAACCCGGAGAGTTCTTCCGGTGCGGAGAGGATGAAATCGCGGTACCACTTCATGATCTCCTCGGTGCGATCGAGTTCCCACAGGGTCGGGCCGCCGAAGATGGTGGAGACCGGCCGCCCCTGGAAGAGGAAGGAGGTGACGACGCCGAAGTTGCCGCCGCCGCCGCGCAAAGCCCAGAAGAGGTCCGGGTTCTCCTTGGCGCTGGCGACCACCATCGAACCGTCGGCGAGCACCACGTCGGCCTCGAGCAGGTTGTCGATGGTCAGACCGAAACCGCGGCTGAGGTGGCCGACACCACCGCCGAGGGTCAGACCGCCGACGCCGGTGGTGGAGATGATGCCGCTTGGCACGGCGAGGCCGTAGGCGTGGGCGGCGTGGTCGACGTCGCCCCAGCGGCAGCCGCCCTGGACGCGGATGGTATCGTCCTTCGGGTCGACCCGGATGCCGCGCATCGGCGAGAGGTCGATCACCAGACCGTCATCCACCAGACCGAGACCGCCGGCATTGTGACCGCCACCGCGGATGGCGAGGGCGACACCGTTGTCGCGCGCGTAGTTGACGCACGTCTGGACGTCGGTCGCGTCGACGCAACGGGCCAATGCTGCCGGCCTCTTGTCGATCATCGCGTTGAAGATGGCTCGGACTTCGTCGTAGTTGGCGGATTTGCGGGTTACCAATTCGCCTCGGAGGCTGGCTGCAAGGTTGTCAAAACTCATGTCGTTCTCCAATCGTTCGTTGAGGTGCCGCCGTCGATCGGGCTGATCCCGTTCTGGGCAACGTCCACCGGGGGGTGACTCCCTGGTTCTGCGGGCGTTAGTTTTTAGAATGAGATTCTTTCTCTCTTACTTATATAGAGTCGTTCAGCCTCGCTGTCAACCCTACTTAACAAGAAACGCCCCGCGCCCGAGTGGGCGCGGGGCGTTTAGGTGCCCTGGAGTGCCGGTTCCTACGGCGTGTGAGACGACCAGGCGGAAAGGTCGCCGTGTTCTTCAAAACCGTCGGCGAAGATCTGGGGATCGACCACCACGTCGTTGTCGACGATCGTCAGGGTGAGGCTGCCGGTGGCGCCGATGGTGACGTCGGGGATATTGGTGGTGCCGAGGGTGAGGCTGATGGTCTCGTCGCCCTCCGCCTGGTCGTCGTCGGTGATGGTGAGGGGGAAGACCAGGGTGGTCTGCCCGGGGAAGAACCGCACGATCTGCGGCGGTTCGTCGAAGTCGGCGCCCGAGGCCGCGCTGCCGGAAACGACCAGCTCCGCCGTCACCTCGGTGGCCCGCGCCGCGCTTAAAGTGACGGTGACGTTGTAGGTCCCGGCGTCCTCATTCACCGAGGCGGTACCCTGGGCAAAGGCCATGGTGCGGTCGAGATCGGCGTGGACGGTGATCGCGGCCGATGCCGCACCCTCGTTGTCAGCGAGGTCGGTGGCCCTGCAGCTGAGTTGGTAGTCGCCGCTGAGGGCTGGCCACCACTGGTGGAACCAGGTGGCATCGCCCGCCGTCTGCACCCAGGTGGAGCCGCCGTCGGTGGAGATCTCGACGAAGTCCACCCCCGATAAAGCGTCGGCGGCAGTGCCGGTGATCGTGATCGGTGTGGCTGTGACCGTTGCATCATCCGTGGGCGAAGTTATGCTGCAGGTCGCCGCGGTTTGATCGGCGCCGAAGACGAAGTGCGCCGGACCGTCTGACCACGCCGAGGCGCCGCCGTGGCTGTCCCTGGCATTGACCCGCCAGTAGTAGCGCGTTTCGAGGACCAGGTTCGCGGCCCCGCTGAGCTCGGAGAGAGTGACGCTGATCGCGCCGGCGGCCTTGGTGCTCATGGTCACCGACGGCTCGTCGATCTCGATTGAGCCAAAGGCCGGGTCGTCGTCCACCTGCACCCGGTAGCCGACCACGGAGTCGCCGTTGTCCTCGTCCGGATCGGTGGACTCGAGCCAGGCGAGACGGCCCGCAAGGGTCGCCAGCTGGCCGCCGTCGGACGGTCCGACCAGGACCGGCACCGTCGGCGGGTGGTTGGTGAGCTGGACGAAGAAGGTGGCCGTTTCCATCCACGGGCCGGTGTGGGCGGTGTCGTCGGTGGCCCTGCAGCGCCACCAGTACTCGGTTTCGGAATCGAGGTCGACGTCGACCGTCCACGCGGTGGTGCCGGCGCCGCCCGCCACCAGCGGCACGTCGGCGACGACGTTGGTGAGCCCGGCATCGTCGAAGACCTGGAACTCGTAGGTCAGGGGATCGCTCTGGTACTCGATGGCGTTGTCGACGACGAGGGTCGGCCGAACGGTGGGCTCGTTGCCGCCCGAGGCCGGTGAGTGGAGGGTTGGCGCGGAGGGGATCGGCTCGGCGACCGAGATGTTGTCGAGGAAGATGTTCTCGACGCCGCCGTAGCCGCCGATGACCCTGAACCGCAGACGGAGGTTGGCGACCTTGTAGCTGCTGAGCGAGAGCTGCTGGCGAACCCAGGTGGCCGAGATCCAGTACTCGTTGAGGTTCAGAGCCGACTGCTCCTGCCAGGTGAGGCCCCCGTCGGTCGAGAGGTCGACCCGGAAACCGTCTCGATAGGGCAGCTCACCGCGGACGTGGTAGGTCAGGAGTGGATCGGTGGCGGTCGAAAGGTCGAGCTCGTCGCCGAGGACGAGCCGAATATCACTGCCGCCGAGGTGGTTGCCTGCCGTGCTCAGGATCGAGGTCGTTCCCCGGAAGGGGTTGGCGGCGGTCGTCGACCACTGCCCGTTGAGCCACGCACCGTCGCCGGCTTCCAGGCCGTCGAAGTACGGGTATTCGAGAGTGCCGGCGCTTGAATTCTCACCGACAAGGAAATTGTCGATGTGCCAGCCGTCGGCGATGTTATCGCCCGCGGTTGCGAGACGGAAGCGGATCCAGACCTGGCCCTGGCCGCGCCACGGAGCGAGGTCGAAGCGGCGGGCCACCCAGCCGGCCTGGGTGCCATTGGCTCCGTAGAGGATAGTCCACGACGCGCCGCTGTCGCTCGAGATCTCGAGCCGGCCCCAGTGGCTGCCGGGGAGGGCGAAGCGGTCGTGGAAGCTGAGCACGGGCCAGGTGGTGGCCGACAGGTCGACCCCGGTGACCGCCCAGGTATCGGTCGACGGCGCGAGGTCACCGGGGGAGTCACCGAGGCTGAAGGTGCCGCCGACGCCGCCCTCCTGCACCCGCCCCCACCCGCCGGTGAAGGTCCAGGCGCCGCTGTCGACCTCGAAGTCGTCCATGGATTGGAGGGGCATACCCAGGGTCATGGCAGACGAGCTGTTGGACGGCGAGTAGGTGTCGCGTGTGTCCACGAGATAGACGCGGTAGTTGTAGGTCCTGCGGGCCTGGAGGCCGGTGTCGACGAACTCGGTGGTGGTCTGCTCGGTGATGGTGTCAACCAGCGTCGAGCTGGTGTCCACCGTCGCGGTCTCGGAGCGGTAGATGGCGTAGGCCTTGAAGTCGGGGTGGTTGAGGTCGTTCCACCGCAGCCTCATCGAGGAGATGGTGACCTGGTCGGGAGAGGCGAGGGTCAGTGTTGGCGGCATGTCCTCGACGCTGACATCGTCGATGAGGATGTTGGTGGCGCCGCCGTAAGGGCCGGCCTGGGAGAGGAAGCGGAGCCTGACGTTACTCTGCGGGTAGGCTGCGAGGGAGATCTGGTATCGCTTCCAGGCTGGGACGTCGGTCGAGCCGAAGGCGGTGTCGGGGAGGTCCGCCCAGCTGCCGCCGCCGTCGGTGGAGACCTGGGCGCGGAAGGCGGCATAGTAGGCGACGGCGCCGCGCAGCCAGTAGGTGAGCTGGGGGTTGGAGGCCGAGGTCAGGTCGAGCGAGCCGGCGAGTTCCATCGCGTGCTCGGTGTAGGGATAGATGGACCCCTGAGGAGTCGACTGCGCGGACCAGACGCCCGCGTGCGGGCCGGCGGCGGTCGGGGCCCAGGAAGAGGCGAGCCAGTTGCCGGCGCCGGACTCGAAGTCGTCGAAGAAGGGGAGCGGCACGGCGCCGCCCACGTGCTCGGTGACCGACAGGTCGTCGATGTACCAGCCCTCGTCGAAGGTGGAATAGTCGGTGGCGACGGTGAAGCGGATGCGGAGGTTGGTGGCGGCTTTCCAGGGCGAGAGGTCGATCGACTGTTCGGCCCAGGCGGTGCGGGTGGCGGTCGCCGAGTAGACCCGGTACCAGGTTGAGCCGTCGGGAGCAACATCGAGGTAGCCCCAGTCGTTCGCGAGGCCGGCGCGGTCGAAGAAGCGCAGCACCGGCCAGGCGGAGCCCGAGAGGTTGACGGCGGTGAGGATGTAGGTGTTGGAGTTCAGGGGGGAGTTGTCGCCGGGGGAGTCGTTGATGGAGAAAGCGCCTTCATGGGGGTTGGTGCCGTCAGGCCCCCAGGTGCCGGTGGCGTCCCAGTTGCCGAGGTTCTCCATCGGGTCGGCAAACGGGAAGGGAAGCGGGACGGTGGTGGTGGCGCGCTCGGTTGACGGCGTGGCCACGTGGCGAGAGTTGAAGACGAAGACCCGGTAGTAGTAGGTGGCGCCGATTGAGAGGCCGGTGTCGGTGAAGGCGGTGTCGGTCGAGGTGGCCGAGGAGAAGACGAGGGTGTTGGCGGTGGTGACGTTGGCGGTGGTGGAGCGGTAGACCTCGTAGTGGTCGAAGTCGCCGAGGGCGCTCTCGGTCCACGAGAGGTCAACCGACTTGAGATGCGGGACCGGCGCGGCGAAGTCGACGGGCTGCGGCATGGCCTCGATGCTGACATCGTCGATGAGGATGTTGGTGGCGCCGCCGTAGGGGCCGGCCTGGGAGAGGAAGCGGAGCCTGACGTTACTCTGCGGGTAGGCTGCGAGGGAGATCTGGTATCGCTTCCAGGCTGGGACGTCGGTCGAGCCGAAGGCGGTGTCGGGGAGGTCCGCCCAGCTGCCGCCGCCGTCGGTGGAGACCTGGGCGCGGAAGGCGGCATAGTAGGCGACGGCGCCGCGCAGCCAGTAGGTGAGCTGGGGGTTGGAGGCCGAGGTCAGGTCGAGCGAGCCGGCGAGTTCCATCGCGTGCTCGGTGTAGGGATAGATGGACCCCTGAGGAGTCGACTGCGCGGACCAGACGCCCGCGTGCGGGCCGGCGGCGGTCGGGGCCCAGGAAGAGGCGAGCCAGTTGCCGGCGCCGGACTCGAAGTCGTCGAAGAAGGGGAGCGGCACGGCGCCGCCCACGTGCTCGGTGACCGACAGGTCGTCGATGTACCAGCCCTCGTCGAAGGTGGAATAGTCGGTGGCGACGGTGAAGCGGATGCGGAGGTTGGTGGCGGCTTTCCAGGGCGAGAGGTCGATCGACTGTTCGGCCCAGGCGGTGCGGGTGGCGGTCGCCGAGTAGACCCGGTACCAGGTTGAGCCGTCGGGAGCAACATCGAGGTAGCCCCAGTCGTTCGCGAGGCCGGCGCGGTCGAAGAAGCGCAGCACCGGCCAGGCGGAGCCCGAGAGGTTGACGGCGGTGAGGATGTAGGTGTTGGAGTTCAGGGGGGAGTTGTCGCCGGGGGAGTCGTTGATGGAGAAAGCGCCTTCATGGGGGTTGGTGCCGTCAGGCCCCCAGGTGCCGGTGGCGTCCCAGTTGCCGAGGTTCTCCATCGGGTCGGCAAACGGGAAGGGAAGCGGGACGGTGGTGGTGGCGCGCTCGGTTGACGGCGTGGCCACGTGGCGAGAGTTGAAGACGAAGACCCGGTAGTAGTAGGTGGCGCCGATTGAGAGGCCGGTGTCGGTGAAGGCGGTGTCGGTCGAGGTGGCCGAGGAGAAGACGAGGGTGTTGGCGGTGGTGACGTTGGCGGTGGTGGAGCGGTAGACCTCGTAGTGGTCGAAGTCGCCGAGGGCGCTCTCGGTCCACGAGAGGTCAACCGACTTGAGATGCGGGACCGGCGCGGCGAAGTCGACGGGCTGCGGCATGGCCTCGATGCTGACATCGTCGATGAGGATGTTGGTGGCGCCGCCGTAGGGGCCGGCCTGGGAGAGGAAGCGGAGCCTGACGTTACTCTGCGGGTAGGCTGCGAGGGAGATCTGGTATCGCTTCCAGGCTGGGACGTCGGTCGAGCCGAAGGCGGTGTCGGGGAGGTCCGCCCAGCTGACGCCGCCGGTCGATGGAGACCTGGGCGCGGAAGGCGGCGTAGTAGGCGACGGCGCCGCGCAGCCAGTAGGTGAGCTGGGGGTTGGAGGCCGAGGTCAGGTCGAGCGAGCCGGCCAGCTCCATCGAGTGCTCGGTGTAGGGATAGATGGACCCCTGAGGAGTCGACTGCGCGGTCCAGGCGCCCGCGTGCGGGCCGGCGGCGGTCGGGTCCCAGGCTGAGGCGAGCCAGTTGCCGGTGCCGGACTCGAAGTCGTCGAAGAAGGGGAGCGGCACGGCGCCGCCGAGGTGCTCGGCCACCGACAGATCGTCGATGTACCAGCCGTTGTCGAAGCCGGTGGTGTCGGCGGTGAGGGTGAAACGGATGCGGAGGTTGGTGGCGGTCTTCCAGGGCGAGAGGTCGATCGACTGTTCGGCCCAGGCGGTGCGGGTGGCGGTCGCGGAGTAGATCCGGTACCAGGTGGCGCCGTCGGGCGAGACCTCGACGAGGCCCCAGTCGCTGCCGTCGGCAAAGGCGAAACGGTCCCAGAAACGCAAGACCGGCCAGGTGGAGCCGGAGATGTCGATGGAGGTCCGCGCCGATGTCGTCGAGTAGTCGTAGGTGGTCCCGGGGGAATCGGTCAGCGAGCGGCTGCCGCCGTGCTGGTCCGTGTCGGTGCTGTTCCATCTCCCGCCGCGGTTCCAGCTCTCGAGCGAGCCCTCGAAGTCGTCGGCGAACGGGTAGGGGTTGCCCCCGGTTCGCCGGGTGCTCTCCGAAGCGCTGTCCGGCGAGTGGGTGCCGTACGGGTTCACCGCATAGACCCGGTAGAAGTAGTCGGTGTCGACCGCGAGTCCGCTGTCGGTGAAAGCCGTGAGGTCCTGGCCGAATATCTCGGCCACCAGCGTCGATCGGATGCCCACGCCGCTCACCGTGTCCCGCATGACGGCGTAATGGGAGAAGAGGACGTCGTTGCAGCGCGTCCACTGCAGGCGGATGGAGTGCGAGGTGACCTGGTCGAGGATCGGCGCCGGGACCACGGTTGGGCTCTCGGCGACCGAGATGTCGTCGACGTGCCAGCCGTCGGCGGTCACCGAGGGGTCGGTCGTGATGCGGAACCGCACCAGGACGTTGTTCGACGATGTATAGGCCGAGAGGTTGAGTCGTGCGCGCTTCCAGCCGTCCGACGTGCCGTTGCTGTAGGAGGAGAGCAGGGTCCAGGAGCTGCCGCCGTTGGTCGAGATCTCCACGTTGCCCGAGTCGCCGGCCGCGAAGGTCCAGTCGTGGACGAAGCTGAGTACCGGGCTCGAGGCCGACCTGAGGTCGATGGGGCTGACCAGGGTCAGGCTCTGCGAGGTGATGTTGTTGGCGTAGTCGGCGGCGGGCGAGTCCGACCATGCGTGGGTGCCGGAGTGGGCCTGCTCGTCCGACAACGCCCAGGTGCCCTGGGCGGACCACGCGGTCCCGGTGCCCTCGCCGTTGTCGAGGAACGGGTAGTCCATGCCGGCCGGGGTGATCGCGCTCTCCTCGTTGGAGAGGCCGTGCAGGGCGGACGAGGTCAGCACCATGACCCGGTAGGAGAAGGTGCTCTTCGGGGTCACCGAGATGTCGGTGTGCCATGTGGTCGCGACGTCGGCGATCTCCGCCACGAGCGTCGAGGTGCGCCAGTCCACACCGGGGCCCGAGGCGCGGTAGATCCGGTAGGCGGAGAAGTCCGGCGCCGCCGACTGGGACCACGAAAGCTCCAGGGAGTTGGTCTGGACCGCGAACGGAGGGTCGAGGGCTACGGCCTCGGGGGCCTCGGCAATGGCGACGTCGTCCACATACCAACCATCCCCGTTGACCGTGGAGTCGGAGACGAGCCGGAAACGGACGCGAACGTCGTCATATCCGATTGCCGAGGAGAGATCGAGCTGCTCTCGGGCCCAGGTTCCCCGGGTTCCGGTGTACTCAGCGAGCGGTGCTTCCCAGCTGGCGCCGCCGTCGACGGAGACTTCCACAGTACCAAAGTCGTAGCCATCCTCAATCTGGTAGCGGTGGTAGAAACGCAGGACAGGCCGGGTCGCCGAGGTGAGATCGACCGAGGAGCCGAGTGTCAACGAGGCGTCCACCCACGTCCCGTACAGAGTCGAGGGACTGTCGGTGGCAGAGTGTGAAGGAGAAGAATAGAACGCCGTCGTTGCGCCCCACGGCGCGTCCGCCTCCCAGTTGCTGAGGCCGCCCTCGAAGTTGTCGGCAAAGGGGTAGCTGACGGCTTCGACCGCACTCCACGCCCCCACGGTGAGAATCAGCGCCCAGATGACGCACACAACTGACGACACGGTGTGACGACGGTTCATGGTCCACTCCATTCCTCGGAAAATGATGGGGATATCGATCGCGGGACCGAGCCTGCGTTGGTCTGGCGATCGGGGATTCTGAGGCCCTTCACAGAGATGCCCCGGTCCGTTGGGAGCGGACTGAGGCGTCGATTTGTGGCGGGATCCTCCTCCGACTGAATGACAATTCACTGCCCTCTGGGTGCCGGAGCGCTGCAAGAGCGGTGCCATGAACTGGGAAGGATTCCGGTTCGGATTATCGTTCAGGTGTATTGCAGTGGAACAGCGGTCTCGATTTGAAACATCGGACTACGGCTTGATTGAATGCTCAACCGACCGACTGGTGCTCAACAGTTCCGGCCGTTGTCGCTCGGCGTTGAGTGTGGCCGGGTCAATGCGTCTGGCGAGAGTGGGGGCAGGCAGGGGGAGAGAAAAATCGGCGGGCGGAAGGACAGCCTTCCGCCCGCGGCGTCTGAACTCAGTCGTCGTCGCCGGACATGGGGGCGAAGTTGGCGTGGACCAGCTTCCAGGTGCCGTTGATCTTGGCGTAGACGCGGGTCGACTTGGCGGCGTTGGCGTGGGTCATGCCGTCCTTGTCACGGTTCATTCCGAGGTAGTTGTAGGTCAGGATGGCGACGTCGCCGTAGACCTGGACCTTGGGGTTGGCCATCTCGGCGACGACCACCGAGCCGGGGTTCTTCACAGAGGCCTCGGCAAACTTGGCGTTGAGGGCCTTGCCGTCGATCCGGGTCGGGTAGTCGCTGTTGAACTCGGTGTAGTCGTCGGCCACGGTCGCCATCATCTTGGCGGGGTCCTTGGCCATGTCGGCGGCCCACTGGCTCTTGGCCAGGGCGATGATGTCCTCTTCGACGCCGGCGCCGGCGACGGCCGGCAACAGGAATAGAGTTCCGACGATCAGGACGCTTGCAATCTTCGCTTAGTCGCATCAAGTACCTCCTCGAGTGAACGGGAGGGCGCCGGTCGAGGCGTCCATTCTCCCCGTGGGTTGATCGTGCCCGCCTTCGGGTCCGCTTGTCGGGTTAAGACCCGGGAAAGGTGGATCGCAGGACATCGAACCAGTTGGTGACAAGGGTGACGTGGCTCTGGGTGCTCTGCGCCTCGCTGCCCAGGAGCACGATGAAGTTGTCACCGCCCGGCATGGGCTCGTAGTCCGAGAAGACGCTGCCGCTGACGGCGATGCCGACCTGGTCGCCCGAGAAACCGCCGGCGGCCACGAGCTGCGGCCTCCCCGCACGGAACGTGCCGCCGTCCCCGGAAACCTCCGCGGCCATCAAACCGTCCTGGCTGCGGAAATAGAGTTCGGAACCGTCGCGCGACCACGCCGGCCAGCTGCCGCCGCCGTCCGACACCTGCCACTTGCCGCCCGCTGCCGGGAACGGCCGCACGTAGATCTCGGGTTGTCCGGACTCGTCGGACATGTAGGCCACCCACCTGCCGTCGGGTGAGATGGCGGGAAAGCGTTCGAAGAACGGTGTCGCCAGATAGACCTCCGGCTCGCCCGAACCGTCGGCCGGCACTACCCACAGGTCGAAGTTCTCGGCCTGGATCTCGCCGAGAATCCACTTGCCGTCTGGCGACCACGAGGAGGCCCAGAAGTCGTGTTCGATCTCGGCCAGACGTTCCTCCTCGCCCGAACCGTCGGCGCGTTTTCGATAGGGGTTCTCCCGGCCGTCCTTGTCGGAGGTGAACTCCAGGTACTGGCCGTCGGGCGACCACACCTGGTCGCCTTCATAGCCGTCGTTGAACGTCAGACGGGTGGCCACATCGCGCTCGAGGTCGTACACCCAGACGTCCCAGTTGCCGTCGCGGAATACCGTCAGTGAGAGTTTCTTCCCGTCCGGCGACAGCTTGGGGTTGGCATAGGTTCCGGGCTCGGACCACAACGGCGAGACCACACCCTGGCGGTTCATCCGCAGGACCGGGTACTCGGGGACGCCGACCACGCCGCTCACATAGGCCAGGGTCCCATTTTGCGAGAAGCTGATCTGGGCGCCGCCGTTGGAGCTGTTGGAGGTGACGCCCTGGACGATCGGCGCCGGCGAGCCGGTGGCCTCCATCTTCTTGACGTCGAAGGGCATGGCGAAGAGCGTGTTCTCGCGGACATAGACCAGGTGGCCCGACGGCACCCACCGCCCGAAAGAACCGCCCCGGTGGAGCACCTTGCGCTCGCCGGTGGCCAGCGACACCGATTCGATGAGGCCGTCGTCGGCGCTCGCCGAGCCGTTGAGGAGAGCAGTGAAGATGACATTCCCGCCCGGGACGATTTGCGGCCAGTAGTGGGAGTACTCACCGTTCGCTTCGTCGAGAGTTGTCAAGGGTGTGAGCTCGCCGCCGGCTGCCGGGACCGAAAACAGACCGCTGGTTCGGTTGGGAGCGATGACGATGGTGTTGTCAGGGCCCCAGCTCGCGCCGCGGCTGCGGTTGACCTTGCACAGGGTGATCGGGGTGCCGCCGGTGATCGGGACCTTTTTGAGCTCGCCCGGTGTCACAAAGCCGATCCACTGGCCGTCGGGTGAAAAGAACGGGTTGTAGGGCTGTTCCGACGAGGCCCCGGTGGTCAGCGGCGTGCCCTCGAGCTGGTCGAGGGCACGGACCGACATCGTCCGTCCCGATGCGCCCTCCGTCATCACGACCAGGCGTTGGCCGTCCGGAGAAAGCTCCGCCGAGGCGCCCAACTCGGTATAGAGGGGCTCATCCGAGACCTTGACCTCGAGCCGCATGGTGGGTTCGTCCGCCGCGCCGCGCGGCCACAGGACAACCGCCGCCACGAGGGCTGCCGCAAGAGCGCCGGCAACCGCCCACGGCAGGAATCGCTTGACGAGCGGAGGGGCGGTGGCCCCGACCTGGAGGTCGGCCTCCGGGTTCTCGAGGTAGTGCTCGATGGCGATCCGCGCCTCGCCGATGGCCTGCAGCCTTTCGCCGACTTCTTTTTCGAGACAACGTTCCAGGAGGCGGCGCACCGGCACCGGAGTGTCGCGCGGCAGTTCATTCCACTCCGGTTCCCTCGCCAGCACCCCGGCCAGGGTGTCGGAGACGGTGCGGCCGGCGTACACGCGTTTGCCGATCAGCATCTCCATGAGCACGATCCCGAAAGACCAGACGTCGGCGCGGCGGTCGGCGCTTTCGCCGCGTGCCTGTTCGGGGCTCATGTAGGCGGCGGTGCCGAGCAGGACCCCGGCGGTGGTCATCTGCGCCGTCAGCGTCGGCGACAGCGAGACGCTCTGCGGTCGCGACCCGGAGGCGGCGTCGGACGACTCCAGCGCCTTGGCGAGACCGAAGTCGAGGATCGTCACCCGGTTGTCGGCAGTGAGCGTGATGTTGGCCGGTTTGAGGTCGCGGTGGACGATGCCCTTCTCGTGCGCAGCCTCCAGCCCGTCGATGACCTGCAGAGCGATCTTGAGCGCCTGATCGACCGGGACCGGGCCGCGGTCGATGCGCTGGGCCAGGGTCTCACCCTCGGCCACCTGCATGATCAGCAGCTTCCTTCCGTCCACATCCTCGAGACCGTAGATGCCGGCGATCCGTGGGTGGTTGAAGCTCGCGAGCAGCCGCGCCTCGCGCTCGAAGCGGGCGAGACGTTCGGGGTCGGCGGTGAAGGCCTCGGGCAGCACCTTGATGGCGACCTCGCGCCCGAGCTTGGTGTCCTCGGCCCGCCAGACCTCGCCCATGCCGCCCTCGCCGAGCTTGTCCAGAATCCTGTAATGCGCCAGTGTCTGACCGATCATCCTGGTTGCCTCCGTGATCCCCAGCCGCCACACCCCGGGGTGCCGATCCCGTCCGGTCGGCGTTGCTTTGATGTCAGATGGAAGTGACGCGGTGGAGTATAGCACTCAAGAGACTAAATCTCAATATCTTCATGAAGGCGCGGCCGGGTCCGAAATACCGCACCACGGTTTGCGGGTTGCAAGAGAGGAAAGCGATCGGAGGTCGAAATGGAGCAGCGTCGTCTCGGTTCGCAAGGGCTCGAGGTCTCGGCGGTCGGTTTTGGCTGCATGGGCATGTCGGATTTCTACGGAAAGAGCGACGAGGCTGCGAACCTCGATCTGCTGCACTACGCTGTCGATCTCGGCGTCACCTTCTGGGACACCGCCGACATGTACGGTCTCGGCGCCAACGAGCGTC
This sequence comes from Candidatus Sulfomarinibacteraceae bacterium, assembly GCA_963741385.1. Taxonomy (GTDB): domain Bacteria; phylum Acidobacteriota; class Thermoanaerobaculia; order Thermoanaerobaculales; family Sulfomarinibacteraceae; genus Sulfomarinibacter. The sequence goes on from CAVUHO010000003.1 coordinate 128,975, forward strand.
TGGTGGGCCGCGCGCTGAGCGGCAGGCGTGACCACGTGGTTCTGGCCACCAAGTTCGGAGTTGTGCGCGGCGAGGACGGAAACTTTGTCGGCGTCAGCGGAAAGCCCGAGTACGTGCGATCGGCCTGCGACGCCAGCCTGCGGCGCCTCGGGGTCGACCACATCGACCTCTACTACCAGCACCGCGTGGACCCCAAGGTCCCGATCGAGGACACGGTCGGCGCGATGGCCGGACTGGTGGAGGCGGGCAAGGTCCGGTACCTCGGTCTGTCCGAGGCCGCGGCGTCAACCCTGCGGCGGGCGTTTTTGATCCACCCGATCTCCGTCCTCCAGTCGGAGCTGTCGCTGTGGTCCCGCGACATCGAAGACGAGGTCATCCCGGCCTGCCGCGAGCTCGGGATCGGCGTGGTCGCCTACAGCCCGTTGGGTCGTGGATTTCTGAGTGGAGCCATCAAGAGCATCGATGACCTGGCCGAGGATGACTGGCGCCGCAACATGCCCCGGTTCCAGGGCGAGAACTTCGCCAAGAACCTCGAGTTGGTGGAGCGGGTCGAGCAGATCGCCGCTGCGAAGGGTTGCACATCGGCCCAGCTGGCACTCGCCTGGGTGCTGGCGCAGGGACCGCATGTGGTGCCGATCCCCGGAACCCGCAGCCGGGACCGGCTCGAGCAGAACGCGGGTGCGGTCGAAATCGAGCTGACCGATGACGAGCTGGCGGAGATCGACGAGGTGATCCCGCGCGACATGGTGGCGGGGACCCGTTACCCGGAGCAGGCGATGTCGATGCTCAACGGCTGACCCCTCGGCCTGGTTTCACCCTTCTTCCGGTTTGGGTCGCGGGGTGGGTGTGTCGAAGGCCCACTCTTTAGGAATGACGACGATCCCGCTGTCGTCGATCCAGAAGCGCCTGCGGTCCTCCTCGGGGTCCTCGCCGATGACCGTGCCGGGGGGGATCTTGACCCGCTTGTCGACGATGACGCGCCGTAACCGGCTGTGGCGGCCGACCTCGACGCCGTCCATGAGAACCGAGTCCTTGATCGACGAGTAGGAGTTGACGCGAACCTGGGGCGACAGGATGGAGCGCTCGACCCGGCCGCCGCTGACAATCGCCCCGTTGCAGATCAGCGAGTCGAGGATCGTGCCGAGGCGTCCGCCGGGCTCCTCCTGGGCAAACACGGTCTTGGCCGGCGGTAGCTGCCGGGGCATGGTCCGCAGCGGCCAATCGAGGTTGTAGAGATTGAAGGTGGGGTCGACTCCGACCAGATCCATGCTCGCCTCGTAATAGGAGGCGATGGTCCCGATATCGCGCCAGTAACGGCCGCCCTCGCGATTTTCGTCGACAAAGGGGTAGGCGAACAGGGAGCCGGCTTCGACCAGGGACGGCAGCACGTCGTGGCCGAAGTCGTGGCGGCTCTCCATCGCAGCGTCCTCGTGGAGTGCGTGGAGCAGCAGCTCCCGTTCGAAACAGTAGACGCCGAGGTTGACCAGGGACCACCCTGGTCGACCCGGGATCTGCCGCGGCACCGAGGGCTTTTCGGCGAATGAGCGAATACGCCACTGCTCGTCGACCTCGATGACGCCGAAGGCGGAGGCTTGCTCCACCGGGACCTCCACCGCGCCGATGGTCGCCAGCGCCCGGTTGCGGTCGTGGAACTCGATCATCTTCTGGTAGTCCATCGTGTAGACGTGGTCGCCGGACAGCACCAGCACCCGCTCCGGCCGGTCGTGCTCGATCAGGTGGGTGTTGTGAAAGACGGCGTCGGCGGTGCCCTCGTACCAGCGCTGGCCGATCCGGAGCTGGGGAGGAACGGTGAAGATGAACTCGTGCAGCCCGGGCGAAAAGAGCTGGCTCCAGCCGAGCTGGATATGGCGCTCGAGGCTGCCCGACTTGTACTGGGTGAGGACGTAGATCTTCCGCAGCCCGGAGTTGACGCAGTTGGAGAGGGTGAAGTCGACGATGCGGTACATGCCGCCGAAGGGCACGGCCGGCTTGCTGCGGTCGCGGGTCAGAGGAAACAACCGCTCGCCCTGGCCGCCGGCCAGGACGAGGGCGAGTGTGTCGCTCAGGATCGTGTTGCGTTGCGGCATGATGACGACGTCGTGTGCTGAGATGTCAAGATAAACCTTCGCGAGTCGATCGACAAGGCGTGATCGTCAGCCCACCCCGCATATCACCAGTCTTCGTCGGGAAGTCAGCCGCCGTCGTGACGCGGTGGCCAGGTCACGGTCAGTCCTCGTCACCCACCTTGCCGAGGTCCTCGACCGCGAGATCGGGTTCGTCGTCGTCCTCGTCGTCTTCGTCCGAGAGTTCGATATGTTTGTCATCGTCAAGATCGACAGCGTCTTCCTCGTCGACGCGGGGCTTCTTCCGGATCGGCGGGAGCGGTTTCGGTTTACGGGCTTCTCTGGGCGTGAACCCCTTGCGGGCGTGTTCGAAGGCCTCGCGAAGCTCCTCGATCGTTTCCATCTCTTCCTTGGTCAACTCGCGGAGCTTGGGCTCGGCGAGATCCCGCCGGTACTCCAGGATTGCGCGCCGGTTGAGGTTGAACAGGTAGAAGGTTGCCGGGGTCCCGGTGCCGAGGGTTACGTCCCGCACCACCGGACTACCTTTTTCCCCGGCCTCCAGATACCCGAACCACAAGGTCTCCTGCTTTACAGCCATCTGCGATCCTCCGTTTTCGTCCTTAACAGTGCGGATGTTGCAGCATGGCGGCCACACAATCAAGAGGTTGGGGAAAATTTTCCAGGGATCACCGGCAGCGAAGGCAGGCTGGCCCGAGCGAAACACCGGCGGAAAGGTGTTCAGGGCGAGGGGAAGGCGGGCGTCTCCGGCGGGCGAGCCTCGCCGGTCAGTACTCTCCACGCTTCGACGAGACCCGGGTCGGAATCGATGGGTCGATCGAGGCTCAAAAGGTAGGCCTCGCCGAGGGCCCGGCCCATCCGCCGGAACTCGTCGAGCCCGAGACTCTGAAGGTCGAGCCCCAACAGTTCGAAGTAGTCGGTTCGCAGATCCTTGGGCCACTTCATGACGATTGCCCGAGGCAACGGGCCCTCCTCGAGAACCAACTCGATCATCCTCGGTGACAGGTGCGTCATCTCGATTCTCCCGCTCTCAACCATATGGTTCGTGATCTCCTGGTTGAGTGTCGGTTCCCGAGAACCCCTCGGCTTGACACGGCGTGCCGACGTGTTGACATTTTGTGTCAGTCAACGGGTGCCGATGGTGTGGCACACTGGTCCACCAGCTGCGAAAGAGGTGTTGCCCGTGCAGTACTCGACGATTTCTTCGTGGGCGCGTCTGATCTGGGAAGGACTCCGTGTCTACGGGGTTGATGCCGACGCTGTTTTCGCGGAGGCTGGGCTCGATCCGCGCGGGCTCAAATCCCCCGGCACCCGCTTCCCGATGACCTCGATTACGCGTCTGTGGGGGCTGGCGCGGGAGCGCAGCGGCGACCCGTGTTTCGGTTTGACCGCCGCAGCGCAGTGGCACCCGACGACCTGGCACGGACTCGGCTACGCATGGCTTGCCAGCTCGAGCCTCGAAGAAGCTCTGCACCGCCTGGTGCGGTACGCAACCGTCATCTCAACCGGGGCTGATTTCTCCTTGTCCGAGAACCGCACCGTCTTCAAGCTGGTCTTCGGGGTCCAACGTGACTTCAGCGAAGAACCACCTTCCGTAGTCAAGGACGCGGTGGCTGCCAACCTGGTCCACATGTGCCGTGTGACCTACGGGGCGGAGTTCAACCCGGTCCTGGTCGAGTTGGGTCATCCCGGGGCCGGTTGCCGACAACGGCGGAGTGAGTTTTTCAGGTCGCCGATCCGCTACGACGCCCACGAGACTGCGGTGGAAATCGATCGCGGGATGGCGCAGAAACAGCTGTCGACGGCCAACGCCGATCTCGCTCACGCCAACGAGAAGGTGATCGCGGACTATCTGTCCGAACTCGGCGCCGGCGGCACGATTGCTCGGGTCCGCGGCCGACTGATCGACGATCTGCCGTCCGGCGTGGCGACCGAGAAAAGCGTGGCCGAGTCCCTCAACATGAGCCTGCGCACCCTGCAACGGCGTCTGAGCGACGACGACACCACCTACCAGGAGGTTCTCGACGACACCCGCCGCCAGCTGGCCGAGCGTTTCATCCGCGACAACACCCTGACCCTCAACGAAATCACCTACCTCCTGGGGTTTTCAGAGATCTCGAGCTTCTCACGTTCCTTCAAACGCTGGACCGGGATGGCGCCGACGGTCTACCGGCGGGCGGTCGACCGGCCGGAGTAGGCTACTCGGTGCGCTTGATGATGACGATGCTGGTGTCATCCTGCGGCGGCGCGAAGCGCACCATGTCATCGCGGATCGCCGCCACGATGTCCTTCGGCGGAAGGTGTTTGACGCGGCGGATCGCGGCTTCGAGGTGTTGATGGGTGTAGGCGCGGTCGCCGTCGGCGTGCTCGTAGAGGCCGTCGGTCTGCAGCAGCAGGATGTCGCCCCGGCCCATCAGGTTGACCTCGTTGACCGAGAACCGCTTCTTGTGGGGCTGGGGGCTCCGGGTGGAGGGCTCGTCGATATCGCCTTCGGTCGGGAAGACGCCGATGGGCAGGACGTTTTTCATGCGCTCGGGGTCGATGTCGACCAGCCGGTCGTACTCGGCGGAAAAGACCAGCGGTTTCGGGTGGCCGGCGGAGATGAAGCGGAAGGTGCCGTCGTTCGAGATCTCACCGTAGATCATGGTGATGAACTTGTTGACGCTCGACGACTTGGCGAAACGGTTGTTGAGGACCTCGAAGAGCTTGGCCGTGACGTGGCCCTCCATCTCGAGTTCGTAGAGCACACCGGTGAGGAAGGCCTGGTGGAGCATGGCCGTGAGCAGCGCGTCGGTTGTCTCGTGACCGGCGGAATCGGCGAGCAGGATGCCCACCCGGTGGCGGCACTCCTCGAGCCGGCGGGCGATCCCGTCCTGCCCTTTCTTGAGAGCGGTCGCGATTCGCGCGGTGAGGTTGTAGCGGCGTTCGAAATCGACAAAGATGATGTGGTCTCCGCCGAGCACGCCGTTCAGCGGGAAGGTCTGGCCGTAGGCTTCGATGTTGGGCAGGCTGAGAGTGTCCGGGATCCAGTGGACGTACTCCATCATCGACCGGAAGTTGGCCATCTCGGCCTCGAGCTTCTCGATCCGGTCATCCGTCTGTGAAATGATTGATGCCGTTTCCATACCGTCTCCGTCGGGTCGAGCCGCAGCCCCGGCAGTTGGACCCGTTTGTCAGCCAACCTCACCGATCATCATTCTATTCCTAATGTCTGCAATAAATGAGATTCTCCTGGTTTTTCCAGATCCCGTATGTTTCTCCCAGGGGAGCTGCGAGTGGTGGCCCCGGGGTTGAAGAGACCGGCAGCGTGACCTTCGCACTGTAGGATTGGCGACAATGAAGCGTGATTTCATCCACATGGGTGAGGACATCAATCTCCGATCGGTCGAGACCACCGATATGGAGTTCCTCTTTCAGCTCTACGCCACGACCCGGTCAGAGGAGTTGGCGGTTCTGCCGCTGTCTGAGCCTCAGAAGGAGATCTTTCTCGCGCAGCAGTTTGATTCACAGCACCGTTCGTATCAGGAAGGTTATCCCGACGCGGACTTCATGATCGTCGAGGTGGCTGGGGGGCCCGCCGGCAGACTCTATGTCGACAGAGGCGACGAGGAAATACGGATCATCGATATTTCACTGCTGCCGGAGTTTCGCAGGCGCGGCATCGGCGGGGCCATTTTTCGCGAGATTCTCGCCGGGGCGGGTGATCGGATCGTGGTTCTTCACGTCCTTCGCTCCAACCCTGCAATCCGCCTCTACGAACGGCTCGGGTTCGTGGTGGTCGAGGATGTCGATCCATTTCTCCAGATGCAGTGGAGGGCTAGCTCCTCGACGGATAGACCCCATACAGACAGATGATGTAGTTGACCGCCAGCGAGGGCTGGATGTTGTTGAACGACTGGTTGCCGCCGGTGTTTCCAATCGTCACGCCGCTCATGCCTGTTGATGGGCCCGAACTGGAATAGATGTCCTCGTTGGTTCGTGCCAGGTATTTCCCAGTGGGGTCGGAAGCGTCCGCGGCCGCGGTGGAACCGCTCAACGCTATTCCGTGCGTGTGTGATGGGAGTTGCGTGATATTCAGAGTTTCACGTTCGGCGCCGCCTTTTTCGCCAAGTCTTCGATCTGAAAGCCCCGGGCCGTTACCGGCATGGATGGCGACTCGGCCGCGAAGGTCGGGGAGGGCAAAGGTGGTTTGGCCGTCGCCGCCATAGGTCGTCCCAAGGACGGAGAACAGGGCTTCATTCGAAAAGATAGACAGCAACTGTCCATCACAAAACGCCCAGCTTCTGGGTGCGAAGTTGCCTCCAAACATCATGATCTGTCCGATGAATCCTTCCATCAAGATCTCCTTCTGTCCTGTGTCGCCAAGTACCCTATCCCTGACCACGTCGTGTGGGGTAGATCTGTCAACAGGTCAGTCCCTCGAGGGGTAGATCCCCTGTAAACAGATGATGAAGTAAATTGCCAGGTAGGGCTGCATGTTGTTCACCGCCACGTTGTTGCCGGTGTTGCCGATCGACAATCCGCTCATACCGCTGGCGGGGCTCGACCCGGCGTAGATGTCCTCGGTGGGTTGTGCCAGATATCTGCCGGTGGGGTCGGAGGCGTCCGCGGCCGCGGTGGAGCCGCTCAACTGAATGGGATGCGTGTGTGAAGGTATTTGCGTGACGTTCAAGATGTTTTCGACTGTGCCCGTTCTCTCACCCTCCCGATAGTCCGAAAGTCCCGGGCCTTGGCGGGGGCCGACGAGAAACCGCCCGCGGAGATCGGGGAGGGCAAATGTGGTGCGGCCGTCCCCTCCGTAGATGGTGCCCAGAATGGAAAACAAGGCGGTATTCGAAGAGATCGACAGCAACTGCCCGTCACAAAAGGCCCAATACCTGGGCGCGAAGTTGCCAGCGAACAAGATGATCTGGCCGATGAATCCTTCCATCAAAAACTCCCTTTTCCTGTGACGGCCGCGTGTCCTGCTCCTGCCCCGTCATACGGACGGGTCGTTGGGGTTGCTAGCTTCGCACGGGAAAGATCCCCTGGATCGCGATGATGTAGTTGACCGCCAGCCAGGGCTGCATGTTGTTGACCGACTGGTTGCCGCCAGTGCTGCCGAGCACCGGGCCGTTCATATTTGTGGGAGGTCCCGAACTGGAATAGGCGCGCACGTCAGTCTGTGCCGGGACTCTCCCGGAGGGGTCGGAGGCGTCGGCGGCGGCGGTGGTACCGCTCAACTGACCGGTGTGGGTGTGTGACGGCAGCTGGGAGGTACTCAAGGTATTGGTTTGCCAGCCGGCTCGCCCACCCACATAGTGGTTCGGGAGACCGGGGCCCTGTCCCGGTCCGATGGGACCTCTCCCGCGGAGATCCGGGAGAGCAAAGGTGATTCGACCGTCGCCGCCGTACATGGTTCCCAGAAGCGAAAAAAGAGCCTGGTTCTGGGAAATTGGGAGAAGCTGACCGTCACAAAGGGCCCAGCCCCTGGGTGCGAAATTTCCACCGAACATGACGATTTGGGCGAGGGTTGGTTCCATCGAGATCTCCCTTGGTCAGCGCTGGGTTGTTGCCGGCCGCGCGCGCCGGTTCGGCGAGATACCGGTCATTCCAACCGGACTGCCGCGAAAGGGCAGGGACCCCATGATTTTCACGATCAGTTGAAGATGCATTCGAAATAGCTCCCATCGGGATCCGGTTGGCGGGGGATGAGGAAAAGCTCCATCGTACCGAGCAGCGGGTGGCTGATCGCGTAAATGTTCTGCGGGAGGAAAAGACCACCCGGGCCGCGAAACATGAGTGCAAAGGGGTCCTGCCGCGGAGCGCCGGGATGTGCCGAGAGCGGTTTGACCTCGATGAGTTCGAGCACCACAGGTTCGCCCTCTCCGATTGTCACGGTGAAGGTGGTGCCGACGTGGGGGCTGAATCGATCGAGAACGTATGTGTCTTCCATCGTCTTCCCTAGTTGAACCCGATCTCGCACAGGTTGGCCGTGGGCCGTCGCGGATCGGGGCGTGGATTGATGAAGGCCGGGAATCGCCCGAGCCTGGTGTGTTCAACGATGTGGGTGGCACTGGTGACGGGCTCGGGACCGGCCACCTCGAAGATCAACGAGCACCACTGGTCGGGCACGCCCGGGGGAAGCTCGGTGGAGTTGTTGTGGCGCCGGCGTTCGACATCTCTCAGGACCAACACGGCGGGTTGCGCCTCTTCATCGAGGGGCGAACCGCATGCATAGAAGGTGTCGCCGACCAGCTCCTCCCAGGGTTTCTGGGCGATGTGGCTGATGCGGGTCGTGCCCCCCGCACCTTCCGATGTCGTGGCTGAGAGAGCAATGCCGCCACCGATGCCTGCGGCGCAGGCGTGGACCAGAAACTGGCGTCTGTTGGGTTGGTACTGATCGTTTCGATCTTGCATGGTATTGCGTCCTTTTCCCCGGTTACTGGCGCCGCAAGAGAATATATCCGGCGACCGCCAGGAGGCTCACCAGAACCGCGAATCCGAGGTGGGTGGCCGCGGGCACGCTGGTAACGGCGCTGCCGAAGCCGCGGATCATCCAGTTGCCGGCGACAAAACCATCGATCGTGGAGAAAAGGTTGTTGGCCGGAAGCAATGGTGGGTTCGGCGGGTCGCCGGTCCACACCGCAAGCCACGAACGGCCCTGGCTGGCCCCGGTGTCGATGGCAGCGGGTTGGGTCGCCGAGGTCACGCCTGATGTGACGAATCTGTCCACCACCCCGATGAGAACATCCCCCGGTTGGGAGATCAGGACTCCTGGATCGAGCGGATAGACCGAAAAGGTGTTGCCGTCGACCACTTGGATAGTCTCGTTGAAGGTCGCCACGAGGTCAGCGCCGTTGGACGGGTTGCCGTCTGGATCGTGGTACACGACGAGCTGGACGGCGGCGCCGGTCGTCACGTTGGGACCGGGTGGAAAAAGGACCCAGATCTCTTCCAAAGTGAATGGCAGCGAACCCGGCGTGAATCGGTTGAACCACAGGAATTGCTGGGCGGTCGGTTGACCGACGCCAAACGCCCCTTCGCTCGAATCATCGTCCAGCACCAACTGGACGGCTGCGGGAGGGATCGGCGGCAGGGCCTTGAGCGAGGATTTGTTCGGCTGGAACGTTGTTTGAAGCTCCAACTCCGAGGCCGCGCCGGTGCCGCACACCATCAGCGCGACCGCGATGGCCCCGAAGATGACTTTTGATGACGTGTTCATGGCTTCTCCAACCGGTCCTTTCTAAGGAGTGGTCAATGACCACATTGTTGTGCCGCCGCTTTCAAATCCATCGGAGAAGATCAGGTCTCCCTTTCCGAAGAACAGATCGTCGAGCCCAGCCGTGAAGTTCTGGCCGCCCGGCGTCGTGAACCTGAATGCGCAGCGTGCGGAAGAGGCACCTGCTGTCGTCGTCATCGTATCGGAGACCTCGATCCATGTACCACCCGTGCCACCCATGAGGTCGCTGTTGATCGAATTTCCGAGACCGGTCCCGGGCGCGCCGCAAAGGGTGGTGGAAAAGAACTCGCAGCTTCTGGAATAGGAGATGAAGCTGGTCGTGGTCAACCGCATCCGACCGACGATGTCGTAGTTCGTGGAAGGCGTCACTTTGACACACTGGCTGATCTCGAAGAGCGTATTCGCCGCCAGCTGCATGATCTGGGTGGAGCCCGAGATGGTCGAGCCGTCGGCGTCGTCGGAATCGCGGATGATCTCCACCGGATCTGAAACGCTCCAGCCGTCGAGACCGGTGGACGGGCAGTCGAAGTGGCCGTTTGTGAAATTGTTGAAGGGATCGGAGCGGAATGTCCGCAAGAAGTCGTCCCCGGCCGCTCCGTCGCCGGTGCCGTCGAGCGGGTTGCCGGCGATATCGCGGATGGAGGTCGATCCGCAGACGAGCAATCGCACCTGCGAGCTCGGGAGGCTGCCGGTAGCGAGTGTGGCGGTGCGGGTGGGTTCGTCATACGACACGGCCGTCAAGTTGACCACCTCATCGTCGCCGAGCGGTCCTCCGCACACTGCGGTCGAGAAGTCGCCGTCGGGGCCGGATCCGATCACCAGATAGTTGGCCGGGTTGGTGACATCGTCGCTGTCGGTGTCACCGGGTGGATCGCGCACGGGTTCGGAGAAGATGACCCGCAGCGAGGTGATTGGCGACAGCACGGTGCGGCACGCCTCGAGTTCGCCGGCGCCCGGCTCCGCCAGGAGAGAAGTTACGGTCGGCGGCGTGGTGTCGGTGGTGGTTTCCTCGTCGTCGGTGTTGTCCTCGGCATCGAGCTCCGTTTCGGTGGCTGTCACGCTCGCGGTGTTGGTGATGATCGGCGGTGGATCGGGATTGACCGTCACCGAGATCGTGTACTGCTTCGAACCGCCAGCCGCGAGGGTACCGAGGGTGCAGGTCGGCACACCGCTCTGGTCCTCGGCGCAACCGGAGGTGGAAACCAGTGTCACCGACGCGGGCAGGGTGTCCGTCACCTCGACGCCGGTGGCGTCGGAGGGCCCCTGGTTGGTGATCGTCAACGTGTAGACAAGGGTCGCCCCCGGGGACCACGGGTTGGGCGAGCCGGTCTTGTCGAGCACCAGATCGATCTCTCGGGTCACCGAGGTCAACTCCGAGGCACTGTCGTTTGCCGGCACCGTGTCGGTTTCGTTGACCGCGGTGACGGTGGCGGTGGAGTCGACGACATCGGTGCCGGAGGCCGTCGAGGCCGAGACCGTGAGGACGACCGTCAGCGTTTCACTGTCGCCTCTGGCGAGGCCACCGAGGGTCCACGTGGGATCTGCAAACGAACCGCCGCTCGGTGTCACCGAGTCGATGGTGACCCCCGTCGGCAGCGTGAGGGCGGTTGTGATCGTCACGCCCGAGGCATCGGAAGGCCCGTTGTTGGTGGCGGTCACGACGTAGGTGAGGTTACCCGCTCCGGAGCCCGCCACCACTGGGTCGAAGGACTCCGCGACGGTCACCTCGACATCCACCTCACGCGTCACCGAGGTGTTCTCCGAAGAGGAGTCGTTTGCGGAGGAGGTGTCGGTTTCGTTGACCGCGGTGATGGTGGCGGTGGAGTCGATGACATTGGTGCCGAAGGCCGCGGAGTTGTCCACGGTCAGCGTCACCGTCAAGGTTTCGCTTGCGCCCGCCGCGACATAACCGAGGGTCCAGGTGGGGTCCGCAAACGAACCAGCGCTCGGTGTCACCGAGTCGACAGTGACCCCCTCGGGCAGGGTCAGGATCTCGGAGAGAGTCACCCCTGAAGCGTCGGATGGGCCGTTGTTGGTCGCGGTCACTGTGTAGACCAGGTTGCCGGCGCCGGATCCCGCCACCACCGGGTCAATGGACTCGGTAGTCGAAACCTCGAGATCAACCTCTCGCGAAACCGAGGTGGTTTCGGTCGAGGTGTCGTTCGCGGTGGAGGTGTCGGTTTCGTTCAACGCCGTCACCGTCGCGGTCGAACCGATCACGTCGCTGCCGGCGACCGTCGAGGAGGCCACGGTGAGCGTCACCGTCAATGTCTCGCTCGCGCCGCTGGCGAGATCACCGATGGTCCAGGTGGGTCCGGCCCACGAACCGGCCCCGCTGGGCACCACGGAATCAGCCGAGGCCCCTGCCGGCAGCGTCAGGACCTCTGACACCGTGAGACCGGTCGCGTTGGCCGGTCCGTTGTTGGTGGCGGTCACGGTGTAGACCAGATTGCCGGCGCCGGATCCCGCCACCACCGGGTCGATCGACCCAGAGGTGGTCAGCTCGATGTCGACCCGGCGTGTCACCGATGTGGCCTCGGTGGCCGAGTTGTTGTCGGTGTCGGTCTCCGGTTCGTTGACTGCGGTGAGGGTAGCGGTGGTCGAGATGACGTCGGTGCCGGCCGCAGCCGAGCTCTGGACCGAGAGGACCAGCGTCAGGGTCTCGCTGGCGCCGTTGACCAGATCACCGATGGTCCATGTGGGGTCCGTCCACGTAGTGGCCCCGCTGGGCGTGATCGAGTCGATCGCCACTCCGGCGGGCAGGGTCAGGATATTGCTCGCCGTGACGCCGGATGCATCGCCGGGACCAATGTTGGTGGCGGTCACCACGTAGGTCAGATTGCCCGCACCGGAACCGGCGATGACGGGATCGATGCTTTCGGCGGCGGCAATCTCGATATCCACGTTCCGCGTTACCGATGTGGCGACGGAGGAGGTGTCGTTCGCTGCGTTGGTGTCGGTTTCGTTCACAGCTGTTACGGTTGCGGTGGAGCCGATGACGTCGGTGCCGGCGGTCGTCGAGGCAGCCACAGTGAGAGTCACCGTCAATGTCGCGCTGGCGCCGGCGGCGAGGCTACCGAGGGTCCACGTGGGATCTGCAAACGAACCGCCGCTCGGTGTCACCGAGTCGATGGTGACCCCCGTCGGCAGCGTGAGGGTCTCTGAGATCGTCAGACCTGAGGCATCGCCCGGTCCCTTGTTGGCGGCGGTCACGGTGTAGACCAGGTTACCGGCACCGGAGCCGGCCATCACCGGGTCGATCGACTCGGTGGTGGTGAGTTCGATGTCGACCTGGCGTGTCACCGATGTGGCCTCGGTGGCCTCGTTGTTGTCGGTGACGGTCTCCGGCTGGGTGGTGGCGGTGATTGTGGCCGTGTTGGAGATGACATCGGTGCCGGCTGCCGTGGAGCTCTGCACCGTGAGGACCACGGTGAGGGTTGCGCTGGCGCCGTTGGCCAGATCACCGACGGTCCAGGTGGACGGAGCTGTCCAAACGGTGCCTGCACTGGGAGTGACCGAGTCCCTTGCCACTCCGGCTGGCAAGGTCAGGACGTTGCTCACCACGACGCCGGAGGCATCAACGGGACCGTTGTTGGTGGTGGTCACGGTGTAGGTGAGATTGCCTGCTGCGGAGCCGGCGACCACCGGGTCGACGGAGTCGACGACGGTCACGGCGATGTCGACGATTCTGATGTTGCCGAAAACGAGACCTGTCACGTCGACCCCACTCACAGTCGTGATGTCATGGACCGCGGGAAGCGTCGTTTGAACGGTGCCCGCCGGTGTGAGTTGGCGAACGAAATACCGTCCACCGCCCACGTTCGAGAAACCGAAAAGGCCTGCGAGGTCGGAGCCTGTCGAGTCAATTGAAACGTCGTCACCGATCCCGAAGTCCGGTGTGCCGTCGCCACCGTCCCGCCACAACTCGATCGTCACCATCGGAAACGCCGGGTCACCGGTTGGGCTGCCGTCTCCGTTGAGGTCTTCGAAGACCAGTCCCGAAATGCTGACGGGTGTGAAGGGCCTGAGACCGGCGTCGATGGAGAGATCTTCGATAGTGAAGGTCACATCGGCCTGACCGTCCGCCGGATCGAAGTTGCTGTCGAGTTCGAAGTCGCCGCCCTGTTCCTTGGGCGAAAGCTCGGATTCGGGCGGAAAACTGACCGTGAGCGTGTAGGAGCCAGGCAGCAGAGCGGGGAAGAGATACCTGCCGTTGACGTCGCTGGTGGTCGAAACACTCACCGACCCGGCGATCGCGACGGAAACGGCGTGGACACCCGGTTCGCCACCGTCCTGGATGCCGTCACTGTTGGTGTCGCTCCATACGAAGTCCCCAAGGTTGGCGGGAAGGTCTTCGGCGGCGATGACGCCCGCGGCCACCGTGACGGTTCCGGTGACCACGATTGGCGTACCGGCATTGGTGTTGTCCGCGATCACCGTCGCCGGAACGAACGAAGCCGAGTTCCCCTGATCCAACTGGACCGTGCTGACGGCCTGATCAATCTGATATGCGGAGGCGCCAGGGGTCTGGACGGTGTTGCCGGAGATGTCGAGGTCCAACGTGTAGACGCCGTTGTTTGCGTCGGCGTCGATCAGAATGCCCTCGCCAGTCGGGCTGGTGATGGTGTTTCCGGTGAGGACCACCTTCCAGAGACCGCCGGAGCCGGTCGACGCGTCCTGTGGTCGCATCCGGATTCCGGCTCCGGAACCGGTGCCTGTGACGGTGTTGGCGTCGATCAGAACGTTGGCGATGATGTCTGCGGAGGCCGAACCCCCATCGATGAAGATGCCGTTGTTTCCGGGGGCGGTGATCTGGTTGTTGCGGACGATGACGGACGTGGTCGTGGCGGCGCCCTCGAGGTCGACGAGGATGGCCTGTGACAGAGGGCTGGTGATCTGGTTGTCTTCAATGGCGATCGATGCGGAGGTGCCGACACTTCCGGTGTCTCCCAGGTCGACATCGATGGGGCTCCCCGATCCGGCGGCTGCATTGAACGTGTTGTTGATGATCCGACCGAGGATCACCGGCCCTGCCGGGCCGCTCGGCGACTGGACGTCGATCTTGATGCCGTCGTCCTGCAGCATCGTAAAGGTGTTGTCCTCTGCGATGAGGTTGATGGACGGTGCGCCGGTGATCTCGATCTCGACCGCGTCCTGATTATCGGCGGGGGTTTCGAAACTGTTTCCCCGGACCTCGAGGGTGGTGACGGTGGACCCCGATACCGCCATCAGCACGCCAACGCCTCCGTATCCCGGGCCGAAGGTGTTGTCGAGCACGGTGACGACGCCGTCAATATTGATGAGTGAGAGGACACCGGTGGGAACGCCGGCGTCGGCATCGAGCACAAAACCGCTGACCGTTATGTTGCCCGCAAAGCCTGTAGCGCGGAACGCCGCACCCATTCCGCCGTCGACGGTGGCGCCCAGCGGGTTGGCTGCACGAATCGTCAGGTCGCCGACCGTGGGCGTTCCCAACGCGCTGCCCATCAGGCCGAGATCGACGCTCTCGTCGTACGAGCCGTCGTCAACCACGATTTCATCGCCTGGAGAGGCGTTGTTCACGGCCTCCTGGATCGTTGTGTAATCGTCAGAAACCGAGATCGTTGCGGCCTCTGAAAATGCTGGCAGCACCAGACATACGGCCATGATCGTCAGCGTCATCGACACACTCCAAATCGGGGGCTGAGGTGTCTTCGCGCATTCGTCGGAGTCGGTCGTCATAGCCGCGTCTCCAGTGATCGGGGTTGGTAGGCTCTCGCGTCGTGTTCAAACACAACTCGATTTGCCTCTGTTGTGAGCAAGAAACGAAGGAAGAGGGTCATTTGCGCTGCGTCTTGTGCTCTTTGGCATGTTCGGTTTCGAGAATGCACGCCGAACTCTTCACGCGTTTTGGCCACTGCCTTTCGAGTTTATCACTGGGCAGCGATCGCCCTCGCGCACTGGCGATTTCTCTGTGGAAAGGTGAGCTAGTGCCCCAGACGCAGCCGCCGCACTCGGAGGCGGCCCCACCGCAGGTGCCGTCCGACTCAGTGGGAGTCGGCCATGGACGCAAGCCACGCCAGCGGGCGTTGAGCCCCGACGCACAGCAGCCGCATTCCCACGGCGCCTTTTTCCGTCATGAGATCGGCCCGGTCGGCGCCCCGGTCGGCGGCGGGGATCTTCGACGCCGCCTGTTCGATCAGGGCTTCGGTGGCCGCGTCGAGGGTCGACGCCAGGATCCGGCCGTCGAGACCGACGATGGCGGCGGGTCGCGGGAGGGCGCCGAGGAGCCCCACCAGCAGATCCCGGTAGAGCGCCGTTCGTCCCACCATGGTGTTTTCGACCTCCTGCTGGCGGTCGAGCACCGCGTTGAGCTGGCGGGCGACCGCGCCGAGTTCGTCCGTGTACTGCATCGCGGCCCGGCGGTCGAAGCTGCCGCCGGCGATCGCCTCCGCGACCTCGGCCAACTCGTCGAGCCGTTCGAGGAGGGTCCGGTTCAACGCGCGCGACAGAAAGGCCAGGGAAAACAGCGCCAGCAGAACCAGGAGGGCGAGGACGGTTGCTCGTTGCGATGCGGTTGCCTGCGCTTGCCGGTCGGCCTCGACCATCGCCTGGTGGTTGATCTCCAGAAGATCGATGACGCCTGCCTTGACGGCTTCGAACTTCGGAAAGGTCTCCTCGTCGTAGGCGCGCAGGGGATATTCGGGCCTCGCTCCCAGCAGCTGGTCGCGGGCTGCGGCGAAGGCCGCGAACCGTTGTTCGATGTCCTCGATAACCGGCTCTTCCTCCGGGAGGGTGATGTTGGCTCGAGCGCGAGCTAACGCCTGATGGAAGGACTCTTCCGACGCCTCGAGCGCGTGGCGCGCGTCGTTCTTGCCGAGGAGCAGTGCGAGGACCGCGCTGTCCTGGCGTTCCAGCGACTCCATCATGGCCGTGGAAGCGCGCACGCTGTCGAAGTTCTCCTTGAGCACCCGGCCGATGTTGCTGCCGAGGGTGTGGAAGCCGAGGGCCGCGCCGGCCGCGATGATGACGAGGAGGATCACCAGGTACCAGTAGCCGAGCAGGATTCGTGTGGCGAGCCGCATGGTCAGACCTTGGCCGCGAATCTGGCGACGGCGCTGGAGGATCCGATGACCATGAGAGTCTCGCCGGCCTGCAGCGCCTCGTCACGGCTCGGGTTGGCGACGATCTTGTCGCCTCGGTGGATGGCGACGACGGTGATGTCGAAGCGGCGGCGGACGTCGAGCTCGACCAGGGTCTTGCCCACGTACTGCGCGGGAACCTCGAGCTCGGCGAGCTCGATGTTATCGCCGAGGTCCACACGGTCGAGGACGTTGGGGTGCGAGAGTCGATAGGCAAGCCGCTGGCCCATCTCCACCTCGGGGCTCACAACCTCATGTGCGCCCACCGCCCGCAGCACGCGGGCGTGGAGGTCGCTGAGCGAACGGGCGACGATGCGAGGCACACCGATCTGGCGCAGCAGCGCGGTCGCCAGGATCGAAGCCTCCATCGACTCGGCGCCGATGGCGACCACGGCGCACGACACCCGATCGAGCCGCAGGTTGCGCAGCGCCTCCTCGTCGGTCGCGTCGGCGCGAACCACGGCGTCGAGCTCGGTGGCCATCCGGTTGACCTCGTCCTCGTTGGTGTCGATGGCGAGCACGGTCTGACCCTCGCGCGCGAGGCTCGTGGCGACCATCCTCCCGAACATGCCGAGCCCAATGACGACAAACTCTCCGACCATGCGAAAGCCTCCCTTCACCCGACCATGATTCTGGCCTCGGGGTAGCCGACGGCGGCCTGCCGCTTCCTGCCGAACAGGAGCGCGAGGCTCAACGGGCCGATGCGGCCGATGAGCATGACAATGACAACCACCAGCTTGCCTGAAATCTTGAGTCCGGCCGTCGCGCCGAGTGAAAGGCCGACGGTGCCGAACGCACTCACGGTTTCGAACACCAGCGGCAGAAAGCCCTGGTTCTCCAGCGCCATCAGCGCCGTCGCCCCGCCCACGACCACCAGCATCGCGACGACAGCGATCGCCGCGCAGCGGAACACAGTCTCGAGGCTGATCGTGCGTTTGAGCAGCACCACCCGCTGGCGGCCGCTGGCGATCGCCGGGATCGCACTGAGCAGCACCACCAGCGTCGTCGTCTTGATGCCGCCGCCGGTGCCTCCGGGCGAGGCGCCGACAAACATCAGCGCCATGACGAGCATCAACGTCGCCGGCTGCAGAGCGTCGAAGCCCACCGAGTTGAAGCCGGCGGTGCGGCAGGTCACGCTCTGGAACAGGGCGTTGACCAGCTTGTCGAGGGTGCCGAGGCCGGCCAGTCCGTGGTTCCACTCAGCGAGCGCGATCCCCACAAAACCGAACGCGGTCAGCGCGGCGGAGGCCAGGAGCACGATTCTCACCTGGGTCGCGAGCCCGACGTGGGCGCTGCTCTTGAGCCGCAACCAGGCAAAGGCGAGCACCGCGAATCCGAGTCCGCCGAGGGTGATCAACGTCGCCATCACCAGGAGAACCAACGGCTGATCCTGAAATCCCACCAACGAGTCCGAGTAGAGGGCGAAGCCGGCGTTGCAGAAGGCGGAAACGGAGTGGAAGATCCCCAGCCAGGCGGCGGTCAACGGCGGTGCCCCGCGCTCGAATTCGACCGCACCGAGGATCGACGCGCCGATGCCCTCCACCAGCAGCGTGCTGACGACGATGAAGCCGATCAGCCGGTAGGCGGCCGCCACCGACGGCAGGTCGAGCATGGCCCCCAGCGCCTGCTCGCCGCGCAGGCCGAGCCCGCGCCCGAGCAGGAGGGCGGCGAAGGTGGACAGCACCATGATATTGAGGCCGCCGATCTGGATCAGGAGCAGGACCACAAACTGGCCGAAGAACGACAGGTCGTGCGGCGTGTCGAGAACGATCAGGCCGGTGACGCAGGCCGCGCTGGTTGCCGTGAAGAGGGCGTCGACCGGCTGCAGAGGCGTGGCGTGGGCTGAGGCCGCGGGAAAGGTCAACAACAGGGTTCCGAAGCCGATCAACACCACGAAGCTGACCAGGATGAGCAGCGCCGGTCGTCCGTAGAAAAACTGGAGCACCTCGGCAATCAGGCTGCTGCGGGTCGCGAGAAGCACCAGAACGACGGCGTCGAAGGCGGCCAGGAGGGCGAGAGAGACCTCGGGCCGGGCGGCGGCCGCAATGGCGGCGGCCACGAGCACGAAAGGCGCGAAGACGTCCCAGCGCCCGCGTTTCGACAACTTGCGAAGGAAGCCTCCGGCGACCGCGACCGCGAGCACCTGCAACGCGACGCAGACCGAATGTGCGGGCGCTCTCCAGCCGATTCCGTAGCCGACCACCGCGACGGTTGCGACCAGGGCGATCGTCAGGAGATGGCGGGCTGCGGGGCCGTTGAGCGCGAGCCAGGCGGCAACGTCGTCATCCGGATCGGATGGCTCCCGGCCGAGGAGCGTGAAGCGCGTCCTGACTGAGAGCACAATGCGGCTCAGAAGATAGAAGTTCCACAGAACGACGAGGCCTGCGATCACCGGGTTGGCGACCAACGGCGGGACGAACAGGCCGATGTTGATGGCGAAGATCGCCATGGCACCGTAGGGCCCCCAACGGCTGCGGCGCGTCTGCGCCAGGATCGTCATCGTCAGGAGGACGAGGATTCCCGCCGAGTAAATGACGCCGAACGGTGTGACTTCGTCGGATGGTCCGAAGTAGCTCTCCGGCATCGAGACCGCGAACTGCGCCAGCAGCGCAGCCGCCACCGCTCCCACCTGCCGCGCCATCTGCAGCCGGGCGCGCACGCCTGCGTGGTGCGCGTCGTCGGCGGCCGGGGGAAACATCTGGGGTCGCGGCATGGCATCGATCATACGCCGGCGGGACCTCCAGTCGCGGGGTTGATGCTCCCGAAGCCGGTTGCGGCATGAACTCTCGTTGTGAATCGATCGGCTGCGAGGTCTTGTTCCGGGGACGTGGCCCCGAAACCGCTGTAGGATGGTCGCCGCTCAGCCCCGCCGCGCACCGGAGACGACTCCGGACGGGACGGCCGGGGCACAAAGGGGGATCCATGAAAAAGTCTTATCTGATGTTCGTGATGGTGTGCTGTGTTTTGGTCGCAGTGATCGGCTGCAGCAAGCCGGGGCCGGTGGTCGAGGCCGAGGCCGACGCGACGATGGACGCGGTCACGGACGAGATCGTCGCCGAGGATGCGGGAACTGCGGTCCGGAACGACGTCATCTTTGTCTGCAACTGTGGGCCTGACTGCACGTGCAAATCGGTGAGCACCGAGGCCGGCACCTGCATCTGCGGCAAGGAGCTGGCGGCTGCCCATGTCGTCAAGATCGAGGGCAACGAAGCGCTGCTGTGCACCTGCGGCGGCGACTGCACCTGCGCGATCAACGCCGACGACGAGACCAAGTGCGCGTGCGGCACCGACGTCCGGCGGGTGAGCCTGGAGGGCAGCGGCCTCTACTACTGCAACTGCGGTGGTTCGTGCACCTGCAACTTCATCTCCGACGAGCCGGGTACCTGCAGCTGCGGCATGGAGCTGGTCACCAGCTGACCTTGTCAGCCCGGGCCGAAAGGACCAAACGCCCCACCCTCCGCAGCGGTAGGGTCACTCCTCCAAGCGTCCCTCGCGGGTCGGGACGTCGCGGATGTGAAGTCGGGATAAAGAAGTGGAATTCGGGCGGCGCGGTGTGAAATAATCCGCGCTTCGCCGACATTTCCAAGGCAGAGTCGAAAGGAAGAGAGTCATGCGTCACCCATCTTCGGTCCGTACGGCGGTTCTGGCAGTTGTGGTTTCGATGGCGTTCGTCACCCCTTCCACTTTTGCCGAAGACGACAACGCCGATGTGGCTGAAGAGGCGAAGCTGTTGGCCAACGCCAACAACCCGCTGGCAAACATCGTGGCGTTCAACATCCAGAACTACTATTACTCCTCTCTCTACGGCACCGACGACAGCGCCAACACTGCCTGGCTTCGCTATGTGCGGCCCTTCGGTCGCTGGTTGCTGCGGGCCTCGTTGCCGATCGCAACGGTGCCGACGCCCGCCTCGCCGGACCCGACATCGGGTCTCGGCGACTTCAACGCCTTCCTCGCCTACCTGGTCTCCGACCCGTCATCCCCCACGCAGTTCGGCGTCGGGCCGTTGATCGCGGCCCCCACTGCCACCGACGATGCCCTAGGTTCGGACACCTGGCAGGCGGGAGCGGCGGCGGTGTACTTCAACGCCAAGTCGCGCCGGGTGCAGTACGGCGGGTTGGTCACCTATCAGACCTCGTTTGCTGGCGATGGGACCGACGTCAGCCAGGCGGCCGTTCAGCCCTTCTACATGTTCCAGCTCGGCAAGGGCACGTATCTCCGCGGTGCGCCCGTCTGGGTGTACGACTTCGAGAACGACTCGTACAGCGTGCCGTTCGGTTTAGGGATCGGTCAGGTCATCAAAAACGACAAGACCGTCTATAACATATTTATCGAACCCCAGTGGACGATCCTCCACGACGGCGTCGGCCAGCCCGAGTTCACGGTCTTTGTCGGGCTCAACATCCAGTTCTTGCCGAAGTAACGCGGGGTGGAGATTCAAGGGTGGTGTCACGCCGCTGAGATCAGCCTGCGGAAGGGTTGCAGCGGTCTTCTTAGGTTCGAAAGTTTTAATGTCAAGGGAGAATGTCATGAAGAATCAAAGAGTCCTGCGCATGGTGCTGGCGTCTGTGGTGGTGCTGACGATGGTGGGTTTCGCGGGCGTGGTGTCCGCTCAGGACGAATCGGCGGCACAGGCCGGTGAAAAGACCGGCGTCGAAGGCACGTTCGTCCGCGTTGCCGAGAACAACGAGGGTTTTGTCGTGCTTGGCTATACCACGGCCAACGGCTCGGTCAAGGAGAAGTGGATGCTTCTCAACGTCGGCATCACCCTTCAGGACGGCGTCAAACCTCAGAAGATCACCCGCGATCAGATCAAGCTCGTGACTCCGGACGACCAGGTGATCTCCCTCGCAACCCAGGAAGAGTTCATGAAAGGCTCCGGGGTGCTCGACCCGATGAACGCACGCGCCAACATGGAGTCGGAGTCGATCAATTACTTCCCGAACGGCCGCACCCGTCCCTGCCGCATCGGTTTCTTCGGCGACATGGACCGGGCCGTCGGCAACCTCGCCTTCAACCAGGTGGATGTGGACGACAGGTCGGCGTGCATGGGCAGGGTTTACTTCCAGGTGCCAGAAGGTGTCCAGTACGGCAACTACAACCTCGACGTCCAGTTCGCCGACAGCATCGTCAGGGTTCCGTTCAAGATCATGACGAAGGAAGAGGCCAAGGCGTTCGACAAACAGTGGAAGGCAGCGGAGAAGGAAGAAAAGCACTAGGACTGGCCGACCATTCTCACCGGTGTTCCCCTCGCGGGGGAACACCGGTGATCTGATGACCCGCGCCCTCAACGTCTACAACAACAGCTTCCGCGGCGCCTCGGCGATGGCCTTCTGGTCCTTTACCGTGTACGACAATCAGTCGCGCTCGATGCTGCAGACGCCGCAGAAATATCCACGCGCGGGCAGCCAGAGCTACCCGTCGCCCGCCGCCGAGGCCAGTGCCGATGGCTCGACAACGGTGTACTTCGGTCCGAAGCAGCCGCAGGGCGTCGCCCGCGGCAACTGGATTCAGACCATGCCAGGCAAGGGCTGGTTCACGATCATCCGGCTCTACAGCCCGCTGCCGTCGTTCTTCGACAAGACCTGGCGGCCGGGCGAGATCGAGCTGGTGAAATAGGCGAACCGCGCCAGACCGATGATTCTTGATGACGGCGCCTCGGCGCCGTCATTCGTTTCTGGAACTGGAGCTGCCGTTGTGTTTTTCGAACAAGATCAGCCGGCATCAGCTCACCTCGGTGTGAGGATCTTGCACGGAGAGAGGTTATAGTGGCCGCACTCTCTGCAATACACGATGAGAGGCGGCGTTCCGATGGACCGGGGAGGTGCTGTGGTTAAGGACATTTCGGCGGTGCTCCTGGCGGGGATCGGCCGCGGCCCATTCAAGGCGGTCGCCCCGGTTCTCGACCGCCGCCACCTCAAGATCGAGCACATCACCGAGCCGGAAGATGCAGTTGCGCTCGCCTGCACCAAACCCTTCGACCTGGTGATTTTCGATGCCGAGCCCCAGCGGCTCGGGCTCGCCGAGCTGGTCGGCAGGCTTCGCACTCCGGGTTCCGCGAGCCGCTTCAGCTCCCTGATGGTGGTTGCTAGACCGGGCGCCGCGCAGGAGGCGGCCGAACTGATCGGCCTCGGCGTCAACCGCGTGGTGACTCTCGACATGAGCGAGGAGATCATCGACCGGTACGTCGCGGACCTCCTCGATGTCGCACCGCGCGCCGCCGTCCGTTTCAAGGCGCGTCTGACCACCGTTCTCAACAGCGGCGCGATCGAGATCATCGGCCGCACGGCCAACGTGTCGGTGACCGGGATGTTGCTGCAGACCGCGACCAGGCTGGAGATCGGGCAACCGGTGGCGTTCGAGTTTCTCGCGAGCGACGGCGACGACATGGTCTCGGGAGAGGCCTGGGTCGTGCGCCACGCGGTTGCCGAGCGCGGCGGCGTCGACGGGATCGGACTGCGCTTTCTCCGATTTCACGGCGACGGCCGCGAACGCATCGAGGAAATCCTCACCAGAGCCTGCGTGGGTCCCTGACCGCTTGGTGCGGACCGCCCCGGCCGCCGTTTCGCAGCCTCCCGCCGAATGCAGGTTGGGGTCGAATCGTGATAGTGTTTCCGCTTGCGAAATCCGTCCGAGAGATCGGAATTTATTGAAAGCTCTACAGTCTGGAGGAGACAAGATGAAAAGAAACGTGCTGGTGGTGATCGTGGCGGTGTTGTTGCTGAGCGTGTCCGGGGCCTGGGCGCAACAGGAGATCGTCGACAATATGATGACCGCCTGTGCGACCGAGATCGAGACCTACTGCAGCCAGGTGACCCCGGGTGAGGGCCGGCTGCTGGCCTGTGCCTATGCGCACGAGGACAAGCTCTCCGGAGAGTGCAGCTGGGCGATCTACAAAGGCGTCGCGGAGCTCGAGGCTTTCGTCGACGCGTTGGTCGAGGTCGTGACGGCCTGCGAGGACGATCTGATGAAGTTCTGCGCCGAAGTCGAACTCGGTGAGGGCCAGGTCGCGACCTGCCTGCTCGAGCACAAGGCCGAGGTCACCGAAGACTGCCGCGCGGCGGTCGAGGACACCGGTCTCGAGGTCGTCGAAAACTGACGATCGCACGAAAACGAGAAAAGGGCGGGGATCCACTCCGCCCCGGCAATTCATCGTGAGCGGGAGGGGTTGATCCCCTCCCTTTCATTTCGAGTCTTACGGCGTGCAGTTCACGGCGTGGACCTGGTCGGTTCCGACGATTACCTGTCCGCTCAGCAACGTGCCTTTGAGCATCAGCTGCCTGGTCGTGCACGCCAGCGCGATGTCTGCAATCGTGAACCGTGCGAGAAGATCGACGTTTCCGTCCGAATTGACATCCTTGAATACCTTGTTGGCGAGGGCCGCTTCCTGCCCGGTTGCGCCCAGATGCAGGCTGGCGAGGTCGATTTGATGCGGATCAAACGTAGGAGATCCGAAAACTGCAACCGCGAGCTTCCCGGCGCTCTGGGGGTCGACGTGATTGTTCGCATTGTTCGGATTGATGTCGATGGACAGCTTCTGCTGGCCCGGGAGGTAGGCGAAATTGTCCAGGACCATGTAGGTGTTGTCGTACGAGAACTCGACCCAGGAGATGTCCACCGGACTTTCGACGCCGAAGAAGTCCGGCGTCCACGGCACGAATGCAGGACTGAGCGAGAAGACCTCGCCGGTGGAGAGGCGGATGGTGTAGGAGCCGGCCACGTTGTAAAAAGGCGACAGATCGGTCCCGAAGGCGTAGGTTCCGGCGGGGAGGACCACCCGCAGACCCTGGGACGGGAACACGTAGAGCGACTGATTCCAGTAGCTGCGGGCACCGACGAAATCCGCGCCCCTCAGCGTGATCGGCGAAAACGCGACGTCGTTTACTGGAAACGTGATGACGCACCCGTCGTCGCGCGTCGTGAAGTCGATGACCGTCGACGGGGTCCCGACTGCCGCCTCCCAGGTCGAACGATCCGTATACGTGACGCTTTGCGCTGAGCCAGTCAGGGCCGGCAGGAGCAGCGCGGCAAAGCAGACGCTCTTGAGGAATCGGGCCGACAGAGGTTGTTGATATGGAGTCTTCATATCGTGAGCGTTGCACCCTTTTTGAACAAAAGCAATACCCTCCTCAACGTTCTGACCAGAAAATGTGAAAAACGGCAGAGGGGACTCCGGCCCGAGTTCAAGCGAAGTCCGGCACCTATGGGAATATTCTGACGCTGCACCGCGTCTTCCAGTGCTCGAACAGGGGATCTCGTGTCGCGGGAGGTCGCACCAGGCGGTGACATGGTAGTTTGTGAGCGCAATCAGACAGGTTCATGCATCCGGACGGACGTCCCTGATGTCCCGCATTCAGAACTCTCGAGGAGGCTGTTCAATGAAAACGTCAATCGCGCTGGTGCTTTCGTTCTCGTTGGTCGTGTTCGCCGGGTCGTCTGCGACCATCGCTCGAAGCGAGGACACCGCCGGCGGGGAAAAGACCGCAAAGGCTGAGATTCCGGCTGCCAAGGTCTTTCAATCCGACCACCAACTCGCGGTCGGCGGCCGAACCGTCAACTACACGGCGACCGCCGGGACCATGTTGATGAAGGACGACGCCGGCAAGCCGGTGGCCCTCTTCGGCTATACGGCTTACATCGAGAAGGGGGCCGACCCGGCCAAACGCCCGATCCTCTTCGCCTACAACGGGGGCCCGGGCTCGGCGTCCGTCTGGCTGCACATGGGCATTCTCGGTCCGCAGCGGGTCGTCGTGACCGATGCCGGTTTCACGCCCCCCGGCCCCTTCAAACGCGTGGCGAACGAGTTCAGCATTCTCGATGTGGCCGACCTCGTGATGATCGATCCGGTCGGAACGGGCTACTCGAAGCCGGTGGGCGAGGCCGAGGGCAAGGACTTCTGGGGCGTCGACCAGGACATCAAATCGGTCTCCGCCTTCATCGCCCAGTACGTCACGCAGAACGGCCGCTGGGCCTCGCCCAAGTACCTGCTCGGCGAGAGCTACGGCGGGATGCGCTCCGGAGGCGTCGCCTACCGCCTCCTCACCACCCACAACCTGGCGCTCAACGGCGTCATCCTGGTGTCCCCCTATCTGGATTTCGTGGCCGGCACCGCCGGTCTCCAGGTCGACCTGCCGTACGTGCTCTTCTTCAGCGCGTACGCGGCGACCGCCTGGTACCACGACGTTGTCCCGGACAAGCCTGACGACCTCCTGGCCTTTCTCGCGGCGGCAGAGGATTTCGCCGAGACGGTGTACGCCCCGGCCCTCTTCAAGGGCAACAGTCTTCCCCAGGCGGAACGCGCGAAGGTGCTCGCCGGGATGACGCGCTTCACCGGGATAGAAGAGGAGTACTGGGACCGGGCCAATCTCCGCATCGACGAGATGCACTTCTCGAAGGAGCTGCTGCGCCGGCGCAAGGAAACGGCCGGGCGCGCCGACTCCCGATTCAAGGGAGAGAGCATCAACCTGCTCGCCGAGCGCTTCACCTACGACCCCTTCAACTCATCGGTGGGCCCGGCATTCGCAGCCGCCTTCAACGACTACTATCGGGCCGATCTGGGCGTCGACTTCGAGCAGGACTACGTCGTCTCCGGTGAGCTCTGGAAGAAATGGGATGAAACGCACGACCAACCCGACGGCGGCGCGTGGGGCAAAGTCCCATTCGCCAACACGGCCATCGACCTGACCTACGCCATGGTGCAGAACCCCAACATGAGGGTGCTCGTCAACCAGGGCTACTTCGATCTCGCGACGCCGTTCGGGGTCACCAACTACGTCATCGACCACATGAAATTGAGCCCCGAGCTGCAGAAGAACCTCGTGATCGAGTACTACCGAGCGGGACACATGATGTACATCCACCCCCCCTCGATGGCGAAGTTCAGGGAAACCCTGGCGAACTTCATCGAGTGAAGACCGAATGGGTGCCAGCGCCATTCCGGTGGCGGGATTGTCGCGCGGCGGCGGGTCGCCAGCACGTGAAAGATCGGGACCTGTGATCCACCACTGGCGGCCCGACCTTCCATCGTGGACGACGCAAAGTCCCGTGGTTTAGGTCTATGATGGGGCCGAAAACCGACCCATTATGACTCATTCCGGCGAACACTCCCATCCTGACCTCAACATCCTTGTCGTGGATGACGAGCCGAACATCCGCAAGACTCTCTCCTACTGCCTCGCCGCCGAGGGGCACACCGTGATTGCGGTGAGCAACGGCGAGGATGCCGCCGAGGAAGCGCGGGGCCGGTCCTTCGATGTCGTCTTCCTGGATCTCAGGCTCAAGGAGAGTGACGGCATGGAGCTGATCCCGGTGATGTTGTCCGGCTCACCGTGGACGAAGATCGTCGTGATCACCGCGCACGCATCGATCGAAAGTGCGGTCGACGCGATGCGGCGCGGCGCCGCGGACTACATCGCCAAACCGTTCACGCCTGACCAGGTCACGCATGTCGTGCGGCGCCTTGCAGAGCTTCGTCGACTCGAATCTGAAGTCGTCACCCTCAGGGAGGGCCTGCAGATGCTCGAACCCGGGGATCGGCTGCAGAGCGGCAACCCGGGGATGCAAAGGGTGATCGAGACCGCCCGACGCTCCGCCTCCTCGGAGGCGATCATCCTGCTCGAGGGCGAAAGTGGCACCGGAAAATCCGTGCTGGCACGAGCTATCCATCGCTGGAGCCCGAGAAGCTCGAAACCGATGGCGTTGGTCGCCTGTCCGGCGGTACCGACGGATCTCCTGGAGAGCGAGCTCTTCGGTCATGTCAAGGGCGCGTTCACCGGCGCAGTCGCGGATCAACCTGGACGGGTCGCCTCGTGCGAAGGCGGTTCGCTCTTCCTCGACGAGGTTGCCGAGATGGCACCCTCGGTACAGGCCAAGCTGCTTCGTTTCATCCAGGACAAGGAGTACGAGCGTCTTGGAGAGTCGAAGCCGCGCAGGGCGGACGTGCGCATCATCGCCGCCACCAACGCAGATCTCGAACAGCGTGTGGCGGAGGGGCGGTTTCGAGAGGACCTGTTCTACCGGCTCAACGTCATACGGTTGACGATCCCGCCCCTTCGAGAGCGGCGCGAGGACGTGATGCCGCTGGCGACGGATTTTCTCGCGCACTTCGGTCGTGCCAACCACCGGAGGATCCTCGGGTTTGGTGATGAGGCGAAACGGAGCTTGACCGAACACAGCTGGCCCGGAAACGTCCGAGAGCTTCAAAATGCCATCGAACGCGCCGTGATCCTGGGGAGCGGAGAGTGGATCGAGATTGCAGACCTCCCTGAGAGTATCGTTGCCGCGGAGAGCACGGTTTCCATCGGCGACCTCGTACCGCTGACGGCGATCGAGGAGCGACACATCAGGAAGGTTCTGGCCCGGACCTCGTCGCTTCAGGAGGCGGCGGACATCCTGGGTATCGACCAGGCGACGCTGTGGCGTCGAAGAAAATCCTACGGCATCTGATTCCGCGCCCGGGCTGCTGTCGCATTGAAGCATGCAAGGTCGGGGTGGCGGCTCTCTTTCAACTTTCAATGCATGCAGCGTCGGTTGTCGTTGGAACTGGTGTGATTCCAATATCTTGAAAGTTGGCACCACTGTTGCTCTACGGCCTGATGCCAGGGAGGTCCCGTCGAATGAGCTTGAAACGGAAAATTCTGACCGGATACGGCGTGGTGTTCGTACTCATGGCGCTGGTCATCGCCTGGGCGGTCGCCAACCTGGTGTCCCTTGGAAGAGCCACATCCGCCATTCTCAGTGAAAACTACCGGAGCATTCTCGCGGCGGAAAACATGGTGGATGCCCTGGAGCGTCAAGACAGCGGCGTTCTGCTCGTCTACCTCGGCGAAACGGAATCGGGGATTGCACAGG
Organism: Candidatus Sulfomarinibacteraceae bacterium; assembly: GCA_963741385.1. GTDB lineage: Bacteria > Acidobacteriota > Thermoanaerobaculia > Thermoanaerobaculales > Sulfomarinibacteraceae > Sulfomarinibacter. The sequence goes on from CAVUHO010000003.1 coordinate 157,249, forward strand.
CTCGCGAGAACGAGGCTTTGTTTCTCGAATGGCTGGCGCGGGCGAAGGACAACATCACCATTCACGGCGAACGGGAGCTCGTGCAAACCATCGAGGCCGATTACGAGACCTATCTCCGTCTCCTTTCCTCTGTGAGAGGCACCGACGCTTCGGCCGGCCCTCCGGGGCTGCCCTCGTCCTACCGCGAATCGGTTTTCCCCGTGTTCGCAAAGGTGCGCGAGGCCTGCATCACCCTGCGGAGACTCAACGAGGAAACGATGTACGGCGCCAGCGTTCGGGCGGCTGACGTCGCCGGACGGGCCATCTGGTCGACGACCCTGGTGGCGGGCGTGGCACTGACCATCGCCCTGGTTTTCAGCCTCGTCCTGTCCGAACGCATCGTCGGGCCGATCCGTCGCTACATGACTGCATCACGGACGATCTCGTCGGGCGACTACGGAGTCCACGTGCCGGTCGAGACCCAAGACGAATTCGGCCAGCTGGCCGAAGAGTTCAACCGGATGGCCGCACAGCTCGGCCGGTACCACGAGATGAACATCGAGCAGATCATCGAGGAAAAGAACAAGGGTGAGGCCGTTCTCTCCAGCATCGAGGACGGTTTGGTGGTTTTCGACACCGATCTCAGAGTGACCGCGGTCAACCCGGCGGCGAGACGTCTGCTCTCACTGGACGCCTCCGACATCTCGGCGCTGCAGTGCGAGGACGTGCTGCCGGACGCTCAGATCTGCAAGCAGATCCGCGCAACAGTCCGAACCGGAGATCAACCGGACCTTCCCGACGAGGAGCGGGTCCTCACCCTGTCAAGCGACCGGCAGGTCCGCCATTTTCTCTATTCCGTCACACCGATCCGCCGCAAGGACAGGGTCCTTTCCGGTATCGTGCTGCTGCTGAGAGATATCACCCGCATCAAGGAGGTCGAGCGGCTCAAGAGCGAGTTCATCATGGCGGCGTCCCACGAGCTGCGGACACCGTTGACCAGTCTCGGGATGAGTGTCGACCTGCTCCTGGAGCACGCCGCGCGGGACCTCTCCGAACAGGACCGCGAGCTCCTGCAGGCGGCCCACGAGGAGGTCCATCGAACCAAAGCGCTGGTCGCGGACCTGCTCGACCTCTCAAAGATCGAAGCCGGAAAGATCGACATGGACTTCGAAATGGTTTCGATTCCCGACCTTTTCAGGCGTGTGCACGGAGTCTTCAAGACTCAGGCGGACATGAAGTCGATCACTCTGACGACGGACGCGAGCCCGGGCCTGCCCGCGGTCTGGGCAGACTGCCAACAAGATCACCTGGGTGATGTCGAACCTGATCTCCAACGCCCTACGGTACGTCAAGCCGGGCGGCCGGATCGACCTCGAGGCCAGGGAGGCCGGCCCCCGCGTCCACCTCTCGGTGCGCGATAACGGTCCGGGAATTCCGGCGGAGTACCACAGCAGGATTTTTCAGAAGTTCGCGCAGGTGCATGGACGGGAGACGGACGGGTCGGGTCTCGGGCTCGCCATCTGCAAGGAGATCGTGCGTGCTCACGGTGGGACGATCTGGGTGGAGTCGCCGCCGGACCAGGGGTGCACCTTCACGTTCACCCTTCCTGTGGATCGGTAGGAGGAGCCATGAAGAGGCAAGCGGTTCTCGTGGTCGACGACGAGAAGAACATCCGTCTGACAGCGGCCCGGTCGTTGCGGCCGCTCGAGGTGCAGATCGAGGCGGCGGTCAACGGAGAGGAGGCCCTTGCGAAGCTCGGCCAGCAGCCGTTCGACCTGGTTTTCCTGGATCTGAAGATGCCCGGTATGGGTGGAATGGAGGTTCTGCGCCGGATCAGGAGCAACTGGCCGCAGGTGCGGGTCGTCATCATCACCGCCCACGGAACGATCGACACAGCGGTCGAGGCGATCAAGCTGGGAGCGAGCGATTTCCTGCAGAAACCCTTCAGCGCCAACGAGATCCGAGACGTCGCCAGGGCGTCGCTCGAACACGTTCAGTCGCCTCGTGAGGGCGCGGTCGACAGTCGCTCCCTGCTCGAGCTTGTCAGACGCCACATCGCAAACCGGGATCTCGCGGCCGCTCGAGAAACCGTGTGCCGAGTGATCGCGGCGGACCCGACGGAGGTGGAGGCGTACAACCTGCTCGGTGCGCTGCTGGAGACGAATGGTGACTGGTTGGGCGCCCAGAAGTTCTACCGGGCCGCGCTCGACATGGACCCGACCTTCAAACCGGCGCAGGCGAACCTCGAGCGCACGACCTCCTGGAGTAAATCGGGCGAAATCCAGCTCGGCGCCGATCAGGGAGACGCCGGCACTCCGCAGGCGACGCCTCGGGGGGGCCGAGATGAAGACTGACCGTTACATCGTCGTTGTCGGATGCGGGCGATTGGGCTCGCTCCTCGCGAATCGCCTGAGCCGCGACGGGAACGCGCTCGTCGTCATCGACCGCGACAGGGCGACGTTCGACGACCTGTCCCTCGAGTACAGCGGCTTTCGCGTCGAAGGCGACGCGACCCGGCTCGCCGTGCTCAACCAGGCAAAGGTCGGGAACGCCGATGTCCTGATCGCGACCACCCACCAGGACAACGTCAACCTGATGGTCGCCCAGGTTGCTCGTCGGATCTTCGGCGTCGCCACTGTTCTTGCCAGGGTTTTCGACCCCAAGAGAGAGGAGGTCTACTCCCGGTTGGGCATCGACACCGTGTCGCCGATCTCGTTGGCTGCGGAGAGGTTCTTGACGTCGATTGACTCAGGGGGGATCGCGACCAATGGAGCCTCACTATGAGGGTGCTCATTGTCGGCGGCGGGAAAACGCTCTACTTCCTCTGCCGGAGCTTCACTGCCAAGGGGTACGAGGTCGTCGTGGTCAACCGCGACCGCGAGGAGTGCGCCCAGATGGCCCGTGAATTGAGGGCGGTCGTGGTCGAAGGTGACGCGAGCGACGCCGGCATCCTCGAGGAGGCCGGCGCGAGAGTGGCAGACGTCGTCCTCGCCATCACCCCCAACGACCAGGACAACCTGGTCATCTGTCAGCTCGCCTCACTCCAGTTCGAGGTGCCACGGGTCCTGGCCCTGGCGAATGACCCGGAGAACGCCCGGATTTTCGAAGAGCTTGGGGTTTCAGCGTTTTCGACCACGAAGATCGTGAGCAATCTGATCGAACAGCGGGCGGCGGTGGAACAGATCACGAACCTGTTGCCGGTCGGCGAGGGGCTGGTCAACGTCACGGAGATCGTGCTGGAGGCCGATTCCCCGGTCGCCGGGAAAGCGCTCAAGGACATCATGCTGCCCGAGAACGCTCTGATTGCAATCGTCATCCGCGGAGGCAAGCCGATCGTTCCACGGGGCACCAGCGTATTGGCAGCGCGCGATCGTCTGGTCCTTGTGACCTTACCCGAAAACCACGGCCCGGTTGTGAAGGCCCTCACCGGCGAGCGGATCTGAAGGGGAATCGTCGTGCGCGAAAGGGAGCACCTCCGTTTGCGTTATCGCGCGATCGCGTCCTTCGTCGGGCCCATTCTGGTGGCGGCCGGCGTGGTGATGATGTTGCCGCTCCTGATCCTCCCGAGCCACCCGGAGGAGGTACTTCGGGCACCGGCGTTCGTCGTTCCGGCCGCCGGTCTGATCGTCGTCGGCGGCCTGTGCCACAGAGGCATTCGCCGTCCCGCCGGTATCGTGCTGTCGATCCAGGAGGGGGGCATCATCGTGGTGATCACCTGGATCGTGGTCATTCTCGTGTCAGCCTTGCCGTTCGTGTGGCTGTCAGGTCTCACATTTTCGCGGGCGGTGTTCGAAGCGGTGAGCGGGTGGACCACGACCGGGCTTTCGGTCGTCGACGTCAACACTGCGGGCCCCCTGATCCTCCTCTGGCGAAGCGTCATGCAGCTGGCCGGCGGAGCGGGGTTCGCCATCATCATGATGTCGTCGATTCTCGGACCCACCGGGGTCGGTTTCGCCACGGCCGAGGGCAGGAGCGACCAGCTCGTTCCCCACGTCCGCGCGTCGGCACGTCTCGTCCTCGCCATCTACTCCGTGTATGCGGTGGCCGGCGTCCTGGCCTATCGGCTGGCCGGCATGTCGTCCTTCGACGCGGTCAACCATGCGTTCGCGGCGATCTCCACCGGCGGTTTCTCCACGCGCGCGCAGAGCATCGGCTACTGGGATTCCGTGGCTGTCGAGGCAGTGACGTTGCCGCTGATGATTCTCGGCAACCTCAGCTTTGTTACGGCGTGGTTCCTTGTGCGCGCAAAGCTCCGTTCGGTTGCGAGAAACGGCGAGGTCCGGCTGCTGGCGATCGTGGTTCCCCTCGCCGCGGCCATGATGTTCTTCCTGACCTGTCGGACGATATACCCTCAGCTTGGGAAATCGATTCGGGTGGCGGTGTTCGAGACGGTCACTGCACTCACAACGACAGGTTTCTCGACTGTCAGCTACGCCGACTGGAACGCTTCCGGCATCCTCCTGATGATCGCCTTGATGCTGATCGGCGGCGGCACCTGTTCGACTGCGGGTGGCATCAAACAGTTTCGGGTGCACCTCCTGGCCAGCACTCTGGTGTGGGACCTCAAACGAGCGCTCATGCCGCGCACGGCGGTCGTGGCGCGTCCCGTTTGGGAGGGCGACCAGCGGGTCTTCGTGGACGATGCGAGGGTGCGACAGGTATCGACCTTCGTCTCCCTGTACCTGATGTCGTTCGTCGTTGGCACGATGGTCCTGTGCGCCTGTGGCTACAGCCTGGGCGAATCACTGTTCGAGTTCGCATCCGCCCTCGGAACGGTCGGGTTGTCGGTCGGGGTGACGTCTCCCAACATGCCGGACGTCGCGCTCTGGGTAGAGGCTGTCGGGATGTTTCTCGGTCGGTTGGAGTTCATGGTCGTGATCGTGAGTGCGCTCAAGCTCGCCAAAGACATGCGTCGCGCAATGGCGAGAGAATCCCACGGCAGCTGATGCCATGTGCCTCGATACCCGCGTGACCCGCGAACCCAGGGTGCGAGCCCTTTGGGTCCTGGTGTGCGACCCGGGCGGCGCCAGCGACGGCAGGCCGTCACCGGGCAAAGACGAATGGGTTCACAGCGCGGTCCACTGTCTGCACCGGGCGGTGGACGGCGCGCATGACGTGGTCGTTGTCTGCTTCGGCGATGCATCGATCGGGAATCGAGCTGCATTGGTGGAACTGTGCGCCGCACTGAAGCAGAACTCTCATACCAGGGAGCGCCCCGTGCTCGCGTTGATCAGAGCGCGACATCGAGGACTGATCGAGGATCTGGAACGGGCGCAGGTCGATTTCGTTTGCGTCGTGGGAGAGGCCGATCTGGACCCGGCCGCCGTGCGGGCGATCCTCCAGGAGGTGGGGCCGGACGACGAGCTGCCACGTTTCCTCGACACACTCTGTCCGTTGATTCACTACTGCGCCGATGACGCCGAGCACGAGCTTGCGGTGTGCGGGGGGTACCTGGACCGGCTCGTGCTGGGGGGTAATCGTTTGCGTCGTATCTGCGAGACCCGTGAACATCTCCGCTGCGAGTACTTTCTGAGTCCCAAGCCCAAACGAACGCGCCGGGCCGGTCACAGTTGATCGGCGCCACGAACCCTGTTGCTGCATGAGCTGTCTGAAATCGGGGCAGATCGATGCCAGGAGAAACGTCGTCAACTTTCTTGATCGTTGAGAGGAACATTGTCGGGAGAGCTGCGCGAGTCTCGGGGTGGCGAAGCAAACAAAGTTAAGAAAGTTTCTCCTGGCACCGATACTGCGCGGCGTCGTGGTCGGCCGCAAGAACCACTATGGCTCGAAGTCGAAACGAGGCACCGAGGTCGTGGCGCTCTTCTACACCCTCTTCGAAACCGCGAAGCTGAGCCAGATCGACCCGCGTGCCTACGTCACCCTGGCGGCGCACCGCGCCATCGCCGAGCACGGCGCAATCACCCTGCCCTCAGACCTCTCCTGATCTGCCTCGACTCAGATTCCAAGCACTCCCATCTGCGCCTGGCAAGACGGGGTAGGGCGAGGGCGTACGTTTGAATGAGGCAACCGCTGTTACCCCAAATCGAAGAACGGCACGGATAAAATAGCCTCCCTCGAATAGTGTGTCATTTTGCAACATCATTTCACTAGATCGCTGCCTCTCTAGCCTTAATCAATAACTGTTCTCAAATCTGTCAAACCATTTGACGCTATAGAGTAGAATTGCCCAACAAATAATCTGTAGGAGTTGGCTTATGAGGTTTTTCCTGTTGGCCATCATCGCGGCGATCACCTTGGTCGGCCCAAATCATATTGCAGTCGCACAAGACGCTGAAATGCCGGTTCCTGGACTGGTGGTAAAGGACGCTGACGGAAAGGTGATGGGGCAGGTGGACGGGTTCTTGCCAGGGACTTCGGGTACGCTCTATCCAGTCGTTGTTTTCAATATTGAAGGGAGTCTCGCCTTCTTAGTCTATCGGCCCTATGGTCTGATCGACGGAGTAGCGCACGCAGCTGGAAACTTGGGCGGTCCCACCGTTTATTTTTCAGGCTCCGACTGCACAGGGAATTCATACGTCAATATTGTTCACCCGGATGGAGTCGAAGCACAGTCCGGATATGCCTATGGCGTAGGTGGGCCAGATCCGACTTCAGGGGAATACAAACTGTACCGCTCCAACACGCTGGCAGCCGGCATGTCCTTCGTGACCTCGAAATGGGAAGGTGGTACCTGCAGGAACTATGGCCCAACAGACCCGGACGTACTTTCCGCAGAGGAAGTTGTTCCCAACCCCCTCGCCGGTTTCCACGGCCCGACAACCGCCAACCCCGAACGCGTGCTGACCATTGAGGGTGGCACGAGGCTTCCGTAAAGAAAGGAGAATGCTATGAGGTCATTTCTTTTCACCTTGGCAGCCATCTCTTTCCTGTTAACCCCAAGCCAAAGCGCGGATGCCCAAAGCGCAGAAATGCCGTTGCCGATTGCTGTCGTGAAGGACGCGGACGGGAAGTTGATTGCTCAAATCGTCGATATTGGGCCTAATGAGGGATCCGATCCCAAAGTACTACTCAACATAGGTGGCACCCCTGTCCCTTTTAGAGTTTCACCTCTCAAGGGGGTGTTTGAATCTCAAAGATTTGCCTATTTCCCCTTTGAAAATTGCAGTGGTAGCCCAGCCATAACCCCTCCCCTAGCCATTGGTTGGGACTCCTTTTCTCAAACGAGTTTTGCGGTGGTTGGTCCGGACCCTGACTCTGGGACGTACAAGGTCTATCGATCGACTTCGCCAACTCCCGTGGCGTTTTCCCCTCTTTCCTATTGGATTGACGGATCCTGCGATGGCATAACTGGGCAGACTTTGCTGTCTCCTGCAGAGGAAGTTGTTCCCAACCCCCTCGCAGGCTTCCACGGTCCGACAACCGCCAACCCCGAACGTGTATGGACGATCGAGGGCGGCACGAGGCTCCCATGATGGACGCCAAACACCCAACCCACATCATCTGGAAACTGATTCCCCTGGTCGGCTTCATCCTTATTGCCGGAGTCATCCCCGCCGAAAGTGAAACCTGCAACGTCCCCTCCTCCAGCTATCCCTCAATCCAATCCGCCGTCAACGTCATCAACTGCACCGAGATCGTACTGACGTCCGGCAACTTCTTCGGTGATGTCACCATCGGTCGTACGCTGACGGTTCAAGGGGTATCCAGTGCCTCAACCACCGTGTTTGGGAAAGTGACGGTCTCGGGTTCAGATACCCAGGCCACGCTCAAGGGACTGAAGATCGCAGTCGGTCCTGAAGATCTTCCCCACAATGGATTGGTGGTTGTGGGTGATGCTGAGGTGATTCCTGATGACCTTGTGATTGGATCGACTGATTTGATCTTCGAGGATGGTTTTGAGCGCGGGAATACGACGGCTTGGTCGAACACGGTGTCCTAAGGTTTTGGATTGGAGAACGTGCCAATGAGGCATTCCCATAGTGGTGCCTAGTGGTGCCAGGAGAAACGTTGTTAACTTTCTTGATCGTTGAGAGGAACATTGTCGGGAAAGCTGCGCGAGTCTCGGGGTGGCGAAGCAAACAAAGTTAAAAAAGTTTCTCCTGGCACCGATATAGAGTACTACTAAGCCGCATCGGCATCAGTGCCAGGTACATAGTTACGGAGTTGTGAAATGTAACTGCGGAACTCCGTACCTGGCACCGATTAGGGAGTCCCGCCGGTTGCGGCGACGCGACGGCCGACCCGGCGCGGCGCCGGGTTGAGCCCGAGTGCCCTCTTGATCCGGTTGCCGTCCGCCAACGAGATCCCCGCCGAAGGGATGACGATGGTCTGGTCGTCACCGCCCATCGGCGGCAGGCCCTGCGGCTGGTTGTTGACAATGATCGCCGCCACGGCGCCCGCATCTTGTGCGTTCTTCACCTTTTCGACGAACAGGCACGTACCGCGGTCGATGACGGCGATCTTACCCGTGATCTCGCTGGCGTTGACCAGCGGTTCGCAACCCAGGATCGGCGCATTCGAGCCGTCGCGGACCACGGCCAGATCTCCGGAGACCCCCACAACGCTCACCGGCGGCCCGAACTGGGCCGTCTGTACCGCGTAACCCCCAGCCAGGCTCGGAGGTGAGTTGATGAGAAGCCGCGGGGCGTTGCCGAGAATCTGAGGCGCTGCATCGACAGAGGCCGGCCCATCCCAGACCAACCGCCCGGTGTTGACGGCGGAGGTCCGACGTTCGTCGTTGGTCATGACGTTCCAGTGCAGACCGATCTCCGAGTCGAAGGTGTAGACGCTGTAGATGCCGGGTTGCCGCGGGAGGCCGGCAAAAAACGGCAGCGACCCGGTGCTGGGATCAACGAAGCTCTGAAACCCCAGCCCGTGCGCGATCTCGTGGAGGGCCACCATGGCGAAGGAGGCCTGGCCGCTCGGCGTGTTGCCGTCCAAACCATAGTAGAAGCGGTAGGACGGCGCCAGGCAGCCCTCGTCAATTCGGCTGTTGAAGTTGGCCACAACGTCGCCGGTGTTCGAGGGCCGGTTATTTTCGGTCGTGCTGAGGTTTTCGCCCGCCAGGGCTTCGGCGAGAGCGCCGGAATACCAGGTTCCCTGGCGAGGGGCGTTCGCGAAATCGGAAAACAGGTAGCGCGTACCGGCCGCCGCCAGAACCGCCCCTTCATCGGGATCGCAGTCGAACTCGTCGAAGGCTGCGTCAATGTTGATCTCGATCTCGCTGCCGAGGAGAGTCCCCCAGACGTCCGCAGCCCACTGCAAAGCGGCAAGCCGCTGTCCACCAACAGTGGTCCCTCCCGGGTTGGCGGGAGACTCGGGGACAACGGTGGCATCGTTGAAGCCTTCGCCACTGGAGTCTTGAACCCTGATGGTCACGGTAGAGGAGCCGGCGGGCCAGCCAATGTCCTGGAAAAGCGGGAGCGTGAGGTCGACCTCGCCGAAGCCGACGCCCGGCGACGCGGTCGGCTCCATCAGAAGGTCAGGGGTGGCCGAAAGGTCCCAGTGGGAAATCGAGGAGCCCAGCTCGAGCGGATCCGGGTTGTAGAGCAACGGCCGCCCCAGCGTGTCGGCGCCGGCCAGACGAGTCGGGTCGATGGCGAGGCTCGCGGAGACCTCGGCCGCCTTGAAGGACAGCTGCGACGGTGGCGCGACCGCCAACAGCCCGAGGGAGAGCGGGACATCGATTCCGGCCTTTGCCGAACCGAGGCCCATCAGCTTTTCCACCGCTTGCACATGGTCAACACACGACGTCGCGAACGAGCCGTCCGCTCGCACCTGGACCATGAAGACGTGCCGAAAGCGACCGTCGAGGTCAACCCCTCTCCCGCCGTTGTCGAGATCGAAGACCTGCAGGCCATCAGTTGAACGGCTGAGGGCGTTCATGATGGCGCCCGACAGCGGGCCAGATTCCTCGCGAGGTTCCGCTGGAACAACCTGATTGGGCCCGTCATCAGTCGCGGCTCTCACGACCGAAGGAGCGCCGTCGGGACCCGGCGATGCGGCCGCCACTCCCGCGAGCGGCACCACACAGATGGCGATGCAGCACAGTATGGTCACTCGGAAACGGAGATTGACTCCAGCGTGCACTCGTTTCATTTCAAACTCCTCGACGACCCCATGTCAGCATACTCAAACACGGCTCACTCTGGGAACCACACGAACGGCATCTCGAATTTCATCCCCTCACAACGTTGTCACGCATTCGAAGCCCCGCAAGGGCGTCGAATGAATGCAATGGGTGCCAGGTCCGGAGTTACGCAGTTACAGATCACAACTCCGTAACTCCGTACCTGGCACCGATGTTCTGCCACCATGCTTTCGTGTGTGGCGACTTTGCCGGAACTGGCGCCTTCGAGACCCCACGCGATTGCGTTGGCGAACCGGACGCGTTCGGTCAGCGAATCAAACACGGCGGGGGAAAGGAGCACGCAGGCCGCGCGGCCGGCACCGAAACCGATCCCACCCAAGCCAACCGCCGCGTGGCGATCCTCATCAAGGACAAGGCCAAGTGACCTCGACCCGGAGGGCCGGCTGGGCAACGCCTCTCAGCCCGGCGGTCTGCCCCGCCCCAGGCTGACGAAGAACCGTCCGCCGGTCATCGCGGGATCGTCCGGATAGCCGAGAGCCTCGAAGTCGAGGCGCCGCTCGACGCCGGGGTAGACCTTTCGGGCATGCTCGGGACGGTCCATCCCCTTGGCGGCACGGTGGCAGCGCACGCAGTTGGCGGCCTCGACGCTGTGGCAGTCGGTGCACCCCAGGGCCGTCACGGCAGGACCGACCCCGTGGTGAAGCCCTGTGTAAAGGGTTGTCTCCACCCACTCGAAGCGGCCCGAGTACTCGAGCCCCATGGCCTTCATGCCGTCTCTGATCGACCGCTCCCAGCTGAAGTCCGCCCAGTAGTCCGCCGACAGCTTCGGTATGGCGAGCACACGCGATTCGGCGTCGACCGGTTGGATTGCGGTATGGGCCTTGAACGGGAAGATGCGCGCCGCCGGGTTTCGCTTGTCCCCGGACGGTGGGTTGAGGAGAACGCCGCGCGAAGAGTTGACCTTCTCTCCGACCAGGGTCGCGCGGCGGCTGCCGTCGAACCACAGGTACACCGGCACCTGGTCCATGCCCCAGCGAAGGGTCCCGAAGCGGCGGTCGTAGGTCGGCATGCCGTAGCGGTCCAGCTCCTCCACCCTGTCCTCGCCCGCCACCGAGTAGTCCCGGTGCAGCAGGGTGGGTGTGGCGCGCGCGAACGCGGGAATGTGGCAGGTCTCGCAGGCGATGCTGCGGACGTGGTCGTCCAGGTGCTGCCCCAGCATGCCGACGACACCGTGCGGCGTGGAACCGTGGCACTGCTCGCAGGACACTCGCCCCTCCATTGCCGGGGCGGTCATGGACATACCGGCGATGCGGTGGTGAGTCGTCGTGTGGCAGTCCTGGCAGCGCATGTTGCGCCTGCCCATATGCTGATCGAGGTCTGCGGACGGATCGGCAAGCTGCGGCTCGAGGTCCCCGTGCTTGGCGTTGGGCGCGCCGCCACTCTGGAAGTGGCAGGACCCGCAGGTCGCGCGTGACGGACGACCGACCTTGCGGGCGACCGCCACCAGGTCGACCTCCGGCAACGGCATGCCGGCCTGCAGAGGGTCCTTGCGGTAGGTGCCCGTGGTGTCGTGGCAGACCAGGCAGTCGATGTTGGATGGATCGGTGAAGTCGAAGCCCTCGTCGACCCAGCCGTAGCCGATGTGGCAGGTCGCACAGGCCTGGGGGTTGGAGCCGATGGCGATGCAGTAGTTGTTGACCATGAGCTGCAGGCTGATGTCGGTGCGGTGCTGGTAGCCGACGAGGGTCGGCGACTGGCCCTTCCAGTTCCAGTGCGCGGTCACCAAGAGGTCGTCGCCGACGCGGGAGTGGCACGCCAGGCAGGCACGGGTAGTCTCCTGCGGGGAGGGCCGCTCCGGCAGCTCGACGAGGAGGCTGTGGTCGGGCGTCCACGGATGGTGGCACGAGCTGCACTCGGTGGGCGCCGGGGCGGGCTGCATGCGGCGCTCATGGCAGCCGATGCACTGGCGGTGGTACGCGCCCTTGAGCCCGAGACGCGCAGGGGCGTCCTCCTCGTTGGGCATGCCGTGGCAACGAGCGCAGGACTGCGGCGGGTTGTCCGCCATGTCCTCGTGGCAGCCGGAACAGGCGCCGCCGATGGGCACGTCGATGGACTCGTGGAGCTCGACAATGTCCTCGCCGACCCGGTCGTCGTCGTCCCATGAGTAACGGTGGTGGCAGACGCCGCAGTCCCCCCCGTTCAGCTCGTCGTGAATGCGGTGGGAGAAGGCCACCGGCTCATAGTCGTCCGAGGCGGCGTTCAGCATCGGGTTGGAGAGGACGTAAACTCTCCTGTACCTATCGGGTCGCAGCGGGTACGCATCTCTCGTCGCCTCCACGTGGACGGGTTCGGCGGCCGTGACCCGCTGAACTTCGGCCACGGTCTCTCGGGAGGCCGCAATCGCAGATCGGTGCACCAGAGAGTACGTGAGGACGAAACCGAGAAGCACCGCGACGGCCGAGGCCCGGATCACCCAGGTCCACCGCGACGGCACGGTGCGCGCTCGTTCCTCGCGAAGACTCGCAAGCTGCGCGCTGGTAGCCGGGACGTAGCCCGGGAGGATGGGGAAGAAGGTCACCAGCAGCCGGTAGCAGAACAGGATGCTGGAGACGATGGCGATGGTCATGGCGATCTCGCCGATGGACGGGAAGTATGTCGTGGTGGAGTACGGAGGGTTGTAGCCCACGAGGAACACGTTGATCCGGTTGAGGATCACACCGAAGATGATGAGGGCGATCGCAAAGAACAGCCAGCCCATGGACCGCCGCACCGCCTTGTTGAGCAGGAGAAGGAAGGGGGCGACCACGCCGATCAGGATTTCGACGACCAGGGCAATCGTCGCACCCGGGTTGTCGAGGAAATCGATCTGGTTGTGGCGGACGACGAGGTCTCCGATCTTCACCACACCGTAGGCCGCCAGGAACCAGGGAATGATGCGCGCCAGAGGTGTCAGCAGCTCCATTTCCGCCTTGCGACCGAAGCTGATGTTGGCGTAAATGGACTCCAGAATGACCATCGGGAAACCGACCATGAGTGCCGACAGCAGGAAGAGCAGAGGCAGGATCGAGGTGTCCCACAGCGCGCTCATTTTGGTGGTGGAGATCAACATCAAGGTGCCGAGAGAGGACTGGTGCATGCAGGACAGCACCACGCCTGCTACGACGAAAATCGGCAGAACGATGTTCACCCACGAGTGCAGGGCGTCCACGGGCTTCTCGAGGCGGTGCAGAAACCGTGCTCCCGTGGAGTCCTCGGCAATCCGGTCCTTGAGCCCCTCCAGAATCGAGGGACTCATCTCGACGCTCAGAATCACCAGATAAAAGGTGACGCACATGGCCACCTCGAAAAGCACCGAGTTGCCCTGCCAGTTGAACAGAGGCCGCCACGAATTCCAATAGCGGCCGAGATCGAAGAGCAGAGCAATGGCAACCCACAGGTAGCCCAGGAATGCTGTCAGAAGCGCTGGGCGCAGCAGCGCCCGGTATTTCCTGCGGCCGAAGATCTCCACCAGGGCGGCGGTGAGGAACCCGCCGGCGGCGAGGGCGACGCCGCAGGCCACGTCGAAAGCGATCCAAATACCCCAGGGATTGTGATTGTCGAGATTGGTCACCGACCCCAACCCGAGGAACAGACGGGTGATGCCGAAGGAAAAGCCGATTCCCATGAGGATCAGCAGGGTGAGCGTGCCGAAGGTGAAAAACGGCTTGGTGACGCGATGGGGACGGTCGTTGGCACTCATCGCTCGTTCCCCTCTGCTGCCCGCTCACCGGCCTCAGCGGCCTCCTCACCGTCGTCGGCTTCCGCGTGGCGATGGTTGAACCACATGATCCCGGCAAGAGCGCCATACAACGCGACCGGGAGAATGCCATACTTGAAGATGCCGTGCTGGATGGCCTCCGTGCGCAATGCCGGTGCTCTCTCGGGCAGCGGCAGCAGGCCGATCTCTTCCACCGGCCGGCCAGTCAGGTAGAGCCAACCCGTTCCGCCCACCTCCTGCTCCCCATAGACCTTCTGCACATAGCGGTCCGGCCGCCCCTCCAGGCGCTGGTGGGCGATCGCCAGGAGATCGGCGCGTTTGCCGGCAACGAGGGTCTCGGTCGGACAGGCTGCTGCGCACGCCGGATCAGCGCCGCCGCCGGCTGTCGTGCCCGTGCACAGCTCGCACTTTCGCACTCTGGGCGCCAGGGCCGTGTCGTACTCGTAGGCCAGCACCTCGAACGGGCAGGCCACCATACAGTAGCGGCAGCCGATGCACACGGTGGGGTCGTAGACCACGGCACCGTCAGGCGCCTTGGTCAACGCGCCGACGATGCAGGCCGACACGCACGACGGGATGAGACAGTGCATGCACTGAACCTTGGCGAAGGTCACCGGCAGCTCGGTCTGGTCCGGCGACGGGCTCCCTCGGAACTGGTTGACGACAGTGAAGGCGTTCTCGGAAGGCCGACGGAAGGTGTGCAACACCTCGCGATCCGAGAAGGAGCCGGAGGTGCGCGGCAGGAGGTTGCGCCGATTGCACGCCTCCTCACACTTCCGACACCCGATGCACAGCGTTGTGTCGACGAGGACACCGGCGTAGTCCGGGGAAACGGTGTGTCTCTCTGCGGCGCCCTCGGCGGGTGCCGGCGCCGTGCCGCTGACTACTGCCGCTGCGCCGAGGCCCACGAAAGCGCGGCGATCGAGTCGCTTCATGGCATTTCCCTCCGAATCAATTGTAATATCTTTTGCTCACTTGTGAATCTGCTCACAAAATAAAAGTGCCATAAAAGTGCCATAAAAGTGCCAGTAAAAGTGCCAGGTACGGTGGTTATGATGTTATAATGTCCTTACCTCAATTGGTGGAGATGGGGGATGGGGCGTCGACCGCGGATACTTTTGCCTGGTGGTATTTACCACGTGTACAACCGGACGTCCCGTGGCGAGGACGTTTTCCGTGAGGACGAAGAGGCCGATCGGCTCGAGGGCCTCATCTCTGCGACGAAGGCGCGAGACGACTTCCAGATCCTCGCCTGGTGCATCATGTCGAATCACTACCACCTCGCGGTGCGGATGGGAGAGGTCCCATTGTCACGATCGATGCGAACGATCCACCATAGGTTCGCACAGAGCTTCAACGGTCGGCACCGCGTCTTCGGTCCGTTCTGGCAGGGCCGTTTCCGGTCGAAGTTCGTGGGCGACGACGAGTATGTGAGACGGCTCATCGCATACATCCATCTCAATCCGGTGACCGCCGGAATCGTGAGAGATGCGGCGCAGTATCGGTGGTGTGGGCACCGCGAGGTGGTCGGTAGGGCGGCGGGACGTCGTCTGGTCGATGTCAACGAGACGCTGATGTCGTATCACCCGAAGCGAAGGGATGCGCTGGCGGGGTACCGCGAGGCGATGTCATCGACGCTGGCTGAGGAATGGCGGTCGGAAGGCCCGGGGCACCTTCCCTGGTGGAAGGTCGGTCGCCCGAAGGGTGGCGATGACGAGCGGGAGATCGAGGTCGACGAGGCGAAGCCTCGGATCCAGATGAACGGGCGGAGCAACGTCGAGATGAGGCCGAGAATGGAGATCGCCAGGTTCATCGAATTGGGTGCGGACGCCTGTGGCGTTATGGCAGCCGACTTGAGGAGCAACAGGCGGGGATCGCCGGTGGTGGAGGCGCGAGAGATCCTGGCCTGGCTTGGGACAATACTGTACGGGTTCAAGGTCAAAGAGATCGCGGCAGGATTCGACAAGTACGGAGAGACGGCGAGTCGATTGGTGAGCAGAGCGGCGCGGCGTAGGATGGACGATGTGGGCTTCGCGGACCGGATCCAAAGCGTCGATTCCGCGATCACGAAGGGGGCGACTGGGGTCGAGAAAAAATAACATCATAACCACCGTACCTGGTACCTTTTTGGTACCTTTTCGCGAGCCCTTCGTGGCCCATGAACGTGTGCCACTGTCGTTCACCATCGGAGTTCAGCTTGACGGCAAAACCGTTATCCCCTCCACCGTGTGAATGAACGGGCGTTCTCCACGAGGCATCGCTGGCACCACTACTACCGGCATCCTCGATGAAATTCAGGATGTTGCGGCCGAGAACACCATCGACGACCTCCTGCGGGTACCCACGCTCGGTGAGACGCCGGCCGATCCTCGAGAAAGCATCCTCGCGGTTGAGGCTGGCCGGCACGTACCTCCCTCCAGCCTGAAGATCGGAGCCGATGCCAACGTGATCGGGACCGAGATGCCCGATCAACTCGGCGATCTGGTCGACCATCAACTCCAGTGCATCCGCTTCCGGATCACCTGCCAGCAGATCTGAGGCGTTGAACGACACCCAGACTGATCCGCCGGTCTCCCCGAGCTTCGCCACGACGTCGTCAGGCAGGTTGAATGCCGTAGGGCTCACCTCAGCGGTGAGGCTGTGGGTCGCGACCACCGGCGCTCTCGATTGTTTGATGATTACCAGTTTCTGCGGATGACTCAGGTGGGTGATGTCGATCGAGACGCCGGTTTCATTCATGGCCTCCACGATCCGTTTCCCGAATGGCGTCAATTCGTTCGATCGATCGCCGACACCGAAGAGCCCGTCGGGGTCCTTCTCCACGAGACCGATGATTCGCACCCCGAGATTTCGAAACCGCTCCACCCTCCCTGGATCTCCATCGAAAATCCTGTCAAACCACTCGATGGAGAACAGGAGGCGAAGGTCGTTCTCTGGAGCGCTGCCCGGCTTCTCGTGCGGACCGACGATCGAAAAACCCGCGTCCGTCGCCGCAGCCCGCCGAAGCTCCGTCATTTCGCTGACAATGCGGGACTCCACATCCGATGTTTTCGATCGGTCGAGGGGCAGTGGAACCACCACCGTATCGATGCCGCGAGATCGCACTGCCGCGAGCCGTGAGAGGTCCAGCCGGCCGCCCCTAATACCAATGACGTCGTGGTTGTGGCCGTCGACCACCGGGCTCGGCTCGCCCGCGATCGCAGGCGGGCACAACGAAAAGACGATCAACGCGGCTGCGTATCGGTATCGGTGCCAGGAGAAACTTTCTGAACTTTGTTTGCGTCGCCACCCCGAGACCCGCGCAACTCTCTCGACAATTTTCTTCCTGGCGATCAAGAAAGTTAACAACGTTTCTCCTGGCATCACTAAGTCTTAAGTTTTGAATCGCCACACTTCAGCGGGAGGAATCTGCCCCTCTGTGTTGCACTTGGGACAGAGGACTCGCACCCCGCTGCCGGTCATCACTCCGAACACGCCCGGCGGGTCGAGTGAATCTTCCCTTGGAGATGACCACTCGGCGTGACATTTGGTGCACCGAAAACTGATCTGCTTGGGTGCGCCTTGCATCGGCTTTGACGGGTTTCGGTTTCTTCGGAGCGTCGGGTCTTTAATCTCGCTCCATTCTTCGACAGCGAGTATCAGAATAGGTGATTCGCTCATGTATCGAACATACCTCAGATAGCGGCTTGAGGAAAACGTTTCGATCGAGCAGATTTGGCAACGAAGGGCGACCCGAGTGTATCCAGCCGACAGCGATTTTTTTCGTAAGATGTTGGTGCGAAAGGGGGGGCTCGATCGTGCCGAGAGGCAGCGGTTTGTGGTCGTTGCCGAGGTGGAAGGTTGGGGTGGTGGTCGGCCTACGACCATCCGGCGGCTCCGGCGTGAGGCCGTGCCCCGGGGCATGGCCAACCCCCCGGGGGAGTTGGTGAGCACTCGAGCGGTGAGGAGAAGTGGTGCGAAAGGGGGGACTCGAACCCCCACACCCGTAAGGGCACAAGAACCTGAATCTTGCGCGTCTACCAGTTCCGCCACTTTCGCACACAGGCGGGAGATGCATGGTAGATCAGGGGAGGAAGACCGTCAAGGCGGTTAGCGGTGCAATTCGACCGGAAATCGGTTCGGACCGCGTCGGCTCGGCTAAGATCCTCGCAGGTGGAGAATCACGGCGACATCTGAAAGGGGGCACGAAATGCGGTTGAACACGAGGGCGTTTGCTCTGACCTGCGGGATCCTGTGGGGGGTGTCGGTTCTGCTGGCCACGGTGTGGATCATCGTATTTGGTTTCGACGGAACCGTGATGGTCAACCTCGATCACTTCTACTTCGGCTACAACATCAGCTATCTGGGGGCCGTCATCGGCGGCATCTGGGGTTTCGTGGACGGCGCGATCGGCGGCGCGATTTTCGCGTGGCTCTACAACAAGCTGGCCGGCGCCAAGTAGCGCCGGCGATTTCGGATTTCGGATTTCGGATTTCGGATTTGCGCCCGCCCACCCGGCAGCCGGGACGGCTGCCCCACAATTCCCCCGGCAGAACAAATTGGTTTGTGGGGCACGCGTCTCGCGTGCCGGGCGGGCGGTCGGGAATTCAAAATTCAGAATTCAAAATTGAGAATTGACTCTGGTGTGCTTCAATAGCGGCCATGACAGTGAAAAGCAAAGACAATGAAATCGATGCGGCCGCGGTTCTGGCCGCGATCCACGAACGCGGGCAGAAGGGCCTGACCATCCAGCAACTGGTCAACCAGGTGGCCGCCGAACAGGATGCGGACCGATCCGAGACGCGGCACCTGCTGCGTCCGGTCCTCAAGAAACTGCAGCGCGACGGGCTGGTGGTCCTGGGCCGCGGCAAGCGCTACTTCGTGCCGGAGGCGTCGGACCTGGTGAGCGGCAAGCTGCGGCGGGTGCCGGGCGGCCACGTGGAACTGGTGGCGCCTGGCCTCGAGGGTCCGCCGGTGCGGGTCCCGCCGCGTGGACTCCGCGGGGCGCTCGATGGCGACACGGTCCTGGTGCGGTTGGAGAAACCGCGCAAGAAGGCGCGTGTCGACGGCGTCCGCGAGGGCGTCGTAGTGAAGGTGATCGAACGCAGCCGCAGCGAGGTGGTCGGCCGCTGGATGGTGGGCGGCGGACGTCCGCACGTGCGGCCGCTCGACCGACGGTTGCGGTTCAAGGTGGAGCCTACCGGTTCGCGGGTCGAGGGGCAGCCGGACGAGGGCGAGATGGTGGTGATCTCGCTCGACACGGTCGATTCGCATGGCGAAACCGCCCGCGGCGAGCTGCTGGAGAGGCTCGGTCAGGTTGAGGACCCCGGCGTGGTGGAGCGGGTGGTGCTGCGGCTGCACGGCATCGAGACGGAGTTCCCGGCCGCCGCGCTGCAGGAGGCGGAGCTGCTACCCGGAGAGATTTCGGCGGAAGACGTCGCCGGTCGCGAGGACCGCCGCGGCGAGAAGGTGATCACGATCGACGGCAGCACCGCGCGGGACTTCGACGACGCGGTCAGCGCCCGGCGCGGCCAGAACGGTGCAATCGAGGTCGAGGTCCACATCGCCGACGTCAGTCACTTCGTCCTCCCCGGCACGGCGCTCGACGACTCGGCCCGTGAGAGGGGCACCTCGGTCTACCTGCCCGGGGTGTGCGTGCCGATGCTGCCGGAACGGCTGTCCAACGACCTGTGCTCGCTGCGCGAGGACGTGGACCGCCTGACCTTCAGCGTGCGCTACACCATCGACCGTAAGGGCAAGATCACATCGACAAAGACCTATGACTCGGTGATCAGGTCGCGCCGACGGTGCACCTATGACGAGGTGGCCGAGTGGTTGGATCTGCCGCGGGCCCGGTGGCCGCGCGAGACCGCCGGTTTTGCGGACTCGCTGGAGCTCCTGGCCGAGGCCGCAAAGCGGTTGGGCACGGCGCGTCGCGAGCGCGGCAGCCTCGACTTCGACCTCGCCGAGCCGGAGCTGATCCTCGACCCCGAGGGCCGGGTGGTGGCCATCCAGCCGGCGGCCCGCAACCGCGCCCACCGGCTGATCGAGGAATTGATGGTGGCCGCCAACAGCTGCGTGGCGGGAATCCTGATGAAGGCCGACCAGCCCGGGCTCTACCGGGTGCACGACCAGCCGGAGGCGTCGCGCGTCGAGGAGCTCAAACAGGTGATGTCGGATCTCGGTCTGCAGCTCAAGGGCGAGTCGCGGTCGCTGAAGCCGGCGGCCCTGCAAGAACTGCTCGAGGCCGCCGACGGCCGTCCCGAGGAGCGGCTGGTGGACATGCTGGTGCTGCGGACGCTGGCCCGGGCTATCTACAGCCCGGAGCCGCGGGGCCACTACGCGTTGACCACCGACGAGTACCTCCACTTCACCTCGCCGATCCGGCGCTACCCCGACCTGGTGGTGCACCGGATGCTCCGACAGCTCAACGACGAAGGACCGCTGCGGGAGGGTGAGAAGCGGGCCGCCGTGGAGGCCGAGCTGAAGGAGCTGGGCGAGTCGTGCTCGGCGGCCGAACGGCGGGCCGAGGCGGCAGAGCGGTCGGCGGTGGAGTGGAAGACGGTGCTCTTCCTGCGCGAGCGGGAGGGCGAGGAGTTTGCGGGCCACATCTCGGGGGTGACCGACTTCGGGCTCTTTGTCCGTCTCGACGAGATCTCGGTGGATGGGATGGTGCACATTTCCGAGCTCGGCGACGACTACTACGTGTATGACGACCGCCGCCACCGGTTGGTGGGGGAGCGCACAGGGCGGGTGTGGCGGTTGGGCGATGCCATCGAGGTCAAGCTCGTCCGGGTGGACCTCGACGCCATGCAGTTGCAGTTTCTGCCGGTGGGTGTCGAACCCGATGCCCGCGCCGCGCGCAAAACGGGCCGCCCGCGGAAGAAGACTTCGAAACGTTAGCAATTCGCGGCAGCGAATTGCCTTGACAAACGTTCCGGTGCGACATAGTTTACAAAACGAACGTTCGGTTTTTATAAATGCCACGAGGAACCAACGGACGCCAGGCTACGAGGTCGGAGGTCGCGACCGCCGGGGTGCTGCAGGCGGCGCTCGAGCTGTTTTCGACCCAGGGCTACGGCGCCACGTCCATGCGCCAGATCGCCGAGGCGTGCGACCAGTCGGTGGGCAACCTCTACCACCACTTCGGCTCCAAAGAAAAGATCTACCAGGCCCTCATCGACGATTACTGGGCCCGGCTGCTCAATCCCGAGAACCCACTCCAGAAGGTCTTCACGCGGGCCAACTTCCCCGATGACCTCGAAGATCTGGCGGCGGCGATCGAGGCCACGGTGGAGGAGAACAGGGCCTCGATCCTGCTCGTGTTCGTTGACGTCATCGAGCACCAGGGCCGGCACATCCGGTCCTTTTACGAGACCATGGCCGGCCGCTTCAAGGAAAAGTACGGCCCGCACTTCGCGGATCTCGCAAGGGAAGGCCGCCTCGCCGACGCCGACCCCCTGGTGGCGGTCATGGTAGCGACCCGGTGGCTCTTCTATTTCTACACGGTGGAGAAGTGTTTCGGTGTGCCCATGCACTTCGGCATGGACGCCCAGCAAGCAGTGGGCGGTTTTATCCGCATTTTGCGTAACGGGGTGCTGCGGCAGCCGGTGGAGGCTGGCGCGGTGCCCACAACGGAAGTCAAGGAGGGGAGAGCATCATGAGTGATCGATTGAGGAACTGGTTGTTGCTATTGGCCGCCCTTGTCATAGTCTGCGGACTGGCGGGCCCGGTGCTGGCGCAGGAGGCCACCGAGGACCCGGGCGAGTCTCCAAAGACCGAAGAAGAAAAGGCTATCGATGAAGCGCTGAAGCGGGAGCCTTTCGCGGGCGAGATCATCGTCACGTCGCGACGGCGAGAGGAGGTCTTGCAGGAGGTTCCGATCGCGGTTTCGGTGGTGGCCGGAGATCAGCTCGAAGACGTCGCGGCATCCACTATTTCCGAGCTCCAGGCCTATGTCCCCAACCTGTCCATCTATCAGGGCCGTAACCAGTCGACCACGCTGACGGCGTTCATTCGTGGTGTCGGGCAGGCGGACCCACTGTGGGGCGTGGATCCCGGAGTCGGGCTGTATATTGATGACGTCTATATCGCCCGTGCACAGGGCGCGCTGCTCGACGTCTACGACATCTCGAGGGTCGAGGTGCTGCGCGGTCCACAGGGGACCCTGTACGGCAAGAACACGATTGGCGGCGCGATCAAGTACGTCACCAAACCGCTTTCAAACACTTTAGAAGGCCGCATCACCTGGAACCCCGGGACCTTCAACACCGAGGAGTTCCGGGCCAATGTCAGCGGGCCGATCGTCAAGGACAAACTGCTTGGCAAGGCGTCCTTCGCCAAGCTCACCCGCGACGGCTACGGTACGAACCTCTACCAGGAAAGAGAAGTTTCGAACAAGGACACCACCGCCTACCGCCTCGCCCTGGAGTGGCTGGCGTCGGACAAGGTGTCGCTTCGTGCGGACTACGACTACACCAAAGACGACGCCGAGCCGATCGGTTTGACCCGGCTCGCGTCCAACCCGTTTTGTTGGGTCTACGGCGGATATGCCTGCGATCCGTTGCCGAATCTCTTCGACACCGAGAGCGGTATCGATCCGGTCAACAACACCAAATCCACCGGTTATTCGCTGACTCTCCAATGGGATATCAACCCCGGCCTGAAGTTCAAGTCGATCACCGCCTACCGGGAAACCGACACCCAGAACTGGATTGACTTTGACACCTCTCCGTTGGCGATTGCTGATTCTCAGGCGACCTATTACGACGATCAGACCACGCAGGAGTTCCAGCTCATCTTTACCGGTTCCAAGAAGTGGAGTGGTGTCGTCGGGTTCTTCTACTTCGATGGCCTGGCGGGAGGCGAGGTCGAGGCCATCTTCTACACCAACTTCCCCAACACGACGACCGGAGACATGGGAACCAAATCCTATGCCGTGTACGGCGACGCCAGTGTCAGACTCACCGATCGGTTGACCCTCAATTTGGGTCTGCGGCCGACCCGGGAGACGAAGCACGGCAGGGCCTTCAACGTCTACAATATTCCCCCGGATGACTTCGACAACTACTATTTCGTTGCGGCGGATTTCGATAAAGAGGTGACCTTCACGTCCTGGGCTCCCAAGATCGGACTCGATTACCAGTTCAGCCCTGACGTCATGGGCTATGTCAAGGTCAACCAGGGATTCAAGAGCGGCGGTTACAACGTCCGTGCGCAGTCGACCCTTTTTCCTGATACCGCCCTGCCCTTCGATGACGAGACCATGACCATGGGCGAGATCGGACTCAAGACGGTTCTGGCGAATCGGTCACTCGTCCTCAACACCGCCGTCTTCTACGGTTCCTACGACGACATCCAGGTCAGCACCTTCACCTCGTACGATTCGAACGGCGATGGTTCTGACGATGCGTTCTTCGGCAACTTCCTCAATGCCGGCAACGCCACGATCAAAGGTCTCGAGGTCGAGTACAACTGGGCCTCGAAGTCCTGGTTCGGGCTTTCGGGATTCGTCGCGTACCTCGACGCAAAACCGGACGAGTTTCTCGATGAAAACGGGGACGGGTTCGTCGATACCCAGGTCATCACCAACGCACCGGAGTGGACCGGAACCATCCGCGGGAATGTCGACTTCCCACTCTTCGGAGGTCTGATCACCGGGAGCGTCGGATACGCCTATCGTGATGATTCGGTACTGACCAACGAGGGCGGAACCCAGCCGTTCAATCCGACGCAACCGTTGCTGCCCCTGGTGCAACCGTCGTACGGCTTGTTGGACGCCTGGATTGCGTGGCTGTCGGGCAATTCCAAATGGCGCTTCGGTGTCAGCGGCAAGAACCTCACTGACGAGGAGTACCTGACAAACGGCTACAACCTTCCGGTGCTGGGATCGGTCACCGGTTCGTACGGCATGCCGCGAACATTCGTAGCGACATTGGAGTTCAGATTCTGAGTTTTTCCCAAGGGGGCGCCGGAGCCGGCGCCCCCTGTTTTCTTGATTCAATTACCCGGGCAGGTTCGTGGGCGAAGCCATGTCCTGCCGGGATTGGTTCAGACTATTTGGAGGAGCCATGATCGAAACTGGACTCAAGAACAAGGTTGTCATCGTCACCGGCGCGGCGGCCGGGATCGGGCGCGCAACCGCTGAGCGGTTTGCCGCCGAGGGGTGCAAGGTCGCGGCGTGGGATGTGAACGAGGCAGTGTCGCACGAGGTGGTGGCGGCACTCGAGGCCGCCGGTGGGAAGGGCATCTTCCAGAAGGTGAACGTCGCCAACGTGGGCGAGGTGGAAGCTGCGGTCGCGGATGTCGTGGATCGTTGGGGTTCGGTCTCGGTGCTGGTCAACAACGCCGGCATCGTGCGCGACAGCCAGTTGGTCAAGTACAAGGACGGCGCGGTTCAATCGACCATGACCGACGAGGCGTGGGATGCGGTGATCGGAGTCAACCTCAAGGGCGTGTTCAACTGCACGCGGGCGGTGGTGCCGCACTTGATCGCCGGCGGCCAGGGCGGCGTGGTCCTCAACGCCTCGTCGGTGGCCTGCCTCAACGGCAACTTCGGCCAGACCAACTACGTGGCCACCAAGGCCGGCGTCATCGGCATGACCAAGACCTGGGCGCGTGAACTGGGCAAGTTCGGGATCCGGGTCAACGCGGTGGCCCCGGGCTTCGTCAAGACCGAAATCATCAACGCCATGCCGCAGAAGGTCATCGAATCCATGGTGGCGCACACGCCGATGGGGCGCATCGGTGACACGAAAGACATCGCCGAGGCGTACGTGTGGTTGGCGTCCGATGCGGCGAACTGGGTGACGGGGACGGTCTTGTCGGTGGATGGTGGGTTGGTGATCGGGACGTGAATTTCGGATTTCGGATTTCGGATTTCGGATTTCGGATTGGCCACCCAACCACCCGGCACGCGGGACGCGTGACCCACAAGGCTTCTGATCCGGTTTGTGGGGCAGCCGTCCCGGCTGCCATTCCGCTGGGTGGATTGAACGGTCAGTGAGGGAGGGGGAGATGGCCAGATACGCGACGATTGTCTCGACCGGGCGCTACATCCCTGAAATCGAGGTGTCCAACGACGTGCTCCGGGAGCGCTTTGCGCACCTTCCGGACTTCGTCGACAAGATGGAGGAGTCGTCGAACATCAGGACCCGTTGGTGGGCCCCGGACGACTGGTGCACCTCCGACATCGCGTTGCCCGCGGCCCAACGGGCGCTCGAAAAGGCCGGTCGCAGGCCTGAGGACGTGGACCTGATCGTCCTCGGCACCGACTCGCCGGACTACATCACGCCGGCCACATCGGTGGTTCTCCAGCACAAGCTCGGCGCCAAGAACGCCGGCACCTTTGATGTGGGGTGTGCGTGTGCGTCGTTCCCGACCGGAGCGGCCATTGCGGCAGGCCTCATCGCCGCGAATCAGGCATTGAAGACCGTGCTGGTGGTCGGCGTCTACAACATGCACAAGCTGGCCTCGCCGGACGATCCGATGGTCTTTTTCTACGGTGACGGCGCCGGCGCTGCGGTTCTGGAGCCGGCAGATGAACCGGGCTTCATCTCGTCGGCGTACAGGGCCGACGGTTTCTACCACCGCCACTGGGGGATCTACGCGGGCGCCACCTTCGAGCCGGCAACCGAGGCAGCGGTCCGCGACGGCCGGACCATGGTCAAGATGATCGATCGCTACCCGCCGGAGATCAACCACGAGGGTTGGCCGGCGGTGGTCCGCAAGCTCGCCGCCAACGGGGGGTTCGAGCTGTCGGATATCGACTTCACGATCTTCACCCAGGTTCGCAAGCCGTCCATCGAGCTGGTGATGGCCGATCTCGGGCTGCCGATGGAGCGCACCCACACGGTGATGGAGAAGTGGGGCTACACGGGGTCGGCGTGCGTGCCGATCGCGCTCGACGACGCGCTCGAACAGGGAAAGATCAAATCAGGCGATCTGCTCGTGATGGTAGGGTCCGGGGTAGGGTATAACCAAGCAGGAGTCGCGTTCAGGATGCCCTGAACGTGGGAAAAATTCTGAATTTTGAATTTTTAATTTTGAATTGCGGACACGCAACCGTTCTCTGGCCGGGTGGCCGTGAATTCAAAATTCATAATTCAAAATTTAAAACTCGCGATGATCGGTTCGGGGGCTGAAGATGGGCAGGAAGTTGCTGAAGATTCTCATGGTTATCGGAGTTTTGGTCGTCGTTGCGATCATCGCGTGCGTGTGGATGGTGTGGAAACGGCCGCTCACCGTGGATGCGATGTTCAGCCGCATGGCGCTCGGCAGGATCGGGTTCGAGAAGACGACCGTCGCCATCCCGGAAGGCAGGATGACGGTGTGGGTCGGCGGTGAGGGGCCCTGCATGGTGCTGTTGCACGGCGCGGGCGACCAGGCTGGCGCCTGGGCGCGGATGGCGGCGCCCCTGCTGGACGACCACCGGGTCGTCATTCCGGATCTCCCGGGCCACTGGAAGAGCGATCCGCGGAGCGGGCCGCTCGGTATCGGCCAGGTTCTCGGGGGGCTCGAGGCGGTGATGGAGACCACCTGCGCGGGAGAGAACGCGATTCTGGTGGGCAACTCGATGGGGGCATGGATCTCGATGCTCTACGCCGTCGAACACCCGGACCGCGTCGAGCGTTTGGTGGCGATCAACGGCGGCGCGATCCGCGAGGACAACCCGCAAGTGAACCTCTTCCCGACGAGCCGCGAGGAGGCGCGCGCGACCTTGAAGGCGCTGATGGGCCCGGCGACGCCGCCGGTGCCCGACTTCGTGCTCGACGACGTCATCCGCCACGCGCGGGTCGGTCCGGCGGGCCGGCTGGCGCTGACCGCCGGTGACATGGGCCGCTATCTCCTCGACGGCAGGCTCGACGAGGTGACGGTGCCGGTGGAGCTGGTGTGGGGTGACGCCGACGGGTTGTTGACCCTCGATTACGCACAACGGCTGCTGGACGGATTGCCGCGGGCGCGGCTGTACCCGGTGCACGGCTGCGGCCACGTCCCCGAGCGCGAATGCCCCGACAAGACCCTCGAGGTCATGGAGACGGCCCTGGCGATGGCGCCGGTCGAAACCGCCGTCGTCGAGGAGCCGCCGACCGAGGAGGAGGCAACACCGTGATCTGCGGCGACATCATCGGCGAACGCAGCCGCCTGTCTCCCGACCGCACGGCGGTGGTTGACGTGGCCAGCGGCCGCCGCCTGACCTACCGCGAGATGAACTCGCGGGCGGCTCACTGCGCCCGGACCTGGCTCTACGGTCTCGGGCTCAAACGGGGCGACCGCATCGGCATCCTGGCCGGCAACCGCCTCGAGTTTCTCGACGCCTTTTTCGCCGCCGGCAAGTCGGGCGTGATTCTGGTGCCGTTGGGGACGCGGCTGACGGCGGCGGAGCTGGCGGTGATCGCCGCCGATTGTGGTCTTTCGGCACTGGTCTTCGGCGACGATCACGCGGACACCGTGCGGGAGCTGGCCGGTCGCGGCGACGTCGGCCGTCTGGTGGCGTTGGATGAAGGTGCCGGGATCGGTGCTGCATCGTGGAAAGAGTTGAAAGACAGGGTGGGGGAGGGCGATCACGTGCCCTCGGTGTGCTCGCCGGACGACCCCTACTGCCTGCTCTACACTTCGGGGACCACCGGCCGGCCCAAGGGCGTGATCACACCGCACCGCATGGTGGCATGGAATGCCTACAACACGGTTGTGTGTTGGCAGCTGACCGAGAACGACGTCAGCCCGATCTTCACACCGCTCTACCACGCAGGAGGACTGGGCGCCTTTTTGACGCCGATCCTGCTGGCCGGAGGGACCATCCTGCTCCACCGGCAGTTCGACCCGACCGAGGTGTGGCGGGTCATCGAGTCGGAAGGTTGCACGGTGGTGCTGGGCGTGCCCACGATCTGGAAGATGCTGGCCGAGGCCCCCGAGTTTGAAAACGCCGACCTCAGCCGGGTTCGCTGGTTCATCTCCGGCGGCGCACCGTTACCGCGCCATCTGGTCCAGACCTTTCGCGATCGCGGTGTTGTGCTGAGGCAGGGCTACGGTCTGACCGAAGTCGGGGTGAACTGTTTCTCGATGACCGACGAGGAGGCCTGGCTCAAGGCGGGCTCGATCGGCAAGCCGCTGATGTTCACCGAAGCGCGGGTGATGGACCCCGACGGCAGGGAAAAGCCGCCCGACGAGGTCGGTGAGCTGTGCTTCCGCGGGCCGCACGTCAGCGCCGGCTAC
This sequence comes from Candidatus Sulfomarinibacteraceae bacterium, assembly GCA_963741385.1. Lineage (GTDB taxonomy): Bacteria > Acidobacteriota > Thermoanaerobaculia > Thermoanaerobaculales > Sulfomarinibacteraceae > Sulfomarinibacter. The sequence goes on from CAVUHO010000003.1 coordinate 185,229, forward strand.
TGGAACAACCCACAGGCGACCGCCGAAGCCCGCGACAAGGACGGCTGGTTCCACACCGGCGACATGGCGTGCCGTGATGCCGACGGGTTCTACTCCATCGCCGGCCGCGCCAAGGACATGTTCATCTCGGGCGGGGTCAACGTCTATCCGGCCGAGATCGAAAATGCGCTGCTCCAACATCCCGCGGTGTCCGACGTGGCGGTTGCCGGGGTGCCGCACGATGTGTGGGGAGAGATCGGCGTTGCCTTCGTGGTGCCGGTGGCCGGCGGCGACGCCGTAACGCCGGAAGCGATGGCCGAATACCTTGGCGCCCGGCTCGCGCGCTACAAGATCCCACGCCAGTTCCACCTGCTCGAGGAGTTACCCCGCACGGCCTACGGCAAAGTGGTGAAGGGAGAGCTTGTGGAGTGGTGGAAGAAACGGAACCAATGAAAATTTCGGATTTCGGATTTCGGATTTCGGATGTGACCCCCACCCACCCGGTGACCCGGATTGTTCGTGAGGGCGGGCGGGAAATCCGAAATCTAAAGAGCCTATTACTTCAAAAGGAGTCTCGATGATGAAGAAGATTTATATTGCCGCTTATCATCAATCCAAGTTCGGCAAGCTGTTCGACATGACGGTGCCGGACATCATCGCCAACGCGGTCACCGAAACCTGCGCCGAGATCGGCGCCGAGCCGTCCGCCATCGATGTGGCTTCGGTCGGCGCCACCTGCAATTTCTCCCTCAACGAACAGGGCCTGTTGGCCGGTCTGGTGGCGATGGTGCCGGGACTTGGCGCCAAGCCCATCGAGGCAGTCGAGAACGCCTGCGCCAGCGGCGGTCAGGCTGTGTTGAGCGTGATCGGCAAGCTCCAGATGGGTCTCGGCGATGTCGGGCTTGCGGTGGGCTACGAGAAGATGCGCGACTCCGAGGGCAAGATGGACGGCGCGTTGATCGGCAAGGTGCTCGGCTATTTCTCACACCCCGTCGAGCGCGAGGGCAAGGTCTACATCTTCCCCCACCTCTTCGCGGAGGTGATGCGCGACTACATGGCGGCCCACGGAACCACCGAACGCGAGTTCGCCGAGATCTCCTCCCGTGAGTACGCCAACGGCAACCACAACCCCTACGCCCAGATGCAGAAGGTCCAGGTATCGCTCGACGAGGCGGCGACGGCCGAGGGCCGCAACCGCTACATCGTCGATGGCCTGCCGCTCAAGACCTACGACTGCTCGCAGATCACCGACGGCTACGCGGGCATGATTCTCGCCACCGCCGAGGGTCTTTCAAAATTGGGAATCGCCAAAGCCGACTGCGTCGAGATCGCCGGGTGGGGCCAGGCCACCGACCCGTTGCTCAAGGCCGGCCGCGACATCCTCAAACCAGAGGGCGCCTACGCCGCGATGAACGCCGCTTATCAACTGGCGGGTGCAAACCCGGCCGATGTCAACGTGGCCGAGATCCACGACTGCTTTACGGTCATGGCCGCCATCGGGACCGAAGTCATCGGCAAGGCGGGCCACGGCAAGGGCGCGCGGTTCTGGGCCGACGGCAAGGCCGACGCCAAGGGCGAGTGCGGCATCAACACCTCGGGCGGGCTGATCGCCAAGGGGCACCCGGTGGGCGCTACCGGCATCGCCATGATCGGGTGGAGCGCGTGGCAGCTGCAGGGCAAGGCGCCCGCCGAGCTCCAGGTGCCCAACCCCAAGCTCGCGGCGACCTTCAATATCGGCGGACCGATCTGCGCATCAGTCTGCACAGTTCTCAGGCGAGCCTGAGAACGGCGCAGACTCAATTTTGAATTATGAATTATGAATTTTGAATTCCCATCACACTACCAATCCGCATCGAAGATTGGGGCTGCGTCCGAAATTCAAAATTGAGAATTCAAAATTAAGAATTATTCAGGAGGAACGATGAATCAGGAACTGGCGCCTGATCGCAGCGGTCATCTGCAGGTCGGCGACAATAAAATCTGGTGGGAGTACTTTGGCACGGGCGACCGCGAGGCGGTGTGCCTGCTCAACGGCCTCGCCATGCACACCAAGGCCTGGTACGGCTTTCTGCCGATGCTGATCGACGAGTACGACGTGATCCTCTACGACTTTCTCGGCCAGGGGGAGTCGTCGAAGGAAGACGTCCCGTACTCCATGGACGAACTCGCTCGCCACCTCGCGCTGATCATGGATGAGGTCGGGGTCGAAAAAGTCCACCCCATGGGGATCTCCTACGGCGGCTTCATCGCGCTCGAGTTCGCGCGCCTCTACCCCGAGCGGCTCCACACGTTGATCCTGTCGGGGATCCTCGCCAGCCGGGAGAAGCTCTTCTCCATGTACCAGGACATTTCCTTGCGCTTCTACCGCGGCACAGAGGGCGAGTTCGAGCTCTACACCTACTACATGTACGAAAAGATCTTTTCCGAACGATTCGTCAAGAACATCCCGGACGAGCAGCTCGCGGCCATGCGGCAGCGCTTTTACGATCGCTACATCGACTACCGCTACTGCCTGATCCGTTTGACCGAGGCCCAGAACCCGTACTTCGCCAACATCGAGGAACGGGTGGAAGGCTATCGGAAGGTGACCGCGCCGACCCTGATCCTGGCCGGCGCCCACGACCGGGCGATCCCGCTGTGGCAGCAGGAGAAGCTGGCCGAGATCTTCCCCAACAGCCGCTACGAGCTGGTGCCGGAGAGCGGCCACGTGGTCTATATCGAACGGCCGGACATCTTCTTTCCGGCCCTCAAGGCCTTCATGGCGGCGAAGTCGGTCGATTTCGAGATGCCGTCGGGCGAGAGCGCCGCGTGAACGAGTCCGCGACGGTCCTCTTTCACCAGTGCGACGGTGACGGCGAACCGCTGCTGCTGCTCAACGGGATCGCCATGACGACGGCCTCGTGGCAGGCGGTGGCGCGGCCGCTGGCCAAACGATTCCAGGTCGTCCGCTGCGATTTCCGCGGCCAGTTGATGACCCCTGGCGCCCCGCCGGACGACGTTGCCCAGCACGCCGACGACGTGGCCGCCCTCCTCGACCACCTCGAGATCGACTCCGTTCACGTGGTGGGCACCTCTTTCGGCGGTGTCGTCGGGACCCTCTTCGCCGCCCGGTATGCCGACCGGACCCGTTCGCTGATCACCATCGCGTCGGCCGATGGGTTTGACGACGTCATGGCGGACGAAGTGGTGCGATGGCGGCGGGGGTGTGCCGACTCACTTCGGGGCGGCGACCGCGGAGTGCTGTCCGACGTTCTCGAACCGGTGGTCTACTCCCCGGGGTGGGTGGCCGCGCACCGTGCAGAGCGTGCGCAGCGGCGTGCCCAGATTGCGGCGCTCCCGGATGTGTGGTTCGAGGGATTGATCGGGCTCCTCGACTCGGCCCACTCGCTGCGACTTCGTGAGGAATTGGTTGCAGTTACGTGCCCGACCATGGTGGTGGCGGCGGCGCTCGACGGCTTCGTGCCGCTCGATCGCGCACGCGGCCTCGCCGCCGCCATCGCCGGCGCACGCTTCGAGATCATTCCCGAAGCCGGTCACGCCGTGGTGGTGGAGCAACCGCAGCGGATCGTCGAAATCTGCACCGGTTTTCTGGCCGGGTTGACCTGAAGCCACGCTCCAGATCCCTCCGCTCGGTCGCTGCGCTCCCTCGGTCGGGATGACAGTGAGAGAGGACGTTCGCCCTTCGGTCCGGAAGTCGCTCTCAAAATGTCATTCCGACCGAGGGAGCGCCAACGACCCTCCCCAATGTCATTCCGACCGAGGAAGCGCCAACGACCGCTCCTCGTGTCATTCCGACCGAGGGAGCGCCAACGACCGCCCCTATGTCATTCCGACCGAGGGAGCGCCAACGACCGCCTCTCTTGTCATTCCGACCGAGGGAGCGCCAACGACCCTCCCCTATGTCATTCCGACCGCGGGAGAGCCCACGACCCCTTCCCTGTGTCATTCCGACCGACGGAGCGCCAACGACAGCCCCTCTTGTCATTCCGACCGACGGAGCGCCAACGACCGCCTCTCTTGTCATTCCGACCGACGGAGAGCCAACGACCGCCTCTCTTGTCATTCCGACCGACGGAGAGCCAACGACACCCCTCTTGTCATTCCGACCGACGGAGAGCCAACGACACCCCCCTTGTCATTCCGACCGAGGGAGCGCAGCGACCGAGTGGAGGAATCTCGGCGGATGAGCGAGCATGCTCCCGGGCCCCCTCATGGCAGCCGGGACGGCTGCCTCACAAGGCGCCGGCGGCTTTGGAACACGCGTCCCCTGTGGCGCGGCTCCTTTGCCCCCGGAGGGCCGTTCTCTGCAATAATGGCCGGCATGGTGTGGATCTGGTCCGAGGCGGGAGTGATCGGCGTGGCTGTGACGGCCGGCGCCGCGCTGTGGCACCTCGGACGATTGATGCCGCAACACCTCGATCCCGGCGTGTGCCTCGGTTGGTTGTTGATTGCCGCCGGGCAGGTGATCGGGACCCCAGCCATTGCGGGGGGACCACACGGGGTTGGTGGCGCGCTGGTCGTGGCCGGTCTGGTGTTGATCGGCATGTCACTGTCTTCCGCGCCGCACGGCGGGAGTTGGAGACGGGTCGGCGTGGTTCTGGCGGTGGCCTTGCCGCTCGTGATCGCGGCGGTCGTCCTGCCGACGGTGGCGTGGCGCGGCCTCTGGGGTGCGGCACTGTTGGTTGTCGCGGTGTGGCTCGGGCAACAGTGGGGTGAGCACCGCTCGCGGACGCTCTTCAGTCTGGGGATCGCGTTGCTGACGCTCGCAGCGACGGGTCTGATGGTCACATCCATCCGCCCGTCTCTCGGGTTGTTGTCGGAGGGAGTGGTTGGGGCGTTGATCTTCGTCGGGATGGTCGGTGTCGCGGCGGCGACGATTCTCGACCAGGCGACTGCAGAGGTGAGCTCGCTGCGCAGCAAGCTCGCAGATCTCGAGGAGGACCACGAACACCTGCTCCGACTTTCGGAGGCCGATCCACTCACCGGCTGCCCGACGCGACAGGCGCTGAGGGCGTGGTTCGAGCGGTGGGACGGCGGCGAGCCGGTGTCGGTGGTGTTGATCGATGTGGACAACCTCAAACGCATCAACGAGCGGCACGGCAGCGGAGCCGGCGACGAGGCCTTGCGCCTGGTGGCGGGCGTGTTGATGGGATCGATCCGGCCGGGTGATCTGGTCGTGCGCTGGGGTGGCGACGAGTTCGTGGTGGTGCTTCGTGGTGCCGACCACGAAGCCGCAAAACGAAGGTTCACGGGGCTCATCGATACCCTTCAGGAATCGACCGGCGCCTTTCCCTACGAAGAGACGTTGCGGGTCGACTGGGGTGTCTCGTCGTGCTCGTTACCGTCGGACATCTCGCGTGCCCTGGCCGAGGCGGACGAGCGCATGTTCGCCATGAAGCGGCGGCGCTGAGACCGCAGGCCGAATCGCCGCGATTGCCTTTAACTTTTTGCCGGCGTCCGACGGGTCGAGAATCCGAACGGCAGATAGGCCGGGCACCACGAGATGAACGCCGTCGCCAGCGGGATCAGACCGATGAGCCCGAACCAATTTTTGTAGTAGTAACCGGCGGCCAGGATGGCGACGCCGAGGACGCCCCGGATCACGCGGTCGGCGCTTCCCATGTTCTTTTTCATTTTCTTTCTCCTTTGGTAGCAGGTTTACCGGAAGAACCTGGTATGTGCAACACCCGCCGCTCACGGTCTATTCGCTGTCGCGGGCCCGGTGCGCCTGGGGTGAACTCTCCCTCGACGTGTCGCCTGGACGCGACGGGTCGAGATGAACCGAGGGGGGTCTGCCGGTGGCCCTCCTCACGTTGGGATCGTTCTTCAATCACGCCGGCGAATGAGAATCATCAGTTGCTTGTTACGATCATTCGGTGACTGGATCAAAGTCGGGAGCTGCCGCGGTGGTCACGGCCGACCGCACGCTGGTCAATCGCTGCCTCAAGGGTGATGAGGAGGCGTGGGTGGAGCTGTGGACCCGCTACGGTCCGGTCGTCAAGGCGGTGGCGCGGCGGGTGGGCTGCGACACGGAGGAGGCGAGAGATGTCCTGCAGCGTGTGGCTCTGGTAGCGCTTCAGGGTCTGGACGGTCTGCGCGATCCGGAGAAACTCGGAGGGTGGCTTGCCGGAACGGCCCGCTACCAGGCGTATGAGGTCATCCGTCGCCGTCGCCCCACCGAACAGTTGTTTCCGGGATCCGCAGTGCACGATCCATCCCCGGAGGAATCCATACAGCGAGACCGCGATGTGGTGATTCTGCGGCGCGCGCTGTTGGATCTCGACGAACGCTGCCGCAGGCTGATTCAAAGCCTCGATCTCGAGGACCCACCGGTCAGTTATCGCGACGTGGCAGAGGCCGAGGGTCTGACGCCGTCGTCCGTCGGGCCGATCCGGCGGCGGTGTTTGAACCGCTTGAGAAAAATCGTCGAAAAGCTGTCTTATCGCCGGCCCGGGGGACACACATAGATGAGGGATGAGATGAGTCACCTGGAATTCGATCGCCTTTTCGACCTGATGGGAGGATCCGGCACCGCCGAAGAAGCCTCCCACCTGGCGGATTGCGATGTCTGCCGTCGTCAACTCGAGCTGTGGCGCACCCGGGTGGACGATCTCCGGGAGATCGAATCCAGCGCGGTGGATATGGCCGAAATCCACAACCTGCGCGTGCTCTTTCGGGAGTTCGGGCCATCGCCCGCGGACCGGAGTTGGGTCGCGCGGCTCATCCGCAGTTCGCAACCGGTTGCCGCTGAGGCTGTTCGCGGCGGTCTGGCAGCCACCCTCGAAGCTTACGATGCCGGTCCCTATCAGATTGTCCTGCAGGTGAGTCCGTCGGAAGCGGAGGGTCGGTTCGACCTCCAGGGACAGGTGGCGGGCGACGGAAGCCGCGTCCCGGTAAGCACCCAAGTGGTCCTCACATCTGAACGTGGATTCGCCGACCGGGCGACGGTTGATGCCTTCGGAGAGTTCCGCATCGCCGGGGTGCCCGAGGGACCGTGTCGGTTGGTGTGGTACGGCGGCGGTGAGCGGATCGATCTCGATAGCCTGCGAATCGGGGAGTGCGATGACGACGACGGGAAATGAGCCGTTGCCGCCGGAAATTCTTCGCACTCTGGCCGACGAGGGCGCGATCCGCGCGGGCGAGCACCTCGTGAGGTATGCCGAAAACATGGCGCGTTCGCGCCCCGGCGAGGCCCGGCGCTGGGGAGCGAGAATGGCCGGTTCGCACTATGACGACACGATCGTCACCGGTTGCGCTCACTGGGCGGCAGGAGTCGCGATGTACCTTGCGGGAGATGTGGCTGCCGCAGAACCGGCTCTCCTCGATGCCGCCCGGATGCTCAACGGGACCGACGACGGGAGTCTCGCCGACCGCGCAAGACTGTTGCTGATTGATCTCCACGGTGAGAAGTTCGAACTGGGTCGTGCGCGGCGGCTGGCTGAAAAACTGCATCGTAACTTCAGCGCGCGGGGCGACAGCGCTCGAGCGGCTGCGGTTCTCGCCAATCTCGCCGGCGCTGAGGACGCCGCCGACCGGGTGTCGCGCGCCCGTGCCCTGTGGCGCCGGGCGCGCCGCGGCCTCGAGGCGGGCTCTCTGCGGAGGTTGCTGACCGACGCCAATCTCGCCAATGTTGCGGCCCTCGAAGGCCACCTCCGCGATGCTGCCGACGGACTGGCAGCGGTGGCCGGCGAAGCGCGGCGGATGGACATGGACGGTCTTGCGGTCAAGGCCGAACTCAACCTCGCCGAGGTGGAGTTCTCTGCCGGAGATGTGGACTCGGCCTTCGCCCGTTGGGCACGGGTGCTGACCGAGGCCCACGATTCAGGCAACCGTGTCGCTGAAGTTGCCGCTGTGATCGATCTTGCAGCCGCCGAGGCCGGCGTCGGCGACATCAGTGGGGCGCGGAGGCGGCTCGAGGGTGCCCTCACCGGAGCGCGGGAACTCGGTCTCGATGTTGAGGCCGCCCGCGCTGCCCGTCTGCTCGCGACGCTCGAGGCGGCGGACGGCGTTGCGGGCTCGCTCGAGCGTGCGCAAGGCGATCTTCGCGGACCTGCATGGTCCGTGCAAAGGGATCTCCTGACGGTGGAGGTGGCGCAGCTCGACCCGAGCTGCGACCCCGGCCGGTTGTCCCGCGCGGCGCGCCGTCTGATCCGTGGCGGCCACCTGCAACGCGGCCGCCTCGGCCTTGCATGGGCCGCATCGCGGTGGCTCGATCGCGGCCAGACGTCGCGGGCCCGCGGTTTGGCTCGCGAGGTTCTCGCAGCCCGCGGCCTTTCGCCGTGGATCCGGATGATTGCGAATCACGTGCTCGGCCGCCTCGGCGGGCCGCAGCAGATTCGTTACCTGCTGGCGGCGGCGTGGAACGCCGATAAGGTCCACGGCCGGCTCGCGGCCGCGGCTGATCGCCAGGCATTTCTGTCGAGACGTGGAGAGGTCTACCTGGATCTCATGGGTGCGCTCATCGAACGCAACCGTCCGTCCGATCGGCGCCGGGCTCTAGGTATTGCGGACCGGGTTCGCACAGGGTGGCTTCTCGATGAATTGGCTCGCCGATCAGACCGCGGCGATGACGACGAAGTGCGGCGGTGGCAGGATCTCCGCTGTCGGCTGTCGGCTCTGCTGCACGATGTCGAAGGCGCGGGCGAACCGCGTGTCCGCCGGTCGGGGCTCAAGCTCCACGGCGAGATCAGATCCCTGGAGCGGGATGTGCGGAGGGCCGAAACTGAACTCGCCCGCCGCTGGCCGGTGGCGTGGAATGGTGTCGAATTCTCGGCGGCCGATGAGCTCTTGAAGGTGCTCCCGGAGCGCGATTGCTTTGTCGAATATCTGCTCGACCGGGAGAACCTCGTCGTGTTCCGGGTTCTGGGTGGTTCTCTGACGGTCGTGGTGGTGCCTGGCGGATCACTCGAACTTGCCGGCCTCCTGGCATCGGTGCAGTTTCATCTCGATGCCGCTACCTGGCTGGGCGACCGGTGGGGCGATGCCCAGAATGCCGCGCTTGACGACAGGCTGCGCCGGCTGGGAGAGATTCTGCTTGAACATGTGCCCCTGGATGGCGTTGACCGGTTGTGGATCGCACCGCACGCACGTCTTTTTCACGTGCCGTGGCCGGCTCTTCGCCACCCCCGGGGCGAGCGCCTGCTGGATGTGGTGCCGTTCACCCTGGTACCCGGTGCACGGGCCGCTGCCATGTTGCTCGGTGGAGCCGTTCGCCGTCCCAGATCGGCGGCCGTCGGTGGGGCGGTGGCGGCGAATTTGCCGCTGGTGGAAAAGGAGATGCGTGAGCTCTCCGAGATTGCCGGCGGCGAGAGCGTTGCAATTTCGACGACGCGGGAGGGGTTTCTCGGTTTGATGCGGGAACACGAACTCGTCCACCTCGCCGGTCACGCGCTGTTTCTTGACGGCCTTCCATTCGCGTCGGGTCTGCGGATGAGCGACGGTTATGTGACGGTCCACGATCTCGCGGCCACCAGAATGGCGGCGCGCTTCGTGTCGTTCGGTGTGTGTTCGGGGCTGCGGCTAGGGCGTGATTCCGGCGACCGCTACGCGGGGTTCGTATTGGCGTTGATGAGCGGCGGCGTGCGGACCGTGGTCGGACCGGTCGGCCCGGTTCGCGATGACGTCGCGTATACGTTTGATATGGCTCTCCACCGCCGGCTGGCTGAGACCGGAGACCCGCAGTCAGCGTTCTTCGGCGCTGTCGCCGCGGTCCGTGAGCTCGATCCGCGGCCCGCCACCTGGGGGAGCTTCCACATGTGGGGCGATCCGCGCGCGTGGGGGATTGCATGAGTCGGCGCCAAAGACTCGGGGCGGTGTTCGCGGCGATAGCCGTACTGTTGGTCGTGGTCGGTGATCGGGCGGCCGCGGCAGAGCCCTCACTCGCTGACCGGGGCCGGACATCCACCATCCGCGGAATCGTGAAATCCGTCGATCCGCCGTTCGGTTTCGTGCTGGAAGACGGCACGGTCGTCGAGCTTGAGGCGGGCGCGCAGTGGGACGGCCTTCGCGGCGTCGCGGACCTGGTACCGGGCGACAGCATCACGGTCATCGGGACATTGTTCGAAATCGGTGGACGTCCCGCGGTCAAGGCCGGTGGGGTGAGGGTCGCATCGCCGTCCGGTCGTGTTGTTCCCATCGGTTCGCCGGTGTGCATGCCGCCGCGTTTGACCCATTCCGGTGGCAGGAAGTCGTCCCGCGCCGCGCCCGCCAACCTGACGACGGCCAAGGGCGAGTTCGAGCTCCAGAAGGACGGTGATGGCGGAGGCGGCGAAAGTGACGACGACGGTGTGGATTTCGAGTCGACCGGTATCGTGACCGAGATCGTGCCGCCCGACAGTTTTGCCTTCAGCGATCAGCGCATCTATCGGGTGGACGGTCTGACTGAATTCGACGAGCCCATCGTCTCGTACTCGGGTCTTGCAGTGGGGCAGTACCTCGAGGTCAAGGCAGTGTACGAGGGTGGCAGTGTCTACCGCGCGGTCAAGATCGAGTTCGAAGGGGACGACGACGGGGGCCAGGGCTACCGGACTGTTGAAGGGACCGTCGCAGCCGTTTCGGCCGTGGAGATGACCCTGACGGATGACACCGTGCTGCTCTTCACAGCCACGACGCAGTTCAACGGCGACACCGACCGGCGCGAGGACCTTCAGGCGGGGTGGGAGGTCGAGGCCACGGCTCTCTTCAACGCATCCGCCCAGTTGTTGGCGCTCACGGTGCGAGCGGAGAACCCGGCGCCGTCGACGACCGCGGACCAGGAGTACGAGCCGCACGAGGCCGTTCTCGTGCTGGTGGAAGGAGCCGACCCCCAGACCGTGGCATCGAGACACGGCGGCGAAGTTTCGGGCCAGGTCTCGACCCTCGGTGCGCTCTTCAGATGGCAACGGGAAATTGACGATGATCTGCTGGCGCAGCTGGCTGCGGATCCGGACGTTTTGGCGGTGGAACCGAACTTCCTGTTCCGGGACCCCGAGTCGACCCGCCGGAGATTCGTGATCGTCGACCGGTCGCCTACCAGCGCCGAGTACACCGGTCAGCAGGCTGCAATCAAGCACGGGGTCGCGAATGCCCACACCATCAGCCAGGGCGGCGGAACCGTGGTCGCCATCATGGACAACGGAGTGGACTACTGCCACCCGCTGCTCCAGGGACACCTCCTGGCGGGCGGGATGGACCTCATCGATGGCGATCTGTTGCCGTGGGAAACAGCCGACGGAATCGACCAGGACGGTGATGGCGAGACCGACGAGGCCGCCGGACACGGCACTTTTGTCGCCTCCGTGGTGGCGTTGGCGGCACCCGGGGCGCGGATCCTGCCGTACCGGGTCCTCGACGACGACGGCGGTGGTACCGCCTTCAACCTGGCGTTGGCCCTCGCCGATGCCATCGAGCGCGGTGTCGACGTCATCAACCTTTCGCTCGCCTACCGCGAACGGTCGGTAGTGGTGGACCTCCTGCTCGAGGAGGCCGCGAGACGGAAAATCGTGGTGGTGGCCGCTGCTGGCAACGACGCGTCCGCGACGCTGCCGTTCCCGGCCATCGACAGCCACGTGTTGGCGGTAACTGCTCTTCGGGCGGACGGTGGCGGGCTCGCGGACTTCGCCAACCGCGGCACCACGGTGGTCCTTGCGGCGATCGGAGAGGACGTCTATGGCGCGCTTTTCGGAGGCGAGTACGGCACTTCCTCGGGCACCTCGATGGCGGCGCCGTTCGCCGCAGCCGGAGCGGCCCTGGTCAAGAGCCTCGATCCCGGGGTCCCGCCGGACATCGTCCGCCAGCTGCTCCTCCAGTCCGGCGTGGTGATCGCTGACGGCGAGTGGAGCGGTTCTTCGCTCGATCTCGGTCGTGCCGCAGTCGCCGCTCAGCCCTGAACCCGTTTTGTCGATCAGATCACGACAACGTCCTGGGAGACGATCCAACAGCCGATGACGATCAGGAGGATTCCTCCGACGACCGCCATCCGCGAACCGAATCGGTTGCCCAGGGCCTTTCCCCCGAGGGTGCCGACCAGGGTCATGGCGCCCGCCGTCAGACCGATGATCGCGGCCGGCAGCCAGATCTCGACCCCGAGGGCGGCAAAACTGAGGCCGATCGCCAGCGCGTCGATGCTGGTGGCGATGGACAGCACCACCAACGACCACCCGCGGGTGGGATCGGAGCGCCGGGTGTCGCGGCCGTCGCCCCGCAGCGCCTCGAGGATCATGCGACTGCCGACGATGGTCAGCAGGGCGAATGCCAGCCAGTGGTCCCAACTCTCGATCAACGGCCGGACCGATCTGCCGGCGATCCAGCCGATGATCGGCATCAGAGCCTGAAACAGCCCGAAGTGCCACGCCAGGCGAAAGGTCTGGCGCCGTGAGGTCCCTCCCAGAGCCACGCTGACTGCGATGGACACAGCAAATGCGTCCATCGCCAGTCCGATGGCGATTCCGAACAGTACGATCAGATCCACGTCGACCTCATGGGCATCGAAGAATAGCGGTGCTTTCGGGCGGTGTCGAGCCGGTAGGCTATGATCCGGTATCACGGAGGCACATCCTGAAACACGAGCACCACTTCGACCAGCATCTGCCGATGAGCGGTGAGGCGCGCACGCGGTGGGTGGTGGCCATGACGGCGGCGACCATGGTGGTGGAGATCGCCGCCGGCGTGGTGTACGGGTCGATGGCGCTGCTCGCGGATGGCCTTCATATGGCGTCGCATGCTGCGGCGCTCGGGTTGGCGGCCTTTGCCTACGCGTACGCCCGCCGGCACGCGCACGACCGGAGCTTCAGCTTCGGTACCGGCAAGGTGAACTCTCTGGCGGGGTTCGCGAGCGCCGTGGTGCTGGTGTTGTTCGCGGTCATGATGGGCATCGAAAGCCTGAGGAGGTTTTTCGAGCCGGTGCCGATCGCCTACAACCAGGCGATCGCGGTGGCCATCCTCGGGCTTATCGTCAACGGCATCAGCGTTTTCATCCTCCGCGAAGGCCACGATCACGGCCACGGCCACGGTCACCACGAAGGGGACCACCACCACGATCACAACCTGCGCGCCGCTCACCTCCACGTTTTGGCGGATGCCCTGACGTCGGTCCTCGCCATCGCCGCCCTCCTCGCAGCCAAGATCTTCGGGGTCAATTGGATGGACCCGGCGATGGGGATCGTTGGCGGGATCCTGGTGGCACGGTGGTCGTGGGGCTTGATGCGGACGACGAGCCGGGTCCTCCTCGATCAACAAGCGTCGTCGGACATTCTTGATGAGATCAGGACGGCTCTCGGCAAGAGTTCGGTGGAGCTTGTCGACCTGCACGTGTGGGAGATCGGTCCGGGTTACCGGGCTGCGATCGTCGCGGTCGAGACATCGGAGCCCATCAATCCGGAAGACGTGAAAAAGCTCTTCCCGGAACACCTCGGCATCGCACACCTCACAGTGGAGATTTACCAGTCGGGGGAGGGGCCATCCCCACCAGATGCCGCCGGAGGGACTGCGTGAGCCAACTCCACCTGCTCGGAGAACGCCGTTTCTGGCCGTTGTTCTGGACCCAGTTTCTGGGCGCGTTCAACGACAATCTGTTCAAAAACGCGCTGGTGATCCTGGTGGCCTACCGCTCCATGACGTTGCTCGGACTCAGTTCGAAGACGATCGTGGTCGCCTGCGCGGGGATCTTCATCTTTCCGTTTTTCTTGTTTTCGGCCACTGCCGGACAGCTCTCGGATCGTTTTCCCAAGTGGCGTCTGATCCGCTGGGTCAAGGTGTGGGAGATCGGAGTCATGGCGCTGGCGGGGGTCGGGTTTGCCACCAACAGCCTGGGGCTGCTGCTGGCGGTGTTGTTTTTGATGGGCATGCAGTCGACCTTTTTCGGGCCCGCCAAGTACGCCATTCTTCCCGAACTCCTCGACGACGACACGCTGGTGGGCGGCAACGCGCTGGTGGCCATGGCGACCTTTCTCGCCATTCTCGTTGGCACGATCACCGGCGGGCTGGTGGTGTCGGGGGGTGAACGATGGGTCTCGCGACTCGGGCCGATGGTCGTGACTGTTGCGGTAGCTGGTTGGGTGACCAGCCTCTTTATCAAGAAACTGCCCGCCGCCAACCCCGATCTGCCGGTGAGGCTCAATCCGGTGACGCCGACCATCGACATTCTGCGAGTGGCGCGGAGTGTTCACTCGGTCTTTTTGTCGATCCTCGCCATCTCGTGGTTCTGGTTCCTCGGTGCGTCGTTTCTGTCGTTGCTGCCAAACTTTTCCAAGGACGTGCTTGGCGGGGGCGAGACGGTCGTCACCCTGTGCCTGGCCACTTTCTGCGTCGGCATCGGCACCGGCTCCATGCTGTGCGAACGTTTTTCGCGCCGCCGGCTGGAGCTCGGTCTGGTGCCGTTGGGTTCGCTCGGCATCAGCCTCTTCGCCGCGGACCTCGCATTCTCGAGTTGGCGGCTGGCGCCCCCGGGCGACGGCCCGTTCCTGACCGTCGTCGGGTTTCTGCAGGCCCCCGGCGGCCCTCACGTGCTGTTCGACCTTTTCATGATTGCCGTCTTCTCGGGGTTTTACTCGGTGCCCCTCATGACATTCATCCAGCAGCGCTCGGCGGCCGCTGAACGCTCCCGGGTGATTGCCGGCAACAATATTCTCAACGCCCTCTTGATGGTGTTGTCGTCGCTCGTGCTGGTGGCCATGCTGGGCGCCGAGATTTCCATACCCGGGATCTTTCTGACCCTGGCGCTGCTGAATGCGGCGGTCGCCGTCTACATCTACGCGGTCATCCCGGAGTTCCTGCTCCGGTTTGCGGCCTGGTGTATGACCAACATTCTCTACCGGGTCAGAGTGGTGGAACCCGACAACATTCCGGCAGACGGCCCGGCAGTGCTCACCGCCAACCACGTCAGCTTTGTCGACTGGTTGCTGATGGCCTCGGCGTCCCCGAGACCGGTCAGGTTCGTGGTCGACGAGGATTACGCGGGACTGCCCGTGATCCGGTTTCTCTTCCGCGGCGCCAAGGTGATCCCCATCGCGTCGGCGCGCGACAACCCCGCGGTGCTGAATCGGGCCTTTGACAGGATCGCCAAGGAGCTTGCAGACGGTGAGCTCGTGTGTTTGTTCCCGGAGGGTGGCATCACCCGCGACGGCCGGCTGGCGCCGTTCCGTCCGGGTATCGAGCGCATCGTCGAGCGGACGCCGGTCCCGGTGGTACCGGTGGCCCTGGTGGGCATGTGGGGCAGCTTCTTCAGCCGCCACTCCGGGCGCGCCATGACCCGGCCCTTCCGGCGGTTCTGGTCGCGGGTCGAGATCAGGATCGGCGGGGCAATCCTCCCCGAAGACGTGACGGCCGAGATCGTTGCCGAGCGTGTGGCCGCTCTCGGGGGGTGGGATGTTCCCGAGCCGCCGGAGACGCCTCAGGAGAATTCGGAATTTCGGAATTCGGAATTCGGAATGATTCCCACCCTTTCGGCGCGGGAGACTGCCTTCCAGCGCCTTTTGGCCGCGTGCAACTCAAACTGAAATTCAGATCCCTGAACCCGCTACCCGGCACGTGAGACGCGTGCCGGGTAGGCGAGCGGTCGAATTCCGAATTCCGAATTCCGAATTCCTAATTCGTTCACCACATTTTGACCGCGACCCTGACCCCATCATCCGTGGCGACCGTCACCAACTCGCCGTTTTCCGCGGCGTGGAGGATGTCGAAGATCATCTTCGGGTCGGCAGTTTTCCAGTCCCAATTTTCGAGTGCCTTGAGCACGCCGTCGATCGGGATGTTGCAGCGGACCACGGCGCCGTCGGCATCGACCGCGATGCGCAGGGTATCGCCGTCCTTGACGATGCTCACGTCGGCGTCATCGGTCTGAACTTTGACCAGCGCTGCATCGGGGCTTTCCAGAAGAGCGCGGACCGAGGCCAGCACGAGGTCCTTCTGCGCAGTGACCTCGGGTGGGATCTCGGCTTCCGCGAGGGCCTCGTCGGGGATGAAGGCGGTGGCGATACTGGCCACCACCAGGGGGAACGGTACCTTGACATGGACCGGTGAACTGACCTCGATGTCGTCGTTCGGCGAGACGTCGACAACATGCACATCGACGACCATCCAGTCCATCATCAGGGTCGCGGTGAGCAGACCGGCCGTGCCGGAGAGCAGAACCGCGCCCAGGGTCGACATGCCTCGTTGCGATTTCATTATTCGATCCAGACGCGGACGTTGGCTTCGTTGGATGTGACCTTGACGAGCTCACCGTTGGGCAGTTTGTCGAAGCTGCCCAGAAGGGCGGCCACGTCGAGGGTGTTTTCATCGCCGAAGGTGAGTGCGCCCATCATTTCCATCGGCAGGGTGACCTCGACCTTGGCCATCTCGTCTGCCTTCTGGTTGACTGTGACGTAGAGCATGCCGGCCTGCTTGTGGACGTTGACGTCGGCTTCATCCGAGGTCACGGTCACGAACTTGCCGTCCGGCGCGTCCTTCACCGCGGCCATGATCTCGGAGAAGTTGATGTCCATGTCATTGTCGAGATCGAAGTCAACGTGTCCTTTGTGGAAGTTCTCCACATCCACGTTGCGCAGCACCGTCAGCACGAGGTTGAGGGGCAGGTGCACCTCGACGTTGGTGTGGCTCGAGTTCTCGGTGACGGTGACATTGACCCACCGCGTTGAATCCTCTGCAGAGGCAGCGGGCGCTGCCATGAGGGCGATGATGGCGACCAGGATTGGAAGACTCCGTTTCATATCCCACCTCCGTTGTTGTGTCCATCTTAATGACGGCCGAAAGGCGAAAGCGTTAGCGGCCGTGGCTACAGATGACAACGGAAGAAATCAGAAAAGGTTCGGATTTGAATTCGGAATTCGGAATTCGGAATGCCGCTCAGCGCCCGTCCAAACCGACTGACTGGGGGGATGGAAATTCAAAATTCAAAATTGAGAATTCAAAATTGCGTCGGAGGCCCCTTGGGCCTACGACGCGTTGGGCATCACGAACCAGAGGATCAAATACACCAGAATCCCCGGGAAGGCGACGGACACGATCGAACCGACGACGTAGAGCACGCGCACCGTGGTCGGGTTCCACCCCAACCACTCGGCAATTCCTCCGCACACGCCGGCGATCATTTTGTTGGATGTCGATCGTTGCAGTTTGCCTGTGGCCATCGTTCCTCCTTGCGCCACTGGGCGGCGCTCGCATGAGTTTACGCTGTGACGCGGCAGCGTATTCCATTTGAAGGGCACGGTTGACAATATTCTTTATTTGGCTATATTGCCAAATATGACGATACAACGACGTCTCGAAGGTGAATTCAAGTCGCGCATGGAGAGCCGGGCCAAAGTCATGAAGGCGTTGGCCCACCCCAGCCGGCTCTTTATCGTCGATGAGCTTTCTCGCGGTGAACGGTGTGTCTGCGAGCTGACCGAGATGATCGGCGCCGACGTGTCGACGGTCTCCAAACACCTGGCGGTGTTGCGGGAGGCCGGGTTGGTGCTCGACGATCGGCGCGGCGTGCAGGTCTTTTACCGGCTGCGGGTGCCGTGCATCCTCAACTTCTTCGGCTGTGTAGAGGCGGTGCTCGAGGAGACTTCGCGGCAACTCATCGCGATCAGCGGGTGATCGGTGTTGGTTTGCCTTAGATTTGGCGGATTCGCCAATAATAGGAACGAGTCGACGGGAAGGTGAAGTGATCGACTGGAAAAGCGAGTGGAAGGTCCTGGCATGGGGTCTTGGCATCTTCGCCGTGATCTTCTGGCTGCCGGTCGGCGTGCCGCGCTTCGACGGGGCGGTGACCGAGGCCCTCGCTTTAACCCGATGGTACGCCCGCGAGCACGTGCTCCTGTGCCTGGTACCGGCCTTCTTCATCGCCGGCGCCATTGCCAGCTTTGTCAGCCAGGCCGCGGTGATGAAGTATCTCGGGCCGAAGGCGCCGAAAGTGGTCGCCTATGGGGTCGCGTCGGTCAGCGGCGCCATCCTCGCAGTGTGCTCGTGCACGGTGCTGCCGTTGTTCGCGGGCATTCACACCATGGGGGCCGGGCTCGGACCGGCGACCGCGTTTCTCTACTCGGGACCGGCGATCAACGTGCTCGCGGTCATCCTCACGGCGAGCGTTCTCGGCGCCAAGCTCGGCGCCGCCAGAGCGATCGGTGCGGTGCTTTTCGCGCTCGTGGTCGGCGGCCTGATGGCAGTCATCTTCCGGCGCTCGGAGCAAGAGCGGGAAGCGGCGGCGATGGCCATGCCGGAACCCGACGACGTGCGGCCGCTCGGCCAGACCGCGGCCTTCTTCGCCGCCCAGGTGGCGATCCTGGTCTTTGCCAACTGGGCTCGTCCTGAGGACCCGACGGGTGTCTGGTTCGCGATCTGGCGCGCCAAGTGGTGGTTGACCTCAGCCGGTGCGGTCGCCCTTGGATTGATTCTGGCGCGCTGGTACGGGCTTGCGCTGTGGAAGGCGGTGGCGGTGGGGCTGCCGACAGCGGCGCTGGCGCTGGCTCGACCCGAGCACCCGGCGCTCGCCTTCACCGCCGGCGTCATCGGCCTCGCGCTGGTGACGGCGTGGGACCAGGGCGAACTCGGCCGGTGGTTCGAATCGAGCTGGGGCTACGCCAAGCTGATCCTGCCGCTGCTGCTCGGTGGCGTGCTGGTGGCGGGGCTGCTGCTGGGGCGACCGGGCCACGAGGGCCTGATCCCCTCGGGCTGGGTCGAAGGCGCGGTCGGTGGTAACGGCTTCGGCGCGACGCTGTTCGCGTCAGTAGCGGGCGCGCTGATGTACTTCGCCACCCTCACCGAGGTACCGATCCTCCAGGGTCTGATTGGCGCCGGCATGGGACCGGGGCCGGCGCTTGCCCTGCTGCTCGCCGGCCCGGCGCTGTCGCTGCCCAACATGATCGTCATCGCCAGCGTCATCGGCTGGAAGAAAACCTCGGTCTACATAGGTCTGGTGGTGGTGATGGCCACCGTCACCGGAATGGTTTATGGAACGTTTATCGCCTAGGAGGTGTGTCATGAAGAAGCTGATCGTTCTCGGCCCGGGTTGTCCCCGATGTGAAAATCTGCTGAAAATCACCGGTCAGGCTGCGGAGGAACTCGGAATCGAGTACCACCTCGAAAAGCTCACCGATATCACGAAATTTGCAGAGTACGGGCTCATGATGACCCCGGGTCTGGTCGTCGACGGCAAGCTCAAGGTGCAGGGCAAGGTACCGACGATTGATGACATCAAGTCCATGCTGGTATAGGGGGGGGGACATGCATCGATCAGCTTCTTTCGCGACTTTGATTTTGGTAGCCGTACTGACAATTTTCTCGTCGCTACCCGCGCCTGGGGCCTTTGCTGAGGAGCCGGCGATGACTCCCGTTGCAGATGGCGTCGTTGCGTTCTATTTTCACGGTAATGTCCGCTGCGCAACGTGCAAGAAAATCGAGGCGTACGCCGACGAAGCGGTCCACTCAGGCTTCGCCGAGTCGCTCGAGGATGGCGCCCTGGCGTGGCACGTGGTCAACATCGATGAACCGGAGAACCGGCACTTCGTTCAAGACTTCCAACTCGTAACCAAATCGGTGGTGCTGGCCGAGTATCGCGATGGTCAGGTGGTCCGTTGGGAGAACCTCGACAAGGTGTGGCAGCTGGTCCGCAGCAAGGATCTTTTTGTCGACTATGTCCAGAACGAGACCCGAGAGTTTCTCGGAACGAGTTGATGGACTCAGGTCTCTTGGCAGTGGGCTCGGCCCTGTGGCTCGGGATCCTGACCTCCATCAGCCCGTGCCCACTGGCCACCAACATCGCGGCCGTGTCCTATGTTGGCCGGCGAGTCGGCAACGGTCGCGCGGTGCTGCTCTCGGGTGTGCTCTATACCGCCGGCCGCAGCTTTGTGTACCTGGTGCTCGGGGCCGTGTCGGTGTGGTCGTTGATGTCGATGGTGTCGGTCTCGAGCTTTTTGCAGGGTACCTTCCCGCGCCTGCTCGGTCCTCTCCTGATCGCACTCGGGCTCCTGCTGTTTGGCGTGTTTGAGTTCACGCTCCCATCAGTGGGTGTCAGCGAAAAGTTGCAGAAGAGGGTTGATCGCGCCGGGGTGTGGGGCGCTGGGATCCTCGGTCTGATCTTTGCCCTTGCGTTTTGTCCAGTGTCGGCGGGTCTTTTCTTTGGCGGTCTCGTGCCGTTGGCGGTGGAGCGAAGCTCACCCCTGCTGCTGCCCCTGGTCTACGGCCTTGGTACCGCGCTCCCGGTGATCGTTTTTGCAGCCTTATTGGCAGTTGGTGCGGGATGGTTGGGACGGGCACTCGACCGGGTGCAGGCGTTCGAAGTCTGGGCCCGACGGGTCACGGCGATTGTGTTTGTCCTGATCGGAATCTACGAAACTCTGCACTCGACCCTGTTTGTGATCTGAAGAGAAATTGGCTGGACGGCGTTGTATTCGCTGTGCCGATGAGGCGCTTCTCAGCCGATGTTGATCAGGCGCTTTTCGGGATCCGGCTGTTGGCGGTAGAAGATGGCCATGCGGCCGACGGCACCGGCGCAATCGCAGGCCAGGCGTTCTTCGACGGCGGCGACGATCTGCAGCCGCTCGTCGCGTGCGGTGAATATCTGCACCTTGATCAGCTCGTTCGCGGTCAACGCATTGTCGATGGCGGTCACGACGCTGTCCGTCAGGCCTGCCTTGCCGATCTGGACCGCCGGACGGTAGCCGTGCGCCAGACCGCGCAAGTGTGTTCGCTGAGACCCTGTGAGCATTTTGTGATCCTCCGCCCAGGCCGCATATCTTACCCGGTTTTATCAGCTGAAGAACCGCCCACGAATCCAAAGGGAGACATTGACCAGCCCGATCAGAACCGGGACCTCGACCAGCGGTCCGATCACCGCCGCGAATGCGACGCCGGAGGAGATGCCGAAGGTGGCGATGGCGACCGCGATGGCGAGCTCGAAGTTGTTCGAAGCGGCGGTGAACGAAAGGGTCGCCGATCGCCCGTAATCGGCGCCGACCTTCTTCGACATGAAGAACGAGACCAGAAACATCACCACGAAGTAGATCGTCAGCGGAATCGCGATGCGCACCACGTCGAACGGCAGCTGGACGATGACTTCGCCCTTGAACGAGAACATGACGACGATGGTGAAAAGCAGAGCGATGAGGGTGATGGGGCTGATCTTCGGGATGAAGACCTCGTGGTACCACTTCTTGCCCTTGGCCGTGATCAGCGAGAAACGGGTGATCACGCCGGCCAGAAACGGGATCCCGAGGTAGATGAAGACGCTCTTTGCAATCTGCCCGATGGTGACGTGGATCGCAGTGCCGGCGAGCCCGAAGAGCGGTGGCAGGACGGTGATGAAGAACCAGGCGTAGACCGAGAAGAACAGGACCTGGAAGATCGAGTTGAAGGCCACCAGCCCCGCGCAGTACTCGCTGTCGCCGCCGGCCAGCTCGTTCCATACGATGACCATGGCGATGCAGCGGGCGAGGCCGATGAGGATCAGGCCTACCATGTACTCGGGTTTGTCGGCCAGCAGCGCGACGGCCAGCACGAACATCAACACAGGTCCGACAATCCAGTTCTGCACCAGCGAGAGCCCCAGCACTTTCCAGTCCCGGAACACCCGCCCCAGCTCCTCGTACCGGACCTTGGCCAACGGCGGGTACATCATCAGGATGAGGCCGATGGCGATCGGTATGTTGGTGGTCCCGACCGAGAAGCGGTTCCAGAAGCCGGCGATCCCGGGCTGCAACCAGCCCCAGCCGACCCCGATCGCCATCGCGAGGAAGATCCACAGGGTGAGGTAGCGGTCGAGGAGGGAGAGCTTTCCGGTAACGCCTTGGTTTACGGACATCGATCCTCCGTGTCGAATTCAGGTTGTGACGCTCCGGCATCGTTCGAGTTCGATCCGGGCGCCGTCGTAGCCGAGGCGGCACAGGACCTCGACCGGCAGCCGGCGCAACTCATCGACGAACCCGGCGTCGTCGGCCAGCTGCCGATCGCCCTCCAGCGAGGCGAGAGACGCGTCGACGACCGCCCTCGCGTCTGCGTCCGACGTGAGACCGATGTGGACCCAGCGGCCCTCCTTGCGCTCGACGATCAGCCCCGCCGTCTTGAGCTCCTTGAGGTGGGCCGACACCGTCGACGGCGCCAGCTTGAGAACCTCGGTGATCTGACAGACGCAGAGCTCGCCCGAGCGCAACATGGCGACCGCTCGCAGCCTGGCTGGATGGCCGAGGGCGCGGGCGATGGCGACGGCGGAGTCGAGGGTCGGCATTGTCATTTCGTCAACTCGCGAAATATAGTAGTGTGAGCGCAGGTTGTCAACGTGGGAGGCGTCCATGTCGAGGAAGAAACGGGTATTGGTCCTGTGCACCGGAAATTCGTGCCGCTCGCAGATGGCCGAGGGTTGGATCAACAGCGACCTCGGCACGACGTGGCGGGCGGGGTCGGCGGGCACCCGTCCGGGCGATCGCGTCCACCCCGTGGCGGTGGCGGTGATGGCGGAGGCGGGAGTGGACATCTCCGGGGGACGGCCGAAGTCGGTCGAAACCCTGCTCGAAGACACCTGGGATTTGGTCGTCACGGTGTGCGACTCCGCAAAGGAGAACTGTCCGGTGTTTCCACGTCCAGTCGAGCAGATCCATGTCTCGTTTGCTGATCCGGCCGAGGCGACGGGGACTGATGAGGAGATCATGACCGTCTTCCGGACTGTCCGCGACGACATTCGCGAGCGTCTGGTCCCTGAGGTGCGCCGGCGAACGTGACGACAATCCGTGGCCGTTGGAACGACAGTCCCACCGTGTCATCCCTACGGACGAGCGACGCGATTTTACCGCTCTGTCATCCCGACCGAAGGCCCGAAGGGCCGGAGTGGAGTGATCTGGGCGGGGGCTGCAGTCAACGCTCTTCCGGAAGCCACCCCCCGGATCCCTCCGCTCGGTCGCTCCGCTCCTTCGGTCGGGATGACAGAAGGGAGGTCAAGCGATAGTTCTCTCCGTCGGGATGACAGAAGGGAGGTCAAGCGATAGTTCTCTCCGTCGGGATGACAGGGTGGGCCTTGGCCTACCTTCAGTCTGGCGCGTGCAGAGTGGAGCGATGGACACCACGCCTTTCCTCGTCCGGGTCGAACTCGAGGTCCTCGCCCGTGACGCCGGGTTGATGGCGGAGCGATTCGCAGACCCGGTTTGACATCCTCCGCCGGCGGTCGGATGATCTTGACGATGGTCTCATCGAACAGGATGCCGGGGATGAGGGGCGCTCGGGCGAACTTGCAACTTCTCGCGCGGGTGGGCAATGGAGGGTTTTTCGCAAGAAGGAGGACGTGATGAGAGTTTTCTTCGCGATCGTTGTGGCGTGTTGTCTCGGGCTCGTCGGGTGTGCAAAGACGGCTGAGAACCCGGTCGAGGTTGAGGAAGTGACCGTGGCGGAGTGGGAGCATGTCCTCCCCGGCCTGATGACCGACACCCAGAAGGCGCAGCAGGAGTTGATCCTGACGGCCACCAATGCCCTGTCCTCCGAAATGATGGGCGAGCTGATGGCGGCACTCGACGAGGGTGGCCCCGCCGGCGGTATCACGGCCTGCCGCGAAAAGGCCCCCACTGTTGCAGCCCATGTGGCCGAGATGTACGGCGTTGAAATCGGCCGGACGGCGAACAGGCTGCGCAACCCGGCCAATGCGGCGCCCGAGTGGGCCGCGAGCTATGTCGCAGACATGGTTGAAGATCCCACGTGGGTCAGCGGTCCGAACGGTGAACTCGGAGCGTTGTTGCCCATTCGCCTCAAGGCCGAGTGCCAGATGTGCCATGGACCCGCTGAGATGATCGATCCGGACGTCATGACCGCGATCCACGAGGTCTACCCGGACGACCAGGCCGTCGGTTTTTCCGAAGGCGACCTCCGCGGCTGGTTCTGGGTCGAGGCGCCCCCTGGCGAGGCGGACACGGCGGAGCCGGAGATTTAGAGCGACTCCTCAACCGATGCCAGATACCGGACTTGTCACGGCGTAGCCGGTAGGGCGAAGCCGGACCCACCCAGTTTGCCCGCAGATCACGCAGATCCATCGCAACGGGCAAACCACAGAGGCACAGAGACACAGAGCCAAGCATCGTCGCAACCACAAAGACACAAAGACACGAAGACGACACCAAGCTCGCGGTCATCGGAAGCGAGCTTCCGTTGTCGTCAGGCTGCTACCCGGCGACGCGCCGTTGGCGCGTCTGTTCATCCTTGTCGGACACGTTTCGAGACGGGCGTCCGAGTTTTTTCAGCTGGAGAGAGGCGAGGCCTTCGCTGTCAGACAGCGCAGGCCGATGTCGATGGCAAACGCGCCTGACGCGAGCGTCAGCGGCGTTTGCCATCGACATCGGTCCCCCCGGCCGCCCCGGCGGCCGGGACCTCGCCGGAGAGGAAGTCGGCACGACACCTTTGTGTCTTCGTGTTGAGATGTGATGGGCTTGCTTCAGATGCCGACTCGGGTCGGTCCTGAATCCTGAATCCTGTACCCGAGCCGCTCGGCGGCTCAGGTTCCGAGGCGTTTGCGGAAATATTCGACGACAACGTCGCGGGCATACTGGAGGACCTGCTCCGCTGATTCGTCAGGCTCGGCGAATTCGGGGGTGTCGATGATGTCAACGATCATTTCCGGCCACCATTTGGAGCCCATGGTCAGGGCGATATATTCCTCGTCGAAGCCGTTGAGTTGAAAGTCCTCGGCGGTAGGGGCGTCGAAGGCGATGACCGGGTCGTCCGAACCCGGGACCAGCCGCACCCGACCCTGGATCCACTCGTACATTTTTTTGACGTCTGCCGTTTCCACCGTCTCCTCCGTGGCTCGCAGTCGGGCGACCAAGTCGACGTCGCGTTTCAACTTCAGGAAGTGTAGCGAATATCTGCTCAGTTGACATCAAGTTTGAACGTCTGGATGATGGTGGGGTGAGCTCTCGGACTCGTTTTGTGGTGGTCCTGCTGGCGGCGGCGTTGCTGCCGTGGCTTGGAATGCTGCAGGCGCTGCCGCACACTCACTCGGACGCGGCAGTCCCCCAGGAGCACCTGGTCTGTTCGGCATCCGGCCCGACCTCGCACGAGGTTCACCTCCATGGTGCGGGTCACCTGCTGCCTCCCCACGCGTGTCTCGCGTGTCTCGCCGGCGCGTCCCACGCCGCGTCGCCGCCGCCGGTGAAGATGGCCTGGGTGGAGTCCACAGCATCGCTCGTCGCTGAGCAAGCGGACGTTGTCCATTCGCGCAGCTCCGTCTCTCTCCCCCTGTTGCGAGGTCCACCGCTCGCCGCCTGAGTCGGCATCCGGACCTTTCCGCAACAACGATGAGGGGAGACACGATGAACAGATGGTGGATTCGTGACGCCGCAATATGGCTGGCGGCTTGTGTTCTGGCCGCAGGGCCCGTCGCCGCACAGGACAAGAAACCCCCGGCGACGCCACCGACATCGCCGCCGACGGTCGAGGAACTCCAGAAACAGATCGATCAACTGACTCACCAGCTGCTGGCGGTTCAACAGCAGCTCGACGCCGTCATCGCCCAGCAGGCGGCCCACGCGGAGCAGTCGGAGCTCGATCACCTGCGGCAGGCGGCGGCTGCTGAGGCCGCCTCGCAGGCGCCCGCCGAGGAGGGGGGGACCGGCACGGAGTTCGTTTCGGGGACCCGCATGCAGCCCGCGCTCAATCCCGAGATTTCGGTCAGCGGCGACATCTTTTTCGTCGCCGGCGACAATCTCCAAAACGAAATGCAGGCACGCCACTTCGAGATCGACTTTCAGTCCTACCTGGACCCGTTCAGCAAGATGCACGTAGTGTTCGGGTACGCGGGAGCCAACGCCGACTGGGGTCATGGCGAGGAGGAGCACGAGGCAGAGAAACACGGTGGGGGAGGTGAGGCTGAGGAGGACCTCGGGTTCGAGCTCGAGGAGGGCTATCTCCAGTGGTTCAACCTGCCGGGAAACACGTCGTTGACCGTCGGCAAGAAACGCCAGCAGTTCGGCGTTCTCAACCGGTGGCACCTGCACGCCCTGCCCCAGACCGACTACCCCTGGGTCATCCAGGAGAGCTTCGGCGGGGAAGGACTGTCGGGCACAGGGGTGTCCGTTGAGTGGATGATGCCCTCGCTGTGGGCCGACGCCAACGAGCTCGTCGTCGAGATCATGGACGGCAACAACGATGTGGCGTTTGCGGGCTCGGACTGGACACAACCCTCGTATCTCGTCTTTCTCAAAAACTACTGGGACCTCAGTGCCAACACGTATTTCGAGGCGAACCTCACCGGGCTCCACGGTGTGACCGACGCCTCGGGCGATCTGAATCACGATTTCGTCGCCCTCGACCTGGCCTACGACTGGTACCCGCTGGGCCATGAGCAGTACCGCGGTTTCGAACTCCGCGGCATGCTGCTGAGGTCGTGGCTCGATCTCGAGGACGGCAGCAGTCTGGACAGCTGGGGGAGCTATCTTTACGGACAGCTCAAGGTTGCCAGGCGGTGGATCGTCGGTCTGCGGGGCGATTGGGTCCAGGACCAACGGCAGGCAGGGCACGAATTCTGGGGTCTGTCGCCCTACCTGACCTTCTGGCAGTCGGAGTTCGTGAGGCTTCGCGGCCAGTACTCCTACCGCGACGACAACTGGTACGGCGCCGACAACCGATTCGAGCTGCAGTTCACATTTGCGGCCGGCCCGCACAAACACGACAGCTATTGAGGTGATGACCATGAACATGTCACGTCGACTTTCCGGAGCCGTGCTGGCGGCTGTTTTTCTTTTTCCCTTGACCGCGCTGGCGACCGTCAAGGTGGTGACGACCCAGGAGACATACGCCTCCATCGCGAGAGAGCTCGGTGGAGATCTGGTGACAGCGGAATCCATCGTGCCAGGCAGCGCCGACGCCCACTTCGTCAAACCCAAACCGTCCTATGCCCTGATGCTTCGCGACGCCGATCTCTTTGTCAGCACCGGGCTCGACCTCGAGCTGTGGGCGCCGGTGCTGGTCAACAAGTCGGGCAATCGCAATATCGCCGACGGCGCCGTCGGCTACGTGGCGGCGGCGCAGGGCGTCGAGCTGCTCGAAAAACCGGCGTCTCTTGACCGCTCCGCAGGTGATGTTCACATCTACGGCAACCCCCACATCCAGACATCGCCCATCAACGTCGCCGTCATCGCCCGCAACATCGCCACCGGTCTGTGCAAGGTGGACTCGGGCAACTGCGACACCTATCGCGCCAACCTGGGACGCTTCACCGACAGGCTCGCGCGGCGGCTGTACGGTGACCGTCTGGTCGAGCTTCTCGGGGTCGACACTCTGGACCCGTTGGCTCGCAGCGGCCGCCTCGTGCCGTTCCTCGAGGAGAAGGGCTTTGCCGACCAGCTCGGCGGCTGGCTGGCCGACGGCATGTCGTTCCGCGGGCGCAAGATCGTCTGCTACCACAAGAACTGGATCTACTTCACGACGCTCTTCGGGCTCGAGGTCGTGGGCTATGTGGAAACCAAACCGGGAATCCCGCCCACCGCGCGGCACGTATCGGATCTCATCGAACGGATCAACGACGAGCACGCGGGCGTCCTGCTCGCGGCCAACTATTTCGAGCGCAGCAAACCCCAGCTGATCGCCGATCGGACCGGGATCGTGCCGGTGGTGGTCCCGATGTCGGTGGATGCCGAGTCGGGGGTCGCCAACTACTTCGACCTCGTCGACATGTGGGTCGGCAGTCTGAAGACCGCATTCGCGCAGGCGGAGAAGGGTCAGTGACTTCGATGATCAGCTTCATGGCCGCGCCCTTTGCCGCCTGTCTGGTGCTGGTGGGGCTCCACGCCTACTTCGGGATCCACGTGATCGAACGGCGGGTGCTGTTCGTGGATCTTGCGGTGGCCCAGTTCGCGGCGCTCGGCGCCGTGGTGGGTTTCGCCTTCGGCCACCACCCCGGGGAACTCGGCTCGACGCTCTTCAGCCTGGCATTCGCGATCGTCGCTGCCGCCCTCTTCGCGCTCACCCGGGTGCGGGTGGAGAAGATACCGCAGGAGGCGATCATCGGCATCACCTTCGTCGTCGCCTCGGCGGCGACGATCCTGGTCGCGGATCGCGCCCCCGAAGGGGCCGAGCACATCAAGGAGACCCTGTCCGGCTCGCTGCTGTGGGTCACCTGGCCGACGGTACTGAAGGTGGCGGCTATCTATGCGGTGATCGGTTTATTCCACTGGTTGTTGCGCGAGCGGTTCATGGTCATCTCAATGGATCCGGACGAGGCCTACCGCCGAGGCTGGAACGTGCGGTGGTGGGACTTTCTTTTCTATCTGAGCTTCGGTGTGATGATCACTTTTTCGGTAGAAATCGGCGGGATCCTGATGGTCTTTGCCTACCTCGTGATACCGGCTTGTGTGGCGATCCTGATCCACGCTGGGATGCGGGCGCGGCTCGTGGTGGGGTGGGCGATCGGCGCCGCCGGCTCGGCTTTGGGGCTCGTCGGGTCGTACTACTTCGACATGCCGACCGGACCGGCTGTGGTTGTGGTCCTGGGGCTCATTCTGGTCGCCGCGGGGTTCTTCGATCTCGTTCGAGAGTCCCGCAGTTCGCTGTAAGGAATCACCCGTTCCGTTCGGCCTCGCGTCTGAGGCTGTTGGTGCAGTCGTTGTAGGCGTGCTCGATCCCGATGCAGAAAAGAGTCCGGACGTGGTCGTCGGCCAGGCTGTAGAAAACGGCACGCCCCTCACGATCGGAGTTGAGCAGGAAACGGTCGCGAAGCAGTCGCAGCTGGTGGGAGATCGCCGACACCGACAACCCGGTCTGAGCTGCGAGCTCGGTGACGTTGAGCCGGTCGTTGTTCACGAGGGCGTGGATGATGCGGAGCCGGGTGGGGTCGGCGAGGGAGGAAAAGAGGCGATTCAGACACTCCACGGACCAGTCTGGAAGCCCTGGCTGATTGCTTTCCTCCATCAGTCGGTCCATGGCGGGGCAACAGCGCCTGGTGGGTTTTGAAGAGTTATTTTCAGATTTGCTCATGTACGCATCTTGTCAAAATTCGCGCGGTTGGTCAACTGGTGGCCTCGACGAAAAGGACGCCATTATTCTTGAATCTCATTTTCAAGCTGAGAGTTGCCAAGAGCCGGTTTCAGGTCCCGATGGCCGAAAACAGCCCCTCGGAGATCCAGGTCCGGAACCAGCGGAAGATCTTCTGCTGGTGCCGCGCCGATTTTTGAGCGGCGGCGGCGGTGGCGAGGGCGTCGCCAAGCGGTACGCCGTCCACCAGGTCGCGCATCAGATCGTGCTCGGCACGGCTGAGTTCGAGCCGCAAGACTGAATAGTCGCGGCGGTAGACGGCGACCCACGATGCTCGTCGGCGCGGGCTCGGGGTCGGGCGGTCGTCGTGGAAGGCTGTGAGGTGGGGGATCACCGAGAATCGGAAGGCCAGCACGCGGAGGGCGGCGATCGGCTGCAACTTGGCGTGCTCCCACGCTTCAGCCGGCACGTTCTCGAGTTCTTCGGCGCCGAGGACCGGCGATTCGCGCTCGTCGAAGACTTCGGTCAATCCGAGCTCGAGACGCGCCAGATCGTGCAGGAACGCGGCCTGCGGCCATTCCGGCCGGTCGAGGAAGAACTGCGGCAGGTGGTCGCCGAGACGGTTGAGGGTGTAGCTGGTGGATGGGTAACTCTGCACGTAGTTGCGAACCAGGTGTGAGAACTGGTGGTCACCGATGTGATAGCGGATCACCGGATAGTCGACCTCGAGGGCTTCCTGCATCCGCATCAGGTACATGCCGTGATAGACGCCGACGCGTTCGGCGGCGGTCATCGAGTGCGAAGGCCGCACGATGTTTTCCAGGCTCCCGGCCGGGATCTCCCGTTCGGCGGCGGCGGAAGCGACCGCTTCCTCGATCGTACCCGGGTGGACGACGACCTCCTGCATCCAGCGTTGCAGGCGACCCAGATCGGGACGGATGTGAGCCTCTTCACGCGACATTGGCCACCTCGTCGCGGCGCCAATCATCGGCCTTGAGCACTTCCTGGTGCACGACCTCGAAAGGCGGGATATCGGCGTCCCACTCCAGCAGGGTGGCGCGGAGACCGACGGTGCGGAGGGTGTGGCCGTAGAGCTCCCACACCGGGTCCAGCACGTGATCGGAGTGGGTGTCGATGATGTGGGTGCCCTTGTTGGTGTGACCGGCGAGGTGGTACTGGCACACCCGGTCGCCGGGGATGGCATCGATGTATGCCACCGGATCAAAGCCGTGGTTGTAGGCGGAGACATAGACGTTGTTGACGTCGAACAACAAACCGCAGTCCGCCTCCTCGGCCAGTCGGCCGACAAAGTCCCACTCGGTCATGTCGTCATCGGCGAACTCGAGGTAGGTGGAGGGGTTTTCAAGAACCAGCGGGCGCTCGAGATAATCCTGAACGACCTTGATCCGCTCGACCGAGTGGCGCAGGCTCTCCTCCGTGTAGGGCAGAGGCAACAGGTCGTGGGTGTTGCGGCCGAGGACCCCCGTCCAGCAGATGTGGTCGGAGATCCAGAGCGCGCCGGTGCGTTCGGCCAGCGCCTTGACCTTGGCGAGGTAGTCGAAGTTGATGGGATCGGTGCTGCCGACCGACATCGAAACCCCGTGCATGACGACCGGATATCGCTCGGCCACCATGTCGAGGATGTGGAGCGGACGACCTCCGGTGTCGAGGTAGTTTTCGGTGAGAATCTCGAAGAAACCGATATCCGGCTCTTTCGAGAGAATGTGGGCATAGTGGGTGGTCCGCAGCCCGATGCCGAGCCCGAGATCGGGGAAGCCCCAGCGGTTGTCTTTCATGATGATCTCCCTCCGGTGTGGCACCGCCGCGGCAGGCACCGCCGCGGCAGCAGCGGGCCCCGGGTACGCCCGGGGCCCGCCCGGAAGTTACGCAGCTTCGTGAACGGGAACGGCGCAGCCGCCCTTGCCCTTGCACGAGTTTTTCGCCGCACAGCCGTTGTCGCCGGACTTGCAGCCGCCGAGGCTCTTGCAGTCGTTCTGGCCCTTGCAGGCGTGTTTGGCATCCTCAGACGCGCAGCCGCCCTTGCCCTTGCACGAGTTCTTGCCGGCGCAGCCGTTGTCGCCGCTCTTGCAGTTGCCCTGAGCCTTGCACGCGTTCATGCCCTTGCAGGCGTGGCGGTCAGAAGCGTTCTCGGCGTTCTCACCGCTTTTGCCGCCGCAACCGTCCTTGCCGCCGCAGCTGTTCTGGCTGACGCCGTGGTTGGGAGTCGTCGCTGCCGAACCGGAAGCCGGCACCATCAGTCCGACGCCCGCGATCATCCCTGCCATGGCGGCGTTGACCAACACGTTTTTGACCTTCGAGTTCATTTCTATCCCCTTTCCAGCTTTTCGAACCGGTGAACTGAGCGGATCCTATCATAATTGAGTCTGCGTCTCTTTTTGCTGACGATGTGAGTTTGCAATTGGAGTCACCAGAAGTTACAGCTCGTCGAAATTTTCTTGGGAGTCAGCCCGCCGAATCGAACCGCAGGACTCTTCGCAGGAGGGCGTCGAGGCTGATCTTGGCGGCGCCGTAAAGCACCAGCCACATGAGGAACAGGAGAAAGACAAAGGAGGTGATGTCGGTTGGAGACGTTGCAGCGGCGCTGCCCCACGAAGCCAGGAAATCGGCCCTGTCGGCGGTCATCAACGCAACCACCATCGTGACTGACAGCCCGCTGGCGAAGAACCTCGTGAAGAGCCCGAGGATGAGCATGACGCCGCCGACTGTTTCCAGCGAAGCCACGAGCCCGGCGTGAAATGCCGGGAATGGGATCCCCAGACCCTGGAAGTACCCGACGACATTCTCGAAATGGAGGAACTTTGCGGTTCCGGTGTGGAAAAAGGCGAGCCCGATGACGATGCGCGTCGCCAGCGGCGCGACGGAGGAGAGTTTGTTGGTGATCTGTAATGTGAGTTCGTTGACGCGGGTGACAGTATCTCGCAAAGACATGGAGCCTCCTCGGTGGGTGTAAGTTCAACCCGTCCTGTGCTCGAGGAGGCGGCGTGGTTTCAGCTGTCCGATATCCTCCTCAGCTGAACTATCGCGACCGCCGCAGTGACGACCCCGAGAATCGCCCCTGTGATCTGTTTCCATCCGATGCCCGTGCCCTCGCCGACACCGACAGAATCCGCCGTCAAGCTGATGAGAAACAGCAGCACCCCGAACGTCAACATCACTCTCCATAGGGGACGCATTCAGACCTCCGCCACTTCAGCACGTGCACCCTGAGTAGCGTTTTCAGAGTCATCGCGTTGGGCCAGCCTCCGGTACCACCACACGGCAGCTGCAGTCACCAGCACCGCTCCGATCAGAGATCCTGCCGCGGCGCCGGGAAAGGCGTTGACGATGACGTCGTGAATCGCGGACAGGACCGCCCCTGCGCCGGTCACCAGGGGCACCAGTGAGGGTTGGTGGCGGAGCACCATCGCCCACACGGCGAGCAGGACGAGCCCGGCGATCGCGCCCTCTGCGAGCCACAGGGGCACTGTTTCCACACCGCCGCTTCCCGTGATCACGAACCCGAGGCCAACCAGGATTGCGGAGCCTGCCCCCAGCCGTCGCTGCCAGCCGGAGGTGACGGCCTGGATGACGGCCAGGACGAGCAGCACCAAGGCTGTTCTGGTGACCCAGGACGATACGGGGCCAAGGGCGGCGGCGAGCACCGGTACGGTGTCTGCGGCGCCGCCGAAGTCGGGCCACGACGGCAACTTCGCAGGGGAGACGGCGGCGCCCAGGGCGCCGAGCCCCGACACCAGCGCACCGAGGCCGAAGCCCGCGGCGATGTCCCTGCCGCGGGTCGAGGTCGCCTGCCGTGGCAGCCAGCGGTGGACGAGGCCGATCAACAGGCTGGTCACCGCCGCGATGCCGGTTGTCGCGATCAGCCCGCCGATGAGGACTATGGCCACCTGCAGCTTCCACGGTTGCGCGGTCAGGAACTGGGCGGTTCCGGCGCGGAACCCGTTGCCGAGCCCGATGGCGCCGAGCGCTGCCATGGCCACGAATAATACGGCGAACGTCGCCCGGTCGAAGCGCCCGCGGCTCCACCGCACCACCGCCAGCACCGCCCCGGCGAGAAACAGCAGCACCGTCAGCACGACGCAACCGATTTGGACGATCTGGGTCACGCCCTGGATCTTGCGCTGCTCGCGCTCCCAGTCCTCCGGGATGTGGACGAAGCGGCCTGTCTCCACGACCTCGTCACCTGCGATGCGAATGGTGATCCGAGCCTCCCCGATATCCATGGGATACCCTTTGGGGTCCTTGAAGACGAAGTTCCAATCGCGGCGGTCGGGCAGCTGCGATGGGTCGGCCGACACCTCCTCGAGAGTGGTGGGGTCCAGACCGAGATCGTCGCGGACGGCCGCGACCGCGATCACCCTTGCGGCATCCTCGTCAAGCTGGGCGCCGGCACGGCCCTCCGGCAGCAGGTGGGTCGTCCGTTGCACCTTGCCGTCCGGCCCCACGAACACCAGATGCTCCTCCGCCCGTTCGGCCACATCGCCCTCGAACTTCGCGTACCGAACCACGCGCCGGGGGACCGGGAGATAGCGCCCGAGCAGCTGGTGGTAGGCGTCGGGGCCCCCCTCGGTCCAGACGAATCGGTCCTCGAGCCCGAGCGGCGCCTGGGCATTCGCCAGCTCGCGCCACTCCTCACCGAGTTCGACGCCCGATGCCGCGAGCCGTTGGCGGGCTGCGGTTCTGGCCTCGAGATCGGTGTGAGAGAGGGCCGGAGCGTCGGGGTGGAAGTTCGCGGCCAGGCCCCACACCACCAGGCCGGCCACCCCGAGCAGCGGCAGCGCCGTCCGCAACCGCGGCGATAGACCGCTGACGGCGGCCTCCGCGACGGGAGCGGCGCGCTCGGGGGCGGGCGGCGGCACCCAGGCCGCGTTGTAGGCGTCAGCGGGGACCGTTGCCCACGCCCCGGCCCGCAGCCTCGCCCTCACGACCACCCACAGCGGAATCAGGGTGATGGCGATGACCAGCCCGCGGCTGATCCAGATCCCGGAGGTGTGGGCCGCGAAGAGCGGCAACGCGAACCACACGACATCGAACGAGAAGTGCAGGATGATGCCCGGGACGAGTCCGAACAGGAGGTACAAACCTCCGAATCCGAGGGCAGGGATGATGAGCTCCACCATCCTGGCGTAGGCCGGTTGCGCGGGGTAGTTGGCGTGGCCGGCGCCGAAGATCGCCGCCTGCAGGATCATGGCGCCGGTGATCCACAACCACGGCTTGCCGAATTTCTTGCCCAACAGCGCGGCGGCGGCGATCGGCACGGCGCGGAAGAGACACTCCTCCCAGAACCCCGCCTGCAGCGAAACGGCGACGGAGGTGAGCCAGGGAAAGATGTTGGCCAGCACGTCGGGGTCGGTGAGGGCGCTCGACGGAGACCACCAATCGAAATGGCGCGCGGTGAAAAGGTAGAGCCACACGTCGTAGGCGAAGAAAATGCCGATCAGCAGGTAGCCGGCGGCCGTGTAGCCGAGCACCTTGCGGGTTGGCGCGACCTCGCCCGACCACGTCTTCCAGAGCTGGATGTGGTGTGGGAAGGCCTTACGGCCGAGGCTCTCGGCGGCGATGAACGACAGGGCCAGCACCGAACCCATCCCGACCAACTGGGCGACGGCGATCGCCACCTGTTGGAGAGCAAAGGTCGTCGACGAGACCGCCGTGTCGTAGCCCATCCACAACAACGGCCACTGGTTGAGGACCACCAGCGCCTGCAGGAAGCCGATGAAGAGAGCCCACTTCACCGCCGGCTTCCAGACCACCCGCCGTTCCTTGAGCAGGAAGAAGAGCCCGACGACGCAGCCGCCGGCGAGGTAGAGGACGGCGATGGCGAAAAACGAGCCGGTAGCGATGGCGTCGTTGGCCGAGCGCATCTCGGCATAGCGGCGGGTGAAGGCTTCGGGGATCTTGATGAAATGGGTGAGCTCGGTGAAGCGGTCGCCCGACACCGTGAGCTGCAGCCGGTAGCGCCCCTCGCCGATTGTGACATCGGGCCGTTCGTAGACCAGGGTGTGATCGGTGCGTCCGCCGGGCCGGACCTCGTGTGAGGCCTCGACCAGGTCGTACTTGCTGAGGTCGACGTTCCAGCCGTCGGCCACCGCGGCCTCGGCGAGAGCCCGTGCCGCCTCCGGATCGAGAGTAGCCCCGGGTTCGTCCTCGGGCACCTTTTCGCGAAAACCCCAAAGCCCGCCGTCAGGTCGGAAACGAACCATCGTCTCGTTGGTCTCGCCCTCGCGGAACCGCCGCACCACCCACGTGTAGGGAGAGTAGAGGTCGCCGGCCAGCATGGCGGTGTATGCCTCCTTGCCGCCGGCCTCGAGCTCGACGAAGCTCTGGACCTGGTTGTCGAGGGTGAACTGCACCGCCTGGCGGGCTTCCCCGGCCGGGCCCCATCCGCGCCCGGTGGTGAGGTCTTCCGCCGATGCCATTGCGGCGGCGCGGTCCATGGTGACGTCGAGAGTCACCAGCGGAAAGGCGCT
Source organism: Candidatus Sulfomarinibacteraceae bacterium (assembly GCA_963741385.1). Lineage (GTDB taxonomy): Bacteria > Acidobacteriota > Thermoanaerobaculia > Thermoanaerobaculales > Sulfomarinibacteraceae > Sulfomarinibacter. Next base: position 220,598 of record CAVUHO010000003.1, read on the forward strand.
CGCGAAGTTCATCACCGCCCACACCGTGCAGGCAATCGAAACCACAACCAAGACCGCCCAGAACCAAGGCTTCCGGAACATCACCTACCTCCTAAGAGTCGACCGCCAGAGTGTAACCCGGCGTGCGGGCGGGACGCCCGCACCCACAAGACCTGAGTCAACCCCTCAACACCGCCCACACCGCCAGCGCCAGCACGACGTAGAAGAAGTGCCACTCGGCGTGTTTGAAGAACGGCCGTGCCCGGTCGGAGTCGATGCTGTGTCGAAAGATGGTCGCCGCGAACAGGACCGCTGCGACCATTCCGAACACGGCGGTCAAACGAACGTCCCACGGCGCCAGCACCGCAAACACCACCGAGTTGATGCGGTGCGGCTGGATCAGGCGCTTCCAGTAGACGATCACCACCGCGACCACGACCAGGATGACCCCACCGAGCAACAGCGTCCACCAACCCGTGGCAGGCACCAGGGTTGTCGGCCAGTAGTCGGCGGGAGGATTGTTGGTACCGAAAAGTCTCACCGAGGTGGTGATCCCTCCGGCAACTGCCGCTACCGGGGTCACCCGGACGAGAATCTTCCGAGCCTCTGGACGATCGGTGCGGGGGTAGAGCAGGTAGCTCGCGGCAAATAACAGCCCGAGCAGCCAGAAACCGTTGAGCCAACCCCATACCGCAAACACCACCGGCAGCCCGTACGCCTGCTGGGGGCGCTTTTCGATATAACGCTCGAGCGAGAAGACCGTTGCGCCGAACAGCAGCATCGGGACCGCCCAGCCCATGCCCACCACCGCCGGCCGGGCAAGGGCCGCCGCGAGGAAGAGCAGGAACGAGCACATCAGGTGGTCGCGGTTCTTCTTCTTGAGCCCGAGGAACAGAAAAAAGCTCCCCAGCGTGGCCGGAATGGAGACGCCCCACGGCCGGCCGCCGTAGATGAGAAGGGCGATGACGGTAAAGACCGAGGCCATCCCCACGTATTCCATTTTCATCCGGCGGCCGTAGACCTCGACCGGGCCGCGCACGTAGTCGATAAGGATGGGTTCGTCGGTTTCCATCGTTTCCGGGCCTCCCCCTGGGTTCCGAGGCATCTGAACCCGACCGCAGAGCGATGTCAAGGTGGACCACGGGTTGACGGAATGAAAAGACTTGCGTTACTGTTCAAACGTGCGTATGAGGCGAAGCGAATCCTTCCGAGCATTTGCGATCATTGTCCTGCTGCTGCCGGGACTGGTGTTTGCTGCGCCTGTTGCAGGTGCGTGCGGTCTCTGCGATCGTGGGGTGCCGTGCGCGAAAATGACTGCGCCGGCGCCTGTTGCCACGACCCTCTCGTGCTGCGGTGAGGACGCGGTCAAAGCGCCCACCAGGCACGCGCCATCGTCCCTCGGTTCGATGGCGTGCGATTGCGGACGTGAGGCGCCGCCGGCGATCATCGCCGCAGTCGAGGCGCCGGCACCTGAGAGCGATCGTGCAGAAGCGCTCCATGCGGCGGAAGCGTCCGATCGCGTCAGCCATCCGATGGCAGCAGCGGCCGGCGAGCGCTCGCCGGCCCCGCTGCCACATCCTCTCATCTTCCTCATCGACTGCGTTTTTCTGACCTAGGGCGATTCGCTTCGCGAATCGCTGAGTGGGGAGAGGTGCGTCCTCTCCTCGGTAAAGAAAGGGTCAGAAAATGGAACGTATTCGCCGTTTTTCGGCATCCTGTGTGGTGCTCCTGGCCGGCGTCGTGGTGGCGGTGGCCGATTCTGAAATGCCAGCGAAACCAAGCGCCGCTGACGAGATCGTTGCTTCGGCAGCAGACGTCAAACTCCGCCTGCTGCTCGATGAGGTGCTCGAGCGCAACCCGCGGCTGGCGAGGCTAGCAGCCGAGGCGGCGGCGGCGGCCCAGCGGGCGCCGCAGGTCAAGGCGCTGCCCGACCCGACCGCGTCATTGACCTGGTTCCTGATGTCGCCGCAGACGCGGGTCGGACCGCTCGAGGCCTCCGTCAACATCTCACAGTCGCTGCCCTGGTTCGGCACCCTCAAGCTCGACGAGCAGGCCGCCATGTGGGAGGCCGCGGCGAGCCGGGCGCAGGTCGAAGCGGCGCGGCTCGAGGTCGTGACCGAGGCCAGAGTCGCCTCCATCGAGCTGCAGTTTCTCGACGTCGAACGCGGCATTGTCACCGAGGATCGGGCGACGCTCGTGCACTACGCTGAGCTGGCTCTTGCGCGCTACGCGTCGGGGGTCGGCCTCGACCAGGAGGTCATCAAGATCCAGGCGGAGATCACGCGGACCGACACTCGTCTGCTCGGGATCGCAGCGCGTCGTTCCGACGTCGTGGCGCGGCTCAACGCCCTCCGCGATCAACCGCAGTCTTCACCCGTGGTCGTATCAGAATCGAGTGATCGGAATCCGGTCAAACCCGACGCCGAAATTCTGCGCCGGCGGTCCCTCGCGGGTCGGCCCGAGGTGGCGGCGGCCGGCGCCATGGTCGAGGCGGCGGCGGTGCGGGTGGAGCGGTCGAAGAAGGCCTACAGCCCGAACCTGATGGTGGGTTTGATGTACGGTTTCGTGAGTCCTCGGGACGACGAGGCGGGGCGGTTGATTCCACCCGAGGGCAACGGAGACGACGATCTTGCCGTGACGGCTGGCGTCAGCCTGCCGGTGTGGCGGTCCAAGCTGCGGGCGGGCGTCGAGGAAGGAACGGCCAGACGGCTTGCCGCCGAAGAGATGGTTCGCGAGGTCACCGCCTCCATCGATGAAGAGCTGGGCGAGCTGATCCACCGCATTCCTCTTCTCGAAGAACAGGTGGACCTCTACGACAGGGTGCTGATCGTGCAGGCGCGCCAGTCGCTGCTGTCGGCTGAGTCTGCATACGCCGCGGGCACCGCCGGCGCCCTCGACCTGCTCGACGCAGAGCGCATCCTGCTCCAGGTCCGGGTTGCCGCGGCACGGGCGCAGGACGGATCTGGAAATCGCTTACGCCAGGCTCGAGGGAGTCGTGGCCGGACCGTTGGAGGTGACGTCATGACCGGGCAGGGGAGCAGAGGAGCAGGGGAGCAGGGGAGAAAGGGAGCAGGGGAGGAAGGGAGGCTTCTTCAATTTCGGATTTCGGATTTCGGATTTCGGATTTCCCTCCCACCCAGCCAAACTGAGAGGCAGAAAATGGGAGAGCGGGGGAGTGCGGCTCTGCGGGCGGTGGCGTGGGTGTTGTTGGGTGCGGTCGTGATGCTGGTGTTGGTGGTCGACCCGTTCGGGGTGAGCCCGGTGGATGGGTGGCTGGGGATCGAGCGATCGCCGGTTACCGGGCACACCGACGGAGACAGGCGCGGAGACCAGACAGAGCTCTGGACCTGCCCGATGCACCCGGCCGTCCTCGAACACGAGCCCGGCTCGTGCCCGATCTGCGGGATGGATCTGGTGCCCGTGAAGAAGGAGGCCGGGCACGGAGACGAGATCCCGGCTCGCCCTGCGGGCTCCGCCGAGACCAGCGGGAAAGGGGAGAAGAAAATTCTCTTCTACCGCAGCCCGATGGATCCGAACGTCACCTCGCCGGCGCCGCGCAAGGACGACATGGGTATGGACTACGTGCCGGTCTACGCCGATGACGAGGAGACTGCGGCCGGCCAGGGGGCGGTGGTGACCATCGACCCGGCGGTCCAGCAGAACATGAACGTTGTCACCCAGCAGGTCGAGCGGCGCGACATCAGCCACGAGATCCGCACCGTGGGTTCCCTCGACTACGACCAGGAGCGGATGGTCTCGGTGACCACCAAGTACCCGGGCTTCATTGAAAAGACCTACGTCAACTACATCGGCCAGCCGGTCAGGAAGGGCGAACCGCTGTTCGAGATCTACGCGCCCGAGCTGGTGCAGACCGAGCAGGAGCTGCTGGCGGCTCTCCGATACTCGCGGCAGCTGGCTTCGGCCCCGGCCGACGCGCGGGACCGTGCCGTCGCCCTCGTTGAGGCGGCTCGCCAGCGCCTCTCCTACTGGGATGTCAGCCCGGAGCAGATCGCCATGCTCGAGGAATCCGGCGAGGTCTTCCGCACGCTGCAGGTGCTGGCGCCGGCGAGCGGTTTGGTCATGCTGCGGATGCCGGGGCTCGAGGGCATGGCCACCCAGCCCGGAATGGAGCTGCTGCACATCGCCGACCTCTCGAATCTGTGGCTGACGGTCGAGGTGTTCGACAACCAGCTGCCGTGGATCGATGTCGGCAGTCCGGCCACCGTCAACCTGAGCTACTTCCCCGGCGTGACCTACCGGGGTCGAGTGCGCTACATCGAACCCGAAGTGTCCGAGGCGACGCGAACCTTGCAGTTGACCCTCGATGTGCCCAACCGGGACGGTCGGCTGCGGGTCGGGATGTACGCCACGGTGGTGTTCGAACCGGTGGCGGCGGCCGAGGCGCTGGTGGTGCCCGCCGAGGCGGTGATCCGGACCGGTGAGCGCAATCTGGTGGTGGTGGCCCTCGGAAACGGCCGCTTCGCCCCGCGGGAGGTGGTGCTCGGACCCGGCGCAAATGGGTTCGTACAGATCCTGGAAGGACTCACCGACGGTGACGAGGTCGTGACCTCGGCCCAGTTCCTGATCGACTCCGAGTCGAATCTGAGGGAGGCGATCCAGAAGATGATCGCCGCCAAACGCGAGGGAGGTGGATCGTGACACCGAAAGAATTCGGAATTCGGAATTCGGAATTCGGAATTTCGGTCCCACCTATCGCCTCACGGACTCGAAGTCGATTTCGGCCCACACGGCACGCGGGACGCGTGCCCCACAAAGGAACCAGAGAGGATCAGTGGCGTCTTGTGGGGCAGCCGTCCCGGCTGCCGGGTGGGGGTAGCAGCGAGCTTGCGGCTTCGGCCTTCCCATCCTGTCATCCCGACCGGAGGCCCGGAGGGCCGCAGCGGAGGGATCTGGGGGGAGGTTACAGGAAGGGCGTGGCCGGGCACTCCTACCAAGATCCCTCCGCTCGGTCGCTCCGCTCCCTCGGTCGGGATGACATAGAGAGAGGGTCGCGGCGCTCCCTCGGTCGGGATGACATAGAGGGAGGGTCGCGGCGCTCCCTCGGTCGGGATGACAGAAACCGAGAGGCGCTCGAGGTATGGGGGAGGCGGACATGCTGAGCCGCATCATCGAGTGGTCGCTCAGGAACCAGTTCGTGGTGATGGTCGGGGTGGTCTTTGCCATCCTCGGTGGGTGGTGGGCGATCTCGACCACCCGTCTCGACGCCATTCCCGATCTGTCCGACGTCCAGGTGATCATCTACACCAAATACCCCGGTCAGGCGCCGCAGGTGGTCGAGGATCAGCTGACCTATCCGATCACGTCGAAGATGCTCGCCGTGCCGTTTGCCAAGGTGGTTCGCGGCTACTCGTTCTTCGGCTTTTCATTCGTCTACGTGATCTTCGAGGATGGCACCGACCTCTACTGGGCGCGGTCGCGGGTCCTCGAGTATCTCAACGGGCTCTCGGGCCAACTTCCCGACGGCGTCTCACCCCAGCTCGGGCCGGACGCCACCGGCGTCGGTTGGGCCTTCATGTATGTCCTCAACTCGCCGGATCGTTCGCTGGCCGAGCTGCGCTCGTACCAGGACTGGCACCTCAAGTACGGCCTGATGTCGGTGGACGGGGTCTCCGAGGTGGCGTCCCTGGGCGGTTTCGTGAGGCAGTACCAGGTGGAGGTGGACCCGGTGAAGCTGCGCGCCTATGGGGTGTCGCTGGCTGCGGTCAAGACCGCCGTCCAGCGCTCCAACTCGGACGTCGGCGGACGCCTGCTGGAGATGGGCGAACGCGAGTTCATGGTTCGCGGACGCGGATACATCAAGGAGATCCGTGATCTCGAGCACATCCCGCTCGGTGTCGGCGCCGGCGGCACGCCGCTGTATCTGTCGGATGTCGCCAACATCACCATCGGTCCCGAGATCCGGCGCGGCCTCGCCGACTGGAACGGCGAGGGGGAGACGGTGGGAGGCATCGTGGTGGTGCGTTCGGGTGCCGACACCCTGTCGACCATCGCGCGGGTCAAAGAACGGTTGGCCGAGCTCGAGGCGGGCCTGCCCGACGACGTGAAGATCTCGGTCGCCTACGATCGCACCGGGTTGATCCACGACTCCATCGAGACCTTGACCCACACGCTGATCGAGGAGTCGATCATCGTCGCCCTGGTCTGCATCATCTTTCTCTTCCACTTCCGCTCGGCGTTTGTCGCCATTATCTCGATCCCGATTTCTGTCCTCCTGGCCTTTATCATCATGCGGATCCAGGGGCTCGGCGCCAACATCATGTCGCTGGGCGGCATTGCGATCTCGATCGGCGTACTGGTCGATGCGTCGGTGATCATGGTCGAGAACGCCCACAAGCACTACGAGGAGTGGCGGGGCGAGCGCAGCCATTTCGAGATCATCCTGCGGTCGGCGCAAGAGGTCGGACCGACCCTGTTCTTCAGCCTGCTCCTGATCACCGTTTCCTTCATTCCGGTCTTCACCTTGCAGGCGCAGGAGGGGCGTCTCTTCAGACCGCTCGCCTTCACCAAGACCTACTCCCTCGCGATGGCGGCGATCGTCGCCGTGACCGTGATCCCGGTACTGATGTATTGGTTCGTGCGCGGCAAGATCCACTCCGAGGAGCGGCACCCGGTGTCGCGCCTGCTGCGCTTCCTCTACACCCCGGCCTTGAACGCGGCTCTGAAGCGGCGCTGGCTGGTGGTGCTGCTCGCGGTGGCGGCGGTGGCCTCGGTGTGGATCCCGATCCAGCACATCGGCTCGGAGTTCATGCCGCCGCTATGGGAAGGGGACCTGCTCTACATGCCGACCACCTTCCCCGGCATCTCGATAACCAAGGCCAGGGAACTCCTGCAACAGACCGACAAGATCATCGCGTCCTTCCCGGAGGTGGAGTCGGTGCTGGGCAAGGTGGGTCGCGCAGAGACCGCCACCGACCCGGCGCCGCTGTCGATGATCGAGACCACCATCGTGCTCAAGGACCCGTCGGAATGGCGGCCAGGGTTGACCAAGGAAAAACTGATCGAGGAGCTTGACAGCGCGATCCAGTTTCCAGGTCTGACCAACGCCTGGACCATGCCCATCAAGACCAGGATCGACATGCTCTCCACCGGCATCAAGACCCCGGTGGGGATCAAGATCGGCGGCCCCGACCTGGCTGAGCTCGAGCGCATCGGCAAGCAAGTGGAAGCGGTGGTCAAACCGCTCCCGGGGACCTTGTCGGCCTACGCCGAGCGGGTGATGGGCGGCAGCTACCTCGATTTCGACATCGACCGTGAGGCCGCCGCCCGCTACGGGGTCACGGTGGGTGACGTCCAGGACGTCATCATGTCGGCGATCGGCGGCATGAACGTCGGTTGGACGGTGGAGGGGCTCGAGCGCTACCCCATCAACGTCCGCTATCCGCGCGAGCTGCGGGACAACGTCATGGCCCTTGCCGAGGTGCTGGTGCCGACGCCGGCCGGCGCCCAGGTCCCGCTGGGTCAGCTGGCCACCCTCCACATCCGCCAGGGCCCGCCCATGATCAAGTCCGAAAACGCGCGCCCCAACGCTTGGGTGTACGTGGACCTGCGCGGCATCGACGTCGGCACGTGGGTCGAACGCGCCAGGGCCGAGGTGGCGGAAAAGGTCAAGCTGCCCCCCGGCTACACCATCTTCTGGTCAGGACAGTACGAGTACATGCAGCATGCCAAAGCGCGGTTGGTGTTCATCGTGCCGATCACGCTGTTTCTGGTCTTTCTGATCCTCTACATCAACACGAAGTCCCTGACCAAGACCGCCATCGTCCTGCTCGCAGTGCCGTTCTCGGCGGTGGGCGCCATCTGGCTGCTGTACTTCCTGGGTTACAACTGGTCGATCGCGGTGTGGGTGGGGTTGATCGCCCTCGCGGGTCTCGATGCCGAGACGGGGGTGGTCATGCTGCTCTACCTCGATCTCGCCTACGATCGGTGGAAGACCAAGGGTCAGATGACCACCTGGGCCGATCTCACGGAGGCGGTCGACCACGGCGCGGTCCAGCGGATTCGGCCGAAAGCGATGACGGTGGCCACCACCTTCATCGCCCTGGTGCCCATCCTTTGGGCCACCGGCACCGGCGCCGACGTCATGCGCCGCATCGCCGCACCGATGGTCGGCGGCATCGTGACCTCATTCCTCGGCGAGCTCCTGGTCTACCCTGCCATTTTTTTCATCTGGCGGTCGCGGGGTCTTCAGAAGGCCGAACTCCCTGAACGGTCAAACCGATGAGGAGGTGATGCTCATGAAAAAAATGGAACAACTGGAGGGAAGCCGCCACCATGGCGAACATCAACATTGCCACAGTGAAGGCGGAAGCGCCGAGGTTGGGCGTCCGCGGAATGGAGGCGCAGTCGAGTACACCTGCCCGATGCACCCGGAGATCGTGCGGGACGAACCCGGGAGCTGCCCGATCTGCGGGATGGCTCTGGAGCCCCGAGTTGCCGCCGCGGGCGAGGAAGAGAATCGCGAGCTCACCGATATGACCCGCAGGTTCTGGGTGAGCCTCGCGCTCACAACGCCGGTGTTTCTGATCGCCATGGCCGGCGAGTCCGTGCATGGCGCGGGGGGCGCCCACGGCGTCAGCACACGCATTCTGGTTCTCGTCCAGTTCGCTCTCGCGACCCCGGTCGTTCTTTGGGGCGGGTGGCCCTTCTTTGTGCGCGCCTGGCAGTCGCTGGTCAACCGCTCGCTCAACATGTTCACGCTCATCGGCCTCGGTGTCTTCGTGGCGTTTGCCTACAGCTTGGTCGCGGTCCTGTTGCCGGGGATCTTCCCGGCCTCGCTCCGCGGTGAGGGCGGTAACGTCGCCGTCTACTTCGAGGCGGCGGCCGTCATCGTCACCCTGGTGCTCCTCGGCCAGGTCCTGGAGCTGAGGGCGCGCAGCCGGACAGGGGCGGCCATCAAGACCCTGCTCGGTTTGACGCCGAAGACCGCCCGCCGGGTCAACGCAGACGGCACCGAAAACGACGTCGCACTCGAGACGGTGGAGGTCGGCGACAGCCTGCGGGTACGCCCCGGAGAAAAGGTGCCGGTGGACGGCATCGTCCTCGAGGGGGCGACCACGGTCGACGAGAGCATGATCACGGGTGAACCGCTGCCGGTCACCAAAGAGCCGGGAGACCCGGTCATTGGCGCGACCGTCAACCGCACGGGCTCGGTGGTGATCCGAACCGAGAAGGTCGGCGCCGACACCGTGCTGTCGCGGATCGTGCAGATGGTCGCCGAGGCCCAGCGCAGCCGGGCGCCGATCCAGAAGCTGGCCGACGTGGTCGCGGGGTACTTCGTGCCGGCGGTCGTGACGATCGCCGTTCTGACCTTTACCGTGTGGGCCCTGTGGGGTCCTGACCCGAAGATGGCCCACGCGCTGATCAACGCGGTAGCGGTGCTGATCATCGCCTGTCCCTGCGCTCTCGGCCTCGCGACCCCGGTGTCTATCATGGTGGCGACAGGCAAGGGCGCCACGCTCGGTGTTTTGTTCAAGAACGCCGAGGCGATCGAGGTGATGCGCAAGGTCGACACGCTGGTGGTCGACAAGACCGGCACCCTCACCGAAGGCCGGCCGAAGCTGCAGGATGTGCAGGTCACCGGGGGCATCGACCAGGACGAGCTGTTGCGTCTGGCGGCGAGCGTCGAACGCGCGAGCGAACACCCGCTGGCGGAGGCGATCGTCGAAGGCGCCGTCGAGCGCGGCATCGAGTTCGAAAAGGCAACCGACTTCGAGTCGGTCACCGGCAAGGGTGCGGTCGGCCGGGTCGGCAGCCGCGTGGTCGCCATCGGTAACCGGGCTCTGTTCGAGCAGCTGGGCATTGATCCCACCTCCCTCGTGGAACCCGCAGAAGCACTGCGAGCGGAGGGCCGGACGGCGATGTTCGTCGCCGTCGACGGCGCAGCGGCCGGGTTGGTTTCGGTGGCCGATCCGGTCAAGGTCTCGACTCCCGAGGCCATCGAAGCGCTCCACAACGAGGGCCTTCGCGTCGTGATGCTCACCGGCGACAGCCGCACCACCGCCGACGCGGTGGCGCGCCGCCTGGGGATCGACGAGGTGATCGCCGAGGTGCTGCCGGATCAGAAGGCCGAGGTGATCGCGAAGCTCCAGGCCGAAGGAGCGATCGTCGCGATGGCCGGGGACGGCATCAACGACGCTCCGGCGCTGGCCCGGGCTCAGGTGGGCATCGCCATGGGCACGGGCACGGATGTGGCGATGGAATCGGCCGGCGTCACTCTGGTCAAGGGCGATCTGCGCGGCATCGTCCGGGCGCGGCGCCTGTCGCGCGCCACCATGGCCAACATCAAACAGAACCTCTTTTTCGCCTTCGTCTACAACTCGATCGGCGTTCCGGTTGCGGCGGGGGTGCTCTACCCCTTCTTCGGCCTGCTGCTGTCGCCGATGATTGCCGCCGCCGCCATGAGTCTCAGCTCGGTGTCGGTGATCGGTAACGCGCTGCGCCTCCGTCGCGTGGAAATCTGACGACGAGGCATTCGATGTGTCGATTTAACGGGGTCTCTTGACAACAACCAACGGAGGTTCGAAATGAAAAGAAGTCTGATGATTCTGGTGTTCAGCGTCGCCGCGGCAACCCTTGCGTCCGCTGACGGCAGTACGGGTGGTGCCGGCATGATGGCCGGCTCGGGGATGATGGTCGTGGCTGACGACGGCAGCCTGCTGGTCACCAACATGGATATGGGCAGCATGATGGGTGGGGGTTCGACCGGGACCGCCACACGTGAGATCGTCAATGTCGGTTCGAACGGCAGTGAACGCTGGCGCGTGAGCTTTGACGAGGGTTGGCCGATGATGCCGGCCACCGACGGCAATCTGGTCGTCGTGGTGTTGGTTGGCGACTGGTATATGGGCACCGGCGGCATGGGTGACGGCGGCTGGAACGGCGGCGGTATGGGCGGCGGGATGGGTGGCGGCACCAAGGCCGGCACCAACAGCTCCGTCGTTGTCGCGCTCGATCTGGCGACGGGTGCGGAGCGCTGGCGGGCGACCGTCGACGGCGACATGGGATCCATGGCGCAATTCTCGCCCGACGGCTCCCGGATCTATCTGTCGGTCATGGAGATGGGTTCGGGCGGCGGCATGGGCCAGGGGTCGATGCGACAGGGTGAGGCGGCGGGCGCCGGCTTCATGACCTCGAGCACCATCGTGGCCTTCGATCGCTCGGGCAACCAGCTCTGGACATACGCCGTGGGAGGTCAGTGATGCGCACCCCGTTGTCTGTAGCAGTTTCCGCCGCGTTGTTTTCGGCTTTGGCGGCGCCGGCCTTCGCTGCCGGCGGCGGCCACCTCGAGGGCTACGTGCCGGCGGTCGCCCACGTGGAGGGCAGGTTCAGATCCTTCTGGACCTCGGACGTGTGGATCTACCAACAGGGCGCGACCACGATCCACTTCTGGCTCAACCCGCCGGGTCAGGACAACACCGGCGGTGAGAGCGTGGTGGTCGCCCTCGACGAACCCGTCGTCTTCATCCCGGATGTCGTCGCGACGCTGTTCGGCAGCGAGGGTTCGGGCAGCCTTCACTACATCGCCGATGGCCCAGTGACGGTCACCAGCCGCACCTGGACGCCGGGAGAGGAGGGCGGCAGCTACGGGCTCAGTCTCCCAGGCGAGCCGGTGGGCGACGCCTCCTTCGCCGGCAGCGGCCAGGCCGGGACCCAGCGGGTGGTGGTCAACCAGCGCTCCGGCTCCCGCGCCAACTTCGGCGTCGTCAACGTCTCGCCGGTGGCGGCTACCGTGCTGGTGGAGATCTTCACGGCCGATGGCAACCTGGCGCCGGGGAACAGCTCGTTCACCCTCGCCCTCGAGCCCTTCGGCACGACCCAGGTAAACGACATCCTCAAACGGCTCACCGCCGGCGAGCGTGACGGGCTGATCATTCGAGCCGGTGTGACCTCGAACGAAGGGGCGATTCTCACCTACCTCACCGACGTCGACAACACCACCAACGACTCGACGTACCAGCCGGGCTTTCGGTTCGCCTTTTGACATTCCGAAGAGAGAGGAGTTGATTGATCAGGAGTTCTGGCCACGAAATCGCGGGTGATCGGGCCTGTACCAGCAGGCGTCGCAACTGCCTCCGAGCTCGCACAGCCCGAGAGGTCGCAGGCAGGTGCCGTCGTAGCCGTCGGGGCGGACGTCTTCGACCCTGACATAGGTCGTTCCGCGTGACTCCGATCGCGGGCGATCGGAATGACCGGCGTCAGGCGTGGGGTTGTTGTCCGCCTCCATGGTCTCCGATCCTATCATTCGCTCGATCGAACCGGCGAGACCCGGCGGGCGCCTCGCCGGAGACGGGCACCCAGTGTGACGCTGACCGTGGCCGAGAATTCCATCCCGTCGCCGGTTGCAGAAAAGGTCACGACACCTTCGGTTTCCGTCTGCGTCACCAGCTCGGGACGCACCCTCAGGGTCGGGGTCGCCGGAAGGTCGCCCGAGTCCGGCGTCACCTCGATCCACGAAACATTGCTCGACGCCGTCCACGACAACACGTGCGGCCCGGTGAGCACGACCTCGGCTCCGCTTCCATACGAACTCAATACGAGGCTGCCCGGGATCGCGGTCACAGTGGCCGGGACCGCCTCGGTCGCCTGCAGCATGTCGTACGATCCGCGACCGCCGGGCCGGTCCTCGATGATGACCAGGCCGCCCATCAGGCTCCAGTTCACACCGGTCATCGATGGCGTGTCGATCACCGCCACAGCCGACTCCCCGGGCGCCAGATCGAAGGGGAGATACTGGTGAGCAGTTGATCTCACCCAGGTCGTGCTGACGCCGATGGAAGCGTTCTCGAAGGCAATCAGCCAGATCCTCGCCTCCTGGTCGATCTCGAGGGGCGTGTCGTGCAGGTTGAGAACCTCGACGTATGCACGCATGGTGGAACCGTTTCGCCGCCAGAAGGCGGACACCTCGGCTCGCGCCGGCCGGGCAAGCTCCTGATCGATCATCGAGCGGTAGACCGATTCGTAGTTCACCGACCCGCTCGAGGTGCGGTATCCGCTGCCGACCATCACCAACGGCAGATAACCCGCAGAGACGCCGGTGGCCCAGAACCTTTCCTGGCGCCCGTACTGGAACGCGTCATAGTCGTACTCGAGCAGCACCGCCCGCCCCTCCATCTGGCGTTGCAGGGTTCTCATCGCCGGACCGGCGGCGCTGCAGAATGCGCCGCTCGGCCGGCCGAAGAACTCGAGCACCGCGAAACGATCGTCTGCTGCACCGAAGGTCGCGCCCAGGAGCAGCGGCACCAGAAGCCATCTCAATCTGCGGTACATAGGTTCCCCCTCACCCGCGCCGTCTCCTCCTCGATGGCGTCCACGAGCGGCTCGATCGCCAGATCGCCGACCCATCGACGGCCGTTGAGAAACAGGGTCGGCGTCTCTTCGACGCCGTTGACAAGACCCTCCTTCTTGCTCGCGACGAGGTATTCGCGCGTGGCGGGGTCCTGCAGCCTGGTGATGAAATCGCGCTGGTCGAGCCCTGCCGCCGCGGCCCACTCCACCTGGTTCTCCGCCGAGTAGTCGTCGAAATGGCGGTAGGCCTGCAGCATGAACGGCCAGAACCCATCCATTTCCGCCGCCGCCGCGAACCCGAGACCGGCCTCGGTGGAACCTTCGTGGCCGCGGATCGGAAAGACGCGAAACACGAGGCGCACGTCTTCCTTGAGCTTTCCGGTGTCGACGATCTCATACAGCGCTGGAACCAGCTTGCTGCAATAAGGGCACCGGGCGCAGGCGTAGATGACGACGGTGACCGGCGCTCCGGCGGGCCCGAAGATCGGAGCGGCCGAGAGATCGACCTCGGCAGGGCTGGACCCGCCCACCATGCTTCGCGCCCGTCGTGAAAGGGCGCGCCGGATCTCCTCTTCGTCCTGCCCGGCGGCCACGCGACGACAGACGTCATTCGCGAGCCGGATCGCAAGCGGGCAGGCCGGCTGCGCTTCCAGACAACGGCTGATGGTGTCGTCGCAGCAGTCGTAGAGGTACTCGCCGGCCATGATCTTTTCCGCCGAGCTGCGCTGCCCTTCGTCCAGAGGCGCGCAGGTGTCGGTCTGAGCCGTCGCCGCGGTCGCGGCCCATACCGCGGCCAGAATGGCGGTCGCAACACGGGTCATGAAACCCTCCTCTCGAGCCGGCCGTCGAGCCCGGCCACACCGCGGTCGAAGGCGAACACAAAGAGAGCGAGGGCCAACCACGCGATATCTCGAAGGATCGTCATACGAGAGATCGGGTCCTCCTCCGCTCCCTGGGATGCGAAGCACCCGCAGGACATGTCCAGCCCTCGCGCCACGGCAATGCACAGAGCCACCAGAAACACGAACATCATCGCGGCGACCAGGAGCGATGCGGCGCGCACCCGCCAACCAGCAATCAGCATGGCGCCGGCGAAGAGCTCGATCCAGGGCAGCACGATCGCGACCAGATTGACGGCCGCGAGCGGCAGAATGCCGTAGGTGGCGATGTCGAGGGCGAAAGACCCGGGCTCCGCAATTTTGTGCAGACAGGCGGCGACGAAGAGCACGCCCAGATACCAGCGGGCCGGCACGGCGCCCCACGCGGCGATGCGCTCCGCGGTCATCCGTCCCTCTCTCCGAGCGCAGCCGGCGCGCCGCCGCGGATGAAGAAGACGTTTTTGATCCCGCGGCCCGAGATCTCTTTGCCGAGGTGCTCGCCGCTGTCGGGCCGTCCGCCGTCGCCGTAGACCACCACCCGGGCCGCGCCGCTGGCGGCGATCGAGCGGGCCAGCTCGGCGAGCGTGTCCTCCGGCACCGGGTCCAACCAATCGTACGGGACATGTACCGCACCGGGAATGTGGCCCTCATCGAACTCGGTCTGCGAACGGGCGTCGATCAGGAAAGACCGGGGAGAATCGGCCTCCGGAGAGGCGGCATCGAGGGCCTCCACCGGGCCGCCGGGCTCGGGGCAGGGAACCATGGTCTGATATGGGGTGAGGGCGACCAGAGCCAGGCCGTCCGGGCGAAGGGCGTTGACGACCAGTGCGGTCGCAGCGCCGACCAGGGCGACCCCGGCCGCCTCCAAAAGGGCCGTCCGGAAGGGTCGCACTCGAGGGCCGGCAGCCGCGTCACCTTTGCCGGACATCGTCAAAGCCCGCAGCTCGAACTGCGGCGCAACTCTTCGTCGCGCCGCAGTAGATCCAGAATGCGATCCTCGTCCATTCCACTGTCACTCTCGAGACCCCACTCGAGGGGCACGTGGTCGTCTAAGCGCTCGATCTTCGGCGCCCACGGATCAGCGGTGAAGCTCCAGCGCAGCCAGGCCACGATCCGCCACTCGCTGAAACTGAAGTCGTACCCGGGAGTCGAGTCGGCGGTGCTTACGCGCCGCGTGTACCGCAGTTCGACTCGCGGACGCAGGTTCTTCCAGGACGGCGCCCAGAATACGGCGGCGACCCGTCCGAGCAGATCGCGCCGTTTTTCCTCAGTGCCGAAGACCAGCAGCCCTTCCTCGCCGCCGGAGTTGAAGTAGTCGTCCCAGACCCCGCCCAGATCGACCTCAAGCATCGACCTGGCCGTCACCGGCACCCGCGCCGACAGGGCGGCTGTGATGCCGAGTTGATCGTAAGCCGGCGACTCGGCGTCGGCCATGAGAACGGTGGCGCCGGCCACCACCGGCGCGCTCGCGAGACGACCGACGGAACCGCCGAAACCGAGATCCGCCTCCCAGCGGGTGCGCCTCTCGTCGCGGTAGGCGCGGTGTCCGCCGCCGCCGAAGAGAACACTGCCCCGCGCCCACTCGATCTCGAACTCGGCTCGATGGGCCTCGGAAAAACGAGCCGGATCCTGGTTGAGAAGCAGGACTTCCGCACGGTAGCCGAACCCCAGGCGGTGCCCACCCGTTGCCGCAACCCCACCCAGACGGACCGCACCCAACAGCGTGCTGAGGTCGCGGTAGGTCTCGTTTTCAAGCCCGTTGCCGACGGCCACGACAGTGACGGCCGGGTGGACGGTGGAGCCCACCGGGAGTACCAGGCTGGCTCGCAGATCGATCAGGCCGAGCCCGCTGGGATCGCCCGGGACGCCGGGATCGGTGGGCGAGCCGGCGAGCGCATTGGAGGTTCTCCCGAGGCCGACGTCCACCGCACCGGTAAATGATCTGCTCCACCACGGGTCGGTGGTGGCGTTCAGGAACGCCCACAGCGCTTTGTCCTCGGGAAAGAGGGTGCTCTTGCGGGTGATCTGGGCCAGAACCTCTTCGGCACCCTCCTGATTCCCCAGAAGTTCGGCCTGCGAAGCTGTGAGGAGCTGCCAACGCGTGCGGAGTGGGTCCTGTGAGGGTTGCAGTCTCGGCGCCAGGTCCTCGACGACGAGGCCGGGATCACCCTGACGGATGTGCACCGCCGCGAGCCAGGTGCGCAACTCCGCATCGTCCGGCCATGAAACAACGGCTTCGCGCAAGGTGCGCTCGGCCCAGAAGAGGTTGTCCTCGAGAAGGTAGGCGCGAGCCAGGAGCAGGGTCAAGCGGAGGTCGTCGGGAAAACGTTCGCGGGCCCGCTTCAGACGATCGATGGCCGTCCGGGTTTCACCACTGTCGATCAGCAGGACGACGGTCTGCCGTTCGCACTCGAGATCGCACGCATCCGGTACCTCGCCAGGTATCAGAATCGCGGCGGCTAGCAGGATCCCGACCATCGTCATCGCGCAGTCTATCAACGTGATCACAACCCTGCGTTGGCACCTGAGCAATCATGCAAGAGCTGCGGAATTCGTGGGTTGCTCGATGCGCGGATCAGGCGGAGAAGTCGAGCACGCGCTGCAGCGGCGGGCGGACTCCTATCAATTCGACCTGCCGGTCGTCCAGATTGAGTTCATCGAGGACAGCCAGAAGACGGCGGGCGCCGGCGCAGTTGAAGAGCACCACCGCTTCGAGATCGATTCTGAGGCGGGTGTGTCCCTTGAGATGGGCAATCGTTGCCACAAACGGCGTTTCTCGGCTGGAGGGTTCGCTGTATGGAGAACGGTCAACTCATTGATTGAGATTTCTTAAAGTATTGTATTTAAAATGTTTATAATGAAGCACCTTGACATCTGAATGACAGAGCATCATGATGTCTCGATGAGAACGACGCTGACTCTCGAGGACGATCTTGCCCGGCGACTCAAGGAATTGGCGCGGGGCACTGACCGGAATTTCAAAGACGTCGTGAACGACGCCATCCGCAAGGGACTGAGCGTCGGCGACGCCCCTCCGGCCGGCGAGGAACGTTTCGTTGTGCGACCGCAGGCTTGCGGCTTCCGCTCCGGTGTGGATCCGACCAAACTGAACCAGCTTTACGACGATCTGGAGATGGAGGATCTGCGGGGGGATTCCGGGTTTGGAGTGCACGAGAAGTGATCATCCCCGATATCAACCTGCTGGCCTATGCCTACAACACCGATGCTCCCCAACACGATATGGCTCGGGCATGGTGGGAGGACTGTCTCTCCGAGTCTCGTCCGGTCGGGATCCCCTGGGTCGTGGCGCTCGGTTTTGTACGCATCATGACCAGCCGCGTGGTCCTCACGGATCCCATGAAGCCTGGTGCGGCCCTGGCCCACGTCCGCTCGTGGTTGGAGAGGCCGCAGGCTCACCCGCTGGTGCCGGGTCCACAGCATCTCGAAATCCTGACCGAGATCATGCGCGCAGCCGGCGCCTCGGGCCGATTGACCACCGACGCACACATCGCCGCTCTCGCCATCGAGACCCAATCGGAACTCCACTCCAACGATGCCGACTTCTCGCGTTTTCCGGGCCTGCGCTGGGTCAATCCGCTCGATGCAAGAAAATAGACGTTCCAGGCGCCAATGTTGGAGAGGCAAACGATGAAAACAATAGGTTTACTTGGCGGGATGACGTGTGAATCCTCTGTGGAGTACTACCGACTCATCAACGAAGAGTACCGAAGACAGGTGGGGGGCATTCATTCGGCTCAATCCCTGATGTTCTCGGTTGATTTCGGGGAGATTCAACCGGAGATGGAGATGGAACGCTGGGATCTGGTTCTCGAGCGTCTGGTCAAAGGATCGCTCAGTGTGCAGCGGGGTGGGGCCGATTTTCTGGTGATCTGCACGAACACGATGCACAAGATGGCGGATCAGATTGCCGAGAGGATCGAGATCCCCATTCTGAACATCATCGATGTGACGGCCGAGGCCATCAAGACCATGGGGCTCAACACGGTTGGGTTACTCGGCACTCGCTTTACCATGACTCAGGATTTCTACCGCCGCCGATTGAAGGAAAAACACGGGATCGAGACCTTGATTCCTTCTGATCGCGAGGTGAGCACGATCCATCGGGTGATCATGGATGAACTCACCATCGGGGTGATTTCGCCGACGTCGAAAAAGCTCTATTGGGAGACAATTCAACGCCTGCAAGAACAAGGCGCTGAAGGGATCATTCTGGGATGTACGGAGATTCCCCTCCTGGTGAAACAGGATGAAGGCGAAATCCCCCTGTTCGATACGACTCTCCTCCACGCCCATGCAGCAGTGGGTCTGGCCCTGGAATAGAGGTCAACGGAGGAGCACGACGCACCCACTTTGGGGGGCTTTTCTTCCCTCCATGGAATGTGCTGTTTTTGGGCGAATAGAAAAGTGAATGAACAACCGGGTGCGGGTGGAGCGCATCACAGCTGAATTTCGATCGAATGAACGGTGTATTCACCTTCGATTGTTCCCGGGTTGACCAGGATTCTGCCGGAGTCTGCATTGGCTGGAAGAGGCAGAATCACTCTGTTGTTGCCCGCCTTGATTTGCTGGCTTCGTGGCGGATTCGACGAGAATTCCTGGTCCTCGGCGTTCACGAAGAAAACCGAGATCTTCGTGTCACCAGGGGCGTCGAGATCAATGACCAGAGATATCGGTCCGCCTGAGGAATTCCTGAATTCTGGTAGAACAATAATCGGTTCCTTGCCTGACGCCGTAAACGCGACACCGCGGTTTGAAGGTGCAACATCGACGATGTCTTCTCGAAAGACACAGTCATCGAGATCAATAATGAACGAACGGCCTTCTGATCTGCTGCTGGAGGTGAGGTAGTTGGAATTGAGAAAAGCAAGCGTACGGTTTCTTTGTGGATTGCGCGCACTGAAACGACGCGAACCATCCGGCATGGACGAGACATCTACTCCAGCGAGAAACGTCGAATTGTGTTGAACACCGAGAAGACTGAGAATAGTCGGCGCAACATCCATCGGGGTCGCCAACACGGCTGATGATCCTTCGAGATCGCTGTTGAGGACATTGAAATACAAACGGCGCTCATAGCCAGGAGGGAAGAGAGGGAACGCGTTATTCCGCATGGCAAGGTGGTCAGACATGAGCACGATCAGCGTATTGGAATACGCGGGGCTCGATTGCAGTCGTTCGATGAAGCGTCCGACCAGATAATCCGTGCAGTGGACCGCATGCAGGATGGAGTTATCGATTTCCTGATATTTCGGACAACTCGGGGATGGTTCCCCCGAAGGGTGATGCGTATCAACGGTCAAGAGGGTCAGATTGAAGGGCTCATCCTTGTCCGACAGTCTTTCAAATTCCTGCACCGCGAGATCGAACAGTGAATCGTCATAGAGCCCCCACCCCCCCAGATGAGTAGGATCGGGTAGCCTCGCGCTCAGTTCACTGCGACCGTACACCTGGTCGAAACTATGCTGCTGGAAGAAGTTTCCCTTGCCGCCGAACTCCAAAGAGGCGCCTCCCATAAATGCCTGGTCATACCCTGCGGATCGCAGGATGTCGGGCAGGCAGACCGCTCGATTCAGGAACTCGGTGAACAGGATGTTGTTCCTCCCGATTCCTGATTCGTACAAGAGAGGTGTGCCGCACAGAGAGGAAACCAGGCCCGCCATGGTCCAACCCGTTCCATTCAGTTGAGTCAGGTTTTCCAACTGCCAGCCCCGGGTGTTGAGTGCGAGGATGTTCGGGGTGAGATTTGGGAATACAGCTTCGTCTGTATAGAGTTTGTCAAAGCCTTCAAGAAAGATCATCACCAGGTTCTTACCGGGCAGAGCGGGGCCAGTATCACTGCGCAGGGCTCGTCTATCGAGCTGGAGTTTTTCCCATTCAATCGCATCCAGGCTCTCGTCTTCCTGGTCGAGGAGCGATTGGCCCGCGGAAACGAATGAGGTTCGGAGACCGGGATCAAACGCAATGGCAAGCACCAATATCAGCAAGACGATCAAACCGGATTTCGTGTTTTTGACGGGTTGATTTCGAGTCATGAAGATCGTGAACCAGATACAGATCAACCAACCGATAAAAAGAAAAAACAGACGATTGTAAACCTGCCACGTCTCAGTGAACGTCGACAGGTTCATATGGAAGAAAAATTGAGCGTTGTAATAGCTTCCCTGGAGGTAATAGCTGATGAACTGTCCAAAGAAGTAGAATGCCAGAATTGTGGCGAGCACAAAAGCCACGACGGTACGCAAGAGTTTGTTGGCAATTTTCGCAGACGCTATCGTGATGAAGGCCACCCACAGGCAAACGGAAATGAGAGCGGAAACTGTTGTCAGCAGGCTTCCCTCGAGGTTGAAGAAATGAGCTGCCGCCACCGGGAGGATGAACAGCGCCCCCAGGATCACTTCTCGCCTTCTCATCAACTTCCCCATTTTCATGACTTCGCCCGGAGAGAGCATATCGTGACTTTGGAAATGTTTCCGGCCTGCAAAGTGGCTGGCGTCGGATGTTCACACAAACGAAACCACCGTAATGAGTGCCACTTTCACAATTCCGCAGTTGTCTGCCTGTGAGTGGAGCGACCTGAGATACCCAGGACCTCATCGTGGACTTCGAGGGATCAACACAACTCACCAACTGTGAACGTGGCACCCCTGATCATCGACAACCTGTCAGTGGCATTCGAGCAGGTTGCGAACCACCTCGAGGCGGCGTCGGGGTTTCGAGCGTGGGGCGTCGAGGGGGACGTCGCGCTCGGCCCGAACCTGGAGTTCTCTGCGACCTTTCACATCTCAATCGAAATTCACTGCTGCAAATGCGCGTGGGGGTGCCGGGCGACGGGTCGAGATGTGTCATCATTGTCAGCGCTTTGGTGATCTTTTCGTTGGCCGGCCGCGGCCGTAGGTCCAGGTCACTCTAAAGGTGCCAGGTACGGTGGTTATGATGTTATGATGTTCCCACCTCAACTGGTGGAGATCGGGGATGGGACGTCGACCGCGAATACTGTTGCCTGGTGGTATCTACCACGTGTACAACCGGACTTCCCGCGGCGCGCATGTCTTCCGTGAGGACGAAGAAGTCGAATGAACACAAAAAAAATAATAATCCTGAGAGATCTCTTAGAATAAAATAATATGAAATATTAAGTAAAAGAGTAATAAAAAAATATAAAATGTTGTGCATAGGTAGATGAGTAAAAAAGATAAGAAAAAGTATTAAAAAAAATATTAGATTGAAGGTGTATATGAAAGTTTTTAAGCTAGAAAGCTAATGAGAAAAAGTAGGAGCTCTCGCACAGGTGAGAAGAGGGAATTGTGCGCTTCGACATCGCGCACATCAGTGCTGCAACTGGTGAAGTCTTATTGATGAGTTGGGTGGATAAGCTCGCGCTGCACGTTGATAGTGCGAGACGATTGCAGACCTGATCTGCTGAAGTTTCCGCTGGAGCTGCAGCACCTGCTGGCGGATCACGCTGGACATCGCGGACGTCCTTTCACGATGATGCGGCTGTCCTGCGTGATGCGACACGACTGAGGGCCTCGCGCGATGTTAGCGCGAGATGGAGCCAGATATGCGCGGTGTAATCGTTCAGCGCAGAGATCATCAACGCGGGGCCGGATCGAGGGTACGGTCAGTTAAATCGATTCTCGAATCGAATAAGCATGATCTAAGGGCAAGGTACGAGAAGAAGTTAAAATTGACCTCGTCATCGGTGGAAGTGGAGATGCGGAGGACTCTGGAGTCGGTTGTTTTAGGGGTTACCTCGGCAGACTTACACGAGGCGCACTGGACGTTCTGAGTCGCGATGGAAGAGGAGCATTAATGGTATACAGTGGTCTGAAATTGAAGCTATATCTAGTCGATCGACTCGAGGGCCTCATCGCTGCGACGAAAGCGCGAGACGAATTCCAGATCCTCGCCTGGTGTGTCATGTCGAATCACTACCATCTGGCGGTGAGGGTGGGGGAGATTCCGTTTTCACGATCGATGCGAACGATCCATCATAGGTTCGCACAGAGCTTCAACGGCCGGCACCGCGTGTTCGGTCCGTTCTGGCAGGGGCGTTTCCGGTCGAAGTTCGTGGGCGACGACGACTATGTGAGACGGCTCATCGCACACATCCACCTGAATCCGGTGACCGCCGGAATCGTGAGAGACCCGGGGCAATATCGGTGCTGTGGGCACCGGGAGGTGGTGGGAAGGGCGGTGGGACGTCGTCTGGTCGATGTCAACGAGACGTTGATGTCGTACTACCCGAAGCGAAGAGATGCGCTGGCTGGGTACCGCGAGGCGATGTCATCGACGCTGGCGGAGGCATGGCGGTCGGAAGCCCCGGGGCGCCTTCCTTGGTGGAAGGTCGGTCGCCCGAAGGGAGGCGATGACGAGCGGGAGATCGAGGTTGACGAGACGAGGCCTCGAATCCAGATGAACGGGCGGAGCAACGTCGAGATGAGGCCGAGAATGGAGATCGTCAGCTTCATCGAATTGGGCGCTGAAGCCTGTGGCGTCATGGCCGCCGACCTGAGCAGCAATCAGCGGCGATCGGCGGTCGTGGAGGCGCGAGAGATCCTGGCCTGGCTTGGGACAATACTGTATGGGTTCAAGGTCAAAGAGATAGCGGCAGGATTCGACAAGTACGGGGAGACAGCGAGCCGTTTGGTGAGCAGAGCGGCGCAGCGTAGGATGGACGATGTTGGCTTCGCGGACCGGATCGAGAGTGTCGATTCCGCAATCACGAAGGGGGCGACCGGTGTCGAGAGGAAATAACATCATAACCCCCGTACCTGGCACCTTTGTGGCACCTTTGGTCGCCCCCTTTGTGGCACCTTCGGTCGCCCTGAGCCCAACGATAGGAATTGTCTCTCCGTCATCCAGGCGTGCCGGCTTCGCTGAACCCGCTCTTCGACGATCTGGAGACGAAAGATCCGTAAAGGGCTGACCCGCCTATTCAAGCCGCGGGACGTAGAGACGCCAGCCTTTGTTTGACCGACCAGAAGCAGATTGTCGAGGAGGTCCGGTGGTACGTGCCGGAGATCGCCATCCTCGATGATCAGCAACCGGCGTTGGCCGGTATCGAGCGCGCGTTGCACGGTTTCTCCGATGTCTTCTCTGGAGTGATCGTGAACGATGTCGGGCGCGTAGAAAAACGCCGACTGTGGCGAACGGTCGGCAAAGGTGACCTCGTCGGAAACGTCGAGCTCCCGGGCAACACGCCTGGCCTCACGGAGGATGTCCCTGGTCGAGTCACCGGACGACAGGGGAATGGCGGTCACGAGGACGGCGATCCATACGGCGACCGCGCCGAGCGCAAGCCGGTTGCCGATCGGATTGCAACTTCATCACTGCTGCGAGTCACCGCAACCCAGGTGCAGAGGGACGGGACCATCGGCGCCATATAGGTGAGAAGGAGCTGCCGGGCGAAACGCCAGAAGAGCACGTTGGCGGTGAATCCCAGGACGAGAAACGACTGGACGTCGTCGTTCATCATCTCTTTGAAGAGCGCCGCGGTGCGGTCCCGGCCCGCCGGATCGCGACCAGGCTCCACGGGATGGCGGCGATGACGAACATCAGGACCGCCGATCCGCGGGGAAACGGGTGGCCGGTCCCGTACAGGTCGCCATACTCGGGGCGCAGAAAGCGCAGGAGGTTTTCGTTGACGAAGAAGTAGTGGAGAAAGCCCGGGTTGCGCATCTCGGCGAGGACGAACCATGGCACGACCAGGAGGGCGAAGAGCGGGATGCCGGTCCGCCAGGCGTGGCGCGCCAGGAGGCGCCACCTCTTGCGGAATGCGGTCCACAGCAAGACGGGCAAGCCGAATAGGACGATGGCCACCGGCCCCTTGGTCAGGAACCCACCGGCGAGCAGCACGAACACCAGCAGGCTCCACCGTTTCTGGATCCGCTCGTCCGGTTCCAGAGCGAAGGCGAGATAGGCCATCAACGAGCCGGCGACACACAATGCGAGGTGCATGTCCACGGCGACGCTCCCGACAGAAAGAAGAAAATTGCGCTCGTGAGGGTCATGAGCACTGCCGATTCGGCCACACTCCGGCCGAGGTATCGCGAGAGCACGGTAAACATCAGGAACAGCAGTGCGGCGCCGGCCAGGAAGGACGGCAGCCTGACCGCGAACTCGTTGGCCCCGAAGACCCTGATGCTCAGAGCGGCTGTCCAGAAAAAGAGCGGGGGTTTGCCGAGAAACGGGACGTGTTCGCCGTCGACCCAGAGACGCGGAGTGACCCAATCCCCGGTGTCCGCCATGTTGCGGGCGATCTCGGCGTATCGACCCTCGGTCGGGTCGAAGACGGGGGCCGCGCCGGTGACTACGAGACGAAAGACCGCGGCGGCGAGCAGCACCAGAACCAGCGGGCGGGTGAATGAGGTCCGGAATCGGGGGTTGTCGGCGTCCGTGTGATCCACCAGTATTTCTTTCCGTGCCATCAACGAGTCAGGATGCTGCGGCGGTCCGTTTCCTCCGAGCCTCCATCCAGGAGCTCTGACCCGAACGATCGGGTCGCTCGGCAGAGGACCTTGCGAGACCCTTCAGTCTCCTCCTGAGCGATTTGACGGCTCCGACGGCCCTTGTGAGTGGAGTCATGAGGAACATCCCCAGAGTCACATGCTTCGGGAATGTCGTCTTCATCCGACCCTCATCGGATTTCACGACACGTGATTTCCAGAGCGAGCGCAGTCTCACGTGGTCCGTGAATTTTGCGAGGAAAAACAGAGGGTTTGGTCTTCGGCAACACGTCTCGAAGTCGATGAGAAAAACCTTGTTGCTGTCGGTGATCAGAATATTGTTCGCACGGAGATTCCCGTGGGCAAATCCAAGCGTGTGCAGGTGGCGAACAACATCGAGGACCTGAAGGAAAACCTGTTCGTCGACGGGTTGTCGGCCTCTCAGAGACGGCCCCTCGATCTTCTCCATCGTCAAGCTGATGTCCGTCGAACGGATCAGTTTCGGGGCGTTTGTGAAACCCAGTTTCGTGAGCTTCAAAAGACAATCCGCTTCATGCCTGCACCAGATCCGTGAAAGCGGCAGGAATGGGGTTCCAACCACTTTGATGACCTCCATCTCATTGTCGAGGACGGTGACGGAGTTCTTCTTGAGCAGGTTCTTAGGTTGGATGGGTCAGGCCTTCCTGTACACCAGAACGTTCCTGTAGTCGATCTTCAGCCACTTCATAGGTCCGTTGTAGGAGGTCTTTTCCTCGATTTTCTCGTAATTCTGATCGACAAGATCATAGACATCGAGATTTCTCTGTGTGTTATTTGTCTCGATGACCAGGAAGCCGCCAGGATTCAAAATGGAATCGATTTTCGCAAACATTTTTTGCGGTTCCATTTTGATATGAGAGATCACGGCCATCATAACAATGGAATCGAATTTCTCGTCAGTATTGAAATCTTCAAATCCGCCAATTTTGTAAAAAACGTTGGGGTACTTTTTTTGAAGTTTGACATAATCTTTTTCAAAATGCTCGTTGGGTTCAAGCAAAAAATATTTCTTCGAATTTAGATAGTATTTTTCAAAAAGAGCGCCCTTGTTCGGGCCCACTTCCAGGACGTTCTTTCCGTTCAAATATTTCTGGAAATCATACATATGGTTGCGGTACATGCAGAACAGATAGCTCTGCCGAATGTAGTGGGTGTGTTTCATATTTCCTATCTGACCTCGACCTTCAAAAGAAATCCAACAATGCCACGCCGTGAGTGTAACCGAATCTTCTCGTTGCGAACCCCTCTCTCTCTCCGGGCGGTCCGTCTTTCGAGAGTCGAGAGTCGAGAGACGTCCGGATGGATTGGTATTGGAGAACCCTGGAACAGCTTTTCAGGACAGGGAGTGCCTCAGGGGCGTGCCTCGTTCGGGTCGATTCGCTGCACCAAAAGTGCGCTGGGTTCCTCGACGGCGGTGAGTCCGCACCTCGAAGCGGGTGCCGAAATTGGTTGCGGCGCCAAAGGCCGTCCGCTCGCAGTTGGGCCAGGGCTTCGGAAAGGGGCAGACCGGCGAGCTGCGGGTTGTCCGCCGCGCCGCCTGCGCCCGGGACCAACGCCAGCAGTATCCAGGTGACGGTTTACAATTCGCGCATATTCTGCCGAAAAGTATCGCAGAATCGGGGGGATGTCGGGCTGCGCAGGTTCTGCTATGGTCCACGGTGAACTGCAACCGGCAGCCGCGGGTCAGGACAAAGGAGACGAAGATGGAAATCCGCTACGCGTTGGTCAAAGAGCTTCCCGGGATGGAGTACGACGACGCGGTGGCGCGCGCCGTGGCTTCCCTCGCCGAAGAGGGCTTCGGCGTGCTCACCGAGATCGACGTCAAGGCGACCCTCAAGAAGAAGCTCGACGTCGATTTCAGACGCTACGTCATCCTCGGCGCCTGCAACCCCCAACTCGCCCACCGGGCCATGACCGGCGAGCCCTTCATCGGCGTCCTTCTGCCATGCAACGTCCTGGTCATGGAGCGCGAGGGCGGCGGCTCGATCGTTGCCGCCCTCAAACCCACCGCCGCCTTTTCGCTGGTCGACAACCCCGAAGTCGCACCGATCGCCGTACAGGTCGAAGAAAAGATGCGACGGATGCTCGACCGACTCGGTTAGAAGAACAACGAAACCCGGTGGTTCGATCGCAAACAAACCGCCCCAAAAAGCGTAGGGGAGGGGTTTTCATCCCCTCCCCGCTCGTTGAACTACCCTCGTTGACGATCCGGTTCCAGAGGCGCCGGCAGCGAGGTGGGAGTTCGGCCGCTCGCGTTGCGATGTCGGCCTCAAACTTCGCGCGGTCAGTCGCGAAACCGAGAAGTTGTTAGATGTCCCAGCGGTCCAGGGTCCCCCCGCGTAGAGCATCAGAAGAACGAGGCCGATAGCGTCGACCACCGGGACTTCGACGCCCCGATCATCGCGTGCGGAGAGAGTGCGCCTTCGAGGCGGGCCACAACCTCGGCCAGCAAGGTCACGGTTCATCCTCGAAAAAGCTGCAAGGCACTCGACCTGTCTGGCGACGGCGCCGGAGCTCGCGGAGTGCTGCTTCCTCGCTCAGACCCGCGGCGTTGCGGAAGATTTCGCGGTCCTGGTCTCCGAGATCCAACGCCAACGCTACCCGCTCGGCCGGGCTGAGAATTGCGAGCGCAGCCGCGTCGTCTTTGCGGTGTCGGTCAGCGACGGACTTCATGTCTCGAGTATAGCGGGCCGCCGAAAAACGAACGATGGAATTGACATCGACCGTGGCCGCTGCTAAGAATAGGTGGTTATGAAGATCGCTCGCCTCCCCGTCTCCGCCATGGTCATGTCGATGTGCATGCCGCTGCTGCGGGGAAGGAGTGGTGTCGTCTAACCGGGAATCGAACACGACACTCCAGACCCGCGGCGCAGTCCGCGGGTTTTTTTGTGTCGAAATGAGGAGACTGAAATGAACTTCCGAATGCGAATGCGTCGCCCTGATCAGTTGGACCGGAGCCCGGCCGCTCTGCGGCTCATCTGTCACCGACCATCCAAACGAGGAGCACGACGCAATGACCATCGAGAACACCGAATACCGTTTTGAAACCCTGCAGATCCACGCCGGTCAGGAGCCCGCCCCGGGCACCAACGCGCGTGCGGTCCCCATCTATCAAACCACCTCCTACACCTTCGACTCCGCCGACCACGGCGCCCGCCTTTTCGCCCTCGAAGAATTCGGCAACATCTACACCCGGCTGCAAAACCCGACGACGGACGTTTTCGAGAAAAGAGTGGCTGCCCTTGAAGGGGGCGTGGCGGCGCTGGCCACCTCCAGCGGTCAGGCGGCCCAGTTCCTGGCCCTGACCACCCTCTGCGAGGCCGGCGACCACATCGTCGCCGCTTCCAACCTCTACGGCGGCACCTACAATCAGCTCAAGATCGCGCTGCCCCGCCTCGGGATCGATGTCAGCTTTGTCGAGGGCGACGACGCGGAGGCCTTTGCGCCGTTGGTTCGACCCAACACCAAGGCGCTGTACGTCGAATCCATTGCCAACCCGCGCTTCGTCATCCCCGATCTCGAAGGCCTCGCCGATCTCGCCCACGCCCACGGCATCCCGCTGGTTGTCGACAACACCTTCGGCTGCTGCGGCTACATCTGCCGGCCGATCGACCACGGCGCCGACATCGTTGTCCAGTCGGCCACCAAGTGGATCGGCGGCCACGGCACCTCGATCGGTGGGGTCATCGTCGATTCCGGGAACTTCGATTGGCGGAACGGGAAGTTCCCGTCCTTTACCGAACCGTCGGCCGGCTACCACGGGCTGGTCTTTGCCGACACCTTCGGCCCCGACGGCCCTTTTGGCAACATCGCCTTCGCGGTCCGGGCCCGGGTGGAGGGTCTGCGCGACCTCGGGCCGTGCCAGAGCCCCTTCAACGCCTTCCTGCTGCTGCAGGGTTTGGAGACCCTGTCGCTGAGGGTGCAGCGTCAGGCCGACAACGCCCTCGCCCTGGCCCGGTGGCTCGATGACCACTCGGACGTGAGTTGGGTCTCCTACCCGGGTCTCGAGCACCACCCCTCACACACTCGCGCCGCGCGCTACCTCCGGAACGGCTTCGGTTGTGTTCTGACCTTCGGGATCCGGGGTGGTGTCGAGGCGGGCCGGGCCTTCATCGACAACGTCGAGCTGGCCTCCCACCTCGCCAACGTCGGCGACGCCAAGACCCTGGTCATCCATCCGGCGAGCACGACCCACGCGCAGCTGACCGACGCCGAACGGAAGACGTCCGGGGTGAGCCCCGATCTGATCCGGGTGTCGGTGGGGTTCGAACACATCGACGACATCCGCCGCGACTTCGCGCGGTCCTTCGACGGGGTTCGGGAGGTGACGGCATGTGCACGCATCGCCTGAAGGCCGAAGTGCCACATCTCCTCCTCCTCGAGGATCCGGTCGAGCTCGAGTGCGGCGCCTCCCTCGACCAGGTGACGGTTGCCTATCGCACCTGGGGGCGGCTGTCGCCGGCCGGTGACAACGCGGTCGTGATCTGCCACGCCCTCACCGGTTCGGCCGATGCCGACCTGTGGTGGGGCGACCTGATCGGACCGGGGAGGGCCCTCGATCCGGAGCGGGACTTCATCGTCTGTTCGAACGTCCTCGGCAGCTGTTACGGCACCACCGGTCCGACTTCGCCGCGGGGTCGAGGCGACGCGACATGGGGGCCGGACTTTCCTCCGATCACGGTGGCGACATGGTCACGGTGCAGCGGCTGTTGCTCGATGCAGCTCGGGGTGCATCGGATCCGCGTGGTGATCGGAGGTTCGTTGGGTGGGATGCAGGCCCTCGAGTGGTCGTTGTCGGACTCGAGGGTTGCGTCGGTGGTGACGATTGCCGCTTCGGCGCGCCATTCGGCCTGGTGTATCGCGCAGTCCGAGGCCCAACGCGCCGCCATCGCCGCCGACCCGCGGTGGCGCGGCGGCCGCTACCGGCGCGAGAATCCGCCGTCGTCGGGGCTGGCGGCGGCGCGGATGATGGCCATGTGCTCCTACCGGACGCCGGCCAGCTTCGAGAACCGGTTCGGCCGGGCCGCCCGACCCGGCGGCGATTTTCACATCAGCGACTGGCTGCACCGCCATGGAGGAGCGCTGGTGGACCGCTTCGACGCCAATGCGTATGTCGCGCTGACCCGGGCCATGGACCGCCACGACGTGGGCCGCGGTCGCGGCGGTGTCGAGCAGGCGCTGGGCTCGATCGACGTTCCGGCGCTTGTTGTTTCGGTGGATTCGGACGGCCTCTACCCGCCGTCGGAGCAGCAGGAGCTGGCGCGGCTGATCCGCGGTGCGGAGCTTCACACTCTGCACTCACCGCATGGACACGACGGCTTCTTGATCGAGACCCCGGACCTCGAGCAGAGGGTGCGCGCGTTTCGCGACGCCGTGGAGTCGAGGTCAGTCCTGACCTTCTGCGCCGGAGGTGCGGCATGAAGGTGCTGAAGTTCGGCGGCACGTCGCTTGCGGATCGTTTGAGGGTCGTCGAGGTTTCCCGGCTCGTGAGAGCGGCTGCGGCTGAGACCCGGGTGGTCGTCGTGGCGTCGGCGATGGCGGGGGTGACGAACCGTCTCGAACGCCTCACCGGTACGGCGGGTGATCGGGACGACAATTGGACTGAAGAGCTGGAAGCCCTCGAGCAACGGCACCTCGAGGTCCTCGCGGCTCTCCCGACCGCCTGCAGGGAACCGGCGGCGTTTGCCGTCCGCTCGAGGATCCGGATGCTGCGGGTTGATCTGGCAGGCTCTCGCCGACGACCCGCATGACCGCCCGGAGATCTGCGATCGCATCCTGTCGATCGGCGAACGCCTTGCGGTTGAGCTCCTCGCGGCGACTCTTCAAGGCCATGGCTGCGCCGCCCGGTCGGTGGACGCGGCCGGTCTGGTGGCGACCGACAGCTCGTTCGGCGAAGCGCGGGTCGATTTCGCGCGAACCGCGCATCGCTGCCGCCGGCTTCTCGAGGGACGGAACACCGCGATTCCGGTGGTCACCGGTTTTATCGGCGCCGATCGCCGCGGCCGAACGACGACGCTCGGCCGAGGTGGCTCGGACTACTCGGCGGCGGTTCTGGGGGCCGTCCTCGGCGCCGAACGGGTGGAGATCTGGACGGACGTGGACGGAGTCCTGACCGCCCCGCCGCGTTTGGTGCCCGGTGCGTCGTCGATCCCCCGGCTTTCCTACGAGGAGGCTGCGGAGCTCTCTTTCTTCGGGGCCAAAGTCCTCCACCCACAAACAGTGCGGCCGTTGGCCGAACGCGGCATCCCGATCCACGTCCGCAACACCTTGGCACCGGAGCGGCGAGGCACCGAGATCGGCTCGCCGGTCGGGGCGACAGGCCGAGTTGTGGCCGTTTCTGCGGTTGAAGAGGCTGCGGTGTTTCGGTTCGGGCCCGGCGGTGCGTGCGATCTTGATGATGCGCTCATGGTGTGTCGCGCCTCCTCGGACGGCGCGACGCTGGCGGTCGTGCCCGCCAGCCGCGCCGAGGCGTTCGCACGGCCATCGTGCGAGCGGCTCATCGGCGGGAGCGTCCTCACCCTGGTCGGCCACGACATCGCTCGCCAACCCTGGGTGGCCGGGCGTGCCCTGGAGTGCCTCGCCCGGCGCGGGATAGCGGTGCGCAGCTTTGCCGCCGGCGCCGGCCCCCACACCGTGGCCCTGTTGGTGGACAGGAAGGACCTCGACGTCTCCCTGTGCACGATCCACGACGCCTTGATGCTCGACCGTGAAACCGTCACCGGCAACCGGAGCGAGGTTGGACACGGGAAAAGGAAGGTCGAACATGTCACAGCGGCGTAGGGTTGGTGTTCTGGGCGCGACCGGGACCGTGGGTCAGAAACTGATCCGCCTGCTCGACGACCATCCGTGGTTCGAGATAACGGCGGTGGCGGCCTCGCCGAGGTCTGCCGGCAGGACCTACCGCGAGGCGGTGCACTGGCTGGAGCCGGGGTCCCCGCCGCGGCATGTGGCGGATCTGCGCGTGCGGCGGGTTGACGATGATCTCGAGTGCGACATCGCCTTCTCGGCTCTCGATGCAGCGGTGGCCGCCGACGTCGAACCGCGGCTGGCAGGCGCGGGGGTGCCGGTGGTCTCCAATGCCTCGGCGCTGCGGATGGATCCAGCCGTGCCTTGATCGTGCCGGAGGTGAACGCCGACCACCTCGAGCTGTTGACGGGCCGAAAGTCTCGGCCCCGCTGGTCACCAACCCCAACTGCGCCACCGTCGGGCTGGTCATGGTGCTCAAACCGCTGGCCGACGTATTCGGTCTGGAGGCGGTCCACGTCACCACCCTGCAGGCGGTGTCCGGCGCCGGCTACCCGGGGCTCTCGGCCCTCGACATCCTCGGCGACGCCGTGACCCTGATACCCGGCGAGGAGGCGAAGCTCTGCACCGAACCGCAGAAGATCCTGGGGCGTCTCGCCGGCGGTCGTATCACTCCGGCCGCGTTCGAGGTCAGCGCCCAGGCAACGAGGGTGCCGGTGCTCGAAGGGCACCTGCTGTGCGTCTCGGCGCGGCTGGGACGGGAGACATCGCCGGAGGAGGCGAGCGAATGTCTCCGGGGCTTCCGCAGCGCGATCGCCGATCTCGGTCTGCCCTCCGCGCCCCGACAACCGATCCAGGTCCTCGCCGATGGCGAGCCCCCGCGGCCGCGCCTCCACGCCGGGGCCGGCGGCGGAATGACCGTGACGGTGGGCCGGATCCGGAGGTGTCCGGTCCACCACATCCGCCTCGTGGCCCTGGTCAACAACACCGTCCGCGGCGCCGCCGGCGCTGCAATTCTGAACGCCGAACTGATGGCGGCGCGGGGATTTCTCGCCGCAGCAGAAGGAGAAGTCCGACACGCTTCGTGAGACGGGCCCCCGGCTTCCCCTAGTCGGTGACGGGCCGGGTGGTGATCAGTGCGACGTGGCGGCGGCTGGCGGTGGTGGCGGCAATAACGTCGATGCGTTCGCGGATGTCGGGAGGCAGCTCGTTGAGCCGGTCCGCATTGACGACCGCCCACACCCGATCCTCCAGCGCGAGGTGCCGGGCCAATTTGTCGATATCCGTGGTTTCCACGGTGTAGAGACCGTTGGTGTAGAAGGCGTAGTGAACCGGAAGGTTTCCGAGATCGAAGGCCAGCACCTCGTGGCCCTCGGCGACCGAGGCGGCGGTTCGGGAGGAAATGGTCTCTGCGAAACTGCGGCTCGATTTGGACGCGTCGAACATCGGGAACACGACGCTCGCGGCGACGACAAAGGCGACCGCGAAACCGATTCCCGGAATCAGCACCGAGGCGAGAATTCGGGATCTGAAGGCGGACAGCAGGGTGAACATGCCGGTCGCGAGGAGCACCACCGCCATCATGCTGATCACGAACGGAGAGACTTCGGCGGTTTTCTGGGCGGCCAGAGGCGCGGCGAGCCCTGCCAGCACCAACAAAGCTCCGAGGAGGCCCTGAGCCGCCGTCACCCATTTTTTCGACATCGCCGGCGCCTCCTCCCACCCGAGCATCGCTCCCAGGAACCGCGCCGTCATCAGGGCGAAGGCCGGAAACGCGGGCAGCACGTAGAGGTTGCGCTTCTCGGTGGAGATCGAGAAGAAGAGCACGATGAAGATCACCGTCACCAGCAGAAAACGGTCGCTGCGGTCGCGACGCCGCCACGCCAGCACCAGCGCACCGGGGACCAGGAAGGTCCACGGCAGCAGCTGCACCGGCAGTACCTCGGCGTAGTACCACCACGGCTGGGCGTGGTGCATACCGTGGATCCCGCGCTCGACGAAGTGTTCCTTGAGCGCTCCCCACACCGAGTACTCGGCCGGTCCCCACAGGGTCGCGGCCGCCACCCACGCGCCGCAGATCAGGACGAAGACCAGCGGCCCGGAGAACGGCGCAAAGTCGCGCCAGCGTCGGAACTCGCGGTCGAAGGCGAGCGTCACCAGGGCGATCCCCAAAGGCAGTAGCAGGCCCACGGGCCCCTTGGCGAGGACCGCCAGTGCGGAGGCAGCCCAGAAGATGATCCCCGCTCGCCGGCTGTCCAGGTCGCCCGCGCGCCAGGTCTCGAAGGCGGACAGCGCGACCCAGATCAGAAAGCACAACAGGGCGTCGATCTGCGCCGTCCGCGCCTTGTCCCAGAACATGTACGAGGTGGCGAGGACGAAGGCGGCAAGAACGGCGGTCTTCTCCGACGACCAGCGGCGGCCGAGGCGCAGCGTCATCGCCACCGTCCCCAGCGACGCCAGCGCCGATGGCAGACGGGCGGTCAGCGACGTCACGCGGCCCAGCGGGAGCGAGAGGAGAGCGATCAGCCAGAAGAAGAGCGGCGGTTTGTGGGTGTTGAGCTGGCCGTTGATATGGCTGACCAGCCAGTGGCCGTCGGCCACCATCTCCCGCGCACCCTCGCCGAAGAAGGGCTCGTCGGGGGCCCACAGGTCGTAGCCCCAGATGTTGACCAAGAACAGGATCGCGGCGATGACGAGCACGACGCGCGCGGACTTCATCAGTTGCCCTCCAAGGACTCACCAAGCGGCACCTGCACCCCCTCGCCGAAGGTGGCGTCGCACCACATGTCAAAGGCGAGCAGGGTGAAGAGCGGTTTGCGGTGGTCCGCCTGCTGCGACAGGTGCTCCTCGAGCAGGGCGGCGATGCCGGACGGGTTGAAGAGCCCTCGCGCTTCCACCTTTTCCGCCGAGAACCGCTCTTTGAGGTCGTCGCCGAGACCGTGCAGCAGCCATTTCGAAAAGGGGATGTTGAAGCCTCGCTTGCGGCGGTTGATCACCTCCGGGGGAAGCCGCCTGCGGACCGTTTTCTTCAGGATGTCCTTGGTGTTCCTGCCTCGGAGCTTGAGGCTCGACGGCAGCCCGGCCGCGAACTGCGAGAGATCGTGGTCGAGGAACGGAGCCCGCGCCTCGAGGGAGGCCAGCATGGTGGCCCGGTCGACCTTCGTGAGCAAATCGTCCTGGAGGTACATGGTGAAGTCCATGTAGAGCAGTTTCGACAGGCTGTCCGGCAGGTTCTTGCCTACGAGGTGAGCGCGGGCCGACCCGAACGGGTCGTCGCCGGTCAGGGCCTCGAGGACTTTTTGGGAAAGGACCGATTGCTGCATTTCGGGTGAGTAGGAGCCGAACCAGGTGTGGTGGCGTTCCACCAGATCCTGATCGGCGGCCGAAACGAAGCGGCTGAGAAGATAGTCGAAGGCGATGTTGCCCATCGACACCGGCGTGACTTTGAGGGCGGTCTTGACCGCGAGATTCGTGATCGGCCGTGGGATCCGGTTGTAGATTTCCGCGACCCGGTTGCCGATGTAGGTCGGGTAGCCGGCGAAGAGCTCGTCGGCGCCCTCGCCCGACAGAATGACCTTGACCTTCTGCCGCGCGAACAGCGCCAGCAGGTGGCTGGGAATGGTTGAAGCGTCGCCCAACGGTTCGCCGAGCCCGGGGCCGACCCGCCGCAGACCGTCAGCGAGATCGCTCTCGTTGAGGATCAGCTGGTTGAAGTCGGCCTTGAAGTGGCGGGCGGTGACCTCGGCCATGCTCGCTTCATCGAAGTTTTTCTCGGTGTGGCCGATGGAGAAGACCGGCACGCCGTCGCCCCGTTGTTCGGCGAGGTGGGACAGAACCGCCGACGAGTCGATGCCGCCGGAGAGAAAGAGCCCGAAGGGGACGTCCGAACGGCTGCGCCGTCGCACTGCGACAGCCATCCGGTGGTCGAGTTCGTCCGCAAGGTCCGCTGTGCTGCGGCGGGCGAGATCGGGCTGGATGAAGTAGTCGGCGAGATCCCAGTACTGACGGATGGTGACCTTGCAGTCCTCGGCGATCAGAAGGTGGCCCGCGGGCAGCTTGCGGACGCCGACAAGCGGGCTCAACGGCGCCGGCACGTAGTCGTGGGTCAGATAGCGGCGCAGCGCCACCGGGTCGATGGCCTTGGGAATCCGGGGGTGGACCAGGAATGCCCGCAGATCGGAGGCGAAGACGAGCTCTTTCCCGTCTGTCCAGTAGAAGAGCGGCTTCTCACCCGCACGGTCGCGGGCCAGCAGCAGGCGGCCGCGCCGCTCGTCCCACACTGCGAAGGCGAACATGCCGTTGAGCTTCTCGACGAGATCGGCGCCGTTCTCCTCGTAAAGATGGGGAATGACCTCGGTGTCGGTCTTCGTGCGCAGAGTGTGGCCCCTGGCCAGCAGCTCTTCAGTGAGGTCGGGCGCGTTGTAGATCTGGCCGTTGCAGATCGACCAGATCGAGCGGTCCTCGTTGGGGAAGGGCGGCGATTCGGCGGCGACGTCGATGATGGCGAGCCGGCGGAAGCCCAGGGCGCAGTCGGCGCGGGCCTCGTAGCCCTCGCCGTCGGGGCCGCGGTGGACCATGGTCCCGGCCATGGCGAGCACCAGCTCCCGGCGCTCCGCGTCGGACTCCCGGCAGCCCACGATGCCCACCAGACCGCACATGCTCGACTCCCTCCAACAGCTTCCAGACGCGCGATTCTATCGCAGTTCGTTGACTGCGCCGAAGCCACCGCGGGAGGCTGGTCTTGTGAGTTGTCTTGACACCAGGCGCTCAAGCGCCTAGGCTATTAGTAGCCTGAAAGGAGTACGTCATGGCAACGGCGACGGTGAGGATTCCAGCGGAGAAGCGAGACATTCTGAGAATCATTGCGGGGATCGAGAGGACCGAAATGAAGGAGATCCTCTCCGGTCTCATCGACGAGTACATCGACCGGCACCGGGAGACGCTGGATCTCCTCTCCAAACCGGAGTGGGTCGAGATTATTACCCGCGGCAAGCGGGAGGTCGCGAACGGCGCCGAGGGCAGGGGACTCGATGAGTTGGCGGATTGAGGTCAAACCGTCGGCCGAGAAGCAGTACCTGAAGCTCGACGCTGCGACTCGCAGGCGGATCAAGGCGACCCTCGGAGAGTTGGAGGGTTCAGAACAGCCGTTCCTCCACCCGCGGGTGCGACCCCTGACGGGGCAGCTCAAGGGGGACTACCGCGTGAGGGTCGGGGGGTGGCGGATCCTCCTGACTCCCGATCAGGATTCGAGAGTGCTCTTCGTCTACGCGATCCTTCCAAGAGGTGACGCGTACTGAGGTTGCGAATCTCCCCGGTCCCAGCGCGGCGATCGAACTACGGTGTAAGTGCAGACCCGCTGGTATACTCGACCACCTTTTACGTTTCGGGAAAAGAGGCCATGCAAAAGACCGATGTCGAAACCTGCTTGTTGTGCGGCAGCGCGGATGCGAGCGTGGTCTGCGAATTTCCGGAGTTCACGTGGGTCCGGTGCGGATGCGGTCTGATCTATAAACGGGACGGGGCGGAGTTTGAGGTCGAGTATAACGAGGACTACTTCGTGGACCGCAAACACATCCGCCGGCTGTACAACTCGCGGGAGGGGCGACGAGTCCGCAAGTCGCGGTCACAGATCCTTGACGTGCTCAACCACGTCGCGCCGGGTCCGCTGCTCGACCTCGGCTGTTCCCTTGGCTATACCCTTCAAGCGGCAAGTGATCTCGGCCTTGCTGCGACCGGTGTCGACATCAGCGAGCACGCCGTGACATTCTGCCGGGAGCGCGGTTTTCGAGCGGAGCTCGGCACGATCGACAAACTGCCGTTCCCGGACGCCGCTTTTCAACTGGTGATCGTGAAGCACGTGCTCGAGCACACCGCGAAGCCCCGCGAGGCGCTGAGGGAGATCGCGCGGGTGCTGCGGCCGGGCGGCGGGCTCTTCCTGGCCGTGCCTCACGGCGGCTACATCAAGGCGCGGGTCGATCCGACCACCTCCCGGCACTTCCGACCCGAGGTCCACGGCACCGAGCACTTCGTCTACTACGTTCCGGCGACGCTCGCCCGTCTGCTGCGCGAGGAGTCGTTCCTTCCGGTGGCGACGGCTCATCCCCAGCTTGTTCACCGCCGCGCGGGCGCTCTCCGCAAGGCGGCCGAGATCGCTATCGCGCCGCTGCGGTTCGTCGCACAACGGGCACGCTCCCTGGCCTCCCTCGACAAGGAGTTCTGGGTCACCGCCGTGCGCCTGTAGTCTGCCACTCCCACCTGGGTCGAAACATCCATTTCAACCACGACCTCGCCTCCGTTGCGGGCTCGAGGTGTGCCAGACTGGCGGCGCGGTGCGACCGAATCTTCGTGCGCCGAATTTTGTCGGAGGTGATTCCCATGGCGAAGGACAAAAGGAAGAAGAGCAAGAAGAAGAACAAGAACAAGGCGGAGCTCGAAACGCAACCGGTCGATGCTGGTAACTCCGCGAACGAGGGAGGGTCTCGACCCAAGATGCGCCGCAAGGAATTCGAAAAGGCGCTCGAGCCCCTGCAGGTCGAACTGGTCAAGCTCCAGGAGTGGGTCAAGGTCAGCGGGGCCAAGATCTGCGTCGTGTTCGAGGGCCGCGATACGGCGGGCAAGGGCGGTGTCATCAAACGAATCACCGAACGGGTCAGCCCGCGGGTCTTTCGGGTCGTCGCCCTTTCGGCGCCAACCGACCGCGAGAAGTCCCAGATGTACTTCCAGCGCTATATGTTCCACTTGCCGGCGGCCGGTGAGGTCGTGCTCTTCGACCGCAGCTGGTACAACCGGGCCGGGGTCGAGCGGGTGATGGGGTTCGCGACGAAGCAGCAGGTTGACGAGTTCCTGGAGAATGCCCCGACGATCGAGAGGGCGATCATCCGATCCGGGGTCATTCTGATCAAGTACTGGCTCGAGGTGGACATGGCCGAGCAGGCCAGACGTTTCGAGGAGCGCAACACCGACGCCCGCAAGATCTGGAAACTCAGCCCGATGGACCTCGAAGCGCAGGCGCGCTGGTACGACTATTCGAGGGCGCGCGATGCGATGTTCGCTGCCACCGACACCTCGGAGTGCCCCTGGTACGTGGTGCCCTCGAACGACCAGCGTAGGGCCCGCCTGAACTGTATCTCCCACTTCTTGAGTCAGGTCCCTTACAAAGAGGTGCCACGCCAACCGATCAAGTTTCCCAAGGCCCAGGCCAGGGGGAAATACCGGGAACCGGACTGGCCGTTCAACCTCGTTCCCGAGCAGTATTGAGTCCCGGTCTGAAGCGGGCCATTTCCTGCTACCCTCTGGCACGAATACGGGAGACGGGTGATTCCGCCTCCAGGAGGTGGTTTCGTGGCGGCTTCACGATCGGTCGCGTTTTGGATCGCTGTTCTTTTCACAGTTGGCGTAGCCCCGGCCGCCTTCGCCCAGGCCGCTGGGCCCGGCTCCGAGCCGGAAGTCAGCGAGCTGGCCGGGGAGACGCAGGTCCCCATGGCGCCGGTGACGATCGACGGCACGGTGCTTTTCAGCCTGCGCGGCGTCACGGCCCTGCCTGCGGAAGAGCGGGCCGCGCGCATTTCCAAAAGGATCGAAGGGGTGGCCCGCGACCCGGCCTTCGACCCCGCGAATCTGACGACCTCGGACGACGGAAACATCACCAAGATCATGGCCGGAGAGACCCTGATCCTGGGACTGGTCGACGCCGACGCCCGAGTGGAAGGCGTCGGGCGCCGCGAGTTGGCGGTGGTCGTCAGCGATCGAATTCGAAAGTCGATCCAACAGTACCGAACCGACCGGCAGCCCGGAGCGATACGCGCTGGCGTGCTGAAGGCCTTCGGCGACACCGTGGTTCTGGTGCTCGGCCTTGCTTTCTTTTTGTGGCTCTGGCGACGCCTTGACGACAAGCTCTCGGAGCGACTGAAGCGGCGTCTCAAGGCGATGGGCGTCGAATCGGTCCAGACCGGCAGCGCCGAACGGGCCGGAGATGCGCTGAGCGGTGGGCTGCGGGCCGTCCGTACAATGGTTCTCCTGGCGACGGCGTTCCTGTACTCGAACATGGTCCTCGGCCTGTTCCCCTGGACCCGCCCGATCCACGCCAAGCTGACGAGTTGGTTTCTCGACCCGCTGCGGGTCATGGGCCGCGGAGTGGTGGATGCCATCCCCGACCTCATCTTCCTGGCGATCCTCTTCCTCCTCCTGCGCTGGACGGTCGGGCTGATCCTGCTGTTCTTCAATGCGGTGGAGCGGGGTTCGGTGACCCTGGCAGGTTTCGACCCCGAGTGGGCGAGGCCCACCTTCAAGATCGTGCGTCTTCTGGTGATCGCGCTCGGGGTCGTGGTGGCCTACCCCTACATCCCCGGGTCGAGCTCGTCGGCCTTCAAGGGGGTGTCGCTCTTCGCGGGTGTCATCTTCTCCCTCGGTTCGTCGTCGGTGATTTCGAACCTGATCGCCGGCTTCGCCATGACCTACCGGCGGGCATTCAGGGTCGGCGACCGCGTGAGGATTGGCGCTGTGGAGGGAGACATTGCCGAGGTCCGGCTCCAGGTGACCCACCTCAGGACTCCCAAAAACGAGGACGTGGTGATCCCGAACTCGATGATCCTGAATGGTGAGGTCACCAACTACAGCACGTTGGCGCGGTCCCGCGGTCTGATCCTCCACACCACCGTCGGTATCGGCTACGAGACCCCGTGGCGGCAGGTGGAGGCCATGCTGCTGATGGCCGCGGAACGGGTCGACGGCCTGCTGCGCGAACCCACGCCGTTTGTTCTCCAGAGGGCGCTCGGCGACTTCTGCGTGACCTACGAGCTCAACGTCTACTGCAACCGCCCGCAGGCCATGCACGAACTCTACACCGAGCTCCACCGATCGATCCTCGACGTCTTCAACGAGTACGGGATCCAGATCATGACTCCGGCCTACGAGGGCGACCCCGAGCAGGCCAAGGTGGTACCCAGGGACCAGTGGTTCGCGGCGCCGGCGACGGCTCCGGCGGACGTCAGCGATCCCGAATCGAAGTGATGGGTGAGGTAGTGGAACGCTCGTGGAGCTGCTATCCCGAGGGGATGCTGCCCACGCGACGCGCCTTTTTGAGGACGCTGGCGGCAGCTGCAGCCGCTGCCGGCGCCGGGATCGCCACGGCAGCCCAGGACGAAAGCGTTGTGGTGGTCGACGAGCCGATACCGGTCTTCCCCGCAGACGGCTTCCCGGCCGGGTCCGTACGTTTGAACTTCAACGAAAACCCGCTGGGTCCGTCGCCGAAGGCGATCACCGCGATCCTCGAGGACGGGTTTGGCCGCGCCAATCGTTACAACTTCATCGAGCCGCTGGTGGAGGCGATCGCACAGAACCACGGCGTGCCGAGCCGAAACGTCCTGGTCGGCTGCGGCTCCACCGAGTTCCTCCAGTTCGCCCCGTGGGCCTTCCTTGCAGACGGCGGCAGCCTCGTGCTGCCGACGCCGAGCTACGGATGGTCGGCCGGGGTCGCGGAGACCATGGGCCGGCTGGTCGTACGGGTGCCAATCGGTGTGAGCGGTGCGGTCGACGTCGCCCGCTTGAAGAAGGCTGTCCGTCCGGACACGCGCATCGTCTACGTCGCCAACCCCAACAACCCGACCGGGGCCCATATCCGCGCCGCCGAGATCCTCGCCCTGATCGAGGCCCTGCCCCGGGGCGCGATCCTGATGGTGGATCAGGCCTACCACGACTTCCTCGCTGATGCCGGCCGGACAATTGACCTCGTCCGGGACGGAGCGCCGGTGCTGGTCCTGCGCACGTTTTCCAAAGCGTACGGCCTGGCGGGGATCCGGCTCGGTTACGCCATCGGGCCGGACCCGGTGCTCGAGAGTCTCGGCACCGTGTGGTGGGGCGACCTCGGGATCAACACAGCGGCGCTGGTGGCCGGGCCGGCAGCCCTCGCCGATCGCGGTCATGTGCAGAACTACGTTGAGCAGGTCGATCGGGGCCTCGCGCAGCTTCGTTCCGGCCTCGAGGCCCTCGGCCTCAGGCCTTACCCACACCGCGCGCCGTTCCTGATGGTGGAGTGCGGCCGGCCGACGGATCCGGTCGTGCGATCGCTCCGCGAGCGGCGGGTCTTCATCCAGCCGGGGAGCAACTGGGACATGCCGACCCTCATCCGGGTCTCGGTGGGCACGGCCGCCGACAACCTGGCGTTCCTCGAAGCTCTGCGAGAGGTCCTGGCGCCAGCCTGAGTGGGCGGATTGGCTCTGCATCTCGTGATAGGTGGAGAAAAGAATGAAGACTTGGAGACAATCTGATCGTCTGGCAGCCGCTCCAATTCCTGGTCGCGCAAGTGCACGACGTCATGACCCTGTTGTCTCAGATACTCTGCGGTGGAACGGGCAATACCCATGTCCAGGAGGAAGCGAATCACGCAGTCTCCGTGGCAGGGATGAAGAGATCATCCGAGGCCCAGGCCGCGTAGCGCAGGGCTTGCACGACATCCTCTTCCTCGAGGTCGGGATATTCAACGACGATCTCCGGAATTGTCATGCCGTTTGCAACGAGGTTGACGATCAACGACACCGAGATTCTCATGCCGCGGATGCACGCCTTCCCACCCAAGATGTTGGGGTCAAAGATGATTCTGTCGAAACCGAGCATGGGAGCCTCCATCGACAGTATACGTGGTGTGATCGCGCGGGTGTCATTTTGAATTGAGGCACGGTGAGGGTGCCACCCATCGGAGCCACCACGACAGGCGAGCGTTCCTCAACGCGTTTCGGGAGGTTGTGGCGTAATCTCTTCGTGAATAAGAACGGTGGAGGGCGCCGCGATGTTGGTTCTGACCCATTCCCAGGTGCGCGAGCTGCTGCCGGTGCGGGACTGCATGGAGGTGGTGGAGGAGGCCCTGGCCGGCCTCGCCCGCGGCGAGGGCGTGCAGCCGCTGCGAGCAGGTTTTCTGCTGCCCGACCGGAGCGGCGTGCTGGCCTGGATGCCGGGATCGCTGGCGGCAGGGCAGGTCTTCGGGGTGAAAATCCTCAGCGTGGTGGAGAACCCGGGCGACCTCGGGGTCGACTCGCACCAGGGCGGGGTGATGATCTTCGACCCGGCCACCGGCGCGCCGCTGGCGCTGCTCGAGGCCGGCGCCATCACCGCCGTGCGGACGGCGGCCGTGTCCGCCCTCGCCACGGATCGCCTTGCCCGGCGGGACGCCTCTACTCTGGCGATCCTCGGCGCCGGCACCCAGGCGCGCTCGCACGTCGAGGCCATGCTCGCGGTCCGTCCCATCGAGCGGGTCAGGGTGTGGAGCCGCGATCCGGAAAAGGTCCAGGCCTTCGCTGAAGAGCAGGCGACCCGCCACGGCGTGGCCGTGGAGCCGGCTGCCAGCGTGCAGGCGGCGGTGGAAGGCGCCGACCTCGTCTGCACCACCACCTCGGCCAGCGAACCCGTGTTCTTCGGTCACATGATGGAGGACGGGATGCACGTCAACGCCGTCGGCGCCTCGATCCCGGAGTGGCGCGAGCTCGACACCGAGGCGGTCAAGCGAGCAGCGCTTTTCACCGACCGCCGCGAGTCGCTGGAGCACGAGGCCGGGGAGTACCGTCTCGCGCTCGAGGAGGGCGCCATCGGCCCCGACCACCTGCAGGCCGAGCTCGGCGACGTGCTCATCGGCACCCACCCCGGCCGCACGTCGGATACCGAAATCACCCTCTTCCGGTCGCTCGGGCTGGCGGTGGAGGATGTGGCAGCCGGGTGGTTGGTCTACCGGCGTGCGCTGGAACGCGGCGTCGGCGCCCGGGTCGATCTCGGCGGGTGAACCTGCCTCGGCAGCGGTCAGTCGCGAACTTGGCCCACCATCGCGTTTTACATGACGGCGCTGAGGACTTCGTCCAGCGCGGTGATGGTCGCATCGACGTCGTGTGATTGGATCACGAGCGGTGGTTTGATCTTGATGACGTTGTGGTGCGGCCCGTCGGTGGAGAGCAGGAAGCCGCGCCACTTCATCTCGTTGACGACCAGGGCGGCCTCGGTGTCGGCGGGCTCCAGGGTCTCGCGGTCGCGCACCAGCTCGATGCCGAGAAACAAACCGATGCCGCGGACATCGCCGATCAAGGGGTGGCGATCCCGGAGGGTGCGCAGCCCGGTCAGGAATCGGTTGCCCATCTCGTGGGCGTGCTGTTGGAGGCCCTCGCGCTCGATAACTTCGAGCACCGCCAGACCTACCGCGCAGGAAACCGGGTTGCCGCCGAAGGTGCTGAAGAACTCCATGCCGGTGTCGAACGAGGCGGCGATCTCGGGGGTGGTCACGACCGCCGCCATG
Organism: Candidatus Sulfomarinibacteraceae bacterium; assembly: GCA_963741385.1. Lineage (GTDB taxonomy): Bacteria > Acidobacteriota > Thermoanaerobaculia > Thermoanaerobaculales > Sulfomarinibacteraceae > Sulfomarinibacter. The sequence continues at coordinate 264,283 of CAVUHO010000003.1, forward strand.
GGGTGGCCGTTGCCGATGGGTTTGCCGAGGGTGACGATGTCGGGCACCACGCCCTGGGTCTCGAAGGCCCAGAAGTTGGTGCCGACCCGGGCAAACCCCACCTGGACCTCGTCGGCGATGGTCACGCCGCGCGCGGCGTGCACCATGCTGGTGGCGGCGGTGAGAAAGCCGTCTGCGGGGATGACCTGACCGCCGCAGCCGATCAGCGACTCGGCCATGAAGGCGCCGAGGCGGCGTCCGGAGCGCTCGATTCCGGCGATCGCCGTCCGCACCTCGTCGGCGTAGCGGAGACCCGCGAACGGCCCCAGGTGCGGCCCCCGGTAGGGGTCCGGCATCGGGACCTTATGGGCGTGAGGGCCGAGGCCTTCGCCCCCCGGCCCTTCGCACTTGTAGGGCGAGATCTCGACCAGCGACGGCGAGTGGCCGTGGTAGGCGTGGTCGAGAACGATGATCTCCTTCGACCCGGTGTGAGCCCGCGCGAGCCGGAGCGCCAGGTCGTTGGCCTCGGTCCCGGAGCAGACGAAGTAGCAGACGCTCAACGGTTCAGGCAGGGTTGCCGTGAGCCGCAGCGCATACTCGACGAGGTTGTCGTGCAGATACCGGGTGTTGGTGTTGAGTTCGGCCATCTGCCGCGCGGCTGCCTCGACCACCCTGTGATGGCAGTGACCGACGTGGCACACGTTGTTGACCAGATCGAGATAGCGGCGACCGCCGTCGTCGTAGAGGTACTGGCCGTGTCCGCGGACGATCTTCAGCGGCTCCGAGTAGGCGACGCTGAGGTTGCGGCCCACGAAGCGGCGTCGCAGATCCAGGATGTCCCTGGCGGTCCGCGCGGGCGCAGTTGCCGGGGCGCAGGCGTCCATCAGCCTCTGGATGGAGCGCTCTCGATCGAGGGTGGAGATGCGCTCGAGGAGCCGCCAGACCGGCTGGGCCGAGATCTGGTGATACTCGTTGTCGGGCTCGAGGTGGCGCCGTCGCGCCGAAGTCAGCAGCGAGGCGCACAAGCGGGCGATGATGAGGTCGAAGACCAGCGCCTGCTCAGTCGTGGAGAGCGGCCGGACGGCGTGGTAGCCGGCGATGAGGTGCGCCGCGTCCGCCAACGGCTCGTCGCGGTCGAGCATGAGATACGCGCACGAGATCGCGGGCTCGGCGACGGTGACGGTGTGGAGGATGTCGCCGAAGTCGATCAGACCGGCGAGGGCCGGTTCGCCCCCGGCATCGTTCTTGACCAGGATGTTGTGGTCGTTGGCGTCGTTGTGAATGACGCCGCGGTCGAGCGGTGCGAGCCTGGGTACCACGTGGGTCGTGAAGTGATCGAGGTGGCGTTCGATGAGAGCCCGCCTGGCGGCGTCCGCGATGTACCCGGCGTCCTTCGCGAGCCCGGCAGTCTGCTCGATGTCCCAGTTCATGGCCCGGTGTGCGCCGGGGTGGTCGAAATCACCGAGGGCGAGGTCGAGGCGGCCGAGGGTCCGGCCGATGCTCTCGAGGAAGCGCGTCGGGCGTTCGCCGCGGTGGACCAGCGGCGTCCCGTCGAAGTATGTGACGAGCCGCGCCCAACAGGTCGCGCCGTCGAGGTCCAACTGCAGGACTCTTTCACCGTCGCGCGTCGGCAGAATGTGCGGTACGAACTCGGCCACCGGCGTGCCGGCGAGGTGGCTCAGCGCCTCGACCTGGCACTCGACCATCTGCCGGTGGTCGCCCGGCGGCGTCACCTTGAGCACGAGGCGGTCGCCGCGCGCGGTGACGAGGACGAAGTTGCGGTCGACCTCGCCGGCGAGTGACTGGGCGCGTGATTCGATGTTCCAGTGTTCGCGGGCGATGCGCTCCGCGATCTGGGGTGCGAGGTTGTCGGCTGCTGTCACGCGATGATCTCCTTCAACCCGGTTTTTCGCCACCCACCCACAGTATCGAAGTACGGGGGCACTCGTCGAGAACCGTCGCGAACCCCGTTCTCACCGCATCACCTGCGCGGGTTCGATTCTACAGAAAAGCGCGCGGCCAGGCGGCCGCGCGCTGCGGGGCGGGGTTGAGAAAGTTGGCTATTCGTCGATTTCAGCCAGCAGGACCTCCACCGCTTTCTCGAGCTGCTGATCCTGCCCAATGGCCTCGAGGGCCGGATCGTTGTCGACCACGTAATCGGGGTCGAGGTGCTTGTTCTCCATCAGATCGCCCTCGTTATCGAGGTAACCCACCATGGGGATACCGAAGTTCATGCTGCTGTCCTGCATGGTCTCCCACCACACCGAGGTACAGGTGCCCGGCACCTGCATGCCCACCGTCTTGCCGATGCCGAGCGAGGTGTAGGCCGCCGGGAAGCAGTGGGCGTCAGAGTAGTTGCCCTCGTTCATGACGACGATCGAGGGTCTGGTCCAGCGGTGGACCGGCTCGACGCCGAGGTATTGGCCCCGCGGCACCGCCCGCGCATAGATCTCGCCGGTCAACAGGATTGTCAGCGCCTCGACCAGGTTGCCGCCGTTGTTGAAACGGGTGTCGAGGACGATGCCCTCCTTGTCGACCGCCTTGCCGAAGATATCCTCGAAGATCTCGCGGTAGCGCGAGTCGCTCATGGAGCGGATGTGCGCATACCCGAGCCGTCCACCCGACAGACGGTCGACCTCGGCGCGGCGCCCCCGCACCCAACGCTGGTAGAGGAGTTCGGACTCGTCCCTCTGTGAAATCGGCTTGGCCGTTTCCTGCCAGGTGCTGCCGGTGTCGGGGTCGGACAACGAAAGCCGGATGAGATCGCCGGCCTTGCGGTTGAAGAGCGGGTACCAGTTCTCGCCGGTGGCGATCTCATGGCCGTTGACGGCTTTGATGACGGTGCCGACCTTGACCTTGGTGTCGGCGTTCTCGAGCGGTCCGCCGTCGATGATCTCGCCGATCTTGACGCCGGGGCCGTCGTACACGGGGTCGGGGAAGAACGCCAGGGTGGCGGTGGCGTCGGCCGCGGGGTCGCGCGGCCGATAGTAGCAGCCGAGGTGGGAAGCGTTGAGCTCGCCCTGGAGCTCGGACACCAGCTCGCAGAAGTCGCGGTCGTTGTCGATCGACGGCAGGAAGCGCACATAGGCCTCTTTGTAGAGATCCCAGTTCACGCCACCCATGTCGACGGCGTAGAACTTCTCCCGGGTCTGGCGCCAGGCGTGCTCGAAGAGGTACTCGCGTTCGGCGGCTGCGTCGAGGTCCATCGTGGCCTCGAGCGGCACCGGTTTGACCTTGCCGCCGTCGATCTCCACCGACATCAGCTTGCCGTCGGCGAGGAGGAAGCCCTTCTCGCCGTCCTCGTCGAGCACCAGCCCGTCGGCGTCGTCAGCGTCGAGCTTGGCCAGCAGTTTGACCTCCTTTTTGCGCGGCTCGTACACCCACAGGTCGTAGCCCTTCTCGAATTCGGCCAGGTAGAGGATCTTCTCGCCGTCGGGGGTGATCTGCGCGTCGGCGAGGCGCGCCGAGTGCAGGGTCAGGCGGACGGTGCGGTCCTCGGTTCCGTCGAGCTGAAACACCACCGGATCGGGCAGCTTGATCTCGTCGCCCTTCTTCTTTTTGGCATCGTCGTTCGCGCCCTTTTTCTTGTCGTCACCCTCGTCCTCTTTCGTGTCTCCGTCCTTTTTCTCGTCCTTCTCCTTTGCCTTGAGCTGCTCGAACTCGGCTTCGGAGAGGTGGAAGCGGTCCCACGCCTCCTGGGTGAGGAAGGCGGCGTAGACGTCGAACTTGGACGGCCATCCCGACTGCTGGCGCTCGCCGTGGCGGTCGGTGAACCAGAAAACCGCCTCGCCCTTGAAGGCCCACCGTGGCACCGCGTCCTCGTAGCCGCTCTTGGTGAGATTGATCAGCTCGCCGTCGCCGGACGACGCGATCAGCCCGACCTCGGACGACCACCGGCTGGGACTCAGGTACTCGACCAGAAACCACTGGCCGTCGGGCGACCACTGGTACCACTGGTCGCCGTCGCTGTACGAGTAGTTGAAGCTGCCGGGCAGGATGACGCGGCTTTCGTTCGAGGCGAGGTTGAGGACCTTGAGCGTCGTCCGCTCCTCGAGGTAGGCGACCTCCTTGCCGTCGGGAGAAAAGTGGGGTTGGAACGTCTCGAGGTCGGTCACCACCACCGGTTTCTCGACGAACGCCGTGGCGTTGAAGAAGTCCGGTTCCCCGTCGTCGGTGAGGTTGGTGCGGTAGATGTTCCAGCTGCCGCCCCGTTCCGAGGCGTAGATCAGGCTTCGCCCGTCGGGGTGGAAGCTCACCGACCGTTCCTGCTCGGGGGTGTTGGTGATGCGGCGGGTGTCGCCGTGCTTCGTGGAGGTGACAAAGATCTCACCGCGCGCGACAAAGGCGATCTCGCTGCCGTCGGGAGAAAGGTCGAAATCGGTAATGTTTTTTTCCACGTCGGTGAGCTCGACCTCGTTGAACCGGCTGTCGGCGGCGATGGTGACTGGAAGCCGTCGGCTCTCCGTTGCACCGATCGGGCGGACCCAGATGGCGCCATCATAGCCGTAGGACAGGTCGCCGTTTTTCGAGATGCTGAGAAACCGCACCGGGTGGGTGTCGTGGTGCGTGATCTGGACCGGCTGCGCACCTTCACCGAGATCGAGGGCCCAGACGTTGAAGCTGCCGCTGCGTTCCGACAGGTAGTAGATGGACTGTTCGCCGGGCGCCCACACCGGCTGGCGGTCGTCGGCGCCGAACGCAGTGAGCCTGGTGTGCTGCCCGGTGGTGGCGTTGTAGACCCACACGTCGCGCGCGAACGACGAGGTGTCATGTTTGCGCCACTCAGTCTCGAGCCCCTTCTCGTCGGAGTAGATCATCATCGTTCCTGAGGCGTTCCACACCGCGTAGATGGCTGGGGTGGTGAGCACCTGCTTCGGCATCCCGCCGCCGAGCGCCACCGAGTAGAGCTCGGGCTGGGACCCGCGCCGCGGGTAGCCGACCATGGCTTGTGCGTCGAGTCTGCCGGACGAAAACAGCACGTGCTCGCCGTCAGGGGTGAAGCTCGCGGGGTAGTCGTCCGCCGAGTGAAAGGTGAGCCGTGTCGCGGTGCCGCCGCGGGCGGGCATGACAAAGATGTCGTAGTCGCCGTGGCGGTCGGACGCAAAGGCGATCTTCGACCCGTCCGGTGACCACACCGGCATGAAGTCGTGGGCCTCGTGGACCGTCAGTTGGATCGCCTGGCCGCCGCTCGACGGCACCCGCCACAGATCGCCTCGATAGCTGAAGACCACAGTCTGACCGTCGGGCGAGATCGACGGGTAGCGCAGCCACTGGGCGGGATCGTCCGCAGACGCAGTCCCCACCGCCGCCAGAATTGAACACAGAGCGACCGCACCAAACACCAGGTTTCGAACACGCATGAATCTTCCCCCTCCATCCAAGAGTGAAGCGTCGTTCTGAGACGGCGCTTCTCCAGTGTACGAAAGTGGGGGCGGGGGAGTTCTGCGTTTCGTGAGAGGTGTTTCGCTCATCCGGCGTCCCGCGGGGATCGGATCTTGGATATTGATTTCTGATATTGGATCCGTCCACCCATTCGGCAGCCGGGACGGCTGCCCCACAACCGTCTGTCAGCATCTTGTGGGGCACGCGTCTCGCGTGCCGGGCGGGTGGATGGATCGAGCACCGAGTATCGCGCATCCAGTATCATCCTCTGCATGCCACGCATCTCGCGGTTCTCCGAGTTCGACCTCACCGAACAGCGATCGCGTTTCTACGCCGCTGCCGTGCCGGCAGGAACGCTCGACGATGTCAAGGAGGCGCTCGCTGAACGCAAGAAGAAGTACCACAAGGCGCGCCACCACTGCTGGGCGTGCCGGGTGCGGGACGAAAACGGGCAGGTGGTGGAGCAGGCGCGGGACGACGGCGAGGTCGGCCGACCGGGGATGAAGATGCTCGAGCTGCTTCGCCACCACGACCTCGAGGGCCTGCTGGTGGTGTCGCGGATCTTCGGCGGCGTCAAGCTCGGCCCGGGAGGCGTGGGTCGTGCCTTTCGCGATGCCGCCGAGGGTGCACTGCGAGGCCTCTCGTAGGGCGTCCGCGAGGCGGTCATTCCGCAATCCGAAATCCGAATTCTGGATGGGTGGGCTGGGTCCAATCTCTCCATGTGCCACGGTTTTTTTCCCGCGGTGTATGGGAGTTGGCCTGAATTGTGGGCGTGGAGTCTTGTCGTGAGGTTGCTGGTGGAGCCGAAGGCGTCGACACTGCGGGACAGCGGCGCAATGTGAACGCGGTCGGGTCGCAGAGCGAGCCGGCCTGCGGTCACGCGGCGACGGTCCGTAGACCGATTCCCTTCGGCTGAGCCAGAGACGAGAAAAGCCGCCCGTAAGGGCGGCGAATTCGAAGTCTCTGGTGGAGCCGCGAAGAATTCGAACCACAGCGTTCATCCCAATCGAAGTGCCGATCCTCGAGACCAGGATGCCGCCGATTTATCAGCGAATTGCCGTGAAGGCGAATCTACTCCATGAGCTTGGGTTGAGTCAGTCAGAGATTGGGCGCCGGTTGGGGGTTGATCGTTGGGCTGTCGGAAAGGCCCTTCGGTGGCTCGCAAAACAAAAGACAGGTTGAACTTACTCTTTCCCGTCGAGCTTTACTCCACCTTTCCAGGGTTCGCCAGGCAAGCGTGACACCAGGCTTTCGAGAACTGCATCCATGGCTGTGTCGCAATCCCAGGACAAGCCTGGGCGTAGGAGCGGCCGCACGTCATCGCGGAATTCGGGCTGTTGACGTTTTTTGGCCAGATTTTCTTCCAACTGCGCTCGGCTGACTCTGTGTCCGTCTTCGGCCATGTACCGGTCGAAGCAGGCGAGAAGTGTTGCTGGGTCGCAGCGCGCAGTGTCCAGCGCGTACCAGACATCGAAGAGGTCTCGGCCCTTCCTCCTCTGGTACAGCGCCCGCAGCTTGGTACAAAGCAGCTCGTTGATAGAGTAGGTCGCAACGTTTGCCACACCGCTGAACCAGGGGTTCGTCACCTCGAACGGCACCTTTTTCACGCCCGATCCGGTGAAATGTTCGCGGGTGTTGATCTCGATCTTCAGCCGAAGCGTGAGCGGTGGAACATCCTCGGACTCGAATCGATACACGAGGGTGACGCGGCCCTCTTTGAGAGTGCGGCGGGGCTTCCCGAGCCATGGATCCAAGATGGCACGCGCCCGATCGAGGGTCTCGCCGATTGACTCGGCCCTCTCCTGAACCAGATCGATGTCCTCGGAATATCGAGCCGGAGGTGTGAGGTAGATCTTGTACAAAGCGGTCCCGCCACGAAACGCCAGGCTATCCGCCAATTGGGTATCGGAAAAGAGGTTGACGATCGCGCGGCTTATCACCAGATCTTGCTCGACCTGAGCGTCGAGCGGCCACGGCGCTTGAGCTCTCCATGCGGTGATGTAGTCCTTGGGGATCATTCGTCCGGCTCCACTTCGACGTTGACGATGATCTTCCAGCGAGGGTTCCTGACTCCACCGGCGATTGGCGCAGCGCGCCGCAGCGGGGTATAGCTCCGGGCATTCTCAAGCACGAAAGGCCTGAGAATTTGAGCGACATCTTCTCGCCTGACCAGCTCCAAGAGATATCCCAAACGCTGTGACCAACTCACGGGACAGAGACGAGCGGTTTCGAGCAGTCCTTCAGCCACCATCTCCTCGGAGAGCTCAGACAGGACTGTGGCGACGTTGTCGAGACCACCAGCACGATTGGGGTAGCCGACCAGCTCGAGCGCCGTTCCTTCCGGGGTCGAATACCGCAGCACCCCGCGCGGCGTGTTGAGCCTGGTGACCGGCATTCTTTCGATGTCGCCACGGGCGATGAACTCGACTCTCACCTGCCCACAGGTGATGGCCTGACGGTTTTTGCGTACCATCACCTGGGTTGCCTGAGGTCGTTGATGCGCGGCGCCGTGCCTTTCGGCCGCACTCAACAGACAGAGGTAATAGGGCTCATCCCAGAATTGCATCAGATGGTCGACAAATTGCTCCGCCGGCAGGCAACCCAGGCGTTTGTACTCGGGCGGAACGATGACATGAAAGCTGCGCACGGGCTGCGCGATCAGTCCTTGCCGCTTCAGTCGGAGCAACTGGGCACGCACTGCCGGAGGATTACCCTCGACAGCTTTGACAGCGTCCGCCGTTGTGAAGTGGTAGCGCCCATTCGATGCCAACTCCCGTATGTACTCACTCGCTCGCATAACGTTACGATTCTCCTATAAAGTAATGTCAATCATCGTATCAAAGAAGAAACGTCCTGTTCTTTTGTTACGTTTCTTCTCCAAAATAATATTTTTTGTGATATTTTGCAAGAATTGTATTTCTGAAGAGTCTGTTCAGGGGAAAGGAGGTTCTTTTCGGGCGCCTTCCGTTTCACCGTGCCGGGTCCCGAGGATGATCCGTTCAGCCGCGTCGAATTCTGCCCGAGAAATGACATTTGAAACAAACAAAATGTGTCTTTGCACGACGGTCGCCTTGACTGTAGGGGCCGTTCGGGTCACGCTGAGGCAGCCCGTCCACGCTGCAGGAGACGTCGGGCGTCACTGTGGCTCAAAGCTGCGCGGCCCGCTACCGGGCCCGGAATCCGCGTGCGACTCCCCTTTACCGGCTCTTCGAGACCCACTTCGACGAGGTGAGGGGGCAGTGGGAGGAGCGCTTCGAGCGGCGGTGCGGATTCTGGCGCGGCTTCGTCGACGAGGGGATGCGGCCGGGGATGGTCGCCGTGGTCCAGACCGCGGGCGACCTGGCCAATTGGCACCCACATGTGCACGCGATCGTGTCGCGCGGCGGCTGGATGCAGGATGGTGAGTGGATCCCGATCGCCTTCGTCGATGAGCACTCAGCGGAGCTGCTCTACCGGCACAAGGTGATGCGCCTGCTGCAGGATGAGGGGTTGCTCTCAGACGAGCGGACCGAGCTCCTACTGTCGTGGCGACACACCGGGTTTTCGGTGCACAACCGGGTTCGGGTGGAGCCCGAGGATCAGCCGGCGCAATTCGTCCGACGAATTGCAGCGTACTCCAACGTGTCGAGGGGCAAGCGCCGGAAGGCTGAGGCTGAGAATGGGGGGGTTGGGGGTGCGGGCGCCGGCCCGGCCTCCCGTGCGGCTCGTGCCGAGGCCCGCAACGCCCGCGCGCTCAGGCGAAGCTGGGCACAGCTGATCAAGCGGATCTACGAGGTCGACCCGCTGGTGTGCCCGTCCTGCGGTTCAGAGATGAAGGTGATCGCGTTCATCACCGAGCACGACGTGGTCGACGCGATCCTGAGGCATCTCGCGAAGACGGAAACGCGGTCTCCCCGCGGCCCGCCAGGCGCGGCGACCCTCCCCGCCACCCCCTGACTCCATCTCGGCTGCGGCCGTCCGTGCGGGGTGCGTCTATGGAGGCGGCGGCCGCACGGGGGGCCGAGGTTCGTAGCGTGTTGTCCCGGGACACGCTCTCCCTAACCCCGGGATCTGCCGTATCGGAGGCCGCTCGGGGCATGCGAGCCCATCTTGGGCCCCGAATAAGCGCCTCAGCCCCGTGCTAGGCTGGCGCTGAACGAAAGGAAATTCCTATCCCTCAGCTCGACCGCGTGCTCGATCGCAGCCACCTGATGCCCCCCGGCGTGGTCGAGTCCTTGCTGCAGGGAATGAAGGCCGGCGACGACGTTTGATCTGCCGGCCTTTGAACGGGTGAGGTGAACAAACCAGTGAGTAACTCAAAGAAGACCGTCATGAAAATGACCACCAGGATTCCGCCGGAGATCACCACGCCGGATTCGGTCGAGACCAGTCTCGGCACCTTGAAGTTCTTCGATGGCCTGCCGGACCAGGACACCGTCCAGAAGGTTTATGACAACCTTGACCGCATGCGTGGCGTCGAGGTGTTCCTGAACACGATGGCGCCGGCTTCCCTCCTCGCTAACATCGAGGGGCTGAAGAGCGTGGGCTGTGACAGTTACTCCGCTGTCATCCATGAAGACCGTGTGGATGCCAAGACGCTGTTGCTGACGCCGAATACGCAGACGGCCACCCTCTGGGCGTTCATGGACTTGAAGGACGGGCCGCTGGTGGTTGAGGTCCCGCCCGGCGTACTCGGTGTGGCCGATGATGCGTGGATGCGATACGTCGTCGACCTGGGCTTGGTCGGCCCCGACAAGGGCAAGGGCGGCAGGTATCTCTTCTTGCCTCCGGGCTATACCGGTCCGGTGCCGGAAGGCTACTTTGTGGCGAAACTGCGCACCTATAAGGTCTGGCTTGTTGCCCGAGGATTTTCGGACAAAGGTGACACCGGCCCGGCTGTAAGAGCCTTCAAGGACCAATGGAAAGTCTATCCCTTGGCGGCGGCGGCCAATCCGCCGAAGATGAAGTTCATCAACGGTTCCGGCCTCTATTTCAACACCATCCACGCGGTGAACTTCGCATTCTACGAAGAGGTCAACAAGGTTATTCAGGAAGAGCCGGCGGATTCAGCCGACCCTGAGATTCTCGGTCAGCTTGCCGCCATCGGCATCGTGAAAGGCAAGCCTTTCGCACCCGACGCGCGGATTAAGAAGATCCTTACCGACGCAGCGGCCATTGGCAACGCCACGGCGCGTGCCCTGTCGTTCAAATCTCGTGATGAGCAGATGTATTTTTACCCAGGCAAGTCCTGGTTCACGCCATTCGTCGGTGGCAGCCACGAGTTCATTCAGAACAACGTCCGCCTGCTCGACGCGCGAACCGTGTTCTTCTACATGGCCACGGGTATCACCCCAGCCATGAGTGTGAAAATCATCGGCGCTGGGTCGCAATACGCGGGGGCCACGTTCGACGCTGATGGCAATTACCTGGACGGCGGGAATAACTACCGGCTGCAACTGCCACCCAATGTCCCCATCAACAACTTCTGGTCGATCATTCCCTACGACACGCAGACCCGCTCGGTCCTGCAGACCGACCAGCGCGACACCGCCCTGACCAGCAACTCGGGCACGGTGGCATCCAACCCCGATGGCTCGGTGGACATCTACTTCGGACCGAATGCGCCAGCGGGCAAGGAAAGCAACTGGGTGCAGACGACCCCTGGCAAGGGCTGGTTCACCATCCTGCGCCTCTACGGCGCGCTCGAACCTTGGTTCGACAAGACCTGGCGGCCGGGCGAGATCGAACTGGTGAAGTGAGCAAACCAATTGGTAGCTCAAAGGAGACCATGATGAAAATGACCACCAAGATGACCGACGGTCAGCCGCTCCCCGGCACCAGGCAATCCGTTCCTGATCTCGAAGAACAGGTGGCTTACCACCGCGCGTTCGAGGCCGTGGTGTGGGCGATACCCGCGTTGGCCATCCACCGCTTTCGCGAAGGGCTTTATGAAGTGCCCGGCGTTGAGGACAACGTCGTTCTCGCCTTTTCAGGGACGTTGAAAGCGCGGCATGAAGTCATCACCGCCAACACGGCGGTCCCGTACATCTCGGCGTTCACCGACCTGCGAAAAGGTCCGATGGTCGTCGAAGTGCCCGCGGCCACTGACAAGGCGAGCCTGTACGGCCAGGTGGTCGACGCCTGGCAGGTCACTATCGCCGGCGTCGGCCCCTCGGGACCGGACAAGGGGGCCGGCGGCAAGTACCTGTTCATCCCACCCGGTTACCAGGACGCGATTCCGGAAGGTTTCTTCCCGATCCGTTCCACCAGTTACCGGCTCGCATTGGCTTTCCGTTCCGTTCCGGGCAAGGGCGCCAGCCAGGCCGACGCCTACGCCTACACGAAGACATTGAAGATGTATCCGCTCTCGGAAGCCGACAACCCCAAGCCCACACGATTTGTGGACGGCTTTCCGCTTGCGATCCAGACGCTCCCGTACTACGACATCCGCGCGCTGCAGGACATCCATGACTTTGTCAGCGTCGAGCCGGTGGAAGAGCGCGACAAGGTCATGATCGGAATACTCGCCACCATCGGCATCGAGAAGGGCAAGCCGTTCAATCCGGCGCCGAAGATGCAGGCGGCGATGGCACGGGCTGTCGTCGATGCCTACCACTACATGCAGGGACTGACCCTGAAGTTGCTGCAGGAGAACCTGTGGTGGCCCGATCGGCATTGGGCCATGGTCCTGGTTCCGGACGAAAGCGGCGGGTTCGAGTTCATCACGGATCGGGCTGTCGAAATCGACAAGCGTGCCGCGATCTGGTTCCCCGCCATTTTCCTCCCTCCCAAGTTCAATGAAAACGCCGCGACGGTGTACGTGTCGCCGATTGCCGACAAAGACGGGAATGCCGTGGAAGCGGGCAAGCTCTACCGCATCCGGATCCCCAAGGACACCCCGGCCAAACAGTTCTGGTCGATCACCGTGTACGACAACGCGACCTGGGGCTTCATCATCAACCCGCAGGATCGTTCCGGATTGGGGATGTTCGACAAGGACAAGATGACGGTGAACGACGACGGGAGCGTGGACGTCTACGTAGGGCCGAAGGCTCCCGACGGCCTGGAATCCAACTGGATTCCGAGCATGGACAAGAAGCCCGTCATCTGGCTGCGGCTGTACGGACCGGATGAGCCGTTCTGGAAGAAGACCTTCAAGATGCCCGACATCGAACTGGTGAAGTGACCACGCAACCACGTGCCGGTGGACGCTTTCTGCTGCCAGCCTTCCTTTCCTCAAGGAGGTCCTAATGAAGGTGACGCCTGAGACCTACGTGCGCGCGGAAACCGATCGACAGTTCGGCATCGTCGCCCGGATGGCGGGCGGCGTGAACCAGCTCTTCCATTTCCGTCGTCCCACCCCCCTGGACCAGCAGAACATCGTGCGGATGAATGGGTGCCAGGTACGGAGTTACGGAGTTGTGAGGTGTAACTGCGTAACTCCGTATCCGGCACCCAGTGGGCGGTGTCAATCTCGGCCCGGGAGGCGTGGGTCGTGCGTTTCGCGATGCCGCCGAGGGTGCACTGCGAGGCCTCTCGTAGGGCGTCCGCGAGGCGGTCATTCCGCAATCCGAAATCCCCAATCCGAATTCTGGATGGGTGGGCTGGGTACAATCTCTCCATGTGCCACGGTTTTTTTTCGCGGTGTATGGGAGTTGGCCTGAATTGTGGGCGTGGAGTCTTGTCGTGAGGTTGCTGGTGGAGCCGAAGGGGTCGACACTGCGGGACAGCGGCGCAATGTGAACGCGGTCGGGTCGCAGAGCGAGCCGGCCTGCGGTCACGCGGCGATGGTCCGTAGACCGATTCCCTTCGGCTGAGCCAGAGACGAGAAAAGCCGCCCGTAAGGGCGGCGAATTCGAAGTCTCTGGTGGAGCCGAAGGGGTCGACACTGCGGGACAGCGGCGCAATGTGAACGCGGTCGGGTCGCAGAGCGAGCCGGCCTGCGGTCACGCGGCGATGGTCCGTAGACCGATTCCCTTCGGCTGAGCCAGAGACGAGAAAAGCCGCCCGTAAGGGCGGCGAATTCGAAGTCTCTGGTGGAGCCGAAGGGGATCGAACCCTCGACCTCAGCATTGCGAACGCTGCGCTCTCCCAATTGAGCTACGGCCCCACGCGCGGCGGATAATACCCTGATCGGCAACGGGTTGCAAGGGTGGCGGTTGGTGAGCCTTGCTCACGAATTGCTAGTCGACCTTGAATGCGACCTCGATGGCGGCCTGCCACTCGATCCGGCCGTCGGCGCCGAGCCCGCCGCGGAGTTCTTTGACCTCGAACCAGGCGATGCCGCGCAGGCTTTCGGAGGCTTTTTCGATTGCGGTCTCGATGGCCTTTTCATAGCTTTCGGACGAGCACCCGGTCACCGAGATTCTTTTGAAGACTTTTTCTGCCATGTCGCGCCCCTTTTCGTCGTGAGATTCTGTTTTCGAGAACAGCCGGACCGGTGCTGCTGTTCCCTGGATGAAGGGAATTACTTCTTCTTTTTCTTGGAGGCTTCGGGTTGGCCGTCGAGACCCGACCACAGGTGCCATGCGGCGTCCAGCGGTTCGCCGCCGTTCCACACGGCACGGGTGAAGCTCTCCACCCACGTGTCGAAACCGGGGATGATCCGCAGGTTGTCCTCCATGGCAAGGGTTGCGGGGTCGTTGGGCAGCCGGTCGAGTGCCGAGGCGGCGCGGCGGAGGCGCCAGCCCCATGAGGCCTCTTCGTGGCACTGGTCGAGACGCCGGGCCCACAGCCGGAGCACCGCGGCGGTCCGGACGGCGTTGGGTTCGGCCCCGAGCGGCACCATGCACGGGACAAACGGGTCCATTCCGACGTTGTGGAGAGTCACGCCGGCGGTTCGTTCGAGCGCGTGCAGCCCGCGGCTGACGTCGGCGTGAAAGAGGGCGTTCTCGAGCTCCGCTTCGACCCCGGTCCCCTCGCAGCCGTCGAGGATGCGGTGGCGATCCTTGGGAGTCAGCAGGAGCGGCGCGGTGACGGCGAACCGGGCGCCGGCGGTCTTGAGTTGTCCGATCCGGCGTTCCACCTCGGCGGCGGCGCCGGGAAAAGGGAAGAGACCGAGGACGGCGCCCCAGGGGCTCGAGTGCCACGCGGACGGGATCTGCAGGCCTTCGCTCAAGGGATAGGGCAGGATCGGCAGCACCATGGTCACACGTGGGGTTTCGCCGGACGCGTCGAGATCGAGGTCGCTCGGAGTGACCTCGGGATCGTCCAGAACCACCAGCGCAAATCCGCCCCGCTCCAGAAAACGGTGCAGGATGTCGCGGCGTTGGACCGCGACGCGGGCGAAGATCATCGCGCGGACGGGTTCTCTGGGGATCGAACCCTCGGCGGGAAGGATCCTGACTGGAGCGTCTTCCCACACGACACCGAGCTTGATCGGGTCGAGCGTCACCTTTTTGCCGGGGAGGTACCCGGGTCGCAGCACGTGGGTCACGGGCAGGAGGTCGGGGTAGGCGGGTTCGATCCTACGCACCGTGGACTCCTCCGAACATCTCGTCGATGGCGGACGGTGGGGCGCCCCCGACCCGGCGCGCCACGTACTTGGCGAGGACGTCGGTTTCGAGGTGGAGTTCGGCGCCGGTACGGAGCTTCCCGAGGCTGGTCCCCTCGAGGGTGGTGGGAATCAGCGCGACCTCGAACCAGTCGCGCCCGAGACCGGCCACCGTCAGCGATACACCGTTGAGGGCGACGCTGCCCTTTGCCGCCACTTCACGTGCGTGTTCAGCCGGCAGTGACATCCGCCATCTTTGAAATCCACTCTCGGTCTGGGTCGACAGGATGCGCACGACACCGTCCACGTGTCCCTGGACGATGTGGCCGCCGAGGCGGTCGCCGAGGCGGAGGGCTCGTTCGAGGTTGACGGGCTGCCCGGGGCGCGCCGCCCGCAGAAGGGTCCGCTCGAGGGTCTCGGGGGAGAGGTCTGCGGCAAAGCCGCCACTCATGGGTTCGCTGGCTGTCAGACACGCGCCGTCGACCGCGATGCTGTCGCCGGTCTGCGGGAGATCGCCGTCGGGCCAGGTCACGAAAACCTGAAGCCTGGCCGCGGCGCCCGATTTCGTCAGCCGCCCGACGGAACCGACGGCCTCAATCAGTCCCGTGAACATCTGCGTCCTCCACCCGCACCGCCCGTATCTCCAGGTCCAGCCCGTGGCGCTCTACGACCTCGAAGTGAAATCGACGCGCCATGTCGAGCGTCGGGATCCCCCGTCCCGCCACCGTCGCGGGGGCCGGACCGCCGATCAGGAAGGGCGCCACGAACATCGCGATCTCGTCGACCAGATCGGCGTCGTGGAAGGACCCGTGAACCGTCGGTCCGCCCTCGACGAGGAGCGAGGCCACCTCCTTCCGGGCGAGAAAATCGAGGAGGGCGTCGAGGTCGATGCGGCCATCGTCTCCGGCCCGCAATTCCACCAACTCGACGCCCGCTTCGCGCAGTCGCCGGCGATTCCCGGCCGCGGCCTCGCCGGTGTGGACGATGACCGTGGTCTCGGGTTGCTGTTGGACCACCTTGGCGGCGCTCGGTGTTCTCAGGGTTGAATCGAGGATGATCCTCTTCCACCCGCCCGCCGGGTTGAGATCGAGCCGCCGCGTCAGTTGGGGGTCGTCGGCCAGCACGGTTTCGACGCCCACCAGGATGGCGTCGTGCTCTTCACGCAGTTCGAGCCCGCGGTGGCGGGCCTCCTCGCCGGTGATCCACTTCGACTCGCCGGTGCGGGTCGCGATCCGCCCGTCGAGGGAGACGGCCGACTTGAGCGTCACCCACGGGCGGTGGAAATGAGCCCAGCGCAACCAGCGCCGGTTGAGAATCCGGGATCGTTCGCCGCCCGGCCCCTCCTGAACCTCGACCCCTTCAGCCCGCAGACGGTTGATGCCGCCGCCGGCCTTTGGTGTGGGTTCGCCCAGCGCGCAGACTACCCGGCGCACCCCGGCGGCCAGTACCGCTTCGGTGCAGGGCGGCGTCTTGCCGTGGTGGGCGCAGGGTTCGAGGGTGACGTAGAGCGTGCCGCCCCGGGCTCTCTCGCCGGCCTCGGCAAGGGCCATCACCTCCGCGTGCGGCCCGCCGAAGACGGCATGGTAGCCCTCGCCGGCGAGACGCCCCGCGGCGTCGAGGACGACGGCGCCGACCATCGGGTTCGGTGAGGTGCCGTAGCGACCGAGGGCGGCGAGTTCGAGGGCGCGCCCCATCCAACGCTCGTCGGGGTCGCCAGGCGATTGGCTCGGCGCAGGCGGTTGCCCGGGGCCGACTCGCGCCGGTCCAGAAGGAGCGACGTCCTTTCGTATCGATCCCCCCGGTCGAGGTGGCCTCACACTAGTCCATCCCTGGTGTTGATCGCTTCCACAGTTTGCGGGGACCGGTCCCCTGAATCGGTTTCGAGTAACGAGTCCACGAATTCGTCGGCGTGGAAAGGTAGCAGATCGTCTTCGGATTCACCCACACCCACCCATCGTACCGGGAGCTTGAGCCGATCCGCAATGGCCAAAATCACACCACCCTTCGCCGTGCCGTCGAGCTTGGTGAGAACGACCCCGGTGACCCCGGCGGTGGCCCCGAATTTCTGCGCCTGTTCGATGCCGTTGGAACCGGTGGTGGCGTCGAGTACCAGCAGGACCTCGTGCGGCGCTCCCGCGACCTCACGGGCGGAAATCCTGGTCACCTTCTCCAGTTCCTTCATCAGGTTGGCTCGGGTGTGAAGACGCCCCGCGGTGTCCACCAGGACCTCGTCGATCCCCCGGGAGCGTGCCGCGGCGATGGCATCGTAAACGACGGCCGCTGGATCGGCCCCCTCCTGCTGGTGTATGACCGGAGCGTCGACCCTTTCGGCCCACACCATGAGCTGTTCTACGGCCGCTGCCCGGAAGGTGTCGGCGGCGGCGAGGATGACGGTCTTGCCGGATTCTTTCTTGCGTTTCGCGAGCTTGGCGGCGGTTGTCGTCTTCCCGGTCCCGTTGACGCCGACCAACAGGGTCACCCGGGGCGGCGACGTATTTTCGGCTAACGGTCGGGCGGCATCGGCCGTCTGGAGCAGAGCGAGGAGTCTCGCGCGCACCGCCGGTCGAAGCTCTTCGGCGGTTGAGATGCGTTTGGCCCGGACCTCGTCCCGGAGCTCGTCCACCAGTCGAACCGAGAGGGCGACACCAGCGTCGGAGGCGATCAGGGCTTCTTCGAGACCGTCGAGGACAGACGATTCCACCGGTCCGGTGCGGCGGAAGGTGTCTCCCGCTTTTTCCAGGAACTCGGTGTGGGTCATGAACAGACCCCGTTTCAGCTTGCCGAGAAAAGAACGCGCCATGCAACCCCCACGCAGCGTGGATCGTCGGCGGGCGCGCAGTCTTCAGGCGAGCTGTTCGGCGAACACCCGAGCGGCGCGGCGCAGGCGGTCGAGGGCCTGCGCGCGTGAAGCCGACCGATCCACGACGAGCACCACATAGTAGCCGTCAGGGAGCGCTTGCGTCAACGTGACGAGATGGGTGCCCTCGAGGACGAAGCTGTCGATGGGTCCGGCGTCGGCTGATGCCGTGAGGTTGTCCAGCCGGCGGAGGAAGATACTGTGATAGGCGCCCTCGACCTTGAGATCGTAGGGGTCGCCGTGCCGGGTGACCAGGTCGACCGATTCACCCTCCGGGTCGACGAAGATGGCGCCCAGCGCCTGCGGCACATCCACCAGGAGGTTTGTCAGCAGGTAGTTGAAGGGCATCAGCCCTTCCCGAGCAGCGTCCGTGCGATGGCGGCCTCGTCCGATCGGGGAGCATCGGCGATGACCTGCTCGAGATACGGTCGCGCCTGCTCCTCGTCCCCCATGATCATCAACAGCTTGCCGAACTCGAACGCGACCTCGGTCGAGTCGGGGAATTCCAGCTTCGCTTCTTCGAGAATTGCCAGGGCCGCGTCCAAATTTCCCTGCTGTTGCGCCAACTGGGCGAGCTTGAGGTAGCCGTCGAACACCGGGTTCGGAGGAAGGATTGATTTCCGGAAGTTCTCCTCGGCGGCGCCGAGCTGTCCACGCTGCATGTATGTGAGGCCGAGGTTGTAATGGACCTGTCTGCGGTAGGGATAGGTCGAGTCGGCGAGGACGGCCACGAAATCCACCTCCGCAAGGTGGTACTGACCCAAGGCGAGGTAGGTGGCGCCGCGATTGTTGCGGGCGTCGGTGAAGGCCGGGATGAGGCGCAGCGCCTGGTCAAACGACAATAACGCCTGGTCAAGCTGGTTCAGATCGAGATAACAGAGCCCTATCATGTTCATATTGGTCACATTGCCCGGGGCGATCTTGTCGGCGACCTTGAACTCTTCAAGGGCGTCCTCATACCGCCCCTGTGTCATGAATACCGAACCCTGCCGCATGTGGGTCAAGGACTGGAGGGGGGCGCTCGTAGCCTCGGACGACTCCTGCTGTGAGGATTTCGAGTTGGGCTGTTTGGTCGCCGCGTTGGAGCTCGCACAGGCGGTGACGAGTGACACGATCGGAAGGACAACGACGGCGACGAGACGGTTCATGAGACCTCCGAGGGGGCGGGCATTTGAGATTCCCTGGGTGGGGGGCTGACGTCTCCCGTTTCCACCGCCGCCAGGAAGGCGTCGATGACCAGCGGGTCGAATCGCGACCCGGACATGGAGCGCATCTTCGCAAGCACGTAATCGAGGGTCATGGCCTGCTGGTAGGGCCGGGTCGTGGTCATCGCGTCGAAGGTGTCGGCGACCCCGATGATCCTCGCCACCATCGGGATCTGATCGCCCTTGAGGCGGTCCGGATAGCCGTTGCCGTCCCAGGTCTCGTGGTGGTTGCGGATGCCCGGAATGATGTCCTTGAGCATCCGAATCGGGCTCATGATCTGGGCGCCGATGGACGGGTGCTGGCGCATGATTTCAAATTCTTCGTCGGACAGTCCCCCGGGTTTGTTGAGGATCCCGTCCTTGACGCCGAGCTTGCCGACGTCGTGCAGAATCGCTGCGATGTGGATTTGGAAGACCTCTTCCTGTTTGAGACCGAGTTGACGCGAAAGGGCCATGGAGTACGAAGCAACCCGTTCCGAGTGGCCGCGGGTGTAGGGGTCCTTGGCATCGATGGCGGCAGCGAGCGTCCGGATGGTCTCGAGGAAGAGCTCCTGGTTCTGGCGCAGGGCCTGTTTGAGCCGCCGCACCAGGGCCTCGATGTTGCCCGCCATGTGGTTGAAGTTGTTGCCGAGCTTGGCGAGCTCGTCCTCTCCGCGGACGGTTGCGCGCACCGCGAGATTGCCCTCGGCGATCTTGGACGAGGTGTCGGCGAGTTCCTGGAGTGGGCTGATCAGCCTGCGGCTGAGCAGAAAACCGATGCCCAGGGAGACCAACGCGGCGACGGCGGTGAGGCCCAGGGTGCGCAGCTGGCTTGCGCGAACCGGCGCGTACGCCTCTGCGGCGCTGCGCTCCATCAACACGCTCCATCCCTGGGTGCCCACCGGGGCCATGGAACCGAGCACCATCCCGGCCTCGAGATCCCGGGGGTGGTTGTAGGTCAGTGTCAGGCGCTGCGGCTTCCTCAGGTAGTCGCTGACGAGCGGCGAATCTGACAGGTCGTCGCGGCGAAGGGCGGGGCTCGACGAGATGATGACCTGACCTTGCGCGTCGATCAGGCTCACCAGCAGACCGGCATAGGTCGGCGCGGACAGTTGGGCCTCCAGCGGTGCGAGGTCGAGCACCCCTGACAGGGAGCCCCAGATCCGCCCGGTGCTCGAACGCAGCGGAAACGCCATCACGGCCTTGGGTGGCTGATTGCGCGGCATATCGAGCAGAACCCGTTCGACCACCTCTCCGAGGGCGGTGCGCTCATGCGCCTCGCGGATCGCCGCGTCCAGTCGTTCGATGGTCTCTTCTCCGAGGGACGGCGCCATGGCGAACGCCCCGGTGCCGCGTTCGGGAATGATCTGGAGGTAGACAAAGGCGCGTCCGGGTTCGGCGGCCATCCCCTCGAGGAGTGTGGCGAAACCGTCGACGTCGATCCTCTCGGCGGCTGCGAGGGCGAGGGCAGCGCTCGCCAGCTGGGTGCGGTGGCCGTCGTAAAACAGTGCTGTCTCACTGGCCAGGCTCACCGCCTGCCGACCCAGGTAACGGTTTTCCACCGTCGTCAGGTGGATTCGGCTGGCCTTGGTCAGCAGCAGACCCACAGCGACCATCGGCACCACCGTGACCAGTACGAGAGTGGCGGCGATAGGGTAGGTGAGGCTGGATCGGAGTCGTGCGAAGATGCCCATATCGAACGTTGGAAATATATCATGAACGCGGTGGGTATTCCCTGACGGAAGTTCTTTTCTGTTTGCATCCATTGACTTTGGAGGTTGGATGACCATCGATCGCAAGACCGCCGCGCGAACCCTCCGTGAGATCGCCACCCTGCTCGAGGTCGCGGGCGACAACCCGCACCGGGTGCGTGCCTTTGCCAACGCGTCACGGTTGGTGGAACGCATGGAGGGTGATCTGCCGGCGATGATCGCCGGTGGAGAGCTGCTGGAGGTCAAGGGTCTGGGTCGTGGGACGGTGGCGGTGCTCGAAGATCTGGCGGCCGGCCGGCAACCCGAGGCCCTCGCTGAAGCGCTTTCGGCGGTTCCGGAAGGGGTGCGGGACCTGCTCGGAGTCAGGGGACTGGGGCCGAAAAAGGTCCGTGCCGTGTGGCAGGATTTGGGCGTGACGAGTCTCGGCGAACTCGAGTACGCCTGCCGCGAAAACCGGTTGGTCGAGCTGCCGGGATTCGGCGCTGCGACCCAGGAAAAGATCCTCGGCGGGGTGGCGTTTGCACGATCCGCGGGCGAGCGGCGGTTGATCAACGAGGCCTGGGCGATGGCCGGGACCTTCGAGGAGTCGCTGCGGTCGGCTCCGGGAGTTCTCGACGTCGTCGTCGTGGGCGAGGTTCGCCGCTGCTGCGAGACAGTGGGTTCGGTCCAGCTCGTGGTGGTGGCGGAGGACACCGACGCAGTGGGTGCGGCGGTGGCGACGGCCCTCCCGCGAGTGGAACGCGGGTCCGATGGGTGGTGGACCGGAGTGGCCGATTCAGGGCTGCCGATCGGAGTGCGTGGCGTGGCGCCGTCCGGCGCAGGTGCGGCCTTCGTGTGGTCGACCGGATCCGACGCTCACCGCAACAGTCTGGCCGACCGTGCCCGTGGCCTCGGGCTGGTGTTCGACGGCGGCGGGCTGCGGCGCGACGGCCGGCCCGTCGCCTGCCCGGATGAGGCGGCTCTCTACGAGGCGCTCAGTTGCGCCTGGGTGCCGCCGGAATTGCGCGAGGGCGAGGACGAGGTCGAGCTGGCGGCCCGTCGCGCGTTGCCCGCGTTGGTGTCGGCAGACGACCTGCTGGGTGGGCTCCACAACCACACCACCGACTCCGATGGCGTGGCAACCGTTGAAGAGATGGCGCGCGCCGCCGGTGCGCTCGGTTGGCGTTTCTTCGGAGTGGCGGACCACTCGCCGATCGCGGTCTACGCCCACGGTGTCGATGGCAACAGGCTGCGCGACCAGTGGCGTCGCATCGACGCCTTCAACGCGGCCGGCAACGGCCCGCGGATCGTCAAAGGACTGGAGGCGGATATTCTCGCCGACGGAGAGCTCGACATCCCCGACGGATGCGAGGACGGGCTCGAGTACGTCGTGGCCTCGGTCCATTCGAATTTCCGGTTGAGCGAAGAACAGCAGACCGAACGGGTGGTGCGGGCCGTGGCCCACCCCGCCTGCCGGGTGCTCGGCCACCCCACCGGACGTCTGTTGTTGGCCCGTCCCGGCTATGCGGTCGATCTCGAACGGGTGCTCGAGGCCTGCGCCGAACACGGTGTGGCGGTGGAGATCAACGCCAGCCCCTACCGCCTCGATCTCGACTGGCGCTGGGCCCGGCGCGCGCTCGAACTCGGGCTCAAACTCATCGTCAACCCGGACGCGCATTCTCCCCAGGGCCTTGCCGACGTGCGTTGGGGTCTCGCGGTGGCGCGAAAGGCCGGCGCCACCGCCGCGGATCTCGTCAACTGCGCACCGATCGAGGAGTTTCTTGGGGAAAGGTAATGAGGCTATTGTGGCGCAGGCGTCCCGCCTGCGCGTGCAGCCGGGACGGCCGCACCACAACTCTCCGGTGACGCTCTTCCGACATCCCGCCTTTGACCACTGTATTGCCCGTGAGTGCCCCCTCAGACGATGATTGGGCCCGAGATGTAGGCTCGCAACAGGCGTTCGAGTTCCCAACATTGTCAGAGAGGCACGTCCGGTGAACGCGGCTCGTATTAGCAGGCTCTTCAGACGTGAGCACTCGTACCAAGGTTAAAGGCTGCGATGGAAAATCCGAAATCCGAAATCCGAAATCCGAAATCCGAAATCTGTTCTCCGGGCGCCGCCGCACGCGACTCGTGTCAGCTCGCCAGCTTTCCGCTCGCGAACTCTCTCAAACTGTCATCCCGAGCGAGCGAAGCGAGCCGAGGGATCTGGGGGGTGGCTTCAGGAAGATTTTTCCTTCAGCCCCCGCCCAGATCCCTCCGCTCGGTCGCTGCGCTCCCTCGGTCGGGATGACAGAGGGGGAACCGCTGCGCTCCCTCGGTCGGGATGACAGAGGGGGAACCGCTGCGCTCCCTCGGTCGGGATGACAGAGGGGGAACCGCTGCGCTCCCTCGGTCGGGATGACAGAGGGGGAATCGCTTTGCTCCCTCGGTCGGGATGACAGAAAGTTGGACGCTGCTGAGTTCGTGCATCCTGGAATTGGGAGGGTGGGTGGGAAATCCGAAATCCGAAATCCGAAATCTCTAGTACAGTCGTGGCAGGAGGATCCGTGTCAGATCTCGTGCTCGTGGTGGAGGATGACCCGGCCAACGCGGTGTTGGTGGAGGCGATTCTGACCACGGTCGGCAACTTCGACGTCGTCTGGTCGGACGATGGCGACGAGATTCTGCAGGTGGTGGCCGGGCAGCCGGTGGCGGCGGTGCTCATGGATGTTTCGCTCAGCCACACCCGGGTCGCCGGCGACCGGGTCGACGGGGTCGAACTGACGCGCCGGATCCGCGATCTGCCGCAGGGCCTCAATCTGCCGGTGGTTCTGCTGACCGCTCACGCTATGAAGGGGGACCGGGAACGTCTCCTCTTCTCGTCGAGCGCCAACGACTACGTGGCCAAGCCCATCGTCGACCAGAAGGGTCTGGTCTCGCTGGTGGAACGCCATATCCGCGCCGCCAAGGCGGTCAAGGCCGAACTCGAGGCGCGGCACCGGGACGGTGATGGGTCCTTCTGAGGGTGAGTTCGGCCCCTGGATCGACATCAGTCGTCCCGTTCGCCGGACGACCCCGGTGTGGCCGGGAGACCGTCCCTTCCTCCTCAGCCAGCGGCGCGAGCCGGGGTTCGTTCTGAGCTCCTTCGAGACCACATGCCACATCGGAACCCACGTCGATGCGCCGCTTCATCTGGACGCCGCCGCTTCGCCGGTCGAGGATGTGCCGATTGGCCGTTGCGTGGGGCCGGCGGACGTCGTGCGGATTGAGGGGCCGGGCCGCGCGCTGACACCGGCCGACCTGTCTGGCGGCTGGGAGCCGCGGTCGCCGCGAGTGCTGCTGCGGACCGACACCTCTCCCCTCGACCGCGAGATCGGCCCGGGCTTTGCCGGGCTGTCGGCAGAGCTGGTTCACTGGCTGGCCGACCGCGGGGTCGAACTGGTGGGCATCGACACGCCGTCGGTGGACGTCTTCGAATCGCAAGAACTCCCCGCTCACCACGCCCTGCTGGAGCGTGGACTCACCTGGATCGAGGGCCTGTGGCTTGCGGACGCGGAGCCCGGTCGCTACTTCCTCGCCGCACTGCCGACGCTTCTCGAAGGCGCCGAGGCCGCCCCCGTCCGCGCAGTCCTCGCGCCGCTGCGCGGCGAATTTTGAATTTTGAATTTTGAATTTTGAATTCCTCCACCCACCCACCTTTTCCGGGGGAGGGCGGGCGGGAATTCAAAATTCATAATTCAAAATTCATAATTTAGTCCCTGTCCGGATCGGCCTCGGTGAGGAACCGCGCGGCTTCCTCGGGCGGCGTCGGATTGATGGTGTAGCCGGAACCCCACTCGAACCCGGCCGGGCGGGTGATCCGCGGCGCGAAACCGATGTGCCAGTGGTAGTCCTGCTCGATGGTGGTCCAGTAGTCGGGCTGGCCGGGGCGCGGGTGCGGGCTCGGCGCGGTGTGGAGCACCAGGTTGTACGGCGGGTCGTTCAGGAGCGATCGGATGCGGCGCAGGAATTCGCGCAGAATCACCGCCAGGTCGTGGAGTTCGTCGTCGGTGGCGATGGCGAAGTCGTGGCGGTGCTGCCTGGGGAGGATCCAGGTTTCAAACGGCACGGTCGCGGCGAAGGGGGCGAGGGCGACGTAGCGTTCGGTTTCGAGGCAGACGCGTTCGGCGAGACGCAGCTCCTGGCCGATCACGTCACAGAACAGGCAGCGCTCCTTGCCCCGAAAGTGGCGTCGGCACGAGTTGAGCTCCTCGATCACCGCGGTGGGAATGATCGGGGTGGCGATGAGCTGGGAGTGGGCGTGATCCACCGAGGCGCCTGCCTCCCGGCCCTGGTTCTTGAAGATCAGCACATAGCGCAGCCGCACGTCCCTCCGCAGGTCGATGAGCCGCGCCCGCCACGCCTGAAAAACGAGGGCGATGTCGTCCGCATCCATGTCGGCCATCGCGAGGTCGGTGGCCGGCGTTTCGACGATGACCTCGTGGGCGCCGACGCCGGCAACCGAGTCGTTGAGACCCACGGCCTCGCGTTTGACCTCGCCCTCGACCCGAAGGGCGGGAAAGCTGTTGGCAAAGACCCGCACCTGCCAGAGGGTGGGGTCGCCCGGCTGCGGGATCGAAAAAATGGTCGGAGGCGTTTCGCTCTCCCTGCCCGGGGCGAACGGGTCTTCGGCCGCCGGCGGGCCGGCGGCGGGTTCCACCACGAATTCGCCGGGGCGTTGTTTGCGTTCCGGGGCGATGATGGTCCAGCGGCGTTGGATCGGGCAGTAGCGGATCTCGGACACGTCAGTCATTCCTTTCGCCCGCCGCCGCCGTACTCGCGGTCGACCGCATACGGTTCGAGCAGCAGCGCTCCGCCGGCGGGCAGCTGCCACTCACCGAGCCGCACTTCGAGGCGCGAGCCGCCCCGGCCGTCCCACGGCAGCGAGACCTCGGCGACACTGCCGACGGCGCAGGCAGCCGTCACCGGCATGGATTCCCGATGACCGATCACGACTTCGGTCGCCGTGCCGTCGACCGCGGTCAGCCGGATGACCAGCCGGTCGCCGTTGAGCAGCGGTTGCACGGCGCTCGATCCCTCGACGAGGAGATGCAGCCGATCCCGACCTCCCCAGACCGCCAGCCTCCGCAACGGGCCGTCATCCGACGCCGTCACCCACTGGGCCAGCGACCACTCGAAGTAGGTGGTGACCCGGCCGTCGAGGGTCGGCGCCGGCCAGCTCTCGGAGACCGGGACCCGCAGCAGCCGGGTTGCGGTCTTCAGCGCCTGGGCGAGATCGACGGGACTCTCGATCCCGGCCTGCGCGCAGGCGTCGGCCAGGTGCTGTCGGAAGATCCTGTCATAGAGCGGCGCGAGGGCGGTCGGGTTGTCATCACCGAGCCACCAGAACCAGTCGGAGCCCTCCGCCAGCAGCAGTGACGGCGGGCGGTCGCCGCCGGCGGCGGCGATGGCCGCGCGGACGGCGGCCAGGATCTCCCAGGCGTGGGTCTTTTCGTGATGCCCGATCCAGGTCGCAAAGATCGAGTTGATCCACGATCCGGGGTGAAGCCGGTCCAGACGCTCAGGTGGGGCCACCTCCGCCGCGTGCGCGAGAGTCACCGGCCGGAGCCCCGACGGGTGGTTGTTGAGCCGGTCGAAAAGCTCTCGGAGGAACCGGCCGCCACCCTCGGGGTAGTAGAGCCATGGGTTCTCTCCATCGAGGGCGATGGTGATGCAGGCGTCGTCGGGGAGCGTGCGCGAGAGTTCCTCCAGCTTGCGGACGAGGTCCAGGGCAGCCACCCCCTCATCGTGCCAGCTGCCGTACTGGAAACCGATGGCGTCCGAGAGGTGGCGATCGCGGAAGAACAGCGCCGGCCCGCCTTGCAGAGCGAGCCAGGGCCGGTAGAGATCGTGCTCGGCGCCGCCGCCGTTGCGCAACTGGCGCCCGAGGCTGCGTTCGAGGATGCCTTCGTCGGTGACCAGCCACTTCACTCCGGCTTCGGCGTACACCGCTACCGCGTCAACCGACACGGACCCTTCGGGCGGCCAGCAGCCGCGGGTTTCGAATCCGTGCTCGCGCATGAATTGACGACCCTGGTCGAGCTGCCAGGCGGCGTCCTCCGGGTGGCGGAAGACCGGCACCGCCGGCGCCGCGTGGGGTGCCCAGCTGTCGACCACGATTCCGGAGTCGATCAGCAACGGCATGATGGGGTGGGCGTAGGGGCTGGTCGAGATTTCGACGCCGGCCAACGCGCCCGCTCGCCGCCACAGATCCGCCAGTTCGCCGGGTTGCGCCCGCAGCCAGTCGCTCATCGCCAGGTGGTCGTCGGCGCCGTAGTTCCCGCCGCGGCTGTGCAGCGGCGCCAACCGCTCGTCGGTCCACGCCTGTTCGCCGGCCTGGGCGAGCACGAAGAGGACCTGGAGGTCGCGCAGGTCGCCGCGGCCGAAGCGGCTGTCGAGACGGTCGTTCGACGGTTTCGAGGGCCGCCTCCGGGCGAGCTCCGCCAGCCGCGGGTAGCGTTCGAACTGTCTCGGGTTGACGTGGACTCCCCACGACACCAGGATCTCGCGTTGGGCTGCGGTGAGATCGCCGGCCGGCGTGACGATCGCCTCGATCACGGGGTCCACGACTGTTCCGTCGCGGTAGGCGAGGAGCTGTTCGAGCAGGGTCGGCACGATGTTCAGGATCTGGCCGCGGCCTCCGCCCGCCTCGATCGCGCGGGCCAGCGTCGTGTAGGTGCCGCCGGCGTGGAGGGCGACCCACGGCGCGTGGGAAACACCGTCAGCGGTGCGGTAGGCGGGCTGGTGGAGGTGCCAGAGAAAGGAGATGGTCGCCATCGAGAACGGATTCTACCCCTTTCCGGCGCGGGACCGGTGAGGGGTCGCGAGATGTCGGGACAACCTCAGGTCAACTTTCCGACCGTCCGAAGGTGCTCTCGTTCAACGCCGACATTTCTTCAATTTCCTCCTCGGTCGAGAACAGGCCAGCCTGGTCGTTCCCACAGGCCGGACAGACGGCCTCCTTGACCCGCACCCCATCCCACTCGAAGGCGTAGACGGGGCTTTCGCACTCGAGGCAGATGACGAAATCCGGTGTGCTCATTTTCGACCTCCCGCTCGGACTCCATTGTCGTTGTTTCCGCCGGGCCTGTCACGCCGGGTGCGGCGAATCGTCGCCCGCGACAGGACGCTGGAGAGATCTGCTGGCTACTGCCGGTCGGCGGCGGGGACTTTCAGGTCCAACAGTTCGATGAGTTCGCTGCGGCCGAGCCCGCCGATCACGTCCTCGGTGGGCGCCACGACCCGTTCCATGAGGTCAACCTTGGCGCGGATGAGCTCGTCGATGCGCTCTTCGATCGTGTCGCGGGTGATCAGCTTGAAGACCTGGACAAACCGCCGCTGACCGATGCGGTGGACGCGGTCGGTGGCCTGGTTTTCCTTGGCCGGGTTCCACCAGCGGTCGTAGTGGAGGACGACCGACGCGCCGGTGAGGTCGATGCCGACCCCGCCCGCAAGCAGGCTCGCCAGCAATACGCGCTCGTGCTGCTCGGAGTTGAAGCGGCGGATGATCCGGCCGCGGTCGCGGGTCTCGCCGGTGAGGACGAGGTGCGAGGTCCCGCGGCGGTCGAGGTGCTGCGACAGGAGCTTGATCATCTTGACGTATTGGGAGAAGACCACCACCTGAAGACCGCCGTCGAGGGCCTCGTCGAGGATTTCGTCGAAGATCTCGGTTTTGGCAGACTCGGAGGCCTTGCCTTCGCCGTCCTGGATCAGGGCGGGATGGTCGCAGATCTGTTTGAGGCGTGTGAGGAGGGCGAAAATATGCATGTACGGGATATCTTCGCGTTCGTCTCGGAGCATCTCGACGATCTTGGCCGAATACTGGTCGTGGGTGGAACGGTAGAGGGAAGCCTGCGACGGCAGGAGGTGGCAGTAGCGGAGATCCTCCATCTTGTCGGGAAGGTCGGCAAGCACCTGGTCCTTGACCCGGCGAAGGGTGAGAACGCCGAGGCGTTGGCGAAGGACGTGGAGCTGGTGGTGCGAGGGGTCCCGGTGGGTGGTTCGGAACTCCCGCTCCGAACCGAGGTAGCCCGGGACGATCAGGTCGACCACCGACCACAGCTCGAGGAGGCGGTTTTCGAGCGGGGTGCCGGTCAAGGCGAGCCGGAAATCGGCGGGGATCTTGCGGGCTGCGCGGGCGGCCTTGGTACGCGGGTTCTTGATCCGTTGGGCCTCGTCGAACACCGCCACCGCCCACGACTGTTCGAGCAGTTCGTCGGTGGACCGGAAGAGAATATCGTAGGTCGTGAGCACCACCCCGCCACCGCGCAGTCCTGCAAGCGATCGCGACGGGCCGTGAAAGAGGTGGACGGCGAGGTCGGGGGCGAAGCGGCCGAGCAGCGTGCACCAGTGTTCGAGGACGCCGCGAGGACAGACCACGAGAGTGCGGGTTTCCGGGTTGCGTT
Organism: Candidatus Sulfomarinibacteraceae bacterium; assembly: GCA_963741385.1. GTDB lineage: Bacteria > Acidobacteriota > Thermoanaerobaculia > Thermoanaerobaculales > Sulfomarinibacteraceae > Sulfomarinibacter. The sequence goes on from CAVUHO010000003.1 coordinate 293,274, forward strand.
GGGCCAGCAGGCACAACAGGCCCATCACCTGGTGGGTCTTGCCGAGACCCATGTCGTCCGCCAGCAGGGCCCCGACCCGAACCAGATAGCGGCTCCACAACCATGCGACCCCTGCCGCCTGGTAGGGCCGCAGCTGCGATCGCAGACCGGGCGGATGGGCGACGTCGTCGGTTGATCGACCCTGCAGCACGGCGGCGAGCTCGCAGAGCTCCTCGTCGGGCCCTTCGACCGGCAGCCCGGTCTCTGCGACCAGGCGGATAAAGGCCACCCGGCTGCCGAGAAGTCCGAGGTCGCAGCGTCTGCGGGGCATCTTGAAACCGAGTCCCTCGAACAGCTCGAGGTCGGGCGCCCGGACGATGGACTCCCCGATCCTCGTAAAACCGATTTCCATCAGCGCCAGCGCCGCGGGCCACTCGACGACCTCGCCGGCGGCCGAAAACCTGGGCCGGATCCGCACCTTGCCGTTAGGCGTCTGCTCGGCCTCGAAGGCCACCGGGTCGGGAGCCAGGGGCTGGCGGAAGGACGCCAGTTGGCCCAGCGGCAGGTACCACGAGTGGTTGCGCAGCTGGGGGTGATCGAGGTTGAGGTAGCGGAGCGCGTCTTTGCCTTTGAGAACCCGGCGGCCCAGGCGGTGGAAGGGGACCAGAGGGGTCGCAGGATCGAGGAGGCGGCAGAGGTGGTTGCCGATCCGGGCCCACCGCCCGTGAATGCGGCCGTTGAGGTCGGCGCCGGTCAGCACCTGGCCGGAGCCGAGACGATAACCGGGCTCGAGAACGATGCCCTTGTCGTCCCAGTCGGCGATCAGGACCGGCCGCAGACGCGCTTCCGAGAGCTCGAGGTCCGCGAGCTCGCCTTCGAGTCGGATCGAGGGTAGCGACCGCAGCATCGGCAGGGCGCCGGGAAGATTGGAGGCGGTAAAGAAAACCAATCGCGTGTCGTCGGACGGCAGGACGATTTGGACCTCGACCTCGTTGCCCTCGAGTCGGGCGACCGCAGATCCCGTCCTCTGCAGCGACAGCTGCAGCTCGAGTGCGGATCGGAGGTCCTGTCCGGTGAGGTGGCTGAGATCCACCCGCTCGGCGGCCGATTTGCCGGGCGAGATGAACGGGTGCCGGGAGTTGGCGCGCCACATGGCTCCTGGACCGAGCCGCTGCATGGTCGCTCTGATGTCGAGCCATTGCAGGAGAGTGGCCGCAGCGTGGTAGCACAGTGAGTCCTGCTCGCCGCACGAGGAGCAGGCGCTGGCCAGAAACTCTTCCTGGCCGACATCGGAGATACGGACCGCGCACGCGGGCGACACCAACTCGGCGTCGAGATCCTCTCCCGTCCAGGTGATCTTCACCACCCGCCGCCCCTGGTAGAGATGGTAGCCGCGTTCGGCGACGCTTCGCGGCAGCTTGCCCAGCACCTCGCCGGTGTGGATCTCGAAGAGACCGGATCGGGAGTAAAACATCCGTCCGGGGGTGGAGTCCGACGTCATAGCCCATCAATATAGCAGGGAACTCCTCGAGTTTCCGGGCTGCGGGCGCGCCTTTCAGATTCTGCGGCGAAGGGGCTTTGACAGCGCCGCGAATCCAATGCCGAGGAAAATCCCGATCACGCCGACCCCGAACCACAGGACGTCCGGTCCGAGGTGCTGGTAGACGGCGGTGCCGGCAACCGGTCCGATGACAAACGCGGTGGAGAACGCGAGGGTGTAGATCCCCATGTAACGGCCCGTCTGGCCGCGACCGGCGCGTTCGGCGACCACCGTGTTGGAGATCGGCATGGCCAGCATTTCTCCCAAGGTGAGGATGACCATTGCCGCGACAGCATACAAGTAGGGCGGACCGAACGGCAGGAGGGCGAGGCCGGCGCCCACCAGCAGCGCACCGACACCCACCGTGCGCAACCCGTCGAGCCTTTCGACCGCCCGAATCACCAGCATCTCGGTGAGCGCGATCAGCAGCGCGTTGATCGACAGGAGAAGCCCGATGGAGCGCTCGGACACCCCGTAAAAGGCCCGTAGGAAGAGCGGCATCGTGGTCCACACCTGGAAAAAGGCCATTGCGAGGATCACGATGAGGCACAGGAACAGGAGGAACGGCCCGTCTTTCCAGGGCGACCGCCCGGGCGGCTCCGTCGAGCCAGGATCATCCTCCTGCGGTCGAAAGCCCGCACCGAACACCACGACGAGCACCAGCGCGGCCATCCAGCAGGTCATGGCGTCGCCGACGAACAGCCAGGCGTATCCATATGGGGCGAGCAGACCGGCGATCGAGGGACCGATACCCATGCCGAGGTTGGCGGCGAGGCGGATCAAGGCAAACGAGCGTTTTCTGGTTCCCGGTGCGCAGTAGTGAGCCACCGACGCCATGAGCGCCGGGCGAAAGGCGTCGGAAACCACGGCAAGTACGAAAATGCCCAGAGCCAGCGAGAAAAAGCTCTCGAGTCGGGTGAAGGCGAGAAAGCCGACGCCGCTGGCGGCCAGCGACAGCTGTTGGACCCGGAGCGGGCTCACGCGGTCAGAAAGCCATCCGCCGGCGTAGGAACCCACCATGGAGCCGAACCCGAAACAGCCGATGATCTGTCCGGCGCGGACCGCCGTGAGGCCGAGATCGTGGGTCAGATAGAGGCTCAGGAAGGGCAGCACCATGGTCCCCGCCCGGTTGACGAGGAGTGCCCCCGACAGCAACCACACCTCGCGCGGAAGACCCGCGAACGAGGCGCGGTAGGCGGCGGTCACGGCGCGGAAAAAACCCATCGAACGACAACGCCAGCCGGAGCGATCGGCTCCGGGTTGAGCTGAGGAGTATAGCCGGTTGGCTGACGCATTCTGCTGCCGGACCCGGCCGCCGATGGGGCTCCCTCTCCGGGTGTGTCAAGGCGTCATGCGACGACGGGTCGAGTGACGCCTTGTTGGAATCTACGACCCAAGCGTGAGGAGTCCAGGCTGCGTTCGGTCAAGATCTAGGTCGAAAACGCAGAAAACGGTTTCTGTTGACGGGCGCAAGGGTTGATGACACATTCCCCGGATCCGGGAGGTGCCGATGTTCGAGACCCTGGGCCCCGCGCTGCTGATTTTCTGCCTTCGCTGCATCGATGTCTCGTTGGGGACCATGCGAATGATCCTGACGATTCAGGGCAAGCGAACGTTGTCGGCGGCGATCGGGTTTGTCGAGGTGACGGTGTTCATCACCGCCGTGGCCTCGGTCGTCCGAGGACCCCTCGATCCGCTGCGGATGCTGGCCTACGGCGGCGGATTCGCGGCCGGGACCTTTCTCGGCGTGACGCATCGACCGCCGCCTCGGGCTCGGCGACGCCGTGCGTGCGAGTGATCTCGAAGTCGCACAAACAGCTGGTCGCCGCCCTTTCGGCCGTCGGCTTCGGTCTGACTCTGGTTGACGGCCGCGGCGGTCGCGGGAGCGAGGTGGGGGTCGTGTTCTCGGTGTGCCACCGCAACCGTCTTCAGGAGCTCCTCGAGATCGTTCGCCAGGTCGACCGCAGCGCGATCGTGACGGTGCAGGAGGTCCGCGAGCAGGTGCATGGTTTTTTCAGCCGCAAACGGCCGGCGCCGCCCGCGACGCGGGCCGCTCGAGCCGACCCGAGTGAGGCGGAGTCAGAACACTCGGTTCGCCGCCGATTCCGGGTTTGTCTGTCGGGTAGAGGTATCCGTCGTGGAGCTTGACGGCGTCGGGCGCAGGATCACCAATCAGACCGATGTGGCCGTCGAGATCGGCGAACTCGACGTTGGGGCGAGCCAGTGCGAAGTGCAGCCCGGCCGCGATGGAGAAGGCCGACTCGTCCATGCACCCGACCATCACCTCGAGCCCTGCCGAACGGGCGACCGCATTGACCTGCAGGGCGTCGGCGATTCCGCCGACCTTCATCAGCTTGACGTTGAACATGTCCACCAGGTCCCTTCGGGCGAGGTCAAGCGCGTCCCGGAGGTCCATCAGGCTCTCGTCGGCCATGACCGGAATCGATACCGCGTTGGTCACGAGCCCCAGCCACTCGGGGTCGCTGCGTGGCGTGGGTTGTTCGAAGATGGCGATTTCTGCGGCCTGACATTTTTTGGCGAACTCGACCGATTGAGCGACCGAAAAGCCCTGGTTGGCGTCGAAACGGAGTTCTATGGACTGGCCGACGGCTTCCCGGACCGCCGTGACCCTTTCCGCGTCTTCGAGATGGTTGGCGCCTCCTTTGAGCTTGAGGCATTTGAATCCGCGGCCGACCCAGTGCCGCGCCCGCTCGACAGTATCTGGCAGCGGCAGAATGCCGACGGTCATGCTGGTGAGCATCCGATCCCGGTATCCACCAAGCACCTTCCATAGCGGAAGGCCCGCCGTCTTTCCGAGAATGTCATGGAGCGCCATGTCGACCGCCGCTCGTGCCGACGGATGGGCCGCGAGCGGTTCCCGCACCCGCTCCAGGAGCATCGCGAGGCGCAGCGGGTCCGCATCCATGAGGAGCGGGCGGGCGATCTCGTCGAGCACGGCGAGTACGGTTGATGGTGTTTCGCCGGTCACTTCCAGGTCGGGCGCCGCACAACCGAACCCGACCGGCCCCGATCCCGTATCCAGCCGCAGGAACACGTTGCTCGCCGAGTCGAACGTGTCGTAGGCGATGGTGTAGGGCTCCTCGAGCCCCATCGTGACCTCGAACGTCTCGATGCCGGAAATTTTCATCGGTGTTGCCGCTCGATCACCACCTTGGCAAGACCTCCTGCGCCGTCCCGCAGGACGTCGAACGCGGGCAGCCCGGTTTCGGCCGTGATGGCGGCACACGCGGCGTCGACCGCGTTGCCCGCAAGCTCCTCGTGATTGAGAGTGACGGCCACCACCGGTCGTCCGGAGATCAGCTCGATGGCCTCGATCTGACGCGAAAGCGGGTGCATCGGGTTGCCCGGGAACCCGTCGTACTCGAGCCGGGCCGGGGCGTGCTGGATGACCACCATGTCCGGCCGACCCGCGGCAAGGATCTCGAAACCTCCCGGATAGGCGGGGTTCATGAGGCTCCCCTGGCCCTCGATGATGATGACCTTCGGATGGCGTTCGGACCACGCCGACCACACCGCGTGCTCGATCTCTCCGGCTACGAAGTCGTTGACGATGGAGTCGAGGATGATGGAGAAACGCGCGCCCTGCAGCCACGCCGTCTGGCCGGTGCCGACCATTTCGGCGCTGACGCCGCGAGTCTCGAGCTCGTCGGCGAGCAGCCAGGCGGTGGTGCGTTTGCCCACCGCCGAATCGGTCCCGAGGATGGCCACCTTGAGGCTGCCGACTTCCTCGATCTTGCCGGCGAAGAAGTGGAGTTCGGCGGTCGGTTTCGGTTTGCGAACGTCGTACAGGGTGACGCCGCGGGCGCGGGCCAGCTGCGCCAGGTCGGCGTCGTCGGACAGGTAGTCGTGCAGACCCGAGACCACATTGAGACCGAGGTCGACGGCGCGCCGGACGTCGCCGCGCGCAGCGGTGTCGAGGCGGCCGCCGTCGGGTGCGATCCCGATCACCAGGTGCGTCGCGGGCAGGCCGCGGCCGACCGCTGCGTCGACGGCGGTCTCAATGTCGGCCTCGATGGGGATGCCGAGGGTTCGGCCGTCGAGCACGTCGCCGGCGTCCTTCCCCGCGTGGTGTGAGTCCACCACCGACACCACACGGTAGCGTCGCGACCGGCGGACGAGACCGTGCGCGGTCTTGCCGTAGGTGGTGCCGAAAGCCCCCTCACAGTAAACGATGGCCTTGCCGTCGACGCTGTCAGGCGTTGTCATGTTGTCCTCCCGGCTCTCCCACCATCGGCGCAGGGCCAATCATGCCGCAACCGCAGGTGTTTCGCTACACTGACATGGTGAAGGAACCCCGCGTCACGTTGGCTCTCGGCGGCGGTGCCGCCAAGGGCCTCGCCCACGTCGGCGTCCTCCGTGGTCTCGAGGAGGACGGCGTCGAGGTCTCCGCCATCGCCGGCACGTCGATGGGGGCCATTGTCGGAGCATTGTCGGCCCGCGGGATGAGCGCCGCAGAGATGGTCGGATTTTTCGGTGCGGTCGATTGGAACCGCCTCGGGTGGATCATGGCTCGATCGATCGGAGGCGCCGCCTTTCGAGACCTGGTGGCGGAGACTCTCGGTTCGGGCTCCATCGAAGATCTGCCGCTCCCTTACGCCGCGGTGTGCTGCGACCTCGCAACCGGCGATGAGGTCGTGCTGAGGAGTGGAATGCTCGAGGAGGCGGTGCGCGCGTCGTCGGCCATACCGGGGCTCCTCCCCACGGTCGAGATCGAGGGACGCACTCTGGTGGACGGGGCGATGGTGACGCCGGTACCGGTGGCCGCCGCCGGCTCGCTGTCCGGTGAGCCCGTGCTGGCGGTCAACGTCCTGCGCCTCGGTGCGCCACCGGAGGGAGCCAGACCGGCGGTCGGCCGCCTGCTCGAGGCGGCGACGCCGACGCCCATCTTCCGACGGGTCGAGAGGCTTTTCGGACGATATCGGCAGCGCCTGTTCGAGCGCCGGCCGGTGGCCCTCAACCGTCTCGAGGTGCTGATGCGGTCGTCCCACGTCATGCAATACAACCTGTCCCGTCGGTGCGACCCGTCGACCCGCGCGATCGAGCCCGACGTGAGCCGGTTCGGGTGGTTCGACTTTCACCTCGCCGATCAGATCATCGACGAGGGGTATCGCGCCTACCGTGAGTTCGCCTGACGGGGTTTCACAGGTTGCCGGCCGCGAAATCCCAGTTCACCAACTCCCAGAAATGTTCGAGATACTTCGGCCGCGCGTTGCGGTAGTCGATGTAGTAGGCGTGCTCCCAGACGTCGCAGGTCATAAGCGCCGTGCACGGGTGGGTGAGCGGGGTCTCGGCGTTGGCGGTTGTGATGATGGCGAGCCCGCTCTCCGGTTTGTTCACCAACCACGCCCAGCCCGAACCGAAGCGGCCGATGGCGGCCTTGGTGAACTCTTCCCGGAATGCGGCGAAGGAGCCGAAACCGGCGGCGATTTTGTCGGCGAGGACACCCTTTGGTTCGCCGCCGCCGTCGGGGCTGAGGGACGACCAGTAAAAGGTGTGGTTCCAAACCTGGGCGGCGTTGTTGAAGAGAGCGCCGTCGGAGCCTTTTACGATGTTCTCGAGGCTCTGATTTCCCCACTCGGTTCCAGCCGTGAGCTTGTTGAGGTTGTCGACATAGGCGCGGTGGTGTTTGCCGTGGTGATAGGCGATAGTCTCCGGCGAAATGTGCGGGGCGAGTGCGTCGTCCGCATACGGCAGCGGCGGCAATTCGAATGCCATGATGTCCTCCTTTGTTCGACGGCATCATACACCCGTGGTCCACGTCTCCGGTTGAGATTAGGGAGTCGAAACAGGCGTTGAGCTGAGAACGGAGGAATCGTCAGACCGGTTCGGTCGGTTTGCCGGCGCCGCCTTCGTCGGAGGTGTCGGGAGACCCGGGCTCGGCAGGGGGGCTCCGGCGCGGCGTGTTGGCCGCGACGTCCTCGACGACTGTCGTCTTCTCTTCGGTCGAGACCCGGTGTGCCTCGAGGGTCTCTAGCGGCCGTCCGTCGGCCACCAGCAGGATGAGACGGTCAAGTTGCGGCAGGTGTGCGTCGTCGACCTTCAGCGTCGGTTCGCCGTCCTCGGAGCCTACAAGTCGTAACACGCCTTCACGGTGCTCCCGTTCGACCGCAATCAGGGCCGCGTACGACTCTGGCGAGCGGGGGTCGATCGTCACCTCGGAGGCCTGACCATTTTCGATGCGGCGGTTCCACCCGGGCACGTCGATGCTGACACCTCCGAGCAGGTCGATCCAGGCCCGCGATCGGCGACCGAGTTCTTCCGGTGGTTGTTGGATGGCCACGACAGGATGTTCGACGCCGAATTCAGCCCGGACCATCTCGGCCACCAGGAGGTTGAGTTCATCGTTGGTGGTGGTCGCGATCACCAGCGAATCACGCTCCACTCCGGCGTCCTCGTAGGTGGCTGCGTCGCGGGCGTCTCCGACGACGATCGGCAGCCCGGCAGCGCGAAACCCGTCGAGACGCCACGACGCGGCGTCGATTCCGACGGTGGTTCGTCCGGCCGACGTCAACAACCGGGCGAGGCTTTCGCTGAGGGCGTTCGCTCCCACGAGAACCGCCTTGCGGCGTGCTGGATCGTCGGTGTAGCCGAGGAGCTTCGGCAGAACCAGCGCTCCCACCGTGGCCCACGCTCCGGTGACCAGGATCGTCAGATAGACCAACCCTTCGAGCTCGGCCGCGCCGGCCAGACCGGCCTTGCCCATCTCGCGGGCTGCCAGCGACGCCACGGCCGCAGCGACAATGCCGCGGGGCGCGGTGAGGGCGATCACGATTCGCCCGCGCACATCGAGTTGTTGCGGCCAGATGGACAGCGCCACGGAGAGAGGGCGAACCAGCACGATCAAAGCCGCCACTGCGACGACCCCGCTCCATCCCAGAGAAACGACGGCGCCGAGATCGAGCTGGGCCGCGAGCAGGATGAAGAGCATCGAGATGATCAGCGTGGTGAGTTGACCCTTGAACGCCCGCACCGTGACCAGGTCGGGGAGGTCGGCGGCGGAGATGGTGAGACCCATCACGGTGGCGGCGAGGATGCCGGACTGGTGGGCTTGGTTTTCGGCCACCAGATAGCACACCATGAGCAGCGCGAGGATGCTGAGGTTCCTCAGCTCGCCCCCCACCAACCGGGTGCGAAGGATCATCTTTGCAATCGCCCCGGCGACAAAGCCGAGGACGATCCCGGTTGCGGCCAGGGTCAAGACCTCGCCGGTCAGGGCGCTGAAGGGGATGCCGGCCCGCTCGATCCACTGCAGCACCAGATAGGCGAGGATCGCGCCGATGGGATCGACGATGAGGCCCTCGGAGAGGAGGATGGTCTTGACCTCGCGAGGGGCGATCATGTGGCGGAGGAGGGGCACGATGACGGTCGGTCCGGTGACCGTGACGATGGCCCCGAAGAGCGCCGCAGTCGTCCATGGCATGCCCACCGCCCAGTGGGCGACGGCGGCTGAAGCAACCCCCGTAACGCCGACGCCGATGGTCAGGAGGTTGCCCACGGCCGACCCCACCCGGGAGAGGCGTTGCGGATCGAGGGAAAGCCCTCCCTCGAAGAGGATGATCGCGACGCCGAGGTGGATGAGGGCCTCCAACGCATCGCCGAGGGCCTCCGGGTGAACGAAGGCAAGACCGAAGGGCCCGAAGAAGATCCCGAGCACCAGCAGCGGCATGATCGCCGGCAGCTGGAACCGTTCGGCGAGGATCTGGCCTGCGATGCCCAAGGCCACCGCGGCGACGAAGGTTGTGAGAATGGTCTCCATGTCCGGGGCCCATCATACCGGGACGTCGGGTGAGGCGGAAACAGGGGTCAAATCGACGCCTTTTCTGGTAACTTGGTTCGAGGAGCTGGAAGGAATTTGTCGGTGAGGTCAGTATGAGCAGCCCGGACAAGCGTGGAAAACGCGTACCGAAGAGTGAAGAGGCCGAAGAATTCGAGGTTGAAGTCTCGATCCACCGTCCTCGCGTCGAGCGCGATGAACAGAAGGAATACGAAGAGTGGCGCAAAGAGCGGGGAGAGCGCGGCCGAAAACGGCGCAGCCACCGCGATCACGAGCACCATCGCAAGGACGAGGACGAAATCTGACCGCGCCCCTGTGGCCGCCACCCACCCGCGATCACGATCCAGCAGAACTCAAGAGGACGCGGATCGCAGGCAGGGGCTAGAACCAACGTTTCCGCCGGAAGTAGATCAGCAGCCCTCCGGCGACTGCCGCCATCAACATCAATGCCGCCGGGTATCCCCAGTACCAGCTGAGTTCGGGCATGTTCAGCGGGCTCGCCGCGGTGTTGAAGTTCATCCCGTACAGCCCGGCAATGAATGACAGCGGGATGAAGATGGTCGCGATGGTTGTCAGCACTTTCATGATCTCGTTCATTCGAATCGAGATTCTCGTCAGGTAGAGGTCGTTGAGGCTCGCCACCATTTCGCGATAGGTTTCGATGATGTCGACAGCCACCGTAGCGTGGTCGGCGGCGTCTCGAAGATAGACCTGGGTCTGCTCTCCGATCAACGGCGAATCGATCAGCAGACGGTTGCGGAGCAGGTCCCGCGTCGGCCACATCGATTTGCGCAACAGCAGCAGGTCGCGTTTGACAACGTGGAGCGCGCTGAGATCCTCCTTGGTCGGTTCGTCCAGAATCGAAGCTTCGAGTTCCTCGAGTCGGTCGCCGATGTGCTCCAACACCGGAAACACGTGGTCCACGACGATGTCGATGAGGGCGTAGGCAAGATAGCCGGCCCCGCCGGTGCGGATTCGGCCCTTGCCGGACTGCAGCCGTTGATACACGGGTTCGAAAAGATCGGAGGCGCGCTCCCGAACCGACAGCACGAGGTCGTCCTGGATCACCAAACTGACCTGCTCTTTGGCCAGCCTGGCGCCGGTGCCGTTCACCGAGAAATGGTCGAGAACGAGAAACAGGGACTCCTCGTAGTCCTCGACCTTCGGGCGCTGCCCCACGTGGAGGACGTCCTCCAACGCCAGGGAGTGCACCTCGAGGCGCGCTCCGAGGTCTGCGATCAGCTGCACATCGTGTCCCTCGATATCGAGCCACGCCGTGAGACCGTGGTCGATACGGTCGAGACCGGCCGGGTCGAGCAGGGCGGCGTCCGTCAAGACCTCGGGGTTGAAGGTGACGATCCGCGTCCGGGTCGGCTCCGAGGTTTCAGTGCGCGCGGGAAGCGTTCCCGGTGAGGTGCCCGGAGGGTGCCTCTTTTTCATGACCCGCTGGTTGATCTTGCCGGGCCACCGTTTCGGATCGAAGCGTGGTTGTTTTGGCATGACGCGATTGTAGACCGTTTTCCAGCTTGCCCCTGCGCCCGCGCGGAGGCTGACGGCTGCGCAGCTGTCAGAACAGGCTGCGGCCCATTTCCTCGGCGCGCCGGAGGCCGCCCGACAGCGACTCCGGGACCTCGGCCGAGGGACAGATCGCGTTGAATCCGCACCACGAGCAGAGGACACCGGGCCGGGCCGGAAAATCGCCCGCCGCCTCCACGTCTTCAACGAGTTCGAGGAACCTCTGCACCAGCTGCCGCGCGCGGTCGCGGTCCACCTGCTGCCATCTGGTGGTCCCGTGACGGAGATAGTGGTAGCCCGCGAGCGCCTCGTCGTCATCGTGGTGATCGAGAACGCAGGCCGCGTAGAGGGGCGCCTGGAGCCCCTCGGAAAACTCGGATCCATCCCCTTCGGTTCGCGAGGTCTTGTAGTCGATGACGAACAGCCGGCCGTTGTCGGTGCGGCCGACGCGGTCGGCGACCCCGGTAAAGAGCACCGTGTCGGAGAGCCGCATTGACAGGCGTTGCTCGAGGGAAACCGTCTGCGAGAGGTCGCGGGTGAATGTCTCGTTGAAGAAACGGCTCAGCATTTCGCGGCCGAGGCGGAGGTAGTCATCGTCGGCGTCTTTGACCCGGATGACTGCCACGGTGCGATCACGCCCGTCCGTCCAACGCCGCGCGAATTCATCGAGAATTGCCGCTTCGCCGAGGTCGTCGCCGTCGCCGCGCCGGGAATAGAGCCACTCGAGGACGTCGTGGACTGTGGATCCGAGGAAGGACTCGATCGAGCGGAATGCCTCCCTGCGGCCCTCGATGTAGCGGAAGCGGTAACGCAGCGTGCATTGCTGGAAGCACTTGACCCTCGAAAACGAATACGTGTTGGCCGGGGTCGGGGCGAGGGTTCCTTCACTCATCCGGAGGAGTGTAACTGAGCGGCAATTTTGAATTTTGAATTTTGAATTCCCCTCCACCCACCCGGCAGCCGGGACGGCTGCCCCACAACGGAGGCAATTGTGGGGTACGCCGCCCTGATCTTGAGGACAACATCAAACGCTCTCACGTTTGAACGTTCAACGTTGAACGTTTTGGGGCACCTCCACCGCGCGCGGTCCCACCCACCCTGAGCACTCGAGCGCCTCCCGTCGCCAGGAAGCCGTCCGAAATTCAAAATTAAGAATTCAAAATTGAGAATTAAATGGGGTTCGGCAGGTCGATGAATTCGACCTCGAGACCGTGCCGGTCGGTGAGCCAGCGACCGAGGGCGCGGATGCCGAAGCGTTCGGTGGCGTAGTGGCCAGCGGCGAGGTAGTGGACGCCGTCCTCGGCGGCCTGGTGCAGCACCCACTCGGTGGCCTCGCCGGTGACGTAGGCATCGAGCCCGGCCGCCACGGCCTGGTGGAACTCCCGCTGGGCGCCGCCGGTGACGATCCCGACCGAGGAAATGGCGCCGGACCCTCCGGGGAAGACCTGTGGTTCCCGTTCGCACGCTTCGGCGACGGCGGCGTAGAACTCGAGGGGGTCCACGGGCTCATTAAAGACGCCGCACACTCCGGTCGGCGCGCCGGCATGGAAGCCGAACGGTTCGAGCTCCTCCAACCCGAGCCTGCGGGCGAGCTGGGCGGCGTTGCCGAGCTCCATGTGTCTGTCGAGCGGCAGGTGATAGGCGATCAGGGAAATTTCCTGATCGATCAGGATCCGGATTCGCTCACGCAGCGAGCCGACGATCCGGGCTGCTTCGGGAGCATTCCACAGAATCCCGTGGTGAACGAGAATCGCGTCGGCGTCCCGGGCCGCAGCAAGCTCGAAGAGCACGCGCGATGCGGAAACAGCCGTCACGACTCTGCGGACTTCGTTCCGCCCCTCGATCTGGAGACCGTTGGGGCAGTAGTCGGTGGTGCCCTCGGTCTCGAGGAGTTCGTCGAGCTCGGCCACCAGCTGCAGCAGATCCATGGCTCATGGTACCTCAGACCGGGAGCGGCAGTAGAATGGTCGGACAATGAGACGATCGTGTCGCGCTGCGGGTGCGGGTCTGGTTGCGTGGATGATCGTCATGGCCGGGTGCGCGCAGCAAGAACCGGTCGCGCCTCCGCGGTTTTCGGTGCGATTGCTGACCTCGCCCAATATCAGCGGGCGTTGGGAAGCAGCGGCGGAACGAGGCCTGGGTCTGATCGCCGCCGAGCTCGACGCCGAGGTCGCTCGCCACCGGGTCGGTGACGATCCCGAGGGCGAGGGGCCCATGACGACAGAGGGCAGAGCCGGCGTCGATCTCGTGTTCTGCGTTGGCGGAGGTTTCGAAAGGGCTCTCTACGCAGAGGCGGTCGCCTTCCCCGCGACCGTTTTCGTCCTGCTTCCGGGGCGCGCCCGGGCCGCCAATGTGGCCGGTATCGAGTTCCTGCCCGAAGGGGCGGGGTATCTCGCTGGCGTGGTTGCGGCTGCCCTTGCCCCCAACCAGCGGGTCGGCATCCTCCGTGGCACGGGGGGGCCGTGGTTGGAGGCTCTGGAGAGAGGTTTCGAGGCGGGCTTTCACACCAACCGGAACCGGGCCGCGGTCGAAACGAAGCAGGGCGTGGAAGGTGTGTGGGCGCTCAACGTGACCGACGTGGGCGTCGCGCTGTATGCAAGCGACGAACCCGAACCCGGGGTGCTGGACGCCGCCCGTGAGGCCGGACTCCGCCTGATCGTGACCGACCCGGACCTGATGGCGGAATTCCCGGACGTGGTGGTGGCGGCGGTGGACGTTGACGTGGCCGAGGCCATGCTGCGGGTGGCTCGGGAGGTCCGCGACGGGACGTTTGTGGGCCGGGTGTACTCCTTCGACCTCGGTTCCGGTGTCCTCGAGGTGGCGATCAACAGCGGTCTCGATCCGGCCGTGCTGGGGCAGGCGACCGACGCCCTGGAAGCCGCGCGAGCCGAGGTCACCGCCGGGCTCGTCGAAATCGACCGCCTCGGGTTGTAAATTTCGGATTTCGGATTTCGGATTTTCCACCCACCCTCCCACCGACGGGAAACGTCCGAGTGCTGAGGGTGGGTGGAGCCACGTGCGGCGGAGGTGCCATTTTCAACATTGTTGGACACCCGAACACCCACTTCGGCAAGCCGCCTCGTGCCAACAATTTTGAAGGTGGCTCCTCTCTTGACAGCGAGCGGCTATAGACTTATTGTGGCGATATCGCTACATATGTAGCACAGTCATTCGAGAGGACTCGCCATCATGGTCAACCTCAAGGACCTGCCGCAGCTCAACCCGACCGAACTCGAGGTGATGAAGATCCTGTGGGAGGCGGACGGCCTGAGTGCGCGCGAGGTCCACCAGCGGATCGGCGACCACATGGACTGGGCCTATTCAACGACCCGAACCACGATCGAGCGGATGGTCCGCAAGGGTCTGGTCAGGAAGAACGTCTTTCACGGGCTTCATCTCTACACGGCTTCGGTTTCACGGGCCTCCGGTCTGGCGCGGATGGTGCGGGATTTCGCGCGCCAGGTGCTCGAGACCTCACACGTGCGGGTGGTGTCGCTGTTTGCCGACGGCGGATCCTTGAACGCCGACGAGATCGACGAGCTCAGCCGTCTGCTCGATGATCCGGATCGTGGGGAGGCATAATCGTCGATGAGGAGGTGCGGCATCATGCCCATAGTCGTCTGGCACAACCCCGGCTGAAGTACTTCGCGGAAGGCGGTCAGCCTCCTGCGCGAACGCGGCGTCGAACCCGAGATTGTCCAGTATCTGAAGAACCCGCCGTCGGCCGCCGAGCTCGACCGGGTCCTCAAGGCTCTGGGGATGAAACCCAGGGACCTCATGCGCCGCAAGGAAAGTGAGTTTGGCGAGCTCGGTCTGGCGGAGCAGTCGCTCAGCCGCAGACAGCTGATCGCGGCGATGGTGGAGCACCCTCGTCTGATCGAGCGCCCGGTGGCGCTTTCAGGCGATCGCGCCGTTCTCGGTCGTCCTCCGGAAAAGGTTCTCGAGCTGATCTGACTCAAACCAATCTGCGCCATCTGCGGGCAGAATATTTAGGCAGTATCAGGTGCTTCCCACCCACCCGGCAGCCGGGACGGCTGCCGGGTAGGTGGTGGAATGGAAAATCCGAAATCCGAAATCGACTATGAGAGGATATCTCCATGCAACAGGTCCGCGACGATCTTCTGACCCTGTGGTTCGGTGACAACCCCGACGACTCCGCTGTAGCGGCCGAGAAGAAGCAGCTGTGGTGGGGCCGCAGCCCCGAGACCGACGAGACGCTCAGCGAACGGTTCGGCACGGCGTGTGCGTCCGCTGCGGTGGGCATTCTGGACCACTGGACGGGTTCCCCGCGCGGCCGCCTCGCCCTGATCCTCCTGCTCGACCAGATTCCACGCGCCATCCACCGCGGACAGCCCGAGTCCTTCGCGCTTGACGCCGACGCGCGCAAGGTGGCGGCACAGGGGTTGGCCTCGGGGGCGGATCGTTTGCTGCGACCGATCGAACGGGTGTTTTTCTATCTGCCCTTCGAACATTCAGAAGAGCTGACCGACCAGGAACGGAGCGTTGCACTCTTCCGCGAGCTCGCCGATTCGGTTCCCGATGACGACCGCGAGACCTTCGACTTCTTTCTCGACTACGCGGTCCGCCACCACGCCGTCATCGCGCGCTTCGGACGCTTCCCCCACCGCAACGCCATCCTCGGGCGTCAGTCCACCTCGGAAGAGATCGCCTTCCTCGACCAACCCGGTTCGTCGTTCTGAGCCGTATCAGTGCTCGCTTCCCGGGAGGAGCCAGGCACCTCCGCCGCACGCCGTCCCACCCGCCCGGCAGCCGGGACGGCTGCCCCACAAGGGAGGAACCACCGGGATAGTTGTGGGGCACGCGTCCCGCGTGCCGGGTGTGTGGCGAGTCATTCCAACAACCCTGAGTTCCCGGAACTACATTTACGGTGAATGGTTGGGGCGGGTAATTCCTAATTCCGAATTCCTAATTCCGAATTCCTCTTTATACTGAGCCGATGACCGAAAACGAAACCACCCCTGATTCCTGCACCGACTGCGGCGGCACCGGCTGGGTTCTGACCCTGAGCGACGGCGTCGAGCTGGTCCGGCGCTGCAGCTGCGCCGAGGGCCGGGTGCGCGAGCGGCTCTTGACGCAGGCTGAAATTCCCGCCCGCTATCGGCACTGCACGCTCGACTCCTTCGAGCTGTGGAACGTGAAGGACCCGACCCTGGTGAAAGCCAAACGCCAGGTCCAGGAGTTCGTCGATCTCTACCCGGGAGACAACAAGGGCCTCCTGTTGATGGGTTCGGTGGGCACCGGCAAGACCCACCTGGCGGTGGCGGCACTGCAGCAGATCATGAATGAGAGACGCCCGCCGGTGCACGGTCGTTTCGTCGATTTCACGTCGTTGGTGCTCGAGATCCAGATGACCTTTGACGGCTCGGGATCGAGCCGGGCGATTCTCGAACCCCTGGTGACGTCGGACCTGCTCGTGCTCGACGAACTCGGCGCCGGCAAGGCCACCCCGTGGGTCATGGATCTGCTCTACTACCTGGTCAACACCCGCTACCTCGAGGGGCGGGTCACCGTCTTCACGACCAACTTCTCGGACTTCACCAAGAATCACGAAGAGTCGCTCTCCGATCGGGTGTCGCAGAGGATCCGATCGCGGCTCTACGAGATGTGCCGCCCGGTCGAGCTCCGCGGACAGGATTACCGGGCCGAGCGCCTCGCCTCCCGTGAGGGGGGCCTGCGGCTGTGAGGGGCGCGGCAGCCATCTTCCTCGCAGCGGCCATCGGAGGGTGCGCCAGCGCACCACCCGCCCCGGCGCCGGTACGCCCGAAACCCTCCGGTCCGACGCCGACCCCGACTGCGACCCTGGCGACAAGCCCGACACCGCCGCCGGTGCCGACCAGGGTCCCCACGGTTCCACCGCCGGCGGCGATGCCGGCCCGTGACATGGACCCGCCGCTGGTGCGGGTTCTGCTGACGAGATCGAGCGCGCCGGTGGTGCTGCCGCAACCCGGACGCGCCTACTGGGTCACGGTCGACTCCAGATCTTCCTGGCTGTGGGGCCCCCTCGAGTTGACTGTGTCCGCCGCGGGCCCGAACTGGTGGCAGGTGGGAGCGTTTTCGGATGAAGCCTCGGTGTCCTCAGCGATCGCCGGGATCCAGCGGGGCCTCGGTGCAGGGGTGCAGATCAGCCGGGGCTCCACCGCGACCGGGCTGACGAGGCTGCGCGTGCGGTGGACCGCGGCGGCGCCGGCGGATCCCGCAGCCGCCCTGGCGGCGCTCGGGTTCCAGGGCGCGTTTAGGGTTGCCGAAACGGGAGCTCTGAGGATCGAAGGCGCGGAAGGGGTGGTTGTCACCGGCGCGGGCGAGTTTGTCATCGAGCCCGCCGGCGACTGGCCGGTAGCGGTGGGCGACCGGCGCTACCGCGGGATTCTGCTGGCGCGGGCGGTGGGAACCGAGACTCTCGTCATCAACCAGCTCAACCTGGAGCGTTATCTCCAGGGGGTGGTGCCGGCCGAGATGGGGCCTTCGCAGTTCCCCGAACTCGACGCCCTCAAAGCGCAGGCGGTGGCCGCCCGCACCTACACGGTGGCGCACCTCGGCGATCACGCGGACGAGGGCTGGGATCTTTGCGATACCCCTGCATGCCAGGTCTACAACGGCGCCGGCGTCGAGCATTCGTTGTCGAACCGCGCGATTGCGGAGACTGCCGGGCTGATTGCGGTCTTTGACGGTCAGCCCATTGACGCCATGTACACCTCGACCTGCGGCGGCCACACAGAGGACGCTTCGCTGCTCTTTTCGGGCCGCGCCCAACCATACCTCGT
The DNA here is from genome assembly GCA_963741385.1 of Candidatus Sulfomarinibacteraceae bacterium. Classification (GTDB taxonomy): domain Bacteria; phylum Acidobacteriota; class Thermoanaerobaculia; order Thermoanaerobaculales; family Sulfomarinibacteraceae; genus Sulfomarinibacter. The sequence goes on from CAVUHO010000003.1 coordinate 310,885, forward strand.
CGGAGTCCCCTGCGCCTGGGAGCGTCCGATCCCGCTGGTGGGAACCGGCGCCGACGGACCGTGGGTGTCGACGGTCGATTTTTCGGCTGCGGTGGCCCGCGACGTGCTCCCGCTGGCGCCGGGAGCAGCCCCTGCCGACGTCGTGCGGATGGTGCAGCAGTTCTCGGGCCGGGTGGCGCCGGTACCCGAGATGACCGGCGCCGCCGGGTATGCGGACGCGCTCCTGGCTGCGGTCGGCGTGGAACCGCCGGAAGGGATCGCACCTGCAGCAAACGGCCTCGATCGGCTGCTCTTCCTCGCCGATCTTTACATCATTCCCCTCGACCCGCCGATGAATGGGCTCGAGGGAGCCTGGCCGGCGGCGGCGGCGCTCGCCGCCCTCGAGCTGAGCGGTGAGATCGAACGGGACTCCGGGGAGGCGGTCCCCCGACCGGCCGGCGCCGGGATCTTTCCGCGCCGCGCGGAGCACGGCGAGGACCTTCCGATGCCGCTGCCGCTGTGGGAACGATGGAGTGGCGGGTTTCGGCGTCGCGCCGACGCGGAGGTGTTGCCGGGCACCCTGCTCGAACGGCTGCGGCACGGCGACCGGGTGGTGGCGTTGACCATCGGACAATCCGGCGGCGGCGGCGAGGCGGACCGGCGCTCGGCGTGGCGCGAGTGGGTTCGCGAGCGTTCGTGGCCCGAGATCGAGCGCTCCCTGGGCGTTCAGAATCTGGAACGTCTGACGGTGACCGCGCGTTCTCCCTCGGGGAGGGTCATTGGTTTGACGGCAGTGAGCCGGTCGGGCTCGGTCAAGGAAATCAAGGGTTTCGACGTTCGGCGGGCGCTCGACCTTCCGGAGACATTGTTCAGCATGAACCCGAGAACCACCCCGGATGGTGAACGGCGCGTCCATTTCCTCGGCCGCGGCTGGGGGCACGGGGTCGGCCTGTGTCAGAACGGCGCCTATGGCCTCGCCCGGTCGGGTATGGAGTTCGAGCAGATCCTGAAGCACTATTACACTGGGATCCAGATCGTGCGCTGGGCGGGGCCGGCCAGTTGAGGACGAAGGGGAGTGACAGGTTGGATTTGAAAACCGCCGGTGAGGGATCGTCCGAAATCCGACACCCGGTGATCGCGCGTGAAATTTGGATGCTGCTGGAGACCGCCTGATGGGAGAACGACCCGTGCTCGATCACATCGGCATCGCCGTCGAGTCGATCGCCGAGGGCCGCCGCCTCTACGAGGCGCTGGGGCTCGCCGTCGAAGGTGAGGAGAACGTGCCCGCTCAGGGTGTTCGGGTGGCGTTCCTGTCGGTGGGCGACGGCCGCCTGGAACTCCTGGAGCCGACAACACCGGACTCTCCGATCGCCCGCCACCTCGAAAAGCGCGGCCAGGGTCTGCACCACATCTGCCTCAGAGTGGCAGATATCCGCCGATCGATGGCCGACCTGCGGAAAAGGGGTTTCGAGCTTCTCTCGGAACAACCGCAGTCCGGAGCGCACGGTTGCCTGGTGGCGTTCGTCCACCCCCGGTCAACGGGCGGTGTGCTGCTCGAACTGTCGCAGAGCGAAAGCCCGGACGGAGACTGAGGGGCGCGGCGCATGGACGGCATCGGCACCGGATCGCTGGTCATCGTGAACTGCAGCAACCCACGCGAGAAGATGTGGGGCGCAGTGGTGCAACTGGACACCTCCGGCGTGGTGATCCGTGGCCTCGATCTCGAGGCGGTCGATGACTGGGTGCGACAGGAGCGCTCGAGCGGCGAATCGCTGATCGGTCCCAGCACCTTCTTCATCCCCATGCACAGGGTGGTGCGGATCGACCTCGACGAGAGCCGCGGCGCCGTGGAGAGCACTGCGGATCGTTATCGCTCAGCGTGCGGCCGCGACGTCCGCGAAGTCCTCGGCTCGCGCAACGGAAGCGACGAGTGAGGCTCCTCCCTCCGGTCTTCGCCGCGATTGCAGTCGCAGTCTGCACGCTGCCCGGCGTGGCTGTCGCCCAGTACCAGGGGGAGGTGGAGGTCGATGCGGTGGTCGTGCCGGTGACCGTCCGCAACAGGTCGGGCAGAGTGGTGACAGGCGTTCCGCAGAAGAGCTTCCACATCCGGATCGACGGCATCGAGGTGCCCATCCGGGACCTCGATCTGGAGAGCGACCTGCCCATCAGCCTGTGCTTCATCCTCGACACCTCCGGTTCGATGGCGGGTCACAAGATGAGCGGCAGCCTGCAGCTGATCACGTCCTTCCTGATGCACCGTCGGCAGGACGACGAGCTTGCCCTGTGGACCTTCGGCAACGACCAGGTGGTGGAGCGATTCCCCTTCGGGATGGGGTGGTATCTGCTGCCGAGAGTCCTCGAGACCATCAAGCCGTGGAGCACGACCGCGCTGTATGACATGGTGCTGCGGGTTCCCGAGACGCTGGAGAAGGCGAGCCACCACCGGCGTGCGGCGATTCTGCTCACCGACGGGGTCGATAACGCCTCGAAAATCGGACCCGACGAGGCCACAGCGGTGGCGCGGCGTCTCGAGACTCCCATCTACGTGCTCGGTGTCGAGCCACCGACCTTTCTCGAGGTTGGGGATGGTCCGTCGTTCGAGGAGATCCTCACCCTGATCGCCGATTCCTCCGGCGGCCACTACCGCCGCATCCCGGCCGCCGACGACATGCCCCAGGTGGTGGACGACATGCTGAACGAGTTGTCGTCGCGCTACATCCTCACCTTTGTCACGTCGGGCGTCGGCCAGCGCAAGTGGCGCACGATCGAGGTCACCGTTGACGGTTACCAGGCCACGACGAGGTCGGGCTACATGGGGACATTGCCGTAGCCCCGTTTTTGTGCGTCGTTCCCGAGAGGATGCCAGGCACGCCGCCATGATGTTGAGGACAACATCATGCCGGGATGCCAGGCACCTCCGCCGCACGTGATCCCCCCGGGAGGCGGTGTCACGAAGGGATCATCCCGATGCTCACGGTGTTGTTGCCCGTGAGTGCCCCCTCAAACGATGGTTGGGCCCGATACCCTTACCTCACAACAGACGATCCGGGATCCCAACATCGTTTGAGACGGCACGTCCGGTGAACGCATCCAGCATCTAGGATCGGCATCCAGGATCTTCCGAGTGCCCTTCAGGGCCCGAGGAGGCCGTGCGGCGGCATGGTGTATTACAATTATCCCGACAGAGCAGTCGTCGTTTCGAATCGAATAATTGAATAATTGAAAATCGGAGTGGTGGAGGTATACATGCGCAAGGCTCTTCTCGTTCTGGGGATCTGCATCCTGGCCGTCCCCGCGTGGGCGGGTGGCGGATACAGTCTTTTTGGCACGTGGACTGAAATCAACGAAGACGCATCTGCGCTGGGGGCAGGCGTGCGTGTTTCAGTCGGCGGGCAGAACTGGGTCGGCGATCTGACCTGGACGTGGCTCGAGGGACAGGACAACGTCAGCACCATCGCCGGATATGAAGACAGCGTTCAGGTGATTCCCACCGACCTCGGTATTCGCTACCTGTTCAACACCCAGGGTTCCTTCAAGCCCTACATCGGTGTCGGTGCGACGTACTTCTGGGTCAACCTCAACGATGGCGGCGCGGAAAACCCATGGGGCGGCTACGGCATCCTCGGTTTCAGCATCGGTCAAAGCCGGGCCAGGTTCTTCGCCGAGGCGATCTACCGCTATGGCAGCAGCGACGTGACGTATCAGGTGACACCGGTCGCATCCGTGACGGGCTCGATGGATGTGGGTGGTTGGGGAGCCAACGCGGGCGTTATCTGGACGTTTTAGCCGGCTCGTCGTCCTCGACGACGACTGCGGTGCCATAGGCGAGGAGTTCCGACGCGCCCTGCATGAGTTCTGACGTGGCGAACCGCGTCATGATGACCGCGTTCGCGCCCAGCTCTTCGGCCTCTTCCACCATCCGGTCGAGGGCCTGCTCGCGGGCCTCGGCCATCATCTTGGTGTACTCGGAGATCTCGCCGCCCACGATGTTGCGCAGCACGGCCAAGATGTCCTTTCCGATATGGCGCGCACGAATTGTATTGCCCCGCACCAGACCGAGAGTTCGGACCACCCGCTTCCCCACGATGCGGTTGTCGGTGATGACGATCATTTCTTCACCTCCCGGTAGCGGTCGGTCTTCGCCGAGGCGATGCGGTCCAGTACCACCGAGGTGAAGAGGAGAGCCAGCGCGCTCAACCCGCCGAACACCAGCACGCGCTCGAAGAGATTGGCCGACGACTGCCAGAACTGCCACAGACCGTAGCTGATGACCGCCGCCAGCCACACCAGCCCCAGCGCCCAGCCCGAGCCCCGAGCCAGAAAGCTCGAAGTGGTGCGGGGCAGTTCGTCCCACTGGTCGTCGGCGGGTTTCGAGAACACGGTGGACATGGTTGCCTCCCGGAGAGCCTGCAGGTCCGCCAGCAAACCGCGGCAGTGGGCGCAGTCCTCGAGGTGAATCGTGACCTTCTGCTCCGCGGACTGGGTCAACTCGCCGTCGAGATGTCCCGAAAGCATGGTCTCGTCAAATGCGCGGGGGCACTGATCAGGCATCTCTGGCCTCCCCGGTGCTGCGCTGTCTGTCATGCACCAGATCGTGCAGGAGACGGCGCGCCCGGTGCAGGCGGGACATCACCGTTCCCCTGGGTATGTTGAGTGTGGACGCGATGTCAGCGTAGGCGAGGTCCTGGTAGTCGCGGAGGACCAGCACCTCGCGGTAACCCGACGGCAGCTCCTGCAGACACTCCCAGACCAATCGCTGGAGCTCGCGGCGAACCGACTGCGCCTCGGGGTCGGGGCTCTCGTCCCTCGGTTCGAACCGCAGCGCGTCGTCGTCCGCGGGCTCGAGGGACTCGGTCCTGCGGATGCGGTTGCGGCGGGCGCGGTCGCGGACCAGATTGCGGACTATCCGCAGCAGCCAGGGGCGGACCGGCCGGGTCGGGTCGAATCTCCCGAGTGAGCGGAAAAACCGCACCATGGCGTCCTGGGCGACGTCGAGGGCGTCGTCGGGGTTGCCGATGAGTTGGAGGGCGAAGACGTAGGCCTGCTGCCGGCAACTGCGCGCGAGTTCGTCGAGCGCCGCCGCTTCGCCGTGCTGGGCGAGCACGACCGTGTGCGATTCAACCGGCAGATCGGCCGCAAAAGCGGCAGGCACTGGCTGGCGGCTGGTCATGGCGATGCTCACTCCGTTCTGTACGCGCCCGGTTCCCACAAATTCCCTGGCGCTCTCCCATTGCCTCGCCCGGCCGAGCAGCGGTCGAGGTGAGTTCGTCGTTCCTCAGTCGAGCGCCGCGAGGGCCGCTTCGTAGTCCGGCTCGGTCGTGATTTCGTCCACCAGCTGTGTGTAGAGGACGACGTCGTTGTCGTCCAGAATAACCACTGCGCGGGCACACAAACCGGCCATTGGACCGTCGATCTGCAGGATGCCGTAGTCACTCGCGAATTTCTTGTCCCGCATCATCGACAGCGGCACGACGTTGGCGAGGCCTTCGGTGGTGCAGAATCGCCCCTGCGCGAACGGCAAGTCGGCGGAAATCACCAACACGGTCGTGTGATCGAGCGATGCTGCTGCCTGGTTGAAGAACCGGGCCGAGGCCGCACAGACCGCGGTGTCGAGGCTCGGGACGATGTTGAGGACCTTTCGCTTGCCGGCGAACGCCCCGAGGCCCACGTCGGCGAGCGAGCCGTTGGTCAGCTTGAAGGCCGGCGCGGGACTCCCCACAGCGGGCAGCCGGCCGTTGGTGTTGATCGGGTTTCCTCTGAGATGAGTTGTCGCCATTGTGCTTCCTTTCGTTACCGGTTCCAGCGTTTTTCGAGGAGCCCGACGACCCGTCCGTATCCCTCCGCGTCGATCGCGTCGAAATGCGCAGGCTGATGCGAGTCGATGTCGAGGACACCGATCGGCCTGCCGGTGGCGTCGTGGATGGGCACCACGACTTCCGACCTCGTCCTATCGTCGCAGGCGATGTGGCTCGGGACGGCGTGGACATCGTCGACGACCTGGGTCGCGTCGGCGTCGATGGCCGCCCAGCACACGCCCTCGTGCCGCTCGAGCACCTGGCACGCGACCGGGCCCTGGTAGGCATCCACGACGAGTTCGCCGCCCTTGAGGAAGTAAAAGCCCGTCCACGACACGCCGGGCACCTTGTGGTGGAGCAGCGCTGCGGCGGTGGCGCAGTGAGCCGTGCGGTCGTCAGTTTTCGCGAGCAGCTCTTCGAGCTGTTTCGCGATGCGTTCGAAGAGGCGTCTTTTTGAATCTTCGTTCACGGTTGCCTTCCCCTTCACAGAACTCGTCCTCTGCTATTCCGAATTCCGAATTCCGAATTCCGAATTTTTCGGACGATCACATCTCCTCCGGCACCGGGATCCCCAGCAGCTCCTCGAGCAGCACCTGCATCTCGTCGCTGAACACGGTGAAAACCGCCCTGCGAAGCCTCCGTTTGTGGTCATCGTCCTCGGGGACCACGGGGTGGTTGTGATAGAGACGGTGAAACAGCTGCGCCATCTCGTGGGCGTGCTGGGCGAGCAACGAAAACTCCAGGTTTGCCACCGCCTGGGCGACGATCTCGCGGCGGCGGGCCATCTGCAGCACCAGATCCCACAGATCGTCGTCCAGCTCGACTCCCGCGAGTTCAGCGATTTCGGAAGGCTCGAAGCGGCCTTCGCCACGGCGTTCGGCGAGCTTGGTGAAGATCTTCCGCGCTCGCACCGCCGAGTACTGGAGATAGGGACCGGTGTCCCCCTCGAAGGCGAGGGCCTCGTCGAAGTCAAAGGCCAGGACCCGGTTGCGGGACTGGCGGGCCATCAGATAGCGCAAAGCGCCGACCGCGATAGCCTGCGCGCGGTCGGCCACGTCGGCTGGCGCACCGCTGCCCTGGAGACGGCCGACGACGGCGTCCTCCGCGGAATCCACCAACACGTCGAGGAACTCGTCGGCCTTGACGCCGATGCCGCGGCGGCCCGACATCTCGACATAGGCCTTGGACATCTCCTCGTCGCTGAGACCGAAGGAGGTCCCGGTCCGCTCTTCGATGACCCGCACCGCGGCCGGCGTCAGGGCGACCATCTCGTAGGCGAAGTGGATCGAGTTGTCGGCGGCCTCCGGGTGGCCGAGCACCCTGACCGCCTCCTTGACCACCTTCTGGGGATAGGATTGGCGGACGTCGATGACGTTGTAGACCCGCTCGCCAGCGCCGAAAGAACGGCATGGGACCGACTCCCCGACGGTCGAGGTGGTTTGCACGAGAAGGTCGGGGCCGCTGCCGTAGTGCACCGGCGCCGCGGGCCCGGCGCGGAGCCAGTCGGCGAAGGGGCGGTATCCGAAATCGTGGCGCGAGCCGTCACGGTCGCGCAGCAACCCGAGCTTCCACAGCTGGTAGGCGATGTCCTTGGCGGTGTAGGTGATCGTGCCGTTGGAACGCACCAGGATCTTGTCGGGGTCCTCCATGTCGGCAAACTCGGGGCTCGCTGCGAGGGACATCACCCAGCACCCCGAGTTCTTGCCGGCCTCCTCGAGACGGATGGCGCCGGCCTCCTCGAGCAACACGAAGGCGCGGTCCCAAAAGCCGAGCCGGATGATGTCGGACTCGTGAGGCAGCAGATCGTACGGCACGGCAAGACGCGCCATGGTGGCGAGGTGGCAGCGCACGTTCCCGTCGGCGATGGCGGCCGCGAGCCGGGCCACCGCGCGGCCGTTGAAGGCCTCGCCTGCCACCACCGACCCGCGCAGCAGGTGTAGCGCCTGGTCGAGCTCGAGATCGCCGTATCCCGCCTCGATGTGGTGCAGGATCTCGGCGCGGTGGATCGTGAAATCCGGGTCCTCAGCATAGCGGTTGGTGACCCGGGGGTAGATCTCCCAGCACAGGTCGTCGAAGTCCTTTGTCGAGGCGGCGGGCACGCCGTCCCCCGGCGCCCTTTCCATCACCATCTCGATGAGCTCGTCGCGGCGGCAGGGCTCGACACCGAGGCTGGCGGCGAGCCCGGTCTCGGGCAGGTAGAGCAGACCGACGACCACGTCCGCGACCTGGACGCCGGTGTCGTCGATGTAGTTCTGGACTTCGACGTCGGAGCCGAGGTGGCGCAGGCAGCGCACCAGGATGTCGCCAAGCACGGCGTTGCGCAGGTGGCCGATGTGGGCGGCCTTGTTGGGGTTGATGTTGGTGTGCTCGACGATGGTCTTGAAAGCCACCGCTTCTACCGCGTCCGCTTCGCCCCCGAGGAGTCCGGCGAGCATGCGGTTGCGGTGGAGAAAGAGATTGAGAAAACCCGGACCGGCGATTTCCACGCGCTCCACTTCGTCATGCCACACCGCCTTCTCGACAACCGCCTCGGCAATCTGCCGCGGCGCCCGGCGCAGGACCTTGGCCAAAGGCAGCGCGCCGGGCCAGGCGAGATCGCCGAGATCGCGCCGCGGCGGCACCTCGAACACCACCTCCTCGGGCCGGTGGTCGAACTCGGCCTCGAGGGCGGCGGCAACCGCCTCCGCGGCGCGTTTCTTGATCGATTGCAGCGGCATCAGGCTCCTCCAGACTCGACGGGCGATTCTACTGCATCCCGGGCCGTCGCCTGCAACGTCCGCCCCACCACGCTGTCATCCCGACCGAAGCGTACACCGCTCCATCTTGTCATCCCGACCGAAGCGTACACCGCTCCATCTTGTCATCCCGACCGAGCGAAGCGAGCGGAGGGATCTGGGTGGGGGCTCCAGGCAACGCTGTTCCGCGAGCCACCCCCCAGATCCCTCCGCTCGGTCGCTGCGCGCCCTCGGTCGGGATGATAGACGAGGGGTTACTGCGCTCCCTCGGGTGGGACGACAGAGGATCCGACAGGGTGAGGGCGATCCGGTGAACAGAGGAGATTACGGTTCCGACACCGAGAAATCACCGGGCGGTTCCCGGTAGGTGAGCCGGTCATTGACGTCCCGCCGGTGGCCGATCTGGAGGATCCAGATCTCATGGTTGGGGGCAGACGTCATCCGTGTGCGAACCGGCGAACCGCGAACACCAGGGCGACCACCGACAGGAGCGAGATTCCGAGGCCCGCAGGGAAGCCTTTTGGAACGTGGCGCCTGTCGACAACGTGAGTGCCTGCAGGTACGAAGACCGCCGAAAACGCGAAGTTGGCGTGCAGTTGAGCTGTCGTTTCGCCGTCGAGCGAGACCCGCCAACCGGGATTGAACGACTCCGAGAAGACGACCCATCCGGCGACCGCGGTGTCGATCATCACCGTCCAGTGATTCGTGCGCCGGTGCACCGACATGGCCGCTTGACAGTCCTCGGCTTCGGCGGGGCTCGTATCGACTGCGGAAGGCCCCGGAGGCCCGGCCGTTCCAGGTTCGTCCAGAACCACTTCCGACCGCGGGTCGAACCCAGGCTCCGTCATGAGGCGAAGGGATTCTTCCGGGGATCCGGCAAGAAGCGCCGTGCGAACGAACCCCACCATCGGTGCCGATCCGAGGTTTCGGTATACGAAAAAACGCCGATTCGAGGCATTGGGAATCTCGAACAGCGGCTCGAGTTGCGGGTGGTCGAGCCTTTCGTGACTCACGATCCAGCGCACCGCGGCAGCTGATAGCAGCGGAACCCGGCGCTGCCAACCGGATGCGGTGACCAGATCGGTCATCGAACGGATGCGTGACGCGGCCAACCCGTCAAAGTCGTCGTGGAACACGACCGGCAGGCCATAGAGCCACGGCAGGTAGGTGTTCAGCACGTCGAGGTTCCACCTGTATCGGTGGTAGGGATCGTTCGATGGTGCAAAGAGCACCAGGTCAGAAGGTTGTGGCGTGCTGTAGACCCGACCTTCCTCGTCGAATGACAGGATCGCGGCCGCTGCTGCCAGTTCGTTCTCGAAAACGGACCGAGGCGCCGTCGGATTCACCGGCAATCCCGCCCACACGAGGTCGACGAGAACCAGCCCGACTATTACGGCAGGCTGCCACGGATGGACTCGGAGGGTTCGGGACAGGAACACCAGGAAGCCCAGGGAAACAATCAGTGTGGTGCGGCCGAAAGCGGTCTCAAGGCCCTCGGCAATCAACGGCGAGTGGATGCCGAACAGGATTTCCTGGATCCGCACCGTGGCCTCGGGGGCATACCGGAGAACGGCGAAAGCTACCGCAACCACGATTCCGGAGATCCCGGTGATGACGGCGAGAATCCTGGACGGGCGTCTGGAGGCTGCCCCTGAATCGAAAATGAAGTGGGCCGCCATTGCGGAGAGGAGAGCGATGGGCAGCAAAGCGGCCGCCAGGAACTTGACCGGGAAGCGAAACACCGAAAACTGCGGAACCAGCTCGAAGGCGGCCCTGAACCCTGGCAGGTACCTACCGAGCGACATCGTGACGCCAATCCCGGTGACTGCGGCGAGGAAGAGTACCAGGCGACGGGGAAAGCGACCGCTGCTGCGGCCGCCAACGGCGGCTGCAGCGAGGATCAGCGGCAGCAGTCCGACGTAGAGGCTGAGGATGTAGGGGAATTCCTCCGTCACCCGATCCCGCCCCCAGTACGCCGTTTCGTCGAGGGTATCAGTGTGCCCGAAGAAACCGGGAATCACGAGTTCGAACAGGCGTGATGGGTGAACAGACCAGGCGGAAAACGACGCGAAGCTCATCCCCTCCGCCCGGGCGGAGTCCCGGATCACGGGCACGGCCGGGACGATCTGGATCGCGACGGCTCCGAGGATTAGCGCCTGGAGAACCAGGAGTGTCAGGATCCGCTGTCGCCACGTCGTGGATGGGTAGGGAAATACCACGCTCCAGGCTGCCACCAGTGCGCCGCCCAACAGGGCGAACTCAGCGCCCCCGGACAGCCAGATTGTGACCTCGACGAGGATGGCGACCGTGCACCACAACGGGTGCCGGGCACGCCAGAAGAGGTGCCACGAGACGAGCAACAGCGGGAGGAGCGCCAGGGCGTAGAACCTGTTGATGTGGTTGACATAGGAGAGCATCGGACCCGAGTACGCGTAGATCACACCCGCGAGCAGGCTCGCTGACGGCCGCATCCCCAGGCAGCGTGTCAGCACATAGGTGCCCATGCCGGCCACGGCAAGGTGGAGTGTGATCTCGAGGTTGAAGGCGGTGGTCGCGCCGAGTGCGAGGTAGAGGAGATTGGTCGGGTAGAAGACCTGGTTGACCGGGTTTGCCAGGAACGGCTGTCCGCCGTGGAGCAGCGCGTCCCAGAACGGGAACTGGCCTGAGAGCACGAGGTCGGCGAGGAGCGCTTTCTTGGGTAGGGCGAGCTGGTAGATGTCACGGAAATAGAGGGTTTTCCCGAGGAACAGCGCGGGGAAGAAATACAGCACCGGCACCACGGCGAGCAGCCAGAGTTGCCACTCGCGCCACCGGAAGAGGCCATCCGGCAGGCCCTGGCGGTCAGGCCCCGGCGGCGGTCCCGCTTCGCCCTCTGGAATGCGCGTCGAGATCATGCGTCGCTCGCATTCTTTTCGTTCTTCGACGATCATACGTCGATACCCGCATGAGTCGTCTGCCGGAGTTGTCGTCGCCCTCGCCGGTAGACGCCTCTTCGGGGTTTTCGAAAGCGCTGGACTCCGGGTTCGGAAGGGATTTCGTCCCCGGATGCCTCCCTCCTCTTTATCGGATCATCAGCGGCTTGGCAAAAGAGCCCTCGAGAGGTACCATGCCACGGCGCCGGTGCAGGATTTCACAAGCACCGGCGTGAGTTCTGAATTGGAGACCTGCATGGCTGTCGATCTCAAGGGCCGGTCGTTCCTCAAACTGCTTGATTTCTCTCCCGATGAGATTCGTTATCTGCTGCAGTTGTCCGCCGAACTGAAGACCGAGAAGAAGGCCGGCGTCCGTCGCCGTTCGCTCGAGGGCCGCAACATCGCCCTGCTTTTCGAAAAACCCTCCACAAGGACCCGCTGCGCCTTCACCGTGGCGTGCATCGACGAGGGCGCCCACCCCGAGTACCTGGGCAAGGGCGATATTCAGTTCGGCAAGAAGGAGACCGTCGCCGACACGGCGCGGGTCCTTGGCCGGATGTTCGACGGCATCGAGTTCCGCGGCTTTGCCCACCAGACGGTGGAGACCCTGGCCGAGTATGCCGGTGTGCCGGTGTGGAACGGGCTCACCGACCACTGGCACCCGACCCAGTTTCTGGCCGACGTGCTCACGATGCAGGAGGAGTTCGGCGATCTCAAGGGCCAGACGCTGGCCTACGTCGGCGACGGCCGCAACAACGTCGCCAACTCGCTGATGGTGGGTTGTGCCAAGCTCGGCATGCACTGCAGGATCGTGTCGCCCGAAGAACTCTTCCCGGAGCCGGACCTGACGGCGGCGGTGCGCGAGATCGCGTCGTCGACCGGTGGTTCGCTGACCGTGACGTCGTCGATCGAGGAGGGCGTGGCGGGTGCCGATGCCATCTATGCCGATGTCTGGGCGTCGATGGGTGAAGAGAGCCTGATCGCAGAGCGGATCAGGATTCTAGGCGGCTACAAGATCACCATGAAGATGATGGCGATGACCGGCAAGTCCGGCACCATCTTCCTCCACTGTTTGCCGGCCTTTCACAACCTGGAAACCGAGGTCGCGAAGCAGAACCCGGACATCCAGGAGGTGGAGGACGCGGTGTTCGAAGGGCCGCAGTCGCGGGTCTTCGATCAGGCCGAAAACCGTTTGCACACCATCAAAGCCGTGATGGTGGCGACTCTCGGGAGCTGACCCGAAGTGTCAAACCGGACGAAATGCGGCTGCATCAGGCCGCTGAGAAAGGACCCTCTCATGAAGAAAGTTGTTGTTTTCGGAGCCGGACTGGTGGTTCGCGCTCACGTGCGGTATCTGCTCGATCATGGTTTCCACGTCACCGTTGCCAGCCGGACGGTGAGCAAGGCGGAGGAGATCATCGACGGCCATCCCAACGGGACCCCCATGGCGTATGACATCACCGCGGAGCCTGAGCGGCTCGAGTCGATCATCGCCGACCACGACGTGGCGGTGAGCCTGTTGCCGTGGCAGTTCCACCCGCAGGTGGCCCGCGCATGCCTCAACGTCGGTAAGCATATGGTGACCACGTCCTATGTCAAAGAGGACATGCAGGCTCTCGATGCCGAAGCCAAGGAAAAGGGGATCATTCTCCTCAACGAGCTCGGGGTCGACCCCGGCATCGACCACATGACAGCGATGCAGGTGATCGACCGGGTCCACGCCGAGGGCGGTGAGATCACCACCTTCCAGTCCTACTGCGGGGGCCTGCCGGCTCCCGAAGCCAACGACAACCCCTACGGCTACAAGTTTTCGTGGAGCCCGCGTGGGGTGCTGCTGGCGGGGCTCAACACCTCGCGCTACCGCCGCGAGGGCAAGGTCGCCGATGTGCCCGGATCTGAACTCTTTGACCATGTGTGGCCGGTCGAGGTGGAGATCGACGGAAAGGCCACTGCGCTCCAGGGCTACGCCAACCGCGACTCCATGCCCTATACCGAGGTCTACGGCATCGATCCGCGTGACGTCATGTTCCGCGGCACCCTGCGCTTTCCGGCGTGGTGTGCGATCCAGAAGCAGACGGCTCGGCTGGACTGGCTGGGCACGGACGGTATCGATGGCCTCGAGGGCAAGACCTACGCCGATCTGACGGCCCAGCTTGCCGGTATCGACGGCACCGACAACCTCAAGGCGAAAGTCGCGGCACACCTCGGCATCGATGCCGACGGTCCCGAACTCGCCGGGATGGAGTGGCTGGGGCTCTTCGGGAACGACCGTCTGCCGGGGCCGACGGCACCGGTCGACATTCTGACCAAACGGATGCTCCAGAAGATGTCCTACGCCGAGGGCGAGCGCGACATGCTGGTCCTCCAGCACACCTTCGTCGCGGAGTTTCCCGACCGGACCGAGCACATCACCTCGACCATGATCGATTTCGGCATCCCCGGCGGCGACTCCTCGATGAACCGCACCGTCGGTCTGCCGGCGGCGGTAGGCGTGCGCTTCATTCTCGAAGGGCGCTTCAGGAAGCCGGGCGTCATCGTGCCGGTCATGAAGGAGTTCTACGAGCCCGCCCTCGAGGAGCTCCAGCGCCTGGGAATCCAGTTCACCGATGAGGTGACTACGACACCAAAGGCGTAGTTCTCAGTTTTGAGTTCTTAGGTTTGAGTTCTGAGTTCTGAGTTACCGACCGGCCTCCCCTGGCCATCCCGGGGAGGTCGTTTTTTTCGAGCGGCCGAAATCCATGACCCGAAATGTACGGGGCGTGCCGGTGCGATGGAAATCCGAAATTCGAAATTCGAAATCCGAAATACCATGAATTGCGCCTGCTATCCTCCACCACCGTGAATGACGTTCTCCGCCACCGCGCGCTGATGGTCTCGGGTTCGATCGACCGCGCGATCCTTCACCTGGGTGCTCCGGCCGCCATGGCGGCGCTGCTTCAGGCGGGTTTCCTCGTCGTCGACACCTTCTGGCTCGGCCGGGTCGGACCGGTGGCGTTGGCAGCCGCCTCTACGGCAGGGTTCACCATGTGGCTGGCCCAGACCCTCGGCGAGGGCATGGCCTCGGGTTCGGGTTCGGTGCTCGCGGGATCGGTCGGCGCCGCCGACGAGGCGGGTGCGGCCCGCGCGGCTGCGGCCGGCCAGACCCTCGGTGTCTGGAGCGCGGCGATCGTGTCGGGCATCGGTCTGCTTACGAGCCACGCGGTTTTCGTCTTCATGGGGACCGCGCCCGATGTGACCGCCGAGGGTTTGCGCTACATGTGGGTCATCCTGGCCGGGATGCCGGCCTATTTCATTTTTGTGTGGATGTCGGCGGCGTTTCGCGCGGTCGGCGACGCCCGCACACCGCTCAAGCTTCTGGCGGTGGCCGCGGCGGTCAACCTGGTGGCGGACCCGCTGTTGATCTTCGGTATCGGACCGCTGCCCGCCCTCGGGGTAATGGGGGCTGCCATCGCCACCGTCGTGTCGTGGTCGGTCGCAGCGGTTCGCGGCTGGGTCCTCCTGGGTCGGCTCGGCATCAGGCCCCCGGTTCTCGGGTTCTTGGCGCCGCCCCTGGCCGAGACCTGGAGGTCGTTCCGGGTCGGCTTCCCGCTGGCCATCGAAGGTGCGCTTTTTTCGTTGATCTACATCCTCCTGACCCGGGTCATCACCACCTTCGGTACCCCCGCGGTGGCCGCCCTCGGCGTGTGCCACAAGCTCGAAGTGCTCAACTACTTCGTGTGCGCCGGCATGGGGGCGGCCGCGACCACCCTGGTGGGTCAGAACCTCGGTTCCGGCGACGCTCGCCGGGCCGTGCGCTGCGCCTGGCGGACCCTGTTTCTGACCTGTTTGCCGGTGGGCGCCGTGACCGTGGTGCTCGTGGCCTTTCCGGAAGGGGCGATCCGTGTCTTTTCGAACGATCCCGGCGTCGTCGAGGCGGGCACGACCTATGTCCTTCTGGTCGGCCTCACCCAGCTCTTCATGGCCGCCGAGGTGGTGCTGCTCGGTGCCTTCGCCGGTGCCCAGTGGACCGCCGTTCCCGCCGCGATCGAGATCGGTTTGACCGCGATCCGGGTCCCGCTCGCGATGTGGTTGGTATCTCGTGGTTGGGGCGTCGAGGCGGTGTGGATTGCCATCGCCTCCACGACTGTCGTCAAGGGCTCGACCCTGGCCGCTTTATTCGGGTTCCGGTACGGCCGCGGCCGCTAGGGAACGTTTGAACCTTGAAACGTTCAACGTTCCAACGTTTGCGGGGATGCCTTACAATGTTCCAGCACACGGGAGGAAAACATGATCGATACCATTCAAAAGCACCTCGGAGACAAGGCGTCGCTGCTCAAGTACACCTGTAAGGGCATCTCCAAGGACCAGCTCCACCTGCCGGGGCCGGACTTCGTCGACCGGGTGGTGGCCCTCAGCGACCGCTCCCCGCGGGTGATGGAGTCGCTGCAGCGGATCTTCAACACCGGGCGTCTGGCGGGCACGGGCTTCGTTTCCATCCTGCCGGTGGACCAGGGGATCGAGCACTCGGGTGCGGCTTCGTTCGCTCCCAACCCGATCTATTTTGACCCGGCGAAGATCGTCGAGCTCGCCCTCGAGGGAGGGTGCAACGCAGTCGCCTCGACCCTTGGCGTGCTGGGGGCGGTATCGCGGAAGTACGCCCACAAGATCCCGTTCCTGGTCAAGATCAACCACAACGAGATGCTGACCTACCCCACCGAATACGACCAGACCCTGTGGGCTTCGGTCGAACAGGCGTGGAACCTCGGCGCATCGGCCATCGGCGCCACCATCTACTACGGTTCGGACAACTGCCGCCGCCAGATCATGGAGATCTCCGACGCCTTCCAGCAGGCCCACGAGCTGGGTATGGCGACCGTCCTGTGGTGCTATCTGCGCAACCCGGCGTTCAAAAAAGACGGCGTCGACTACCACGCGTCGGCCGATCTCACCGGCCAGGCCAACCACCTCGGGGTGACCATCGAGGCCGACATCATCAAGCAGAAGCAGGCCACCAACAACGGCGGCTACACCGCCATCGGTTTCGGCAAGACCAGCCCGCTGGTGTACGAAAAGCTGGTTCCCGACAACCCCATCGAGCTCACACGGTGGCAGGTGGTGAACTGCTACATGGGTCGCGCCGGGCTCATCAACTCGGGCGGGGCCTCAGGCAAGAACGACCTCGCGCAGGCGGTGGTCACCGCGGTGATCAACAAACGCGCCGGCGGCATGGGTCTGATCTCCGGCCGCAAGAGCTTCCAGAAACCGATGAAGAAGGGTGTCGCCCTGCTCAACGCCATCCAGGACGTGTTCCTCTGTAAGGATGTCACCATCGCCTAGCAATTCGTCCCGCCGAGGCGGCGTGACGAATTGCAGCGAGCCCCCGCGGCGACCGCGGGGGCTCGAAGTTCGTTCCCATTCGCCGCGGGCGCAGCTCGCGGCGCTGCAATTCTGACCGCCGGCCCTGCGGCGGTCAGAATTGCTACATGATCGCGTAGAGAGGCGTCTTCTCGCCGGAGCGGATGGCCGCACCCTTGGCCGCCACCGTCGGCAGCGCTCGGTAGGCGAAGTGAATCGCGGTTTGGATCTTGTTGTGGTAGAAGGCGGCCTCGGCGTTGTCCATGAGAAACGCCTTGTAGGCCTTCTTGTCGTCGGAGCCGACACCCTTCTCGGCGAGAATGGCCGCCAGTTTTTCCTTGGCGAGGAGGGCCTGCTCCATCAGGAAGTGGGCCCCGAGAACCGTGCCGACCATGTCGAGCAGCGGCGGCGCGTTGAGCAGGACCAACTGAATGGCGTCGGGGCGTTTGGTCAGCTCCTTGGAGATCGTCTCGATCTGTTTGAGGGCCGCGGCCAGCATCCACGCCGGCTCCATCAGTTCGGGATCGCCCTTGGCCTTCTTGAAGGTGGCCTCGGCCATCCCCAGCAGCTCGCGGATGGTCTGGCCGTTGTTCATCGGCAGCTTGCGGGCGACAAAATCGAGTGCCTGAATACCGTTGGTTCCTTCGTAGATGGTGGCGATCTCGACGTCGCGCATGAACTGCTCGGCCGGATAGTCGCTGGTGTAACCGTAGCCACCATGCACCTGCAGACACCAGTGGGTCACCTGGAGGCCCCACTCCGAGCACCACGCCTTGCAGATGGGGGTCAGCATCTCGACGTAGCTGTGGTAGCGCTCGCCCTCTTCGCCCTCGGTGAGGTGGGACTTGTCGATGTAGTAGGCGGTCTGGTAGAGGATCGCCCGCATCGCCTCGGTGTAGGCCTTGGAACTCAGGAGCATCCGGCGCACGTCCGGGTGCTCGATGATCGGCACCTGCGGCGCCTCCGGGTTCTTCATCTCTTTCCAGTTGCGGCTCTGCAGCCGTTCTTTCGAGTAGGAGAGCGCCTGCTGGTGGGCTGCTCCGGCGGCGGCGAGGCCCTGCAGACCGACGTCGACCCGCGCCGGATTCATGAGGTGGAACATGAGCTTCATGCCCTGTTCCTCCTCGCCAAGCAGGAAGCCCTGGCAGCCGTCGTTCTGGCCGAAGACCAGGGTGCAGGTGGGCGAGCCGTGGATGCCCATTTTTTCTTCGATGTTGTTGGTGAAGACGTCGTTGGGCTCACCCAGTGAACCGTCGGCGTTGACCCGGATCTTGGGGACGATGAAGAGCGAGAGCCCCTTCGTTCCAACCGGTGCCCCCGGGGTGCGGGCGAGGACCAGGTGGACAATGTTGTCGGCGAGATCGTGATCGCCGCCGGTGATGAAGATCTTCTCGCCGGAGATGGCATACGACCCGTCATCCTGTTTGACCGCCTTGGTCTTCGAGGCTCCGACGTCGGAACCTGCCTGCGCTTCGGTGAGGCACATGGTTCCGGTCCATTCACCCGAGTAGAGCTTTTCGACGTAATGCGCCTTCTGCTCGTCGGTGCCGAAGCCTTCGATCATGGCGCCGGCGCCGCGGGTCAGCATCAGGGTCAGCGACAGCGACACGTTGGCGCCGTTGAAAAACTCGTTGACTGCGGTGCCCACGGTCTCCGGTAGACCCATGCCGCCGAACTCGGGGCTTGCGAGCAGACCGATCCAGCCGCCTTCGCAGATGGTCTTGAAAACCGGTTTGAAGGACTCCGGCAGGGTGACCTTGCCGGCGGCGTACTGGGCGCCGATGCGGTCACCGTCCTCGTTGCACGGAGCCATCTGTTCCTGGGCGATCTTGAGCCCCTCGTCGATGACCATCCCGATGTTTTCCTCGTCCCAGTCGGCGAATTTCTCCGCCTCGAGGACCTCTCCGATCTTGAGCCATTCGAAGAGCTGGAACTTGATGTCACGCACGTCTACTTTGTAATCCACAGCTGACCTCCGGCGGGAAGATAAAAGGGGCTCTCAACATGAATGAACACTCATTCATTCTCTCCGAAGTGCGGCACGATTGCAAGGATTTTTTGTCAAGCTGCGGCAATTCCGGCGATGAAGGGCCGTTCCACGGCCCTTCATCGCCGGAATTGCTGGGGTAGTGAGGCAATGAGGCAGCGAGCAGGATCCGAGAGGGCCCGAGGCCCTTTTGCCTCATTGCAAGGCCGCCCGGCGCCCGCGGGGGAGCAGGGGAGACACGCTCCTCATCACGTCTGGGTCGTTTCGGCAGGAGACGACTGCCATCTCGAGCGAGCGACCGCTCCTTCCTGTCATCCCGACCGAAGGCCCAGCGGGCCGTAGCGGAGGGATCTGTTCGATTCGGCTCCGCGACGGGTTTTAAAAGGGCTCGTGAAGGCGACCTATCGGTCGCCAGTCGCCATTTCACAGGTCCCTCGGCTCGCTCCTGCTCGCTCGGGATGACAGTTTGAAGGGCCTGCTCGCCAAGGCTGACGGTATGAATGGTCTGTATGAACGCCGCCTCCCGTTCTCGCTTTCCCCTTCCAACCCCGGGCAGGTGTGAACACAAAAAAGCCGGCCATGTGGCCGGCTTGTTGAAAGTTCATGAGTGCGAGATCAGTTCCGCCGCGGTCCGCGGTCGCGCCCGCCGCCCGGAGGGCGTCCACGACCACCACTGGGGCGGCCGCCGCGGTCGTCCCGCCTCGGGGGACTGGTGTCGCGTTCCGGGATCTCCTCGCCGCGCTCGCGCGCCTCGTCCTCGAGGATGACCCGTCGCGAGAGCTTGATGCGGTCGTTGGCATCGATGTCGATGATGCGGACCCTGAGTTCGTCGCCCTCGTTGAGCACGTCACGGATATCGGGGATCCGCTCCAGCGAGAGCTCGGAGATGTGGACCAGACCGTCACGGCCGGGAAGGATCTCGACAAAGGCGCCGTAGGGCTCGATGCGGCGCGCGACGCCGTCGAATTCTTCACCGATCTTCGGCTGTTTCGTCAGACCCTCGATCATCTGGATGGCCTTCTGGGCGGCCTCCATGTCGGCGGTGGCGATCTGGACTGTGCCGTCGTCCTCGACGTTGATCTTGGCGCCGGTGGTGTCGACGATGTGGCGGATCATCTTGCCGCCGGGGCCGATGACGTTGCGGATCTGATCGATTTCGATCTTGATCTGGATGATCCGCGGTGCGAACCGCGAAATGTCTTCGCGTCCCTTGTTGATGGCCGAGGCCATGCTGTCGAGGAGCTGCAGGCGGCCCTTGCGCGCCTGTTCCATGGCCTCTTCGAGGATGTGGCGGCTCAAGCCCTCGACCTTGATGTCCATCTGCAGGGCGGTGATGCCGTTGGCGGTACCGGCGACCTTGAAATCCATGTCGCCGTAGTGGTCCTCTTGACCGGCGATGTCGGTCAGCACTGCGTATTTGCCGCCTTCGGAAACCAGACCCATGGCGATTCCCGCCACCGCGCCCTTGAGCGGGGTACCGGCGTCCATCATCGCCATGGACCCGCCGCAGATCGAGGCCATGGACGAGGAACCGTTGGATTCCAAGATGTCGGACACGATCCGGATCGTGTAGGGGAACTCCTCCGTGGTCGGGCGAACCGGCAGGAGAGCACGCCGCGCCAGCGCGCCGTGGCCGATCTCGCGCCGGCCCGGACCGCGCAGAAACTTCACCTCGCCCACCGAGAACGGCGGGAAGTTGTAGTGCAGCATGAAGGGGTTACGGGAATCTCCTTCGAAAGCTTCGACGAGCTGAGAGTCATCCGACGTGCCGAGGGTGCAGGTCACGAGGGCCTGGGTCTCGCCGCGGGTGAAGAGGGCGGAACCGTGTGCACGCGGCAGCACGCCGACTTCGCAGGTCACCTGGCGGATCTGGTCGAACGCGCGTCCGTCGAGGCGCTTGCGGTCGACGAGGATGGTCTCGCGGGTGATTGCTTTGACCATCGAATGGAAGATGTTTTTGACCCACGAGGTCTTCTCGTCGACTTCCGCCTCAGTGAGTTCGGCGAGCGCCTTTTCGCGCACCACATCGGCCGCGTCCTTCTGCTCAAACTTGCCGCGAACGTTGAGGGCCTCGCGCAGTTCGTCGGTCCAACGGCTGCGGATGGACTCGGCGAAATCGGCCGGCCACGGGTCAGCCGGGCTCTCGAAGGGCATCTTCGCGACGTTGAGCTCGGCCACGAACTCGCGCTGGAGGGCGATGATCTTCTTGACTTCGCGGTGGGCGAGATCGAGCGCATCGAGGATGACCGACTCCGGCAGTTCGTTCGCACCACATTCCACCATCGCCAGCGCGTCCTCGGTTGCGGCGACCGTGAGGTCGAGATCGCTCAGTTTTTGCTGTTCATAGGTGGGGAAGACCACCAGTTCGCCGTCGACGCGTCCGATGCGCACACCGGCAATGGCCTTCTCGAAGGGGATCTTGGCCGACATCAGGAGGGCCAGTGAAGCGCCCGAGATGCCGTAGATGTCCGGGCAGAATTCATTGTCGGCCGAAATCACCCAGGCGATGACCTGGGTCTCGCGGTAGTAACCACTGGGGAACAGCGGTCTGAGACCGCGGTCGATCAACCGGCAGGTCAGGATCTCCCGTTCGGTCGGTCGTCCTTCGCGTTTGAAGAACCCACCGGGTATGCGGCCGCCGGCATAGGTGTTTTCGCGGTAGTCCACCGTCAGGGGGAGGAAGTCCACCCCTTGACGCTGGCTCTCCTCGGAGCATGCGGTGACGAGAACCATGGTGTCGCCCATCCGGAGGACGGTCGATCCGTCCGCCTGCTTGGCGATCTTGCCGGTCTCGAATTGCAGGGTCTTGCCGTCGATCTCGACGGACTTCGTGATGACATTCATTCAATTTTCCAATCTTCAGGCGCGCGTCATCAGACCCTCTATTCTGCCGCCTGTGCAGCAGTGAGAGGGTCCGACACGCATCTTCCTGGGGTAATCAGTGTTCTAACCCCTGAGTCCCAACCGCTCCACGAGCTCACGATAGCGAGTGATGTCCTTCGCCTTCAGGTACTCGAGGAGCCGGCGACGGCGGCCGACCAGACGCAACAGGCCGCGACGGGAGTGAAAGTCCTTCTTGAAGCTCTTGAAGTGCTCCGTGAGGAACTGAATCCGGCGGGTCAGCAGCGCGATCTGCACCTCCGGCGAACCGGTGTCGTTCGGGTGGGTGCGGTACTCGTCGATAATTGTCAGTTTCTGGGCGTCAAAGTGACTCATCCATTCCTCCACTGTCCTCCGGTGGCGAGGAGGCATCGGTACGGTAGCAGGAAGCAGGTATTCTCGCAACATTTCGGTGTGTTCATTGTGTTATTTCCGGCGTGAGCGGCCGCCGTCGGACGACTCCAGGACCATCTCCGGAGCGACACTGAGCGTACGCCCCCGAGCCAATACCGCCTTCACCGTACCGATCCCGAGAAGGCCTTTGTCGGCGCCTCGAACGACCACGCTGGCGCCGTTGTCGACGCCCGTCAGCCCCGGGCTGAAAACCACGACGTCCTGGCCGTGGACGAAACGATCCGCAGCAGTGGTGTTGAGATCAATCTCGGCGAACGGCAGGGCGATGCTCTCGATCGGAACCCAGGCGGAACTGCCAATGACATCTTCCGGCTGTTTGGCGTTGTCGAGAGCGTCTTGAGAGAGGGCGTCGACTGCAGTGTAGGGTCCGATCGATGCGCGGTGCAGGTTCTGCAGAAAGCCACCACAACCGAGTTCGACCCCGATGTCGTGGGCCAATGACCGCACGTAGAACCCGGTCGAAGTCGTGGCGTCGACGGCGAGGACATCCGGCGCTGTCACCCGCATACTGAGTTCTTCGACCCGCACTGTCTTGGGCTCGGGGTTGACCTCCTCGCCATTGCGGGCCAGCTCATACAGTTTCTTGCCACGTACCTTTTTTGCAGAGTACGGTGGCGGCACCTGTTGGATCTTGCCTGAAAACTGCGTGGTGAGCCGGGAGATGACGTCTTCATCGAGCGCCGGCGGTTCGCCTCGGGGACCCACGGCGTCGCCCTCGCCGTCGTAGGTCGTCGTGGCGTGGCCGAGCCGCACTTCGCCCAGATACCGTTTGTCCCACTTGAGGAGAAACTGCTGGAGGCGGGTCGCTTGCCCGACGCACAACAGAAGGAGGCCTTCGGCAAGTGGGTCGAGAGTCCCGGTGTGTCCGATGCGCCGCTCGCCGAGGGCCTTGCGCGCCATGTCGACCACGTCGTGGGAGGTCGGGCCGGCCTTCTTGAAGACCGGCAGAAGGCCGTTGAATCGCGATGGACGCCGGCGGCTCAAAGGCTGACTCCGAGGGCCGCGGCCATGGCTGATGAGACGTCGTTTTCTACCTGTGAAAGCTCGCCTTGAACCGCACACCCGGCCGCGTTGACGTGACCACCGCCGCCGAACGACTCTGCCACCGCGCGAACGTCGACGTCGCCCCGCGAACGCAGGCTCACCCGAACAGTGCCGTCCTCCCACTGTTTGAAGTAGGCGACGGCCTCGACGCCGGCGATCGAACGGGGAATGTTGACGATCTCCTCGGTGTCTTCGGGACCGGCGCCGGCGCGTTCGAATGCACCCTGATCGGCGGTGATCACGGCGAGCTTTCCGCCGCACATGATTCTGAGGGTCTGCAGCGCCTCGCCGAGCAATTTGACCGACGCCAGACTGCGATGGTTGTGCACCCAGTTGGCCACCCGCGCCGGGCGGGCTCCGGCGTCCACCATCTCGGCGGCGGCCCGGAAGGCGCGGCCGGTGGCGTTGGAGTAGCGGAAATCGCCGGTGTCGGTTGAAAGGGCGACAAAGAGGTTGGTTGCGGCGTCCGCTGAGGGTGCCAGACCGGCTTCCACGTACATCAGCCACACCATCTCGCCGACTGCGGGCGACGCCTCGTCGAGGAAATTGACAACCCCGTAGGCCGGGTTGGCAGGGTGATGGTCGATGTTGAGGATCGGCACCCGGGTCAGACCCTCATAGCCGGTGCGGTCGAGACCAGGGCATTCAACGGTGATCACGAGATCATAAGCCGACGGGAAGTCCTCAGGCAGCTCATCGGCGACCTGGATGCGATCGGCGCCGGGCAGGTTGGCCAGGTTGGCGGGTGTGTGGTCGCGGTTGACGATGACCGCCTGAACGCCGAAACTGGCGGCCATCTCGGCCAACCCGAGTTCGGAACCGAGCGAGTCGCCGTCGGGGTTTCGATGGCAGGTGATCAGCACCCGATAGGCTTCTTTGAGACGTCGGACGGCATCGGCGGGGTTGGTGCTCTTGAGGGTCACTGATCGCCCCCTGGGTCGGAGCGTGAGTTGTCGTCGCCGGGGAGCAGGCCCTCGCCTGCAAGCCGGTCGAAGAGTCTTTCCATGCGGTCGCCGTACTCGTAACTGGTGTCGCGGTGGAACTCCAGCGTCGGCACCACCCGGAGCCGCATCTTGGATCCGAGCCGTCGGCGCATGAATGACGCCGCCGCCGCAAATCCGTCGCCGGCCTGCCGCTCGCGTTCCTCATCGCCGATGACGGAGAAGTACACCCGTGCTTTGGTGCGATCCGCCGACAGCTTGATGCCTGAGACCGTGACCTGGGAAAGCCGCGGGTCGTTGACCTCCAAGAGCAACAGGTCGGAAAGCACCGCCCGGATCTCGCCTTCGAGGCGCGCGTTGCGTTCGTATGTCTTGTCCTGCATTTCTTCGTTCCTTCCGCGCAACGTCACACTTGAATGACGTCGACCTCCCAGCTCAAGACGTGGCCGCTCCAGTGGCTGTTGACCGTCGCCTCGACCCTCTGCAGCCGCGCCTCGGCATCGACGTGGCTCGTCGACAGCGCACAAATCGTGAGGTGTGCCCGTTGGTAGAGGTCCTGATGACCGGCCTCGATGACCAACACCTTGTGACGGCTTTTTATTTTTTCGACCAGACTGCGGACCGGACCGCGCTTGGCTTTCAAACTCCGCGCCTCTGGGACGTGCAACTCGAGGTGTGCAACGGCGACGTAGGTTTCTCCGCTCAATGTCCCGCCATTTCAGGGGCCCATACCCCTGGCGTGTCGCCCAGATCAGAGCTCGGGCGCGATTTCAACCATTTTGTAGGCCTCGATAATGTCGCCTTCCTTGACGTCCTGGTAACGCTCCAAACCGATGCCGCAGTCAAAGCCCTGTCGCACCTCGGAGGCGTCGTCCTTGAACCGCCTCAGAGACGCCAGTTCGCCCTGGAAGATCACGACATGGTCCCTGATGAGTCGAACCTTGGCAGTACGGATGATCACACCCTCGAGGACGTGGCTGCCCGCGATCGAGCCGACCTTTGGCACCTTGAAGACTTCTCTGACCTCGGCGCGGCCGAGTTCTTCCTCTTTGAACTCCGGCTCGAGAAGACCGACCATCGCCTTTCTCACGTCGTCAACCAGATCGTAGATGACGGTGTAGAGCCTGATGTCCACCTGCTCCGTGATACCGAGATCGCGGGCCGTGCGCTCGGGCCGAACCACAAACCCGACGATGATCGCGTTGGATGCGGATGCCAGCATGACGTCGTTGGTGGTGATGGCCCCGACAGAGCCGTGGAGGATGTTGATCTTCACCTTTTCGGTGCTCAGACTGATCAGGGTCTCGCGCAGCACCTCGACCGAACCCTGGACATCGGCCTTGATCACGATGTTGAGCTCCTGGGTCTCGCTTTCCGCAATCGAGTCGAACAGGTTTTCGAGTGAGATCTTCCGGCCGGAGGTCATATTCTCGTCGCGGTCCCTCTGGCTGCGGTAGCTGGCCACCTCGATGGCCTTGGCCTCGCTCTCGGTGCCTTGCAGGACATCGCCGGCGGCGGGAATGACTTCAAAACCGGTGAGCTCGATCGGGTCCGACGGTCCGGCAACATCGATCCGTGCGCCGGTGTCGTCGGCGATGGCGCGAACACGGCCCCATGTGGAACCGCAGAAGAAGAAGTCGCCGACCTCGAGCTTGCCCTGCTGGATGAGGACGGTGGCGACGATGCCGCGGCCCCTCTCCTTGCGGGCCTCGAGGACGACGCCGCGCGCGGGGCCCTCGGCCGAAGCCTTCAGGTCCTTCATCTCGGCCACCAGCAGGATCACGTCGAGGAGATCGTCGATTCCCTGGTGCTTTTTGGCGGACACATCCACCGACGGGACCTCGCCGCCCCACGACTCCACCAGGACTTCATATTCGGCAAGTTGCTGCTTGACCCGATCCGGGTTGGCGTTGGCTTTGTCGATTTTGTTGATCGCGACGATCAGCGGCACATTGGCGGCGCGGGCGTGGGTGATGGCTTCCTTTGTCTGCGGCATGACGCCGTCATCGGCAGCGACCACGAGTACGACGATGTCGGTCACTTGGGCGCCGCGGGCGCGCATCTGAGTGAACGCCTCGTGTCCCGGAGTGTCGACGAACACGACCGCCCGCCCGTCGGCTGACTCGATGCGCGAGGCGCCGATGTGCTGGGTGATGCCGCCCGCCTCCTGCTCGGCAACGCGGCTCGACCTGATGGCGTCGAGCAGCGAGGTCTTGCCGTGGTCCACGTGGCCCATGACCGTCACGACCGGGGGCCGCGGGACCAGCGGGCCCATTTCCTCCAAGCTCTCCTCGCGCTCGTACTCGATGAGCTCTTCGGCCGATGCCACCATGGCTTCGATCTCGAGATCGGCACAGATCTCTTCCGCCAACTCGTGCGGCAGAGATTGATTGGCCGTGACCATCATGCCTTTCTGGATCAGGAGCCCGAGCAGCTCCTTGGCGGTCACGTTGAGCTTCTCCGCGAGTTCCCGGGCGGTGACCATCTCGGAGAGAATGATCGGACCTTCCGGTTTTTCGTCGTCCTTGAACTGGATTGTCCTGGTCGGTTTGGGCGGGGAGGTCCGGGTGTCTTCGTCCTGACGCCGCCTCCGGCCCTTTTTGGTGGGCCGCCCTGCGGTTGGGCGCGGAGCCGGCCGGGCGGCGGCGCCACCCTCCTGCTGGCCTTTGAGTTTCTGTTCCTCGAACTTGTTGAGCAGTTCGCGGATCTCCTTGGCATCCGCCGCGGCCTTCGCCTTGCGGCCGGCCACCTTGCTGTCGACCACCACCGCCTTGCGTTTTTTCTCGACCTTTTTCTGGTCCGCCAATCGCTGGCGGATTTCGTCCGGAGACAGCTCGCGCAGGCTTTGTTCGAGCGGCGTTTTTGCGCGGTTCGGACGAACCCGTTTCGGCGAGTGTTCCTCTTCCTGATCGCCCCGCTGGGCGGTCAGCTCTTCCTCGGTGACCTCGACCTCAGGCTTGACCTCGACATCCTCGTCATCGCCGTCCTCAGCGTCGCCGTCGATGTCCTCTTCGGCAATCTCCTCGACCTCGGGCGCCGCTTCCACAGCAACCTCCTCGTCGGGAAGTACCTCGGCGGCAGCGGTCTCCACCGTCGCGTCCTCGCCTTCGGACTCGGGGCGTTTCTCCGGAATGACCTCCTGAATCTCTTTGTCAGTGTCCACGACCTGGCGGCGCCGGCGTCGCGCCAGCCTGTCCTTGGCGGAGATCGGGGTGGTCTCGTCCTCCTTCGGTTCACGGCGGACAATGACTTCACGCGGGCGACGTTGCAGAGTCTCACCCGTGATGATGGACCGCACCGTCGTAAGGTCGAGGGTGTCCTCCTCGCTGCCCACCGTCACGCCGATCGAGCGCAACTTGAAAATCAGCTCGGTCGCTGAGATTCCCATAGTGTGTGCGAGGTCGACGACTCGGAGTTGCTGCATACGTTCACTCCTCTCCGACGACTGATTCTGCTGCGTCGGAAAGACTCTCCTCGAGGGTTTTGGTGGCCATGCCGAGGAGTTTTTTCGCGGTCACGGGTCCGATGCCCGGGATGTTCGAGAGTTCGCTCGCGTCGCGCGCGAGGATGTCCTGCACGGTGTGAATACTGTGGCCCTCGAGGCGTTCACGGAGGCGGTCGGTGAGCATCGCCATGTCTTCGAGAGGAACCAGCTCGTCGTACGACACCGGAACGCCTACGGACGCGAGCTCGGGAATTTCGTCTTCTTCGGAGATGCCCTCCATCTCGCGCAGCATCGACGCGAGAGCCGAGGCGAGTTCGTCCTTGACCGCCTCCTGGCTCTTGATCTCGATACGGCAATCGAGGAGTTTTGAAGCCAGCCGGACGTTTTGGCCGCGTTTGCCGATGGCCAGAGAGAGCTGCTCGCTGCCGACAATGACATCGAGCACGGTCTCCTTCCGCTCCTCCGTAACCGGCGCGCCGTTTTCGTCGAGCACGGGTCGCCCGTCTTCATCCCGGACCACCACCTTCATGGGCTCTTCGCGGACTGCCACCCGGTTGATCTTGGCCGGCGACAGGGCGTTCTGAGCAAAGGTGACGGTATCGCTGTTGTACGGGATGATGTCGATTTTTTCGCCCTTGAGCTCACGCGTGATCGCCTGCACGCGGGACCCCTTGAGACCCACGCAAGCGCCCACCGGATCCACGTCCGAATCCCTCGAGGTGACGGCCACCTTGGCCCGTTCTCCGGGTTCGCGGACGCACCGCTTGATGATCACGGTGCCGTCGTAGATCTCCGGGACCTCCATCTCGAGGAGCTTTTCGAGCAGAACGGGGGAGGTTCTGGAGAGCACGACCTGGGGACGGTTGGCGTCCATGGTGATATCGACCACCACGGCGCGAACCCGGTCGCCCTGGCTGTAGCGCTCGTGGCGGACCTGGTGGCTGCGCGGCATCACACCCTCGGTGTCGCCGAGCTCGACGACCAGAGACCCGCGGTCCATCCGCTTGACGATGCCGTTGATCATGTCGCCGACGCGGTTCGAGTAGTTGCGGAAGACGACCGCCCGTTCGGCCTCGCGAACCCGTTGGAAGAGCACCTGCCGGGCGGACTGCGCGGCGATGCGGCCGAGCGCCGAGGTGTCGAGAGGCTTGAGCTTGACGATGCCGCCGATCTCCGCCGTCGGATCGATGGCGCGGGCTTCCTCGAGGGTGACCTCGATCTCCTCGTCCTCGACCTCTTCGACCACGTCTCGTGCGGTCCACGACTCGACCTCGCCGGTCTCGACGTCGATCTTGGTGAAGACGTTGCGTTCCTTGTAGTGTTTGCGCGCGGCCGACGAAATCGCCTCCGCGACCGCATCCACAAGCGTGTCGGCCTCGATGTCGCGCTCTGCGGCCATCTGGCGAACGAGAAGGTTGATATCGAGCTTCATGAACGGGTTTTCCCTTCCTTCATGATCGAGTTCCAGTCCACGTCGAGGCGTGCTTCGAAAATCTCGTCATACGGCAGATTCACGTGCTGGCCGTTGTCGACGACGAGCCTCACGATGCCGCCGTCGAACAGGCCAACGAGCTCACCGCTGAGCAACCGTTGCTCGCGGTAGGTCGGTTTCATGCGAACCGTGACACGGCGCCCGGTGAAACGTTCGAAATCCGCCGCGTTGTAGAGCTTCCGGTCGAGCCCTGGGGAGGAGACCTCGAGGGTGTAGTGATGTTGGATCGGATCCTCGACATCGAGAATCGCCGATGCCTGCCGCGACACCGATGCGCACTTTTCGAGGCTGGCCCCGTCAGGGCCGTCGACCACCAGCCGCAGGACAGTCTTCGGGCCGGAACCCACGACTTCCGTCGCGAGCAGTTCGAGCCCTTCCTCCGCCACGAGCGCGGCGAGCTGGTCCTGGACTGCCTGGTCGATCTTCATTCTGCTCCTCGCTGCAGAAAAAAAAGTGGGCCACGGGCCCACCTTCCATTCGAAAGCAGCAGCGCGTTTTATAGCACACGGACGACCGGAGCGCAAGGACTAGAGCCCCCCTTCACGATCGTTGCGCCGGCTCCGGGTGAGGGGGATTCTGATGCTTTGCCCGTGAGTGCCCCTCAGACAATGATTGGGCCCTCGCAGCGGACTCGCAACTGGCTGTCGTCTGCCCAACATTGTCGAGAGGCACGTCCGGTGAAAGCGGTTGGTTTCCCGCCGTCCTTGCGGCAGCGTCCACGGCTGAGACCGCATCCTGCATTTATCGTCCGGGATCGGCCTACAATGTCCTGATGTCGTGGATTGTGGACGAGATACGGGCGCGCGGGGACGCGGTGCCGTTTGAGGAGTTCATGGAGCTGGCGCTCTACCACCCCGAGCACGGCTACTACTCGGCGGGTTGTCCCCGCTATGGACGCGACGCCGACTACCTGACGGCGCCCACCGCATCCGCATGGTATTCGACCGTGATGGCCCGGCTGGTGCGCGGTCTCGCGGCCGCCCTCCGGCCGGTGCGGATCATCGACCTGGCGGCCGGTGACGGCAGCTTCCTGGCGGGTCTCTCCGAGGCCGTGGGTGCGCACGCGCCGGAGGTGATTGACGGTGTCGTGGCGGTCGAGCGGTCCGGCGCCATGCGGAGGCGGATCGTCGAACGTCTCGGGGGAGATGGGGTGGTCTGTGTCGGTGGCCTTGCCGAGATCCAGCCGCCGTCGGGACCGGCCCTGATCCACGCCTCGGAACTCTACGACGCCCAACCGGTCGCCCGCGCGGTCGGCCGCGACGGGGGGCTGAAGGAGCTCTGGGTCGGTATCGACAAGGGGACGATCGCGTGGTCGGAGCGCCCGGCGCGCGGTGAGTTGGCGAGGTATTTCGCAGACCACGGCGTGGCGCTTGCCCAGGGCCAGATCGCGGAGGCCAACCTGCATGCCACGGGATATCACCGCGAAGTCCTCGAGGCGGCGGGGGTCGACGGGGTGGTTGTGATCCTGGACTACGGCTACGAGGCGGCCAGGCTCTACGACCCGCGCGGGCGGCGTGGTGGTTCGCTGGCGACCTTTCGGCGCCACCGCGTGGCCCGCGACCCGCTCGAATCGCCCGGCGAAATCGACATCACCGCCCACGTCAACTGGGATGACCTCCGGTCGGCGGCCCGAGCCACCGGCTGGACGGAAATCGGGATGTGGCCGCTCGCGGAGTTCCTGGTGCGGGCGGGACTGGCCGAAGAGCTCGAGGAAAGGGGTCTCGGCATGGAGGCCGAGATCGATGCCGCCACCTTTTCGGCGCGCCAGGAGATCAAAAGGCTCCTCGATCCCGACGGCATGGGGTCGGATCTCAAGGTGCTGGTGCAGGCGCACGGCGCGATGGTCGAGATCGCGAGCCGATTGCTCGCGATCAATTCTTAATTCTCAATTTTGAATTTTGAATTCCCGCCCAACCCCCCACCGACAATGAGGACCGGAGTGCTCAGGGTGAGTTGAACAATGTGCGGCGGAGGTATCACCCTTCACATTGTCTGAGCTCGGGCGCTTCGGCTCGGCAAGTTCCTCGGGGCAGTCAATGTGAAGAGTGGTACCTCACGGGAAGGGCGTGCTGAAAGTCAGCGTGCGGCGGAGGTGCCATTTTCAATATTGTTGGACACTCGAACTTTCACGTCGGCAGATTGATTCGGGCAAACAATGTTGAAGGTGGCTCCTCACGGGGAGCGAGTGCTGAAAGGCAATCTAAGGCGAGGCCTCTCCCAGGCGCCTAACCTGCAGCGCGCAGCTCCGCGAGCAAACCCTGCACCGCCGGCACGAGATCGGCGATCGGCGTCATACGCTTTTCACCGTCCCTACGCAGGCTGACTTCGGCCTCTCCGTTGTCGAGCCCGCGTTGGCCGAGGACCACGCGCACCGGAAACCCGATCAGGTCCATGTCGTTGAACTTGACGCCGGGGCGTTCCGGCCGGTCGTCGAACAGGACGTCGACGCCGGCTTTTCGCAGGTCGTCGTAGATCGCCGACGCGGCCTCGACCACCGCTTCCTTGTCCGAGTTGAGCACGACCAGGATGACTTCGAAGGGCGCCAGGGGCAGCGGCCAGATGATGCCTTTGTCATCGTGGTTCTGCTCCACCGCTGCGGCCACGGTCCGGCTGACGCCGAGACCGTAACAACCCATGATCATCGGATGTTCGTTGGCGTCGGCATCCTGGAACCTGCAGTTCATGGACGTGGAGTATTTGGTCCCGAGTTTGAAGATGTGGCCGACCTCGATGCCGCGCTTCTCGATCATGGGTTCGTCGCACGCCGGGCACGGGTCTCCGGCGGCCGCGAGGCGGACGTCCGCCACGAACGAGGGCTTGAAGTCGCGGTCGGGAACGACCCCGACCAGGTGTTTGTCGGCCGTGTTGGCGCCGGTCGCCGCCATTGCCAGACCCATGACGGTGGGGTCGGCGAGGATCCGGACGCCGGTCAGGCCCACAGGGCCCGAAAAGCCCTGGGGCCCGCCGGTGATCTCCTCGATCTTCTCCTCGGAAGCGAGTTGCAGGTGGGTGCACCCGAGCGCGTTTTTGAGTTTGACCTCGTTGACCTCGAGATCGCCGCGGATCAGGACCGCCGCGAACTCTTGATCGGTCTCGAAGATCAGGGTCTTGATCAGGTGGGCGGGGGCGACGCCGAGGAATTCGGCGACTTCGTCGACGCTGCGCATCGAGGGGGTGTGGACAGTTTCAGGCTTTTCAGAGGCCGCCAGAGGCCACGGCGGGGCCTCGGCAACCGGTCCGGCGCCGGCTTTTTCGACGTTGGCGCCGTAGGAGCACGCGGGGCACGACAGGATGGCGTCTTCGCCGGTGTCGGCGAGCACCATGAACTCGTGCGACTCGGAGCCGCCGATGTTGCCGGTGTCGGCCTCGACCTGGGTGTAGCCGAGCCCGCACCGTTCGAAGATGCGGCAGTAGGCGGCCTCCATGGCCCGGTAGGCCAGGTCGAGGTCTTCGGCGTCGGCGTGGAAGGAATAGGCGTCCTTCATGATGAACTCGCGCCCGCGCATGAGCCCGAAACGCGGTCGGATCTCGTCCCGGAACTTGGTCTGGATCTGAAAGAGGTTCACCGGCAGCTGCCGGTAGGAGGTGATGGTGCGGCGCACGATGTCGGTGATGACCTCTTCGTGGGTGGGGCCGAAACAGAACTCGCGATCGTGGCGGTCGGTGATCCGCAGCAGCTCGGGCCCATATTTGAACCACCGTCCGGACTCTTGCCAGAGTTCTGCCGGCTGGACTGCGGGAAGGACCAGTTCAGCGGACCCGGCGCGCTCCATCTCCTCGCGAATGATGACCTCGAGCTTGACCAGCGATCGCCAGCCGAGAGGCAGGTAGTTGTAGATCCCGGCGGCGAGTTTGTTGATGAGCCCCGCACGGGTCATCAAGCGGTGCGAGACGACCTCGGCGTCCGAGGGGTCCTGGCGAAGGGTGTAAATAAAGGTCTGGCTCCAGCGCATGGTCTACTCCGTCTGGCGGCGCGCGGCTGTGCGCGCCGCCCGGTGATTGCGGGTGAGGTGGGCTGAGAGCCCCCCCAGCCTCCGGACGTGTCCGAGCAGTTCGTGGTCGATTCCGGGATCGGCGACCTCGCGGCCGCTCCGGCGGGTGGCGTCGGCCCGGGGGGCGTGGCCGGGATCGTGGCTGGCGGGGGCGAGCTGCCGAAGCCGGGGCTGTTCGTTCCCGGACTGGGCGGCCTGTTCGAGGTACTGCATGGCCTCCCGATACCTGCCGAGCTTCAGCGTGATCGACCCAAGTGCCGCGAGCGGATATTGGCGCAGCTCTTTCGGTGCGGTCTCGAGGGCTTCGCGCGCCAGGTTCCGGGCCGTCTCGAGCTCCCCTCCGAGCTCCGTTTCGATCAGGGCGAGTTCGTAGGCCGCGAGCCCGTGGACCAGCTCGCCGTTACGTTCGTCTTCGTAGATCCTCCGGGCGAAGCCTCTGGCAGTGAGGGGTTTGCCGGTCTGACGCAGGGATTCCAGGAGCGCCACGACCGCTGCCGCGGTGGAGGGGGAGTTCTCGCTTCTGCGGTCGCGAAGCAGCGTGTGTGCATAACCAACGGCGTCCCTCGTGCGGCCGGTGGCGGAGGCGAGCAGGGCTGCCGTCGCGAGCAGCAACGGCGCCCCGGGTTCGAGGTCGAGCGCCTCGCCGAAGAGATCGAGAGCGCCGCCAGGGTCGCCGCCGTCGAGTGCAGCTTCCGCCCTTGCAACCAGAAGGGAGGTTTGCGGCGAGAGGGTGTCCGGCGGCGATCCCGAAAGGAGCCGTACCGTCTCCTGGTATTGGAGGCGTTGCGGGTCTAGCCGCAGGGTTCGTTGAAACGCCGACAGGGATTTCTTGGTCCAGCCGCGTTGTAAATAGGCGATACCGAGGTGGTAGAGGGCATCCTCGAAATCGGGAGCGAGCCCGACCGCCCGTTCCAGGGCATCGATCGCGCGGCCGCCGCGGCCGAGCTCGAGCCGGCAGATCCCGAGCAGGTACCAGCTCTGGGCCGTCTCGTCGATGGCGAGGCTCCTTTCGAGATGGGCGACGGCTTCGCGGTGCTGCCCGCGCAAGACCTTGAGCGCACCGAGCGTGAAGTGGGGCAGAAAAGTGTCCGGCGCCATGTCGCGAGCTTTCTGCAGGGCGTCTTCCGCCTCGGACCACAGCCCGAGGTCCGACGCGACCGCCCCGAGGTGCACCAGGGCTTCGAACTGTGGGCCGCGCAGCTCGAGGACCCTTCGAAAGGCGATCCTGGCGGTGTCCAGTTCCCCGGACTCGAAGGCGGCTTCCCCGATAAAGGACCACAGCTCGTCGTTGCCGGGCGCCATCCGGGCAAGCTCGGTCAGCAGGTCGCGGACCGTACCGGTGTCCGCTCCGAGCAGGGCGAGTTCGAGGGCCCGCAGCTTGTTCTTGAATTCCTCGCTGGCAAGCCCAGCGTGGTTTGCCTGCGACACGATGCGGGCGCTGTAGGTGCGGAAGCGGCGCGAAAGGTCGCGCGACAGCAGTTCCTGATCGGCGGTGCGCTCCCAACCGTCAACAACCTCGGCGCGGGTGATAAAGCCCTGGGTCTCGAGGAGGCCGCCAAGGGACTGGACCCCGGCGTGGGCGACGGTCAGGTTGCGTTCGAGCTGTGCCACGTGTTGGGCGGTGGCCGCGACCGCCTCCGACAATCGTCGCACGCCGTCCTCGAGGCCGGTCAGCCGTTCGAGAATATTCTCCTCGAGTTCCTCCTGCGCCTGGACAAAAAGCTCGTCGGCGGGCTCGACGTCGCGGTCGGTGACGCCGGACACCACCATCAGTCGGTTGCCGCACTGAAAGCACACCTCCCGGTCGTAGCGGTTGACGGTGCCGCAGGTCTGGCACAGCACAGCCTCAGCCCTCCCGGTAGTCGAAGAACCCGCGGCCCGACTTCCGACCCAGCTGGCCGGCGTCGACCATGCGGACCAGCAGCGGGCAGGGGCGGTATTTCGGGTCGCCGAGCTCCGCGTGCAGAATCCTCATGACGCTCAGACAGTTGTCGAGGCCGATCAGATCCGCGAGGTGGAGCGGCCCCATGGGGTGATTCATGCCGAGGGTCATGATCTGGTCCACCGCATCGGCGGAGGCGACGCCCTCGGCGACTGCAAACACCGCCTCGTTGATCATCGGCATCAGCAACCTGTTGGACACGAACCCGGGGTGGTCGTTGCACTCGACGGGCGTCTTGTCCATGGATTCGGCGGTCGCAAAGACGGTGGCAACCGTTGCCGCCGAGGTCTCGAGCCCGCGGACCACTTCGACCAATCGCATGAGGGGTGGCGGGTTCATGAAGTGCATGCCGATGACGCGGTCGGGTCTGCCGGTGACGGCGGCCAACTTCGTGATGGATATCGACGAGGTGTTGGACGCGAGAACGGTCGGGGGGGCGCACAGGACATCGAGTTGGCGGAAGATCTCGGCCTTGATGGGATAGGACTCTTCGGCGGACTCGATGACCAGATCGGCTCGTCGGTGCTCGGCAAGATGGGTGCTGGCAGTGATGCGATTCAGGGCTTCGGCCTTCTGGGATGCCGTCACGGTGCCTTTTTTGATCTGCCGGTCGAGGTTGTAGTCGATGGTCTCCAGAGCGCGTTTGAGGACTGCGGATTCAATGTCCGTCAAGACCACATCGAATTCGGCCGCGGCAGCGACATGGGCGATGCCGGCACCCATCTGGCCCGCGCCGACAACCCCAACGGTCCGTATCTTCATGGTGTCTCCCTGAGAGTGGCGGAGGGTAGCTGGATGCAGGCTCGATTCGAGAGATGGGCTTGACTGCCGCAACCCTTCGTTTCGGCCCGGGAAACCGATCGGAATCGAGCTACAGGAGGCTGTCCAGCTTCGATGCGAGACTCGCTTTGTCCGTCGCGCCGACGATGCGATCCGCTATTTGACCGTTCTTGACCAGGAGTAGGGTCGGGATGGCCTGGATGCCGTACTTCACCGCGGTATCCCGGTTCGAGTCGACGTCGAGCTTGCCGACGACGATACGGTCCTTGTACTCATCGGCCAGCTCTTCGACGATGGGACCGATCGTGCGGCAGGGCCCACACCAGACCGCCCAGAAATCGACCAGAGCCGGTTTGTCCGCGTTGAGAATTGTGCCTTCGAAGTTCGCGTCGGTGATTTCTACTGCCTTACCAGCCATCTGGTGGTGCCTCCATGCTGAAGCTCTGCCCGTCATCTGACGGACGGCCCAATAGTACACCATTGAACGGTCGTCCTACCGGGTTGCGAATTTGAACTGTGGATCAGGATTTTGCGGCGTCATCAAGGACAACTCGCGCAACGCGTTGTCCGTAGTCGACGGCGTAGTTCTGGCCTCGGTCTTCGGGGTAGATCTGGGCCATCGAACAGAGGTAGAGACCGGGCATCGATGTCCGGAAGGCAGGGATTTTCGCACGGTAGCCGGTGGTGACCACGGGTTGCGCGGAGTCAGCGCGAAAGTGGTGGCTGTCGAGGATCCACGATTCGTCGAACGACGGGTTGACCTTTTTCAGCGCCGGGGTGTACGCCGCGATGACGTCCCGTTTTGACGCCCGGTAGAGCGGGTGGTCGGCATAGAGATAGTTGGAGATGTACAGGATGATCCTCCCCCCGTAGCGTTCGGCGGGGATGTAGTTGGTGTGCTCGATGAGACCGCCGAACGGCATGGCGGGATCCGCGATATTGAGCCAGTAGTATGGCGTCAGAGACCGTTCCAGTTCGAGGAGCGTGCAGATGGCACCGGTGGCCTTGAGGCCTTCGAGCGCCGTTCGTTCCTCCCTCTCGAGGAGGTGGCCGGCGATCTCGAGGTGATCGGTGACGGCGGCGGCGACGAGGACCCGCTGCGCCTCGCAGGAGCGGCCTCGGGTTTGCACCACGAAGCCGGGGCCGGTCGATTCGATCCGCTGGACGGCCTCGGAGAGGTGAAGTTCGACGCCGTGCTGCTCGAGCCGCTCTTCGAGGGCCGCGACCAGACGCGCAAACGACCCGCGCATATAGCCGAGGCGCTCGCCGAGCCCCGAGGACGACCGTGACCGGCCGCGGAGGCTGAGTTTCTTCCACAGCCACACCATGGCGACGTTCTCTGCGTCGTCGGCGAACTTCTGATAGAGAAGGGGTCCCCAGATCGTGCGCCAGACCCGTTCGCCCTGATAGCGGCGGATCCACTCCGATGCGGTGACGTTTTCGAACCGGGAAGGGTCCGAAATCCGTTGCAGGAGCAGGGTGGAAACGGCAAACCGCAGCTTGTCGATGGTCCCCAACGGGCGAAACCGGAGCAACGATTGCGGCGTGCCGAATTCCCACAACCGGCCGTCGGCCCAGATCCCCATGCGCGACGGCAGCCACTCGATGTCATCGGCGAGCCCAAGCTCCCCGGCAAGCGCGACGTACGCCGTGTCCGTTGTGAAGAGATGATGGTAAAAGGCCTCGATGGCCTCGCCGCCGATTTCGAGGACCCGCGCGAGTCCTCCCGGACGGGGGTAGCGCTCGAAGACGCGGACATTGAGGCCGGCCTCCGAGAGTCTCAGAGCGGCCGTGAGTCCAGCCAGACCTGCTCCCACCACCGCAACATCAACGCGAGTCGCGTCAGAGTCAGGCGAGACTGTGTGGCCGTTCATTCAGAATTGAGAATTCAAAATTCAAAATTTTCTAAAAGATCACATGTTTGATGTAGAAGGTCTGGGTCGGCGTCTGCCCGGTCGCCAGCTCCCGCGCGAGGTCAGGTGTCAACCTGAAGGTGCCTGCGGGTTTGCCGGACGTCTGCACCATCTGCAACTCGACGGCCTCGGGGGCCAGCTGCTCGTGGATCTGGACGATCAACGCGTAGGCTTCGGCCACCACCTCGAGCGCCTTGAACACCTCCCGCTCCGAGTCGGTCACGGTCTGCACAAAAAAGTACTCGGGTTGAGTTCCCTGGCTGGTGCGATAGAGGAGCAGTTCCTTTTCGTCAAAGATCCTGGAGAATGCCTGGTCGATTCGCTCGTCGTGGTATTGCGTGTTCTGAAGCTGGATGCCCGGCGTCGGGACTGGCGTTGGTTCGACCGTGGAGCCCAGCGTCGGCGAACCGGCGACCCGCTCGCCTGCAGACAGATCGGTGTACTGCGCGAGGCTCCTGCGCGGTGTCGGCGTCGGCGCCACCCCGCCCTTGTCGGTCAGTTCATCGATGATCAGTGCGTCGCCGAGGCCGAGTTGGTTGTATCGCTCGGTTTCGACCAGATTGACCAACTCCAACGGGTAGGAAGCGACGGTTCCGGTTGACAGCGTGATGATTGCGTTGGGCCCATCGATGACCATCGGTTCCTTGCACCGCAGCTTGAAACCGCTCTTCAGTATGACGACGTATCCCTCGGCGCCGGCCAGGGCCACCATCAGCACCAGACACGCGGCGACGAGACCTGTGATGCGAAAGCGAGACATGGTTCTGTCCTCCAGTCGACGACCCTCTCCACCTATTATAACGGCCGAACCCGGCGCGGCCCTGAAGCGGTTACGTGCGCCCTCCTCCGGTCGCCGGCGTGGCCCTGGAAACGAGACCGAGAAGTTCGCTTCGTGAGTTGGTTCCGGTCTTTCGGTAGAGGTTTTTGAGGTGGTCGCGAACCGTGTGCGGGCTGATACCCAATCGCTCCGCCATGACGACGGTCGTGAGGCCTTCAGCCAGAAGTCTCACCACCTCCTGTTCGCGGGGGCTCAGATTGTGGGTCGAAAAGAAGGCGTCGACGCGTGCCGCGGGCTCTGAACCCTGGCGTTGCAGGAGCACCAGTACCGCGTCTGAAAGGGATTCCAGGTCGGGCAGGCGGACGACCTCGCAGATGAGAACCCTTCCGTCCCTGGTCTGCAGCGTGCCCTGCCACACCGGCGCGCCCGGACTCGATGAGGCGGCCCGCTTGACGAGAGAACACACGATGGCAAACAGCGGCTGACACTCTCCGCCGTTGGATTCGACCATCAGCTCGTCCTCGGTTTGCAGCGACAGGAGGTGGTCCGCCGGCGGGTTGGCGTACAGGATGTCACAGCGACCGTCGAACAACAGGACCGAGCTCGTCGTGGAGTCGAGCGCGGCGCGAAGAACGGCGGTCTGGGTGCGAAGCCTGTGGTGATCGAGGGTGATCGCGAGGGCATCGGAAAGCGCCCGGAGGACCTCGCCGGGGGGATCGGAGCTCCCACCGGAACGGACGGTTGCGGAGTAGCCATCGCCGGCGTCGAGGTTGCGGGCGGGTCCATGCCCACCGGCCGTACCGCGCACATAGGTCTGATGGTGCCCGCCGTCTGCGGTCGCGAGGACCAGCTCTGCCCAGTTCGACGACGTCACGGCCGCGTAGAGCTCGAGAACGGCTGCAATCCCCGGGTCATCGATCGGTGGACAGCCGGGATTCAGGAGCAACGGCTGCTTGGCGCCCATCTCACCGAGTATTGTACCTGACCCGCTTATCTCACCAAATCAAGTGGGCTCCGGTCGGCAGCGCCAAAGCGTTCAGGACACGAAGCTTGACCAGACCCGGCCTGTCCCTTAGACTGCCGCCCTTATGTTGGAAGGGCTCCAAGATCGCCTCGCTCGTGTCACGAAGACCCTCCGTGGTGAGGGCCACCTGACCGAGTACCACATCGATACCGCGCTGCGCGAGATCCGCCTTGCGCTGCTCGAGGCGGATGTCAGTGTGGAGGTGGTGTCGGGGTTTATCGACCGGGTTCGGGAGCGGGCGGTCGGCAAAGAGGTCCTGAGCTCCGTCACGCCGGCGCAGATGGTGACCAAGATCGTCTACGAAGAGCTGGTCACTTTACTTGGCGGGAAGACCACCGATCTCGATTTCAAGGGCCGTCCGGCCGTGATCATGCTGGTCGGGCTGCAGGGTTCGGGGAAGACCACCACGGCCGCCAAGATCGCGCGCTGGATCAAGGACAAGAAGGGCCTCTTTCCGCTGATGGTGCCGGCTGACACAACCCGGCCGGCTGCGCGGGAACAGTTGATGGTTCTCGGAAAACAGGCCTCGATCCCGACGATTGACACCCGGGACATGGATGACCCGGAGGCCATTGCAAAGCGGGCGCTTCGCGAAGCGTCGATCAAGGGCTACCAGGTGTTGATCTTCGACACGGCGGGGCGCCTCCACATCGACGACGGGCTGATG
Source organism: Candidatus Sulfomarinibacteraceae bacterium (assembly GCA_963741385.1). Classification (GTDB taxonomy): domain Bacteria; phylum Acidobacteriota; class Thermoanaerobaculia; order Thermoanaerobaculales; family Sulfomarinibacteraceae; genus Sulfomarinibacter. The sequence goes on from CAVUHO010000003.1 coordinate 350,939, forward strand.
GACCAGATCGCACGGCTGAAAGCCATCCTCAAGCCGAAACACATCTTGTTCGTGGCCGACGCCATGACCGGGCAGGATGCGGTGCGCTCCGCGCGGGCCTTCAACGAACGGTTGGAAATAACCGGTGTGGTGCTGACCAAGCTCGATGGTGACGCCCGCGGCGGCGCCGCGTTGTCGGTGCGGGAGGTGGTGGGGCGACCGATCGTCCTCGCAGGCGTCGGCGAACGGATCGAAGACCTCGAACAGTTCCACCCGGATCGCATGGCGGGGCGCATCCTGGGGATGGGCGACGTGCTCACTCTCGTGGAAAAGGCGCAGGACGCCGTCGACGAAAAAAAGGCGGCTCGCCTCGAGGCCAAACTCAAGAAGAACAAGTTCGATCTCGAGGACCTTCGCGACCAGCTGAAGAGCCTCAAAAAGATGGGACCGCTGCAGTCGGTCATGGAAATGGTCCCCGGGATGGGGAAGGTATTGCCGCCCGGCGGCGTTGGTGAGAGCCAGGAGCGTCAGCTCAAACGGATGGAGGCGTGTATTGACTCAATGACGCCGAAGGAGCGGCGACACCCGCAACTTCTCAATGGATCGCGCAAGAAACGAGTCGCGAAAGGCTCGGGAACGAGCGTTGAAGAGATCAACCGCCTCTTGCGCCAATACGGACAGATGCGTAAGCTCATGAAGCGTCTGGGGAAAGCCGACCCCCGGGCGCTCAAACGACAGTTGGGTATCGGCTGATTGAGCGGCCAGAACGCCGCACCTGGAGGAAAGAAAAAATGTTGATGATCAGACTTCGGCGCGGTGGTGCCAAGCACAACCCCGTCTACCGTGTTGTGGTTTCGGACTCGCGCAAGGACACGCAGGCCGATTACGTGGACCAGATTGGGTTCTACGACCCGAATCCCAATCCGCCGGACATTCGTCTCGACCTTGAAAAGGTCGCAGAATGGCGGAAAAAGGGCGCGGGAGTTTCTGAAACCGTGCAGTCCCTGATTCGTAAAGCTCAACGGCAGCAGTGATGCACGCCCGGAACGAGAGGTTCCGGGCACTCTGGCTTTCTCGAAAGGAGCATCCACGTGAGTGCGATGAGAGACCTGCTGGTGGAAATCGCCAAAGCGCTGGTGGACAACCCTGAAGAAGTGTCGGTTGCTGAAGTGGAAGGCGAACAGACAACGGTGCTGGAGCTGCGGGTCAAGAACGAGGACCTGGGTAAGGTGATCGGCCGCCAGGGTCGGACGGCGCGCGCGATTCGGACCCTTCTTGCCGCCGCCGGCATGAAGGTTCACAAACGGTTCGTCCTCGAGATCCTCGAGTAGTGGCCGTGCCGGCCGCCGACGAAAACACCTCCTGGTTGATCGTTGGACAGGCTGGGAAGCCGCACGGTGTCCACGGCGATGTGCTGGTGGACGTCCTCACTGATTTCCCGGAACGTCTGACCGACGGCGTACGTTTCGGCGTCGGTGACGACCGTGCGCCGTCCGAATTTCACCACGTTCACCGGGTGCGCTATCACAAAGGCAAATGGCTGCTGTCGGTGAGAGGCGTGCGGGAACGGGATACCATCGAGGACTGGCGGGGGCGATTCCTTTACCTCCCGGAACAGGCGCTCGAGGACCTTCCGGAGGGCTACTACTACGAACACCACCTGGTCGGTCTCGAATGCCGGTCGCCCGAAGGCGACGCCCTCGGCGAAGTGATCGGTCTCGACCCGGGCGAAGGACAGTCGCGGCTCGTGGTGCGGTCCGGGAAACGTGAACGGCTGGTTCCCTACGTGCCGGAAATCGTCTGCGAGGTCAACCTCGAGGGCGGGTTCGTCATCATCGACGCGCCGCGCGGGCTGCTCGACGACGACGCCATCGAGGCATGATAGTTCGTTAAAACGTTCAAACGTTAGAACGTTAAAACGTTGCAACGCGCATGGACTTTGCAGAATCATGGCGATGAGTGAGGGCGATTGATAGTGCATTTTGATGTCCTGACCATTTTCCCGCAGCTCTTCGATGCGTTCCGCACCACCGGTGTGCTGGGAAAGGCGATCGAACGCGGCATCGTTGCCGTCGAGGCGCACGATCTGCGCCGGTGGACGGACAATAAATGGCGGCAGCTCGACGACGAACCCTACGGAGGGGGGGCCGGCATGGTGCTGCAGGCGCCACCGGTCCTCCAAGCGCTGCGCGCTGTGGCGTCGGCAGGGCTGCCCGCGCGCTCAATCGCCCTCGGTCCCCGCGGTCGGGTTCTCGACCAGGCGTTTGCGGAGGAATTGGCGGCCGAGAGCAGGCTGATCCTGCTGTGCGGCCGGTATGAGGGTTTCGATGAGAGGGTCTTCGAGATCTCAGGGCTTGAAGAGGTTTCGCTCGGCGACTTCATCCTCGGTGGTGGCGAGGTTGCGGCGATGGCGGTGATCGAGGTTGTGGCGCGACTGGTGCCCGGGGTGGTCGGCGACCCGCAGTCGGTTACAGCCGACAGCTTTGAACGCGGCCTGCTCGATCATCCGAGCTACACCAGACCGCCGGCGGTTGAAGGGCGGTCGGTGCCGGAGGTGCTACTCTCCGGCAACCACGAGGCGATTCGTCGGTGGCGGTTGGAGGCTGCCGTCGCAGCGACGATAACCAGGCGCCCGGACCTGGTCAACAAGAACTGGAGAGGTTACTCCGACGAGGTTCGGCGGTTGGTGTCGCGTATCGCACCGGAATTGGTTCCGGAATCCGACACCGACTGAGAACCAGCGGCAACCCCTGTCCGGGAAGAAGGACGACGATGAGACGATTGATCACGTTTGCGGCCCTACTGGTGTGGTTTGCGGCGGCTTCGGGTCTCGCCCAGGGGCTCGATGCGGAACCGGTCTTCAAGGTCAATCTGGTGGTGGATCGCTCGCCGGCAGTCGCCGGTGGGGATCTGCGCCTGGCGGTCGAAATCTCGATCGAACCGGGGTGGCACGTCAACACGGACGACCCCGGCGACGAGTTCTCGTGGCCGACGTCGGTCGAGTTCTCCTTGCCGGACGGGTGGCTGAACCCGGTTGTGAGCTACCCCGGCGGCGAGCCACTGGAGTTCGAGTTCGCGGACGGGCCGATCATGGTGTGGGAGGATTCGGCGGTCATCATCGCCAGTCTGGCGGTTCCATATTCCGCTGAAGGGGACTTCCGCTTGCGGACGACCGTCACCGCGCAGGCGTGCAACAGCACCCAGTGTCTACCGCCGGAAACCGTGAACGCGGGCGTCGACATTACGGTCGCTCCGGCCGGCAGCATGGCGCGTCCCATCAACGGCGGTTATTTCGACCGGGTCGTGGTTGAACGATCGCGGACGTCGGACCAGGACGGTTCTTCAGACCTCGCCTCGAAATCCCTGCCGTTGCTCCTTCTCGGCGTGTTCTTCGCCGGGCTTGCCCTGAACCTGACGCCCTGCGTCTTTCCCCTGATCCCGATCACGGTGGGGTATTTCACGCGGCAGACCAAGGACCGGGAGGGCAGCGCCTTTCCACTGGCCCTGGCCTACGTCCTTGGGATCGCCTTCACCTATTCGGTGCTGGGAGTGCTCGCCGCGCTGAGCGGCGCCATCTTCGGCAGCGCCCTCCAGAGCCCATGGGTGGTTGGTCTCATCGTGGTTGTCCTGTTGTCTCTCGCGACCTCGATGTTCGGGCTGTGGGAACTGAGGGTGCCCTCGTGGGCGCAGCGGGCGTCCGGCGGCAGGACCGGGGTCTTCGGGGCACTGATCATGGGTCTGGTCATGGGTTTCGTGGCGGCGCCGTGCATCGGGCCTTTTGTCGTCGGTCTCCTGACCTATGTCGGCCAGAAGGGCGACCCGTTCCTCGGTTTTCTGTTGTTTTTCACCCTGGCGATCGGGCTCGGCGTGCCCTATCTGATCCTCGGCACGTTCACCGGCGCCGTCAATCGACTGCCGGCCTCGGGCATGTGGATGATCGGCGTGCGGCGGGTCTTCGGTGTGATCCTCATCGCCATGGCGGCGTACTTCGCGGCGCCGCTGATGCCGGGGGCCTCGGGAAGGTGGTTGATGTCAGGCGTGCTGGTCGCAGGAGCTCTGTATCTTCTGGTTGTCGACCGGACGGGCCATGAACAGCCCACCATCGATCGGGTGATGCGTGTGCTGTCCGCCGCCATGTTGGTGACGGGCGTATTGATATCGCCCGCGATCGGGAGTGGCGGCCGTGCAGCGGAGGCCGCGGCGGACCACCTCGAGTGGCTGGCGTACGATGCAACCGCGGTGAGGTCGGCGATAGCGGACGCCACCCCGGTGATCATCGATTTCTACGCCGACTGGTGCGCGCCCTGCCGAGAGCTGGACGAGAAGACCTTTGCCGACCAGGCGGTGCAGGACAAGCTTGCGGGATTCCGGCGATTCAAGGTCGACCTCACCCGCAGTTCCGCGTCGAATCAGGCTCTGGCTGCCGAGTACGGGGTCATGGGCGTTCCCACTGTGATCGTCTTCACCGACGGAGACGAGGCCTTCCGCATCACCGGATTCGAGCCTCCGGAGCGATTTCTCAAACGCTTGCAGGGCGCTTCCTGAACGCGGAGGAGCTGAGGGGATTCTCGAGCCTGGGTCCGAAGTGGGCCTTGGCCCACCTTCAGTCTCTATCAGGTCCCTGGAAGGATGAAGATCGTCAGCTCTCGATGAGGTCGCCGCCGGTGATGACCTGCTCGCCGCCGTTGACAGCGATGCGCAGAAAGCCCTCTTCGGTGACTGCAACCAGGGTCCCCGAAACCTCCCTGGCGGAGGCGAGCCGCACCCGGATGGTGTCGCCCGGCTGCTGGATCAGGTGACGGCGCCAGGTGGCCAGGGCCGGCGCCGGATCGGTGAGCGACCGCGTCAAATCGCTCAAGAAAACCGTGATCAGAGTGTCGCGCCAGCCGTCGGGAACGCCGACCTCGAGCAACTCGGCGACCGACGTCGCCCGGATCCCGTTCGGGTCGTCGAGGACGGGAGTCGTGTCGATGTTGATGCCGAGCCCCACGGTCGCCCAGTTGGTCTCGCCGTGGCGGGCAAACACCACCATGCCGGCCAGTTTCCTGGCGCCGACCAGGATGTCGTTGGGCCACTTGATGCGCGCGTCGGCGACGCCGACCGAGGTGACCGCGGATAGGGCTGCGGCCGCGGCCAGCATCGGCAGGCGGGCAATGGTTTCGGAGTCGATGCCGGACCGCATCCAACTCACATACAGACCGCCGGCAGGTGAGACCCAGCGGCGGTCACCCCGGCCTTCGCCTTTTTCCTGGTGGTCGGCGATGATCACGGTCGCGCCGAGCGACTGCTCCTCCTCATCCATGCCGGCGATCAACCGTCGAGCCATCGCATGCGTCGAGTCGACAACATCGAGGAGCACCAGGTTCTCCACCTGGTCGGAAAGCAGTCCGGTGAGTCTATCGAGACGATCTCTCAAACTTCCCCCACTCGCACGACCCATCGAGTTTTGTTGAGCCAGGCCGCCGGCCAAGAATACAACGGTCTCCCGATTTCGTTGTCGGATGCGAAGGGCGTTACGACCGGTCCCGCTCGATCTCGGCCTCGATCTCCCGCACCCGTTCGCGAACCACGATCTCGGCCATGTCCGGGAGCACCTCCCAGGCGATCCGATCGATCCGATCACCGGCCAGATCCAACAGGCGGTGCGCAATCCGGTCGACATCCTCATCGGACAAACCCGAGGGGGCATCGGCAGGTTCCGGCGCCACTGGTACCGGCGGCGACTCGGTTTGCTTGCCGAAGTCCTGGGTATCGGCGTTGGAAGGATCGACCTCTTCAGAATCGAACGGGATGGTGGGGGATTCACCGCCGGCCAGCGGCGCCCGCTGGGCGCTCCCCATGACCCGGGCCACGTTGATCGGCGTGGTCAGGTTGCGGTCGAGATCGGGGGTTGGGGCCGGTTCATCGAACACGGGTTTGTCGTCAGCCGGCGGGAACGGTTCGGCCTCAGCGGTGTCTTCCCACATCCCACCCTCATCAACCGGCGGGGTCGCGAAGGGATCGTCCGCGGCGGCGCCGAGGTGCTGCTCGGCACCGATGTCTTCGTGGCGGAAATCCGAGGTGTCGAGGATCGAGGCGTCCGCAGGCCCGGCTGCTGCTCCGGCATCGTTGTCGAGGTCGAAATCGAGGCCGTCGGTCGGCGGATCGAGGGCCTTCTCCGCCCGCTCCCTGCCGGCTATCAGCATTTCGGAGAATCCGCTCTCGGTGAATTCGAGCCCGTCATCAAGCGTTTCGGGGGTCGGAACGGCGTCGTCGATCTCCGCGGTGATCGCCGTATCCTCCAGGTCGTAATCGGCCTCGACATCAAAGAGCACATCGGGCGCTGTGATCGGCGGTGGCGGCGTCACGCGGCCATCGTCAAAGGGATCGGGCTCTCTCCGGGATGAGGTCGGCTGATGCACCGCCCCCGCTCCGGAGGTCAGCTTCTCGACGGCCTCTACGAGCCTCTTCGCTTCGAATGGCTTGGTGATGATTTCGGAGCAACCCACCGCCAACGCGCGGTCACGATCAAACGGTTCGAAGGTGCCGGTCAACAGCACCACCGGCAGGTGCAGGAACTCGGAGTTCGATTTGATCGTCTGGCACACGTCGTACCCATCACGTCCCGGCATGATGATGTCGCAAATCACGATGTCCGGTCTGACCTCGGGGAGCCTTGCGATCAACTCGTCGCCGCTCGACACTGCATGCACTTCGAAGTCGGTGTCGGCGAATGTCAGCTCGACGACCTTCTGGATCGTCAGACTGTCGTCGGCAAGCAGGATTCTGCGATTCATGAGCCCCCCCGCTGGCTATAGCCGCCACACAGAGTCATGGTGCAGCCATGGTTCTGAGAGGAATTCAACCGATGTTGAAAATGGCAAGTCGCCACGCTGTCATAATTTATGTATCACGGAGGCGCGGAATCTGTCAACGAATCGCCCCCCTCTCAGTTGCCGCCACAGCCGCCATCTCGACGGTTTCAAACGGGCGAGTTCGAGCGCCATCTCGATGGCGTCCCGCAGCGGATCGGGACTCACCCGACCGACCAGCCCGAGGGAAAAGGCTGTTTCGGAATGGAGGCGGCGGCCTTCGACCAGGACGGCGCGAGCTGTGACTTCTCCAAAGATCGCCGGGGCCGACACCGTGCCCGACCAACCGGTCACCAGGCCGCGGCGCGCACCGGGGTGGTCAAACGTCGCCCGGGGCGAGGCGACGACCGCATCGCAGGCCATTGCGATGTCGAACCCGCCTCCGGAACACGATCCGTCGATTGCTGCCACCGTCGGCGCGGGATGGTGTTCGAGGAGGTCGACGACGGTCCGTCCGCGCTCTGCGTACTCGACGCAGCTTGAGGAGTCGAGGGCGGCGATTTCGCGAAGATCAGCGCCCGCGAGGAACACGGTCGGGTGATCGGATCGCAACACCAGCGGTCGTGGGTCGCCGACGGCGGCCAGCGAGCGCAGGGCGGACGCGACCGAGTCCAGGATCCGGATCGCCAGGATCGGTGAGGTGAAAACCACCTGCTCGGTGGCGTCCGTCCTTTCGATCCGCACGCGATCAACCAGTCATCGAACGGAAGAAGCTGAGGGCCCGGAGGGGCCTCTCGGCTTCCTCGCGGACCCGCTGGTCAAGCCAGCCGGCAGCTGCCGACGGCACCGGGCCGGCGACGTCCGCGAGGCTCCGCCCGCGACACGTCGCGAGAAAATCCGAGCCTTCCCGGCCGATGGCGCCGGTGATGGCCGCCGGGTCCGCCAGAACGCCGCCGAGAGCGAGGGTCCAGTACTGAACATATGCCACCACCACATGGGCGGACGTCTCCGACAACAGCGCTTCGAGAGCAGAGACCCCGAGCCGAAATGACCGCTCGGCCGGCTCGCCGAGAGGGCAGAACGTGGCCAGGAGCTCGGCAACCACCGCCCCTGCGGCCGATGTCGCGAGATCGCGGGCGATTGGGAATGAGCTGGTGACGAGCTCAACCTGACGGATATCTGCAAGCTCGGCGTGCGGCCTGTGGTAGAGGGTCAGGTGAACGTGTGACAGCACCTGAGTCGCCGCGGCCGCGGGCACCTTGCCGCCGCGTGCTCGCCGCAGGACTCCGCGCTGGACGCCGGTGTTGCGGGTGAGCACAGCGAGAATCAGGTGCCGGTCGCGATACGGATGGTGGTCGAGGACCAGTGCATCGTCGTCGATGGTCGCCACGGAGACATCGTAGCCGAGTCCTTCACGTGCCGGGAGGAGAACCGGAACCCACGCCGCAAGTGGCACGTTTCCGGGCGCGCTTCCCGGGAGGAGCCACCTTCAACATTGTTGGCCCGAATCACCGAGGCGACCTGGATGTTCGTGTGTCCAACAATGTTGAAAATGGCACCTCCGCCGCACGCGGCACGTTTCCGGGCGCGCTTCCCGGGCGGAGCCACCTTCAACATTGTTGGCCCGATTCACCGAGGCGAAAAGGGTGTTCGTGTGTCCAACAATGTTGAAAATGGCACCGCCGCCGCACGCGGTCCCACCCGCCCTGAGCACTCGAGTGCTCGCCGTCGGTGGGGGGGCTGGGTGGGAATTCCGAAATCCGAAATCCGAAATCCGAAATTCCTAATTCCCAACTCCTCCTTCCTAATTCTCCCGTGCTACTCTCCCTCCGTGCCTCGTTGGTTGACGACCTCGGCGATCCTCTTGGCAGTGGTGTTCGTGCTGGCACTGCTCCCGGGTGCGGAACACGCCGCAGGTACGTGGTGGAGTCTCCTCCCGCCTTTGGTTGCGGTCGTTTTGGCGCTGGTCTTTCACGATGTTCTGATCGCGCTCCTGATGGCGGTGTGGATCGGCACCACCATGGTTGCCGGGGGAGATCCGGCGGCGGGCTTCCTGCGGCTCATCGACACCAACATCCGTGGAGCGCTGGTCGATTCGGACCACATGAGCATCATCGTCTTTTCCATGCTCCTCGGGGGGATGGTGGGGGTGATGAGCAAGAGCGGGGGCACCCTCGGGGTGGTGCGCGCGCTCGAGCCTTTCGCCACCACGCCCCGCCGCGCCCAGGTCGTGACGTGGTTGATGGGAGTGGCGATCTTTTTCGACGACTACTCCAACACGCTGATTGTCGGCAACACGATGCGACCGGTCACCGATCGCCACCATGTCAGCCGCGAGAAGCTCGCGTTCCTGGTGGACTCGACAGCTGCGCCCGTGGCCTGCGTGGCGCTGGTTTCCACGTGGATCGGGTACGAAGTGTCCCTGGTCGGCGACGCCCTCGAAAAAGCCGGGTCCGACCTGAATCCGTTCTCGATCTTTCTGGGTTCGCTTCCATTTGCCTACTACCCGGTCTTCGCGCTCGTGATCACTCTGGTGATCTCGGTGTCGGGACGCGACTGGGGGCCGATGCTGCGCGCCGAACGGCGTGCGCGTGCGGGCGAGGTTCTGGCTGTCGGCTCGCAACCTCTGGCTGATTTCGATTCCGGAGAGCTCGCGCCAAAGGATGCCGCGAAAGCCCGCTGGTGGAACGCCGCCGTGCCGGTGCTCCTGGTGGTGGTGACGACCCTCGTCGGTCTCTACCAGACCGGGCGGGCGAGCCTTGCCGCGGCCGGCGATACGACGGGGTCGTTGAGTCTGGTGATCGGCGCCTCCGACCCGTTCACGGTCCTGCTGTGGGCGAGTCTGGTGGGCGTCACGTCCGCGGTTGTGCTTTCGGTGGTGCAGAACATCTTGAGCATTCGGGAGGCGCTGGCGGCCGCGATCGACGGGTTCAAGAGCATGTTGATGGCCTTTGTCGTTCTGACCCTGGCTTGGTCACTCGGCCAGGTCTGCGCGGATCTCGCAACCGCCGGTTTTCTCAAGGGCGCCATCGGGCCGAATGTGCCGGCAGCGCTGTTGCCCGTCGTGGTGTTCCTGGTGGCCGCGTCGGTGTCGTTCGCGACCGGGACATCGTGGGGGACCATGGCGATCCTGACACCCCTGGCGGTGCCGCTCGTCCTCGAGGCCGCTGCGGGCAATCTCGACATTCTCGAATCCACGGTGGCCGCCATCCTCGGCGGCGCGGTGTTCGGTGATCACTGTTCGCCGATATCTGATACGACGATCCTGTCCTCCATGGCTTCCGGATGCGACCACGTGGACCACGTCCGCACGCAACTGCCCTACGCGTTGACTTCTGCGGGTGCCGCCGTCGGGATCGGCTATCTGGCCCACGCCGCGACCGGAATCGACCCCGTCTTGTTGATGATCGCCGGATCGGGAGCGATCACGGTCGCGCTGTATGTCGTGGGACGATCGGTGGAATCGACCCTGCCCGATGCGTGACGGCTGGCTGAACGGCGGCTGCCGATCGGCTTTTTTCCTGTTCCGGGTGCTATACTCCGGCTTGGTATCACCCGTGCTTCGCGGTGTGGAACAACCCATCGAACAACAGCAACGATTGGAGGACGATCATCCGTAAGTTCGCGTTTCGTGACGACCCAGATGCACCACAGGTGCGTATCAACGAACGAATTCGACTCTCTCCGGTTCGACTGGTCGATGACGAGGGAAATCAGGTCGGCGTCGTGCCGATCGAGGAAGCCCTGAAGCTGGCCAAGGAAAAGGGACTCGATCTTGTCGAGGTGGCCGCAAACACCCGTCCGGTCGTTTGCAAGATCATGGATTACGGGCGTTTCCGCTACGAGCAGGAGAAAAAGGCCCGCGAGGCCAAAAAACAACAGCATGCGGTCGAGGTCAAGGAAGTCAAGTACAGACCGAACATCAATATCCACGACTTCGAGACCAAGACCCGCAAGGCGCGGGAATTCCTCGGCGAGGGGAAGCACGTCAAGGTGACGATCATGTTTCGGATGCGGGAGATGCGGCGCCCCGAGAACGGTTTCGATCTCTTGCAACGGGTGGCTGACGATCTTGCGGATGTGGCGAAAGTCGATCAAATGCCCACGAGGCTCGAAGGCCGTGATCTGACGATGGTGGTTCGCCCCGTCAAAAAGTGACGGGGGCGCTCACTCTCGCTGTGGGCGCTGATTGCGTCGCGCCACGGCCAGGTTGCGACGAAACCGGTCGTACGAAATGCGGTTGAGAGAGCTGCCGCACCTCCACAGCCGGTAGTCGTCCTCGGTCAACAATTCGAGATCCGCGAGGCGGGGATGGAAGCGATCCGGGTGGGGCGCGAACTCCGGGTGAAGATCGGCCGGCGCGCGCTGCGTCCACGGGCAGACCTCCTGGCAGATATCGCAGCCTGCGATCATGACTCCTACCCCATGAGCGAACTCGACAGGGATCTCAGATCGGTGCTCGACGGTCAGGTAGGCAACGCAGCGCCTGGCGTCGAGGACTCGTGGTTCTGGAAAAGCGCGGGTCGGGCAGGCGTCAAGACAGGCGGTGCAGGTGCCGCAGTGATCGGTCCGCGGCCGGTCCGGTTCGAGTTCGAGGTCGGTGAGCAGGAGCCCGAGAAACAGTTCGGAGCCGAACTGACGGTTGAGCAGCATCGTGTTCTTTCCGATCCACCCCAGACCCGCATTCGCGGCCCACTCCCGCTCGAGGACCGGGGCGGTATCGACGCAGGCCCGCCAACCGCAACCCGGCCGGCGTTCCCCCAGCCATCGCCCCAATCGAATGAGCTTCTTCTTGAGGATCCGGTGGTAGTCGCGGCCCCACGCATAGCGTGAAACCCACACCCGGCCGTCATCGGGAGGGACCGTGGTGGACGAAGGGAAACCGGTGCGGTAGCTCATGGCCACCGCGACCACCGAACGACAACCGGCGAGGAGGTGCCCGGGGTCCGACCGCAGGCGCCGGGTCCGCTCCATGTAGCCCATTTCGCCGTGCATGGCTGCCGCGATCCAGCGGTCGAGGGCGGCCGCGGAGTCGGCGGCACCGGCGGAGGCAACGCCCACGAGGTCGCAACCCTCTTCGAGAGCGCGCCTTTTGAGGGCGTCCGTCAGGTCATCCATGGAGCAAGGGTAGCCGAGAATGGCCCGGTCGCTTACAGTGGCATCATGGTTCGACACGCTGTCGCGTTGGGTGTCGCGGTTGCTCTGTTGCCGGTGGCTGCTGCCCCGGCCAAGGATAAACCTTCCCCGGGTCTCATCGCCGTTTCGGCGGGAGAGTCGGTGGCGCTGGTCGATCCGACCTCGGGCGCGGTGAAGACGATCCCCACCGGTCCGGTGGCGTGGTTGTTTCCGGCGCCGGGCGGTACGTTGTTCGCGCCCGACCTGGTGAACGGCACGACAACGGTCATCGACCTCGTGACGCAGACTGCGCGGGACCGCCTCGACGGCGTCACGATGCCGCATTTCGGGACCCGCGCCGATCGCTACCTGGTGGTCGCACAGCAGCTTCTGCTGGTGAGCTATCCCGACCGGGCGCTGATGAACAGCTACGAGATCGCATTCCACAACCCGTGGCAGGTGGCGATCATCGCCGACGACACCGTGCTTCTGGTGCTCGAACGCGACCCCGCGGGGCACGGACAGACCGCAATGGTGGCGGTCAACCTCGGCGACGGTCGGATGGTCTACCGCAGGCCGCTGGGTGGGGATGTCCGCCATTTCGCCCTGTCGCCGACGCTGGCGATCATCGCCCTCGGCGATGCGTCCGGCGGACGGGTGGTATTGACCGATCCCGCGACCTTGTCACCGCTGGCGGCCTTTGCGGTGGGTGGATCACCAGCGGACCTGGTATTCGTGGATGCGGGGTCGGTTCTGGCGGTGGCCTCCGAACTCCCCGGCGGAGGTGGCGAACTGGTGCTGTGGAAGATCAAGGCCGAAAAGAAAAACGGTCTGGTGCAGAAGAAGGAGTGGCGGATCGCGCTCGACGGCACACCGGTGCGGATCGCGGCATCCCCTGACGAGCGCTACGTCGTCGTGGGTCTCGCCGAAGGCCGGCTCCAGATTGTCGATGTCGACAGCAGGGAAACCGTGCAGTCGGCGGTCCTGCCGGCGGCCCCGAGGGATGTCGTGTGGTGCGACCCGGCGATGGCCGGCCCGTTGGTTCCCGAATGGACCGACGACGCTCCGCCAACCCTTGACCTCGGCGGTTGAGCCGCACCAGCCGCACGCCTCTGCGTGGCGCGGTGCGGCGAGGGATCAGTCTTTTGCCGGATCGGTCGATTTTCCTGCGGAGGGGTTTCTGCGGCGCCGGCGCCGTTTCGCATTCGCCGCACCGTCGCCGCCGCTCGAGTCGTGATGTTCGCGCCGTACGGGAGGCCGCCGGTCCCTCCCGCTGTCGCTTCTTCTTGGAGTTCGCGGCCGGGGAAGGACTTTGGCGAACAGGGTGTCGTCAGCGAACTCGGTCGGCAACTCGTAGCCCACGAATTTCTGAATGGCGTCCAACGAGTAGATATATTCTTCGCACGCCAGCGTGATGGCCTTGCCCTCGGCGCCCACGCGGGCGGTCCGACCGATCCGGTGGACGTAGTCCTCGGCGTCCTGCGGCAGGTCGTAGTTGACGACGTGGGTGACGCCCTCGATGTGCAGTCCACGGCTGGCGACATCGGTCGCCACCAGGATCGGAAGGGTGCCGTCGCGAAAATCGTCGAGCACCTTCAACCGCTTCGTCTGGATCACGTTGCCGGTCAGCCCGCGAGCGACGAAACCGTGCTGACGAAGGTCATCCACCAGGTGTTGTGCCCGGTATCGGGTGTTGACGAAGATCATGGTCCTCGAACTGGCCTCGCGCTCCAGCACGCCCAGAAGCAGGGACAGTTTTTCGCGGGTGGCCACGTGATAGAGAACCTGGTGGATGGTATCGGGCGTCAACTGCTGTGCGCTCACGATCACTTCCGCCGGGTTGTTCATCTGGCGCCATCCGAGGGTCATGACCCGCTGCGAAAGCGTGGCGGTGAACATCATGGATTGCCTGTCTTTCGGGCCCGGCATCCGCCGCAGCAGCCACCGCAGGTCTTCGGCAAAGCCCATGTCGAAGAGGCGGTCGCACTCGTCGATGACGACCATCTCGGTATCACGCAGCGAGTAGGAGCCCTTCTTGTTGTAGTCGATCAGACGCCCCGGCGTGCCGACCAGGAGATCCGTCCCGCGCTCGAGGATCTCGCGCTGTTTCCGGTAGTCGAGCCCGCCGAAAACAACGTGAGTGCGGATACCGGCGTGGTGGCCGAGCCCCTCGGCGTCGTTGGCTATCTGCACGGCAAGCTCCCGGGTCGGCGCGACGATGAGGGCGCGCGGAGTCTCCGGCGACGAGGGCCGTGGTGTGTTGAGGATGTGGGTGAAAATGGTCAACAGATAGGCGGCCGTCTTGCCCGACCCGGTCTGCGCCTGGGCCACCACATCGCGCCCGGTCAATGAGAGTGGAAGGACCTCCGCCTGGACCCTGGTCAACTGGGAGAATCCGAGATCGTCGACGGCGCGCCGGATGGGTTCCGGAAGGTCGAATGCGTCGAAGGTGAGATCACTGAACAGCGTCGTATTACGTTCGGTGTGTGTCATCGGCGGGCGATTGTAGCACCCGTGAGTCGAGCGAGAGGTCCTTGCGCCGTTCAGGTGACGCCGGTGGAGGGAACAAATCGCGATACACTCATGCTTGTTCACTGCGGGTTCTGTCGCCCGGTGAGCCCCAGAAATCCACTGGTACCGGGCTCCCCGGACATGAAGATCGAGGACGATTTCGAAATGATGCAGCACAGGCTCAGTCGATCAGGATGGTTTGCGATTGTTGTTGCGGCGGCGGTTTTTGCCGCCGGCGACGGCGTTGCCGGCGAAGAACCGCTGGCCCTTCCCGCCGGTCTCGAGGCGTATCTCGAAGCGCGGGTCCTCGAAGCCAACGGCAGCTACCGGGAGGCCATGGATTCGTATGAAGAGGCGCTCCAGCAGGCGCCCGACGTCGAAGAGGTCCGGGTTGCGTTCGCCACCTTTCTTGTGGATGTGGGCATGGCCGAGAGGGCCGCACAACTACTCGATGGCATTTCAAACCTCGATCCCGATGGGATGCGGGTCAAGGCACTGGCCCTGGCCCAGTTGTCGGTGCGTCAGACCGATCTGACGGGCGAGGCTCTGGAGGCCCTGAGGGCAGCCGTCAACGAATCACCCGATGACCCCAATCTGCTGCTTTCGCTGGCC
Source organism: Candidatus Sulfomarinibacteraceae bacterium (assembly GCA_963741385.1). Classification (GTDB taxonomy): domain Bacteria; phylum Acidobacteriota; class Thermoanaerobaculia; order Thermoanaerobaculales; family Sulfomarinibacteraceae; genus Sulfomarinibacter. The sequence goes on from CAVUHO010000003.1 coordinate 365,947, forward strand.
CAGACGCTCTCCAGCCAGGGCGAGGTGGTGGAGGCCGAGCAGATCGTCGCGAGGCTCCGGGAGGATCGTCCGTCGAACCCCCGGCTGATCGAGATGGACGCCGATCTGCTGCGCACCATCGGACGCACGGATGAGGCGATCGCGCTCTATAAGGAGTGTTCTGACTCCGGGCCCGCGGTCCAGGCCTGTCGGGACGGTCTGGTCAGCCTGCTCGTCGAGAAGGACCGCCAAGGCGAGGCCGGCGAACTGATGTTGCAGTGGCTCGGCGACCTGGACCTCGACGCCCTGATGCAGGCGGCGGCGCTTCTGTGGGAGGGCAACCGTTTCCAGCTGAGCCTGGACACGGTGCAACGGGTGCTCGTGAAAGCACCGGATTCACCGCGGGCCCTGGTTCTCGAAGCCCACCTCCTGTCCGCTCTCGGCCGCCACGAAGAGGCGATCGACCGCCTGCAGAAGCTGGTGAAGAAATCTCCCGACGATCTCGATCTCATACTCGCCCTCGCGTGGTCTCTCGGACGGACCGGTGAGATGGAGAAGGCCGAGCGATGGCTGGATCGCGGATGGGAGTTGGTGCAATCCGACGCCGGGTCCAAACAGGCGGTGCGGTGTGTTTTGACTGCGGCCCGATTGCAGATCCTGGCCGAAAGACCCATGGCGGCGCGGAGCTGGTTGGACCGGGTCGGCAGCTACTCGTTTGCCGGGGCGGACTACGTCCGCTTGTTGGCGCAGACGTATCGTGCGAACGAGCAGTGGCAGGAGGGGATCACCGCGCTGGTCAGGGTGCAGCCGCACCTCGAGGGGCGGGCGCAGGTCGAGGCCGAGGCCATGGAGGCGGAGTTCCGTCTTCATCTCAATGACCCGAGAGGGTGGCGCCGTTTGCGGCCGCTGCTGGACTCCGCACAGCTGCCCGACGTGATGATCGGTTTGCAGGTTCTGCAGTCCGTTGAGCTGTGGGACGAGGTTGCAAGCAACAGCGCCGCAGCCCTTGAGCGCTTTGGAGAAAACCGGGAGCTGTTGTTCATCCGCGCCGCGGCTCTCGAGCGCCTCGGCGAGAACGAGGCCGCCGAAGAGGTTTTTCAAGGTCTTGTGGATTCGAACCCCGACGACGCCAATGCGGCCAACTATCTCGGCTACATGTGGGCGGACCGCTCCGTCAATCTGGACGAAGCCATGGATCTGATCTCACGGGCGGTCTCCCTCGACCCGGACAACGCCGCGTATCTCGATTCTCTGGGTTGGGTGAACTACCGCCGTGGAAATCTGGATGAGGCGGTGCGATGGCTGCGACGAGCCGTCGACCTCGGCGGCGATGTCGGCGACGGCACCATCTATTGCCACCTCGGCGAAGTGCTGTTGGTCAACGAACAGCCCGCCGAAGGCCGGCGTTTCCTTCAACTCGGCCTGGACATGGGCTGCGACGACCCGGAGCACGTGAAGTCCCTTCTCAACCGCAAGAATAATGACCAACCGTAGCCCGATGCGGATCTGGCTGACGGCGGTCGCCCTGATTGGAGCAATGGGTCCGGCCGGGTGCCGGACCTCGGCCCCGGAATTCGCCCCGGCGGCGCTCGAATCGGCGCGGGTTCAGCTCACGTTGCCCCTGCCGGGTGACCCGGCGGCTCTGTACCGGTTGCGGGTCCCGACGGCCGGTGGCCTCCGCATGGCAGTGCTGACATCGGGAACCGCGGGCCGGCTGACCATTTCGGAGTCGATGGGTTCCGCGATTTCGGTGACCGCCTGGACCGGTGCGGGGAGTGGGCTGTTCTACGACATGCGCGAGGGGTGCCGCCTCGAATCCGCAGACCTCTCGAGGGTGCTCGGTATCGGCGCCATGCCCCTGCCCCAGGCTGTGCTGCTGCTCGCCGGCAGGCTGCCGGCAGCCGCCGGGGACACTGTCTCGCCGACTGCCAATGGCCACCTGCTGATCAGGGGAGAGGGTTGGGCGGCTGACGTCAGGGTCGCTGCGGAACCCTGGCGCGTGATGACGGTCAAGGAGGTAGGGAACAAGCCCGGTTGGGATATCGTCCTCGGCAACCACACCGGTTCGGTTCCCGGTACGGTGCGGTTGAAAACGAGCAATCGCCGGTGGGCCGAACTCGAGCTCATACGTCTCGAGTGGCATGAGGGCGGCGACCTGCCGGCCCTTGCCGCTCTGCCGTGGTGCGTGGTGGACGAGCGTCCGTGAGCCGACTGACGGTGACCGTTCCCGCCAAAATCAATCTTCACCTTCAGGTCCTGGGACTGCGAGGGGACGGCCACCACGAGGTCTGGACACTGTTCCAGAGTGTCGGCCTCGCCGATGAACTCGCCTTCGACGACCACCCCGGCGGCGCGGTGACGCTGACGGTGGAACCCGCCGGCGCTGCTCCCACCGGAAATGACAATCTGGTGGTGCACGCGGTTTCAGCCCTTCGCGAGCGGACGGGCGCCACGAACGGTGCGACGATCCGCCTGCGCAAACGGATTCCGGTCGGCGCTGGACTCGGAGGGGGTTCTGCCGACGCTGCGGCCGCTCTCGCCGCGCTGGACCGTCTCTGGAATCTGCACCTGTCGCCCGCGGCCCTGGCCGATCTGGCAGCAGGTGTGGGGGCGGATGTGGCGTTTTTTCTCCACGGCGGGTTCGCTCTCGGTCGCGGTCGAGGCGAAGACGTCGAACCGCTGCCGGATCTGCGGCCTCTCGCGGTCGTGATCGCCGTGCCGCCGATCGAAGTTTCCACTGCAATGGCCTTTGCCGAAGCGGGTCGCCGGTTGACCTCTCGAGAGCCTGAGGCTACTGTAGAGGCCTTCGTGGCGGGCCATCGCGAGGGTGGTGTGGGGGACCCGCCATGGGGGGATCTGTGCAACGACTTCGAGGAGGTCGTTGCCGGGCAGTGGCCGGTTATCGGGCGGGTCGTCCGTGCGGTGCGGGCAACCGGGCCGTTATACGCAGCGGTCACCGGTTCGGGAGCGGCGGTTTTCGGGATATATTCTGGTCTCCCGGCGGCCCGCCGGGCCGCGCAGGAGATCGGGAGCGGGTGGCGGGTGCATGTGGTTTCGACTCTGGGACGGCGGCAGGCCCGCGTGCTGGATCGCCGGAGCGAGCATCGAGAGGAGGAGCGATCGTGGAAGTGACCGAGGTGCGAATCAGCCCAGCCAAGGGCGGCAAGGTGTGTGCCTTCGCCAGCATCGTGTTTGACGACTGCTTTATCGTCAACGACCTGCGTGTGGTCGAGGGCAGGGAGGGTCAGGTCTTTGTGATGATGCCGGCGCGCAAGACCCGCAACGGTCAGATGCGAGACGTCGCCCACCCGTTGGACAGTGCCACCAGGGAGCTGATCGAGAAAAAGGTCCTGGAGGAGTTCGCGACGGCGGTCGAAAACAGGGCCGTGGCGGATCGCAGCCCGAAGGGCGGCGGCAAGGAGGGCCAGGAGTCGGTGATCGATCGCTTGTCGAGCAAGCTGTTCAACGACGAGTTCTGGATCAATGATGCGCCGACGGCGGACATCCCCAGGGAGTGAAGGTGAGCCCGAGTATCTCACCGGCCTTCTGGTACGGCCCGGAGGCTGCAGCACTCGGTGACGATTGCTGCGATCGGACCGGTCGATGTCCCGGCGGTGTCGATCCCATTCATGCGAGTCCGCACTGTGGGGTCCGGCAGCGTCCGGGGTTGATCCAAAATCGGTTATACTCTGCGGCGCTTGGGGCGTCGGCAAGCGGTAAGCCACCGGTCTTTGGATCCGGCATTCGTAGGTTCGAATCCTACCGCCCCAGCCACGGCTGAAGAATCATGCTGAAAGAGCAACCACTTCTGGTCTTTTCCGGTCGCGCCAACCCGGCGCTGACGGAGTCGATCTGCGGATACCTGCAGATCGAGATGGGAAGGGTGCGCCTCGGTAATTTCTCAGACGGCGAGCTTTTCTGCCAGATCGAAGAGAATGCCCGCGGTTCGGATGTTTTCATCGTTCAGCCCACCGGCCCGCCGCCCAACGAGAGCCTGATGGAACTGCTCATCATGCTCGACGCGTTTCGTCGGGCGTCGCCCTCGAGAGTCTGCGTCGTCATGCCATACATGGGGTATGCCCGCCAGGACCGCAAGGACGCTCCACGGGTTCCCATCACCGCCAAGCTGGTTGCCAACCTGATCACTACAGCGGGTGCGACCCGAGTGCTCACCATCGACCTGCACGCGGCCCAGATCCAGGGTTTTTTCGATATCCCGGTGGACCATCTGTATGCCGCTCCGGTGCTCATCGAGGCCATCCGGCGCAAGGGGCTCGCGAACCCGATGCTGGTCTCACCCGATGCCGGCGGCGTCGAGCGGGCGCGTGCGTTTGCCAAGCGGCTCAAGGTCGACCTCGCCATCATGGACAAACGCCGCCCGGAGGCCAACCGCGCAGAGATCATGAACGTCATCGGTAACGTCGAAGGCTATGACTGCGTGATTGTTGACGACATCATCGACACCGCGGGCACCCTGGTGCACTCAGCCGAAGCCCTGATCGAGCGTGGCGCAAGGTCGGTCTACGCGACCGGCGTCCACCCGGTGTTTTCGGGTCCGGCAATCGATCGAATCAACGCATCACCGATCGAAAAGGTCATGGTCACCGACACCCTGGCCCTCAGCGAAAAGGCGAGAGCCTGCCCAAAGGTGGAACAGCTGTCGTTGGCGGTTCTCCTTGGCGAGGCCATCCGTCGTATCCACGAAGGCGCGTCGGTTTCGAGCCTTTTTGTCTAGTCAGAATCAACAAGGGAGATTCGCGAAATGTCACTAAAGAGTCCAGAGATTACGATCACTGTTGAGATGAGGGAAGGCCGAGGTTCAGAAGAGGCCGGGAGACTGCGCCGGTCGGGACGGGTGCCTTCGGTCCTGTACGGTGGCGATCGCCCCCCGGTGGCGATTTCGGTCGACGAGCACTTCGTCAAGGAGATTCTGAAGAGCGCGTCGGGCGAGAACACCATTTTTCTGCTCAAGCTCAAGGACTCCGATGAGGAGCGCCTTGCCATGATCAAAGAGCTGCAGGTGAATCGCATCAGCGGCAAATTCATCCACATTGACTTCATCCGGATCACCCGCGGTCACAAGCTGAACGTGAAAATGCCGGTGGAGCTGATCGGTGATTGTGTGGGCGTCCGTCACGGCGGCCGGGTCGATTTCGTGTCCCGCGAAATCGAACTCGAAATCTTGCCGAAGGACATGTTCGACAAGTTCGTGCTCGACATCAGCAATCTCGACCTCGGGGAGCACTTCGCCGTTTCCGATCTCGCCGGCCAGCTCCCGGAGGGCGCCAAGTTCCTCGATGATGAAACCCGCGTGGTAGTGGTTATCGAAGTGCCTCGTGCCGCGCCCGAAGGAGAAGAGGAAGGGGCGGCTGAGGTGGCGTTGGGTGCCGGTTCGGCGTCTGAGCCGGAGCTCATCGGTAAGGGTAAGGGCGACGCCGCGGAGTCCGAGTAGCAGCCGACCGGTACAGTCGCTGGCGAGCTGAACCATGACCGTCGATCTGGTTCTTGGTTTGGGCAATCCCGGGGAGGCGTACGCCCACACCCGCCACAACGCCGGTTTCGACGTCCTGGGCAAAGTCCTGAGGCGGCGGGGGCGGGGAGAGTGGCTCACCCGCCCCGGGTGTGAATTGGCCGTGGTCACGCCGGGGCGGATGGTCGTGCTCGCGCGCCCGTTGACGTACATGAATCGCTCGGGCGGAGTGGTGCAGGCACTGCTGGACGGGTTCGGGCTCGAGCCCGAAAATCTGCTGGTCGTGGTCGACGACATCGACCTGCCATTGGGTGCGCTGCGTCTCCGCGCCCGCGGTGGACCTGGAACCCACAACGGCCTTCGAGATGTCTGCGATTCGATCGGCACGACGTTTCCGAGGCTGCGGGTCGGGGTTCGCGGTTCGGTCATCGAGGGGGACCTGGCTGATTATGTGCTCGGGCGTTTCGATGCCGACGAAATTGACCTCGCCGAGGCAACGATTGAACGCGCTGCAGATGCGGTCGAATCAACCCTCCGGATCGGCGTCGAGCGGACCATGAACACCGTCAATCGTCAACGATTCCGGGTCGAAACAGCCGGGGGCTGTTTCAACCCGGAATCGTGAGCATCGGCACGCGGCACCGGCGCAACACCGATTCCGCAACTGATCCCAACAGGATGTGTTCGAGCCCGGAGAGCCCGCGCGTGGCCATGACGACGAGGTCGAACTTCTCCGGGTCGACGTACGCCGTGATGGTGTCGGACGCCCGCCCCACCGCGACGGCGGTGTGAATCGGAACGGTTTCCGAGAACTGGGCGGCCGTCTTTTGCAGCGCCTCCTCCGATCGGGTCCTGAGGCGCCCCATGAGGTCGTCGGGCAACAGGTCGACCGCGTAGAACTCGGGGTAAACAACCGGTTCGACGACGTGGAGCAGGGTGATCTCGGCGCCCAGCGCGCCCGCCCACTCGACCGCGTTCCCGATCGCTGCGGTCGAAGCCGTGGAGAAGTCGTGGGGCACGAGGATTCGCCGTATCCCCTCCGGGTTGATGGCCGCATCCGAGCGGACCGTGAGGACCGGGACCGTCGAGGTGCGGACCACCCTTTCCGCCACCGATCCCAGCAGGAGGTGTGACAAGCCGCGGCGCCCGTGGGTGCCCATGACGATGAGGTCGCAGCCGAGACTGGTAGCACTCTCCACGATGGTCTCGCCCGGGGCGATGCCCCGGACCAGATGCGAGGTGATCTCGATCCCGGTCCTGGATTCGGCGTCGTTCTCCATGACCGTGCGCCGGGTCTCGTCGGTGCTCGCCATCAACTCATCGAGGTGGCGGCGGTGCTCTTTTTCGAGGTGGACGTCGTCGAGAACCACGACGACGTGCACCATGCGGAGGTGAGCGCCGAACCCCCGACAGAGGTCGCGCGCCATCTTGGCCGCCTTGTCGGCAGTCGGGGAAAAATCGGTTGCGGCAAGGATCGTCTTCGGGATAACGGCCATGGTCGCCTCCTTCAGTTCGAACGAATGGTCTCCGAGAACTCCCGGGCCTGGCCTTCGATCCGGTCGAGATCGAGGGTCTGGAGGGCGCGATTCCGCACGATGATACGGCCGCGGATCACGACGTGTCGGACATCGGTCGCGCGGGCGGCAAAAACGAGGTGGGAAAATGGGTCGTACATGGGTGCGGCATGGGGGCCTTCGACCTTGACGCAGATGAGGTCCGCCTCGCGACCTTCAGTCAGGGTGCCGATCCGGTCTGAGAGCCCGAGAACCCTCGCACCCTGGACGGTTGCCATCTCGATCATCGCCCGGGCCGGCAGAACCGTCGGGTCGCCGGTGGTTCCCTTGTGAAGGAGGGCCGCGAGCTGCATTTCGCGCAGGAGGTCGAGGGTATTGTTGGAAGCTGCACCGTCTGTCCCCAGACCGACCTTGACACCCGCGGCCACCAACGCCGGCACCGGCGAGATTCCCGATCCGAGCTTGAGGTTGCTGACCGGGTTGTGGGAGACCCCGACCTCGAACTCGGCCAGGATATCGATGTCCTCGGGAGACACGTGGACGCAGTGGGCGGCCACCGTACGATCTGAAAGCACGCCGAGATTGGCGAGGTAGGCGACCGGCGACATGCCCTTTTCGGCGAGCAGCTGTTCCACCTCCCAGGAGGTCTCCGACAGGTGGATCTGCATCGGCACGCCGAACTCCTCGGCGAGTTCCGCTTCTCGCACCAGATCCTTCGCGCCGACGCTGTAGGGGGAATGGGCGGCCACGGAAGGGACGATCAGCGGGTGTTTGCGGTAGGCCTCGATGAGATCGCGCTGTTTTTCGATCATCTCGTCGCTGGTGGCGCAGCGGGGGGTGGGGAACCCGATCAGCGATTCGGCGACGACGCCCCGCATCCCGGCGTCCGCCAGCACCGCGCAGACCTCGTCCCCGAAGAAGTACATATCGGTCGTGGTGGTGACCCCGCCCAGCAGCTGCTCGGCCGCCGCCAATTCGGTTCCGAGACGCACCACATCACGGTTGATGTGTTCCTTCTCGGCCGGCCAGATGTGTTCCTCGAGCCACTGTTTGAGGGGCAGGTCGTCGGCGATCCCGCGGAGAACCGTCATCGCGAGGTGCGAGTGGGTGTTGACGAGACCCGGCAGAATAATGCAGTTCCCGGCGTTGACCACCTCGCCAGACGGCGCCAGTTCGAGGAGTTCCTCGGCCGGCCCGACCGCAGCGATGCGTCCGTCGGCGATCGCCACGGCCCCGCTGCGAATCGGCTCGGACCCGGGCTCCATCGTCAACACGGTGCCGCCGACGACCAGCATGTCCCAGTTGGCGTCCTTGCTCATCCAAACCTCCATGGCCTCACCCCGGACACTCCTGCAAGAATTCCAGAGATGGGGTCCGGCCATTCTAACCTGCATATCTCACCAGGTGTCGACTGCGGCCGACGATGCATCCTACCCAGCCGGGTTTACTCGCCTCGGGGTGCTCTCCCCACCGACAGCGGCGCATTGTGGCCGAAGGCTCGCCCCCAGGGGCGAGCCCATCGGACACGCGCTGATGGCGGCGAGACACAAGCGCCAAAGGCGCGCCGTACCGTACTGCAGAGTTCGCCTCCGCGCCCCATGGCGAGAAAACCCGCCTGGCCACGGCGCCTCGTCGCCGTCGTGACGAAACCTGGTGAGATTTGCATGTGAACCCGCGCCGCCGGTCTTGGTTGGTGAATTCCGGTCAGTCCCACTCCTCTTTCAGCCGGCGGAGATCGCGGCGCTCGCGCTTCTTCGGCGCGCCGGCTCCCCGTTCTCTCCTGGGCGGGGCGGAAAGCCGCTGCATCCTGCGCAGCTCGACCTCTTCCGGGGTCGGGGGCGGCGTGTGGTCGATGTAGAGCTCGCGGGCTCGCGCCCTGGACACGTTGGTACGTTCCAGTTCGACGACCTCGATGGTGCGACGCCGTCCGCCCGGTAGGTGGATGACGATGGTGTCGCCGGCGCGAACGGCACGGTGGGCTTTGCCGCGGTCGCCGTTGACCTCGACCCGTCCGCGCTGACACGCGGTCTGAGCCTGAGAGCGGGTCTTGAACAGGCAGGACACGTCGAGCCAGATGTCGAGCCGGACCGATGCATCGTCTGCCATCGGGCTCAGTGTCGTTCGTGTCCCCGCCGGCGTCAAGACGAGCGGGTCACGCGAACGGCAGGTTCGTTGCCGCGCGTCCGACGCTGAAATAGTCGAACCCGTGGTCCCTCATGCGCTGCGGATCGTAAATGTTGCGCAGGTCGATCACGGTCGGGTGCCTGAGCGCCGCATGGATGCGCTGCATGTCGAGGGAGCGGAACTGGTTCCACTCGGTGACGATGATCAGGGCGTCGGCGCCGGCCACGGCTTCGTAGGAATCGGCGCAGTATTCGACCTGCTCCGGAAGGTACTGGCGGGCATTGACCATGGCCTCGGGATCGAAGGCCCGGACTCTGGCGCCGTCGCCTACGAGTGACTCGATGAGCGGGATCGAAGGGGAGTCGCGCATGTCGTCGGTTTCGGGTTTGAAGCTGAGACCGAGTACCGCCACCAGCTTTCCCGACACCTCGTTGTCCATGGCCGAGCGAACCCGTTCGATGGCGCCCGACTTGATGCGGTCGTTGACGGCGACCACCGCCTCCACGATCTCGAAGGGTCTGCCGGCCTTGCGGGCGATCTCGGTCAGTGCCTGGGTGTCTTTGGGGAAACACGATCCGCCGTACCCGGGGCCAGGGTGGAGGAACTTCGGCCCGATCCGTTTGTCCAACCCCATCCCCCTGGCGACGTGGTGGACGTCTGCGCCGAGCCGTTCGCACAGCTCCGCAACCTCGTTGATGAAGGTGATCTTGGTGGCGAGAAAGGCGTTGGATGCGTACTTGATCAGCTCGGACGACTCCACGTTGGTGATCACGAAAGGGGTCTCTATCAGATAGAGCGGCGAGTAGATATCTTTCATGATCGCCACGGCCTGGGTGTCGCGGGCGCCAATGACGACCCGGTCGGGGCGCATGAAGTCTGCGATTGCGGACCCCTCGCGGAGGAATTCCGGGTTGGAGACCACCGAAAACGGGTTTTCGCCGGTGCTATTTTCGCCGATGATCCGTTCGATCAGCTGCCCCGTACCGGTGGGAACCGTCGACTTGGTGACCACCACCTTGTAGCCGTTGAGGTTGTCGGCGATGGACTCGGCAACCTGAATCACATAGGAAAGGTCGGCGGAACCGTCCTCCTTTGGCGGGGTGCCGACCGCGATGAAGATCACGAGCGCTTCCTTGAGGGCAGGCGCGAGCTCGGTTGAAAACCTGAGGCGTCCCGCCTTGGCGTTCTTTTCCACCAGGGTGTCGAGCCCCGGTTCGTAGATCGGCATCACGCCTTCGTGCAGCTTGGCGATCTTGGCTGCATCATTGTCCACACAGGTGACGTTGTTGCCGAAATCCGCCAGACACGCGCCCGTAACCAACCCCACGTACCCGGTGCCGACGACGCAGATGTGCATGTGTACTCCCGAAGACGATCAACAGTCGCTGAAACATGGTAGCAAAGGAAGATTTCGGATTTCGGATTTCGGATTTCCCAACCACCCTCCCGCGTTTCCCATCCCTCGCCCTGAGGGAAGGGTGGTGCGCCCGCAATCGTCGGGTGACGTGGGCCTCTCTGGCTCTCGGAGAAACCGGGTGAAAATCCGAAATCCGAAATCCGAAATTCGAAATCCAAGCTACCCTGTCTCCGGCTTCTGCCGCCGGAGGTTTCGCCATGCCCGTACCGTTGCTCGATTTGACTCGCCAGTACGAACCACTCCGCGAGGAGTTTCGACAGACCCTCGACCGGGTGTGTGATTCCCAGAGGTTCATCCTCGGCCCCGAAGTCGACGCGTTCGAAAAAGAGGCCGCGCAGGTTCTCGAGGTCGCCCACGCGGTGGGCGTGAGTTCGGGCACCGACGCACTGCTCGAGGCGCTGATGGCGCTCGATATCGGTCCCGGCGCCGAGGTCGTGATGCCGACGTTCACCTTTTTCGCGACCGCCGGGGTGGTCGCGCGGCTCGGCGCGACGCCGGTGTTTGCGGACATCGACCCCGTGGACTTCTGCATCGACCCGCAGCAGCTCGCCAAACGCATCGGTCCGGCGACCCGTGCGGTCGTCCCCGTGCACCTCTTCGGCCAGTCGGCGGACATGGATGGCGTCCTGAAGGAGGCCGGTAGCGTGCCGGTGCTCGAAGACTGCGCCCAGGCCTGGGGAGCGGACTGCGGAGGCCGTCAGGTGGGCTCGATCGGCGTCATGGGCGCGTTTTCGTTCTTTCCGTCGAAGAACCTCGGCGGCTTCGGCGACGGTGGGTTGATCACCACCGGGGACCCGGAACTCAACCGCAAACTGCGCGAGCTGCGGATGCACGGCCAGTCTGGCCCCTACCAGCACCCCGAGGTCGGCGGGAACTTCCGGATCGATGCTTTGCAGGCCGCCATCCTGAGGGTCAAGCTGCCGCACGTCGAGGGCTGGATCGGTGACCGGCGGGCCAACGCGGAGCGCTATCGAACCCTGTTTGCCGAGACCGGCCTCGATGAGACGCTGGTGCTGCCGGAGGCCGTGCCCGGACGCGGCCACACCTTCAACCAGTACGTTGTGCGGGCGCCGAAGCGGGACGAACTGCGCGCGTTCCTGACGGAGCGCGGCATCGGGGCCGCGGTCTACTATCCGCTGCCGCTGCACCTGCAACCGTGTTTCTCCTATCTCGGTTATGAGGCGGGCGACTTCCCGGTGTCCGAGCAGGCGTGCCGTGAGGTGCTGGCGCTGCCGGTGTTCCCGGAGCTCACGGAGAACGAGCAGCGCGAGGTGGTGGCCGCCATCGCGGAGTTCTACGGCGCCTGATGCGGGTCCTGCTGGTCACCAGCCGCCACCCCGTGCCGCCGTGGCGGGGCAACCAGGTGCGAACGACCGAGTGGCTGTCGGCCCTTGCCGATCATGATCTGCAGCTCGTGTGTCCGCCGGCGTCAGGCGGAATCGCCGAGGCGCCGCATACCCGCGTCGCGACCTACCGTTTGCCGCCGGTGGGACGAGCGATCGGGTTGCTGCGCGCCGCCGTCTCCGGCAGGCCGTTGCAGGAGGGTCTGTACGACAGCGGCCCGGCCCGACGCACGGTGGCCGGGGCGGTGCTGAGTTGGTTGCCGGACGTTGTCGTGATCCAGATGGTGCGCTGCGCGTGGGCGGCCGAGGCGGTCCGGAAGGCCGCCCCGGGGGTGCCGATCGTCTTCGACGCCATCGACGCCATGGGGCTTCATTTCGACCGTGCCGCCCGCTCTGCGGCGGCCTGGGTTGCCCCATTCGTGCGAAACGAAGGGGCGCGCTGCCGGCGGCGGGAACGGTGGCTGAGCGAGGCCGCCGGGGTCACGGTGGCGGTTTCTGCGCGCGACCTCGCAGAGCTGTCCGTCCCGACCGGCAGGGGACGGATCATCCCGGTGGCGGGTCGCGAGGCGGCGATCCGTGAGAGTCCGAACTCGGAGAAAGTGGTGTTGCTGTCCGGCAATCTCGGCTACCGGCCCACAGTGGAGGGCGCGGTGTGGTTCGCTCGCGAGGTCTGGCCCCGGGTTCTGGCCGGGGTGCCGGACGCGCGGTGGGTCCTCGCGGGGGCGCGCCCGGCGGCCGCGATCAGGAGACTCTCGCAGTTGGGCGGGGTGGAGGTTCACGCCGATGTGCCCGACCTCGGAACCTACATGAGTTCGGCGCGGGTGGCGGTCGCCCCGATGAGCAGCGGGTCGGGAGTGCCGATGAAGGTCCTGGAGGCGATGGCCGCCGGGGTTCCCGCGGTCGTTCACCCGTGGGCCGCCGACGGGCTCGCGGAAGAAGCCGCTGCGGCGGTGGTGAGGGCCGATGGCGCCGACTCGTGGTCAGAAGCACTGGTGCGGCTGCTCAGCGATGCCGCCGGGGCGCGGGACCTCGGGGAACGCGGTCGTCTCGCGTGGCGCAGTCACTATCACCCCGATGTGGTGGCGCAACAGATCCGCGATGTGATGACCGAGGCCGCCGGCCTCGACCGTTAGAACAGCTCGAGGGTTGCGACGTCGCCCTTACCCTCGCGGATCAGCACTGGTTCGTCGCCTGACATGTCAATCACCGTCGACGGCACGGGCAGCAGGATGCCGCCGTCGATCACCAGCTCGACGCGGTTGCCGAGCGAACGATCGATCTCGTCGGGGTCGTTGACGAAGTCGTGTTCGGGGTCGCGAATTGACGAGCTCAAGAGCGGCTCGCCGACCTGCGCGAGAAACGCCAGGGCGATGGGGTTGTCGGGCATGCGGATGCCGATGGTCCGGCGCTTTCGGAGCATGATTTTGGGGACTTCGGAGCTGGCCTCGAAGATGAAGGTGTAGGGCCCGGGGAGGACCCGCTTCAAGAGCCGATAGGCCGGCGTCGAGACGCCTTTGGCATAACGGCCCACCATGGTCATATCGGCAACGAGGATCGACAATGGCTTTTTTGGGTCCATGTCCTTGAGCTTGTACAGCCGCTGGATGGCGTCGTGGTGCGTGATCCCGCAGGTCAGTCCGTACACGGTGTCGGTGGGCATGACGACGATGCCCCCGTCGCGGAGGATCTGTGCTGCCCGCGCCAACAGCCACGGCTGCGGTTCAACGGGATCGATTTCCAAAATCACGTGAATGCGTGTCCTTTCGCGACCAGATGTGTATACCGTCGGCGGTGTCGCCCGTCAACTCCAGGCCACCAGATCGCATGGCGACGCCTGGCTTCTGGGATCCTGCACGCCGGACCCGGATGGCGTATTATTCGAATCAACGACTGAAGGAGGATCGGCATGAGTACGAGCGGACTCAAAAAGATCGGTGTCATCGGTATTGGCACGATGGGCAACGGCATCGCACAGGTGGCCGCCCAGAGCGGTTTCGTGACCGTGGTCATGGATGTGGATGCGGGTGCGCTCGAGCGCGGGCTCGACGCCATTTCGCGCAGCCTCGACCGGCTGGTGAAGGCCTACGAGAAATCGGGAGGCGAGAAGGGGATCACCGCCGAGGCCAAAGAGGAAGCGGTGGGCAGGCTCTCGACCACCACCAGAGAGCGGGACCTCCTCGACTGCGACCTGATCATCGAAGCGGTGCCTGAAAAGCCTGAACTCAAGGAAACGATCAACCGCAAGCTGGCCGAACTCGGCTACGACAAGCTTCTTGTCTCGAACACCTCGGGGATCAGCATCACCCGGTTGGGTGCGGCCTACGGCAGGCCGGAGAAATTCATGGGGATGCATTTCATGAACCCGGTGCCCATGCAGAAGGGTGTGGAGATCATCCGCGGTCTGGCCACCTCGGATGCAACCTACGCAACGGTGGTCGCTCTGTGCCACGATCTCGACAAGATCGAGATCCCGGCCGAAGACAAGGCGGGTTTCGCCATCAACCGCATGTTCGTGCCCTTTGTCAACGAGGCCGTCCGCGTCGTCGAAGAGGGGATCGCGGCAGTTGACGACGTCGACAAGTGCACCTACTGCCTGGGCCACAAGATGGGTCCGCTGATGACCGCCGATTACGTGGGCCTCGACACCATGTTGTTCATATGTCGGGTCCTCGAGGAGGAGTTCGGGAGCTTCTACAAACCGAGCCCGCTGCTCAAGCGTCTCGTGGAGTCGGGACAGCTCGGGGCGAAGACCGGGTCCGGCTTCTACATCTGGGAGTCCTACAAGGCCCAGGGCGTCAACCCCGACGTCGCACGGTACCGCATCAAATAGGTCGCGGAACCCGCCCGCCGTCGGTCCGGAGGCGAGACATGAGGATGCAAAGAAAAGACGATTGGGACGACGACTGGGACGACGACGTCGTCGTCAAGAAAAAGCCTCCGCGCCCGGACATCCTGACCACCCGGAGGATTCTGTGGGGCCTCGTGGTTGTGGTGATTGCCGCCATTGTCGTGGGAGGTCTGCTGTCGAAGGATCCGTTCCAGTTTCAGGAGGCCCCTTCACGCCTCGTCGGCATGTGGACGTGCAGCGACCCGGAGAGGTCCGATCTCTGGGTCGAGTTCCGAGGCGACTTCGTCATCTTCGGCACCGGAGGTACCGGCACGATGAAGTACCGGATCCTGGGCGGCGACATGGAGCAGGTCGGCGAGATCGAGCGCTACAAGATCTTCTTCCGCGACCTGGCCGGCAAGGAACACAGCAGGGAGATCCTGCTCGCTCCGCCGGGCAACAGTCTGCGGTTCGCGGACGAACCGAGAGTCAGCTGGATGCGATTCGAGCAATAGCCTGCAACAGGAGTCGCTGGTTCGGGTCACAACACCCAGGCGTAACCGACTTTCGCGAAAACCGTTCGGTTGAGCTGCGTCAATCCGAAATTCTGATCCGCGAGCGAGTTGTCCGAGTAGCCGACAAACAGTACTGTGCTCGGGTTCACCTTGTACGAGAACAGGAACTGTCCGAACAGGTTCTGGTACTCGGAGCCGCGTCCGTCGCTGTAGAGATCGGGGTTGAACCGGTCCTCGACGTGCTGCAGGATGGCGCGCACGAAACAGCGGGCGTTGAACTGCCATGAGGCCTCGATCTGACCGATGGTCGAGGTGTAGAGCCAGCCCGCGTCGACGTCCATGGTCTCGCGCGTGAAGATTGGCTCGACGTAGAGGTGGCGTCCGAAGCGGTACCAGAAACCGGCGTTGATGTTGACGAAGTCGCCGGGGCGGGTGTTGACGTAATCGACCTTGCCGCCACCCTCGAGGTTGAGCCACGCGTGGCTGTCGCCGGTCGGTTTGGCGCAGAAGTGCAATTTGAGCCGGTTGAAGTCGAACTCCTGGCCGTTGTAGCCCTCCCGCGCCCGGCTCGGACGGACCACCGAATGCGATTGGAGCGGTCCCTCGATGGTGAACTGGACGACGTCCTCGTGGAAGAGGAGGAAGCCGGTCTGGTCGACCGTGTCGGCCACCTTGGCCTTGATATCCATCCGCGTGTACCAGCTTCCGTCGACCTGGTTCCACTGATAACCGAGGCCGGCCTCCCAGTGCTGAAAGTTCACCTGGGGCATGAAACCGAGGTCGGCACGGAAGTCGGTGCCGACATCCTGCAGGAGCGCCCACCACATCCAGGTGCGGGTTTGATGGCTGTAGTAGATCTCCGCGGCCCAATCGTCAAACGTGCCCTCGGGCTGTTCGAAGTCCTCGACAATCTTCTCGGGATAGCGGGTGCTCGAACCCAGGACCTGTATGAAGACCCGGTCCGTGGCTGATAGGCGAAGATCACCGTCAACGCCGAGAACCCGGTTGAGATAGCTCGAGCCCTCGCGGTTGGTGAACAAACCGCCGACCGTGAAGCGGTTCCCGAAATCGTACTTGTAGCGGAGCACCGTTGCGGTGCTGGATTCCTCGAGGGAGGTCGCATTCGAGCTTTCGCTACCCGGAAGGACGAGGTTTGTGACGTCGTCGTCGACCACATAGGCGCCGATCGTGTGTGAGCCCTCCTTGCCGGTGAGCTTGAGACCCCAGGCGGGGTCCCGCATCATCCGGGTATAGACGATCGGCATGGTGGTGTCGAAGAAATCGGCACCCTCCATGAAAAACGGCCGCTTCTCCGGGTAGAAGATGGCGAACGGGCGGTTGACCGCCAGCTCCCGGGCGTCGGCCTCGACCTGCGAGTAGTCGGGGTTGAGGGTGGCGCTGACCGTCATGTTGGGGGTGAAACCCCATCGGGCGGTCAACCCGAAGTCGATCTCCGGATCGCCGTTGACCATCGCGCCGTCCGGCAGGTCGTTCCGCTCATCGGTCCGCGAGGCCGTCAAGGTGGGGACGATCTCCAGGTTGCGGCCCGGCGACACCCCGGCAAACCCCTCGATCTTGAGGGCCTGACAGAGGTAGCAGTTGTTGCTGCGGTCGCGGGGGAAGGCACCCATCTGAGCGAACACGCTGCGTGGATACCCGCGGATGGCGTCGAAGCCCCAGATCTGTGCGCCGTCGCTGCGCTGAAACCGCAGGGTCGAGAAAGGGATCTCGATCTCCGCGGACCAGCCCCAGTCGGTCATCGTCGCCGCTGATTTCCAGATACCGTCCCAGGCGGTCTCGCCGGTGGATTCCGCTTCGATCTGGTCCATCTGGACGCCGAAAGGATTGACCACGAACAGGTAGTCCCGCCGTTCGTCGTTGAAGGTGTCGAAAACCACGCCGACCCAGTCGTCGGTCCACGCCTGGTCGCGGTCGGTCAGGTGGGCCCGGATGGCCGCGGGGTCGGGGTCGTAGGCACGGAACCCGACATAGAGGCGATTCGCGTCGTGCATCACCAGAACCTCGGTGCGGACTGGCGCCGGCGTGTTTTCTCCCGGTTGGACCTCGTAGGCGAGGGTCGCCGTCCAGGCCTGTTGCCATACGGCCTCGTCGAGAACGCCGTCGACATCGATTCGGGCGTCAACCCGCGGAATCGAGCCACTGGCCCGATCAGCTGCGACGACGTCCGTGGTCGTGGATGCGCTGACAGCTGCCGTGAGAAAAACAAGAGCCGGCACGAAGTTGAACAGTGTGGAGCCGTTTGCACGCGAGCGGGGGAAATTTTTTTCCATCGCGATAAGTACGCAAGGGTCAACCGAAATGTTTTAAACGTCGCGGTGTGTTTTGATTATTTTGAAGATGATTCTCAGCTTTTATTCACGCCTTGCGATCAAGCACAGCATACACTGCCGGCACCACCAGCAGCGTGAGCAGGGTGGAGGTGACCATGCCCCCGATGACGGTCAGCGCCATGGGCGTCCGCAGTTCGGCACCTTCACCGAGACCGAGGGCCATGGGCAGGAGGCCGAAGATCGTGGTCAGGCTCGTCATCAGGATGGGACGCAGACGCACGCGGCCGGCCCGGGCCAGCGCCTCGTTCTTGCCCATCCCCTCGCGGCGGAGCTGGTTGGCGTAGTCGACGAGGACGATGGCGCCGTTGACCGCGATGCCGGCGAGCAGGATGAATCCGATCAGAGAAACCACACTGATGGTGACGCCGAAGATCCACATCGTGATCAGCACCCCGATGACCGCAAACGGGACCGAAAACATGATGACGAAGGGGTGGAGCAGGCTTTCGAACTCGGATGCCATGACCAGATAGACCATGAAGACTGCAAGGCCGAAAGCAAGACGCATGGATTTGAAGGACGTGGCCATCTCCTCCTCCTGGCCGCCGAGACGCCAGTCGTAGCCCGTCGGCCAGCTCATGCTTTCGAGTGCGCGCCGGATGTCGGCGGTCACCGACCCGAGGTCGCGGTCGGCGAGGTTGGCTGTGATGCTGGCGACGCGAGTGCCGTCGGCGCGCCGGATCTCGGCCGGTCCCTCGAGTTCGACCACCTCGGCGACCGCCGACAACGGGATCGCGATCCCGCCGACGTGGGTCACTGTCAGGTTGGTGAGAGATTCCGCGGACGATCGAAAGCGCTCGGCGGCGCGCACCCGGATATCGATGGTGCGGTCGACGCGCGTGATGTCCGTGGCCACATCCCCCTGCACCATGCCGCGCAGCACCGCAGCCACGTCATCGATCCCGAGTCCGTAGGCTGCGAGGCGGTCGCGGTCGAGCCGCACCTGGAGCTCGGGGTGGCCGCCCTCCGTGGAGGAGCTGATATCGGTGAGACCGTCAATTCCGCGCATTCTCTCGACGACTTCCGCCGCCAGCCGCTCCAGGAGCTCGAGGTTGAAGCCGCGGACCTCGACCTCGATGGCGGTCTTGAAGCTGAAGTACGAGGGCCGGCCGAAACGGGCCATGATCGCGGGCCGGCCGCCGCTTTCAGGCGCTTCGCCACTCTGCAACTTCCGGTTGTTGGCATCGACGGCCTTTCGCAGGTGGGTCATGGCCGCGTCTTCAGTTTCCCTCGAGACCGGCGGCTCGAGCGTGACCGTGATCTGGCCGAGGTTCTCGCGCAGATCTCCGGTGGTGCCGCCCTGCTCGTTGGAGGTGCCGGCGATAGTGTAGACGGTCGTCACCCCCGCGATGGTGTCGGCGGCCGTGGTGAGCTCGCGCAGCGTGCGGTCGGTGACCTCGAGCCGGGTCCCCGGGGGCAGCTCGAGGTCGGCGAAGAACTCGCCCTGGACGAGCTCCGGTATGAGCTCGGATCCGAGGGTCCGGTACAGGCCAAGGCTGGCCACGAACAACGCGAGGGTCACGGCGACGACGGTCGCCGGGCGTTCGAGCACCCGGGAGATTGCCCGCGCATAGCCGGTTGCGGTGGCAGCGAGGCCGTTGTCGAAGAGGTCGAGGAGCGGGTTCAGGATGGCGCTCCCGATGCGGCCGACCGCCCTGACGGCGGCCAGAGCGGCGCCGAGAAGCCGGGTGACGACGGTGAAAACCGTCTGGCCGAGCCAGCGCAGTGGCGCCGGCTGTCGTTCGTTGCCGCCGGGATCGGGTACCGTCTGCGATGGATCGAAGCGGCGCGAGGCGAGCATCGGAATCACCGTCAGCGCGACCACCAATGACACCATCAACGAAAATGCGACGGTCAGCGCCTGGTCGCGGAAGAGCTGTGCGGCGACCCCCTCGACAAAGACGATGGGCACGAAGACGCAGATTGTCGTCAGGGTCGAAGCGGTGATGGCTCGCCCGACCTCCGAAGTGCCGACTCGCGCCGCCTCGACGGCATCGAGGCCGTCGTCGCGTTTGCGCTGCACCGCCTCGAGGACGACGATGGCGTTGTCGACCAGCAGCCCGACGCCGAGGGTCAGGCCGCCCAACGACATGATGTTGAGCGAGATCCCGGCCACGTACATGAGGAAAAACGTGGCGACAACCGACACCGGGATGGAGATCGAAATGATGAGCGTGTTTTTGACCGAACGCAGAAAGAGGTAGAGCACGAGGATCGCCAACAGCCCGCCGAAGAGTGCGGTCTGGAGGACCTCGCGGACCGCCTGCCGGATGTAGCGCGCCTGGTCGGTGATGATGTCGATCCGCAGCCCGGGGTCGACACGGGCGATCTCGGCGCGCAGCTCGGTCAGGCGCTGTGTCACGGCGTCGGACACGGTCACGGTGTTGGTGCCGCCCTCCTTGTAGACCGCCAGCTCCACCGATTCTTCGCCGTCGATGCGGGTGATGATTTCGCGTTCCTTGTGGCCGGTGTAGACCCGGGCGATGTCGGAGAGACGGACGATGGCGTCGCCGTTGCGGGCGATCACGATCGATTGCATATCCTCAGGGCGCACGAACTCGTTGAGGGTTCGCACCAGGTACTCGGTGCGGCCGTCGCGCAGCGAACCGCCGGTGATGTTGATGTTTTCCGCCGCCAACCGATTGGCCACCTGGCCTGCCGTCAGACCGAGCGCCGCCAACCTGCGTTCGTCGAGCTCGACCTGGATCTCCTCCTCGAACCCCCCCGAGACCACCGCGGCGGCGACCCCGTCGATGCGCTCCAGGGCGCGCTTGAGGTCTTCCTCGGCCATGAAGCGGAGCTGTGCGAGGTCGTCGGAACCGTGGACGCCGACGCGCAGGATGGGATCGAGCGAGGGGTCGAAACGGAGCAGGATCGGCGCTTCCGCATCGAGCGGGAGGCGCACGCGGTCGAGCCGGTCGCGGACGTCGAGGGCGGCGAAGTCCATGTCGGTGTCCCACGCGAACTCGAGGGTGACTTCGGAGATGTCCGCCCGTGAGGAGGAGGTCACACGGACCACGTTGTTGACGACCCCGACCGCGTTCTCGATCGGCCGGGTCAGCAACGACTCGATCTCGACCGGCGCGGTGCCCTCATAGTTGGTACGGATGGTCAGCGACGGGTAGGTGATGTCGGGCAGCAGGTTGACCGCGAGGTTCGAAAAGGCGACCGCGCCGAAGACCACCGCAGCCAAGGCGAAGATGAAGATCGTGACCGGCCGGCGGATCGAGAGATCGACGATCTTCATTTCAGCCGGTCTCCGCGCTGTGTGTTTCTGTGGTTCATGAGCCGTTGCCGCCTTCGCCGCGGACCTTTTTGACGACCTCGTCGATGCGTTCGTCGGTCATGCCGAACTGCTGCATCCGCTCCTTGATGCGTTCGAGCTCTTCGGGGGTGGCGTTCTTGATTCGCTCCACCATGAAGGGTGGGATGCCACCCTCTGCACCGGCACCGGGACCTGCACCGGTGCCAGGGGGCGGGCCGCCGCCCTGGGGTCGGCTGCCGCCGGCCTTCATCTGCTCGATCCTGGCCTCGATTTCGGTTTCGGAGAGTCCGCGCTCCTTCATCCGCTGCCGGATGGCTTCGATGGCCTCCGGTGGCGGCACCGCGGCTTCGGCGGCGGGTGCAGCGGGCGGCGTATCGCCGAGGACCATCACCGGCGTGCCGTCGGCGAGGCCCTCCTGGCCGAGCACGATCAGCTGTTCGCCTTCGGCCAGGCCTTCGAGAACCTCGACCGAGTCCGCGTCGCGGACGCCGAGGCGAACCTCACGCCGTTCGGCGACGCCGTTGGCCATGACGTAGACCGTGTCGCCGAGCGAGTCGAGCACGAGCGCATCGCGCGGAATCACCAGCACGTCCTCGCGCGTCTGGGTCTCGAGGTAGACCGAAGCAAAGAGCCCGGGCCGCAGCTTGCCCTTCCCCTCCACCTCGAGGGTGACGGTGAAGGTCCCCGTGGCGGGGTCGACGGTCGGCCGCAGACGCGCGACCGAGGCCGGGAAACGCTCGCCCGGGTAGGCCTCGACCTCGAGGTGGGCGGTCTGGCCGACCCGCACCCGCGGCAGGTCCTTCTCGGGCACCTCGACCCGGCACAGGAGCGGTGTGAAGTCGGAGATCCGGAAGAGCCTGTTGCCGGGAGTCACATACTGGGCGAGCTTGATGTCGCGGGTCACCACCAGGGCCTCGAACGGGGCGCGGATCTCGGTGTAGGCGAGCTGGATCTCGGCGCTTTCGAGCTGAGCCTGCGCCGCGGCGAGCTTCGATCCCGCGCTGTCGTAGGCCTCCTGGCTGACCAGCCCGTCGCTCCACGAGGTCTTGGTGCGGTCGAAGGCGAGCTGCGCTTCGTCGCGGGTGACGCGAGCGATCGCGGCCTTGTTCATCGGCTCGCGCTCGTCGATGCGGGCCAGCAGCTGGCCGGCTTTGACCACCTGTCCTTCCTCGGTCAGGATCTCGGTCACCGGCCCCGACGTCCGGGCCACGATGTCGACCTCGTTTTCAGCCTCGAGCGTGCCGTTGGTCTGCAGGTACTGCGAGATCGCATGACGGGACACCGGCTGGACCCGGACCGGGACTGCCGCCGCGGGCGCGCCGGGCGCCGCACCGCCACCCTGCATCCCCGGGCGACCGCCCTCGCCGCGGCCGCCGGAGTCACCGAATCCGCCGCACGCGGCGAGAGCGAGAGTCGTGAGGAAGGTGGCGAAGATCGAAACAAGCTGCTTGGTATTCACTGGAAACTCTTTCCTTGAGGAGATTCTGCGCTCGCGGCGGGAACGGTGAGAGGTCGCAGGACGGCGGCCGCGATGCGCCGGAGGAACAGGCTGAAGTCGTCGATGAGGGAGTAGATGGTCGGGATCACCATGACCGTCAAGAAGGTGGACATGGTCAGCCCGCCGAGAATGACCAGCCCGATCGGGGCCCAGAATGCGGCGCGACCGTCGGGGGCGCCGAACACGCTCGGCAGGAAGTAGCCGGCCACCATCGGCGACAGACCGAGCACGGTGGTCATGGCGGTCATCAGGATCGGGCGCAGACGGTGGCGTCCGCCGAGGACGATGGCCTCGTCGCGGGGCGTGCCCTGCTGGCGAAGCCGGTTGATGTGGTCGACCAGCACGATCGCGTTGTTGACGACGATGCCGGCGAGCAGGATCAGACCCATATCCGAGCTCGAAGACCGCGCCTGGCCGGTGAGGGTCATGATCAGACCGACGCCGATGAAGGCGAAGGGCACGGAGAACATGATCGTGAAGGGCTGGGCAAAGCTCTCGAAGAGGGATGCCATCACCATGTAGATCAGGACCAGGGCGAAACCCAACAGGAACAGCGCGCTCGATGCGTCCTGTTCGCCGCTCATCCAGTCCTCGCCCTCGACAACCTCGTAGCCGGCGGGCAGGTTGAGGTTGTCAACCGCCTGTTGGGCCATGCGCTGGGCGACGAACGAAGGTGTTCCCGAGGCGGTATCGGCGGTGATGGTGAGGGTCGAGCGGCGGTCGACCCTCTCGATGGCGCGCGCCCCGGGTGCGGTGTCGAAATCGGCAACCGCACCGATGGTCATCCGGCTGTCGCCGAAGGCCACCGGCAGTTTCTTGAGCTGATCGAGGGTCTGGCGGTCGGATTCCCGGTGCTGGACGACGACATCGAGCTCGCGGTCTTCGACCTCGAAGAAGGTGACCGCGCGCGACGACAGAGCGGACGAGACGCTCTGCGCGACCGCTTGGGACGACAGACCCGCGGCGAGGGTGCGTTCGCGGTCGGGGCGCACCAGGACCTCGATGTCGCCGCTCTCCAGCGACGAGTCGGCATCGCGGACGCCGGGCAGCGCCCGCAGAGCTGCCACCGCGCGGTCGGCGAGGATCTCGAGAATCTCGAAGCGGTCGCCGCGGAGCTGCACCTCGATGCTCGAACCCGATCCGGATTGGCCGCGCATCGACCGCGACAGCGTCATCGTCACCCCGGCGCGCGTCGGCAGAAGGGCCTCGATCCGGTCACGGATCTCGGACGTGTCGAGATGTCCCCGTTCTTCGTCGACGAGATAGACGTCGAAGCGATTGCCCCGCGACCAACCGCGCGAGCGCCCCGAGCTGCGGCTGAAGGTGTGGGTGATGTTGGCGATCTCGAGCTCTTCGCGGTGCTGTTCGAGGAGGGTGTACACCTCGTCGTACAGGGCCCGTTTCTGCTCCGCCGAGTAGCTCTTCGGGGTGTCGACCACGATGCTCACCTGGCGCTCGAAGGACGGCGTCTGAAAGGTCCGTTCGATGCGCTGGTAGAGGTACCACGAACCGACCAGCGCGAGCAGGATCGCAAACCCGAAAGCGAGCCGGTGCCGCAACGTGAAGACAAGGGAGCGTGCGTAGGCGGCGGAGAATCGGCTCCACAGACCGCCCTCGTGGGAGCGTTCGCCACTCAGGAGCCGTGCCGCAACCATCGGTACGACGGTCACGGCGACCACCAAGGACGCGGCCATAACGACCACCACCGTCAAACCGATGTTGGTCATGAAGATCGCGAATCGGCCGCCCGATGGCAGGAATATCATGGGCAGGAAGACGCACATCGTGGTCAGGGTCGAGGCAGCGATCGGCAACGCCACTTCGGAGGCGCCCTGCAGGGTCGCGGTTCGCGCATCCTCCCCGAGCTCTTCGTGGTGGCGGAAGATCGACTCGATGACCACGATCGAGTTGTCCACCAGCATCCCGATCGAGAGCATCAAACCCATCAGCGACATGATGTTGAGCGTCAGGTCGGTCCAGCCCGCCTGGCGCGACAGGTACATGAAGACGAAGGTGACGACGACCGAAATCGGAATTGCGATCGCCACCAACAGGGTGGAGCGGACGCGGCGCAGGAACAGGAACATGAAGAGCACCGCGAGGGCGCCGCCGAGCAGACCGGTGTTGCGGAGCTCCGAGATGCCGTTGCGCACGTCCGCGGAGTCGTCGCGGTAGATGTTGACGTGGAGGCCGGCCGCACCCGGCATTGCCTGGATCGCGTCGAGCTCGGCCTTGGCGCCGTCGATCATCGCCAGGAGGTTGGCGGTCGAGGCCTTGTAGAGACGCACGTTGATGGCTTCCTGGCCGTTGAGAAAGTCCCACTCCTCCTGTTCGGGATAGGCCATCTCGACCTCGGCCACATCGCCGAGCCGGAGGCCGCCACCGAGGGGGAGGGCGCGGATCTCGTCGAGGTTTTTGAGCTTGCCGTCGACGCGCACGAAGTAGGAGCGCGAACCGTCCCGCACGGTGCCTACCGAGGCGGCCTCGTGGTTCGACCGGATGACCGCCGCGATCTGGCGGACGTCGATTCCGAGGGCCGCGAGACGGTCGGGGATGAGGTTGATCTGCACCTGGCGAACCTCGATGCCGCCGACCTCGACGTCGGCCACCCCCTCCAGCCGCTGCAGGCGGCGGACGATGACGTCCTCGGTGAACCGGTAGAGCTGCTCGCGCGGCCAGTCGGCGCTGATCTGGAAGCGCAAAACCGGGCGGTCGGAGCTCTGGAAGCGGCGGATGTCGACCCGCTCGAGGTCGGCGGGAAGCCGGCTGCGGACCCGATCCACCCGGTCGCGGACATCGACCGCCGCGAGATCCATGTTGGTGCCGTCGACGAAGCGCAGGCTGACGTTCCCCGAGGACGAGGTGGCGTTCGCGGTCAGAGTCTCGACGCCGTTGATGGTGCTGAGGCTGTCCTCGAGCGGGCGGACGATGAGGCGTTCGGTCTCGGCCGGGGAGGACGACGGGTAGGAGGCGCTGACTGAAATGTACGACGACGAGAAGGTGGGTAGAAACTCGAGCGGTAGCCGGGTCAGCGACAGCCACCCGAGCACGAGCACGCCGAGCACCGCCATGGCCATGGTGACGCGGCGTTCTACCGCGAAACGAATGATCGGGTTGACCTTCACCTGAACATCGCCCTCCAGCGACGAGACCGGGCTATTCCATCACGGAACGACGGCCGCGGCCAGCGGCCGGGCTCACACCAAAAAGCGCGGCGGCTCCCCGGCCGCCGCGCTCCTGGATTTTTCAACGGGTCACGACGCGCGGCGCCCGCCGGAGCGACGCATGGAGCGTTTTCCGCGGTTTCCCCGCATCTCCTCGAGCTGGGCGAGCTGTTCGGGCGTGAGCACGGCGAGAGCACTCGCCTTGACGCGCTGGGCGACCACCATGAGCTCGATCTGGATCTGAGCCTGCTCGGCGGCATGGGTCCGGAAGGCGCTCTCGCTGAAGACCGTCGGATCGGGGTGGGCCTCGCGATAGGCTTCGCGGCCGGCAGCGAGCTGCTCGGCGAAGGTCTCGATCTCCGGCCGTGCCGCATCGAGAATGGTCTGGATTTCCGCGAGTTGCTCATCCGACAAACCGAGTTCGTCGGCAAGCCGGGGCAGCATGTGGTCGAAGAAGCCGAGACCGTCGTCGGGTCCACCGCCTACGCCGGCGGGTCCGTGGCCCCAGGCGCCGCCCCCTGGTCCGCTACCGGGGCCCCCGTTGGGCCCTCCACCGGGTGCGCCCTGGGCAAAGAGCGCCAGCGGTGCCGCAAGGAGAAGTGCGGCCGTTACGGTCAGGATGATGTTTCGTGCTTTCATGACAACCTCCGTGTATTTCGCCGCCTCGGCGGCGTGTGTTCGGTCGTGCGGTGAAACGTCTGAACCGTCTTTATTGTTGACCAAAAAATCCAAACAAATGCGGGGTCAACCTCAAGAAATGTCAAGCCCGTTCGCAGGCTGGTAGGATCGGTTCATGACGAAGGTCCTGATCGTCGACGACGATGCTGATCTCTGCGAACTCCTTGGCGAGTATCTCGAGGGCGAGGGACTCGAGGTGGCGTCCGTCCACGACGGTGTCACCGGGGTCGTGCGCTGTCTGGAAAACAACCCCGACCTGGTGATCCTCGATGTCATGTTGCCAGGACTCGGGGGGTTTGCGGTCCTGGGCCGGATCCGCGAACGGTCGAAGGTACCCGTGATCATGCTGACCGCACGGGGTGAGGATGTGGACCGGATCGTCGGGCTCGAAATGGGCGCTGACGATTATCTCCCCAAACCCTTCAACCCGCGTGAGCTGGTGGCGCGCATCCGGGCCATCCTCCGCCGGACTGCGGGGGAACCTGCGGACGACCGGGCGATGTTCTACTCGGTCGGCGACGTCCAGCTGGACCTGGGAGCCAGAGAGGTCCGGTGCGGGGGCCGCAGCGTCGAGCTCACCGGCGCCGAGTTCATGATCCTGGAGGTCCTCATCCGGGAGGCGGGAACCGTGGTCGGCAGGGACGAGCTGTCGCGGCAGGCTCTGGGGCGCCGGTCGAGCGCCTTCGACCGCAGCCTCGACGTCCACCTCTCCAATCTCCGCCGCAAGCTGGGGCGCTCGCCGGAGGGCGGCGAGCGGATCAAGACCGTCCGCGGCGTCGGCTACGTCTACGTCAAGCACAGCGGGAGCACAACGTGATGACGGATTTCGGATTTCGGATTTCGGATTTCGGATTTCCCGACCGCCCGCCCACCACTTCTGAACGTCGGGTGGGTGGGGGACAAATCCGAAATCCGAAATCCGAAATCCGAAATCTCAGGGGGCGACGGGCGGCAATTCCGAATTCCGAATTCCGAATTCCGAATCCACGATCATGAAAAGCCTCTTCCTCCGCATCTTTCTCTGGTTCTGGATCGCCATGGTGGTGATGGCCGTGGTCCTGGTGGTGACGTCGCCCTACTTCACCCAGTCGCGGTCGCGGGTCGAGAGGTGGCAACAGGGGGCGGAGGTCTGGGCCGGAGAACGGGTGGACCGCACGGCGCGAACGATCAGCGAGAGTGGGGCGGACGGCCTGATGATCGGCGAGCCCAGGGGCCCCGGCCACCGCGGGTCGGCCACCTTCGTGTTTGACGACGCCGGCCGCGAGGTCATGGGACGCGAGGCGCCGAAGGAAGCGGCGGACCTCGCCCTTCGGGTGGCGGAGACGGGAACGGGAGAAGCGCTCCGCCGCGGGGAGTTTCACCTGGTGGCGAAACCGGTGGCGGCCCCCGACGGGCGGCGGTTTGTCGTGGTGGGGACCCTGCACCGGCCGCCGCGCCCGATCGATCTTCTGGAGCCGAGGGCGCTGTGGCCGCGCCTCGCGGTCCTGGCGGCGATGATCGGTCTGTTGAGCTTCCTTCTTGCACGTTACCTGTCGTCGCCGGTGGGCGCATTACGGAGGGCGACCCAACAGCTCAGCGGTGGCGACCTCTCGGCGCGGGTCGGCGGCAGGGTGGTCCGCCGGCGGGACGAGATCGGAGATCTGGCCCGGGACTTCGACACCATGGCCGGGCAAATGGAAAGTCTGGTGGGTTCGCAGCAACGGCTGCTGCGCGATGTCTCCCACGAGTTGAGGTCGCCGCTCGCCCGGCTCCGCGTGGCCCTGGAGCTGGCCCGCGACCGGGCTGGGGCCGCCGCCAGGGGGAGCATCGACCGCATGGAGCGCGAGGCCACCAGGATCGACGAGCTCATCGGGCAGCTTCTCCTTCTGGAGCGGCTGGCCGCGGGAGAGCCCGACGGCGAGAAAACCACATTTGCCCTCGCCGAGCTGCTCGGCGAGGTGGTGGACGACGCCTCCTTCGAAGCATCGGCCGGCGGCCGCGCGGTGAAGGTCGAGGCCGACGCCGAGGCCGTTGTCGTGGGCTACCCCGCGCTGCTGCGGTCGGCGATTGACAACGTCCTGCGAAACGCCATCCGGCACGCCCCGGAGGCCAGCGTCATCGACGTCGTCTTGACCCTCGACGGGCGGTCGGCAGAGATCGCGGTGCGAGACTGCGGCCCGGGGGTTCCCGAGGAACACCTGCATTCGCTCTTCGAGCCCTTTACCCGGGTCGCGGACGCCCGTGAGCGGTCCTCGGGCGGCTCCGGTCTCGGGCTCGCCATCGCCCGCCGCGCGGTCGAGTTGCACCGCGGGGGCGTGTCGGCCCGGAACCATCCGGACGGAGGTCTCGAGGTCGTTCTCCGGTTTCCTCTCGACGCGCCGGCAGCGGAGGATCATCGGTCGTCATGAAACCGCAGGACAGAAAGTTCACCTCGTCGAGCGTGATGTTCCTCTCCGGTTGTCTGCTGGCGGCGGCGGCGCTGCGGCTATTTCACCTGGACTTTCAGAGCCTGTGGGTGGACGAACTTTTCTCGGTTGTGTTCAGCCACTCGAGAGTCTCCGTTGCGCAGATCGCAGCGGCCTACGCGGGTGATGTCCACCCCCTGGGCTATCCGCTGCTGCTGCACTGGTGGCTCGGTGTCTTCGGCGACACCGAAATCGCCGCGCGGGCGCTGTCAGTCGTCTTCGGGTTGCTGGGGGTGGCCGCGATGTTCGCCGCCGGGCGGCGGTGTTTCGACGCCCGGACGGGTGTGATCGCCGCGGTCGTGACGACCGTCAATGGGTTTCACATCGCGTACTCGCAGGAGGCCCGTTCCTACTCGCTGGTTTTCCTCCTCGCAACCCTGTCGTACTGGGCCTTTCTCTCGGTTCTCGCGCGCCCGGGTTGGCGAACGGCGGTGGCGTACGGGCTGGCGACGGCCGCGGCGATCCACGTTCACTACTACGGCTTCATCGTGCTCTTCGGCCAGGTCGCGGCGGCTTTGGTCGCCCCTCTGTCGGGACGGTGGAGGTGGCGGCGGTTGCAGCCGCTGTTGGCCGGGGCCGCCGGAGCAGGGCTGACGGTTCTGCCGTGGATCGGTCCCCTGGTCAGGGTGGCAGGGCTGCGCGAGGCCTGGCCGGCGCGGCCGACGCCGTTCTTCGTTTTCGAGTACTTCAACGAGTTCTTCGGCAACCAGATCGCTCTCAGCGTCGCCTTCGCGATCCTGCTGGTGGCGCTGCCGTTCCTGTTGCGCGCCGAACCGTCCGACGCCGCCGGGGAGGGGCGCCTGCCGGCCGGGACCGCGGCGGGCCTCCTCGGCGGCGCCGTTGCGGTCTCGCTGGCCGCCGCCTATCTGCGGTCGATCCTGGTGGTGCCGATGCTGGTGCCCAAGGTGACGATCGCGTTTCTTCCAGTCCTGCTGCTGTTGATAGCGCTCGCGCTGTCGAGGATGTCACCCGCTCCGCTGCGGAACGCCATCGTGGCCGTTGTGGCGGTGTCGTCGGTTTTCGCCCTTTTCCGGAGCGGTTATTACGACGAGCCGCGCAAGGAGCAGTGGAGGGAAGCCGTCTCCTCCATGCTGGCGGACCCCGCTTTCGACCCCGACGCTGACCTCTGTCTGGGGACCCTGGCGCCGGGGTTCCAGTTCTACGTCGACCAGTTCGGCGCGCAGCTGAGGGTCGAGGAAGCGGAGCCGACGCGTTTGCTCGAGGCCGTGAACGGACGGCCCGTCCTGCCGCGGGTGTGGCTCCTGGTGGCGCGAGATGAGGATTCCGTGCAGCCCCTGCGCCGGGAACTCAGGAGAGGGTGGGTGCGCAAGGACCGGGTGGAGTTTCTGGGTACTTCGGTGGAAAGGTGGGAGCCGGAGGATTCCGCGGAAGAGGGGCCTCATGACCCGTGATTTCCTCGAGACCAGGTGGTGTGTTCTTCCGCTTGTGGTGCTCGCGCTGGCCCTCCTGGCGATCGGGGTGACCCGGGACTACCGCCTCAAGCACGAGGACAACAACGCGATGCATGCCGCCTTCGCCCGCGACCACTTGGGTGCGGGTTTCAGGGTCACCAAGGCGCAGGACGCCTTCGTCAACCCCGACAACGGCCGGGTGACCTTTTACGCCCACCACCCGCCGGGTTGCGGTCTGCTGCTGGCCGGGGCGTTCGCGGTCACCGGCAGCGACCGGCCTGTCGTGGTTCGCGGCGTCGCGATCGCCGCGACCCTGCTGACGCTGGTCGTGCTGTGGCGGCTGGTGCGCCGCGAAGAAGGGCCCCGCGCAGCGCTGCTGGCCGCGGCGGCGTTTGCCATTCTCCCCCAGGCCGCGTTCTACGGCCGCATGGTCAACCACGAGGTGCTGGCCCTGCCGGCCATCGTGCTTTTGGTCGATCGCTACTTCGCGACCGCCCGAGGAGGCGGTTGGCGCGCCGCAGCTGGGCTGGCGGCGGCGGCGGCGGTCGGGGCGTTGTTGGCGTGGGTGACGTTTTTCGCTATCGCGGCGTGCGCCGTCCACGCGACCCTCTCGATCCGCCGGCCGCAGCTCTATCCCGCGGCAGGACGAACGCTCGTCTTCTTGACGGGGTTGGGGGCAGCGCTGTTTGCCGTGGACGTGGCACACATCGCCTGGGTCGGGGGGGGCGATCTCTCGGATCTCGCGGGGATCTTCTCGCGCCGTCTGGGCGCCGGCCAGGACTACGGTGCGTTGCAGTGGACCCGCAAGATGTTCGGGTTTTCACGCCGGTTGGCCTCCCTGTCGGGGACTCTGGCGCTGGTGTGGATGGCGGTGCGGATCGCGCGCGGGATAGCAGGCGGAATTCGTGTACGGCCGGTCGAAGAGGTCGGGGCGGTGTTTCTGGCGGCCGGCCTCGGCTATCTCGTGGTGTTCAATTGGGGCGCCTGGCAGCACCACTACTGGCAGTTCCCGCTTCTGCCGGCGGTGGTCATCGCCCTCGCCCTGGCGGTGAAGGGTCTGATGCGGAGCGCGTCCGATGGGCCTCACCGGGCGATCTCCCGGGTCGTGCTCGTTCTGCTCCTGGTGGAGGTCGTCACCACGTCAGCCGTGGGTCTCTACACCCGGCACACCACCCCCGAGGACCGGGTCATCAACGCCTCGGAGACCTTCCGCACGCGAGGCCTCTCAAACGACCCTTGAGGACCGCGGCTGCCACCTGCCCACCCGAATTCAGAATGAAAGGGGAGGGCGGGTGGCAATTCAAAATTCAAAATTCCGAATTCCGAATTCCGAATTCAAACCACGATATTGACCAGCCTCCCCGGTACGACTATGACCTTCTTCGGCTCCTTGCCGTCCATGTGGCGGCGGGCGTTTTCTGATGCCAGGGCCAGCCGCTCGATCTCGGATCTGTCGGTGTCGTGCTCGACCTGGAGCTCGTCCCGTTTCTTGCCGTTGACCTGGACGACGATGGTGACGAGCTCGTCCTGCGCCAACGCGGGGTCCCACTGCGGCCACTCGGCGTGGGCGATGAGGTCGGCGTGTCCGAGCCTGTGCCACAGCTCCTCGCAGAGATGCGGGGCGTAGGGCGAGAGCAGGCGGAGAAAGGTCGTGACGATCTCCCGGGGCAGCGTTGCCGAGCTGGTGGCGTCGTTGACGAAGATCATCATCTGGGCGATGGCGGTGTTCATCTGCAGCGCCTCGGTGTCGGCCGTGACCTTTTTGACGGTCTTGTGGAGCGACCGTTGGAGCTCGGTTTCAGAGTTCGCCGGCGCGTCGGTGAGCCTGGGGTTGAGTTCGCCGCTCTTCTCGTCCACGACCAGGCGCCAGACCCGGTGGAGGAATCGATAGACGCCTTCGACTCCCTTCATCTGCCAGGGCTTCTGGACCTCGAGCGGGCCCATGAAGAGCTCGTACAGACGCATCGCATCGGCGCCGTAGGACTCGATGACGTCGTCGGGGTTGACGACGTTGAGCTTGGATTTGGACATCTTTTCGATCTGCGCCTCGAGGGCCGTGTCCGAGCCCTTGACGACGTACGCGCCGGCCCGCTCTTCCGCGTCCGACGGGTGGTAGTACTTACCCCCCGCGTCGCGGTAGGAGTAGGCCAGGATCATGCCCTGGTTGAAGAGCCTCTGGAAGGGCTCCTTGGTGTGGACGTAGGCCGCAGTCGTACAGCACCTTGTGCCAGAACCGCGCGTACAGGAGGTGGAGCACGGCGTGTTCGACGCCGCCGACGTAGAGGTCGACCGGCATCCAGTAGTTCTCGACCTCCCTCGACCACGCCTCGTCGCTCGTTGTGGGGGTCGAGGTAGCGCAGGTAGTACCAGCACGAGCCGGCCCACTGCGGCATGGTGTTGGTCTCGCGGGTGCCGATGCGGCCGTCGGGCAGTTCGACGCGCAGCCACTCCTCGCCGGCGCGGGCAAGCGGCGGTCGGCCGTCGTCGGTGGGTTTGTACTCGTCGATCACCGGCAGCTCGACCGGCAACCAATCGTCTGGCAGCGGCACCACCTCGCCGTCATCGGTGTGGACGACCGGGAACGGCTCGCCCCAGTAGCGCTGGCGGGAAAACAACCAGTCGCGGAGTCGATACTGGATTCGCTCCTCGCCGAGGCCGCGGTCGGCGAGCCACGCGGTGATCGTGGCGATGGCGTCGGGCACCTTGAGGCCGTTGATCGAAAAACCGCCCTTGCCCGAGGAGTTGACGAGGA
Source organism: Candidatus Sulfomarinibacteraceae bacterium (assembly GCA_963741385.1). Lineage (GTDB taxonomy): Bacteria > Acidobacteriota > Thermoanaerobaculia > Thermoanaerobaculales > Sulfomarinibacteraceae > Sulfomarinibacter. The sequence continues at coordinate 398,700 of CAVUHO010000003.1, forward strand.
CGCCGTCGGTGTTGTCGGTGTAGGCTGCTTCTTCGATCGGGAGATCTGAACCCGACACCACCTCGATGATCGGCAGATCGTACTCACGCGCGAACTCGTGGTCGCGCTCGTCATGGCCGGGCACCGCCATGATGGCGCCGGTGCCGTAGCCCATCAGCACGTAGTCGGCGACCCAGATCGGGATGGGTTCATCGTTGACCGGGTTGACGGCGAAGGCGCCGGTGAAGACACCGGTCTTGCCCTTGGCGAGGTCGGTGCGGTCGAGATCGGTCTTCTGCGCCGCCTCGGTGACGTAGGCCTCGACCGCTGCGCGCTGCTCCGGCGTCGTGATCTCGGCCACGAGCGGGTGTTCCGGTGCAAAAACGCAGTAGGTCGCGCCGAACAGGGTGTCCGGGCGGGTTGTGAACACGGTGAACGTGCGGTCGCTGCCGTCGATGCGGAAGACGACATCAGCGCCGCGGCTCTTGCCGATCCAGTTGCGCTGCATCTCCTTGACGCTTTCGGGCCAGTCGACGTCCTCGAGGTCGTCGAGCAGGCGTTCGGCGTAGTCGGTGATCCTGAGCATCCACTGCCGCATCAGCCGCCGCTCGACCGGATCGCCGGTTTCGACGTAGGCGCCGTCCTTGACCTCCTCGTTGGCGAGCACGGTGCCGAGGGCCGGGCACCAGTTGACCGGGAACGTCCGCCATGTAGGCGAGGCCCTGCTCGTAGAGCTTGAGAAAGATCCACTGGGTCCAGCGGTAGTAGTCGATCTTGGAGGTGTTGACCTCGCGCTCCCAGTCGTAGGAAAAACCCAGGCGCTGGATCTGCTGGCGGAAGGTGTTGACGTTGCGTTCGGTGATGACCGCCGGGTGGAGGCCCTCGCGCACCGCTGCGCGCTCGGCGGGCAGACCGAAGGCGTCCCAACCCATGGGGTGCAGCACGTTGAAGCCCTGCGTCCGTTTCATGCGGGCCATCACGTCGGTGGCGGTGTAGCCCTCGGGGTGGCCGACGTGGAGACCGGCGCCGGAGGGGTAGGGAAACATGTCGAGCACGTAGTACTTGGGTTTCGAGCGCAGCACCTCGGGGTCGGACGGCGTGCGGAAGGTGCGGCGTTCGGCCCACACGGCCTGCCACTTGGGCTCGAGAACTGCGGGTTGGTACAGAAACTCTGCCATGCGATCTCCTCAAGATCCGTCGCGGCGACGGACCCGGCGTATTCTAACCATCTCAACCAATCGTTACCAGTTTTGAACACACCCCGCCGAGCACTCCCGGTATGCTCCTCCGCTCCTCCGCTCCTCAGCCCCCCAGCTCCCTTTCCCCCTTTCCCCTTTCCCCGCTGCGAGAAAGGCGAAAGAGTGAAATAAATCCGAAATCCGAAATCCGAAATCCGAAATCCAAATTCGCGTCCTCTTCCGTGGCATAATCACCATCGGCGGCGAGACAGGCCGCCCCAACACCGTTCGTAGGAGGAGACGCCGCTTATGAAACACACCGACAAGGTCAAGGGACTCACAGCCACGGCACGGGCCCTCGAGGACAGTTTTTTTGCCAAGGAGAACGACCGGATTCTCAGGGAAATGCGTGCGGCGTCCGTGCGTGAAGAGAAGAAGAAGGAGTTTCGCGAGCACTTGAACATCAAGAATGAAGAACTCCTCGATGCGCTTGTCGCGCTCGCTGTCAAGCCGGAGACGCTGGTCGCCTTCACCTTGGTGCCTTTGGTCGAGGTCGCGTGGGCGGACGGTGAGATCCAGCCCAAGGAGCGTGACGCCATCATCAAGGCCGCAATCGAGCGCGGCGTGGCCGATGACAGCCCGACCGCTCATCTCCTCAGAAACTGGCTCGCGATGCGTCCGGATCCACAGCTGCTCGAGACCTGGAGGGCCTACATCGAGGAACTCAAGCCCTCGCTCAGTGAGGCATCCTGGAAAGAGATGAAGGAGTCGGTCATGGGCCGCGCCCGCGCAATTGCCGAGGCGGCCGGCGGGTTCCTCGGGGTCGGGTCGATCTCGGCGGCCGAGAAGAAGATGCTCGAAGAGCTGGAGTGGGCCTTCGAGTGAGGCCGACCGCGCACTGAAAAAATTCGTTTTCGGTGTGATCGCGATTCTTGCCGTGTCGGTGGTTTCGGCCGCCGGTGCAATCGAGCTGCAGTTTTTGGGCCAGACCGAGATCTCCGGCGATCTCGAGATCGACCACACCCTCGTCGGGGGCCTGTCCGGGCTGGCTTACGATCCGGGATGCGACCTCTACTACGCCCTCTCCGACGATCGCGGGAGCATCGCGATGCCCCGCTTTTTCACCCTGAGGTTGAGCGCCGGTGACGGCGGGGTTCGTGTCGAGGTGCTCGGTGCGACGACGCTTCGCGACGCCGACGGGGAGCCCTTCAGCAACGGCGACCTCGATCCCGAGGCCATCGATTTGTCCGGCGACGGAACCCTGTATCTTTCCACGGAGGGTGTGCCACACCGCGGGGTCGCGCCGATGGTGGCACGGTTCGGGCTCGATGGATCCTTGCGTGGCACGCTTTCCATCCCCGATCACTACCTGCCGACGGACGATGAGTCCCGGGGCGTCCGCGACAACCTGAGTTTCGAAGGCCTCGCCCTCTCCCCGGACGGAAAATTCCTCTTTGCCGCCACCGAAAACGCCCTGCTGCAGGATGGACCGGCAGCCGATGTCGACACCGGGAGCCCATCCCGCCTGCTCGTAATCGATCTCGCTCAGGGTTCGCCGGTGGCCGAATATCTGTACACCGTCGAACCGGTACCCGACGAACCGCGTCCTGCCGGCGCCTTCCGCACCAACGGGGTTTCCGAGATCGCCGCTCTCGACAGCCGCCGTCTGCTGGTGCTCGAGCGCTCCTTCTCGGCCGGCGTCGGCAATCGTGTCCGGCTCTATCTCGTCGACCTGGAGGGAGCAACCAATATCCTCGAAACGGAATCCCTCCGCGATCCCAACGTCGCTGCGCCGGTGGCGGTGACGAAGGTTCTCGTGGCGGATCTGGCGGATCTCGGGATCCGACCGGACAATCTGGAGGGCATGTCGTTCGGTCCGGCCTTGCCCGACGGCAGGCGAGTGCTGGTGATGGTGGCGGACAACAACTTCCAGCCGGCGGTCCAGACCAGCCAGGTGTTGGCGTTTGCGGTTTCGGGCGCGCCGGCGGCGGTGGTCGACATTCCGCACGTCGGGGTTGATGAGATCCAGGGAGCAGGTCACTTTTCACCGTATGTCGGGCGCTGTGTCGCAGGCGTCGAGGGCGTCGTGACCGCCATCCTCGGCCAGCGAAACGGCCAGGCGTTCTGGATTCAGGACCCGGAGGGAGACGATGACCCCCTGACCTCCGAAGGTGTTCTGGTGACCGCTTTCGAGGGATCGGCAGCGGTTGCGGTCGGAGATCTCATCCGTGTCGACGGCCGGGTGGAGGAGCGTTCATGGGGTCTCGAGCTGCCGGTGACCAGGATCGTCGCGTCGCATCTCGAGGTTGCCGGCCACGATCTCCCGCTGCCGGATGCGGTTGTGATCGGTCAGGGCGGAATTCTGATCCCGCGCGGCGAGGTGGCCTCGCGGCAACTGCAGGTGTTCGACCCATCCCGATATGCGGCAGATGCGTTTGAAACGCTTGAAGGCATGCGGGTTCGCGTCGAAGAGCCTGTGGTTGTCGGTCCGACCTCCGGCCACGGCGAGGTGGTGGTGATCGGCGACGGAGGACAGGGTTCGGCGCCGTGGACGGCACGAGGCGGTCTCCGTTTGACCCCCTGCAACGTCCATCCCGAGCGGGTGGTGATCGACGATGCCCTGGTCCCCAGACCGCCGCAACTGGCCGTGGGCGACCGCCTGGAGGGCCCGGTGGACGGGATCCTTCATTACACCTACGGCAGCTACAAGGTGCTGAACACCGAAGCCTTGCCGGCGGCCCACCCTGAAGATCGGCACAGCGATCGAACCGCTCTGGCGGGTGACGAAAACCATCTGTCGATCGCCACGATGAATCTCGAAAACCTGTGGGCCGGATCGGCGGCAGAGAAGTTCGCGAGCCTTGCGGAGATCGTCGTCGACGGTCTCGCGAACCCGGACATCCTCGCAGTCCAGGAGGTGCAGGACGACACCGGGCCCGAAAACGACGGCACCGTGTCGGCACGCCAGACGCTGACCCGTCTGGTGGAAGCGATCGAGAAGGCGGGCGGCGTCCGCTACGAGTGGCGATCCCTTGACCCGGCCGACAACGCTGACGGCGGGCAACCCGGCGCAAACATCCGCACCGCCCTGTTGTTCAACCCCAACCGCGTGGAGTTTGTCGATCGCGGCGGGTGTGGACCCGGTTCGGCCGCAACCGCCGGCCCCCTCCTGACCTGCAGCCCGGGACTGGTGGATCCGGCCAACCGTGCATTCGCGGCCGGCGCCGGTGGAGGGGCTGGCAGCCGCAAGCCGCTGGCAGGGGAGTTCCGGTTCAACGGGCGGCGGTTGGTCGTCGTCAACGTGCACCTCGTCTCGAAGGGCGGCGATGACCCGATCTTCGGCCGCCGTCAACCGCCGGAGACCGGTTCGACGGCGCGGCGCACAGAGCAGGCCGAGGCGGTGGCCGGGTTTGTCGAACGGATCGTAGCCGCCGACCCGGCGGCCGGAGTGATCGTGCTCGGTGACTTCAACGACTTTGAAAACACCGAGCCGTTGCGGGCATTCGAAACGGCAGGATTCCAGGACCTTGTCCTGCGGGTCCCGGCCGAACAGCGCTACACCTTCGTCCACGTCGGCAACTCCCAGGTCCTCGATCACGTGCTGGTCAACGGGTCGCTGGCCGCCGGCGCCGAGATCGACATCGTCCACGTCGATGCCGACTCCCCGGATGACGGCCGCGCCAGCGACCACGACCCGATCGTCGTGCGCCTGGCGTTTTAGGGTCTTTCCCCCTGCGGGAGGCCCGTATCCCCACTCGCTTCCCGGGAGTTGCCACCTTCAACATTGTTGGCCCGGAAGATCTCGGCGACGTGAGGGGTGATGAGTCCAACAATATTGAAGATGGCACGCTCCGCCGCACGCGGTCTCGCGCACCCTGAGCACCCGGAAATTCCCGTCGGTAGGGGGGTGGGTGGAAATTCAAAATTCAAAATTCAAAATTTAGAATTCTGAGTGCTCTGCTAGCATACGGCCATGCCGAGCCGCGTTCCCACCGAGATCCGCCACAGCCTGGAACCCGTGCGACTTCTGGTTCTGGACGTGGATGGCGTGCTGACCGACGGCAGTCTGACCTACGGCAGCCGGGGTGAAGAGCAGAAGACCTTCTCGGTCCGCGACGGGCTCGGGATTCGGCTCCTGCTCGAGGCCGGCGTCCAGGTGGCCGTCATATCCGGGCGGTCGAGCGAGGCCGTCTCGGCACGGTGTGCCGATCTCGGTATCCGGTCCGAGTTGGTCGTCCTCGGGTCAAAGGACAAGGTGGCTGACCTCCAGCGCATCGAGGGGCTGCTCGACGTCGTGGACCTCGAAGTCGCGGCCATGGGCGACGACCTCCCCGATCTGCCGTTGTTGGAGCGGGCCGTCTTCACCGCCTGCCCGGCGGATGCTGCCCCCGAGGTGATGGCGGTGTGTGATCTGGTATGCGGCGCACCCGGCGGACGCGGTGCGGTTCGGGAATTCGTCGAGCTGATCCTCAAGGTCCAGGGCAAATGGATGGACGTCGTCGGCCACTGGGTCAGCCAGGGGACACCGCGTTCGTGAAGCAGTATCTGGGCCTCCTGAGCCACGTCCTCGAGCACGGTGTTGAAAAGACGGACCGAACCGGCACCGGCACCCTGAGCGTGTTCGGCTCTCAGATGAGGGTCGACCTCCGCCAGGGCTTTCCAGTTCTGACGACCAAAAAGCTCCACCTGCGGTCCATCATGCACGAGCTCCTGTGGTTTCTCGCCGGTGACACCAATGTCCGCTACCTCCGCGACAACAAGGTCACCATCTGGGACGAGTGGGCGGACGCCAACGGCGATCTCGGCCCGATCTACGGTTTTCAGTGGCGGTCGTGGCCGACCCCCGATGGTGGCACCATCGACCAGATCGCCAGGCTGATCGACGGCATCCGCCACAACCCCGATTCGCGGCGCCACATCGTCTCGGCGTGGAACGTGGCCGACATCGACCGGATGGCATTGCCGCCGTGCCACTGTCTGTTCCAATTCTGGGTGGCCGAAGGCGGCCTCTCCTGCCAGCTCTACCAGCGCAGCGCGGATGTCTTTCTCGGCGTGCCCTTCAACATCGCTTCCTACGCGATGTTGACGATGATGGTGGCCGAGGTCTGCGGTCTCGAGGCGCGGGAGTTCATCCACACCTTCGGCGACGTCCACCTCTACCTGAATCACATCGAACAGGCCAAGACCCAGCTCGCCCGCCAACCGCGCCGGCTGCCGACCCTTCACCTCAAGCCGGAGGTGCAATCGATCTTTGATTTCCGCTTCGAAGATCTTCGGCTCGAGGGCTATGACCCACACCCCGCCATCAAGGCGCCGATCGCGGTGTGACGATGACGGTGTCGATGATCGTCGCCGTGTCGGACAACGGGGTCATCGGCCGCGACGGCGGCCTTCCCTGGCATTTGCCCCGGGACCTCAAACACTTCAAGGCCACCACGATGGGTCACCACCTGATCATCGGTCGCCGCACGTGGGACGAAGTTGGCATGCCACTGCCGGGAAGGACGATGGTGGTGGTCACCCGAAGCCGCAGTTTCGAGGCGGAGGGTGCGGTGGTGGTTCATTCGTTGGAGGAGGCCATCGAAGTCGCACGCACGGACGAGGAGTCCTTTGTCGGCGGCGGCGCCCATATCTACCGGATGGCCCTGGCGCAGGACCTGGTGGATCGGCTCTACATCACCCGGATCCACGCGGAGGTTGACGGGGACACCTTCCTCCCCGAAATCGACTTTGACGACTGGCAACTCGTGTCCTCGGAGCGCCACGAGGCGGACGAGAAGAACACGCATGCGTGCACCTTTCAAGTGTTTGAACGCAATCGCTGACTGCCGAAACGCCCGTCTTTTCGAACGCGCTTCCCGAGAGGAGCCACCTTCATCATTGTCTGCCCGAATAATCCTGCCTCCGTGGATGCGCGTGGATCAGACAATATTGAAGATGGCACCTCCGCCGCACGCGGCTCGTTTCCGGTCGTTCCTCCGGCGTGAAGATCCCGATGCTCACGGCTGCATTGCCCGTGAGTGCCCCCCTTGAGGATATTTGCGACCGAAATACGCGCTCGTGTCGACATGACGTGATCGCAAAATCCTCAAGGACGGCACGTCCGGTGGACGCGCCTATCGCACCTATTTTTGCGGTGCCGCGGTTGTGGCGCAGGCGTCCCGCCTGCGCGTGCAGCCGGGACGGCTGCACCACAATACGGACCTGATTGTGGTACGAGTGATGCCGGTAGGTGAACCCTGTATTTGACGTTCAATAACTGCGTCGGTCTGCAGTCTTTCCGCGTCAGCTGACGACGGTGCCCGGCGGGACCTCTGCATCCGGTGAGAGCAAGAACGGTGCGTGGTCAACATTGGCCGCCAGCAACATCCCCTGCGACTGCACTCCCATCAGTTTGGCCGGTTTGAGGTTGGAGACCACCACGATCTGCCGTCCGACGAGGTCTCCGGCCTGGTAGCGCTCGCCGATGCCGGCGACCAGCTGGCGCAGCTGGGGCTCGCCGAGATCCACCATCAGGCGAATCAGCTTCTTCGACTTCGGCACCGGCTCCGCCTCGCGAATCGTGCCGACGACCAATCTGGTCTTGAAAAACTGGTCGACGGTGAGGAGATCGTCCTCGGGTTGCTTTTCGTTGGCTGCGGCCGGTGTGTCCATGTGGAGCTCCTTGAGATAGGCGGCGATGTCGACGCGGGGAAACAGAGGTTCGGTGGTACCGATCCGGGTGCCCTCGGCGAGACCGCCCCACTCCAGGGCGGCGCCGAGGTTCCGGGGTGCTTCCTCGATACCGATCTGGCGTCGCAGGTGGACGGCGGTCGACGGCATGAAGGGTTCGATCAGCTGCGAGATGATCCGCAGCCCTTCCAGAGATACGTAGAGGGTCGAGTCGAGGGACGATTTTCCTGCGTCGCCCTCCTTGGCCCGGGCCCACGGCTGAGTCTCCTGGATGTGGACGTCGATGGCCTTGAGCAGCTGCCACGCGGCTTCGAGGGCGCGGTGCGGTTCGCCGGCCTCCATGTGCTCGAGATAACCGGCCACGGCCGCTCGAGCAGCCTCGGGCACCGGCCCCTCGTCTGACCGCACAGGCACCCGGCTGTCGAGATACCGGCCGGTCATGGAGAGGGTGCGCGAGGAGGTGTTGCCGAGGGCGTTGGCGAGATCGGCGTTGAAGCGCTCGAGAAACGCTTCGTCCGAAAACGATGCGTCCTGGCCGAACGCCATCTCGCGGGCCACGAAGTAGCGAAGGGCGTCGGGCCCGAACCGTTCGATGAGGTAGTCCGGACGGACCACGTTGCCGAGGGACTTCGACATCTTGGCATCGTCCCGCAACCACCACCCGTGCCCGAAGATCTGTTTGGGCAGCGGCAGCCCTGCCGACATCAGGAAGGCGGGCCAGTAGACGCAGTGAAAGCGGAGGATGTCCTTGCCGACGAGGTGCATCGTGGCCGGCCAGTGCCGGTCATACATCGACTCGTCGTCGCTGCCGAATCCAAGGGCCGAAATGTAGTTGGTGAGGGCGTCGAGCCACACATAGACGACGTGTTCTTCGTCGTCGGGGTAGGGGACGCCCCATGTGAGCGAGGTCCGCGAGATCGACAGGTCGCGGAGGCCGCCTTCGACAAAACTGACCACTTCGTTGTAGCGGCTGCGGGGGCGGATGCACTCCGGGTTGGCCCGGTACCACTCGAGCAACCGGTCCTGATACGCCGAGAGGCGGAAGAAATAGCTGGATTCGGAGAGTCTCTCGACCGCTCGCCCGCTTTCGATGTCGTGGCCGTCCTTGACCTGCGAGTCGGGGATGAAGGCCTCGTCCGCCGCCAGATACCAGCCCTCGTACTCGCCCTTGAAGATGTCGCCGGCTGCCGTGATGCGGCGGATGATTTCATCGACAGCTCGCTTGTGGCGGTCTTCTGAGGTTCGGATGAAGTCGTCGTTCGAGATGTTGAGGGTCTTCCAGAGCCCGTGGTAGCGCGCCACCACCCGGTCGGCGAGTTGGATGGGTTCGATCCCCTGGTCGTGGGCCGCTTTTTCGATCTTCTGGCCGTGCTCGTCGGTTCCGGTCAGAAAACGGACCTCGGCGCCGCGCAACCGGTGATAACGGGCAAAGATGTCGGCCATCACGGTCGTGTAGATATGCCCGATGTGGGGCATGTCGTTGACGTAGTAGATCGGCGTCGTGATGTAGTAGCGCTCGCTCACAGTGCCTCCGGGATCCCTCGCAGACGGGGAAGGATACCATTCCCGAAGCGCTGCTCTCGGGGGAAGACATCGACATGTGGGACCGGGGATTCGATATGATGACCCAGCAATGAGACAACGAAACCTCGCATGGTGGCTGTATCAGCCTTACAAGTACCTGGTGGTCATACCGGTCCTTGCGGTGGATACGGCAATTTTCGCCTCGATCGGGGCGGTCTTTCCTTTCTTCGCGAAGTCGCGGACTGCATCACGGTTTTCGGGGGTGCCGTGGGCGCGGGTCATGGCCTGGGTGACGCCGATGCGGGTGCAGGTCGAGGGCCGCGAGCACATCGATCCCAGTCAGTCCTATGTGTTGGTGTCGAACCACCAGAGCCAGTATGACATCTTCGTTCTCTACGGGTGGCTTGGGGTGGACTTCAAGTGGGTCATGAAAAAAGAGCTTCGCAACGTCCTTGGGATTGGTGTGGCCTGTGAACGGTTGGGACACATCTACATCGATCGTTCCAACCACGCGGCAGCCGTGGCCACCCTCGAAAAGGCCAAGAACACGATCGTCGACGGAACCTCGGTGGTCTTCTTTCCCGAGGGGACGCGGAGCCGCAGCGGGAAACTGAAGCCGTTCAAAAAGGGCGCCTTTCACATGGCGCTCGACCTCGGTCTGCCGATCCTGCCGTTGACCATCGTCGGCACCCGGGACGTGCTGCCGGCCGGCACTTCCGATCTCATGCCGGGCTCGGCGCGGCTCGTCATCCACCCGCCGGTGCCGGTATCCGGATGCTCAATCGAAGATTGCGAACGGCTCAGGGATGAGGTGCGGGACCTCATCGCCTCGAAGCTGGAATAAAGTCCCTATTGTTCGAGGCTCGCGCGGGTGCGGTTGACCGCCGCCCGAACTGCCGACAACATCGCCCTGCGGTCGGGGTCGGCGAGTTGGCCGGGGGGTTTCGCCTCGCTCGCCTGGCCCCTCTCCTGATCCACTTTCTGATGGACGAAGAGGAGCTGGTCGAGAAGCTCGGGAGCTTCCCTGGCAGCTGAGGTGTAGATCGTGCTCGTGTTCACGGGCGCGCCATGGCCCTTTGCGGTGGCGGCGCGGTGAACCCTCTCGTGCAGCATCTCGTTGATGGTGCGGCGAAGGCTCTCGAGCAGGCGAAGACGGCGCGATCTCGGCGGTGCCATCACCTTTCCTTTCTCCAAAGAACTCGCCCTCCTTGGTTGCAATGTCGCACTCACGACCGTGCAATCGCTGTGTTCCCGGTCACAAAAAACACCCGGGCCGGGCCCGGGTGTCGTCTTTTGCTGGTGAGCGGTTGCTCAGCCGTTGTCCTTCGAGGCCATCTTGACCTCGGTGTTGGCAGGCGCATCCGAGGAGGTCTCGGCGCCCTTGTCGCAATCGGCCTTGGCGCAGCTGGCACCGGCGGTCGTGGTCACGCTGGCGTAGGCCGCCTGGGCGGTCTTCTCACAACCGGTGGTGGCCAGAGTCTCGTTGTAGGTTGCCTGGGCGACCGCGTGGGTCGCTGCGGCGGTCGAGGACTTTTCGCAGCTGGTGGAGGCGTACACCGTGTCGTAGGCCGCCTTCTGAGCGGTCTTGGTACAGCCGGTTTCCGCATAGCTCTTGGCGTACACGTTCTCCGCCATGGTGTTGTTGTATGCGGTCTGCGCGGTCTTGGTGCAGCCGGTCTCCTCGAGGGCCTTGGCGTACGCAGCCTTGGCGGCCGACGTTGCACACGTCGCCTCGTTGCTCGCCTGCTGTGCCGCAGCCTTTGCGCACGAAGCTCCGTCGTTGTCGGCCTGCTGTGCCGCAGCCTTTGCGCACGAAGCTCCGTCGTTGTCGGCCTGCTGTGCCGCAGCCTTCGCGCACGAAGCTCCGTCATTGCCGGCCTGCGCCGCCTGCTTGCCATCACATGCCACGGCCGGGTTGACCAGCAGGGTCACACAGGCCACGACTCCAAACACCAGGAATGCTTTCTTCATCTTCTCGCTCCTTTCGTCTCGTGATCTCACTGCGAACATGATTCGCGATCTCAGTGACACTATACATGAACGTTAACGCAAATATGAACCTGAAGTTTCAAAATTCGGTCAAACCGCCGACGGCCGTGCAGGGTGCACGCGCCTCCGACAGGTTCGGAGCTTCACGGCCGGACGAGATCCACCAGGCCCCTACGGCCGTTTCTGCCGCCTCGCCAGGTTGTCGACGCCGAGCCTGAGACCGACGAGGTACTGCCGCCCGGGAGCGGGATAGCCGAGGATTTCCTGGTAGTCGGCGTCCGCGACGTTGAGCACCCTGCCCGTGATCTCGACTCCGTTCCATACGGCGTAGGCGAGGGCGATGCTCGCAGTCGTGTAGCTGTCGGCCGTGGCCCGCTCGAATGTCACCGGGTCGACATCTTGCCGGGACCCCACGTAGACCACGTTGAGATCACCGTTGAGGCGTTTCGAAAAGGCGCCGTAGAGGGTCCATGAACCGCTCCACTCCGGCCGCCTGAGCAAGGGTTGGCCGAGATCGTCCTGGGTGTCGAGGTAGGTGGTCTGAAGAAACGACGCGCCCCTGCGCCAGAGGGGAAAATCCCACGAAAACTCGGCGCCGCGGATGGTGGCCGAACCGATGTTGGCGTTGGCGGAGGTGGCGAAATCGAACTCGATGAGGTTCTCGAGATCAGTGCTGAACGCGGTCACCTGCCACCTCGACTTGCGATTTTTGGTGGTGTAGGTGAGGCCGAAGTCAGTCGACTTCGAGGTCTCCGGCAGCAGGGCGGCATTGCCCGAAAAGGGAAAGTAGAGCTCGCCGAGCGACGGCGGACGGAAAGCCTCGCCGTAGCCCGCACGCACCTCGACCGTGTCGCTGAGCTTCCAGGAGAGATCGGCGCGGGGCGAGGTCTCCGAACCCCAGGGGGCGGAGTCGTCCCACCGCACACCGAGCAGAAGCCGCACCGCGGAGCTCATGTTCCACACGTCCTGGGCAAAGAAGCTGGTGACGTCGACTGTCTCCCGGTCGAGAGTGGTGCCGTAATTCGAGACATCAGAGACCTCCTCCTGCCGCCACTCGCCGCCCCAGCTGAACAAGTGTTTGGTAAAGCGGTGGTTGCTGGCGAGGCGCGTTTGGGTGGAGGTGGTTTCGGTGTTCGAATACGTGAAGTAGGGGTCGTCGGGGTCTGAGAAGTCGAAACTGCCATCCACGGACGCCCCGGTGAACTCGACATTCCACGAGTCGCTGAAGAAGATGTTGATGGGAATGGCCACCAGGGTCTGCCGGCTGTTCTGCCGGCGGTCCGGCGTCGGGCTGCCCGGTGCGGAGTAGGGGATCCCGGTCTCGCCCTCGAGGTCCTGGACGATGACGCCGATGCGGCTGCCGCGGTCGCCGAACTTCCAGCCGGCGGCGACCAGGATTTGAGTCGTCGAGAAGTCGGAGTTTTCCAGGCTGCCGTCGCTCTGGCCGTCGAACCCCGAGGCATAGATGTCGAACGTCTCGCCGCCCCAGCCGATGTCGGCCTCCAGCCGCTGCCATCCGTCGCTCCCGCCCTCGCCGAAGAAGCGGCCATTGAAACCGGAGCGCGACCGGGCCGGGATGAGATTGATGACGCCGCCGACCGCGTCGGCGCCCCACAGCGCCGAGTAGGGTCCGCGTGCGACTTCGACCTGGCTCAGCCCGGTGGTTGAGAGCCGGCTCCAGTCGAAACCGCCGAAATAGGGCGAGTTGAGGCGGACCCCGTCGAGCATGACGAGGGTCTGGTTGGAGCCGGTGCCGCGGGTGAAGACCGAGGTCACCTTGCCCTGGTCGCCCGACCCCACAACGGTCAGCCCGGGAACCCGGCGCAGCATCTCGGCCACCGATCCGGCCTGGGCGTCGTCGATCTCGTCGCGGGTGATCACCGTGACCGCGGTCGGAGCTTCCTCGACATCGGTCTCGACTCCCGTGGCGGTGACCGTCACCTCGCCGGTGAATGGTTGTGCCGGTTGGTTCGGCGGGTACTGGGCCCACGACTGCGCCGCCGACAGGGCGATGATGAAAAATACCTGGACAAGGAAAAGACACCGTTCGGACATGTGAAACCTCCCGTTCCTTTGCATTCAGAGCGGCAGGTCTCCTGGCTCCCGGATCAGCCGCAACCGTTCGCCTTCCCAACCGATGGGCCCTCGCAGACCTTCTCGATCAGTGGCTGGAAGGGCCGACAATCGACCCGTCCGTGAACGGTGCGTCCCCGGTTACAGTGGCGGGGGCCGCGCCGGATTCTCACCGGCTTCCCTCGGGCACTTCATGGTGACCGCTCTGTCCCGGCGACCGTACGCGCACCCGGAGGTGGCGTCAAGGTCGCGGAAGGGTACGCCGTCGCCGTACGCAGCACGCGGCTCGTATCAGCGGGCGCTTCCCGTGAGGTGCCAGGCTGAAGCCATGCACCTCCGCCGCACGCGGCACGTTTCCGCACGCGCTTCCCGTGCGGAGCCACCCTCAACATTGTTGGCCCGAGACTCCCTACCGCCGTGGATGATCGTGCGCCCAACAATGTTGAAAATGACACCGCCGCCGCACGCGGCACGTTTCCGAACGCGCTTCCCGGGCGGAGCCACCCTCAACATTGTTGGCCCGAGACTCCCTGCCGACGTGGATGATCGTGCGCCCAACAATGTTGAAAATGGCACCGCCGCCGCACGCGGCACGTTTCCGCACGCGCTTCCCGGGCGGAGCCACCCTCAACATTGTTGGCCCGAGACTCCCTGCCGACGTGGATGATCGTGCGCCCAACAATGTTGAAAATGGCACCGCCGCCGCACGCGGTCCCACCCGCCCTGAGCACTCGAGCATTCAGTTCGGTGGGAGGGTGGGCGGGAAATCCGAAATCCGAAATCCGAAATCCGAAATGGGCGGGTGGGTGGACCTCAGTGCGCCTCGTCCCAGTTGCGCCCGGTCCCGAGGTCGACCACCAGCGGCACGGAGAGCTCCATCGCCGTACACATCTCGTGGCGCACCATCTCGCCAACCTCCTCGGCGAGGTTTTCGTCCACCTCGAGCAGGAGCTCGTCGTGGACCTGGAGCAGCAGCAGTTGGCCGGGGTACTCCCCGCGGAGCCGTCGATCGACCGTCAGCATGGCCTTCTTGATGAGGTCGGCGGCGCTGCCCTGAACCGGCGTGTTGACCGCGACCCTTTCGGCGGCCGAACGCGCCGCGAAATTCCCGCTCGCGAGATCGGGAACCGGTCTCCTGCGGCCCATCAAGGTCTGCACATAGCCGAGTTCGGCGGCCTGGGCGAGGGTCCGCTGCCGGTAGTCCTCGATCTCCGGGAAGCGTTCTTTGTAGCGGGCGATGTAGTTGGCGGCCTCGGCCCTGGAGATCCGCTGGGTCTGGGCGAGACCGAACGCGCTCTGGCCGTAGATGATGCCGAAGTTGACCGCCTTGGCGATGCCCCGCATCCCTCGGGTGACCTTTTCGGAAGGGACGCCGAAGAGGCCGGCTGCGGTCTCGGCATGAACGTCGGCTCCGCGGGCGAAGGCGTCGGCGAAGCCGCCGGTCCCACCGCACAGGTGCGCGAGGATCCGGAGCTCCACCTGCGAGTAGTCGGCCCCGAGGAGCACCCGCCCGGGCGGCGCCACGAAGGCGGTGCGGATGCGGCGACCTTCCGGGGTGCGGATCGGGATGTTCTGCAGGTTGGGGTCGGTGGAGGCGAGCCGGCCGGTGGCGGCGGTGGTTTGCGAGTAGTGGGTGTGGATGCGGCCGGTTTCCGGGTCGATGAGACCGGGCAGCGGGTCGACATAGGTGTTCTTGAGCTTGACCAGCGACCGGTAATCGAGGATCGCCTGCGGCAGCGGGTGGTGGACCGTGAGCTCGAGCAGCACAGTCTCGTTGGTGGAGGCGCCGGTCTTGGTTTTTTTGATCACCGGCAGCCCGAGCTTTTCGAACAGGATCTCCCGCAGCTGGACGACCGAACCGATGTTGAACTCCTCGCCGGCGGCCTCGAAGCACCTTTTCTGGGCGTCGGCGATACCGGCCGTCAGCTCGACCGACAGTTCTTCAAGGACGGTGCGATCCACGGTGATGCCGTTTGTCTCCATCCGCGCGAGCACCGGTATGAGGGGCAGCTCGAGCTCCCGGTACAACGATTCCATGCCCTGCTCCTCGACCAGCGGCGTCAGCTTGTTGTCGAGCAGCCAGGTCACGTGGGCGTCCTCGGCGGCGTAGTCCCGTGCCGAAGCCGTGAGGACCTCCGCAAAGCTCGTCTGCCCGCCGGCGGTCTCGGCGTAGGAGATCATCTTGTGGTTGAGGTGGATCAGCGCCAGGTCGTCGAGCTTGTGAGACCGGCGATCCGGGCTCAGGAGATAGTCGGCGAGCAGGGTGTCACCGTCGATCCCGCGAATCTCGACCCCGTGTCTGGCGAGCACCTTGAGGTCGTACTTCAGGTGCTGTCCGGTCTTGCCCTTGCCCGGGTCCTCGATGATCGGCCCGAGGACCTTGCGGGCCTGCTCCCAGTCGAGTTGGGTCTCTCCGGTCGAGTGGCCCACCGGCACGTACCAGGCCACGTCGTCGTCGCAGCAGAAGGACAGACCGACCAGGTCGGCGATCAGGGCGTTGAGCGAGGTGGTCTCGGTGTCGATGGCGAAACGCGGGGCCGCGGCGAGGGTCGAGCGCAGCTCCTCGAGCCCGGCCGCTGTGTCGGCGAGGCGATAGGCGCTGCGGTCGACGGATCTCCATCGCACCGCCGAACTCCTTGAGCAGGGAGCGGAACTCGAGCTCGCCGAAGAGCTCCTGGGCCCGGTCCTCGGGGGGAGGAAAGTCAAGCTTGAGTGCTTCGAGACTCACCTCCACCGGGGCATCGATTCGGATGGTAGCGAGGTCCTTGGAAAGATAGGCGTTGTCGCGGCTCGCCTCGAGCTTGGATCTGGTGCCGGGCGGCGTCACGTCTTCGAGGTGGGCGTAGATGTCGTCGAGCCCTTTCCATCGTGCCAACAGGGCCTTGACGCCCTTCTCGCCGATCCCCTTGACGCCCGGGATGTTGTCCGACGAGTCGCCCCAGATGCCGAGCGCGTCGGGGACCTGTTCGGGCGCGCAACCGAACTTTTCCTCCACTTCGGGGTAAGAGATCCGGCGGTCCTTCATCGAATCGAAAAGGGTGACATTGTCGTTCACCAGCTGCATCAGGTCCTTGTCGGAGGTCACCAGCACCACGTCAAGCTCGTTCTCGTGGCGGCGGGCGAGGGTGCCCATGACGTCGTCGGCCTCGAAGTCGTCGAGACACAGATAGGGCACCCCGAAGGCCTCGGCGACCCGGGCGAAGTACGGCATCTGGGCGCGCAGCGCATCCGGCATGTCGGGGCGGGTGCCCTTGTAGTCGGGGAAGACCCGGTCGCGGAAGGTGCCGCCCCTGGGGTCCCACGCGATGGCCAGATAGTCCGGCTTCTCGTCGCGGATGAGCTTGAGCAGCATGTTGGTAAAGCCGAACAGCGCGTTGGTGGGCAGCCCCTGCGAGTTGGTCATCCCGCCGATGGCGAAGAACGCCCGGAAGGCCATGTTGGGCCCGTCGATCAGGTACAGCTTCTTGCGTTGTTTGGAGTCGTTCATGGCGACAGTGTAACCGTTTCAGAGCGCGCTTCCCGGGAGGAGCCCGGCCTTCAATCGCCGTTGGTGGCGGGCCGTCTTTCCCGACGCCCCTCCCGAGAGGAGCCACCCTTGACATTGTTCGCCCGACGGATCGCGCCGGGGTGTATGACGGTGCATCGAACAATGTCAAAAGTGGCACCTCCGCCGCACGCGGTTCCACCCACCCTGAGCACTCGGATGTTTCCCCTCGGTGGGGGGGCGGATGGGAATTCCGAAATCCGAAATCCGAAATCCGAAATGAGCGGGTGGATGGTTGGCCTCGTGTTATAAGGCTTGCAGTCGAGAGGGGAGACCGCATCATGGCCGAGATCCGGGTCGAGCACGATCTTCTGGGCGAGAGAGAGGTCCCCGCGGAGCGCCTACTACGGCATCCAGACGGTGCGCGCGATCGACAACTTCCACATCACCGGAGTGCCGATCAGCCAGTACCCGGAGCTCATCCGCGCGCTGGCCATGATCAAGCTCGCCGCCGCCCGCGCCAACCACGATTGCGGCAAGCTGAACGACGAGATCCTGCGCGGCATCGAGGGCGCCTGCTCGGAGATCATCGACGGCGCCCTCCACGACCAGTTCCCGGTAGACGTGATCCAGGGCGGCGCCGGCACCTCGACCAACATGAACGCCAACGAGGTCATCGCCAACCGCGCCCTCGAGCTGATGGGCCACGCCAAGGGCGAGTACCGCTTCTGCGATCCGCACGATCACGTCAACCGGTCGCAGTCCACCAACGACGCCTACCCGAGCGCACTGCACGTGGCGATCGCCCTCGGCAACACCCTGCTCATCGAAGAGCTTGCCGCCCTGGTGGCGGCCCTCCGCGACAAGGGCGGGGAGTTCGCGGGCGTGCTCAAGATGGGCCGCACGCAGTTGCAGGACGCGGTGCCGATGACCCTCGGCCAGGAGTTCGATGCGTGGGCGGAAAGCCTGGAGAACGAGATCACCGCGTTGTCGGAGGCGGAGGAGGTCCTGCTCGAGGTCAACATGGGAGGGACCGCGATCGGCACCGGGATCAACGCCCCAGAGGGCTACGCCGAACGCTGCGTCGAGCACCTGGTCGCGATCACCGGGAAAGAGATCCGCCTCGCGCCGGATCTGGTCGAGGCGACCCAGGACACCCAGCCCTTCGTGCACTACTCGTCCTGTCAGAAAAGCCTCGCCATCAAGCTGTCGAAGATCTGCAACGATCTCCGGCTGTTGTCCTCGGGGCCCCGCGCCGGACTCAACGAGATCAACCTGCCGCGGATGCAGCCGGGTTCGTCGATCATGCCCGGCAAGGTCAACCCGGTCATCCCCGAGGTGGTCAACCAGGTCTGCTTCCGGGCGATCGGCAATGACCTCGCGGTGACCCTGGCCGCGGAGGCCGGCCAGCTCCAGCTCAACGTCATGGAGCCGGTGATCGCCGATTGCATCATCGAGTCCCAGACCATGTTCATGAACGCGGCGAGCACTCTTCGCGTCCACTGCATCATCGGCATCACCGCCAACGAGGACGTGTGCCGCGAGTACATCGAGCGCAGCATCGGCGTGGTGACGGCGCTCAACCCGGTGCTCGGCTACGACGTCACCACCGAGCTCGCCAAGGAGGCCCTCGCCACCAATCGCGGCATCGTCGAGCTGGTACGGGAGAAGAAGCTCCTGTCCGAGGAGGAGATTGCGGCCGTCATGGACCCCGCCAGCATGATCGGGACCCGCCGCAGCCGCCACCGGTCGTAAACCGGTGCCGAGAGGCCGCTGCACGCCGCCCACCCACCCGGCAGCCGGGACGGCTGCCCCACAACCGCTCCGGAATCGGGTTCCTTGTGGGGCACGCGTCTCGCGTGCCGGACGAGCGGACGTGACGTTCATTCGTCGAGGTGTCGAACGTTGGGCCCTTGCCGTTCACAGCGCATCTGAAGGTGACCCGGACCAACCCTGCTTCGGACCATCCGATCGAACCTCGCCTAAGCTGTCATCCCGACCGAAGGCCCGGAGGGCCGAAGCGGAGGGACCTGTGGGCCAGTTTGTGAAATTTGTCTTCTACGGCCCCTTCCCGGATCCCTCCACTCGCTCACGCCGTTCGTTCGGTCGGGATGACAGGAGGGTGATCGGCGGGTGCCGGTCATCTCGGCGTCAGGCGTCCATCGCGCCACAGAAAGACAGGGCGATCGCCGGCAATCGTGGCGATGGCGGGATCGCCGGCGCCGGCCTGGATGAAGAGGATCGGCGCGTCGGGGCGGAAGTCGATCATTCGCGACGCCGCGGCCCATCCCTGCCACTCGTCGGTTGGCAGGACAATCAGAGCTCGCTGTGGTGCCAGCGCATCCATCTGTCGTTGGAGCCCGCCGTCGACCCCGTTGTAGCCGCGGTACAGGGAGAGCCGGTACGGCAAGATGGCGGCGGCCGGCAGACAGAGGACAAAAAAGATGGTGAACGCAACGATGACGGGGACCCTCTTTTCGGTTCGCTGCGCATCGACGCCGAGCCGAGCGAGGTCGAAGAACCCGCGCGCGGTGAGCAGGAAGAAGGGCGCCAGGACCTCGAAGTGGTAGCGCGCGCCGAACCCGTGCAGTCCGTGCCCACGAGTGCCCACGATAGGCGACGAACACGCTCACTACCATCGCCGCCAGCAGCCACTCGGTGGTTCGCCGCCGCTTTGCGATCAGCGGGACGAGGGCCGGGGCGAAACACAGAGCGATGATCCAGGGACCGTGGAAAAGGTCCCACCCCCAGCCGAGATTGGCGGCGCCGCTCGAAACGATCAGGGCATCGAGGTTGCGCAGACCGAACGGAATGTTCGCGGCCCCGAACATCGAGCCGTGGGTCAGCGTGTAGGGAAAGGAGAAGGGATTGCCGGTGATCAGCTCGTTGGCGCCAAGGGCTGGTAGGGCGGCGAGGATGAACCCGCCGACGAAGCCCGCCACGGCGTTTCGGGTCCGGTCTCGGCCGCCCGATGCCTGCGGACCCGGTAGTGCCAGCAGGAGCAGCGGAACTGCGACCGCGACCGCCGTCAGCGGACGGACGCCGAAAGCCATTCCAAGGGCGAGACCCGCTGCTGTCGCCGTGGTCCATCGTCCGTGGCGCCGCGCCCGGAGGGCCAGAACCAGCGCCGCCAGAACCAACGTTGCGGCGTAGGCGTGAGACAGCATGCTGCCGAAGATCAGCCGCGTGATGGGGGAGATCACCCCCAGGGTGGCCGCCACAAGACCGAGCGCCGGACCGTCGAGCTCACGCCCGGCGAGGAAAAGGAGCAGTACATACACGCCGCCGAGCAGGGGTGCCACCAACCACGGCGCACCAGCGGCAACGCCGATGGCGAGGAGGCCGGGCCAGGCGGGAGGGTAGTGCGCGAGCCAGCGACCCCCGTCGACGTAGGTGAACGGCAGGGTGAGGTAGTCCTGAATGGGCGTGACGTGTGACCACAACGACCCGTCGAGAAACCAGTCCGCCTGGAGGAGGTAGACCACGGCATCGGGCGTGTGCGGCAGGGCTTCGAGGACATCCCGGGCGACCCAGGCCGACAACGCGGCTGCCGCCAGGGCAAGGGCGAGGACCAACGATGCGGCGGGTATTCGCGGTGAGGCCGCCGGCAGCGGGTGCGGTCGGAAGCCCGCCTGGAGGATGGTGAAGAACGCGGTCAGGAGACAAGCAACCGCTCCGGACCTGGCGAGGGTGGCGCCGAGAGCGCCCGCATCCCCAAGCGGAGTCGGGTCGATGCTGGTGCCCGCCAGGTCGAACCCGTCGCCGTCGCGGATAAAGCAGTCGTCGTTGATGAGACCGCGGCGGATTGAAATCGAGGTGGTCGGATCTCCATGCAGCACCACCGTCAGGTCGTGAAGAAACCTGCCGCGGAACGAGGCCTCGAGGGTGAAGGCGCCGCTGACGTCAACATCGTGACGCCACACGGTGCCCTGACCGGCCCGTTCGTCGAGCTCCCAGTCGCCGAGCGGCACCACAGCCCCCGGTGGGGTGTGGAAACGCCGCGGCAACCGCTCGCGCAGCACTTCTCCCCGGTCGTCGGAGAGGGTGATCAACCGGCCGCCCGGTGGGTCGATGGAATCCATGGCGGAGATCTCGACCGCGGTCAGTTGCTCGATCGCCCGTTGCGCCTCGAGGACGGTGCCTGCGACCTCGAGGTGGATCCGGCCGCCGTCAGAGTAGACCTCGATCGCGGTGGTTCGGTCGATGGCGGTCGAGACGAGAGCGAGGGAGAGCGCGAGCAGCAGCCAGCCCGCTGCGCTTCGCACCGCGCCCCTGAATCCCCGATACGGTGGCGGTGAAGCGCTCGGGTCCATCGCCTCAGTCGTGGAACATCACGCGTCGAATCTGGTGCAGCATGTAGAGCAGCCGGAGCATCCACTCCTCGTCGCCCTCGCGCCGAATCAACTCCGCCACCCTGATTTCGTTGCCCTCGATGCTGCGCAGGATCCTCTGCTGCCGGCCCGAGAGCTGGAGGTCGGCCGGGATCGCGCCGGGCAGGCGGACCACCCACTGGTTGAGCTTGCCGTCCATGAATCGCCGGATCACGACCAACGGCATGCGCTCCTGGACCCCTTCGTGGATCAGCGTGTGGGCCCGCAGGTTGAGGGGAAGGCCGGTCTCGGCAACCGGCGCATCGACGAAGAGTTCAAATCGGCCGCTGATCCAGCTGAAGAGATCGAGAATACGATTGCGGACCTGGCCGCTCAGTTGCTGGAAGAGCTCGTTCGGGGCGCAGGCCCCCAACTCGAGGAGGGCTTCCGAAAACCGCAGACCCTTGCGAGCGGCAAAATCGAGGACTTCTGCGTGTTGCTCGCGCGACAGCGTACCCTGGGCGACCAGATACTCGCCGAACAGTTCGCTTTCGACGTTGGAGTTGGCGAACACCGGGTTTCCGTTTTCGACTTCAATGGACTTTTTGATCGGATCGCGGTGGAAATCGAGGATGCCGGAGATCCTGCCTTCGTTGATTTCGTGCAGCAGCCGGACCAGAGAAACCTCCTGCAATGACCCGACCCGGGTCGGTTTCGCGGGGCGTTGGTCCTCGATGCCGAGGGCGGGAACCGCCACCGGGCCGGCGCCGCGGTCGGCAAAGATGTTGAGCGGGTTGAGACCACGCACCTTGGTGACCTCGACGGCGTCGGTGTGGGGCAACCCGACCTCGAACTCGTCCGCTTTCGCCTGCAGTTCGAGCTCGACCTCCTTGTCGCGCACTTCC
The DNA here is from genome assembly GCA_963741385.1 of Candidatus Sulfomarinibacteraceae bacterium. Taxonomy (GTDB): domain Bacteria; phylum Acidobacteriota; class Thermoanaerobaculia; order Thermoanaerobaculales; family Sulfomarinibacteraceae; genus Sulfomarinibacter. The sequence continues at coordinate 420,814 of CAVUHO010000003.1, forward strand.
TCGGTTGCGATGTCATCGTCAAACAACGCTCGCATGAAGGTGGCGATCTCGGCCTCGGACATCGGGGTCGACTCGGCGTCGAATCGATTGGCGAGGTCGACGGCGAATTCGAGGGCGGTCGGGAACCGCTTGTTCGGATCCACCTCGAGGGCCCTGTTGAGCACCGCCCGCAGAGGTTTCGGAATCGGTTTGAACCGGTTGCGGTCGAACTCGCCCTTGCGGATGTCGAGCAGCATGGCCATCTCGTTCGGGCCCGAACGGAGGGGCTCCATCAGGAGGAGCTCAGCAAAGACGATACCGAGCGAGAAAAGATCGGACCGGCGGTCGACCTCGCGGGCATAGGCGGCTTCCGGGCTCAGGTAGCGGACCTTGCCCTTGATGATGCCGTGCTCGGTGTGCTCTTCACGATCGCGGGCCCGTGCGACTCCGAAGTCGGTGAGCTTGATCTCGCCGTTGTACGAGATGAGGATGTTGCGGGGGCTGATGTCGCGGTGGACGATCTCCTGGGGCTGGCCGTCCGGCGATCGGAATTCGTGCGCGAACTGGAGGCCGGCGCAAACGTCGGTGACGATCTTGGTGGCGAGCCGCCATGGACAGCGGCGTTCGAGGTTGATCAGCCGCTGCAGGACCCGGAAAAGGTCGCGTCCGGGCACGTACTCCATGGCGATATACGGAAGCCCGTCGGCCTCACCGAGGTCATAGATCTGAACGACGTTGGGGTGCACCAGCCGCGAGGCGATCTTGGCCTCGTCGGTGAACATGCGGAGAAACCTCTTGCGCTCCAGGAGGTGGGGGTGAATGCGTTTGATCGCGACGGTCTTGGTGAAACCGCGGATACCGACGACCTTGGCGCGATAGACGTCGGCCATACCTCCGGAGGAGATCTTGTCGACCAGGATGTAGCGTCCGAATCGTTCCATGTGCCCCAGTTGTTCAGTCTACACGACGATCCCGCGATACGCTGCCTCGATGGAGTTGGAGATGCGCGGTAGAATTGTCGGGAGGAGCCGTCATGCCGTACTCGAGAATCTGTGTCGCCGCTGCCCTGCAGCGCTACCTCGACATCACTCCGATCGCGGCACGGATCCGCGATCTCACCCGGGTGCTGGCGCTGGCGGACAATGCCTCGGTGTTGGTGTTGTCGGTGGAGGCGCCGGTCGAGTTGCTTCCCGAGGTCGAGAGCATGGCGGAGAAACTCAATCGCTATGCCGAACCGCTGCTGGCCGCTGGAATCGAGGTCGAGATTGCGCTGCGCCAAGGGAGACCCAGCTACGAGATCGGGGCCTTCGTCAGGTCCACCGAGGCTGATCTCCTGATTATCGGCAGCCACTCCAAGCGAGGGGTCCTCGATGTCGGCCTCGGCAGCACCGCCGCGGCCGTGATACGCGATCTCGAGGCCACCGTCATCATGGTGCGGCCCACCGAGGAGGAGCAGCACCGAGCGCGGGATCTGATGATCCCGAAGTACCCGGTGGTCTTCCCCTACGGGTAGTTCATGCAGGCGAGTGGCAGATTCCCATGTCATTCCGGCCATGCGCCGCTGGGGATCGTTGTCGGAACCGACCTACCTGCCGTTGACACAGCCGGCACCGATGATTTTGGTGCTGATGGCTTCAAGATCGGTTCCGCCGGAACGTGGACCTCGAAGGTCGGATACGTCGCAGTCGGGATCGTCAGGAGTGACCGCGGCGTTCAGACCTGATACCGGTCCATCTCTTCGCGCAGCAGGCGTTGGTGGTCGGCCTCGGCCTGGCGCAGACCCTCGAAGAGCTCGGTCACCTTGTCGTCGATCTTGTACTCGAGCGCTCCGGCGTAGAAGTCGTGGGCGCGGGTCTCCGCCTCCATGGAGATGTCAAACGCCTCGCGGAGCGTGACGTCATTGGGGACCTTGTAGAAATCAGGCATCTCCACCGCCCACGAGACCTTGTCGGCGTTGCTCGCCGGCGCGTCGCCGAACAACCTCTGGCGCTGGACGACGATCTGGTCGTGGTGGCGCCGCTCGCGGACTGCCATACGGCGGAAAAAGTCGGCGACCTGTTCCTTGTCGTCTCCCACCCAGTCGGCGAGCTGTTCGTAGTAGATCTGTGCCTCGTCCTCGATGGCGATTGCCATGTCGAGAACGTCGGTGGCGCTGAGCTTCGAGAAATCAAGATCCAGGGCCATGGTACCTCCGTGCCGAAACCAGTGTTTCGCGGCTGCACTGTGCCGCGACGTCAGGACAATGTCAAGGTGACGGTTGGATATTTCAACGCTCTCGAAACCAGTTGACGGTCGCCGGGATGCCCAGAGCGAGCGGCGTATCGACGGCCACGCTCATTTCCTCGAGAAGCCTCTCCGATGTGATGCACGAGCGGCGCTGCTCGCCCGGCATGCCGGGACCGTGATTCGGCGCCGGGTCGTAATTCGCGGCCTCGGCGATATGGTCGAATAGAGCGTTGACGTCGGTCTCGACCCCGGTTCCGACGTTGTACACCGCAAAGCCGGGCCGGTCGATCGCCGCCATGTTGGCCCGCACCACGTCATCCACGTAGACGTAATCGCGGGTCTGGAGTCCGTCGCCGTTGATGGTGGCGGGCTCGCCGTCGAGCAGACGCCGGGTGAAGATGGCGACCACACCAGCTTCGCCGTGGGGGTTCTGGCGCGGGCCGTAGACGTTGGCGTAGCGGAGGCAGGTCGCGTCGAGACCGTACTGACAGTGGTAGTAGTAGAGATAGCGCTCCGACGCCAGTTTGGCGACCCCGTACGGCGATACCGGTCTGACCGGGTGGTCCTCGTCGGCCGGGAACTCGTCCTGTTCGCCGTAGATGGCGCCGCCGGTGGAGGCGAACACTACCTGGCGCAAGGAACCCCTTCTCCCGGCTTCGAGCAGGTTCAATAGACCGAGGATGTTGACGTCGGCGTCGAAGCGCGGATCGTCGACCGAACGCCGGACGTCCATTTGCGCGGCGTGGTGAACGAGGATCTCGACCTCGCGGTCGATCAGGAACTGCGCGGCCTCGTCCGATCGAACATCGAGCACCGCGAGTTCGGCACCCTCAGGGACATTCTCCTTGCGGCCGCCGGACAGGTCGTCCACAATCAAGACCCGGTGACCGGCACCTACCAGGGCATCCGCAACGTGGCTGCCGATGAATCCGGCGCCGCCGGTGACACAAATGGTCAAAGCCATGTCCCATCCTCCCGTGCTCGCCCGCGGATTCTATCAGCGCCCCACCGAGGTGGTGGCCGCGGAGTTGCTCGGCAAGCTTCTGTACCGGGAACACGACACCGGCACCGTGTTCGTTCGTATCAACGAGGTGGAGGCCTACCTCGGTGTTGATGACCCCGCGTGCCACACGTTCGGCGGGCGTCGCACCCCGCGTACCGAAACCATGTGGGGGCCCGCAGGACGGGCCTACGTCTATCTGGTGTACGGCATCCACCACTGCCTCAACGTGGTCACGGCAGGGGAGGGCTCACCGGAAGCGGTGCTGATCCGTGGGGGAGAGATTGTCCAGGGTCGTGTAGTGATTCGGAAGCGGCGCGGCGAGGCGGTACCGGAACGGTTGCTGACCGACGGACCGGGCAAATTGTGCCAGGCTCTCGCGATCACCCGGGCAGACGACGGACTGGACCTGTGCTCCGGTGGGTCCGCGCTGAGCATTCGTGATGACGGATTCGACATTTCAGATCCGTCCGGATCCTTCGACTTCCGAGGGTTGGCGTCGAGTACGCGGGCGACGCGGCGTCGTGGCCGCTGCGCTACGTGATGGACTCGAGCGTCTGAAGCAGTTTTGCTTCTTCGATCGGTTTCTGCAGGTACGCGTCGGGGTGGTAGCTCTTGAAACGATCGAGGAAGGCGCCGAAATCGGACTTCAGCGACTCCTGGATGCCGGTGACGAGAACCACCGGGACCTTGGCGGTGCGTTCATCCTTGCGGAGGGCGATCAGCGTACTCAAGCCCCCGCGTTCGGGCATCATGACGTCCAGGAGAATCACATCAGGTGGTTCGCTCTGAGCCAACGCGATGCCCTCGTTGGGATCGTTGGCGCTCCTCACATCCCACCCGTTGTCTGAGAGAAATGTCCCGAGGTAGGTGGTGATGTCGGGCTCGTCATCGATGATCACGGCGGTCTTCGGTGCCATGGTTCCTCCCCACGCCTCTCGTGCCTCATCACGATAGCATCACGGCGTCAACGCGGCAACGGAGATGAGATTTGAGATTGAGTATAGTATTTTATTCTGTAATTCCTAGTTGACAGGTATGAATAATCGGAATATGTTTTTGACGTCATGAAGATTTCGACCCGTGGTCGCTACGCCCTTCGCATGATGCTGGACATCGCGCGCCACGACGGGGGGAAAACCCCGGTCAGCCTGGCTTCGGTCGCCGAACGAACCGGCATATCGCACGGCTATCTCGAGCAGGTCGCCCTGGCGCTGCGGAGCGCCCGCCTGGTGCGTGGCGTGGCCGGTCGGCACGGCGGCTACAAGCTGGCGGTGCCGGCGCGCGACATCTCGATTCGCAAGATCATCGAAGCCACCATCGGGCCGATCTGTGTGGTCGATTGCATCGAAGAGCCCGAGGCGTGTCTCCGTTCGGACGATTGCGAGTGTCGGGTGGTGTACGCCCTCATCAACAGGCGGATAGGCGACGTGCTTGACGAGTTCAGTCTTGGCGACCTGGCCGATCCCAGATGGCTGCGCGACACGGTCAGTGCCTTTACCTCGGAGTTGGTCGGTATCACCTCCGGGGAGTGAGTTTTTTGAAAACGGAGGATCAGGAGGATCGGCACATGGTCGAAAAGATCATCGGCGAAAAGAAACTGCGGTTGATCCGGGCGGACATCACAGAGGTGGAGGTCGATGCGTTTGTCTTCGACATCACCGAGGACCTCAAGTTGGGCTCGGGATTCGGCGCCGCCATCCAGCAGCGGGGCGGCATCGCGATCCAGAAACAACTCGACGAGATCGGCAGCTGTCCGACCGGCGAAGCGGTCGTGACCGAGGCCGGGATCCTCAAGGCCGACTGGATCATCCACGCCAACGGACCCAAGTTCCGCGAGGAAGATGAAGAGGCCAAGCTCCGCAAGACGGTCGCCGCCGCTCTCGCGCGCGCCGAGGAAAAGGGCGTCAAGATCCTGGCCTTCCCACCCATCGGCACGGGCCTCTACCAGGTTCCCATGGATCTCTGCGCCCGGGTCATGGTGGAGACGATCTCGAAACACCTGGCGAACGGAGCTTCCGTCCAGGAGGTGCTGATAGTCGCGAGGGACCCGCGCGAGTACGGGCCCTTCCAGGCGCAGATCGAGAAAGGAGCCTGAGATGCACGAGGTCAGTTCTGCACTGCACACCGCGGAGATCGTTCACTGGATCGCACTCGCCGTCATGGCGGTCGTTTACACCCTCCGCATCCGCTGGCTGCTGTCCTTCAATCTCGGCAAAGACAAGTCGGCCCCGGGAAACCCCGGACAATCGACCAAGGAAAAGGGCGCCATGTACTCGCTGTTCAACGTCGCGATGCCGTGGTCGATGGAGAGCACGAGATCGACGAAGGGCTTCGCCTTTTACCTCAGCTTCGTGATCTTCCACCTCGGAGTGGTGGCGGGCATTGCCCTGGCATTCATCAGCACGATCGCGCCTGATTTTCTGCGGATCCGGGCGGTAGCCTGGACCACCATGGCGCTTCTCATCGGCGCCCTCCTGGTGTCCGTCTACAGGATCGGCCGGAGGACTTTGCGCCCCCTGATGCGCCTCATCAGCACTCCGGACGACTACTTCTCGCTCGTGATGCTGACCTCGTGGTTTGCTCTCGGCGCGTGCACCCAGGCCTATCTGGTGGGGATGGGGGGGATGACGAGCGAGACCACCCTGATCGCCTACCTCTACCTGACCAGTTTCTTCCTGCTCTATGTCCCGTTCTCGAAAATCTCGCACTACCTCTACTACCCCTTCACCCGCACCTACATCGGTCGTGCCCTCGGTCAACGCGGCAGCTACCCGGTTTCGCGGGGTTAGGAGAATTACCGTGGCAAAAGGAAAAACTCACAAGATCAGGATGATGGAAGAGCAGCTGGCAAGAAAACTCAACCGGCAGGTTGTGGGCTCGCTCGTCGGTTGCGTTCACTGCGGTATGTGTGACCAGTCATGTCACTATGTTCTCGCCTTCCCGGACGACCACAAGATGACGCCCTCCTACAAGGCCGACCAGGTCCGCAAGCTCTTCAAGGCCAACCACGACTGGACGGGCAGCGTCTTCCCGTGGTGGGTGGGCGCCGACAAGGTGCCGCTCACCGACGACGACCTCGAGACTCTCAAGGACATTGCCTTCGGCACCTGCACGAACTGCCGCCGCTGCACCCTGAGCTGTCCGATGGGTGTCGACACCGCGACCTTGAACCGCATCATGCGCGGTCTGCTCTCGCATGTGGGTGTGATGCCGGAGGGCGTGCGGGTCGTTTCCAAGGACCAGTGGGAACTCGGCAACCAGATGGGAATCCTCAAAGAGGACTACCTCGACACTCTGGAGTGGATGTCGGAGGAACTCGAGGAGGATCTCGGCCACGACGAGGCAAAGATCCCGGTCGAGAAAAAGGGCGCAAAGGTCATGTACTGCATCAACCCGCGGGAGGTGAAGTACGACCCGCGCACCATCAAAGAGGCGGCGCTGATCTTCCACGCGGCTGGCGAGGACTGGACGATGCCCGAAGAGGGTTGGGACAACACCAATTTCGGTCTGTTTTCGGGTGATGACGGTCTCGGTGGTGCCTCCGCCAAGCGGGAGTACGACAAGGCGCGCGAACTCGGGGTCGAAAAAATCATCATCTCCGAGTGCGGCCACGGCTTCCGTTCGACCCGATTCGAGGGCGTCAACTGGGCGGGCGAGACCGAGCCGGTGCCGATGGAGAGTTCGGTCATGACCATGCTCAACTACATCAAGGAGGGCAAGATCAAGGTCGATCCGACCAAGAACCCCGAGAAGATGACTTTCCACGACTCGTGCAACAACGCCCGCAGCGGAGGGTTCTTCGAGGAACCGCGCGAGCTCCTGCGATTGGTCTCGATGGACTTTCAGGAGATGTACCCGAACCGGGCTGAAAACTTCTGCTGCACGGGCGGCGGCGGCGCGATGTCGATGTCCGAATACACGCCGAAGCGCCTCCAATCGGCCAAGGTCAAGGCCGATCAGATCCGCGCCACCGGCGCCAAGGTGGTGGTGACAAGCTGCCACAACTGCGTCGACGGTCTCAACGATCTGATCAAGCACTACGATCTCGGCTGCGAGGTCAAACAGCTGGTCAATCTGGTGGCCAACGCCCTGGTCCTCGACGAGGCAGAAAAACCCGCGGAGGAAGCGAAGTTGGGCGAGATCGCCGTCGCCAAGGTCGAGGCGTCCGAACCGCTGGCCGGTCGAAAAATCCTGGTCGTCGACGACGAGGAGGATGTCCGGACTTTCCTGATCACCGTTTTCGAGGACGCCGGCGCCGAGGTGATATCGGCCTCGAGCGGCGACGAAGGTATCGCCATGGCGCTCGAACACCATCCCGACCTCATCAGCCTCGATCTTTCGATGCCCGGCAAGGACGGCGTCGAGACCTTTGTCGAGCTGCGCAAGACCAAGGGGACCGAAGAGATCCCGGTCTGCGTGGTCACCGGCCACCCCGAGTTCCGGCAGGTGATCTACGGTCGGGCGGTACCGCCGCCCGAGGGCTACCTCGGGAAACCGGTGGACGAAGACAAGTTGGTGGCGTATGCCCACCACATCATCGAGCACCGCGAAGCAAAGGCGAATTGAGGACCGACCACCCCGTCGACAAGGCGAACAACGAGATTCGGAGCGTGCAGTGCGCAAGATCCAGATGACCGTTCCCGACGCCGAGTCCGAGGCCCGGTATCACGAGTACTGGGAGGAGATGCCCTGCTTCCTGTCGGTCCACGACCGGGATTTTCGGATTATCGACGGCAACCGCCGGTTCCGTGAGCATTTCGGCGAGAGCGTCGGCGAGTTCTGCTACAGGGTTTACAAGGGGCGGGACGAGGTCTGCCCCAACTGCCCGGTAGAGGCCACCTTCGCCGACGGCCTCAACCACCCCTCCGAACAGCTGCTGACCACCAGGGACGGATGCCAGATCCCGGTGATGGTGCACACGACGGCCATTCGGGACGGCGTGGGCGAGGTGGTGGCGGTGATGGAAATGCACACCGACATCGGCGAGGTCAAACACCTGCAGAACATGTTGCAGCGATCGCAGGAACGACTCGCCCAGCTCTTCGAAGAGGTGCCCTGCTTCATCACGGTGCAGGGCCCTGATCGGGTCATCCAGCACGCCAACCGCCGCTTTCGCGAGACCTTCGGCGACCCGGTCGGCAAGAACTGCTTCACCATGTACAAGCACCGCGATGAACAGTGCCTGGTGTGCCCGATGCAGCAGACCTTCGACACCGGCGAGACCCGCGAACACGAGGAGATCCTGTTCACCAAGGACGGGCAGAAGCTCAACGCCCTGTGTACGACGTCGCCGCTTCGGGGAGCCGACGGCGAAGTCGAAGCGGTCATCGAGATGTGCATCGACATCACCCAGACTCGCGAGCTGCAATCGCAGCTCGCCTCCATCGGGCTCCTCGTGGGTTCGATCTCACACGGCATCAAGGGCCTGCTCACCGGCCTCGACGGTGGGATCTACATGGTCAACTCGGGTTTCGCCAAAGACAAACCTGAACGGGTGGAGAAGGGCTGGGAGATGGTGCAGCGCAACGTGGAGCGGATCCGTTCCATGGTGCTGGACATCCTGTACTACGCCAAGGACCGCGAACTCGTGGTCGAAGACGTTGACCTGGTCGCCATCGTGGACGACTTCCGCGAGGGGCTCGAGAAAAAGGCGAGCGATGCGAACGTGGCGGTTCAAATCGACATCGCGGACGATGTCGACATCTTCCAGGGTGACCCCCATGCCCTTCGCGCGATGCTCTTGAATCTGCTCGAAAACTCGCTCGACGCCTGCCGGATGGACAATGAAAAAGCCAACCACCTGATCCGCATGGCCATCCGCTGCGAGGCGCCGTGGGTGCTGATCGAGGTCGAGGACAATGGCGTCGGAATGGACCGCGAGACCCGCGAAAAGATCTTCTCGCTCTTCTTCTCCTCCAAGGGGATCAAGGGCACCGGGCTCGGTCTCTTCATCTCCAACAAGATCGTCGACAAGCACGGCGGCGACATCACGGTGGACTCGGAACCGGGACGGGGCACCAGGTTCGACGTGAGGTTGCCGCTGGTGGCGAACCCGAGCATCAAACCTGGGGATCGGACGGCGTGAGCGCGCCCGAAGCCCGTGTGCTCGTCGTCGAGGATGATCCGGACATCGTCGACTACATGGCCTCGTTCCTGGAGGACGAGGGTTACGAGGTGACTTCGGCGACCCGCTGTTCGTCGGCCCTCGCGCTCATGGACGAATTCAGGCCCGACATCGTCCTGATCGATGCCCTGCTGCCGGGAAAGTCGGGTCTCGAGTTTTTAGTCACCATTCGCAGGGACCCGAGATATTCGTCCCTGCCGCTCGTGGTCGTCACCGGCAACGACAAGCTGCTCGAGGACGATTGCCAGTCCTACCTCGGGGCCCACGCCGGCGTGCGGGGCCCCGACGGCGTGCTCGGCAAACCGGTGGACCGGACCACCCTCCGGGCGGTCATCAGGAAGCTGTTGCGGCAACCCGCCGGCGCCTGACACGCCGCGAGGAGAGCGGACGAGATCGGGTTTCCTCCGTGCCGTCTATTCGGGCTGTGCGACCAGCATCACTCGCCCGCAATTCACGCAGAGGAAGAACTTCAGCTCACCGGCAGATGGGAAACGGCTCGAGTCGGGCTGTTGCCGGTCCTCGATCACGGCATAGCCATACGTACGGACTTTGTGCCCCGTCGCGCGATCGGTGACCTCGATTTCGCCAAGGGCCCCCCCACAATCCGGGCATGCTGAAGTCGGGATGTAGTTCATTGCGCTTCCCCCTTGACAACGAATCGTACTCCTGCCCCGACGCCGAAGGCTCTTCTGACGGTTGTGGGGCTGATCAGGCGGAGGCCTTGACCGCGAGAATCTGCACGACCGCGGCCTTTCCCTTGTGGTAGTTTCCCTCCACCACCGGCCGCTCCACCTCACGTGCGATTTCGAACCGCAAACCGGGGAGCTCTTGGCGGATGACGTCGAGCTCCATCAGCAGCTCGCGAGTCCTGGGACCACCGGTCCTGAGTTCGAGCTGACGCGGAGTGAATCCCTCGAGAACAAAAGCACCGCCCGGCGCGAGACCGCGCAGACAGCGCTCGTGGAGGGCTGCGCGGATGACCGGCGGCAGGTGGCTGAAGATCGAGACGATGCCCTGCCAAGCGTCGGGCTCGATGTCGAAATCAGCGAGATCGGCTTGGATCGTCGAGATCGCAACACCGCGGTCGGCGGCGAGTGCGTCGGCCTTGGCGAGACCAACCTTCGACGTGTCCACCGCCGTGACGTTGTAACCGAGACCGGCAAGAAAGACCGCGTTGCGGCCCTCACCTTCGGCGAGGCACAGAACGCGGCCTTCGGGAATGCGGTCAGCGACGGAAGCCAGGAATCCGTTGGGTTCGGTGCCGTAGGCGTACCCCGGCTCGGAGAAGCGTTCATCCCACATGCGTGAAGTGTAACCGTCCCACTCACCGTAACGTTCCCAACCCGTGCCCGTCTCCATGCCCGTTTTGGTCCCCTGTCATCCCGACCGAGGACCCGGAGGGTCCGAGCGGAGGGATCTGGGCGGGGGCTATTGGCAACACATTTCCTGAAGCCACCCCCCAGATTCCTCGGCTCGACCTTCGGTCTCACTCGGAATGACATCTTATGAGTGTTGTTCTTCTCGCAACCTCACCGAAATCCGGGTGTATCGAAGGGTGAACGTTCCATCGTTGGACGTCGAGCGACCGTCACCTCACCCGCTTCTGAACAGCTCCTTCACCGAGTCCCTCACCAGGACGATGATGGTGAAGACACCGAGGACCGTGCCCACTGGCATGAAGAGGCACTCGACGCCGCCCATGATGAGGCAGAAGGTGTAGCGTTTCCTTTTCGCCAGGCTGCGGCCTGCGAAGGCCATCAGAGCCGCAAGGGTCCACCCGAGAAAAATGAACCCGAGGGCGACGAGCATGATGACGAAGCCGACTGGGCGCGCCTCGGTGTTGCCGTCTTCGAATGCACCGGTGGCGAGGGCCAGACCCATGAAGAAGTGAATAAAGGGGATGCATGCCACCAGCGCCGCCATGCCCGCCGCCACGTAGTGGAAGATCGACAACAGCTTGAGATGTTCCTGATCCTGGTTCACGGCCGCCTCCCTGCCTGTGAGTACGTTTTCCCCGACGCGGGTATTCCCTCAACGGCCTTCGTCGAGGGTGGGCAGGTCCGCCGGGTTCGTATACCACGGTGCTCGGGACGCCCAGAAGATGTTCTTCTCGGGCCGGCATCCGGGGTCGTCGTCGAGGGTGCCGACCGGCACCAGATAGCCCTTGCCGTTGCGCGATTGCCAAGGCAGCGACGAGCCGCAGACCGAGCACCAGCCGGTACAGTAGAACTGCGCGTCCGGCAGCTCCCACCGTTTGACGAGGTCCTCCCCGCGGGTCCACCGGAACTGGGCCGCCTTGACCAGGATGTTGGCCCGATACGCGGCCCCCGAGCTCTTGCGACAGCGGCTGCAGTGGCAGTGGTGGAAGAACACGAAGGGTGGGCTCATTTCGTAGGCAACCCCCCCGCACAGACACGATCCCTTCAGCACATTCTCCGCCATTTCGAACTCCTTGCCGTCTTCTTTCGAAGGCTCGGTCGGACTCTCGTGGACCTTCAGGGTTGCCACGTCACACGGAGCTTTGCTTTCGCAGGCGACCAGTTGGTGATCTCCACGAGTTGAAGGCGGACTCGGCACACCGGCTCCGTGAGTTGGTTTTCCGCCGCCCAGACCACGTTCTTTTCCTCGCCGCAGGTCACTTCGACCTTGACGGCATCGACCATGATTCCCTTTTCCTCGACCCACAGATCGCCGATCTCGCCGACCAGGATCTCTGCGCGCCCGTCGCCCACCGTCCGGTAGGACCCCGAGACCATGACGACGGTCTCCTCGCCACCGACCGTGTCGCCGCCGCCGCACGCGGCCGCACCGAGCGCGATCAGGAGGACTGCGAGGAGCGCCCCCCGGGAGTCACGCGTCATCGGCCGGCAGCTTTCCGAACGCCCCCCGCAGCCAGCGGTGGACCTTGTGAATCCCCTTGGGTTGGGCGAACATCATGATGCATTCGCCATAGACCACCTTGATCCCGTGATCTTCGCAGTAGTGGATCGCTGCGTCCGACTCCGCGCCCTGCTGCATCCACACGCGGTCGATGGCGGCCTCGTGGGCTTGCTTCACGAGCGCCTCAGTCTGTGTCGGTGGAACCACTAGCACCAGACCTCCGACCTTGGTGGGGAGGTCGGCCAGCGACGGGTAGCACCTGACGCCGCCGATCTCCCCGGCTTCCGGGTGAATGGGCAGCACCTCGTAGCCCTTGCCGGAGAGGTCCTGAAGCACCTTGTTGCCGAATTTTCTTCCGCTGCGCGACACACCGGCGAGGGCCAGCGATTCCTGCCCGAGAAAATCGTCAATCGCCGTTTTCGAGACCATGATCATCCTCCCGCGGGACGATGCTCTCTCTCAGCGAGTGCGGCGTCAAGACCGGAGCCGAATGGCAACCGCCCGAATCCGGGTCGAACATGAAACGATACGAACCTGGATTTCCCTGACCGGCGAGCGCGGTCCATCCCCGCACGTAGTGCGGACAGTCGTCGTTGAGGCAGAGGTACTGGTGCTCGCTGGACCACTGGGTGAACGGGGTGTGCGGGACCTTCCAGCGTTCGAGACGGTGTTCACAGTGCGGGCAACGGAGCGTGACGCCGACCCGCGTGCTTCGTTCGCGAACCGTCTCGGGATCCGGTGGTGGGATGGTGCCGAAAATAACGGGCCGCGGGCGGTTCGCTCGCGCCTCACCCTTGCGGTCGGCGTAGACCGCATACACGGGATCACTGGGCAGACCGCGGTCGGCATAGGCGTCCTCCAGAGGTCTCGGCCTGCCTTTGGAGACGAGAATCTCGGGGACTCCGAAACCACCGGATTCGTCGAAGAAACTCTGCACCATCTGGAGGCGATCGATTTCGCTCGATTCGCGCCAGATCTTGACCACCTTGGGCGGGAAGAAACGGTTCGAAAACGTCACCAGGAAGAGGCCCCCGGGTTTCAGGACGCGTCCCACCTCTCGGAAGACCTCGACCGGTCGGGTGAGGTAGTCGACCGACACAGTGCACAAAACGGCGTCGAACGAACCGGTTGCAAAGGGCAGGGTCGGTTCGCGATTGAGGTCGTGGATCACGCGTTCCGTCAGGGCCGCGTTGCGGTCGAGTTCGTTGCGGTTGAGCCCGAGCCCCACCACCCGGGTCGGGCTGACGACGGCGGGGATGTGCGAGTCCCAACTTGCCATCAGGTCCAGGATCACGGGGTCTCTTTCGGTCAGGAGCTGTCCAACGAGGTCCTCGATGGTTGCCAGTGCCAGGGAATCGAGATGGCTGACAAAGCGGTCCCTGGCGTAGAAGATGAGGTCGTCGGTCTCGTCGGTTCGGCTGAACGCGTCGCCGCGTTCCGAAGCATCAGGATCGGTCACGAGGGTCTTTCTCCCGTCTGAGGGCCCGTGCTGAAGCCACGAGCCCGGAAATCACGGCGATGAGGACCATGGCAACGATCCCGAGCACGGCCAAACCGGCAACGATCTTCAGTAAGGTCAGCACCATGATCTCCCGGCCAACGCGCGGCAGGCCGCGAACATTTCACCGTCGGGACAGCTCGTGGTCAGGCGAGTGCACATCATCATCGGGATCAACTCCTCGGTCGGCCCAAACCGTTTCTGTACCGCAACTCACCGCTACTTTGGCGGCAGCTTCGACACGTAGGCGTGTGCTCGTTCGAGCCAGCCCTGCAGGCTCTTTCCCCTGTAACCCTTTGGCTCAACCGTCACCCACCCTTTCATCGGGCGACCGGTGACGTCCATCGGCCGGGTGTGCGGTTGTTCGAGAGCGGCTGCGCCGGCCTCCTGGCCGAGGCGCACGATCAGGGTCTTTTCGTTGACTCCGCACAGCATGTTGCCGTTGAGCAGGTGGCACGTGCCCCCGAACATCTTCTTGTGGGTGGTTCCCCAGACCGCGGTCGCCGCGGTGATTCTCCGGTCGAGCGCCTGGTCGTAACCCATCGTGGGCCTCCTGTGAAGATCCCGGTTATTCTGAAGAATTCAACCCGCGGGGCGGATGGGATGTTCCACCTCGCGCACGAGAGATCCCTGCTTCGATTCGAAAGTCTCGCCGTTCAGCGGTTGCCGGTGTCGTCGACTCCCTCGAACTTCCGGACAAACCGCGCGAGTTTGACTTCATCAAGAACACCGGCGGTCCGCAGACCGCTGCAGGCGTCGACCCCGAACGGTCTGGCTCAAAAAAGGGCCGTGACGATCGTTTCCAGCGCCCCGACTGCGGCGCTGAGAATGCCCGCTCCTTCATGGCTGTCGTATCGAGGATCGGGCAGCGGCAAAAAGAGCCCCTTGCAGGTCGTGCAGCGCAAGACCCGGTACCTCGAGATCCGGCCGGTCCGGAGGATGTCGGATTCGCACCGCGGACACTTTCGGTGCGCCGACTCGCCCGTGGGCTCATAGTGGGCCTTGGGCCCGGGAACGCCGCTCAGGCGGGCCGAACCGCCGTTGCGGTGATAGTCCTCGAGCTCGCCGCCGTCGAACCACGCGCCGTGACAAACGCGGCAGACGTCGAGCCGCACACCGGCGAAGCTCTCCTCCGTCATTTCACCCGAACAGCTCGGACAGTTCATCACACTCCCCGGAAGCGGCGTACCGGCAACCCCGCCGGGCTCACGCGATTCCCGACGTTCCCACAGAGAATACGACGATTCTCGCTTTTGAGTTGTTCTTGCGGGCTACCGGTGGAGGAGTTTGCACAGATCCGCGAGACGCCGGATCTCGTAGGTTGGCGTGACATCGTCCTCGGGCTGGAGCCGATCGGCATTGAACCAACAGGAATCGATCCCGTAACCGATGCCGCCCTTGATGTCGGAGGTCAGGCTATCGCCTACCATGAGGACCTCCGATTTTGAAGGGTGTTCCATTTTTTCAAACGCCGCGTCGAAGATCCGCGGGTCGGGTTTGGCGGCGCCCACTTCTTCGGAGATCACGAGGTCCGCGAAGTGGCGGCGGATTGATGAGGCGGCGAATCGCGGTCGTTGGACCTCGGCGAGACCGTTGGTGATGAGCATCAGACGGGCGACCTCTGTAAGAGCTGCAACGGTATCGTGAGCGCCTTCGATGAGTTCGGTACGGCTCGCGAGATTGGCCAGATAGGTTTCGCTGAACCGGGCGGGGTCGCTGTTCTCGCCGATGGCCTCAAACAGCTGTGCGAACCGCTCCACCCGGAGGCGCTTTTGCGTTGTCGCGCCGTTTTCGAGATCGCGCCACAATCTGCCGTTGATCTCCCGGTACGTTGCCGCGTGTTCCGGTAGAAATTTCCGTCCGATGCCCGAAAACGTAGCGGCAAGGGCCGCAGCTTCCGCGGCGTCGTAGTCGAACAGCGTGCCGTCCGCGTCGAACAGTATCCAGGTGTAGCGCACGTCAGATGTCACCCGGTTTCACAGGCAGAACCGCCCGAGCTGTTCGAGGAGATCGATCCCGTCCCACTCACCCCAGCGCTCGACGATGAGGCCGTCGCGGATGCGGATGATCTCGATGCCCTTGAATCGCACCGTGCGGCCGGCGATCCGCTCCATCTGGGCCCGATTTTCAGACTGCATCGGAAACCCGAATCAGCCCATGCAGAAGGCGTTGAGCTTGTTGCCGTCCAGATCGCGGAAATACGCAGCATAGAAGCCTTCGCCGCGCGGCCCCGGAGCGCCCTCGTCGGTGCCGCCCAATTCGAGGGCCTTGGCGTGCAGTGCATCGACCTTGTCGGTGCTGTCCACAACCAGCGCGACCATGACCCCGTTGCCCACGGTGGCCGCGTTGCCGTCGTAGGGCCTGGTGATACTCAAAGCCGGTGACTTCGGCGACACAGACCAGGCGACGAACTTCTCGCTCTCCATGAACCTCGAGGCGCCGATGACACCGAGGAGCTGGTCATAGAACACGGCTGATTTCGCGATGTCATTGGATCCCAGGGTCACATATCCGATCATGGAGTCCTCCCTTGTTGAAGCTGGAGAATAACGCAACCTTCAGTTTTTGATCCGCTGCATCCAGACCATGTCGAAGGGCTGACCGGCCTTGGTGCCGATTTTCAGAAACCGACCGCACTCGGTAAAGCCGTGGCTGGTGTGAAAGCGGATGCTGCCCTCGTTGGCCGACGAGATGTGGGCGAGAAAATTGCTGACTTCAAGGCGACGTCCTGCCTCCATCAGTTGTTCAAGAAGAAGGCTGCCCAGGCCCTTCCCGGTGTGGTCGGGGTGGATGAAGTAGGTCAGGAGCGCGGATTTCTTCATGGTGGCGACGGGATGAAACGGGGCGAGGTAGGCGAAACCGACGATCGCACCGCCGACTTCCACCACCAGAAAGGGGTAGTCCGGAGCCACTGTGTGTTTCTTGTGGAAGAAATCGTCTTCAACGGGTTCTTCCGGGTAGGCGGCGAAGCTGTTGGCCACGAAGTGGTTGAAGATCGCCGTGACGGCTACCCAATCCCGGTGGTCGACCGATCGGATGGTGGCGTCCATCCGCCACAGTGTCGCACGGACGATGGACGCCGGCGACGCCTGTCAGATGTCACGCGGTGGCACTGCGACCTGTCGGTTTCGAAGGTAGGCGACCACGCCGGCGATGCCCCCGGCCACGATCAACGCCGTGATCACCCGGAAGAGGCTGATGAACCAGGCGATGCCGATGCCCAGGGCTGCCCACTGGACCCACCATTCCCCCGGTGACGTCATGTAGTTGATGACCACCAGCATCAGAAGAACCATGGGCCCCACAAACAGGAACTTGACGGCTCGAAAGGTCTTGATCATGTGGAATCCCTCTGTTGGTGGATACGCACCTGCTTCGGTTTTTGTGCCAAGTTTCAGTCGTCGCTGTCGGTGCAGTCGAGGAGGGAGTTGTCCTCCACATCTTCCAGGACACCATCGGTGAGGACGCCGACGGCCGAGGCCAGGGCCCACAAAAACTCGACAGTCGTTTCGGTGACCTGGCCGTCAACCCTGAAGGCGTAGCACGCCACGGCCTCTTCGACACGGGTGACAAGCTTGGGGTCGATGTCCGACTCCCGCAACTCAGCGATGACTTCCGCGTCCGGGTCGAACGGGAACTCGACCTCGATCTCGACGGCGCTCAACAGTCCGATGGGCGCCGATAGCAGACCGGGGTTCTCTTCGGCCACGGCCTCTGCCACCGAGTCGCCGATATCGTCGGCGAGGTCCCACCCGAGGGCGGTGGCGCCCGCAAGATCCGATGTCTGACTGAATGTCTCGATATCGGTGATGAGTGCCCACTGCCACCCGGCAACCTCGAGCAGCGCCGAGATTTCGTCGACAGGTGGTTCGTCCTCGGTGGCTGCGTAGACATAGAGTTCGTAGCTCATTCGGCTCCTCGCGGCTCAGGGCTTCTCCCGGCCTTGTGAGTGTGCCCCAACCGATCGACGATATCTACCGATTCCCCACGGCGCGCCGGGCCTGGTGAGTGTCGGCGGACTGCTGGAAGGTCACGGCCTTGCCCTCGCGAACGCCACAGAGGTGGGCGAACTGGGCATTGATCTCAGTCCCGGTAGCCTTGCTCTTGGCCTGATAGCGACCGAGGGCTACCACCCGGTCGCCGCGGGTCTCAACCACAGCAGAATCTGGCGGGTCACAGCTGGGCTGCTGAGCAGTTCGAGATGGTTCATACCGTATTGAATGCACCGCGACGACTCGGAAAAGCCGAGGGCTCGGCCCGTCTCCTTGTGTTCGCCCAGAGCGCTGGCAACGGGCACCAACCCGTCGCCGATCAGGCGGTCCGCCATGAAGCCTCGTCTGGAGGCTGTGGTCGCGGCCACCGTGTAACAGGCCACGCCCTCGGGCAGGGGAACGACCTGGCGGGTGTCGGGTGAGTGTTCAAAGCGGTCGCGCCCCTGCCAATCCTCCTCCAGCAGGTGGCCGTATCGGAGATCGGTGATGCCGGCGCTGCGCAGCGCGCCAAGCTTCGTGAAAGGCGCTGTGTAGGGCGTGCTGCCCAGCACCACATCGACCCAGTTTCCGGCCTTTTCCAGAGGGGCGCCGTGGTGCGGTGTGCCGAGAAACACGATGTTCATCAGGTGGTCCGGCCAGCTCATGCCCTCCCGGTTGGCGGCGTGGATGGCGCTGCGGATCAACAACCCGCCCATGCTGTGGGCGAGGACGGTCAATTCTTCGACCGCCACCGGCCAATGAGTGACCAGTTCCTCGAGTCGGGCCGCCAGCTCGCGGCCGTTTTCCGATGTGTGCAAACCGGAGTTGTAGCGGACCGAGATGGGAGTGTATGCGAGGGCCACGGCCACCGCTTCGCCGTGGTCGACCACGCGCCCCTCGTTGTGGGTGTGCCACTGAAGATCGTTCATGCAGAGACCGTGGATGAGCACCAGGATCTTGCCCGTCGCCTCGGGCATCGACGGCGGGGTCTGCCAATCCAGAACCTCACCCCGGTAACGGAGGGTCATCGGGGTCGCGAACGGGTTGTCATCGGCGAGCAGGCGGTCGCCCATCACGCCGTTGAGCGCCGCGAGGACGGCCTCGCGCTGAGGTGACTCGATTTCGGATTCATCGTCGAAATCGACGAGGCTCTCCAACCGCGCCAATCCCGCGTCCACGCCTTGACCGACAAGCTGCGTGATACTCCGAATGTTCCCGTAAACGGCGCCGGTGATGCCGCCGGTCCGCCCCGGCTGATCTCCGCCCGGAAACCCGAGGGTGCTCCACACCGATTGGTGGACCCCTTCGACGATTCCGGTCACGCCCTTGGTGGCCTGCGTCGCCAGCCGGGCGAGGCCTCTGAGGTCCGAAACCCGCAGGTGTTTGAGAGGATCGAAAGATGTCGGTTTGGACACGATTGCTGACTCCAGCCTGGAAAAGGCCGGATCGAACGTATCACGAGGAGCGTGCCGGACGTTTCAAAACCGTCACTATTTCCGTCGTGTCGTGCATCCGATTCAGTCGATGAAGAACTTCCACGTCACGGATGTGACCACGCCGTTCTCATACCGAATGGTCACTGCGGTTCCTGGGGGTGGCGCGCCAGGGTGCGTTGCACCAGTGCCATGAAAAGGGCCTCGCGCTGGTCGGGTTGGAGGTCGAGTGCGCGGGCGACCACGGGCCACCCGGCGGCGAGCAGAAAGAGCGGCGCCGCCAGGTCCAGAAACAGCAGCCGGCTTTCGGCGCTTCCGCGGAGGCTGTCATCCTCTCCGAGAGTGGCGTTGAGGTGTTCAAAGGCGTTGCGAAGGGGCGGAGTCAGCGATTCGACGGCCACGGTGCCGCCGTCGGCGAGATCGCGCAGGAGGAGACGGGTCGCGGTGTCGTCGGTCTGCAAGCGGCGGAGGACGCGACCGAGAGCTTCAGCCGCCCCCGGAGACGCGCCCTCGAGGTCGTCCACATCACCGGGTCCCGGCCCCATCTCGGCGAGCACGGAGGCGGCCTGACGCAGCACGGATCGATAGAGCTGCCGCTTGCCGCCGAAATGGTAGGAAACCGCGCCGGGGTTGGCTCCCGCCTGGTTGCAGATGTCGCGCACCGAGGCGCCGCGATAGCCCGAGTCGGCGAAGAGCCGGGTGGCTGCGAGGAGGAGGCGTTCACGGGTGCTCAAATTCATACAGTTGTTTGTATCAATTCTTGAAGATTTTTACAACAGATTCTCGAGACATCGTCGTTTTCCAGCGTTCATTTTTTGAACTCTTCCGTCAGATGACGTCGGATTCTTCAAATTTTCACTCTAAATCATTGATTTACAGTCTTTTGAAAATTCGTTACAAACGATTGTTTGAATGTCTGCAAAGCGGCTTGACTTGCTCCAAGGCGGTCGATAGCATCCCTTTACAGGATGGGACAGGTTATTTCGCACGCTGTCGCCGTGATTCCGGCACGCTGGGCCTCCACGCGTTTCCCCGGCAAACCGCTCGCAGAACTCGCGGGAGAGCCGATGATCGCTCACGTGGTGCGCCGTGCATCGGAGGCGGCGACGATTGAGCACGTCATTGTCGCCACCGACGACGAGCGGATCGCCCGCGCGGCCGAGAAGGCCGGAGCGGAAGCGGTCATTACCGGCGAGTGCGCCTCGGGCACCGACCGGGTGGCGGAGGCAGTGGCGGGCCGGGACCAGTGGGACGTGGTGGTCAACGTTCAGGGCGACGAGCCCCTGTTGAGCGGCGACAACATCGACGTTCTGGTGCGGGGCCTGCTTGCCGACGCGGATGCGCCGATGGCCACTCTGTGCCGCCCGCTCGAGGAGGAGCGTGCCGACGATCCCAACGCGGTCAAGGTTGTGCGCGACGCGCGTGGCCGCGCGTTGTATTTTTCGCGCTCGGCCATTCCATTCCCGAGGCAGCGGGAAGCCGCGGCAGCGTTGTGGCGGCTCCACCTCGGCATCTACTGTTTTCGACGCGAAGCGCTGGCGCGTTTCGTGGCCCTCGCACCGTCACCGCTCGAGCGGGCGGAGGCGTTGGAGCAGTTGCGCGCATTGGAGAACGGGATCCCGATCCTGGTCCTCGACGCGCCGCACCCGGCCTATGGTGTTGACACTCCGGAAGACCTCCGGAGAGTCGAACAGATCATGCAACAAAAGAACTGAGCAGGGGGGCAGCGATGGCCACGAAGTATGTCTTTTTCACGGGTGGTGTTGTTTCAGGGCTCGGCAAGGGCATCTCGGCGGCGTCGCTGGGGGCGCTGATGGAGGCCCACGGGTACTCGGTGACCATGCTCAAGGTGGACCCCTATGTCAACGTGGATCCGGGCACCATGTCGCCGTTCCAGCACGGCGAGGTCTTCGTGACCGATGACGGCGCCGAAACCGATCTCGATCTCGGACACTACGAGCGCTTCACGTCCGCCACCATGGCTAAAAAGAACAACTTCACCACCGGCAAGGTCTACCAGACGGTGATCGAGAAGGAGCGCCGCGGCGACTACCTCGGCAAGACCGTTCAGGTGATCCCCCACATCACCGACGAGATCAAGGACGGTATCCGTGCCCTCGGCGGCGACATTGATTTCGTGATTGTCGAAATCGGCGGCACGGTTGGCGACATCGAGTCGCTGCCCTTCCTCGAGGCCATCCGCCAGTTTCGCTCGGAGGCCGGCCGCGGCAACGTCCTCAACGTGCACCTCACCCTCGTGCCTTACATCAAGGGTTCGGGCGAGCTCAAGACCAAACCCACCCAGCACTCGGTCAAGGGACTGCTGCAGATCGGTATCCAGCCCGACATCCTGCTCTGTCGGTGCGATCGGCCGCTGCCACCCGATCTGCGCGAAAAAATCGCCTTGTTCTGCAACCTGGAAGCGCGGGCCGTCATCCCGGCCCAGGACGCCGACACCATCTACGACGTGCCGCTCAAGCTGGCGGCCGAGGGTTTTGACGAGATCGTTCTGGAGATGCTGAACCTGCCCAAGGGCCAGCGCAACCTCAGCCGGTGGCGGACGGTCGTGGACGCCACCCGCGCCGCCACCGAAGAGGTCTCGGTCGGTATCGTCGGCAAGTATGTCGATCTCGCGGATTCCTACAAGTCGCTGAACGAGGCGTTGATCCACGGCGGCCTCGCCAGTGGGGTCAAGACCAATCTGGTCTTTATCGACTCGGAGAGTCTCGAGGGCTCCGGCTACCCTGGCGAGCTGTTCGAGGTGGACGCCATCCTGGTGCCCGGCGGGTTCGGCAAACGGGGGATCGAGGGCATGATCCGCGCCATCGAGTTTGCGCGCGGCCACAAGATCCCGTTTTTCGGCATCTGCCTCGGGCTGCAGACCGCCATCGTCGAGTTCGCGCGCAACGTGTGCGGGCTGGCTGGCGCACACTCGACCGAGTTTGTCAGCCAGCCGCCCTACAAGGTGATCTACAAGATGCGCGAGCTGGTGGGCGTCGACCAGATGGGCGGCACCATGCGGCTTGGCAAGTACCCGTGCCGTCTGACTCCGTCGTCGCGGGCGTGGAAGATGTACGGCGGCGACGAGGTGTGGGAGCGCCACCGCCACCGCTATGAGGTCAACCCAGAGTATGTGCCGCTGTTCGAGGAGAAGGGGCTGGTGGTGAGCGGCAAGTCACCCGACCGGATCTTTGTCGAGGTGATCGAGCTGCACGATCACCCGTGGTTCCTGGCCTGCCAATTCCACCCCGAGTTCAAGTCGCGGCCCTACGATCCGCACCCCATCTTCAAGTCCTTTATTGCCGCTGCAGTGGGATACCGCGATCATCGCAAGGCTGCGGAAGAGGCCGAGGCGGTACAGGATGCGGAAGTCGCAGCAAACGTCGCCACCGGAATCGAACAGACGGTCGAAGCCTAACGTTCGAACGTTCAATCGTTTGGACGTTAAACGTTGGAGCGCCGATGCTAAACTTGCGGCGATGATGAGCCAGGGCTTCGAAATCGTTGAAGGCATCCGGATCGGCGGCGGCGCCAGACCGGTCTATCTCGCAGGGCCGTGCGTCGTCGAGTCGCGGGACTTCGTCGTCGATGTCGCGGGCAGGGTCGCGGAGATCGCCGCCCGCCGCGGCGTGCCGCTCGTTTTCAAGGCCTCCTACGACAAGGCCAACCGCTCGTCCGAGTCGGGCTTTCGCGGATGCGGGGTTGACGAGGGTCTCGAAGCGCTGGCCCAGGTCAAGAGGGTCACCGGTCTGCCGGTGATCACCGACGTCCACCACCCCGAGCAGGCGGCAGTGGCGGCGGCGGTAGTCGACATGCTCCAGGTGCCGGCCTTTCTGAGCCGTCAGACCGACCTCCTGCACGCGTGCGGCGCCACAGGTCTTCCGGTCAACGTCAAGAAGGGCCAGTTCCTGGCCCCCGAGGACATGGCCAACGTGGTCGAGAAGGTGCAGGCCGCGGGCAACAGCCGGGTGGTTGTGACCGAACGCGGGACGACCTTCGGCTACCACAACCTGGTGGTGGACATGCGGGGCCTGCCCATCATGCGGCGGTTCGCCCCGGTCGTTTTTGACTGCACCCATTCGTTGCAGCTGCCCGGCGGGCTCGGCCACGCCACCGGCGGGGCGCGCGAGTTCCACCCCTACCTGGCGCGGGCGGCGGCCGCTGCGGGCGCCGATGGATTCTTTATCGAGGTCCACCCCGATCCCCCCAACGCCCTGTCGGATGCCGCCACTCAGCTCTCGATCGACGAGTTCGACAAGTTGATCGGTCAGCTCGAGGCGGTGTCGGCGGTCGTGCGGGAGGTCGCACCGTGAGCCGCGAGGTGGCGCTTCAGGTGCTGGAGGCCGAGGCCAACGCGATCCGCCATCTGATGGAGAACCTCGGCGAGGACTTCGATCGCGCGGTGGAGCTGATCGACGGCTGCGGCGGCCGCGTGGTGCTGACCGGGATGGGGAAGTCGGGCATCATCTGCCGCAAGATCGCCGCGACCATGCGGTCGACCGGGACACCGGCCATCTTCATGCACCCGGCCGAGGCCATCCACGGCGATCTGGGAATGGTCGCAGGTGGAGATCTCGTGGTCGCCATCTCGAACTCCGGCACCACCGACGAGATCCTCAACCTCGTGGCGGTGCTGCGACGGATAGGGGTCGTTCTGATTGCCATCACCTCGAACCCGGACTCGCCGCTGGCCACCACAGCCGATCTCCACCTCGACGTGGGTGTACGGCGCGAAGCCTGTCCCATGAACCTGGCGCCGACGGCCTCGACTACCGCCGCCCTCGCCCTCGGTGACGCCCTGGCGATGTCGGTGTCGGTCAAGAAGGGATTCAAGGAGGAGGATTTCGCGCGTCTCCACCCGGGTGGCAAGTTGGGCAAGAAATTCCTCAGGGTGCGCGACCTGATGCACACCGGCGACGAGGTCCCGCGGGTCGAGACCGGAACGGTGATGAAGGACGTCATCTACGAGATGAGCCGCAAGGGGCTCGGCTTGACCACCGTCCAGAACCAGGAGGGCCTGCTTCTCGGACTGGTCACCGATGGCGATTTGCGGCGGCTCATGGAACGGGACCCGGACCCCATGGCGCGGACCGCCGGTGAGGTCATGCACCACGGCGGCGCCTGCATTCCGCCGGACGAACTCGCGACCGCGGCGCTGCGCCTCCTGGAGGAAAAACGCATCACGTCACTCATGGTGAGCAACCAGGGGGAGCCGGTGCTCGGCGTGCTCCACCTCCACGATCTGTGGGGAGTAGGATTATTTTGATTTCGGATTTCGGATTTCGGATTTCGGATTTCCCGACCGCCCTCCCACCACTTCTGAACATCGGGCGGGTGGGGGACAAATCCGAAATCCGAAATCCGAAATCCGAAATTCCGACCCGGAAGGTCCGATGCGCCTGACCATACTGACCACCGGCGGCACGATCGACAAGACCTATGATGAGCTGCAGGGCAGCCTGCGCAACGTCAACTCGATTCTCGACGTGATCCTCGACGAGCTGCGCACGCCGGACCTTTTCATCCGGCACGTCGACGTGATGCACAAGGATTCGCTCGACATGACCGAAGAGGACCGGCAGATCATCGCCAAAGCGGTTCGAGACGCCGTCAAGAACTCCGACGCGGTGATCATTCTCCACGGCACCGACACGCTCGAGGAGACCGGTGACCTCCTGTGCAGCGAGATCGGCGACCTCGAGGTTCCGGTGATTCTCACCGGCGCCATGCGGCCGTACGAGTTTCGCGACACCGACGCCGTGCAGAATGTCACCGAGGCCCTTCTGGCGGCGCGGTTGCTCGAGGGCGGGGTCTACGTCGTGATGCACAATCGGGTGCTGCGCTTCCCGGGCGTTACCAAGGACCGGCAAGCGCTGACGTTCGTGCAGAAGGACTGACCGGGTCGGAATTTCGGATTTCGGATTTCGGATTTCGGATTTGTCCCCCACCCGCCCGACGTTCAGAAGTGGTGGGAGGGCGGTCGGGAAATCCGAAATCCAAAATTCGAAATCCGAAATGGATGGTTGGATGGCGGACTACTTCTCCCCGAAGTGGGTGGTGCCGCACTGGCTGAAGGTGGTTCCCGAGGTGAGCGGAAAGCGGTAGTCGGTCGCAAGAGTGAGCACCGCCGCGCAGAATGCCGGTCCGTCGGCCTCCTCGAGGTGGCTGTGGAAGTAGTAAGCGATGCGGCCGTCGGGTTCGAACAGGACGACTGAGGTCACGGACCTGCCCGTGAGATCGAGCCGGCCCTCGCTGCGGATCTCCTCGTACAGCCGTTTCTGGAAATCGGTCCAGGCTTTCGCCACTTCGCTCTCGCTGTCCGGAAAAACGCAGTCGTTGTCTCCGACCTTGTAGGCCGCCTTGTACGCCTCCCGCATGTCGGCGATGCTGATCTCGGAGGCTTCGGCGTCGTTGACTGAGAGGCAGCGGGTGGCCGTTGGTTTGTCGTTTTCGGTGGCCGGGAGGCCGGCCGCAACCAACAAAAGCGACGTCAGAAACCCAAGCGTTCTTGAGATGCTTCGCAACGGCGCGCCTCCATGGTCAACCATAGCAGATCCTGGAGGGCGAGAATGTGACGGAGGTGACGGCACCTCCACCGCACGCGGCACGTTTCCGCACGCGCTACCCGAGAGGAGCCACTCGGTCCCACCCTGAGCACTCGGGCGTTTATTGTCGGTGGGGGGTTGGGTGGAAAAATCCGAAATCCGAAATCCGAAATCCGAAATTCTCCCTACGTCCCAATCCGCGTCACCGTCACCAACGGCCCATCCACCCTGGCGTTGTCCGAGAGATCGACCTTGCCCTCGATGCACCACAGGTTGTCGTCGGCGGGGTCGAGCAGGACCTGCACGACCTGCCAGGCGTGGTCGCCGACTTCGGTGATCTGGGTGTGCTCCGCGAGGCGGGCGTTGTGGTCGAACCGGAGCTCGTCGTAGGCGGCGAAGAACGGCTCCAACGCCCGCGAGAAATCATCCTCGGTGACCAACGCCGCCGGTGTATCGGGGTCGTTCCGTACCGAGTCGGCGGCCTCTTCCCAATCGCGCCGCGCCAGCGCCGCCACCAGTTGGTGGAGGTCAGCGCGCAGCCGCGACGCGAGGGCCCCGGGATTCGAGCGCAGTTCGCGCACCGCCAACAGCCTCTGCGCGACCCTCCGTTCGTCGGGCGTCTCGAGCAGGAGCTCGGGGTGCCGCATGGACTCCCACTCGTCGATCAGACTGGTGTCGACCCGCTCGAGCATGGCGCGGAAAAATGCGATCACGTCACGTACGCCTGCGGTCTTGATCTGGTCCGGGAGGTTCTGGTCGAGGGTCTTGTAGACCTGTGAAAGATAGCGCAGGAGGACGCCTTCGGATCGTTGGAGTCCGTAGCGCCGGACGTAGTCGGTAAAGCCCAGGTAGTCCTCGTACATCTCCCGCGCAACCGACTTGGGTTGGACGACATCGCCGCCGACCCACGGGTGATCACGGAGGAAGTGATCGAAGGCAGCGTGGATGTAGTCGGCGAGGGGCTGTGGGTGGGTCACCTCGTCGAGCCGGTTCATTCGTTCGTCGTACGAAACACCCTCGGCTTTGAGCCGGTTGATGAGGTCGGTCTTCAGGCGGTCCACCTGCCGTCTGAGGACGATCACCGGGTCCTCGAGCACCGACTCCACCAGACTCAACAGGTCGAGGGCGTGCTCCGGGTTTTCGGGATCGAGACCCTCGGTCGCCTGAATGAGAAAGAGCGACAGGTTGTGAAACAGCGAGAAATCGACCTGCAGATCCTCGTCGACCACCACCCACAGATAGTGGCCGGCGGTGTCGGGCACCATGCGAATGATGCCGGCGCGGTAGAGCGACCGCGCCAGCTGAGCTGCGCGCTCGAGATGCGACTTCTTGCCCGCATCGTCATCGTGGCAGTTGGCGATGAGCTGGCGAACGGAGTGGAAATTCCCGGCGGCGGGGTCGTTGGCAGCCGCGTCGCGCTGCAGCAGATCGACCAGCATGCCGGGGGTGATGCGGAACCGGGAGACCAACTTTTCGGGCGGGTCGACGATGAGCTTTTTGAACGTCTCCTCGGACCACGAGATCTCGCCCGGGCGAGGCGCCGTTTTCCCGGTCTTGCGCTTTTTGTTCGGGTTGGCCGCCGCCTTGCGTTGTTCCTTGAGACGTTCGATCACCTCTTCGGGGGCCTGACACACCACGCTGCCCTGGTCGTCGAAACCCTTGCGCCCGGCGCGGCCCGCGATCTGTTTGAACTCGCGCACCTTGAGCCGTGCCACCTTGCGGCCGTCAAACTTGGCGAGCTTGGTGAACAGCACGGTCCGCAGCGGGATGTTGATGCCGACCCCGAGGGTGTCGGTTCCCGAGATCACCTTGAGCAGACCGGCCTGGGCCAGTTGCTCCACCTGAAGGCGGTACTTCGGCAACAGGCCGGCGTGGTGGACGCCGATGCCGAAACCGAGGAAGCGCTTGAACTCCTTGCCGTACGGGGTGTCGAAACGGGTGTTGCCGACGGCCTCGCGGATGGCGGTCTTCTCTTCTTTGGTCGTCAGCTGCATGCTGGTCAGTTTCTGGGCGGTTTCGGCGCAGTCACGCTGCGTGAAGTTGACCAGGTAGATGGGCGCCTTGGACTCGCCCGCGAGTTCTTCGATGGTCTCGTGGAGCGGCGTCTCCCGGTACGAGAAATCGAGCGGCACCGGCCGGTCGGAGGATTGAACGAGTGCCGATGTGCGGTCGCTCCGTTCCTCAAGCTGTTCCATGATCGAGGTCATGTCGCCGAGGGTTGCCGACATCAGGAGGAACTGGGTGCGCGGCAGGGTGATCAGCGGCACCTGCCACGCCCACCCGCGGTCGCGGTCGGCGTAGTAGTGGAACTCGTCCATGATCACGTACGGTGCCTCGAGGTCCGGGCCCAGCCGCAGAGAGAGGTTCGCCAGGACCTCGGCGGTACAGCAGATCACCGAAGCCTCCGGGTTGATGCTGGCGTCGCCGGTGAGCATGCCCACGTTGTCGGCGCCGAGCTCGGCGCACAGTGCGAAGAACTTCTCGCTCGCCAGGGCCTTGATCGGCGTCGTGTAGTAGCTGCGCCGGCCCTCGCACAGGCCGCGGAACTGCAACCCGAGCGCTACCAGCGACTTACCGGATCCTGTCGGGGTGTCGAGCACGACGTGGCGGTCGGCCATGAGCTCGAGCAGCGCCTCTTCCTGCGCCGGGTAGAGCTCGAAACCGGTGTCCGCGACCCAGCCGAGAAAGAGATCGAGGATGGTGTCCGGATCGTGCGTTCCGCCTTGAGGGATGCGCGATCCGAGCGAGGCGATCGTGGACGCAGCGCCGTCGCCGTCGGTCGTGATCGTTTCGTCGGACATTCAGACCCGCATCCCGTCGAGACGACCGCCGACGATCTGTCGCGCTTCCTCCATGATGGTGTCCATGAGCTCGCGTACGGTGGGGATGTCGTGAACCAGCCCCACCGATTGTCCGGCCGGCATCAGCCCGACGTCGATCTCACCGTCCTTCAGCATGCGCAGACCGTTCTTGCCGGTGACCAGGGGGGCGAGCTCCGCGATCCCGGCGCCGTGACTCTCCAATTCGACGACCTTTTCCGCAACCTCGTTGCGCAGCACCCGTTCGGTGTTGCGCAGTGACCGCATCACGAACATGGTGTCGGTCTCGGTTGCCTCAACCAGCCAGTTCTTGACGTTGATGTGGGCCGGGGCCTCCTGCGTGGCGACGAAACGGGTGCCGAGATTCATGGCCTCGGCGCCCAGCGCCAGCGCCGCCACCAGACCGCGGGCGTCGGCAAAACCTCCCGAGGCGATCACCGGGATTTTGACCGCATCGACCGTCACCGGGATCAACACCAACGAGGTCACATCGTCTTCGCCGGGGTGGCCGGCGCACTCGCAGCCGTCGATGCTGACGAAGTCGCAGCCGATCGACTCCGCCTTCCTGGCGAACCGCACTGAGGTGCACTTGTGGATGACCTTGGCGCCGCCCGCCTTGATTCGTTCGATGTAGGGCTCGGGATTGCGTCCGGCGGTCTCGACGATCGTGATGCCCTCGTCGACGATCACGTCGATGAGGCTGCCGTAGTCCTTGGGCACCAGGGTCGGGAGAAAGGTCAGGTTGACCCCGAAAGGCCGATCGGTGAGCGCCCGGGTCCGGGCGATGGCGTCTGCGAGCCCCTCGGCAGTCTCGAACGTGAGAGCAGTGAGAACCCCGAGCCCGCCGGCTTCCGACACCGCCGCCACCAGCTCCGGCTGCGACACCCACATCATCCCGCCCTGAATGATCGGGTGGTCGATACCGAGTTCCTCGGTCACCCTGGTCCTGAATACCTGCTTCATGATTCTCCCTCGATGGCTGCGCGCCGAATCAGGCAAGAAGGTAGCATGACGGCTCCGAAAGCTCGGAAGCGCATGCTGGAGATCGAAGCCAGTCAGCACTGGCCGGCAATTCAAAATTGAGAATTCAAAATTCAAAACTCTCAACTGAACGGCGCCGAACAGCGCCGTTCAGTTGAGGTAGTACTCCTGAAGCATCGTCAGCAAGACCGCCTCCCGGTCCGCCGGCCGGACCAATGGGTCTTCTTCGATCTGGGCGCGGAAGCCGGCCACGATCCGCGGGTCGACCATTTCCAGCACGTCCTCAGGGCGGGAGATACCGCCTTGACGGCGCAGCGCGGCGGCCGTGCCCGAGGGCAGCCCATCGGTGTTGACGAACCACGCCCTCTCGGCCTTGCCGGGCTCGATGCGGGCGCCGGTCAGGTTGGCCCCCGTGAGGTTGACGTCGTGCATGCTTTCCACGTCGCCGAAGTCGGACCCGACCGCCGAGGCGAGGGTGAAGTCGGCGCGGTCGAAGCGCGCAGACGGGAACTTCGAAGCAAAGAGGTTGGCCTGGGCGAGCTCGGCGCCGGCGAAGTTGGCGAGCGTGAGGTCGTCGAGCTGGGTGAGGGAAGCATCCACCAGCACGGTGTCCTCGAAGACGGCGCCCACCCCGTGGATTCCGGTGAGGATTGCGCTGGACAGCACGGCCTGATTGAACGAGGCGCGGCTGACGTCCGCGTTCTTGAGATTGGCGCGGGGCATCTCGGCGAGTCGGAAGTTGGCGTCGGACAGATTGCAGTCCGAAAAATCGGTGCCCGTGAGTTCGGCCCCCGAAAAGTCAGCGGCCCGGAGATCGAGCCCCGACAGGTCGCGGTGGGCAAGGTTGTAGGTCAAAAAGTGGGTGGCCCTGCGGAGGGCGTTGAACTGACTGACGTCGCCGTTGCGCAGCAGGGTCATCGCGTAGTCCATGTGGTGAGCATAGAGCCGCGGCATGTACTGGAGGGCGAGGTAGTGGCTGAGTTCGAACGGGACTCCGTCTTTCATGGCGTTGGTCGCCGCCGCCAACTCGTCCTCCAGCAGGGTGGCTATCTCGTCGATCTGGTGGTTGTGGAAGCTGCGTTGGAGATGGTTGACGCGAAGCAGGCCATTGACCTCGTTGTACGCCATGGAGCCGACCGCGGTCGCCGCGATGCCCAGAATGAAGCCGAAGATCATGCCTTCCCAACGCCCCAATCGATCGATGAAGGTCATGGCGGTTCTCCTTGCGACGATGGTAGCAGGAGGGCGGGGGAGCGGGGGAGAAAGGGAGAAAGGGAGAAAGGGAGCAGGGGAGAGGGCTGCCGGGATGGGAAGCACCTGAATACGAAACCATGAGCCTCACGGAAATCGAGACCAAGAACGACCAGACGGCTCGCACCCTTGGCAACGACCGCATCGTCGACACACACGGCAGAACGACGCGATTCGTCGTCCAATGGAGATTCCGGGGGAGTTCAGCGGGTCAGGGCTGTTGTCGGCACGGCTCGCTGAGGATCCTGGTCTCGATGATCTTGGTCGGCAGGAGCTTGTGCATCACCAGCTTTGCAGTGTACATGTCCTTCATGGGACCGATGCGAAGCTTGTACAGCGGAAGCACACCGTCGTCTTCGACGGTGATGACTTCTTGTTGAAGGAGAGGAAATCCCAACTCGTCGAGTTCGGTTTGGGTGGTCTCAACCAGTTTGAGATCGCTGGTCCGGAGCACCTGCACCCAGTACCAGAGGCACGGGGACTCTCCTGCCGGACCGCTCGCCGCGTTCGATGAGCCGCCGCCTTCGCTCGTTGGTTCCTCTGAGCCGGTCGTGACCCTCTTATTGGCGAAGTCCACCTTGATCCGAGCGGGCGCATCGGGCGTGACAACGACCTTGGTCTGAAGCAGCGCCCCGAACCTCTCGAACCACAGGTTGTGCTCACCGGCTGGAACGTCGAGGATGGTCACGAGCGGCTCTTCCTTTTCGGTCCAACGATTTCCGATTCTCAATGTGCAGTCCACCGGTACCGAGGTGACCTCGATCCTTCCGACCGGTTTCTCGTCCTTGTTCGTCGAAGTGCCCCCTTCAACGCTGAAGGTAGGGCGCGGTGACAGCTCGCCGACCACGATCTGCTGTGAGATCACGCCGACAACCACCAGGAACTCCGCGGGCAGGAAACCGTTCTTTTCGATCCTCACGGTGTGGTTGCCAGCGCTGAGCTCCGTGAGACGCTTCCCGTTCGCCGCCGATTCGCACATCCCGGCGCGCGTCCCGTCGAGGAAGATCTCAAGCCCGGGCGGGCACGTGAGCAGCACATCTCCTGCATTCGCCGAAGCGATCATGCCGAGGCACAAAACCAACGAAATCAACCGGGCAGCCCGCATTGGATCCGACCTCCCACGGTGCGCCGACCTCAGCGCACCCGATTTCCGCCGACTGATAATAACTCCGCCGCGATGGTGTCTGGACGGGTCAATCCGTGAATCTTCCAATGCCACACCGTTCCCGACACACCGACAACTCGAGAACGACTCTGACCCTGGGCTGACCTGCAAACCCCTCCGGGCACGGCACCTCGCTGCCCTCGCGACGGAACCCGGCGAGAAATGCAGGCCAAAACCCAACCGGTCCGCTCGGTTTGTGGGTCCGACGCAGGGTAGGTTTCAGCCCAGGGTGCGGGGACGTGAGGCCCTGTTTGCGGTACCATGGCGGCAACGGAAATCGAGACAATGAAAAATCTGTCGGGTCGCACCCTCGGCCACTACCGCATCGTCGAGCAAATCGGCGCCGGCGGAATGGGTGTGGTTTACCGCGCGCATGACGAGAGGCTGGATCGGGATGTGGCGATCAAGGCGCTGCCGGAGGGGGTGGCCGGTGACCCAGATCGATTGAGCCGCTTTGAACGCGAAGCCCGGGCGGTGGCTCAGCTCGACCATCCGAATATTCTCGCCATTCACGACTTCGGGTCGGAGGACGGCACGGTCTACGCGGTCATGGAGCTCTTGGACGGGGAGTCGCTGCGCCAGGTGATCGCGAAGGGCGGCCTCACCAGCGGCAAGGCAGTGGAGTATGCACGGGCGATCGTCGACGGTCTCGCTGCGGCGCACGACAAAGGGATCATCCACCGGGACCTCAAACCGGAGAATGTTTTCCTGACCCGCGACGGCCGCATCAAGATTCTCGACTTCGGGCTGGCTCGAATCAAACAGATGGTTGACCACGAGGCCGAAACGGTCACATTCTCCCCAGAGGGGACGGCCGTGGGCACCGTCCTGGGCACCGTCGGGTACATGTCCCCCGAGCAGGCCGAGGGTCGGCCCGTCGATGCCCTCAGCGATCTCTTCAGTCTTGGCGTGGTGTTGTACGAGATGCTGACCGGCCGGCGTCCGTTCATGGGGGACACGGCCGCGGCCACACTGGCCGCACTGTTGCGTGACGACCCACCGCCAATGACGGGTGTCGATCCGAAGCTCGCGCGGCTGGTCGAACGGAGTCTGCGAAAGAACGCCTCCGAACGATTCCAGTCGGCCGCCGATCTGAGGTCGGCCATCGACGACTGCGTGGCTCCATCCGGCGACCGCGAGTCCGCCTCGATCGCGGTGCTGCCGTTCCACAACATGTCCGGCGCCGCGGAGGACGAGTATCTCTGTGAGGGGTTGACCGAAGAGATCATCAACGTGTTGACGCGGATCCCCGGTCTGCGCGTCATCGCCCGCACCTCCGTTTTCGCGGTGGGCCGCATGGGCCTCGACGTGCGCGAAATCGGGGCGAGGCTGGACGTGGGCACGATCCTCGAAGGCAGCGTGCGGCGTTCGGGACAACGGGTGCGGATCACGGCTCAGCTCGTCTCTTCGGGCGATGGCGGGCACCTATGGAGCGAGCGCTTCGACCGCGAGCTGACCGACGTGTTCGCGCTCGAGGACGAGATCGCCGAGGCGATCGCTGAGCGACTGCGGGTCGGACTCAATCGTGAGGACGGGGCGTCACGGCGCCCCGCTGTCGACGCCGAGGCGCACAACGCTTTTCTCGAGGGCCGGTACCACCTCGCCCGGGGAACCCCGCAGGCCCTGGCGCAGGCGATGGCGTGTTTCGAGCGCGCAATTGCCCGCGACCCGGGCTTCGCGCTGGCCTTTGACTCGCTCGCCGAGGTGTACTGGTACCTCGGTTTCTTTGGTGGTCTACTTCCAAGGGACGCTTTCTCGCAGGGCACCTGGCACGCCCTGCGCGCTCTGGAACTCGACGACACTCTGGCCGAAACGCACGCGCTGTTGGCAATGCTTCGCAAGGAGCTCGACTACAACTGGGCGGAGGTCGATCACGAACTTCGCCGCGCCCGCGAGCTCAACCGGGAGTCGCCGATTGTGCGCTTGCGCTACGCCATCAGCGGCCTCCTGCCCCACGGGCGTATCGACGCGGGTGTGGAGGAAATCGAGGGCGTCCTGCAGAGCGATCCCCTGTCGATTGTCGTGCGCTGGTGGTTGGCCATCATGTTGTATCTGGCTCGCCGCCCGGACCGCATGATCGACGAGGGACACCGCATGATCGCGCTCGACCCGAACCATTTCCTGGGCCACTGGGTCGTCGGTGTGGCGTGCAGCGAACGCGATCGCGCCCGACGACGCGGTGGCAGCGCTTCGAGCGGGCGCACGAGCTGTCGGGTGGGATCCCCTTCACCCTCGGGTTCCTGGCCTACGGGCTGGGGCGGGCGGGGCGGACGGACGACGCGGGCAGGCTGCTGGCTCAAGCAGAGGCTATGGCGAAGGACGGTTACCTGTCCCCGTTCGCCATCGCCATCAGCCACGCTGGTCTTGGCGACTGGGATGCAGGCCTTCGAGTGGTGGAACCGGGCGATCGATGTCCGTGATCCACTAATCGTGCCGATCAAGAACCTCCCCATCTTCGATCCAGTGCGGAACGACCCCCGCTATCCCCCGATGTTGCGCCGCATGAACCTCGCGGAGGACTGATGATGATCGGCACCACCCTCGGCCATAACCGCATCCAGGCGCTGCTCGAGGAGTGCGATGCGCCGTTCAAACGTGAAACGTTCTAGCGTTTGAACGTTGCCCACCCACCCGGCAGGCGGGACGCCTGCCCCACAAAGGCCCCGGCGCTACATTTCTGAATATGCGATCGGTCTCAAGCCCCAGGCCTTTTTCGTGTTCGGCATGGCCGGACATGAAAAAACCGGGCCTGGCGGCCCGGAGAGATCAGGGGAAATAATTGTGGTCGTGGGAAGCCGGAGCTTCCAGCGACATTGATGTGTACGTCTGTCGGTGTCTCGGCCACGATCGCGTGAAGCGCGGGCCGTCGCACCGGCAGAACGTCTCAGACGGTATCGCGTCCTGGCCGGCAAATCAACCCGGGATCCAGCATCAGGCGCCGACCTCGGCTGCGAGGTATTCCTCGAGATAGGCGTAATCGGGCGTCAGTTTGCCGTGGTGGACGATGGTGGCCCGTTTGAGTTCGGGCGGCAGGTCGAGTTCTTCGAAGGGGACCGAGAAGTCGGCGGCGGCGAGCGCCGGCAGGAATTGGGCGAGCGCCTTGGAAAACTCTTCTGAGGCCTCCCGGGGCAATTCGGAGGGCAGGATTTCGACGGCGAGCACCACCGGTCCGTGGCCTTCGACCCCGGAGGTGACGGAGCCGTCTGAGGGGTCGTAAACGTAGACCGGGTCGGCGGGCTCGGTGCTCTTGACGGTGCACTCAATCGCACCCTCGATGTCGCAGCTGAGGTCGCCGATGACCTTGAGCCGCGGCGGTTCGGCACCGCAGTAAAGGGTCTTCAGTTGCTCGGTGGTGACGAGTCGCGGGTAGCGGGCATCCCAATAGATGCAGTTCACAAGAACCGTCAGTTGGGGAAGGTAGTTTTCGAAGATCGATCTGTAGTTCTCGGGATGGCTGTAATAGTCCTGGAGATCGAAGGCAGCGCCGGGCGAGACCGGTTCGACGAGATGCTCCTCGCGAAAGGTCGTCTGGTAGAGACAGTGAGGGGACGGTTGCTCAAACAGCGATTCCAGGGCACCCGGTTCGACTTCACGGGTCGGCAGCTCTGCCAGGATCTCGCGGGCGCCGGTGGCCACGTTGCCGTAGCCCGAAATGCCGATGATGAGGGGCGGCAGGCTGGGGTCGAGCCCGTTCGACGCGATCTTTTCGCCGGCCTTGCGAATGGCGCGTTTGGCGTCATGGAGGGAGGGGTAGCTGATGGCCTGTTCGATCTCCGCGAGCGGCGTTGTGATGCCTTCGCGGCGCAGCCGTTGGCCGAGCGCCCACAGGGTGTCGATCATCCCCGCGAGACCGGCGTAGCGGCCGAAGAAAATGAGCCTTTGACCCTCGTCGTTGGTAATCGTTTCGTAGTCGATCAGGGTGCTGCCGCGTTCCAGGATCCTGGCCAGCATCGGCATGTTGTAAGGCTGACCCTTGATGACGTGCGAGAAGAAAATGTAGGCGGTGCCGGGCTGGAACGACTCGAGCGGGATCTCCTTGACGCCGACCACCACCTGCGCCTCCGAGGTGTTTCCGGTGAGTCGCGCTCCGGCATGGATGTATTCATTATCAGGAAAGATCCGACGTGAGGAAGGCTGTACCAGGATCTCGAGGCTGTTTTGCGACACCAGCCGACGTGCGAGGTCCGGTGTTACCGCGGCTCGTCGCTCCCACAGGCTCTTTGTTTCACGCCGTACGGCGATGACGTTTTTCATGCACAACTCCGCCGCTCAGGATATATCCGTCGGTGTCGGCCCACAAGGGAGGGTCTCGACAATCCGCGACCGAGACGATAAAGTTCCCGCCATGAAGAAGATATTTCTCGTTTTGTTGTGTCTTGGTGTGGTTGTTGGATGCAAGTCGACGGTGACGACTCCGGAAGGCACCGATGCGCAGTACAGCACGGCCGAGGGCGTGATGCGGTCGACGCTCCCGGGCGCCATGCCGGACGTCGTCAACGCGACCACCGCCAGCCTCACCGATCTCGAGCTGGTCGCCATCGACAGCACCGTCGACAAGCTCAAAGGCAAGATCACGGCGCGCATGGCGGTCGGCACCAAGGTCACGATCAACCTCGAGGCGGTCGACTTCTCAAGCACCTCGATCAAGATCAAGGTCGGGACCTTCGGCGACCGCTCGATCTCGCTGCAGATCCTGCAGAACATCGAAAAGAGACTGGGGAAATAGTTCGGAATTCGGAATTCGGAATTCGGAATTTTTCCACCTGCTCTGAACGGGTGGATGTTGAAGCAGGTTGGATGCTTCCATAATTCAAAATTAAGAATTCAAAACTCAAAATTGAAAAAGCCCCCGCAACACGAGGTGCGGGGGCTTGGTGTATAGCTCTGTCAGCCTTATGCCATCTCTAAAAGATAGGCGAACCCCATTCCGCCGCCAATGCACATGGTGACGATACCGCGTTTGCCGCCGCGGCGTTTGAGCTCGCCGAGGATCTTGACGGTCAGCACGGCGCCGGTGGCGCCCAACGGGTGGCCGGTGGCGATGGCGCCGCCGTTGACGTTGGTCTTTTCGGGGTCGAGCCCGAGCTCCTTGACGCAGTAGACCGACTGGCTGGCAAAGGCCTCGTTGATCTCGATCAGGTCGATGTCGCCGAGTTTGAGACCGGTCTTTTTGAGCAGCTTTGGAACCGCTGCCGCGGGACCGATCCCCATGACATCCGGGTCGACGCCGGCCACCGCCCAGTGGCGCACGAAGGCGATCGGCGGCAGCTCCATGGTGTCTGCCACGTCGTTGCCCATGATCACGACCGCCGCGGCGCCGTCGTTGATCTGCGAGGCGTTGCCGGCGGTGACCGTTCCCATGGGGTCGAACACAGGCTTGAGCTTTGCCAGACCCTCGACGGTGGTGTCGGCTCTCGGCCCCTCGTCGACGTCGAAGTGGATGTCGCGCCAGGCGCCATTTTCGCGGACGCGGACATCGAGCGGCACGATCTCGTCGGCGAACTTGCCCGACTCGAGAGCCGCGACCGCTTTCATGTGCGAGTTGTAAGCGAACTCATCCTGGGCCTCGCGGGTGATGCCGAAACGCTTGGCCACCACCTCGGCGGTCGTGCCCATCGCGGCATAGGCGTTGGGCATGGTTTCCATGAGGCCGGGGTAGGCGATGGGTTTGTTGCCGCCCATGGCGACCATCGACATCGACTCGACGCCGCCGGCAATGATGATGTCGGAGTTCCCAGCTCTGATCGTGTCGGTGGCGAGGGCGATGGTCTGGGAGCCGGAGGAACAGAATCGGTTGACGGTCATGGCCGGTACCGAGGTCGGGAAACCTGCGGCGAAGGCGATGAGCCTGGCCACGTTCATGCCCTGTTCGCCCTCGGGCATGGCGCAGCCGAGGATCACGTCATCCACAGTCTTCGGGTCGAGGCCGGGTGTTCGGGCCACCAGGGCCTTGATCATCTCGGAGGCAAAGTACTCGGGACGGGTGTCGCGCAGGCTGCCCTTCTTGGCCCTGCCGATGGCCGTGCGGGCTGCTGAAACGATGACTGCTTCGCGCATCGTGATGCTCCTTTCTCAGTTCCGCAGCGGCTTGTTGTTGACCAGCATGTAGGAGATACGGTCCTGGGTCTTGGGCTCGCCGCACAGCGAGAGGAAGGCCTCGCGCTCGAGATCGAGGATTGTCTGTTCGTCCACCGTGTCATTGATGGTGGTGTCGCCGCCGGTGAGGATGCGGCCGAGGTGGCCGGCGATCTTTTCGTCGTGGGAGGAGATCCAGTGGGTGAGCTTCATGTTGTGGAGCATCATCTCAAGCGTGGCCAGCCCTTCCCGACCCGGGAGGTTGAGCTTCTTGGGCAGCGGCGGCGTATAGCCCTCCTCGGCCATGGCGATGGCCATCCGTTTGGCCGTCCACAGTTGTTGGTCGCGGTTGATCTCCACCTTGTCGGAGGGCCGCAGGAATTTGCGGTCCCGGGCCTCCTCGCCGGAGGTGGCGACCTTGGCCATACCGATGTTTTCGAAGGCGATCCGGATGAAGGGGAGATTCGACAACACGGGTTCGTCGATGCCCTCGAGGACGCGCTCGAGCATGGCCCAGCAGCCGCCGCCGGCAGGAATGAGTCCAACGCCGACTTCAACCAACCCCATGTAGGTCTCGGCGGCGGCACACACGCGGTCGCCGCCCATGGTGATCTCGCAGCCTCCTCCGAAGGTGTAGGCGAAGGGCGCGGTCACGACCGGGATCCGTGCCTTCAGGAGGTTGCGCGTCATCGCCTGGAAGTGCCGGATCATGTCGTCGATCGCCGCCCACTGGTTGGCCTGGATGCCTTCGAGGACCATCAACAGGTTGGCGCCGGCCGAGAAGTTCTCGCCCTGGTGGTGGATCACGAGGCCGCGGAAGTCTTTTTCCGCGATCGCGAGGCCCTTGGCCATGACGTCGATGATGTGGTCGTCGATGGGGTTCATTCTGGGCTGCAGCGCCGAGTGGAACTCGATGCAGGCGACGCCGTCGCCGATGTCGACCATCGAAGCGCTCTTGTTGCCGTAAACGATCTTCTTGGCGTCGCGTTTGATATCCGCGAGGACCAGGAATGTTTCAGGTTTGGGCTCTTTGAGGTAGGTTTTGGAAGCAGGGTCGTAGTATTGACGGCCATCCGCCGACTCGATGTAAAACGTCTCGTGCCCCGCTGCCAGCATCTCGGTGACCCAGGGCGCCGGCTTGACGCCTTCGCCTTCCATCTTTTCCACCACCTGGGCGACGCCGAGGACATCCCAGGTCTCGAAGGGGCCGAGGTCCCAGTTGTAGCCCCAGCGCAGAGCGTTGTCGATGTCGACGATGGAGTCCGAGATCTCCCCGAATCGCATCGAGGAGTAGGCGAGGGTGTCGCGCATCAGCCGCCAGGCAAAGGCGCCGGCGCGGTCGTCCGCAAATACCACGTCGCGCAGACGCTTCTTGACGTCATGGGTTGCTTTGGCCTTCTTGAGCGAGGGGATGCTCGGGCTGACCTTGGGCCGGTAGTCACCGGTTTTCCAGTCGATGACCAGCTTGGTTTTCTTGCCGGCCGCATCCTTTTCCACGCGGAAGAAACCGCCCTTGGCCTTTGTCTTGCGGCCCAACGAGCCGTCCTCGATCATCTTCTGGATAAAGTCCGGCACCTGGAAGATGTCTCGTTGCTCGTCGTCGGGGCAGCCTTCGAAGATGGTGTTGGTGACGTGCGCCAGGACGTCGATGCCGACCAGGTCGACCGTGCCGAAAGAGGCACTGCTGGGATGTCCCATGGCCGGGCCGGTGATCGAGTCCACCTCGTCCACCTGGTAATCCATCTCCATCATGGCCTTGAACGTGGCTGCAATACCGTAGGTGCCGATGCGGTTGCCGATGAAGTTGGGGGTGTCTTTGCCGAAGACGATGCCTTTGCCGAGACGGAAGCGCCCAAAGTTCGTGAAGAACTCGAGGATCTCGGGCTTCGTCTCCTCGCCGGCCACCAACTCGAGGAGCCGCATGTAACGAACCGGGTTGAAGAAGTGGGTGACGAGGAAGTGCTTTTTGAAGTCCTCCGACCGACCCTCGGTCATTCCGGCTATCGAGAGCCCCGACGTGTTGGAGGAGACGAGGCTCCCCGCTTTGCGGACCTCGTCGACGCGGGCGAAGACCTTCTGCTTGATATCGAGGCGCTCGACCACCACCTCGACGATCCAGTCGCAGTCGGCGAGGCGGTCCCAGTCGTCCTCGAAGTTCCCGATTTCGATCAGCGGCAGATACCGCTTCGCGTAGAGGGCGGCGGGCTTCGATTTCTTGATGCCCTCCAGCCCCGCAATCGAAAACCTGTTGCGGAAGCGCGGGTCCTCGGCGGTCAGGCCCTTCTTCGCGTCGTCGTCGGTGAACTTCGGCGGCACGATGTCGAGCAGCAGGACGGGAATGCCGGCGTTGGCGAGGTGGGCGGCTATGCCGGAGCCCATGACGCCGGCGCCGAGCACCGCGGCCCTTCGGATTTCAGTGCCCATGGATGTACCTCCCGGTTGGTTCAGGGATGAGTGCCGGACCTCGCGGTTCGAGGTCGTGTGGCGATATGGTGAATGAACACTCATTCATTCTGCACAAAACGCCGCACGTTGGCAAGGACTTTCGTGGCCGGTTGGGAGTCATCCCGTGCCACGATCGATTGAGGAGAGCCAAGAGTCTTCAATACAGCAGCTTAAGGGAGCTCGCACCGGATCAGCAAAGGCTCGGGCGGAGAATGCCGTACCGCGGCATATGGGCATTACAACTCGACGAGACCCCAGCCCGGACCCGAATCGACAACCTGAAATCTTGAGACAAGACATGGAAGGAATTCACAGTCGGTGAGATTCTCGAGTTCATCCGCGCAGCGACTGAGCATGACTGATGATGGGGGGCTGCAAACTGGAAGCGAGAATCATGCCGATTATGGTAGAGTCATATAGGACAGTGGTTTAGCTCGTTTGTCGGAAACCCTGATATACCAGCCGTTTTGGAAGATCGCACATGGTAACAAAGTTGGCGGGTAGGCCCGCGGGGGACAGGCACCATTCATGAAGGGCGCGAAGGCCGTCCTTTGGCTGATTGCGTTATGGTGCCTCTGGCCGGTGGGCGTGAGTGCTCAGTCCCAGACCCAGCTTTCGACCCAGAGCACAGGACCGACGGCGTCGAACTCGAACGAGTCGATCATGGTTGGTCCGTTTCTCTTCAGTCCGACGATCCAGCTGAGCTGGCAGGCCCGCGACAACATCTTCTTCACGCCCGACAACGAGGTCGCCGATCAGGTCTATCAGGCCGGCGCGACCTTCCTCTTTGAAATGCCGATCAACCAGTCCTTCATTCACTTCTCGTACTCCCCGCTTTACACGGATTACAAGAGGTACGATCTCGAGGACAAGTGGTCGCACTTTTTTGACGTTGGCGGAACGTTTTCATTTTCCAACGGGCTGGTGTTGAACGCCACTTACAACTACATCATCGGTAATCTCCAGACCCGCCAAGTCGACGCCGGCGGCGAGCTCTATTACGGCGACCCGCACTTCGTGAAGCAATTGGCGGTGGTCGGAGCGCAGTACTGGTTTACCCCCCGTGACGGGATGTTCGTCGAGGCCGGTTGGACGGATCTGGAAAACTCCGACCCGACGTTTTTCTACGACTACAACCGGGTCGGGGCGGGATTGGGGTGGATTCACCAGATGGGGCCGAACACGACGATGGACGTGCGGTATGCCCGCTCGAAATTCGATGCGCACGACACCGAATACACTTCCAACGGGTTTCGGGATTCCGTGTCGACCGAGGTGACGGCGGGCGTCAAAGGGCAACTGAACCCGGTCGTGGGAACCGAGATCCGAGTCGGCTACATGGTGATCAATTACGACCTCCAGCCTGGCGATCCCGATGTCAGCGATTTCAAAGGTTTTATCGTCAACGGTTTCTTTGACTGGTCACTCGGCCACGGTTCGGTGGTCCGGCTCGAACTGTTGCGATCACCCTATCCCTCCAACTATGCCGACAACGCGAACTACCTGGCGACCGGCGGTGCGCTTCAATACAGCCTCGATCGGGGTTCGATTTTCGGGTCGCTGAGCGGGGGTTTTCAAAACAACGACTATGAACTACCGGACCCCCAGACCGGCGAGAAGCGGTCGGACGATATTCTGACGCTGGGCCTGGGTATGGGCTATCGCTTTACCCACTATTTTTCGCTGTGGGGATCCTACGTGTATGAGGACCGTGCTTCGCTCTACCAGTACTCCTACACCACGAACATCTTCACTCTCGGGCTGGTCTTCGGATTCTGACACCCGGTGAGAGGTGCGGGCTATGTGTGCTACGGTTCGGCCATGAGTGTGAGACTGATTTCCTTCGCGATCGCCATCGGGTTGTGCATCGCCCCCGCGAGTGTGGGCGGCCAGGATATGGCGGTCGATGCCCAGAGCTATCAGGTTGGTATCGGTGACGTGATTGACGTGATGACCTTCGGCCACGACGAGATCTCGGGGGAATTCACGATTCAACCGTCCGGCGTGATCATCTTCCCCCTTCTGGGTGCGGTTCCGGTGGCGGGCAGGACGCCGGCCGAGGTGGGTGCGGTTCTCGAGACGTTGCTCGAGAAGGACTACTACGTGGACGTTCAACTCAAGGTCGAGATGAAATTGTTCGCGTCGCAGCCGGTCACCCTGCTCGGCGAAATTCAGAACCCCGGGACCTATTATCTCGAGGGGCGGACCTCGCTCACCGATTTGCTGGCGAAGGCCGGCGGTCTCAAACCGACCGCGGGGCCGACGCTCGAGCTCCGTCACGTCACCCGGGTTGACGGCGAGGGCCCGCCGCCGCCGATGGTGTTCGCCACCGCCGAGATCCTCAGCGGCGAAGTGGGCCGTGACGTCCTGCTGCAGGCCGGCGATGTGCTCGCTGTGGCCGCGAAAAAGCTGTACTTCATCACCGGCGAGGTCGCGAGGCCGGGCCAGTACGAAATCACCCTCGGTATGACCCTCATGCAGGCGATATCACAGGCGGGTGGTGTCGGGAAGTTCGCGTCGCAGTCCCTCGAGGTTCACCGTCTGGTCAACGGGGAGAAAGAGATTCTCAGTTTCGACCTGGCCCACATCCGGAAGGGCCGGGTTGCCGACCCGGCGATCGAGGCAGGTGACGTGATTTACGTCAAACGACGGTTTTTCTGAAGTACTGCGGTCCGGACACGTGGCGGTCACCGACGCACCGCGGTGCTGCGCTCATGGTGGCGTCGATCCGGTGTGTTGACAATGCTTTGGCTGCTTCGTAGACTCGGATGAAGCTGGAGATCTTCGGTCCGGTTTGAGGGCGGTCCCACCGAGTTCCCGCAGCCTGGGAGAAATGATGCGACTTTTCGAACACTCGAACCGGATCTCGCGGTCATCGCGTGTCACCTTCGCGCTGGCGGCGATCGTGGTGGCCGGGTCGACCTGGTCAGAGGCACAGAAAACGTCGGTGACGGCGGACCGCGTGCAGTGCGTTCCCGCCGGGGCGAACGCTGTTGTTCAGGCGACTGTGGCCAACAACCAACCGGACACCACGACCAGGCTCTTCTTCAGGAGAATGAACGACGTCGTCGAGGACCTCTACTATGTCGACATGTATCCGGAGGGCGACGGTCGTTACTGGGCGGTCATGCCAAAGGCGGAAAAACGCGAGCTCGACCGCCACGAGATCGAACGTCGGAGGGACGAATCGGCCGCCAACAATCCGGAAGCAATCTGGTGGCGGGAGAAGGAAGCCTCAGACGATCGCAACCCGAACAAGGACCTCGATCAGGATGAAATCCGCGAGCGCGCGAGTGTCGGTAAAACCGAGCAACGCGACTGGATGAGCACTCTGAGCGACCAGCAGTTCGAACAGTGGCTGGACACGTTGGAGTACGAGCCGGTCGAGTACTTCGCGGCGGTTTTCGGGCCCACCGGGGATCTGATCGCGCGGTCTCCGATGATGATCGGGGAGGTGCGATCGGAGTCGGACTGCGACGTCGAACTCACACCCTTACAGCTGGGTGAGACCCAAAACCTGGTTGTGGGGGAGACGGCCTCATGGCAGCGCGGCAAGCCGGTCTATCACTGGCTCTGCGATGGCGTCGTGGCGCGGGTCAATCCCGAGGGGATCAAACGACCGGATGAAATCTGCCGAACCTGTGTGCCGTGCATCAACCAGGCTAGTGTCCTCAACTACACCATCGGCGGCGCGGTCTCGCCTTCTGATTTCTGAGCGTATTCAGCGTCCGTGCCCGGCGACTGTCGGTGGTTGGGGACGTCCGACGTCCCGCGCCGCGTCACCCGCCGGGACGGGGTAAATTCCCGCGCAACCTGTTGGGAGGTCCACATGAGTTATGACAACCTGCTGATTCAAGACGCCGGAGGGGTGCGTTGGATCACCCTCAACCGGCCCGAGAAACTGAACGCACTCAATGGCGCAACGCTTGCGGAGCTCGATCACGCGGTGGCGGCGGCGGGAAGTGACGACGCGGTCCACGCCGTGGTTCTCACCGGCGCCGGCGAGAAGGCGTTCGTGGCGGGCGCGGACATCGCCGAACTCAACACCCTCGGGCCGGTGGCGGCGAAGGAGTTCGCCCTGCGGGGACAGGCTATTTTCAATCGCATCGAACGATTGAACAAACCCGCGATCGCAGCCGTCAACGGTTTTGCCCTCGGTGGCGGTTGCGAGCTTGCCATGTCCTGCCATCTGAGGGTGGCGTCGTCAAACGCGATCTTCGGTCAACCCGAGGTCAAACTTGGTTTGATTCCGGGGTACGCGGGCACCCAGCGGTTGCCGAGACTGGTGGGAAGGGGTCGTGCCCTCGAACTGTTGCTGACCGGGCGCAATGTTGGGGCTGAGGAGGCTGAGCGGATCGGCCT
The DNA here is from genome assembly GCA_963741385.1 of Candidatus Sulfomarinibacteraceae bacterium. Classification (GTDB taxonomy): domain Bacteria; phylum Acidobacteriota; class Thermoanaerobaculia; order Thermoanaerobaculales; family Sulfomarinibacteraceae; genus Sulfomarinibacter. Next base: position 465,571 of record CAVUHO010000003.1, read on the forward strand.
CGTGAACGCTGTGTGCCAACCGGACCAGCTCACCGACACAGTCACCGGTCTCCTGGGCAAGATCCTGGCCAATTCTCCACTGGCGGTGGCTCACTGCATCGAGGCCGTCAACCACGGGCTCGACATGCCGTTCGACGACGGATGCCTGCTCGAGGCGACCCTCTTCGGTGTCGGTGCGGCGAGCGAACAGATGCGGGAAGGGACGTCAGCCTTCCTCGAAAAACGGAAGGCGGTTTTCCGCTCCTGATCGGGACGATGACGTGCAGTTGCCGCGTCGATATCCATCGTCGACAGGGCTCGCCCGGTCGGTTGTGCGGCGACCCGGGCCCACGTAGTATCCTTGGAGCGGTAAAGTTGCGTCCGTGGAGGTTGTTGGTGGTCGAAGAGAAGGAATCGCCGCGCACGATCAAGGTCGTCGATCGACGCTGGTTCACAGTCGAGGGTGACCCGCGAAACGACGTGCCCCGCAAGGCGGAACCCACACCCGATGTCGAACCGCCGCCCGTCGCCGGGCCGGACCCGGCCCGGCGGGCTCCAGCGGTCCCGCCCTCGACCCAACCGGCAGACCCTCCCGTGGCGACCGGGGCAGTTCCCCCATTCCAGCCGAACCGGGCTGCAACAACGTCACCCGTTTTTGTCGAGCTGGTGGTCACGCTTGCCCAGCAGGCGGAGTTGCTGCTGGTTGGTGCGGAGGATGTGCCGGCCGAGCCCGACGAGGCGCGCCGGCTGATCGATTACCTGGCTGCCCTCGAGTCAAAGACCACCGGCAACCTGTCGCCGGAGGAAGCGCAGGTTCTTTCAAGCGTCGTGTTCCAACTGCGGACCATGTTCATCCAGAGCCGGTGATGAGGCGGCTGGTTCTTCTCGGGATGGTCCTGGCGATGGCGATCGCGCCCGTCGTCGGAGCGAATCTTCTCAATACCTGGCAAGAGGTCCAGGAGAGTCTTGCCGCCGGAGACGTCGACGCCGCTGAAAGGTCGATTCAAATCCTGCAGGACCAGGCTACGGAACTCGAGGTGTGGCGCATGCCCGCCTTCGCTGCGGCGCTCGTGTTCTGGGCCGAGTCCAATCCGGGGGCTCCTGGCGAAGCGATGGTGCGGGCCGCCCGTCAGCTGGATCCGGATTGCCCGTCCAGCTACTTTCTGGAGGCACGCTGGCATCGCGGGCGCGGAGCGACCATGGACGCGATCAAGTCGTACGCCGCCGGCTGGAAGGCCCTTTTTCTCTTCGAGCCGACGAGGCGTGTTGTGACGGCGATGTTCATTTTGTGGACGACGTTTTCCGTGACGATCACGTTTCTGATCATGATGGTGGCGGTGACGTTGCGGCACCTGCGGGGAATGGCCCACGATGCGCGGGAACTCGGGGGAGTGCTTTTCCGGCCCGCCAACGCCTGGGTTTTCACCTTTGTGGTGTTGCTGCTACCGCTGTTTGCAGGCCTCGGTCCTCTGTGGTTGTTGGTCTACCTGTTTTGTTCGAGTTGGATCTATCTGGGCATCCGGCTGCGGGTTTGGGCGGTGATCGCCTGTCTCACGTTGATCTTCCTGGTCCCGGTTCTGTCGTGGGTGCAGAATCGGCTGTTGCAGACGCCGACCCTGGCGGACCGGGTTTCGGTCATGCTGGACGAACGCGCGATCGACTACTCGACGCTGCGCGACGTCGTCGATCTCGAGCCGACTCTCGCCGAGATCTACTCGTACCACGTGATTCTCGGCGAACTTTTTCGCATGCACGGTGAGCCGGGCCTGGCCAAGATCCAGTTCCAGAAAGCCAGCGCTGCCGATCCCCGAGATGTGCGGGCATTGGTCATCGTCGCCAATCTCGCGCTCGAGGACGGCGACGCTCAGCGCGCTGTGCAACTTCTCAACTCGGCCCTGGAAATCGATGCCCAAAACGCCTACGTGTACCACAATCTTTCGTTGGCTCTCGACCTCAATCGGCGTTTCGAGGAGGGGGACGTGGCGCGGAACCGCGCTCGAGAATTCAAAGGCAGCAGCAGCGCGGAAAACGGGCTGAGGGGCCTTGACCCGAGAATTCGCTTTCCTCGTCTTGGCTCTGTCGACGTTGCACAGCTCGCGACCGTTCTCGACGTCCAGGAGGGCCCCGCCGGAGCAGAGGAACCACCGCCGATGCATCAGCCGCAACACCTGCTCGCGCCGTTGTCGTTGATTTTTGCGATAGGCATCGTGTTCGGGGCCGGCATGCTCGTCGTCCGCCACAGGTCGTTTGAGGCCGGCAAAGAGTGCTCCAAATGCGGAAAGGTGTACCGCCTCGAGACGGGATTCGGCGAGAGCTCGGTAATCTGTCCGCAGTGTGTTTCGGTCTTTCACAAACGTGATGTGGTTTCCATCGAACAGCAGACCACCAAACTGCGAAGCATTCGAAGCTGGGAGCGCTTGACCATGCTGGGCCGGCGCCTGGGCGGTCTGCTGTTTCCGGGGAGCCCCTACTATCTCAGCGATCGGCTTTTTCGCGGCGTCCTCTTTTCGTTCGTGACCTGGTTCCTTCTCACAGGCGCTTTGGTTTGGATACCGCGCTTTCTGCCGATGATCGAACCCCTTGCGGACTTCAAGCAGATACAGATCGGGATGACCGTGCTCGCCGGGTTGATGGTGTTGCGCTCCGCCACCATGGCGTGGGACGGGAGGTGAGATGGCGCTTGAAGGAACGCTTCGCGACTTCTCATTCGCCGATATCCTGCAGCTGATCTCTCTGCAGAGAAAAACCGGCGTCCTGACTCTGCGCGCTGCCGAGAATCTGGTGACAGTGTCGTTCCAGGACGGATGCATCGTCGGCGCCTCCACTCTGAACCAGCACACCGAGGACATGATCGGTCTCATCCTGTTGAAACGCGGCGAAGTATCCGAGGCGGAACTCGAGGGGGCTCTCCGCCGCCAGGAGGAAACGCTGCAACGCCTGGGGCGGATTCTGATCGACCACCACGTCGTTCCCGTCGAAACGGTGCGGATCGCATTACAGCAGCAGATCCTGCAGATCGTCTACCGGGTGTTCCGTTGGACTGACGGCGAGTACCACTTCTCGCAAGAGACCGACATCGATTACGACCGCGACCTCTTACAGCCGATGGCCGCCGATTCCATCATCATGGAAGGCGCCCGCATGACCGACGAGTGGCCGTTTATCGATCAACGGATCCCGGATCGCAGTTTGATCTTCCGCAAGGACAACCCGTCGCAGCGGCTCGAGGTGGTTGATTCCGGCGGTGACTTCTTCAGTGATTCGGATTTCAGTTTCTCCGCCACCGACAATACTGCCGGGAGCGGTTCGCTGGGCGATCATCAGGTCACCGACAGTCAGATGCTGGTCTATCCCCTGGTCAACGGCACCAGTTCAGTCAGCGAGATCATTCTCGAGAGCACGTTAATCGAGTTTGAAACGTGCAAGGCTCTCGCCGAGCTGTTGGAACGCGGTCTGATCCGGGAGGCCAGCCAGGAGGAGGTCGCCCGAGAGCTTCGGCGTGGGTTCACAATCACGACCCCGAGCCATTTCAGCCTCGCGTCACTGCCGTGGCTGGCGATCCCGTTCCTCATTCTGCTCGGCTTCTCGCTGACGGTCATTCCGCGCAATTCAATCAATCCCCTTTTCGACTTCCGGGCAGACGTCTGGAACCGGTGGGTAGGGCAGAGCCTTTCATGGATCGGTCTTGACAGGGTGGCGCGAGCGGCTGAGACCTACTACTACCTCGACGGAATCTACCCGGTGTCGGTGGACGAACTCGTGGTGGATTCGGACGACAGCGAGATTACCGATCCCTGGGGTGTCCCGTACCGGCTGGTGACTCGCGGCAACAAGATTCTGGTGACTGGAGCGGATGCGAGCGGTCGCCCGATTGCAAACCTCATCCTGAGCCGGAGTCTGGCGTGGGAGGGGAGCATGGGTCGGGTCGAGAGGTCGCAGGGGCCTGGAGTGCAGCTGCTCGACTGAGCGCTCACAGTCCTCGATCGATGCCCTCGATGCAGCGACGGGGGAATCGTCATTGCACTCACAGTTTCAGAGGGCCTTCCGGTCAATTTTAATACTTGACAAAGATGTACTCAAGTCTTACATTAGCATCTGGATCTGAAATATGAGGAGGATTCAAGCATGTCTAAAGTCATTGGAATTGATCTCGGTACCACCAACTCGGTGGTGGCCGTCATGGAGGGTGGCAAGCCGGTCGTCATCCCCAACCAGGAAGGGAATCGCACGACTGCGTCGGTGATCGGCTTCGCGAACAACGGGGAGCGGCTGGTGGGCCAGGTGGCCAAACGGCAGGCCGTCACCAACCCCGAGAAGACGGTTTCATCGGTCAAACGGTTCATGGGTCGGCGTTTCGACGAGGTCCAGGGTGAGATCAAGACGATCTCCTACCACGTCGTCAAAGGCGACAATGATACGGCTCGTATTGAAATCGAAGACAAGTTGTACTCACCACCCGAGATCTCGGCCATGATCCTGCAGAAGCTCAAGGCCGCGGCCGAAGACTATCTCGGCGGCAAGGTCGAAAAGGCCGTGATCACGGTCCCTGCCTATTTCAACGATGCACAACGTCAGGCGACGAAAGACGCCGGGCAGATCGCCGGTCTCGAGGTCCTGCGACTGGTCAACGAACCCACCGCCGCCGCCCTCGCGTACGGACTCGACAAAAAGGACGACGAAACCATCGCGGTTTTCGATTTTGGCGGCGGTACGTTCGACATCTCGATCCTCGATGTCGGCACCGGGGTGGTGGAGGTGAAATCCACCAACGGTGACACCCATCTCGGTGGCGACGATATCGACCAGCTCATCATCGGCTGGCTGGTGGACGAGTTCAAAAAGGATCAGGGCGTCGACCTTTCAAAGGACCGGATGGCGATCCAACGCCTCAAGGAGGCGGCGGAGAAGGCGAAGATGGAGTTGTCCTCCACGATGGAGAGCGACATCAATCTGCCCTTCGTCACTGCTGATGCGTCTGGCCCCAAACACCTCAACCTGAGGCTGTCCCGTTCGAAATTCGAGCAGATGATCGAACCTCTCGTGCAACGGACCCTGGACCCGTGCCGGCAGGCTCTCAAGGATGCCGGACTCGAAGCCAAGAACATCGACGAAGTGGTGCTGGTAGGTGGTTCGACCCGTATTCCGATGGTGCAGAAGCTGGTGAGCGACTTCTTCGGCAAGGAGCCCAACAAGGGCGTCAATCCCGATGAAGTGGTTGCGATCGGCGCCGCGGTTCAGGCCGGCGTGTTGGCTGGCGAGGTCACTGACGTGCTGTTGCTCGACGTGACGCCGTTGTCCCTCGGCGTGGAAACGCTGGGCGGCGTGGCCGACATCGTGATCGAGCGCAACACCACCATTCCGGTACGCAAATCCAAGGTCTACTCGACCGCCGATGACAATCAGAACCAGGTGGAGATTCACGTCCTGCAGGGCGAACGCTCGATGGCGGCGGACAACCGGACGCTGGGACGTTTCCACCTGATCGGGATTCCTGCGGCGCCGCGTGGCGTTCCGCAGATCGAAGTCTCGTTTGACATCGATGCCAATGGCATCCTCCACGTTTCCGCCAAGGACCGGGGCACCGGCAAGGAACAGAAAATCCAGATCACCGCCTCGTCCGGCATTTCGGACGACGAGATCAAGAACATGGTCGATCAGGCCCAGGCACATGCCAGTGACGACGAGGAAAAGCGCAAGCAGATCGAGACCCGCAACAAGCTGGATAGCTTGATCTACTCGACCGAAAAACTGATCGCCGAAAACCGCGAAAAGCTCCCCGAGAAGGACGCATCCTCCATTGACACTGCGCTGGAGGAGGCGAAGAAGGCTCTTGAAGAGGGCTCGATGACTGAAATGGAGTCGGCGTACGGTCGGCTGACGCAGGCCAGCCACCAGGTGGCGGCGGTGCTCTACCAGAGCGCCTCGGCCGACGGCGGCGCCGGGGTGCCCGACGCCGGCGCGGAACACGGTGGCGGCGGCGGATCGTCGGCGCAGGACGATGAGGTGATCGACGCCGAGTACGTGGATGTCGACGCCGAGAATCAGAACTGACGGGAGCGGCGCGGATTCACGCAACCAGAGAGCGTCCGGTGGGGCGGCCCGGGAATGGGTCGCCCCGTACCGACCGCGGGCGAGGTGATAAAGTGAGGGCGGGAGATCCGCTGGCACAATTCACATGGCCCGTTGGCGCGGATACCTGTGCGGGGTGGCGGTTGTCAGCCCGCCCGGGATACCGGTCGGTGTCGGCTGCCGGAAGCGGAACGGAAAGACCATGAAGGCGAAACCGAGATATCGCATGATCTCCTGGGTAGCAGAGAAATACCAGGTCCACCCTCAAACGTTGCGTCTGTGGGAACGCGAGGGTCTTCTGCAGCCGACCCGGTCGCGCGGAAATACGAGGCTGTATGACGAGGAGACCTGCGAACGGTTGGAAACGGTCATTGCATTGACCAGGGATCTGGGCGTCAATCTCGCCGGTGTCGACATCATTCTCAACCTCAAGAGCCAGATCAACCGGCTGCAGCTCGAGAACGAAATGCTGACCAAGCTGATCCGTCGCACGATCCAGCAACATGGCGAGGTGCCGAGGTACCACTCGCTCGTCAAGGTGGAGTCGACGACTTTGCAGGTTGTGGAAGAGGAATGACCCGCCGCGGCGGATCGACTCCGGACGCCGAGGTGGCAACTCTCCGCCGCTACCTCAAGGAGATCGGCCAATACCCGCCCATCGAACACGACCGGGAGATCGAACTCGCGCGCCGCATCCACGATGGTGACGAGGATGCGCTGCGCGACCTGGTTGAGGCCAACCTGAGATTTGTCGTGGCCTATGCCAAGCGGTACCGGAATCCCAACGTTTCCTTTCTCGATTTGATCCACGAGGGGAACCTCGGTCTGATCCAGGCGGCCAAGAAGTACGATCCCTCCCACGAGGGTCACGATGTCAAGTTCATCACCTACGCGGTGTGGTGGGTTCGCCAGGCCATTCTGCATGCCCTTGCCGAGCACGCAGGGTCGTTCCGTCTGCCGCAAAAACAGGCCAACACTTTGTATCGTCTGGAACGGATCCGGTCGTTGCTCGGCGAACGGTTCGGCAGGGCGCCTACCGAGAAGGAGCTGTCAGAAGAGGTCGGAATAACAGTCGACGATGTTCGCGTGCTGACGAGAGCTTCAAGAGGCTCGCTCTCGCTGAACGAACCCATCGCATCCGAAGGAGATTCAGAGCTCGGCGATCTGCTCGAGCAGACCGGGATCCCCGACACCGATGAGCTGTTGCTCAGGAAGAGCTTCTCACGTGCCATCGACGACGCACTGGCTGAATTGCCCGAACGGGAACGGCGGGTGCTCAACCTGCGCTTCGGTTTGACCGACGATCAGCCCAAGACGCTGCGCGAGATCGGCGAGATCATGGAGTTGTCGAGGGAAAGGGTGCGACAGATCGAGAGCCGCGCCCTCAACAAGCTACGGCGCTCCCACATGAAACACTCTCTGCAGGGCTTTCTCCGCTGATCGCTGGTTCTGCTCCTCCACGACGAATCACGGGAGAACAACTTCGGGTGGGGATTTTTTCCCCGCGCCCTCGATCTCCGCCTCGTCATCGGGGATCTCTTCACCAGGGTCCTCTTCAGTTTCACTGAGGTCCCGCCGCGAGGGCGTCGATTTCCAAACCACCCGGGTGCCGGCGAGGACATCGTGCAGTGCGCGCCGGTCGTTCCTGAACAGGATCATGAGGTGCCCCCACTCGAATGTTATGGAGCTCACGCAGTACGCCGCGAGGCGGAGCATGGCGCGAGTCGGACCGATGGGGCAGCGCTGCCGGTAGTCCACGATTCGAAGCCCCATCGCCCACTTGCCGGGCGTTGCGCCGAGCAACCCCCAGCCGACAATGAAGTAGCACCACCACAGGGCGATCCAAAAACCGAGCACGCTGCTGGCGTGGCTGAGCCACTCGCGGTTGGATGCCGCCCGGGCGATGTCGTCGAAACCGCCCCACAACGCGCTCCATTCGAAGGTCTGTTCGATGGGGATCGCGAGCAGCATGCAGAGGCCACAAAACACGGCCATGTCCAATAGCGTCGCGAAAAGGCGCCGGAGTGCGCCCGCCGGCCGCCAGCCTTCGTCGGCATACAGCGCCCTCGGTGCGAGACTCCCGGAGGATCCGCCGCCGGCCTGGCGTCGCGAATGACGGTTCACTACCGGCTCCGTTTATAAAGGCGTCAACCCACCGCACCGTTGATGGTCGAGCCACAGCCCGGAATAGGCATGGAGAAAGCGGAAGCGCGACCTGTAGACCTGCTCCAGCTTGTGGGTGTCGCCCCGAAACAACATGTCATCGACGAACCACTGAAAACGGTGGTCGGTGTCGCGCGCCCGCTCGAGGCTCTGCGCGGAGTTTTCCAGAACCGCCCAGAGGCGTTCAGCGTTTTCGTTCGTTTCGAGGTTGACGATCTCCTGAGCCTCCTCCTCCATTTTGATTCGTAGGGCGGCCGATGACAGGAAGAAACGAAGCAGCTCCCACTCGGCAGTCCCATTTTCGACGGTCTCCCCAGCGAGCGTTTGATAACTCTCCGCCTCCCAGGCTTCGAGCTTGAGGTTTTTGATTTCGGAGGCCTGGCTGATCTGAGATGGCAGGCGGTCCCAGACCACCAATTCGAGGGCGAACATGATCTTGTGCAGGGTCTCGTTGAGCAGCGGGTCCGGCGGCAGCAACTCTGTGATCGACATGCCCCTTCGGCGTTCGCCCTCGTCGATACCGTCATCCAGCAAATCCGGCGCCGAGCCGGCTCCTGACATCGTGATCGAGGCCCGGGGGGCGAGATCCGGAGGCGCCGTGAATGGATCAGTCTCCCGCGGCTTTTCTGCGACAGCGTTCGATCCCCTCGGTGCGGGGTCGAAACGGGCCAGCACAGCCTGCATGGCGCTTGTCATTTCGGTGATGTCATCTCTCTTGACGTTTTCCTTGCGGCGGCCTGACTCGTAACGGATCCGGAAGTGGCGGAAGTCCTCGAGCTTTTGCTGAAGGTCGTCATTGGCGAGTTCGGGGTGATCTGTGAGGTAGCGTTCGATCTCGTAAATGCGGTTGGTTTTTTCGACGACATTTTTTTCTTCGGTTTCGAAGAGCTCCTTGAACCTGTTTTTGGCGGCGATGTTGGTGGTCGTGATTTCCACCATCAGTGCCGGGTGGAGGGCTGTTCGACCGAACCGCTGTTTGAGGCGCCGGTAACGGTCGTACACCTTGGATTCCACAAGAGCCATGTAACCGTCGATCTCCTGGAGCTCCTTGCGGATCGAGTGCACGGCTTCCACCAATGGCGACAGCTCTGCCGCCGGCAACTCCGGCAGGCTCGTGAATTCGCTCAGGTTCTGAAACGTTCTCGAGAGATCATCCGGGTCCCGCGGTACGGCGCGCCCGTCGTCTGCCGGCGCCTCGGCGAGACGCGTCAACAGGATGTCGAGTTTGTCCAGGGTGTCCTGTTCGAAGTGCTTGTACAACAGGTAAAACTTGATCAGCGCGCAGAGGATTTTTTCATCCTGGCGTTTGATGTGATCGAAGAATTTCCGAAGCGCCGACGGGGCATACTCGCCCTCGATCCGGGCCAACTCACGATGGATCCGGTCGAGTTCGCGCTCCACCTGATCGAGTTCGGTCGAAGCTCGTGCGGTGCCCTCGAGACCGACGGTGTGGACCAACTCTTGAAGGTGGCGGTGGAGCCCTTGAAAATCGTAGCTGTAGGGCATGGGACCTTCGCCCAGGTGCTTGAGAACGCCACTGAGAAACTGATAAAACGTCCACAACGATCGGAAGCGGTCGGACAGTGTGGTATACCGAACACTCGCCGGTGCCGCCCCTGAGGTTTTCATCAATTTTCAGGATACACCGTTCGCAGGTGCCGGACTATTCGGGAGGACGACGATGCTCGGACAAGTTGTAGTGAGTCGGCACGCGATCGAGACCATGGTCGAGCGCCTCGCACGCGAGATCGAGGCGGACCTCGATGGTCGGGCGGCGGTGTTCGTCGGCGTGTTGAAGGGCTGTGTGTATTTCTTTACCGATCTCACGCGGCGGATCGACCGTCCCCTCGAGATGGACTTCATTCAGGTTTCCAGCTATGGAGCGAGCACGACATCTTCCGGCTCGGTCGTCCTGGTCAAGGACATCACGGTCGACGTGCGCGATCGAGACGTGTACCTCGTCGAGGACATCGTCGACACCGGCACCACCCTCACCGACGTGATCCGCCTCATCGAGGCCAGACACCCGCGATCAATTCAGGTGGTCGCGCTGTTGTCCAAGCCGTCGCGGCGTCAGGTGGAGGTCGACGTAGCGTTTCTCGGCACCGAAATCGAGGACCTGTTTGTGGTGGGTTACGGTCTCGACTACGGCGAACGCTACCGCAACGTCCCGGACATCCGCGTGCTGGTAACGCCGTGACTCACCGACGAATCTCCAGATTGCGATTGTCGTGGCCGGACGCGTGACAGCTTTGCAAGTGCACGCTAGAATGTCCCATCACTTGCAACCGGGTCTCCAGGTTGAGATGGGGGAGGGATGAAGCCGAGCGACTACCGCGTGTTGATTCGGGGCGCCGGGGAGCTGGCGTCGGGCACAGCCCAACACCTGTATACCCAGGGCTTCACCAACATCCTCATGCTCGAACGGCGGTACCCCAAGGCGGTCCGCCGCCAGGTGTGCTTTTCTGAAGCGATTCTCGACGGCACCCAGACCATCCAGGGCGTACGCGGTCGCTATGTTCACAACGTGGCTGAAGCCGTGCAGGCCAACGCGGAAGGCGACGTCGCGGTTGCAGCCCTCGCGCTCGAGGATGTGCTGCATGAGTGGCAACCCAAGATCTTCATCGAAGCGGCCATGCTGCGAAAAAACTGGGGCCTCAAGGCAGGCATCGCTCCGGTCGTGATCGCACTCGGACCGGGGTATGTGGTTCGCAAGGACTGTGACGCGGTCATCGACACGGTGCGCGGTCCGCAGGTCGGCTCGGTTCTCGAGGACACCGGTGAACGATTGCGGGACGAGCCACCGGCGCAGATCCTGGGGTACGCCAACGAACGATCGGTCAAGGCGGTTCGCGACGGAATCTTTTTTACCCACCACGAGATCGGCGGCGAGGTCGGGCAGGGAGAACGGATCGGAACGGTGGTTTCGGTCTATGGCGTCGAAGATTTTCGCCAGGGTGTCCCGGTTGACGCGTCCTACCCGGTGACTGCCAGGATTGCAGGAGTTCTGCGCGGATTGTTGCGCGACGGCGTGCCCGTGAAAAAGGGCGACCGGATCGCCGATATCGACCCGCGAGGCCAGACCGACGACCTCGACAAGATCTCCGACAAGGCCCACCGCGTGGCCGAAGGGGTTCACGAGGCGCTGATGGGCTTGTTGGCCGAGGTCGCCAAGCGTCACCCGGGGCCGCGGCAGAAAAAGGCCGGCGCTTCGTCTCGGGTGAAATCGATCAGGGCCGGTTCGTCGTCGAAAACGAAGGCGATCGCGGCGGGCGCGGGCTCCGCCGGGGGCCGCCGTGCGAAGAGTTCGGCGTCGAAATCTGGAAAACCCGGAAAAGGCACGGCCAAGGGCTGACAGGGTGGCGGCGGATCCAGTGGCGACGATCCGACATTTCACGAAACAGATGGTCTGGCGCCTGCGCCCGCCGGTGTTGGCACTTGGTGGAGGCGGTGCGCGAGGATTCGCCCACCTCGGCGTGTTGCAGGTCCTCGAAGAGTCCGGCCTGTCCTTTCAGGCGATCGTGGGCACCAGTATGGGAGCGGTGGCCGGCGGGATGGTGCTGGTCCATGGGTCCGCGAGTCGAGCCATCGAACTCTGGCGGGATGCGATCGAGAAGGGATTGATTCCCTCGGTGCGGCCGATAGGCGGGGTCCCTGACGCCCAGAAAAAAGAGCACCCCCTGATCCAGGTGGCCCGCCGGATCCGCAATCGGGTGGTGATCTCGTTTGCCATGAACCGGAGCACGATCCTCGAAAGCAGGGATCTCGAACAGGTGCTGGAGCACCTGGTGCCGGACGTGTCGTTTGCCGATCTGCCGAAAAAACTGGTGGTCGTTGCGACCGACCTCGAGACCGGTGAGGCGGTCTGTTTGAGGGAGGGTTCCCTGCGGCAGGCTTTGGTCGCCTCGAGTGCGATCCCCGGTGTGGTGCCGGCGGTGGAAATCGGGGGCCGATTGTTGGTCGACGGCGGGGTGGTCGCCGAGGTTCCGGCGGTGGTGGCCCGGAACGAGGGCTGGCCGGTGATCGCCGTCGACGTGTCCCTTGACGTTCCGCCAATCGGAAAAGACGACCTCGTGCTCGATACCATGATGCGGACGCAGATGATGACCGCCCGTCTGCTGCGGTTCCAGCAGCTCCAAGGAGCGTCTCACGTCATTCGACCGGAGGTCGGTTCGGCGCGTTGGGCGGAATGGCAGCGCTTCGATGACCTTGTCGAGATGGGGCGAATTGCCGCCCGCAGGTTTCTGGGCCTCACATCATCGTGACGCCTTGGCGTCCTGACGTTCAAACGTTTCCCGGTGGCGAACTTGTGCGCGGTGCAGCCAGGGCCGCCAGGTGGGAGACGACTCCAGCAGCTGCATGACCGTTGTCGGCGCCACTCCGCGTTCGCGCAGAGTTTCGACAAAGGTGGGCAGCTCTTCCCAGGGAGCCTCATCGCGGTCGGTTGCCAGATGCATGAGAACGATGCCGCCATGAAGCTCGGGAAACCGCAGCAGACGGTCCATCATGGTGGATGAATTCTGGTACATCGACGAGTGTTCGTTGGCCACCCAGTCCCGTGAATCCAGGGAGGCGCCCTCCAGGGAGCTCCAGCGAACGTGCAGGTATCCCGTCTCCAGAGCCCACCCGCGGAGGGTGCTGTTCTCCTCGCCGTAGGGCGCCCTCCACAGAGGCGCCATCGGCCTTCCCGTGGCCTTTCTGAATGCCTGCTCGGTCCTGCGCAGCTCGTTTTGAAACCGCTCGCGGGTGATGCCGGTTTGCAGGTTGTGGCGACGGTCTTGCGCATACGTGGTGAGGTGGGGGTGAGAGAACGTGTGGTTGGCGACTTCATGGCCGGCGAGCACCGCTCGGCGAACGACTTCCGGGTAGCGTTCGACGAATTGACCGGTCACGAACAACGTGACCTCCAGGTCGAGGTCGTGCAAGAGGTCGAGCAGCTCTCCGGTTCGGTTGGACGACGAGTTGCCATCGAAGGTCAACGCGATGTGCGGTCCCGCGTCGGCTACCAACTGCAGAACCGGCGGCGACAGGGCGGGAGTCGGTCCAGCCGCCGCGACCCGGCGGGCCACCGGGTCGAGCGTGGCAGTTGGCCGCTCAACGGGCGTCGGTTGCGAAATGCCGGTCGGGCTCGGCGCCGCTGGAAGCACGATGTCGAGGGTGGGTTCGGACAGGGCGACGAAACGCAGCGAGCCGCTGTCGTCAACCGAAAGCGGGATCGACGACTCGGTGGCGCCTTCGGCGCCGATCGTGAGCACCCTCGACGGTTGTTCATTCACCAGCACCAACACCTGCGTGCCGGGACGGCCCTCGACCCGTACGACCCGGCCGTGGTCGCCGTTGACGACCGTGGCCGTGAAGGTCGGTCGCAGGGTGGGTTCTGACTCACTCGAGTCGTCGGGACCGCTCAACGCGATCAGCTCGGCGATATGGAGGCCGATAACGGTCAGCAGGGCAGCTGATACGGCGGCGGTGACCGCCAGGACCCAGACGGGATGGAGAGGTCGGCGCGCGAGCCTCAAGCCGTCGAGGAAAAAACCCTTTGAAAGACCTGCCAGCCGGCACTTCCGGCCGCAGTAGACGTGGCTGCCGAAGCGCTGAACACAGGCCTCGCAGAGCCATTTCCGGCAGCTGTGACAGCGTTGACCGGCTTCCTTCGAAGGATGGTTGACGCAGGGGGAGGTTACCCGCATTGCCGGCGACAGACTCTCGAAACGGCGTGACGCGGCGACCGGGCCACGTTAGAATCATCCGGTCCGGTCCAGCCCTCCGAGCGAAATCGACACGAACCCGGGCAGGGGGGCCGCCGGAACACAGAGGAGGTCCGGATGTGGAACATCCCCAACATGTTGACCCTGTTTCGCATCTTTCTCGTACCGCTCCTCGTGGTGGTGCTGCTGACCGAAGTTCCTGACAAGGAATACTGGGGATTGGGCATCTTCCTGTTGGCAGCATTGACCGATGCCCTTGATGGAATTATAGCCCGTCGGACCAACCGCATTACCACCACCGGCGCCATGCTCGATCCGATCGCCGACAAGCTCCTGATGAGTGCGGCGTTTATTTCCTTGGTGGAGTTGGGGCAGGCGCCCGCCTGGATGGTGACGTTGATCGTCGGCCGCGAGTTCGCGGTGACTGCCTTGCGGCTGATAGCTCTCGAGCGGGGGGTTGCCATCTCGGCCAACTGGCTGGGTAAGGCAAAGACCACGGCCCAGATCATCACCGTCTCGATCCTCATCTTCAGCATCCACTCCGACAAGTGGCAGATCATCGCCGCGGTGGCGCTGTGGATCACCGTCGCCCTGACCGTGGCCTCGATGGCGGTCTACTTCTGGCAGAATCGCGGTGTGTTGACAGAGGACCCGACGTGAGTCGAGGGTTGCTGCCGCGGCAGCTACCCCTCTTTCTGGTTCGTTTCGGGCGCCGCCGGCCGCGGCTGATCGCGGTGGTGGCGTTGGCTTCATGGATCGTGGCAGCCCTCCTCGCATCGCAGGTGAGCCTCGAGACCGACATCCTGTCTCTGGTGCCGCGCGACAACCCGGTCGTCAAGGGATTCAGGACCACGGTCGAGCGTTTTGGATCGGTCGACACGTTGCTGGTGGTCGTGCATCTCGAACCCGGGATCGGGCTCGAGACCACCATCGAATTTGCGGACCGCCTGGCGGGTGTGCTTCGGGCGTGGGACCAGATCGACTGGGTCGAGTACCGGGTCGACAGCACGGCCGAGGCCGCGGTGCCGCTGCTCGACCGGGCGACGCTGTTTCTGGAACCGGCGGAGTTGGACGAGGTCATCGCAGCTCTCGACGACAAGGGTCTGGAAGAAACCGCCCAGAGTCTGCGGGCGCAGCTGATGGCGCCCCAGAGCCTGGTCACGAAAGACCTCCTCCGGCTCGACCCGATGGGACTCCTGCCGCGGATCCTGGCGCGGGTGAAATTGGGCGGGGTCGGCGTCAGCGTCGACCCCGAGACCGGCTGCCTCATCGACGGCAATCGACGATTCCTGCTGATCATGGCCAAACCGGTGCGGCCGGCCCAGGATCTGGAGTTCGATCGGGAACTGGTCGAGGGCCTTGACCTGCGCGTCTCGGAACTTTCCGCCCGGTGGACGGAAGAAACGGGGGAGGGTCCGGCGCCGCGGGTCGAGTTCACCGGCGGTTACGTGGTGGCGCTTGACGATGCTCGCCTCATCACGTCGGATGTGGTGGTCGGCCTGGTGTCGTCCCTGGCCGGCGTCATGCTGCTCTTCCTGCTCGCGTTTCGCAGTTGGGCATCGCTGGTCTACGCCTTCTTCCCTCTTGTCACGGGGATCGCTCTGACCTTTTCATTCGGAGCGTTGGCGTTGGGCCGGATCAATTCCCTGACCTCGGCGTTCGGCGGTCTCGTGATCGGGCTCGGGATCGACTTCGTGATCGTGCTCTACGCCCGCTATGTCGAAGAGCGGCGACGGGGTTCGTCACACGTCGAGGCGGTCGATGCGATGGGCCGGCACACCGGGGTCGGCGTGCTGCTCGGCGCGGTGACCACGGCCGCCACGTTCTACTCGTTCCTGGTCACCGACTTCGCCGGTTTGTGGGAACTGGGGTTGTTGACCGGCACCGGGATTCTGCTGCTCGTGGTCACGGTCTACACACTGTTGCCAGCTCTTCTGACCTTTTTCGATTCTTATCGGCAGGTGGACAAACAGCTCTACCTCCATTCCTTCGGGTCTGATCTGCTGTGTCGCGCCGCCATGCGGCGGCCTGTGGTCACCATCGTTGCGGCCACGGTCATCACCGTGGCTCTCGGTTTTGCCGCGCGATCGCTCGAGTGGGACGACGATTTCAACCACATGCGATCGGGGGACAATCGGGCGATCCAGCTTCGCCAGGAGGTGATGGATGCATTCGACCTCCGTTTCTCGCCCATGGTCCTGCGCGTCGACGGTGCCAACGAAGCGGAGGCTCTGGAAAAGGCGCGGGCGATCCTCCCCGATGTGGAGGCCCTGGTCGACGGCGAAAACCTGGTTGGTGTGGACACCATCGCCGGTGTCATCCCCCCGCAGGATGTGCAGGCGGTCGTGATCGCCCGCCTCGAGGAGGCGGCCCCGGGGTTCGACGGGCTCCACGAACGATTCGACGCGGCGTTGCGTACCGCCGGACTCAACCCGGTCGCCTTCGAAACCGGGATCGATCACCTGGTGACGGCATTGCATCGACGACAACCGCTGTCGCTCGCAGACCTCGAGGGGACGGCCCTGGCGCGCGTGGTGGATCGCTACGTGGCGACCGCCGACGGCGAAGTCTCAGCGGCGATTTACCTCTACCCGCCGGTCGGGCAGTGGCGGCGTGGAGCGTCGCCGGCGCTCGCCGCGGTGATCGAGGCACATCCGGGCGCAGTGTTGGCCGGCGCCAACGTGATATCGGCGGAGCTCCGCAGGATCGTGTGGAAGGATGCCGTCAAGGCCTCAGTGCTCGGGTTTGGACTGGTCTTCGTGCTGATGTGGGCCGATCTCGGCGGACCGTTGCGCGCATTGCTCGCGTTGGTGCCGCTCATCGTCGGCATGGTGTGGATGCTCGGTGGAATGGCCGTGCTCGGGTTCCGCCTCAATTTCTTCAACATTTTCGTCATCACCATGATCATCGGCATCGGGGTCGACTATGGGGTTCACCTGCTGCATCGCTGGTACGAGTCCGGCGGCGACCGGACACAGCTGGCTGAAACCGCCAAGGCCATCGCCGTTGCAGCCCTGACGACGGTCGTCGGGTTCGGTTCGCTGGTGCTGTCGCACTATCCCGGGCTCCGCTCGGTGGGGGCGGCGGCGATACTGGGCGCCGTTGCCACGTCCGTCCTCGGCATTACCCTGTTGCCGGCCTTGCTTTCCCTGAAGGAGGACTCATGATTCATCAACTCAAGCCGCAGGACCTGGCGTGGCGGTGCCCGAAGAGTTGGGTGCCGAAAACCGGAACCGCTGCCATCAAACCGGCGGCTACCATCGTCGCTCAGGATCGGGCGGTGGAGGCGATCGCCTTTGGCCTCGGGATCCGCAGCCTCGGTTTCAACGTTTTCGTGACCGGGATGTCCGGCACCGGGCGGCTGACCACCATCAAGCAATTCGTCGAGCGCCTCGCCGAAGGCGAAGATCGCCCTGACGACATCTGTTTCGTATCCAATTTCCGAAAACCGGACGAACCCTGCGTGCTCTTCCTGAAGGCGGGAACGGGCGGGAAGCTCCGGAAAGGCATGGACGACCTTATCGATGAGATGTCGCACAATCTCCCGGGCATCCTCTCCGACCGCGAGTTCCGGTCGCGGATCGAGCGCGCGGTCGAACCGCTCCAACGGCGGGAGAAGGAGCTGGTGACGGCATTCGAGAAGGAGGTCACCGAGTCCGGTTTTTCATTGGTCCAGGTCCAGGCGGGGATGGTGACGCGGCCGGACATTCTACCCCTCGTCAAGGAAACTCCGGTGCCCATCGAAAAACTCGGAGAGCTCGCCGACCAGGGCGTGCTGACGACTGACCAAGTGACCAAACTGACCCTGGAGCACGGTCGGCTCACCGAGAAGTTTCACGATGTGTTTCAGGAGGTCTCGGAGATCCGGCGGATGGTGCAGCACCGGGTGGAGGACATCCGGCGAAAACTCATCCAGCCCGCCTTCGACGCGGCGGTCGATCGCGTCCGCCGTTTGGTCAAGGACCCCCGTGCGGGCGCCTACCTCGAAGCGGTAGCGGCGGATCTCGGTGAAAACCTGGAGCTGTTCATGATCTCCGCCGACGAGGTGCCGGGCGACGTGGATCCGTTCTTGCGTTGGCGCGTCAACCTGGTGGTGGACAACAGCGATGCCAGCGGACGTCCGGTGGTGATGGAGACGGAGCCCAGCTACACCAACCTCTTCGGCACCATCGAGCGCGAGATGACTTCCTCGGGGGAGACTTCGACATCGTTCATGCATATCCGGGCGGGATCGCTGCTGCGGGCGAACGGTGGTTTTCTGGTGCTCAACGCAGACGACGTCTTGATGGAACCGAGAGTGTGGCCGGGGCTCAAACGTGCGCTCAAATACCGCCGGGTGCAGATCCAATCCATGGAGAGCATGGTTCTCGGAGCGATCCTGCTCAGCCCGGAGCCTGTGCCGATTGATGTCAAGGTCGTGATTATCGGCAGCCGGAACATCTACGACCTTCTTTTCCAGTACGACCGGGACTTTCCGAAGATCTTCAAGGTGCTGGCGGATTTCGACAACCTGCTGGAAAACTCGCGCGACCACGCCAGGGATCTTCTCTCGGTGTTCCGAAAGGTGATCGACGAGGAAGAGCTTTTGGAGCTGGACGCCGGAGGGGCCGCGGCCCTGCTCGAGGAGGCGGTTCGCCTCGGCGGCTGGCGGCGTCGGTTTTCGAGCCAGTTTTCGGATCTGGCCGATCTTCTTCGCGAGTCGTCGTACGTCGCCGAACAGGACCGGGCAAAGGTCGTTTCGAGGGCCCACGTCGAACAAGCGCATGGCGCCCGCCACCGCCGGCACTCCCTGAGTGAGGACCGCTCCCACCAGATCATCAGCGAAGGCGTGGTGACCATCGCGACCTCAGGCGTGGTGGTCGGGCAGGTGAACGGTCTCGCGGTCTATGACCTCGGCCACCACAGGTTCGGCAAGCCGAGCCGCATCACGGCCCGGGTGGGTCTCGGACGCGAGGGGGTCATCAACGTCGAACGGCAGGCAGGTCTGTCCGGACCGACCTATGACAAGGGGGTGAGCATCCTCACCGGTTTCCTTCGCGGCACGTTCGCGCGGAGATTCCCGCTCACCATGGCCTGTTCGGTGACTTTCGAACAGTCCTACGGAGGGATCGACGGTGATTCCGCATCCTCCACCGAGATCTACGCCATCCTCTCGGCGCTTTCGGGGATCGGCCTGCGGCAGGAGGTCGCCGTCACCGGATCGGTTGACCAGTTCGGCCGGGTGCAGGCCATCGGCGGCGTCAACGAGAAGATCGAAGGCTTCTTCAGGGTGTGCGAGGGCGCCGGTCTGACGGGCAGCCAGGGAGTCCTGATTCCGTTCACCAACGTCCGCGACCTCAACCTCTCGGCCGAGGTGGTGCAGGCGGTGGCGGAAGGCCGATTCCATGTCTGGGCGGTGGACGCCATCGCGGATGGGATCGAAATTCTCACCGGGGTCGAGGCCGGCCGCTGGCGAAAAAGCAAGGGATGGACGCCCGGCAGCGTATTCGAAAAGTGCCAGAACCGGCTCGACGAGATGGTCGACCTCATGCGGACGGCAACCAAGGGTCGAAACGGCGACGCGAAAGTCGAGCCGAATGAGTGATATGGCGAGCATCAGCCGGATGTTGAGAAGAGTGGCTTGTGATCTCCGTCACGTTGATTTGACACCCCGCGGAGTGGATGGGACAATCTGGTTGCGATACTCGTGAAAACGTGTTCGCTATGTCCCATTGAAGGAGGGGCGGCATGCCGGGGCGACTGAACACGATCATCATCGTGCCCCACAGCAAAGCGCGTTTCGTCAAGTTCTCGTTTTCAACGAGGACGGCGGTCGTGGCGGCGTGCGCGGCAACAGTGGGTTTGGTTCTCTCGATTGTCGCGATCACCTATACCGGAAGCGCCGTGAACCGGCGCGTCGAGGTGGATCGCCTGCGGGTCGAAAATGTCGAGCTCACCGATGTGAACCGGGAACTCGAGGTGACCATCTCCGAGGTCCAGGGCCGGTTGGACGAGTTCGAGGAGCGGACCTCGCGGCTCGCTCTGGCGACGGGCATGGAAGCGCAGGCTGTCGGGTTCTCGGGCGCGGGAGAAAGCGGCACCAGGGTGGGCGCCGGTGGTCCCTACGACCGCCTGCCGGAGTCACCCGAGGCGCTGGCCGCTCAGGGTCGGTGGGTCGAACGGCAACTCGAGCTCGTCGAGGGACACCTCTCCGAGCAGGAACATCTTCTTGCCTCGACGCCGACGATCGCTCCCACGCTGGGACTCATCAGCGACGGATTCGGACGCCGCAAGGACCCGTTCACCGGCCGCCCGGCGTACCACCGCGGGCTCGACCTCGCAGCCCGCCGGGGCACGCCGATCAAGGCGCCGGCTGACGGGATCGTGGTGTTTGCGGGCCGCAACGGCGGTCTCGGGAAAACGGTCAGGATTTCGCACGATTACGGTTTCACGACCGTGTACGGCCACCTCGACAAGATCTTGGTCGAACCGGGTGACGAGGTCCACCGCGGCCAGGAACTGGGCCTTTTGGGTAACTCCGGGCGCTCAACCGGCCCCCACCTCCATTATGAGGTGCACGTCGACGGCAAAGCCGTGAATCCTCTGTACTACATTCTCGACGCGTTTTAAGACTGTCCGGTCGCGATTCCCGTGAGGAGCCAGGCACGCCAAGATGATGTTGAGGACAACATCATCTTGGGAGCCAGGCACCTCCGCCGCACGAGACCATTTCCCGGGTGCGTATCGGTCAAAGATTCCAAGTGCCGTCGAGGCGGGTGCGTTGCAATCGCGGTCGGGCTGAACTAGGCTGCTAGGACCGGCGGCGACGCTGGTCAATGCACCGACTGCGCCGGGGGACGCCCCGGCATTTTGCAATCCGGCGAGGTGAGTGAATGAACCTGTTCGAAAGAGCGATTGGCGCCGTGTTCGGCACCAAACACGAGCGAGATTTCAAGCGGATGAAGCCGATGGTCGCGGCCATCAACGCGCACGAGACCGAGTTCGCAGGCCTCTCCGACGACGGGCTGAGACAGCGGTTCGAATCCATCAAGCAGAAGGTCCGGTCGGCCACGTCCGAACTGCCGGCAGAGCCCCGCGAGCGAAGCACTTTCGTACAGAGGATCCTCGACCCGGAATTGAACGAGGTCTTCGCCCTGGTGCGTGAAGCCGGCAAGCGTTCCGTTGGCATGCGGCACTTCGATGTTCAGCTCATGGGTGGCATCGTCCTTCACGAAGGTCGGATCGCCGAGATGCGTACCGGTGAGGGCAAGACCCTGGTGGCGACGCTGGCGGTCTGCCTGAACGCGCTGACCGGTCGCGGCGTGCATGTGGTGACCGTCAACGACTACCTGGCGAAGCGCGACGCCGACTGGATGGGCCGGATCTACCGTTTTCTCGGGCTGACCGTGGGCTGCATCCAGAATCAGATGAATGATGTCGAACGCAAGAACGCCTATGCCGCGGACATCACCTACGGCACCAACAACGAGTTCGGGTTCGACTATCTGCGCGACAACATGAAGTTCGAAATCGAACGCATGGTGCAGCGCGGCCACACCTATGCCATCGTCGACGAGGTGGACTCGATCCTGGTCGACGAGGCCCGGACGCCGCTGATCATCTCCGGCCCTTCCGAGGTCTCGGTGGACCTCTATTACAAGGTCGACGCGATCATCCCGCGGTTGAAACAGGGCGAGGAGATCGAAGACAAACACGGCAACAAAGAGGTCACCGGCGACTATCTGGTCGATGAGAAGGCGCAGACAGCCTCGCTCACCGACGAGGGCATGGCCACCGCCGAAAAGCTGCTCAGCGTCACCAATCTCTACGATCCGTCCAACATCGAGATCCTGCACGCGGTCAACCAGGCCTTGCGGGCGCACAGCCTGTTCCGCCGCGACAAGGAGTATATCGTCAAGGACGGCGAGGTCACGATCGTCGATGAGTTCACCGGCCGTCTGATGTCCGGGCGTCGGTGGTCCGACGGGCTTCACCAGGCGGTGGAAGCCAAGGAAAAGGTCAAGATCCAGTCCGAGAATCAGACGCTGGCCACGGTCACCCTTCAGAACTACTTCCGGATGTACGACAAGTTGGCCGGGATGACGGGCACCGCCGAGACCGAAGCGGAAGAGTTCGAAAAAATCTACGGTCTCGACGTGTCGGTGGTCCCAACCAACCAGCCCATGGTTCGCGCCGACCACGCCGATATGGTCTACAAGACCGAAAAGGAGAAGTTCAAGGCGGCCATCGAGGAGATCGCCGATTGCAACGAGCGCTCCCAACCGGTGCTGGTCGGTACGGTTTCGATCGAAAATTCCGAGCGTTTGTCCAAGTTGCTCCAGAAAAAAAAGGTCAAGCACGTCGTCCTCAACGCCAAGTACCACGAGCGCGAGGCCGATATCGTGGCTCAGGCGGGCCGTATGGGCGCGGTGACCATCGCCACCAATATGGCGGGGCGCGGAACCGACATCGTGCTCGGCGGCAGCCCCGAGGGCCTCGCCAAGATGGAAGCGAAGGCGGAAACCACCCCCGAGGAGTTCGCCGCACTGATGGAGAAGTACGAGGCGCTGTGCGCGAAGGAGAAACAGCAGGTTCTCGAAGCCGGGGGGCTGCACATCTTGGGCACCGAACGCCACGAGTCGCGGCGGATCGACAACCAGTTGCGAGGACGCAGCGGACGTCAGGGCGACCCGGGCTCGTCGCGGTTCTTCCTCTCGCTCGAGGACGACCTGATGCGCATCTTCGCCTCCGACTGGGTGCGGAAGATGATGGACCGCCTGGGGATGGAAGAGGACATCCCGATCGAATCCCGCATGGTGTCGAAGTCCATCGAACGCGCGCAGAAACAGGTCGAGGGCCGCAACTTCGAGATCCGCAAGCATCTTCTCGAGTACGACGATGTCATGAACAAACAGCGGGTGGCGGTCTACAAGCTTCGCCGCCAGATTCTCGAAGGCGCCGAGGGCCGCAACTACATCCTGCGGGTGATCGACGCGGTCGTCGGTTCGCTGATCGACGAGTTCTGCCCGGAAGAGGCCGACCCCGAGGATTGGGACCGCACTGCGCTGACCCGCGAGTACCGCACCTACTTCGGTCTCACCGTCGACCAGATCGGGGTCGACTGGGAAACCGTCAACCGGCCCGATCTCGAGGAGATCATCAGGAAGGCGGCCGTTGACCACTACGAGACGCGGGTCGAGCATTTCGGCAGCGACGAGTTCGCCCGACTCGAAAAATTCCTCCTGCTCGATACCGTCGACCGGCAGTGGAAGGACCATCTGTTGGCCCTCGACCATCTGCGCGAGGGCATCGGCCTCAGGGCATACGGCCAACGGAACCCCCTGGTGGAGTACAAACGCGAGTCGTTCGCCCTTTTCCAGGACATGTGGGAGCGCATCGAGGACCACGTCGTCAAGTTCCTGTTCCACGCCGAGCCGGTGGAGGACATGCAGCACAAACGGCGGAGCGTCAGCACCACCCTGTCGCACCCCGACGCCAGAGGCCTGGCCACCTCGCACGCGCAACAGGAGCGGGCGGCCAACACACCGGTGTCGGCGCCCGATGCGCGGCCGGTCACCATACGGCGTGACCAGCCGAAAGTCGGGCGCAACGACCCGTGCCCGTGTGGATCGGGCAAGAAGTACAAGAAGTGCCACGGGGCATCGGATGCAGCGGAGGGGTAGAAGATGAGCCGAGAAATTCCGGTCGGTCTGACCTTTGACGATGTTCTCCTGGTGCCGTGGCGTTCGGAGGTCCACCCGAACGAGCTCGATGTCAGCACGAGGCTGACCCGCGACGGGATTCGCCTGGGCCTGCCGATCGTGTCGGCGGCGATGGACACCGTGACCGAGGCCAACATGGCGATTGCCATGGCGCAGTTCGGCGGGGTCGGCGTGATCCACAAGAACATGAGCATCGAACGGCAGGCCGAGGAGGTGGACAAGGTCAAACGGTCGGAATCGGGCATGATCGTCGATCCGGTCACCGTCCACCCGGAACAGTCCGTGCGCGAGGCTCTCGACGTCATGGCCAGGTACCGGATCTCCGGTCTGCCAGTGGTCGACGCTCAGGGCCAGCTCGAGGGCATCCTGACCAACCGCGACCTGAGGTTTTGCAGCGAATTCGACCGGCCGATCGCGGACTTCATGACCAAGGAAGAGCTGGTGACGGCGCCGGTCGGGACGACGCTCGAAGAGGCCAAGTCGCTGCTGCACAAGAACCGTATCGAGAAGCTCCTGATCGTCGACGAGGCCGGCAACCTCAAGGGTCTGATCACGGTCAAGGACATCAAGAAGGCCCACGACTACCCTCACGCGTGCAAGGACGATCTGGGCAGGTTGCGGGTCGCGGCCGGCGTCGGTGTGACCGGAGACGTTCTTGATCGCTGCGCGGCTCTGATCGCCAACCAGGTCGATGTCCTGTGTCTCGACAGCTCGCACGCTCACTCTCGCGGAGTGATGGAAGCCACCGGGCGGATCAAGAAGGCCTTTCCGGAGACGCCCCTGATCGTCGGCAACATCGCCACCGAACAGGCGGCCCGCGACCTCATCGCCCTCGGCGCGGATGCGCTCAAGGTGGGGATCGGGCCCGGATCGATCTGTACGACCAGGATCGTGACCGGTGCCGGAATGCCGCAGATCACCGCGGTCATCGACTGCGCCCGTGCGGCTAAAGACGCCGGCGTGCCCATCATAGCCGACGGCGGCATCCGCTTTTCCGGCGACATCACCAAGGCGCTGGCTGCGGGCGCGGACGTGATCATGATCGGCTCGTTGTTTGCCGGGGTGGAGGAATCGCCCGGTGAGCAGATCCTGTACCAGGGCCGGACATTCAAGGCCTACCGCGGCATGGGTTCGATCGGCGCCATGAAGAGCAGCGAGGGCTCGAGCGACCGCTACTTCCAGGAGGGGGGCGAGCGTGCCAAACTCGTGCCGGAAGGGATCGAGGGCATGGTCCCCTTCAAGGGTCCGCTGTCGGACCAGCTGACCCAGCTCGTCGGCGGGCTCCGCGCGGGAATGGGGCTAGCGGGTTGCGCCTCCATCTCGGAGCTCCACGAGCATGCACGTTTCATTCGCGTCACCGGAGCGGGCCTCAAGGAATCGCACGCCCACGACGTCGTCGTCACCAAGGAAGCGCCAAACTACAGGATCGACTGAGAATTCTCAATTATGAATTCTTAATTTTGAATTCCCGCCCGCCCACCCCCAAGGTGCGGATCGCTGCGAAAGGGTGCCGGAATTGAGAATTCATAATTCAAAATTGGAGGGGCGTGAGCCCCTCTGCTATTCTCCGCACCATGAAAAAAGCATTGATCACGGGCATTACCGGGCAGGATGGTTCCTACCTCGCGGAGTTCCTGCTCGGCAAGGAATACGAGGTGCACGGCATCGTCCGCCGCGCCTCGACTTTTAACCGGCAGCGGATCGACCACCTGCGCAAGGCAGGGATGGGCGAACGCCACGTCAGGCTGCACTACGGCGATCTCGGCGACGCGGAGTCTCTGACGACGATCCTCGAAAACGTCCGGCCCGACGAGATCTACAACCTCGCGGCGCAGTCCCACGTCGGGATCTCGTTCGACATGCCGACCTACACCGGCGACGTTTCCGGTCTCGGAGTGGTGCGGCTGCTCGAAGCGGTTCGAAGGGTGGTGCCCGCGTCCCGTTTTTATCAGGCGTCGTCGTCGGAACTCTTCGGCCAGGTCGCCGAGGTCCCGCAGACCGAAAAGACCCCCTTTCACCCGCGGTCGCCGTACGCGGTGGCCAAGCTTTACGCCTACTGGGCGACCATCAACTACCGGGAGGCCCGCGGCTTGTTCGCCGCCAACGGGATCCTGTTCAACCACGAGTCGCCCCGCCGGGGCGAGAACTTCGTCACCCGGAAAATTACCCGCGCGGTGGCGGAGATCGCCGCCGGCCGCCGCGACTGGGTGTCCCTCGGCAATCTGGAGGCCCGTCGCGACTGGGGCTTCGCGGGCGATTTCGTCGAGTCGATGTGGTTGATCCTGCAGGCTGAACGGCCGGATGACTGGGTTGTCGGAACGGGAGAGGAGCACTCGGTACGGGAGTTCTGCGAGCTTGCCTTTTCCTGCGTCGGCGTCGAACTCGAGTGGCAGGGCAGCGGGACCGACGAGGTCGGCGTCGATCGGGCCACGGGGGCGCGGCGCGTTGTGGTCAACCCGCGTTACTTCCGCCCGGCGGAGGTGGAGCGTTTGCTGGCCGATGCCTCGAAGGTGAAGAGGGAACTCGGGTGGCAGCCGAAAATCGGCTTCGAGGAGCTGGTCCGCATGATGGTCGACTCTGATCTTGAAGCGACTGCCAAGAGATAGGCGTTCACTTTCCGTTGGCTGTCGTACAGTTTCCGAGGTTCATTTTACGCGCCGGGCGCGGCGACGCGCGCGGCGCGAAAATGAGGTTTGGATTTGTCAAAGGCTGGGGGGCCGATTAGGCTTTGCAGGCTTGGAGAAAGAACGATGAAAATCGTGGAATGCGTACCGAACATCTCCGACGGCCGCAACCCAGAGGTCTACAACGCCGTAGCGCAGGCCGCCGCGGCGGTGCCGGGAGTCAAGTTGCTCGACGTCGACCCCGGCGTCGAAACCAACCGCACGGTGATCACCTTCGTCGGTGAACCGGAGGCCGTGCTCGAGGGCGCGTTCCAGCTGGTGGCGGCGGCTCGTGGTTTGATTGACCTGCGTGGCCACCACGGCGCACACCCACGGATGGGCGCTGTCGACGTGTGCCCCTTCGTTCCGGTGGCCGACCTCACCATGGACGAGTGCGTCGAGCTGGCCAATCGCCTCGGCAAGAGGGTCGGCGAGGAACTGTCACTGCCGGTCTATCTTTATGAGTTCGCGGCGACCCGTCCCGAGCGGCGATCGCTCGCGGCCATTCGCAAAGGCGAGTACGAGGCCCTGCCCCGCAAGTTCGAGGACCCGGACTTTGCTCCCGACTACGGCCCGGCGGTGTTCGTGCCCGAGTTCGGGGCCATGGTGACCGGCGCCCGCAAGTTTCTGGTTGCATACAACGTCAACCTCAACGTCACTGACAAGCGGTGGGCGAACCGGGTTGCATTCGACGTCAGGGAGAATGGCCGCACGGTGACCGGACCCGACGGCAAACAGATCCACCAGCCCGGCATGCTCGAGGCGGTCCGTGGCGTGGGTTGGTACATTCCCGAGTACGGCTGCGCCCAGGTCTCGATGAATCTGGTGGATATCGACGTCACTCCGATTCACACCGCCTTTGACGCCTGTGAAGAAAGCGCCCGTCAACGCGGTCTCAGGGCCACCGGCTCCGAACTGGTGGGTCTCGTTCCGAAAGGCGCGATTCTCGCCGCGGGCCGGCACTACCTCCAGCGCATGGGGCGGTCCCGGGGCGTGCCCGGAGCGGATCTCGTTCACACGGCCGTGCGTTCGCTCGGGCTGGCTGAAGTGGCCGGATTCGAACCGCGGGAGAAGATCATCGAGGACATTCTCGCCCCCGATCGGCCGTTGGCGTCGATGACGCTGCAGGAGTTCGCCGACGAGACCTCCCGCGACTCCACCGCGCCCGGCGGCGGTTCGGTGGCGGCCCTGGCGGGCGCCCTCGGCGCCTCCCTGGCCGCCATGGTGGCCAATCTTCCCCATCCCAAGGCCGAGTTCGAGGGTGTGTGCGACCAGCTCGAGGAGGTCGCCATCCGGGCGCAGGAACTGAAACAACAATTGTTGGACGCCATCGATGCCGACACCTGGGCGTTCCAGGCTGTCATGGAGGCCAACAGAGCAACCGGCGCCGGTCGCGAACAGGCGATCCGCGAGGCGACCCTGGGGGCGGCCCGGGTGCCGCTGGAGGTCGCCGAGACCTGCCCCGAGGTGGTCGGCCTGTGCCGTCGTGCGCTGGAACTCGGGATGGCGGCGTCGGCGTCGGATGCGGGAGTTGGAGCCGGGATGGCGCGGGCGGCCGCGCTCGGCGCCGCCATGAACGTCCGGATCAACCTGCAGGAGATGGCCGGCGATCCGGAAGCCGCCGCCATGCTGGTGCGCGCGGACGCTGCGGTGAGGAGCACCGGGAAGCTCGCCCGCGAGGTGGAGAAGGCGGTGTGGGGCGGTCTCGGGGGCGAGGTCAGCGATCTGTAAAAGAACGCGCCGGCCCTTTGCCGACGAGCCGAAATCAGAGGTACAACAGAGCTGTGGAGCAGGGGAGATGGAGTTGATATGACGGGAACTCACGCAAGGCAGGGTCCGGGCCGTGCCGGGGCGCTTGCGGTCGTGCTGGCGCGGGTCATCGTGCCGTCGTGGCTGGCGGCCGGTGCGGTGCTCAAGCTGGTGGATCTCAGCCCGAGTCACCTGCCGGCCGCGCTCATCAAATGGTCGGGGGCGATCGGCCTTGACCTGATGTTCGTCTTTCGATTCAGCATCGCCGCGGAACTGATCGTTGTCGGCGTCATGGTGCTGGTGCCGCCGCTGGCGCGCTGGACCGGCATCGTCATGCTGGCGGCGTTCATTCCGGTTCTGATCGGGGACCTGGCGCTCGGTGCATCGAGTTGCGGCTGCTTTGGCGCGGTCGAGATCAGCCCGTGGGTCACTTTGGTGACGGACGTCACATTTTTCCTCGGGCTGCTGCTGCTCGGGCGGCGGGTCCCGAGACTCGAACTGACGGCGAACCTCCCGACCCGAAAGGTCGTGGCAGCAGGTCTTTGGAGCCTGGCGAGCGTGGCGCTCGCGTTCGGCTTGCGGTCGCCCATTCAGCCCCCATCGACCGTGGTCGGCGGCGTCTCGGACACTCAACAGGCGATGACCCTGCCGGCCGATGGTTACTATCTGCCCGACTATCAGTCCTGGCTGGGGCGTCCTTTTACCGACCTGGACATCGCCTCGTGGGTTCGCGGACTGCCGGATGACATCGCAAGTGGTTCACAATACGTGATTTTCTACCGCAAAGACTGCGAACACTGTCACGAACTCATGGACCTCTACTTCAGCGGTCCGCTGCCCTTGCCCACCACCGCCGTCGCAGTGCCGGAACGGGGCGGGTTCCCGACCGAGAACCTGCAGCCGTTTCCCTGTCTCGAATGCCGGACCGCCGAGCTGCCGGCGGGGTTGGATTGGTTCCTCCAGACGCCGGTCCTGGTCCGGCTCGCCGACGGCTCAGTGGAGTGCGTTTCGGAGGTCGATCCCGAGGCGCCGGAGTGCCTGAATTTCTGATGACGGGGTTGATTTCTGGGGGTGCTTGCGTTGGAGAATGTGTTATAGTAACGCGGTGTTCAGTGGTGAAAACGTGAATTACGAGAATACCAGATCAAACGGAGGTGGATGATGCGTAAGGTTCTTTCCCCGGCGCTCGTGGTCGTCTTGGTCCTCGGACTGTCGCTCACCGGTTGCGCCACCAAGAAATGGGTCAACGAGCAGGTGTCGGCTTTCGGTCAGGTGACCAACACCAAGATCCACGAGTTGCAGGACACGGTTGAAGGCAACCAGAAGGATATTTCCGAGCTGGCTGCCAACCAGGAAGCCCTCGCGGCTGACATGGCGCTGGTTTCTGCGGCTGCTCAAGAAGCGATGGCGCGCGCCGACGCAGCGGGCGTGCTCGCCATGGGCACCTTCCTCGCCGAGGTCACCATTTCGGACAACGACACGACCTTCGCCTTCAACAAGGCCGGGCTGTCCGACGACGCGAAAGCTCAGCTCGACAAGTTTGCAGCCGTCGTGTTGGCCATCGAAGGCAACGCGTTCATCGAGATCCAGGGCCATACCGACAGCATCGGCAGCGAAGGCTTCAACCTCGAACTCGGCTTCAGGCGCGCCGAGACGGCCATGCGCTACCTCAACATGGAGAAGGGCATCCCGCTGTTCCGCATGAACGTGATCTCCTACGGCGAGTTCAAGCCGATTGCGGACAACTCGACCAAGGAAGGTCGCGCCCAGAACCGCCGCGTGACCCTGATTGCAATGCAGTAGGTCTGACCCAAGCGAAAACTCGACGCCCGGGCTTCGGCCCGGGCGTTTTTGCGTTCGTTTGACCAACCAGGTGTCAGGTGTCACCCGAGACGGAACAAAATCATGGGTTGTGAGGCTCGACCGACGTTGTGAGCCTGTGCTACGTTGCATCGTGCGCCGAAGACGAAGACACCGGATGGAGGCCTGATGGAACACTCGAAGCCTGTGAGCTCGAAGCTGCTACCGGCAAACGCCTACCGAAAATTGAACCCCGGCGAGGTTTATCACCCGGTCGTTGGTCCGGACGATCTTCGACCCGAAGTTACCATGTGGTCGATCGGCGTCGGGGTGGCGATGGTCGTCGTTTTCACGGCTGCAGCGTCCTACATGGCGCTGCGAGCCGGCAACGCCATCGAAGCTTCGATCCCGATCGCGATCCTCGCGATTTTCTTCGGCAAGCTCAGGGTGCCCTCGAGCACCATCCTCGAAAACGTCATGGTCCAGAGTGTCGGCCAGGCTTCCGGGGTCGTAGCCGCGGGTGCGACCTTCGTGGTGCCGGCCCTCTACATCAACCAGCTCGACATCCAGTGGTGGCAGATCTTTCTGGCCTGCTTCATCGGCGGGTCGCTGGGTGTGGTCCTGATCATTCCGTTGCGCAGATACTTCGTGCAGGAACTCCACGGCGAGCTGCCCTACCCGGAGGCGACCGCCATCAACAACATCCTGATTACGGGCGAAAGTTCGGCCGGCGGCGCTGGCAAGATCCTGCTGATCTCGTTCGTGCTCGGAGCGCTGTTCGACTTTTCGATCGAAGCCCTCCACCTGTGGAACGCCAATCTGTCGAGTTCGACACTGCTCGGGGGTGTCGGCAACGGGATTCGGCTCGAGATCCAGCTGACCGCCATCGCAGCCCTCTTCGGCCTCGGTTACATCATCGGCATCCGCTACGCGTCGATCATCGCGGCAGGGTCGGTCCTGGCGATGGTGGTCATGGTGCCGCTGATCTATCTCTTCGGCCGCCACCTCGCCGAGTTCTCGTTTGCCGGGAAGAGCTTCGAGATCGCGGAGATGAGTGCGGTTGCAATATTCGGGGCGTTCGTGAAACCGATCGGGATCGGGGCGATTGCGGTTTCAGGAATCATCGGCATCTTGCGGATGTGGAAGATCGTCGCCTCGTCGGTGACGCTGGGTTTCAAGGGGTTCTCGAAGGAGATGCACACAAACGTCGACACCACCGAACGGACGCAACGGGACATCCCTCCGAGAAACGTCTTGTTGATAACCCTCGCGGCCACCCTCGGCATGGGGGCTCTCTTCTTCATCGTCGCGATGATCACCCCGGGGGCAGGCGGTGCGGCCGCCTATGGTTTCGTCGACAGCGTCAAGTTCGGCCTGGTCGGAATGGTCGTCGGTTTCTTCCTCTCCTTTCTGTTCACTCCGGTTGCGGCCCAGGCGATCGCGATCGTTGGAGTCAACCCGGTGTCCGGCATGACCCTCATCACGGTGGTATTGGCGATCGGCTGCATGATCCTGGTGGGTCTCGCCGGTACGGCCGGGATGATCGTGGCCCTCATCATCGGCATTGCCGTGTGCACCGCGTTGTCGACGTCCGGGGCGCTGATCACCGACTTCAAGATCGGCTACTGGCTCGGCAGCACCCCTCGCAACCAGGAAAAATGGAAGTTTCTCGGCATGTTCGTCGCGGCTCTGGTGGTCGCAGCGGTGATCCCGATCATGGACAACGCGTATGGCTTCCTCATCACCGACCCTGAGACCGGTCTCATGGTGTCGAACGAGCAGGCCCTCCCGGCCCCCCAGGCGAACATGATCGCAGCGGTGTCGCGTGGACTGATGGACAACCCCGCCAACCAACCGTGGCTGCTCTACGGTCTCGGTGGTGCGGTCGCGGTGATGTTGTGGATGGCCGGGGTCCCGATGCTCGCCTTCGCGCTCGGCATGTATTTGCCGATTTCGATCAATATGGCTGTTCTCGCGGGGGCCGCAGTCGGGTGGATTGTGGGTCGCACCGGCGGCAGTGAGGAGGTCCGCCAGGCGCGGACCGAACAGGGGACGCTGATCGCCTCCGGACTCATGGCGGGCGCCGCCATCTTCGGCGTGATCACCGCGATCCTCAGAACCCCGGATGTCGGCGCGCCGATCCGGTATATGAGTATCGGTGTGGATTTCGCGCTTCAGGACGGGGTGCTCCGAGAGACCGCCGCACACTGGTACGAGGGGTTTCAGGGTCAGATCATCGGGCTCGTCATGCTCGTGCTTCTGGGCATCGCCTGCTATTTCCTGGCCCGCCTCGGCGCCCGCTGGCTGCTCGAAGCCCAACAGCGCGAGGAGTAGAAAGCCAAGGTTTACAGGTTCCAGGTTGCAGGATCCAGGTCGCCGGTTTCAGCTCTGAAGGTGGGCCAAGGCCCACCACCCTCAAGCTGTCATCCCGACCGAGGGAGCGAAGCGATCGAGTGGAGGGATCCCTCCGCTGCGGCCCTCCGGGCCTCCGGTCGGGATGACAGGAATTGCGACTGCCTTCGGAATGAAAACGACCCGAGAGAATTACCTCTTCCGAGTCGTTCCTGTGGTGCAGGCGTCCCGCCTGCACGTGCGGCCGGGACGGCCGCACCAAAATGCTCCCGTGTATCAGCGGCTACCCAAGCCCCAAGCCCCTCAAGCCTCAAGCCCCAAGCCTTTCAGTCGAGCGTGATCACCGCGTCGCCGACTCCGACTGACACTTCGATGTGGAAGGCGCCGTCACCCTCCCAGGTGGCGGAGTGGCCGATAAATCCGCCACTCGAGATCTTCGTGCCGCGGACCGTGAGGCTAGCGTCTCCCACCCCGCCGGCCCCTTCGGCAGAGGCGTAGACCGACGCGGGGGCCCGCACCACGGCGGTGCCGACGCCGAGGTCGATCGAGATGTCCCCCCCGCCGGCCTCGACCCGGATCTCTCCGACGCCCGAGTTGATCTCGACGCCGGAGTCGGCGCCCCGAATATCGATATCGCCCACTCCGTGGTTCAGCTTGACTGCGACCGTGGCGGGTATCGTGATGCTCCAGTTCTCCTCGAACCGGCGGTCGTCGTCCGCCTTGGGCTTGATGGTGAGCTCGAGACGGTCGCGTTTGATTTCCGCGCTCAAAGAGGCGGCCTCAACCTCCTGCTCGGCCCTTCGTTTGGATGAGAAGATGCCTCCGCGGCGGGGGGTGAGGACGACCTCCACGATGATTTCCTCGGCGCCCGGTACGGCGTGGATCTCGACGTCGCCGACGCCGCTGTCGAGGACCAGCCCGCTGATCGAACCCACGGTCACCGAGCGGGTCAACGTGCGGGTATCGGCGGCATCCGCGGTGGCGAGGCCTGCCGAGATCAGCAGTAGGAAGAGAATTGGGCACCTTTTCATGGTCGGCTCCTTTGCGGCCGTTCACGACGGCTCACCGGGAGAAACGTGATCCACCGGAAAAGGTTCGCCGTCCTCACTTCCGAATATCGGAAATGCTGAGCACGATCTCGGCCGAGGCCGTTTCGACGTCGAAGGTCGGCCCGTCGCCGGACAGGCGGAGGGTGCTGCCATCGCCGGCAACCTCACCCGGGAGCTCGCTGGTGATGCTGCCGGTGGTGGTGGTCAACGTGCCCTGAGGGTTCACCCCTTGCGGGACAGCGAGCTGGACGCGGCCCGAGGACGACCGGATCCTGATCGTGGAATCCTTACCGAGGCGGTCCCACGTGATGGAGATCTTGCCGGTCGACGTGCTCACGTCGATCGAGCCGGAGAGATTCTCCAACCAGATTTTTCCGGAGGCCGTGCTGACCTTCGCCTCCTGGGCCCCACCCACCAGCCGCACGTCGCCGGACGAGGTGCTTGCGGTGAAGGCTTCCAACGGCCGGATGACCTCGATGTTGATGTCCCCGTCGGCGCCATCGATACGCAGGGATGCGGCCGCACCCGTCATCGTCATATCTCCCGCCATCGATCGCAGCCGGAGAGGGCGCGCGTCGGGGAAGTCCCCACGCACCTGGAGACTCCCCTTGGTGGTGGTGAGGTCCGGAATGACGCCCCCGGGAACCAGCAGATCGAGCCGCGCGCGAGCCGACAGGCTGCCGAACCAGAGAAAGCCCGATTTGGCGGGGTTGACGGTGACGTGGAGCACGTCCTCTGCGTCGTCAAACGACGGCGTGTGATCGTCGATCCAGCCCTGGCCCTTCTCATCGCCGGTGCCGCTGATGTGGAGTTGAACCTGCGCCTCGATCTGGCTCAAGTCGGCAGTCCGCAGCGTGACGTCGAGGTCTGCGGCGTCGACCACCAGGGTCTTGCCCTCCACGAACGGAAAACGTTCGGTGACGTCGAGGTCCTTTTGCGCAGTCGATCCGAAGGCCGCCCAGGAAACGGTGAGGACGGCGGGCAGGAGGGTCTTCAGCAGCGATCTCGAGAGCATGATCGGGCTCCCTTCATGGGGTTGGAAACTGCAGGATGTCGGCGGGCCGCACTTTTCGCCTCGGAAGTCGGGGCCCTGCGTCGAGGCGCGGGTTGGCGTTTGCGGCAAACGCGCGCCGGGCGAATTCGGAATCGAGCGATCCGAGAAAGAGCCGCAAACGGCGAATGACCGCACGTGCGCTGGATGGGTTGCAGGCGACCGATCGCGCGAGGACGGTGATCGACGGCTCATCGCCGTCCAGCTCGAGAACCGAAAAAACGAGCGCGGCACCCCACACGTCTGGGACCTGCGGTCGCGCACCGTGATGATCGAGATAGGCCCGCCACAGCCGGCGGGCGGCAAGGGCCACGATTTCCGGAAGTTCATTGACGGCGCTGCAACGTATCACCGACTCGTCGACCTCAGCCGCGCTCCCGTCGAGGACAACGAGACCCTGGAGCCACGACGCCGCGAGGTCCTTTTTCGCCAGGGTCCGTTTGCGGGCGGCGGTGAGCGCGTCGTGGGCCTCGGAAAGAATGCCTGCAGCGGGGTGTTGTTCGATGCCTTGTCGCAGGACATCGTCGGCCTCCGCCCAGCGCCCTGTGGCCGCCAGGAGGTTTGACTTCATGCCAAACAGGAAGACCTGAAAATCAGCGGGCATCCCTTTGTCGATCGGGATTTCTTCAAGAATGTCCAGAGCCTCGGGATGACGGCCCTGGTCGGACAGGGTGACCGCCAGCTGGACCGGCAGGTGTACCGCTTCCGGGAAGAGACGCCATCCCATGCGCAGGATCTCTTCGGCGCCGTCGAGATCGCCCAGAGCTTCCAGGGCATTGGCGGTGAGGTGGCACGCGTGCGGGCTCGGTTCGAGGTCCCACGACTGCGACGCCGATGGGAGGGCTTTTTCGGCCATCCCCCCCGCGAGCAGAGCCTGGGCCTTCCAGATCAGCAGGGCAGCCCGGTGCGTCGAGTGATCGTCGAGACGGGCAAGCTGACGTTCGACCTCGGCGACGACCTTGCGGTGCTGCCCCGCCTGACTCCACGCGACGCACTTCCGCAGCGCGCGTTCGACGCGCTCCGTGGTGTCGTCCGAGCCGTGTCCCGTTGTCTGCCCCATACGCAGATGCTAGCACGGGGATAGATGGCTTCGGTTGGGTTGAGGTGTTCAGGATTTCCCGGCCAGGAGAGGTGAAAACGAGCGGTCTGACGCTGGGCCACAGAAAAGGGGGCGGTCCGGAGACCGCCCCACCGAACCTCCCGAACAATCGGGGTTACGGTTTCCTGGTCGTACGCGATCGACCAGTTTGGTGTTCGGTCGATTCGGTTTCTGGTTCGATTCGACGTGCTGTGGGCCGGCGGATGTCTGAACCCGCGGGGCTCGAGTTGTCTTCGTCAACGGTGGTTCGTGCGGCGGTCTGCCGGGAAGCGGGCGCAATTCCGGTGGAGGATGATCCGGGCGACCGCCCCAACCGGTCGGCAGCGGGTTGGTTTCGCACCGCGGTGGGACTCGCGGGCCTGGCCGACACGCCCTCATCGGCTCTGCGCGAGGCATCCGGCGCAGGGCGGGAGCCGGTCGTCGCGGACGAACGGTCGACCGGGCCGGGTCGGGCCAACCCTTGGGATCGGCTGTCGCGCTGCGATCCGACCGGCGGCGCGTCGACCCGGGGGCGTTCGATCTGGCTGCCGTTCAGGCGCTCAGCCACCGGTTCTGCCCGCCCGTCAACTCCACCTCCGACCACCACGGTCGAGTCGTGGATTTCGGGGCGGCCGGCGGACCGGGATTGGTCAGCTGCCACCGCGCCGCGTTCAGCCGGTAGAACGCGCGGACCGGGGTTCGGCGACCTCACAACCGACGAAGCCGACGCACCGGCGCGGACCAGCGGCTGGCGCCGTTCCAGGGCTGCAGGCGCCAGAGCCGCTGCAGCGGTCCGGGAGGCGTGGCGTTCGATGCTGGCCGCCACCCCCTCGGGTCGTGCAACCGTGACCTGCCGACCGTTCATCGTGACTGTCCGCTGCGACATCTGCGCCTCGGGGACGGCGACACCTCCGCGACGCCGAACCTCGTCCGCTGTGGGTGCGGCAGCGTGATCCTGAACCTGACCCCGGGAAGCGACGGTGTGCCGGACCGCGTACTGAGAGACGTCATCCGACCCGAAGTGGTGCCAGTCGACGTAGTTTGCGTAGCGGGCGTCGTTCCAGCCGTCCCGGTAACCGTCGCGATACCCGTGGGAGTAACCGCGGGCGGCGTGGCTCCACCCGAACGGTGGGCGCGCGTACCACCCGACGTAACCGCCGCTGCGAACCCACACGACGTTCGCGCAGGTATAGGTATAACCGGGGACCCACACCCACCCGAAATCGGCCATCGCCCAGCTGCCGTAGTGGTGGGGGACATAACCCCAGGGCTCGTACGCGACCCACGTCCAGCCGAAGCTCGTGAAGACCCATCTCCCGTAGGAATAAGGCTGCCAACCCACCGCGACCCACGGCCGCCACACCGTCCCGAGTCCGCCAACCCAGACCCACTCGCCGTAGCCGGAGAGGGTGGCGTTGAAGTCCAGTGACCAGTACGGGTTCGCCCAGTCGTTGGTGTAGGGTCCCCAGTCGCCGTAGCCGACCGAGACACCGAACCCGCCGGTCGCAATCGAGACCCCGAAGGAGCCGGCATGGGCGGGCGGCGTCCCGACGACCAGGGTGACCAGAACCGAGGTCAACATCGCGATGCTGAGGTGATATCTCATGGCTGCCTCCCCGACGGCATTCCGGCCGTCATGCGGAGGAGGAGCAACCGCCGTGCCAGGAGGAGCCGTCACGCCGGAAGTATGTGCAGGGTCAACGAATCAAGGTCACGGCAGGGTCGGAGAGAGATCCGCGAATCTTCCGGGCCCGGCGTCGACTGTCCTCGCGAGAGGACGGTCAACGGGGGATCTCTCCAGTTCCGGGGCGTCAGCCTTCCGTGATCCAGGGGGGTTTGATGGGGTAGAGCGAGGCGCACGGCTTCAGCGTTGGCGCTTCTCCGCCGCGGCACACAGCGTATTCAGCCCCGGCCCAGATAGCGGCCCCGGCCGCGTCGCCGGCCTTGTTGACGGCGTAGAACTTGACGTCGAATGTCGGCCGGCCCTGGGCGTCCAGGAGGTACTCGACCCGGGTTGCCCGCACCAGACGGTCCAGCGCACCGAGGCAGGCATCCCGGGGCGAAGCACCGCCCCGCATCAGCTCGACGACGGTGTGCGCTCCGGCGATCTCGATCACCGATTCGCCGCGCCCCGTCGACCCGGCCGCACCCACCTCGTTGTCGACGAACAGGCCGGCGCCGATGAGCGGCGAGTCGCCGACCCGTCCGGGGATCTTGAAAAAGAGGCCGGAGGTCGTGGTGGAGCCACCCAGGTTCCCGTCGGCGTTGACTGCGCACAGGTTGATGGTGCCGGTCGGTGGGATCGGCCCGAACTCCTTGATGTACCACTGGATGTCAGGGTCTTCGATCAACTCCGTGGGGGCGACCCAATCATCGACCGCCGACATCTGACCTTTCCAGTACAACCAGATCTTGCGCGACCGTTCGGTGAGGAGGTCCTCGGTCGGGAACCCGACTGACTCCGCGAAGCGCGCGGCCCCTTCACCCACCAGCAACACGCGGGTCGTGCGCCGCATCACCTCGAGCGCCACCTGCGCCGGGTGCTTGAATCCCTCGAGGGCGGCGACAGCGCCGGCGCGCATGGTCGGGCCGTCCATGCAGCAGGCGTCGAGCTGGACGACGCCGTCGGAGTTGGGGAGCCCGCCGTAGCCGACCGTCACGTCCTCCGGGTCGGCCTCGACGACCGCCACCCCGTGGACTGCAGCATCCACCGGCGGCATACCGGCCTCCATGCCGCGCACCGCCCGGCCCACCGCTTCGAGCCCGTTTTTCGAAGCCACCGCAACCGGCCGGCGGCCTTCGTCGGAGGCCGGCGCTGCGGATCGCGGTGCCATGGAGGCGCCGACCATGGCGGCAGTGCCGACTGCCAGGGCCTCGCGCCTGGTGAGTCCGTGAGTGTCGTCCTGGGGTGTGTTCACGGGGTCCGTGGTGTGTGTCATGCGGCCCATGGTGGCCGCCCACCACCGGCCTGTCAAGAACCGGCGCTCCGGGAGAAACCCGTCGGACGACCACTGCCGTTTCGGCAATCGGTTGGAGGTGGGGAATCCGCCGGTGGGGCCGAGGCTACGCGATTCCGGTACAGGAGTTGCATCAGGATATCTCTCGATGGCTTTGGCGAATCGAGATCGGTTGGTCTACCATGATTCTCAAGTGGGCGTGTGAAAGGCGGAGACTGGAGATGAGGCGACGCGGTCACATGATCTCGGTGGTGATCGTCGCCACCGCCCTGGTCGCCGGCTGCAACTCGCACGGCGGACAGGCGACCGACCCTGCCGGAACGGACATGCAGATGCAGCGCGAGCTCATGGTGACTCAGCAGATCGAGGCCCGGGGGATCAAGGACCCGCTGGTGCTCGAAAGCATGCGGACGGTACCGCGCCACCTCTTCGTGCCCGCAAGCAGCCGAGATGCCGCCTACCAGGATTCGCCGCTGCCGATCGGTGATTCCCAGACCATTTCCCAACCGTATATCGTCGCCCTGATGACGGAGCTCCTCGAGGTGCGCCCCGGATCCAAGGTCCTCGAGATCGGCACCGGATCCGGATACCAGGCAGCGGTGCTCGCGGCCATGGGCGTCGAGGTGTACTCCATCGAGATCCGCACCCGCCTGTGCGAGAAGGCGCGCCAGACCCTCGCGGAGCTCGATTTCAACTCGGTCGAGGTGCGGTGCGGCGACGGTTACGGTGGTTGGCCGGAAGAGGCCCCGTTTGACGGTATCATCGTCACGGCAGCCCCCGAGCTCGTTCCTGATCCGCTGCTCGACCAGCTGGCACCGGGCGCCAACATGGTGATCCCGGTCGGTGATTTCTATCAGGAGTTGAAGGTCATCACCCGGAAAGACGGCGGTTTCGACGAACGAGCCGTGATCCCGGTCAGATTCGTGCCCATGACCGGGGAAGTGGAACGACAGCGGGATTAATGGGCGGTCGGGAATTCCCGGCAATATGCTTACACCGGCAATTCTGGCGCTCACGGCAGTGAGCGCCAGAATTGCTATAGTGTCCGCCTCGAGGGAGGGCTGATGTGCGGCATTGTCGGCGTGATCAGTAAGGGCGGCAGATCGGTTGTCTCCGACCTGGGTAACGGCGCCCACTTTCTCCAGCACCGAGGGCCCGCCTACGCCGGGCTCTTCGTGTTCGATCCCGTTCATCGCCACGCCGCCATCGAAAAGGGTGAGGGCCTGGCCGACGACATCTTCAAGTCCCTCGGACACTTGATGGGGGATGTCGGGATCGCGCACACCCGGTACAAGACTCATGGCGGGGGTGGGATCGACAACGCGCAGCCGTTTTTCGATCCGTTTTCGGCCATGGCGCTCGCCCACAACGGCCACATCACCAACGTGCACCAGATTGCAGCCGAGCTCGAAGGCCGCGGTCAGGCGTTGACGGCGAGTTGCGATGCTGATGCCCTCCTCCGGGCGGTGTGCATGTGGGTCGAGCACTTTGAACGTCTCGATCCTGCCAGTGGGGAAAGCGAGAACGTCTTCAAGGCCATCGCAGAGGTCCAGCAGCGGGTGACCGGCGCCTATTCCGCGGTCCTCGCGACCGCCGCGGGTCTGTACGCCTTCCGGGATCCTCACGGATTCCGCCCCATGGTGCTTGGGCGGCGCACGCGCGAAGGTCGCGAGGGGGTCATGATCGCCTCTGAAACGCTCGCGTTGGAACAGAACGGGTTCGCGGTCGAAGAGCACGTGCCGCACGGCGCGGCCCTCCATATCGACCGGGACCTGAACATCGACCAACGAACGCTGGTTCAGAGGGACCCGCGGCCGTGCGCCTTCGAGTTGATCTACTTTGCCGACGTCGAGTCGAAGATGATGGGCGACAGCATCCGCAGCTTCCGCTGGCGGGCGGGACGCGCCCTGGCCATGCACCTCATCGACGTGGCCCCCGAGATCATCCCCGAAATCGATCTGGTCGTGCCCATCCCGCACTCCCCGATTCCGGGCGCCGAGGCCTTTGCGCAGAAACTCGTAAAAGATGTGGACTCGGCAGCCCTGCAGTACGCCACGCCGGTCTCAAAGTACCGCTTCGGCGGTCGCATCTTCATGGAGGAGACCCAGGAGGCCAGGGACGAGGCCGCCATGCTCGACTTCAGAGTCGACGCCAAGGCGGTCGAGGGGAAGAATATCTTCCTGGTCGACGACAGCATCGTCCGCGGCACCAACGCAACGCGGATCGTCCGAGCCTTCCGGGCCGCGGGTGCGAAAAAGATCTTCTTCGGCACCCTGTGGCCGATGGTGATCGACTCGTGCTTCCAGGGGATCAACACCCCGACCCAGAAAGAGCTCATCGGCGCTCGCTTCAACGGCGACACTGACGAGGTCCGCTCGGAACTCGGGGTCGATGCGCTGTTCTACCTCCCCGAAGACGTGTTTGTCGCCAACGTGATCAAGGGCGCGCCGGCCTGCATGGCCTGCACCAACGGCAAGAGGGCGGTCAAGTTCGAACACTCCGGCACCGTCCTGCCACCCGTTGCGTGACACCTTTCGTCAGCGTCCGTGTTTTTTAACGCAAAGACGCAAAGCCCGCCCAGCCACCCGCCCCCGGCCGTCATCTGACGGCCGGGACCTCGCCGGAGCCGCGGTTCAGAACGAGCCCTCTGCGCCTCCGCGTCTCTGCGCCTCTGCGTTTTCTTTCCGAATGGGTGGGTGGGTGGGCTTTGCGCCTCTGCGTCTTCGCGCCTTTGCGTTGAATTCCTCGCGATGGTCCGTTTAGTCGAGGCCGAGCTCGGCGCGGCAGGCTCCCAGAACCTGGTCGTGGATGGCCCCGTTGGTACAGACGATGCCGCGGCTGTTGCCGAGTAACCGGCCCCGCGAAAAGTCGAGCGGTTTGCCGTCGAGGTCGGAGACCCGGCCTCCGGCCTCCTCCACCACCAGCGACCCGGCGGCGTGGTCCCACACTTTTTCCCGGTAGGAGGTGTCGCGTGGAAGTCGGAGGTAGATCGAGGCTTCGCCGCGGGCGACCACCGCGTATTTGCACTGGCTGTCGATCCGGTAGGGCGGGGCGGTGACGCCGAGCCGGCCCGCGATCCCGGCCTGGACCGAGTGGGCGGCGTGGGCGGCGACCACCGATTCACACACGACCGCCAGGGACGGGTCGGTGATGTCGTCGACATGCACCGGGTGGTCCTGATCAGCGCTGAGCGGTCGTTCGCGGGTGCCGCCGCCGATGACGGCTGAAAAGAGGGAGCCCTTCGTCTGAGAATCGGGAACCGGCAGATTCGGACATCCGAGGGCCCCGACAACCACCGTACCGTTGTCCACCAACGCCAGGGCGACGGCGTACTGGTCGCCGCGGAGAAAGCCCTTGGTGCCGTCGATCGGGTCGAGAACCCAGTAGCGGCGGTCGCCGCCGTCGTGGCCGCCGCGGTCCAGCGCCGCCACCATTTCGTCCAGGGTGATCTCCGGGATGTGCAGTCGAACCTGGGTGAGCACCCGTTGCGCCATCTGCGGCTCGTCCTTGAGGGCGACCGAGTCCTCCTCGGCGAGCAGTGCGTCGTCCGGGAAGGCCTCCCTGAGCCGGAGGCTGACCACGATCTGTGCCGCCAGGTCGGCGATGGTGACCGGCGAGCGGTCGCCTTTTGTCAGGGCGTCGCCGGCCGCCACGATCCCGTCCTGCACCCGGCTGGTCAGTGCACAGACCTCGGCGACGATCGCAGTCGCCGTGGTGCGGTCGACCTCGTACATGGAGCCTCCAGGGGGCGAGTGTAGCAGCCGCCCACCCACCCACCCATTTCGGATTTGCTCGCGGCCCTCGGCCGCGGCGTCTACCCGCCATGAGCGGATGGCCAATGGCTGGCCTCCACCCCCCTTCCTTTCCAGCCGTTGGCCATATTCCGCTCCTGACGGGCAGTGCCAGATTTCGGATTTCGGATTTTCCACCCAACCCCCCACCGACGATGCAGTCCGGGGTTATCAGAAGGGTGCAACCACGCACCGCCCACCCGGCAGCTGGGACGAGCTGCCCCATCCGGCTCCGCCCCTGGCTTCGCCGTGGCAGGCTATTCCTGATGGCGTGTGCGGGCGGAGGACCATTCTGGAATCTTCGCGAGAATCCGGTACGCTGCATCGTGATTGCGAGGAGGCCCTAAAAATCCGAAATCCGAAATCCGAAATCCGAAATTCCTCCTTCGACTGGCGGATCTACGCTGACGCGACATGCGCCGGGCTGTCGGTGCTGATTCCGTTGCCGCTGGTCGACAGCATCTTCGAGACCGTCTTCCGGCGCCGGATCCCCGGCACCATCGCCCGGGCCCGGCGCCGGGAAGTGGCGCCCTTGGTGCGTCGCCGGCTCGGTCGAGCCGTCGACGGTTCGTTGTCGCTGCAGGGCTGCTTCAAGCTCTTCTTCACCGCTGTTCGATACGTGCTGAGGAAGATCTGGCGCAAGATCATTTACGTCTTCACGATCAAGGATGCGGCGACCGCTCTCAGCGAATACTGGCACCGGGCGTATCTGATCAATCACATGGTTCGCGCGGGGCACCTCGAGGCAGACGTCGACACCGACCTCGCCGTGCGCGTCTTCGAGCGGACCCTCCGCGAGGCCGACCTCAGTCCGTTGATGGGTCTGGCGCGCCAGACGGTGGCCAACGCGCATCACGTGCTGGGAATCCTGGCGCGGGCGAGACGGCTCGGAGCGGCGGAGGTCGCGCGCTCGCTCGGGGACGTGCTGGCGTCGCACTGGAAGGGCGCGGAGGCGTCACTGGTCGGGGTCGGCGAGGACTACAATCGCCACTACCGGCTCGAGCTCGAGGCGCGCGGCGCCGCGGAGGGCCTTCTTGATGAGGCGCCTGATGAGGTCCCCTGACAACAGTGGTCTGCGGGTCGGTTACCATGGCGTTTCGATGCGAAGAACGAATCTTGGATTGACACTCGGGCTGGCTGCGGCGCTGGTGGCTTCGCTGTCGTGCGGCCGTTCGGCGACCGAGGTGCGGTTTCTGGATCTGGTCACCGAACAGCGGCTCACCATCGACGGCCATCGGCTCCGCCCGGACGAGATCGTGGCGGTCGACGAAACCTGGGTCGCCGTGACGCTCGAACCGGGGGCTGAGATCCGGGCGGATTTCGACCTTTTCGACCATCCTTCGTTGACGCTTGCGGGTTGCCTCGAGTGCGGCGATGGTGTCGATGGTGGAATGACGGGCGCGCTCGAGGGGGCCGTTCGAACCGCCGCGGGCCGGGAAATCAAGGTGGAGAGAGGGTTCGACGCGGCCGACGGCTGGTGGCAACAGGTGATCGATCTCGGCGACCTGGCAGACACCCGCGCCGAACTCGCGGTTCGTGCGGATATCCCTTCGGGATGCGTGGTGCGCTTGCGCGACGCCACGATCCGCCACCTGAGGAGGATCCCGGGGCCGGAGAGCGCACCCAGGACTCAGGTGCTGCTGATCTCGGTCGACACCTTGCGGCGCGACGGGGTGGGCTCGTTCGGCGGCGCATTCGCGACACCCCATCTCGACCAGTTGGCGGCGGAGTCCGAAATCTGGACGGCAGCCTATGCCGTAGCCAGCTGGACCAAGCCGTCGCACGCCTCGCTGCTCACCGGTTTCTACCCGGATACTCACCGCGCGATCCTCGTCGAGCAGGGGATGGACGCTGCAGTGCCGACTCTGGCGGAACGTTTCAGATCGGCCGGTTTTGCGACCTCGGCGCTGGTCTTCGATTGCACCTGGCTGAGCCCACGGTGGGGGTTCGGGAAGGGATTCGACAGTTATCGGGTGACGCCGTGGCGGGCCGGTCGGCAGGCTCAGGCAGCGACCCAGTGGGTCCTCGATCACCGCGATCGAGATTTTTTCTTCTTTCTCCACACCTTCGAGCCCCACTCTGACTTCGCCGTTCTACCCTATGAGGCGCCTGGAATCAGCCGCCGGACAATCGCGGATCAATTCGGGGTTCCGGGTTTTGGCTGCCGACAGGGCGTCTGCGCCGCGAACTTCGTCAACGCCCTGGATC
The DNA here is from genome assembly GCA_963741385.1 of Candidatus Sulfomarinibacteraceae bacterium. Taxonomy (GTDB): domain Bacteria; phylum Acidobacteriota; class Thermoanaerobaculia; order Thermoanaerobaculales; family Sulfomarinibacteraceae; genus Sulfomarinibacter. The sequence continues at coordinate 509,889 of CAVUHO010000003.1, forward strand.
GTGGCGAGGTCCCGGAACGGCCGGAGGACGCAAAGATCCTCCGCAGCACGTACGATTCGGGTGTGAGCTACCTCGACGATTCACTTGGCGCCCTGTTCGAAATCCTTCGGGGGAGCGGGGTCTGGGACGACCTGATGGTGGTGGTCACCAGCGATCACGGCGAGGAGTTTTCCGATCACGGAGGCTTCGGCCACCACACCCTGTACGATGAAATTCTGCGGGTTCCGCTGATCATCAAGTGGCCGCGTGGCGAGCACGCCGGTGAAGTCAACTCTATTCCCTGCTCAGGGGTGGATATCGCTCCGACGCTGCTCGTCTATGCCGGCCTTGCCACAACCTACCTGCCCGGCGTGGACGTTCGGACCAGGACCAGAGAATCTCCGGTCTTTGCCGGAGCCCTTGATCTCGAACACGCAGTGGTGACAGACCGCTTCAAGGGGATATTCGGCGGCAAGCAGCCGGCAAGGCTGTTCGATCTGCAGAGGGACCCTGGGGAAAGGACGAACTTGGCTGACCAGCTACCGGAGACCCTGCGGTCGTTGCACGAGCTTCTGGTCGAGGAGCACCGTGAGGCGCTGGCTCTATACCGGTCCTTCGGCCCGAAAGGCGATCGGAGCAGGGTCGAACTGGGCGAGAGGGATCGCGAACGCCTCAAGGCGTTCGGCTACCTCCAGTAATCACTACTCGAGATAGCCGAGAGCGCGAAGCTCCTCTTCCTTGGCCTTGGCTGCGGCCAGTTTTTCGAGGAAACCTGCGGGCTGCCCCGTCGCCTTGAGCCACCGGCTGACGGCCTCCGTCAATGGACCGACGGCAGGGTGGCCCGGCATGTAAAGATCACGCTGTTCGAGAGGGTCTGCGGCAACGTCGAACAGAGTGGCGTTGGATTCGGCTCGATCGAAGATCAGGTGAAAGTCGCTGTCGGCCACGGCCTCATACCGGCCCTGATCGGAAATTGCGTACCGATCCAAATACTCCCGGCCTTCGATCAGCGGGCGAAGACTCGAACCCTCGAATCCCTGTCCGTCGGTTGCAATGCCGAGGTAGTCCAGCAATGTGGGTACCAGGTCGATATTCTCCACTGCGGTGTCGATTCGGTCCCCGCCCTCGACCCCCGGAATCCAGAGGACCATCGGCACGTGGCTCAGCGTGCTCCAGATGCCGCGGCAGTGCTTGATGTGGCCGTGTTCGAGGAACTCCTCGCCGTGGTCGGAAACCAGAGCGATGACGGTTCGCTCGAGGAGGCCCTGTTCGCGCAGCCGCTGAATCAACCTCTGAAAGACGTTGTCGAAGGAACGGATCTCGTCGTCGTAGAGGTCGACGAGATGCTGGATGTCCTGCTCTCTGAGGTCGAACACCGGCCCGTTCTCGTACAGCATTTCCCCAATCGGAGTGGGGTCGCCATCGCGGATGAAATCGAACCCTTCGTAATCGCCGGCGAACTGCTTTTTGTAGTTCTTGGGTGGGTCGTAGGGTGAATGGGGCTCCATGTAGTGCGCGTACAGAAAGAACGGCTCCTGGACCCGGTCGAGTTCGGCGAACACCTTGGCGTTGAGACAGCCGCCGTGGAGCCACATGCAGCCTTCGACAAAGGTCTCGAATCCGCGGTCGAAACCGCCGCTCGGGTTGTATTCGGTGGGTGTCGCGCGGACGATCGGGCTCGCCGACACGGCAACCGTGTTGTATCCCCTTTCGCGGAGAATACCCTGAATTGTCGGTATGCCCTCAGGGAGGCCCATTTCGCCGCGGCCCAGGCTGAAAAAAATCTCCGGGTAGCGCGAGGTGAGAAGCGAATTGACCGAAGGGAAGGTGCAGCTGGCCTGCGACCAGGCCCAGTCGAACACGACGCCGTCTTCGGCGAAGTGGTCGATAAAGGGGGTGGTCGCGCGCTCGTAACCGTAGGTGCTCATGTGGTCGGCGCGGAGGGCGTCGACCATGACGACAACGACATTGAGAGGTGGTGCCGGTTCCGGATTCCGGTCGCAGGCCCACCCCAGGGTCAGCACCAGAATGGCAACGGCTGGTCGTGAGACGGTTTTGATCATTGTGAAGAAAAAGCTCAATCCGCGCGGTGGCAGCAGGCGAGTGCCGCCGGTTGGGGTAGCCGAGGACCCGCTGTTCCTCCACACCGGGTTGCCGGAGTGCCCATTCATCTGGTTCGTCCATGGCTGACGATCATTCCTCGGTGGGGTGGAGGCCTTTCGGTCGCTATGATCTGGAGTGGATCATACGTGCGCCCGGTTGGAACGCGATATTTCTTCGGGAGCCAGTGCAGCAGCTTGACCGTCAGATCCTCATTGACCCGGAAAATGAGAACTCGTTCGTACGGGATCGCCGTGGGACCTGGGCCCGAAGGGGGGTCCATGGTCACACCTTCTGTCGCCAGCCGGTATCCTTCGCCCCGGGCGGAATACGCCTGCGAGTTCAGGAGGCCGGCCTGCAGGCTCGGGTCATCATAAAGATATGACAGCGCGTGATGAAGAACGTTGCTGCGTCTGTGGATCCCTGCCGCCCACTGCAAATCATCCGGTCTGCCGTTGAACCCTACAGCAAAAAAGGTCGATGGAGGAACCCCTGGAGCCTGTTCGATGATGGACGCCAGGATTGCATCCTGGGCGAGTGAACCGCGGATGTAGCGTGCGTGTTGAGTCAGTGCCCCAACCACCGCCACCCCGATCAAACACCCCATCAACCCGCGGTAGGCGGCGTCCCATCGGCCCTTTCCGACGCACATCATCCCGGCCAACGCCGAAACGACAAGAGGCGCGCCGAGTGACGAGACGATGAACGAATGGCCGCTGGTGAATCTGAGAGATGTCGGGACGAAGGGCGCGAAACCGAGCCCGATGACAACCGTGCCGGCGATGACGAGCAACCACAACAACCGGCGGTTCAGCGCGCCGCTCTTGGGCCACAGGAGCGAACCGACGACGACCGCCAGTACCGCCGCCGCTCCCCCGAGAGCGAGGTACGACGTCTCGCCATCCAGCGTTTGCACACTTCGCCACCAGCCGTCCGCCAGATGCCGGCGATATGCCAGGAGCATGCTCTGAACCATCGGCCGCCAGCCATCCCCGAGGGCGAGGATCGCCACGCCATGGCTCTGCAGTGTCGTTTCATTGGGAAGCAGAGCCACCAAAACATGGTGGGCGGCGTTGTGGATCACGTTGAGAAAAGGCACGACAAGCCAGAGTGCACAGGTCCGCCAGAACTCCCGACTGCGGACGCGGGCGATCCATAAGAGAAGCAGAGGAATCGCCAGGGCGGGCAGCAGAATCGCCTCGTTGGTCCAGAGGCTGATGGCCTGAGCCGCCCACATCCCAACGAGGCAGGCCGGGCGGGGTTTGCGCCAGTATTCCAGGAGCAACAGGATTGCGACCAGCAGAAAGAAGGTCGCCCAGTGTCGGTCGATCCCCTCGTCAAGGGTGATCAGCAGCGTACTGGCGGGATAGATGATCGACAGTGCAGCGGTCAGAACCGCAAAGCCGTCGTGGCCCCCGGGCAACCTCCGCAGGATCGCGAAGAGCACCAGCCCCTTTCCCCAGAAGATCGAGATCAAGAGGATGTGGATGCTGATGAATGAATCGGGCGACATGAAATGAGCCAGGGTCCACGGTACGAGGAGGAGAATTCGAGTTGGGTTCGAGACGAAGAGTCGCTCGCCGTTGCTGACCCAGTTCTTGAGAATCCAGCCGTCACCCTGCGGGTTGCCGCCGATTCCGAACGGAACCCACAGAGCGACCGTGAGCAGTAACAGCAAGACCGCCGCCACTGCCGTCCGGACGTTTGCTGAGGTAATCGTCGCTGTGGTGTCGCGGCAAAGGGGAGCGCGGGTGAAACTGGTTGTCATCACAGAGTGCCAGCCTATCACCTGCGGGCGTGACGGGGGTTTGTATCAGATCCCTCTCCGGGCCTGCTCAAAAACGGTGATGAATTCACGGTCGTCCTCACTGCCGTAAATAATTGCACACTTGAACGTTAGTTCGTGCGGCAAACGTCACGGACCGAATCTCGGATATCATGCCTCAACGACTGGAGGCGGGTGTGGCGGAAGCGGGCCTCAAGGTCCTGATGGTGACGAGCGAGGTGGTTCCGTTCGCCAAGGCGGGCGGCCTCGGCGACATGGTGGGAGCGCTGTCGAGCGAACTTGCGCGCCAGGGCCACGACGTCCGGATCGTGCTGCCGCGCTATTACTCGGTCGACGTCGGGCGGCTGTTGCGAACGGGTGGACCGCTGGGGATACCGCTGGGTCTGCGCGAGGAGTGGGCGGCGGTGTACGTCAGCCGGCTTCCGGACGCCGACGTGCCGGTGTATTTCCTCGATCACCAGGAGCTGTACGGGCGCGACGGCATCTACGGTTCCAGGGCTGAACCAGCCTTCCAAGACAATCTCCGCCGCTTTGCGTTGCTGAGCCGTGGGGCGTTTCAGCTCTCTCTGAAGCTCGACTGGATTCCCGATGTCATGCACGTCCACGACTGGCCCGCCGCCATCATCCCGGCGTGTCTGTATGGGCGTGAATCCGCAGGCCGGTTTGCCGCCACCGGATCATTATTGACCATCCACAATCTGGGGCATCAGGGTGTGTTCCCAAAGGGGGATTTCAAATACCTGCCGCTGGCCCCGGAGCTCTATGAAACCGCCGGCTTTGCGGACGGCGACAACCTCAACCTGCTGCAGGCGGGCCTGGTCAACGCCGACATCCTGACGACGGTTTCCCCCACCTACGCCGACGAGATCCAGACGCCGGAGCTCGGCTGTGGTCTGGACGGGCTGCTGCGACGGCGCGAGCCTGATCTCTTCGGCGTGCTCAACGGCATGGACTACGAGGTCTGGGACCCCGAGACCGATCTGTACATTCCTGCCAACTACTCACACAAGAAACTGGGCGGCAAGGAAACCAACAAGGCGGCGTTGCAGGAGGCCGTGGGTTTCGAGGTGGACCCGGATGTCCCGGTGATTGCCATGGTCAGCCGGTTGGTGGAACAGAAGGGCTTCGGAGAGCTCTGTGGGCCGACCTACGGAAGCCTGTACTCGATCTGCACCGATCTCGAGCTGCAGTTCGTTATTCTCGGCACCGGCGAGCCGTGGTGCGAGGATGAGTTGAAGGTATTGGCGGGGAAGCTCCCCAACCTCAGCGTCAACCTCGAATTCAACGACCCTCTGGCCCACCTGATCGAGGCGGGCGCTGATTTCTTCCTCATGCCCAGCGTTTACGAACCGTGCGGTCTCAGTCAGATGTACTCACTGCGCTACGGGACCCTGCCCATCGTCCGCCGGACCGGCGGGCTCGCAGACACTGTGGAGAACTACGACCAGGACACTGGAGAGGGGACCGGTTTCGTCTTCGACCTCCTCACACCACGCGCCATCTACGACACGGTGGGGTGGGCGGTGTGGGCCTGGTACAACCGGTTCGAACACATCGAGGCGATGCGCCGGCGCGCCATGAAGAAGAGGTTCTCGTGGGAGGAGTCCGGAAAGCGGTACGCCGATCTGTATCGGCAGGCTATCGACCGCCGGCTCGGGAAAACCCCGCGGACCTGGTAGGACGCGGCCGCATTGCGGCCGCGAATTCGGAATTCGGAATTCGGAATGCCGGCTCTGTTCGCTCCCCAGCCGCGTGTGGCACGTATCCGAACGCGTTTCCCGGGAGGAGCCACCCGCAACATTGTTGGCTCGCATCGTCCTACCGGCGGCGGCACCCGGGCACCCAACAATATTGCAAATGGCACCTCCGCCGCACGCGGACCTATCCGGCAGGGCGCTGACCCGAAATTCCGAATTCCGAATTCCGAATTCCTAATTCTCTTCGTAGCGGAACCTCGCGACCAACCGCTTGAGATCGTTGGCCATCACCGCCAGCTCCTGGGCGGCGTGCTGGGTCGCGGTGGCTCCGGTCGCCGTGTCCTGGGTGGCGGTGGCCACTCCGGCAATGGTGCTGGCGATGTCCGAGCTGCCCTTCGCCACCTCGCTCACGCTGCGGCCGATCTCGTTGGTGGTGGCGGTCTGTTCCTCCACCGCGCTGGCGATGGTGTTCTGGGTCTCATGGATCTGCCGGATGATCATCGCGATCTGTTTGATCGCGGCCACCGCACTGCGGGTGTCGCGTTGGATCGCCTCCACCCGCTTGCTGATTTCTTCGGTGGCCGAAGCGGTCTCCTTGGCAAGCTCCTTGACCTCGTTGGCCACCACCGCGAAGCCCCTGCCGGCTTCTCCAGCCCGCGCCGCTTCGATCGTTGCATTGAGCGCCAACAGATTTGTCTGCTCGGAGATCGACGTGATCACCTTCGTGACATCGCTGATTCGCGAACTGCTCTCGTCGAGCTGCGCGATCGTCCCGGTCGTCGTTTCCGCCACCTGAACCGCCGTGGTCGCGACCTTTGCGGCCTCGTTGGCGCTCTGCGCGATCTCGCGGATGCTGGAGGTCATCTCTTCGATGCCGGTGGCGACGGTCTCGACGTTGCGGCTGACCTGTTCGGCGGAGGCAGACACAACAGTGGCCTGCGAAGAGGTCTCCTCGGCGCTCGCGGCCATCTGTTGGCTCACCCCCGTCATCTGTTCGGATGCGGCGTTCAGGGAGGAGGCGTTTTCGGCGATGGTTCTGATGGTATCTCGCATGTGGCTGAAGGCCTTGTTGAGAGCCCGGCTGGTCTGGCCGACCTCGTCGTCACCACCGACGCTGATTCGCCGTGACAGATCGCCGTTGGCGACCTGGCCCGCGATGTCGACGACCTCCGCCAGTGGTTTGACGATGGAGCGTGTCAGTGTGATGGACAGGGCGCCGAGCGCACACGCGACGACCAACAGAACAAAAAACACTGAATTCCGGGCGCGTCGCTGGCTGGAACGGACTTTGGCGACGGCCTGGTTGGTCTCGAGGCGAGCGCTCTCCGCGAAGCGCTCAAGGCTGGCCTTGATTCCGAGGTAATCCTCTTGCATCCGTCCGAGCGCGGCAGAAAGCGCGTCGCCGGCCTCCTGCGCGATCAACCTCCGGGTGGTGTCGCGAGCGAGATCGTAGTAGTCGTTGAATGATGCAGCGAGGCCCTCGCGCTCAGCAGGGTCCATGGTGGGATTGTTGCGTTCGCTGTCGAGCCGTGCCGCGAACGACGCGCTGAGGTTGTCGGTTTCCGCGAGGATGCTCGGATCTGCAGCCAAGGCGGCATCCTGGAGACCTCGCTGGATCTGAGCGAGGGTCTCCACCAGGTCGCGCGACAGCTCGAGCTTGGGAATGTACCCGCTGTCGATCTGTTCCACCAGCCCTTCGGTGTGGCCGGCGCTCAATTGGACGGCGACAAAAATGACGATGATCCCCGCCGCCGCCAGCGCCGGCATCAGGAACACTTTGTGGGAGAACTTGAGTCGACTCAGCACGATCCACCCCCGCACGGAAAGTCCACGCCGCTATCTTGGAACGTGGCGGAGTTCACCGGACTGTGACCTCGAGCACCTTGACGCCGGCGCCGAGCGACGCAGTGGACGACACGTAGCCGACGGCGCCTGGGTTGGCCCGGACGAAGGCGAGAACTTCGTCGTCAGAGGCCTTTTCCGGTGGCGGTACGCCGCGGCCGGAGAATATCTGGCGCTGCCAGTAGCTTTTCACCGCGTTGACGTCTCGATCGTGAACCGTTGTTGAAAACTCGATCCGGACGGGAGAGTTCGCCGAAAGATCCACCGGCGTTATGGTCTCGCCGTTGATCCAGGTGTTGGTCTGTTTCATGAAACACCGCGACAGCTGTTCCTTGCTGATCGAGGTTGTGGTGTTCGACGCGTTGACCACAACTTTGAATCCCGGCTCGGCCGCCGTGGCCGGCATGACGGTTGCCGCCATCGCGATAGCGACCGCCACGAACTGAGTTGAAATCCGCATGGTAATGCCCTCACTCAAAAACTGAACTGCGCGCCGATTTGATACAGGTTCGTCGAGTCGTCGATGCCCTCGAAGATCTGCCAGAAACTCGCCCATTCCGGAGCGGCAAATCTATTTCCTTCCACTTTATGGTACTCGGTCTTGATCACCAGGTTCGGACTGAACCAGTAGTTCACGGCGAAACCGAGGTCTTTGTGGAGGTTCAAGCTTTCGAATGCCGGGCCGTAGTCGAACCCTGCGCCAAAGCTGTTGTCCTGCCAATCGTAACGCCCGGCCAACTGCCAGTGTGAGGTCAGCTTGTAGGCGGCTTCGAGGTAGGCTCCGTCGCTGGTGATCTCGGCGCCGTCGATCGACGAGCTGCCTTTGGCCACCGTCACCCATTCGCTGCGCACCCACCACACATCATTGTTGAACTCGGCCTGGAGGCCCACAATGGTGCGGCGTCCCTCCATGACGAAGCCTTCGCCAACGGCCTCGAAACCCTGGGGCATGCCGCTGTAAAACGACAGACCGAAAGCCAACCCGTTGACCGGCGTGCCGAACACGACGCGTCCGCCGAAGACTTCGGAGAGATCGACGGTCAGGTCCCGGTCGACCGGCATTCCGGTCTGCCAGTCGAAGTTCATCACCCAATGACCCATCGGCGTCTTGAGTTGCCCGATGTAGAAATCGTAGGCGATGGACCAGTTCGAATTGGTGAAATACTCGCCGGTGAGTCCGCCACCGAGATAGGACTCGGCGACAAAGCCCGACGGCCCGTAGACCCCCTGCGGCAGCGCCAGGAACGGACGCAACGTCCCGACGTCGTAGATTTCGGTGTAGATTCCGAAGGGCTGTTGGACCTGCCCGATACGGAGAAACAGCGAGTTCGAGAGTCGCCACTGCGCAAAGACGTAGTCGAGGTCGGTGACGGATTCGGACCCTTCCATCACCCACTCGGCCTGGGCGGCGATCATCAGTCGCTCACCCAGTGTCGCGTTCAGGTTGAGGGAGAAGTTGACATTGTCATACCTCCCGTCTTCCGTCCCGTACTGGTAGGCGTTGCCGCCGGTCTGTCCAAAGCCCCAGCCGGCGAAGCCGTGGACCTGGATGCTGTCGGTCACCTGTTGGCCGACCGCGGGCCCTGCCGCCACCGCAAGAACGATCGCTGCCAGGATCATGATTCGTGCTCTCATACTTTGCTCCTTCCCGGTTCACGGGACGGCCCGATCACGGAACCGCTTCCCGGGACACGCTGCAGTGCAAGGGAGGTGCCAAATCTGAGCTGAGGTTTGAGACGCAGTTCTCCCCGAAGTTGTACCAATATGAGAATGCTTCCTGTTCCTGGGCCCGGCGGGACGCCTGCAGGTTAGAATTCAGATCATGCAACAGAGACGGATGAAGGTGGCTTTGCTCGTTATCGTCGTGGGAGCCGGCGGGCTCTGGCTACGCCACTATTTCTCGCCCGGCGAGGCGGTCAAACGCAAGGTGCTGGCAACCGTCGAGGCGTTCGAGGAGGAGAGTATTCTCCGCGTCATGTCGGCGGTGTCCCGCGGCTACTCCGACCCGTGGGGTTTTGACTATGAGACCCTGGGTGGCAATCTCAATCACGTCATGAATGAATACGACGACCTCGAAGTCGATCTCGTGTTCGGCGAGGTGGCGGCCTCGGACGAGGAGGTGCGGGTCGGTCTGGAGTTTGTCGTCTCGGGGCGATACCAGGGCGCCAGGGAATACGTCGTCGGAAACGACGCCGAACCCTGCACGACAGTGGTGGTGTGGCGAAAGGAACAGCCCGGTTGGCGTCTGGCATCGACGGCCGACCTCGACATCCCCGAACTCAGAGAAGAGCTCGAGGCGCGCCGGCCGCGGTGAGCGCATTTCAGGATCATCTGGCGTGGATTGACTTTGCCCACGACGTTCCCGGGAGGAGCCACCCTCAACATTGTTGGCCCGATTCGTCGTGCTGACGAGGATATCCGTGATTCCAACAATGTTGAAAGTGGCACCTCCGCCGCACGCGGCACGTATCCGCACGGTTTTCCCGAGAGGAGCCACCTTCACCATTGTTGGACCGAGACGTCTCTGCCGACGTGGATGATCGTGAATCCAACAATGGTGAAAATGGCACCTCCGCCGCAAGCGGCTCGTATCCGCACGCCCGGTCGGATTTTGCGATGAAATTCCTAATTCCTAATTCCTAATTCCTAATTCCTAATTCGCCCTCAGCACCTTCTCCGTCACCGCCACCGCCCGCTCAATGTCCTCATCCGTGATGTGGTAGTGCGTCACCATCCGGATACTTTCGCCGCCCAACGGGTGGCACAGGATGCCCTCTTCGGCGAGCCGGGCCGCGAGCCCTTTGGCATCCAGCGGTGAGCTGCCGGAGAGCGAAAAGAAGACGATATTCGTCTCGACCGTTGCAGGGTCGAGAACGACTGCGGGAAGGGCGGCCAGCCCGTCGGCCAGTCGCCGGGCGCGATGGTTGTCTTCGGCAAGCCTCGGGAGCATCTCGTCCAGGGCCACCAGACCCGCAGCCGCGAGGATGCCCGCCTGCCGCATCCCGCCGCCGAACATCTTGCGCACCCGGCGTGCTTCGGAAATGGTGTCGGTGTCGCCGACCAGCATCGAGCCGACCGGAGCCCCGAGCCCCTTGGAGAGGCAGAACATGACGGTGTCGCAGCCCGCCGCCAGGTCAGCGGCAGGGGTCCCCAGGGCGGCCGCCGCGTTGTGGATGCGGGCTCCGTCGAGGTGGAGGGGCAGCCCGTGCCGTTTCGCCACCGCAACCAACTCGGCCATTCGCCCGGGCGGCGTCACCCGGCCGCCGGCCAGGTTGTGGCTGTTTTCGAGTACCACCAGCGAGGTCGGCGTTCGATAGCCTGCCGGAGGCTGGATGGCCGCCTCGACCTGGCTGGGCGTGAGGATTCCGTCCGGAGTCTGGATCGGCCGCGGCAGGGTCCCGGAAAGCGCCGCCATCGCGCCCATTTCGAAGTTGAAGACGTGGGCGCCGGCTTCGGCCACGACCTCGGTGCCCGGGTGGGTGTGGACGTGAATCGCGATCTGATTCCCCATCGTCCCGCTTGGAACGAACACCGCGGCCTCGCGGCCGAGCAGCTCGGCGGATCGTTCCTCGAGGCGGTTGATCGTGGGGTCTTCGCCATAGACGTCATCGCCGACGTCGGCGGCGGCCATTGCCCGTCGCATGGCCTCTGTAGGTTGTGTTACCGTGTCCGATCGAAGGTCGATAGGTGTGTGTTGCATCGAGGTATTCTACCTCGTCTCATCAACTTGACTTCTGATCCGTGCGAAGTTAGGATTCGTTCTCATGAATGAAGACAAGTCCAATCATATCTTCATTTTCCCTAAATGGACGTGGGTGTTGCGACCCGCCGTCGCCGTTGGCGCGGTGGGTGGGCTCATCTACGCGACGGTGGTCGTGGCCTTCGGTTTTTCGCCGGTGGCGACCGACGTCGGCTATCAACCGGTGCAACCGGTGCCCTACAGCCACGCCCTCCACGTCGGACAGCTGGGAATGGACTGCCGCTACTGCCACACCGCCGTCGAACACACGGCCGCGGCGACCATTCCCCCGACCCAGACCTGCATGAACTGCCACAAGATGGTGCGCGCCAATTCCGAAAAGCTGATCCCGATCCTCGAAAGCTATTCCACCGGGATGCCGGTGGAGTGGATCCGGGTCCACGATCTGCCCGATTACGTCTATTTCAACCACAGCGCGCACGTGCGGCGCGGGGTCGGCTGCGTGTCGTGTCACGGCCGCATTGACACGATGGAGGTGGTGACCCAGGTCGAACCCCTGAGCATGGGATGGTGCCTGAACTGCCACCGCAACCCGGAGCCCCACCTCCGGCCCAATGAGTTCGTCACCCAGCTCGACTGGGTGCCGATGGAGGACCAGGCGGTCCTCGGCCGCCGCCTCCGCGAGACCAACAACATCAACCCACCGACGGATTGCAACACATGTCACCGATGAAACCCACAGGGGCGACCTACTGGCGGAGCCTGGACGAACTCTCCCGCACACCGGAGTTTGCCGAGGCGGTGCGGCGCGAGTTCCCCAACGACGAATTCGATCAGCTGCCGCCGGCAACCCGGCGTCAATTCCTCAAGGTGATGGGCGCATCCCTGGCGATGGCCGGGCTGACCGCCTGCCGGTGGCCCAAGGAAGAAATCGTGCCTTTTGCTCACCGGCCGGAGGACAGGGTGCCGGGAGTGCCCCAGCACTTTGCAACGTCGATGGAGATCGGCGGTACAGCGCTCGGAATGTTGGTGACCTCTTTCGATGGCAGACCCATCAAGGCTGAGGGCAACGAACTCCACCCGGACAGCCTCGGCGCGCTCAGCGCCATCGCGCAGGCAACTGTGCTGCAGCTCTATGATCCCGACCGCAGCCGGCGCCTGCTGTTGCGCGAAAACAGCCAGGAGTTCGTCAAGAGCTGGACGGACTTCGAAAGCTTTGCGGCCGAGAGATTTTCTCCCGACGGTACGGGAGTCGCCGTGCTGTGTGAGGCCTCGTCGTCGCCAACCCTGGCACGGTTGCGTGCCGCGTTCCTCGACCACCGCTCCGGGGCGCGATGGTACGAATACGAGCCCCTGTCGCGGGACAACGAGCGCGAGGGCACCAACCTCGCCTTCTCCTCGGTGTTGCGCGCCCACCCCGAACTCGCGAACGCGGCGGTCGTGGCGTGTTTCGATGCCGACCCGCTCTTCGATCATCCGGCATCGCTGCGGCTGGCGCGCGAGTTCGCCGCCGCGCGGAACCCTGAATCGGGTGCCGGCGCGCGGCTCTACGTGGCCGAGAGCAGCTACAGTCTGACTGGAGTTCGAGCGGACGACCGGGTGGCGGTGGCGTCCAGCCGGGTGCCGGCGCTGCTGGCCCAGCTCGCCAACCAGTTGGTGGCCGACCACGGTGTGGCCCTGCCGGCGGCGGCCGCCGGTTTTGCGGGCTCGGTCCGCTCCGCCGGGTCGGCGAACGAGGCGCGGTTCGCCGAATCTCTGGCACAGGATCTGGTCGCCAACCGCGGCCGCAGTGTGATCCTCGTCGGGCCGCGCCAGGCGCCCGCAGTCCACGCTCTGGCCGCGGTCCTCAACCACGCCCTGGATGCGGTCGGCAACACCCTCACCTACACGGCGGCGCCGGACCCGGAGCGTCCGACGCACCTCGCAGCGATCTCTGAACTTGCAGCAAGGATGGGGAGTGGCGAGATCGAGACCCTGCTGATTCTCGGTGGGAACCCGGCGTACGACGCACCCGCCGATCTCGGGTTCGCAGACCTCCTGGCAACGGTCCCCGCCACCATCCATCTCAGTCTCTACGAAGACGAAACCTCGCAGAGATGCACGTGGCACCTGCCTTGCGCCCACGCTCTGGAGTCGTGGGGCGACGGAACCGCCTGGGACGGGACGCTGACCCTGCGGCAGCCGCTGATCGAGCCGTTGTACGGCGGCCGTTCGGCGATCGAAATCGCGGCGCTGGTCGGCGGCGTCGGACCGGCTTCGGGGTACGATCTCGTCCGGCGCACTCTGGACGAAGATCGGGCTGGCGGGCTGTCGGGAAACGACTGGCGGCAGGCGCTGCGCGACGGCGTGATCGACGGCACGGCGTGGCAGAAGACCGTTCCGAGACCCTCGGCGTCGGCCCTCGCCGGCGCGGTTGACAGTCTTCTTGCCGAACTCGATGTGGCAGATCCCTTGGCCGAAAGACTCGAACTGGTGGTTGTGGGTGACGCCAAGGTCCTCGACGGCCGTTATGCCAACAACGGCTGGCTGCAGGAGCTCCCCGACGCGATCACCAAGGTGACCTGGGACAACCCACTGCTGATGTCGCCGGCCACTGCGCGCGAGCTCGGTGTCAGCGACGGCGAGGTGGTCGTCGTCGAAGCCAACGGCGCGACTGCGGAGTTTCCGACCTACGTCGTTCCGGGGCAAGCCCGCAACAGCCTCAGCGTGGCGATCGGCTACGGCCGCACCGCCGCCGGCCAGGTGGGCAACGGTGTCGGTGTCGACGCCAACCCGCTGCGCACCGCCGCGGCGCCCCATGTCGTGCGGGGCGTAACGGTTCGGGGCACCGGCCGCCACTATGCGCTGGCCACCACCCAGGACCACTTCGTCATCGACACCATCGGTTTCAACGAACGCAACCTCCGCGTCGGAGACCTGGTGCGTGAGGCGTCGCTCGATGCGTATCTGGCCAACCCGGACATCTTCCACGAGCACGACCACCACCCGCCGCTGATCTCGCTGTGGAAGGACCACGAGTTCGAGGGCGAGCAGTGGGGTATGGCCATCGACCTCAACACCTGCATCGGCTGCAATGCCTGCATCGTCGCCTGTCAGGCCGAGAACAACATCCCGGTGGTCGGCCGCGAGCAGGTTCTCAGACAACGCGAAATGCACTGGATCCGATTGGATCGGTATTTCAAGACCGCCCCCGGTATTCCGATCGACGAGATCGACAGTGCCGAAGTGGTTTTCCAGCCGATGACCTGCGTGCAGTGCGAGAACGCGCCGTGCGAGCAGGTGTGTCCGGTGGCCGCCACCCAGCACACCAGCGACGGGCTCAACGCGATGGTTTACAACCGCTGCGTCGGGACCCGCTACTGCTCCAACAACTGTCCCTTCAAGGTCCGCCGTTTCAATTTCTTCAACTACCACAAGGAACTGGCCGACACCACCAAGATGCAGTTCAACCCGGAGGTCACGGTCCGCTCGCGCGGCGTCATGGAGAAGTGCACGTTCTGCGTGCAACGGATCGAGGCGGTCCGCATTCAGGCGCGCAACGACAACCGTCCGGTGGGCGATGGCGAGATCACGCCCGCCTGCGCGCAGACCTGCCCGACGAGAGCCATCACCTTCGGCAACCTCAACGACCCGAAGAGCAGGGTGTCGAGCTCTCGTGAAGACCACCGCTCGTACGCCACCCTGGCGGAACTCAACATCAGGCCCCGCACCCACTACCTCGCGCGGCTGAGGAACGCGGCGGACGGCGGCGGCGAAGCGAGGCATGGCGCCTCGCACGTCGAGACCGAGAGCCCCGGGAAGGAGTCGGTCTGAAGATCATGAGCACGACTCACATCGACACTCTGAGCTACCTCGACAACACCGGCGACGACCCGTCCCTCCGCGCGCGGCTGGTGGTGGGCGACAACGATTTCCACTCGGTCACCGACAAGGTCTGTGGGATCGTCGAGATGCCGAAGACACCCAAAATGTGGTGGGTCGCCTTTGCGATCTCTTCGAGCCTGACCCTGGTCCTCTTTTCGATGATCGGCTACCTGATCACCACCGGTATCGGCGTGTGGGGCCTGAACGTCCCGGTGGGCTGGGGCTACGCCATCGTCAACTTCGTGTTCTGGGTCGGCATCGGCCACGCCGGCACCCTGATCTCGGCCATTCTCTTTCTCCTGCGCCAGCGCTGGCGCACCAGTATCAACCGCTTTGCCGAGGCGATGACCATCTTTGCCGTGGTCTGCGCCGGGATCTTTCCCGGCATCCACGTCGGCCGGGTCTGGTTCGCCTACTGGCTGTTCCCGATTCCCAACCAGATGCTGATGTGGCCGAACTTCCGGTCGCCCTTGTTGTGGGACGTGTTTGCCGTCGGCACCTACGCGACGGTGTCGCTGCTCTTCTGGTACATGGGGATGATCCCCGACCTCGCGACTCATCCGTGATCGCGCGACAACCAAGCTGCGCTTACTACATCTACGGTGTTCTCGAGCCTCGGTTGGCGCTCTTCGAACAGGCACTGGCACCGCTTCGAGTTCGCCTACCTGCTTGCTCGCCTCCCTCGCCACGCCGCTCGTGCTGTCGGTGCACTCGGTGGTGAGCTTCGACTTCGCGGTCTCGATCATGCCCGGGTGGCACACCACGATCTTCCCGCCGTACTTCGTCGCCGGCGCCATCTTCTCCGGATTCGCGATGGTCACGACGCTGATCATCCCCACCCGCAAGCTCTTCCACCTCGAGGAGATCATCACCAAGCGCCACCTCGAAAACATGGCCAAGATCATGCTGGCGACCGGCATGATGGTGGGTCTCGCGTACTCGACCGAGTTCTTCGTCGCCTGGTACAGCGGCAACCAGTTCGAAGCCTTCACCTTCCTCAACCGCGCCTTCGGCCCGTACGCGTGGGCCTACTGGACCATGGTGACCTGCAACGTCGTCGTGCCGCAGGTCTTCTGGTTTCGCAAGCTGCGAAACAACACCCTGATCTTGTGGATCGCATCGGTGCTGATCAACGTGGGTATGTGGTTCGAGCGCTTCGTGATCGTGGTCAGTTCTCTGAGCCGGGACTACCTGCCGACCAGTTGGGGCTACTATCGCCCGACCGATCGTCGACGTCCTGACCTTCGTCGGCAGCTTCGGGCTGTTCTTCACGCTGTTCCTGTTGTTCATCCGCTTCCTGCCGCTGATCGGCATGGCGGAGGTCAAGGGTGTGATGCCGCAGGCCCACCTCGACCGTCCGGGTCACCGCGGCCACGGTGACTACCACGGCGATATTGGCCACACCGACGTGGAGGATCACTCGTGACAGAAACAACCAACACCGGAGCCACAGCCCCGGAGACCGGGCAACTTTACGGCTACATCGTGGAGTTCGACCGGGTGGATGAGCTTCTGGCAGGGGCGAGGGCCGTGCGCGACGCCGGCTACACCCGGTGGGACGCCCACACGCCATTCGTGATCCACGGGCTCGATGCGGCCATGGGCGTCAAGAAGACCATCCTGCCATATATCGTATTTGCCGGCGGACTGACGGGAACCACCGCGGGCATTCTCCTCCAGTGGTGGACCAACGCCGTCAACTACCCGTTTCTCATCAGCGGCAAACCGCTCTTCAGCCTGCCGGCGAACATTCCGATCGCTTTCGAGACGACGATTCTGTTTGCCGCCCTCAGCGCCCTGGTCGGGATGCTGGCCCTCAACGGGCTGCCGCGTCTCTACCACCCGCTGTTTCGGAGCCGGGCGTTCAAACGGGCCACCGATGACCATTTCTTCATATCCATCGAGGCCGAGGACCCCCTCTTCGACCCTTCTTCGACCCGTGAGTTGCTGGAGTCGATCTCGGGGCGGCCGGTCGAGGAAGTCGAGGACGTCGTATGAAACTCCCTCGCTGGCTGCTGTTTTCGGCTGGAATCCTGGTTGTACTGTCGTGGGTGCCGCTGGCGCTGATCATGCGCGCCCGCGTCACGACGTCGCCGGAACCGAGAATCCACATCGTCCCCGATATGGACAACCAGCCCAAGTTCAAGACCCAGCGCCGCAACCCGTTGTTTGCGGATCTCAGGGCCATGCGTCCTCCGGTGGAGGGCGCGGTCGCGCGCGGCGCGGTCATCGGCGACGAGGCGGTCATGACCGGCAAGGTGGGCGAGAACTGGGTGGTCGAGATTCCGGTGCCGGTTGACGAGAATGTACTCAACCGGGGCAGACAGCGGTATGACATCTATTGTTCGCCGTGCCACGGTCTTGCGGGTTATGGCGACGGGATCGTTGGCAAAAGAGCCGATGCGCTCCAGGAGGGCACGTGGACGCCGCCGACGTCGTATCACACGGACCTCATCCGCAATCGCGAAGCGGGCCACCTGTTCAACACCATTTCGAATGGAATCCGCAACATGCCGGCCTACGGTCCGCAGATCCCGGTTGAGGATCGATGGGCCGTCGTTGCCTACGTGAGGGCGCTGCAGCGGAGCCAGAACGCCACGATCGACGACGTCCCCGAAGACATTCGGGCGCAGCTGCGATAGCGGGGGCCACATGCACGGTAAAGTACTGGACATCACCACCGAGACCCGACGCCTCAACGGGGTCGTGCGTCCGGCACTGGTCATCTGCGCGATTCTGGCAGTGGTTGGTTTCGGCGGCTCGTTGATCCTGGCGCGCGCCACCGAAAACGGCATGGACCACCTGCTCGAGACCTATCTGGTGAGTTTCGCGTTCTTCCTCAGCATCTCGCTGGGCGGCCTGTTCTTCGTCCTTCTCGAACACTGCACGAGGGCGGGGTGGAGCGTGGTGGCGCGGCGGGTGGCCGAAGCGATCGCGGCCAATGTGTGGTTGATGGCCGTTCTCGTCATCCCGGTGGTCCTCGGCATGCACCACCTCTATCACTGGTCCGACGCCGCCGCCGTGGCCCACGATCCCTTGTTGGCGGGCAAGACCGGGTTTCTCAATCCGACCTTCTTCATGATCCGTCTCGCCATCTACTTCCTCATCTGGGGTGGGCTGGCGACCTTCCTCCACCGCACGTCGGTGGCCCAGGACGCGAGCGGCGATCCGGCCCTCACCCTGCGGATGGAGCGCCTCAGCGCGCCTGGCATGGTCGTCTTTGCCCTGAGCCTGAATTTTGCTGCATTCGACCTCCTGATGTCGCTCGACCCCCACTGGTTCTCGACGATCTTCGGCGTCTATTATTTTGCCGCCTCGGTAGTGGCCTTCTTCGCGGTGATGCCGAAGATCCTGTGGGCCCTGCAGTGGCGGGGCATTTTGAAAAACGCCATTACCGTCGAGCACTACCACGACATCGGCAAGCTCCTGTTCGCCTTCGTGGTCTTCTGGGCCTACATCGCCTTTTCCCAGTACATGCTGATCTGGTACGCCAATGTCCCCGAGGAGACCCAGTGGTTTCTCAAGCGTCAGACAGGCGAGTGGACGACGGTCAGCCTGCTCCTGATCTTCGGCCACTTCGTGGTGCCGTTTCTGCTCCTGGTTTCGAGGTTCATCAAGCGCCGGCCGCTGCTGCTGGCCATCACCGGCGGTTTTGTCGCCGTCATGGGCTGGGTCGACATGTACTGGCTGGTGATCCCGGAGTTCAGTCCCGGCGTCGCTCGATTCGGCCTCCTCGACATCCTGTGCTTTCTCGGCATGAACGGGGTGTGGTCGGCGGCCGTCGTGTGGCGCCTCAGCCGGCACTCGGTCATCGCCGAGAAAGACCCGCGCCTCGAAGAGTCTTTGGTTTTCGAAAGCGCCTAAAAATGAATTATGAATTTTTAATTTTTAATTTTGAATTGCCTGCACTCGTGCGGCGGGGCCCGGGGGAGGTGGGGAGGGAATTCAAAATTCATAATTCAAAATTCAAAATTGGAGCCTCCCGTGCGTTATGACGATCCAAATGTCGCCGCGTCGGCGGTAGTGGGGATCATCTCCGCGATCCTGCTGTTCGTGATCATCGTCGTCCTGCAGGCGTATTTCTTCAACGCGGAGCAGGCCGAGTTGGAGAAGAAGGTCTGGTCCCAGCCCAACCAGGCTCTCCAGCAACTCGACGCCGGCCAACTCGAACTGCTTTCGAGCTACTCCTGGGTGAGCGAGACCGACGGCGTCGTGCGGATTCCCATCGAGCGCGCCATGGAGCTCGTCGCCGCTGAAAAACGGTAGACGGTTCAATTCGGAATTCGGATTTCGGAATTCGGAATTAGAATTTCGGATTTCGGATTTCGGATTTCGGATTTTTCGCCCAGCCCTCCTGTGAATAGCTTCCTCAGGCGGCGGTGATCTCGGTCCTGGCCCTTCGAACCACTCCCATTCCTCTTTTTTGGGAAGCGGACGACTCATCTCGGTTCGTGGATCCGACGTAGCGGATCACCTGATCGGCTATCGATTTGAGTGGAGCCGGAACCCTTCTGACCAGCGAAATGGCATCACCAGCTGCTTCGAGGGCCTTGCTGACAGCGATGAGATCGGTGTACGCGCGGACGTTGGACATGGTCACCTCCGGGTCGTTCATACCCTCCCCCAAGCCGGTGCGGCAGCCGATGTCAAGGGTGCAACGCACCGGGCTTTAGGAGCGTGGAGTGCATAGCATTGGCGGCGCCTTTCGGGTGTCGTTTGGCCCATTTTTTGGCGAGTTCTTGGCCCGTACCACCAGTATGGACCTGCAAACTCGCCAAAAAATGACCTCAAACGCCCCTCCGAAATCCATCCACCATCTATGCACTCCACGCTCCTTGGCCCGGCTTGCCCTTGACATCGGCTGCCCACCGGCTATCCCCCCCATTGAACGACCCGGAGGTGACCATGTTCCCGGTCGCTGTTCCCGGTCGCTGTTCCCGGTCGCTGGAACCGGACGTTGAACCTGCCGCTGCCCGCTGAACCTGTCGCCGATCCCAGTCTTTGCCGCTGGGTGCTGACGCTGTCGCGGCCGCTGCAAACTCATCCCTTTCACCTAAATCTGTATCAAAACGGGATTTTGCCGCCCGTCGGATATCATAGGTGTGGGGCCGGATCCTGGCACTCTTCTTGCTGTCTCAGGGTTCGGGGGCGGCCGTCCACGTGGCGCGGCAAGCAGCAGCGACGCAGCAGGGCGGCAACCGGCACCCCACGGTCGAAAAGATTCGGAGGGTCACAATGTCGGTTCGGGGCGGAATCATCAATCACGGCGCGGAGCCGGATCGGGGCTGAGCGATGGCTTTCGTCGGCTGTCTCGAAGACCTGCGGCTCGCCGAACTCCTTCAGTTGCTGGCGTTGTTCCGGAAGTCCGGCAAGTTGACCCTCAGCCGCGGCGACACGACCGGAGTTTTTCTCTTCAACAAGGGCAAGATCTTCCACGGCGCCAACGGCTACTCGGCGCCATCGGTGGGCGAACTCCTGGTGGACCGCAAGCTGATCACCCACGAGGCCCTTGACGCTGCCGTGGCGACGCAACGCATGGCTCCAAAACGAAAGAAGCTCGGCACCATCCTGGTAGACATGGGCGCGACGACCTATGAGGCCCTGCAGCGCGCTCTTCGCCAGCAACTCGAAGAAATCGCTCAGGAGTTCCTCACCTGGGACTCGGGATACTTCAGTTTCAAGTTTGCCAACGTCGAGCTCGAGTCGGACGACGAGTACTTCGACGAAGAGGCAAAGCTGACCGAGGTCATCAATATCGACCCGTTTATTCTCGATCTCATGAAACGGGTGGATTCGATCGGTGGGGGCGGCACGGTGCGCCCCGCCGTGGTGCAGCAGACGCAGGGCATCAAGGGTTCAGAGCATGTCATTCGAGAGCTGCTCGATCACATCCTCGAGCCTGGGGCGGTGATCGACGAGAGCATTCCTTTCGACGAGATCCGGGAGTGGCCGTCGGAGCTCGCGGAGCTGCGCAGCATGATGACCGAGATTCAGCGTCGGCCGTCGGCCACGACCTCCGAGATCGCTCTGCTGACTCTCCGGTACGCGACGCGGATCCTCAACCGGGGAGTGTTGGTCGGCGTGTCGCAGCGAGGCATTACGGGTCTCGGGCAATTCGGCGTCGGCAGAAGCAACGATGACACACCCAACGTGACCAATCGCATCCGCCACCTTCACATCCCGGGCGACGAACCGTCGGTCTTCCGCGATGTCATCGAACGGAAGACCAGCTATCACGGGCGGCTCGAGCAGTGTCCCTGGAACAACTACCTCGTCGATCAGCTGGGCGGAGTGATCCCACCGGAGGTCGTGGTCACGCCGATCATCGTTGACGGCAAGGTCGCGGTGCTGTTGTACGGTGATAATCTCCCGGGCGGTCACCCCATCACTTCGATCCACGGGCTCGAGTTGCTGGCCATCGAAGCCGGCCTTGCAATCGAAAAGAATATACTTACAGAGAAACTTCGCAGCGTTCAGCAGACGCTGTCGGCAATCACCGGTGGCTCGGGTGACAGCGGAGGAGACGTGGTATGACCAACTGGCGGGTCATGACGGTCGATGACTCGGCCGCAATTCTGACGATCATCGCGGCCTATCTCGAGGACTCGGAGTTTGACGTCGTCGCCGCGGAACGGGACGGCCGCGCTGCGGTCGAACGGTTTGCCGAGGTGCGCCCTGATATCGTCCTCCTGGATCTGATCATGCCGGGACCTTCCGGCGTCGAGACCCTGTCGAGAATCCTTGCAATCGACCCCGATGCGTTCGTGGTCATCGTGTCGTCGCTGGGGACCGAAGAGGCGGTACATGAATGCCTGACGACCGGCGCGAGGAGCTTCCTCCAGAAACCGTTCACCAAGGACGATTTCATCCAGTTCATGCGCGATTTGACGAAAGTGGCGTGAGGTTCGCGATGGGTGCAATGTTTTTCGGGCAGTACCTCCTCTCCAAAGGGATCATCGATCGCGACGCGCTGATTGATGCAATCGAGCTTCAACGGAAGACCAACCTGTCCCTGTCGGAGATCGCTCTTCGATGCGGTTATATCGACAGCCGCCAGAATGACTCGATAATGACTCTGTATCGGACGACGGACATCGGAATCGAGGATCTGTGCGCAAGATACCTCGGTGCCGAACAGCTCGAGGAACTGGTCGCGATCCAAGGATCCGACTGGGTCCGCATCGGTGCGGCCCTGGTCGCCGGAGGACACCTCACCCGTGAGGAAGTCGAGGGGCGGTTGGCCGAGTTCCAGGAGGTTCAGAGCGAAGCTGACAGAAAGCTGGCCGCCGATTTCGAGTGCTGTCCGAATCCTGAGTTGGTCAGATCGGTGGTCGAGCTGACCGTCTTTCACCTCGGAAGGCTGACGAACCTCCCGATCAAACTCGGCTCTTTCTCGGAGGGCGCAGGACGGCTTCGCGCGGGACGGCGTCGTTACGGGGTGAAGCTGATCGGCGATCGGGAAATTTTCATCGTCCTCGATCTTCCACCGGAGGTGGCTCGGTTGGTGGCTCAGGGTCTGATCGGGATGCCGCTCGAAGCGGAGACCGAGACCGCTATCGATGCGGTCTGCGAGTTCGTCAATATCATCGGTGGCAATGCCTGCACACGCCTCGAGGCGCTCGGATTCAGGCTCCGGCCGGAGCCTCCGTTTTCAACCGCCGGCGACGAACCAGCGACCGACCGGTCATCGGCGTTCTGCGCCAACGTCATTGCAGGTGAACAGGGTTTTGACGTTCAGGTCTTTCTATGGTGATGTCACCCACGACTGAGATGTGGATGCTCAGATGAGCAGAGACCTCGTCTACGTCGCCCACCCGAATCCCGCCGTAGTGGCGCGACTCAGTGGTGGATTGACGGCGGCGGACTTCGAGGTCGTCAGCATGTCGTCACTTGAAGAGGCACATGAGATCACCTCAAATCAACAGTTTGTGATCCCGGACGCGATTCTGACGCCGCTCGGCGATCTCCAGAGCGGCGATTCGATCCTGATTGCCCTGTATCAGTCGAACCCTCTTATGGAACAGATCCCGCTCGTCGTCGTGGCGTCGAGCGCAGGCGAGGAGCGGCGTGAGGCCCTTCGCATGGGGCTGCTCAGCGTGGTGCTGCCGCCATACGACGGCGAGGAGGTCGCGCTCACCACCAAGCTCGCGATCGAAAAACACCGGTCGGATCAGTTGCTCTTCGGTTCACTGGCACAGCTTTCGGTTCCTGATCTACTGCAGATCGCCGAAGCAAGCCGTCGCTCCGGCACCGTCATCTTCAAGCACGACAGTCGAAAAGGCACCGTGTGGATGCGGGACGGGTTCGTGGTCGATGCCGAGGTCGAGGGGGAGTGTCGCGGCGAGGAGGCGGTTTTCGCGATTGCCATTTGGACCACCGGGACCTTCGAGGCGAATTTCGGCGACATCGATGTGGCCGAGGTCTTCCGGGTGCCGCCGTCGTCGCTGCTGTTGGAAGCCATGCGGCGATTCGACGAGTCCAGCGCTGTCAACATCAGGATCCCGGAGGTGGAACCGGTTGACGCGAAGGTCCTCGACGCGTCGCTGGTTCTGCTCAACGTGGTCTCCGGCTACGCCCTCAACCACCTGCACCCAACCATGGTGAGCGATCGCCTGGAGGATCTCCGGCAGAATCTGGTGGCGGCTCATCCCGCGCTGGCGGCATTCACCGTGACCGAGGAGAGTGCTGTTGCGCTGGCCGACGGTTTGCCGGTTGATGTCGAGGACGCCGAGATGGTCGAGGCCGTCGGCACGCTGGTGTCGACTTTTTTCGAACAGATGGAGACCGCCTTGGCGTGGCGGTTCACGGCGCGCCGGTTGGCGAGGCTGGTGGGCCCGTGGCGGCAACAGCTCGAGGAACACGGGTTTCTCGGGCCTCTCGGTCTCGCCTCGACCGAAGCGGAAGAGCGGGATGAGGAAATCCAGGAGGCGGCGGGTGTGGCGGGCAAGCCGGTGCCCGTCGGGTGCCTGGTGCTGGACGGCGATAGACAGGTGATCGAGTTTTCTGCCTTCGGCCCGCGGATCGGCCGGGTCGATCCGGCGGTTGTCATGGGCAGGCCGCTCGCCGAAATCCTGCCGGCGGAGTTGGCGTCGACAACGACACGCCTGATGGAGAGGACAACGGACCCTTCGGGCGATGGCGGTGGGCTCGCCGTCGGTCGCGAGGTGCTGCGCGTCGGCCACGCACAGCACATTGTGAGGATCGCGGTTGTCCGACCCGCTTCGAAGGTCGGCTTTATCGTCGTCATCAACCGGATGCGCGATCAGCGGCGTTCGCTGACTCCGGACATCGAACGCGATCCCATAACCGGTTCGCTTCGAGACGGCAGGGCGGATCGGCTGTTGGTGGTCAACGATGACTTTCTGCACGGGTTCGAGGACCTCTTCACCCGCAGCCTCAGCCACCGCCATCATGAGTTGCTGCAACGATTTGGAAAGAAGTGGGGCCTTCGCCACGCGATGCGGCTGGAACACATGGTGCAACGCGACTACAAGATGACTCTGCGCGAGATGGAGTCGCAGATGGCGCTGGAGCTGCTGTCGGCCTCGGTCGGGGTCTTCGGGCTCGGCCGGTTCGACGCCGACCTCGGGTTTCGGGATCAGGGCGTCGTGGTGGTCCACCACCATGCAAGCCCTTTCCCGGGCATCTTTGCGGCCACCGCCGGCGGCGCGTGTTCGATCCTGTCGGGGTTTCACGCGGCCATCCTGTCGTACCTCGCGGGCCGGCACCTTGCTGCACGCGAAGTGAAGTGTGCGCGGGAGCCCGGCGACTCCTGCCTCTTCGTGATCGCGACCGAAGACCGCTTGACCAAGCTCCTGATCGCGACGCCGTGTTCAGCGGATCATGCCCTGCTGGAAGAAATCAAAGAGTCGGGGGGGAAGGGGGAGGCTGGATGAAGGACCGGAAGCTGCCGCCGCAGACCCTGGCCGCCGTGCTCGATCACACCCATTGGGATTACTCGGCGGCTGCCGACCGGAGATTTCTGTTGGTCTCCGTCGAACGCATGTTCGCCAGCGTCGCGTGGGAGATCTCGCCGCAGCACCTCACGCCGATGGCCGCACCCGTGCCTCCTGGCTCGCCTGTGGCGGGTTCAGCCGATTTCGAAACCCAACCGTTGGAGAGGCTGGTCGGCGATCACGGCGTCTGAATCACATCCACGACCAGCGGTTCGCCCTCGAAGGTGAAGCCGGCCCTGGCGACGATGCGTTCGCCGTCGTCATCTGCAACCGGCGGTCCGACATTCGCGACCTCGCAGGCGCCGGGAAGGACCGATTTGAGGTTGCCTGCGGTCATGTGGGCCATCTCAGCCACCGTGTCGCGGATGTCGCTCGTCCCAACGTCCTTGCCGCTGACCGCGAAAGCGGCCGCGGCGGCGCAGAGGGACACGTGAGGAGAGCACCGCTGCTCGAGTCTTCCGTTGAACTCGCCGACAAAGCGGATCGTCACCACCACCGTGTCTCCGGCCGAGAGTCGGCTCGCGAGCCCGGCGGCGTCGGCGGTCTCGAGCTCGAGACCGAGTTGGGTCGACCAGACGGTGCGGACAATACGTTGCAGATCAGCGGCTGAAAAGCTCATCCACCTGCACCTTTCGACACCTGGTAAAAGACCGCCCGGCCGACTCGGACCCGATCGAAGAGGTCATCGAGGTTGAGGGTTGTTTCAGCGGAGCCGAGCAACAGATACCCGTCGGGCCGGAGCAGACGCCGGACCTGACGGAGCGCCCTGCGCCGGGTCGCGACGTCGAAGTAGATCAGGACGTTTCGCAGCAGCAGGACGTCGACCTGCGGCACCGTGGACCACTCTTCAGCGAGGTTCTGTTGAAAGAAGCGGAACATCTGGCGGACGTCCTCTTTGAGGACCCACCGATCCTCGATCTGGTCGAAGAACCGGACCAGGTAGGGGGCTGGCAGTCCCCGGTTGACCTCGAGCTGGCTGTAGGTTCCGAGCCTCGCGCGTTCGACCATCTGGTGGGAGAAGTCGCTGGCGAGCAATTGCAGGTTCCAGCCCGCGAGGCTGGCAAACCGGTCGCGGAGGACCATCGCGATGCTGTGCGGTTCCTGGCCGCTTGAACAACCGGCCGACCAGATGCTCAAGCTCCTGGTGGACTGTGATCGTCGTTGAATGAGTTCGGGGAGGATCTCGTCGCGCAGTGCGACGAAGGGATGGAGGTCGCGGAAGAAGGAGGTCTCCGTGGTGGCGATGGCCTCGACCACCCTGGCGTGGAGGTCGCCCTGCGGGGCGCTCTGCAGGTGGGAGATCAAGGCCCCGACCGTGTCGAAATCGTTGTTCCGTGCGACCGGCAGAAGTCGGGAGACCACCAGGTAGGTTTTGCTGTCGTCGAGGACGATCGCCGACGACTTGCGCACGAGCGCGCGGACGTACTCGAAGTCGAGCCTGCTGAGCGGCGGCTGCTCCGGCGGAAAGGTGGGGCCGTTCACCGGCGACCGACCGCGACTCTGCGGACGATTTCCGCGCCGATTTCGAACACCGGCAGGACGGCATCGGCGAGACCGGCGCCGGTCACCTGGCCGGGCATCCCCCAGACCACCGACGTCTCCCGGTCCTGGGCGATGACCTGGCCTCCCGCGTTGCGAATCGCGCGACAGCCCGCGAGGCCATCCTGGCCCATGCCGGTGAGCACCACGGCCAGGGTCGAGGCACCGCACGCCACGGACGCCGAATTGAACAGCACATCGGCGGCCGGCCGGCAGGAATTGACGAGGGGTCCGTCGGTGGTCCTGAGCTCGAGGCCCGCCGATGTTGCATGAACCTCCAGATGGCGGTCACCGGGCGCGATCCACGCCTGTCCGGGAACCAACCGGTCTCCGGTTGCGGCTTCATGCACGGCCAGCGGTCCCGCGGCGTCCAACCGCCGCGCCAGAAACGGGGTGAAGTTCGCCGGCAGATGTTGGACGATCACGATGGGAGCGGGGAAATCCGCGGGGAGACCGGAGAGGACTTCGGTGAGTGCGTTGGGGCCTCCGGTCGACGACCCGATCACCACGATTTCGGATGGAGGTGCAGTGTTGCGGCGGCGGACGGGCGTTACGACGGCGGGCCGCGGAGTTCTGGTTCCCATCATCGGTGATCCCACGATGGCGCGGGCTTTCGGCAGCAGCTGTTCGCTGAGGTATCGTCGGGCTTCTTCGGGAGACGATGTGCCTGTGGCCTTGGTGACGTAGTCCGAGGCGCCCTGAAAGAGGGCTTCGACCGTGATCGAGGCGCCGCGTTGGGTGAGGTTCGAGACCATGATCACCCTCACACCCGGAAACCTGCTGCGGATTTCTGCGAGGGTCTGGATCCCGTCGAGTTCGGGCATGTCGATGTCGAGGGTGACGAGGTCCGGGCTGAGCCGTTCAATCTTGGTCAAAGCGAGACGACCGTTGGGCGCAGTGCCGACCACCTCGAAATCGCTTTCGGCGGTGAAGATACCCGAGATCACGCGCCGGGCGACAACCGAGTCGTCGACAACCAGGGTCCGGATGGGCTGCACGAGCGGGTCGCCTACAGCCCGATACCGAGGAGGTTGAGCTTTTCCAGCAACATCTCCTTGTCAAAGGGTTTCATGATGTACTCGTCGGCGCCCGCCTCGAGGGCTTCACGGACCCGGGCGAGCTCGGTTTCGGTGGTGACCATCATCAGCCTCAGACCGGCAAGCTCCTGCCGCTGGCGCACGAGCTTCACCAGTTCGAGGCCGCTCATGGCGGGGAGGTTCCAATCGACGAGAGCGACGTCGAATCCATCGTCGGCTTTGAGTACCTCATAGGCCATTTCCGCATCAGCCGCCTGCTCGACCTCGAATTCGAGGTCCTCGAGAATGCCGGCGAGGATGGATCGCATGGCGCGGGAGTCGTCGATCACCAATGCGCGCATGGCCGATTCCCCTCGGTTCCCGCTGAGACCGGCGACGGCGTCATGATGGGCCCTCAGTCGCCGCTTTCATCGTGTGCTCCACGTCCAGAACGAGCAGGAGCCTGTCTTTGAGTTTGTAGGCGCCTCGTATCAATTTTCGCGACTCACCCCGAAGCGTGTCCGGAGGTTCTTCGAAATCCCCTTCCGCGACCGTGACGACTTCGCCGACGGTATCCACCACCAGGCTGCGAAGCTCCGAGCCCGAGTCGAGGATGAGCATGGTCGGAGCGTCGGTGGCGCTGTCCACCTCGATCCTGAACAACCTGCGTAGGTCCACCGCCGTCACGATCTGGCCCCGGAGGTTGATGAGACCGCTGATCGCGGGTGGCGTTTTCGGGACCGGCGTGACGGGGGTCTTGCGCAGTACCTCCTGAATCTGTGTGACCTCGATGCCGAGCAGGAGATCACCGACGTGAAACGTGCAGAGCTGAAACGACACGATTCACGCCCCTTCCTTCTCACGTTCGAAGAACTCCGGGTCTGAAAGCCGCACCACCTTCTCGAGATCGAGAATTTCCGTGACCCGGTCCTGGATCACGGCGCAGGCTCTGACCCCCTCGCGGCTGCCCGCTTTTCTGGCCTTCAGGCTCTCCTCGACGATATCGATGATGCGATGGGCGATCAGACCGACCAACCGCCCGTTCACCGTGCACACCACCACCGGGACCGTCTGGTCGTCGAGACTGACTACCGAGTCGCGAGCCCGCTCGCGGCGTTCGGGGAGGGCGCTCTGGAGATCGATGAGTTGCAGGATCAGCTCACCGTACTGGACCACCTGGCGGTCGCCGACCCATTCAATCGCGGCGCGGGAAAAGTGTTCGAGCCGCGTCACCGCCTCGAAATCGATCGCCATCCGTTCGTCACCCGGTCCCTGCAGAGCGACGAGACGTGCCTTGTGCTGCCTCTCTGCGACCGCCGAGCTGACCTGGGAGGCGATTGAATGGGCGCGGGTCTCCGACACGACTCCGGCCGCAAGACCCAAGCGGAAGACGTCAAGAATCAGGGCGATCTGGCCGTCGCCGAGAATGGTCGCGCCGGCAAAGGGCACCCCGGCGAGCAGGTGGCCGAGTGGCTTGACGACGATTTCCTGGGAGTCCTCGATCGAATCGACAATCAGCCCGAATCGCCGGTCATCACCCTGAAGAACCACGATGTTGACAGTCGAGGTTGCGGGGGCTTCCCGGGTGATGTCGAGCTCGTGGTTGAGATACACCAGCGGCAACAGTTTGCCCCGCAGGCGATACACGGGGACCCCGTTGAGATCTTCGATGCCGAGGCCCTCGCCGCTTCCGTCGAGCCGCACCAGCTCGACGACGCTTGCCTGTGGGATGGCGATGCGGTGCTTTCCGGCCGACGACAGCAGGACCGTGACAATTGCCAGAGTGAGTGGGATCTTGAGTCTGAAGGTCGTGGACTCGCCCGCCTCCGACTGCAATTCGATGGAGCCACCGAGGCTTTCAACGTTGGCGCGAACCACATCCAATCCCACACCCCGGCCCGAGATGTTGGTGACCTTGGCGGCGGTCGAGAACCCGGGCTGGAAAACAAAGGACTCGATCTCGCGCGTCGGGAGCCCCTCGGCCTTCTCCTGATCCACGAGACCCGCCGCGACGGCCCGTTCGAGAATCCGCTGGCGGTCGAGACCGCGACCGTCGTCCCGCACCTCGATGACCACGTTACCGCCCTCGTGGTGGGCCCTGAGACGGAGCGTGCCGGCCCGCGGCTTGCCCTGTGCTTCCCGCACATCCGGCGCCTCGATACCGTGGTCCACGGAATTGCGGACGAGGTGGAGCAATGAGCCCTTGATGGCCTCGATGACCGACTTGTCGAGATCGGTCTCTTCGCCCTCCATTTCGATTTCGACCTCTTTTCCGAAGTTGTGAGCAAGGTCGCGGACGAATCGGGGCAGCTTTTGCCAGATCGAGCGGATAGGTTGCATCCGGGTGCGCATCACCGCTTCCTGGAGCTCCCCGGTGATGCTGTCGAGTCGTTGCGCGGAGGAGGCCAGCCGGGTGTCGTTGCCCCCCGCCAATCGCTGGACCAACTGGTTGCGCGCTAAAACCAGCTCGCCCACGAGGTTCATGAGATGGTCGAGCACGCGGACATCGACCCGGATATTCGACTCGACTGCGGCGGGAAGGGATGTCAGCTCGAGGGTCTCGGAGCCGTCGGATGATTCGGGATCGGCGGCCGGGGGAGGGGCGGCGTTTGTCGGGCGCGTGCTCCGCGGGCCCTTGCCTTTGGTTGCGGCAGTTGTTTTCGCCGGTCTGGAGGTGGTCTTTTTTGCGGCGGGCGTTTTCTTCTTCGCGGTCGATCCGCCGGCGGCAGGTGAGGCGGGTGCGGATGCCGGGTCGGCTGTGCCGATGGATTTTTCGCTCGTCTCGAAGGCCTGCAGGCGGGCGATGAGGTCGGTGTAGTTGGTCTCGCCTTCGTTGCCGGTGCGGTCGATATTCGCGAGAATCGTGCGGACGGCATCGATCATGACGAGGAGGTCGGTGGTGATCTCGGGACGGAGGCTCAACGAACCGTCGCGGAGACGGGCGAGGAGGGACTCGCCGACGTGGGCGACCGCCTCCAGTTTCTGGAAGGCGAGAAAACCGCAGGTCCCCTTGATGGTGTGGATGGTTCGGAAGATGCGCGCGAAGACCTCACGGTCGTCGGGGTGTTTTTCGAGGCTGACGAGGTCCTGGTCCAAGAGATCGAGGTTCTCGAAACTCTCGGCGAGAAACTCGGCGACGATCGAATCCATCCCCCCCATGCGAACACTCCGATGACTGGAATTTCACGATTCTCCGGCCCTTTCGGCCGGAAGAAATGCCCTCGCATCCAGAATACCTCATGTTCGCGGTCGGCCGCGGTACGTGCGATACACTTGACGGGGATGCGAGGGCGTCTCCACTCGATCACTGGGGTGGTGAGAGGTGATTCATGGTGCTGGACATTCAGCAGAAACTCAGGTTTTTCGTGGGCGGCGCCATTGCTGTGTCGATGACCGTCCTGGGGGTGCTTGCGGTCACGCGGAACGCGACCGTCACCCGTGAAAAGACCTACTCGGAGATTCAGCGGATCGTCGACGTCAAGGCTGAAGAGATCGAGCGGTTCTTTGCCGAACGAGGGCAGGTCGTTCAGACGTTGCTCCTCGACCCGGGTCTTCTCGAGTACTTCGACCGCTATCGCCAGTTCAGGGCGCCGGTGACCGCTCAACCGGACTTTTTAGCGGTCATCGAGTATTTTGAAGCCATCGTCGCCAAGGATCCTTCGATTCAGGCGGTCTTCTTCGCCGACGACGACACCCAGGAGTATTTCTGCAACCGGGTTCCCGAGATACCGAACGGGCGGGTCGAGAAAGAGGGCTACCTGGTCAAGAACCGGCCCTGGTGGCACGAGGCAGTGGGCGAGGACCGGCTCTATCTGGCATCGCCGACTGTGGATCTCGTCACCGGTGTTGTCAACGTCGTCATCCAGACCACGGTCCACGCACCCGACGGACACCTCATCGGTGTCGGTGGCATGGATGTGCTGTTGACGACCGTCGGCCGGCTCGTCGGACAGGTCCAGTATGAGGGCCAGGGAACCGCGTTCTTGGTCGACTCGCGAGGCGAGATCATCTATTTCGTCGGTGCCGAGGAGGTCCTCGAGACCCGGCGTAAGAAGGACATCGAGACTCGGATCCAAGACGTCGATACGTTGTTTCCAGAGACCGCCGGGTTTGCCGATCTCGGCGCCGCTCTGACGGACGGCGGCGACCCGGGCCGCCGGGAGGTCACGTGGGAGGGTGAGCAACGAATCGCCTTCATGGCGCCGATCCGCTCGATCGTCCCGTCGTTCAGTTGGACGTTGGGAGTGCTGCTGCCGACCGACGTGGTGTCGAGGCCGATCAGGTCGAGCTCGATCAGCACCATCCTGGCGGCCCTGCTCACGCTGGTGGTGGTCAGCGGGATCACCCTGTCCTTGAGCCGGCTCATCGTCACCCGGCCGATTCAAGAACTGCTCGATCGCTTTCAGGACATCGCCGGCAGCAATGCCGATCTGACGCGACGGGTCGAGGTCCGCTCCGGCGATGAGATCGGCCGTCTCGGGGACAGCTTCAATCAGTTCATTGGCGGCATCCAGACCGACGTGCGGAACATCGGCGAGCAATCGCAGACCCTCATGGACTCCTCCAACGATATGCGCAGCCTGTCGCAACAGATCGCCAGCGCCAACGAGGAGACCTCGGCCCAGGCGAGCATGGTCTCGGCGGCCGCCGAACAGGTCAACGCCAACGTGCAGTCGGTGGCCACTGCCACCGAGGAGCTCAACGCCAACACCCGCGAAATCGCCGCCAGCGCCTCCGAGGCCGCCCAGGTGGCGAACCGGGCTGTGGAAATCGCCGATCAGACCAGGATCACGTTCGACCATCTCGACGCCAGCGGCACCACCATTGGAAACGTGGTCAAGGTGATCTACGCGATCGCGGAGCAGACCAACCTTCTGGCCCTCAATGCGACCATCGAGGCGGCGCGGGCCGGAGAGGCAGGCAGGGGCTTTGCGGTGGTGGCTGACGAGGTCAAGAAGCTCGCCAAACAGACCGCACATGCCACCGAGGAGATCAGCGCCACCGCGGAGGCCATCAGTTCGCAGACGGACGACGCCGGAAAGGCCATCACTGAAATCTCGGCCATCATCCGGAAGATCCACGATATCCAGACGACGATCGCCAGCGGCGTCGAGGAGCAGACCGCCACCACCGCCGAGATCGCACACAGCGTGACCGAGGCCGCCACCGGGTCCGGGGAGATCGCCGAACGCATCGCCGGCATCGCCGCTGCGGTTCAGCAGACCGCCATCGCCTCCACCTCGTCGCACGAACGCGCCGACGAACTCGCCATGATGGCGGAAAAGTTGAAGCAGATCGTGGGCAGGTTCACCTACTGAGGAATTTCGGATTTCGGATTTCGGATTTCGAATTTTCATCACAGCTACCCGCGAAGGGTGCGGCGAACGAGACGTGCGGGAAGGGCGTGGGGGAAGATGGGTCGTTGACGGCTCGCCTACAGATTTTCATGGCCTTGTTTGTGATTATCGGATGCCCTTTCGCGGGTCATCTGAATCATGAACCACCGCGGTGTGGCGCGCCGTCAAATCCGAAATCCGAAATCCGAAATCCGAAATCGCGAATCCTCTATTCGTGTCTGAGCGCGTCGATGGGATCGAGTGATGCGGCCTTCGCGGCGGGGTAGGTGCCGAAGAAGACCCCGACCAGGGCGGCGAAACCGAACGCCAGCGCGATCGACCACAGCGGAACGTGCGCGGGAGGAAACCCTGGAATGGCCTTGGCGCCGATGATGCCCAGACCCCAACCGGCGAGGACCCCGATCAGGCCGCCGACCAGCGAGATGGTCACCGCCTCGATGAGGAACTGCACCAAGATGTCCGATTTACGGGCTCCGACAGCCTTGCGGACGCCGATCTCGCGGGTGCGTTCGGTGACCGACACCAGCATGATGTTCATGATGCCGATGCCGCCCACCAGCAGGGCGATGCTGACGATGCCACCGACCACGCTGGTGATGGTGCCGAGGATCGCGCCGGTGGTCTTCAGCAGCTCCTCCTGGAGCAGCACCTGGAAATCGTTCTTGATGCCTTCAGGGATGTGGTGGCGGGCGCGCAGGATCTCCTTGATCTGGTCCTTGGCCATTTCGACGGTCTCGGCGCTCTCGGCCTGAAAGTCGAGTCGCAGCTGCTTCAAGGCCTCGACGCCGTAGATGTCACGGGCGGTGGTAATGGGAATCAAGACGAAGTCGTCCTGGCTCTGCCCGAACATTTCGCCCCGGCGTTCCATGATGCCGACGATCGTAAAAGCCGACTGGCCGACGATCAGGTCGGTGCCGAGGATGGGTTCCTCGAGCTCGAGTTCGTCGATGACTTTCTGGCCGACCACGCACACGCGTGCCGCGCGCTGGGTGTCAAGATCGGAAAAAAACCGACCGCTCTCAACCCAATGGTTGGAGACCTCCTGAAAGGACGGTCCCACACCGAGCAGCGTCATGGGGTGCCTTCGGCTGCCCGATCGGGCCTGTTCACCGCGGAAGAACACGGGGTTGAAAAGGCTGATGCCGGAGGCCCGCTCCATGATCGCCAGCCCGTCGTCGTAGGTGAGCGTGACCTCGCGTCCGGCGAGGTCGGGGTCCTGTTGATCGTGGCGCGGGAAGACCATGATGTAGGTGACGCCAACGCCCTCGAACTGGGTCGAGATCACGTAGTCGAGACCCTGGACGATGGACACCACGGCGATCACGGCGGCGACGCCGATGATGATGCCGAGCATCGTCAGAAGCGACCGCATCTTGTTGGCGCGGATCGCCTGCAGCGCGATGAGCAGGTTGTCCCAGATCATGAGGCTGCCCCCGTTCCTGGAGACCGTGTGTCTTCGAGAACCTTGCCATCGAGAAGGCGGACGACACGTCGCGCGTGGGCCGCGATGTCCTCCTCGTGGGTGACCACGACGATCGTGTTGCCGGCGGCGTTGAGCTCGTTGAAGAGCTCCATGATCTCCGCCGATGTCCGCGAATCGAGGTTGCCGGTCGGTTCGTCGGCGAGCAGGATCGAAGGATCGTTGATCAACGCACGCGCGACCGCCACCCGCTGCCGTTGGCCGCCCGAGAGCTCGTTGGGCTGGTGCTTGGCGCGGTCGCCGAGACCCACCTTTTCGAGCGCTTCGTGCGCCCTGCGGTGCCGCTCTTTGGCCGAAACCCGCGCATAGATGAGGGGCAGCTCGACATTCGCCAGCGCGCTGGCGCGGGACAGCAGGTTGAAGGTCTGGAAGACAAAACCGATTTCGTGGTTGCGGATCGTCGCGAGCTCGGTGTCGTCGAGATCGGACACGCGCTGTTGGTTGAGGATGTACTCCCCGGATGTGGGGGTGTCGAGACACCCGATGAGGTTCATCAGGGTCGACTTTCCGGAGCCCGACGGGCCCATGATGGCCAGGTACTCGCCGGCCTCGACCTCGAGATCGACCCCGTCGAGGGCTCGCACCTCCACCTCACCCATCGTGTAGATCTTGCGCAGATCGTGGATCGAGATCAGCATCAGTCGACCTGGACCTCGACACCGCCGGAGCCGTCGTCTTCTTCTTCGGCGTCGGTCTTCTTTTCTTCGACCTTGATGGGATCATCGTGTTTCATGTTCTTGAGGGTGCGGTAGGGGCCGATCACGACCTCGTCACCCACGGCCAGCCCTTCGGTGATCTCAACGTACAGCACGTCGGAGACACCCGTCACGACCTTTCGAAGGGCGGCCTTGCCATCCTCCATCAGGTAGACGACATCGACCTCGTCGATGCCTTTCGCCTTGGTCCCTTTGACCTCCTTGCCGTTGGAGTCGAGCCGCCGTTTGACCACCGCCTGGACGGGGATCGTAATAGCGTCCTCGCTGGTCGCGGTGAGGATGTCGACCTTGGCGGTCATCGCCGGCCTCAGCGACGGGTCGGGGTCATCGAGAGCCACCTTGACAGCGAATCGAATGGTCCCCTGGGCCGGGTCCTTCCGACCCGACGTGGCGATTTCGACGACGTGGCCCTTCTGCGGTTCGGTGCCCAGCGCGTCGACGTTCACCTCAGCCTCCTGGCCGAGGGCGATGTTGATCACGTCCACCTCGCTGACCTCCACTTCGGCGAGCAGCACCGACATGTCGGCAACCGTCATGATGACCGACCCCGGAAGGTTGGTGGAGCCGGGCACCACCGTTTCGCCCCGCTCGGCGTTGAGCTGGATGATCGTGCCGTCCATCGGCGAGAGGATGGTCGTCCGCGCGAGATCGTCCTGGGTCCGCTGCAGGGCGGAGCGGTACTGCTCCACCGCCTGCTGCTGGGCCTCGAGCTCGACCTCGGCGGTGTCGAGCGCAAGCTGCGAGCTGTCCAGCGCCTGCTGGCTGACCAGTCCGTCGTCGATGAGCTCCTTGCTGCGCCGCAGGTTGAGCTGGGCGTTGGCGAGCTGCACCTCCTGGCGGCGCACCGAGACCTCGGCCTGGCGCAGGGCCGCCCTCGCCTGATCGCGAGCCGATACATAGAGGTCGCGTTCGATCTCGAGCAGGAGCTGGCCTTTGGTGACCTCCTGGCCCTCCACAACCGGGAGTTTGATGATCTCGCCTACCACCTTGGCCGAGATGTCGACCCGTTTTTCAGGGGTGATCTCGCCGGTAGCCTTGACCCTGGACGACACGGTGCGGAGCTCCGCCGCCTCGACTTCGACCTCGGTTCCGCGCGGGCCGGAATCGCGCAGGCTCGCCCAGATCACGAGAGCGAGGACGATCAGCGCACCAGCCACAATCAACGCCTTTTTCATGTTCACCTTCCAAACCGGACCATCAATCTCAGGCTGCGGATCTTCCCGTCGTCACGAAGTCAGCCCATGATCATCGCAAAGGCTGACTTGACCACGATCATGGCGATCCAAGGGACGAGTGCGGCAACGGCGGCCTTGCCGCGCGAGATCTTGCCGACGGTGGCAAAGCCCATGATCAACAGTACGACCACCCAGATATTGAAGATGCTGATCGTGCCGGCCGCCGACGACAGCCAGGCGGGCGTTTCGGGGGACAGGAAGGCCCCGAGGTTGGCCTTGACGATATTGCCAAGCTCCTGCTCGGGCACTTTCCCGACCCTTTGCACCAGCACACCGGTCAGGACCAGCGCCACGGCGGTCGCGGGCCAGTAACCGTGGAGCACCGTTGACAGCGTCGTCTTGAAATCGATCTCCGAACCGACGATCTTGAGCATCACCAGAAAGACCGCGGCCATGAGCGCCCACACCAGCGGTGCGACTACCAAACCGACGATCGGCGCGAACTTGGCGATTTTTTCGGCCGGGACGAGCATCTGTTCCATCTGTTCATCGGTGATTTCGTCTGCTCGGTCTGCCATCCGTGCGCGGATGGTGGCCTCGTAGTCGACGTGGGGTGCGACGGCGACCTGAACCCCGACCCCGAGAAGCACAAGCACGATCATGAGCAGGATCCAGGTCGGTTTGACGCCGATGTCCTCGAAAACCTGCCCGGGAGACGTGAACATCATCCACAGGCGCTGAAACCCGCTGTAACGGGACGCCGTCGACGGCGTCGGCGGCTGGGTCAGTTCGGGTTCGTAACCGGGTCGTTCCACGTTGTCACTCATCGTCAGCCTCCTCCTCGAGTGGATCTCTCACACTGTTTACTGTGCACCGCGGATTATATTCCGGAATCTCAGAAATTCGGGGAGATCGTTCCCTGCGGTGAATTGGGCAGGAACCTCCGCAGCACTCGGGCCGTTTCCCGGCGTCCCTCCCGTGAGGATGCCAGGCACGCCGCAATGATGTTGAGGACAACATCATGGCGGGAGCCAGGCACCTCCGCCGCACGCGGCTCGTTTCCGCACTCGCTTCCCGGGAGGGGTGGGTGGCAAATCCGAAATCCGAAATCCGAAATCCGAAATTCCGCTGTGGCGTTCTGCTAAAGTGCCGCCCGCATGAGTGGGTGGAGGCGTTTTCTTCGCATCGCCGTCTGGGTCGCGCTCCTGGCCGCCGCCGGCGGCTGGGCGCATGCCGGAGACACGGAGTCCATCGAGGATCTGGTGTGCAGGGTCGGGCGGACGCGGTGGACCTTCAACAACTCCGTCGAGCTGGTCGTCGACCCGCGTGCGGCCTGGCAGGCCCGTCTCGATCTTGTCGAGTCGGCGAGGCACCACGTCCTGATCAGCACCTTTGCCTGGCACAACGACACCTATGGCCGTGAATTCCGGGAGTACCTCAAGACGGTGGTCAGCCGGCGCAAGACCGAAGGCACCGAGGTCTCCGTCCGGGTGTTGGGCGACGCGACCGCGTTTGGACTGTTCAGCACCTCCTTCGACGGGCTCGAACGAGAGGGCGCCCAGGTGCGGGGCTTCAACCGCAGTTCGTGGGGTCTCACGGCGATGTATGACGTCCGCATGCATGACAAGGTCGTGATAGCCGATGGTCAACGGGCATTGGTCGGAGGACGCAACTATGCCGATCTCTATTACGATCCTCTGCGGTGGTGGCTCGACCTCGGGGTGAGTCTCGAAGGCCCCGCGGTCGACGACCTCCAGATGAACTTTCTGAAATCGTGGGAAACGACTGAGTTCAACCGAAAGGCCGGGCGTTTTCTTCTGCCGCAGGAGATGCTCGTCAAAGTCATTCGGACCTTTTGGCTGACGGGTCGCTACCCGAACGGCAGGAGCCCCCTCCGGGAGTTCATGACGACCGCCTATTTCCCCCAGTGGTCCGAAACCGCCGGAGAGGTCCCGGTCGCGGTGTTGTACGACAACCCGCTCGTGAGGCGTCGGGCCGCCACGACGGACCTTGTGATCGCGTTGGCCGGGCGCGCGGTCGACCGGATCGACCTCATGACCCCGTTTCCAAACATGCCGCCCGATCTGACCGCAGCTCTCGTCGCTGCCTCTGCGCGCGGTGTGAAGGTCAGGGTTGTGGTCAACGGCGATGAGGCGGCAATTCGCGGTGGCCCGTTTCTTTCCGCCAGTTATCCGACGCTGATCCAGCTCATCGAGGGTGGGGTGGAGGTGTGGGCCTGGCGGGCCAATGGGGACCTCCTCGATGCTGTCGAGGCGAGCGGCTGCATCCCGCAGTTGCTGCCGCCGATCGCACTCCACGGGAAGATGGTGCGGGTGGACGATGACCTCTCTATCGTTCATTCGTCCAACTTCAACATCCGATCGACCTATTACAACACCGAGGAGGGAGTGGTTGTCCTCGACCGGGAGTTCAACCGCGTCCTCGGCGATCTCGTCGACCAGCTCATCGAGAAACGCGATGCCTTCCTGGAATGCCAGGAGGGCCAAAAGCCCCCGTCGCTCCCGCCCATCATGGATCTGCTGACGGCCGATGACCTGCCGGAATTGCGCAAGGAACTCGGCCACAAACAGCGCATTCTGGACGCATGGAGTGTGGTGTGGTGAACCTGTGCCGCGCTGCGGTCGGGTTGGGTGTGGTTCTCGTGGTCCTGAGTTCCCCGGTCCTGATGGCCGATGACGACATCATCGACGTCGACCTCTGGCACGCCGAACTCTCCGATGCGATGGGGCCTGAGCCTCCAGAGCCAGAGCAGCGGGTATCGTTGGGGGTGTATCCGGAGATCGGCGCAGCCGTCGGCCCCCCCAACTGGTACGCCGGTCAGGGCAACGTCTATCTTTCGTTTTCAAACGGCAGGACGTTCAGCATCTTCGGTGGTTACGGTCACGAGTGGGGACCGCAGGCGGAGGCGCAGATCATCACAGTCGGCTGGGGGGGCGTGCGCTCCATCCCGGTGGCTTCGCATCAACTGGGGTTCCACGGCAAGTTCATCCGCTATCGACGCTGGGACGATGACGATCACGGCGTCCATCACGGTCTCTCCATCGGCACCAT
Organism: Candidatus Sulfomarinibacteraceae bacterium; assembly: GCA_963741385.1. Taxonomy (GTDB): domain Bacteria; phylum Acidobacteriota; class Thermoanaerobaculia; order Thermoanaerobaculales; family Sulfomarinibacteraceae; genus Sulfomarinibacter. Next base: position 549,168 of record CAVUHO010000003.1, read on the forward strand.
GCACGGCGTGGGTGTCAGCGCACTGTCCTTCGAGATGGGTGCGGCGCGATCTGAACGGAACCACTGGATGATCACCCTCCAGGTGTCCCTCAAGTTCGCCGTACCTGTGTACATCCCGCTGACCAGGGATCGGCCCGAGCGGACCAACTCCGGTCCCTGATTCGCTGGCACCTCCGCCGCACGCGGCTCGTTTCCGCAGGCGGTTGCTGGCGGCCTGCGGCCGCCGCGACCCACCCTGGCCAGCGAGTGGCCGATGGCCGACCACCACCCATCCTACCGTTTCGGCCGTCGGCCACGAATCGCTGCCTCGGGTGGGTTCCCGGGAGGCCTCCGCCGCACGCGGCACGTTTCCGCAGGCGCTTCCCGAGAGGAGCCACCCTTGACATTGTTGGCCCATGATCTCCTACCGGCAGTTCGATGGGGGGAGTCCAACAATGTCAAAAGTGGCACCTCCGCCGCACGTGGTCCCACCCACCCTGAGCACTCGGACTTTCATTGTCGGTGGGGGGGTGGGCGGGAAATCCGAAATCCGAAATCCGAAATCCGAAATTCCTAATTCCTAATTTCCTGGTCTATCCTCCTCCTATGTTCCTCCGCCTCCTCCTCCTGTTCACCATCGTTCCTCTCGTCGAGCTCTACCTGCTGATCACCATCGGCGGTGTCATCGGCGTGGTGCCGACGATCGCCATCGTCATCGGCACCGGCGTGCTCGGCGCCTGGCTCGCGCGCTGGCAGGGCCTGGCCGTGCTGCGCCGAATCCAGGACGAGATGGCGGCCGGGCGGCTGCCCACCGACGCCTTGATCGACGGTCTTCTGGTTTTGGTTGCGGCAGCCATGCTCCTGACTCCGGGTCTTCTCACCGACACCACCGGATTTTTTCTGTTGATCCCCGGAAGTCGCGCGGTGGTGCGTCGAGTCGTGGCGGCGGCGATGGCGCGAAAGGCACGCCTCGGCGAACCGAATGTGATTGACGCGAAATGGTTTCGAGAGGATTGAGAACCCCTCTCGAGTCACGGCATCGGGCCTTTCGAATCGCGGTACAATCGAGGTTCATGATGAGAGTTCAACCGGAATGAAGGACGACCGGGATCCGACGACCGAGGCTTACCAGATCCTGGCCGATCTGCTGGTGACGATTCGACGCGTCATTCACCGGGGACTGGAGAAGGTCTCTGGGAAGAGCTGGTACCTGGATGGCTGTCCACCGGGACTCTTCGAGCAGCTCGTCGACCGGAAAGAACAAGAAAAAGCCATCGACAGGTTCAGCGGCGAGTATCAGGAACTCATCACGTTCGCATCGCTGGACGACCTCGCGGCCATCATCGAGTTCAACTCTGATCTCGCGAAACTCCTGGTCTCGCTCGAACCGGAAGGATCACCCATGATCGACCGGCTGCGGGAGATCGAGGCGCTCCGGCTCAAGATGGCAGCCTCCGTGCCCTTTGACGAGGTCGACCTCGAGGCGATCAATCGTTACCACCGTGAGTTCAGAGACTCGTTGACCCGCCGCAAACACACCCCTGAGGATGTCACGCCGACGCCGCCGCCACCACCGAGTGACGAGCCCGTTGTTGCAGAGGAAGAGCAGGGAGAAACTCCGCAGGAGGACATCGCCGCCATCGAGGCCGCCGAGGAAGAGACGCCGGACGAGGACGCGGTATCGGTCGAGAGGCCGCTCGAGTTCAACACCCAGGTGGCCACCTTCGAAGAACTCGTGGAGGTTGTGGGTGGGCCCAAAACCGCACTGGCGCCGGACGGTTCCGCGGTCGACGACGAGCCCCTCACCGACGTCGAACCCGCGCCCGACCGCCGCGGGTCACCGCTGGATGGCGCTGACGCCGCCTCTCTCGTCATCGAGGTGCAGCTCGCGATGGCGGAGGACGATGACCGCAAGGTCCTTCGGGTGCTGCACCGGGAGGTCACAGGGATCGCGGAAGGTGCGTTTCGGAAGATGCTCGATATCGGCCACCCGGTGTGGGACACGGTGCGATCCAGCGGCTGGTACGACATGAAGAAGGCGGATCTGGCTCTCGCGCCCCTGGAGCTCTTCTACACCGTGATCGCCAGAGCTGCCGAGGTCCAGCGCAGCGGCGCCGGATTCGAAGCCGTCAAGGCAACCCTCGTGGAGGCCGAGTTCTCCAAGCTCCTCCTGTCGCTGCGGGAGATGTTCATGAGGCAGAGCCTCTGAAATGAATTCTCAATTTTGAATTTTGAATTTTGAATTCGGAATGCCCCTCGAACACCTGAGGGGGCATCAACATCAAGCCACTTCAAAACCTCGATCGTTGAGGTGGCCGCTTCTCTGGCCTTCAGCTGCCGGACTCCTCATCGTTGCAAGAGCGAGGGAGGGTGGGCGGGAATTCAGAATTCAAAATTCAAAATTAAGAATTGTCGGTGAGATAGACCGCTCCGGGGTCGATGACCTTGCCGTCGGGCAGGTATTCGAGGCAGTGCGCCATCCACCCGGTCTGGATGGCGAGGCAGAACGGGATGGGGAAGGACCTCACCGGGAGGCCGATCGGGGAGTAGATGAGACCGGTGATGCTGTCCACATTGGCGAAGATGCCCTTCGAACCGAGGGCGTTCTCGATCTCGTCGCGCACCGCCCTATAGGTGCGCCACAATTTCTCCTCCCCCCGGTCAGTCAGAAGCCTCTCGGCCCACGGTTCGAGAGCGGTGACCCTGGGGTCGGGACACTTGTAGACCCGGTGTCCGAAGCCGGGGAATCGATGGCCGCGGGAAAGGGCCTCGCGGGCCCACGCCCGGGCATCTTCGGGCCCGTCCAACCTGGAGAGCATTTCGAAGGCGAGCTGGTTGGCGCCGCCGTGCCGGGCCCCCGACAGGGCGCCCATTCCCGCGAGTACGGCGGAACCGAGATCAGCGCCGGTGGAGATGACCGTCAGTGCGGCAAATGCGGCGGCGTGGAGCCCGTGCTCGGCCTGGACCACGAGGCTGGCTTCGAAGGCGTCGACCTCGGCCCGCTCCGGGAGGCGCCCGAGCGTCTGCCAGAGAAAGTTGGCGGCGTAGCCGAGATCGTCGCGGGGCGGGATCGGCTTGTCGTTCTGCAGGTGGCGGATGGCGCAGGCGGCGAGGGCGGCCGTCCAGCTCAGGATCCTCGCGGGTCGCCGCCACTGGGCGTCGGGCCCGGTGTTCTCCGGTTCCGGGATGTGGCACGCGGCCACCGTCATCATGGTGCGGTACTGGGCGAGTGGATGGGCGTGGACCGGGACCCGGTCGAGCGCCTCGATCGCCGCCGCCGGCGGCTGTCGCCACCGCATGAGCTCGCCGCGCCAATCCGCCAACTGTGGTGGTGTCGGCAGCTCGCCGACGAGAATCAGGTGGGTGACCTCCTCGAACGTCACCCGGCCGACCAGGTCCTCGATCGGGTAACCGCGGTACAACAGCCGGCCGGCCGCGCCGTCGATCTCGGCGATCGCGGTGTCGCCGGCCACCAGGTTCTCGAGCCCGCGCCCGTAGCGCTGTTCCGACGGGAGACGGCTGCTTCCGATCACGTGTGCGGCTCCTCGTCGACCGCCCGCTCCGGCGCGCCAACGTACCGGCTCAAGGGCCGGAAGAGGCGCATCGTCCCAAGGCTTTCGCGCACCAGCGCGGTGGCGCCGGCCATCCTGCCGACCGCCATCAGACACGGAACCAGCGCCGGATCTGCGCCGAGAAGGTGAAACAGAAGGGCGCCGTAGAAGTTGACGTTGATGTGGATGCCGCGATTTGCGAGGGCTGCGGTGGCCGTGACCTCCACCGCCCGCGCCACCTCGAAGAGGCGGCTGCGGCCGCGCTCCCGGGCCATCGCGGCGACCTCCTTGCGAAGAACGACAACGCGGGGATCGGGCATGTGGTAGGCGCGGTGTCCGAAACCCGCGATGATGCCGCCGTCGTCGATCGTCGTGCGGGCCCACGCCTCGGCGGTTTTCGGGTCGGCGAGCGGCAGGAGTTGTTGGAGTACTGCCTCGGCGGCGCCTCCCGTCTTCGGGTCCCCGCAGGGCCGACAGACCCGCGACGAAGTTGTAATAGGGATCGGCGTGACACGACGCGACGATCATCGAGGTGAAAGTGGGCGCGTCCAATCCGTGGGCGGCATACAGCACCCACAGCAGGTCGAGGGCCCTCACCTCGTCCGGCCCTGGTTCACGGCTGGTCAGTGCGGCCAGCACGCCCTCGGCGAGGCTGCAGTCTCTTCGTGCCGGTCGCGTCGACAGACCGGCGCGGTGCCGGCTGATTTCCGCCACCAGTGCCGCCACCTGACCAACCACCCTGAGCTCCTGCCACTGGCGTTCGCCGGCCAGATCGTCGTTGACGGACAGCTCGTGGCAGCCGACCGCGGAAAGACCGGCGCGCAGTATGCGCATGGGGTGGGTCTGCGGATCGAGAGAGCGGATCAGGTCCACGGCGTCGCGGCGGCAGCGTCCGGCTCCGCCTCAGGTTGTTCCGAAAGACCTCGAAATCGGCGCCGTCATCCTCCGGGTGGCGACCGGTGATGAGGAGGAAGGCGACCCCCTCGAAATCCATGTGGGACGCCAGCGCCTCGATCGGCACACCGCGATAGGCGAGCTGGCCCGACGACGGGTCGAGCCACATGACCCGGGTCTCGAGCGCCACCACGCCGGTCAGACCGGGTCCGACGTCGGTGGTCACCGGCCAGTCGATCGTCTCGGCCCGCCAGTCGAAGGCGCTGGAGAGGGTTGGGAGTTTCGTCACCGGGGAAGCATACCTGTTCGGAATTGGGAAATAGGAAGGAATTAGGAATGCCACCCGCCCTCCCGGCAGCCGGGACGGCTGCCCCACAAGCGCTCATGAAAGACTTGTGGGGCACGCGTCTCGCGTGCCGGGTGGGTGGTTCCGGCCCCGCCCCCCTCCCGGCAGGCGGGGCCTGTGGCTTGAGGTAGGGGGATCGCGCTGAATCACCCTCGAATCTCAAGCCTCAAGCCTCACGCCTCAAGCCCAAAAAAAGCCCCGCTCGTGAGAGCGGGGCGAGAAGGTCATGAGTGAATTCGCGTCAGTTGAACAACGGGAACGGCCTCGGCATGAAGCTATCGTATGCCGGGGTCATGGTGAAGAAGTTGGGATCAAATCTCGGCGTCAGGGTTCCGTTGTAGTAGGACGCTCCGGACTGGCCGAGCGGGAACATGCTCTCGATCCGGATGGGCCCGTTCATATCGAATTCCACAGATTGAGAATAGGTCGAACGATTGGAGAACGGTGTCCGCCAGATCACGCCATACATAGGGTTGCCGGGGGCGGCTTCGTGGGTGTAGTAGATGTATCCCCTCTGAACGTTGTATGGACCCAGCCCCCTCTGCGCGATGACGTTGTCCAGCGCCAGGACAATGATTTCTTCAGGGGTCGTCGGTTTGCCTGAACCCGACTTGTCCTGGAACCAGTTGTAGTAGTTCGGAATTGATGCCTCAGCTCCGGCAAGCGCGTGCAGCAGGGTGTTGTAGTTGAAGCCCTCATATTGCTTGTTGTAATCCAGACCGGCCATCATGAACTCATCCTCGAAGACCAACCGCAGCACCTCGCGGAGCCACGCATCCTGCAACACCCACGCATCCGCTTTGAAGGTGCCGAAGGGCCATTGGGTGGGCCCGCCGGCCACGAAATGCCCGTCCCAGGCATCGATCTTCGCAACGGCGGCATTCCGGTCGTCTGATGGATTGGCCGCGACCGCCGCCTTGAAATAGGGGCCGACGAAGGTCCAGTTGTCTCCACCATGAGGGCTGATGCCGTCGGTGGTGGCGATGTTGAGCCCCAGGTCGCGCATCTCTTCGAAGGTGATGTTGTCATGGGTCGAGAGATATTCTTGCACGACGTGTGAGCGGTGCGATGGACCGAAGGCGTAGCCGGGGTTGTTGAATGAATTGTTGTAATCAAACGTTGACTTGTTGTTCCATCCGCCGTACCAGCCCTGAGCGGTGTTCTCGTCGTGGACAATTGGACGTCGTTGTCCGGTCCACTCCATGGTTCCATTGCCGATCGACGGCAGCCGCGGGTCGACGCCGGTCGCGCGGATCGGGTCATAGCCCCCCATCCAGTAGGCGATGTTGCCGTCGCGGTCGATGTACGTCGTGTGCTGGCTGACGGGGAAGATCTCGATCCCCTCACCGAACTCGGCGATGCTCTCCGCACGGGCGAGTTGAAGCATGGTCTCTATCGCCTGGAGGTCCTTTTTCCAGTGGGCGTAGGCCCACGAGATGATGATTGCCGGCGGCTCGGCTGGGTTGAACTGCAACGGTTCAATGATGGGTCCGTGTGAGCTGCGCCAGATCGGGACCGTTACGCTGGTGCCGGCAAAGACCTTGATCGTCTCCATGCGGTGGAGAAAGACGGCCTGCGGCGGTTCGAAGTAGTAGTCCATGGTGTGGGCGTGGCCCACCTGCATCGACCACGCGTGGTGCGGGGTGCGACCGATGGGGAAACCGGGTGTGCCGGGGATCGTCATGCCGGACACATTCAGCCCGCCCCCCTGGATCGAGCCTTCAGCGATGATTGACGGAACCGTGAAACCCATCTGCGGCGAGGATTGCAACATCGGGTTGCCGGTGGCGGTCCTGTCGCCCGAAATGGCCCAGGCATAGCTGCCCATCTTCACCGTCGCACCGATATCTGCAATCTGCCGTTGCATGCTGTCGGTCCGGGCTTGGATCCGATCCACTACCTCTGCAATCTCTGGCATCGAGAGGATCTCGTTGATCTGCCTCTTGTCGACCGTCGGAGCCGCCGCCGCCTTAGCGGTCGCGGGGATCGGGACCATGGTCTGCGCGGCCGGGTCGTTGAACCACCGCAGATCGGTGAACATGGCGAGACCCTGTTGGCCGTAGACGTAGGCAAGGGTCTGGGCCAGAACCGCGTTGTCGAGCTGGCCGTGGCCGAGGACGTCCCGTTGGCCTTCAGGATCGAACTCGCGCAGATGAAACATCACAGTGGCCATCACATCGTTGACGTGCCACGGCGCCGGCAGCACCGGAATGCCGAGGTGATTCAACAACACCGATTGAATGGAGAGCAGCCAGTATTCGTCCGGCATCTGCCGCCAGTTCCCGGCATAAAACTCGCCGATGCGGCGGTTGATGCCGTTGGTGTAGGCAGTAATCACCGTCTGGGCATCTGCGGAGAGATCGGCGAACATCTCGGCAAACTCTTCGTCCGAGTAGCCCAGGGTTCGCAGGTACCAGTCGGTGCCGACGGCTGCAGATCCGAGGAGTTCAGAGAGCTTGCCGCGACCCACGCGGCGGTAGATATCCATCTGATACAGACGGTCCGTCGCCACCGCGTAGCCTACGGCCTCCCAGACTTCGTAGAGCGACCCGCCCTCGATGAACCAGATGCCCTGGGCATCGCGGGTCGTCGTCACGGGATCAACGGCGGCGGCATTGTCGCTGATGGCGAAACCCTCCTCGGGGCTGAACGGCATCACACGCGAGTTCGGCGCTAGGGTTTGACCAGAAACGACCACCGCCACGGCCAGAATCAACATCGACATCTTCCAAACGGACGCCCTCATATCTGTCTCCCTTCCTGCAACGGTGGTTTCCGCGCGAACACGGAACTCGTGAACCGCGAAGGAACCACAAACCAGAGATTGTGACGCTCACGAATATAGCTGCGTCGCAACGGTGTGTAAATGGGGAACAGGGGCAGATTTTGGATTTCGGATTCCGGATTTCGGATTTTCGGCAGCCGGGACGGCTGCCCCACAAACGCTTCGGGATGGTCTTGTGGGGCACGCGTCTCGCGTGCCGTGTGCGGCGGAGGTGGAATTTCAACGTTGTTGGGCGCATGAATCTTCACGTCGGTGGCGGGCCACGGGCCAACAATGTTGAAGGTGGCTCCGCACGGGTAGGGCGTGCGGAAACGAGCCGCGTGCGACGGAGGTGCCTGGCATCCCGGCATGATGTTGTCCTCAACATCATGGCGGCGTGCCTGGCTCCTCTCGGGAAGGTTGTGCCGATACGAGTACGCCCACCGGGCGCGCCGATCACACCCCTCAGGTGAAACCGCTGGGGCAGGAGGAAGCCGACGGGCAGTCGCTCCCCGAACTCGTAGACCCGCTGGCAAAGGTCGACAACACGCGTTCAACCTTCGTGGTCTCACACTTGGGGCAATGGACGTCTGTTTTATCCGCGCCCACAGGTTGCAGGAGTGAGAATCGCTCGCCGCACGATGTGCATCGGTATTCGTAGATCGGCATCGTCGCCCTCTCAGATATCGTGCCCGCAGCGCTCAGACCTTGGAAGCTTCCGCCTCGTCCATCTGCAGGCGGCCCTCGATGATGGTCTGGTGTTCGGATTCGATCCGCAGTTCGAGCGAGTCGCAGACGTTCCGGCAGATGGTGAACACACCTTCGTCGATGATCCGGTAGTAGACGTTGAGGCCCGCGCGGCGGCAGTCCACCAGGCCGGCACGCTTCAGCACCGACAGGTGTTTGGACACATTGGCCTGCGATCCGCCGACCACTGCGAGGATGTCCGAAACACACCGCTCGCCGTTGTGGAGACAGTGCAGGATCTTGAGGCGGGTCGGGTCGGCCATCGCCTTGAGGACCTCGGCAATACGGTGGAGCAATTCGTCCGATGCGATCACGTTACCTCCCCAAATAGTCCTATCACCCAAAGGTAATATATTCCTGTTTCCAAGCGAGGTCAATGTCATCGCAGGAACGGATGTTGTGTTGTTGGATGAGGATATGACTCAATGTCGGTGTTATTCTGATGCCGTCCCACAATTCCGGATGGAGGTCATCATGTCGACTATTTTCGATTCCATCGTCAGCGGCGAGATCCCGTGCCACAAGATCTGGGAGGACGATGATCACCTCGCCTTCCTCGACATCAATCCCCGGGTGGAAGGCCACACCCTGGTGATACCGAAAAAACCCTGGTTCGAGGTCTTCGCCATGGACGAAGAGCCCTACACCAAGTTGTGGGCCGCAGCGCAGAAGGTGGCGCGGCACTTGAAGGAAAAGACCGGCTGCGAGCGCGTCGTGGTGGTGGTTCTCGGCTACGAGGTGCAGCACGTCCACATCCACCTGATGCCGACCAACAGTCTCGGTGATTTCCCGTTCCCGCCGGTCAACCGGGACGCTCTCGACATCATCGACGAAACGGCAAAAAAACTGAGGACTTGACCGCCGACCACCAGCGGCGACAGAATAGCCCGGCGCCGGAGTGGCGGAATGGCAGACGCAGAGGACTCAAAATCCTCCGCTCGCAAGGGTGTGTGGGTTCGAATCCCACCTCCGGCACCACTAGCAAATCAGGAGGCCGTCGCGAGCGGTAGCTCGCGACGGCCTCCTGATTTGCTGTCAACCACATGCAGAGCTGGGGAGTGGGCGCTCACCAAGCCGAGTCATGCATGTCGGCCGGGTCTGTTTTTCGCGTTTTCCTGACAGCCCAAGTTGCGTTTTCTCAAATAATTGACGATGCGCTCAATCGGACATACATTTGGTTCAGAGATCGATCTCGACAACGAAATCTGAGCGGTTGCCGACGGGGCGCCGGCGCCCATCGGAGGGAGGTTTGCATGGTCAAGTGCAGCCAGTGCAGCAACGTGTTCAGGGCCATCGGTGACGCTCTCAACCTCCGGCTCGACACCGGGGTGATGCTGGAGATGGCGGCGAGGACGATCGTCGAACAATTCGACATCAAAGCCTGCCACTTCCGGGTGCTCAGCCGCGACCAGCAGCGGCTCGAACACGTGGCGTGCCACGGTCTGAGCGCCGCGTTTCTCGACAAGGGGCCGGTGGATGCCGAGCGCAGCGTTGCTCAGGCACTCGACGGCCGGGCCGTGATGGTCCTCGATTGCGTTGCCGATCCCCGGGTTCAGTACCCCGATGCGTTTGCTGCGGAGGGGATCGTCTCGATGCTGACCATCCCTCTCGAGACCCGTGGGCAGGTGATCGGCGTGATGCGGCTCATGACCGGCAAAAAACGGGAGTTCTCCAACGAAGAGATCGAGTTTTTCAAGGTCACAGCGCTGTTCTGCACGAGCGCCATTGTCGATTCCATGTTTCACAACATTCTCGGGCACGTGACCGATTCGATTCGCGACACCCTGGAGCTGCCGGTCATTCTCGACAAGATCGTCCGCGTCGTGTCCGACGACCTGCGGACCAAGGGGTGTGCGATCTCCCTGGTGGTATCCGGGAGGAACGCTCTCGAGACGCGGGCGTCGAACGGTCTCAGTGACGGCTTTGTCGAGCGGTTTGCCGAGGTGGTATCGAAGGCCGCTCGCGACGATGTCATCGGAGGTACCAGCATCGCCATCCTCGATGGACGCAACGACAGTCGGATCACCAGACCCGACGTGGTTCAGCGGGAGGGCATCTCCTCGATCCTGCTCGTGCCCCTGATGAACCGCGGCAAGATCATCGGTGTGCTCAGCCTCTTCACTCACAGACCGTACCTCTTTTCCAGCGACGAGAAACAACTCATGGCTTCAATCGCCGAGCAGTGCTCGCTGGCGATCGACAACGCCATGATGTTCGAGGCGTTGAAGAAGCGGTACGAAAATCTGGTGGACGACTTCCAGCTCTGGTTCGAACACACGCAGGGCTACGGTCAGAAGCAATCGTTGGCCTGATCACCTGAAGGTGATCCTCGCGATGGGCGAATCGAACCCCATCTGAGTTGCACAACTCGGAACCCATCCGCCCGGCAGCCGGGACGGCTGCCCCACAAAAATCCTCGGAGATAAAAGGGATAAAAAGGGAATCGGGCCGACGGAGAATCCGAAATCCGAAATTCAAAATTCAAAATTCAAAATTTCGCGATGTAGTTGACCTCCCGCCGCCTCTGTGACAACGTTTGCCCGCCGACTGAGAGTTCACGCAGGAGGCCCCGTTGGATCACGTCAAGCTTGTCGAAGCCATGTCCGAGCCATCCTTCTACCCGCACCCGGTTGAGGAGGTTCGGTTTCTCCAGACCCACATCTCGTCGGTGTTCCTGACCGGTGAGTTCGTCTACAAGCTGAAGAAACCGGTGAACTTCGGCTTTCTCGATTTTTCGACCCTCGAGCTGCGCAAGCTGTACTGCCGGGCCGAGGTCGAGCTGAACAGCCGGCTGGCGCCCCATATCTACCTTCGCGCGGCGCCCATCACCTTTGACGGCCAGCGTTTCGCCCTCGAAGGCGAAGGCGAGGAGGTCGACTGGGTGGTCGTCATGCGCGAGCTCGACGAGCGCCAGCTCGGCACCCAGGTCAACGCCCGCGGCGAACTCACGGCAGGGCACATGGATGCCCTCGTCGAGGTGTTGGTGCCGTTTTATGTCAACGCCGCGACCGGAAACGGGATCGATCACTTCGGCGAGATCGATGCGGTCAGATTCAACACCGACGAGAATTTCAACCAGACCGAGTCCCACGTCGGCAAGCTGATCTCTCGAGAGCGATTCGAGCACATCGTCGAATGGACCAACGCCTTCTACGAAGAACGAGCAGACCTCTTTCAGCGCCGGATTGCCGAAGGGCGGATCCGTGAGAGCCACGGCGACCTCCACCTCGGAAACATCTTCTTTGAAGAACCTCCGGTCATCTTCGACTGCATCGAATTCAACGAGCGCTTCCGCTGCGGTGACGTGGCGGTCGATCTCGCCTTCCTGGCAATGGACCTCGATTTCAACGGTCGGCCGGATCTGTCGCAGTACTTCGTCGACCGCTATGTGGAAGCATCGGGGGATGCGGAGCTTCGTGAAGTCCTGAACTTCTACAAGTGCTACCGCGCCTTCGTGCGCGCCAAGATCGCCTGTTTCACGTCGGTCGACCCGGCCCTCGACGACACCGCCAAACGCAAACAGCGGAACCTCGCTCGACGGTACTTCGGCCTCGCCTACCACTATGCAGGGGGCACCGACAAACCATCGCTGGTGGTGTTGTACGGGCTGATGGGCTCGGGCAAGACCTCGGTTGCTCGCCATCTTCGTGAGGAGTACGGCTGGCACATGCTGTCGACCGATGCGATCCGCAAACAGATCTCGGGGGTGGGGGAGGCGACCCGGGTCTACGTGCCGTACAACGAAGGCCTCTATTCCCCCGACATGAACAGCAGGACATACGCCGAAGTCTGCGAGCGCGCGGAGAACCTTCTCCTGGGCGGTTTCGACGTGGTCATCGACGGCGCCTTCAAACGGCAGGAGGAGCGGGTACCCGTGATCGAGCTTGCCCGGCGATCCGGCGCGCGTCTGGTTTTCCTGCGAACCACCTGCGGCGTGGACGAGCAGCGCCGCCGACTCACCAAACGGCAGCAGCACGACACCCGGTCCGACGGGCGGGTCGAGCTCATGGAACACCAGCGCGCCGATTTCGAGGCGCCGAATCCCGGTTGTGCGGAGATCTTTCATTTGGTGTCCACCGACGGCCCCAAGCCCGAGACCAAGGCGCGGGTCGAGGAGCTGCTGCGAAACAGCGGTCTCCTCGCAGGCCCGGAGGCCAAAACCACTTTCTGAGGCGGGACCACGCGGCACTGCTGAGGTGCAGTCGGTGACAATCATCTCTCTCATGACGGTCGGTGATCTCGTTTCCGCAGCCGACTGGACCGCTCACGAGGGCTGAGCGCCCGGTCGCCGGGCCGTCGGGCCCTACCTCCAACGCGACCTGGACGGATGCTTCCCCTGTGTCATCTCGGACCCAATTCGGACATGGGGATGCTGTGACTTGGGTCACGGCTTGGGCTATTGCGCAATTGCGCAATGGCGTCAATAGTTGACTGGGGAAAGCAAACCGTCATGAGAAAAGATATCAAAACAAGCGTTCGATACCGCAACTGCAGCGGACTGCAATGTTGCCAGTCGACGGCCGACGGCCCCAAACCGACGGCCCGTGTTGGCGAGCGCCCGAACCGGACATCGCAAAGGAGCCGCGCATGAGAAACATCGATCGGCGATCGTTCTTGAAGTACTGCATCACGTCGGCAACTGTCCTCGGGCTCGACGGAACGGTGGTGGCAAAGCTCGAGGCGGCGCTCGCCAAGAACGGCGCCGGCCTGCCGACGGTGATCTGGCTCGCCTGCGCCAACTGTACCGGCTGCACGGTCTCGCTCGCCAACCTGATCGGTGGCAGCGCCCCGACCGACGTGGCCGGCTTGCTGCTCAACACGATCGGGCTCGAGTACCACCCGAACCTGATGGGCGCGGCCGGCAATCTCGCGGTCTCGACCCTCAACAGCGCGGCCAGCGGCGACTACGTGCTGGCCGTCGAGGGTGGTATCCCGACCGCCTTCGGGGGCAACACCTGCATGTTGTGGACCGATGCCTCGGGTCACGACGTGACCGCCATGGAGGCGGTGTCGTGGCTGGCGCCGAACGCCCTCGCCGTGCTCTCGATCGGCAGCTGCGCCTCGTTCGGCGGGATTCCCAAGGGCAACCCCAACCCGACCGGGATCGTCAGCGTCGGGGACTTCACCGGCCTTCCGGTGATCAATATTCCGGGCTGCCCGACCCACCCCGATTGGATCGTGGGCACCATTGCGAATTTTCTCGCCGGTGCGACGATCGAGCTCGACAGCCAGCGGCGGCCCCGCCAGTACTTCTCGCAGAGGATCCACGAGCATTGTCCGTACAAGGAGCGCGAGGAGGCCCACACCTTCGGGGAGCACGGACGGTGCCTCGAAGAGCTCGGGTGCAAGGGGCCGGACACCAGATCGGACTGTCACCTCCGCAAGTGGAACGGCGGCACGAGCTTCTGTATGGAGGCAGGGTCGATCTGCATCGGCTGCACGGAGAACAGGTTCCCGGACGGGTTCTCGCCGTTCTACGACGGCGAAGAGGAAGACGACTGATGCTGACCGACACAAACCCGCCGACTGGCTCTGAACGGTTTGGTCGAGTTGTGGTCGACCACACGAGAGGGAGATAACCATGGCGACAATCACAGTGATGGACCCGGTGACCAGGATCGAGGGCCACCTCAAGGTCGAGGTCACGATCGACACTGTTGGGGGCGAAAACCAGATCGTCGATGCCCGCTGCACGGGCACGCTGTTTCGGGGATTCGAGACGATTCTCGAGGGGAGGGCGCCGACCGACGCGCCCATTCTCACCCAGCGGATCTGCGGCGTGTGCCCGGTGTCGCATGGGATGGCCTCGGTCAAGGCCCTCGAGGCGGCGGCCGGATTTCAGCCGGCGGCCAACGCCCGGGTCCTCCGCAATCTGGTCCTCGGGGCGAACTACCTGCAGTCGCACATCCTCCACTTCTACCTGCTGTCGCTGGTGGATTTCGTGCAGGGACCGCAGGCGCCGCCATGGTCGCCGGCGTGGGACATCGACCTCAGGTCCGACTCACGGCTCGACGACCACATCCCCCACATGGTGATGTCGTTGGAGGCTCGCCGCCGGGCGCACGAGATGGGCGCCATCTTCGGCGGCCGAATGCCCTCGCCCCACACCTTCCACGCCGGCGGATTCACCGCGGTTCCGACCGCCGAACGGGTGCGCGACTTCCGCAACCAGCTCGAGTACGTCACCACCTTTATCGAGCGCGTCTACCTGCCGGACGCCGAAGCCCTCGCCGAGGTTTACGACGACTACCGGCAGATCGGTGCCGGCCACCGCAACCTGCTCGCCTACGGGGTCTTCGATCTCGACGCCCAGGGTGCGTCGAAGCTTCTCGCCCCGGGCAGGGTGCGCAACGGCTCGACCAACGTGCAGTCGGTCGCACCGGCCAACATCACCGAGAGGGTCCTCAACTCGTGGTATCAGGACTCCACCGACGATCGCAACCCTGCGGCCGGTGAGACCACACCGGTTTATCCCAAGAACAACGGCTACTCCTGGCTCAAGGCGCCGCGCTACCTCGACGAGCCGTTCGAGGCGGGGCCGCTGGCGCGGATGTGGGTCAACGGCGATTACCGGGATGGGATCTCGGTGGTGGACCGCCACCTGGCGCGCGCCTTCGAGGCCCTCAAGGTGGCCAGGGCGATGGGGGAGTGGCTCCACGAGCTCGACGAAGGCGCGTCGGTGTACTCGAACTACGGCGACCCGACGAGCGGCACCGGCGTCGGTTTGACCGAGGCGCCCCGTGGGGCCCTCGGCCACTGGGTGAGCATCAGCAACGGGCTCCTCAGCCACTACCAGGTGATCACGCCCACCTGCTGGAACGCCTCGCCCAACGACGGTGCCGGCTTCGCAGGGCCGATGGAGCAGGCGCTGATCGGCACCCCGATCATCGACCCCGACCGCCCGGTCGAGGCCCTGCGCGTCATCCACTCCTTCGACCCGTGCCTGTCGTGCGCGGTCCATGTCATGCGACCCTCCGGGAAACCCACCGTGATCCGCACCGGCATGGCGAAGTAGGGGGCGGTCCAATGAAGAACCTGGTCCTCGGCCTCGGCAACCTCCTGCTCGCCGACGAAGGCGTCGGCGTGCACGTGGCGCAGCAGCTCCTCAGCGGAAAGAGAATCGACGACCTCGTTGTCCTCGACGTCGGCAACGCGGTGCTCGATGCGATGCCGGCGATCGCCGCGGCCGACAAGGTGATCGTGGTCGACGCCATGAAGGGTGGCGGCACGCCCGGCACCGTGTACCGGGTGGCGATCGACGACTGCGCGAACGCGGGTCCCATCGGTTCGGTGCACGGGTTCGACCTCAAGTCGGTGCTCCATCTCATAGGTCGCGTGGTGCCACCGGAGGTGGTCGTCATCGGCGTCGAGCCCGACGTCATCGGCTGGTCGATGGAGCTCTCCGCAGCGGTGACAGACGCTCTTCCGGCCGTGATGACCTCGGTGCGGGGGGAGCTGCTGTCATGACAACCCGAACAACCCCGATGCCACCCGTCCTTCGTGCGAAGGAGAAGGGACTCGCCATGAGCAAGGTCACTGAAATTCAATCTTCCGGTCGCAGGACGGCGTGTGTGGCGATTTCGTTGTTGCTGGTGGGGCTGTGCCACGCTGCCGAACCGACCGTCGAAGGTTCGAGGCCCGGCCTCGAGGAAGCAGCCGGAAAGGCCGCTGCTGCCCGGGTCGTCGATCTCGATCTTCGATCGCTGCCGGAAGTCGGTGCAGCGACGATCGCCGCGGCCGCCTTCGAGTCGCGACCGCAGGGCGATGACGTCGCTGCCGGGGCGTTGGACGAACCGGGCGACTTCCGCGATCCGCTCGTCGCCGACCAGCAGCGTGCCGCATCCAAGGCCGCGAGCAGCCTGACGGTGGACGTCAACGTGGCCGGCATCGGTTTCACGGGCGCGACGCCTGCCGACGCCGTGGGTGATGTCGGGGGCGGGCGCTTCGTGCAGATGGTCAATGCACCGGGAGGATCGGTCTTTGCCGTCTACGACACCTCGGACGGTGACCTGGTCGCCGGACCGAGCGCTCTCTCCGGTCTGTGGCAGGGAGCAGGCGCGTGTGCGGAGGGCTGGGGCCACCCGGGTGTGGTCCACGACGCGCTCGCCGACCGTTGGGTGCTGTCCGAGCTGGGCGCGGGAAACCACCTCTGTGTCTACGTCTCGAAAACCGCCAACCCGGTCAGCGGGGGTTGGTTCGCCTACGACTTCGCGCTTCCCAGAGTTCCCCGACTTTGCCAGGCTCGGGGTGTGGAGCGACGGCTACTTCGTCGCCACCAACGAGGATCTCCCCGCCGTCTACGCCCTCCAGCGCTCGGCGATGCTCGTCGGCGGCGCGGCCGGCTGGCAGCGCTTTACTGTCCCGGCCCTCAAGGGTTTCGGGTTCCAGGCGCTCGCGCCTGCCGATCTCGACGGCGACAATCTCCCACCGGCCAATACCGGCGGCCTCTTCGTGCGGCACGTGGACGGCCAGGCGCACGGCGGCAGCGACCGCCTCGAGGTATTCGAGCTCGACGTCAACTGGGGCTCGCCACAGAGTTCGAGTCTCTCAGGTCCCACGACGCTCGCCACGGCAGCGTTCGATTCGAGCCTGTGCGGGTTTGCCGCTCGCGAGTGCATACCGCAACCGGGAACCGCCGTGACCCTCGACCCGATGCGAGAGGTCGTCATGTGGGCCGTGCGCTACCGCAGGTTTGCGACCCACGAGAGCCTGGTCGGCAACTTTACCGTCGACACAGGGGCGTCGAATCATGCCGGTATCCGCTGGTTCGAGCTCCGCAGGAGCGGCGGCTCGTGGACCCTTTATCAACAGGGCACATACAGCCCCGACAACCGCCACCGCTGGATCGGCAGTGCGGCGATGGACGGGGACGGCAACCTGGGGCTGATGTTCAACGTCGCGGACGGAACGTCCACCTATCCATCGATCCGAGTGACGGGACGACAACCGGCCGACGCGCCCGGCGTCATGACCGTGTCCGAGCTGGAGCTCCAGGCCGGGAGCAGCGCCCAGACGGCTGGTCACTCGCCCGAGCTGTGGGGCGCTTCGAGCGCGCTGTCGGTGGACCCTGTCGACGACTGCACATTCTGGGCGACCGCGGCCTTTGCCGAAGACGGCGCCTGGAACACCCGCATCGCGTCGTTCCGCTTTCCGTCGTGCGCCGCCGTGGCAACGGACATGATCTTCGCCGACGGCGTCGAAACAGGGAACCTCACCAAGTGGTCGAGCTGGTCCCAGTAGACGACGCGCCTGCGTGCGGGCGGGACGCCCGCACCACAAAAAATATATCGGCGGGTGTTGTGGTGCGGCCGTCCCGGCTGCACCGCGGATGATGCAGCATGGTACCGTCGGCCCGGAATGGCCCGCGCGTGAAATGAAAGACCCCTACCGCAGAATCGCCGCTTTCTACGACGCCGCAGTCGAACCCTTCAATGCGGCCCTGAGGG
Organism: Candidatus Sulfomarinibacteraceae bacterium; assembly: GCA_963741385.1. Lineage (GTDB taxonomy): Bacteria > Acidobacteriota > Thermoanaerobaculia > Thermoanaerobaculales > Sulfomarinibacteraceae > Sulfomarinibacter. The sequence goes on from CAVUHO010000003.1 coordinate 566,895, forward strand.
AGTATGTCCTCAAGGTTGCCCGGCCGGAAGCGGGGATGAAGGTCCTCGAAGTCGGTTGCGGGACGGGCACCAACCTCGCTCTGTTCGCCGAGGCGGGCTGTGAGGTGTCCGGGATGGACCTCTCGCCGTCGATGCTCGACCTCGCGAAGAAAAAGCTGGGTTCAAGCGGAGATCTCCGATTGGGCGACGCTGCGGACATGCCGTTTGACGACGCCTCGTTCGATATGGTGGTCGCCTTTCTCACCCTTCACGAAATGCCGACCGCAGTTCGATCTCCGGTGGTCGCCGAAATGGCGAGAGTCACGAAGAGGGACGGCCGGCTCCTGTTGGTGGATTTCCACCACGGCCCCTATCGATTTCCGAAGGGCTGGCTCTACCGGGCCATCATCGTTCCCATTGAGATCGCCGCCGGCCGCGAGCATTTCAAGAACCACCGTGATTTTCTCCGCCGCAAGGGCCTCCCGGCGCTCATCGAAGGCAACGGTCTGACGGTCGAAAAGGAAAAGTTCACCGCCGGCGGTAACGTACTGATCACCGTCGCGAGACTCCTCTAAGAGACCGTGGGCGGGTCATATACGGCCCGCCGGGAAAATGTCGTTGTGGTGGCAGGCCCTGAAGGACCTGCCTACGGTTTTCACAACACCATCGCAGAGTTCCGTGGCGGCGGGTTCAGGGCCCGCCCGTGGGATGTGTGTGAACGCGAGAGGTGCGGGGGCAGAGAAACGATTCCCCTGCCGCCCGCCCGGCAGCCGGGACGGCTGCCCCACAAAGGCGGTGCCATTCGCCAGATTGTGGGGCACGCGTCCCGCGTGCCAGATGAGCGGAAACTCAAAACTCAAAACTCAAAACTAAGAACTCCTTCACGGCATGCGCCGGCCGGATGGATGGCGGATCATGAGCATCGGTTCGCCGATCGCGATGGTGTCGGTTCTGGTGCACGTGGCGCTGTCGGCGGTTACCGTCAGCAACCAGCTGTAGGAACCCGGCGTGTCGTAGGAGTGGGAAACGCTTGACCCGGAGGCGACTCCGCCGTCACCGAAGTCCCACTCGAATGTCGCGGTCCCCGTGCAGTCGCTGAGCACGGCGCTTCCCGAGAACGACGCCGCGCTGCCGGCGTGGCCGGTCGCGTCAACCGACGCCGTGCAGCTCACGGTGCAGGTGCCGCCCGCTCCGGCGACGGTGATGGTGCCGGTGCCCAGGTTGGAGTTGGTCGAGCCGTCCCACGCGGCGTAGGTGAAGCTGTCGGTGCCGCCGGAGCCGGTGAAGGGATAATACGTGGCGACCGTGCCGACAAGACCGACGGTGCCGTTCTTCGCCTGCGACACGATGCGCAGGGAAAGGCTGTTCCCGTCGGCGTCGCTCGCCGACAGCGCGATCTGCACCGGCGTGTTCCCGTTCGTCGACGCCGTGACGTTGTGCACCACCGGCGCGCGGTTGCTGTTGCTGTTTTCGCTGTTCGGTCCGTTGTGGCAGGTGTAGCAGCCGATCTGGAATCCCTGCCAGAAGTTCTTGGTGCCGAACGCGGACACCGTGCGGCTTCCCAGCGCCCGCGACAGCACGGTGCCGCGGTAGTCATTGCCGTGGCAGGTGCGGCACCGGCTGGAGTTGCTCTCGGCGGCGTCCGTGTGCCGGCTGACCCAGTCCTGGCCCACCGGGTGCATGCCGTGCGGCCCGCCGGTCACGGTCTGCGGTTGGGTGCCGTGGCAAACGGCGCAGTCCGCCAGGACCCCGGCGTGCCCCTGCAGATCGATGTTCTGGACGTTGTCGTTGAGGTGGCTCGACGGGAAGATGGCGTGGGTGGAGCCGTGGCAGGCCTCGCACTGGAGGTTGCCGTGGCCGGTCGAGAACCGGTAGAGCGAGACGCCGGCTGCGGGAGTGTTCGGGTCGGTGGCGAAGGTGTTGTTGACCGCGACCCGCGGCTGATCCGGCGCGACGAAGGCCGTCACGTAGCGGATCTGGCCGTTGTTGTCGATCGCCGTGCCGGTGTGGCACTGCTGGCAGTTGGGCTGGTCGAACCACCCCGCGCGGCCGGTTGCGCCGACCCGGCTCATGCTGCCGTGACAGCTCTGGCACTGGATGGCGAGGTCGCCGTTGGCGGCCACTGCGCTGCCCATCGCGCCGCGCAGACAGCGGGTGTCGGAGCCCGGGTGGCAGGTGTAGCAGGCGGAGCGGTTGGCCGACTCGTTGAGCGTCATTCCGTTCGAGGGATCGGTGACCCCTGCGTGAAAGCTGTGGATCGCCTGGGTGAGCGGCGGGACACCGCTGAGGCCGGTCCCCGGAAGGGCGTTCGAGGCGTGGCAGGCGTCGCACAGGATCGGCGTGCTGTCGGCGGTGACGGTGTCGTACAACCCGCCGGAGTTGTAGCCGGCAGCGGCGAGGGCAGCGGTGTACTGATCCCTACCACCCTGGAGGTCGTCGTGGAGCAGGAGCACATTGAAGCGGTAGTCGAGCTCGGGGTCGGGATCGTAGATCCACCCTCCGCCCGGCCTCGCCGCGGGGCCGGAGCCCGAGCTGTGGCACGCGGAGCAGGTCATCTCGTCCGACACCGGGAGCACGATGCTGGTTGTGGCGAGCACCTGGCCGGAGGCGTTGCGGGCCACCAGCTTCATCATCGGGTAGTAGTTCTTGGCGTGGGCGTCGTCGTACGGCGTGATCGGGATGCCCTCGGCGCTGAACCAGTCGTACCCGGTGTCGAAGTGCATGGGCTGCGGCGTGTTGACCGATCCCGGCATGTCGTGGCCGGCGAGCCCCTGATCGGGAGCGAGCGATGCGCCGAAGAGCTGCGTCACCCAGTCCCAGAAGTTGGTCTTGTTGATCGACGAGACGTTGATCGACCCGGTCGGATCGGCCACCGCCTCGTAGGTGACGGTGATGCTTCCCGGGTTGGTCACAAGGTTGCCCGAGGCGTCGATCAACTGGGCGTGGATGACGTTGTAGGGTGGGAGGATGCTGAACACCGAGTAGTCGGCGTCCATGCAGTGCATGCCGAGGTCGTTCCAGCCGACGAGCTTGTAACCACCCCCCTGTGCGGCGGCGAGGGGCGCGATGAGTGCGAGGGCCAGTGTGGCGAAGACGGACTTTCCAGTCATGGTGGGCCTTCTTTCCTGCAGATGACGCGAAAGGGAGGGATCGAGGTGCGGTGAGATCGGTCGCGTGTACATCTGCTGTGGCCGTGAATGACACCGCTCGACGATTCGATCTTCCGCAGGTGCGATCGAGACCAAAGGATACTCCTGTGGTCGATCGGTCACAATGTCAGGAAAGGGGAGCGGGTAGGTTTCTCAGGGAGACGGACGGTTCGGCGGAATGGCTCGAGATGAGGCGGATACGAGGCACCCGCGATCATCAATGAACGTCGTAGGCGGGTCCTTCAGGGCCCGCCCGGCAGCCGGGACGGCTGCCCCACAAAGGCGGTGTGGCCTCATCGCCGGATTGTGGGGCACGCGTCCCGCGTGCCGGTTGGGCGGGCGGGATTTCAATTCACCCTCGAATCCCCTCACTTCAGGGGGAGGGTGGGCGGAAAATCCGAAATCCAAAATCCGAAATCCGAAATCTAAAGCCCAAAATTCCGAATTCCAAATTCCGAATTCGTAATTCAGTACCGATACCACTCCGCCTTGTACGGCCCTTCCACCGGCGCGTGGACCTCTCCCGCCCGCTCCTCCATTAACGCCGTGGAGCGGCAAACCGCCACACGTCGTTGTCGACGTTGAGGTAGTTCAAGGGGTCGAAGAAATTGAAGGTCTCACGGTCGCCTCCGAAGGTGAGGATGGACGGACGCCAACCCCTCCCCGAGCCCCACACGACTAGGGCGTCGAAGTCATACTTGATATCCTCCGGCCCGCCGGCGTTCCACGGCGAATCGCTGACCTGGTCCCAATCCCTGCCATTCTTGCTGACCCAGACATCCATCGGATTGGAAGGTTTGAACGGGTCCGTCGGGTCGGTGCTGAGTCCGAAACCGCCGAACAGCACGATCTGGTTGAAAACCACTACTGCCTGGTGGCCCGGGCGGGCAGGCCAAGGCGCTGCGTCCGTCACGAGTTGCCAGTTGCTGCCGTCCCGCGATCGCCAGACGTCGTTGTAGTAAGGGGGGCAACGATCGCCGGATTCGCACGTGAAACCGTCCTCGCCTCCGATCAGGTAAAGGTAACCGTTCTTCGACACGACGATCGCTCCGGCGCGCGGCGCCCATGGCGCGTGGTCGGTGACCTGGAACCAGTGAGCGCCGTCGAAGGACTTCCAGACGTCGTTGAAGTACACCCGCTCAGGCTGTCCGCCGACGATGGATGAGTCATCGTTGAACGACCCGGCCATCACGTAAATCGCCCCGCGGTGGACGACCGCTGAGAGGCCGGCCCGCCCCGCCCAGGGAGCGGCGGCCGTCATCTGCCGCCAGTTGACACCGTCCCGGCTCCGCCAGACGTCGTTGAAAAACTCTGACGCCGGGACAAACGGCGGGCACTCCGATGGAAACGGCGGACATTCGTTCTCGACGACGTTGAAGTTCTGTCCGCCAAGTATGTACATGAAGCGGCCCATCGTGACGGCCTGGAAGTAGGCTCGCGCGGGCCAGTGGTTCTCATCGTCGGTGAAAAGTACCGGATCCCAGGATTCGCCGAGATCGTCGCTCGCCCACACGTCGCCCCAGATGATGCTCGCTCCTGGGACAGGCACCACCGCCGGATCAAGGGGCGTGCGACCACCCATCACGTACAACCGCTTGCCCAGTTGCACAGCTTGCAGGCCGGCCCGGGGCGCCCACTGTGCAGCGGGGTTTTGAATGTCCCACTCCCAGGTTTCAATGTCGTTGATGCTCCACCATTTCTCCTCCTGGGCGACAGCCGATGAAGTTGAAAAGAGGATCAGAGCCGCGACGATGCCAAAGAGAGCTCGAGAGCGCATGGACATACCCCCACTCCGTGTTTCGTTGGGGCTAATCGCTGATGTTCGACGAAAATTCCAGGCGACTCACCCGATCTTCAACCGCCCCCGAAGACCGAGGGAGTCGGGGCGGGATTTGCTCGGGCCCCTCCACCCGGCAGCCGGGACGGCTGCCCCACAAAAGGGGTGCGGCCTCATCGCCGGATTGTGGGGAACGCGTCCCGCGTGCCGGGAGAGCGGGCGGGATTTGCTCGGGCCCCTCCACCCGGCAGCCGGGACGGCTGCCCCACAAAGGTGATGCGGCCTCATCGCCGGATTGTGGGGAACGCGTCCCGCGTGCCGGGAGAGCGGGCGGGATTTACTCGGGCCCCTCCACCCGGCAGCCGGGACGGCTGCCCCACAAAGGTGATGCGGCCTATTCGCCGGGTTGTGGGGCACGCGTCCCGCGTGCCGAGAGAGCGGGCGGGATTTGCTCGGGCCCCTCCGCCCGGCAGCCGGGACGGCTGCCCCACAAGGGAGGGTGGGCGGAAAATCCGAAATCCGAAATCCGAAATCCGAAATTCCTAATTCCGAAATCCGAAATCTAAAGCCCGAAATTCAAAATTCAAAATTCAAAATTCAAAATTTAATAGCGGTACCACTCCGGCTTATACGGCCCCTCCACCGGCACGTCGATGTACTTCGCCTGCTCGGGGGTCAGCTTCGTCAGCCTGGCGCCGAGCTGGTCGAGGTGGAGCCGCGCCACTTCCTCGTCGAGCTTCTTCGACAGGGTGGTGACGCCGACTTCATGCTCGTTCTGCCACAGGTCAAGCTGCGCCAGCACCTGGTTGGTGAAGGAGTTCGACATCACGAAGCTCGGGTGCCCGGTGGCGCAGCCGAGGTTGACCAGCCGGCCTTCGGCGAGCAGGAAGATGGAGTGACCGTCGGGGAAGGTGTACTTGTCGACCTGTGGCTTGATGGTCGTCTTGACGATCCCCGGCCATTTCTCGAGCTTTTCGACCTGGATCTCGTTGTCGAAGTGGCCGATGTTGCAGACGATGGCCTGGTCCTTCATCCGGCTCATGTGCTCGGCGGTGATGATGTCGCGGTTGCCGGTGGTGGTGACATAGATGTCGGCGATCGGCAGGGCATCCTCCACCGTCATCACCCGGTAGCCTGCCATGCACGCCTGGAGCGCGCAGATCGGGTCGATCTCGGTCACGCAGATCTGCGCCCGCTGGCCGGCCAGAGACTCGGCCGAGCCCTTGCCGACGTCGCCGAAACCGCAGATCAACGCGACCTTGCCCGAGATCATGACGTCGGTGGCGCGCTTGATGCCGTCGACCAATGACTCGCGGCAGCCGTAGATGTTGTCGAACTTCGACTTGGTGACCGAGTCGTTGACGTTGATCGCGGGCACCAGCAGCTCGCCGCGCTCGGCCATCTGGTAGAGGCGGTGGACGCCGGTGGTGGTCTCCTCGGAGACGCCTTTCCACTCACTCACCACATCGTGCCAGCGGCGGGGCTCGACGCCCTGCACTTCCTGGAGGAGCTTGTTGATGATCTGCAGCTCCTTGTTGTCGGTGGGCTCGGTCAGGATCGACGGGTCGTCCTCGCCCTGGTAGCCGCGATGAATGAACAGCGTGGCGTCGCCGCCGTCGTCGACGATCAGCTGAGGCCCCTTGCCGCCGGGAAAGGAGAGGGCCTGTTGGGTGCACCACCAGTACTCCTCGAGGGTCTCGCCCTTCCAGGCGAAGACCGGGGTGCCGCCCGCCGCGATGGCGGCCGCCGCGTGGTCCTGAGTCGAGAAGATGTTGCACGAGCACCACCGCACATCGGCGCCGAGATCCGCGAGCGTCTCGATCAGCACCGCGGTCTGGATGGTCATGTGCAGGCTGCCCATGATGCGAACGCCCTGCAGTGGTTTCTGCGGACCGTACTTCGCCCGGGTCGCCATCAGCCCCGGCATCTCCTTCTCCGCGATCTCGATCTCGCGCCGGCCCCAGTCCGCCAGGGCAATGTCCTTCACTTTGAAATCGGTGGTCGTCGACGTGGTCATGGCTCGTCCTTTCTTGAGAGAACCGATCGCAACGACGATGAGTCGTGCTGACCGGATGTGTTGCGGGGCAGGATTCTATCGCATCATCGACATATGAGATAATTGCTTTGGATGAAAGGTCATTCCAGCCGATTTCCCATCGATGTCAACGACCTGCCGCACGAGTGGCTGGTGGTCCGCACCAAGCCCCGGCAGGAGCGGGTCGCGGTGTGCCATCTGCGCCAGCGCGAGGTGGAGCCGTATTGCCCGATGTATCTGGAGCCGCCGTGGCACTCGCGGGCGCCCAAGGGGCCGACGCCCCTCTTCGGCGGTTACATCTTCGTCCGCTGCAACCCGCGGCTGCACCTCAACGCTGTGAGCTACTGCCCGGGCGTGCAACACCCGGTGCGTTTCGACCGCGAGTTGGCGACGGTCGGAGAGGACGTGATCGCCGCCATCCGGCAGCGGGAAGCCGACCGCGGGTATGTGGTCCCGACCGAGATGGAGTGCGGCATCGAAAACGGCCGTAAAGTGCGAGTGATGGCGGGTCCGCTCAAAGGCATGGAAGGAGTCTTCAGGGGCTACTTCCGGGGCGGACAGCGCGCCCGGGTATTGATGGAATTCCTCCGTCAGCGAAGCCTGGTGGAGGTTGAGATTGAGCTGCTCGCCGTGGTGCGAGCCTGACGGGTCGAAATCAGTTTCGATCCGCTAAATCAAACTAAATCAATAGGTTGCACATGCAATCATAGTGCGGTAGCCTCGCGAAGAGCGCAATTTTGAATTCTCAATTTTGAATTTTGAATTATTGGATCGAAGGCTAGTGAGAGGTTCGAGAGCGCCAATGAGAACCCGATGAGCGACAACCTCCAATACGAGCACTTCGACGGCGGTGCCGATTGGGTCGGGGTTGCGGATGCGTCCGAGAATCCAGTTCGGGAGAAGAGCTACCAATTCGCTCTGGCGGTCATCAGACTTTACGGCCGTATCCAGGAGCAGAGGGAGTACGTGATCTCGAAGCAACTGCTCCGATCTGGCACCAGCATCGGTGCCAATGTTGAAGAGGCGATCGCGGCGGAGAGTCGGCGGGATTTCGTCCACAAGATGGCGCTCGCATCAAAAGAAGCTCGCGAGACCGTGTATTGGCTGCGACTCCTGTCCGATTCGGATCTCGTCCCAGATCTGGATGCCTCCAAAGAACTCGGTTCTGCACAAGAACTCGTCCGCCTGCTGACCTCAATCGTCAAAACGACCGCACAGAGCCGGTGACCGGCCGGAAATATGACTCACTCGTCCTTTGTCGATGAATTTACTCGAATGCACCCTGGGCACCGCTGCCCGCAATTCAAAATTCAAAATTCAAAATTCAAAATTCGACCTCGTGATTGCGCCTGGAGCATCCATCAGCCATGACTTCACCTGAAAGCAAAACCGTCCTCGTAACAGGAGCGGCCGGTTTCATCGGCTATCACCTCGCCGAGCGGCTGCTCGGCGACGGGCGGCGCGTGATCGGCCTCGACATCGTCAACGACTACTACGATCCTGCCCTCAAGGAGGCGCGGCTCGAGCGGCTCGCCGGCCACGACGGGTTCACCTTTGCCCGCATCGATCTCGCTGACCGCCGCAAGATGGAGGCGCTCTTCGCCACCTACGGGTTCGACACGGTGGTCCACCTCGCCGCCCAGGCGGGCGTCCGCTACTCCATCGAAAACCCGCACTCCTACGTCGAGTCGAACCTGGTGGGTTTTCTCCACATCCTCGAGGGCTGCCGCCACACCGGGGTCAGCCACCTGGTCTATGCCTCGTCGAGCTCGGTCTACGGCGCCAACACCGCCATGCCCTTTTCGGTGCACGACAACGTCGACCACCCGATGTCGCTCTACGCTGCAACCAAGAAGGCCAACGAGCTCATGGCCCACACCTACTCGAACCTCTACGACCTGCCGACCACGGGCCTCCGCTTCTTCACCGTCTACGGACCGTGGGGCCGACCCGACATGGCGCTCTTCAAGTTCACGAAGAACATCCTCGCCGGCCAACCCATCGATGTCTTCAACCACGGCCACCACCGGCGCGACTTCACCTACATCGACGACATCGTCGAAGGCGTGGTGCGGGTGATGCACAAACTCCCCGAACCCAATGCCGAGTGGTCTGGAGACAACCCCGATCCGGGCACGAGCCGCGCTCCCTGGCGGGTGTACAACATCGGCAACAACCAGCCGGTCGAGCTCATGCGCTACATCGAGGTCATCGAGGAATGCCTCGGCAAGAAAGCCGAGATGAACATGCTTCCCCTGCAGCCCGGCGACGTCCCCGACACCTACGCCGACGTCACCGCCCTCACCGACGACGTAGGCTACAAGCCCGACACACCGATCGAAGAAGGCATTCGGAAGTTTGTTGAGTGGTACCGAGAGTATTACCAGGTTTGAATTTCGGATTTCGGATTTCGGATTTCGGATTTTTCCCCCTCCCGCCCCCTGGAACTGATCGTCAACTGATGATGGACAAACAAGAACTTGAACATCGGACCAAAAAGTTCGCCGTGGATGTGATCAGATTTGTCGGCAGGATTCGAGTCGTCCACTGCCGGTCGTGTCATCGGCAACCAGCTACTGAAATCCGGCACCTCGATCGGGGCGAACTACCGAGAAGCGAATCGTGCGGTTCCGGAGAAGACTTCGTTCACAAGATCACCATCGCGCGAGAAAGAGGCGTCTGAGACCGCCTACTGGCTGGAGATCTGCGCCGAGACCTCACTGGGCAATCGTGACGTATGTCGCGAGTTGTCGACCGAAGCGAGGCGAGTTCCTCGCGATCTTCACGTCGAATAGGCACGATCGGTCCGGAGTCGAACGACCAGAAATCTGATCAAAACGAGAACTCGCGGAGTTTCCGGCGTCGACGCTCCGGACTACGTCTCTGACGCTGTCTGATGTCAAAATCACTCGACCTGATCCCCAAAGCACTGAGAGCAGAAGATGACGATCTGAACGATGAAAAATCAGCAGATGAATTTGACGAGCCTCGCGACGGGCGGGTGGGTGGAAATCCGAAATCCGAAATCCGAAATCCGAAATTCGATCAATGTGGAGCCCGCAATGACTGACGACAATCAGCGCTCTCTCTGGGAACTGAACTCCCCCCGCGGCCCGGCTTTGCCGACGCCGATGAACCCCTACGGTTCGTCGTGGGCGGAGGAGTCGGAGCCCGAGATCGACGTCATGGAGTACGTGCGGCTGGTGTGGGCCAAGAAGTGGCTCGTCCTCGGCGTGCTGGTGGCGACGGTCGCCTTTGCCACCGCCTGGTCGTTGACCCGGCCGAAGTTGTACCGGGCGTCCACCAAGATCGCGCTGCAACCGCCGCCGCAGCTCTCCAACAACCAGTTCGACATGGCGATGAGCTGGTACCAGATGGACCGCATCATCGCCGACCAGGTGGAGATCCTGAAGACGCGCGAGCTCGCGGGCCGGGTGGTGGACCGCCTCGGTCTCGCCAGCCACCCGTCGTTCGTCGGCGGCGACGCCGTCGGCGCCATCCTCGGCAGCGTCACCGCCAAGCCCGTCGAGGGCACCTTCGTGGTCGAGGTCACCATGGCCGGCCCCGAAAAGACGGCGCTCGCCGAGTGGCTCAACATCTACATCGAGGAGTACATCGCCGCCAACATCGAGGACAGCATCGAACGCACGCGCCAGGTCTACGACGTCATCCAGTCGCGGCTCGACCCGTTGCGGGAGAAGGTGGCGGCATCGGAGGACCTGCTGATGAGCTTCCGCGAACGCGAGGACGCGGTGCTCTTCGCCGACCAGGACCGCAACGTCATCACCGAGCAGGTCACCAAGCTCACCACCGAGTACGCCGACGCCAAGGCCGAGCGGATCCGGGTCGAGACCAAACTCAACGCGCTCAAAAACATGCGCGCCTCGCACATCTCCGAAGCCGGCTTCCCGGAGGTTCTCAAGAGCGAAACGGTTCAGGCCCTGGTCAAACAGCGCAACGACCTGCAGCTCCAACTCAACGAGAAACTGAGTTCGCTCAGGGAAGGCCACCCCGAGGTGCGGGACCTGCGCGGCCGCATCGAAGGCATCAACCAGCAGATCGCCCAGCAGGTGGAGACCATCAAGGTCTCTCTCCAGACCGATTTCGACATCGTCTCGCGCCGCGAGCAGTCGTTGTACACCAATATCCAGTCGCTGCGCTCGCAGACCATCGACCTCTCCAAACAGACCCTCGAGCTCGACCGTCTCGAGCGCGAGTACAACCAGAACAAGAACTTCCTCGAAGAGATGCTGGCGCGGTCCAACGAGGCCGACATCTCGTCGACGGGGTCCATCAACAACGTGCGGGTCATCGAGCCGGCCAGGCCTCCCGGAGGCCCCTACAGCCCCAACCCGCAACGCACGGTCATGATGGCCACCCTGATGGGGCTGTTCCTGGGTATCGGGCTGGTGCTCGGTCTGGATTACCTCGACCACACACTGCGCTCGCCCGATCACGTGGAGCGCTATGTGGGCATCGAAATGCTCACCGCGCTGCCCAAGATGACCGACGACAACTCGCACGCGCTGCGCGAGAGCTTCCAGTCGCTGCGGACCGCCGTCATGCTGGCCGCCCGGGGTGACGGCTGCCACACGGTGATGATCACCTCGGCCGTGCCGTCGGAGGGCAAGACCACCGTCGCCTACAATCTCGCCAAGGCCCTCGCCGTCGGCGGCTCGCGGGTGTTGCTGATCGACGCCGACCTGCGCAAACCCCGCCTCCACCGCATGATCAAGGCCAAGAACATCACCGGTCTGACCTCGGTGGTGCTCGGTGAGCGCGGCGCCTCGGAAGTGATCCACCACGTCTCGAACATCCCCAATCTCGAGCTCATGACCTCCGGCCCGCTGCCGCCCAACCCGCCCGAGCTCTTCGGCAAATCGAGTTTCAGCACCCTCCTCGACGAGGCCCGCGCAGTCTACGACTGGATCCTGCTCGACACGCCGCCGGTCGCCTCGGTCACCGACCCGGTGATCTGCGCCTCCCTGGCCGACCTCACTCTGATGGTCATCGAGTACGGCTCGACCCGCCGCCAGGTGGTACGCGAAGCGGTCCGCCTCCTCGGCCGCACCGGCACCCGCGTCGCCGGCGCCGTCCTCAACCAGGTCGACATCGAACGCGACCCCTACTACTACGGCGGCTACTACGCCTACACCCGCTACGGCTACTACGGCGACGCCCCACCCGCAAAATCGGGTGCCCACAAGGCCGTCAAACCCGAAGGCAAAGCGGGATGAGCACAACGTCAAGAGAATGAGACCTCTCAGCAAACCCCAGGAAAGTCGTAGGGGCGGGGTTTATCCCCGCCCGCTCGAACGAAGGCTTTGCATGAGGCGCAACTGAACACCAGTTTCTGAATCTATAGTGCTATCCTCTTTACCATGAACGATCTGCAGACCAATCTCGCCGACATCTGCCGCCGTTACGGCGTCGTCTCGCTGTATGCCTTCGGGAGCCGTGCGCCAGAGGTTCGCGACGTTCTGAGCCACGAGCGCGACGGATTCGAGCCCACGTCCTCGGATCTCGACATCGCGGTGATGCCCGATGCAGACTCCGATTTCGGCGCCCGTGCGAGGGTGCGGCTGAGCACCGAAATCGAGGATCTGCTGCGGGTATCGCGGGTCGATCTGGTCGTGCTTTCGGAGGCGAGCGCCTTTCTGGCTGCCGACGCCATTCGTGGTGAGCTCCTGTATTGCGATGACCCGGACCGCCAGGCTCATGAGGAGCTCTACATCCTGCGCCGCGCGGGCGACCTCGCCTATTTTGAGGAAGAACGAATGGCCGGAATTCTGAGCGGGGAGTTGAGAAGGTGACGCCTTCTTTGATTCGTACCCGAGTCGTGCTCGAAAAGTCAGCATGGATTCGAGCTGCACTCGACGCGATAAGGGCCCTTCCAATCAACTCTATTGATGAGTTCGAGCTGGACTCGCGCAACCCATCGTCGGCGGAGTCATACCTCAGGCGTGGGCTGGAGGCACTGCTCGACCTGGGACGTCACATCCTCGCAAAGGGATTCGGGCGCGGAGTGGTCCAGTACAAGGAAATACCCGCGGCGTTGTCCGAGTACGACGTGATCGATGCGGCCGAAGCCCTATTGATGACCGACCTGGCGGGCTACCGAAATCGCCTGGTCCATTTCTACGACGAGGTAAGCCACGAAGAACTCTACGACATCTGCACGAGACAGCTCGGTGACATCGAGGGGGTTTTGGATGCCATTCTCACCTGGCTTCGGAACCACCCGGAGGCGATCGACGGGTCGATCTGAGCGGTCGCCCGCACGTTTTCCTGATCCACAGCCTGACCATCGCTTGGCAGCGAGAACCCGACATCTAGAGTGAATGCAATGAACGTTGAAGCCCAACAACTCCAACAGAAAATCACCGATCACACCGCCGTCGTCGGCATCATCGGCCTCGGCTATGTCGGTCTCCCGCTCGCCCTCGCATTCACCGAAAAAGGCTTCCAGGTGATCGGCTTCGACACCGACCCCATCAAGGTCGACAAGATCAACCGCGGCGACTGCTACATCAAACACCTCGACCCAACCCGCCTCACCCGCGCCCTGTCGACAACGGGGGAGGGCGGGGGCAATTCCGAATTCCGAATTCCGACTTCCGAATTTGACGTGAAGGGCCCCCGCCTTCAAGCAACAAACGACTTCTCCCGTCTCTCGGAACCTGACGCAGTTTTGATCTGCGTCCCCACGCCCCTCGGCCCCCACAAGGAACCCGACCTCCAATACGTCGAAGCCTCAGCAGAAGCAATCCGAGAGACCCTCCGCCCCGGCCAGCTCATCATCCTCGAATCCACCACCTACCCCGGCACCACCGACGACCTCCTCCTCCCCATTCTGGAAGACTGCGGTGAGCCCCGAATGGCAGCCGGGACGGCTGCCCCACAAACCGCGCCGGCGCCCCTTGTGGGGCAGGCGTCCCGCCTGCCGAACGAAAGATTTGAAATCAACGACCAACCCCCCAATCGCGGGAACGAAGAAACAAGTGGTGGGATAACCGGGCGCGCCGACAAATCCGAAATCCGAAATCCGAAATCCGAAATTGCCCCGGGGGAGGGTGGGGGCAAATCCGAAATCCGAAATCCGAAATCCGAAATTGCCCCGGGGGAGGGTGGGGGCAAATCCGAAATCCGAAATCCGAAATCCGAAATTGCCCCGGGGCAGGGTGGGGGCCATTCCGAATTCCGAATTCCGAATTCCGAATTCATGAAATGTGGTGAACACTTCTTCCTCGCTTTTTCGCCCGAACGAGAGGATCCGGGAAACCCGACCTTCGGCACCACCAACGTCCCCAAGGTCGTCGGCGGCGTCGACCAGATCTCCGGCGACCTCGCCCAGGCCCTCTACGACCAGATCATCGACTCGACCATCCGCGTCGCTTCCGCCCGCGTCGCAGAGGCCTCCAAGCTCACCGAGAACATCTTCCGCTCCGTCAACATCGCCCTCGTCAACGAACTCAAGATCATCTACGACCGCCTCGGCATCGACATCTGGGAAGTCCTCGACGCCGCCGAGACCAAACCCTTCGGCTTCATGCGCTTCAACCCTGGTCCAGGACTTGGCGGCCACTGCATCCCGCTAGACCCCTTCTACCTCGCGTGGCGCGCGCGCGAGGCCGGTGTGCCCACCCGCTTCATCGAACTGGCGGGCGAGATCAACACCTCCATGCCCGGCTACGTCATCGAAAAACTGCAGGCCGCCCTCAACGAGAACGGCAAGGCGGTCAAGGGCGCAAAGATCCTCGTTCTTGGCCTGGCCTACAAGCCCGATATCGACGATCCCCGCGAAAGCCCGGCCTTCGATATCATCGAAAGGCTCCTGAATCTCGGCGCCGAAGTCAGCTACCACGACCCGCATATTCCGGTTGCGCCCAAGATGCGCAGCTGGCCGAACCTTCCGGAAATGGAGTCCACGGCCCTGAGCGCCGAGACCCTCAATACCGTCGACGGCGTCATCCTCGTGACCAACCACAAAGCCGTCGACTACGACCTGGTCGCCAAACACGCCCCCCTCATCATCGACACCCGGGGCGTTTACCGCGATCACGACGAAAAGATCCACCCAGCATGAATACCGACAGTGATATCCGACAGCTGCCTGCCCGACGTAGCCGCAGGTCGAAATGTGCCGGCGGGACGCCGGCACCACAAGTCGGTCCAGCCCCTTGTGGGGCAGCCGTCCCGGCTGCCATGCGGCGATGGGCCCGACGTAGGGTGGGCCTTGGCCCACCTTCAGGGGCGCTAATGGTGAAAAAACCGCTTCTGTCTTGCGGATTCCCGATAAACGCACCACGTTGTCTTACATGAGCAAGGCACTCTCCATTCGCGTTGATGACAAGCTGTTGAGATCCCTCAACGAGGCTGCGGCACGCACGGGGAAGAACCGAAGCGAAGTGGTTCGCAAGGTATTGCGCAGCCACCTCGCCATCTTGGCCTTGGGCGAAGCGAGGGACGTACTGGTGCCTCTCGCAGAAAAGCAGGGTTGGTTCACCGACGAGGATGTGTTTCGTGACGTGTCGTGATTGCAGCTTTCGACGCCAGCGTTTCGGCAACTCTCTATGAAAAACCTGCCGACCCTCAACCATGACCGACAGATCGCTAAACTGCCAACCTGTGGGGCAGGCGTCGTGAGAATCAGAAGATCCCCATTCCGAACGGTGAATATACTCGTAAGTATAATAATCCTGAGTATATTTCGACCCGCCGAACGATCTTAGAATCGCCGTGACCTTGATGGTACCCTCGTCCTCATGAACGAGATACAAGTCGCCCTCGAGAATCTCTGCCGGTGCCACGGCATCACGTCGCTGTATGTCTTCGGCAGCCGTGCGGGAGAGATTTCCGCTCGCAGCCGAGGTGAGGATGCAGCGAATGCGAAGCCGGACTC
Source organism: Candidatus Sulfomarinibacteraceae bacterium (assembly GCA_963741385.1). Lineage (GTDB taxonomy): Bacteria > Acidobacteriota > Thermoanaerobaculia > Thermoanaerobaculales > Sulfomarinibacteraceae > Sulfomarinibacter. The sequence continues at coordinate 582,737 of CAVUHO010000003.1, forward strand.
CGATGGAGACTTCGCCGCCCAGTTCGGTGACGGCAGGCGCGCCCGCGGTTTGGCTCTCGGCGGCGTCATCAGCGACCTCGAGGAGATCTTCGACCTGCCCCGAGCCGATCTCCTGGTACTCAACGATGCCAATCCGTTCATGGCGCTGGAAGCGGTCCGGGGCGAGCTGATCTTTTGCCTCGACCTGGATGTTCAGGCTGAAGAAGAGCTTCGAATACTGCGTATCGCGGGCGATCTGGCGCCATTTCAAAGGCAACGGTTTGAACAGATTCTCGAGGGCGAGTTACGCCGATGACGCCGTCGAAAATGGCGGGCTATCGTAATCGTCTGGTCCATTTCTACGACGAGGTGACTCCAGAGGAGCTCTTTCTGGTCTGTTCACAGCAGCTCGGCGATATCGAGGGAGTCGTCGATGCAGTCGTGAAATGGCTCCGCGATCACCCGGAAATCCTGGACTCGGAGATCTGACGCCCACCTCCTCCACCACCTCACCCGAGTCGAAGAAATCCAATGAGAACCAGCAGCCTGCACCGCTCCCTTCACTCCCACCGTCTATCGAGACAAGAACGACAAGGTTCACCCGGCATGAGAGCCAACCATGAACGCTTCTGAAGGTGAGCTGAAGCGCACCCTACCGCGGGCCCGACGTAGGGTGGGCCTTGGCCCACCTTCAGGGTCGCTGAGGGCAAACAGCCCGCGTCACTGCCTGTGAAGAATCTACCGGCCCTCAACCATGACCGAAAGGCCGTCCAACCGGCACCTTGTGGGGCAGGCGTCCCGCCTGCCAGATGGCGGAGAAACCCGTTGCATACCACCAACCTCCTCCGTCAGGCGTGGAACCCGCCCGACAATTCAAAACTAAAAACTCAAAACTGAGAACTAAAAAATGACCTCCCTCCCCCCAGATTCCCGAATCTTCGTCGCCGGCCACACCGGCCTCGTCGGCTCCGCCGTCCTCCGCCGCCTCGAGCGTGAGGGCTTCACCAACGTCCTCGCCGCCACCCGCGACCAGCTCGACCTGCGCGATCAGGCTGCCGTCACCTACTGGTTCCGAGCCAACCGCCCCGAGTACGTCTTCCTGGTGGCGGGCACCGTCGGCGGCATCCTCGCCAACTCCACCCGCCCGGCCGAGTTCATCTACGACAACATGATGATCCACGCCACCGTGGTCCACGCCGCGCACCAGTTCGAGGTGGCCAAGCTGCTCTACCTCGGCAGCTCGTGCATCTACCCGCGCGCCTGCCCGCAGCCGATGCGCGAGGAGCACCTCTTGACCTCCTCGCTCGAGCCCACCAACGAGTCCTACGCCATCGCCAAGATCGCCGGCATCAAGCTCTGCCAGGCCTACCGCCGCCAGTACGGCTCCAACTTCATCTCCGCCATGCCCACCAACCTCTACGGCCCCCACGACAACTTCGACTTGATGAGCTCCCACGTCGTGCCGGCCATGATCCGCAAGTTCCACGAGGCCAAGATCGAGGGCCGCGACGAGGTCGTGATCTGGGGCTCCGGCAGCCCGCGCCGCGAGTTCCTCCACGTCGACGACCTCGCCGACGCCTGCCTCTTCCTGATGCGCAACTTCGACGACGAGTCCCACATCAACGTCGGCACCGGCGAGGACCTCGCCATCCGCGAACTCGCCGAGCTGGTCGGCTCCATCGTCCACCCCGAGCGCCCGCCTCGTCTTCGACACCACCAAACCCGACGGCATGCCCTTCAAACAACTCAACGTCGACTGGCTCCACCGCCTCGGCTGGCACCACACCATCGACCTCGAAGACGGCATCCGCACCACCTACGACTGGTACTTGGAAAACGAAGCCTCCAAATGAAATTGTGGGGCAGGCGTCCCGCCTGCCATCGCCAACTGTGTTCTCTTGTGGGGCAGGCGTCCCGCCTGCCATCCGGGTGGGGGAGACGTGAAATCCCGGTGACGCCGACAGTGGCGAATTATTCCTGCCGCCCCTCACCGGATGGGGAGCCAACTCCGAAATGGTATGACTCATTCGGAGTGAATTCCGAATGAGTTCGATACCGGTGCCCCCCATTCGTTCCTTGATGAGTATGGCCCGATTGTGGGGCACGCGTCCCGCCTGCCATCCGGGTGTGGGAGACCTCCAATTGAACACCACCAACGTCCTCCGTCAGGCGTAAAACCCGCCCGACAATTCAAAATTCAAAATTAAGAATTCAAAATTCAACCACAGTCGCCAATGAACACCCCAACATCCGAATCACTCGACACCATCCCTGAGAACGCCCGCTCTCCAGGTGACGAGGATTCGTCCGAGCCGCGGCTGGGTCTCCCTCAAGCTCGACGAGCTGTGGGAGTACCGCGAGCTCCTCTACTTCCTGGTCTGGCGCGACATCAAGGTGCGCTACAAGCAGACCGTGCTCGGCGCCGCCTGGGCCATCCTCCAGCCCTTCATGACCATGGTGGTCTTCAGCCTCTTCTTCGGCAAGCTCGCCAAGATCCCCTCCGAGGGCGTGCCGTACCCGATCTTCAGCTTCGCCGCCCTGGTGCCGTGGACCTTCTTCGCCACCGGCCTCGGCCAGGGCGCCAACAGCCTGGTGGGCAGCCAGAACCTGATCAAGAAGGTCTACTTCCCGCGCCTCGTCATCCCCATCGCCAGCGTGCTCTCGGGCGTGGTCGACTTCGCCCTCGCCTTCCTGGTGCTGCTGGGCATGATGCTCTTCTACGGCATCGTCCCCACCCTCAACGTCCTCTGGCTGCCGCTGCTCCTCCTGCTCGCCCTGGTCACGTCCCTCGGCGTCGAGCCTCTGGCTGTCGGCCCTCAACGTCCAGTTCCGCGACATCCGCTACACCGTGCCCTTCCTGACCCAGTTCTGGCTCTTCGCCACGCCCGATCGCCTACCCCTCGAGCCTGCTGCCCGAGCCCTGGCGAACCCTCTACGGCCTCAACCCCATGGCCGGCGTGGTCGAGGGCTTCCGCTGGGCCCTGCTCGGCACCGACACCCGGCCCGGGCCCGATGATCCTCGTCTCCACCGTCGCCGCCGTCACCCTGCTGGTGACCGGCGCCTTCTACTTCCGCCGCATGGAAAAGACCTTCGCCGATGTCGTCTGACGTCGCCATCCGCGTCGAGAACCTGGGCAAGATGTACCGCATCGGCGGCCCCCAGGCCCGCTACAGCACCTTCCGCGAGACCCTGACGGACGCCTTCGCCGCGCCCTTCCGCCGCGCCGGCCGCCTGCTCCGCGGCCAGGGCTCGGCCGCCGACCTCGACCAGCACCATCTGGGCCCTCAAGGACGTCACCTTCGAGGTCAAGCGCGGCGAGGTGGTCGGCATCATCGGCCGCAACGGCGCCGGCAAGTCGCACCCTGCTCAAGATCCTCTCCCGCATCACCGAGCCCACCGAGGGCGCGGCCGACATCTACGGCCGCGTCGGCTCGCCTCCTCGAGGTCGGCACCGGCTTCCACCCCGAGCTCACCGGCCGCGAGAACATCTACCTCAACGGCGCCATCCTCGGCATGCGCCGCGCCGAGATCGACCGCAAGTTCGACGAGATCGTCGCCTTCGCCGAGATCGAGAAGTTCCTCGACACCCCGGTCAAGCACTACTCGAGCGGGCATGTACGTGCGGCTGGCCTTCGCCGTCGCCGCCCACCTCGAGCCGGAGATCCTGCTGGTGGACGAGGTGCTGGCGGTGGGGGATGCTGCGTTCCAGAAGAAGTGCCTGGGCAAGATGAGCGACGGTCTCGCGAACAGGGACGGACGGTCCTCTTCGTCAGCCACAACATGGCCGGCTGTGCACCCTACTGATTGACGGGGTCTTCCGGTTGGCCCACCGGAAGAAGTGGTGTCGCACTACTGCCGCAGAGCACCCTGCGGCGAGGCCCGTTGGAAAGGGCGCCTTGGGATCCGAACTGTGGCTCAATGCGTTCGAGTATCGACGATGCAGGGCATGCGGGTGGGCTCTTCGGCATCAGAGTCCCTGGCGGTTGAGATTGAATTCACGGCAAATACGACACACGGGGCCTTGTGTGTGGGATTTGATCTTCTCTCGCAATCGGGACGGGTGGCACCATATCAGTGATCTCCATCCTCAGAATGCCTCGTGATTCAGGGCTTGGATAGTGAACACAGAACGGTGGTTAGCTTTAGGGTGATCACGGGGTATCCCCATTATGAATTCGCTGAAACAAACGCCCAGGTGTCATCGCCCCCGTTTGCGAGATCGATCGCGATTCCTCTGAATCGAGGCGATGAACCGTAAAACAGACGTACCGCGTCTTCCTTTTCGAATAGCCCGCCATGTCAGGCATGGGACTCTCGGGATCGAGTGCCGCGCAATTCGCGGCGGAAGCGACGATTCTTCGATGGGAAAAGATACTGAGTAGGTTCCTAGGCGACCATGAACCTGATGAACAGTCGCCTGGAGATTGCGAGTGTTGAACCGCTGATCCGGTCTGCCGACAAAGGGGTTCGGTTGGAATGGGCGTGTTCGGCCGGGCTCTGGTCCAAATGACCCAACGCAGTTGGAGTTTTGCGAGCAGGCTCCAATTGCTGCATCGGTTATCGCACGTGGAGATGAGCTCGTCCCCACGCGCGGCTTCGACGATGCTTGCAGCGAATCGACGAAATGGTGGCTCAGTGATCTCTGTCAAATGATCTCCCCTTTCTATCTGGCGGCACTGGACGGGCTCGATCAACCGGCCTGGTCTCGACTGGTCCTCCTGGAAGCTCACTTCTCGCATTGCCGGTGTCGGTGTCGGCGTGGAGGCCGTTACTCCGGATACCGCGTCTTCGATGAAGGCGTTCACGGAATCCGAGTTCATTCTCGTCCGGGACGAGCGCGCAGCGTCGGCTCGGTGCTCCGGAAAAACGTCCGTGCTCGCTGACCTCACCTTCGAGACGGTTATTGCGGGCAGGGAGGCCGCCAAAGCTCTGCGTTGCCCGTTGCTGGTTTCTGTTCATGACGATCCGGTCAATAGAGTTCGGGTGAAAGGTCTACCCGGTTGGGTGGTGCGAGCGTACGAGCGTGAGTTCGCAAAGACACTGCGAGCTGCGGCGCGCTGCGGCGTCATATCGGATTACATGGGTGAGGTGTATACGCAGCGTTACGGCGTAGAGACGACCACACTGTATCTCGGAGTGGAAGAAGAAAAATGCCTGGACCCCGGAGAGCTGTCGCCAGGGAAGAAACCGATCGTGGTTGGGTCGGTCGGCAGCGTGAACTCAGCAGAAAACTGGACGACGCTTCTGGAGGCGATCGATCGTCTCAATGCGCGTCACGGGGAGGGGAGTTACCGCGTGCTGCACGTCGGGAATCTGGCGCCATCGATGCCCGTCAGCAAATATCTTGAGGTCACAGGTTGGGTGCCTGAGGAGATGTTCGTCGAACAGCTTCGCCGCATTGACATCGGTTTCTTGAATTGGTCGTTTTCGCCGGACATGGCGGAAACCGCCCGCACTTCGTTTCCCCTCAAGGTCACGTCGTACATTCAGGCTCAGGTCCCGATTCTCGCTCTGGGGCCTCGGGACAGCACGGTCGTTCGGTTCGTGCGGGAATCCCGCTGCGGTGCGGCGTGTGCTGAGCCACGGCCCGAGGCATTGGCCAGTTGCCTTGGAGAGTTCCTCGCGAATGCTGATGAACTGGCCATCGCTCAGGCGAGCGTTCATGCGCTCAAGAAGCGGTTCTCGAGAGAGAGGTTCTTCGGGAGCTTCGAGAGTTTCCTTGCATGAAAGTCATCGAATTAGAGTTCGTGCAGATAGCGAGGGTCTCACGGCCGCCGGTAGTTTCATCGCGGACCCTCACCCGCTGCGCTGCAGGGTGTTGGGGGCCGATCAAAGACTTGATCTTGAGATGACTGACGATTTCGTGATAGCGTCGAATCAACCCCCGCGAGTTTTCATCTACACTCAGAAGCCTCCAGCCCCGACCGGTTCTGGGGCGGAAGTGAGAATTTGGACGAACCTCAGAGCATATTTGGATCTCGGATTTCAGGCTCGAGTTTGGCTGATGGGTGGGACAGCGCCGTTGGAACCGACCGTGCAAGGGCTCGACTGCCCAGTGGAGTACGTCCCCATAGATCCGCCAGCACCAGCATTGAGAAATAAGATCGGTTTCTGGATCCGTCGGCCAATTTCTTGGGAGCTCGATTATTCGTTCCCGTTCCGACGGTGTGTCCGAGCACCGTACAACGCAACGCAAGGCTCTCGGAGGGTCCATCCATCACTTTGAGTACCTTGGCATGGCATCTGTCTGTGATCCCGAGGCTTGAGGTGCCCACGGTTTTCAGTTCCCACGATCTCGTATGTCCGGCGTATGGATCTGATCCGCCAGTGTATGCGGCTTCAGTTGGGCCAGGAAAGTACGAAGACCGGCTTTACCGGAGGTTCAGGCGAGCTCGATCGAGCGCACCGAACGCCTCGCGGTGGCCAACGCCACTCTGGTTGTCGGAATTGCGGAGTCATGAGATGCGAGTACATGCGATCGAAGTGGGGCGCTACGAATGTCGGACTGTTGCCCCTGAGCTGCCGGATGAAGAACGGTACGGGTGGTCAAGGCCGAGACCCGTACGACGACTGCCTCCGGTTGCTCCACATTGGTAGCGTTGACGCTTTTGTTGGATTCCATTCGCTGGAAGTTCTTCGAAAGACGTGTTCCCGCGCCTGTCGCCGAAAACGCTGTCCAAGCTGAAGCTCGATGTTGTGGGCCGCATATCGGACCGTCCTACTTCGAAAATCATCCGGGAGCTGGCGACGCCATATCCTTGGTTCAGTTCCACGGTTTCCAACGCGATCTCAGAGCTTTTATTCGCAAGCTGATCTTCACGTCGTTGCAGCTCCAAGCGCTTCGGGCGGCGAAACGCCAATTGTCGAGTCTATGGCGCGTGGCGTTCCGGTCTTGAGTCTGACGCTTCGGCTAGGGGCTCTCTGACCTCATGATGGACGGAATGTCTTGCTTGCGGAGTCTTCTGTTGAATTTTCGCAGAAATTGGAGCATGTGGCAATGAACCCGAACTGTCTAGTTGATCTATCGAACGGTGGTCGTCGGTTATACGACGCTCGCTACTGCAGAAGAGTCGCTTCAGAGACCCTCGCCCACAGCCTCAACAGACACGTTCAGGAGATCGATTGATGCCTCGTATTGGGCGCCATCCGTTGAAGGTCAAGGGGCTCACGGACCGGGATGACCGCGCGGAGATCACGTTTGCGACAATCACCCACGTGCCGACGCTCGAGGGATACTGGGAAGAGAGCCTGGAGGTACTGGACGTCTTCTTTTCAAGGGTGCGGGACTCGACCCGACAGAATCTCGAAGTAATCGTCTTTGACAACAATAGTTGTGAACGAGTCAGAGGTTTTCTGCAGTCGCTTCAAGATTCAGGGTTGATTTCCTGCCTCGTTCTTTCGTCGCGGAATCTCCGAAAATTGGGGCGCTTTAGATTCTCATATCGATGTCGCGAGGCGAGTACTTCGGATACTCAGACAGCGATGTGTACCTGCAGGATGGCTGGCTGGAAAGATCGATCGAGGTCTTCGAGGCGTTCCCGTCCGCTGGGAAAGTCACAGCTATTCCGATCGCTGGTGGTGACTGTCGGGAGATTTCTCGAGCCACATATCAAGAGGTTGTCGCTGACACGGACATCGACGTCGAAACCGGGCTTCTGATTCCGGATGCCTACCTTGCCGCGCAGGCGGCGGGTCTCGGCGAAGATCTCATGAAACTTAGTGGTCGGCTAACCAACCGATGCGACGTCGGCGCCACATCGGAGGGCGTCTCGGCCTATCTTTCGGGAGCCGATTTTCAGTTTACGCTCAACCGACGGGCCGCCCAGGCAGTTGCGCCTCTCGGGGAGCAAGCGCCGAGGAGTATTACGATCCAATCTACTCGCCGGCGCTGGAGCGCAGGCTCAACGAAGCCGGTTTCTGGCAGTCTGTCTACGACCGATTATTTTGTGCACCACATGGGGAACGCGCTGCCGGATCTCGCCCGCGAAGGACCATTTTGGGCTCCTGATCGGGCCCTCGGTAATCGAAGTGTGCCGGCCGCGAGTGCACGCCGCGGCGGGTGGGCCAAATCCACGACTCTTAGATTATCATGCGACGTATTTACGTGTTCAGCTACAGGGCTCTCTTCGACTGATATCCAAGATGAGGCTCGCACATGGCCGATTGCGGCGCGTCGCAACGCACATCGTAGAGGGGACACTGACGGCCCGGCTTGCTTTGGCGAAGTTCCGGGTATGTCGCAGAACCCAGAAGTGGTGGCGAAGGCGCCGAGCTTGGTTCTGGAGGGTCGCACTCCGGGCGGCTCCGTCACTTCGATACCGTAATCGGTGCCGGATCAAGGCTGCGACTCTATGGGAACAGCGCATTCAGTGAGCTGGTTTTTTCCGGGGGATTCGAGGTCCCCGAGAGAAAGTTCCTCCTCGAACACCTGATGGACGGCGATTCCGTCCTCGACGTCGGGGCGAATATAGGTCTCTACACAGTCCTCGCAGGCCAAGCCGTGGGGCCCACTGGCAAAGTGTACGCATTCGAGCCATCGGCGCAGGCGTATCGGCGGCTCGAGGAAAACGTGCGTATCAATCATCTTCAGAACGTCCAACTAGAGAGAGTCGCGCTGTCAGATTTCGACGGGGATGCAGGTCTTTTTTCCCTTGTCGACGGATACGATGCTTGGAACTCGCTCGCTGCGCCTCAGATAGGACGTGGATTCGAGCTGGAGACGGTCCGAACGGCGCGCCTCGACACGTTGGTGACACGAGACCCAAGTATCGCCCATGCCGTCTTCGTCAAGATCGATGTCGAGGGCTGGGAGGCTCGGGTTGTTGATGGTGCACGCGAGTTCTTGTTTTTCGAAGGATGACATCTGGATGATCATCGAGTTCAACGAGGAGGCCGCGCGGAACGCCGGTTCGTCGTGTGCAGAGCTGAGGAAAAATCTCGACGAATTGGAGTTTGTTCTCTTTGCTTTTCCCCGAGGGATCTGCTTCGATTATCTGATGACGACATGCCGATGAATCGTGAGACAACGTCGTTCAACGTGCTCGCGGTGAAAGGCCGTCCCTTCCGGGATAATATGAATGATGCCAGACTTTGTGTTCCGAGATACCGGGGCTTTGAAGGAGGGGCACGGGCAAGAGTGGCGTCGCTTCCCGAGCACTGTGATGCCCGGAGGTTTGCTCTCTGAATGATCGAAACAAATGGCTCGAAACCCCTCATCAGTGTGATTATTCCGACGCTCAACTGTGCAGAAACCTTGGGCGCGACTCTCGAGAGCGTCCTGAACCAAAGATACGATCACAAAGAAATCGTGGTGATGGACGGTGCCTCGACGGACACGACTGATTCAGTGCTGAGAGATTTTGAGGACAGAATCGACGTCATTGTCAGCGAGCAGGACGCGGGCGTCTACGATGCGATGAATAAGGGTCTCGACCGTGCGCATGGTGATTGGGTGCTGTTTCTCGGATCCGACGACCTTCTGGTCGATGTTCTGCACAGGATCTGGGGAAGGCTGAAGATTGATCAGAATTCCGTCGTTTATGGGAACGTGTATTGGAAGAAGAAAAATCGTGTTTATGATGGCGAATTCAAATGGTATAAATTGATAGAGAAAAACGTCTGCCAACAAGCGGTTTTTTACCCGAAGTCTGTCTTCGATGACCTACGATTCAATCTGAGTTATCCCGTGCTCGCTGATTGGGACCTCAACCTCCGCTTGTGGGCAGATCCGCGATTCAAGAAGCGATACGTCAACGAGCTTATCGCAATCTACGCCGGTGGTGGTCTGTCCCAGCAGCGGATCGACGATGCGTTTCTCTCCCGGCGCGGACAGGTGATCAAGGACCTTTTCGGTCCAAGGCTCGCGGGGCGGGCATTACTGCACCGCTTTCTCAGAGTTCTGGCGGGCGGAAAGAATCGATTTGGCCGAGCCTGAATCCTTGGTGGCCGACGCTGTGATCGTGGTTCCGGTTGTACACGAGAACCCCGACCCAGCAGGAATGATCGCGCTCAACCATTTGAGAGTTCACCTCGCAAACACACCGAAGGTCCAGGTTTCTCCGGCAGGCCTCGACCGAGTGCTCGATGGCTTTGGCAGGAGCGTTTCGACGACTATTGGTTCGAGAGCGTAGCGTCTTACAGCCGGCTGCTGTTGTCGCGGGAGTTTTATGACCGATTTGAACTATGGCGGTTAATTCTCGTGTACCAGTTGGATGCTCTGGCTCTCGCCGGCGGCTTGTCGAGCTGGATCGGGGCGGGGGTCGATTACGTCGGCGCGCCGTTCTTTCGATCAGGAACTGACCCTCGTGCAGGTTTCCTTGGAGTTGGGAATGGCGGTTTTTCGTTGCGACGCGTCGAGGCGGCGCTTCGGGTGCTCGACTCCCCAAGAGTGCCGCCGTATCGAGCCGCGTTGACTCCCGAGCGGTGGATGCCGGATCTTGCTGTGTTTCCTTTTCCGAAGAGGTTTCGGAAGGCGGTCCGGGTGATCCACGACGCGCGGCGGGGCGTGGATTGGTACACTTCGCACTACACCCTCAACGAGGACAAATTCTGGAGCTTCCGCGCGCGGCTCTTCGACCCTTCCTTCAGGATCGCGCCGGTGGAGAAGGCCCTGGAGTTCTCCTTCGAGTGCTTCCCGCGCTACTGCTACGAGCTCAACGGCCGGCGGCTGCCCTTCGGCTGCCACGCGTGGGCGAAGCACGACCGGGCGTTCTGGGAGCAGTTCATCGACCTGAAGGCTGCGGGCTGAGTCGACGTGGGAGCCTCAATCAGCGTCGTCATCCCCTCGTTCAACCAGGGGGAGTTTTGGCTGAGGCGATCGAGTCAGTGAGAGCTCAGAAGTGGCGAGCACGTGGAGTTGATTTGTGGTGGACGGTGGCAGCACGGATGGCACGGTGCAGCTACTGGAGGGGCACTCATCCGATCTCGACCTGGTGGGTCAGCGAGCCCGACCGTGGGCAGGGTCACGCCGTCAACAAGGGGCTCGAACAGTGCAACGGGGACCTCGTGGCCTTCATCGGCGCCGATGACGTTTACCTGCCGAATGCTTTCGCAGATGCTGCAGCGGGTTCGAGGCGAACCCCGACTGCGGGGCCGTGGTCGGCGGTTTCGTTCGCATCGACGAGCGTTCCGCGGGTGATCTCCGAGGCGGTGCCGGCGCGCTACCCTGGCCTGGGCCCGTGGATCTGATGACCGCCGACCCGGCAGCTGGCGGCTGCACCAGGTGGCGACCTTTTACTCGAGGCGGGCGCTGAGCGATGTCGGGCGCTGTGTTGACGAGAATCTCCGTTACGTCCTCGACCGCGAACTGCTCAACCGCGTCTGTCGCCGTTTTCGGGTCGTCACCTCGCCGAAAATTTACGCGGCGTTCCGCCACCATCCGTCCAGCAAGAGTACCTCCGAGATCCTTCCCTTCAGTCGGGAGCTCGCCGCGCTTCATCTTCGCGATGCGCCACCGGGTGAGCCGCCCAACTGCGACGGAAGCGCCGTGCGCTGGCCCGGCGCCAGCGCGGAGCCGGACACCTGAAGCTCGCGCGGGCCAAGGCCGCGGGCTGCGTGCGGCGCACGCGCTTTCGTGCGTGCCGCTGCGTGAGCCCTCACCTCGTGTTCACCCAGCACCTACGGGTTCGTTGGCTCGAGGCGTTGGGGCTGGCCGAGCCGGTGCGGAGTGCTTGGCAGGCGACCGTCTTCGCCTCCAGCGCCGCGCCCGTTGTCCGAGGTGATCAATGAGCTCTGAGATTCTCGCCATCATCCCCGCCCGCGGCGGCTCCAAGGGCATCCCGCGCAAGAACCTCCAGCTGCTGGCGGGACGGCCGCTGCTCGCCCACACGGTCGGAGGCGGCCTGGCGGCCTCGACGGTGACCCGGGTCGTGGTGTCGACCGACGACGACGAGATCGCCGCGGTCGCGGGGGCCCTGGGCGCCGAGGTCGTCCACCGCCCCGCGGAGATCTCCGGCGACACGGCATCTCCGAGTCGGCCCTCGCTGCACGTGCTCGACCACCTCCGCGACACGGAAGGCTACGAGCCCGAGCTGGTGGTCTTCCTGCAGGCGACCTCGCCGATCCGACGGCCGCGGGGGACATCGACGGCGCCGTCGACACGCTTCTCGAAGACGACGCCGACTCGCTGTTCTCGGCTTGCCGAGTCCACGGCTTCGTCTGGCGGCGTGCTGGCGACGGCCTGCGTTCGCTGACCTACGACCACGTGCATCGGCCGCGCCGCCAGGACATCGGCGAGGATTTCCTCGAGAACGGCTCGATCTACGTCTTCAAGCCGTGGGTCCTGCGCGAGCACGGCAACCGCCTCGGCGGCGAGATCGCGGTCTACAAGATGGACCCGTTGCACTCCTTCCAGGTGGACGAACCCGGGCGACCTCGAGCTGATGGAGCGCATCCTGCAGCTCGAGCCGCCGCGGATGCCGCCCGCCCGACCTTCGCGGCGTCGAGCTTCTGGTTCTCGACTTCGACGGCGTGATGACTGACGACCGGGTGATCATCGATCAAAACGGCATCGAGTCGGCGATCTGCCACCGCGGCGACGGTTTCGGCATCGAGCGGTTGCGGACGGCCGGCGTCGAGGTGATCGTGCTCTCGAAAGAGACCAACCCGGTGGTCGCGGCTCGGTGCGCCAAGCTCGGTATCGAGTGCCACCAGGGCTTTGACGACAAGCTGCCCGAGCTCAGACGCTGGCGGCGCATCGCGGCCTCGCAGCCGGAACAGGTCGCTTATGTCGGCAACGATGTCAACGACCTCGAGTGCGTGCGGTGGGCCGGCGTGGGCGTGGCGGTGGCGGATGCCCGCCAGCGAGCTCCTGGCTGCGGCGGACTGGGTGACCACGAGGCGAGGCGGCGACGGTGCCGTCCGCGAGGTCTTGCGACCTGATCCTGGCCGCGAAGGGGGTCGAGAATGACTGAGCCACAAAGCGACCTCGAACCTATCGCAGGCCTGATGGAGCTCTCGGAGCTGGCGCGACGGTGCGCTTGCGAGCTCGGACCGAAGATCCACGATGTTGCCGAGATCATTGCTGTGAGGCCTCCGGTTAGGGGAAAGGTCCTGGCCTGCGGCAACGGCGGGAGCGCTGCGGATGCGCAGCATTTCGTGGCGGAAATGGTCGGCCGTCTCGAGCGGGACGGGCCGGCTCTGGCAGCGATGTCGCTGTCATCAGACCCGTCAGTCACGACGGCGGTAGCCAATGATTACGGGTTCGAGCAGTTGTTCGCCAGGCAGGTCGAGGCCCTCGGGCGCCCGGGAGATGTTCTGTTGGTGATCTCCACAAGCGGCCGATCTCCGAACATCGTGAACGCGGTCGCGGTTGCTCGACGTCTCGGATGCGAACCGCCGCCCTGCTCGGCCAGGGCGGTGATCCCACTCTCGAAGACTGCGACCAGGCGATTCGACGTGCCGGCCACGAATCCGCAGCGGGTGCAGGAGATTCACACCGCGCTGCTCCACCAGATCTGTTTGGAGATCGAGGAAATGAGAGGCAATTCCTGATGGAGAAGACGGTCAAGATTGGGGAGCGGCGGGTCGGTGACGGCCACCCATGTTTCATCACCGCCGAGATCGGAATCAACCACAACGGTGACGTCCAGCTTGCACAGAAGCTGGTGTCGGCAGCAGTGCTGGCCGGATGTGATGCGGTCAAATTCCAGAAGCGTACGGTGGATGTCGTGTACAGCCCTGACGAGCTCGCACGGCCGAGGGAGAACCCGTTCGGCGCCACCAATGGCGACCTCAAGCGCGGCCTGGAGTTCGGCGACGCAGCGTACCCGGCCATCGACGACTACTGCCGGAATCACGATATCCTCTGGTTCGCATCGTGCTGGGATGAGGCCTCCGTGGACTTTATCGAGCAGTTCGACCCCCCGTGTGACAAGATTGCATCCGCTGAGCCTGACGGATGATGAGCTCCTGCGGCATCACCGCAAGACTGGGCGGCCAATCATCCTTTCCACGGGCATGAGCACTCTCGAGGAGATCGACGCTGCGGTGGAGTTGTGGGCACAGATCGATCTCGTGCTTCTGCATTGCACCAGCACGTATCCGTCCAAGGACAAGAGCTGAACCTGCGAGTCATTGAGACCCTCAGAGAAAGGTACGATGTACCAGTGGGCTACTCCGGCCATGAGGTCGGTCGCCACCACGGTGGCGGCGGCAACCCTCGGGGGCCTGCATGGTCGAGCGCCACATCACCCTCGATCGCTCCATGTGGGGCAGCGACCAGGCCGCATCGGTGGAACCGCATGGTTTGTCGAGGCTGGTGAGAGACATCCGAGCGATCGAGGAAGCGATGGGCGACGGCGCGACAAGCGTGTGTTCGAGAGCGAACAGGCGGTCCTGGAGAAATTGCGACGGGTCCAGTAGACCCGATAGCTGCACACGGTTCTGGCAAAGATCTCAGGCGAGAGTGGGTATCGATGATTCTGAGTTCCGTGGAGTTCTGGGTCTTTTGATGGGTCTTCTCCGGCGCCTATTCAAGAGGCTCGGGTACGAAATCGTACAGACGAATGTCACGAGAAAGTGCTCGGAGAATCCACCTTGAATTACGAGCGCCTGAAGCCGAGCATCAGGTTTGCTCCCTGGAACAGCGAAGAAGAGTTCGAGCGGCTGTACGACCGTGTGAAGCCCGCCACGATGGTTGACAAGGTGCGATGCTTCGAGCTTCGGCGCCTTGTCGCGCAGAGCGCCAAGTTGGGGGAAGGCTGTCTTCTCGAAGTCGGCGTCTGGCGTGGAGGAACGGGCGCGCTGATTGCGCAACGAGCGGCGGAGTGTGGCGTCGAAGACACGGTCTACCTCTGCGACACCTTCACCGGAGTGGTCAAGGCCGGCGAACGAGACCCGTGGTACCGCGGACGCGAGCATGCCGACGTCTCAGCTGCAGCAGTCGAGGAGTACCTGGTGGCCGAGATGAGGCTCCGCAAGACCGTGGTTCTTGCAGGGGTCTTCCCTGATGAAACCGGCAAGTCGATCCCCGATGAACGGTGTCGATTCTGTCATATCGACGTCGATGTGTATCGGTCTGCGCGCGATGCCTTCGAGTGGGTTTGGCCGAGGATTGTTCTCGGTGGCCTTGTCGTTTTTGACGACTACGGGTTCAGAAGCTGCGAGGGAATTACGAGCTTCGTCGAAGAGCAAGTTGCCCGCGAGGATGCGATCGTATTGGGCTCGATCAGCGGGCACGCGGTCGTGATCAGGATTCGGTGAATGAAGGCTGGATTCGTGTCTGTCGCACCGCGTGTTGACCCTCCGGAGTCCCGGCGGCTTCAACCCAGCGTGGTCCTGGTCGTCCCGCGCGGCGAGGCGGTTCGCAACTTCCTCTACTCGGACACGCTGCCGGCGCTCGCCGAGAGCGCCCGGGTGACGCGTGCTGTCAGTGGTCGAGGACGAGGCGCTGCTGGCCGGTGTCCGCGAACACGTCGAGGAGATCATTCCGCTGCGCCACTATCCGCCCGCGCCGTGGGTGTCGCGGTTGAGGGCGCTGACCGAGAACGCTCACGACCGTTGGCTGTGGTCCGAGGTCGCGAAGAACAACTGGGAGCTGCGCGACCGGCGTGCGGCGGAGCAGGGCAAGCGGCTGCAGCGGGCAGCTGGTCAAGGCCTCGGCGCGGGCGCTGGCCTGGCGGCCGGCGCTGCGCGCCATGACGCGTCTCGAGCAGCGGGCCTCGCTGCGTACCTCGGACACCCGCGAGTTCGAGGCAGCTGTTCGAGCGCATCCGCCCGACCTGGTCTTCAACTGCTCGCACATCCACGGCATCGCCGGCGAGCTGCCGCTCAAGGTGGCGCACCGCATGGGGATCCCCACCGCGGGCTTCATCTTCTCGTGGGACAACCTGACCTCGCGCAGCCGCATCTTCGTGCCCTACGACCACTGGCTGGTCTGGCACGAGGGCATGAAGCGGCAGCTGCTCGAGATCTACCCCGAGATCCCGCCCGAGCGAGTGCACGTCACCGGCACGCCGCAGTTCGACTACCACTTCAAGCCGGAGTACGACCTCGGGCGCCGAGGCGCTCTGCCGCCGCATCGGCATCGACCCCGCGCGGCCCTACGTGCTGTACACGGCCGGGATCGCCCACCACTTCTTCGACGAGCACCTCCACGTCGAGTTGGTGATCGACCTCCTGAGGGAGATGGACCCCGAGCGGCGACCGCAGCTCGTCGTCCGCTGCAACATCAAGGACACCAGCCCGGAGATGGAGGCCCTCGCCGCGCGCGGCATCGAAGACGTGGTCTTCCCGCGCGCCTCGTGGGACCCGAAGTCGCTGACGCCCACGGCAGGACGACCTCGCGCTCTACAGCAGCCTGCTGCGCCACTGCGCCCTCGGCATCAACGCCGCCTCGACCGTCAGCCTCGAGCTGCTGATGCTCGACAAGCCGGTGATCAACCTCGACTTCGACCCGCCCGGCTCGAACCTGCCCTGGTGCCTGGGCTACCAGCGACACATCCGCTTCGACCACTACCGGCCGGTTGCTGAGAGCGGAGCCGTGATGGTGGCGAGATCCGAGGAGAGATGCGAAAGATGCTGCGGCGTGGGCTGGTGACCGGGCAGCGGGAGCGGGGCGGATCGGCTGGGGCTTCATCCTGGTCGATGTTCTGGAAGCTCCGTTGACGGACGAGGCGGGTCGCGCGTGGCAGGGGAGCGGCTGGTTTGGCTCGGGGGGGCCGGTACTTGCCTCGGTACCCGTCCAGAAGGCGTTGGCGACGATGCGGTGGGGCCCCCTTCGGAGGGCCCCTGGAGGCGGCGAGCAGGCGATCACCGGTTCGGACGGGAAGGTCCTGTCGGGCCGCTTCGAGGTGCGATGATCAGCGGTGGGCTCGCTCACCGTCTCGGGATCTACGAGTTTGCCGCTCAGCAGGAGTTCTGGCGGCTTGTACGCGCTGGAGATCGGGTTTTCGACGTTGGCGCGCACCTGGGTTTCTTTCGTGTCTCGCCGCACGCGCAGTTGGCCCCGAGGGCAGCGTCGTGGTTGCGAACCTGGAAACCCTGGCGTCATACCGATGCTGAGGTCGAACTTGGCGCGACAACCGGGCTTCGACGTCAGCGTCGTCGAGGCGGCCGTGTCGGCGAGCACCGGCCGGGCGTTCGTTTCCGACCCCGACTCCCCGAGCACCGAGGCCCATGTCGCTGCCGGCGACGATACGGCGCGATGGTGGTCGACGGAGTCACGCTCGATTCACTTCGAATCGATTCGGCAGCCCTTCGGTCATCAAGATCGATGTGGAGGGTTTCTGCCGGCGCCGTACTTCGCGGAGGGAATCGTGTCCTGCAGGCATCCGGTGAACGAGGTGCCTGATCGAGGTTCACTCGGAGGCGGAAGAGCTGGACTGCCGGACGCAGCTCGACGGATGGCCCGTCATGGTCATCGACACAATGCACCGGGATGGACGCGACTACCCCCGCCACCTCAAATTCGATCGCGCTCCGGAAGGCCGCCTCTGAGGCTCCGTTGCACCGTCTGAACACCGCGCCCATCTTTCTCAATTGCTTTTCTCGCGGCGGCAGCAATATTCTCTGGAACCTCTTCCTCAGCCACCCGCAGGCGTGCTCTCCGATTCATGAAACCCTGGTGATCTTCGGCACGAGCTGGCGCCGGCCGACATTCTCGGGGATCGCTTTCGCACTGCTCTCCGGCCAGCCGCGGTTCTTCGACCAGTGGTTTCTCGGCGAGCGCCGGCTGCTCAACCGGCGCGCGGCACGACTCATGGATGCCACGCTCGCGCGCTGGAAGATGAAAACGCTGACCGACGACGAGATGAGTTTCAAGACCGAGAACGAGATCTACACCACGGACGAGGTCGAGGCGTGCCGTCTGGTTGCCAAGCACAACAACGGCCTTGCCTTCCTCACCGACCCGCTCCTCGCCGTGTATCCCGACGCCACCTTTTTCGCGCTCACGCGCCACCCGCTGGCGCTGTACGAGAGCCACCGGCGGCGCGGCATCACGGCCGGGCCGGAGCAGTTCGTGACGTTCTTCAACTCCCTAGCCTCGAAGATGATCGCCGATGCCGCCAGGCTCCCGGGGTATCATCTGGTGCGGTTCGAGGACATTGTCGAGGACCCGTGGGAATCAGCTCGACGGGTTCAGGAACTGGCCGGGCTCGACCCGCAGGCCTGTCCGAGGCTGCGCTTCAAGGCGAAGGGCCACTTCCGCACCGACGGGACCTACGGGAGCGACCTCGCCGAGGGCCGCCATCACTGGATGGACCGCGACCAGGTTGCAGGGTTCTTCGAGCGCTCCATCAACCGCATTCAGGAAGCGCGCCTCGACACAGCCGAGCGGCGCGCAGTGTTGGAGGGCACCGCGGAAGCCAGGAGCGCGCTCGGCTATGCCTGAGCCCGGTCCGTCGAAGCCGAGGCTCGTCGTCATCTCGGCGGTGCATCCGTTTCCAGGCCACTCCGGCCAGCAACAACGGGTGAGAAACAAGCTGCTTGCGTTTCGCGACCACTTCCACACGACGTTCCTCACGGTCGCTGCCGCGGGCGAGGTGGATGCAACCAGGGATCGCCTGCTGACCCTGTGCGATGAGGCGATCGTGCTGCCGTCGTTGTACCGGAGGTCGCGGATCCACCGCCTCGTGCACCCGGTGGCGTCGGTTATCTACGCCGCCGCGACCGGCCTCAAGCGCTCGAACTACATCGTGGGACGGCTGGAGCTGGCGCCGGATCGCGTCCGTTCGGCGATCGGCGATCGTCGATTCGATCTGGCGGTGTTCGAGTACTGGCACGCGGCCGGCGCCGCGCCGGCTCATTCGGGGTGCGGGAGCCCGATGCGTGCTCGACATGCACGACATTCTCTGGCGGTCCTACGATCGGCAGCTTCGGGCCAAAGAGTGGATGCCGTCGTTCATTCGGGACGTGGCGGTGGCTCGGTACCGTGCAAAGGAAGAACGCGCCTGGCGCGGCTTTGACGCCGTCATCACGATCAATCGGGAAGAGGATCGGTACGTGCGGGAGCTCCTCGGTGAGGACGCTAGATCATCTTCACCCCGATGGGTGTCGATCTCCGGCTTTGGCCGTACTCCTGGGCGCCGGTCCAGCCGCCCCGTGTTGCCTATTACGGCGGGCTTGGGAGCCCCCACAACCAGCGCGATGCGCTCTTCTGTTTCGAACAGGTGATGCCGATTGTCTGGCGAGACGTGCCCGAGGCCGAGCTCTGGATCGTGGGCAGCAACCCGCCGCCCGCGATTCTCGAGCTGCCCGACCGCGATGCGAGGGTCCACGTGACGGGGTTCGTGGAGGAGGTGGCCGCCCTCCTCGGCACGATGTCAGTTGTCCTCTGCCCCTGGGCCGGAACTTACGGCTTCCGGAGCCGGATCGTCGAGGCGATGGCGGTCGGCGTGCCGGTGGTCTCGACCCATGACTGCGTGTCCGGGATGAGCATCGAGGAAGACCGTGATTTTCTCGTGGCGTCTCTCGAGCCCAACGCCCTGGCTGCGCGCGTGACATCAGTTCTGGAAGACGGAAATGAGGGGAGACGACTCAGCCACACTGCGAGAAGAGCGGTGGAAGCGTCGTACTCCATGCATGACACCTACGGTGCCTGTGCCGCGCAGTTGATGTCGCGGATCGAGGACGCCGTGTGATGCCCTCTGGTTTGAGTTCCGCTCGATGAGGGATCCCGTTGTGTTGGTCCACCCGGCATTCGATGCCCTCTACTACTCCCCCTATTTGGTGGGCCTGAAAAGGACACTGGGGGGATCCGGGTTCCGCGTGGCACCGGGTCCTATCCCGAACCTGGGTCATCATGGCCTCGCCATGACGGTCGGTGGTCACCCGCGACCCGCGCGGGTATTCGTTTCCGCAAGTGATGGTGCAGGCATCAATCAGCACGCCGAGGAATGGGCAGATGTTTACGCCAAGGTGAATCTCACCGCTGATCGGCAGGCACGGGGGTCCCGGTGCCGCTTTATAGCCATCGGTCCGAGTTTCCCGGTGCGTTTCGCCGGCGCCGATGGCCGCTGCGGCTCGCAGTCTCTCGACCTTCCTGGCATGTCGTGGAAGAGTCTCGGGACCCCGGCGGCACTTTTCCGGTTATGTGGCGCAGTGGCGGTACCGGCTGCCCGAGGAGGCATACGTCCCCGGCGAGTCAGCCCAGGATTACGTTTTTTTCGCGTCGAGGCTATGGGCCAAGGAGCCCGAAACCAATCAACAGAGGGCCAACTTCGTCAGAGCGTGCAGGAGTATTCAGGGGCTCACCACGGAGGGTGGATTCGTGCCCCGGCGAACGCGAGATGTTCCCGGGTTTGACGATGTGACGGTTGGCCGAACTTATTCGTTGCGAGAGTATCTCGACCGGGTGCAGCGTTCATGTGTGGCATTCAACACACCTGCGGTTGCCGGCTGTCACGGCTGGAAACTGGCCGAGTTTCTTGCTCTCGGGAAGGCCATCATTTCAACGCCGATTTCGCGCGCGTTGCCCGCTACCCTTGAACACCGCGTTCATGTGCACCTTGTCGACGGCTCTGTACGATCGATTGTCGATGCACTGAAGGAGATTCGATCTGACGAGGCGTATCGCCGGCACCTTGAATACAACGCGAGGTCGTACTACCGAGAGTACCTGAGCCCCGAGAAGGTGATTGAGAAGATCCTCGGGATTGCCCGAGGGCTGATTGAGTCAGGTATCGCCCCGATGCGGAGTGACGTGTGAAAGTGCGCCGATGGCAGGTGCTGAACCACCTGATCGCAGGGTTCGGGTACTCGAGCTATCTGGAGATTGGCGTGGCAGGCGGTGCTGCGTTCAGAAGAATCAGTGTCGAGACGAAGATCGGTGTCGATCCGGCGTTGCGCCTCTGGTCATTGTTGCGCGGCGACGTGGTCAAGACAACGTCTGACAGGTTTTTTCGTTCGAATCGGCGAACATTCGACCTCGTTTTCGTCGATGGCTTGCACGAGGCGCACCAGGTCTCGAAGGACATCGAGAACGCGCTGCTTGTGTTGAATGCCGGCGGGACCGTCGTCGTGCGATGATTGCCTGCCGAAGAGCCGCGAGCAGCAGCTTGTCCCGCGAATCCAGAGTTCCTGGACTGGCGACGTGTGGCGTGCATTCCTCGCGATCAGCGCGGACCCTGCGTTTGAGACGTTCGTTCTGGATTGCGAGACTGGGTGTGGCATCGTGCGTCGTACGGGTTCGGCGCGGGGGACGGCGCAGTTAGCACCATCGAGGCGGACGTTTCCTGGGACGAGTTCAATGCCATGAAGCACGAATGGCTTCGAATCGTACCAGAACGCGGCATCTTCGAAACACTCGATTCGATGTACCCCGCTCGGGAAATCGGCCTAGATGCGTGTACTCATGGTGACTCACAAACCGTGTTGGCGCGACCCGCTGAGCGTCGGCTGTCGACCGATGGGGGCTTCCCGTATCAGGTGAAGGCGTTGGCGGGTCTCTTCAACGAAATGCTGGTCGTTCCGACGGTGAGTCGTACTGAGTTCAATCAGGGGCTACAGCCAATCTGTGGAACCGGTGTGGCAGTGAGGGGTTTGCGAGAACCTCGCGGGAAGGGAGGTCTTCCGCAAGGCGGGACTGGCCTTCTGGTTCCCGAGACACCTCCCGTTCCTTTGGCGCAACATTAAGGGACGAGACGCAACACACTCGGCGATACCTGGCGATGTCGGTCTTTTGGCCGTGTTCATCGCGTGGACTTTGAAGAAGCCGCTGTTCGTCCGCCACTGCGGCACCTGGGGCGACCGCTCGACGCTCGCTAACCGTTTCCTCGCGTGGCTCGCTGCCGCGGATCGCCGGCGGCAAAGTGGTTGTGATGGCCACCGGCGGCGGGCCCGAGCCGCCCGAGCCCGCGAAACCCGGCAATCCAGTGGATCTTCGCGACGAGCCTGAGAGAGGCTGAGATCGAGGGGATTGTGCCGGCCTCGGCATGGCGGACGGGTGAACCGCTGCGGCTGGTGACGGTTGGGCGGCTGACCGCCCAGAAGAATGCCCGCGCTTGTGTCGAAGCGCTGCCGGCCATCCGTCCGGGCGGTTCCCGAGAGCACGTTGCAGATCGTCGGCGACGGGCCGTTCCGGACCGATCTCGAGGTCGCGCGCGGCGGTGCGGGGTTGCCGACGCTGTGACCTTCACCGGCAACCTGAACCACGAAGCCGTCATCGAGACGCTGTGCCGCTCGCACCTCTTTCTCTTTCCGACCCGGGTTGCCGAGGGTTTCCCGAAGGCCGTGCTCGAGGCGATGGCCTGCGGGCTGCCGGTGGTGGCCTCGACGGGTCTCGGTGCTGCCCCACCTGCTGGCCGACGGCTGCGGCGAGCTGCTTGCCGGCACCACCGCGGAGGATGTGGCCGAGGCGGTGATCCGGCTCGCGCGCGCGACCCGGAGCGGATGGCGGCAATGGGCCGCGCGGCGCGCGAGAGGGCCCGCGGCTACACCCTCGAGCGCTGGCGCGATCTCATCGGCGAGCGCCTGGAGGCCGCGTGGGGCCGGCCGCTGAAGGACGGAGCCCGGCGATGCCGGAAGTCGAGCAGGGGCGACGCAGTGAGCACCGAGACCGCGCGATGGACGGCGCTCGCGCTCTGGCTGACCGGCCTGAGCGCGCTCGCGCGGCGGCTGCTCGCCGCCCGCGGGCGCTTCGTCCTCGAGCTGCACGGCGTGCCCTCGCGGCCCTACCCGGAGCTGCCGGCGCCCGTCAGGCCATCGCTGGCGGCGCCCGACCTCGAGCGGATCCTGCGGTGGCTTTCGGGACGCTTCCGGTTCCTGAGCGCGGAGGAGCTTCTGGGCTCGGATGCTCCTGGAGTGCTGCTCACGTTCGATGACGGCTTCGCCAACAACCACGATGTGGTGCTGCCGCTGCTGATGCGGTACCGGGCGCCGGCGGTGTTCTTTGTGGCGACCCGGCACATCGGCGCGGCAGGGCCGCCGCCTGGCTTTCGTCGACGCCGCAGTGCGCTCGGCCTGGGCGAATGCCGAGGACGCACCCCCCACATCGCCCGTGACCTCTTCGACGGAATGAGCGAGGATCAGCTGCGGGCGTGTGCGGCCAGCGGCCTCGTGACCATCGGCGCCCACTCGGTGTCACACCCCCGATTGACGACGCTTGATGACGAAGCCCTCGATGCCGAGATCGTCTGAGTCCAGGGCGACGCTCGAGGCCGTGACAGGGAAGCGGGTCGATCTCTTCGCCTATCCCTACGGCGACGCGG
>CAVUHO010000004.1:0-136117 GCA_963741385.1 Candidatus Sulfomarinibacteraceae bacterium
GGTAACGCCCATCGTCGCCCGTTCGGCGTTGAAATCGTCGTAGCCCTTCTTCCACGTTTCAAAATCCTCGACCTCGTGCCGTACAAACAGTGTCGCCATTGAATGACCTCCCGGGATTCTGGTGTGTTCGACTGAATCCGATGGGGCGACCGTACTCGGGGCAGGGCTACAAGTCAAGATCGAGTCTCAGAACGTTTCGTGGGACCGCCTTGAAAACCGCAGCAATGAGAAACGTCAAGCGCTGTTTGATGCGTGTCGGTGCGAGTTCAGGGCGCGAAATCCCGAGAAATGAAGGACGCGATTCGGCGACGCGTCGGTTCATCTGCTGAAGTGCTTTCGAGACGATCGCGGAGAGTCTCCTCCTCGACCAGGCCGTGCGCTATGGCGACCTTGACGAAGGCCATGTCTTTCTCCCGTCCGGCCAGGTACTTGGAGATCGTGAGATCGTGAATCTCGAGGCACAGGCCGACCGCTCCGCCGTTCCGAGCTGATTCGACCTTGACGAGCCGATCCTGCCAGCCATCGGGCAGGATCGCGGTCTACGGCCCGACCCCTCGCGTAGTCGCCGAAAGCCTCGTGAAACGGCGACAGCTCACCGATTGATCCGTCGATCAGCTCCCACCGCTCGGGATGGTTGCGCGGCCAAACGTCCGCCTCCATCGACCTGCAGAGTTCCTCCGGCGCATCCGGAAACTGGCCGAGCACGGCCTGACTGCCGATGACGACGATTTCGTCGTCGTCGGCGATCGTGGCCGCCGCCCGGATCACATGCTCCAACTGCTCCCGTGTCATGACGAAACAGCCTGTCCCCGGTGTCGACGGAGGATCTCCCACCGCTCCCGCGGGTCGAGGACACCCGCGAATGGCGAAGTTTGGCGAAGAGCACGCGCGTGTTCTGAGGTGTCGGTTATTCGCGCTATGACGTCTGTCGAGAATACCGTCCAGCGCTGATCCCAAGCCTCCGCCCAGTCCGAGGGACACTCCCGGAATCGAGCCAACCCCGAACACGCTCGCGCGCCATCTCCGGCAACTCGGGGCGATCCTGCAGGCGGCGTGCCACCTCGCGGTGCAGGGCGAGGCTTCGTTCTTCCGCGAGTCGGTGCGTCATCCCAGGCATCTCGACAAGTATACCGCACCATCATATCGCGTGGAGGTGCGGATTCCTGATCTGCCATGCCGCAGCGTCCCTTTTCCCCGGTCCGCCGGTTGATAACCTCTCGATGCAGAGGTTCGGGCCGCGCGGCAAAGCTCGCTGCAGCCCACCAGGAGGAAGGCACCATGAGGTATTCCACCGTGAAGATGCTGGGCATCTCCCACATCGACGCTCCGGAACGCGTCTCGTCCGAGGACATCGAGAGCCGTCTCGCACCGGCCCTGCTTCGCATGGGCATCCCGCGCGGGATCCTCAAGAAAGCTCACCGGCATCGAGTCCCGCCAGATGTTCGACCCTTCCCTGCTGCCGAGCGAGGGTGCCCGGCAGGCCGCCGAAAAGGCCATTGAAGCGACCGGTATCGATCGCTCGGATGTCGGGGTGATCGTCAACACCTCGGTGTGCCGGGACCCTGGGGAAACGACCACCGCCGGCGTCGTTCACCAGAAGCTCGGGCTGGCCGAGAATTGCATGAGCTTCGACGTCGGCAACGCCTGTCTCGGCTTCATGAACGGCATGGATCTCGTCGCCACGATGATCGAGCAACGGCAGACCGACCACGGCATCATCGTCGCCTGCGAGAACACCCACTTCGCCATGCTCGAGACCATCAAGCGGCTGCTGGAGCCGCGGACCACCTGGACCGCCTTTCGCGACAACTTCGCCACCCTGACCCTCGGGTGCGGCGCGGTGGCGATGATCCTGTCCCGCGCCACCGGGGCCGCGAAGGAGCACCGCTACCTCGGCGGCGTGACCATGGCGGCGACCGAGCACTGCAAGCTCTGTACGGCCCAGGTCGACCAGATGCTCACCAACACCAAGAAGCTCTTCCACCACGGCCTCGAACTCGGTCTGAAGACCTGGGAGCGCGCCCGCGACGTCCTCAACTGGAGGATCGAGGACCTCGACCAGTTCATCATCCACCAGGTGGGCAAGGCCCACACCGAGAAGTTCGCCCGCACCCTCGGCGTGCCCCTGGCCAAGATCTTCAAGCTCTACCCCGACCACGGCAACATCGGCCCCGCCGGCGTCCCCATCGCCTTCTCCAAGCTCGTCGCCTCGGGCACCCTCAAGGAAGGCGACCGGATCGCCCTCATGGGCATCGGCAGCGGGATCAACTGCTCGATGGCGGAGCTGGTCTGGTGACGGGGGCCTCCCCGTGCCAGGTGTACGCCCAACACTCTTATGGACTTGTCCGATGGGCGCCACCCACCCGCCCTTCACCCTTCCACACGTTTCACTGGCTCGCCAAACTCATCTTGGCATCTCGAAGGTGATGGCCTCGAGGTCGTGACACGTGGCGTGTCAAAAGTTGTTACCATGTTGTGTGCCCATTTCGAAGCGTCTGATGCTGATCCTGTTTGGGACCCACATTATCGCCGGGTACCTCTTTCTCTCCCCTTCCTACATCCGCCCCGATTCGATTGCGGTGATGTCGTGGCTGCGATCAGTGGTGGTGGATGGGGACTTTCTTTTTTTTAACGAGTGGGCTGGATTCGGGATGCTGGGCGATGGCTTCGCGTACTTCAAGGAGGTCACGCCGGTCAGCGCACTTGCCAATCACTGGTGGATCGGTACCTCGATGGTGACCGCGCCGTTCTACCTCGTCTCGCACGTGGTGTCGGTCCTCTTGAACGGCGACCTGTTCCCGGCTGACGGTTTCTTCGGTCTCGACCTCGCGACTGCAGGCTGGACTTCCGTTTTCTTCCACGCCCTGACGATGACCTTCGCGTTGCTCGCGGTCAGACGCATCAGGGAGCCGCAGGCTCGCGACCGAGGGTTCATCATGGCTGCCCTCGTTTGCACAAGCCTCGGGACCCCCGCATTCTGGTATGCCTTCCGCATGCCGATCGGCACACACGCCGCCGGGATGATGCTCGTCGGCCTTCTCACATATCTGTGCATTCGGGTTGAGCAGGAGATCGACAGTCGCGAAACAGCGTGGAACAGCCCTCTCCTACTCGGCCTCATTCTCGGCCTGGCTATCGCGACCCGGATCCAGCACGTCGTGCTCGTTCCCGCGGTGCTGTATGCCCTCTTGGCAACTCGTCGGCCACTGCGGGATTTCGCAGTTGTCGCGGTAGGCGCCGCACTCCCGCTCCTGGTGCAGGGAGCCGCGTGGTTCGTGGTCTACGGAAATCCACTCGGCCCCATCGCTGCCGGCGCGCACCTCGATGGCGTGACGTGGACGCCGTTCCGCCGCCTCGCATTCCTTCCCGTTCTCTTGTCGTCCTGGCGCGGGCTGTTCGTCTGGTCCCCGGTCTGGGCGCCGGCCATTCTGGGATGGATTCTCCTGGCGCGGAGATTCTCAGTCAGAACTCCGCCGGCGCGTCGGCGTCATCTGCCTGCTCATGTTTGCCGGCGAACTCTTTGCCAACGCGACGCTCGACCGCTACTGGTGGGGCGGCATGTCGTTCGGCCCTCGCCGGTTCGTCGACCTGACCGTGCCTGCGGCCATCGGGCTCTGGGCATTTCTGGAGCGCTTTCGCCTGAAGGGCCTCGTCGTGACCTCCCTCGCAACTGCATGGTCGGCCGTGCTGATGATTTCCGTCACCGGGGGCACCATCAATCTTTCGCGTTACGTCAGTTGGGGGGATCTCGTTCGCGGGATCCGCCTCATCGGCACGGAGCTTTCATTCGAACTCCTTCGGTCTCCGGTCACGTCCTCGTCGCTGGCGATCCAATCCGTGATCGCTATCCTGATCATCGGCCTGGTTTCGGCCGCTCTCTGGCGATACGGTCTCGGCCAGGCCTCGTGCAGCCGGCGGACTCGTTCTCGCGTGGGTGATGACCTGCCTTCTCGTCACTCTCTCCGCAGGAGTACCCACCCGATCGAAGGCAGAGATTGAGGCGAAACGCTTCAACGTGAAAGGCAAGGCGGCGCGCAGCGTCGGACCGCTCATCGAGCAGCGTGGCCTGATCTCCGATGAACTGGTGTGGCTCGAGGCCACCGGTCAACAGCGCGAAGCAGAGCGAACGAGGCAGGAGATCGCGCAGATCAACAGGAACCTCGCAGAACTTGGCGGCGCACCCTGAACAGCTCCTGCTGCGGGCGGCGAGTCGCCGCGACTCAGTGCTCCGCGGAAAGGCGTCCCTGATCTGATCGTGGTAGCCACGAGACACTTATCACCCCACGCTTCGCCAACCGGAAAGAGAACCCGTCCACAGACAGCCGATGCCGTATCGCACGCTGCGACGAAAATTGATCGACGAGGCTTCCGGGAAATACCTGGTGGGGCACGATACCTCGGCGATCGTCGCACCGCACCAGATAATCTGCGCCAGCATCTGATTGTCGAAAACAAAATCATCCGAATTCTGCCGAATAGCGGTGCTTTCGAGAAGCTCTCTGGAGAAAGCCCGATAGCCCGAGTGGAACTCCGATAATTTCGTCCCCAGGAGAATGTTCTCCACAAAAGTCAAGAACCTGTTGGCAACGTATTTCCAGAACGGCATTCCGCCGCGAAGGGCATACCCTCCGAGAATTCTCGACCCCAGCACACAGGGATACAGCCCGTTTCCGATCAGAGACACCATCGCCGGTATGAGCTTCGGCGTGTACTGATAGTCGGGGTGAACCATGACAACGATGTCGGCACCTTCGGCAAGGGCGACCTCGTAGCAGGTCTTCTGGTTCGCGCCGTATCCCAGGGTTTCGTCATGGATGAAGACCTTGGCGTGGTCGAGTTCCGCGGCGATGGAAACCGTCTCATCCTGGCTCGCATCGTCAACAATCACCACCAGGTCGACGACCCCCTGTTCCATCACCTCGTCATATGTCTTTCGCAACGTCAGCCCGGCATTGAACGCTGGCATCACGACCACGATTCTCTTGTTCAGATACACTGCATCTATCCCTTGGGCCCCAATTCGCCGACAGGTCGGCAGTTCGTGTCCTGGAATGAATAATAATGGATGCCAGGCCCAACGATTCTAACGATTTCGTTTTGTCCCATCATGAACTCGCGAGATCTCGATCGAGGTTCTCATACTCGGTGGAGAACTTTTCTGACTGCTGCCGCAACTCTGCTCCCCGACTCGCCCACCTACTGATGGATTCAGGGCGACGTTCCAACAACTCCGAGAGCGCCCTGGCCGAGATTCCCCACCGTTCAATCGCAAGGGCCGCGATCAGGTAACGGTGTCTGCTGACCTCTCGTCGTTTGCCGGGGGCGGACATCGCCAATACCGAAGTGCCGATCGTTCTGCACGATTTCTCGAGGAATTCGTGCGCATCCATGCGTTTTCGCTCAAGCCCGGTACTGCGGCCCAACTCATCTATCCATGCTGAAGGGACGACAGGCTCCAACGGCCGGTCAATCTCCTTCCTCCACCACGGCAGCCCGCCCGGAGATTCACCGCTCCAATCCGCCTGCCTCGCTCCTTTCAAGACGCGCACGTAGGTCCGACGCGCAGCTCGAACTGTGTCGCCGAAACACGCCAGCGCGCTTTCAACATCGATAAGCGGTTTGCTCACTTTCCCCAAGAGCTCTCGATGCCCACAAAAGGTGTATTGAGCTGGATCGTCCACCAAACCCGCCACGACCGGATTGAGGTGAATGTAGGCTATCAACTGATCCGGGTAGCGGGCGTCTTCAACCATCTTCGCCTTGTATCGGCTTTGCCACCGAGGCCCACTCGATCGGTGGCTTGCGTTGAACCTCTGGCCGAATCGCGACTGGACATAACCGATCGTTCGGGCAAGCGGGACGGGGCCGGTGCGCAAAGCGAGATGGTAGTGGTTCGACATCAAACACCACGCGAGAATCTTCAAGCCATCTCGATCCCTGGCCTTGCGCAGGATCTCGATGAACTCGATTGCCTCTTCAGGATCCGCAAATAGCTCAGCACCGCGGGCGAACCGGTTGTACACGTGGTAGATCGCGCCCTCGACAAATACCCTCGGCCGCCTCGGCATGCAATGGCTCCCAAGGCCATCCTATCAAATCGTTAAAATCGTTGGGCCTGGCACCTTAATGTTAAAGGCACCTTAATAGCCGGGGCTGAGGTGTGATCGACCATCGTCCACTCACGATGAATCTCTTGATCTTGGAACCCGGTACCGATTCGCGGAGTTGCCGTGGGCCTCATCGAGAAGCGGCCGTTAGGAAGGATCGCCGATCAGAATAAAAGGCGCCCAGATCGCGGGTGAAGGAAACGCCTGCCGAAGCTTGATCTGCGCGTGCCGGAGAGCTTCCGCCTTCGTCTCACCAGAAAGCCAGAGCGAGTAGAAATCCTGCATGAGCACCGCCGTGGGTTCGTCGGCCACGGACCACAATGTCACCACGACGCTCCTTGATCCGGCTGCGAGAAAGGCCCGGCCCACACCGAAAACGCCTTCCCCCTGCTCGATCTCACCGACACCGCTCTCGCAGGCCGACACGACCACCATTTCGGTATCCCCGAGGGGCATCGCCATGACCTCGTCGAGGGTAAGGAGGCCTCTCTCATCACCCTCACGCAGGGCGACGTTTGCCCCCGCCAACGCCAAACCGGCACGGGAGAGAGGATTGTCTGCCGCGTCCGCCTGAAGCCCACCCAGGCCGAGGAAGATCATCGACGCGGGCAGATTCCCCGCAGGAACCAGTTGATCGGGCGGGAGGAAGAAGCCGTGAGTCGCGAAGTGCATCAACCAAGGAGACTCGACAAATGCCATCGCCTGTTCATTGGCATTCAGATCCGTAAACATCAGCACGTCAAGCGACGTCTTCGATTCGAGGAGGGTGGCGATTCCATTTGCCTCGGCAAGGGTCCCCGCCAATCTTTGGAAGTAGACGTTCCGCAGCGGGGGCAATCGCCACGAAACTCTACGGGCGCGGCGGGACCTGCCAGCATCGTCACCGACAGGCTCAATCACCGCAGGGACCGAATCGAAATTCGGGTCCGCAAAAATGATCGCACTTCGTTTTCTCTGGAATGGCTTTCCCCAGAGAGTGATATCGCGGCCGCTCGATAGATAGCTGATTTGAAATCGGCTGTCGAGGAACTCGCCCGAAGGCTCAACCAAGGCCGCGAACGGCAGGCGGCCGAGCACGCCGTCCGGACTGATGAGTAGGGTCTGGCTCGCGTCGAGATACGGCAGCAAGGGACGCACGATCAATTCGAACAGCCGGCGTCGAAGGGTCGCCCAACCCGAGCTCGACATCTCGTCGGCGGCGATATGCTCCAGATACTCGGAAACGGCCCGATTGATCGGTTCTGCCGGACCGAGATCGACGAGAAACGGCCCCGGATGACCCACAGCAGGCAGAACGAAGGCCAGGAATCGATCCGGATAGACTCCACTTCGCGCCCAACAGTAATCGACGTACGAGGACCCTGCCGGGAGGAGACTCTCAAGAACACTACTCGTTACAAATGTGTCTGAAACCCAGAACCCCGATTCGGCAAGGAGTGAGTTCAACCTCTTTTCGAGGTTCCGTTTTTCCTTTTTCAGGCTGGCGACGTCGTCACCACCCTCTTCTTCAATTCTCCCCTCGAGCCACAACGATGCAAGTTGCCGTTCGACGCCACGAAGCCGGTCCCCGATTTCCACCGCCTCGGCGGAGCCCAACCTCGTCGACAATTCTCCGCGTGCTCGCTCCACGTCAAGAAGAACGCCCTTGATCCGCAACCACCAGTCAAAGCACCGCACAACCAACTCGGGATCGTTTGGGAGATGGTCCACCGCATGGATCATGAACTCTGAATACCTCTGCTCGAGGCGGCGGAGTGCCGCCAGCTGTTGCTGGTCAGACAACGTTGAAAGCGAATTCTGGAAATGATTCAGAGCAGATTCGAGGGACATACCGAGAAGATCTGATGCCGCGCGGTGGTCCCCCGTCTCGACGAGAGCCCCTGCGAGAAGGTGTCGCGCCTCGGCGAGCAGAACGAAGTCGTCGCCGAAAATCTCCTGCCAGCGTTCAATGCAATTCTGCAGCAGAGCTGCGGCCTCCCTGGGCTTGTGCGCGGCCTGATAGACGCACGCCAACACGTAGTCAGCCTTGACGACCTCCGGACTGTCCGGCCCGAGGCTTTCTACAAGGATCTCGCGTGCATTCTTGGCAGCTGCAAGCGCCCCGTTCAAGTCCCGTTTCCCGATGAGGTACGTGCCCAGATCGCGAAGGGCAATTGCTGTGTCGGGGTGGTCCCTGCCATGCTGTTTGACCAGAAGCTGAAGGGCCTGCTTCTGCAAACTCGCCGCCGACGAAAAACGTTCGAGCATGGCATCGATCTCCGCCTCCAACAGATAGAGCTCCGACATGTATAGCGGCCGATATTTATGTGACATCAGGAGCCTGAGCTCATCAATAAGAGTCCTCGCGTCCTCATACCTTCCAGTCGCCATCAATACTCTGGCGAGACCGCTTTTCGCCTCGAAGATCGCGTCGTAGTCTCGCATCTCAGCGGTCTCGATGGCTTGGAGCGAACGTCGATACATCTGCTCCGCGTCGTCGAATCGACCGGTTTTCCGGTAACCGTCTGCGACGCTTGACAACATCGCGCCCGTATCGAAATCGCTTTTGGGAAACTCGAGCAAGTCGGTCACATCAATTGTCGACAGCATCGAGTTCGCTTCCCCGACTCTCCCGAGGCGCAACAATGAGAGAGCGATCTTCGCCCGGAGATGCGTTGCTTCGACACGCGAACTCGACCCGGAGGACTCCACAATTCCCAGGGCATGTGACAGTGGCGCGATCGCCTCGTCGGGCCGACCGAGTGCGAACAGGGTGTTGCCGACCCCCCCGAGGGCCTCCCCAACCAATTCGTGGGACCCAGGCAGGGTGCGCTCCCGCACGTCTAAGACCTCCTGCCAGCGCCGCAAAGCATCTTCGTAATCCTGCGACCGGAAGGAGAACGAAGCCTTCCGAGCCAGCTCAGACGCTCCCTCGAGGTCGTTGCGATCGGCGCGGGTCTCAGCCGCCAGGTAGATAGAGGCGAAAATCGACACCGCCATACACCCCCACGACACGACGACTCGACGCCGGCCGAACACGACGATCCACAGCACAATGAAGATCGTGAAAAGGGCCAACCCGTTGTTGACCGAAAGCACGACCCGCTCGTCGGCCGCCAACGTCCGGAGCTGGACCGCAAAAACGAGATGCAGGGCAACCGACGCTGCAACGACGGACCCCGCGATGGCTGGAAACCAGACGGCCCCGAATCGGAGGGTGCAGCGGGTCTGGTCGACGAAAAAACCTCTCGAAGTGAGGAAATACGTGACTCCGATGCCGATCAGGAAGCAGAGAAAACGGTAGGGGCCCGCCGGTACATGCAACATTGGTTTCAGAAGATTGAGTCCGATCCCGATCAAGCCGTTGGTTGTCGCACCGAATGTGAAGACGGCGAGTTCCAATGACACCAGCGACGGTAGCGAACCGGGCAAGCGTCGAGCCACGGCCAGGAAACCGCAGACGAACGCGACAATCAGGCATACCACCCCGGAAAAACGAAACGCCGCAGCCAACTCCATGCCGAACCCGACGCCCATCTCGGCAAACACGAGCCAGAGTACGGCCGCGGCCACGACTCCCAGGATCACAGCTGTCAGCACCTTCAACAGGGTTTCGAGCGAGGATTCACCGAAAACGCCCGTTGCCGCCCACCCGAGCAGCATCGCAGCCATCAACACGACAGCCGAAAACGCAAGCCATCCGGGCCACAAATTGGCCTTTATCAACACACCCCAGAACAGGACGGAACAGCCCCCCCACACAATAAGGGCCGACGCAATCGTCGTCGCGAGCCGAAGTTGTTCGGCTGATGGTGGAGGGGGCTGCCTTCTCGCGGCGGTGGTTTGGTGTCTATCCAAGGGGTACCTTAGAATCCTGTTCGAATCAGCACCAGGTCCCGAGATCCGAAGATCCTTCGATTCCCAATTTTATCTCCCTGCCGCTCTTTCCGTTCAGTTCTCATCGTATTCACAAACATCCTGTCCGACTCATCGTAGCCCTTTACAGTAGATCGCACCCTCGACAAAGACCCACGGGCCGTCTCGGCGTGTGATGGCACCAGCAGCCATCCTTCAAAATCGTCAAAATCTTTGGGCCTGGCGCCTACTCGGCGAGCGCTGAACCGGCTGACCCAAAATCCGCCCGATCCGGATGGGAACTAATCAGGCTCCAATGCCGACATAACCGCATTGATCATACTGAGCGCATCCAGGTGGCCAAGGCCAGCGGGAACTCCGTTCGCGTTTGCTGAGAGCGCCGCATCAGCACCTAGGGACGCCAAAGCTCTCGTTATCCCTGAGTCCACGGTCAGCTGTAAGCTTCCTTGCTCCAACTCTAACTGTCGACCAACCTCGATCCAAAAAAGCTGCGATGCCTTCTGGCTCTCCCGAAGGTAGCCATCAGGGGATCCGAGACATCGCCACTTCGTTATTCCCTGAAGGTTTCTCCCGCAGACGCCGAAATGTGGGTGGCGAAGAATGTCCGCTGTTGTTTGAAACGTCTCGCACGCCAGGAAGTCATCTTTGAATTCCTGAGGGCTCGCAAGCGATAATCGCACGTGGTCGATCTGGAGGTTTTCACCAACGTACCTCATGGTGATCCTCGTCTGAAGTACTGTTGGTTCCCACGAATATGGGTCAAGCAGGGAAAGTTGGCAGGTCGTGCTCTTACCCCAACACATTATGGCTGATGATTCCGGGGCACATGTCGAGGCAAAAACCCCGGTATTCCCAATTATCGCCAGTGAATTTTCGTTCCACTCGAGCGCGTTGTATCGAATACGTAACGCAAGTTTCCCAGACTCGTCCCAAATGACAAGTCGCGCCGCGCTCGGGCTGCTTTTTTTCGACAGTGGTGCGACCTCGGCGGTGTGTTCGCTGAACCAGTAGACCTTTCGATCATTCAAGAACTGCTCAAGGACCCGGCCTACCGTGACAGGAACATGAGAGATGTAAACGTATTCTTCCGTTCCAATCGATTTCTTCATGATCACCACAGGTAACGGCCCGCCGTAGAGGAACAGCAACTCGCCAAAAAAGGAAGCATAAATTGGGTCGGTTGGCAGCGACTCCAGCGTATCGATACGACTGCTGGGGAAAAAACCCAAGGTCCGAAATACTGCAGGAGATTCTGACAGCAACCGGTCCGGGTCGTTGGTCATGACGGCTAAAACTGGATTCACTTCTTCACTCTCTGGAACAGCGGTTTTTTGATTCGAACGACATTCGCCGCCCTTCAGTGCGGACTCACGTTGCATCAACTCGTCAGTGACGTTTTGAACGACAGGGAGAGATTGGTCCGGCGAGGCAATTTGGTAGCTTATCGAGACGACCTCGTAGTCGGTTGTCAACGAGGACGCACTCAGTGGATTGAGTGAAATCAAGATGCCGACAAAAAAGACAATGCTTGCAGATTTCATTTGCTCTTACTTCTCCTGATCTTATTACGGGATAGGATCAACATAAGGGACATTCCCACCAAACGTGATGAAGTGGTGGTCGCCTGGGCAGCTCCACCGGATCCAAGCCCAGGAAAATCCTTAATAGGTGCCAGGTCCGCAGTTCCGTAGTTATTACGAATCAACGATCGTCACCAATCAACAGCCTATCCAACTTCTCATACCGTTGCTGAAAATGTTCGTCGTCGAGCCTTTGTTTGACACCTTCACGCTGAATGTAGGTTACCGTGTCCGCGCTTTTGTGGAGTGCCGACGCTAAGTTCTTGGTGCTCTGTGCCCACCGTTCCCGTCCCAAGGTAACGATTAACCTTCGCGCCTCGACCAGTGGTTGCAGGCGGGAACGACTCGCGAGGTCTTCGACCTTGAGGTGAAGGATATCGGCGCAATGTCGGATGAATTGATCCGCTGAGAGTTCATCTCGCTCCGGCCCGGTGCTCCTTCCGAGGACGTCGATATAGGGCCCCTCGTCATCCGGAGCCAAGTCTCGATCCGGCCGAAACCAGATTTCAGGTAGGCCTGTTTCTCGACCCGCTTCCGCCCCAAGATCCCGGCACCCCTGCCGGATCGCCGACAGGTAGGCCTTCCGCGCATCACGCTGCTTCTGTCCAAAGCTCAGCAGGCAGTCGTCGACGTCGATGATGGGGTTCGAGATCCCCTTGACGATTTCTCGGTGGCCGCTGAAGACATGGTCGACCGGGCGAGCGACCAATCCGCCTGCTACCGGGTTGAGATGAATGTAGAGAATGACCCGATCGAGGTATCCCTGCTCATTGATCGGTTTCGCGTGGTAACGACTCTGCCAAAGCGCCCCGGTGCGTCTTCGCCCTCGGTTGAATCGCTGGCTGAATCTACCTTGAAGATACTGGAATCCTCGCGAAATCGGGATCGCTCTGCTCCGTATGGCGAGGTGGTAGTGGTTCGACATCAAAACCCACGCAAAAACCGTCCAACCGTCTCGCTGCTTGATGTACCGCAAGAACTCGATGAACTCGAGCGCTTCCTCGGGATCAGCGAAGACCGGTTCTCCACTCGAAAACCGGTTGTATACGTGGTAGATCCCGCCGTCTACAAAGCACCTGAGGCCGCGAGGCATCCCTCCCCTCCCAGCCTCAACGTACCATGACTACGGAACTGCGGACCTGGCACCTATTTTGGCGAGGTGGTAGTGGTTCGACATCAAAACCCACGCAAAAACCGTCCAACCGTCTCGCTGCTTGATGTACCGCAAGAGCTCGATGAACTCGAGCGCTTCCTTGGGATCAGCGAAGACCGGTTCTCCACTCGAAAACCGGTTGTATACGTGATAGATCCCGCCGTCTACAAAGCACCTGAGGCCGCGAGGCATCCCTCCCCTCCCGGCCTTACCGTATCATAACTACGGAACTGCGGACCTGGCACCTATTGAGCTTTTCTTTTCCCCGCAAGCGTTACCGCAACTCTGCCGTTTTCGTACTCGCGAAAAAACACTACAAAACGGTCTTCGAGATTTTCGTAACAGATCTGCTGCTTCACGGCTCGTTGTCCGGCAAGAACCCTGTTCTCAGGGACAACTATTGGGCCGAGAAAATTATCCGGACTGCCCAACTCGGATACAATGTCATCGACGCCACGGCTGGCGCGCCAACAAATCTCCAAGTAGTTTTTCTCTGATTCTTCGTCGACGCTGTTGAATTCCCTGTCGACAGGAGAAATCGGTAAAAGCGACCCATCAAATAAATTGTGTCGCGTCAGAGCAACTTCGCCGTTTTCTTGTGAGCGAAAGAAGAAGCTTTCTGTATTCTCATCAAACTCCAAAGGGGAATGCTTACCGTCCACAAATTCCCTTAAGATTTTTAGGCTCTCTTCACTACTCGCTACCAATGGGAGCGTTGGACGGGCCTCCCAACTGTTTCCTTCCAAATGAATCCAAAGTTCGCCAGAGCCATCCATGTCAATACAGTACGCACGTTCGACCGCTAATCTCGATCTCAGCAGATCGAGGATTGCCATCGCCCTCAATACAAGGTCCCTTGAATACTCTTCGTACCACAAACGAAAACACTGACCCGCTCCGACTATTCTAAGAGACTTGGCGTGTCCTCGAGTACTGTAAACGACTGAAAACACCAAGCGGTCGCCGGGGTTATCCCTACCGACAATCAGGTATGGTACAGAGAGGAGATCTTCTGGGGCGCCGACGAAATCGAAGTCTGGCCAGACAAAAATCTCATCGCTCTGATGTGCGGGTTGCCCTCGAACCAATACCCCGGCAGACCGCCTTTCGCCATCTTTTCCTCCGGGTTCAAGTTCGAGACCGACCCCTCGCAGGAAGGAATCCACCATTTCAAAGAACGGCCTACCGATCTCAGTTTCTGCAATCTCAATCTCGACAGTGAAACTCATCGACTCTCCTGCTCGATCAATTCCATCGCCTTCATATCCGCCGCGGTCATGAAATTGGGCACCTCGACAATCCGATCCCAGAGAGACCGGCCCACGCACGGGTCCCCCTCGAAGCAAATTTTAAGAAGAAGTTCTTTCAGTTCAGGGGTTTCTTCGGCGATGGTATGAGGAACAAAATCAGGAAAGACCAACTGAAATCCTGTCAGCCCTTTCTGTTTCGCATTCTCAATCGCCTCTTCCAAATACGTGCGAATCTTCTTATAGTCAGGATCCTTGGGGAATCCTCCCCTCCAAAGCAGGGAGTCATGCGTTCTCTTTGACTGGTACGCAATCGTTCCGCCCACTTGATCAATATGGAGTCCATCAAAATGAGCCATATCTGTGATGATGTGCCCCTGCTCGGTAAGATGTGCGGCCGAACGAATCTCGAATAAATGTCCCTGCGCACTTTTTCCGGTTTGCGAATTCACCCTCGCAATTACCTTTTGTAGCGTTTCTCCGACATTCTCAACGATCAAATCAGCATCCTTAAGCACGCCTGCCGGCGGATAGAGATCAGTAAAAATGTCATCTTTCTTCAACATTGATGTTATGGACTCTGGATTGATTCCGGCAGCCAACATCTTCGAAAGGCCCATCGGTGCCAGGTCAGACGATTCAGACGATCTTAGCTTTACTTTGGCACGACTCCACGAGTGTCGCATCAAGGCGATCTAACTCTTCCGCAAATTCTCGATCGGATGATCTCCTTTCCGCGCCCGCTCGCGCCCATCTGCTCACCACGTCCGGATGCTTGCCGAGAACACTCCCGAGCTTCCCGGCCCGCTGTTCCCACCTCTCAATCCCAATCGTCGCCACCAGCTGACGCAACCTCGTCGTCTTCCGATCTTTGATTCTGCCGGTCAACGACGCCTCGTCGATCCCGAGTCCCTTGCAGGCCAACTCTACAAACGCAGCAGCAACCAATTGCTCCCGTTCGAGCCCCGTGCTCCGACCCAGTTCATCGACGTACGCTCGGCCCACCGATGGATTGAGCTCTCTTTCCGCCGTCCACCACGGCACGCGTTCCGAAACCTCCGCCCGCTTCTCCTCCGCAAGAGCAGCGTTCAACCTCCTCAAGTACGCTTTCCGCGCAATCTTGGAGGTGGCGCCGAAGCTGACAAGTGCTTCGTCAACATCGAGCAGTGGGTGACTCACCTTCCCCAGGAGCTCGCGGTGACCACAAAAAACATGTTTGATCGGATCATCGACCAACCCTGCGCGAACCGGGTTCAGGTGAATATAGAAGATCAGTTGCTCGAGGTACCGTTGACTGTCGACCAAGCGCGTCTGATACCTGCTCTGCCAGAGCGGGCCGGATCTCCTCCACCGTCTATTGAAGGCCTTGGCGAAACCACCTTGGAGCGTCCGCATCGTCCGCGACAGCGGCACCGCAGACGTGCGAAGGGCAAGGTGGAAATGATTTGAGAGCAGGCACCACGCAAACACCTGGAACTCGTCCCTTGACTTGAGATCCCTCAGGAGGTCGAGGAACGCCACCGCCTCTTCCGGGTCCGCAAAAACCTCTTCGCCCCGCGCAAATCGGTTGTATACGTGGTACAGACCGCCTTCGATCAGAATTCGTCGTGCTCTCGGCATTCACTGGGCCTTGGAACACAACCCTATCACAAAATCGTCTGAATCGTCTGACCTGGCACGGATGTGACGCACCATGCGAAAACCGTCCAGCCATCGCGCTTTTTGATTTCCTTGATGATGTCGATGAAGTCGATCGCTTCAGCGGGATTTGCGAACACCGCCTCGCCGCTCGAGGCCCGGTTGTACACGTGGTACAAACCACCCTCAACGACAATTCGTGGTCTTCGTGGCATATCTGAGGTTCCGTTGTACGGAACCTATCACAACTTCCCAACTTCCTAAAGCCTGGCACCGATATATGTTCAGATATATGTTCAGATTCCAAGTGCGTCTTCTAGGTTTTCAAGAACTCCTCGATCCTCAGAGTTCGAATAATCTAAAGGGTTCTCAGAAAACGCGAAGATCATAACGTCACCTGTGTCAATGTTAGAAACGCAAAAGGGCTCAGCCGCGGACAGCCAGGAAGAAAAATCAGATTTTCGAAAGCCAATTATCCAGTCAACACTCGAAAGATCTTTCCCATTTTCAGACGCCTTGAATCTCTTATAGCGAACATCGTGGATATCTGGAGGCAGCTTCTTGGGCTCGACTATCAAGCTATCTGCATCAACGGCAACGACCATTCGCTGAAGAAACCTCAACAGTTCATCCAACGAATCAAAGAACGTCTTCGTCTCAGGCGTCAACCACGCGAATTCAAACTCGAGCGTTCCTGGCAGCGCAATGGTCGATTGTATCGGGTAGGTCAATTTCCCCATCAAGTTCTTTTTTCTTGTCTCAATCCTCCAACGTACTTCGCCAACGTATTCGTAAGGAGAAAACTGTGACATCAGGTGCTTCAGGTTGGCTAAATCGAGATCTAGCGGGGCCTTTCCTTTTAGGAAAAATGACGAACCACCAACTTCCTCTGCAGCTCGGCAGAAATTCTCAACCAACCGTCCCTCTGAAAACGGCCTCGAAAAGTGGATCGTACAGACGTGTTTACTCACGGAACGACCTCCACGTCAATTCCTCTGACCCCCTTCCTTCTGAAGAAGGCCTCAGCCCTTAGCCTTTGCGCCCTGTTCGGGACCCTCCAGATCACCCCAACAGCATGTTGTTGGGCAACGTCAATCTGAATAGGTGCCAGGTCCGCAGTTCCGTAGTTATTACGAATCAACGATCGTCACCAATCAACAGCCTATCCAACTTCTCATACCGTTGCTGAAAATGTTCGTCGTCGAGCCTTTGTTTGACACCTTCACGCTGAATGTAGGTTACCGTGTCCGCGCTTTTGTGGAGTGCCGACGCTAAATTCTTGGTGCTCTGTGCCCACCGTTCCCGTCCCAAGGTAACGATTAACCTTCGCGCCTCGACCAGTGGTTGCAGGCGGGAACGACTCGCGAGGTCTTCGACCTTGAGGTGAAGGATATCGGCGCAATGTCGGATGAATTGATCCGCTGAGAGTTCATCTCGCTCCGGCCCGGTGCTCCTTCCGAGGACGTCGATATAGGGCCCCTCGTCATCCGGAGCCAAGTCTCGATCCGGCCGAAACCAGATTTCAGGCAGGCCTGTTTCTCGACCCGCTTCCGCCCCGAGATCCCGGCACCCCTGCCGGATCGCCGACAGGTAGGCCTTCCGCGCATCACGCTGCTTCTGCCCAAAGCTCAGCAGGCAGTCGTCGACGTCGATGATGGGGTTCGAAATCCCCTTGACTATTTCTCGGTGGCCGCTGAAGACATGGTCGACCGGGCGAGCGACCAATCCGCCTGCTACCGGGTTGAGATGAATGTAGAGAATGACCCGATCGAGGTATCCCTGCTCATTGATCGGTTTCGCGTGGTAACGACTCTGCCAAAGCGCCCCGGTGCGTCTTCGCCCTCGGTTGAATCGCTGGCTGAATCTACCTTGAAGATACTGGAATCCCCGCGAGATCGGGATCGCTCTGCTCCGTATGGCGAGGTGGTAGTGGTTCGACATCAAAACCCACGCAAAAACCGTCCAACCGTCTCGCTGCTTGATGTACCGCAAGAACTCGATGAACTCGAGCGCTTCCTCGGGATCTGCGAAGACCGGTTCTCCACTCGAAAACCGGTTGTATACGTGGTAGATCCCGCCCTCTACAAAGCACCTAAGGCCGCGAGGCATCCCTCCCCTCCCGGCCTTAACGTATCATAACTACGGAACTGCGGACCCGGCACTTATTTCGAGCCCGCAAGAGATTTGGCGAGCATTGTGCTACGCCGTTTTAGGAGACCGGCCTACTCATCCCATCTGGCACCGATAGTAGAAATAATATCTTCAAATGTTATTTTCGGATTTATGATCTTCGACCAAACTATCAAGTTGGTACC
Organism: Candidatus Sulfomarinibacteraceae bacterium; assembly: GCA_963741385.1. Lineage (GTDB taxonomy): Bacteria > Acidobacteriota > Thermoanaerobaculia > Thermoanaerobaculales > Sulfomarinibacteraceae > Sulfomarinibacter. Next base: position 17,896 of record CAVUHO010000004.1, read on the forward strand.
TAGGTAAATTATTGCTGAAATTGCTGAATAGAATCCGAAACCTTCGACCTCCCGACTAAACGACGAATATAGATGAAGGAAGTAGAGCGAACCGGCATAGTTAGCGATCAAAAAAACAACACACACGACTCTCACCCATAGTCGAAAAAGATGAGCAAAAAATCCACCCATAAGTGGCCATAATACGAACCCAAATCCCCGAAGACCAAAACCTAATGCTAAAGGTAAATAGATACCGTCTCCAGCTGCACCAGATACCATTCCGCTCAAAAGAAAGAAGGCAGATATTAAGATACCAAAAATGACTCCAAGAATTGTCGATATCAATGTCTTCTTTTTCATATCAATCTTCTACGGTATTATTCCTGTAAGACAACGGAACTTTCATGAGACTCTCGATTAGTTCTAACTGCTCTTTTGCAGCCTGTGAAAATCTCGAGCCAAGAATCGAACTCGATGGATCATAATTTTGGACTCTTCCAAATTCCGAGTGATATAACCCCTTTCCACTGCTCCACTCTTTCCTTTTGGTTGCCCTTTATTGACACGAAGAGGTGAACATTCGAGCGGCCATTCCCTCGTCAGAATACTCCTCGAGGATCTCGACAAATTCCCTGAAAAATACCAAATTGTTCGAGAATTTTAAAACTCTCGATTGCGGCAGTTGACGCGATATCTGGAGGCTGCTCGGAATATCGACGTTCAATCTGGTCATCAGATGACCAACATGAAGAACAGTTGCTTGGGAAAAAACGATCCATCTTCTTCACTTTTGCTCCAATTTTCCATGTAAATCCTCGATGAGAATAGGAATCCGCAAAAAGTGTGGAGAGTAGCACCAACTCGAGAATCACTTCCCGAACCGATCGCCGCTTTTACTACACTAAAAAGAGCTGAATTTTCCCTTCCAGAAACTGTCCCCATTGATCCAGTAACATCAAGGAAATGAAAAATTAGGTGATCCGGCTCTATGGACACGGGTTGAGTGTCGACATAGTCGTCAACATGTTGAGAGGCCCACGCGATGTGATACGCCCTTTGTTCGTCAGAAACAGCCTTCCGTGCAGAAAATGATATCGCATAGTAATGGAAGCTCTATCGCGTATTTACCTGACGGATCCGCTTTGTTAGGTAGCGGTGAGAGAATCAAATCCAGCATATCGGTTTTGCATCAAAGTGTACCCAGGTGGATCGCGCTCCAGAAAACTCGCCATTTCCGAACCCCGCACCACCGCGCCCGGAAGTAATAAAGCCCTAACTCCTCATGCCACGCCCGGCCCTGGAACAAACTCCTCAACCCATACCGGCTCTGTGCCACCCGTTCACCCTGATCGGGTTCGGAATACGCAACAAGCACCTGGTCCTCAAAGGTCGCAATATGGGTAAACGAACCAGGGAGACTGACCACGGTATTCGACACCGCAGCCACATCCCGCACCCGCACCTGACTAATTTCATACCGCTGCTGCGGGAACCACGGCGCACCCTCGTCAGGCGTCCACTTGAAAAGCTGCCCGCCGAGGCGTTCGGTTGATCCATCCACGGTCGAGCCACCGCGCACGACCGAGATCGCATCCGCCAACTCAACACCGTCCACCGCCACTACCGGCTCATCCATCAGCACATACAGTCCATCCGCAGCATCGATCACCGCGAGCACCGCCGGCGGAGCGGCATCGAGCAGCGTCTCGTAGACCGCTGCATCACCCACCGTGAAAGTCAGATCCAGCGGCCACATCTCGTTGCCACTGCGGTCAGCTAGACCCTCGAGATGAAGCGCGGCGCTCGTTCCCGCCTCGACCGTCGCACCACCAAGAGTCACCCCTCGCCCGTCGGCATCGACCGTCACCGTCAGCTCCACCGCCTCTCCCCCATCGACCGCCAGCGTCGCGGTGGCCGCCTCCACACTCCCCTCGTCCAGCCACTCGTCGAACCCGACCTCGAACACACCAGCCGATACCGCATCCCCGGTCGGCCGGGCGCCGTTTCCGGTCCACGCGACGCGGGCGGCGGTCGGCGGCGTCCCATCCTCGGCGAAGAAGCGCGGGGTGCCGTCGGTGGCGTACTCGATCCGCTCAACAATGCGGCCTTCGCCGTCGGTCAGCAGCTGCACGCTGCCGAGAAGGTCGGTGATCGGCCACAGGGTGAGGTCGAGGCCACGGTCGCCGTCCGTGTCCACCTGTTCCACCGCGAGATCATCGATCCAGCGGCCCCAGAAATGGCGGCGTTCCAGCTGCCAGTCGGTCCCGCCGGCTTCCTGCACGTACTCGGCAGCCACCTGGTCGCCGTCGTGGAGATACACCCGACCGACGTCGCCGTCCGGCGTCGAGTTCACCTTGGCCACCAGCCGGCCGAGGGGGTCCACCACCAAAGTGGTGGTGGTCGACCCGTGCCCGACGCCGACCAGCCGGTCGCGCCAGTCGTGGCTGAAGGTGTCGGTGGCGACCGTGGCGCCTCCCTCCATCAAACGTCTCGCTGCGAGGTTGCCGTTGTCATCCCAATCGTAACCGAAGTTCGCCGAGCGCACGACCTGGTGGAGGCCGTCGGCGTCGTGCTGCGGCTGGTAGTCCGCCTGGGTTCCCTCGTCGACCCGGCGGCGGGTGGTCAGCTCGTCGACCCGGTTGACCGTCCACCACTCCTCCACCCGCTGCGGCTCGAGCCCTGGCAGCGATGCCGCCAGGTCTTCGTCGACGCCGGCCAGCGCCGGGAGGTTCTGCTCCAGATCGCTCTCGAGGTGGCCCACCCCGTCGTAGTGGAATCGCTCGACGACGCGGCGGGTGTCCTGCCGCTCCTTGCTGCGGCGTAGGCTCGCGTCGGTCCAGCCAAAGGCGAGACGGTGGAGCGGAGCGGCGACCGCGCCGTCCGACCCCGGCACGCCGGTCACCACCTCTGTTGGCCGGCCTTCGCCGTCGTAGGAGAACGTGGTTGTCAGGCCATTGCTGCGGTCGATCCTGGTCAAACGTCCGCCGTCGTAATCCGCACTCCACAAATCCTCGCTGTTTACCGTCAGTGACGCCAGCCGGTCGCCGTCGTCGTAGCCGCGAACCAGAGCCGGCAACCCGTCGGGCATGCCGAGGGAAACCGGTCGGTTGGCGTCGTCGAAGACCCGACTCACGGTTCGTTCATTGAAGTCGAGGAGTGGCAGCGCGAGACTCTCGGAGAGCTGGTTGCCGACGCTGTCCCAGGTGAACCCGAGGACAACATCCCGATCGTCGGCCAGTATCAAGTGGCCTACGGGATCGTAATCGAAGCCCACCGTACCGCCGGGCTGGTGGTCGTCGGTGTCCACAGTCTTCAGGCGGCCGGTGTTCTCGTCGATGTCGAAGGTGACGACTGTGCCGTCAGCACGCGTGATCTCGTGCATCTCGCCGTCGTCGTAGTAGGTAAAGCTGCGCTCGGTGCCGTCCGGGTACACGATGGCCTTGAGGCGGCCGTTCTTGTAATAGCGGTAGGTGGTGGTGTTGCCGTCGTTGTCCTTGTAGGCCACCAGGTTGCCATTCTCGTCGTAGGTGCGGGTGATCCGCGCGCCGTCGGACCGCGTTTCGGTGACCACGCGACCGAGGTCGCCGTAGCCCCAGCTCGTCAGCCGATCCGAGCCCTGCTCGCCGCCGTCGACCGGCACCGAGTCCGGCGCCACCACGCTCTGTTTACGGCCGAGATCGTCGTAGAGGGTGGTGGTGGTACGGCCGCCGGGATCGATGACCTCGTGCACGCGGCCCTGGTCGTCGTAGATGGTCGTGGTGGTCAGCGACCACGGCTCGTCCCCGTCGAAACGCACCGTGCGGGTGCGGACCTTGCCGTCGGGATAATAGGTCGTCTCGACCCTGGTGCCGTCGGGCAGCTCGCGCACAACCTCGCGGCCGGCGTCGTCGTAGTCGAAGGACGTCCGCCGCCTCGACGAGTCCTCGATCCACTCGACGAGGCCGAGCTTCGGTCCCGGCTCCTCGAAGTATCCGGTGGTGGTCGTGAGAGCCTTCGGCTGCGACAGGTCGGGCTCCGGCGTCACCGGGAAGCGGTGCACCGGTGGGTTCGCTGGCGTCCGAGATCGTCGTATCCGAACTCCTCCCAGGCCCACAGCAGCTCGGGCTCGGGTTCGGGCTCGTTGCCGCCGCCCGTGACCAGCCGCCGCTCGGCGAGCCGGCCGTCGGCCCCGAGCACGAGGGTCTCGCGCACGCCCGCCGGGTCCGTTCGCCCGACCTGGCGGCCGAGCCGGTCGAAGTGGTTGGTCCACACCTTACCGCTCGGCGTGGTCGTCGTCAGCAGCCGACCGGTTCCCAGCTCGTAGCCGTAACCGGTGGTCATGTTGAACGCCTCGCCCGTGTCGTCCTCGGTCCAGCTCTCGGTACGGGTCTCGGTGCGGCCGGCGCTGTCGTAGAGGTAGGTGGTGGTGACGTCCGACTTCGAGCTGGTCCAAAGCCGGCCGGCGTCGTCATAGGTCATCGAGTTGCTCTCGGTGACTGCCCCCTGGGTGCGGGTGATGCTCGAAATCATTCCGGCCGACGTGTAGCCCGGAACGGTGGTGGTCCGACTGGCTTCAGCTGCCCCACCGGAGACGATCGCCTCGATTCTGCCGGCCTCGTCATACGTGGTCCGGGTGACGGCGTCACCGATTTGGGTCTTCAACGTCCACCCGAGCACGTTGCTCGTGGTGGTCGTGGACCGGTCCGGGGGCTGAACGCCATCGACTGGAGCCTGGTGGGTCCAGCTGGACTCGGCCTGACCGAGGGCGTTGCGACCGATTTTCGTCGTCGTCGTGCCAACTCCGGAGGTCGCCACCGACATTTCGAGTTCGCCGCTGCCGGGTTATACGTCGTCGTAGCTGAGCCGACTGATCGCCCCGGTGGAGGCGTTCTGTTCCTCCACCCGGCCCAATTCGTCGAGCACACTCGTGGTGTCGCTGCCGTCCGGCGCTCTGTCACTATTTCGCGGCGCTCCGAGTTGCGGATGATGCTGGTTACGATCGGCGCCACCGGCCCCGGGCGCTCGATACGGCTGACCTCGCCGTTGACGTACTCGTACTTCGTGATGAGCGCCGGTGGCGCTGGGGTTCACCCACCGTTCCCGGGGTTGTGGTCACCGTCTTCGGCAGGAAGGTATACCGCCGGGTGCCCGGCCAGTAGTCGGTGGTCGTCGTCACACCGCCGGGCTCGACGACATCGCGAACGCGGCCGTCGCGGTCGAGGATCGTGGTCGATGTCGTGGCGTCTTCTCCGAGGCCGACTGTGACCGTGCTCGTCCAACCCTCACCCTCCTTCCCAAGACTGATCTTGGTTACCGTCGACACGCCGGCAGGGGCAACGCCCTCGGTGATCTTCCACTCGGTCGGCGAGTCATCGACGATGGAGGTGACGATGGCCGGGCCGTTCTCCCCGTTTTCGCCGCGGGTCACCCTTGTCACCCGTCCGTCCACCCAGTCGGCGTCGAGAAGGAGGGTCTCCTCGGCGTCTCGGACCAAGTCCAACTGGTCCGCCTCCTCGAGTACCCCGGGTGCAGGAGAACCGACCGTGGCCAGCGCCGGCAAATAGCTCTCGACTATAGTCCCGGGGGTCTCGTCGGAATCGAGCGCCACATTCTTGATACCCGCCTTCACCATTCGGCCGAACGCGTCGTAGGCGTAGAGATAGGTCCGGCCCGTCGAGTCCTCCGCGGACGTCGCGAGACCGGGCGGCGACTGCCCATCTCCGAGCTCGGTGTCTTCGGCCCCATAGCGGAAGATCATCGTGCGAGGGTTGATCTCGGTCGTAACCTTGCCGTTGACCTGAGCTAGCTGCGCCAGGGTGCCGTCGGCGTGCCACAGGAGCCGCAGCTCGGAGCCGGAACCTTTGTCCTCGCGATAGCGATCGCGGACGACCGTGGGATAGCCGTCGGTCGCGAACTCGGTGTATCCGCCGTCGGGTGTGAGCAGGAACCAGGTGCCGTCGGCTTTGCGTTTGAGCTCACCTGGGTACGCCCACGCCGTCAGGGTATTGGCGTCGGAGGCGGATGAGGTGGCATCCGGGGCCGGATGCTCGTTCGAACGCCTACCGAACACAAACCGGTCCCCCGACGAGGCATACAGATCCACCGTGCCGTCGGGGTTCGGCCGCAGGCGGTCGAGGCCGGCGAGCTCCCAGCCCCAGCCGAAGAGGCCGTAGCGGATCCCGGCCGAGGAGTACTCGCGGCCGAGGACGACGTCCATGCCGGGCGCCGGGAGCACGAGGTCGGTGCGGCCGAGAGTGAGGGCGCCGGTGGCGAGCTCGACCTCGGGCAGCATGGCGGCGCGGGCCTCGATGCCGGGGTCGCGGCCGATGGGCGGCGAGGGCATCCAGGGCAGCGAGGCCACCTCGGCGGCGGGCGCCATCCCGGCGTCGAGCATCTGCTTGATCCATCCGGTCGCGGCTGTCAGCGTCGAACGTGACGCGGAGACGCGCTCGCGGCGGCGAGCTCGATCGGCGCGCCGGCGCACCGTCATCGCTCCACGGCAAGCAGCCCGCCGTCGACATCGCGGCCGCAGCGTCGTCGACGTCGCAGTTGCGGCACAGGGCGTAGCGGGCGTTGGCCGTGTCCTCATCGGTGAGCTTGGTGCGGAGCGGTCTGGTCGACATTCTTCCAGTACTCGGTTCGCGCCCGCTCGTCGGCGATCAGCAGAATCGGCTGATCGGAGACGAAGACGTTGCGGCCCGGGTCGTCGAGCGCCAGGTTGTCCGCCCGCCGCAGGGTCACCACGCCGCTCGACGGCAGGAACGGCTCGGGCCGGTCGGGAAGGACGCCGCCGCCTGGGCCGAGTCCCTCCACCCGCACCGCGACCGTGTTCTGGCCCTCCGGGACGCCGACGATCCGCGCCCTGACCCACGCGAGGTAGGGCGGGCGCTGGCCGTCGGCGGTCGGCGGCGCGGCGGGCGCACCCAGCGGTTGCAGGTACTCGACGATCTCGGGAATCCCGTTGCCGTCGGTGTCGGACACCAGCTCGAGGCGCGGCGGCTTGTACTGGACCGGGGAGGTGCCGGTGATGGCCAGCCCGAGGTCGGGATCGAGCACCAACGGCCCGAGACCGGCGCCGTCGGGCAGCACCATGTCGACCACCATCTGCGGCGAGGCATACGGGCGGGTCAGGGCGTAGACGGCGAGCCGGCTGGCGTTGTCGCGCACCAGGATCAGGCGGTCCACCGGATCGATGGCAACGCGGAAGGGGTTCCAACCGAGATCGACGCCGTCCGCGAACTTGTCGAGGTCGCCGTTGGAGCCGGCCTCGAAGATCTCGAGCCGGCGGTGCCCGACGACTGCGACGACATCGTGGTCCACCTCGGTGCCACCCTCGTCGAAGACGACGCGCGCCGAAGCGATGTCGGTCAGATCCGAGCCCAGCGAACCGAAGCGCACGCACTGGATCCAGTCCGGCGACAGCTCCGGTGATCCGGTCTGGCGGAAGCCCCAGATCCCTTCGTAGCGCGAGGCGGCCAGGAGGACGTTCTCGCCACCCCGGCGCGGGGTCGCGGCGAGGCGGCCGAGGTAGACCGGGTCCTCGGGACCGAGGGCGCGGCAGGCGTTGCTTGGCCTGCGTCCCTCGGATCCAGCTGAGGAGATCGGCGTTCTGGCCGACGGCGCCCAGGGAGAAGCCGGTGGCCCCGCTGCCGCCGAACGTGAGCTTCGCGGCGATGACCGGTCCCGCGGCGGCGTGCGCCCACACCAGGGTGTCGGCGTGGGCCCGCAACCTCAGCGGCTGCGCGAGCGGCACCTCGTGGTCGTTGGGAATGCTCAACGGGCCGTCGGCGGGCGCCCAGCCGCTCCACACGATGCCTCCGGTGACGGCGTCGACCAGCTGAACCCGGTGGTTGGCGGTCAACAGGCTCTCCCCGACCGTCAGGGATGTCCAGCCGCCGCCGGCGTCGGGCACCACGTCGATTCCCGGCGGGAGGCGGCAGCGGTGAAGTCGACGGTATCGGCGAAGACCTCGAGCTCGAGGTCGCCCGGGCCGACCGCGGTCAGAGGCGGCGACAGCTGCTGCTCGTCGATGTGGGTTGCCCCGCCGCCGTCGGTGAGGTCGGCGAGCGACCACAGCCGCAGCACGACGTGCTGTTCGACCCTGCCCTCGAGGGTCACCACGTTGCCGAACCCGTCGGACGCGACGCCGGCCATCCCACCTACGGTCTGGACGGTGTTGAGGCGAACGGGCTGGGCCGGGTTCGAGATGTCGTAGACCAGCAGGCCGTCATCGCGCGCCGCCACCAGCAGCACGTTGTTCTCGAGGGCGGCCTCGGCAACCGCGGCTTCCGGGGTCACGGGCCTGTCCGACGCGACCTTGGCCATCTTGAGCGGGAGTCCGACGATACTGGCCGCCCTCGAGGGGCGACCCGAGGGCGGCGAAGAGCGCGTTGGAAAGCCGCAGCTCGTAGCGCTTGCCGGTCTCCCAGACCGGATCGGGTGTGATGCGAAGCACGTCGCCGTCCACTGTCACCCGGACGGCGTTGGTGGAAGCGGTGCTGCCGGGCACCAGGTTCACCATCGTCTGGTTGACGAGACCCTTGAGCGAGCGATCGAAGCGGACGAGCACCTCCTGCTGGCCGGAGGACAGCAGCGGTTCGAGGACCAGGATGACGGGGTCACCGACCTTGGCGTCGAGGCTGAGAGTGGTGGGATTTTCCTGGGGGATGCTCGGAGCGACGGCCCCTGTCCGCAGGTTGATCATCCGGACGTAGCGCCCGCTCGGCAGGGCGCCGGTGGGGATCTGGCACACCAGTTTGGCCGAGGCGTTGTCCTTCTGAACCTCGAGAAGGTGCGTCAGCGGCGTCCGGCCCACCGCGGCCTCGAAGCTGAAGATGGTGAAGGGCGAGCCGCCGACGATCCGTGCGCGGCGGTCACTGTAACCGGGTGCATCGGATGGCGGGATGTCCAGCCAGTCGCCGCTGTCGGGCGCAGGGTATCCGCGCTCGGAGTGGGTGTAACCGGTGTCTGGGTCGGTGACCTTGAGCACGAAGTCGTCGTCGGGGCGCAGCGGTACGGTGGCGCCGCCGTCCGGCGTCAGGATATCGTTGATGCCGAGACCGCGTAGCCGGCGATGGTCGAGCAACGAGCTTCTGCGCGCCGCCCGAATCGAAGGCCACCAGCGCCGCATCCGACGGCGCGAAGTGGGTGTTGGCGTAGACCACGTCGGCGGCCGAATCGAGGAACATCGCCTTGACCTGGACGTCGCCCTCGACCGTGCCCTTGGTGACCAGCAGGCGGCCGTTGAGACCGGCATATGCCGATTTCTGGCCGGGCAGCCGCTTCGGCTCGAGCACCACCAGATCCATCGTGCGGCGGATGCCGGGCAGCAGCGGGTCGGGGTTGCCGGTGGCGGCGGCTTTGACCAGCGCCTCGGCGGCATTTTGCGCCGCGGCTTCCTCCACCGGCGCCGTGACGTAGGCCTGGCGCTCGTTGTCCCAGGTCGCGGTGCGCATGAGCATCGGGTGCGGCGTTCCGGCGACGTCGATTCGCATGCAGGCGTGCATGGTGGTGTTCGCGTCAATCGGCGAGTCGCCGGGGATGATCAGCTGGAGGGTGCGGGCGGCCTCGACCGTCAGCTCGAGGCGTGCGGCGGCGCGGGCCTCGGCAAACGACGGCCAGCTCGACTGCGGCAGGACCTGCGAGTGGTCGAGCAGGGTTGCGCGCACCGTCCCGGTGGCGGGGAATGCGCCCCACGGCGCCGACACGCCGATCCCCTCGGTGGTGATGAACTCGCCGCCGTCGATGTTGAAGAAGGCGCCGAGGCCGTCGATGGTGAGCCACGGTTTGAGCTCGACGACGTAGAGCTCGTCGTCCGGGTTTTCCGAGTCCAGGATGTGAAGGCGTAGGCGGTCGCCGACTGCGACTCCGGTACGGGTGGCCGAATCGAATGGCGCGAGAGTCGTCGCGAAGGCGCCGAGGCCGGTGGCCTGGAAGGTCGTCACCGGGGCATCGTGGTCGAGGTCCTCGATGAACATCCAGATATCGGCGGGAACCGCGCCTTCCTCGCCCTCCACCACCGCGCGCTCGGGCTGCGAGGAATCGCGGCCCGGGACAAACAGCCGGATCTTCGACTCGTCGACATTCTCGTTGCCCACGTAACGCTCGACGCCGAACTGGAAGGTGAAGTCCCCACCCTCGAGCCGGTAGCCCTGAAGGTCCTCGAGGTTGCCGTCGACGGTCACCAGGATCTGGGTCGCGGGCGGGAAGTTTTTGTCAGGCGTCCAGGTCAGACGGGTACCGGAAGACGAGAGCTCGAGCGTGCCGTCCTGCGTTTGATTGACCGAACTCACGGCCTCAACCGTGATGCCCCACAGGTTGTTGCGGTCGAGAGCCAACGGCTCGGAGAAGTCGACCGTGATCGGCGTTGCGGCGCTCACTCTGTCGGCGCCGTCGACCGGCGAGGTGGCGAGGATCCGCGGCCTCACGATCTCGAGGGCGATGTCGAGCCCGGAGGCGAGCACGCCCCCTTCGACCCCGGCCGTCAGCGACCCAATGTCGCGCGACACCAGGTTCTCGGCCTCGAGATCGACGGTCCCGGCCGGCGCCGCCAGCGCGTAGACCCCGTCGCCGAGTGTCAGCTGGACGAGGCCGCCGGTGGCCGTCACCAGACAGGTTTCGGTCGCAGGGTCCCCATCGATGTCGATCACGGTGCCGCCGACCAGGGCCCACGCCTCGCCGGTCGATCGTGCAAGGACGTACAGGCCCGTGCGGCGCACGCCGGGGGCTGGCAGCCCGTCGAGCTGACCAGCACCACAGACGATGCGGTCAGCCTCGAGCCCACCAACCCCGATCAGCCGCCAGTGCGAGGCGCCGTCCGCCTCCACCGGGCTCAGCAGCAGGTACTGGCCGTCGGCCTCGCCCGCGCCCGGGAAGCTCAGCGTCGCCGGGACCGAGAGCACCGAGGTGCCGAGGTCGAGGTCGGCAGCGGCCACCGCCTCGAGCCCCGGAGGCAATGTCAGCGGCAGGGCGTCGAGGGGCTGCGCAGCGATGCGGGCGCCGATCACCCGGTCGAGGGCGCCGGCGGGCACCTCGAGACCGACGCCGTCGGGACTCAGGAGCGAGGCGCCGTCGGGGCCGACGAGATCCTGCGTGCGGACCTCGGCGGGCAGGCTGCGGATGGAAATGTTCTTGACGCCTTCGTCGAGGGCGATCCGCCGCGCGGTCTCGGACGCCCCGAGGCCGAACGTCGCGGTGAGCGAGTCGTCAGGCTGGCGGTAGAGCACCAGGTCGACCGCGGTCGGCGGCGTCACCAGCACGCCGCCGTCGACCACGTGCAGCACTTCGTCCAGACGCGCCTCGACCGGGTGGCCGGAGGGCACGATCGCGGCCGGTTCGGCGGTGACCTCGGCCTGCGCGATTTCCATCGGCAGGATGACCGGCGGGTCGAGCCGGAGGGTGGCCGTCAGGACGCCCGGGTCGGCAGCGGCTGCCGACGGCAGCACCGATCCGACAACCGGCGCGCCGGGAGCGGTCGGGTCACTATCGGGAACCAACAGGGCAAACGTCGCGGCATCGACCACGTCGACGGTCCCGCCGAACGCCGCCGCGACCCAGGCGTGGATCTCGGCGTCGTAGCGGGCGATCACCGCGCCCGGCGGCACATCGGTTCGGAACTCGAGGACGGCCGGCGGGTCGAATGCGAAGCTGTCGGGAACACCCACGTGCGCTGCGGCCAGCGGGCGCCAGCCCAGGGGCAGCAGGTCGGGTAGACCCTGCTCGGAGATCGGGGTCAACGTCACATCGAGGCCCTCAGTCGGCACTGATGCGCCGTCGATGGTGAGGCGGGCCGCGCCGGCCTCGAGTTGGGTCGCACCGCTCACCGGGCGAGCTGCCGCGCGGGGCTAAGGCGGACGTCGAAGAGGATGGTCGCGGCGCCTGGAATCGGCACGGTGCGGCGCCACGACGGCAGGTAGCCGTCGGCCTCGACACGAACGGTCACCGGCGACCCCGTGACCGGCAGCTGGAATCGCCCGCGGCCGTCGGCCGTCACCACTGGCGGGTCGCCGAGGACCGGACCGCCGTCCTCGACGAGGACGATGCGGGCGCCGGGCAGCTCCAGGCTGTCGGCGTCGGAGAAGACCTCGCCCGCGACAAAGGTGGCAGTTCCGGGGGCGGCGAAGAGCTGTGAGTACGGAATCGCGGCGTTGCCGCCGAGGTCGGTGATGTCCGAAGTCATCTCGAGGCGCAGCGGCAGCTGCTCTACCGTCGGGGCTTCGACGAGCGCGAGTGTGACGGTCGACCCGGTCACCGACGGTGAAGGTCACGGGGCCGACAGGCCCGTCGAGCGTCACCGACTGGCCGGCGGCCACGGTCGTCTCGTCCAACGCCTCGGAGTAACGGACGGCGATCGTCGTGTCACCGTCCCAGTCGGAGGCTGTCACCCTGGGGCGCGTGCAGTCGAGCTCGACGACGAGGTAGGCCGCCTGCGAGGCGTTGCCGGCGGCGTCCTCGGCGGTCACCTCGATCTCGACGGCGCCCTCCCCCACCGTCGGTTCGAGCGTGAGGCTGAATGCGCCGTCGGCTGCAGCCGTGGTCGACGCCGTGGACGTCGCCGGTCGCGCGGACGCGGGCGCCGGACTCGGCGAGGCCGGTCACGATCAGGCTCGAGAAGCACGCCGGGCTCGAGACAGTGTCCAGGATCGGGGGCAGCGGTGGGGTGCCGTCGCGCGTGGTGAAGGTCGCGGTGACCGCCGTCTCCAGCGGGTGGCCGGCGCGGTCGCGAACCCCGGTGCTGACCTCGAGGACGTGCTCGGCGTCGTCCACCAGACCGCCGGTCGGCGCCACGTCGACCTCGGCGCCGCTGCCGACGGCGGACAGCGTCACCGGCAGCACGGCGCCCTCGTGCAGCAGCCGGATGTTGCCGGCAAGGGTGGCCGCGTCCACCGGCTCGGAGAACTTGACCCGCGGCCGGGCGCTGCGCGGCACGCCGGTGGCGCCGTCGGCGGGCACGGTGGCCGTCACGCGAGGCGGCACGGTGTCCACCGCCACCTCGATCGAACGGGTGCCGGTGTTCCCGGCGCGGTCCCATGCGCGTGCGACGATCGTGTTCGCGCCCTCGGGAAGAGTCATATCGGCGAGCGAGAACCCTCCGCTGCCGTCGAGCGCGGCGTCGACGCCGTTCACGGTGACCCTCTCGGTTCCGTGGGCGTCGGCGACGGTGCCGGTCACCGTGACCGTCGCGGTGTCGAGCACAGCGCCCGCGGTCGGCGCGGTGATCCGCAGCTCCGGCGCCGACAGGTCGACGGTCAGGTTGCGGGTCACGGCAGCGCGGTTGCCGGCCGCGTCCGACTGCCTCCACCTTGACCGCGTGCGACCCTTCGGGGAGCTGCAGAACGGTCTGGAAGGCGCCGGCCGGGCCCGGGGTCAGCGACCGCGTGTCGACGGTGACCGTCACCGCGTGGGCGTCGCTCACCGTCCCGCTGACCGTCACTGCCCCGTCGCCGAGGACAGCCGACGGACCCGGTTCGTTGACCGTCAACACCGGCGCCGTGGTGTCCCGCTCGACCGTGACGGTGAGCTCGGCGGAGTTGCCGGCGCGATCGACGGCGGTGATGGTGATGACGTTGGACCCCTCCTGCGCGAGCGGGACCTGGGTCTGGAAGGAGGAACCTGCAAGCGCAGCCTTGCGCCCCGCGACCGTCACCTCGTGGAGGTGCAGGTCGGCCGCGGTGCCGATGACCAGGATGTTCGCGGCGCCGACCAGGTCTCCGTCGTTCGGCGCGGTCACCGTGATGACCGGCGGCGCGGTGTCGAGGGTGACGCTGAAGGTGAGTGTGCGCTGGTTGCCGGCCGCGTCAGCCGCCGTGACGACAACCTGGTTCGCGCCCTCCGCGAGGGTCAGACCGGCAAAGCTGAACGTCCCCGCGGTCATGACGGCCGGTGAGCCATTGACCTCGACCGACACTGCGTCGTCGCAGGCACCGGAGAGCATGGGCGACGGGTTGGCGATGACCGCGCCGTCGGCGATCGAGAGACCGCTGATTGCGGGCGGCGTCAGATCGAGACGGAAAGCGATCTCGAGCGAGGCCGTGTTGCCGGCGGCATCCGTGGCCGTGGCAACGAGGATGTAGCTGCCCTCCGCGGAGACCGAGGTGCCGGATGTGAAGGGCGCGCCGTTGAGGATGGTCGCGACCGTGACCTCGGAATCGTCGGCCGCCGTCACCACAGGCGCGACCGGGGTGTTGGAGAGGAAGCCGTCGGGCAACGGCTGGCCGTTGTGCGTCACCGAGATGACGGGCGGCGCGGTGTCGAGGACGACCGCGCAGACGGCCGTGGATTCTTGGGAGACGACGTCGGCGGCGACCACTGCGACGGTGTTGGGGCCCTCTACCAGGACCACGGCGTGGCTGAACGAACCATCGGCGCCGGCCGCGACCTCGGTGCCATTGATGGTGACGTGCTCGAGGTGGGCGTCGGCCGCGGCGCCGGCCACCGTCAGGTTGGCGAATCGCGTCACCAGGCCCTCGGTGGGCGCAGTCAGCGTGATCTGCGGATCGAGGGTGTCGCGGTCGTAGGAGATGTCGAACTCGGTGGCGTTGCCGGCGGCATCCACCGCGCGCAGCGGCAGCAGGTTGAGACCTTCCTGCTCGAGCGGCAGGGCCGGGATCGACCACCCGATCCAGTTGCTGCCGCCGCCGGTGAAGCTTGCGGCGATGCCGTTGACCACCACCTCGACGGCGTCGTCGGAGACGCGACCGGCCACATGCACCGTCGGGGCGCCGATCACGGTACCTGGGATGGGGCTCAGGTCGTCGATCAGCGGCGGGTCGTTGTCGATGGTGAAGGACCTGGTGGCGGACGCGGAGTTGGCGGCCTCATCCGTCGCGGTGACGGCGAAGACGTGAGCGCCCGGTGTGACGAACGGCGAGCCCAACAGGTAGGCCTGGCCGTCGATGGTCGCGGCAAAATCGACCGCCGTCGCGTCGTCGGCCACAACGGTGATCACCGCCGGTCGGCCGAGCAGCAGCCCATCCGCAAAGGCGACGCCCGACTCGAAGATGGTGAGGACCGGAGGCACCGAGTCGAGGGTGACCGTCAGGGAGGTCTGGCTGGTGTGGCCCAGCGAGTCCGTGGCGACGACCACGATGGCGTTGGCGCCTTCAGCGAGCGTCATGTCGAAACTGAAACTGCCGCCGCCCACCGTCGCCGCGGCACCGTTGACCGTCACGCCGGTCAGGTGGGGATCGACCGCGGTGCCCGACACGGTGAGCTGCGGGTGCCCGTCACCATCCGTCCGCCGGCGATGTCACCGCGAGCACTGGCGGCAGGCTGTCGACCACCAGGGTGTGGTTCTGGTCGGTGGTGCGGCCGGCGCCGTCCTCGGCGTGGAGGGCGACGACGTTCGTGCCTTCATTCAAAGCCAACGGCGTCGAGGTGAAGGGCCGCCACCCACTGAACGGGCTTCCCAACACCGCCGGTTCTCCGGCGACGGTCACGGTGACCGCGTCAACCGACACCAGGCCGCTGACCGTGACGGTCGGCGTTCCGAGCAATGCACCTTCCACCGGCTGAATCTGGTCGAACACGGGGGCTGACAGGTCGATCGAGAACGTGGCGGCGGCCTCGGCACCGTTCTCACCGTCAATCACCGTCACCTCGATCTCGTGTGACCCCTCGTCGGCATAGGCAGTGCCGATTTTGTAATCGATACCGTCGATCGTCGCGTCGACAATTTCGGACCCGCTGGCGCCCTCGACCGCCACGGTCAAGACTACCGGCCGTTCGAAGAGCTGCCCGTCAACCAGCGGCACACCGCTTTCGAGTATCCGCACCGACAGCGGCTGCTCCTCGGGTGCGAAACAGACGGTACGAGACCACCCCCGCTCCGTGCCGGCCGACCAGCGCCTCGCCCCAGACCTGGCCCTGGCGCCTCCTTGACCCAGCCCGCCACCGCCTCGCCGTCGGAGTCGATCGCTGCAAAGAGGGTGCACACCGAGGCGTGCGGGGCTGCGGGTGCGGACGCGGATGATGGTCGCCCGCACGTCGGTCAAATTGACCGCGCCGAGCCGTGTCGACCGAATGCCAGTCGAGCTGGCGCGCGATGTACCACGGCCGGTCGGGATGGCCGTCGCAGTTGCTGTCGAGCGGCGGCAGACCGAGGGTGGCGTGCGACGCCGGATCGACCGGCGCGTAGCCCGCGTAGCGTTCCATGTAGGGGTCGCAGGAGGCGGACTTGGGGTCGCTCGTACACGTTCGACCAACGGCGGATCTCCAGCGGATTGGGGTCGTTCTCGATGCCAGCTCGAGCCGTCTGGCCGTCGGGCATCTCCACCGTCATCCGGTCCTCGGTGTGGGTCACGACCGAGTCGGCGCCGTCGATCGGGGCCGGTCGTCGGCTCGCAGCGACATCGGCGAGACCGCGATCAACGCGGCGAGCAGGACGAGCGACCGCCGACGCCTCACGGCGCCACCCCGTCGTCGTCGTGGATGCGGACGTAGGCGAAGGGCCGGGACACCTGGCTGTACCTGGTCGCTCCACCCGCTCCTTACGGCAAACCCTTCGATCGACTCCGCAATGTCGTCGTCGACGATGGTGAAGCTGACTGTGGCCGTCGTCGCCCCGGTCGGTATGAAATACTCCGTCAACGTCCCAAGTATGCGAACTGCGGGGGCCCTTCATAGTCCGTCGCGATGCGTGCTGTGCGATCGTATGCATCCCACGTCCCATAAACATCAACAACAGAGGGATGGGACAGCTCGATATCGAGCAACACCTCACCTGTCCCCTCGCCGACGTCGACTACATTCTCGACAAAATGGACCCGTGGCGGCGGATCGCCCTCGCGGATTTCGACATCCCACCAGTCGCGCCGAATCCGCGCGCCCTCCGCGTCGAACAGCCGGACACCAAAGACCTCGGAATCGTCGCCAGGGCCATCGTCCATCAGCGGAACGACAATCGTCTGCGAAATCGTGCCCGGTTCGAAGATGAACCGACCTTCCACATGCGAGTAATCCACTTCCGCCACAGCGCTGATCGGATCCAACATCTGGGTCGAGAACCTGACGGCGACCGTGTTCTCCACGGGTTGTGACAGGACAACTTCGATGCGGGCATCCCTCTCCGACACCCACCACCATCGCGCGGTCCCTGCGAAGCCCACCTCGACGTCGGCCGCCTGATCGGCACCGATGTCCCACGCACCTGTGCGATGGATGCTGTCCACATCGTCTTCAAATCGAGAGTTCGACCGCTTTGTGAGATCGATACCCTGACCGCAGGCCGGGTTGAGGCCGTCCAACCACCAGTCCACAATGTGGACGTTTGGGTGCCCGTCGTTGCGCCAGACGGTGAGACGTATTGCTTGGAACTGCTGCGCTGACGCGAACGCCACGTGCTCGTACACCCGTTCCGTGTGTTCGACTGAGTGATCCGGTACAAGCACCGCATAGCTGCCTCCGCCCGGATGGAGCTCCTCTGCGGTCATTGCGGTTTCCACCATCCAGCGATAGGCGGATGAATTGCTCAGTTCCACGGCGGTTCCGACGATCGCGTGCGGTTCGTCGAACTCGAGCGTGACCTCCGCTTTGTCGAACCCCTCGCCGGTCAGATACAGGGTTTCGGGATATCCATCGAAAATGCTCTGGAGATCCCAGACGTTTTCAACCGGGAAGTTCGTTGTGATCGCCGGCCCCAGCGAAAAAGCGCCGCATTCGAGGTGATAGTCCGAATATATCCCTGCCCCGGGGTTGGTGAAAACTACAGGCCCGATCGTGTTCTTCGGCGGATTGGGCGGCGGCGAGGTGGGAGCGCCGTGCACGGTATAGAGATTTGCAGCTGACGCGCTGCTGAAGCCACCCGAGAACCCGGTGAGGGTCGAGTCGAGCACGAGGTTGTTGATGGCGGTCGCAAAGGCCGTCGTGACGCCGATTCCACCGCCGATGACCGTGTTGTTTTCGGCCACCAGATTGTTGGCAGCGATGCCCCACATCAAAGAACCAGGAGTGTCACTCGAATCGTAGATGATCGAGTTGCGGATACGCAGCGGTGGCTCGGACATAACGCCCATCTGGTAGAAACCGTCGATGTTTTGGCCGCTCACGGCGATGATCGTGTCTTCAATCTCCACCAAGTTGGCGCCAGCCTTGGCCGCGGCACCGGGCCCACGGATGGGGGCACCGCCGCCGTCATCGGGCATCATGGCCTCGACGCCCACGAGGAAATCGTCGACGCCGCCGTCGCACGAGATCTGGAGGCCCTTGATCGTGAGGTTTCCGACCCGGCTCGTGATCGCGGGCACACCGTACACCTCGAGGCGATAGGCATCCTCGGCCCAGGCGCCTCGATGACGCTGGCTGGGTCCTCGGATATGGCGGCCGTCAGGCGCGACAATGGTGATTCGTCGCTCCGGCGAGGTCGTCCAGCCGGAGAGCTCGACGTGCGTGGTGTCGGCCGGTCCCGTGTAGCACAGGAGCTCGACGTCGAGACCGAGCGCCACCAGATCACCGGAACCGAAGTGATCCGGGTCCTTCAGCCGGGACACGGCCGAGGCCAGCGAGTCAAACGCCGGTTCGATGACGGAGACGACGCCCCCGGCGAGGTCCTCGGCGGGCAGACCAAACGTATCAGTAACGACGCACGTCCGGTCGTCGGCGCACGAAGCGATGAAGACATCGCCTACGCCGTCGATGAGAACCCTGTCGCCGCGGTCGGGGCCGGGAGGTAGACGTCCCCGAACAACGCAACGCCATCCGAGATGGAAACTTCAATGGGTCCGCTGATCTTGTTGCCTCCACCCACCAGAATGGAGAAGGCCACCGTCCGGGTCGCCACTTCGTCATCGACTATTGTGACACTGGCCGTGGCAGGCGCAGCAAGCTCTGTCCATTCTGGTTCGACGAGATCGAGCCGGAACGCTTCGTCCCCCTCGAAGTTCGGGTCATCGTAAATTGGGATCACGACGGTGCGAAGGGTCTCGCCAGGCTCGAAAAAGAGAATCTCGTCGACCGGCTCGTAGTCTGAGATTGCGTCAGCACCGTCGGCTACCGACTGCACCCGCACGGAGGCTGGACCGAGGGATGATCCCGATCGCCTGACGGCAACGGCGATACTGCCATCAGTCTCTTCGACGGTGTAACTGTCAGCGTCGAAAGAAACCGTCACCGCTTCGATCTCGGGCACCACGACCACCACGGGTTCCGAGGATCTGGGTTCATCCCCACTGTCCGTCGCCACCAGGCTGACCTCGTCTCCAGGGTCGCCTGCGATCACCACATGGAACGAACCGACGGCATCGGCGACCTGCTGGGTCTCCCATCCAGTGCTGAGATTCACAACGGTAACGTAGACCGGATCATCCTCGTCCATCACCGCTGCCTCGCGTCCCACGAGCCGAATGGTGCCACCGAGATCCTTCCAAAAGAAGATCTTCGATTCGTCGATCAGCGGCGCCTGATGGTTGCCGAAGAAGTCGACCGCGTAGGTCGTTTCCAGCTGGAGAACATGGGCGTCCCTGGCGATCAGCGCATACGGCCAATTGGCGATGGACCGAGCGCGCTGTATGGTCGAGTCTTCCGTCCACGCTCCAGGGAACGTTTCGATCGTCATAATCATTGTCCCCGGATCTGAAGATCAACGCGGAAAGGCCGTCGCCGTCCAGAATTGCACCGGGCTCTCCCACACCGTGTAGACATTCCCATCAACGCTGTATCGGATCAGCGCCGGATTCACCCGCGGTGGTCCGTCGTTGGGATCGGTTACTGTCGCCGGCGGATCGACCACCAGATCGTCGTACTCAGTAACGTCGCCCAGCACCAGATTTCCGCACCCCCGAACGTGGATCGAGTCGAGCTTGGCGACACCGTAGAACTCGTCGCCCGGGTCGATACCGCCTGCGGCGTCCTGAATCAGGATCCGCCTGCGCCCATCTTGTGCTATCACCCGGTAGTCCGCACCTCCAGAACGGACCCACAGTCCCACCACGCCAAGGGCATACTGCGCGAGTGGATCCTCAGGTTCCACCCAAACGTCCATCGGATCGACGGGGTCAATTGCGACGACGCCGGCCACGTGCGGACCAACTCCCGAAAGAGGGGTCACGCCTACCGGAATGCCGCCGCAGTCTCCAGTGCCGACGTAGAGGTCGCCGGAGACCGATTCCGGTCGCTTGATCAAAACCGTGCCGTGGCCCCCGATCTTGAAGATGGGTTCACCCGCGCTGGTCAGCCGCGGCCCGCCGTCAGCCGTGACCTGCAAATCCGGGTCAAAGCCAAGGAACTGGTCCACCAGCAGAGCGATGCGCCCGCCGCCGCCGCCATCGCTGTAGAGGCGGAACGATCCGCCCCGGGCGCCGACAACACCTGACCCGGTAACCACACCGGCGGTCAGGAAAATGCTGCCCCCGGCACCGCAGTTAGAGCTGCTAGACGGCGGCACATCACCGTCGGCCACGACCGCGCCGTCAAGTACCAGGGTCCCCACGTCCAGGATCGCGACGCCGCCACCACTTGCACCATCACGTCCCCCCCGGCCACCACTGCCCCCACCGCCGAGGTCGGGCTCGAAGATGGAGCCGTATGCTTCGGCGTACCCCTCGGCGCCCGAACTGCCGATGCCACCGTGGCTGCCGGCCATGTCGTCCCCTGCCGAGCGGACGCCCTCCGGCGCCTGCGGTCCCGGCGGCCACGCGCCGCGTTCCGCGAAGCCCTGCCCCGTGACATCGACCGCTCCTCCCTGCTCCACGGTGAGCGTGCCGGTTACAGTGAGCTGCATCGGGTTGCCGTCAGCCTGCCGGAGCCTCGAACCTGCCGGCACCGTCGCGGACGTGACGACCACGTCACCTGCTGATACCGGCGGCGCCGGTAACCTCGAAGGGCGCTTGCCGGGACCGGAGCTTCAGCTACCAGCGCCGCGCCGTCCCAAAGATGGATGTGCGACGCGTGCAGGGGCTGATTCGCAACCAGAGTCGCCCCCGGAAGAACGTCCAGTCGCCGAAACATGTGCAGGCCGCCGAACGCGATCGCCGAGTTGACGGCGGACGCCCCATCAAGGAAGACACGGCCGCCGTTGTCGATCTGGCTCACCGGGTAGGTGCCTATCACTGTCGACTCGGCGTCGAACAGCCTCATCCACGTCCCGAGCCATTCGGCTGTCAGCGCTTCTGCACCGGTGATCCAGGACCCGGTTTCGGTCTCCTCAATGGAGGTCACGAGGCCGGGTGACAGCGCCGGCAACTCGGCCGCGACCGGGACCACGGGCGGGCTCAGGGTGTAGGCACCGCCGATGAATGCCGGGGCGATCATGAGATCCCCGATAATGTTTGCGCCCTCGCGGACGAACACGCTTCCCGATGCCGCCACGGTCGTGTACGGGATCTCCCGATACCCGTTAGAGCTGAACAGTGGGCCGCCCTATGCGATCTGGTCCGCCACCGAGAAATCATCGATGACCTCCTACCGACAGCGTGACTCTTCCTCCCCTCCGACTCCGTCAAACTTTTGGGTATTAGTGGCCAAATCCCGCCACACGTATTGGCGCCTCCTTCGGATGCGCCCAATCGCGCCCGCTCCAGAGATCCGCTGCGCCGTCACGGAAATCGTGCCTCCCGCCCCGCTGGACCCACTGAAATCCTGTGGTACCCGGCTCCGCCGCCCGAAGCTCGCCGTTGACGACCAATTCGCCAGCCGTTACTTCGATGACCCCGCCTCCCGGGCCCCCGTCGTACCACCCGTCACTCGACCCACCACCGCCCGGCAACGACGGCCGAGCGACAACTGTCGAAGACGTTTCCGGTCTTTCCTCCGTCACGTCCTTCTGCTCCGCGGCCGCCGTGCGATCCACCTGCAATCGGACGCGGGGCTCAACCCACGGCGGTCCGGTGCCATCGAGGTGGGTCATCGCTACCTCCGGCGTACCCGAGGCCCTGAAACACTAATCGCCGCGCCGCAGCCGACGTGGACGAGGTCGCGGCCGACAGTTCGAGGGGCACGAGGCTCTCCCCTACCAGCCTCGAACCCTGAATCAGAATTAGGGCTCACGGTGCGAGGGGTTCGGCCGCGGCGACACTCCACCTCTTACCAGAGCGACACTCCGATCCGCCACGTCCGCAGCTGTCAGCACCTGATCACCAAGCAGGAATACGGCGTCAGGCAATCGACAGCGTCACGCTGGCAAAACCGACGTTGCCCGCGATGTCGCGCGCTTCGACGCGGATCAAGAAGTCATCGCCGGGTTGCGCGTCGCCGGGCGGCACCCACTCAAGCTGTCCTCGATATGAGGTGTCGTCAACGACCACTTCCTCGGCCATCACCTGTCCGTCGACCATGACCGAGTAGTGCTGGATCGCGTCCTCGTCCTCGAGCTTCTCCTCGAAGTCGACGACGATCGTCGCGCCGGGCGCGCAGTAGTCCGCCAAGCAGGGCACAACACATGGACCACCGGCGCGCCTTCCTGTGTCGAAGGACTGACCTCGATCGAACGGCTGATTTCGGTTCGATTGCCGGCGTAGTCGCTCGCGGTGAAGGTCCATTGCAGGCTGGCCGAATTTTGAAGTCTGGGCACCGACCAAACCGCTTCGGCCCGACCAACCCAGGCGTTGCCCGGATTCTGTCGCAGCTGGAGTTCGATCGCTATCAGTTCGCCGTCCAGCACGAGTTCAACGGCTTCACCGTGACCTCGTCCTCCAACTCGAACCGGAAGCTGACGTCGTCGCCCATAGCGATATCGCGGACCCGGAAGGTCCAGGAGTACGGCTCGGCCAGTGCGAGCCCGGCGGCATCGGTCACACCGTCGACGGTGACGGTGTAGAAGGTGTCGAGCTGGAGGGCGGTGGTGGGCCGGATCCGGATGTCGTAGCCTTCACGTTGGAGGTCGAGGATGGTTTCCACGGGCTGACCATCGCCGTCGAGGAGCTGCACGGTGGCGTCGGTCACCGAGTCGGAGGCCATGGACTCTGAACAACTGATGATCGGCACAACATCGGGTCCCACCGGAGTCACGCCGCCGGGATCATTCGCCGGGCTCACGCTGAGCACTTCTGGCGGCACGGTGTCACGGGTGCGGAAGGTGGCGTGGTAATCGAAAGCGGGGCTGCGGCCGGCGAGATCTTCGACAGTTTTCAGAACGTCGATCAGATAGAGCCTCTCGCTCGCGAGCGGGCCGTGCGACAGGGTGACCCGGGTGAAGGCCTGGAGCGGTGCCGTCCCGTCCGGGTCCGGTTGCTCCTGGATCGTCCGCGACGTCGACACGACGGCACCGGACCCCTGTTCCCGCAATCTGGTGCTGCTGCCAGTCAGGGTCGCCAGGCGCATGCGTTCGGAGAAATCGATCACGACGTCGGCATCGGTGTCGGCGCCCTGGATGCCGTTGGCCGGAACGGTTGCAGCCACCCACGGGTTCACCTCATCGAGAACGAGATCACCCAGGTGAAGAAGATCGGAGCCGACGACGATTCCGCGCAGTGTGTGTCGGCCCAGGCCGTTGGCGGCGTAGGCCTCGAGGGTGTAGGTGGCGTTGGCGGGCAGCGCCGGGAAGTCGAATAGGCCGTCGTCGCCGGACACCGCCTGGAAAACGCGACCCCCGGTGTGCATGTTGACCAGCGCCCCTACCGACGGATCGCCCGCGGGATCGAGGACCCGGCCGTCTGCGGACGCGACCGATTCTGCGGACACCACGACATCGATCACCGATCCGTGATCGTTCTGGAGTATCTCCACCTCGGCCGAGCCACCGGTGGTGTTGAGACCCTCCCTCTTCGAGGCGGTCACGTCGTACGTGCCGACGCCGAGCCCCGCGATCGGTCCAACTTTCCCATCGACGCCGGTCGTCGAAATGACCTCACGTGGTCCGTAGAAACCGCTGCCGGTGATGCGCACCTCGGCGCCTTCGAGTGGTTGGCCGTCACGTGTCACAGTGACCGAGATTGCGGCCCGGCCGACGAGCTTGAGGTCAACTACCTGATCCACGGGCGGATTCGGCATCCGCTGCGCAGAGCTCGCGCCGAGCGCCGTGATGAATTGGTGGCCGAGGACCCGTCCAACGTCTTCGCTCGCACAATCTCCGAGGCAGGCACCAACCAAGTAGCTGTCAGCCACCACACCGGCAAAAGAAGGTGTGGCGTCGGTCACGAGGTGCTCGACCGTCGGCAGCGAACCGCTGGGCTCGCGGAAGTAGTGCGTTACTCCACTGTCGGAAGACCACGACGGGGTCGCCGCCCTCCAAGTCCGCACCGAACGGATCGAGGACCCGCACCGAAACTTCTGAGGTCGGGGGAAGTTCGAGGTCGAACTGGGTGACTGGCGAACTAACCGGATCGATCTGGAGGGACCGTTCGACAAACAACGGCGAAATTGGGTCGAACGCGGTCAAGACCGCGGTCCCTGCCGGCACACCGTCGAAGGCAAAGCTGCCGTCCGCCGCAGTGAAGGTGGTCCACTCGCGTTGGAAGCTCTGGACCTGGCCGGTCTGGTTCACGACCACCGATGTCCTCAGGACCACGTGGGCACTGGCCACCGGTAGCTGGTCGTGATCGCGGAGCACACCTTCGAGCCGCCCCATGGGCGAGAGGACCACATCGAGCACCGCATCGCGGCTGCAGTTGACGCCGTAACCGGAATCCGACGTGTCACACAGCCGTGCGACCGAAGATATCCCGCCGCGGTTTGTGGCCGCGTCGTACGCCCGCACGTGGTAATCACGACCGACGGGAATGTCGGAGAAGGTGTAGACGCCGTCGTCACCGGTGGAGTCGGTTGTCAGATAGTCGCTCCCCCGGAAGAGCTGCACGGTCACGGAAGCCGCGGGCTCGCCGTTTTCCGCAAATGACACCAGGCCGCTCACGCTGCCGGTCGGGTGGAGGCACAGCGGTTCAGAAAGTACGGTCGTCTCCCCCGCCGGACCGAGGTTCACGGGTTCATAGGCCGAACCGTGCAGCGCCGAGGTCGCGGTCAGCGTCCAGCCACCGATCATCCGGTCGGCAAACATGAACGACGCGCGCTCGTTTTCGCCGAGCGTCACATCTAGGATACCGTCGGCAAGATCAGCGATCTCGAGGTCCGAAATGAAGGGCCGAGGCACGTTGGCCGGCCGCAGGGTGACGCGGACCTGGGAACCGACCTTGGCCAGCGACTTGTCGTAACAGAGTGCGACCTCGCCTTCGATCGTCGCCCGACCGCGGAGCGAGAGCTCCAGATCGTCGATCACCTGACCCGAGCCTATGGTCCCGTTGAGCCAGGTCACTCCGAGGGTCGGGTGATACACGCGAAGGCTGAAGCTGCCGCGCTTGACGAGTTCGAACAGAAAGATGCCGTCATCGAGGGTCGTGTATGCTTATCCAGCGGGATGAGACCCCAGGAGGGCGCCTTCGATCCACAACTCGACGGTTGCTCCATCGACCGGAACGGGCCGTCCGGCCCGACCGAACGACGCGGCCGCCGATTTCCCCCGACGCCTGGAAGTTGATGATCAGCTCATGGTCGCCCACGTGGTCGATATACTTCGACACCGTCACCGGGCCGTAGAAACCGCTGGTTGCCACCGCGATCAGAGAACCGACGTTGGTGGGCAGGTCCTCGATCCAACAGACGCTGTTCTCGTCCAGTTCACATTCGGTCCAGCCTTCTTCCGGAACCCCACCGATGCGCCCGGTCGACGTGACGCCCGGTACGCGATAGCTGATCGGCGTACGAACGACTGCGGTGCCATCACCCGTCTGATCGCCTGTGGCCCAAACGCTTGGCGCTCGCAAGGCCGCCCAGCACGAGATTGATCGAGGCCGCGTGGCCGGGGTACAGCACCTGGACCTGGCCCCGGGCGAGTCGCTTGTCGAGTCTCACCAGCACATCGTGTTTGCCAGGTGGCACGCCCTCGATGCGCACGCTGCCGTCGCTGCCGGTGCGGCCTTCCAGACCGGAGCCGAACCTGACCAGTGCCACCTCAGCGCCCACCTCGGGTACGCCGTTTCCATTCGCGACGTTGACCGTCACCGAGCCGGCGCTGTTGTCTTCGCGGAGCACGAAGTCGAGCACCAGCACCTGGCCGTCGGCGGTGAGGTCGACCGTTCGCGTCGTCGAGGCGGCGGTTTCGGGGTCCCAGACCTCGAGGTCGATCTGCCCGAGCGGGAGGTTGGCGAGCTCGTAGCGGCCGTCGCCGTCGGTGATCGTGAACAGGCCCTGCTCACGCGCCACCACGTAGCCACCTGCAACCGGCACTTCAGCGCCGCCGACCACCAGCGTCACCGTGCCGACGATGCTGCCGGTCTCACCTGGTCTGAGGACCATTTCGACGGTCGTCGTGGTGTCACCCAACAGATCCGCCACCGCTTCGGCGACGTACCGTCCGAGGGCTGGGTTCCAGGCTTTGAACCGGGCGACGCCCGGAGGAACGCCGGTCATCGAAAAGCGGCCGTCGCCGTCGCTCGTCGCCACGTGGGTCGGGCCCTGAAACCCGGCGGGGATCACATAGATGTCGAGGCCAGGGACAGGGTCCGCAGTCGCACCATCGATGACCCTGCCGTCGACCGAGGCCAGCGGCTGATTGAACACCTGCAGCACCAGATCCACGGTCGCTTCGGCTCCGGGCCCGGTGATCTGGGCGGTGGCGAATGTATAGGCATCACCGTCCTTTGCCAGAATCTGAATCGGGCCGACCGGCAGATCCCTCAGTCGAAAGCGCCCCGATGCATCCGGCACCACCTGGGCGCCCTCGGTAGGGTTGGTGATGGAACGGGCGGTGACCACCGGGTTGCCGAGCGGCGATCCGTCCGCCCGTCGCAGCGTCCCGACGACATCGCCGCGACCGACCATTGCCAGGGTCAATGACCTGGTTGTGTTGTCACCCGGAAGCCGCGCCGCCAGACGCGTTTCGTGGCCTGATTCGGGATCGACGGCACGAACCATAAACGCGGCCTGCTCGTTCGGTATGGTCTGGTCTCGGTAGCGGACGGCGTCAAAGAGGAAACCGCCCGCCGCATCCGCCTGCACACGATCCGAAAGGCTTTGCAGCCAGCTGCAACCATCGATGGCGTGGCAGAACTCGACCATTTCGTAGAGCTCGAGACCTGCATACGCGAGCGGACCGCCATCGGGCCCCAGAACGACGCCGCGGACGACTCCGCTTTCCAATCCCTCACCAACCGAGATCGGCTGGTCGATGATCTCGAGCTCGCCGCCGCCGACCAGCGGCAGCGGTGACGATCCGCTGGAGAGCCGGAGCGTGGCGTGCGGGTTGAGCGGTACGGCAAACGTCGCGGTGAAGATCCGCGGGTCGAGCTGCAGCCTGAACGAACGCCCTCGCCGGTCCCTCGTAAACGTTTCCGAGCCTCCCCCTGGGCTGGGGATTTCCAGATTCGACTCAATCAACCAGTCTTCAGGGACCATCGAACCGAGCGCGGCCCCGTCGACCGGCTGGCTGAGCAGTAGAACCACATTGCGGTAGGGGCCGCCGCGGACCGGATTGATAGTGTCCTCGAATCGAGCGGCGATCACGGAGGCCGGCGGAAGATTTCCGACCCTGACTGCGATCTCCTGCCAACCGAGATTGAAACCGTCGCCGTCCGTGTCCAGCCAGAGAACGGCAGAGTTCAGTGCGGGGCCGATATCGATGGTGGCCAGGCTTCCGTTGCGGGTCTCGACCGCATCAGGAGGCGAGAACCTGCGAGTGCTGCCATCCGGCATGACGATGACAACCTTGAGGTCGACCGAGCCCTGATCGACACCCCACAGCTGGACCTGGTAACCCTGTTCGAGCCAACCGCCCTCGTCGTCGAGAGGCACCGCGACCACGCCAACCTCGCCCGCCCAGGCATTTGAGTCGACACCGAGAATGGCCGCGCCCTCTAAATTTCGGGTGAAGAAATCGACGTCGGCCCGCTGGCCGATGCTCCTACGACCGCTGACGCTGCCCACCAAAGCCAGCCGGGCGCCGCCGTCGAATCCTGCGCCGTCGGCGAACACCAACACATCGGGCGGCCACTGATCCCCAACTCCTCGAGTTCGGCCAGCGCCGCGGTCTCCCCGATCTCCTCCATACGGAGCCCGAGGTGGTAGGCAGTTGCGTTTTCCAGCTCGTGGCCCCGCCGTGAGCGCCGACGAAGAACGTCAAAACTGGAGTTCCAGTGGGTCGAGCCCATCCAGTCGAGTCCAAATCCGACAACAGTGCGGTCGATGGGTTCGCCAAAGGCGTGACGCTGCCCGGCCGCCGCCAACTCGGTCCCGCGAAGCATGACGGTGTTCTCGCCGACCGGCGGCAGGTCCACCTCGACCCCGTTGGGGGCGTTGGCCAGTGAGTGTGCCAGCCCGAGCAATTCGAGGGCAGGCTGGACGACCGCGTCCGGGAGCGCATCCACCGCAGGCGGTAGGACGATCGATTCCGGCGACAGCGGGATGCCCAACTCGCCGATTCCGATTTCAAAAACAAACCTGGCGTCGATGGCGTTCGAGGAGTTGAAGGCGCTCGCCACCACTCGACCGGTGCGTTGCGACTTGAGCTTCCAGGTCACCATTCCGGTCATGCCCGGAAGAAGTTCCGGCACGTGTTGGACCGGGTCTGTCGCGTAACCGGTCCCATCTTCCGACGGTGCAAGCATGGCGCCCGAGATGGCATTGGTCGGCAGCTCCATCGACAGGTCGTAGACGGGGGTGGTCGAGGTGTTTGCGACCGAGACCCTGAAGTCGTAGTACTCGCCCGTTCGTACGACGTTGGGATGAAAGAAGGTGAGCGAAAACCGCGGATCGCGCACCACCACGACACCGGGAATTCTGCCTTCGATCAGCGCCGGCTGTCCTGAAGCGAGGCCGTGGATCGCGCCGGTCAGGTGTGCGGTCAGCCGGTGCTGACCCTCCCGCAGCCCTTCCAGCAACCACGTTGCCTGGCCGCTGGCCTGAGCGACGATGAAGGTCAGATCGTCGCTGGTTCCGGATACGCCATCAGGCCCCGGGTCGAGCACGGGCACGGACTCGCCGGGAATGGTCGGGGGATTGGTCTCGGCCTGCCGCACCCCATCGCTCGACAGCTCCAAAACGCCCATCAAATCGCGGAGTTCGAGCCCGCTGCCGGCCAGTGCCCCGTTCTGCACCACCATGATGACCGAAAAGAACTGATTCAAGAATGCGATATCGGTGGGGATGATGATGAAGCCCGGAATGGGGGTGGAGTTCAAGATCTCGGAATCGTGTGCGGGGAGATTCAGGGTCGTTGAAGGGATCGGCTCCAGAGACCCCGAGTTGACGGTCGGCACGTGCAGCTCGGGAAGGTCCGGCCTCGGCACCTCCAGCGCATACGCATCAGGCGAATCGAGGAGTGTCATGCCCTGCGGCCCCACCATGAGATTGAAGGGAACTTCGACGGAGCCGCCCTCGATCTGGAAACCCACCGTGTAATGCCACGCGGTGTAATTTTCGTCGTCGATGACAATGCCGTAGGCGTCCATCTCGTCCGGGGTCAGCGCGCGGGACGTAATCGAAGAGATGACCAGGCGATGCACCACGATTTCGGCCATGTCCGGAACCGGCAGACGATACGACCCGGCTGCCGTCCATCAGCCGGATACCGGAAAGCCGGTAGGTTCCTTCGCGGTTCAGACCCGGGATCCTGAACGGGTCTCCCGGGACCGTGGTCAACCTGAGCGGCTGGTCGAAGCCTGGGCCGCTCAGATCTCCGACCACCCGCAGCCCGGTCGGCACCTGGTTCGGTCGGAGGTCACCGAGGGCTGTGTGCACCACGGTTGGGCGTCCCGGGTCGATATCCTGTCGCGCCGGGGAGACCCGGAGCACAGCGCCGCGGATCTCGAGTTGACCGGTGACGAGTTCCTCGCCCCAACCCCCCGCCACCGCACCTGCAACCACCAACATGATCGCAATGAAAGGACGGTGCGGCGACGGGCGGACCATCAGAATGGACCCGGGACGCAACCCGGGCCCGCCCCCCTGTGGTCCGTGGGCCGGTGTGTCGAGAACCGCGAAACTGCTCTCATGGTGATCGGTTGGCTCCTCTCACCGTTATCGAAACGCCCTCTTTTGAACACAGTAGGGCCGCCGTTCCTCCGGCGCAATGGTCAGAATGAATGGTTTTTCTCATCACTATGGGTGATATTGACCCCGGAATCGTACCGGCGCGACCTGTGGGGTGACGAATTGGAGTGTAGACTCCGATCCGAACCAACCGCCCCACCCATTGCAGGAAGGGAGTTCTCCGATGAGGGAAATGCTCGTTGCCGTCGCCGTTGCTTCGTTGTTGACGCTGTCGTGCGCGCCGTCCGATCAGCCGCCCCCGGCAGCTGAGGCAACCCCGACCGCCGCCGCCGGCGACCAGATCACCGACATGGACTTCGAGTCGGGAGAGGTTGAGCAGCCCCCTGCCGAGGCCGAGCAGCCCACCGAAGTGCCGACACCGGAAGTTCCCTAGGGATTCGGCAGCAGTAATTCCGGATTCCCGCTATCCTTAACACGGGCCAACGAAATGGACTTCGCACGGGTTATTGATGCCGTCTCGACCTTTCTGAGGGACCGGGACCACCCCTTTGCCATTATCGGCGGGGTCGCGGTGGCTGCCTACGGCATGGTTCGAATCACGCTCGATGTGGATTTCGTCACGTCGGGTGACGCGCAAGTCGACTTGATTCACTTTCTCGAATCGCAGGGGTACGCGACGGTCCACCGGTCAACCGGTTACTCAAATCACGTTCACGAGGACCCGGTGTTAGGCCGCGTCGATGTGGTGTACGTGGGAGGAACGACCTGCGAGGCTCTGTTCGCGGGCGCCCGGACGGTCGACGGGCCGGGTCGCCGGAGGATTCCTGTCCTCCGGCCGGAACACCTGGCTGCGATGAAAATATTCGCTATCAAGAACGACCCCTCGCGCACACTGTCGGAGCTCGAGGACATCAGGTTTCTGCTCACGCTCGAGGGTGTGGATCGCGACGAGGTTCGCGGTCACTTTGAGAAGCACAACCTCGGGAGGCTTTATGCCGAAATCGGGTGACGCAACCCAGGCTCTGAATTTCGATCGCGACCTTCCCACCACACGGGCTGACGTGGAGGCACTCAGGGCGGCGCGGCCTCAGGCCCGGTATGCAGATCTCAGGGACCTCCGCCTCCTGGCGCCACCGGAGGGCTTCAAGGAGTGCGAAGGCCTCCGCAAGCCGTTTGGCGACTGGCCGCCGTTCGAGCTCTGAGGCCTACTCGATCCACTCCGCCAGCGCGCGCAGCTTGGCCGGGTCGACCACTGTCACGTGGTGCGGCGCGGCCTCGAGGATGCCGTCCTCCTCGAGCCGGCGAAAGGTCCGCGAGAGCACCTCGGGGGCTGTGCCGCACTGGGCTGCAATGAGGTTTCTCGCTTCGGCCAGCTGAATCGTGTCGCCGGGGTGGATCTCTCCAGGACCGGCGCGGGCTATGAGGTAGAGCGCGACCCGCTCTTCGACCCGGCGCTGGGTCAGCAGCCCGAGCTTGGCGGCGAGCTTGCGGGTCCAGGCGGAGACCGAGCCGAGCATCGCCAACCCGAGCTCCGGCGAGACTCGCAGCAGCTCGATCAGCGCCGCCCGCGGCAGGCACCAGACCGTGGTCGGCTCGAGGATCTCGGCCGAGGCCGGGTAGGTGTCGCCGGCGAACAGCGCCGCCTCGGCGAAGGTCTGGCCGGGGTGTACCAGGTGCAGCAGCAGCTCGCGCCCCTTGGGCGAATAGCGCACCAGCTTGACCTGACCCGTGAGGACGACGAACAGCGCTTCCGCAGGCTCACCCTCGTGGAACACCATCTCGCCGCGCGCGAAGGCGCGCACGTGACCCGCGGCCGCGATCCGGCGCCGCTGCTCATCGTCGAGGCGCTCGAACAGAGGTATCGTCCCCAGCTGTCGGTGGTCCACGTTCATGGCTGGATTCTACTGCGGCCGCAACCCCTCACCACCCTGAAGCCTTGGCACAGCCGGCGCAGGCGGTGGGGAAAGGGCTTGCGGCGAGCGACCGCTCGAGCTCTCCGTAAGCGCGGTCGAGGTCGGCTAGCCCCACCACGCCCCAACCCGACGCTGTCAGCCCCCACTCACGGTAGTGGGCGTCGGCCGCCATGCGACGCTCGAAGGGCCCCGCGAACGCACGGTAGCAGTCGCCTTCGAGCACCTCGCCGAGGGACGCGCTGTCGAGGTGACCGAGGACCGGCGCCTCGACCTCGAAGCTTCCCGCATCGGTGCAGCGCGGCACCGGGCCAGCCACCGGCAGGTTGAGCATCACGCACGGCGCCACGCGCCCGTCGAAGCGCACGCTCACGATTCGTCGCGGGTCGAGGTCGCAGGTCAGCATGTCCTGCGGCTCGAGCGCCGGCGGCCGAAGGTCGATGCCGGCAGCCCGGGCCGCTTTTTGCGCCCGTCCCACCGCCTCGCGCACGTCCCCGGACACCCCACCGTCCGTGAATGCGGCAAGCTCGCGCAGCTCGGGCGTGGGGGTGCAATCGACGTGATTCACGAGAACCGCGTCGACCCCCGCCGCCGCTGCCTCGCGTACCACCGCCTCGAGGTCGCCGGCGGTCTCGCGGGTCAGGAGGTAGCTCAGGTGGAGTCGCGGCCGCCGCCGCGACAACCTCCGGTCGGCCACCTCGGCGACGGTCTCGAGGATTTCGCTCGTCCGGGCGTTGTCCCGCAGCCTCTGGTTGTTCGCATCGGACCCCGCCACCGACACCGCAAGGAGATCGAGCGGCGCGGCGACGATCCACTCCATCGCCTCGCGCAGCAGGTCGCCGTTCGAGGTGAGACCGACCCGGCAGCCTGCGGCATGGCCATCGGCAACCATGGTCTCGATTCGTGGGTGCAGCAGCGGCTCGCCCCAGCCCTGGAGGTGGAGGCGCTCGGCCAGCCTCAGATCGGACTGCAGGCGCCGCCAGTGCGCTTCGCTGAGGTCGCCGTCGAGCCAACGGTCGGCGAGCGCCGAGCGCGGGCACACCGCGCAGGAGCGGGTGCAGCGACTGGTCACCTCGACCTGCAGCGCGCGCAATCTGGGCCGTGCCATCGACCCAGGATAGCGCGGCCACCCGGTCAGCGGTCGGAGGGCTCCTCGGTCATGGCGGTACCGCCGACATGAGAGTAGAGCGGCGAATCCAGTTCCTGCAGCCGGTGGTGGTACTCCTGCTCGGTGATGTCGGTATGCCAGTGGCCGGCGGCACGGAAGCCGAAGACGACCACGAGGTACAGCCCCACCGCCAACAAGGTGGCGGTTGCCGGGCGCAGCCACAACCGGCGGCCTGCGCGTGGTCGGCGGCCGCACCGCCAGACAGGACGTGACGGGGCACGCCACCACGCAGTCCTGGCACCCGGTGCACTCGATGGAGGCGACCCGCTGCATGGTGTGGACCGGCAGCCGCGCCGGACAGGCTTTCGTGCACGACTGACAGTCGGTGCAGAGGTCTGGATCACGGGTCACCTTGAGCGGCGCGAGCCGGCCGAGGACGCCGAGCAACGCCCCGTAGGGGCACAGGTAGCGGCACCAGAGGTCGCGCACGAAGACCGACCCGATCACCAGGACGCCGAGCACCGCGATGGTCAGCCGGGTGGGCTCGGCGAAGAAGAGCCACATCTTGGCGTCGACAACCTTGGCGTAGGGGCTGGCCAGAAATGCCTCGACCGCGCGTGGGTCCATCGCGAACCAGATCGCCCACACGAAGAATCCGAGGAACAGGAACTTGAGCCCGCGCAGCGGGATGTCGAGCCACTTCGGCGGCGTCAGGGTACGTCCGGTGAGGCGAACGCCGAGCCTGCCGAGCAGCTCAGAGACCAGACCGACCGGACAGACGTGCGAGCAGAACGACTTGGCCACCACCAGGGACATCAGACAGATGCCGAGGAAGATGGCGAGCCCGGCCGGGTGGACCGCGTCGACGACGCCTTCGAGCAGCAGGTACCGCAGCCCCAGCATGGCGTCGATGGGCAGAAAGGCCTCGACCCCCGGCGGCCGCGACACCCCGGGCCAGCGGCCGTCGAGGTGCGGGATCACCCACAGGCTGAACTGAATGCCGATCAGGACCACGACCGCGGCCATAGCCAACTGGATCGCTCGGCGGAGCTTGAGCACCTTCACGGGGACAGAATGCCTCACTGATCCTGCGACCGCATTGACCGGGGTCAAGCTGGGTGTCACGGTGGAGTCACGCTCAGATTTCGGATTTCGGATTTCGGATTTGCTCGCGGCCTGCGGCCGCGGCGTCTACCCGCCATGAGCGGGTGGCCGATGGCCGACCTCCACCCACCCTTCCTTCTCGGCCTTCGGCCACAAACCGCTCCTGACGGGCAGTGCCGGATTTTCCACCCACCCGCCCGGCACGCGGGACGCGTGCCCCACAACACGGCAACCGCATCGGGGTAATTTGTGGAGCAGGCGTCCCACAACACGGCAACCGCATCGGGGTAACTTGTGGAGCAGGCGTCCCACAACACGGCAACCGCATCGGGGTACCTTGTGGGGCAGGCGTCCCGCCTGCCGGGTGGGCGGGATCACAGGGCGAGGGCCTCGAGGATTTTCTCGGCGGCGGAGTCACCCAGATCTTCGACATCGAGAACCACCGCATCGGTGGCTTCCAGTGTCGCGAGAAGGGAGGGCACGAGCGAACGCCGCACCACGACCACCGCCGCGGCGAGACCGGGCACCTGCATCGCCTTGAGTACCGCCGGCATGTGGCCGTCGCCGCGGAGCTCCACCGGTCCCAGTTCGTCGACGATCACGACGCCACCATGCTCCGCCTTACTGAGGGCCGCTCGACCGAGAGCGAAACCCCCGACCGAGAACACGAACCGGGTCCCGAACTCGCCACCTGTGCGTCCGGCGAGCCGCGCCAGCCGGGTCTCGTCACCCGATGCGAGGTCCCTCACCCGGAAACCGATCTTGCGGCCGTCCTCGTGCTCTCCGAGCTGCGCGAAGCCGGCGACCGGGACGCCGTCACCGGCCAGAAGCTCGGCGACCCGCAGCACGGTCTCGGTCTTGCCACCGCCAGGAGATCCGGTCACCACCACCGTTCGCACCGGCAACCGCAGTCGGATCCCGGGCCGGGTCAGCGCCGAGTGGCCGCGCAGCGAAGCGGCGGCCGCGGCGTCCTCGGCGATGCGGGCGGTATGGGCGAGCAGCACGACCCCGAGGCCCGGCAATCGACGCAGTCTGTCGGCGGTGTTCCTGTTCCGTACATGGTGCGCCGTCCACACGTCTCCAGCGACCTCGACGAGATGCGGCAGGGAATTGAGCGAAAGGCCTAACACCAGGCCGAGACGTTCGAGACCGGCCCGGTCGGTGGCTTTCAGAACCCTCTCGATATCGACATTTCGCACCACGACAGCGCCGGCCGCAGTCAGCACCGACAGCCGCAGCAGCACCATTCCACCGAGGACCATCCCCTTCTCCGGGCCCTCGGCCCAGGCGACGACAGCCGCGGTGACGCACGCGGCAAAGACAATCGCCAGGACCACCCCGAAGCGGAAGCCAGCGCGCACTGCCGGAGGGTCGAGGACCCACGCCGCCGACAACGCCACCACCGCCGCCCACAGCGCATACACCGGCTGTCCGAACAGCACCACCGCTGCGGCGACAGCCAGCAGCACGCCCGCGAGCCGGTTCATTTCGGCACTCCCAGTCGTCGCGCGACCCGGCCCGCCACCCACCAGGCCCAGAGACCGCCGGCGGCACCCGTCAGACCGGTCAGGACCACGACCGCCCAGAGGACAGCGACCGCGCGGAAAGTCGGAAACCCGAGCGCCGCCGCCGATTCCTCGAGCAGCCTGAAAGATGCGGACACGGCTTCACGACCGGCCACCACCCAGGTCATCCCGAGTTTCTGGAGAGGGTTCGTGGCCAGGGTCACGAATCCCCCGACCGCGGCGCCGACAGCGCCCCCTCCCAAACCAGTCATCGCGGCCTCGACCACCAGCGCCTGGACGGCGATGCCGATCAGCGGACCCGGATAGAAGCCGCCAAGGGTGAAGATCTTGAGAAACACGGCGACCACCCCGGCCAACAGGCACACACCGGGACGGGGCTGCAGCCGGCGCAGACACAGCAGGCACAGGAGCCCCACGATGCCCATCAAGGTGCCGCGAAACGGCACCTTTCCCAAGTAGACCGCGGTCCCGAGGGTGGCTTCCAACGCTCCCCAGAGGGTGCCGAAGAGGGCTGCGTAGGTCCACGGTCTGACGTCCCTCACGACGACACCTCGACCAGGGACCGATCACGGATCTCGAGATGCCGGTGGACCGCCCGGGCGAGCTCCAGCCGGTGCGAAACGATCAGATAGGCCCTGCCCTTTTCGGCCCTGCGGTGGACCAGGTGGACGAAGTCGACGAGGTCCTCGGGGTCGAGCCCCTGCGCGGGCTCATCGACGATCATCACCTCGGGGCGCATCAGATCGAGCGTCGCGTGAACCAGCCTCTGCCGCTCGCCCCGCGACAGGGTCCATGGGGCGCGCGCCGCATGATGTTCCAAACGGTGGCGGCGCAGGACCCGAGCGCTTTCTTCGCGGCCGGCGCCGGCCGCCTCGACCTCGCCGGCCACGGTACCCGCAAAAAGCTGAAGCTCGGCCGACGGCAGCATCAACGCCACCCGCTGGTCGCCGACGACGCTGCCGCGATGGGGCCGTCGCAGTCCTGCCAGCACCCGGGCGAGGGTCGATTTGCCGGCGCCGTTGGCGCCGGTGAGCAGGACCACCTCACCCGCACGGAGCTCAAAATTCACACCCGCCAGGAGTTCCTGGCCGCCGCGCTCCACGGCCAGACCACGGCACGACAGCACCACGCGGTTCTCGGCAGGCGCGGGCGCCGGGAAGTGCGGCGCCTCGGGTGGCCCGCTGATTTCGAGCCGGCCCCCGGCGAGCCGCAGCCAAGAACCTACGGCGCGGGCCAACCTCCAGCCCGCCTGTTCGGCCACCAGAAAGGAGCCACCGTCCCTCACCAGATTCGTGATGGCTGCGCCCAGGGCGTCAACACCCTGTTGATCGAGATGGGCGGTGGGCTCGTCGAGCAGGACCGGCCGCGGGCTCCCGGCAAAGGCGCAGGCGAGGGCGACCCGTTGTCTCTGCCCGGAGGAAAGCTCGGTGATCCTCCGTTCCGTCAGTTTCGAAACCCCGAAAATCGAGGCCAACGCATCGATCCGATCCTCGCATCGATGGAGGCGGCATGCCGCCGCGAACTCCTGACCGACAGTTGGCAGGAAGAGCTGGCCGTCCGGGCGATCGAGGCAGGTGGCCAGCAGGTGTGCGCGTTGGCCGGGATCGAGGTCGACCAGCGAATCGCCCGCCAACCTCACCTCGCCCTCGATTTCCGCAGGACGGAGCCACGGAATGAGCCCCGCCACGGTGTAGATCAGGGTCGACTTTCCGCACCCCGAGCGTCCGGCGAGCCCAACCGCCCGGCCGGGGCCCAACTCGAGATCGAGATCGCGGAGGATCGGCCGCGCCTCGCCGCTGAGGCGGACCGAGAGTCCGCTCACCTCGAGGGCGCCGGCCGTTCCGGGATATGGAAGAGGGCTCGTCCGAACCACCTCGATTGACTACAGGGGCCACAGCACGAAGTCAATGAGGGAGACCGCCAGAAGCTCCGGTGCCGGTGACACATTCGTATCTCACCGGGTGGCAGAGGGGATCCAGCATCGAGTGTCCAGCGTCCAGAATCTGCCGTTGATCGGGTTGCCGTATCATTCCTGTCGACACAGTCGTTTTCGATTGGAGACCTCGATGCTCGACCTCCTCCTCGACCCCGGTTTCTGGGCGGCGCTGCTTTCAGTGACCCTGGTCCAGATCGCGCTCGGCGCCGACAACCTCATCATCATCACGATCC
The DNA here is from genome assembly GCA_963741385.1 of Candidatus Sulfomarinibacteraceae bacterium. Taxonomy (GTDB): domain Bacteria; phylum Acidobacteriota; class Thermoanaerobaculia; order Thermoanaerobaculales; family Sulfomarinibacteraceae; genus Sulfomarinibacter. The sequence goes on from CAVUHO010000004.1 coordinate 55,581, forward strand.
TCGCGGGCAAGCTTCCTCCCGACCAACAAAAGCGAGCGATTCGATGGGGCCTCGGTCTGGCCATGATCTTCCGGCTGATTCTGCTTGCCGTGGTCAGCTGGGTGCTTCGTTTTGCCGGAGAGCCCTTCATGCACTTCGACCGGACGATACTCGGCATCCACTTTCAGGGTGCGCTCAGCGTCAAGGCGATGGTGCTGTTCGGCGGCGGACTCTTCCTGATCTGGTCCGGCGTCAAGGAGCTCCGGCTCAAGATCAAGGGCGTCGAGCACGAGGTGAAGAGCGCTGCGAGCTTCGCCAAGGTTCTGGCCGCGATCGTCGGCCTCAACCTCCTGTTTTCGGTGGACTCGATCCTGACCGTGGTCGGGATGACCGACACCTATCTGGTGATGGCGGGCTCGGTGGTGATCTCCGTGGCCTTGATGCTGGCTTTCGCCGGACCCATCGCCACGTTCATTCGCGAGAACCCCGATTTCGAGATTCTCGGACTCTTCGTCCTGCTGCTGATCGGCTTCGTGCTCTTCCTCGAGGGCGGCCACGTGGCCCACATGACCGTCAACGACAGCGAGTTCCCATTCATCCCGCAGTGGATCACCATATTCATCCTGCTGCTGATGTTCTCGGTCGACCTCTACCAGAATTGGCTCGAGCGGAAACGCGATCAGACGCCGGTGGAATTGCGCCGGCGCAAGAAGTGACCGACGAATAAGGTAACCTCTGGCCACCAGAACCAACGACTTCGGAGGTCTGAAATGTGCAACGTCAGATGTCATTCAAGTGTTCTTGTTCTGATCGCCCTGGCTGCGACGGCTTGCGGCAGCGGCCCTGGAACGGAGAGTCACACTGGCCAGGAAGCGAAGGAAGCGCCACCACCGTCGGCAAGCAGCTCGGCGAACGCCGACCTGGAGCCGGCAGCTATTGAGGCGCTGCACGGCGGCCTGATCGGTTCGTGGACGCTGGTCGCGATCGACGGCGCGCCGGTCACGGAGGTCGGCAAGACACCGACCATGGAAATTCTCGAAGATGGAACCGTGAGCGGAGTCGGCGGCATCAACCGTTATTCGACCCAACTCGAGGTCACCGACGGCCGGCCTGTCTTTAGCCCGACCGCGTCGACCAAGATGGCCGGACCCCCCGAGGCGATGGCACTCGAAAGCGCCTTTTTCACACGCCTCGGCACAGTCTCGAACTACAAGATCGATGGCGAGACCCTCCGCCTGTGGGCCGGCGACGACGAGGCACTCACCTTCAAGCGCGCGGAAGATTGAGGCTGCCTAGGATGAACACGAATGGGCGTCCGGGTCGACAGCGGCTGGCGGCGGTGGTCTGTGCCGTGGTCGCCGCAACCGTGTTCGGGTTCAGCTGGGCGCCGGCCGACGACACGGTGGGAGGCGACGTCACGTACCCCGGACCCGCCACACTGGGCGACCTCCCCGCGTCTTTCCAGGGCGAGCTGCCGTGCGCTGACTGCCCGGGTATTTTCTACCACCTCGACCTGTTCGAGGACCGTGTCTTCTTTCTCCGCACGACCTATGACGGGCGGGGGGCCGGCGCCGTCACTGACATCATCGGGTCGTGGGTCGTGGCGAGCGATGACGGCCGCCTCGCCCTCTTCGGCGGCACCGAAGCCCCGGTCTTCTTTCGTATCCTCGACCACGACACCCTGCGCAAGCTTGATGTGGAAGGCCGCGATATCGAGTCGCCCCTCAATTACAACCTCAGACGGACGAGCGAGCCCGACACCATCGAGCCCCGCCTTCGAATGCGCGGCATGTACCGCTCCATGGCCGACGCGGCCGTGTTCACTGAATGTCTCAGCGGGCGCCGGTTTCAGGTCGGACAGGAGGCCGACAATGCTGCCTTGGAACGCGCCTACCTCAGGGTACAAAGGCAACCCGGAGAGGAGCTGATGGTCTCCCTGCAGGGCCGCATCGCCGAACGGCCGGCGATGGAGGGCGACGCCATGGTCCTTACGGTGGTGCCGGAGCACTTCATCGGCGTGTGGCCGGGCGAGACCTGCGGCGCGAGGATGGTCACCGTCGAACTTGAAAACACCTACTGGAAGCTGACCCGCCTCGGCGAGGAGCCGGTTTATCTCGGGGATCAACAGCGCGAACCATACCTGGTGCTCCAATCTGGAGACGGCAGGGTCACCGGATTCGGCGGTTGCAACCAGCTGACCGGGAGCTATTCGGTGGACGGCTCCTCGATCGGTTTTTCAGAGATAGCAAGCACCATGATGGCCTGCGCCGACGGCGCGGACACCGAACGGACGTTTTCCGAAGCGCTCGCCAACGCGCGGTCGTGGCGCATGATCGGTGAACACCTCGATCTTTTCGACGGCGCCGGCGATCTGGTGGCTCGTTTCGAAGCGAGAAACAAGGAGTAGCGCGTGAACGAGGCACGAGTTACTGTCGGTTCATGAACAACACCAGCACCAACCGCGACCCCCGAATCACCCTTCGTGATGCCACCATTGATGATGTCGGTCTGATCCTCGATTTCATCCGCCAACTCGCAGACTACGAGAAGATCACCGACGAGGTCGTCGCCGACGAGACCACCCTGCGCGCCTCGCTCTTCGAGGGCCGCCGGGTCGCCGAGGTGGTGATCGCTTCCTACGATCAGACACCAGTCGGGTTTGCCCTCTTTTTCCACAACTTCTCGACCTTTCTCGGCCGCAACGGGATCTACCTGGAAGACCTGTTCGTCGTTCCGGACATGCGCGGCAAGGGGATCGGCCAGGCGCTTCTGTCCCGCCTCGCGAAGATCACCCTGGAACGCGGCGGGGGCCGCTTCGACTGGTCGGTGCTGGACTGGAATGTGGACGCCATCCGCTTTTACGAGCGCCTCGGTGCGCGGCCCATGAACGGCTGGACAACGTTCAGGATCACCGGCCACGCGCTCGAGAAGCTCGCGCAACCCGGCTGAACCCACGCAGCGCAGCCCCTTGACGCCACTCGCTCCCCCGGGCAGGCTCCGGGAACGCGAGACTCTCCTAACCTGTCATCCCGACCGAAGGCCCGAAGGGCCGTAGCGGAGGGATCTAGGGGGCGGCTTTCGGAAACGCGCCTCCTCGACCGAGCGCCCGGATTCCTCCGCTCGCTCGCTTCGCTCCCTCGGTCGGAATGACAGCGCTGGGGCTTCGTTGCGCTCCCTCAGCGTAGGTTCTGGACAACGCGAGACTCTCCCTGCCTGTCATCCCGACCGAAGGCCCGAAGGGCCGCAGCGGAGGGATCTGGGGGGCGGCTTTCGGAAACGCGCCTCCTCGACCGAGCGCCCGGATTCCTCCGCTCGCTCGCTTCGCTCCCTCGGTCGGAATGACAGGGTTGGGGATTCGTTGCGCTCCCTCAGCGTAGGTTCTGGGCAACGCGAGACTCTCCTGACCTGTCATCCCGACCGAAGGCCCGAAGGGCCGCAGCGGAGGGATCTGGGGGTTGGGCTCCAGGCATCGCGCTCCCGCCACCACCCGCCCCAGATTCCTCCGCTCGATCGCTTCGCTCCCTCGGTCGGAATGACAGCAGGAGGGGGTTGCTGCGCTCCCTCGGTCGGAATGACAGCAGGAGGGGGTTGCTGCGCTCGCTCGGTCGGAATGACAGGGTTGGGGATTCGTTGCACTGGCTCAGGTCCAGGTTCCAGGAGCCGGCTACCAGACCGCGAGCACCAGGTAGACCACGGGAATCGCGATCCCCGCGATCAGCAGCCATCGGCCGCGCCCACCGAGCCCCTGCTTGCCGGTGATGATGAAAATCCCGGTGCACGCCAGCACCAACAGCCCCACGGCATAGGCGTCGGCGAACCAGGTCCAGAATCCCTTGCCGTGGTTGAGGTGGAGGTAGTTGACCTCGAAAAAAGCGAACCGCCTCCGCGCGTGCTCATCCACCACCCTGCCGGCGGGCAACGCAACGGTCAACGTCCGCTGATCGAGAAAAATCTTGAGCTGGTCGGGCCCCATACGCGCCACCGACCTCGGTTCTTCTGCGATGCCCATCCGGTGCAGGACCTCGGTCCCGGTCTCGGCCGCCGAAGTGGACGGGAGGACACCGACATCGACCACCTCCCGCCGGATCACGTAGTTCGGGTTCCAGTCGTCGATGTGATTTACCGCCACCCCGGAGACGGCGTACATCACGGTGAGCCCGGCGAAGAAGTAGCCGACATCGCGGTGGGTCGCGATGATCAGCCTGCGGAATTTCAAGGTTTTCAGCCCTTGATGATGGCTCCGGTGCCACGAATCATATAGATGTATTCGTTGACCGCCGGCGCGTCGCAGCCGGCACCGGCGCCCTCGCCCTCGCCTTTCGGCCCGGTCTTGTCGCAGGTCTCGCCCTCGGCGTGGTTGTGTTCGGCTGCGGTGCGCGCTTCGATCTGTTCGGGGGTCAGCTTGATGGCCTCGAACACGCCCTCGGCGGCCGCTTCACGGCCCATCGAGGTGTAGGGGAACACGATGACGCCGTCCTCGACCTTGATACGAACGCCGTTGCCGCTTTCAGGATCGGTGACCTGCATCCAGCAGCCACGCTTCTTGCAGACACCGGTGATCACGCCGTCCACCCGGACGACCTTGCCGACGTAGTCGTCAGGACTCGCGAGCAAGGTGTCGATGGCAACCGCCTCGGTCAGGGTCACACCGTCGCCATAGGTCTCGACGTCGCCGGCGGCGAGAACGGGCAGGACGCACATCGCGATCACGACCACGTTGAGAATGAGAAACCGTTTCATGTTATTGCCTCCACAGCATTTACGCTCACTCAGCGTCCGCATCCTGCCCTCTCGAGCCCCGCCTGTCAAGATCTCGGAGCGGCCATCAAGGACCGAACAGATCGGAACGGGACGACCGCAGGGACAACCACCTCCCCCCGGCGACGATCAGGTGGTCGAGAACCGAAACCCCTACCACCTGGCCTCCTCTGACCAGACGCCGGGTCAGGTCGAGGTCGTCGCGGCTCGGTTCGAGATCGCCGGACGGATGATTGTGGAACAGCAACAGACCGGTCGCCCGGTCGAGAACCGCCAAACGGAAGAGCTCGGCGGCGTCCACCGGCGCCTGATTGCGGGTCCCGAGCGTGAGCTCGTGGAGCGCGAGATACCGATGCCGGCTGTCGAGGGCGATAAAACCGAAGACCTCGCGGCTCTCGGTGTGGAGCCGGCGGACCAGGAACTCGCCCGCGATCTGCGGCTGGTCGAGACGCTCGGCGGTCTGCAGCTCGGCCTTGGCGAAGCGCTTACCGAGCTCGACGGCCGCCAGGAGGGACGCGGTCTTGGCCGGTCCGAGCCCCGGGCGCTCTTCGAGTTCACGCCGGTCGAGCCGTGCAAAGCCTGCCAGGCCCCCGCAATCCGCGAGCAGTCGGTGGGCGTCCACCACGGCTCCGCGGCCGCGGGTCCCGGTTCTGATCAGCACCGCCAGCAGTTCGGCGTCGGAAAGGGCCGCAGCCCCATAGTCGAGTAACCGCTCGCGCGGACGCTGCGAGGGTTCCATATCGCGAATACATTGAGTCATGATGAACTCCCCGGGACGGATGTCCCAGGCGTGGACGGGATGGCCGGAAAACGGTAGCATGTTGCCAGGGATCGGGCAAGCTCAGGTTGGATCGAACCGAGTCGATCAGGAACGATACCGAGAACGACCATCGACTGAGCGGTCCGTTTGTGATAGAAACAGATCAAAGCGTACCAGCGTATATGGGGGCATGATGAACAAACGTCCACGCACCCGCGAAACCAAGCAACGCCGAATCGTGTACGACACCGTCAAGAACACCTACTCGCATCCGACGGCTGACTGGATCTTCGAGCAGGTCAGGGATGCGCTTCCAAAAGTATCGCTGGGCACCGTTTACAGGAATCTCGGCGTTCTCAAGGAAGAGGGCCTGGTGCGCGAAATCTACGGTAACGACCGGAGGGCCCACTACGACGCGGACACCTCGCCCCACGCCCACTTCATCTGTAACTCGTGCGACCGGATCATCGATGTCCGCGGCGTCAAGTCCATCGATTGGCGGACCCTCAAAGACCTGGTGGGCTGCTCGGTGGCCGAGCAGAACGTGGTGTTCGCGGGGCTCTGTGCACACTGCAGGCAAATGGAGCCGAAGCAGGCCTGACGTACTCTGCGCTGTGGCGCAGAGTTCGAATTCTCAATTTTGAATGATTAATTTTGAATTGCGGACGCACTCGTGAGCGCGTCCGCGCCTCCACCTATCGCTACAGGATTGCCGTTCGAGTCGAAGAAGCACGTAAAAAGCACCGATCCACCCGGTAAGTTTCGGTACATCCTGCCTTGAAAGGGACGCTCGGTCGGATTCCGCGACGCTGCATTCAAAATTGAGAATTCAAAATTCAAAATTCGCCGAGTGATCCGCGCAACCGCGCGGATCACTCGGCGACGACGTTCTCGATCTCGGGCGCGTAGAGCCTGATTCGTTCGGCGACGAAGTCGGAAAGTGTGGAGTTCGCCATCGGGCACCCCCTGCAGGCACCGTGCAGGCTGACTCGAACAACCGCTCCCTCGATGCCGACGAGAGCCACATCTCCCCCATCTGCTTGGATGGCCGGTCGCACCTCCTCGATGGCAAATGCAACGCGATCCTCGACGGTCCCGGTGGGCCACGAATCGAAAGTCAATCGTCCTCCGTCCAGCATCCTCAACGCCGACTGGGTGTCGTATCATTCCCGTGGAGATCACGACCGCTTCTCGAACGTGATGGCACCGGCCGGCCAGGAGTCCGGAATTGCCGCGAACCTTTGTCGCACGATCTCCGTTTGTAGAGGTTGAGTGATGGATATGGCTGAACTCGAATCCACTGTTGAGCGTTGTCGCGAAGGCGACGAGGACGCATGGAGTGCGCTGGTGGGCACCACACTGCGCCCCATCTACCGTCTGTGCGCCAGCTACGCGCCGTCAGCGGCCGAAGCGGAAGAGCTCTGTCAGGAGGTCTACTTCAAGCTGTGGGAGAACCTCCACCACTACAAACCCGGTTCGAACTTCATGGCCTGGGCGTGGCGGGTGGCAAAAAACCTCATCATCGACTCCTATCGCCGCAGCCGGCGCGAGCGCGAAGCCGCCTGGCTCGATCCGGAGGTCATCGACCGCCTGCCCGCCACGGATGATCCACACGAGGAGACTGAACGCCGACAACGGCTGCGCCTCATCTCCACCAGCCTGCGTCAGATCTCTGAAGAGCTTGCAACCCTTGTTCTGATGCGAGACTTCGCCGGCATGTCCTACCAGGAGATGGCCGAAGCCACCGAACTGCCGCTCGGCACCGTCAAGTCGCGGCTCAACCGGGCCCGGCTCGAACTCGCGACTTCGGTCCGCCGCCGGCTTCAGATCCATGTGGTGCCGGCGGGGGGCAGCATGGCGGAGGGGAGCGCGTGATGAAGCGCTGCGCTGACCTTCGGGAGCTTCTGAGCCTCTACCTCGAAGGAGAGCTCGACGAAGCACAGGCGAGTGGCGTGCAGGAACACCTTGCCACATGCCCGGAGTGCGCTGAACTGGCGGAGACCATGGCCGAGGTGATAGGTGCGGGTTCGACCCTCGGCAAACTCGACCCGCCCGAAAGTCTGGCCGCTGATCTCGCTGAATCTCCGTGCCGTCTGTGGCTGGGACTACTGTTCCAGGCGGTCGACCACGAAATCTCGCAGCACAACCTCGAACGCCTCCTCACCCACCTCGAGGCGTGTCCCTCGTGCCGGCGAACGTGGCAGGACCTGACGCTGATGCACCAGATCGGCGAGGCGGTCGAACCCTCGGAGTACCTTCTCACGCGGTGCATCAACTCCCGCGAACGCAAACCCAAAACGACCCCGATCCTCAACCGCCGGCTCGCTACAGCCGCGGCCTATCTGCTCGCCGTTCTCACGTCGTTGATCATCGGCAACCCCGTGACGCTTGCCCGCAGCCAGGCAGTACCTGCGGTCGAGCGGGTAGCAGACGTGGTCACATCAGAGGTCGCCGGGGCCGCCCAACAGGGCCGCGGTGAAATGCGGGTCATATTGTGGCGGGTTTGGAAGTGGGGCGAAAACAAGGTTGACGCGGTGCGCACGTATCTTACGCCGGACCGCACGGACAACACCAGCGACGCAATCGCGGACGACAACCCCGCGGATCAAGGAGCACCCTCATGAGCGACACCACCAACGGCACACCGGAATTCGACGGTACCGAGACCCCGAAAAAACCGAAACCCCCGCTCCCCCCTCCACCTGGGGAAGCGCCACCACCGGCGCCGCCCGCACAACGCGCTTCGCTGCCAAACTACGACCCCGGGCCGGCACCGCCGAAGTCACCCCCGCTGGCCGCGTTCCTGGCCATCCTCATCCCCGGCCTCGGACATCTCTACACCTGGGCCTACGAACGAGCCTTCATGATCTGGGCGACCATCGCCGTGTGCATGCTCCTGATCGTCCAGGGTCTGTGGGGCTTCTCGTTCCTGATCGCCTTCGTTTACTTCTTTTCGATCTTCGACGCCTATCGCGAGGCCCAGTTCTTCAACCTCCGCGCGGCGGAACACGAGACGCCCAAACCGCGACCCGACGGCCAGGGCCGGCTGATGTTCGGCGTCTTTCTCACCGTCGTCGCCGCCGTCGTCCTGCTCGACCGCTACGACCTCTTCGACATGGACTGGATCGCCGAGTGGTGGCCCATCCCGGTCTTCCTGCTCGGCGTGTACTTCATCGGTGCCGCGGTGTGGGATCGGATGAAGGCAAAGAACGAACGGCAATCTCAGGAGGACTCGCAACAGTACTGAACGTGCCCGCGTTCACCAAACGCCCCGGCCTGGCCGGGGCGTTTTTTTGGAACAACATTCCCGCGATCCTGTTCGTTGTGAATCATCACAGAATACGATGACCTCGAGGCACCACCCTGAACTTCCCGATTTCCTCGGCGTCGGCGACATCTGCTTCGATCCCCCGACGAACCATCGCCTCGCGCAGCGCCCTTTTCGACCGCTCGAAAGCGTACGGCTTGGCGTCAACTGCAGCGGCCGCCGAACCAGGTACCGCCCGCCAGTGATAGAGAACCTTCGGGATGTGTCCGATCCGGTCGGTCAACTCGGTGATCCGCAACAGCAGATCGTAATCCTGACTGCCGTCAAAGCCGGCACGAAATCGACCCACCTTTTCGATCAACCTCCGCCGACACACCACAAGGTGGCACAGGTAGTTGTGGGTCAGCAAGAGATCGGGCGACCAGTCCGGCTTGATCACTGCCCCTGAGTGGTTTCCCTCGAGGTCGATCTTGTCCTCGTCGGTGTAGATGACGTCCACATCGGGGTGGCCGTCGATGAATCTCGCGACCTCCTCCAAACATCGCGGATGGAGTTCGTCGTCGTCGTCGAGAAACGCGACGAATTCACCCGTCGCCATTTCGAGCGCCCGGTTCGATGCCAGGGCGATGCCCCGATTTCGGTCGAGGAACTCGGCGTGGATGCGCCCGTCCTCACGGACGTAGCCCTCGAGCACCTCGCGAATCTCTCCAAACGTCGAGGCGTCGTCCACTGCGCAGAGCTCCCAGTCCGACGCCGTCTGCCGGCGCACCGACTCGATGGCATTTTCGAGCCAACGCGGGTCCACCCCGTACACCGGCATGACGATGCTGAAGCGCGGCGGCATCAGGGCATCTCCAAAGCAGGCGCGCCCGGATCGGGGCCATCACCGACGCTCCACCCACGGAAATCGCGGCCCTCGAAGCCATTGGCGGTGATCAGACCATCCCAGAAAACCTCGTCGGCGCCAACCGTCCCCGGGACGTCGAGGTCACAGGTTCCGAGAACCCACAAAGGAGCCGCAAGGGGGTCGTGAGTACGAATTCTCATGATGGGACGCCACGGGAATCCTTCGCTCGGAGGATGCGCGCTGGGGTTGCTGCAGACCAGAAAGACGCAGCTGTCAGGATCCACCTTGAATCGGCCAATCTTTCGATCGAGCCAGGTCACGCCGGGAACCGACCGCAGGTAATAGCGGTTCCACTCCCGGAGCCGTCCCAGGGGCCGAATCGACATCTCGTCCACGACGAGTTGTGCCCGCTCCAGCGTCGCCAGCCGTTGAACGAAGCGGTGCGCGTCAATGACGTCGACATCTGCTTTGACTGCGCGCCGGACTCCAACCACGTGCGTGGCTGTTACCAAGAGAAGAACCAGAATCAACGCCACTTTGTGAATTCTCCACCGGAAACTCCGCATGACATGCAGCGCTCCGATGGCTACCAGCAGACTGACCGCCGGATAGGAGGGATAGACGTACCATGGCAGCTTGGACACCGACAAGGAGAAGCCCGCTACCACCAACGCCGCCCAGCCGAATAGAAATCGTGCTGTCGTGTCGCCTCCCCGCCCGCGTGGGCCAACCGCGACGACCAGCGCCGGAACGAGCAGCAGTAGCCACCAGCCAAAGTCCATCGAGAGTCTAGAGAGGTAATATTCAGGCCCATGGAGGTGGATTGGATCGAGGCCTGACGAGGCCCTGACAAACACGTCGTCCAAGAGATTCCGCGCAAACAAGCCGCCGGTAACCAGCACCATCAGTATCGAGTACAGCGTGAAGGCAGCGACCGCCGCCAGCAACAACCGCAGCCCGTCGAGCAGGCTGCTGGTCCGTCTGCGCGCGGCCACCGCTGAAACGACCTCTATCGCGACGATGACTGCCGCAAACAGAACACCCAACATGTTCTTGCACAATCCCACGGCGACAACTGCGATCGCAGCGATCCACCACCAGGTTCGGCGCCGGGGGCCATCCGCACGGACGCCGATCCACGCCCACACCAGGATGAATGCGAGCAGGGTGATGAGTGAATCCTGGGTCGAGTCGCGAACACCGTGGTTGACGATGTAGTTTTCGGCTCCGAGCAGGACCGCGGCGGCGAGCAGACCGGTCGCTACACCGTACCGCCTAGCAGCGAACAGGTACAAGAGAGCGATGGTGGCAATTCCGAACACCGCGTCGGGCAAGCGGGCGATGAACTCGCTCTCGCCGAACAGCCGGAACAGCGCCGTGACCAACGTGATCTTGAGCGGTGGTTTCTGCAGGTACAAGGCACCGCCGAAATGCAGCGGAAGCCAAACGCCGGTCTCCAACGATTCCCGGGAGACGTTGGCGTAGATGGCCTCGTCACCGAAAAAGCTCGCGCATCCGAGGCAGTCCAGGATGACCGAGCCGCTGACAGCAACGACCAGCACCAGCCCGAGAACGACCGCGAGCGACCGGTATGGCGCAGGTGGTGGGAAAACAGAGTCCGGTACGGTGGGGTTCATTGGTGCTGTGAGCTCCACGGCCCGACCTCCAGGATTTCACGTTCGAGAGCCCCACGATCAGCGGAAGGCCGATCACGGGTGATCGCGGTATTCATCCGCATTCCCCGTTGACAACTACGGGCCCAACCGACGACCCACTCACGAAATGTACCAAGGTTACGCACGACATACCAAGGCTCACGATACTCGCCGAAAAAGCACCCCGTACAAAATGCCGCAACCTCGGCGGCGAGCTCGCGAAACTCAGCGCTCCGGTAGAACTCGAGGAAGTGATCGTCGAGTACGCTCGCGGCCGGTGGTTTCTCTTTGCACACACACAGCGCGCCATCGGGATGCACGTCGAGGTAGAGCGAGCCGGCTTCGCACTTTCGGTCGCACGTATCGGTCGCGAGGCAGCGATGAAAATCTTCGAGGAAATGAATCGAGTTCGTGAGACCGAATCCACTCCCCCGAAGCCTGAGCAGCTCGCCGATCACCTGATCTCGGGCGATTGGGGAATGCCATCGAGGCGAAAGCCACCGTTCTCGCTGTGGAAGAGATAATCCCGTCCTCCGTTCTGCAACTCTTTCCCCACCATGACCGGAGTGATGTACGAATAGGCGCCGATGGAGTGGAAATACCGCACGAGATCGGGGGGCTGCTCGAAATTGAATCTCGAGGCGACGATGTTGGCCAGCGACATGTCTCGCGGCAACAACTCCCGAGCGAGTCGCAGGGTGCGGATCGCACTATCCTTCGCGCCGCTGACCCCGCAGATGCGGTCCTGGAGCTTCCCGTCCATGGTGTCGATGGAAACGTGAGATCTCGGAGCCCGACTCGCCGGCAGGCATCGAGGCGCTCCCGGGTGACCTGCCGCCCGCCGTTGGTCTGGACCCTGACCGAGAATTCCCGCGTCGAAAAGGCCCTCTCCACCTCAGGCAGGTCCGGCCTCAAAACGGCTCACCGCCGGTGATCACCGCATTCCGGGCGCCGAGCGCAGCCTGCCTCGACGCCACCTGCTGCACCCCTCGAATGTCGAGCTCAAGCAACCCAGTCAGCCAGCTCGTGCAAGACCGCACATGCGACAGCTGTAATTGCATCGGTGGGTGACGTGGAAGCGGACGTAAAATGGACGCCCCAAAAAGCGGGCGCGCACGATTCCGAAGGCGGTGTTGAGGAGCTTCATCCGGCGCTGTGGATCTTATAGGATTCTTGGCCGTTCCGGACCAACACACGCCACACGGACGGCAGCCTCACTCACCACGGGCGGCGGCCGGCGCTGGTTCAACCCCATCAACACGACCAGAGGCCGCCTGCTCGATCGATCTGATCTCCTCGTCCCGGGCCGCGATGATCTGCTCCAAATTTGCAACGTGCTGCTGCAGGTCATCAGACCACGCAGCGAGCGCCGCAAGGAGTTCGTTGGAGGCGTCGCCGACGGGCGCCGGTAGACGGGCGGCCAATTCGACGGCCTTTCGATAGAACCTGCCCGAAAACCGTTCCCTCGTGAATGTTGCTCGAGCTTTTTGACGGGCTCTTTGCCGATTTCCGCGCGGTCCACCGGGTCTTGAATCAGGTCATCAATCCGATCAGCCATCGACATTGGATCGCCGGCGATGTAGCCGAGCCCAGTCACTCCGTCCTCCATGTAATCGTCGAATCCAGTGCCGAGGGGATACACCACCGGCATTCCGATCAACATGCCCTCGAGTGCGGTTCTGCCGAAACTGTGGACCAGTGCCGAAATGACCACAGCGTCCGATTCGACCATGACCCCGAAAACATCGTCGGTGAACTCTCGAATGTGGACACGATCCCCGAGTCTAAGGCGCTCCACAAGACGGCGGAGCTCAGCCGTATAGCTGACCTCTTCGTCACCCACGATCACCAGCTCCACGTGGCGACCCCGCCCCCGAAGCTCGGCGATGGCCAGGATCCCGATCTCGAGGCGCTTGTTCCGATTGAGGGTGGCAAACTCGCAAATCTGGAAGTCAATCTGGCCGGAAAGCAAACGCTTCGACTGGTGCGGCGGCAGGGTCGTTGGAACGTCGATTGCCGGATATAGGACATCGTGGTATTCCGGCCGCAACCCCGGGATCAGCTCTTCGCAGATTCGCCGGTTGGCCCCGAAAACAAAATCCGATCGACTGCGGACAAATGCGGCCACATCGTCGAAGGGCATCATGAACCGGTATCAGCAAGACTCTCCGTACTCGCGGATGTTCCAGATATGGGGTTCCCGGAGCGACGCGGCCGCCAGTGCGCCGTAGGGAATCACGATTGTCTGGGTGGTGATCACATCCGGGTTCAGTTGACCAACCGCCGGCAGGATCTCCCGGTGGAGGTTTGCAAGCCCGATACCCACCCTCTTCTGCATGTCGCCTTTCGAAAGACCGTCGGCGGTACACCACCACGCGTAGTCGGTATTGACAACCCGAGCACCCGCCGCCTCGAGCCGCCGACTCAAGCGACCCTCGCCTGGCACGACAACGCTGCAATCCGCTCCGTAATCGCGCACGAGCTGCTCGATAAGCTCGAGAAGGGTCCACTCTGCTCCATCGAGGTGCGGGAGGTGGGTAAAAAAACAAAGCCGCAGAGGGTGGTCTTTCTTCATCCGGGTCGCGCGACACGAGCTTCCAGGCTAATTTAATGCAGGAGCCATTGGAGAAGCCATTAATTGCTCAACCCCGAACGCTTGATGCAGGTCCTCTCAAACCTTCGAAATGGCTCCGCTGCACCGTCTCAATTCAGCCGTGGAGGCGAAGAGAACCGGGGTCAGGAGGATCGCATTTGTCGTGTCCCCGAGGTACCACCGGTATGGCTCCTGGGGGCGGCGATCGCGGCGGCCGTGTGGTTCTGGCACGCATCCGTCATCTACACCGATGACGCGTTCATCTACCTCACGGTGGCCCGCAACTGGGCCGCCGGGTTCGGACCGGCTCTGAACCCGGGAGACCTCCATACACCGGTCACCAGTCTCGCGTGGGCGGGGCTGGTTGCCGCCGTCGCGACCCTGGGGCCGGCTTCGTTGCCCATCGCAGTCAAGGGTTTGGCCACGGGGTTGGTCGTCGCTGCCGGCTTTTTTATGGCGTTGTCCGTCAACCGAGTCTCAGGTGCAGCGGCCATGGCCACCCCGTTTGCGATCGTCAGCGTGGAGCTGATTCGCTACACCGTTGGCCTAGAGACCCATCTCGCACTGGCCGTGATATCTGGCGCAATCTACTTCGGCACCCACAGGCGTCAACTGGGAGCCGGCGCTGCCATTATCGGTTTCGGGTTCTTCTGTCGCGGTGACGTGCTGCTGCTCGCCCTCCCGCTCGCGGCGGTTTGGGCTTTCGATGAAAGCGGTCGCCAGGGGATGCCTCGCGCGGCCACGGTGCGCACCGCCGTGCGGGCTGTCGTGATCGGAGGGGCCGTTATCGCAGCCGGCTTGTATTTGAGCCATAGACTGACCGGATCGTGGTTACCTGTGACTCTCGATACGAAAATCATTCAGGGGACTGTCGGCCCTTGGAAGACCTTTGGTTCGCAATGGAGCGGTCACGTGCGGAACGGTTTGGGCGGACTGTGGCCCTTTGCCCCCTTGGCTCTGATCGGTTTCTTTCGGCTCGGGCGAATCGGGGCCGTTCTCGGCACCTTCGCCGTGCTCCAGGGTTCGCTTTACACCATACTCCATGTCGCACACTACCCGTGGTACGGCTGGATTACCGAATTCGCAATTCGACTCGCATTGTGCTGTGGGTTTTCTTGGATTGCGGGCCGTTGTGCCGGGATCCTGCTTCCGTCCGCTGACTTTCGTTGGCGTAATGCCGCTGCGGTGACGTTCACCCTGCTAGCGCTGGTGGGGATCTCTCCGGGAAATTACGACCTGTCACAACGCTCTGATCTCCCTGCTGTCGGATTGGCGCCCCACCTCACGCTGTTTTTGAATGCGGCCGAATTCATCGATGAAAACGTGTGCCGTAACGAATCAGAGGCGAAACCGGTGGTTCTCACTCCGGCAGTCGGCGTCCTGAGCTACTTCGCGGAATGCGCCGAGTACCGTGATGTTAATGGATTGGCCTCTCCAGGATTGACGAAAGACAACCTCAATGACTGGCCGTATTGGGTGGATGTGTACAAACCCGATGCTCTGGTTCGGAGCCGATACCCCGGCAAGGCCAACTCCCCCATCCGTTTTCCCGAAGCTTCTTCCCCCCACGCAAAGGTGTTCACTGTCGCGTTTGACCAGCAAGTCCAGGATGTGCGCCTCTCTGTGTATCTACCCTCCTCAGATCCGCACACCGCACTGCCGAGTGGGCGCGTCCCGCTCAATCCAGCCAATCCGAATCGTCATTAATAGACTACGTCTTCGATGATCACCCGGAGCGGGTTGCGCAGATGGCGATGCGGGTCGAGTGTCCGAGCACCGCGCACGGTGCCGCATACGAGGCATGCCGGGCGAAGATCGCGACCGAAGACGGAACCGTCACCCCAATCCCCGAAGAAGAAGCACACCTCCGAGCCCTGGACTACCTCAACTGACGGTGCTCAGATCGTCAGTCGCGATGACCACGGCATTCTCCACAGGCCTGCCTTGCTCCGAAATGCCCCTGGCGACTCCTCATCACAAAAAAACCATCACCGCACTGCGGTGATGGGTCGACTGCACAGGATTCCCTCGAAAATCAGGGCAGGAATGTCCGGTAAGGACTCGAACTCATCGAAATCGTTGTACTGTCCAGTCGTCGAGTCGACACCACCGAACGCGCCCAACTGCACCAAATCAATGTTGTAGGTGTCATTATCGAGATTAGTGAACTCACCAATCATGTTCGTCCCCTTATAAAGCCTGAGAACACCATCGTTGTTCCCCGGACCAGTCGCCGCGGCCCACGTGGAATCAATGCACCTTGTTGGCGAAAGTCATGATTGGAGGAAGAGTATTGGCCGTCGTCGAGGCGTGCCCATACGAACACAACGAAATCAGGTCCGGAGTTGGCCTTCTTCAGTTGCATCCGGATCACGGTTTCCCCGGCATACGGGCGCGAATACTGTGGGTAGCTCCGTTCGCCATCGCATCCGCTACACCGTTGACCTGATCGGAGCAGCCGTTCCGCATCATGAACGTCGCCCGATACACCTTTTCAGCCGAGGGGTGCCTCATCTTGTACATATGCGTTGCCGGTGCCGCCATCAAAGCTCACACGAAGTCCGTAACCTGTCCCGCTCATCGCGGCGCCCGGGATAACACTCATATTCGTGTTTGCCATAACTGTGCCACCGACCAAAAGAAAAAGCACCGCAACCAGAACTACGCTACGATTCATCTTCATCAAAAATCCCCTTTCTGTGAGTCCTTGTCGTCGCAGATGGTTACAGTCTTTCTTGAAACCCCGCGTGTTTGGTGACCATGATTGAAAGTCCAGAGATCGACTGATACCATTCTCACGCTAAGGAGGACGCGCGACTCAGGGGCAGGTAACGGAGTCCAGCCCCATGATTGCTGAGTGGCAGCTGCGCTTAAGTCACCGCCCAGAGCAGCCTCCGGCTACCAAGCCCCCACGGCGATGGCGAGGTGGTTTCCCAACACATCGCGAGCAATGTGCGGTAGAAATTCGAATCCACATCATCCCGGCATCGACGGCGATGATATTGACGTCGAACTCCGGTGTGCCCGACCCCAAGTGGTGGAAAAACCTCCTACCAGCTCAGGTTGATGGCGGAAATGAATCACTCGGTTTCCCAAACCCGCTTCGCCCCCCAACGGCACAAGGGTCTGGTGCACCCACCGTCCCCGACCTCCTCATGCACTTAGCCGTGGCTGTTGAAGCCAAATTCACCGTCCCACACCTTAACGGCACGCCTGGGCGCAGTCTCCCGCGACAACCAATTCCATGGCTCGTGGATCACCATTCAACAGGCATCAGCCGACCACGACTCGGTCTCGACGCTAGCCACGTCGTTCATCGATTTCGAGAACAAGCATGAGAAGCGATGTTCCGCTACAATCACTCTCGGTTTCTGGGTTCGGCCACCGCCGCCTACCGGCTGGTGAACCACGAAAGGTGATGACTTGAGTCCCTCGCTCATTTCGAGTCGAATGCGGACTGCCCTATGAGCCGGCACTGCCTGTCTCTTCTGGCTGCCGCGTTCCTTCTGTCTGCATGTGTTGGGCGCCCCGCGCAGCGGGAGGAATTCATCGTCGATCTCACGTTGGAAACACCTTCCGTGTCGGGGCTACCGACCAGCGTCCTCGGCGACGGTTCGATTGGGAGCGAGGGTGAATTGAGCTCCCTCCGGCTTCCACGTTCGACTTCTTCGTCGATATACCAATGAGTTCGGTACTGATTCTTGAGGCCGTGACTGGAGAATCTGTCGAGATCTCCCTGCAGCGCGCACTGGGAGGAAAGCTCACCCAGGAGAAGGTGAATCCGTCTCGGGATAGTGCACGCGAATTGCTATTCCAGACTGCTGAAGCCGGCTGACCCGGCTGTCGTTCCAGTCCGCCGGAAATGGCAACAACGGAACTGTGATCGTGTACCCCCGTGTCGTGTCCCCGGCCGGAGAACCCAAGGCGACACGGCCGACAGTCCGCAGCGGTTCCACTGTTGAACGCGGAGTCGCTCGACCCAATGTCATCGTGTATCTCATCGACGCACTTCGCAGAGATCACCTCGGGGTCTACGGATATGAGAAACCGATCTCACCTCGGATCGACGCCTTCGCCGCCCGCGCGACCGTGTTCGAGGACGCAGTTGCGCAGACCTCGTGGACGAGATCCGCAGTCGCATCGATCTTCACCGGCCTCGACCCGTTTCGGACGGGTGTGATCGGACGTGACGACACCCTTTCACAATCGGCACGGACGCTCGCCGAGCGTCTCAAGGAATGCGGCTACACCACGGCTGTCACGTACCCGTTCCTAAAGGTAATTGCGCGGCAGCCATACACCGCCGCCTCGAGCAGCTCCCTCGCTGTCGGGATGACGGTTACCGTTGATCGATTTGAGGTGGAGGTGCACTCCTCGCCCGTCGGGAAAGGCCGCTTTGAAGGCCTCGACCACGCCGAGTGGGTTCTTGCGTTCGAAAACGCTGTCGAAGTCGAAACAGAACAGGAACAGGAAGCTCTCCGGGAGGTCGAGCTCATACCGCGACCGCGCCGGAGGTGCCGGCGTCCGGATCGGCAGCGGGAACGGGTACACCGGAACATCGACCTTCCTGGCGATGGCCGCCGCGGAGAACGAGCTGTTGGCCCAGATCTCGTCAACCCAGCGGGCGCTCGCCGCCATCCAGTCCGGAAATTCTTCGACCTCCCACGCCCACAGGGCGATGTTGTACCGACGGTCCAGCGCCTCCCGGCCGAAATCTCCACGAAATGGTCCATCTGATCTGCGTTGACACCGATGATGTTGACGTCGAACCGAGGGTCTTTCGAGCCGAAATCGGCGAACTCCGATTGCTGGCGGCTCAATGTGGATGTGAAGGGAATCACCGAGTAGTCGATGCCGGCCTCACGAACCGCGGAGACGAGCAGCCTGGTGTGCTCACCCACACCACTTTCGGCATGGACGTATCCGTAGATGTTGACCCCCGGCCTCATCGGGCCCCGTCCGACCAGCCGACATCACCGACCATCGCTGAAAAGACCCTACGGTGGGTGGTGCGTCTGCGAGAGGTCCGATGCACAGCCATCAGCAGCCATCACATTCCCCGGTTGAAAACCCGCAGGATCTCGCGCCTCCACTGATCCACGGCCTCCCGCCGCCAGGCCTCGCGTGCTGCACGGTCTTTCTCGTCCACCGGCTTCACCGAAGCCGAGGCACGTTCACGCACGATCTCACGCATCGCCGCCACCGCGTTCACGATGACCTCGGACGACGCCTCGCCGGATTCGATGAGGATGTCATGTGATTCGGAAGCCGCGGAGGCCGCTTCAGGGAGTTCCAGCCACCGACCGGTCACCCTCACCTTCCCGGACAACGCCGCCTCGACACCGATCGGCCCCAGCCTTGGGAAACGGCTCAAATCGAGCAACACATCGCACGCTTCGAGACCTTCGCGTACGACATCAGCGGTGATCGGACCTTCGTGCACCCTCACGGGCAGGTGGTGAAGCTCGGACGCCAGGGACGAGCGGACTGTTCCAACTACCAAAAGGAGCCCCACCGGCGTCGGCCTGTCGCGGTGGAGCTGCCGCACATTCGAGCGCCCTCGAAATGGCGAGATCGTCTTCCTCGCCTCGTCCGAAGTCGACTGCGAAGAACCAGGTGCGATCGCTGTCGAGATTGAAACGGGGCTCGCACCCCGCCCCTCCCGGGTCGTTCGCCGGCGGGCATCACCGGACGGACAGGGACCGGGGACATGCGAACGATTCGATGGGCCTCCCGGTGCGTTGCGCACCCACACTTCGTCGACTCCGGTCATTTCGGTCGCCCGAACCGCCTCTACAGGGTCGCAGCAGTAGCCGACAATTATCCCACCGGCCCGGCACCCTACCGGGAGCTTCCGGATGGCCGGGTTCCACTGAGGCGTGGGCAGTGCCAGCAACGTCACCGGGTAGGGCGCCCCGGACTCGAAACGGATGCGGGCAGTCGTCATGATGTCCGGGAGGTCGTGGTCGAGCGGGACGACGACGTGCGGGATCTCGGCATCGACGAGAACGTCGCGGATTCCCGACGCGAAGCTCGCGACCCCGTCCGTGCCCTCGAAGTGGCCGACCAGATTGACGCCGACCGGCGTCCGGGATGAGAAGACCCGGCCGTCGTCGAGGCGGACAGCCGAGCTCGCCACCGTGGCCTGCCTCACGTACGGCTGCAGGAGACGAGGTTTGGCCTCCAGCCTGTCGCCACCAGCCAGGGCGTTCCTCAGCCACACCGAAAGCCGGCTCCTGGGAGGCAGGGCCCTGGCGATCGGCTCAACCAGACACGGGTGGAGCCCGTAGTCGCTCGAGCCGAACCTCACGAGCCAGTACGCGAACTGGCCGCGATCACCTCCGAGGGGATCGGGAAACCTCGCCTGGAGGTCCGGCCGCGCGTCGTAGATCGCGGTCGCCAACCTCGTCAGGACCGGGTCCATCTCGGAGTCGACCGGTTTGTTCAACCAATGCGCCTCGGCCCCGGGTGCAGACAGTGTGATGCCCCGGATCCTCTTCCATCCATCGTGAAACAGCGACGCCGACAGGTGTGCCCGTAACGGGTCGACGAAGATGTCGTCCAGGTCGTGCTCAGCCGAGCCTCCCGACACGAACCACTGCGAGAAACGCGGGAGGTCCCGGTCGTCGATCCGTGGAAACTCGGCCTGAAGGTTGTCGTTGTATTGCCACAGATACAGCGCCGCACGGTTTGCCACCCCCCCATCGAGATGGATCGGGGTTGCCAACCAGGACAGAAACGAGTCCTCACACTCGACATCGAAGGGATCAGGCCAGCGCGCGCCGCTCGGATCCACCTCGTGGAGGGCGCGCCGCGCATCTGCAGGAATGGACACGTCGGTGCCGGAGAAACAGCCGTAGGCGTACGGAACGCTCCTCAAATCGTGCTGTCCGCTGCGACGCACGAGATCGGTGTAGTGTTCGACGAGCGGTCTGAGTTCGGGTCTCGAGGCGAGCTCGATGCGGTCCTGGTGCCGGCTGATCTGATCGATGTCCTGGAGGTCGACCCCGCTGAAGTGGAAGAAACCGACCCGTCGGCCGTCGATCTCCCAGTGACCGTCCTGGAGCACCGGGAATCGGTGCGGCAGGTTCCAGTAGGCGATGTTGTAGATGGGGTCGCGCATGATCGCGACTGACTCGAGATACGCCGGTGCGAAGTCCATCCACGACTGGTCCACGAACATGCCGTTTGCGAGGTCGACGAAACAGTAGCGGTCGAGACGATCACACCACCAGTCGAGGAACCCGCTCGTCCGCCCGTCCAACCGAAGGCCGAGAAACCCGAGATTGTAGATGCCGCACATCCCGATCACGCGCTCCGGCGGCCGACAGCGGTTGTCGATGGGCTGGGTGAGGTGAGGGGTCAGTACTGCAAGGTGCTGATCGAGGGCTACTTCGAGACCAGCGAGGCGGTCGTGGATCAGAATGTCGGGGTCGAAATAGAACGCTCGGTCGATGCCGACGCGATCGCGGAGGTACTTGAAGACAAAAGGTTTGACGGCAGTGTTCAGCTCGAGAATGTTGTATCTGAAGGCGAAGTTGTCGAACCCGTCGATGCCGAGATCTTCGGCTGAGATGACCTCGAAGGGAAGTCCACCATAATGGACCTTCGGAGACGGTCGGTCGACGAGGCAGGTGAAGACCCTCGCCCCGGGATGGTGGCGAGATACGAGTCCGCCAACACCCGCGCCATGCCCAGGTAGTTGTTGGACGAGATCGTGAAGGCATCGACCGGCATATGATTAGAAACTTCATCCAGCGAACTCGCTGGCGTGGACTGAGAATAGCAGGTTGAAGCGGCCGACGGTGCCGTGGTATCCCTGGAAGAGGTCAACACTCAGGGAAATCGGCTATCTTCGGTGTGGGAGGTCACCATCACAACTCACGAAGAACTCAAGGACCTCCGCCGAGTCGAAGGAACTCACAGCGATGGTCCAGGCCCTCCAGCCGTGAACTCGACGCCTCAAGCGAGACGACTGGTGAGCGTCGAGATCTCGCGCCCCAGGACGACCGACCACGCGATCGACTCGGGCTGCGCGGAGACAGCACGCGACACCATCGACGCCACCGTCGGCGCGCTCCAGACCGACCACGATCGGTCGAAGATGACGGTGTGGTCGCACGAGGAGAGTGTGCAGCGGCTGAAGGCGCTCTGGTCGGACGCTCAGCGCGACATGACGTCGCTCGCCGAGGCCTTGGCGCGCCTCGATCGCGACTGAGCGATCCAACCGTGCGCCTCGCCGCCGTCGTCGTGACCTGGAACGGAGAACCGTGGATCGCGGCTTGCCTCGACTCTCTGGTGGGACAGGACCGGTGTCCCGATCTCGTGGTTGTCGACAACGGCAGTAAGGACGGTACCGTTGAAATCGTCGAAGGATTCCGCCACCGCTTCGAGACAGCCGGGGCGACGTTAACCGTTGATCGGCTCGAGTCGAACACCGGTTTCCCGGCGGGCGCGAACCGCGGCCTCGATCATGTCCTCCGCGGCGCGGACGCGATCGATGCTGTTCTGCTCCTGAATCAGGACGCGGCGCTCGAACCGGGATGCCTCCAGGCGTTTGTGAGCGTCCTCCGGGACAGGCCACGGGCCGGCTGTCTCGGCGCGAAAACTCTGTACCCCGAAACCCGCCTTATCCAGCATGCAGGTGGCTTCCTCGAGAAACCGCGTATGGAGGGTCTGCACCACGGACACCGCGAGGCCGACACTGACGGCCGCCACGACGAGATCCGCGAAGTGGAGTTCGTGACTGGTGCCGCCATGCTTCTGCGTCGGACCGCGATCACCGAGGTCGGGTTCTTCAACGAGGTCTTCTCGCCCGGCTACTATGAAGACGTCGAGCTGTGCGACCGGTTGCGAGACCACGAATGGCAGGTGGTGTTCACTCCGGCCGCGCGCGTCCTCCACCACGAGTCGTCATCCTTTGCTGACCAATTGGAGCGGCTTCGCCTCTCCCATCGAAACCGCATCGTCTACCTACTGCCGCGTCTCGCCGACCCGGAGTACGAGGCCAGGTTCACGGCCGCCGAAACCGAATTTCTCGAGCAGAGGGCGACTTTCGAGGAGGCCAGGGCCGTCAGCGGTGCGGCCCTCGACGTGATGGTTGCGATTCCGGACATCATCCGCCGGAGGCTCGGCGAGTCGCAGATCTCGCCACAGCTCAGCGACGCCGCCAACCGCGTTCTCGCCGTTCTCCGGACGACCTGTCGGGTAGTGTTGATCCGGTCTTGAGGTGTTGAGATCCTCCGCAATACCGTCTCTCGCAAACTGGTGCTGTTCGCAAGGCGGTCGGCCCCTCGGTGCTATTCTCCAACTCGATGACTCGCGACATGGGTTCGGATGAGGCCGCCGGCGGAATCGACATCATCGTCCCCGTCTTCGGTGCACCTGCGCACCTTCGCCGGTGTCTCGCCAGTGTCGAGCGGCACAGCCCCCTGCCGCCGCACAGCCTGATCATGGTGATCGACGGTCCGCAGAGCGAGGACGTGAACGAGATCGTGGCCCGCGTCGCCAAACACGACCCGGGAGCGGTCCGGGTCCTTCGCAATGGGACCCGGAAAGGCTTCGTCGCCAGCGTCAACCGCGGGATGCGCGAGTCGAACCGCGACGTCGTCCTGCTCAACTCGGACACCGAGGTCACCGAGGGCTGGCTCGATAATCTGCGAACCGCGGCCTACTCGGCGCCGAACATCGCGACCGTGACTCCCCTGTCCAACGCCGCCACTATCTGTTCGTTGCCGGAGTTCCTCGAGGACAACCTGTTACCGGAGAGCACGACCACCGACGAACTCGGGGAGATCGTGAGCCGGGTGTCGCAGCGCGAGTACCCTCGCCTCCCGACCGGCGTCGGCGTCTGCCTCTTCATCCGCAGGGCCGCCCTCGACGCGGTGGGGCTGTTTGACGAGTCCCGGTTCGGCCTCGGCTACGGCGAGGAGAACGAGTTCTGCATTCGCGCCACGCGGGCCGGGTTCATCCACATCGCGGACGACGCGACCTTCGTCTACCACGCCGGCCAGGCGAGCTTTGGATCCGAGAAGACCCGCCGCTTGAAACGTGCCGTGCGACGGCTGCAGACCATCGACCGAACCTACATCCCCCGGGTCGCGTCGTTCATCGATGCCGATCCCCTCGAGGCTATGCGTAGTCGGGTGGTCGACAGTGTGTTGGAACGTCACGGCGTTCCGTTCGACGATGCGTCGGGCCGGCCGCTGTCGATCCTCCACGTGGTCCACGGCTGGCCGCCGTTCGACATCGGCGGCACCGAGCAGTACGCCCGCCGGTTGGCACTCGAACAGGCGCGTCGCCACCGGGTTTCCGCATTCGTCCGCATCGCCGACGGCGGCCGCGCCACCGGGCAACGGCTGGCCTACCTCGACCGCGGCGTCCGGGTCCGGCTGCTGGTCAACAACTTCGACCATCGCAACCCGATCACACGCAACGCTTTGAAAAACCTGTGGTTCGAGCACGAGTTCGACAGGTTCATCCACAGCACGAAACCTGACCTGGTTCACGTCCACCACCTCGCCGGGCACAGCGCCTCGTTGATGGGCGTCATCCGGAAGCGTCGCCTCCCGATCGTCTACCAGGTCCAGGACTGGTGGGCGCTGTGTGCACGGGCCAACCTCTGGCATGCGGACGGCCGGTTGTGTCCGGGGCCAACGCCGGCCAGGTGCGCCTCCTGCCTGCCGCTGACCGGGCTTTCACCTCGTGGCCTGCTCAACCGCGCGCTTTACGTCGCGAGAGCTCGTTTGATGAGGCGAGCCCTGCGACACGCCTCTGCCTATGTGATGGGTTCGGAATCAGTTCGCGAGTGGTATGCGAAGGCGGGGTTGTTCAGGCCAGGTGCGCCCGTCCACGTCCTCGAATACGGGGTCGACAAACCTGAACGGCGGCGCGAACCCGGAGCGCGGGGGATGGGCCCCATGACCTTCGGTATTGTCGGCGCCCTGATGCCCCACAAGGGCGCCCACGTTGCGGTCGAGGCGTTTCGGACGATAGATCCGAACGCCGCCCGGCTTCTGATCTGGGGCAACCCCAATGCCAACCCTGACTACAGCGCATGGCTTCGGGAACGGGTGGCAGATGGTACGGTCGAGTTTCTGGGCAGGTTCCAGGAATCTGATCGAGACGAGATCCTGTCCTTGATTGACGTCCTGGTCGTGCCCTCGCTCGGCATGGAAAGCTTCGGTATCGTCGCACGCGAGGCTATCGCCGCCGGCGTGCCGGTCATCGCGAGCCGCCGCGGCGCTCTCGAAGAACTCGATATCGACGGAGTCTGCGGCGCAACCGTGCCACCGGGCGATTCATGCGCGCTCGCGGAGTGGATCAACAAGCTGATCGAGAATCCGGGGATACTCGACGCGTGGCGGCGGTCGCTGCCGGCGGTGGCAAGCGTCGAACAACATTCAGCTGCCGTCGAAGAGGTTTACGAGCGGGTTTTTCGAGGTGAACGGTGAGCTCGAGCTTCCGCGGTTTTCTTGCCTTGGCGATCGAGGTGCTCCGTAGTGAAGGGCCACGTGCGGTGGCAAACCGGGCGCTCGACCGCCTGAGCGACGCCCGCCGGCTGCGATCGCTGAGACACTTGACCCGCGGCGACCTGCGCCTCGTAACGCAGCACCATCCACCGCCCGTGCTCAACGTGGTGTCCATCCCGCCGTCACCGAAGAGAGGCGGATCACAGATTCAAATGCTGGATCGTCTCGTGCAGGAGAGGTCGGTACGACCGGTGGGTCTGGCCTACCCCAAAGACGGGTCCGTTCTTCTCGAGGTGTGGACAGAGAGTGAATCCGGTTCGATCGCGCTTGACGCAAGGCAAGGAATCGCAGCCTCTGTTGCCGAGGCCGCCCGCCTGATCGCCACGGACACCGTTCACGTGGAGAACAACAACGGCCTACCGTTCGGCCTCATCCCAGACCTCGGAGATCGCGGCCTCCGCACAGTACTTTCCGTTCACGACTTTTCTTTGTTCTGCCGAAGACCTCACCTCATCGAGAGCACCACAGGGCGCTTCTGTGAATACTCCACGGACGACGATCGTTGCCGCGCCTGCCTTGCCCATGCCGAGGACGCGATCAAGACCTCACAAACAGACCATCGACGGGCGGCTGCCAGGATTCTCGAACAAGCGGACGCTGTGGTCTATCCGTCAGAGTTCCTTCAAGTCGCTCACGAGAAACTCTTCCCAGAGACCAACCATTCCGCAAAGTCCGTGGTGATTTCCCCAGCCACGTCGCGGATCCTTGCCCCGATCACGAGGCCTGCGAATCCACCAGCGATTGCCTTCGTGGGCGGTTGTTACGAACACAAGGGAGGCACCTTGATCGGCCCGGTCATGGAACGCATCACGGCTGAGATCCCGGGGCTTCCTGCCTTTGTTTACGGCAATGGAGATCCTCGGTTGACACGAGAAGTTCGACGTATCAGCCGGGTGTGGGTCCGCGGCTACTATAGGCAGGGCAGTCTTCCCTCACTCCTGACCCGCGACCGCGTTACCGTCGCGGTGCTGCCGTCCATCTGGCCTGAAGCCTACGCCTTGGTGGTCGACGAATGTCTGGCATCCCACGTGCCGGTGGTGGCGTTCGATCTCGGGGCCGTCGGCGAACGGCTGAGAGCCTGGGGCACCGGCCGTCTGGTGCCGCCCAATGACGGTGCCGACGGGCTGGCGAAGGCGATCCTCGAGGTTCTGGCGAACCCGCCAGACGTCTCGAGGGCCGTTATCGACCACCTCCCCCGCCCGGACGAAGCCGCACGCAGGCACATCTCCCTCTATCAGCGGATGGGCCCGGGTTGATACCGTATCGGGTACGATGAGAGCTGAGGAAGAGGCTGTGGAAGAAGCATCCAAACCCCAGTTCGGTAGCGGCCGGCTCGCCGCGGAGCATCTCGATCTGCACCTCCGTTTGGTCGAAACCAGGGAGCGGATGGCCGCGATCTGTGCGGACCGATTCAGCCATCCCCAGGTCGCAGCGAGGGCGCGCCAATGCGATCGGCACCCGAGCGACCCGCTCGAGGACCAGCGCAACAGGAGACTCCTCCGCGACCACCTCGACATGTGCCAGGCCATCGCGTCATCGCTTCCGTGGCGGGTGATCGAACTCGCCGCGCGACCGTCTCATCGAACGATGGTCAATCCTATAACGGCAATCTCGCCATCCGGGATCGAGGCGATCACCGATCCCGCGGAGATCCGACGTCGTCTGGACGAGTCCGGAGAGTATCTGGCTCGGGTCATGGGGTCACAAAGTTGGAGATGGCTTCAGGGTATGCGGAATGTATTCGGGAGGCGTTGGTGAGTTCAGGAGACGACCGGGACCGGCAGATCGCCGAGCTGTGCGAGCAGGTGGCGGCATTAGAGGAGATCGTCCGCCGTCGCTCGGATGAGCTGCGCCTCATCCAGAAGCTCGCCTGCCCGAAGGACCGGCTCATGATCGGGTCGATCTTCGACGGCGGCGCGATGCGCGAGATCCAGCTGGCGTCGATTGACGAGTATTACGCGATGGGCTGGTTCCCGGAGACCACCCACTTTCTCCCGTCGAGCGTCGAGGCGGCGCTCGACGACGCGTGGCAGAGCGCGCCCGCGCGCCCGGCCGATCTGGAGAAACCGACGTGATCCGGCCGGTGACCCTGATCGTCCTCACCTGGAACCGGTGGGCGCTGACGCGGAAGTGTCTCGAAACCCTGCGCGAGACCCGGCTCGACAACGCCGAGGTTCTGGTTGTTGACAACGGATCAACCGACGAAACCCGGGAAAAGCTCGCCGAGCTCGACTGGGTGCGGACGCTGCTGCTGCCCGAGAACCGCGGGTTCGTTCGCGGTAACAACGCAGGGATCGAGGCCGCCGACCCAAGCTCCGACATCGTCCTGCTCAATAACGACCTCGTGTTCACTCAGAACGACTGGCTCGAGCGGATGCGCGGTTGTGCGGCTGAAACCCCGGCAGCCGGCGTCATCGGATGCCGGCTCGTCCTTTCCGATTCGCGCTTGCTGCACGCCGGGACCTACATCCTCCCCGACACCTTCTGGGGCCAGCAGATCGGCTCGTTGCAGGAGGACGTCGGTCAGTATTCGTCTGACCGCGATGTCCAGGGGATCGTCTTCGCTTGTGCCCTGATCAAGCGCGAGGTCATCGAAGCCATCGGAGGTTTGAGCGAGGACTTCGAGTCGTACTTCGAGGACACAGACTACTGTCTTCGGGCCGCTGCAGCGGGCTTCTCCACCATGGTGTGCGGCGGCGTCACGCTGGTGCACGACGAACACGGGTCGACCTCCGGCCAGGACGAGACCCGCAAGAAACTCTTCGCGACCAGCCAGCGGGTTTTCACCAAGAAGTGGCGCCGAAGCCTCGAGGGGAGCTACCGCCACAGACTGATGTGGCAGTCGATCATGAACTTCCCGTCCGGCTACG
Source organism: Candidatus Sulfomarinibacteraceae bacterium (assembly GCA_963741385.1). Classification (GTDB taxonomy): domain Bacteria; phylum Acidobacteriota; class Thermoanaerobaculia; order Thermoanaerobaculales; family Sulfomarinibacteraceae; genus Sulfomarinibacter. The sequence goes on from CAVUHO010000004.1 coordinate 83,842, forward strand.
CGGCCAGCTGCCGCAAGTTCCTGCTCGCACTCGAGGACCTCGGCGTCCACACCGCCTACCGTTATGTCTACGGACCCGGGACGGTGTTCCCGGTTCCGGAACCGGAGAACTCCGGCGACTACCACCTCAACGTCATCAGTTCGCGACCAGTGTCGGGAGCCCAGCGAAAAATCGGCGTGGTATACGGGCAGGGCGACGTCTTCGCCTCGAACCGCGGCAAGTACAAGATCGGTTACACCATGCTCGAAGTCGACGGCTTTCCGGACGAGTGGGTCCGGCAGGCGAACATGATGGACGAGGTCTGGGTTCCCAGCGAATTCAACCGCGAAGGCATGGTGCGCTGCGGCGTCAACCGTCCCATTCACGTCATGCCGCTCGGCGTCGACTGCGATTTCTTCTCGCCGCAGATCAGGGCACATCGGGACCCCAACGACGACTTTGTCTTCCTCGCCAATCTCGAGTGGGGTGAGCGCAAAGACCCCCAGCTGATGATGCGGATCTTCAACGACGAGTTTCGCGCCGAGGAACCCGTCAAGCTGCTGTGCAAGATCATGAATCGCGACCCCGGGGTTCAGCTGAAAGAGGAAATTCGAAGACTGGAGCTCCAATCCCGCGGTGGACGCATCGTCTTCATGATCAATCGTGAGTTCCCCTACTACCAGCTGGGGTCACTTTATCGGTCGGTCGACTGCCTGGTTTCCGCCGGACGAGGCGAGGGCTGGGACATGCCGCTGATGGAAGCCATGGCCTGCGGCCTGCCGACCATCGCGACTGACTGGGGCGCCCACACTCAGTTCGTGACCGAAGCCAACTCTTTTCCCCTCCGCATCAAGGGCACCATCCCCGCAAGAGCCAAGTGCCCATACTATGCGGGATTCCAGTGGGCCGACCCGGACCCGGACCACCTCCGCCATCTCCTTCGCCACGTCTACGACAATCGCGAGGAGGCACGCGCCGTCGGCGAATACGCGGCTTCCGAAATGGCCCGGGATTGGACGTGGAAAAGGGCGGGCGCGAAAATTGTGGATCGCCTCGATGAAATCGCAGCCGACTGAGGCTCGGGTGAAACTGTACCGGTTCGCCGGTGTGACTATCGCGTGTGCATTGGTTCTCCTCCACCTTCTCATGCCCATGCTGACGTCCGGCGGCGACGCCGTTCCCGGAGACCTCGGCGACTCGCGGCTCAACAACCTCATCCTCGAACACGGGTATTTGTCACTTCTCGGGTACTATGAATATTCGAGCCCCGGTCAGTTCTTTCCGGTACAGAATACACTCTATTTCAGCGAGAATTTGTTAGCCAGTCTTCTTTTTTACGTCCCTTTCAGAGAACTCGGGATAACGGAGATGGCTTCATTTCAACTCATGCTTATCGTGACAATTCTATTAAACACTATTTCTTTTTATTTTTTGTTATCAATTCTCAAGATCGATCAATGGATATCGCTCCCGATTGTATTCTTTTCTCTGTCATTCTTCGGCTGGATTTCTCAACTCGTCCATCCACAGCTTCTCCCAGTTTATCCTTTTATTTTGTCTCTCAGTTTCTTATTTTCTTGGATCGAAACGAGCAAATTTAAGCATTTGACGTTCTTTCTTGGATCACTTGTATGGCAACACCTATCAAGCATTTACCTCGGAGTATTTTCAACGTGTATTGCAATATCACTTGTTTCAATTTTGTTTTTTTTCTCAGAATCTACGAAAAGAAACATCATCAAGTCTGTAAAGAGAGATTTCAAGAAGATTGTGCTGGTGGTGTCGACATGTGTGCTCTCTCTCATATTGCTCTATCGTCCGTACGCCTCAATTTCGAGCAACCATGGAACGAACCCAATCCAAGACATTGAAACGCTCTCACCAACGTTCGGAAGTTGGTTTTCGGCACCCGAACAGAGTTACTTGTACGGGAAACAGTCGTTCGTTCGCGACGCCTCGATTCCGGTTGAGGTTCAGCTCTTCGGAGGGTGGCTGATCTGGCCGATCCTCGCGGCGATCTTCTGTTTTCCAGGCAGATTCGGAGCCTGCAAAAACTACCCGGCGGCGCTGGCAATGGTGTGCACCATCATGCTCGCAATGGCGGGAATCACTGCGTGGCACCTGAGCGGCGGGCTCTGGTCGCCCTATCTTGCTCTGTGCAGGGTGTTCCCCGCGTTGAAGGCGATTCGGGCAGTGGGCCGGATCTCGCTGCTCCTGCATATTCTGGCCGGCACTTCAGCAGCCGTCCTTCTGCAGTGCCTGGCGGATCGCAGGAACCGCAATTTTCGAATCGCGGCTGTGGCGCTGGCATTCGCGATGGCGGTGGAGGGGCTGTCAACCCCGGGCCTGAGCTTCTCGAAAACCGCCGCTGAACAGCGCCTGGAACCTTTGCTCGCCGGAGTTCCAGACGGCAGTGCACCTGCGATCATCGCCTATCTGACGCGGCCGGACACAGAGCCCGTCCTTTTCTCCCATCTCGACGCCTGGATGGCCGCCATGCGTCGGCGAACAGTAACGGTCAATGGGTACAGCGGCCGCTACCCGGAATCCCACGAGGCCTTCTACAACCGGCCCGACCGGGCGACTCTCGCCGAGCTCCTGGCACGGTTCGGCATCGACCCCGCGCGGGTGATAGTCGTTTACAGCGATCGTTGACGCGAGCTCTTTTGACTCTCGTCGGAGTCTGAAGCGCGATCAGGGGACTCTCGAAGACCAGCGCGTCAGATTGCCGGATTCAAATCCGTCTTCGAAGACTAAGCTCGCCGAGACGAAGGCGTGGTTGTGCTGGTCGCGACGGAACGCCGGCCAGTGCTCGGACGGGTCGTTCAGCGAGGAGAAATCCCAGGCATAAATCGTCCCCGAAGTTCCATTGCTGCCGGCGCCGGCCACGATCAGCTCGACGTCGCCGTCCCCATCGAGATCGGCAACTGCCGGCGAACTGGCGACAGTGTAGGACGTCTGCAGGTTGAACTCCCCTGGTCCGGGCGGCCAACCGTCCATGCTGAGCTGGTTCCCGCTCGCGTCCCAGACCACGAGTTCCCAATTGGAGGCCAAAATGACTTCGGGAACCATGTCACCGGTGATGTCGGCGATGATCGGTGACGCCGGGGTTTGATAGCTGACAGTAGAATCCGGACCGGCAGGGGTTACCGGGCGCACCGGCCATCCCGCGAGGACCGACCCGTCCCCGGAGAGCGCGTGGACCTCACCGCCCTCGGTGTCTTCGGGATCCTGGGTGTTGATCACCACGTCGAGCACGCCATCGCCGTCCAGATCACCCAGCGCTGGCGAGGCGAAGGCATACGTGCCGGGGATGCCCACCGGCCAACCTTCGAGCTCGCTGCCGAAACGGTCCCAGGCGTTGATGTACTCGCCCACCCCGAGGTGGTTGTTTCCGCCCGGAGCGCAGGCCGGATCGGGCCAGCACCGGCCCGTGCCGACGACGATGTCCAGATGCCCGTCGCCGTCGATGTCGCCGAGCGCGGGCGACGAGAAAATCACCTCGTCGATCTGGATTGGGAAGCCTGTGAGCTCGCCACCGTTGTGGTGATAGACGTGCAGGATGCCGCCGTCCTCGGTTCCAAACGCCGGCTCAAAGTGCGAGTCGACCCCAATCACGATCTCTGGGAAACCGTCCTCGTCGACATCTCCGATGGCCGGGGAGGACCACACGGAGTCGCGAACGAAGGTCTCCCACACCAACGAACAGTCATGGTTGATCACACGTACGTAGCCGTCCCACGCTCCGAATGCGATTTCCAACTGACCCTGGTCGTTGAAGTCCAACTCGGCAACCGCAGGCGACGAGTGCACGCCGTCCCGCCAACCGTCATGCGCGAAGTCGCCGGTCTGAAAGCTGCACTGCAACACACCGTTGTGACTGATCACGTACAGTCCGCCATGGCTGGCCGGCGTCGACGTGCTGCCCGCACCGATCACAACTTCTGGTTGCCCGTCTCCGTCCACGTCTGCGATCGCTGCCTTGCCGCTGACGCCCATCTCACCGGTGTCGTAGTCCCATAGCTTGACCCCCGCAGAGGTGTAGGCGTGCACCTTGCCATCGATCCCGCCCACGACGATATCAGGCAACCCGTCGTTATTCAGATCACCGAGCGCGACGGAGCTGGACTGAACCCGCTCGCCGTTCACGGCAACAGGGAAACCGACTTGGAACGATGGCGTGGCGGCGTCTATTGCGGAGACAGCGGTGCCTGTCAGCACCACCACCAATATCGCGCACCTCACTGCCCTCGAATAGCTCACCTTTGACCTCACATTGTGGGAACACCGCTGTTCGACGGCACGTACAAGCATCGGGCCACCTTCCGACGAGGAGTCCGTCCTCGCGCGCCGCCCTCACTTCATCAAGAATATCGCGGGGCGGGGGTGTGATCGGCGCGCTGGCCGGGGTTTCACATTTCTTCGACATTCAGCAGGCGGCGCGCGGGACCGGGTGTGAACATGAGCAGGATGCTGGCGGCCCGCCCTTCAGGCAGGGCGATCGTTTGATGCCGCCCAGTCGCGGTAGGCTTCGACAACGGCGGAAGTGTCTCCGGATGCCGCAACCCTGCCGTCGGCAATCCACAGAGATCGATCGCACAGCGTCTGGACCGAACCGAGATCGTGGGAAACGAAGAAAATTGTCACACCGCGAGTCCTGAAGTCGTCCATGCGCTGGTGGCACTTGCGCTTGAAACGCTCGTCACCGACGGACAGCACCTCGTCGAGCAAGAGGACCTGCGCGTCCACGGTGGTGGCGACCGCGAATGCGAGTCTGGCGACCATGCCGGTCGAGTAGGTGCGAATCGGCTGGTCGATGAAATCGCCCAACTCCGCGAAGTCGACGATCTCGTCCATGCGCCGGTTCATCTCCCGTTGCGACCGCCCCAACAGGGCGCCGTTGAAGACGATGTTCTCGCGACCCGTCAGCTCCTGTTCGAATCCGATGCCGAGTTCGATGACCGGCGCGACCCGGCCGCGGACGATCGCAACCCCCGACGAGGGCTGAAGGATGCCGGCGGCGATCCGCAAAAGCGTTGATTTCCCAGCCCCGTTTCGGCCGATGACTCCGATCGCCTCACCCCTGGCCACCGAGAAACTCACCCCGTCGAGGGCTTGGACGGCGTTGTGGCGCGCGCCCCGGTTGGTCGCCAGCCGGATGATCCACTCCTTGAGGGATGCAATCCGACCCTCGGACGAAACCCGGAACTGAAGCGAGACATCCCGGAACTCGATGACCGGATCGTCCGGTACGGCGGCCTCACAGGTGCTCATAAAACCCCCGTGACAGCCGGTGGAAGGAGTACCACCCGATGACGAGCGAGCAGCACGCCGTGGCCACCGACCCCGCGACGATGTGGAGGTCCGGAAGCACGCCGTTGTAGACCGGGTCACGAGCCAGCTTGAAGAGCTGCGTGAGCGGATTGATGCGGATCAGCCACAGAAACCGGGGGGGAATGATCTCGATCGGATAGATGATCGGCGTCAGGTACATCAGCGCCATGGTCGCAGCCTGATACATCTGCGACACGTCTTCGAAGTAGACCGCCAGCGCCGACAACAGCAGCGACACGCCGAGCGTGAAGACCGCGATGATGACGAACGCCACCGGCAGGAAGAGCACCGTCGGACGAATCGGCGCGCCGCGTACGAGCATGATCACGAACAAGGGGAGGTATGCAAGGCAGAGGTTCGCGAGCCCGGACAGGGTCGTCGAGATCGCGAAGATAGAGTTCGGGATCCTGACTCTCTTGAGCAACATGGCGTTCCACGACAGGCTCGTCATGGACTGGACCGTGGTTTGGGCGAAGAAGCCGAAGACCAGGTACGCCGAGAGAAAGTACACTTCGTAATGGGAAATCCCCTCGAAACGAAAGATCTTGGAGAAAACAATCGTCAAGATGACCATCAGGATGAGCGGATGGAGCATCGTCCAAAAAAAACCGATGACGGAGCGCTTGTAGCGAACGGTAAGGTCCCGTCGAACCAGATTCAAGACCAGATTCGAGTTCTCAAACAGCTCTCGGATTTCCTTGCGGGTGCTGAACTTCGAGTCGGCGGAGTTGACGAGTACCGGCGTTTCTGAGATTGGCACCTCGAAATACTACCACGCAGGGTGCCGGGTCGATGGTGGGGCGAGAGCTCGATTGACGTGCTTACCAACTCAGCATCTCGCCAAGGATGTTGTCGGTGGGCCACCGCCGATTCCAGTGATCTGGAGCACGCCATTCGGGTAACCGTCTGCGTATCATTGAGATCGAAATAATGGGAACCGGCCGCTCCAATCGGCACGATGTTTGCTGCAGTTCCTGCATGAAACAAAACCGCCGATCCGCGTCCGGTCGCGAATATGATGCTGCAGACGGTTTACCCGAACCGGGGCGGAGGATTATGGGCGAGCGCCTGAAGCTGTCAGTGGTCATTCCGACCCACAACACGCGGAAGCTGACATTGAACTGTCTGGCAGCCCTCTGGCTGTGCAACCCGCAACCGGACGAGGTGATCGTGGTGGACGACGGGAGCACCGACAACACCGCCCACTCGGTCATTCGCAAGTACCCCAGGCACGTCGTGGTCCGCCTCCCCCAGAGCGAGGGTTTCGCGGCCGCGGTGAACCACGGTGTGGCCCGCGCGTCAGGCGACCTGGTGCTGCTCCTCAACAGCGACACCGAACCGACACCGACTGCCCTTGCCCCTTTATACGAAGCATTTGCAACCCAGCCGGACCTCGGTATCGCAGGTGCGGTCCTGTGCGACCCTGACGGCACACCGCAGTGGAGCGGCGGACGGACGCCGTCGGCGCTGTGGTGTTTCGCACTGGCTTCCGGTCTCCCGGCCCTGATGGGGAGGTGGCATACGTGGCGCCGGCTGCGGCCGCCGTCGGGTTCCGGTGGCGGTGAAGTCGACTGGGTTGCGGGCACTGCCATGGTGGTCCGCCGTGACGTCTGGCGCCAGGTGGGACCGTTCGACACCGGCTACCGCTTCTACTGCCAGGACCTCGATCTCTGCCGTGCAGCGGCGGCGGCGGGTTGGAGGGTCGAGATCCTCCCGAACTTCAAGATTTTCCACCTTCACGGCGCCACCATCACGGAGGAATCCGGCTCGGTGGGAAGCCAGCATCCGGAGCTCATGTGGACCGATCTTCTCCGATTCGCCAACAAGTACTGGCGGCCCGGCCGTGCCCGCAATTCGATTCGTGCGCTGCGGATGGGCGCCGCGCTACGGATCTTCGGCCGCAGCATCGCCTCCCCGCTGATCGGGGACGGTGACCGCGACGACTGGGGCGATGCTACGACCGTCTATGCCCAGGCTCTTCGAGCTCTGGTCGATCGGGACGGGTCGGAGCAGGGACCCGTCGCCTGAGGCCGGCCGCCCCTCTGGAGAAATGCGACAATCACGGCGGAGGCCGCACTCCGGGAATCAACCTTCCGTTTCGTGTCGGCGGCTCGATCGCCCTTGAGGAGAGATGACGCTCGAGAATCCACCACTCCCGACAGGCCGGCTGCGCATCCTGTATGTCGCCACGAAACCGGCCTATCCGCCGCAGGACGGCGGTCGGCTCCTGATCTGGAACACCCTCACCGAGCTCGCCTCCAGAGGCCACCGCATCACCTACGTCGCGCCCGATCTCGGTGCAGAAACAGCAGTCGCACGGCAGCATTTGGAATCGGTGTGCGAAGCGGTCCACCTCGTGCCCGCCCGTCCATCGGGAATCCTGTGGTCGGCTGCCGCGGCCCTCGCCACCAGAAAACCGATGTCGGTGCTGCGGCACAAGCATCGCGCCGTTCAGCGGGTGATCACGGAGTTGCTCCACCGCCAGTCCTTTGACGTGGTCCACGCAGAGCAGATTCAGGCCTTTTACAATCTCCCGCCGGTCAACGGCTGCCCCCCGGTTGTGCTGCGGGCGCAGAACGTCGAGAGCGAGCTGTGGCGTCTGGTCGCGATTCGCAAACGACACCTGGCCTGGATCGCCCGTGACGAAGCCAGAAAAATGGCCGTCTTCGAAGCCCGCGCAATCCGCCTCGCAGCTGCGACTGTGGTCCTCACCCAACCCGACGCGGCAACGCTGGGTGGCGGCGCCGGGGCTTCGGCCCGTCGCATCACAGTCGTCCGGCCGCCGTTTCCGGCAGCGTTGCCGTGGTTTGACGAGCCTCTTGCCGGCGACCCACCCGTCGTCTTGATGACCGGCGGTTGGCTGCCCAACCGAGATTCACTCGCCTGGTTTCTCGAAGACATCTGGCCTGGCATCCTCGGCGCCAACCCCGACGCCCACGCCCACATCTTCGGCCCGGATCAGGGGGCCGGCGGGCCATCAGTCAGTTATCACCCGGCCCCTGCCGACAGTTCGCGGCTCTTTCGCCCCGGAACCGTGCTCGCGGTCCCCCTTCGCATTGCTTCGGGGATTCGCATGAAGATCTTGGAATCGTGGGCCAGGAGGGTGCCGGTGGTCGCGACGCCGACGGCGGTGCGCGGCCTCGAAGACGTGGGAAAGCGAGGTTACCTGCTCGCCAGGAACGGCGCCGAGTTCGGGGCGGCCGTCGAACGGCTTCGACTGAGCCGAGATGCCGCGCAGGAGTTGATCGACGCCGGGCGGGAGGCCCTGGCCGACCATTTCCAGCCGCAACATGCCGCCGAACTGCTCGAGGTCGTCTACCGGGAGGCCATCGCGCGCCGGCAACCGACACCTTGAGAACTGACCTTCAGCTGAAGACCGAACTCAATGCCCTGACGTGACCGCGGGCGACGGCCGCGATGTAGGGGCCGCACCGGGTGGTGTGTCGCATGCAGAGTCCGAGCATCCGCACCGAGTTGTACATCGTGTGCACGCCACCGAGATACGCCCGGTAGAGCCTCGATTGAAATGGCAGAAATCTCGTTGCAGTGAGGTTCTCGAGATACAACGGCGATCGTTCCGCCGACCCCGTCGATCCGCCGAGACGGTGGAAAGTCTCCATCCCGGGCTCGAATCGAAGCCTCCACCCCGCTCGGCGCAGACGCAGACACAGATCCAGATCCTCGTTGTACAGGAAAAACCGCTCGTCGAAACCCCGAACGTCACGCCAGGCTGTCGCCGACACCGCCATCGCAGTGGCCGGGATGTAACCGACATCACGCGCCCGGCCCGAAGCATGGGCAAAGCGCTGCTGGCGGACCGTCCCGGTCAGAAAATTGATGCCGCCTCCGGCGTACCACAGCTTGGAGTTGTCAAGCCCGTCGCAGATCGGACCACCGGCCGCCCCGACCCCGACCTCGAGAGCGTCGGCGGCCGCGTCGAGATAGCCGGGGCCGAGCACCGCATCATTGTTGAGCACCACGAAAAAAGAAATTTCCTCGTCCCCCTCGAGGGCTGCCACGCCGACGTTGATGGCGGCACCGAATCCGGGGTTGTCCGCCCGCCGAATGACCTCGACACCTGCAACCAGCGCGTCCGCCTCCAGGTTCCCCGAGTTGTCCACCACGATCACCCGTCGCCCGAGTCGGGATGGGTCGCCACACACCGATGCACTGCAACGGATGGTCGGATCCACCTCACCAAAGTGGACGATGACGACTCCGGCGAGTGGGGTGTTCACGATGTCGCCCCCCGAGGTCCGCCCGCAGCGAACAGTAAAACCGCCATCGCTGCCGCGGCTATTGAATATGAAACGACCGCGGCATTGGCACACGCCATGGGACCGGAGTTCGGGATCCACACGAGATTGAGAGTCAGCGACACGCCAAACGCGGCGGCGAGGACCCACATCGCCAGGAGCTGACGCCTCCACGCGGCGTACACCGTGCCGACGACCATCATCGCGAATGCGCCCGGCAAGGCCAGGGACAAGCGTCTCATCAAAAGCACGGCCGGCTCGAAATCAGAACCAAAAAAAAGGTGAACCAACGGTCCCGCGACCGCCCGCAGGGCCATCGCACACGCGACGCCTGCCGCACAACCCATCGCCACCGAGGCCAGACCGGCGGATCGCCAGGACCCCCCACGATGGGCGAGCCGGGAAAAAGTCGGGTATACGGCCACCGCGAGCAGCTGCGGAGCCGCAACCAGTGCCCACACGACGGTTGCTGCCACTCCCCAGTATCCGATCTCGGTGCGAGCGACGCCTAAAAACGCCAGCAGAAACCGATCCGTGTTGACCAGCAGCTGCCCGAGCACCGCCAGGATCATGAACGGCAGTCCTTCGCGAATCGCCGAAGTTCCCGCCCCGGACGGTGGATCGATCCCCAGCCCCCGGGACAAGCGTGCAATCCATGCGAGACCCAGACCTGCGCCCAGCGAAAACACGACACCTGCAGTCCAGACCGGCCACGCCAGGGTCACGCCCAGACCAACCCCGACCACGGCTACGAGAATCTCGAGGCCGCGGGCGCGCACTTCGACATCCATGCGATCCAGACCCTTGAACGCCGCACCGCGAGTGATCGTCGCGGTTCGCAGAACGACGTATGGCACAAAGGCCAGCAGCGAGAGACGCAGGTTTGGCTCCGCGACCAGGAACGCTGCGGCGCCGGCGATCGGCACCAGCCACACCGCCAGCCGGCGCTGCAACGTGCTCGACAGGCCCAGCAGCGTTCGCGCACGGTCCGGCGCCCGCGCGACCTCCCGGATCAAAACCTCCTGTTGACCGAACGCGAGCACCATGACGCCGATCAGAGCCGCGGCAAAAGCTATCGAAAACGTGCCGACCGCCGCCGGTCCGCCGCCGCGCGCGATCAACACGGCCACCGCCAGCAGACCGCCTTTGATCCCCGCTTCACCGACCCCCAGCCAGATCGCGTTGCGCAGCACCTTCTTGATCATCCGTTACGCCTCGAGCCGGATGATAGACCATCGGTGTCGGGGTACAATCTCCGCATGGCTTCCGAATCCAGACTTCCTGTCGCCATTTTCACTGCAATCGTGGTGATTATCGCCATCCCGTTTGTCCTCGACGAGATCCGCGAACGCCGGCGACCGGTCGTGGTGGAGGCGAGAATCGTCACAGCCACCAGCTCGGACCCGGTCTACCGCGAGGGCCGGCGGCGGGTGCCGCCCGGCGACCGGGTTGACGTCGCGCTCGCCCTCCGCCTCGAACGCTGGGGCGGCGCGGACGAATGGCTGTCGCCCGCCGCGCGCCTCGAACTCGACGGCACGGAGGTCCCCCACCTCCAAACCGCTCAGTGGCCCGACCACGATCGAACCCTGCGGGTTTTCTGGTTCTCCGTCGAATGTTCCAACCTCGGTGGCGTGCTGACCCCGGAAACCGCGGCGGAACGTCTCACCTACCGGACCTTTCTGGCGCCCGAGATGGGCCGTGGGCTCCAGGCTCAAGTTCTGCCCGAAACCCACAACGATGACTACATAGCCCAGACCGGAAACAACCCTCCCGAGGGAGCCGGGACCATCAGGCTGTACGCCAGGGTCGAAGTGGTCGAGGAGATCAACGACGTCGGTGCGCTGCAGAGTATCGCGACGGTTGAGGTCGAGCAGTTCCTCGATCCCGGTTTCCCCACCCTGCTGTTGGCGGCGGACCTCGGGGAGAACATCGACCCGTCGGCGGCAGAGCTTTTCAGGCTGCCGGGATTCCAACCGCAGGGCGACACGCCCGTCGAATGGAACGCCGTCACGGAGGATGCATTCGGAACGTCCTTTACCGGGCTCGTCGACGACCGCGTCGTGGTTTCCTCGTGGACATTGGCGGCATCGGCCGCGAGCGGTGGCGCGGACCTCGACCCCTCGGCCCTCGAGGCCCTCGGCGAGGTCACGATCGACGGCGACCGTCTCAGGACCGGCCGCCGGCCACTGGTGTGGGGCAACGACGTGCGTCCCGGCGACCTGCTCGCAGACGGCGACCATTGGTTCGTTCTGCTTGGCGACAACGGCGACGGCGTGCTCGATCCGTCCGACACCGTCCTCCATTCCTGGGGGCAGCCGCCCGAGCGGACGACCCTCTTCGCCGCAGGCGGGATGGACGGCGCGAGGCTCGAACACCGACGCCTGAGCCGTTGAGATGTACGTGCCGTGATCGAGCTGCGGCGGCTCACCATCGGTTTTCCATGCAACCCAAATGGGTTCACGATTGCCGTGAGGGGTCTCTCGCTTTCCGTGGCGCGGGGGGAACGCCTGGGCATCGTCGGCGAATCCGGCAGCGGCAAGAGCCTGACCGCCCTCGCCTGCCTCGGGCTGGTTCCCGAGCCGGGCCGCATCCTCGACGGCTTGGTGCTCATCGAGGGCCGGGACCTCGGAACCGTACCCGCCGCCGATCTGCGGAGATGGCGCGGACGGACCGTCGGGATCTCCTTCCAGGAGGCGTCGAGCGCGCTCAACCCCGTCTACACCGTGGGGTATCAACTCGAGGAGGCCGTTCTGACGCATCGCCAGGTCGATCGTTCCCGGAGTCGTGTCGCGGCCCGCGAGCTGCTCGAACTGGTGGCCGTGGATTCCGCTGACCGGATCCTGGGCGCCTACCCACACCAACTTTCGGGTGGTCAGGCGCAGCGGGTGATGCTCGCCCTCGCCCTCGCCGGTGAACCGGACCTCCTGATCGCCGACGAACCCACCTCGTCGCTCGACGTTGTCACCAGAGTCGAGATCCTTCGGCTTCTCGACCGACTCGTTGGCGAGCGCGGCCTGTCGCTGCTGCTCATCAGCCACGACCTCGAGGTCGTCCGGCATGCCGTGGATCGAGTGATCGTGATGTATGCGGGCGAAATCGTCGAAGAGGCGCCGACCGACTCCCTGTTTCACGAGCCGCTCCATCCCTACACGCAGTTGCTGTTGGCATCTTCAGCCGGCTCCCGCGATCGCCGAGCCCGCCGGACACCCCACCCGGATTCGGGTGGCGATGGATCCCTGGCAGAAGGCTGCCCGTTTGCCCGGAGGTGTAGCGCGGTCCAGTCCGCATGCCGCCAGACCCGGCCCGGATTGGTCGACCTTGCGGTCGACCGGCGGCTGCGGTGCCCGGTGGCAGCCACCGGCCGGGAGGGCGATCGTGTCGAAAACTGAATCCCTGATGGTCGCGAAGGACCTCTGCCGACGTTATCATCGCGGCGGATCAACAATCCGTAAGGAAGCCGGGATCGATGCGGTCCGCAACGTCAGCCTGAGGCTCGGCCACGGCGAGTCGCTGGCGATCGTGGGCCGTTCCGGGTCCGGGAAGTCCACCCTGGCTCGACTGCTGCTCGCCATCGAACGGCCCGATCGGGGCGAGGTCCGATTCGAAGATCAGGTGATCAGCGGTCTGCCGGAATGGCGGATTCGACCTCTCAGACGACATTTCCAGGCCGTGTTTCAGGATCCCGGCTCGTCGCTCGACCCCTGCCTCCGGGTGGGGTCCATTGTTGCCGAACCGTTGGCGGCACACCGTATCGGTACCGTTCGGGACCGCCGCCGGCGGGTGCGCGAGGTCCTCGACCGGGTTGGTCTTCGAGCGGGCGCCGAGCTGGCCTTCCCGGACGCGTTTTCGGGTGGTGAACGGCAACGCATCGCGATAGCGCGCGCGCTCGCGCCGGACCCGAAACTCCTGGTGCTGGACGAACCGGTGTCGTCCCTGGACGCCTCGGTGCAGACCGAGATCATCGATCTGCTCCTCGACCTCCGGCGGGATGGTGGTCTCGCGCTGATCATGATTTCGCACGATCTGGCGGTGGTTCGGGAGCTTTGCGAACGGGCTGCCGTCATCGCCGACGGCTCGCTGGTCGAGATCGGCCGAACCGAGGACGTGCTGGCAACGCCCGAACATCCCGCCACCCGAGCCCTGCTCGACGCCTCGCTCAGTCTCAACCGTTAAGGCACATCCGTCACACGCGGCCCCACCCGCCCGGCACGCGGGACGCGTGCCCCACAATGGCACCGATGGTTCTTCCCTTGTGGGGCAGCCGTCCCGGCTGCCGGGTGGGCGGTGTGTGGTTTTTCCCATTCTGAATACTCCGGCCCAGGTTGTCGGTGGGGGGTTGGGTGGGAAATCCGAAATCCGAAATCCGAAATCCCCTTCCCCTCCCCCTCTCCGCTATACTCGATCTCGTGTTGAGTCATCTCACCGATCTCATCGCCTGGCTCGAACCCCACGCGCTCCTGCTCGCCTTCCTGTTGCCCCCGGTGATCCGGGTGGTCGGCCACTGGATTCCCGAGGAGATCTTCATGGTTGCCATGGGCGTGTTGGCCGCTCGCGCCGATTCGCCGGGGATCGCCGCAGGAATCCTCGGTGCCGTGGTGATCAGCCACTTCGGCACCGATCAGGCGGTCTACCTTGCGGGCCGGTGGCTGCGTCCGCGCCTCGGCCGGTTTCCCCGGGTCGAAGGTCGGCTGCGTTCCGTCACCGATCGTCTCGCGAGCTCCCCGGCGGCCCTGTTGGGCCTGGTGCCCGCCCGGGTCCTGCCGGTGGGTCGCGGCGCGTGGCTGGCGGCCTGTGGTGTGATTCGGGTGCCGTGGCCGCGGTTTGCAGCTGTCGACCTGGCGGCGCTGGTGGTTCACCTCGCGGTCTGGTCGGGTCTCGGTTGGTGGTTCGCCGGTGACCTGCGGCGGCTGAGCGCCTCGGCGGATGCCGGGAGGCTGGTGGGGACCTGGTTGGCCGTGGCTCTGGTCATTGCGATTTCGGCAGTCATGGTGTGGCGATCGCGCGAAGGTCGAGCGGCAGACGTTGTCGGAGCCGTGGAACGACGCGATCTACAGCCCCTCACATCCGACAACCTCGGGCGCGACCGCTCCTGACTTCTTGAATCGACACCTCGATACGGGGATACAATAAGGCTATCATGCGCAGTACCTTCGATCAGATTCATACCGCCCTCTCCTCCGCATATCCGATTACGGTTCTCGTGAGCCCGGAGGAGGATCGCCAGGAACAACTGCTCAAGCGATTCGGGTCCGCCGCCAAACCCAACCCGCTGCCGGTGGTGGTGTGGAACTGCGTCGACGGATTCATCAATCAGGGAACGGGAAACCACCGCGACCCCATGGAGGCTCTCGCCTGGATAGCTTCGGAGGCGCCTCGCGGCCTCTACCTGCTCAAGGATTTCGACGGCATGCTCGAAGATCGCCTGCTGCGCCGGCGGCTTCGCGATACCGCCATGAAGATCCGCAACACCGGGCGGTTCCTGTTTCTCCTGCAGCAGAACGCAGAGCTTCCGGACTCCATCAAACCCCTGGCCTATATCGTCGTCTCCCTGTTTCCGGACGACGGCGAGATCAGGTCGCTGGTGACGGATCTCCTCAGTCAACGGGCTGAAGAACCGAGCATCGTGGATCGTCTGGTGGCGTCTCTCAAGGGAATGTCGTTGACCGAGGCCGAGCACTTGTTGAGGCGCCTGCTGGAGCGCCACACCGACCTCGACGAGGCGTTTTTCCGGGAAGTTCTCGGCGAAAAAGAACAGATCACCCGCAAGGAAGGCATCCTCGAGTTCGTACCGCCCGACGCCAGCCTCAGCCAACTCGGGGGCCTCGACCAACTCAAGGAGTGGGTCGCCGAGCGCAGCTCTTTGTTTCTCCCCGAAGCCCGGGCGAAGGACCTGCCGCGACCTCGTGGCGTCCTGCTGATGGGCATTTCCGGTTGCGGCAAGAGCCTTGCGGTGAAGGTCATCGCGCACGACTGGAAGATGCCGCTGTTCCGGCTCGACATGAACCTCGTGTTTGCCGGGGTTCACGGTTCGGCCGAGTGGATCTTTCACCGCGCCCTGGAGGCCGTGGAGTCGGTGGCGCCCGCCATCCTGTGGATCGACGAGATCGAAATGGGGATCGCCGGATACAACGAAGGCGAGACCGGCGCCAACACCAGGATCTTCTCGAGCTTTCTGACCTGGATGCAGGAGCACCGGGGCGACGTTTTCGTCGCCGCGACGGCAAACCGGATCCACCTGCTGCCCGCGGAGATCCTCCGCAAGGGTCGATTCGATCAGGTCTTTTTTGTCGACCTGCCGAACGAAGAAGAACGCAAGGAAATCATGTCGATTCACCTCGACCGCAACAGTCTCGAAACCTCCCGGTACGACCTCATCCTGCTCGCCTCCGCAACCCGGGGCTGGAACGGCGCGGAGATCGAACAGGCCGTCGCATCAGCCCGCATCACCGGCCATGCGCGCGGCGTCGAGGTCTCACAGAACGATATGCTGGCCTCCTTCGGCAAGATCATCCCGCTGTCCCGCACCATGGAGGAACAACTCAAGGCGATCCGCTCGTGGGCGCGCACCCGGGCCCTGCCCGCGACCCGCACAATAAAGCCCGAAATGTGAGCGCCTCGCAGCCCGCTGAGGATCTTACCCGCTGCATCGTGACGCGGGAGCACGAGGGCGCTCGCATCGACGTCTTTCTCGCCGCGGTCACGCAACTCAGCCGGCGGGCCACCCGCCGCCTCCTGACCGAGGGCACGATCCGGTTCAACGGCCGGCCGATAAGGGTGCAGTCGCGCCCGGTCACCGCCGGGGATGTCGTGGATATCCTGCAACCCCCCGCCGAACTTGGAGTCGGACCGCTGCCGAACATCGTCACCCCGACGATACTCCACCAGGATCGCTGGCTGCTGGTGGCGGCCAAGCCCGCCGGCGTGCTGTCGGCCTCCGCCGAAAACATGCAGCAGGGGGAGCTCGCGTTCGATCAACAGGTCCTGGTGGCCAGGGCCGTCGCGGATGGCAAGCGACCATTCCTGCGTCTGGTCCACCGTCTCGATCGGGTCACCAGCGGAGCGATCCTCTTCGCGTGCCACCCCGAGGCGCTGCCTCCGTTGACCTCGGCCTGGGGCAAAGGTCTGGTGGAGCGAGTGTACGTGGCGGTCGTCGAGGGCCACCCGGAGTTCGAACGGGTTGAGATCGACCGCCCGATCGCTCGCGACCGGCTCCATGCGTGGCGCTTCACCACCGACCCCTCGGGTCGGAAGGCAGCGACGGAGGCTCGGGTGGTCGCTCACCTTGAAAACGGTCTCGCGGTGGTCGAGTGCCGGCTGGTCACCGGTCGAACCCACCAGGTGCGGGTCCACCTTGCGTCGGTCGGCCACCCGGTCCTCGGCGACCGCCTGTACGGGTCCCGGCGGGCTGACGAAGCGCCACGCCCGCTGCTCCACGCGGCCTCGCTCACCTTCCCCCACCCCAGGTCAGGCGAAAAGCTGCACATCGTCTGCCCACCGCCCGATGACATCGCCGCCTTTCTGACTGACGAGATCTGAAACGCTTCTGCCTAGAGGTTTCGAGCAATTCAGAATTCCGAATTCCGAATTCCGAATTCCGAATTCTCCGACAGGGCAGCGTATAATGCACCAGTGACCTGGGGATTTGCTTATTTGCTCATATTTCTCGGCGGCTTCACTCTCGCCCTGGTCACCGGGTTCGGTCGACGCCTCTTGCATCCCACCGAGCTCTGCGACCACGTCATCGTCCCTTCTCACGAACACCTGTGGAGCATGCGCTTTCCGGCTGCCGATATCCTGGCCTCGTTTCTCACCCTTTTCGGTCTGACTGCAGTCGTCGTCCACGGCTTGACCTCGCTGGCTCCGAAGCATGAACTCGCGATCGCCGGCGCGGCGGGGTTGGTCGGCATCGTCGCCCTGAGGTCATGGCTGCGTCGGGTGTGCGACCCGTGTGAACAGTTGCGGTCGGGGACCCAGGAGGTTCGCGTGGTTCGGGAAATCCCCGGCAACGGCTATGGACAGGTCGAGGTCATCATGGCGGGCGCGCAGATCAAGCTGGCTGCGAGGTCGGAAGTTGCGGAGCCCATTCCGGTGGGCACGATCGTGGAGATTCTCGATCGCAGTGAGTCGGTGGTGGTCGTCGTGCCGCGCGTCGTCCACACATGATCGCGAGCCTGCCGATGTTCCACGGCCGCCTTTCCGGGCCCGGCCGGTGAGCCGGTCGAAGATCCTGCTGGCAAGCGGGTCGCCGCGCCGCAGACAGATCCTCGAGTTGATCGGAATCGACTGCGATGTGATTCCGTCCGGCATCGACGAACGGCCTGAAGATGGCGAGACCCCGGTGGACTTCGCTCGACGGGCGGCCCGCGACAAGGCCCTCGATGTCTCCATCCATCGCCCCGACCGCTGGGTCCTCGGCGCTGATACGGTGGTCGAGGTTGACGGCCTCATCCTCGGCAAACCGGAGGGCGCCAACGGCGCCCGCGCGATGCTCCGGTCCCTTTCGGGCCGCGAACACCTGGTCCACACGGCGGTGTCGCTGGTTGTCGCCGGCGAGGCTCGATGCCTCGTGGACACCGCCATGGTGCGGTTTTTCAACCTCGAAGACACGGTCATCTCGTGGTATGTGGACACCGGCGAACCCATGGACAAGGCAGGAGCCTACGCCATCCAGGGCATCGGCGGTCTGCTCGTCGCCGAGATGCGGGGATCCCCGCACACCGTCGTCGGACTGCCGATCCACCGCCTTCCTGAGCTGTTTGCCGCTCGGGGAATCGACTTCTGGAGCCAGCTGCAGCCCCGGCGGTGCGTCTGAAGATCCTCACTCGCCGCAGGTGATGGGCTTGCCGAAATCTTTGAAGGAGAAGCTGCTGAAGATGTGGTGGCCGTTGAAGTCGAGCACCCGGCAGTCCTCCGACGACTCGAGGTCGGCCGAGATCACGTCGAACGGGACGCCGTAAACCGATCGCGCACGATCAACGGACACCTCGTGGCCGATGAACTTCGTGATGCCCTTCTGCGCGAGCTTTCGGACGAGACGCTCGTCGGTCAAGTCCGGGAACGTGGTCAACAACAGGATGGGCCCGGTTCCGGAGAAAATGACGAAGGCTCGCACCCGGGCTCTCCTTTCTCGCCGCCTGCCGCGCCGGCCCCCAGGTCACCCGCGGAAACTCCAGGCGCTCAGTGTTCGCAGTGGATCGCCTCACCCAATTCGGAGAACGGCACACGGTAAAAGATGTGCGGTCCGTCGAAATCGAGAACCCTCAGGTTCACGCCGCGCGCGATGTCCGCGGCGATCACCTCGAACGGGAGCCCGTAGAACTCGTGCAACCGATCCACCGGGACCTCGTACGCAATGAACTTGTCGATCCCCTGGCGGCGCAGAGACCCGAGAAGCGCCTCCCCTGTGATGCACGAGTTCGAGGTCATCACGAGGAGGGGCCCATTTTCGGTCAATACGAGAAATGACCTCATGGCGCCTCCCTCGTCCGCTATTCGGGCGGATGTCTGTATACCAATGTGGTTCGAGGAGGGACCGACGTCAAGGACCCGGATCACTGGGCAAAAGCGGCGGCCATGCCTTTGACGACGGCACGCGCGAACTCCTCTCGCCACTGGCTGTCCAACATCAGCTCCCGATCCTCCGGGTTGGCCATATTGCAAACCTCGAGCAACACGGCGTTTTGGGCCGCGGTGTATCGCAACACCGCCGGCACCCAGCTTCGGCGCCCCCGCAACACCCTGTCGCGGATTGGTTCGTATGGGTGCACCCTGATGTTGTTTTTCTCGAGACCGGTCAGGATTCCCTCCGCGAGATGGCGCGACGAAGCCTCGGCCCGGGCCTTGAAATCCGCCCCCAGGCGGATGGTCGGGTGGTTCCGGTACTCCGCGTAGGTCTCGATGTCTTGGCGCCGGACCGTGTACGGTTTGTCGGGGCGAAGGTAGCGGGACGGGACATAAGCCATCGCACCGCGCACGCTCGGATGCAGTGAATCGGCGTGGATCGACAGAAAGACCGTCTTCGAACGCGGGACGTTCGGGCCCAACTGGTTCAGGATAATGTCGTTGGCCAGATACCAGCGAAGGTGAACGCCGAGCACCGGATCCTCGAGGTCATATCTGGGGTGCGTCAACAGAAACGCGTCCCGCCGTTGCACGAGCCGGTCCGATCCGGGCACCGTGTAGCCGATCTTCCCGTCCTTGATGGTGGTCCACACAGTGGCGCGGGTGTGGCGTTCGAGGTTGGCTTTGATCCGGCACATGATGTCGTAGGCGTAGGTGGCCTCCCAGATCCCTTGTGACACGGCGCCGGAGTCCTTGCCGCCGTGGCCCGCGTCGAGAATGATCTGCACGCCGGACAGATTGGCCGCGTCCACGATCTCGAGGAACTGCTGCAGGTCCCGGCGCTCCTGGGCCCACGCCTGCCGGCGCGGGTTGTCGGCGGGGAGATACTCCGGGAGCAAGAGATCGAGGGGAATCTTCACCGGGTAGCCGACGGAGATGTCGGTCACGTCGCGGATGCCCGATCGGGCAGCGATCTCCATGGCCGTCTCATTGACCTGAACCGCCAGCAGCTGGCCGGTAAAACGCACCACGACCGCGGAGTACAGGGCTTCGCCGCGTTGCAGACGGTAGACGGCGAATTCACCGAGCTCGTCGGCGCCGTACTGGAGCCCTCCGGCTGCCGCTCGCGGCTGGGCTCCCGGCGTCGCGGTGGCCACCGGGCCCCGGGGGGTGGGGGTGGTTGGTCTGGGGGTCGGGGTCGCTACCGGAACGAGGTTCCGAAATACGGGCAATAACAGCTCCTCGGGGACCGTCACCGGGCGCCCACGAGCCGGGCCCGCCTGCCGTGAGTCCGGGTTGGCCTCGAGGAGAGCTGTGGCGCGATCTGCGGAACCTGTAAAGACGGCGGCCAGCCAGCTCCAACTCTCCTCGCCGCCGCGATAGGGATCGAGGACCCAATGCTGCCAGCCATCGACCGTCCGCACATCCACGGGAAAGACCCGTTGAACAGCTTCGAGGCGGGTCTCCGGACGCAGTAATTCCACAGGCACACGGACGGCCCGTTCACGCATCGGCACATTCATTCCCGGGTTGGCCTTGCGCAGTGCGCCGACGGTATCGGTCGACCCCGTGTAGCGCCGCGCGAGCGTGATCCACCCATCGCCGCGTATCGGGTCCACCAAGAGAGCGGGGGGTCCTCCTCGCTCCCACCGAATCAATCCGTGGGGTGGAAAGACGATGTCGATCGACCGGGGGCGCTGATCCTGGACCCACGCCACCACTGGCACAAGCAACGCCGACGCCAGAATCACGCAACGGACCAGTCCCGACGGTCGACCGGCTCGAACACTTCGCGTGCCGCCTGGCCTCATCGCCAACGCGTCCACCACGAGGGAGCTGCCACAATCAGTCTGTGAATCGCCGTCTCCTGTACGTGTTCGGGCGGGCGCACCGTATACTCGGAGATACCCGCGAGGTGGGCCGATGGTAACACGCCACAACCGACCCGAAACCGATGCCGCGCGCACCGCGGATGAGCTCCGGGAACTTCTTCAGGCGAGGACTCTCGAGGTCGCGGAGCTCCATCGGAAGCTCACGGAACTCGAGACCCGGGGAACCGCGTTTCTCACTGCCGCGTCCCACGCCGTCATGAATCCACTCACCATCATTCAGAGCTATCTCGAGATCGTTCTTTCGGATCTCCGGGGCGGCCTCTCCGACCAGCAGGCCGGCTTCGTGGATACCGCGCATGCGGCCGCACTGAGGATGCACCGACTGATCGACGACCTGGTCGAGTTGGCGGCCCTCGAAATGGGCGCCGCGGAGCTCGAAATGAGCGCCGTGCAGGTTGGCGACCTGGTGGCCGATGTGTGCGCGTCGTTCGCTCCGGCGGCCGAAACGGGCGGGATCGAGCTCTCGGTGGCGATCACCCCCGATCTGCCCCGGGTGCAGGCAGACCCCGCACGCCTGCGCAACGCGGTCGACGCCGTGGTGTCGAACGCCGTTCGGTTGACACCTCACGGCGGCCGGATCCGCCTCACGGTATCGCAGAGCGACGTCTGCGTGGTCATCGGTGTCGAGGACACAGGCCCCGGGATCCCCTCCGACCGGCTCGATCACGTGTTTGACCCTTTCGTCCGGCTTTCCCGTCGCAACGGAGAACCGCCGGGCGGCGCGGGCCTCGGTCTGAGCCTCGCGCGGCGGCAGATCGAGGCCTTTGGCGGTCACATCAAGGTCTCGAGCGCCATCGACAACGGCAGCTCGTTCTCCCTCGTGATCCCCGCACTGATTGAAGATCGATGACTTCCCGTGCACCGTGACGTCGCGTTCACCGCGATGACACGACTTGATTCCCCGGCCTGGATGGTGTGTGATCTGGCGTGATGAACAGCTTCGACTTCTTTTCGAAACACCTCGACGGATATCTTGATGAGCTTCGATTGCTGACCGCCATCGAGACGCCCACCGGAAATCTCCCGCAACTGGACCGTGCCGCCGACTTTCTGATGGAGCGGGTCGCCTCGCTCGGATATGTCGAGCGCACGGGAATGCCCGACCACGGTCCGATGCTTCGGATCGTGCGTGAAGGAACCGGCGTCCGGGTGCTGCTGCTCGGTCACTTCGACACGGTGTGGCCGGTCGGGTCGTGGCCGACCCTTTGGAAAACCGACCAGGGGCGCGCCTATGGTCCGGGGGTGTACGACATGAAGGGAGGGCTGCTGTTCATCATCTGGCTTCTCCGTTTTCTCGAGCACCATGGCGAGCCCCACCCCCACATCGAGGCCATTCTCAACCCCGACGAGGAGATCGGCTCACCCGGCACCCGGCCCATTATCGAAGAGGCCGCGCGTCGCGCCGACGTGGTGTTCGTCCTCGAGCCGACCAACCTCGAGGGCAACCTCAAACTCGCGCGAAAGGGTTCGGGTGAGTATGTCATCACGATCCACGGTCGGTCCACCCACCAGGGGGTGGAACCGGAGCGCGGCGTCAACGCCGTGGTCGAGGCCGCACACCAGATTCTCAGGGTGCTCGAGTTGGAAGACCTCTCGAAGGGGACGACCGTCGGTCCGAACGTGATCCAGGGTGGGCGGGTGAGCAACATGGTGCCGGATCGCGCGGAGATCCGGGTCGACGTGCGCGCGTGGACGGACGACGAAACCCGCCGGCTCGAGACCGCCATGAGAAACCTGAGCCCCGTCGTCAAAGGGAGTCAGATCCACGTCTTCGGCGGCTGGAACCGGCCGCCGATGGAGGTCAGCGAAACCTCACTGGAGATCTTCGAGGGTGCGCGGGTGCTCGGTCGCGGTCTCGGGCTGGAGCTTGAATGGGTCAAGTGGGGTGGGTCCTCCGACGCGAATATCGCAGCTTCGGTCGGGGCCCCGACGATTGACGGTTTCGGTCCGGTTGGTGAAGGCGCGCATCAGACCGACGAGTGTATCGTTATCGACGAGATTCCGCGCCGCCTCGCGCTGCTGACCGAGGTGGTGCGGTCTTTCGTCCACATCAGTTGAAACGGCGGATCTGACACAATCCACCAAACCAACAGCGAAGGCATCTCATTCACAAGGTCGTGATCGCGGGCGTAGTTCGGACTCCGAAAGGGGCGATTGGTGGTGGACATGACCCACCAGCTGCGCCGCCGACATCAGCAATTCGGGGTCACAACGCGGTGCGTCGGCGGCCGCATCGGCAGCGGCGAGGTCCCGTTGGCACTGTGACCGCGATCACAGGGAGTGACCTCTGACGTCAATCGACTCGAAAATCGTTGACGTTTAGCGTCACTCCGCGGCCGTTTTCAAATTGTTGATCGGGAGTCGAGAACGGCGTTTCTGCCCCACCCACGACGATCCCAGACGCCAGTTTCTCCACGCAGGGTTCGCAGATCAGTTCTGCTCACCTTCAGGAATCTGGAGGAACGACCCGTCCAGAATGACGATGTCGTCATCAAAGTAGCTCGTTTTCCCTGACGTCCACGGCAAGTCTACAATCTTATTCGCGCCAAAGGATACGAGCGAATAACTGTCCCCATCGCTCATGTACTGCAGGACCATATGCCACGCGTCGTTTTCCGGAACATTGGCGCCGATAAACGGCACCAGATCGTCGGAGATATCCGTAAAAGCAGCGAGACTGGCCGCCGGCGGGAACTTTGCATAATCCTGCACATAAATCCCCAACCCGACGGAGATTGTCCGCATGTCGGAGACTGTACGCGTCTGCCTCGACCGCTGGATCGAGTTCATCAGGTTGGGAATCGCGATCGCGACGATCAACCCGATGATTGCAGCCACGATCAGCAACTCGATAAGGGAGAACCCGCGGGACGATGTGTGTTCGTGAGTATTCATGTCGTGGATCTTTAGCAAACCGCATGCCAAGATCGGTCACTCCAGACGTCACGAGCCCGCAGCGTCTTGAGCGCCTGGGAAGTCGTGTGGTAGAGTCCTGTTCCCGGTGAGCGGGCATAACTCAGCTGGTAGAGTGTCAGCTTCCCAAGCTGGACGTCGCGGGTTCGAATCCCGTTGCCCGCTCCACCCACCCAACCCGCAAGGACGGTCACATGGGCTTTTTTGGACGCGACGACCGACCACAGACCAACCCGCAGCCTGCGGGCAGCCAGCAATCGCGCCCGGGCGCGCCCCTGCCGTCCAACCAACCAGCAGACCGCACCGTGATTGCGGACTCCATCCTGGTGGAAGGCGCGCTGTCCGGTTCGGGGCAAATCCTTGTGGATGGGCGAGTTCGAGGCTCCATCGAAGGCAAGGATGTGGTCGTGATCGCGTCCCGCGGGAGGATCGATGCGGCAGTTCACGCACGCGTCGTGATGGTCGCCGGTCGGGTCATCGGCAACATCACCGCCGACGAGAAAATCGAACTCGAAGCGACGGCGCAGGTCGACGGGGACATGACAGCCCCACGAATCCTGATCAAGGACGGCGCGACATTCAGGGGCAAAGTCAACATGCGAACGCCCGAACCGCGCGGGATACCCGCGACATCGAGCGCTCGGAAGGACGCGGTCAAGCCGAGTCAGGGCTGAGGCTCGCGATCGTCGGGAACACCCGAAGGACTGTCCCCCCTGCCGGCCCGTTCTGAGACGACATCGTCCCATTTTGAGCCAACTTCGTCGGCCATTTGCGGTTCGTCGATGGACCCGCGCGCCGCCCCGACAAATCGGCTGTAGCGTTCGCGGTAGATGCCAGCCAGGGTCAAGAATGCGGTCATCATGAGCGGACCCAGCAACAACCCCACCGCTCCGAAAACCATGGCCCCGCCGATGAGCGACAGGAACACCAGGAGGGTGTGCATCTGCGCCCGGCGACCCACCAGCAGCGGTTTCAACCAGTACTCGACCACGGTGGCGACCACCATCAGCGGGATGAACAGCGAGAGGGCTCGAGTGCTCTCGCCCGCCAACAGGAGAATCAGCGAAAACGGCACGAAGACGAGCGAGATGCCGACGACCGGAATGAAGGCGAGGACCGCCATCACCACGCCCCACAACACCGCGCCGTGCAGGCCGAGGACCGAGAACATGAGGCCGCCGGCGACCCCTTGAATCACCGCCGCCACGCCGTTGCCGATCACCAGCGACGACGCCATCTCCATGAACCGGTGGGCGACCAACCGCTGCTCGTCGGCGGGCAGCGGCAGACTGCCCTCGAACCAATCCCTGATCCTGCGGCCATCCACCAGGAGGTAGTAGAGAATCAAGACCCAGAACACGAACCCGAAGACGAAGCGGATCAGGTGCTTCGCCAGCGACACCCCCTGTTTGTAGAAAAAGCCGCCGATCCGTACGCCGCTGGTCGCTATGAGGTCGTACACGCGGTCGGTCGTCACTTCGAAACCAAAGGGTTTCAACCACCGGTTGGCTTCCTCGATCTGGTCGTGCCGTTCTTCCAGCATGCCTCGCAGTCGCCCTTCGGTGAGTTGAGTGGTGCTCATCTCATAGATCCCGAGCGCCTCCTGGGACACCTCCTGGGCGATGATGAACAGCGGCACCAGGAGAGCGATCAGCAGCACCAGACAGATGACAACCCCCGCTGTGCGGCGGCGGCCGTCGAGCGCCGTGACCAGACGTCGGTAGAAAGGGCCAATCAGACCGGCCGCCACCAAGGCCAGGAGAGTGACGGAAAAAAACGGTGCAAGAACCATCAGCACGACGATCAGGCAGATTCCCATCGCCGTCAGCAGGCCGAACCACGACGCCCGTTCCGGCGGGCGCGCGTTCGCGGGCCGCAGGGTTTCCGATCCGGGTGTGTCCGAAAATTGTGCTCGTTTCATTTTGTCGCCGTTTCCCGTTCGGCCATCGCCATGCCTACCGTCATGACCTCATCGACGCGCAACCGGTCTCCCAGGTTGGGTCCCTGATCACAGCCATCCCTGAACTGATTCACGATACGGCACTTCAAGCACCCGAGTAAAGCGAATCCCGGCCAGATCGCCGTCGCTGCCGACCGGCTGACCGTTCACCGTCACCCACGCGTGCCCGGCGAGCCGGGGTTCCGGGTCGTCGTCCGACCGAAAACCCACGTTGAGGACGACATCGCCACGATCCGCAAGCAGGGCGCCAAGCGCGAGCGACCTGACCAGACACGTGTTCATGCCGCCGAACCACGCGGCCCAACGACCGGCCGCACGTTCCGCGGCCAGCGACAACCGCTCTACCGGGTAGCGGGTCATCCCTCCTCCGCGCCGCCCCAAATCCGCCACCAGTTCCCGGATCGGCACAGTCCGCACCCGCTGGGCGCGCGCGACCAACGGTAGGACCCTCGCGAACAACGCGAGGTCAATCAGATTGAGTCGACCCGAGTTCACGCAATCAACCTCCGACCGGGCCGCCAGGGCCTGACCCGCTATTCTCTGTTGACGATTCTGCTACGCTCCGGCCGTGACGACAACCACAGAAGTTGTGGCGACGTTTCGAAGCCAGCTGCCACACCTCCCACGCGCCCTCGGTTTGGTGTGGCGAGCCGCTCCGCGGTGGACCATGGCATGGTCGCTTCTCCTGGTGGTCCAGGGCGTGCTTCCTGTGGCGATGGTTTTCCTCACCCGCACCGTGGTGGATCGGCTCGCCGGTTCGGGAGAGACCGACGTGACCCCGGGGTCGCTGGGTCACGTCATCGCGCCGGTCATCGTTCTCGCCACTCTGTATCTCGTCTCGGAGATCCTGCGGGCCGTGACCAGGTTGGTGCGAACCACACAGGCGGACCTTGTTCGTGATCACGTCAGCGAATTGATCCAACGGCAGACGATACAGGCCGATTTCGCCCAGTTCGAGTCGCCCGAGTTCCACGATCGGCTTTATCGCGCGCGTCACGACAGCCATGAAGGCCCTACCGCCCTGGTTCAGAGCCTGGGCTTGCTCGTCCAGTCCTCGATCACCCTGGGGGCAATGGCGATCGTCCTGGTTTCCCTCAGCTGGTGGGTTCCGCTGGCCCTGGTTGCAAGCACGCTGCCGGCCCTGTTCGTGGTCGCCCGCTACGCACTGGCCCACCACCGTTGGACCCTCCAAACGACACCTGAGACGCGACGGTCCTGGTATTACGACTGGCTGTTGTCGACTCGCGAGACCGCTGCGGAACTTCGACTGTTTGATCTCGGACCACGCTTCGCCACGTTGTTCCAGCGCATCCGCGGGCGGCTGCGGCGAGAGCGCTTCCATCTCACGCGGGCCGAGGCACTGGCCGAAATCGCCGCAGGCGGGTTTGCTCTCGTTGTCACAGGGACCCTGGTGGTCTGGATGATCGCGCGGACAGTCGAGGGCGCGATGAGCCTCGGTGCACTCGCCATGTTCGTGCAGGCCTTTGCACAGGGCCAGACCCTGTTGCGTTCGCTCCTCGAAACGGTCGGTCAGATCTGGTCGAATATCCTCTTCCTCGACAATCTGTTCAGCTTTCTCGACGTCGAACCGACGGTGGTCGACCCCACTCCACCAGAACGGCCGCCGGTGGTGTGTCCGCCTTCGATCCGGTTTCGTTCGATCACCTTCGCCTATCCCGGCGCCGGACGGCAGGTGTTCCGGGATTTCGATCTCGAAATCGCCGCGGGCACGACGGCGGCTCTGCTCGGAGTCAACGGTGCGGGCAAGAGCACGCTCATCAAGCTCGTCTGCCGTTTCTATGACCCGGATCAGGGCGCCGTGGAGATCGGCGGCGTCGATATCCGGAAACTCGAGTTGGCCGCCCTCAGGCGTTTGGTCACCGCGTTGTTCCAGGAACCCGTCCACTACAGCGAGACCGCCGGCGACAACATCTCCATCGCCGATCTTGACCTCACTGCGAACCCAGAGAGGACCGCCAGAGCGATCCGGACCGGCGGCGCAGGTCCGCTGATCTCGAAGCTGCCGCAGGGCGCGAACACCATGCTCGGGACCTGGTTCTCCGGGGGCGCCGAGCTCTCCGTCGGCGAGTGGCAGCGTCTCGCCCTCGCCCGGGC
This sequence comes from Candidatus Sulfomarinibacteraceae bacterium, assembly GCA_963741385.1. Classification (GTDB taxonomy): domain Bacteria; phylum Acidobacteriota; class Thermoanaerobaculia; order Thermoanaerobaculales; family Sulfomarinibacteraceae; genus Sulfomarinibacter. The sequence goes on from CAVUHO010000004.1 coordinate 111,852, forward strand.
GCTGGTGCGTGCCGCCCCGGTCTTGCTCCTCGATGAGCCGACGGCGGCCTTCGACTCGTGGGCGGAGGCGCAGTGGGCCGCCCAACTCCGCGAGATGGCTCGCGGCCGCACCGTGGTGTTCATCACCCACCGCTTGACCACCGCCATGCACGCCGATCGGATTCACGTCATGGACGGAGGCCGCATCGTCGAGTCCGGCAGCCATCGGGAACTCCTCGAAGCCAACGGTCCATACCGACGTGCTTGGGAGGGGCAATTCGGAGAATTCGGAATTCGGAATTCGGAATTCTGAATTCCCGGCCGCCCACTCGCCCGGCAGCCGGGACGGCTGCCCCACAAATATCCGCGTGCGGCGGAGGTGCCTGGCATCCCGGCATGATGTTGTCCTCAACATCATGGCGACGTGCATCCTCTCGGGAACCGCCTACGGAAACGTGCCGCGTGCGGCGGAGGTGCCATTTTGAACATTGTCGGACGCTCGGACATCCCCGTCGGAGGAAGGATTCGGGCAGACAATGTTCGAGGTGGCTCCTCGCGGGAAGCGCGTGAAAAAAGTCAAGCTACCTCAGAACATCGAGAAGGGCACGCCGTTGATTGAGCTATACTCCACCGCCATGAATCGGGTCTCCTGGGAACGCTATTTCATGAACCTCGCTGTGCAGGCGGCGACGCGGTCGACGTGCCCCCGAAAACACGTCGGCGCGGTCATCGTCCGCGACAAGGCCATTCTCTCAACCGGTTACAACGGATCGATCCGGGGCGCGCCGCACTGCACCGATGTCGGCTGTCTGATGGACAACGGCCACTGCATCCGAACCGTCCACGCCGAAGCCAACGCCCTGGTCCAGGCGGCCTGCCACGGAACCCGCCTTGCTGGGGCACAGATCTACGTTACCGCGTCGCCGTGCTTCAACTGTTTCAAGCTGATCGTCAATTCGGGCATCCGGTCGATTTCCTTCGGCGAGTTCTACCGCGACGATCGTGTCCTCGAATTCGCCAAGGAGATCGGGGTCGAGATGGTCCACCTCGGGCTCGAGGACCAGCCAGCCGGGCCATGATCAACCTCGACCTCGACACGATCGGAATCCCTCTCGTCTGGTCCGAAATCTTCGGGCGCGATGCGCCGACCGACATCGAGATCGGATCCGGCAAGGGAAAGTTCCTCAACGAGACCGCCGCACTGCACCCGGAACGCAATATGCTCGCCGTTGAACGCTCCCCAAAGTACCAGCGGCTGTGTTGCGACCGGGCCGCCCGTCGAGGTCTCGACAACGTCAGGCTGGTCCGAACCACCGGCGAGGACCTCTTGTTCCGGCTTCTGGCCGCCGAATCGGTCCAGACCTTCTACGTGCTCTTTCCCGACCCCTGGCCGAAAAAACGCCACCACAAACGCCGCTTCGTCAAACCCGAGGTGGTGGCGGCGATCAGGCGGGCACTGGTACCCGGCGGCGCGCTGCTCGTCAAGTCGGATCACGAGGGTTACGCGGAGGTCATCGACGACGTGCTGGCCAACGCTCCCGGGTTCGAGCGCGTCGACCCGGCAGGGGCGTTTGCCGGGCTCCCGGTGACGGGATTCGAACTGAAGTACCTCGCGGACGGCCGCACGATCCACTCGTTCGCCGTCCAACGACTCGACCAATCAGGGTGACCTCGCCCCTCAGGAGATGACCTCGCCGGTGACTGCGGTGCCGTCGGAAAGCGTCAGGTTGTAGCGCACTCTCACCCGCGACCGGTTGGAAGAGACCTGCATCGTACCGCTTGTCACCTTTTCTCCGGGCGCCACGAACACTTCGAAAAATCGGGCGGCGTTGACTCTCTCGTAATCGCCCTGTTCCCACTTTCCTCCACTGACAGTGCCCCGGGCGAGGCGCTCGAAGGACCCTCGCCCGTCGACCGTCAACCAGCCCTCGTCCACCGACACCTCGAGCCAGTTGCCGTGATTGGTCACCGCGGTCGCAAATGGGCCGGTGTTCGACAGACTCACCTGAACCGATCGACCACTGCGCCGCACATCGACCTCGACAACGGGTTCCGGCCCCTCGCCGCCGAGATACCGGATCAGAGTCTCCCGGCTCAGGCCCAACTCCAACTCCGCCGGCGGGAGCATCAGAAGATCCCAACCACCAAGCTCCGGCAGGAGCAGCTTCTGGCTTTCGTCGATGGCTGCGTGGAGTCGAGAGGCATCCATCCAGCGAACGGCAACGGCGTCTCCGGGCGACCACCGGCTGCCGCTCCACGACACGCTCTTTGCAAAAACGAATGTCCGGTCGAGGCTGGAATTCGTCGAAACGGTGGCAACACCGTTTTCGGTGAGCCGGTCGAAATCCTCACCCGGACCCTCGAGGCCAGGCTCGGTTTTCGGTTGGATGACGATGCCGATCCTGACCCGGACACCGGAATCCGCGATTGGTTCGAGCTTGTCCCGCAGCGGCAGTGGATCGCGTTCGCCGATACCTCGGAGGACGGCGCCATCGGTTCCAAATGACGGTACGACGCAACTGCCTGAAGCCTCCGCGACCCTCCGCCCGAGGTCGGTTTCCAACTGCGTGAATGACAGTACGGGCACGACTGAAAGTCCCGAAACCTCGCGGAGGGCCACCACGAATTCATCGAGACCCGGTTCGAGGTTCGGCAGGTCGAGAATCACTTCGGCCGGCAGTGCGCCTCTGAGATCGCCTTCGAGTGCGCGCCAAACCGCAGTCGCCGCCGCTTCACCGAGATCGGGGCGGACGCCCGTGACCTCGACGGCGATGCCCAGGGGAATAGACCCCTCGACCGGTCCGGCGGAACCGATCCGCAACACCGGCGCCTGTCCGCTGAGGTCGACACTCCCCCGCCACATGACCACTTCGTCGACTCCGACGCGCTGCAGACGAGCGGCCGTGACCTCGTCGATGCCCGAGTCGTCAAGCCAGACGACGAGCCGGCGCGGGGTCGGGGGGATGTCTCGAGCAACCGGAGATTGTCCGCCGCACGCGGCGACGGCCAGAAGCCCAAGCGAGAGAACCACCCGTTTCATCACCGCTGTATCCTAACCTGGAATACGTGAGCCATGGTTGCCACCGTACCTCGGGAACTCAATTCGCATCCTCGGCATCGGATGTGATGGACACGGGCGGAAACTCGAGCCGCACGATCAGACCGCGCGGTCCATTCGCCGCCTCCACCCGGCCCTGGCACCTCGTCACCACCTGGTGAACCAGGGCCAGCCCGAGCCCGCTGCCTGAGGTGGTGGTCGAAAAATGGGGCGAAAACAGATCCGGCAGCCGTTCGTCGGGAACTCCGCCGGCAGTGTCCTCGACCTCGAGGATGACCCGCTCGGGTTCGTCGAGGAGTCGCAGGGTGATCGTGCCCGAATCGTCGCCAAGAGCATCGATGCTGTTCTGGATCAGATTTGCCACCGCCCGGTGCAGCCAGTGGCGATCGCCCCTGATCGGCGGCGGCGGCGGCGACGGGATGTCACGCGCGAAGGCGATGCCGCGCCGGGTGAAGATTGCCGACTGCGCCGAAACACCATCGAGAATCGATACCAGGTTCACAGGGGTGGGCTCCCAGTGTTCCAGGGCAACCAGGTTCGAAAATGAATTCGCGGTCTCCTGGAGACGGGTCACCTGTTCGGCGATTTCGAGGCAGGCCTCCTCCAGGAGCTGGCGCAGATCGGGATCATTGCGGGCCATGGCGACCTGGAGCTCCTGCACCCAGAGTCGAACCGGGGTCAAGGGGTTCTTGACTTCGTGCGCGACGATGCGGGCCATCTGATTGAGCTGCAGGGCACGGTCGGCGCGCACCAGGTCTGTCACATCGTCGACAACCGCCACGAGACCCAACGAGCCGTCGGGAAAAGGCACGCCGGCAACACCGATACGCCACGTCAGGTCGCGGCCCGGGACCGGCTGCACGGTCTTCGCCGCCGAGCCCCCGACGCTCGCCTCCTCCACGATTAAACGCAGTTGATCGAGGAAAAGCCGCCCGTGTTCTTCCTTCAGGCGGTGGGCAGCCGGGTTGGCGAACTTTTCGGTGCCGTCGGGCTCCAGCACCACGACCGCCGGTTCGAGGGTCTTCAGGGTGATCCTCAGCAGCTCCTCCTGGTGGCGCAGGCTGAGTTCGCGTTGCCGGACCTCCTCGTTCATCGAAGCGACCGCGTCGAGGACCTCGGCCAGGTCGGTTTCGCGCGGTCGTTGAATCGTGCCCAGAGGCTTGCCGTCGAGCAGATTTCGCGCCAGCGCAACCAGCTCCCGCAAGGAACTGCTGAGGCGCTTCTCGATTCGGGTCGTCAGCACCAACGCGAACAGAGCCGACAGACAGGCGCCCGTCAACAACCAGTCCACCGCTCCCAGGTCCGAGCCGGAACCGGAGGCGAGCGGTTGGAACAGGTGGAGGAGCAACCGCCGATCCTGAAGCACCACGGGTCCGGCGGCGACCAGCTGATCGTTCCACCTGACGACGACAGGATCGTAGCGACCCAGCAGGTAGGGCGGGAATGATTCGGGCAGCGGAAACCAGGGAAGGAGGCCGTTGCTGAGGAGGTCAGGCCGCGACACCGCGACCAGGTCGGCGCCATCCCACAGGACAACCTCGCCGCCCCATCCGTCGGCCAACCATTTTGCCAGCTCGTCATCGACGTCAAACCCACCGCCGAGATGGACGGCGGTGTAGCGGGCGGCGCGCAGCGCTTCCAATCCTCGAAGCCGCTCGAGACGCCTTTCCTGGTCGCTGATTCTCAGATGGAGGAACAGGGTCAAAACAAACAGCGGCAAGACGACGCCCCCGGCCACCAGGAGCCTCAATCGCCCGCCGAAGGTCGCGAGGTCATTGCGGCGCACCACCGGCGGCAGGGCGACGGCCGTGCCGAGCAGCGCCCACAGCATGGCGATGGCCGTACGAACCACCCAGTCCGACGTCGACGGTTGATGGCTGGCCGCAACCACCAACCACGAACCGGTGCGTCGCACACGGGCGAGGCGCCGATCGTCACCAACGGTGATCCACGTCCACCCGCCACCCGAATGAAACAGCTCTCCCGCGCGAATGGTGTCGAGGTTGCCGATCTGCGGATGGAGGCTGGCGGCGACCTCGCCCGACCGCGTCAGAACGGCGTACCAGATCGAGTGTTCCTCCGAAACCTCCAACGTCTGATCCGAGCGCCAGTCCCTGAGCAGGCTCCACGGTTCGGTCGCCACCACGAGCTCGACCGCGCCCCCGGCGGGAGGTTCGAACGGCCACCGCCGCACCATCCTGGTGGCGGAGGATGCAGGCGACAGATCGCCCCACTGCGACACGACGAAACCCTGGTCATCGACAAACCTGAGTTCGGACGGAGTCCGCCACTCGTCGAGGCGCCACCGATCAGCAAGGGCCGGCGCGAGATCGGTCAGACGGCACTGGTCGGCCGGGGCCGGCAGCACCTCGTCCACCACCAGCTCACCCCGTGGCAGAACCACTCCTGAATCCGCTCCCTCGAAACGATCCAGCTGTACCGGGATCCTGATGGTGAACGCGATCAGACCGATGATGGCCAGCGCGGCGGTCCCGATGAGACGGCGATCCAGCGAGTACCCGGCGCGTGTGGTCCCCGGCCAACCGACAATCACGAATGCGAGTGCCACCATCCAGATGCCACCCATGCCGGGACGCTGCAGGTGGTCGGGCAGCCAGCTGAATCGCGCGATCGGGGTACAGAACACGGCCGCAACCGCCGCCGAGACCACCGTCGTCATCACCAACAGCCTGGACCATACCGGACGGAGATTTCTCGCGAGCCGACCCAGCGCCGCCCCCGTCACGAGCAATGCGAGGGCGAACACGCTGCCGGGTATCGGACCCTCCGCGATCACCAATGAGCCGACTCCAACCGCCACCACGAACCCGGCGATCCGGGGGTGGAGCAACAGCGCGAGAACCGCCAGCACGAACCACCCGAGCCACCGCCACCCCGGTCCTTCGGTTCGCGGGTTGACGATCACCGATACCGGCACCTCCACGCCCGGTCTCCTGGACAAACGGATCGTTCGTGCACCGGTATCGCATTCGCCGATCGCAAGGGCGTGGCCCCTCGGTGAACGCATCCCCCAGATCTCACGAGCCTGCACAACCGTGCGGTCAGCCACCACGACCGCGCCCACCAACCTGCCCTCGATGAACAGTGGTTCGCGCAACCAGAGATCGGCGCCGGCCACCGACCACGAAACGCCCCACTGCCGCTGGCCGAGCGAGCGAACGCCGTACGGAAAAGCGTTGCCGGCCCCTCCCCAGGCGATGACCTGTCCGCGATCGTCCACCAGATACGCGGTCCGACCGATCGCTCCGCCGGCCTCCAACTCGAGCACGGCGAAGGGCCGCGATGGGTCCACCGCCTCACCGGCGGCGCTGAGCAGTCGGGTGAGATCATCGTCGGTTGCGAGGACCTCGCCTGTCGCCAACATCTCGCCACAGTGTCGATCCAGCTGATCGGTCAACCGCTGAGGATCGAAATTCCCCGCCGACGGCCACAGGACCGTGACCGCAGCCACCGCCACCGCGACCCACGGCAGCCAACCCCGCTCGCGCGGCCGAGCGAGAACGAGCAACGCGCCGCACAACCCGATGACTGCCGCCGGCGACGGCTCCCAGAGTGGCCACGGCCCGCACACCGCCACCGCCGCCAGCGCGAGCAGCCAGGATCTGGTGGATCGTGTCTCTTGTGGGGGGCTACCCATTGCCGGGAGTATATCGTGAGAGGGGATGTCTCGAGATCGGGGCGGGAATGACTTTCATGACGACCTTCCCGCGAGGAGCCACCCCCGACATTGTTTGCCCCAACATCACTGGCAGCCTGAATGCTGGGGGATCAAACAATGTCAAGAATGGCACCTCCGCCGCACGCTGACTTTCCACACTCGCTTCCCGAGAGGAGCCACCCTTGACATTGCTTGCCCCAACATCACGGGCAGCTTGAATGCAGGGGAATCAAACAATGTCAAGAATGGCACCTCCGCCGCACGCGGTCCCACCCGCCCTGAGCACTCGGGCGTTTCATGTCGGTGGGGGTGCGGGTGGGAATTCCGAATTCCGAATTCCGAATTCCGAATTCGAAGATGTAACCTTTTCATCTGCCGTGCGTATTCAATTTTGAAGGTCGCACTGCCGCGACCACCCGCGGGTGCGGCAGAAAAGAACGACCTGCATCAACCTCCTCCTTCATGGCTCCTCCCCCGGGAGCCAACTTTTTTCCGGGACGCCGGGCCCTCTTATCGCATCCGCGCGTCGAGGGCGTCGAAAAAGGCGGCGATGTTCTTCTCGCTCTTTTTCGAGCCCGGCTTGTCGGTCGAGTGCACCGCGACCTGCGTGCCGCTGCCGGACGCGGTCAGCCGGACCTCGAAAGTCACCGCCTTCGAGAGGGTTTTCTTCGGCGCCTCCATGGTGAACCAGTGCTCGGAGCGATCCGAGCCGGTGACCTCCAGCTCCGCATCGCGCGCCGCCTTCACCGCCTCGTCCCACACCAGCTCGATGGACTTTTCGTAGGACCGGACATCGGCCGCCGACACCACCGCCGCCGCCGCGACACACATCACAACCAGCCACGCGATCTTCCAAGTCTTCATCGTCGGTGATCCTCCACCCACAATGGTAGCGCACAGGTGCTTCGGCGCCCCGGAAGCCGCAACCGAACCGATGGTACACTCCGGCCTGGTTCTTGATTTGATCTACAGTCCCGGTCGACGAAAGGGAGGCGCGGGTGAAGCGAGCATTTGTTCTGATTGCTCTGGCGGCCGTTCCGGCCTTCGCGGACGACGTCTACCTGCGGGGAGGCGGCCGGATCACCGGTGAGATCATCGAACAGACCGAAGACTCGGTGAGCGTCGACATCGGCGGCGGGTCTCTCACGGTCCGGATGTCGAGTGTCGAGCGCATCGAAAAGAGCGTCTCACCCATGCAGGAGTACCGGGCCCGCGCCGCGGAGATCCCGGCCGGCGACACCGAGGCGTGGCGGGAGCTTGCCCGGTGGGCAACCAGCAATGCCCTCGGCAGCCAGGTCGCGGATGCCTACTCGCACGTGGTCGCGATCCTGCCGAACGACGAGGAAGCGAACCGCGCGCTGGGGCGGGTCCGTCTCGACGGGAGGTGGGTCAGCGAGGAGGAAAGCTACAAAGCGCGAGGCTACATCGAGTTCGAAGGCGAGTGGATGACCCCGGCCGAACGGCAGGCGATTCTCGCCGAACGACAGGCCCGCGACAACGAGTATCGCCAGGCGAACGAGGCCCGGATCCAGGAGATCGAGGCCGAACAGAAGGCGCAGAAGGAACGCGACGAAGCTGACCGCAACGCGTCCGGCGGCGGCCTGCCCGTGTACGGCGATCCGGTCTACTGGGGATGGGGTCCCGGGCCGGCATACTGGCCCGCGATACCGCAACAGCTGCCGTCCAACCTGGGTGGCGCTGCGGGGGGAGGTCGGCGATGAACTTGGCGGTGCCTCTGAAGCGTTCCGCGAAAGCGCTTCCAGTCCTGTGCGTGCTCGTCGCGGCGTGCTCGTCACCGTCACCGGTTGACGAGATCGTCGCCTCCAACCTCGCCGCCCGCGGCGGCAAAGAGCGGATCCAGGCCCTGCAGTCGATCCGCGAGACCGGAACGGTCACCGCGAGTGACGGGCGGGTGGCGCACGTGGTTCGGGAAATCAAACGCCCCGGTCTCTTCCGTCTCGAATTCTCCTCCCAGGGAACGACGAGCGTCTTCGCCCACGACGGCGAAACCGGGTGGCAGGTCGCACCCTTGCAGGGCCAGTTCGAACCCCAGAAGATGGGGGCCGATCTGGATGCAGCAGCGGGAGCCGACCAGCGTGATATCGAAGGCCCGCTCGTGGACTGGCGCGAGAAAGGCCGCACGGTCGTGCTCGTCGGCCGCGAGACGCTTCCCGGCGGTGAAGTCTTCAAGCTCCAGGTCACGCTCGAGGATGGCACGGTCCGCTACGACTCTGTCGATGTCGCGTCGCGCCAGATCGTCCGCTCCGACGTTCCGCGAACGGTCGGGGGCCACGCCGTACAGCTCGAGAACACCTTCTCGGACTTCCGGGAGGTTGGCGGGCTCGTCTTTCCTTTCCACATCGAGACCCACGTTGTGGACCGGCCCGAGATCCTCACGATCACTGTCGACACCATCGAGCTCAACCCCGACCTCGACGACGAGAAGTTCCGGTTTCCCGGATAGGCCGCGACACCGTGCAGCAACCGGGCGCACCCCATCTGTCCGCTGGGGAGACCCGCCGGAGGGTGCCCGAACTGCTGTCGCCGGCCGGTTCGCCGGCCTGTCTGCCGGCCGCGGTGGCCGGGGGCGCCGATGCCGTGTACCTCGGTCTCCAGCGGTTCAGCGCCCGCGCGCGGGCGGAGAACTTCCACGTCGAGGAGCTTGGCGAGACGGTGAGCTTCCTGCACGAGCGCGGGCTTCGCTGCTACGTGACGCTCAACACCCTGCTCCACGATCTCGAGTTGCCGGCGGCCGTGGAAACGGCGCGCCGCGTCTTCGAAGCCGGCGCCGACGCGGCGATCCTGCAGGATCTCGGGCTGTGGCGGGTGCTCCGTCACGAGCTGCCCGGGCTTTCATTGCATGCCTCGACCCAGATGACCGTGCACTCCCGCGAGCAGATCGAGGTGCTGGCCGCACTCGGCGCCCGCCGGATCATTCTCGCGCGCGAGCTCAGCCTCGATGAGATCGCAGCGTGCGCCGCGACCGCGGCGGGCCTCGGCGTCGAGGTCGAGTGTTTTGTCCACGGGGCCCTGTGCTACGCCTACAGCGGCCAGTGCCAGATGTCCTTCTTCGCCGCCGGCCGCAGCGCCAACCGAGGGGCCTGCATCCAGAGCTGCCGCTTCGCCTACGACCTCGACGGGAGTGAGGATTCCCATCTCGCGATGCGCGATCTCAACCTGCTCGAACGGATCCCGGAGGTGGCTGCGACCGGGGTCGCGTCGCTCAAGATCGAGGGCCGGCTGAAGGGACCCGAGTACGTTTTCACGGTGTGCCGCGCGTACCGCGACGCCTTGACCGCGGTCGCGGAGGGCCGGGAGTTCGATGCAGACGCCCGGCGCAACGAGCTGCGGGAGGTGTTCGCACGGCCGTTCACGCTCGGGCCGGCCTTCGGCGAGCTCGGCGAGGAGGCTCGGCAGGCCGGGGCCTGCGACGCCGACCAGCCTGCCGATGCGGAGCTGCTGCAGATCTCGCGGCGCGATGGCACCGCGGTGCTGCGCTCGACCGGTGAGATCGCCGCCGGGCAGGGGTTCCGTTTCGCAGTCGACGGCTCCGACGGCGGCTTCCTGGTCACCCACGCCCGGCGCCAGGAGGACGGGACATGGTTCTGCAAGGTGCGAATCGCGCGGCACGGCTCTCACCTGCCGGATGGTCTCGCGCTCCACCGAAACGTGGACCAGGCCCGTGGGGCGCAGGTCAGAGAGTTGATCCGCGAGATCGGCGTTCCCCGCGTCTCGCAGCCGGCGATTGGCATCCACCTCGAAGTCGAGGCTCGACTCGGCGAAAAACTGATCGTCAGCGCGCGAACCGACGACGGACGCAGCGCGCGGGCCGAGGCGGGTACGGTGGAGCGGGCGCGAAACCAGGCCCTCGGCGAGGACATGCTGCGCACGACGCTCGGCGCATTCGGCGGCTCGGGTTTTTCCCTGCGCAGCCTGAACTCCGAGATCGAGCCCGCAGTCTTCGTGCCCCCGTCGTCGCTCAAGAAGGCCCGGCGCCGGCTCGTCGAGGAACTCGCACAGCTGCCGGTCGTCGAGCAGCGACGATGGGCGCTGCCCGAGCCCCTCACGGTTTCCCGTTCGTGCGCGGTCCACGTGGCCGTTTCCTCGCCGGCCGCGGCGAGCGCGGCGCTCGCGGCCGGCGCCGCCGCCGCGTGGCTCGACGACCCCACCCTCGATCTGTGGGGTGACCACCCGCCCCGTCTGCCCGACCTGCCGCCCGGCCTCTGGCTGCGCCATCCGGCTGTGGCGCCGACCTCGCCTCACCTCGCCGCGCTCGGTTTGCCGGTCGTTGCCGGCCACCTTGGGGTGCTGGCGGCAGCCGCCGCCGCAGGCCTTCCGGTGATCGCCGATCTCGGCCTCAACGTGGTCAACCACGCGACCTGCGACACCCTCGCCGATCTCGGTGCGACCGCCTGCGTTGCCAGCTGGGAGTGCTCGCCCGCTCAACTCGCCGAGCTGGTGGGAAGAACCCGCTGCCCGGTCATCTTCGCCGTCGGCGGCCGACCCGCCGTCATGGCCACTCGACAGGTTCACGGCCTGGCGCCCGGCGATGCGCCACGACATCTGATCTCTCCAACGGGTCCGACCTATTCACTGGCGACTCACGTCAGCGGCCACACCGTGATTCGTGAGACCCGCGAGCACGACCGCCTCGCCGACCTCGAAGATCTGCTCCCCCGGGTCGCAGGCGTCCTGCTCGAGGCCGCAGACTCCGAGGTAGCCGAAGTCGCCGAGAGAACCAGAAGGCTCCGTCAGCTCGCGAGGTAGCGGCTCGCAATCGCCGCGATGAACGCATCGAAATCACCGAGGTCATCCTCGAGGATTCGCCAGACCTCATCGGGCGCGACCTCGTCGTAGAGATGCACGACGCGGTTTCGAAAACGGACCATCGCGAGGAACGCTTCACGCCGGTCGGCTGGAAGCACGCCCTCCCGCACCAGGATCTCGATCGTCTCGGAGTAGGCGCGCGGGACACCCAGCCCTTCGCGGGCGACCACGTGGTTGGCGATGTCGATCATGGCCTCAATCGCAGTCTGCAACCACCGCGCAGCCGCAGCCTGGGACTTGTCGTCGCCGAGAAACGCCTCTCGGCCATCGCCCCGAAGCAGCTCGAGATTGCGGACGTTGCTTCGCACGAAATCGATGTGCGAACGCAGCTTCGTACGATCAACCGGCGCCATGACAGTACTCCTCGATCAACGCCCGATCGTACTCCTCGAAGAAGCGCGCCTCGTCGATGGCGAAATCACAGTAGCGGGTGACGGTCCTCTCCACGAAGTCCGCATGGGCGATCTCGTCGAGCAGGACCAGCCTCCGACCTTCGGCCAAGACCCGGTGGCGGAACGCGAGCGGCGCATTGTTCAGGATCGTGACCGAAACATCGTCCTCGCGCAGCGCCTCCGTGATGCGCCCGATCAGCTCCAGGTGCTGTCGCGGCGAAGGCTCCTTCCCATCGACGAACACCAGCGCGAGATCAACATCGCTGAGCGGCGTCTGATACGGCGTCCCGTAGGAACCATACAGATAGACCGCAGCCAGGCTCGGCACGTCGCCGAGGATCGACTCCAGCGCCGGAAGCCGTTCAGAAACGTCGATCATTCGACCGGTGTTGCGGATCTTGCGGGTCATGGCTCCATTCTGAAGGAGGCGGCCCGCGGAAGCAAACGGGATCTCCATCGACGCCGCTTCCAAAAACGCCTCCCGCCGTGTCCAAGACCGCGGGTCATTGGTATCCTTCCGGCATGTCAGATGCCGAAGTTGTTCGATTCCCCGGGACAAAAATCTCCGGCGGCGACACCTGGCAGATCGCCTACGTGAGGTACCCTTCGTGGGTCGAAGAAGAAGGCGAGTATTACCGGCCGTGGGTCGCGCTGGCCGCGAGCGCCGCGACCGGGCTGATCGGATCGTCCGATCTCGCCCGCTGCGACACGCCCGGCGTCGAGCTGGCGCTGGCAGCGTTGGAGAGCTTGCACGAGGTCTCCGGAACCCGGCCGGCGTTGATCGAGGTCGCCGACCCCGAACTCGCCGACCACCTTGCCAGCCAGCCGCCTGGCTTCGAGTGCGAAATATCGTACCGCGGCGACCTGCCGCTGCTGGCCGATCCTCTCAGCGCGATGTACCAAGAACTCACTGCCAACGAGCCATACGACGCCGCTACGGTGGTGCCCGGGGTGACCATCGACCACCTGCGGGCCTTTGCCGACGCGGCGGAGATTTTCAGGCTCGCCGCTCCGTGGCACCACCTCGAATCTTTCGACATCATCGAGGTGGGCGCCCCGCGACCGGCGCCCAACGTCCGCTTCGCCTGCGTGCTCGGCGCGCTCGGGGAGTGCGGTTTCGGTTTCGCGGAGAACCGATCGCTTCTCGAGAGCCCTCCGGATGACCAACAAGGGGCATTCGAACGTCTCGCCGATACCTCGATGTGGTCTGTCACTTTTTGCGATCCCTGGGAGGTCCCCGTTCGGGAGCAGGACGCGTGGCAAGAGCACGGGCTCGCCGCCGATCCCGAGGGGCGCATTCCCTGTGCCCTCCAGTTCGGGCCCAAACGAAGAGTGCGCCGCGCCAGCCCCAGGATGTTGGCCTTCTTCGAGGGGATGTTCCGCGCCCTCGCGGCGACCGGCGAGGACGAATTGGATTCGGGTACGTGGCGCAAGGTCGTCGACACCAGCCAGGGTCCGCTCGAGCTCGCCCTTTCACTGCCGGATCTGTTGGCGCCACGTGAACCAGGGCCGGACTCCAAACCACCCCTCTTCAACCCCCTGCGACAGGCCGTTGTCATGGACTCGATTCGCGAGCTGGTCGAAAGGCAGAATTTCGACTCTGCAGAGGAGATGCAGGATTTTTTCGACCGCGAGCTCGCAGGAAAGAAGCTGCCGCCGCCCAGGATCGAGGGTCCGAAAGATCAGGCCCGCGAGCTGGCCCTTGAGGCCATGGACATCCCGGGGCGTAGAGGTATCGCCCTCGCCCGGAGGGCCCTCGAGCTGGACCCCGACTGCGTTCACGCCCACATCGCGATTGCCAATCGCGCGTACGATTCGGCCACCGCCGTCGAACGATATCGCGAGGCCGTGGCGGCGGCCGAACGCACCCTCGGCCCGGAGGTCTTCGAGGAAGACGCCGGGGCGTTTTGGGGCATCAGCTCGACCCGGCCCTACATGGAGGCCCGCAAAGGTCTCGCCGACGTCCTCATGTTGGACGGACAGGTCGGCGAGGCCGTGAATCACTACACGGAGCTTCTGCGCCTGAACCCGAACGACAATCAGGGCATCCGCGACCTTCTCGCTCCGGCCCTGATGATCCTGGGCGACAACGCCTCGGCACAGGAACTGCTCAACTGCTACCGCGAGGACCTCGGGGCCGCTCCGGCCTTCAACTCGGCGTTGGTCGCCTTCCGCCGCCGGGGCAACACCAAGGTCGCGCGCAAGCGGCTCGCCAACGCGCTGGACCGCAACCACCACGTTGCCGACCTGCTCCTGAACCGCAGCGAGATACCGGACGAGGATTCGTTTGGCTACACCCTCGGCAGCGTCGACGAGGCGGCCTACTACATCGAGAGCGCCGGCCAGGCCTGGAGCGAAAGCCCCGGCGCGCTGGAGTGGCTCGCGGACTTCATCGACTCCGATCGGTAGGAGTCAGCCGCCGATCTCACCGCGTCTCAACGCCGCCCTCCGAACCTTCCAGGGGCTTTTCATTTGAGACGCGCCGTTTCGGTTGACCGGCCACATAATGGGTTGCGTACAGCGACTCCATATAAGGGCTGCCGCTTTTTGAAAAACGCAGCAGCGTCTTGCGGCCCTTGCCCCATTTCTTGGAGACCGTCACCGACTGTTTCAGGCCGCGCTCTTCGGCGTGATATCTCAGGATCTTCAGCACCCGTTGCGCCTTTGAAAGGTTGCAGGTGATGACCCGTTCGAGATAGGGGACCCGCCCGAACCGCCAATCTTCGAAACGGTCCTTCTCGAGGAAACCGATTCTCATCATGACATCGACCGGCGCCACCACCGTTCCGTTTTGGAGGATCGCGTGGACCGCCGCCGTGACCCGGGGGTACAACGTGTCCTTTTTGAAGCTCGACTTCTTGGTTTTCAAGACCTCGTCCCGCGCCGATGAGTTTCCGTTCCGCCCGTCACCAAGGATCATAACCAAGCGGCGCGAGAAGTACGAGCCGCGGGATCGCGGGGTGACACCGTGAACCTCCCGCCGGCACGCGAGACGCGTGCCCCACAACCGGTTCGCGGCGCCTTGTGGGACAGCCGTCCCGGCTGCCGGGCGCAGGCCTCACGCTGATTTTGTGGGGCAGCCGTCCCGGCTGCCATGCGGCACGCGAGACGCGTGCCCCACA
The DNA here is from genome assembly GCA_963741385.1 of Candidatus Sulfomarinibacteraceae bacterium. Classification (GTDB taxonomy): domain Bacteria; phylum Acidobacteriota; class Thermoanaerobaculia; order Thermoanaerobaculales; family Sulfomarinibacteraceae; genus Sulfomarinibacter. The sequence goes on from CAVUHO010000004.1 coordinate 126,909, forward strand.
ACACGGGCCCCAGGCGCCTTGTGGGGCAGCCGTCCCGGCTGCCAGCGTCCCGGCTGCCATGCGGCACGCGAGACGCGTGCCCCACAACACGGGCCCCAGGCGCCTTGTGGGGCAGCCGTCCCGGCTGCCGGACGAAGGCCTCACGCTGATTTTGTGGGGCAGCCGTCCCGGCTGCCATGCGGCACGCGAGACGCGTGCCCCACAACACGGGCCCCAGGCGCCTTGTGGGGCAGCCGTCCCGGCTGCCGGGTGAGACGGCATCACTGCCCGGTCGGAATCGGGACCGGTATGGGAAGTGTCGTCGACACCTCAGTGCCCCACAGGGGCTTGACCGTGGCGGATGGCCCGTCCGGCGGGTCGATGGTGAATCCCCCGCTCCACACCGGTCTGAGGTAGGTCAGCGCCTCGCCCGGCGCATCGATCGTCAAACCGCCGTTCCAGCCCGGCTTGATATACGTCCTGGCCTCACCGACCGTGTCGACCGTGTAGCCGCCGTTCAAACCCGGTCTGACATACGTGGGCAGCCCGCCGACCGCCTGCACCTTATAGCCCCCGCCCCACGCCGGCTTGACCGATATCGGCGTCTCGCCGACCTGCTGGATCGTGTAGCCGCCGCTCCAATCCGAGCGAACCGTGATCGTCGGCTCTCCCGGTGTGGACACCGTGTAGCCACTGTTCGTCCCCGGCGTCGCGGGGATCGGGACCCAGATGCGCTGCTCCGAGACCGACGAATCCTGCGCCGCGACCATTGAAACCCCGAACAGCACGAGAGCCGAAATCAGAACCAGAGAGCGGTGCATCGTTCCATGCTCCTTTCGTCAACTCCCGGAACAACAGCAAGACCGATGCCCGAACTCAGATTGAGATGCCGAGAGGCTCCCGGTCGCCGCCGTCCACCGGGGAGGACTGATGTCGATCACACAGGACGTTCCGAGACACAATGCCTCACCGCATCCGCGGATCGATGTCGAGCCTGACCGGGCTCCCGATCGCTATCCCATGGAACCCGGGGTGCCTCGGGTTGACGATGAAGTTCGACTCGTGCGGCACGATGACGCTCGGGATCTCGAGGATGCACGACCGCTGCGACCCAACCCACTCGTCGCCGATCCGCTGCAGATCAAATGGAGCCGGGAAGGATCGCCAGGTTGGAGGGAGTCTCTCCTGATGCACCCTTTCGACCATCGCGGCGTCGAACGTGATCGGAATGGTGACGTAGAACGGGAGCATCCTGAGGTCGGCATGGACCAGCGTCTCGAGCAGCGCGAGCGAAGTCGTCGCCGATGTGTAGACCACGGCGCGGCCGGCGCTGTGCCACCGTCCGCCGAAGAGCCGAGCCCCCTCTCCGTCGAAAGCGCTCTCCACATACCGGTTTTTCACGACCCGCCAGGCGATCACCGTCAACTGATCACCCCATGCTCGATCCGGCCGATCAGATTCTCGACTTCGCGGGCGCCGACCTCGGTCCTGACCATCTCGAACGGGCAGGCCCCGCCGAGGCCGCGGTTGCCATGCATCATCCACTCCTGGGCTGCGTCGGCATCGCCCTCGAACAAATGGATCGCCCCCGCGAAAACCCGCGCCAGCCGTACCAGCCGGTCCGACTCGTCCGGCTGGAGGCGGCCCGCCTTCTTCCTTCGAGCAAGCGTCCGCGGCGTGATTTGCGCGACTTCCGCGAGGTCGTGCGAGGACACCTTGAGGTTGCGCTTGAGCCTTTCGAACGCGGCGAAGGAAACCCCCTCTTCAAGCCGCCTGACCAGCCCCGCGGTGTCGAACGAACGAAGGCCGAGCAACGACACATACTCGTGCCGGCCGGAAACTCCTGCAACCGTCCCGGCGCCGTAATCGAGAGCACTCTCCGAGACACCGCTGCCTTTCGATTTAGAGATTGACGACATCGAGCTCCGCCTCCAGCCTTTTGGCACTAATATAGATGCCAGATGGCATAGTGTCAAGGAAACGCTCCGATCCCCCGGAAGTGAAGCCTCCTCGTGACACGAAGATCGATCCGATCCCGGCGCCGTTACGCCCGAACCACCGCCGTCCTGGCGAGGCCGATGACCTCGAGCCGCTCGTGCCCCGTGCCGGCGAGTCTGGCATCGAGCCACGCCTCGGCCTTTTTGGCCAGCATTCGCCACTCTTGAATCGTGTCGAGGGCGTTGAGCTGAAGATAGGCGAGCGCGGCCGCAGTGGCGACGACGGCTTCGCCCTCCGGGAGTTCCTGGAGCTTCTGGGCCAGGTGTTGCAGCGTCTTCAGCTTCAGACCGACCGCCTTTGCCAGTGCTTTGTCGAGCGCCCACGACCCATCCGCTCGTTGGAGCAGGGTGACGGCGTCGTGATCCGGGGTGCGGACATTCGGGGGAAAGTCGTCGTAGGGGAACTCATGGCCGCGGTCGGGTTGAGATGGCAACGGCCCATACTCTTGCGGCGGCCCCATGCTCATGTGCTTCATTCTTCCAACCGTCAAATCCATTGCGGCCCCTATCAGCGCGGGCGCGGCGTGCATCGCGACCATTCTCGCCGCGGGCATCAGCCCGCCCCAGTCCCTGGTCAACGCCTGCGGCACCAGCACGAGCCGGCCGCGCTCCTGCGCCTCTTTTCCGTCCCGCTCCTCGACCGCCACAAACGACGTCTGCGACGAGGCGAGCTGGTAGCGCACACCGAGATCGACGATGGCCTTGCGTGACGCGAGACTCCTTGCGCCCGCGTTGTTGTGAGCCGCCCTCTTCGTGGAGGCGACTCGTCCCCTCCTCGAGGTCGCGGATCTCGGCGCGGGCAGCCAGGGCGCCGATCGTGGTGCCCTCGGCAGCGGCGGCCGGATCGATCGGCACCTCCCAGCTCACGTCGCGCTCACCGAGCCGGCCGGCCAGCCGCACCGTGCCGGCCTCGAGGCTCGGCAAACGCAGGTAGACCAGGAACGGCTCGCCGTCGAAGATCTGCGCCATGCCGATAGGGCGCGCGCTCGTCGACGACCTCGCCCTTCCACTCCACCCTCAGGTCCTCGACCACCGGCGCGCCCAGCCGCGCGAACTGCCGCAGCACCTTGGGCTCGATGCGCTCCCCCGGCTTGATGAACTCGGCCACGCCACCGCTCGCGCGGGCGACGCCGTTGATGAAGTGCTCGCTCGGACCGTGGCCGATGCCGATGGTGAAGACCCGCGCCGACCCGGCGTGGCGGCGCGCGAGGTCGATGACCGCGGCGTCGTTGGTCACCTCGCCGTCGGTCAGCAGCACGACCCCGCGCGGCATGCCCAGGTCCGGCCGCTCCAGCGCGTCGGCCAGCGGCGCCAGCACCTCCGTGCCGCCCATATCGGCATCGATCTTCTGGACGTAATGCGTCGCCTCCTCGAGGCTCGCCTGGGTGTAGGCCCTGCTCTTCCCGAACATCGCCTCGAAGTGCGAGCCGAAGCCCACGATGTCGAAGCGGTCGCCCTTCTGCAGGCTGCGCAGGCAGAGCTGCAGCGCCCGCCGCGCCTCCTCGATCGAGCCGCCGCCCATCGACCCCGAGCGGTCGATCAGGAAGATCACCTCGCGCGGCGCCCGCGGGCCGGCGTCGAGCTTCGGCAGGAACGACACCGCGGCCACCGCGCTGCCGTCGTCCTGCCGCTCAACCACGACGCTGCGGCTCGCGCGGGGCGGCCGGCGCTGATCAGCAGCACCAGGTCTTCGTTCATGGCGGCCGTCTCCTGTGACAGCTCGACCGTGGCGCCCTCGCCGCGCGGCTTCCAGCGCAGCGGGTGCGAGGGCGACTCGATGCCGGCGACCCCGCCCGGGATATCCACCTCGGCCCGGAACTCGAGACCGTACGGCACCTCGAATGCAGTCGGCGGGTTGAGCTTCTCGGCCTCGCTCTGACCGATGCCCGCGCGGTCCGCGGCCGGCGCATAGCGGGGCGCGACGGTGGTGGGCAGTGTGAAGCGCAGCGACTCGCCTTCCCAGCCGAGCTCCATCACCCAGCTCAGCTCGACCACCATCTCCTGCCCCGGCAGGAGGTTGCCGACGCTCGCCTGAAACACGTTGGGCCGATGGGCGTCCAACAACACCGCGCCGTGGCCGGCGGCGAGCGCCTCGTCGTACTCGTCGAAGGCCTGCTCCTTCTCCTTGACCGTGCCGACGATCCGACGACCACCGGTCTCGATCACCAGCCCGGTCACCGCCGCCTTCTCCGGCGCCGGAAACACGTACACCGCCTCGATCGGCTTTTTGCCTTCGTTGCGGAAGCGCTGGCGCATGACGACCCGGCTCAAGGGGCCCGTGATCTCGGCCACAACGTTCACCCCGAGCAGCGGGATCGCCGCACCCGGCTCCCCTCGCCGCCCCTTCGCCGACACATACGCGCCGGCCATCACTTCCGCAGTTTCAGCTCCCATCGTCGCCTCCCTCGCCCCCCAATTCGTTGATGAACCGTGCCAGAGCGGCGAGCTGCCGCTCGGTCAGCGCGCTGTCGGCCCCGAGCACGTGCAGCTCGAAACCGGGCATCACCCCCTGCCGCATCCAGACCTGGCCCGGCCGAGCCGCGAGCCGCGAGATCCCTCGACCGACACCCTGGTCCCTCCGGCCGGTCACCTTCTCCGCGAGCTTCGTCTGCACCCGGCATCCGCCGCCGGCGCCGGCTCGCCCGCCAGGTGGCGCCTGATCTCCTCGAGCGTCGCCCCCTGCTCCTGAAGTGACTTCACCCGCAGCAACGCCGCCAGGTGCTCGGCCCCATAGTGCTCACCGCGGCCGCGCCCCAGAGGCTCCGGGATCAGCCCCCGCTGAACGTAGTAGCGAACCGTCCGGCGCGTGACCCCACCACGTTCCGCGATCTCACCTATGGAGATTCGAGCGTCGTCCATGAATACAAATTTGGCACTTAACTGTCGCATTGTCAAGTGTCGCATTAAAAATGACGGACGGCGCACGCCCGCCATTCCGGTGCAACAACCCGAAGGGCATCACCGGCGCCTGCAATTTACTCAGCTGATTGAGTAAATCTACTCATCATCGCGAGAAAACCTCGGTCGCCGTCGTTCATCCGCGAGTTTTTCGACCCCCGTTCCTCCAGACTCCGTGAGCCCCGACGGTTCCTCCAGGTCGTTGCGAGGTCGGCAAGAACACGCCCGTGCGCAGGGTCCTCGACACCGCGCATATAACAGCCCAATCCGGGCTCACGCCGAAGGAAGCCAGGAACGACCCCGAGTTTTTCGGCCATCTGACCGAGTCGGCCGCCGGCGCCCACCTCTCCAACGCGGTAGCCATCGGTCGGTGCGAGCTCTTCTATTGGCGCGACCGAAACCGCGAGGTCCACTTCGTCGCCCGGGCGGGGCGCCGTCTCGTGGCAATCGAGGTCGAGAGCACTCGCCGCCGCGGTTCGCTCTCCGGCCTGGTGGCTTTCGCCCAGGCTTTCTCGCCCGACCGCACCTTGCTCATCGGCGGCGACGGCCTCAGCATCGAAGTCTTCCTGTCACACCCGGTGGAGCATTGGATACTCAATTGACGGGAGGCAGCAAAGGCCCCGTTGAGTGCAACCTTACGACCGACCCCGACCATCGGGAGAAAGTTGTGAGATTGTGATACCTGACACGACTTCTTGTTTTGTGGGGCAGCCGTCCCGGCTGCCGGGTGGGAGGTGCCGAAAGGACGTTGCCTGCAGCCCCCGCCCAGATCCCTCCGCTACGGCCCTCCGGGCCTTCGGTCGGGATGACAGTTTGGAGGACGGACCCCGCCTCGGTCGGGATGACAGGTTTAGATGCGTCGGCGACGGGTTGTGGGGCAGCCGTCCCGGCTGCCGGGCGGGAGGGGCGCCATCCAGCCGTAGCCAACCGCCCACCCGGCACGCGGGACGCGTGCCCCACAATGCGCTCCGAGGCATCTCGTTGTACAGCTCCGAGGGAGCATTGCTATGCTCTCGGCGATGGATTGGATCGTTTCGCTGACGCCGGAGGTTTCGGAGAACCCGTTGGAGGCCGTTGCAAGGCCGCCGGAGGGGGCTTCGATCGTCGAGGTGCGGGCGGATCTGTTTCCGGGGATCGACCTGCGGGCGGCGATCTGCGCGTGCCCGCTGCCGGTTTTGGTGACGTTGAGGTCGAGCGCCGAGGGCGGGCGTGGGCCGACCGACCCGGACGAGCGGCGTGTCGCTGCTGGAGGCGGCACGGGAAGCCGGCGCGGCGTTGATCGATCTCGAGCACGAGCGGGACGGTCACCTGGTGCGGGCGTTGGGGCTGGCCCCCGAGCAGGTGGTGCTGTCGTGGCACTCGGTCGACGGCACGCCGGAGGATCTCGGCGAGATCGCCGCACGGATGCTGGAAACGCCGGCGCGCTGGGTCAAGGTGGTCCCGACCGCGACGTCGGTCGCCGATCTGGTGGCGGGCTTGGAGTTGCACGGGCGGTTCAACGATCGTGCACGGCAGCGGCGGCGGTTGTTGACCTTTGCGATGGGTGCGCCCGGTGTGGCGAGCCGCTATCTGGCGCCGCTCCTCGGTCCTCCTTTTTCCTTTGCTGCGTGGAGCGAGGGCGCGGAGGCGGCGCCAGGCCAGCTGACCATCGCAAAGACTACAGCCGTCATCTCGCACCTCAACGGTCCGCCGCAGCGACTCTATGGGGTGGTGGGTTCGGACGTCAGCCGCAGCCTCAGCCCGGCGCTGCACGCGGCCGCGTACCGCGCGCTGGGCCTCCCCTATCTGATGCTGCCCGTCAGCGTGCCCGAGGCGACCGAGCTCGGAGGAACTCTTCGTGCCGCGGGGCGACACCTGTTTCGACCGCATCGGTCTCCACGCCCACGGTTGGGCGGTGACCACTCCGTATAAGGACCTGGCCGCGGAGGCTGCGGACCTCGCGGCGCCGAGGGTGCGGCGCGCCGGGGCCGCCAACACGCTGGTCCTCAATGTGGGCAAGGTTGTAGCCGAGAACACCGATGCCGACGGGATCGTCGGTTCTCTCGTCAGTCTCGGCTTCGACCCGTCGGGCCACCGGGCAGTGGTCCAGGGGACCGGCGGTGCGGCGCGGGGAGCGGCCGTCGGTCTGCACCTGGCGGGTGCGGATGTGGTGGTGCGGAGCCGGTCGGACGAGCGGGCCAAAGAGACCGCGGAGAGGATCGGGGTCGAGTGGTGCGCGGCGGACGCTTTTCCGAAGGACGCGGCGATCCTGGTCAACGCGACGCCGCTCGGACGCGGCCCCGATGGGGCGTGTCCGTTTTCAGACGAAGAGATTTCGGGTGCCTCGGCTGTGGTCGACATGGTGTACGCCGACCACACCACGGCTTTGGTGGAGCGAGCCCGCGAAGCGGGGTTGGTCGCGGCCGACGGCCGCGAGGTGCTGCTTCACCAGGGCGTCGCCCAGTTCGCCGCCTTCATGCAGGTGGTGCCGCCGAAGGAAGCGATGCGCGCCGCCCTTGGCGGCGCGAATTCGGAATTTTGAATTCGGAATTCGGAATTCAGGCCCGCCCTCCCGGCAGCCGGGACAGCTGCCCCACAAGGCATCACAGCGAGAATTGAACGGTTGTGGGGCGGGCGTCCCGCCTGCCGGGTGGGGGGTGTCGGAAGGACGTCGCCTGCAGCCACCACCCAGATCCCTCCGCTACGGCCCTTCGGGCCTTCGGTCGGGATGACAGTTTGGAGGACGGCCTCGACCTCGGGTCGGGATGACAGATTGGAGGTAGGCCCCCGTTTCGGTCGGGATGACAGTTTGGAGGTAGGCCTCGACCTCGGTCGGGATGACAGATTGGAGGACGGACTCCGTTTCGGTCGGGATGAAAGGCTCAGATGTGTGGGCGACGGTTTGTGGGGCGGGCGTCCCGCCTGCCGGGTGGGGGGTGTCGGAAGGACGTTGTCTGCAGCCACCGCCCAGATCCCTCCGCTACGGCCCTTCGGGCCTTCGGTCGGGATGACAGATTGGAGGACGGCCTCGACCTCGGTCGGGATGACAGATTGGAGGACGGCCTCGACCTCGGTCGGGATGACAGTTTGGAGGACGGACTCCGTTTCGGTCGGGATGACAGTTTGGAGGTAGGCCCCCGCTTCGGTCGGGATGACTGGCTGAGATGCGTGGGCGACGGGTTGTGGGGCAGGCGTCCCGCCTGCCGGGGTGGCCGGGTGGAAAATCCGAAATCCGAAATCCGAAATCCGAAATTTCTTTCGTCAGCGGATACCGACTGCCCTGCGGACGTCGTCCATCAGCGGGGCGGCGGTCTGGCGGGCCGTGTCGGCACCGGCGCGCAGGATGCGCTCGACCTCGGCCGGGTCGCTGCGCAGTTCGTCGTAGCGGGCGCGGGCGTCACCGAAAGTCTGGAGGTAGTACTCGAACAGCCGCTTCTTCATGTCGCCGTAACCCACCCCGCCCTCGGCGAAGGCGGTCTCGACCCAGGCGCGTTCATCGGGGTTCGGGGCGAAGATCTTGAGCAGGTGGTAGAGGGCGTTGTCTTCGGTCGGCTTGGGCGCCTCGACCGGGGTGGAGTCGGTGACGATGCCCATGATCTTTTTCCGGATCGGTTTTTCGGGTCCGAAGATCTCGATGGTGTTGTCGTACGACTTGCTCATCTTGCGGCCGTCGACGCCCGGCACGACGGCGACGTCGTCGAGGATCATGGGTTCGGGCAGGATAAAGACCCCGTCACCATAGGTCGCGTGGAACGAAGCCGCCACGTCACGAGTGCTGCGATCAGCCCGTCGTTGCCGATGGCCTCGATGTCGGGCAACTCCACCTGATGGCCTCTTCCACCAGGGCCGTCTCGTCGTCGTTCGCGGTCTGTCGTCGACGTAGGAGTAGCCTTCGTCCTCGTTGGCCGCGAAATTGTTCGGTGCGGTCGTCTCTGCAAACATCGCAGTCGATGCAGTTCGAGTCGACGTACCATTTTCCGGGTACGTTATCAGCAAGTTTGTCATCAGGGTCGGCCATCATGTTCTCCTTTTCTGCGGGGTTCCCCGCGCATCCGCGGGATGATACCACCCGCTATCCGGTTGTCAAATCTCCGTTTTCGGCCGATTCATCGAGGGGGAATCTCAAGAGGTCGCTCGGACACGCGCCGGATCCCGCCGACCGCGAACTGGTCCCGCCGCTCGACGGCCACTGGCACTGGATGTCGGTACCAGGGAAATGCAGGCGGCAGGATCGCCGTCGGATCGTCGGTGCGATTGTCGATCATCGTTCCGTAGACAGTCATGCCGACGACCGGCTGCGCGTTCGCCGACGCCCAGCTGACAAAAGTGATTTCAATGGTTGTGTCGTTCGGAACG
>CAVUHO010000005.1:0-32319 GCA_963741385.1 Candidatus Sulfomarinibacteraceae bacterium
TACACGTGGTACAAACCACCCTCAACGACAATTCGTGGTCTTCGTGGCATATCTGAGGTTCCGTTGTACGGAACCTATCACAACTTCCCAACTTCCTAAAGCCTGGCACCGATATATGTTGGGATTCTGTTCAGATTCCAAGTGCGTCTTCTAGGTTTTCAAGAACTCCTCGATCCTCAGAGTTCGAATAATCTAAAGGGTTCTCAGAAAACGCGAAGATCATAACGTCACCTGTGTCAATGTTAGAAACGCAAAAGGGCTCAGCCGCGGACAGCCAGGAAGAAAAATCAGATTTTCGAAAGCCAATTATCCAGTCAACACTCGAAAGATCTTTCCATTTTCAGACGCCTTGAATCTCTTATAGCGAACATCGTGGATATCTGGAGGCAGCTTCTTGGGCTCGACTATCAAGCTATCTGCATCAACGGCAACGACCATTCGCTGAAGAAACCTCAACAGTTCATCCAACGAATCAAAGAACGTCTTCGTCTCAGGCGTCAACCACGCGAATTCAAACTCGAGCGTTCCTGGCAGCGCAATGGTCGATTGTATCGGGTAGGTCAATTTCCCCATCAAGTTCTTTTTTCTTGTCTCAATCCTCCAACGTACTTCGCCAACGTATTCGTAAGGAGAAAACTGTGACATCAGGTGCTTCAGGTTGGCTAAATCGAGATCTAGCGGGGCCTTTCCTTTTAGGAAAAATGACGAACCACCAACTTCCTCTGCAGCTCGGCAGAAATTCTCAACCAACCGTCCCTCTGAAAACGGCCTCGAAAAGTGGATCGTACAGACGTGTTTACTCACGGAACGACCTCCACGTCAATTCCTCTGACCCCCTTCCTTCTGAAGAAGGCCTCAGCCCTTAGCCTTTGCGCCCTGTTCGGGACCCTCCAGATCACCCCAACAGCATGTTGTTGGGCAACGTCAATCTGAATAGGTGCCAGGTCCGCAGTTCCGTAGTTATTACGAATCAACGATCGTCACCAATCAACAGCCTATCCAACTTCTCATACCGTTGCTGAAAATGTTCGTCGTCGAGCCTTTGTTTGACACCTTCACGCTGAATGTAGGTTACCGTGTCCGCGCTTTTGTGGAGTGCCGACGCTAAATTCTTGGTGCTCTGTGCCCACCGTTCCCGTCCCAAGGTAACGATTAACCTTCGCGCCTCGACCAGTGGTTGCAGGCGGGAACGACTCGCGAGGTCTTCGACCTTGAGGTGAAGGATATCGGCGCAATGTCGGATGAATTGATCCGCTGAGAGTTCATCTCGCTCCGGCCCGGTGCTCCTTCCGAGGACGTCGATATAGGGCCCCTCGTCATCCGGAGCCAAGTCTCGATCCGGCCGAAACCAGATTTCAGGCAGGCCTGTTTCTCGACCCGCTTCCGCCCCGAGATCCCGGCACCCCTGCCGGATCGCCGACAGGTAGGCCTTCCGCGCATCACGCTGCTTCTGCCCAAAGCTCAGCAGGCAGTCGTCGACGTCGATGATGGGGTTCGAAATCCCCTTGACTATTTCTCGGTGGCCGCTGAAGACATGGTCGACCGGGCGAGCGACCAATCCGCCTGCTACCGGGTTGGATGATGTAGAGAATGACCCGATCGAGGTATCCCTGCTCATTGATCGGTTTCGCGTGGTAACGACTCTGCCAAAGCGCCCCGGTGCGTCTTCGCCCTCGGTTGAATCGCTGGCTGAATCTACCTTGAAGATACTGGAATCCCCGCGAGATCGGGATCGGCTCTGCTCCGTATGGCGAGGTGGTAGTGGTTCGACATCAAAACCCACGCAAAAACCGTCCAACCGTCTCGCTGCTTGATGTACCGCAAGAACTCGATGAACTCGAGCGCTTCCTCGGGATCTGCGAAGACCGGTTCTCCACTCGAAAACCGGTTGTATACGTGGTAGATCCCGCCCTCTACAAAGCACCTAAGGCCGCGAGGCATCCCTCCCCTCCCGGCCTTAACGTATCATAACTACGGAACTGCGGACCCGGCACTTATTTCGAGCCCGCAAGAGATTTGGCGAGCATTGTGCTACGCCGTTTTAGGAGACCGGCCTACTCATCCCATCTGGCACCGATAGTAGAAATAATATCTTCAAATGTTATTTTCGGATTTATGATCTTCGACCAAACTATCAAGTTGGTACCTAGGTAAATTATTGCTGAAATTGCTGAATAGAATCCGAAACCTTCGACCTCCCCGACTAAACGACGAATATAGATGAAGGAAGTAGAGCGAACCGGCATAGTTAGCGATCAAAAAAACAACACACACGACTCTCACCCATAGTCGAAAAAGATGAGCAAAAAATCCACCCATAAGTGGCCATAATACGAACCCAAATCCCCGAAGACCAAAACCTAATGCTAAAGGTAAATAGATACCGTCTCCAGCTGCACCAGATACCATTCCGCTCAAAAGAAAGAAGGCAGATATTAAGATACCAAAAATGACTCCAAGAATTGTCGATATCAATGTCTTCTTTTTCATATCAATCTTCTACGGTATTATTCCTGTAAGACAACGGAACTTTCATGAGACTCTCGATTAGTTCTAACTGCTCTTTTGCAGCCTGTGAAAATCTCGAGCCAAGAATCGAACTCGATGGATCATAATTTTGGACTCTTCCAAATTCCGATGATATAACCCCTTTCCACTGCTCCACTCTTTCCTTTTGGTTGCCCTTTATTGACACGAAGAGGCCGTACATTCGAGCGGCCATTCCCTCGTCAGAATACTCCTGAGGATCTCGAAAAATTCCCTGAAAAATACCATATTGTTTGAGAATTTTAAAACTCTCAATTGCGGCAGTTGCCGCGATATCTGGATGCTCGCTCGGAATATCGACGTTCAATCTGGTCATCAGATGACCAACATGAAGAACAGTTGCTTCGGGAAAAAACGAATCCAACTTATTAACTTCTGCTCCAATTTTCCATGTAAATCCTCGATGAGAATAGGAATCCGCAAAAGTGTGGAGAGTAGCACCAACTCGAGAATCACTTCCCGAACCGATCGCCGCTTTTACGACACTAGAAAGAGCTGAATTTTCCCTTCCAGAAACTGTCCCCATTGATCCAGTAACATCAAGGAAATGAAAAATTAGGTGATCCGGCTCTATGGACACGGGTTGAGTGTCGACATAGTCGTCAACATGTTGAGAGGCCCACGCGATGTGATACGCCCTTTGTTCGTCAGAAAGAGCCTTCCGTGCCAGAAAATATATTGCATAGTAATGGAAGTCTATCGCGTATTTACCTGACGGATCCGCTTTGTTAGGTAGCGAGAAATCAAATCCAGCATATCGGTTTTGCATCAAAGTGTACCCAGGTGGATCGCGCTCCAGAAAACTCGCCATTTCCGATCCGTACCACCGCGCCCGGAAGTAATACAGCCTTAACTCCTCATTCCAAGCCCGGCCCTGGAACAAACTCGTCAGCCCATACCGGCTCTGTGCCACCCGTTCACCCTGATCGGGTTCGGAATACGCAACAAGCGTCTGATCATCAAAGGTCGCAATGTGGGTAAACGAACTAGGGAGCCCGACCACCGTGCTCGCTGATGGGCCGACATCCTGCAACCGCACTTGAGTGATCTGATACCTCTGCTGCGGATACCACGCAGCACCCTCGTCAGGCGTCCACTTGAACAGTTGGCCCCCGAGGTGTTCCGTCGATCCAGGTACAGCTGAGGCTCCCCGCACGACCGAGATCGCATCCGCCAACTCGACACCATCCACCGCCACCACCGGCTCATCCATGAGCACATACAGACCATCGGCAGCGTCGATGACCGCGAGCACCGTCGGCGGAGCGGCATCGAGCAACGTCTCGTAGACCGCTGCATCACCCACCGAGAAAGTCAGATCCAGCGCCCACATGACGTTGCCGCTGCGGTCACTCGGGCCGTCAAGATGAAGGGCATAGCTCATACCCGCCTCGACAGTCGCGCCTACGAGGGTCACACCCCGCCTGTCGGGATCGAGGGTCACCGACAACTCGACCGCCTCTCCCCCATCCGGAGTCAACGTCGCGCTTGCCGCCTCGACACTCCCCTCGCCCAACCACTCGTCAAAACCGATCTCGAACACACCCTCTTCGACGGTGTCCCCGGTCGGCCGCAGGCCGTCGCCGGTCCACGCCACGCGGGTGGCGGTCGGTGGCGTGGTGTCCTCGGCGAAGAAGCGCGGCGTGCCGTCGGTGGCGTACTCGATGCGCTCGACGATGCGGCCGCCGCCGTCCGTCAGCAGTTGCACGCTCCCCAGTAGGTCGGTGATCGGCCACAGGGTGAGATCGAGGGCGCCGTCGCCATCGGTATCGGTTTGTTCCACCGCCAGGTCGTCGATCCAGCGGCCCCAGAGATAACGACGCTCGAGCTGCCAGTTCGAACCGCCGGCTTCCTGCACGTACTCGGCAGCCACCTGGTCGCCGTCGTGGAGATACACTCGACCGACGTCGCCGTCCGACGTCGAGTTCACCTTGGCCACCAGCCGGCCGAGGGGGTCGACCACCAAAGTGGTGTTGGTCGACCCGTGCTCGACGCCGACCAGCCGGTCGCGCCAGTCGTGGCTGAAGGTGTCGGTGGCGACCGTGGCGCCTCCCTCCATCAAACGTCTCGCTGCGAGGTTGCCGTTGTCATCCCAATCGTAACCGAAGTTCGCCGACCGCACGACCTGGTGGAGGCCGTCGGCGTCGTGCTGCGGCTGGTAGTCCGCCTGGGCTCCCTCGTCGACCCGGCGGCGGGTGGTCAGCTCGTCGACCCGGTTGACGGTCCACCACTCCTCTACTCGTTGCGGCTCGAGCCCTGGCAGCGATGCCGCCAGGTCTTCGTCGACGCCGGCAACCGCCGGGAGGTTCTGCTCGAGATCGCTCTCGAGGTGACCCACCCCGTCGTAGTGGAAGCGCTCGATGAGCCGGCGGGTGTCCTGCCGCTCCTTGGTGCGGCGCAGGCTCGCGTCGGTCCAGCCAAAGGCGAGACGGTGGAGCGGAGCGGCGACCGCGCCTTCAGCACCGGGCACGCCAGGATCGCCGCCTCTGTTGGCCGGCCTTCGCCGTCGTAGGAGAACGTGGTTTTCAGACCATTGCTGCGGTCGATCCTGGTCAAACGTCCGCCGTCGTAGTCCGCGCTCCACAACTCCTCGCTGTTCACCGTCGGTGAAGCCAGCCGGTCGCCGCCGTCGTAGCCGCGAACCAGAGCCGGCGAACTCGTCGGGCATGCCGAGGGATACCGGTCGGTTGCCGTCGTCGAAGATCCGACTCACGGTTCGCTCGTTGAAGCCGAGGAGCGGCAGAGCGAGACTCTCGGAGAGCTGGTTGCCGACGCTGTCCCAGGTGAACCCGAGGACAACATCCCGATCGTCGGCCAGTATCAAGTGGCCTACGGGATCGTAATCGAAGCCAACCGTACCGCCGGGCTGGTGGTCGTCGGCGTCCACAGTCTTCAGGCGGCCGGTGTTTTCATCTATGTCGAAGGTGACGACTGTGCCGTCAGCACGGGTGATCTCGCGCATCTCGCCGTCGTCGTAGTAGGTGAAGCTGCGCTCGGTGCCGTCCGGGTACACGATGGCCTTGAGTCGGCCGTTCTTGTAATAGCGGTAGGTGGTGGTGTTGCCGTCGTTGTCCTCGTAGGCCACCAGGTTCCCGCTCTCGTCGTAGGTGCGGGTGATCTGTGCGCCGTCGGGCCGGGTTTCGGTGACCACGCGGCCGAGGTCGCCGTAGCTCCAGCTCGTCAGCCGATCCGCGCCCTCCTCGCCGCCGTCGACCGGCACCGAGTCCGGCGCCACCACGCTCTGTTTGCGACCGAGATCGTCGTAGAGGGTGGTGGTGGTACGGCCGCCGGGATCGATGACCTCGTGCACGCGGCCCTGGTCGTCGTAGATGGTCGTGGTGGTCAGCGACCACGGCTCGTCCCCGTCGAAACGCACCGTGCGAGTGTGGACCTTGCCGTCGGGATAATAGGTCGTCTCGACCCTGGTGCCGTCGGGCAGCTCGCGCGCAACCTCGCGGCCGGCGTCGTCGTAGTCGAAGGACGTCCGCCGCCTCAACGAGTCCTCGATCCACTCGACGAGGCCGAGCTTCGGTCCCGGCTCCTCGAAGTACCCGGTGGTGGTCGTGAGAGCCTTCGGCTGCGACAGGTCGGGCTCCGGCGTCACCGGGAAGCGGTGCACCGTGTGGGTTCGCTGGCGTCCGAGATCGTCGTATCCGAACTCCTCCCAGGCCCACAGCAGCTCGGGCTCGGGTTCGGGCTCGTTGCCGCCGCCCGTGACCAGCCGCCGCTCGGAGAGCCGGCCGTCGGCCCCGAGCACGAGGGTCTCGCGCACGCCCGCCGGGTCCGTTCGCCCGACCTGGCGGCCGAGCCGGTCGAAGTGGTTGGTCCACACCTTACCGCCCGGCGTGGTCGTCTTGAGCAGCCGACCGGTTCCCAGCTCGTAGCCGTAACCGGTGGTCATGTTGAACGCCTCGCCCGTGTCGTCCTCGGTCCAGCTCTCGGTACGGGTCTCGGTGCGGCCGGCGCTGTCGTAGAGGTACGTGGTGGTGAAGTCCGACTTCGAGCTGGTCCAAAGCCGGCCGGCGTCGTCATAGGTCATCGAGTTGCTCTCGGTGACTGCCCCCTGGGTGCGGGTGATGTTCGAAATCATTCCGGCCGACGTGTAGCACGGAACGGTGGTGGTCCGACTGGCTTCAGCTTCCCCACCAGAAACGATCGACTCGATTCTGCCAGCTTCGTCATACGTGGTCCGGGTGACGGTGTCACCGCTTTCGGTCTTCAGCGTCCATCCGAGCACGTTGCTCGCTGTGGTCGTGGACCGGTCCGGCGGCTGACCTCCATCCGCCGGAATCTGGTGAGTCATGCTGGACTCGGCCTGACCGAGGGCGTTGCGGCCGATGATCGTCATCGTTGTTCCAACGTCGGAGATCACCTCAGAGGTCTCGAGCTCGCCGCTGCCGTGCGCGACGTCGTCGTAGGTGAGCCGGCTGATTGCCCCGGTCGAGGAGATCTGCTCTTTTACCCCGGCCCAATTCGTCGAGCACGCTCGTGGTGTGGCTGCCGTCCGGCGCTTCAGTCACGATTTCCCGGCTCGCCGAGTTGCGGATGATGCTGGTCACGATCGGCGCCACCGGCCCGGGGCGCTCGATACGGCTGACCTCGCCGTTGACGTACTCGTACTTCGTGACCAGCGCCGTGGCGCTGGCCTCCTCACCCACCGTTCCCGGTGTCGTGGTCACCGTCTTCGGCAGGAAGGTATACCGCCGTGTGCCCGGCCAGTAGTCGGTGGTCGTCGTCACACCGCCGGGCTCGACGACATCGCGAACGCGGCCGTCGCGGTCGAGGATCGTGGTCGATGTCGTGGCGTCTACTCCGAGGCCGACTGTGACCGTGCTCGTCCAACCCTCACCCTCTTTCCCAAGACTGATCTTGGTTACCGTCGACACGCCGGCAGGGGCAACGCCCTCGGTGATCTTCCACTCGGTCGGCGAGTCATCGACGATGGAGGTGACGATGGCCGGGCCGTTCTCCCCGTTTTCGCCGCGGGTCACCCTTGTCACCCGTCCGTCCACCCAGTCGGCGTCGAGGAGCAGGGTTTCCTCGGCGTCTCGGACCAAGTCCAACTGGCCCGCCTCCTCGAGTACCCCGGGTGCAGGAGAACCGACCGTGGCCAGCGCCGGCACATAGCTCTCGACTATAGTCCCGGGGGTTTCGTCGGAATCGAGCGCCACATTCTTGATACCCGCCTTCACCATCCGCCCGAACCCGTCGTAGGCGAAGAGATAGGTCCGGCCCGTCGGGTCCTCCGCCGACGTCACGAGTCCCGGCGGCGACTGCCCGTCGCCAAGCTCGGTGTCCTCGGCTCCATAGCGGAAGATCGTCGTCCGCGGGTTGATGTCGGTCGTAGCCTTGCCGTTGACCTGTACAAGCTGCGCCAATGTGCCATCGGCGTGCCACAGGAGCCGCAGCTCGGAGCCGGAATTCTTGTTTTCCCTGTAGCGGTCACGGACCACTATCGGATAGCCGTCTGACGAGAACTCCGTGTAACCGCCGTCTGGTGTGAGCAGGAACCAGGTGCCGTCGGCTTTGCGTTTGAGTTCTCCGGGATATGCCCACGCCGTCAGGGTATTGGCGTCGGGGGATAGATGACGTGGTATCCGGCGCCGGATGCCCGTTCGAGCGCTTGCCAAAAACAAACCGATCCCCCGACGAGGCATACAGGTCGACGGTGCCATCGGGATTCGGCCGCAACCGGTCGAGGCCGGCGAGCTCCCAGCCCCAGCCGAAGAGGCCGTAGCGGATCCCGGCCGAGGAGTACTCGCGGCCGAGGACGACGTCCATCCCGGGCGCCGGGAGCACGAGATCGGTGCGGCCGAGGGTGAGGGCGCCGGTGGCGAGCTCGACCTCGGGCAGCATGGCGGCGCGGGCCTCGATGCCGGGGTCGCGGCCGATGGGCGGCGAGGGCATCCAGGGCAGCGAGGCCACCTCGGCGGCGGGCGCCATCCCGGCCTCGAGCATCTGCTTGATCCATCCAATCGCGCTGTCAGCGTCAAAAGTGACGCGCAGGCGCGCCGCGGCGGCGAGCTCGATCGGCGCGCCAGGCGCGCCGTCATCGCTCCACGGCAACACCACGCCGCCCCCGAGGTCGCGATCGCAGTTGCGGCACAGGGCGTAGCGGGCGTTGGCCGTGTCCTCATCGGTGAGCTTGGTGCGAAGATCCTGGTTGATATGCTCCCAGTACTCGGTCCGCGCCCGCTCGTCGGCGATCAGCAGGATGGGCTGGTCGGAGACGAAGACGTTGCGGCCCGGGTCGTCGTGCGGCAGGTTCTCCGCTCGCCGCAGGGTGATGATCCGGCTCGATTGCAGGAACGGAACGGGCCGGTCGGGCAGGACGCCGCCGCCGGGGGCGAGTCCCTCCACTCTCACATTCACCGTGACCTGGTCCTCGGGACGCCGACGATCCGCGCCCTGACCCACGCGAGGTAGGGCGGGCGCTGGCCGTCGGCGGTCGGCGGCACTGCGGGCGCACCCAGCGGTTGCAGGTACTCGACGATCTCGGGAATCCCGTTGCCGTCGGTGTCGGACACCAGCTCGAGGCGCGGCGGCTTGTACTGGACCGGGGAGGTGCCGGTGATGGCCAGCCCGAGATCGGGGTCGAGCACCAACGGGCCGAGACCGGCGCCGTCGGGCAGCACCATGTCGGCCACCATCTGCGGCGAAGCACCCGGGCGGGTCAGGGCGTAGACGGCGAGCCGGCTGGCGTTGTCGCGCACCAGGATCAGGCGGTCCACCGGGTCGATGGCGACGCGGAAGGGGTTCCATCCGAGATCGACGCCCGAGGAGAATCGGTTGAGGTCGCCGTTGGACCCCATCTCGAAAATCTCGAGCCGTCGGTGGCCGACGACGGCGACGATATCGTGGTTGACCTCGGTGCCACCCTCGTCGAATACGACCCGCGCCGAAGCGATGTCGGTGAGATCAGAGCCCTGCGATGCGTAGCGCACGCACTCGATCCAGTCGGGGGACAGTTCCGGCGACCCGGTCTGGCGGAAACCCCAGATCCCTTCGTAGCGCGAGGCAGCGAGGAGGACGTTGTCGATGCCCTGACGCGGCGTCGCGGCGAGGCGGCCGAGGTAGACCGAGTCCTCGGAGCCGAGGACACGGCAGGCCGCGCCCGCTCCCGCGCCGCGAATCCAGTTGAGGAGATCGGCGTTCTGGCCGACGGCTCCCAGTGAGAATCCGGAGGCCCCGCTGCCGCCGAACGTGAGCTTCGCGCCGATGACCGGACCGGCGGCAGCATGCGCCCACACCAGCGTGTCGGCGTGGGCCCGAACCTTGAGCGGTTGGGCGAGCGGCACATTCTTGGCGTTGGGAATGGTCAACGGTCCACCGGCGGGCGCAAAGTCGCGCCACAAGATGCTTCCGGTGACGCCGTCAATCAACTCCACCCGGTGGTTGGCGGTGAACAGACTCTCCCCCACCGTCAGGGATGCCCAGCCTCCGGTTTCATTCGGGACAACGGTGATGTCGTACTCGCCGGGATCGGCGGCGGTGAAATCGATCGCGTCGACAAAGACCTCGAGTTCGAGGTCGCCGGGCCCGACATTCGTCAGTGGCGGCGAAAGCGGCTGCTCCCCGATGTGGGTCACGCCACCGCCGGCCATCAGGTCTTCGAGTGCCCACAGCCGGAGCACCACGTGCTGGCCGGCCCTGCCTTCGAGCGTCACGACGTTGCCGAACCCGTCGGAGGCCACGCCCGCCACCCCGCCGGCAGTTTGGACCGTGGTGACATGGGCCGGCGACGCCGGGTTGGAGATGTCGTAAATCAGGAGCCCCTGGTCGCGAGCTGCCACCAGAAGCACGTTGTTTTCGAGGGCCGCCTCGGCGACAGTTGCGTCCGGGATCACCGGTTTGACCGAAGCTACCGTGGACACCTTGAGCGGAAGCCCCACGAACTGGCCCTCGACGAGGGGTGACCCAAGGGCGGCAAAGAGCTCTTTCGTCAGCCGCAACTCGTAGCGTTTTCCGGTCTCCCAGACCGGATCCGGTGTGATGCGAAGAACGTCGCCGTCCACCACCACGTCGACAGCGTTCGTCGCGCCGCCGTTCAACGGCACCAACTCAACCATCGACGGGTTGACGAGACCCTTCAGCGAGCGGTCAAACCGGATCTGGACCTCCTGCTGCCCTGAGGACAGCAGCGGTTCGAGGACCAGGATGACCGGGTCGCCGACATTGGCGTTGAGGCTGAGAGAGGCGGGATTTTCCTGGGCGACACTCGGTGCGACGTCCCCTGTCCGCAAGTTGATCATCCGGACAAAGCGGTTGTTCGGAATGGCGCCGTTCGGGATCGCGCAGACGAGCTTGTCCTGCGCGGTCGCTTTGGTGACCTCGATGAGGTGCGTCAGCGGCGTCCGGCCCACCGCGGCCTCGAAGCTGAAGATGGTGAACGGCGAGCCGCCGACGATCCGTGCGCGGCGGTCACTGTAACCTGGTGCATCGGACGGTGGGATGTCCAGCCAGTCGCCGCTGTCGGGTGCCGGGTAGCCGCGCTCGGAGTGGGTATAGCCGGTGTCGGGGTCGGTGACCTTGAGCACGAAGTCGTCGTCGGGGCGCAGCGGTACGGTGGCGCCGCCGTCCGGCGTCAGGATTTCGTTGATACCCATGACCGCGTAGCCGGCGATAGTCGCAGCAACGAGCTTCTGCGCGCCGCCCGAATCGAAGGCCACCAGCGCCGCATCCGACGGCGCGAAGTGGGTGTTGGCGTAGACCACGTCGGCTGCCGAATCGAGGAACATCGCCTTGACCTGGACGTCGCCCTCGACCGTGCCCTTGGTGACCAGCAGGCGGCCGTGGAGACCGGCAGATGCCGATTTCTGGCCGGGCAGCCGCTTCGGCTCGAGCACCACCAGATCCATGGTGCGGCGGATGCCGGGCAGCAAAGGATCGGGGTTGCCGGTGGCGGCGGCTTTGACCAGCGCCTCGGCGGCATTTTGCGCCGCGGCTTCCTCCACCGGCGCCGTGACGTAGGCCTGGCGCTCGTTGTCCCAGGTCGCGGTGCGCACGAGCATCGGGTGCGGCGCCCCGGCGACCTCGATTCGCATGCAGGCGTGCATGGTGGTGTTCGCGTCAATCGGCGGGTCGCCGGGGATGATCAGCTGGAGGGTGCGGGCGGCCTCGACCGTCAGCTCGAGGCGTGCGGCGGCGCGGGCCTCGGCAAACGACGGCCAGCTCGACTGCGGCAGGACCTGCGAGTGGTCGAGCAGGGTTGCGCGCACCGTCCCGGTGGCGGGGAATGCGCCCCACGGCGCCGACACGCCGATCCCCTCGGTGGTGATGAACTCGCCGCCGTCGATGTTGAAGAAGGCGCCGAGGCCGTCGATGGTGAGCCACGGTTTGAGCTCGACGACGTAGAGCTCGTCGTCCGGGTTTTCCGAGTCCAGGATGTGAAGGCGTAGGCGGTCGCCGACTGCGACTCCGGTACGGGTGGCCGAATCGAACGGCGCGAGAGTCGTCGCGAAGGCGCCGAGGCCGGTGGCCTGGAAGGTCGTCACCGGGGCATCGTGGTCGAGGTCCTCGATGAACATCCAGATATCGGCGGGAACCGCGCCTTCCTCGCCCTCCACCACCGCGCGCTCGGGCTGCGAGGAATCGCGGCCCGGGACGAACAGCCGGATCTTCGACTCGTCGACATTCTCGTTGCCCACGTAACGCTCGACGCCGAACTGGAAGGTGAAGTCCCCACCCTCGAGCCGGTAGCCCTGAAGGTCCTCGAGGTTGCCGTCGACGGTCACCAGGATCTGAGTCGCGGGCGGGAAGTTTTTGTCAGGCGTCCAGGTCAGACGGGTACCGGAAGACGAGAGCTCGAGCGTGCCGTCCTGCGTTTGACTGACCGAACTCACGGCCTCAACCGTGATGCCCCACAGGTTGTTGCGGTCGAGAGCCAACGGCTCGGAGAAGTCGACCGTGATCGGCGTTGCGGCGCTCACTCTGTCGGCGCCGTCGACCGGCGAGGTGGCGAGGATCCGCGGCCTCACGATCTCGAGCGCGATGTCGAGCCCGGAGGTGAGCACGCCCCCTTCGACCCCGGTCGTCAGCGACCCGCTGTCGCGCGACACCAGATTCTCGGCCTCGAGATCGACGTTCCCGGCCGGCGCCGCCAGCGCGTAGACCCCGTCGCCGACGGTTAGCTGGACGAGGCCGCCGGTGGCCGTCACCAGACAGGTCGCGGTTGCCGGGTCCCCATCGATGTCGATCACGGTGCCGCCGAGCAGGGCCCATGCGTCGCCGGTCGATCGCGCGAGGACGTAGAGGCCCGTGCGTCGCACCCCGGGGGCTGGCAGCCCATCGAGCTGGTCAGGACCACAAACGATGCGGTCAGCCTCGAGCGCACCGAGCCCTACCAGCCGCCAGTGCGAGGCGCCGTCAGCCTCCACCGGGCTCAGCAGCAAGTACTGGCCGTCGGCCTCGCCCGCGCCCGGGAAGCTCAGCGTCGCCGGGACCGAGAGCACCGAGGTGCCGAGGTCGAGGTCGGCGGCGGCCACCGCCTCGAGCCCCGGAGGCAATGTCAGCGGCAGGGCGTCGAGGGGCTGCGCAGCGATGCGGGCGCCGATCACCCGGTCGAGGGCGCCGGCGGGCACCTCGAGACCGACGCCGTCGGGACTCAGGAGCGAGGCGCCGTCGGGGCCGACGAGATCCTGCGTGCGGACCTCGGCGGGCAGGCTGCGGATGGAAATGTTCTTGACGCCTTCGTCGAGGGCGATCCGCCGCGCGGTCTCGGACGCGCCGAGGCCGAACGTCGCGGTGAGCGAGTCGTCAGGCTGGCGGTAGAGCACCAGGTCGACCGCGGTCGGCGGCGTCACCAGCACGCCGCCGTCGACCACGTGCAGGACCTCGTCCAGACGCGCCTCCACCGGGTGGCCGGAGGGCACGATCGCGGCCGGTTCGGCGGCGACCTCGGCCAGCGCGATCTCCATCGGCAGGATGACCGGCGGGTCGAGCCGCAGAGTGGCCGTCAGGACGCCCGGGTCGGCGGAAGCCGCCGACGGCAGCACCGATCCTGCAACCGGCGCGCCGGGGGCGGTCGGGTCGCTGTCCGGAATCAACAGGGCAAACGTCGCGGCATCGACCACGTCGACGGTCCCTCCGAACGCCGCCGCGACCCACGCGTGAATGGCTGCGTCATAGCTCGCGATCACCGCGCCCGGCGGTACATCCGTCCGGAATTCGAGGACGGCCGGCGGGTCGAATGCGAAGCCGTCGGGCAACCCGACGTGCGCCGCGCCCAGCGGGCGCCAGCCGAGGGGCAGCAGGTCGGGGAGACCCTGCGCGGAAATCGGGGTCAACGTCACATCGAGGCCATCGGGCGGCACCGATGCGCCGTCGATGGTGAGGCGGGCCGCACCGGCCTCGAGCTGGGTCGCACCGCTCACCGGACGGGCTGCCGAGCGGGGGCTCAAACGGACGTCGAAGAGGATGGTCGCGGCGCCGGGGATCGGCACGGTGCGGCGCCACGACGGCAGGTAGCCGTCGGCCTCGACGCGCACGGTCACCGGAGACCCCGTGACCGGCAGCTGGAAGCGACCGCGGCCGTCAGCGGTCACCATCGGCGGGTCGCCGAGGACCGGACCGCCGTCCTCGATGAGGACGATGCGGGCGCCGGGCAGCTCCAGGCTGTCGGCGTCGGAGAAGACCTCGCCCGCGACAAAGGTGGCGGTGCCGGGGGCGGCGAAGAGCTGTGAGTACGGAATCGCGGCGTTGCCGCCGAGGTCGGTGATGTCCGAAGTCATCTCGAGGCGCAGCGGCAGCTGCTCCACCGGCGGTGCTTCGACGAGCTCCAGGGTGACGGTCGAACCGGTCACGCCGACGGTGAAGGTCACGGGGCCGACAGGCCCGTCGAGCGTCACCGACTGGCCGGCGGCCACGGTCGTCTCGTCCAACGCCTCGGAGTAGCGGACGGTGATCGCCGTGTCACCGTCCCACTCTGAGGTGGTCACCCTGGGCTGCGTGCAGTCGAGCTCGACGACGAGGTAGGCCGCCTGCGAGGTGTTGCCGGCGGCGTCCTCGGCGGTCACCTCGATCTCGACCGCGCCCTCCCCCACCGTCGGTTCGAGGGTGAGGCTGAATGCGCCGTCGGCTGCAGCCGTGGTCGACGCCGGTTGGACGTCGCCGGTCGCGCGGACGCGGGCGCCGGACTCGGCGAGGCCGGTCACGATCAGGCTCGAGAAGCACGCCGGGCTCGAGACAGTGTCCAGGATCGGGGGCAGCGGTGGGGTGCCGTCGCGCGTGGTGAAGGTCGCGGTGACCGCCGCCTCCAGCGCGTGGCCGGCGCGGTCGCGAACCCCGGTACCGACCTCGAGAACGTGCTCGGCGTCGTCCACCAGACCGCCGGTCGGCGCCACGTCGACCTCGGCGCCGCTGCCGACGGCGGACAGCGTCACCGGCAGCACGGCGCCCTCGTGCAGCAGCCGGATGCTGCCGGCAAGGGTGGCCGCGTCCACCGGCTCCGAGAACTTGACCCGCGGCCGGGCGGTTCGCGGCACGCCGGTGGCGCCGTCGGCGGGCACTGTGGCCGTCACGCGAGGCGGCACGGTGTCCACCGCCACCTCGATCGAACGGGTGCCGGTGTTGCCGGCGCGGTCCCACGCGCGCGCGATGATCGTGTTCGCGCCCTCGGCCAGGGCGAGATCGGCGAGAGAGAACCCTCCGCTGCCGTCGAGCGCAGCCTCGACGCCGTTGACAGTGACCTTCTCGGTGCCGTTGGCGTCGGCGACGGTGCCGGTCACCGTGACCGTCGCGGTGTCGAGCACGGCGCCCGCGGTCGGCGCGGTGATCCGCAGCTCCGGTGCCGACAGGTCGACGGTCAGGTTGCGGGTCACGGCAGCGCGGTTGCCGGCCGCGTCGACCGCCTCCACCTTGACCGCGTGCGACCCTTCGGGGAGCTGTAGAACGGTCTGGAAGGCGCCGTCCGGTCCCGGCGTCAGCGACCGCGTGTCGACGGTGACGGTCGCCGCGTGGGCG
This sequence comes from Candidatus Sulfomarinibacteraceae bacterium, assembly GCA_963741385.1. Taxonomy (GTDB): domain Bacteria; phylum Acidobacteriota; class Thermoanaerobaculia; order Thermoanaerobaculales; family Sulfomarinibacteraceae; genus Sulfomarinibacter. Next base: position 15,508 of record CAVUHO010000005.1, read on the forward strand.
TCGCTCACCGTCCCGCTGACCGTCACTGCCCCGTCGCCGAGGACAGCCGACGGACCCGGCTCGTTGACCGTCAACACCGGCGCCGTGGTGTCACGCTCGACCGTGACGGTGAGCTCGGCGGAGTTGCCGGCGCGATCGACGGCGGTGACCGTGATGACGTTGGACCCCTCCTGCGCGAGCGGGACCTGGGTCTGGAAGGAGGAACCTGCAAGCGCAGCCTTGCGCCCCGCGACCGTGACCTCGTGGAGGTGCGGGTCGGCCGCGGTGCCGATGACCAGGACGTTTGCGGCGCCGACCAGGTCGCCTTCGGTCGGCGCGGTCACCGTGATGACCGGCGGCGCGGTGTCGAGGGTGACGCTGAAGGTGAGGGTGCGCTGGTTGCCGGCCGCGTCAGCCGCCGTGACGACAACCTGGTTCGCGCCCTCCGCGAGGGTCAGACCGGCGAAGCTGAACGTCCCCGCCGTGATGACGGCTGGTGAGCCGTTGACCTCGACCGACACCGCGTCGTCGCAGGCACCGGAGAGCATTGGCGACGGGTTGGCGATGACCGCGCCGTCGGCAAGCGAGAGACCGCTGATTGCGGGCGGCGTCAGATCGAGACGGAAAGCGATCTCGAGCTCGGCGGTGTTGCCGGCGGCATCGGTGGCCGTGGCAACGAGGATGTAGCTGCCCTCCGCGGAGACCGCGGTGCCGGACGTGAAGGGCGCACCGTTGAGGGTGATCGCGACCGTGACCTCGGAGTCGTCGGCCGCCGTCACCACCGGGGTCACCGGGGTTTTGGAGAGGAACCCTTCGGGCAGCGGCTGGCCGTTGTGGCTCACCGAGATGACGGGCGGCGCGCTGTCGAGGATCACTGTCCGCACTGCCGTGCTTTCGTGGAAGACGACGTCGGCGGCGACCACTGTCACGGTGTTCGGGCCCTCTGCCAGGACCACGGCGTGGCTGAACGAACCATCGGCGCCGGCCGCGACTTCGGTGCCGTTGACGGTGACGCGCTCGAGGTGGGCGTCGGCCGCGGCGCCGGCCACCGTCAGGTTGGCGAACCGGGTCACCAGCCCTTCAACCGGTGCGGTCAGTGTGATCTCCGGATCGAGGGTGTCGCGGTCGTAGGAGATGTCGAACTCGGTGGCGTTGCCTGCGGCGTCCACCGCGCGCAGCGGCAGCAGGTTGAGACCTTCCTGCTCGAGCGGCAGGGCCGGGATCGACCACCCGATCCAATTGCTGCCGGAGCCGGTGAAGGTTGCGGCGATACCGTTGACGACCACCTCGACGGCGTCGTCGGAGACGCGACCTGCGACACCGACCGTCGAGGCGCCGATCACGGTACCGGGAATGGGGCTCAGGTCGTCGATCAGCGGCGGGTCGTTGTCGATGGTGAAGGACCTGGTGGCGGACGCGGAGTTGGCGGCCTCATCCGTCGCGGTGACGGCGAAGACGTGGGCGCCCGGTGTGACGAACGGCGAGCCCAACAGGTAGGGCTGGCCGTCGATGGTGGCGGCAAAATCGACCGCCGTCGCGTCGTCGGCCACAACGGTGATCACCGCCGGTCGGCCGAGCAGCAGCCCATCCGCAAAGGCGACGCCCGACTCGAAGATGGTGAGGACCGGAGGCACCGAGTCGAGGGTCGCCGTCAGGGAGGTCTGCCTGGCGTGGCCCAGCGAGTCCGTGGCGACGACCATGACGGCGTTGGCGCCTTCAGCGAGCGTCATGTCGAAACTGAAACTGCCGCCGCCCACCGTCGCCGCGGCACCGTTGACCATCACGCCGGTCAGGTGGGGATCGACCGCGGTGCCCGACACGGTGAGCTGCGGGGTGCCCGTCACCATCCCGTCCGCCGGCGACGTCACCGCGAGCACGGGCGGCAGGCTGTCGACCACCAGAGTGTGGTTCTGGTCGGTGGTGCGGCCGGCGCCGTCCTCGGCGTGGAGGGCGACGAAGTTCGTGCCTTCATTCAAAGCCAACGGCGTCGAGGTGAAGGGCCGCCACCCACTGAACGGGCTTCCCAACACCGCCGGTTCTCCGGCGACGGTCACGGTGACCGCGTCAACCGACACCAGGCCGCTGACCGTGACGGTCGGCGTTCCGAGCAAGGCACCTTCCACCGGCTGAATCTGGTCGAACACGGGGGCTGACAGGTCGATCGAGAACGTGGCGGCGGCCTCGGCACGGTTCTCACCGTCAATCACCGTCACCTCGATCTCGTGTGACCCCTCGTCGGCATAGGCAGTGCCGATTTTGTAATCGATACCGTCGATTGTCCCGTCGACAATTTCGGACCCGCTGGCGCCCTCGAGCGCCACGGTCAAGACTACGGCCGTTCGAAGAGCTGCCCGTCAACCAGCGGCACACCGCCTTCAAGGATCCGCACCGACAGCGGCTGCTCCTCGGGTGCGAAAAGACGGTACGAGACCACCCCCGCTCCGTGCCGGCCGACCAGCGCCTCGCCCCAGACCTGGCCCTGGCGCTCCTTGACGCAGCCCGCCACCGCCTCGCCGTCGGAGTCGATCGCTGCAAAGAGGGTGCACACCGAGGCGTGCGGACCGCGGGTGCGGACGCGGATGATGGTCGCCCGCACATCGGTCAACTTGACCGCGCCGAGCCGGTTGTCGACCGAATGCCAGTCGAGCTGGCGCGCGATGTACCACGGCCGGTCGGGATGGCCGTCGCAGTTGCTGTCGAGCGGCGGCAGACGCGGTGTTCGTGCGATTGCGGCGGATCAACCGGCGCGTAGCCCGCGTAGCGTTCCATGTAGGGTGCAGGAGCAAGCTGGCGGTCGCTCCGCACACGTTGGACCCAACGTGCGGATCGGGAGGAACTGGGGCTCGCTGTTGGATCTGCGCAGGGGCTGGAGCCGTTGGCCGTCGGCATCTCCACCGTCATGCCGACGTCGGTGTAGAGGTCACGACCGGTAGGTCGGTGCCGTGGGAGTCGGAGCCCGTGGTCGGCGCCCAGCCACCATCTGGGGAGACCGCGATCAGCGCGGCGAGCAGGGCGAGCGCGCCACCAACGCCTCACGGCGCCACCCCGTCGTCGTCGTGGATGCAGTAGTCAGGCGAAGGACGGGACACCTGGCTGTACCTGGTGCTCCACCCGCTCCTTACGGCAAACCCTTCGATCGACTCCGCAATGTCGTCGTCGACGATGGTGAAGCTGACTGTGGCCGTCGTCGCCCCGGTCGGTATGAAATACTCCGTCAACGTCCCGGATGCGAACTGCGGGGGCCCTTCATAGTCCGTCGCGATGCGTGCTGTGCGATCGTATGCATCCCACGTCCCATAAACATCAACAACAGAAGGATGGGACAGCTCGATATCGAGCAACACCTCACCTGTCCCCTCGCCGACGTCGACTACATTCTCGACAAAATGGACCCGTGGCGGCGGATCGCCCTCGCGGATTTCGACATCCCACCAGTCGCGCCGAATCCGCGCGCCCTCCGCGTCGAACAGCCGGACACCAAAGACCTCGGAATCGTCGCCAGGGCCATCGTCCATCAGCGGAACGACAATCGTCTGCGAAATCGTGCCCGGTTCGAAGATCAACCGACCTTCCACATGCGAGTAATCCACTTCCGCCACAGCGCTGATCGGATCCAACATCTGGGTCGAGAACCTGACGGCGACCGTGTTCTCCACGGGTTGTGACAGGACAACTTCGATGCGGGCATCCTTCTCCGACTCCCACCACCATCGCGCGGTCCCTGCGAAGCCCACCTCGACGTCGGCCGCCTGATCGGCACCGATGTCCCACGCACCTGTGCGATGGATGCTGTCCACATCGTCTTCAAATCGAGAGTTCGACCGCTTTGTGAGATCGATACCCTGACCGCAGGCCGGGTTGAGGCCGTCCAACCACCAGTCCACAATGTGGACGTTTGGGTGCCCGTCGTTGCGCCAGACGGTGAGACGTATTGCTTGGAACTGCTGCGCTGACGCGAACGCCACGTGCTCGTACACCCGTTCCGTGTGTTCGACTGAGTGATCCGGTACAAGCACCGCATAGCTGCCTCCGCCCGGATGGAGCTCCTCTGCGGTCATTGCGGTTTCCACCATCCAGCGATAGGCGGATGAATTGCTCAGTTCCACGGCGGTTCCGACGATCGCGTGCGGTTCGTCGAACTCGAGCGTGACCTCCGCTTTGTCGAACCCCTCGCCGGTCAGATACAGGGTTTCGGGATATCCATCGAAAATGCTCTGGAGATCCCAGACGTTTTCAACCGGGAAGTTCGTTGTGATCGCCGGCCCCAGCGAAAAAGCGCCGCATTCGAGGTGATAGTCCGAATATATCCCTGCCCCGGGGTTGGTGAAAACTACAGGCCCGATCGTGTTCTTCGGCGGATTGGGCGGCGGCGAGGTGGGAGCGCCGTGCACGGTATAGAGATTTGCAGCTGACGCGCTGCTGAAGCCACCCGAGAACCCGGTGAGGGTCGAGTCGAGCACGAGGTTGTTGATGGCGGTCGCAAAGGCCGTCGTGACGCCGATTCCACCGCCGATGACCGTGTTGTTTTCGGCCACCAGATTGTTGGCAGCGATGCCCCACATCAAAGAACCAGGAGTGTCACTCGAATCGTAGATGATCGAGTTGCGGATACGCAGCGGTGGCTCGGACATAACGCCCATCTGGTAGAAACCGTCGATGTTTTGGCCGCTCACGGCGATGATCGTGTCTTCAATCTCCACCAAGTTGGCGCCAGCCTTGGCCGCGGCACCGGGCCCACGGATGGGGGCACCGCCGCCGTCATCGGGCATCATGGCCTCGACGCCCACGAGGAAATCGTCGACGCCGCCGTCGCACGAGATCTGGAGGCCCTTGATCGTGAGGTTTCCGACCCGGCTCGTGATCGCGGGCACACCGTACACCTCGAGGCGATAGGCATCCTCGGCCCAGGCGCCTCGATGACGCTGGCTGGGTCCTCGGATATGGCGGCCGTCAGGCGCGACAATGGTGATTCGTCGCTCCGGCGAGGTCGTCCAGCCGGAGAGCTCGACGTGCGTGGTGTCGGCCGGTCCCGTGTAGCACAGGAGCTCGACGTCGAGACCGAGCGCCACCAGATCACCGGAACCGAAGTGATCCGGGTCCTTCAGCCGGGACACGGCCGAGGCCAGCGAGTCAAACGCCGGTTCGATGACGGAGACGACGCCCCCGGCGAGGTCCTCGGCGGGCAGACCAAACGTATCAGTAACGACGCACGTCCGGTCGTCGGCGCACGAAGCGATGAAGACATCGCCTACGCCGTCGATGAGAACCCTGTCGCCGCGGTCGGGGCCGGGAGGTAGATCGTCCCCGAACAACGCAACGCCATCCGAGATGGAAACTTCAATGGGTCCGCTGATCTTGTTGCCTCCACCCACCAGAATGGAGAAGGCCACCGTCCGGGTCGCCACTTCGTCATCGACTATTGTGACACTGGCCGTGGCAGGCGCAGCAAGCTCTGTCCATTCTGGTTCGACGAGATCGAGCCGGAACGCTTCGTCCCCCTCGAAGTTCGGGTCATCGTAAATTGGGATCACGACGGTGCGAAGGGTCTCGCCAGGCTCGAAAAAGAGAATCTCGTCGACCGGCTCGTAGTCTGAGATTGCGTCAGCACCGTCGGCTACCGACTGCACCCGCACGGAGGCTGGACCGAGGGATGATCCCGATCGCCTGACGGCAACGGCGATACTGCCATCAGTCTCTTCGACGGTGTAACTGTCAGCGTCGAAAGAAACCGTCACCGCTTCGATCTCGGGCACCACGACCACCACGGGTTCCGAGGATCTGGGTTCATCCCCACTGTCCGTCGCCACCAGGCTGACCTCGTCTCCAGGGTCGCCTGCGATCACCACATGGAACGAACCGACGGCATCGGCGACCTGCTGGGTCTCCCATCCAGTGCTGAGATTCACAACGGTAACGTAGACCGGATCATCCTCGTCCATCACCGCTGCCTCGCGTCCCACGAGCCGAATGGTGCCACCGAGATCCTTCCAAAAGAAGATCTTCGATTCGTCGATCAGCGGCGCCTCATGGTTGCCGAAGAAGTCGACCGCGTAGGTCGTTTCCAGCTGGAGAACATGGGCGTCCCTGGCGATCAGCGCATACGGCCAATCTGGCGATGGACCGAGCGCGCTGTATGGTCCGAAGCTTCCGTCCACGCTCCAGGGAACGTTTCGATCGTCATAATCATTGTCCCCGGATCTGAAGATCAACGCGGAAAGGCCGTCGCCGTCCAGAATTGCACCGGGCTCTCCCCACACCGTGTAGACATTCCCATCAACGCTGTATCGGATCAGCGCCGCATTCACCCGCGGTGGTCCGTCGTTGGGATCGGTTACTGTCGCCGGCGGATCGACCACCAGATCGTCGTACTCAGTAACGTCGCCCAGCACCAGATTTGCGCACCCCCGAACGTGGATCGAGTCGAGCTTGGCGACACCGTAGAACTCGTCGCCCGGGTCGATACCGCCTGCGGCGTCCTGAATCAGGATCCGCCTGCGCCCATCTTGTGCTATCACCCGGTAGTCCGCACCTCCAGAACGGACCCACAGTCCCACCACGCCAAGGGCATACTGCGCGAGTGGATCCTCAGGTTCCACCCAAACGTCCATCGGATCGACGGGGTCAATTGCGACGACGCCGGCCACGTGCGGACCAACTCCCGAAAGAGGGGTCACGCCTACCGGAATGCCGCCGCAGTCTCCAGTGCCGACGTAGAGGTCGCCGTAGACCGATTCCGGTCGCTTGATCAAAACCGTGCCGTGGCCCCCGATCTTGAAGATGGGTTCACCCGCGCTGGTCAGCCGCGGCCCGCCGTCAGCCGTGACCTGCAAATCCGGGTCAAAGCCAAGGAACTGGTCCACCAGCAGAGCGATGCGCCCGCCGCCGCCGCCATCGCTGTAGGTGAACGATCCGCCCCGGGCGCTGATAACACCCGACCCGGTAACCACACCGGCGGTCAGGAAAATGCTGCCCCCGGCACCGCAGTTAGAGCTGCTAGACGGCGGCACATCACCGTCGGCCACGACCGCGCCGTCAAGTACCAGGGTCCCCACGTCCAGGATCGCGACGCCGCCACCACTTGCACCATCACGTCCCCCCCGGCCACCACTGCCCCCACCGCCGAGGTCGGGCTCGAAGACGGAGCCGTATGCTTCGGCGTACCCCTCGGCGCCCGAACTGCCGATGCCACCGTGGCTGCCGGCCATGTCGTCCCCTGCCGAGCGGACGCCCTCCGGCGCCTGCGGTCCCGGCGGCCACGCGCCGCGTTCCGCGAAGCCCTGCCCCGTGACATCGACCGCTCCTCCCTGCTCCACGGTGAGCGTGCCGGTTACAGTGAGCTGCATCGGGTTGCCGTCAGCCTGCCGGAGCCTCGAACCTGCCGGCACCGTCGCGGACGTGACGACCACGTCACCTGTGATACCGGCGGCGCCGGTAACCTCGAGGGTGTCTGCCCGGACCGGAGCTTCAGCTACCAGCGCCGCGCCGTCCCAAAGATGGATGTGCGACGCGTGCAGGGGCTGATTCGCAACCAGAGTCGCCCCCGGAAGAACGTCCAGTCGCCCAAACATGTGCAGGCCGCCGAACGCGATCGCCGAGTTGACGGCGGACGCCCCATCAAGGAAGACACGGCCGCCGTTGTCGATCTGGCTCACCGGGTAGGTGCCTATCACTGTCGACTCGGCGTCGAACAGCCTCATCCACGTCCCGAGCCATTCGGCTGTCAGCGCTTCTGCACCGGTGATCCAGGACCCGGTTTCGGTCTCCTCAATGGAGGTCACGAGGCCGGGTGACAGCGCCGGCAACTCGGCCGCGACCGGGACCACGGGCGGGCTCAGGGTGTAGGCATCGCCGATGAATGCCGGGGCGATCATGAGATCCCCGAGGACGTTTGCGCCCTCGCGGACGAACACGCTTCCCGATGCCGCCACGGTCGTGTACGGGATCTCCCGATACCCGTTAGAGCTGAACAGTGGGCCGCCCGACGCCGTTATCTGGTCCGCCACCGAGAAATCATCGATCACCTCGACCGACAGCGTGACTCTTCCTCCCCCTCCGACTCCGTCAAACTTTTGGGTATTAGTGGCCAAATCCCGCCACACGTATTGCCGTCCTCCGGATGCGTCGATCGTGCCCGCTCCAGAGATCCGCTGCGCCGTCACGGAAATCGTGCCTCCCGCCCCGCTGGACCCACTGAAATCCGGGTACCCGGCTCCCGCCGCCCGAAGCTCGCCGTTGACGACCAATTCGCCAGCCGTTACTTCGAGGACCCCGCCTCCCGGGCCCCCGTCGTACCACCCGTCACTCGACCCACCACCGCCCGGCAACGACGGCCGAGTGATACTGTCGAAGACGTTTCCGGTCTTTCCTCCGTCACGTCCTTCTGCTCCGCGGCCGCCGTGCGATCCACCTGCAATCGGACGCGGGGGCTCAACCCACGGCGGTCCGGTGCCATCGAGGTGGTCATCGCTACCTCCGGCGTACCCGAGGCCCGAAACATGAATCGCCGCGCCGCAGCCGACGTGGACGAGGTCGCTGGCCGACAGTTCGAGGGGCACGAGGCTCTCCCCTACCAGCCTCGAACCCTGAATCAGAATTAGGGTCGACGGTGCGAGGGGTTCGGCCGCGGTCATCTCACCTCTTACCAGAGCGACACTCCGATCTGCCACGTCCGCAGCTGTCAGCACCTGATCACCAAGCAGGAATACGGCGTCAGGGACTGACAGCGTCACGCTGGCAAAACCGACGTTGCCCGCGATGTCGCGCGCTTCGACGCGGATCAAGAAGTCATCGCCGGGTTGCGCGTCGCCGGGCGGCACCCACTCAAACTGTCCTCGATATGAGGTGTCGTCAACGACCACTTCCTCGGCCATCACCTGTCCGTCGACCATGACCGAGTAGTGCTGGATCGCGTCCTCGTCCTCGAGCTCGAAGTCGACGACGATCGTCGCGCCGGGCGCGCAGTAGTCCCGCGAAGCAGGGCACAACACATGGACCACCGGCGCGCCTTCCTGTGTCGAAGGACTGACCTCGATCGAACGGCTGATTTCGGTTCGATTGCCGGCGTAGTCGCTCGCGGTGAAGGTCCATTGCAGGCTGGCCGAATTTTGAAGCTCGGGCACCGACCAAACCGCTTCGGCCCGACCAACCCAGGCGTTGCCCGGATTCTGTCGCAGCTGGAGTTCGATCGCTATCAGTTCGCCGTCGAGGACGAGTTCAACGGTGTCGACCGTGACCTCGTCCTCCAACTCGAACCGGAAGCTGACGTCGTCGCCCGATCGATAGCTCGCTCCGGTGGCCGGCTCCACCACATCGACGACCGGGCCGGTGGTATCGGCCAGCACGGTGACCGAGCGCGGTGCCAACGGGGTCCGCTGCCCCACCGAGTCCTCCAACTCACAACCAACGACCATCGCCGAACCTGCTGGGGCTTCAATAGGCACCCGAATGATCCCGTTAGCGCTGTCCTCTGTACCGTTGAGTGCGATGGTCCAGCTGTCCTCGGATGCACCCGTCACCCATACGTGGGCGGCTTTCAGTCCGTGGTCGTCGACGGCCTCGATCGTAAGCCGTAGCTCATGGTTCGGGAGGACTTGCTCCTGGTTGTCGAGAGTAAGGGTGCCTGTCGGGGGTGCGTCCTCGATCAGCACCAGATCGTGGCCCACGATACCCGACACGTTCCCCGATACGTCCTCGGCGATCGCTGTAATGCTTAGCGACCCGGCGCCGACCGGGGCAGTGGTCGCGGCCGTGAACAGACCCGGCTCTTCAGCCTCAACAGCAACAAAGGGCACACCGTCGACCGCCAACCTTACGCCGAGAATCGCATCATTCGACAACACCTGCGCAATCAGCGTGATATCGCGGCCCTCCAGAACGCTCCACGTGTTGCCGTCGACCTCCGCCTCCGGAGGAGGAAGAAGTGTCACCACCGGTGGTTCGATATCGCGCACCCGGAATGTCCAGGAGTACGGTTCTGCCAGAGGCAGGCCAGCGGCATCGGTCACACCGTCGAGGACGACCGTGTAGAAGGTGTCGAACTGGAGGGCGGTGGTGGGCCGGATACGGATGTCGTAGCCCTCGCGTTGGAGATCGAGGATTGTTGCAACGGGCTGGCCGCCGGCGTCGAGAAGTTGCACGGTGGCGTCGGTCACCGAGTCGGAGGCCATGGACTCTGAACAACTGATGATCGGCACAACATCCGGTCCCACTGGAGTCACGCCGCCGGGATCGTTTGCCGGGATCACGCTGAGCACCACTGGCGGCACAGTGTCACGGGTGCGGAAGGTGGCGTGGTAATCGAAGGCTGGGCTGCGGCCGGCGAGGTCTTCGACCGTTTTCAGAACGTCGATGAGATAGAGCTTTTCGCTCGCGAGCGGGCCGTGCGACAGGGTGACCCGAGTGAAGGCCTGGAGCGGGCCATCACCGTCCGGGTCCGGTTGCTCCTGGATGGTCCGAGACGTCGACACGACCGTGCCGGATCCCTGTTCACGCACCCTGATGCTGCTTCCGGTCAGACTCGCCACGCGCATGCGCTCGGAGAAATCGATCACGACGTCGGCATCGGTGTCTGCGCCCTGGTGGCCGTTGGCCGGCACGGTGGTTGCCACCCACGGGTTCATCTCATCGAGAACGAGATCGCCGAGGTGGAGGAGATCGGAGCCGACGACGATTCCGCGCAGCGTGTGCCGGCCCAGGCCGTTGGCGGCGTAGGCCTCGAGGGTGTAGGTGGCGTTCGATGGCAGGGCCGGGAAGGAGAACGCGCCGTCGTCGCCGGACACCGCCTGGAAGACCCGACCCCCGGTGTGCATGTTGACCAGCGCCCCTGCCGACGGGCCGCCCGCGGGATCGAGGACCCGGCCGTCGGCCGACGCGACCGACTCTGCGGATACCACCACGTCGAGCACCGATCCGTGATCACTCTGGAGGATGACGACTTCGGTCGATCCGCCGGTGGTGTTGAGCCCCTCCCTCTTCGAGGCGGTCACGTCGTACGTGCCGACGCCAAGCCCCGCGATTGGTCCGACGGTGCCGTCGACGCCGGTCGTTGAAATAACCTCTCGCGGTCCATAGAAACCGCTGCCAGTGATGCGCACTTCGGCGCCTTCGAGTGGTTGGCCGTCACGCATCACCGTGACCGACACGGCGGCCCGGCCGACGAGCTTGAGGTCAACCACCTGATCCACGGGAGGATTCGGCATCCGCTGCGTAGAGCTCGCACCGAGCGCCGTGATGAATTGGTGGCCGAGGATCCGACCGACGTCTTCGCTCGCACAATCTCCGTAGCAGGCACCGACCCCGTAGCTGTCAGCAACCACGCCGGCAAACGAAGGCGTGGCGCCGGTCACGAGGTGTTCGACTGTCGGCATCGAGCCGCTGGGCTCGCGGAAGAAGTGGTGACTCCACTGTCGGAACACCACGACGGGGTCGCCGCCTTCAAGATCCGCACCGAACGGATCGAGGACCCGCACCGAAACCTCTGCGGTCGGCGGAAGTTCGAGGTCGAATTGGGTGACCGGCGAACTCACCGGATCGACCTGGAGCGACCGTTCGACAAACAACGGCGAAGCCGGGTCAAACGCGGTCAAAACCGCGGTCCCTGCCGGCACTCCGTCGAAGGCGAAACTGCCGTCCGCCGTCGTGAAGGTGGTCCACTCGCGTTGGAAGCTCTGGACCTGGCCGGTCTGGTTCACGACCACCGATGTCCGGAGGATCACGTGGGCGCCGGCCACCGGCAGTTGGTCGTGATCGCGAAGCACACCTTCGAGCCGCCCCATGGGCGAGAGGACCACATCGAGAACCGCATCGCGGCTGCAGTTGACGCCGTACCCGGAATCCGACGTATCACACAACCTCGCGACAGCAGAGATTCCGCCCCTGTTTGTGGCCGCGTCGTATGCCCGCACGTGGTAGACCGGACCGATGGGAATGTCGGAGAAAGTGTAGACGCCGTCGTCACCGGTGGAGTCGGTTGTCAGATAGTCGCTCCCCCGGAAGAGCTGCACGGTCACCGACGCCGCGGGCTCGCCGTTTTCCGCAAATGACACCAGGCCGCTCACGCTGCCGGTCGGGTGGAGACACAGCGGCTCAGGAAGAACGGTCGTCTCCCCCGCCGGTCCAAGGGTCACGGGTTCAAAGGCCGAACCGTGCAGCGCCGAGGTCGCAGTCAGCGTCCAGCCACCGATCATCCGGTCGGCAAACATGAACGACGCCCGTTCGTCATCGCCGAGAGTGACATCTAGGATACCGTCGGCAAGATCAGCGATCTCGAGGTCCGAAATGAAGGGCCGAGGCACGTTGGCAGGCCGCAGCGCGACGCGGACCTGGGAACCGGCCTTGGCCAGCGACTTGTCGTAACAGAGCGCGACCTCGCCTTCGATCGCCGCCCGACCGCGGAGCGAGAGCTCCAGATCGTCGATCACCTGACCCGAGCCTATGGTCCCGTTGAGCCAGGTCACTCCAAGGGTCGGGTGATACACGCGAACGCTGAAGCTGCCGCGCTTGACGAGTTCGAACAGAAAGACGCCGTCATCGAGGGTCGTGTACTGCGACTGCGGGATCAGACCCCACGAGCTCCCTTCGACCCACAACTCGACGATTGCGCCCTCGATCGGAACGGATCCTTCGGGACCCGACCGAACCACCCTGCCGCCAATGACCCCTGGCGCCTGGAAGTTGATGATCAGCTCATGCTCGCCGACGTGGTCGATATACTTCGACACCGTCACCGGGCCGTAGAAACCGCTGGTTGCCACCGCGATCAGAGACCCGACCTTGGTGGGCAGGTCCTCGATCCAACAGACGCTGTCCTCGTCCAGCTCACATTCAGTCCAGCCTTCTTCGGGAACGCCACCGATGCGCCCGGTCGACGTGACGCCCGGTACGCGATAGCTGATCGGGGTGCGCACCACAGCGGTGCCACCGCCCGTCTGATCGCCTGTGGCCCAAACCTTGGCTCTCGCAAGACCGCCCAGCACGAGGTTGATCGAGGCCGCGTGACCCGGGTACAGCACCTGGACCTGGCCCCGGGCGAGTCGCCTGCCGAGCCTCACCAAAACGTCGTGTTTGCCAGGCGGCACGCCCTCGATGCGCACGCTGCCGTCGCCGCCAGTGCGGCCTTCCAGACCTGAGCCGAACCTGACCAGCGCGACGTCGGCGCCCACCTCGGGTACGCCATTTCCATTCGCGACGTTGACCGTCACCGATCCTGCACCGTTGTCCTCTCGAAGCACGAAGTCGATCACCAGCACCTGACCGTCGGCGGTCAGGTCAACCGTTCGTGTGGTCGCGGCGGCGGTCACCGGGTCCCAGACCTCGAGGTCGATCTGGCCGAGCGGCAGGTTGGTGAGCTCGTAGCGCCCGGCGCTGTCGGTGAGGGTGAACAGGCCCTGTTCACGGGCCACCACATAGCCGCCTTCAACGGGCGCTTCGGCGCCGCCGACAACCAACGTCACGGTGCCGACGATGCTGCCGGTCTCACCTGGTCGAACGACCATCTCCACAGTCGTCGTGGTGTCACCCAACAAATCCGCCACCGCTTCGGCAACGTACCGTCCGAGGGCGGGGTTCCAGGCTTTGAACCGGGCGACGCCCGGAGGAACGCCGGTCATCGAGAAGGTGCCGTCGCTGCCGCTCGTCGCCACGTGGGTCGGGCCCTGAAAACCTGCGGGGATCACATAGATGTCGAGGCCAGGGACAGGGTCCGCTGTCGCACTATTGATGACCCTGCCGTCGACCGAAGCCAGCGGCTGACTGAACACCTGCAGCACCAGATCCACGGACGCTTCGGCTCCGGGCCCGGCGATCTGGGCGGTGGCGAATGTATAGGCATCACCGTCCTTTGCCAGAATCTGAATCGGGCCGACCGGCAGATCCCTCAGTCGAAAGCGCCCCGATGCATCCGGCACCACCTGGGCGCCCTCGGTAGGGTTGGTGATGGAACGGGCGGTGACCACCGGGTTGCCGAGCGGCGATCCGTCCGCCCGTCGAAGGGTCCCAACGACATCGCCGCGACCGACCATTGCCAGGGTCAATGACCTGGTTGTGTTGTCACCCGGAAGCCGCGCCGCCAGAAGCGTTTCGTGGCCTGATTCGGGATCGACGGCACGAACCATAAACGCGGCCTGCTCGTTCGGTATGGTCTGGTCTCGGTAGCGGACGGCGTCAAAGAGGAAACCGCCCGCCGCATCCGCCTGCACACGATCCGAAAGGCTTTGCAGCCAGCTGCAACCATCGATGGCGTGGCAGAACTCGACCATTTCGTAGAGTTCGAGACCTGCATACGCGAGCGGACCGCCATCGGGCCCCAGAACGACGCCGCGGACGACTCCGCTTTCCAATCCCTCACCAACCGAGATCGGCTGGTCGATGATCTCGAGCTCGCCGCCGCCGACCAGCGGCAGCGGTGACGATCCGCTGGAGAGCCGGAGCGTGGCGTGCGGGTTGAGCGGTACGGCAAACGTCGCGGTGAAGATCCGCGGGTCGAGCTGCAGCCTGAACGAACGCCCTCGCCGGTCCCTCGTAAACGTTTCCGAGCCTCCCCCTGGGCTGGGGATTTCCAGATTCGACTCAATCAACCAGTCTTCAGGGACCATCGAACCGAGCGCGGCCCCGTCGACCGGCTGGCTGAGCAGTAGAACCACATTGCGGTAGGGGCCGCCGCGGACCGGATTGATAGTGTCCTCGAATCGAGCGGCGATCACGGAGGCCGGCGGAAGATTTCCGACCCTGACTGCGATCTCCTGCCAACCGAGATTGAAACCGTCGCCGTCCGTGTCCAGCCAGAGAACGGCAGAGTTCAGTGCGGGGCCGATATCGATGGTGGCCAGGCTTCCGTTGCGGGTCTCGACCGCATCAGGAGGCGAGAACCTGCGAGTGCTGCCATCCGGCATGACGATGACAACCTTGAGGTCGACCGAGCCCTGATCGACACCCCACAGCTGGACCTGGTAACCCTGTTCGAGCCAACCGCCCTCGTCGTCGAGAGGCACCGCGACCACGCCAACCTCGCCCGCCCAGGCATTTGAGTCGACACCGAGAATGGCCGCGCCCTCTAAATTTCGGGTGAAGAAATCGACGTCGGCCCGCTGGCCGATGCTCCTACGACCGCTGACGCTGCCCACCAAAGCCAGCCGGGCGCCGCCGTCGAATCCTGCGCCGTCGGCGAACACCAACAACATCGGGCGGCCACTGATCCCCAACTCCTCGAGTTCGGCCAGCGCCGCGGTCTCCCCGATCTCCTCCATACGGAGCCCGAGGTGGTAGGCAGTTGCGTTTTCCAGCTCGTGGCCCCGCCGTGAGCGCCGACGAAGAACGTCAAAACTGGAGTTCCAGTGGGTCGAGCCCATCCAGTCGAGTCCAAATCCGACAACAGTGCGGTCGATGGGTTCGCCAAAGGCGTGACGCTGCCCGGCCGCCGCCAACTCGGTCCCGCGAAGCATGACGGTGTTCTCGCCGACCGGCGGCAGGTCCACCTCGACCCCGTTGGGGGCGTTGGCCAGTGAGTGTGCCAGCCCGAGCAATTCGAGGGCAGGCTGGACGACCGCATCCGGGAGCGCATCCACCGCAGGCGGTAGGACGATCGATTCCGGCGACAGCGGGATGCCCAACTCGCCGATTCCGATTTCAAAAACAAACCTGGCGTCGATGGCGTTCGAGGAGTTGAAGGCGCTCGCCACCACTCGACCGGTGCGTTGCGACTTGAGCTTCCAGGTCACCATTCCGGTCATGCCCGGAAGAAGTTCCGGCACGTGTTGGACCGGGTCTGTCGCGTAACCGGTCCCATCTTCCGACGGTGCAAGCATGGCGCCCGAGATGGCATTGGTCGGCAGCTCCATCGACAGGTCGTAGACGGGGGTGGTCGAGGTGTTTGCGACCGAGACCCTGAAGTCGTAGTACTCGCCCGTTCGTACGACGTTGGGATGAAAGAAGGTGAGCGAAAACCGCGGATCGCGCACCACCACGACACCGGGAATTCTGCCTTCGATCAGCGCCGGCTGTCCTGAAGCGAGGCCGTGGATCGCGCCGGTCAGGTGTGCGGTCAGCCGGTGCTGACCCTCCCGCAGCCCTTCCAGCAACCACGTTGCCTGGCCGCTGGCCTGAGCGACGATGAAGGTCAGATCGTCGCTGGTTCCGGATACGCCATCAGGCCCCGGGTCGAGCACGGGCACGGACTCGCCGGGAATGGTCGGGGGATTGGTCTCGGCCTGCCGCACCCCATCGCTCGACAGCTCCAAAACGCCCATCAAATCGCGGAGTTCGAGCCCGCTGCCGGCCAGTGCCCCGTTCTGCACCACCATGATGACCGAAAAGAACTGATTCAAGAATGCGATATCGGTGGGGATGATGATGAAGCCCGGAATGGGGGTGGAGTTCAAGATCTCGGAATCGTGTGCGGGGAGATTCAGGGTCGTTGAAGGGATCGGCTCCAGAGACCCCGAGTTGACGGTCGGCACGTGCAGTCGGGAAGGTCCGGCCTCGGCACCTCCAGCGCATACGCATCAGGCGAATCGAGGAGTGTCATGCCCTGCGGCCCCACCATGAGATTGAAGGGAACTTCGACGGAGCCGCCCTCGATCTGGAAACCACCGTGCAATGCCACGCGGCGACATTTTCGTCGTCGATGACAATGCCGTAGGCGTCCATCTCGTCCGGGGTCAGCGCGCGGGACGTAATCGAAGAGATGACCAGGCGATGCACCACGATTTCGGCCATGTCCGGAACCGCAGACGATACGACCCGGCTGCCGTCCATCAGCCGGATACCGGAAAGCTGGTAGGTTCCTTCGCGGTTCAGACCCGGGATCCTGAACGGGTCTCCCGGGACCGTGGTCAACCT
>CAVUHO010000006.1:0-808993 GCA_963741385.1 Candidatus Sulfomarinibacteraceae bacterium
ACCTGACAGGAGGCGCTGGCGGTGTCAGCACCTGCAGCCACGTGCCGAGCACCGTCGGCGCAGCGTCCGGCCCCGAGTTTACAAAACTGTCGGCATAGACGTAGGAGCCGTTCGGACTCAAGGCATTGTAATGAGCCCCGAGGTCAGCGGGTTTGGAAATCACCAACTGGGCGTATGCGGCGCTACCGGCGAGCATGAGGGCACAGAACGTAATGACGATCTTGCGAGCCATCCATTCACCTCCAATTTGCGGCACGGCGTGAGAGTGCGGACTGCGGGTCGACGTCGTTCGGTTTCTCTGAAGTTGTATCGACGTCCGCGGATCTTACCATCTGTTTGCCGGTACCGGCCGCATCAGCGCCAAACTCCTCACCCACGGTCAAACCGTCGCCATCGATTCCGCTGTCCACACAGTCGAGGGAATGGGCTGTTCGATCATGACCCCGCCCCTTTCGATCGCACCCGTCAGCCGACCCGCGTCCGGTGTCACACACTCGAGACACCTCACATCGTCACGCCCGGCGATCGGCGCATCCGGTCCATCAAACTGAGTTTTGTCGGCGCGAGCATACGCGGCTGATGGGCGACCGTCCACCCCAGATGCGCCGCATGAGTTACAGGCTCCATGCGCCCAGGACTTTCGCGTTCCTGCCTTCGCGCATTCAGAATCTTGGGATCTTGGAACCTGGATCTGACGCTATCTCGGATTCCGCCACAATCTCGAAACCCTCGATCGGAAGATTTCTACGGCCGCTCTCAACAACGCGTCAGTGCGAATGGGTGGCACCCTGGTAAGCTGACCGGCACGAGGAAAGGAAAACCGCCTTTCCTTATCCATTTTCGGAGGCCGCCGTGAAAGAGGAAGCGAACAATAAGGGCACCTCCCCCGAGACAACAGCCCCCAACAAAAAACGAAAACTCGCGATGCCCGACACGTACATCATCGTGGCCGCCATCGTGTTGATCATGGCGGCCCTGACCTGGGTGATTCCACCTGGGAGCTACGACTACCACGAGGTGGAAGTCAACGGCAGAATGAAGAGTATCGCCATCGACGGGACGTTCCACTTTCTGGATGCGTCCCAATCCAACCCGACGGGATTCCTCGCCTATTTCAAGTCGCTCTACACCGGCTGCGTGGATGCGGCGGACATCATCTTCGTGATCTTCGTGTGCGCGGGCACATTCGGCATTCTCGTCAAGACAGGGGCCTTCCATGCCGGTATCGGCACGGTGCTTCGCAAGATGGGCAACAAGGGCGTTCTGTTGGTTCCGATTCTGATGTCGGTTTTTGCTCTCGGGAGTTCGATGTTCGGGATGTTGACCGAATTTTACGGTTTCATACCACTGATGGTGGGGCTCGGCGTCGCCATGGGCTATGACGCCATGTATGGTTTCGCGATCATTGCCCTGGGCGGGTACGTCGGGTTCATGGGAGCCACGTTCAACCCTTATACCGTAACTGTCGCCCAGTCCATCGCAGGGGTCCCCCTCTACTCGGCCACCGGGTTTCGCTTCTTCGCTCTGGCGTGTTTCATTCTCGCGTCTTCGGCGTATGTCATCGTCTACGGCAAGAGGATCCAGAAAAATCCTCGGCTCTCGGTGGTCTACGGACAGGAATCCGTCCACGCGCTCAACAAGGGCGACCTCGAGCAGTACAGACTCGACACGAAGGCGGTGTTGATCATCATCACCGTCCTGGCAACCCTCGGATTCCTGATGTACGGCATGATGGAGCTGGGATGGGGTTACGGCGAGCTTGCCGGGTTGTTCCTCATCATGTCCATGATCGCCGCCGGTATCGTCGGTTGGTCTCCCAACCGTTGGGTCGACGAGTTCATGATCGGTGTCAAAACCATCGTATGGGGCGGCCTGTTGACGGGTGTCGCCAAGGCCATTGTCGTTGTCATGGACGACGCCAACATCAAAGACACGATCATCTTCACGTTGTCCAACGGCTTGAGGGACCTCCCCGCCGTGGTGTCCGCCCAGGCGATGCTGGTGGCTCAGACGGTGCTGAATTTCTTCATTCCATCGGGAAGCGGGCAGGCGGCCGCAACGATGCCGATTATGGCGCCTCTCTCCGATATGCTCGGTGTGAGCCGCCAGGTTGCCTGTCTGGCCTTCCAGTTCGGCGACGGGCTCTCCAACCTCGTCTGGCCGACCTGCGGCTGTGTGATCATCTGCGCCCTTGGCGGCATCTCCATCCAGAACTGGTGGCGGTGGTTCCTGCCTCTCGCCGGAATCCTGTTCCTGATGCAGATGGCCCTCATCGCACTGGCGATGGTGATGGGTTTGTAGCATGCGGCGTCCCTAGCATTTGAACTGCCACATGGGTGCCACACTTTGCATTGACGCTTTGTTACCGCACCCTTCTCAACCGTCCGGTAGATTCTGCACCAGAGAATGAGGCAATGCGAAGTGTGGCACCCTAGAGGCATCGATGGTGATGCTCATCCCGTCGATGATGACCATCGCGAGCGATCACTGGTCTCAAATCCATCGACAAATATGGTGGCGGGCATGGTCGTTTTCAACACCATTCCGCTGTATCGGGAGGCCAACCACCCGGTTCCGTCGGCCGCAACCTCGTACACCAATCCCTCGAGGTCATTGTCAAGGAGGACGCCGTCGGTGACCTCCGTCCAGGTCTCTCCGCCATCAATCGTTTTCAGGAGGGACACGGAGGAGCTACTGGGGCCAACCCCAACGGCAAGCCATCCTTCCATGCGGCTGACAAACTGCATCTGGGAAGGGTAGTCGAGCGCGCTGTAGTCAAGGTGGGTCAGCTTCGTCCAGTTCGACCCGCCGTCGATTGTCCGGTAGATATCGAGCCCTCCCTGCTGACTGACTCCAACCGACCAGCCGTACTCCGCATCGAGCAACTGCAGACCGGTGTATTGAGAGGGCCCCATCGGGTACGACCAGTTCACTCCGCCATTTTTGGTGCAGGCCATGCTGTTCACCACATAGCAGTACTGCGTATCACTGACGTGCGCCACCATGGTGATTGGATAGAAGCTCCCCTCCTGGACGGTGGTCCACGACGCGCCATGATTGCTGGTGGCGATGATCTTCTTGACGTTTGCAGCGGTCGTGATCGCGGCCCAGATCGAGCTCGGAGAAAGGACCGAGAGGATGGGCGCCACGCGCGAGATGGGCTCGCCGGTATCGACGAAAGCCCACGTCGCCCCCTGATTCGACGACGTCATCAGTTGCGAAGGATCCGTGTCGATGCCCGTTGATGCCCACACCTCTGCATCACCGATGATGTGAACCTCCGACCAGAAAGGAGGGCAGGTGCCGAAAAACGAGCAATCGACCACGGGGAACGTCGGATCCTGCCAGCTTCCCCCTTCAAGAGACTGGGTGAAACCCCTCCACTTGTGGCCGTCATACCCAACGGCAATCCCCCGCATTGCGCCCAAAGCAAGATCGAGGTCGACGTAACGGAAACCGGTCAATTTCTTGACACGTTCCCATTGCTGGCCATCGCTGCTGTGCACCACTCTTCCCGTGCACATACCGGTGGAACACGGCCATCCACCTGCACTCTGACCGACGAAGAGCTCATCGCCCGCTCGAGCGACATAGTTCGGAAGCGGCAGAGGTTCTTCAACCATTGGAAGCTGCGACACACAGTTGTGACAAAAATCCGTGCGTGTCCACGTCTCGCCCCCGTTTGCTGTCTCGAGAAGGACCCCGCCATTGCCGACATTCGGGTCGTCAAAATGACCGACCACCCACCCATGCAGAGCCGAGTCGAAAGCCATATCGGCAATCTGGAAGATGTCGTCAGGCAAGGTTGACTTCACCCAACTCCCACCCTCCTCGTGCCGGGAGACGAAAATCGGCCTTTTCGTTCCGGGGAGATCAGGGCCACCCAGAGCATAGTGATCCTCCGGCGTCGGCGCCTCGAGGGCCCACAGGGCCTGGTCATCGTAATCGACCCGTGTGACGGTCTCGAAGTCATCGTCCGTCTCGACGATAACGCCGAGCCAACCCATCCAGCCTGAAAAGTAGTTGCCAACCAGCGTGGCTCGTCCATCGTCGTACACCTTGAGATCCTGAAAGACACCCGGCCACTCACCCGAGTCATAGACCAGCTCCCAACTGGCACCTCCATCCACTGTGGAAACCAATATCGCCTGGCCGTCGATGTTTCTTCCCACTGCATAAGCCTGGGTAGGACCGGTCATCTGGAGGCTTGACAGATATTGAATCCAGGCTGGAAGGGGGTGCACGGTCCACGTCTGGGCTCGGTCGGAGCTGTGGGCAATTCCTGTCACTGTTCGCACCATGGCAGCGCTGCCGCCGTCGTCGAAGACCAGTCCGCTGACCCAGGTGTCCTCGGTGAAGTCGGGCGCCACCTGCGTCCACGTCCAAACGCCGTTCTGGCGGACCCCTTTGACGAGCAGGTTCCCGCACAACCAGACGACGTCGTCCGCCAGGTCGGCGGTGCCTCCATTCTGAACTGCAATTGAGTTGAAGTTACCTCCAGATACCCATTCCCAGTCCCGGCCCTGGGCCGAGGCAGTCAGCAGGAGCGGGACGATTGCACCAATCAAGAAAATTCGTCTCATACCCTTCCACCTCTGCCGGAAATGTGTCGAGGCCTTCTGTATGACCGCTGAACGGTACCACACTCCGATGAGTGTTTGACTCGCATCAGTGATGACTTATGGATGACAACCTTCGCATTGGCGCATCGTGGTTGAGACAATTTGCATGTATGGGTGCCACGTACACATTTACACAATTGTCGAACGCGCGTCTCCGGTTGAGTCAGGCTGACCGAGCAACCGGGGAAAATCTGGAGATGAGTGGTGGCGGCCTGAAGGACCCGCCTCCAGTCGGTTCGCAAGGCCACGTCAGTATCTGAAGGCCGTAGGCGGGTCGTTTACGCCGCCACCACTATCGTTTCGGAACCTGGAGAGGCACAACCTGAGCGAACCGGAGACGCAGGTTGTCGAATTCCGGAGATACGGTAGCCAAACACCGATTTCCGAATATTCGTCGGCCCGATCCGAAGATGATTGCCGGGCAAGGCTTTGGGTGTGACCGCGCGGTACGGGGCGCCATCACCACACCGTCACATCATGTCGACACGCCCAGATTTCTGAAGTCCGATCGCATATCTGGGTTCAATACACAGAGTGCCGCAAAGATCTCTTCAATCTTTTCACGCCTATATTCTTCATTTTTTTCGTCAAAAATGTCCCAGAACTTCTCAGATTTTGATGAACATAATTTCGCCATACGAGCTTTATAATGATATTGGTCGACTGACATATCGTCTCCGCCTTCTCTGTGAATCTCTAAAAAGATTTTCTCGCCAATATCATTGATCAAGTTGATGTGTTCCTCGCACATTATTTTCAAGTGCACATACGCCTCAATCCCTGCCATTTTGTATGGCGCTAGAGTCTCCAAAACTGCGTTGTCTTGTTCTTCATTCCACTGGCCATCGTACGCAGTCGACACGAGTACCTGGCGTTGGTACGGCCCGAATCGTCCAACATGACTGGAGATTTTACCGTTCGGCATGACTCCGGCTCGTGCCCCTTTTACACCAGCCGAAATACTCACACCATTTTTTGAGATATTGATCCGGAATGGGCCAAAGTTGAAGGTCTTTCGCAAGAAATACGGCATTTTTCACATCCAACGTGTCGACAGCAAAACCAATACTGATCCTACCCCATGAACCATGAGCCACGGCAGAACTCTTCGCTTGCTCGATTGTGACATCACGCGAATCGCCCCCGAACGAGACAAACGCAATTCCTATGCCTGTTGAGGTTGAGAAAATAGCTGCATCCTGGCTGGTCGTCTCGGAACAGCTGTTTCAATTCTGCTCATTGGTCGAATGACAGGCTGAGTGCCAGATGGGTGCTGCGAATGGGTGGCACCGCGTTGCAGAATGAACGAAGAGGTGGCACCCCGCAGCGTCAGCGGCCGATCTGTTTCTGCAAGTGCTCCGGATAGCGGGCGCCCTGTACCTCGACCTTGGAAACCGCATCTTCGATCTCGCGCAGGTCGTCAGAAGTGAGTTCGACCTCCGCCGAGCCGATGTTTTCTTCGAGGCGGTGCTGATAGAACAGATCGATGCGGTCCGTCCTGAGGCGTTTCAGCGAGGCCTCGGCAACCGCGCGGATCCGTTCCGGCCGACTGTCGAGTCCGTTCTGGGGAACGCCCTCCTTGAAACCGAACTTGGTGGCGATCACCACCCCGTCGCGAAAGGGCTCGAGCGCCTCGCCAACCAGCTCCTCGTTCGTGAACGGGCCATACGCTTCGGCGGTGTCGAAGAAGGTGACGCCACGCTCGACGGCGGCCCGTATCAGGCGAACGCCCTCCTGTTTGTCCAGAGCGGGACCATAGCCAAAGCTCAGCCCCATGCAGCCCAACCCAACGGCTGAAACCTCCAGCCCGCTGCTTCCGAGTTTTCTCTTCTTCATGTCCCAACTCCTTCGGTTCGAGGGTAAGGACGCCGGGCACTCGATGTAAAGGCCCCGGGCACTCACGTTGATCGTGCCCACGGGTGCGACCCGTGACGACGTTGGCAATGCGACAATACGAACGGTCACACCACCGGGAAAGTGGAGAAGGACTCATGCCAAAGATTTTTCATCGGCAGCAGATCGAGGAGGCGTTGCGGCACATCGACGTGACGGCGGCGATCGAAGACGGCTTTGTCGCCTACTCCGAGGGCAGGGTCGTCGTGCCGCCGGTCGGAGAGCTGATCTTCGAGGATCCCCCCGGCGACGTCCATATCAAGTACGGGTATATCAAGAACGATGACTACTTCGTCATCAAGGTCGCGTCCGGTTTCTACAACAACGTCAACCTCGGACTGCCGGCGGCCGACGGTCTGATGTTGGTGTTCAGCCAGAAGACCGCCCGGCTGGAGTGCATTCTTCTCGACGAGTGCCACCTCACGAATGTCCGAACCGCGGCCGCCGGCGCGGTTGTGGCCAAGTACCTCGCTCCGAGCAAGGTCGAGCGCATCGGCGTCTTCGGTGCCGGTGTCCAGGGCAGGATGCAGGTCGAGGCGTTGCTTCCGATCGTCGATTGCCGGGATCTCGTCGTCTGGGGCACCGGCCAGGACGAGCTGGACGCGTACCGGGATGCCATGAGTGCGCACGGCCTGGAAATCAGGACCACGCTGATCGGCGACGAGGTCGCCGCCACGTGCAATCTCATCGTGACCGCGACCCCGTCCCACAAGCCCCTTCTCCGCGCCGACCAGATCAGGGAGGGCACCCACATCACCGCAGTGGGCTCGGACACACGCGGGAAGTGCGAGCTGGATCCCGCGATTCTGGGGAAGGCAGATCGAGTGGTTGCCGACAGCATCGAGCAGTGTCGTGAACGGGGCGAGATCTTCCACGCGGTCGAGGCCGGCGAGTTGCGCATCGACGATGTCGTGGAGCTCGGCAACATCATCACCAACCCCGCGCTTCGGCGGACTTCCGACTCGCAGATCACGGTCGCGGATCTGACGGGCGTCGCGGTCCAGGACATTCAGATATCGAAGGCGGTGTACGCGCAGCTGGCCTCAGGCTGAGGCCGCGTGGGTGCCACGTTCACAGAGATCGGTGCCAGCCAGGCGCCCGGTTCGCCTCCCCCATCGGTGGCACCCGGGTAGTCCTACCACACGCTGCCTAGTGCGACCCGGATCGCCTCTCCACTGACGCCGCTCGATTCCTCTGACGCGAGGAAAGCGATCACCTCGGCCACCTCCCGGGTCGTCGCAACGCGGCCCGGGGGATACAACGCCGCTCGTTCCTCCCACACCAGATCGGTCGTGACGCCCCGGTCCTCCGCCTCCTGGCGAGCCGATCGTTCGGCCATTTCCGTCCGAACCCAGCCGGGCAACACAGCGTTTGCGGTAATACCGTACGCTCCGCCGTCCACTGAGGCCGAGCGCATCAACCCCAGCAACCCGTGTTTGGAGCTGTTATATGCGCTTCCGGCAGGTTCTGCGATCAAGCCGGCTGTAGAACTCGTATACACGATGCGCCCGAACCTGCGTTCTACCATTCCCCGCATCACGAGCCTCGAAAGATGGAACGGACCATCGAGATTGACCCGCATCGTCTCGCTCCAGACCTCTGGTTGCTGCTCCCAGACGACCCGCTCGTGTGCCGACCCGATACCGTGGTTGCAGATGAGGATGTCGATCGGTCCGAGTCGTTGCTCGGTTTCCGCAACCGCGTGCGCACAACCCTCCGGTCTTCCGAGATCGGCAACCGAATAGTCGAGTCCGACATCGGCCAGTTCCTGTTTGCTCCGGGCGACGCACATCACTCTGGCGCCGCGTGTTGCCAGGAGCTCTGCGGCTGCACGCCCAATGCCGCGACCCCCGCCTGTGATGAGAGCTACACGCCCTTCAACTCCGGCCATGCTTCACACACTCCTTGATCTCTCAGATCCCGCAATCATGATGATGTCAGGAAAGCTCCCCGGCGATCCGGCGCAGTCCCTCCTCGAAGTAGTCCTGCTTTCCACCCAGCCAGATGCGTAGGTAACCCTCGAGGCCCAGGTGAATCCCAGGCACCACGAGTGTGCTCTGATTCCGGCGAATCCGTTCGGCCAGCTCGAGGCTCGGTGTCGATGACGGGTACTTCAAAAAAGCAATTGCGCCGGCCTGCGGGGAAATGTAGGAGAACCCCTCCCCCAACCCATCGACCCACTCATCGAAGATCCGCCGATTCCTCTGGATCAACGCGCGGCCGCGCTCGTAGAGCCTCTCGCGGTTCTCCTTTTGGACCGCGATGCGCGCCACCGCATCGGAGAGCTTGTTCGGACAGATCGTCACCGAATCGTGCTGCGACCAGCACTCGCGGACCACGTCCTCCGGGCCGACGATCCAACCGATTCGAACTCCGGGAATGCCATAGGCCTTTGACAAGCCGCTCGTGACGATGACTCGGTCGCTCATGCCCCAGAAGCTGGTGGTCCGCGGGCCGTCGATCTCCGCTCCCAGGTAGACCTCGTCGGCCAGCAGGTAGGCGCCCATTTCCTCGCAACGCTCCACGATCCGTTTCATGGCACCCGCGGACAGCACCGAACCCGTGGGGTTGTTGGGGTTGGAGACGTAGACCATCCGGGTTCGGGGAGTGACGGCCCTCTCGAACTCCTCCCAGTCGGGCTCCCAGTTCTGCTCCTGCAGCAATCGGAAGGTGCTCACTTCGGCACCGACGCTCCGAGGAACCCCCAAGAGCTGCATATAGTTCGGCACCTCCAACGCGAACCCGTCCCCTTCATTCAGCAGCGTCAGAGCCGTCAGGTAGTTGGCCTCCGAGGTCCCGTTGGTGACCTCGAAGTTCTCGATGGTCGTGCCAGGGTAGATCTTGGACAACGCTTCTCTCAGCTGCGGGGTGCCGTTGGACTGGCTGTACGTCAGTGGCGTGTCGAGAGCCCACTCCAGGTCAAAACCCATCTCGGACAGCTCGCGCAGCGAGACCGGGAGCACACCGCTTTCGCTCAGGTCGTACTCGACCACGTTCTCCCAGGTCGACTGCATCCGTTCCATCTCGAAGACTTCGATTTTCATGGCGCTGTTTTCCTTTCTTGAGGCCACGCGTCACTCTATCGCATTGCGCCGAGGGTGGTGTTGCGGAGCCACTGATCACAACCTCACAACCCGGGTCGTCGTTCTCCGTCATCATGCCGGACTGTGATCAACGGCTCCCTCGCCGTGGCCGGAGATGCAGAGGCCGGCTCGAAGGACGTCGGCCTTTTCGAGCACGGTTGACGGCATCGGAAAGGTGAACCCGCAATTCATAGCACGCGGGTCGTCGAGGGCCGCTTTTACGTCCGGCCGCGCGAGGAATGTCGGCGTACCCGTTACGACGCCGGTCTCTGAGTGGAGCCCTACCAGAAGTTCGCTCCTTCCGGAATCCGGATCGAAGGCCCACCCGACCGCCCAACGAAGGCCCGTTGGACTGGTCCAAGTCAGATCGACATTCCCCATCCCCGGAGAGTCCGAGGGAGCGGCTGCGATCACCGCGCCGATGGCCATCGCAATGCGGATGGACGCGATCTCCAGATTGCGCAAGGTCTGAGAGAAGAGCCCCGGTTTGCTGAGTGTGCTGAATCCGGAGGGTCGCCACGAGGGCGGCAGCAGAGGTTCGTCCTTCGCCGGTCTCATGGCTCTTCTCGCGATCTCCCGCGAAGAGCTGTCCTCCGCCGTCAACCAAGCCAGCGCAGCGACTTGAAAGCGGAGATTTTCTACGACGTACTGATGGTCGGTCTGGAATGGCGTCAGAGCCTCACATCTCTCCAGGATCTCCTCGACACCGCCGAGAATCGCCGCACGATCGATGACGTCCCCGAAGCGCCGGAGCAAGGACGTGAGGGCGAGCCGCTTGGAGAGCTGTCGCCCGAAGCTCGGAGGACCACAAAAAGCCAGTACCACCTGGGCGGAGATCGACGCCGCGAGGCTTTCAACCATCGGATCTGCGTGAACCTCGGCCGCGGCCGCAGCCCTTTGGGCCCGGGAGGACGCTTCGGCGGACGCGCGGCCGTTGCCGGAAAACGCCTCAGCGAGAACCAGACGGTTGAGCGCACCACAGAAGTCGGGCTTGTATCGACTCGCACGGTGGGCCAGTTCAAGGTATTCGTCCAGATTCAGGTGGTCTGTGAACACGTCGAGATACCAGCAAATGTCGCGCGCCAACAGGGGGCGCAGAACTTCCCGTCGACGAGCCCGCCGGATGGTGCGCGCGATGCTACTCCGCAATCGGGACCGCGCAGGTTGTTCGGTCATGAGATCACCGACACTCATGACAGTAATGTCACCAATGTGGGCGGCCAATCGGCTGAACGCGCTCGTCTGAGGGCCGAAAATGTGCCGAGCCCGCGACAGCACCAGAACGTCGGCGAGCGCCCGCTGGGCTTCGCTCAGACGCGCATATCCTGCTACGATTTCGCCCGGAACGCGAACGACATCAAACCGGCCCTTCAAGAACCGGACGTACCGTTCATTGTCCGACGCAACGACAACCGGAGCGCCGTCAGGGCCGGAAAACGTCTCGATGGCGAGTTCCACAAAGGCCGTCGGGATGTACTTTTCGGCCGGAACGAACTGCCGCCAGTCTCCTTCTACGATGTCTCCCGCACGCACGTGAACTGCCGAGTATTCGCCGCGACCAATCGCGTTCGAACCAGAGTCCATGAGATCGCGTGCGGCCGCGCTCCAGGCGATCTCGCTCATACCCGCCCGGAATCTCGTTTCGGCGGCGGCCGCGGATTCATCGGCAAAGCGAATGACGTCGAAGCACTGCCACGCGTCGATCATCGAATGTGGAGCCGCCGTACGACAGAACGCCCGCGCTTCCGGCAGGCTCAGGTGGGTCGGAGCGGGCAGGACCACGCGGTCGCCGCACGTGGATTCGGTAATTTCGAATTGGGCGAGGAACGCTTCGTCGAAGATCTCACGAGGCTCGTGGAGGCTTCTGAAGGAATTCCTCGGCCAGACGAATCGAAATTCGAGGTCGAGGGCGCGGGCGAGCGACCAGCCGTTCAGAACGGCTTGAAGCCGACCCCCCAACCCATCCCATCGCCTGGCGACGACGATCAGGTCAGCAGCCACAGACATTGATCCTGACCCGCTCCTTTCACCGGAGTTCGACTGCGGCCGACTTCACCTGGTCCTCGACCCACCGATACGTCAGTTCCATCCCCTTGCGAAGGGGGTAGTTCGGTTTCCAGCCGAGGGTGCTCTCGATCAGCCGATTGTCGGAGTTTCTGCCGCGAACCCCGAGTGGGCCCTCGATGTGTCTGATCTCGATCCTCTTTCCGGCGATGTCCATGACCATTCGGGCGAGTTGGTTGATCGTCAGTTTTTCTTCGGATCCGATGTTCAGCGGTCCCGGAAACCCCGATCGCATGAATCTCCGGAGGCCCTCGAGACATTCGTCGATGTAGAGAAAGGACCTCGTCTGCTCCCCGTCGCCCCACACTTCCATGGTGCCGCCGGATTCGGTCTCGGCCACCTTTCGGCACAATGCCGCCGGCACCTTTTCGCGACCGTCCTTCCACGAGCCCTCCGGCCCGAAAATGTTGTGGAGGCGGGCGATGTGGATCTTCATGCCGTGGCTTTTCGAGTACGCAGCGTACAGTCTTTCGCTGAATAACTTTTCCCAACCGTACTCGCTGTCCGGTTCCGCAGGATAGACGGAGTCCTCCGAACACACTGGGTTGTCCGGATCGAGCTGGTTTCGCTCGGGATACACGCAGGCGGAAGATGAGAACAGGATCCTTCCGACCCCTTTCTTGAAGCTCTCTTCCACCACATTGAGATTGATCATCGCCGAGTTGTGGAGGATGGCGGCCTCGTTTTCGCTGACAAAGGCGTAGCCGGCACCGCCCATTTCCGCCGCCAGCTGATACAGCTCGTCCAGGCCTTCGTCGATCACAGCACTCGCGAGGCGGCAGTCCCGGAGGTCGCCGACGACAAACTCGTCGGCCTGCGACGGTGCAAACTCGCTCTCCTTGAGATCGACGCCGCGCACCCAGTAGCCCTCCGATTTCAGCCTCTTGACCAGATGGCCGCCGATGAACCCACCTGCGCCGCACACCAGCGCTCGCTTTCCATTCGAAGGCGTCATCCTCGTGCTCCTTTGCGACGCAACCGGGAACCCATGACTCCACCCCTGCGTTGCGGCGGGGTGCCATTCGGCATTGTTGCATTGTCATCTGCCGCGGCGGGAAGTGTCTCCTCGGGCGCAGCAACAGGGAACGCGGCCCCCGCCTCTTGCCGCGCAACTCACACGCGAGGCCGCCGACACGACACACACCCTCGATGATGACCGCGGGACGCGATCTATCGAATGATCGAAGCCGTCACGTCGATGGGTGTGTCGGAGTGGTTGGAAATCTGAGGGTACGTGGGATACCACGAACCGCCGATGTTGTTGGTGATGACCGAGCGGTCGATGACGATGTTGCCCGTGTGGTCGTTGCTGACGAAGAAGATCGCGCTTCCATGCGCGTTGACTTCGTTGTTTTCGATGCGCGTGCCGCAGATGGAGAGCGTCATCGTGTTGCCGTCGTTGTAGATCGCGCCGCCGCTTCCGCCGCCCGGGGTTCCCGGCTGGGCGGGATTGCCGCCGTTGCCGATCGCGCGATTGCCGGAAAAGATGCTGTTGAGGATCGTCCATGACACGCCGATGCTGCTGATCCCTCCCCCGTTCGAACAGGTATTGCCGGATCCCTGACCTCCACCGAACGGCGAGTTGACGACGTAGACGGGAAGCCCGTTGTACTGACTGAAGACACGAACGGCCGCCCCGCCCAGGTCGGGGCCGACGTCTTCGCAGACGTTGTTGAAGAACCTGCAGTTGACGATCTTGAACCTCCCGCCGCGCACCCAGATCGCACCGCCCCCGTCGTATACAGTCTCGTCCTCGGAGTTCGCGTTGATGAACGTCAGGTTCTGCAGAGTGAGCCGCGGGTGGTCCTGGTTCTCGCAGTGCGGCGTGGTCCACACGAGGTCCGGGTCGCAGGTGTTCATGTACAGGATGCGACGGCTGCCGCCGCCGCTGAGGGTGATCAATCCCCCGCCGTCGATGACGATCTCGGGCCCCGTGTCGTTGAAGATCCTGGCCGTCTCCTCGAGCGTGATGGTGACCGGGTCCGGGCCGCAATCGAACGTGATCGCTCCACCCAGGGCCACGGCGCTGACAAACGCTTGGGACGTACAGCTCACCGGCGTTCCACTGCCGACGACCGTGCGAGGATTCGAAACATCCTCCAGCCCAGCGCCGGAAGGAACCGCACACGGAGCCACCAGGTTCGACCAGTCGAGTCGATTCCCCGCCTCGAAGCCGTCGTTGAAGATCTCCTGCGCGGAAGCGCTTCCGGTGACCGCCAACAGGAGAGCCGTGACCGCGATCGATTTGGACAACGTTGCCTCCAGAAGAGATGGGCGTCAAGTATCACTTTATCGCACTGTTTCTCGGGTGCCTTTGAGCCTCTTGCAAAATCCCACCTGTGAATGAAAATGAGGACGGCAACACACGCAAGGGTAGGGATGAACCCCGCCCGAATGATTGCAATTCTTGCGAGAAGCCCGCGTGGCGTTCTCGCGAGCTCGCCCTGTGGTAGCTTGGCGCTGTCGCTCACCGCAACAACGGTCGAGCGCCGGGAGTGACCCATGAACGATTTCTCCGGCTGGTTCCGCCAGCTCCGCACTCAGCGTCTCGTCACTGCGATTGCGACCATCGCGCTCATTTCCCCGGTGGCTGTCGGCGCCATCGAGACTCCGGGGCCGTTTACTCCTGCAGACCTCCTGGCGGTGCGCCAGGTGAGCGACCCGCGGGTCTCGCCGGACGGGGCGTGGGTGGCCTTCGTCGTGGGTACAAACGACCTCGAGGAGGACCAAGCCACCAGCGATCTCTGGATGGTCAGCTGGGACGGCGCCCGCACGTTGCAGCTCACCTACACCGCGAAGGAGAGTGAAAGCCACCTTCGCTGGAGCCCGGACAACCGCTTTCTCGGCTTCCTCGCAGCGCGGAACGGAGAGAACGTCAAGAGCCAGGTGTGGCTGCTCGATCGCGCCGGCGGCGAGGCGCGGCAGCTGACGACGCTCCCCGGAGGAGTTTCCGACTTCGCCTGGAGCCCGGATGGCAAGCGCCTGGCGCTGATCGCCAGCGACCCCGATCCCGACGAGCCGGGGCCCGACGCCAGCGAGAAGGAAAAGAAGAAGACCCCGGCGCCGATCGTCATTGACCGCTACAAGTTCAAAGAGGACGTGACCGGGTACCTCCGGCACCTCCGTGACCACCTCTACCTGTTCGACCTCGAGACCGCGACGGCGGAGCTCCTGACTCCTGGCGACTACGACGAGTTCTCCCCCGTCTGGTCCCCCGACGGCAGCCGCATCGCCTTCGTCAGCAAGCGGGACGGCGACCCGGACCGCAACGAGAACTCCGATATTTTCGTGATCGCGGCCCGACCCGGCGCCATCCCCGAACAGCTCACCCACTTCGAGAGCGCCGACGCGGCCCCCCACTGGGGCGCCCCGGCCTGGAGCCCCGACGGCAGCACGATCGCCTACCTGCAGGGGGGCCCCCTCAAGTACCGCGACTACGACCCGCCGACCCTGGCGATAATCCGGGCGGGCGGCGGCGAGCCCAGGCTCCTCGCCACCGGGCTCGACCGTTCCGCCACCGATGTGACCTGGAACTCCGATGGCCGCTGGCTTCTTTTCCTGCTGGAGGATGACCGCAGCCAGCAGCTCGCTCGCGTTCCATCGGCCGACGGCGCGGTCGAGCGGCTGACCGAACCCGGGGCCGTCGTCTGGGCCTACTCGGCGGCCGCCGGGCGAACCGCCCTATTGCTGACCCGGCCCGACCTGCCTGCAGAGGTGTTTGCAATGGAGGACAGCGGCGCGCTCCGCCAACTCACCCACCAGAACCGCGATCTGCTGCAGCGGGTGCAGCTCGGCGCGGTCGAGGGAGTTTCGGCGACCGCGGCGGACGGGAACGAGGTCCACGGCCTGCTGGTCAAGCCGCCCGGCTTCGTGGCCGGCAAGCGCTTCCCGCTCATCGTCTTTGTCCACGGCGGCCCGGTGGACCAGGACGGCTTCGAGTTCGACGCCATGGCTCAGGCGCTCGCCGGCGCCGGCTATCTGGTGGTGCAGCCCAACTACCGCGGCAGCTCGGGGCGCGGACGCGAGTACTCGCGCGCGCTGTGGGGGCGCTGGGGCGCCTTCGAGCCCACCGACGTCCAGGCGGTGGTCGACCGGCTGATCGCGGACGGGCTGGCCGATCCCAAGCGGCTCGGCATCGCCGGCTGGAGCTACGGCGGCATGACCACCAATTACACCATCGCGACCACCGACCGCTTCGCCGCCGCGGTCTCCGGGGCGGGGATCTCGAACCAGATCACCGGCTACGGCACCGACCTCTACGTGCGCCAGTACGAGCTCGAGTTCGGCAAGCCGTGGGAAGGGCTGGACGGCTACCTCGGCGCCTCGTATCCGTTCTTCCACGCCGACCGCATCCACACCCCGACCCTCTTTCTCTGCGGCGAGAAGGACTTCAACGTGCCGCTGGTCAACTCCGAGCAGATGTACCAGGCGCTGCGCAGCCTCGGCGTCGAGACCGAGTTGGTGATCTACCCCGGCCAGTTCCACGGCCTCACCACTCCGAGCTACCGGAAGGACCGGGTCGAACGGTACATCGCCTGGTTCGACCGCTTTCTCAAGGCAACGCCCGAGTAGATTCGGCGGACTCCCAACGCTCCGCGCGGCTTTACCACGAGGTGGTGTCGCCGGACTCGAAGTCGTCCCAGAAGAGAGCCTGGCAGTTCTGCCAGGAACCCATGTCCGAGTGCTTGATGTCGAGAAATCCCGAAAGGGTCTTGTCGTTCGTGGAGACCTCGTTCAGACAGAGCCGGAGGCCGATACCATCCAACAGCGCGGTGAGGTTGATCAGCTCGGGAGGGACGTCGCCGGTCAACCGGTTGTGGTCGAGGAGCAGATAGCGCAACCCGGTCAGATATCCCAACTCCAAGGGGATGCTCCCGGTGAGGTTGTTGTTGTGCAGCCAAAGGGTGTCCAGAGTCGTGAGATCGCCCAACTCCGCGGGGATGCTCCCGCTCAGTCGGTTGTGAGCCAACAGCAG
Organism: Candidatus Sulfomarinibacteraceae bacterium; assembly: GCA_963741385.1. Taxonomy (GTDB): domain Bacteria; phylum Acidobacteriota; class Thermoanaerobaculia; order Thermoanaerobaculales; family Sulfomarinibacteraceae; genus Sulfomarinibacter. Next base: position 16,638 of record CAVUHO010000006.1, read on the forward strand.
GGACTGCACGCTGGTGAGGCCATCCAGTTCCGGAGGAATGCCGCCGCTCAACCGATTTTCCTGGAGCCACAAAAACTGCACGCTGACGAGATTCCCGAGCTCAGGGGGAATGCCGCCACTGAGCTGGTTTCTATGCAGATCAATGCTCGTCAAATTGAGCAGGCTCCCCAGCTCGGGAGGAATCCCCCCGGTGAACTGGTTCCCCCAGAGACTGAGTATGGTCAGTTCGCCGAGGTCGCCGAGCTCAGGCGGGAGGCTTCCACCCAACTGGTTGGAATCGAGAATCAGCCTGGTGAGCTCGCTGAGGTCGCCCAGTTCCGGTGGCAGGGTTCCGGTCAACTGGTTCGCGGGGAGAACGAGGCGGTCCACCCGGCCCGCAGCGCAGACGACTCCGAACCAAGAGCACTCGGTGCCCGAAGAACCGAGCCACCCCGTCGAGTTGCTCCAACCCGGCCCGTTTGTGCTGTTGTAGAACTCGACGAGGGCCGCGGCTTCAAGAGCCGGAACCTGAGCGGAGTCGATGTCGCGAGAAGCGACACTGCTGCCACCAGAAACATCAGCCTGAACAGTTTTCATCATCCCTCCTCGTTCATGGGCCGCGCCGCACTCGCGGGGTGTCAAGTTGCCGGGTCGTCTCTTCCTGACGGGACGGCACCCTCACGGAGCGCGGAAGGTGTTGGAACCGGTCAGCCCGTGGTTGTCGACCCTGTCGCTGGTTCGAGGAATGCCGCCGTCCTCGTCGACATTCGTCGACGAGTAGGTGTGTTGATTCCATCTCCAGTCATCTTTTTTGTTCGATTGGTGGATATGAGGGTCTCCCCAGATACGCAGACCGGCAAACGGGTCGAGGGGAACCTGGCTCGCGCGGCACACCGAACCGCTGCCGGGTGTTCCGTTCAGGGGTTGTGTGCATTCGTGCAGTGCAGGACATTCGAGGGTGCTCGAACAACGGCAGAACCCGGCATCACACGTGCCCGAAATGCACTCCGCGTTGTCGGCACACCGCAAACCTTCGTGGAGGGGATCGATGTCCGGACACACGATGCTGCAGTTGCTGTTCGATGGAACCAGCAGTTCGGCCGCTCCATCGCCGTCGACGTCCGCGATGCTGATGCCCTCACCGAAGGTGCACGAGGTTCGCGGCCAGGAGGCGATGATGGCGCCCGACAAACCGTCGTAGAGACGACCGAAGCACTCGTCGGCATACACCAACTCCGCTCTGCCGTCGCCGACCAGATCGACCGCGGAGCAGGTCGACCCCCCGGAAGAATTGTCCTGGACGGGCGAACTCCACCTGACGAAGCCACCGACGCAACCGCCGCCCGCAGCGCCGCAGTCGAGATCGAGGACCCTGAGTTGATTCGTGTCGGCTACGGCGATCTCCGGGAGCCCGTCGCCGTCGAAGTCTGCGATCGCCGGTGCGCTGTGAGTGGAGGTCACCGCAACGCTCATCAGCGAGTTGCCGAAAATGTCGCGGAGCACGACGTTGTTGCCGATCGACGGGGCGGTCACGACCTCCGCCACACCGTCCCGCGTGGTCGGATCGAAGGTGGTCAGCGTCGCGGTCCCGAAATCGGCGACCGCGCTGTGCCCCTGACCGAAGGGCCCGTCCGCCAGAACCCACCACCTGTCGGTGTCCCAGAAATAGAGGCTGTCGGCCACCAGGTCCACCATGTCGTTGCCATCGAGGTCAACCACCGCGAGCGTCGGCATGACCGTGGGATGGGCAAACGTGTCGGTGGGGTTCAGTCGCGTGCCCAGCACGCCGTCGAAGACCTCGTGCCCCGAGATGACCTCGGCGATGCCGTCGTCGTCCAGGTCGTGCAGCGACGGGCCGTCCCACCGGTACTTGGTCTCCAGTTCGGTGTCGTTCGCGTCCGCCGACCACCAGGTAACGTAGTCGGCAAGGTTGGCGTCCCAGTTGAAGGTGACGAGACCGCCGCCGGCGCGCAGAGCAACGATCTCCACGGTTCCGTCGCCGTCGATGTCCCCGAGCGCCGGACTGGAGGCCCCGATGATCGGGTTGCTGGCATCGTGGATGGTCGCGATCTGTTCGCACGTGCAGCCGTCAAGCACCCGCAGAACACCGTAGCGCAGGGCACTGTCGCCGCGGCTGGCGTCAGCCCCTCCGTCTACCGAGTTGTAGGCGACGAAGACGATCTCCACGTTGGCCGAACTCGGGTATGGAAGGTCTGCGGCCACCGGCATGCTGATCGCCTGAATGTGGTCCGGGAAGAGGTCGCCCGCGGGTGGGCCGCCCCACTCGCACTGCAGGGCCGGTTGGCCCGCCGGGGCCGGGGCAGGGGTTGGTCCCGGGGTCGCTCCCACGGTCTGCGACCAGAGCGTCGCGCCGCGACATTCGAAGCCGCTGGTGAAGATCTGGTTGCCGCTCCCGCCGAATGCGATCCCTGCCTGCAGCAGCAGAAACACGAGAATTCTCTGCATGTTGGTACTCCGGTTTGTTTGCTGATGCGACGGTAGCAGAAGTTGTTCAACAACGCTACAGAATTATGGAGACAGAGTCCGGTTCGCTGTCGCCGGGTTGCACCGATGACAAGGCACACGACAGCAGGGGCGAACCGAACCTCGTTCGCCTACCGCTTCCTGATCCAGACCCGCCACGTCGCGTCGTCGGCCTCTCGGGCGTAGACCTCGTGGCCTTTCGCCCGGAGGCTGTCGATGAGCGGCGCGGGTTGGAATGGAGCCGAAACCACCAGTACGTCTCCCGAGTTCATTCCGGCAAGGGCGGCGGCGGCTTTTGCAATCGGCGTCTCGCCGGCTTCGAGCAGGGCCCCACCGTCGATGTCGGTGGAGGCATCGAGCGACACCCATTTCGGGGCTTCGAGAGAGACACTGCCGTCCGATTCAACGATCTCTCCCCCACCTTCCACGCCGAGCTCCCGGCGCAGCCTCACCACCAGCTCGCGGACCTGCAGACCCGCGACCTTTGCCGCCTGTTCGAGGGTGGCCACTCGGGCCACGGTCCGCCGCAGGACCGGGTTTTTCAGAGCCTTGAACTGCGGGGCGACGGCGATCAGGATCTCCTCGGCCTCTGGGTGGGCGTCCAGCAGCTCCGCGACCCGTGTTTCAGGTCCGATGGAAAACGCGCTCATACCGCGGCCTCCGACCCCCGAACCTCGGCCAACAGCCTCCTCTCGCCCTCGAGCGCCCTCAGCGGGGCGATGTCCTGGGTCACCTCGAGGGTGCCGAGAAACGAACCGTCGGGATCACGGACTGCGAAATAGCGGATGTGGACGAACCGGTCTCCCATCTGGATCCAGAATTCGGCGACATCGCGCGCACCGGACTTCAACTCGGCCACCACCTGCTCCACGATGTGGACGCTCTTCGGCGGATGGCAGTCCTCGACCCGGCGGCCGATGATGGCGCGGTTGCGGGCGAAGACCCGGTCGTCGCCCTCGCTGAAGAAACCGACCCGCCCTTCGGCGTCGACGAAGGTCAGATCCATCGGCAGGGTGTTGAGCAGCGCCGTCAGCTGGCGCAGGCTGAGGTGGCCCGAGGGAAGGACGATCGCGTCGTCGCAGGGCACCTCGATGGGTTTCTCCGGCAGCTCCGGGAGGACGGGCAGCCACACACCGGCGGGCTCGACCAGGCCGGTGCCGAACTCGTCCCACTGCGACCGGACCGCCTCCCAGTCCCGAGCCGACAGGTGCTCGAGAGTCATCGGCCAGAGAATCCGGTCCTCCTTGTCGGTCATGCCCGAAACCTGTTCGAGCATCGGGTCGATGACGGTTCCGACCGTCAGCTGCAGCGCCTCGCCGTCGAGATCCGAGGCGTTCTCCATCACCTCGGCGGCGGCGGCGATCTTCTCCCGGATCTCGTCGTGGACCCCCCACATCACCTTCGGCGGCCCCGCGATTCCCGCCTTTTCGAGATACGGGAAGACCAGGTACTCCTTGCGCTGGTAGTGCACCTCCAGACCGCCGAGTTCCCGGTGGGCGGCGCGCCATTCCGCAACGGCCGCGGCCGCATCACCTGCCACCAACCTCTCTATCGAACGCCGGTACTCACCCACGACCTCGCGGATCTTCTCGTTCTCGAGGCGGAAGGTGTGAACCGGGTGACCCGGCGGGACCGCGACCGGCCCGTGCGGCGCCGCGCCACCGAGGACGGCGGCGTGCACATCGCACATGCGCTGGATCTCTTCCTGCGGCATGCCCTCGGACATCAGGGAGTTCTCCATGGCGGCGATCTCCGAGACCCCGACATCCGCCAGCAGATCGCCGAACTCCTGCTTGACGCTTTCGGGGTCCGCCCCGTCGTGCAGACTCTTGATGATCTCCTTGAGGGTCTCGATCCGATGACGACTGTTGTCCAAAAGCTCGCTCATGAGTCCTCCTCCTGAGATAATGAATCTCAGTCGACGAATAATCCTTGACCCTGGTCATGACCGGAAGTGCCGTGCCGCGCCGAAGGCCGCGTCGGAGGCGGTGTGCATCAACCCGACGCGATCGCCGCCGAAAGTACGCCGGTTGAACCTACGTTTTGAACGGAGACGTCGTATGCGCCACCGTCATCCGATCCTCGACAAGGTCGGAGGGAGGGCGTAACATCGCAACCCGCGAAGGGAATTCTCATGTTGATTGCAGTTCCGTCCGACGCTCCGGGAGGCCTCGATTCCATAATCTCCGAACACTTCGGTCATTGCGGTGCGTTCACCATCGTTTCTGTCGCAGACGGCGAGATCGGCGAAGTCTCCATCCTCGAAAATTCCGGCCACGAGCAGGGAGGCTGCATGGCCCCTGTTGAACTGCTGAAGCAGGAGGGCGTTGAGGTCCTCGTCGCCGGTGGCATGGGCCAGCGCCCGCTCTCAGGCTTCCAGCAGGTCGGAATTGCCGTTCATTTCAAAGAGGACGCCCGCTCGGTGTCCGAGGCGATCGAGCTGTTTCTCAAAGGCGGCTGTCGTTCCTTCGGCGAGGCTCAGACCTGCGGAGGTGGAGGCGGCGGGTGCGGCGGACATCACCACGAAGAGGTCCAACGCGAACCCATCGAGGGTGTTGCCGACATTCGCGACGGGCGCATCGTGACTCTCGATTTCGAGATCACCGACGGTGACGGCGCCGTGCTCGACACATCAAGCCGCGTCGGACCCATGCGATACCTGCACGGCGCGGGCCAGCTGCTGCCGGCCCTTGAACGCGCAGTCGCCGGTCTCAAAATCGGCGCAAAAAAATCCGTCGAGATACCCTGTAAAGAGGCGTTCGGGGAACGCGATGAAGCACGGATCCTCGAAGTCCCCCGGACCCAGCTGCCTCCCGACGCCACCATCGGAATGATGGTGTCCACACACGGTCCGAACGGACAGCAGATTCCGCTGATCGTCATCCACCTCGATGACACGACGGCGCGCCTCGACTCAAATCACCCGTTCGCGGGCAAGGATGTGGTCTTCAATGTCACAGTGACCCAGGTCGAAAACGCCACCGCAGAAGAAATCGCCCACGGTCACATGCACTGACACCCGGGTGCGTCCCCTGATCACTCGGACCCCAGAGCGTCCACAATTCAGGAGCGAGGCCCGACGATTCTTACGGTTTTTGATTCAGCCACTGTCGCCTGTCGCCACCCTCAATTGGTTCAAGACAAACGTCAAAACCTATGGGTCTAGCCCGCATTTCTCACCAGGTTTCGTCACGAGGGCGACCAGGCGCCGTGGCCAGGCGGGTTTTCTCAGCTTGGGGCGCGGAGGCGTACTCCGCAGTACGTTGAGCACCCCAAGCTGAGAAAACACGTCTGGGTAGGATGCATCGTCGGCCGCAGTCGACACCTGGTGAGAAAAGCGGGCTAGCACCCAACAGAGCGTCAAGAACCTGGGATCGAATCCCTCCGGGCTGGTGGTTCCTTGTGCCGAGCCTGGGGCGTCCGTCATAATCGAATCATGATGACAGGCAGCTCAGCGGCGTCTCGATTTTTCCCACATGGGCTTTTTGTACTGTATCTGACTTTGTTCACGGCCTGCGCCATCCGGCCGTATGACCGGACCGTCTGGTTTGCCGAAAACCTCCCGATTGTCCTGATCGTTGCGACTCTGGTTCTCACTTTTCGGTGGTTCCGGTTCTCGAATACGGCCTATGTGATGATGGCGGTGCTCGTCTTCCTCCACACCATCGGCGGCCACTACACCTTTGAACTCGTGCCTTTTGACTGGGTCACGGACAGGTTTGGTTTCGAACGGAACCACTACGACCGGGTGGCCCACTTCTCGGTCGGTTTCTACGCCTTCGCGTTCGCAGAGCTGTTGGAGCGCTTCAATCTCGTCAAAGGACGGTGGATGGTTTTTCTCGTGCCCGTGATGGCGATTTTCACGGTGGCCGCCATCTACGAGATCATCGAATGGATTTTTGCCGTTCTGTCCGATCCCTCAGCCGGCGCAGCCTTTCTCGGTTCGCAGGGTGATCAGTGGGACGCCCAGAAGGACATGCTGGCTGACGGCTTGGGAGCGATCGCGGCCTCCGCCCTGTATCTCGTGCTGCGAGGACGGGGCGCAACTGACCGGTCGCCTGCGGCAGGCTGCTAGCCACACTCCCAACCACTGGTCCGCAGTTGGCGGTCTTGAACGGTGCCAGATTTCACAAACCCACAACACTGGTGGGCGGCACTGATGACAACCTCACAACCCAGGTTTTCGTCGTCGGTCGCAATGTCGGGTTGTGATCAGTGGCACCGGTGGTGACCGTGCTTCGTCAGGCGCCACCGGGTCGGAGTGGTCGTCGCCGGGCTCGTGTCTCTCCTGGTGATCGCATTCACCATCGCCACGGCGGTCCAGGCGAAGCGGATCGCCCTCGAGCGCGACCGTGCGAATCAGCAGGCCGCTGTCGCCACCCAGGTCTCGGACTTCCTGATCGAGCTGTTCGAAACCTCCGATCCGGAGGAGTCGAAGGGCGAGAACGTGACCGCGCGCGAGATCCTCGACCGGGGCGCCGAACGCATCGAGAATGAATTGACCGACCAACCGGAGGTCCAGGCCCGTCTCATGTCGAGCATCGGCTGGGTCTATCAAACGGTGGGGCTGTTCGACGACGCCGAACGCCTGCTTCGCCGCGCGATCGACCTGCAGCGCAGATATCTCGGCCCGGAGGACCCCGAGACCCTCGCGACCATGGCCTCCCTCAACGAGACCCTCTATCGGCTCGGCCGCTACAGCGAGCTCGAGGCCCTCGACGTCGAGCTGCTCCAGCTGCGGCGGCGGGTGTTCGGCGAGGATCACCCCGACACCCTCGAGTCCTACGAGGCGGTGGCCATCACCTCTATGGACAAGGGGCGCCTCGCGGAAGCCCAACCCCTGATGCAGCACGTTCTCGAGCTGATGGCGTTGGGCCGCTACGACGAAGCGAACGAGCAGTTGACTCTTGCGCTCGACCGCGAGCGACGCCTCGCGGGCGACACCCATCCCGACACCCTGGCCTATGAGCGATCGCTCGCCCGGCTTCGCCTGGCCGAGGGTCGATCCGAAGAGGCGCTGCGGATTCTCGAACGCAATGTGGCCGCAACCCGGGCGGCGTCGGAGGACCCGCTCGACCTCGCGGAGGCGCTGATGCTCGACGGCGAGGCGCTGATGCTCGACGGCGAGGCGCTGCAAGCTGTCGGGCGCCGGGACGAGAGTGAAGCCGTTCTCGCCGAAGCCCTCACGCTCCTGGAGGCGACTCTCCCCGAAGACCACCCCGATCTCGTCCGGACCCGCGAACTGCTCGAGTTCGCGCGGTCCGGCGCCGCATACTGAGGCCCACCGGGATCAACGTGGGTGCCCGAACCCCGCTCACTCCAGTTCGAGGCTCTCAAGCCAGCCGATGACCACCCTGAGGTCGGGGTTCAGAATGCCCTGTTCGTGCGCGGCCTCGAGAGCTTCGGCGATCTGCAGAGCGATGGGGATCGCCTCGTCAATCGGGATCGGGCCGCGCCGGATCCGCTGTGACAGTTCCTCGCCGTCGACAAGTTCCATCACCAAGAAGGTCACGTTTCCCGGAGCGTCGGATATGGGGCTTGATCCAGCGTTCGGTGGAGAGTCTGAGTCCGCGGCTTGCACGCGGGACGCGTGCGCCACAAACGCTTCCGGAGACGCCGGGCCGTCTTGTGGGGCAGCCGTCCCGGCTGCCGTCCGGGTGGTCGCGCTCTCCAAGCCTTACAACGTCGCAATGTTCGGGTGATTGAGCGAGGCGAGGACCTTCGCTTCTCGCTCGAAGCGAGCGGAGCGGTCGGGATCGTTCGCCACGTCCGCCGGCAGTACCTTGAGCGCAACCTCGCGGCCCAGCTTGGTGTCTTCCGCTCGCCACACCTCGCCCATGCCAGCCGCACCGAGCTGTGACACGATGCGATACCCGCCGATCTTCGTTCCAGGCTCCATTTTGTGGGATCCCCTTTTGGGACGGGGTCTGACTCCGTCTGCGTTTCAACACAATCAACAATGGAGCTGTTCTCGGATTACAAGAGCATGCACCCCCACAGGGGCCGCGATCACATTCGTTGATTCGTGGTGACCCCTCGAAGCCCACGATGAGCTCGAGGGTGTCTCTGGTTGTTCCAATCGAAAGTCAACGACCGTGGAATGGTAACCGCGGCTCCCGTGGCGTCGCCGACGCGACGTGACCTCTCGGATAATGCGGGCTAAGATCTGTGCAACGGGGGGCCCCACTGCATGCAGCTCGCTGCGATTGATTGGGTTGTCATCATCACGTGTCTTGCGGCGGCGTTCGCGCCGGCCCTGTTTTTTGCGCGGCGGGCCGGTTCCGGAACCGCGGAGTTTTTCGCTTCCGGAAGGTCGGCGCCGTGGTGGTTGATCGGCACCTCCATGGTCGCCACCACCTTTTCCACCGACACCCCGAATCTGGTGACCGATTTCGTGCGCACCAAGGGTGTGTCGATGAACTGGGCGTGGTGGGCCTTCCTGCTCACCGGTATGGCGACGGTGTTCTTCTACGCCCGGATGTGGCGGCGATCCGGCGTCCTCACCGATCTCGAGTTCTACGAACTTCGGTACTCGGGGCGGTCGGCCGCCTTCGTGCGCGGTTTCCGGGCCGTGTATCTGGGTCTGTTCTTCAACTGCGCGATCATGGCGTCGGTGACCCTGGCCGCGGTCAAGATCGCCAATGTCATGCTCGGCTGGAATCGTCTCCAGACGGTGGTTGTCTGCGGCCTCATCTGCATCGTGTTCTCGGCAATAGCAGGGCTGTGGGGCGTTCTCGCGTCGGATCTCGTTCAGTTTGTCATCGCCATGGTCGGAGTGATCGCCGCGGCCTATGTGGCGTTGTCGCAGCCGCAGGTCGGTGGTCTGAGCGGGTTGGTGACCAAGCTCGACCCCGCAACCTTGCGTCTATTGCCCGACTTCTCCGACTGGGGGCTGACGCTGACGGTCCTGGTCATACCCCTCACCATCCAGTGGTGGTCGGTGTGGTACCCGGGGTCGGAGCCCGGCGGCGGTTCCTACATTGCCCAGAGGATGCTCGCGGCGAAGGACGAAAAGAACGCGATGGCCGCCACCCTGTGGTTCAACATCGCCCACTACGCGTTGCGACCGTGGCCGTGGATCATCGTCGCCCTGTGTTCGATGCTGGTCTTTCCGACCCTGGCGGACATCAAGACCGCATTGCCCCACGTGTCCGATAATCTGATCGGCAACGACCTCGCCTATCCCGCCATGCTGACGTTGTTGCCGGCAGGGCTCGTCGGCCTGTTGGTGGCATCCCTGCTTTCAGCCTATGTCTCGACCATGTCCACCCACCTCAACTGGGGCTGTTCCTATCTGGTCCACGACTTCTACCGTCGATTCCTCAAGCCGGATGCCTCGGAAAAACACCTCGTCTGGTTGTCGCGGGTGATCACGGCGCTCCTGATGGTGTTATCCGGGGCGACGGTCTTCCTGCTGTCGACCGCCGGAGAGGCCTTCCAACTGCTGCTTTCGATCGGCGCCGGCACGGGTCTGATCTATCTCTTGCGGTGGTTCTGGTGGCGGATCAACGCGTGGTCGGAGATCGCCGCCATGGCGGCGTCGTTCACCATCGCCTTTTCACTCTTCGTTGCGCGAAAGTCAGGGCTCGAAATGTCGTCCGAGGCGGCCCTTGTGTGGTCGGTGGTCTTGACGACCCTGGTGTGGGTGCTGGTGACCTTCTTGACGAAACCGACGGACACCGAGACCCTGCGTGCGTTTTATCGAAAGGTCCGGCCGGCGGGTCGCGGCTGGGCGAAGGTCGTCGACCCTGGAGAAACCGTCGGGCCTCGTGACAATCTCTCGTTGGCTCTCCTCGGCTGGGTATTCGGTTGCTCCTTTGTCTATTCGGCCCTTTTCGCCACCGGCGCCTTTCTCTACGGGCAGTCGCTCCAGGGTGCGGTGTGTCTGGCAGTGACTGTGACCACCGGGGTCGGTTTGGCCTGGGTGGTGCCGAAGATCTGGCGCGGCGCTGGGTCGACCGCGGTCGAGTGACGCATCGGTTTTTTTTGCAGCGCCTGGCACCGCGTTTCCAGGAACCCGATTTGTGGCATAGTGCTCCGCATGAAATTATCACTGACGGGGCTGGTCGCAATTCTGATGACAATTACAATGTGCGCGTGCGGCGGGAGCGGGACCGCGGATAAGGAATCATCGATCGCGTTGGAAGACGATGTGAACAACCAACTCGCTCTGCTCGTGGGGGGCGGCGGGGATCCGACCCGGGAGCTTTCCGGGCTGGCCGTCGCAGTGCTGAGAAACGGCGATGTGGTTTTCGAGGAAACCTTCGGGCGGGCCTTTATCGACCCGACGGGAGAACACGACCGCGAGCTCGCGCCCGGGAGCCTCATGCGAGTGGCTTCGATCTCCAAGACCCTTTCGGCCATAGTCGTCATGCAGCTGGTGGAGGAAGGGACGCTCGACCTGGATCGTGACGTCTCCGACTACCTGGGGTGGGAGCTTCGCAATCCGAACTACCCCGATCGGGCCATCACCCTCCGGTACCTGCTCGCCCACGTCTCGTCGATCCGCGACGCCGGCGAGTCCTACATCATTCGCTACCCGCGCGCCATTCAGGAAGCCTTCGACCCGTCGGGTCCTGACTACGGTGAACGGTTTCAAATTGCCGAAGAGGGCCGGGATCGCGGACCCGGCGTCTTCTTCGAGTACTGCAATCTGAACTTCGGCGTCGTGGGCACGGTGCTCGAAAAGGTGACCGGTCTGCGCTTCGACGTCCTGATGCACCAACGGTTCTTCGAGCCCCTGGGTCTGCCCGGCGGCTTCAACGTCGCCGGTCTTTCCCCGGCTGACCAGCAGAGCATCGCGACGCTCTACCGCAAACGCGACCAGGAAGAAATCTGGCACCCCGACGGCGAGTGGGTGGCCCAGGTGGACGATCTGAGCTCGGGCATCCCGACCGCACTGCCCGACGGCGCCGACTACGTCCCGGGATCCAACGGAGCGCAGTTCAGCCCCCAGGGAGGGGCCCGGTTGTCGTTGAAGGGTCTTGAAACCCTGGCGACGATCTTCCTCGGTGATGGCAGCGTTGGTGAGGTCCGGCTGCTCTCCCCCGAAAGCATGGCGGAGCTGCGGCGTCAGGTCTGGCGGTATGACCCCGACCAACAGAACCTCGACGACTCCAATGGCACGCTCAACGCATGGGCAACCGGGATCCGGATCATCACCAGCGAGACCGAAGGGGACCGGCTGTTTGCCGGGGACGACCGGGTGTGGTTCGGTCATTTCGGGGAAGCCTACGGTCTGCTCGCCGGGGTCTGGGCCGATCCGGAAACCGGCGACGCCGTGATCTACGCGATCACCGGTTCCGCCTTCGACCCCACTGCCGACGAGGGACCCACGAGCACTCTCTCCCCCATCGAGGCACGGATCCTGGAACAGCTCGGACGGTTGTTGTAGCCCGCTTCATATTCTCTGTCATCGCGACCGGAGGCCCGAAGCCATTTCTCCCCCTGTCATCGCGACCGGAGGGACGAAGCTTTTTCTCCCCCTGTCATCCCGACCGGAGGGACGAAGCCATTTCTCCCCCTGTCATCCCGACCGGAGGGACGAAGCTTTTTCTCCCCCTGTCATCCCGACCGGAGGGACGAAGCTTTTTCTCCCCCTGTCATCCCGACCGAGGGAGCGCAGCGACCGAGCGGAGGGATCTGGGTGGGGGCTCGTGGCAACACCATTCCTGAAGCCCCCACCCAGATTCCTCGGCTCCGGCGCTAACGCGCCTTTGCTCGGAATGACATTCATTGGTTTTCAGTGGTTCTCAGCTCACGATCAGATAGATGAGCACGGTGACGGCTCCTCCGAGGAGGGCGTAGGGCATCTGGGTGCGGACGTGGTCCATGTGGTCCGATGCCGAGGCCATGGAGGAGATGATGGTGGTGTCGGAAATCGGAGAGCAGTGGTCGCCGAAGACACCGCCACCCAGGACCGCCGCGAGATACAGCGGCAGCGGGCCGCCCTGAGCCACCGCCAGCGGTACGGCGATCGGCACCATCAGCGCAAAGGTCCCCCACGAGGTGCCGGTGGCGAATGCCATGAATGAGGCCAGGACGAAGGACCCGGCGACGGCCACCTTGGCGCCGGTGGCCCCGCCGATGATTTCCGCCACATAGGCGCCCGTGCCCAGCTCCCGCACGACACTTCCCAGGGCAAAGGCAAGCACCAGCAGGGACACCACCGGGATCATGCCCCCCATCCCTTTGAATAGGTGATCGACGAATTGCCGTCCCCGCATGTGGCAGGGACCGAGAGCAATCACCGCCAACACCGCCAGGCTCGCCAGCACGGCCCACAGAACGGCGGTGGAGCCGGAGCTGGCCTGGATCATCTCCCAGAGCCCGGCGCCGGGGGAGCTTCCCCGTCGACCGGTGACGAGGATGCCGGCGACGATGGCCGCGACCATCGTCACCACCGGGAGGATCAGGTAGAGGGCTTTCGGCCGGACACCGGCATCCGGGGTCACCGTCAGCACCTCTTCGGCCACCATCGGTTGGGCGCCGTCCGCCAGGAGCTTTCCCTCTTCCTGCGCTCGGCGCTCGGCCGTCCGCATGGGACCCACCTCCCAGCCGGTGAGAATCGTCACCAGGACCAGCACGAGGGCGAGCATCGGGTAGAAGTTCCAGCGGAGACTGGTCAGGAGGACGGCCACCGGGTTGGCGACCCCCTGGACGGCGAGAAGTCCGATCACCAGCGCCCCCCAACCGTTGAAGGGAACCAGCATGCAGACGGGAGCCGAAGTGGAGTCACAGATATAGGCGAGCTTCTCGCGACTCACCCGGTAGCGATCAGTGAGCGGCCGCCCCACGGTTCCCGCAACGAGAGCGGTGATGGAGCTTTCCACCGTGATCAGGATCCCGACCAGGAAGGGCACCATCTGTGCCTGGCGGCGGTTGGTGACCCACCGGCGTTCGGAAACGGCGGCGACAAAGGCCTCCACACCTCCGGTGGCGCTGATCAGGGTCAAGACAGAACCGACGAGCAGGCTGTAGAGCAGGATCCGGGTATTGCCCGCGTCTCCAAACACACCAACGATCGACGCCACCGTGGAACCCGTCGCGGTGATGGGGTTCCAGCCACCGACCACCAGCCAGCCCATCCACACGCCGAGCAGCAGGGCCGGGTAGATCTGCTTTCTCCACAGCGCCAGACCGAGCGCAGCCAGCGGCGGGAGGATGGACCAGAAGCCGAAAGACGTCATGGTTGGGGACTATACACCAGGCCTACAGAGTGAAATTTTGAATTTTGAATTTTGAATTTTGAATTCCCCCACCACCCCCAGATGTGAATATTCGAGTGCTCAGAATGGGTGGGTCAATGTGCGGCGGAGGTGCCTGGCTCCCGGCCCGTCCGACGGGCCGGCGTGCCTGGCATCCTCTCGGGAAGCGCGCGCGGAAACGGCCAGCGTGCGGCGGAGGTATCACCCTTCACATTGTCTGATCTCGGACGCTTCGGCTCGGCCATGCCTTCGAGGCAGTCAATGTGAAGGGTGGTACCTCACGGGAAGCCCCTGCGGAAACGGCTTGCGCTCACCGGAGGTGCCATTCACTCAGGAAACCCCTGCGGAAACGACTCGCGCCCACCGGAGGTGCCATTCACTCAGGAAGCCCCTGCGGAAACGGCTTGCGCTCACCGGAGGTGCCATTCACTCAGGAAGCCCCTGCGGAAACGACTCGCGCTCACCGGAGGTGCCATTCACTCAGGAAGCCCCTGCGGAAACGAGTCGCGCTCACCGGAGGTGCCATTTTCAATATTGTTGGACCCACGACCATTCACGTCGGCAGGAAGATACGAGCCAACAATGTTGAAGGTGGCTCCTCGCGGGCAATGTCCTTCCGGAGAATTGCGCGGGCAATGTCCTTCCGGAGAATAGCGCGGGCAATGCCCTTCCGGAGAATCGGGAAATTCAGAAGCTCACGGGAAACGTCCTACCGCAACGGCGGGCCCTGAAACAGCGGTTCGTCTTCGATCATCCGACGAATCTCCGGATCGCCTGCTTCGTAGGCGAACTGAACCTTCTGCTGCCAGTCGGGCTCGCCCAGAAGAACGCTGACCTGGGCGCGTTTGAAGAGGGCCATGGCGTAACCGGGATGATCTCGAGGCACGCGATCCAGAGCCTCTGCCGCATCGGCGAAGCGTTGCACCGCCAGATAACAGACACCGAGTTCGATATATCGATCGAAGGCCTCGCCCTGGAGTCTCCGGGCCTCCTCGAAGGCCCTGATCGCCCCCGGGGTGTCGGTCATGGCCATCTCGAGCTCGCCCAGCCTGATCCACTCCGGCGCGGGTGACTCCTTCAGGACGATGATCCGCTCCATCAGACGGGCCGCTTCGTCGAACCGCCCTTCCTTCTCACGGATCCGCGCCAGAGCCTCCAGGGCGGGCAGTTTGTGCGGCATCACCACCAACACTTCTTCAAACATCGGCGCTGCGACGTCCCACCGGCCGAAACGAAAATTGTGCATCGCGATGTAGTGCTGGAGGTCGATGTTGCCGCTGTGGATCTTCTGCGCCCTCGCGAAGAGCTGCTCGGCCCGTTCCTCATCTCCGAGGACCGAGTGAGCCACGGCAAGCCGCACCACCACCATGAGGTTCATGGGGTCCTGGGCGAGCACCCCTTCAAATACCTTGATGGATGCCTTGTAGTCCTCCCGGGCAAAGAGGGCCGAACCCTTATCGAGATCGGCGAAGAGGTAGGTCATGTTCTTAGGTATGGGAGCGTTCTCCCGCAGCGGGGCCGGACTGTCCCACCCGACATATCCGAGCACGGCGAGCCGTTCCCTGGCCTCCTTGTCGAGAGAGGCCGGTGAGGCCTGCCCGCCCTCGGGGGACACCAGTTCGTAATCCCGGATGGCGTCCAGGATCTCCTGATCGATCTCGACGCTGCCGCTGAGGTCCACCAACTCCTCGGGATCGGTCCGCCGATCGTAGACCTCGGACACACCCGACTGGATGACCTTGACCGAACCGCGCACCGCCATCACCTGCGGCTGCCACCCGTACTGGAGGAACGGCTTCATGGCCTCCCCCATCACGATTTCCTCATCAGGCGCCAGGAGATTGAAATCTGAGTCGAGGCCGGCCCAGGAGAGAATTGTGTCAAAGACCCGCCGGGTGCTGACCGCGGTCTCCACGATCCCCGCCGGAACGCCGCTGCCCGCCGCGATCAGCGGAACCCGCGTCACTCCCTGGTAGAGAAGATTTCCGTGCAGGAGTTCACCGTGGTCGCCGAGGCCCTCACCGTGATCACCCACCACGAGGATCCTCGATGCAGCGCCGGCATTTCTGCTTTCGAACGCCTCGATCAATCGTCCGACTTCCTGGTCCATATAGGCGATCTCGCCGAGGTAGGGGTTCGACGGGTAGCGGGACCGGTACGGCTCCGGAGGAGCGTAGGGGTCGTGCGGATCGAAATAGTGGACCCAGATGAAGACCGGCCCGGGCGGTAACCCCTGCAGATACGAGAGTGCCCGTTCGGTGGTGGGGCCGGCGGCTCGTTCCCCGTTGCCCCTGCCGAGGTCGTCGTCGTAGTGATCGAAGCCCCGCGCCAGTCCGAACTCACGTTTGAGTGGGTATCCGGAGACAAAGGCCGCGGTCGAGTAGCCCGCACTCTTGAGACGTTCCGCAAGCAAGGTACGACCCTCGTCGAGGAAACGCGAGTTCTCGTGAATGCCGTGCTCGGATGGGTAGAGACCGGTCAGCATCGAGGTGTGGGAGGGCAAAGTCATGGGCGCCGTGGTCCAGGCCTGCGAGAAACGGGTGCCGCGGGCGGCCAGCGCATCGAGGGCCGGTGTTTCCACATCGTCGGACTCGAAGCCCATGCCGTCGGCGCGGGTGGTGTCCAGAGTCACCAGCAGAATCGATGGCCGCGGGGCTTCCACCTTCTCCTCGGGCGGCGGCTGCTTCCGCGAACACGAGAAACTCATCATCAACAGCAGAAAAACGATCGCAGTCATTCGTCGCATTCGGGAATCATAGTCGATACCGCCGGTGTATGATCCCCGAAGCGAACGCGCCCGGTCGCGATCGATACATACGCGGCCCTCACCGGGACGAGGGGCCCTCGAGGAAAGATGCTCCACCTTCGCCACCACGACTATGTTCTCCAGCTCCGACACACTTTCCGTCTGGCGCGCGGGGACAGCGACTTCCGCCGGGTTCTGATGGTGGAGATCGAGCACGAAGGCCTCATCGGACGCGGGGAGGCCGCCCCTATCGCCCGTTACGGTCAGGACGCGGACTCCGCCGCACGCGCTGCCGAGAAGATGGTCGCCCGGATGGGCGACGTCCTGGCGTTCGACGAAGCGGCGGCCCGGGTGGCGGTCCCCGGCGAGCCGGCGGCGGAAGCCGCCATCGACATGGCCCTGCGCGACCTCGCCGGGAAGAGGCTGGGGGTGCCGCTCCACCAGCTGATGGGAATCGACCCCGGCACCATGCCGGTCACCTCGTTCACCATCGGCATGGACACCCCGGAGATCGTCGAGCAGAAAGTCCGAGAGGCCGAAGACTTCGCCGTGCTCAAGGTCAAGATGGGCTCGAAGGACGATGCCCGCGTGCTCGAGACGGTTCGCCGCGTGACCGATCGCCCGGTGCGGGTCGACGCCAACGAAGGGTGGTCCCTCGAGGATGCCCTCGGGCGTCTCGAGTGGCTGCAGGAGATGGGCGTCGAGCTGGTGGAGCAGCCGCTGCCCGCCGGCCAGCACGCCGAAATGATCGAGCTCAAGAAGCGGAGCCCCCTCCCCCTCTTCGCCGACGAAAGCGTCGCGCGCGCCGAGGACATTCCACGCCTGGCCGAGGCGTTCGACGGCATCAACATCAAGCTGATGAAATGCGGCGGCCTGGGCGAGGCCCTGCGAATGATCCACGTCGCACGCGCCCACGGCATGAAGATCATGCTCGGCTGCATGGTGGAATCGTCCATGGCAATCACCGCCGCGGCCCACATCGCTCCTCTCGTCGACTTCGCAGATCTCGACGGCAACCTCCTCATCACCAACGATCCTTTCATCGGTGCCGAGGTCCGGGAGGGCAAGCTCGTGCTGCCGACCGAGCCAGGGTTGGGCGTGCGGCCGAGGCCGGGCTCCCATAGCTCTTAGCTGAACTTCTTACAGAAATGCCTTGTGTCGCTGTCGCTCTGAGGGTTCGCATGAACCGCAACCACAAAGACACGAAGCCACGAAGAATTTCACTAAGGTGATTTTCTTTGTGTCTTTGTGCCTTCGTGGTTGTGACGTCACTCTAGATTCGAAATCACCCGGATGAGAATTCCTCTGAAAGGCGTAGGCGGGTCGTTTACGGCCCGCCCGCGAGAGGCCACAATCAACGGCGGTGGTGGCGGGCCCTGAAGGACCCGCCTACGTCTTTGAGGAGAGTTGGCCCGACGTGTCTCGCCCGCGAATACCGTGACCGGGGGTAGAATGCGGGCCGAACGAAGCGGAAACGGAGCCTGAGCCATGCCCTACGTGATCGGAATCGACGCCGGCGGAACCAAGACGGTGGGGCTGCTCGCCGACGAGACCGAAAAGGTCCACGCAAAAACCATCGGCGGCAGCGCCAACCTGGTGATGAAGGGGGAGCTCGCGGTCGAGAAGGTCCTCTTCGACGTCATCGACTCTCTCGAGGCTCCCGAACCGGTGGCCGCTCTCTGCCTTGGCATCGCCGGGGTGGGGCAACCCGGCTCTGAACAGCTGATCCGCGACGTCCTCCGCCGCCTCGGTCAGCGGCAGCCGGTTCGAGTGGTCAACGACGCCCTGGTGGCTCTCGTGGCCGGGGCTCCGTCGGGGATCGGAATCGTCGTCGTGGCCGGTACCGGTTCCATCGCCTATGGCGTCGATCCCGAGGGTCACGAGGCGCGTGCCGGTGGTTGGGGCTATCTTCTCGGCGACGAAGGCTCGGCCTTCTGGCTCGGCCATTATGCGGTACGGCACGCCATCCGGGCCGCCGACGGGCGCGGAGTCCCCACTACGCTCTACCATCTGATCTGCGAAAAGCTCGGCGTCTCGGACCCCGCCGAACTGGTGAAGTGGTTCTACGACCAGGAACTTTCCCGCAACCGTGTCGCCGATCTGGCTTCGCTGGTCGAAACGGCGTGCGCGGGGGGCGACGAAGCGGCCGAGACCCTCATGGATCAAGCCTCCAAACACCTCGCCAAGGCCGCACGAGCGGTGGCCGGACAACTCTCCTTTCTTGATCCGTATCCCATCGTCCTTTCCGGAGGGGCCCTCAAGGCCTGTCCGAGCCTCGTCCCACGGGTCACAGCGCTTCTCGAGGATCTGCCCAACGCCGAGGTCCGCCTGCTCGAGGTCGAACCGGCGATGGGCGCCGTCACGCTGGCCCTGGGACTGCTGAAGTGACCCGCTCCACCGATAAGCTGCTGATCGTGAACGCCGATGATCTCGGGCGCACGACCGGCATCAACTCCGGCATCTTTGAGGCCCACTCCAACGGGCTGGTCACCAGCGCGACCCTGATGGTGGCTTTCCCCGCAGCCGAGGAGGCGGCCGCCCGGCTCGGTGAATTTCCCGGATTGGGGGTTGGGCTCCACGTCGCGTTGACCGGAAGCCCTTCGATCCTGCCCGCCGAGCGATTGCCGAGCCTGACGGGCGCCACCGGGCGTTTCCCCGCAAAACCCGAAGGACTCGTCCGGCCCGCCCCGGAGGAAGTGCTGATGGAGGCGAGGGCGCAGCTCGATCGGTTTCGCGAGCTCACCGGTCGCCTGCCCACGCACCTCGACAGCCACCACCATTCCCACCGGCACCCCGTCGTCTGCGACGCGCTGATGGTTCTGGCGAGGGAGCACGATCTGCCGATCCGCAATGCCTCGCCGGAAGTCGGGGTGCGGTTGCGCCGTGATGGCGTGGCCACCACCGACTTCTTCGTCGAGAGGTTCTTTGGGGAAGAGGCACGGCTGGACGTCCTGATCGAGATTCTGGAAGGCATCCAACCCGGCGTCACCGAGATCATGTGCCACCCCGCCCACGTCGACGACGAGCTGCTCTCAACCAGCAGTTACGCCGCCGACAGGGAACGCGAGCTCGAGGTGTTGACCTCACCTCAGG
Source organism: Candidatus Sulfomarinibacteraceae bacterium (assembly GCA_963741385.1). Classification (GTDB taxonomy): domain Bacteria; phylum Acidobacteriota; class Thermoanaerobaculia; order Thermoanaerobaculales; family Sulfomarinibacteraceae; genus Sulfomarinibacter. The sequence goes on from CAVUHO010000006.1 coordinate 36,147, forward strand.
CCCTGGGGGCCGTGCAGGATTTCGGCCTCCGACCGGTCCACTTCGGGACGGCATGCGGATCCTGAAACCGGGAAGTCCGGGTCGCGCTGCTTGGCGGGGCCGATGAGCGTCGGGCCGATCGACGTCGGTATCCTCGCCATCTATCTCGTGGGTGTCGTCGCGCTCGGTCTGTGGATCGGGCGCAAGTCCGATACCGTTTCAGATTACGTTGTGGGTGGACGCGACCGGCCGTGGTGGTTGATCCTGTTTTCGATCGTCGCCACCGAGACCAGCACCGTCACCTTTCTGAGCATCCCCGGTTTCGCCTACACGAGAGATCTGACCTGGCTGCAGATTCCCCTCGGTTTCCTGCTCGGACGCTTTGCCGTGGTCTTCCTGCTCATGCCGCAGTACTTCAAGGGGTCGTTCTTCACCGCCTACGACGTGCTCCACCAGCGGTTCGGTGGTGCGACCCAGAAGGCTGCGTCGGCGATGTTCATCATCACCCGCAGCCTCGCCGACGGCCTTCGGCTCTTCCTGTCGGCGATCGTGCTCCAAGAGATGACCGGGATCCAGCTCCACTGGGCGGTGATCATCATGGGGGTCGCCACCATCATCTACACCTTTTTTGGCGGCATCCGCGCCGTCCTGGTGACCGACCTGGTGCAGTTCGTGATCTACATCGGCGGCGCCGTCGTGGCCCTGATCCTGATCCTCCACCGCCTTCCCGGCGGCTGGGACCAGATGATCAGCGTCGGCGAAGCCGCCGGCAAACTGCGGATCTTCGATCTCGCCTTCGACTGGACCCAACCCTACGGTCTGTGGGCCGGTCTCATCGGCGGACTCTTCATCACCCTCGGCTCCCACGGGGTCGACCAGATGATGGTGCAGCGATACCTCTGCGCCCGGAACCTGAGGGACGCTCAACGGGCACTCTGGGTCGGTGGTTTCGTGGTGGTGGCGCAGTTCGCGCTCTTCCTCCTGATCGGCGTCGGCCTCTTCGCCTTTTATCAGAACTTTCCACCCGATGCGGCGTTCGAACGTCCAGACCGCGTCTTCGCCCGGTTCATTCTCGACGAGATCCCGGTGGGCCTGCTGGGGCTCCTGCTGGGCGCGATCTTCGCCGCTGCCATGTCCACCCTTTCGAGCTCGCTCAATTCCTGCGCCACCGCCGCCGCCAACGATTTCCTGTTCACCGGCAAGGAGTCCGACGCGCCGGCCGAAAAACAGCTCCTTGTGGTTCGCATCCTCACCGTGGTTTTCGGTTGCATCCAGATCGCCGTGGGCATCGCGGGCCAGTGGGTCACGTCGTCGGTGGTCAGCAGCGTGCTGGGGATCGCCGCTTTCACCACCGGGATCGTGCTCGGGGTGTTCTTCCTCGGGATCTACGCCCGGCGGGTCGGGCAGCGGGCGGCGCTGGTCGGGTTCGTGGTCGGCCTCTCCTGCATGAGCATCATCTTTTTCGCCACGCCGCTGGCCTGGCCCTGGTTCGCCCTGTTCGGCTCGGCCATCACGTTTGCCGCCGGGTTGGGAGCGAGCTTGATCTGGCCGCGTCCGAAATCGAGTCGACAGGAGGTCCCATCGCCGTGAGGCCGAAAATCTCCCCGATCCTGGTGTCAATCGCCCTCTCGTGGACCATCGCCGCCCCAGCAGCCGAACAATCCATCGAAACCCCCGCCCCGGGCCTGCGCCATCTCGTCATCCGCAAGGGAGAGACCGCCACCGCGGTGAGCTACCGAATCCTGATCGGGGTGTATGACAGTCAGCCTGAGGCCGACCAGACGCTCGGCCGTCTCGGCGCAGACGGTTTCTCGGCTGCACTCGACGCCGACGGCAAGAGATACCGGATTGTCATCCCGGGCCTCGCAGACCGCTCCGAGGCGGAGGATCTGAGTCAGAAGTTGTTGGAACGCGGCTACTCCCCACCGCTCGAAATTCAGGAGATCCTGCAGGATCTCACCCACCCTGACGGCCCGTGGACGATCAACGTCCTCGAGGCCGACCCCAAGGAAATCCAGATTCGGGTGGCCCACGCCTACGATGCCGCGATCGGTCTCGAGACGACGGAAGAACTGGCGCGCCGACGCGGCGCGATGGCCGCGGTCAACGGCGGCTACTTCCAGATGGAAGGGTTGCTGGCCGGAGACTCCCAGGGGACTCTCCGGATCGAGGGCACCCTGCTCTCCGAACCCGACAGGGGGCGTGCCGCGGTGGGTTTTTTTGATCACAACGGCACCGCGAAAGCCGTCTTCGGCAGACTCGGTTTCAGCGGCCAGGTTGTGTTCGCCGAAGGCGAACCCGTCCCTCTCGACGGAATGAACCGGCAGCGCCAACCCTCCGAGGTCGTTCTCTACACGCCGGACTTCCATCGCACGACCCTCACGCCGCCGGGAGGTACGGAGATCGTCATCGAAAAGGGCCAGGTCGCCGAGATCCGGGAGGGAGCGGGCAGCTCTCCGATCCCGTCGTCAGGCATGGTCCTGTCCGTCGGAGACGAGCGGTCGCCCGGAATCGTACCGCTGGTTCAGCGGGGATCCAGCGTGTCGGTCATGACCCGGCTCCTGCCGCTTCTCCCCGATCCCGAGGGCGAATGGGAACGGGCCCGGTACATCGTAGGTGGCGGCCCGCTGTTGCTGTGGAAGGGCCGGCGCCTCGAAGAACCGGAGAAGGAGTCCGTCTCCAGGGTCTTTTACCTCGCCCGCCATCCCCGCACCGCAGCCGGCGTCCGCGCCGATGGAACGCTCGTCTTTGTCACGGTCGACGGGCGGCAACCGGAGACCAGCGTCGGCATGTCGATCCCGGAGCTCACGGATCTCATGCTCGAGCTCGGCTGCGTCTCGGCCGTCAACCTCGACGGCGGTGGATCCACCACGATGGTCATCAACGGCCTGGTGGTGAACAGCCCGTCGGGTTCGTCACCACGCCGCAATGCGGATGCCATCCTGCTGTACCCGAGGGTTCGATAGTTTCACCCGCCCCCACACATTCTGTCATTCCGAGCGAGGCCGCAGGCCGCGTCGAGGAATCTGGGGGGGGGATCGAGGGAACACCGTTTCTACAGCCACTCCCCTGAGATCCCTCCGCTCCGGCCCTTCGGGCCTTCGGTCGGGATGACAGGAGGGGGAAATGGCTGCGCTCCCTCGGTCGGGATGACAGGAGAAAAAAATGGCTGCACTCCCTCGGTCGGGATGACAACCTGGGAGTGCTGCACCACTTTCTGTCATTCCGACCGAGGGAAGCGGAGCGACCGAGTGGAGGAATCTCTTGCGGCGGTTCGAGAAACGCCGAATTCGACTGCAGGGGCGGCATACATGCCACCCCCGCCGTTTCACACCACTGCAGGTTCGAGAAGCTTGATGGTCCCCGCGTCGGCGTCGATTTCGGCCTTGATTCCCAGGGGCACGGTGAATTTGTCGGCGATGTGGCCGATCATCGAGCCGTACCATGCGGGGACGCCGAGCGGGCCGATGTGGTCGGCCAGAACCTCCATCAGGGTCAAGGAACCGTAGCCGCTGCCGGGGTCGCAGTTCTTGCAGTCGCCGAAGACGAAGCCGGTCACCTGGCCCAGTACCCCGGCCAGACCGAGTTGGGTGAGCATGCGATCCACCCGGTAGATCTCTTCATTGAGGTCCTCGACAAAGAGGATGCAGCCGTCGAAATCCGGCAGGTATTCCGATCCCATCATGGCGGTGAGCACGGTGAGGTTGCCCCCCAGCAGCGGACCTCGGGCCGTGCCTCCGGTGATGGTCAGGACTCTGTTGTCGACCTGGACCAATCGATCAGCGGTGCCCACCTTGTTGCGCATGGTGATCGCTTCGCCGTCGAAGAGCACGCGCCTGGCGTTGTCGGTGGTGAACTCGTTCCAGCTCGAGCCGCCGGTCGGACCGTAGAAGTTCACGAGGCCTGTTTTCGCGTGCACGCCGACGAGCAGCCCGGTGATATCGCTCATCCCCATGAGGATCTTGGGGTTTTTTCGGATCACGTCGTAGTCCAACAGAGGCAGAAGCCGGTTGCACCCCCAACCGCCCCGGAGCGCCAGCACCGCGTTCACTTCGGGGTTCGCAAAAAAAGAGTTGATGTCGGCGGCGCGGTCCTCGTCCCGCCCGGCCAGGTAGCCGTAGCGGTCGAAGAGGTGATCGCCGAACACCGCCCGCAAACCGAGGGCGGCCATCGCCTCGCGAGCGATCTCCGCGCCGTCTGGATCGAACATGGCCCCGGCAGGATTGACGAACCCGACGAGATCACCGTCTTTGAGACGTCTCGGTTTGACGACCGCGTGTTCGTCAACTGCCGACTCGGCGAATGAGGGAATGGTCGTTGCGGCGATCGCAGCTCCTCCGAGCTGCAGCATGTGGCGTCGGGTCAGGGACATCGATGAGCCTCCTCGTGTGGTGTGAGTCCGGTCAGTACAACAATGATGATGCTCGCTCACGGCGCCACGCCTCGTGCGCTGCCGCGTCCGCTTCGACGATCTGTTCGGCCGTCATGCCGTGCCGGAGGTCCTCGAGCAGCCTCGGGGTACCGACGAGCCGCGTCAAGGATGCGCCGTCCTGGCCCCACTCGAACTCTTCCAGGCCCTGGAGGGCGACCAGCAGCTCAATACCGAGCCGGTAGCTCTGCGCCGACGCCGGGTCGGTGACCCGGATGCGCATGCCGTGGCATTCCTGGTCGAGGAACTTCGCATCGGGTGCGGCCGGCGAGGTGACCGGCGTGAAACTCGCAGGTTCGAGCTCGAACCCGGGCACCGAGACCTGAATCTCCGAAGAACGGATCCACGGCGCGCCGAAATAGAGGAACGGGCTTTCGGTTCCGCGGCCTGCGGAGACGGTGGAGGCCTCCAACAGACAGACCCCCGGATAGGCGATGGCGGCTTCGGGGCTCCGGATGTTCGGCGACGGCGGAATCCAGACGCGCCCGGTGTCCGCCCACGTCATCCATCGTTCCCAGCCTTGCATGGCCACCACCGTCAGGCGCGCCGGTTGCGGCAGACCCTGATTCACGAAGCGGGCCATCTCGCCAACGGTGAGCCCGTGCACCATGGGCCCCGGCGCCATGTTGACAAAACTCTCCGGAACGACATCGCGAGGCGCGCTCACCGGCCCTTCGATGCGCTCGCCGCCGAGCGGGTTGGGGCGATCGAGCACCACGAACTGGAGCCCGGCCTCGGCCGCAGCCTCGAGGGCGAGCATCATCGTGCTGACATAAGTGTAGAAGCGCACGCCCCCACCCTGGAGATCGAAGACCAGAGCATCGAGGCCTTCGAGGTCCCCTGCCGTCGGTTTCCGGTGGTCGCCGTAGAGACTGACCACCGGCAACCCGCTCTCCGGGTCCGTGCCGCTCTCGACTGTTTCGCCCGCCGCCGCGCGGCTCCGGAGACCGTGCTCCGGGGTGAAGATCCGGATGACCTCGAGATTTGCATCGCGCATCGCATCGATGGCGTGCCGGCCGTCGAAGGTGACCGACGCGGCGTGGACGATGAGCCCGAGGCGCTTGCCCCGAAGCCCGAAGTCTTCACCAGCCGCCACGCGATCGAGCCCCACCCGGACGATCCCGTCATCGACGAGGGCCCGGACCACGGCGTCCGCAACCGCCGGCCGGGCCTTGCGGATGAGCTGGTTGTCCCGCGTGGGGTACACCCGATTGGTGAGCAGGATGACGAAGAGCTCGCGCTCCGGATCCACCCAGATCGAGGTGCCGGTGAAACCGGTGTGGCCGAAGGAATGGGGTGAGAAGAACATGCCGGCCGACGATTTCTCCGGCGACTTGGTGTCCCAACCCAGGGCCCGGGTCGAATCGCCGTGCCCGGCCAGGCGGGTGAAAAGCTCCACCGTTTCCCTGGAGACGATCCGGTGGTGTTCGAGGACCCCCCCGTTGAGCAGCATCTGGGTGAAACGCGCGAGATCGCCGGCAGTCGAAAAGAGCCCGGCGTGGGGAGCGACCCCCCCGAGAGCGAAGGCATTCTCGTCGTGGACCTCGCCCCGCACCAGACAGCCCCTCCAGGAATCGTATTCGGTGGGGGCAATCCGCGACAGAAGATCCGGGCCCGGGACATACAGGGTGTCGGTCATCCCCAGAGGCTCGAACACCCGCTCCTGCACGAACTCCTGCAGCGGCTGTCCTGCGACCCGGGACAAAATCTCGCCCAGGAGGATGATCCCGAGGTCGCTGTACATGAAATCAGTCCCCGGCTCGTACACCAGCTCCATCGCCTGGATCCGCTCCAGATAGGCGTCCGGACCCCGGGCCTCTTGATAGAGCGGCGCCCACCAGTTGATGCCGGAGCTGTGGGTCAGGAGCTGGCGGACGGTGACCGACTCTTTTCCCGGACCCTGGAAGAGCGGCAGATAGTCCTGCACCCTGGCGTCGAGATCGAGCCGCCCCTCGTCGACCAGGATCATCGCCATCGTTGTCGTGGCGACGACCTTGGTCAGACTGGCCAGGTCGTACATCGTGTCCGCTTCGACTGCCGGTGCATCCTCGTCGTAGGTGAGGCGCCCGAAGGGATGGAGGTGGACCAGGTTGCCACGGTAACCGACGGCCACCACCCCACCGGGGAATGCCCCCTCCTCCACGAATTCCTCCACCACCAGGTCCACGTCGTCCATTCCCCCCGGCCTGAACCCCACGTCCTCCGGAGGAGCGACGTGAAGGGTCATGGCGCGACGCGGAATCTCGAGACCCTGACCGACTCCATGCTCCTCTGAGAGTGTTACCGGAAGTTTGCCCCGGACATCGATCTCGCCGAAGAGCGCGGCAGCGGCCGCCTGCCGGCTGGTTCCCGAAGACCCATAGGCACAGACGTACGCGGAGACCTCGGGGAGGTCGCGGAAAAGATAGGGATCGCCGAGAGAGACCACGATCACCGGCACGTCCGTCTCCGCGAGCCGGCCCAGAAAGCGGACCAGGCTGTCAGAGATCTTTTCCCGGTAGTACGCAGTCGATACCAGGATATGGGTGAAACCCCCGGCCTCGTCGAGGATCTCGTCCGCCCTCTCCTGGGAGATCTCGTCTCCCAGCGCGATGGTTGTGACCTCGATCCTCCGCGTTCTGAACTCCGCCGACGGAATGCCCAGGTCGTCCGGCATGACGAGCTGCAGGATCCGCAGCGGCTGCTCGGCCGCGAGGGGCAAGACACCGTCGTCGTTCCGGACCACGGTGATCGACGCTTCGGCGATCTCCAAAGCCCTCTCGACATCCTCCGGCCGATCGACGTCGAGGGCGGCCGCGTTCAGATCGACCAGCCGATTTTCGTCGAGATGCAAACGGGCCTTGGCCTGGAGAATCCGCCGCACCGACTGGTCGAGCCGCTGTTCCTCGAGCTCCCCCTCGGCGACGGCGCGGATCAGCGATTGCAGGGCCACATCCAGGTCGGGAGGCATCAGGATCACGTCGGCGCCGGCGCGAACGGCATCCACCGTGGCCTCTCCGATCCACACTGAACCCACACCTTCCATATCCATGGCGTCCGTCACGATGAGGCCTTCGAAGCCCATCTCACCGCGGAGGATTTCGAAATTGAGGGACGGCGACAGGGTCGCGGGCCGTCCCGACGGATCGAGGGCAGGCACCGCCACGTGGCCCACCATGATGGAGTCCACCCCGGCCGCGATCGCCGCCCTGAAGGGGGGCCACTCCACCGTTTCCAGGTGTTCGCGATCGACGGCGATGACCGGGAGATCGAGGTGGCTGTCGACGGAGGTGTCGCCGTGGCCCGGGAAATGTTTGGCCGTCGTCATCAGACCGCCGCTGTGAGCGCCCCTGATGAATGCCGCGGCGAGCCGGCCGACGAGCTCCGGGGCCTCCCCGAACGAACGGATATTGATGATCGGGTTGTCGGGGTTGTTGTTGACATCGACCACCGGGGCAAAGGCCCAGTGGATCCCCAGAGCCCGCCCCTCCCGGGCCGTCACCTCTCCGAGGAAGCGAGCCGCCGCCTCGTCACCGGTGGCGCCGAAGGCCATCGCATAGGGCAGATCAACCGATCCCCTCTGCACGCGGAACGACAGGCTCCGCTCCATGTCCATCGCCACCAGCAACGGAATCCGGGCCTCGGTCTGGAGCCGGTTGACCAGGGGAGCGATACTCCCCTCCTCCGACCGCATCAGGATGACCCCACCGACTCCCCGGTCGCGAACCGCCTCCACGAGGTCGACGGCGGCTTGCGAACGCGGGTTCCGCGGCCACCCGGTCTCGGCGACCATCATCATCTGGGCCGCCTTCTCTTCGAGGGTCATCGACGCCAGGGTCGTGCTCACCCAGGTCTGCTGGGCCGCCGTGAGGTCAGCACCGAAACCCGCCGTCGCGTGTCCGGCGATCAAAGCGACAAGGAACAGGGACGCGAGGGCGGCAATCGAAAGGGAGGGGATAAACCCCTCCCCTACGGCTTTGAGGAGCGGCATGGATGCGCACCGAATCATCGATGGTGGGTACTTCATCGCGAGCCGCCCTTGACTTCGAGGCCGTTGAGGAAGACCGCGGCGAGGTGGGTCTCCGCGGGATCGATCTCACCGTCCTTCGCCGGTGAGAGCAGCACGAAGGAGGCGGGACGGCCGCGCCGCAGGACCGGTTGGCGGGCGGCGGTTTTGGGGACCCAACTGAGCTGATCGAGGGTCAAGGGGCTCTTCCCCTGCATCCCACCCTTCGTTCCGACCAGAGCCTCGACCACGTCCGGAAGCAAATCCGACTTCGCCCTGCCAGGGGGACCGCCCAGGGTCAACCACGGCATCTCTGCCTGCGTCGAGACCACTTCGAGCCGGGCGCGTCCCGCGCCGGCGAAGCCACCGGCGAGGGCCTTTGCGGCATCGATTTTTCGAGGCGAGACCTTCCAGAGCACCGTACCGACACCCAACCGCGCCACCTCCGCGAGCACCTCGGCGCTCAGCCAGCGTCGGGCCTTCCAGCCCTCGACCCCGGCTGCAAACGGCACGACCAGCAGTGATTCACTCGCGTCCACGACCCGGCCGGCGCCCAGGAACTGCTCGTCGCCAACGTCGGCAATGTACGAACGCGGATCGTCCCCGGTGGCGCATCCCGCCGCGTCACGATCGTCCACCTCGATGTTGAACGCCAGATCAGCCCGGTAAGGAGAAGTTGTTCGCGGCTGTTGAAGGTAGCCGCCGAGCACCACCACGTCGGCCCAGACATCGCGTTGGTTGCGCGGGAGATTCTCATACACCTCGGGATCGTAGTCTTCGAGGTCGTTGCGGACGAGCTCCCGGAGCACCGTCAAGATTCCGACGAAGTTGAGGCGGGTCAGGTCCCCGAAATTCCGGCCCGGTGGCAGACCGCCGGTCTCAATCAGCACGACCGGCGTTCCCCAGGCGGTGATGTTGTCTCCGAAGGCACGGGGATTCCAGTCCTCGTTGAAACGCGCCACGCCCCCCGGCATGAACTGGGTCAGGGTCACGGCGATGGCCGAGCAGGCGCGCTTGGCGCGCGCCCGACCGGGGGTGACGGTGCCCTCCGCATCACCAGACACCGCCAACACCGAGTTGGTCGCCAGCACTCCGGTGTCCCCCACCGCCATTCGCCGGTCCTGGTCGTGCAGGTTGAAGGCGAGCATCGGCTCGTACTCGTCACGGATGCCTTTCAGGATCTGGCCCTCCGGCGTCGTGAGCGGCAGCGCGTCCCGGTTGATGTCGATGGCCTGCAGATTCCGGCGTTCATAGATCTCCGCCCCGTCGGGGTTGAGCATGGGGATCATGAGGAGGGTGAGGTCATCGAGGACCGCCGCCGCCGCCGGTTCGTCGGCCCGGGAGAGCAGGAAGTGAGCGATATCGAGCAGGGCAGGCGTCGCGGAGGGCTCGTCCCCGTGCATCTGCGACCACAGCAGAACGGTGCGCGGTCCATGCCCCAGTGAGATCATGTGGATGGCACGCCCCTGGACGGACCGCCCGATCTCTTGCAACTGAATTTCCCCGGGATACGACTCCGCCAGCCTCTGGAGTTCATCAACCAGATCGGCCGGTCGCAGGCACGGCGCCGGGGTCTGGACGAAGCGCTCATCCGGCCAGTCCTGCCAGAGCTGGTCGGGGGTGAATCCCGTGGTCGTCGATTGCAGGGCGAGAGCGAGGATCAGCGTGAACATCTGCATGAGGGGCATTGTAGATCGGTCCGAGATCGCTCACCTCACGGACGAGGTCTCAGTTTCCATCAAGAGTATTGAGTTTTGAGTTTTGAGTTCCTACACCTTCACCCTGTTGTCGAGTGTGGTGGCGGACAATTCCGAAATTCAAAATTCCGAATTCGAAACTCGATCCTGTCCGAGTTGGTGGTGGAGTCTTGGCTTATACTCCCATGTTTGAGACCTCCGTGGCGGAGGAAAGGAGCCCGGAAGATGCGCTTCAAGCCCATTCTCGCCTCCCTCCTGTTGGTGACTTCGGTCCCATTACTGGGTGGATCCGAGTTGCCGCTGCGAGAGCAACCGCAATTCGCCGACGCCATCACGGTCTTCGACCTGTGGGCCGAGCAACACATCGCCAACCGCAATGTGCCGGGACTCTCCATCGCAGTCGTCTTCGACCAGGAACTGGTGTGGTCAAAGGGGTACGGCTTCAGCGATCTGGAAGGTGAGATCCCTGCGACACCGTCGACCGTCTATCGGATCGGTTCGATCACCAAACTCTTCACCGCCACCGCGATCCTGCAGCTGCGGGACGCGGGGAAGCTCCGCCTCGACGACCCGGTGTCGCTGTATCTTCCCTGGTTCAGTGTTCCCAACCCATTCCCGGACGCCCCCGAGATCACGATTCGTCAACTGCTCACTCATACCTCGGGTCTGCCCCGGGAAGCAGACTTCCCGTACTGGACCGACCACATCTTTCCCACCCGGGCGGAGCTGGCAGAGTCCGTACCCGACCAGGACGCCATCAACCCCCCCGAGACCACGTACCACTACTCCAACCTCGGGATGTCCCTCCTCGGCGAGATCGTGACCGAGGTCTCGGGCCAACCCTGGGCGGACTACGTCCAGGAAAAAATCCTGACGCCGCTCGGCATGCTGAGCTCGAGCACCGCTCCAGACGAGGAACTCCTCCAACGCCTGGCAACGCCCTACATGATTGAAGGCCCCGACGGCACCCGCAAATCCATGGCGTACTACGAGGCCGGCGCCATCGCCCCGGCGGGCGCCATCGTTTCCACCGTCGAGGATCTCGGTCGCTTCGCCTCTCTCCAGTTTCGCGACGGTCCTGCCGGGGGCGATCAGATCCTGAAGGGCAGCACCCTGCGGGAGATGCAGCGGGTTCACTGGGTCTACGACAGTTTTTCCGGCGGCCGGGGTCTGGGCTTCGCCGTCACCCGCCGTGACGGCAAAACCTTCGTGGGCCATGGCGGTTCCATCGGTGGCGACGTCACCAACCTCCTCATGGTGCCCGACGAGAAGATCGCCGTGATGGTCGCCATCAATGCCGACGACGGCAGCCCGTACACCGTCGCCCTGCAGGCCTACAGCGTCTTCGCGCCGCCGATTCTCGCGGCGGCCAAAAAACCGACGCCGGCAAAGCCGGAAGCGGACCCTGCATGGCAGCGATACGTGGGTCTGTATTCGGACCCCTGGGGGTGGGAGTACCAGGTCATGATCCTCGGCGGAGACCTGGTCATCTACGGCTACGACTACCCCCCCTGGAATGACGCGACAACCGGCTACACCGAGCTTGAACCGGTGGAGGGCACGACCTTCCGGCGGCCCGACAACGAGTTGGTGACCTTCGAGCTTGACGCCCACGGCGACGTGGTCCGCATCAAGAGAGACAACAACTACCTCTTCCCAAAACAACGAAACTAGAGAACAAGGAAAACAATGACCCAACCCCTGGATGCGTTCACCTACAGAGACGGCGCCCTCCACGCCGGCGAAGTCCCGGTTTCAGAGATCGCCGACGCCGTGGGCACCCCGACATATATCTACTCGGCCGAGGCGATCCGCTCGAACTACCGCAGGATCGAGAGCGCATTCGCTCCCCTCGGAGCCCATCTCCACTACGCCGTCAAGGCTTCTTCCAACATCCATATCCTGCGCCTGCTCCACGAGATGGGGGCCGGCATGGACGTGGTTTCCGGTGGCGAGATGGAGCGGGCGTGGTTGGCCGGCACACCCATGCGCAACATCGTCTTCGCGGGCGTCGGCAAAACCGAGGCCGAGCAGCGTGCCGCGCTGGATGGACGGTGGAGCCCCCTGCGCGACGACGCCGAACGCCTCGGGGCTCGAAACATCGAGTCGCGCGGGCCCGTGGGCCTCTTCAACGTGGAGTCCGAGAGCGAGCTCGAGGTCCTCGCGCGGGTCGCAGCCGACCTCGGCGTCGTCGCCCGCGCCTGCCTCCGGGTCAACCCGGATGTCGACGCCCGGACCCATGAGTACACGACCACCGGTCTCGAGGAGAACAAGTTCGGCGTCGCGTGGCAACGCGTGCCGGAGATCTTCGGGACATTCCGGGATGTGGCGTCGGTCGATCTGGTCGGGCTGCACGTCCACATCGGTTCGCCGGTGCGTGAGGTCGAGCCCTACGAGTCCGCGGTCAAGGTGCTCCTGCGGTTGATCGACACCCTCGAAGAAGCCGGCCACACGATCTCGGTCCTCGATCTCGGTGGCGGCTGGCCGATGAACTACACCGACGGACAGTCGCCGGGTATCGAGGTTTTCGCCGAGGCGTTGATTCCCCTGCTCGAGGAGCGGGCCAACAACGGCCTGCAGATCGTCCTCGAGCCCGGGCGGTCGATTCTCGCCAACTCGGGGGTGCTGGTGACCCGCGTCCAGCACGTCAAGGTCGGGCGCGCGAAGACCTTCGTCGTCTGCGATGCCGGGATGCACACCTTGATCCGCCCCGCCTTCTACCGGGCTTTCCACTTTGCGTGGCCCGCAAACGTCGAGGCCCGCCACGTGCCTCCGGGGGCCGCCGAACACATCGACCTCCCGGGGCTGGTCCGGAGCGACATCGTCGGCCCGATCTGCGAGACCGGCGATTTCCTCGCCCGCGGACGAGACCTGCCCCCGGTGCGGCGTGGCGATCTCATCGCCGTGTTCTCCGCCGGTGCCTACGGCATGTCCATGAGCTCGAACTACAACGACCACGGACGTTCCGCCGAAGTCCTGGCGGACGGGAAACGAGCGGTGGTGATCAACGAGCGTCAGAAGCTCACCACGCTGCTCGAGACGGAGATGGCGCCGCGCGAGCTGACGCTGGACTGAATTCGGAATTCGGAATTCGGAATTCGGAATTTTCCATCGCAAGCGGGCTTCCGGCTTCCAAAGCGATGTCGAAGGACCTCTGTTTCGCCAGCTTTCCCCGGGGGATCGTTCGCATGCACGCGCCTGATGGCGCGCTCCGCTCAGTTCAGCCGGGTGCACCCGGATCAATATCCGAAATGTGATGGTGGGTTGTGCGATGTCATTCCGAATTCCGAATTCCGAATTCCGAATTGCGCGCGCCGGCAGGCGCGCAAGCTCCGTGCTATCTTCGCCCGATGGACCTGCAATCACCCTCGGATATCCTCGAATCAGCGACAGAAGATATCTGCCGTGGATGATCGAGATCCGCCGTGATCTCCACCGGCACCCGGAGCTCGGCCTCGAGGAGCACTGGACCAGCGCCAGGATCCAGGGCCTGCTCGACGAGATGGGGATCGAACACACCGACGGTCTGGGTGGCACCGGGGTTCTCGGTCTGATCCGCGGGACCGACGGTGGCAAGGTGGTGGCGCTGCGGGCAGATATGGACGCCCTGCCGATCCAGGACGCCAAGAACGTCGCCTACGCATCGACGGTTCCGGGAAAGATGCACGCGTGCGGCCACGACGTCCACACCACCATTCTCCTGGGCGCGGCGCGATTGCTTCAGAAGAACAGGGACTCCTTTTCAGGAACCGTCAAACTGCTCTTTCAACCGGCGGAGGAAACGGTGGGCGGGGCGAAACTGCTGATCGCAGCCGGCGCCCTCGAGAACCCTCGGGTGGATGCGATCTTCGGTCTTCACGTGGACCCGGAACTCGATGTCGGCACTGTGGGCCTCCATTTCGGACAGCGCAACGCCTCCTCCGACAACCTCCAGATCATCGTGCACGGAAAAGCGGCCCACGCAGCCTATCCCTTCCTCGGAGTGGACGCCATCGTCGCCGCAGCCCACGTCATCACCGCGTTGCAGGCAATTGTGAGCCGCAACCTGGACGCCCGCGAGGCCTCGGTCGTGAGCCTGGGAACGATCAACGGAGGAACCCAGGCCAATATCCTGGCGGACAGAGTCGAGTTGGTGGGCACCGTGCGGTGTCTGGACCAGATGACCCGGAGGCTGGTGCTGCAGAGGATCAAGGAAACGGCCGAGGCGGTGGCGCAGGCCTTGGGTGCCCGGGCCGAGGTCAACATCGAGCCGAGCTACGACCCGGTGGTCAACGATGCATCCATGGTGCACATCGTCGAAGAGAGCTCGAGGAAACTCCTGGGCGACGAGAGTGTCGTGATCTTCAAGATCCCGCAGATGGGGGTCGAGGATTTCGGCTATTACCTGAGCGAGGTTCCCGGCGCCTTCTACTCCATGGGGGTGCGCAACGAGGCCGCCGGCATCGTGCACCCCGTCCACAACGGGCTCTTCGACGTTGACGAGAACGCGATGGCGATCGGCGTCGCCCTGCAGGTTCTCAACGCAATGAAGGTACTGGCGCCGTGCTGAACAAGATCTGGGGCGGGTTCTTCTTCGTGGCCTTCGCTGTGGGCCTCACGAAGTCCCTCTTCTTCGGCGACCACGGGGTCTGGGCGGCGATGGTCACCGCCGCGTTCGACATGGCCAAGGTCGGTTTCGAAATCTCTCTGGGACTCACCGGGGTCATGTGCCTGTGGCTGGGCATCATGAAACTGGGAGAGCAAGGGGGCGCCGTCGATCTCCTGGCCCGCGCCTTCGGCCCTCTGCTGCGGCGGCTCTTCCCGGGAATTCCAGAGGGCCATCCGGCGATGGGATCCATCGTCATGAACATGGCAGCGAACATGCTCGGGCTGGACAACGCGGCCACCCCGATCGGCCTCAAGGCCATGAACGAACTGCAAGAGCTCAACCCCGAGCCGGACGTGGCGAGCAACGACCAGATCCTCTTCCTGGTCCTCAATACCTCGGCCGTCACCGTCATCCCGACGACCATCTTCGTCTATCGGGCACAGATGGGGGCGGCGGACCCCACCGATATCTTCATCCCCATTCTGATCGCAACCTTCTGCTCCACCATGGTGGGACTCATCGTCACCGCCGCGGTCCAGAAGCTGCGGCTCTGGGACCCAGTCATCCTGGCCTACCTCGGCGGCATGGCCGCGCTGGTGGCGGGGATGGTCGTCCACTTTTCGCGCCTCGACCGCGAGGCGATGCAGCTCCAGAGCTCGGTCCTCTCGAACTTCGCGATCTTCTTCGTGATCGTTTCCTTTGTGTTCCTGGCCGCCCGCCGCCGTGTGGCTCTCTATGAGGTCTTTGTCGAGGGGGCGAAGGACGGGTTCAAGGTCGCGATCAGCATCATCCCCTATCTGGTGGCGATGCTGGTCGCCATCGGGATCTTTCGTGCCAGCGGCGCTCTGGATTTCCTGCTCGACGGCGTGCGTTGGGCGGTGAGTTCGATCGGGCTGGATACCCGGTGGGTTGAGGGCCTTCCCACCGCACTGATGAAGCCCTTATCCGGAAGCGGAGCGCGTGGGCTCATGCTCGAGACCATGGAGATTCACGGCGCTGACTCCTTCGCCGGGCACCTGGTGAGCGTGATCCAGGGCAGCACGGAAACCACCTTCTACGTGCTCGCGGTCTATTTCGGCGCGGTGGGAATCCGCCGCGCCCGGCACGCACTGGCCTGCGGACTGGCGGCGGACGTGGCGGGTGCCGTTGCCGCAATCCTCGTCACCTACCTCTTCTTCGGATGAATTTGTCACAGACATGTCATAGACATCTCCGTCGGTCCGGGTTAGTCTCTGTCGGTGCGATGAATGGGTATTCAATCATATCCTCGATAGCCCCACCCCCCCCGGAGGTCGGAGTCGATTCCAGTGGCGCTCGCCGCGTCAGCCGCCGTCGACCGGGACGGTGCAGATGACCGAACCGACGAAGGGCATGTCCCGAAGCGCCGAGGGTTGGCGTGCTCTCTCGACGGAGGCCCGGAACCCTGCCAGTGAATCACTCGACACGCTCTCGAACGAAGAGGTGGTGTCGCTGCTCCTCGAGGAGGACCAGCGCGGTCTGGAGCTCGCCCGCCGATACAGCCAGGACATCGCCCGGGCGGCGTCCTGGGCCGCCGAAACCCTCGCAGGCGGTGGTGAGATCCTGTTCGCCGGCGCCGGAACCAGCGGTCGTCTCGGAATTCTCGAGGCCGCCGAGTGCCCCCCCACCTTCGGTACCGAACCGGAGCAGATCCGCGCCGTCATCGCCGGCGGTCCCGAAGCCGTGTTCGCGGCGCGCGAAGGCTCCGAGGACATCTCGGAAGACGGCGCCGCGGCCGCCGGCCACCTGGGCAAAGGTGATCTGCTCATCGCGATATCTGCAAGCTCGATCACGCCGTTCGCCCTCGGCGCGTTGGTATCGGCGCGGCGCAGCGGCGCCCGCACGATCCTGGTCACCTGCGCACCCGCCGGAGGGATGTCGACGGCGGCCGATCTCGTCCTCGCCCTCGACACCGGTCCGGAAGTGCTCACGGGTTCCACCCGGCTCAAGGCCGGGTCAGCGACCAAGGCCGTGCTCAACGCCATCACCACAACAGCCATGGTGCGCCTCGGCAAGGTCTATGGGAATCTCATGGTCGACCTGCGCCCCGGCTCCGCCAAGCTCCGCGACCGGGCCTTGCGCATCATCGAGACCGCTGGGGAGGTTTCCCGCGAGGCAGCGGAACGGCTCTACGACACCGCTGACGGCGAGGTCAAGACGGCGATCGTCATGGCCTCGTGCGGGCTCGGGGTGAAAGCTTCGCGCGAGCAATTGCGCACGGCCGGCGGACATGTCCGGAAAGCCTTGACAATGAGTCCGGTTGCTGACAAGAGCGAGTCGGTTTAGTATGAGAGACGTTTTTTGTTTATCTGCGTTCCCAGTCCCGGCCCCGATCCCCGGAGTCGCGGGCGGCAATCTCTGCCGGGGAACGTTATCGGAGGATTGAAAGAAAAAGGAGAGAGGCTATGAGGAAATATTTCGTCATTATCATAGGAAGCCTCCTGCTGTGCTCGGTGGCAGGTGCCCAGAGTACGCAGACAGGTGACATCAACGGGACCGTCACGCTCGAAGACGGTTCCCCTCTGCCCGGCGTCATCGTCAACGCCGTGGGCGACGTCCTGCCCAAACCGCGGTCGACCGTGACCGACGCCGACGGAACCTACAGGTTCGCCGCGATGCCCCCCGGCAACTACAAATTGACCTTCACAATGCCGGGTTTTGTCACCGAGCAGCGCGACTTCGCAGTTCGCCTGATGCAACTCTCCATCATCAACGTCACCATGAAGGATTCCACCTTCGAGGGCGAGATCGTGGTCACCGCCCAAAATCCGACCATCGACACCGAGTCGGCGGAGATCAAATCATCGACCTCCGACGCGGTGATCCAGGCTCTGCCGGTGGGGCAGCAGTACCGCGACCTGATCAAGCTCATCCCTGGTGTCCAGTACACCGAGGACAACGTCCGCAGCCCCAGCGCCGGCGGCAGCGGTCAGGACAACGTCTACGAATTTGACGGGGTCAACGTCAACCTGCCGCTCTTCGGAACCCTCTCGACCCAACCATCGAACCACGACATCGAGGAAATGACCGCCGTCAAGGGCGGCGCCAACGCCATCGGCTTCAACCGCTCCGGAGGTATGCTGGTCAACACCCTGAGCAAGAGCGGCACCAACCAGTTCAAGGGTGAGGTGAGCTACCAGGTCCAGACCGACAGCATGACCGGTGCCGTGACCGCGGACACCGCGGCGACCGGGGACCCCAATCGCGACTGGGCGGTGGCCAACATCGGCGGCCCGATCATCAAAGAGATGTTGTACTTCTTCGCGTCCTACTACCGCCCCACGGAGACTCTCGACAACCGCGGCAACGCCTACGGAGGGGTGCCCCAGTTCAAGAGCGTCCGGGACGAGTGGTTCGGCAAGCTGTCATTCAACCCTGCCGACTCCTTCCTGATGGGCGTCAGCTATCGTGACTCCACAACAGACCAGTCCGGACGGGGCGTCACGGAATTTGAAGCGGGCTCCACCGCGTATGGAGACGATGCCGCCCTGAAGATCGGGATCATCGAAGGAACCTGGATGGTCACCGACAACAGTTTCATCTCGTTCAAGGCCTCCGACTATGCGAGCGAAGGCTCGTCGACTCCGGACACCGTCTTCAATATCGAAACCTCGGTCGGCTCGACGCTTGACGTCAGCAACCTCGACCAGCAGGGCTACTTCAACGTGCCCACGCCGGTCACCGGTTTGGACGCGTACAACGCATTCATCGCCCCGATCATCCAGAGGTACGGCTTTAACGACAATGGCGTCCAGACCGGCGGCGGCGCTGTCGGCGGTGGCAGCCAGTTCGACGAGGACAACTTCTACTCCACCAGCTTCCAGATCGGATACGACTACTTCCTCGACACCAAGGTCTCGCACAACTTCCACATCGGCTACCAGTACTCACTCGGCGAGGAGGACCTGATCCGCTCGTCGAATGGCTGGGGCAATATCACCGTCATCGGTGGTCGCAGTTCAACGCCCGGCGGTGAGCCGATCTTCTTCCAGGCGGAAATCCAACAGCAGAGCCTGCTGACTGATGCAGGGGTCGCGGTTCCCCCGATCCACTCCGAGATCAAGAGCCAGAGCATCGAACTCAACGACGTCATCAGGGCCAATGAGTGGACCTTCAACCTGGGATTCGTCATCTCGAACGATCAGCTCTACGGCCAGGGGCTGAGGGCCGTCGACGGCAACGTCTCCGGCTTCGAGGTCGACCCGAGCAGCAAGTACCTGATGAAGGAAATCGAATTCCAGGACATGTTCCAACCCCGGTTGGGCGTGACCTTCAGCCCCAACGGCAAGGACGCCCTGTCCGCAAGCTACGCCAAGTACTTTCCTGCGGCCACCTCCCTCCCGCGAGCCGCATCCTGGGCCCGCAACACCGCCACGACGATCCGTGCCCAGTTCGACGCCGACGGCAACATGATCTTCCTCGACCCCGTGGCCTCCTCCTCCGGGAAGGTCTTCCAGGAGGGCATCAAACCGCGGTCCATCGACGAGTACACCCTCAGCTACGACAAACAGCTCTCCAACGCGTGGACGGGTCGCATCGGCGGTCGGTACCGTCATGGGACGAACTTCTGGGAGGACACCAACAACAACGCCCGCGTCGCCTATGGCCCGCCCGAAGGTATTCCGCAAGAGCTCTACGTTCCAAACCTGGCCGACATCCGGGCCGAGATCGGCGGTTCTTCCTACGTGATCGCCGCCCTCGACGGCGCCTTCACCAAGTACTACGAGCTCGGCGCCGAGGCCGAGTGGCGCGGCAGCAAAGGCTATTTCCGGGGCTCCTATGTCTGGAGCCACTACTACGGGAACTTCGACCAGGACAACAGCACCAACGACAACGACCAGAACATCTTCATCGGTTCGTCCAACATCGCCGACGG
Organism: Candidatus Sulfomarinibacteraceae bacterium; assembly: GCA_963741385.1. Classification (GTDB taxonomy): domain Bacteria; phylum Acidobacteriota; class Thermoanaerobaculia; order Thermoanaerobaculales; family Sulfomarinibacteraceae; genus Sulfomarinibacter. Next base: position 55,719 of record CAVUHO010000006.1, read on the forward strand.
CGCGGGCCGGCAGTTGTGGGACTACCGCGAGGGCAATCTCCGCGGCGACCGGCGCCACCAGCTCAAGCTCGTCGGCTTCTACCAGGTCCCCTGGAACGGTTCGTTCGGCGCCTTCGGTGTCTACCAGTCGGGCCAACCGTGGGAGACATGGAGCTATCTGCCGTATACGCAGTACACCACGAGCACGAGCGATACGAACCGCTACGCCGAACCGGCGGGCTCCCACACCTCGCCTTCCCACTACCAGATCGATCTCAACTACACGCAGAACTTCCCGATCGGCAACCGGTTCAACATCCAGCTTCGCGGCGACGTCTTCAACGTCACCAACAACCAGACGGGCTACGACATCGAGCCCAGGCTCAGCTCCGCAGGCTACGGGGACCCGAGACGTTATTTCGACCCGCGGCGCTTCCAGGTGATGGTCAAGCTCGAGTTCTAAATTCAGTCGGGTCGAAACCCAACACCAACGGAGCCGGGCTCGCGCCCGGCTCCTTTTTTGTTGGGGCTTGGGGCCTGAGGCCTGGGGCTTGAGAGCCGGGCGGATTGACAGCAACGCACGTGCTTGATCGCGCTGAAAGTCGTAGGCCTTTCTTCGCGGCCCGCCACGACAACCTCTGTCATCCCGACCGAGAGAGCGAAGCGACCGAGCGGAGGGACCTGAAGATGGAGGCATCAGGGTTGGCAATGCGTGGAGGCACCGAGATCCCTCCACTACGGCCCTCCGGGCCTTCGGTCGGGATGACAGAATGGGGAACGGCCTCGCGCCCTCGGTCGGGATGACAGACGTGGGGGAGGACGGCCTCGCTCTCTCGGTCGGGATGACAGAATGGGGAACGGCCTCGCTCTCTCGGTCGGGATGACAGACGGGGGGGGACGGGCTCGCGCCCGGCTCCTTTTTTGTTGGGCTTGAGGCTTGAGGCCTGGGGCTTGAGAGCCGGGCGGATTGACAGCAACGCACGTGCTTGATCGCGCTGAAAGTCGTAGGCCTTTCTTCGCGGCCCGCCACGACAACCTCTGTCATCCCGACCGAGAGAGCGAAGCGACCGAGCGGAGGGACCTGAAGATGGAGGCATCAGGGTTGGCAATGCGTGGAGGCACCGAGATCCCTCCACTACGGCCCTCCGGGCCTTCGGTCGGGATGACAGAATGGGGAACGGCCTCGCGCCCTCGGTCGGGATGACAGAATGGGGAACGGCCTCGCTCTCTCGGTCGGGATGACAGAATGGGGAACGGGCTCGCTCTCTCGGTCGGGATGACAGACGGGGGGGGACGGGCTCGCGCCCGGTTCCTTTTTTTGGCTTGAGGCTTGAGGCCTGGGGCTTGAGAGCCGGGCGGATTGACAGCAACGCACGTGCTTGATCGCGCTGAAAGTCGTAGGCCTTTCTTCGCGGCCCGCCACGACAACCTCTGTCATCCCGACCGAGAGAGCGAAGCGACCGAGCGGAGGGACCTGAAGATGGAGGCATCAGGGTTGGCAATGCGTGGAGGCACCGAGATCCCTCCACTACGGCCCTCCGGGCCTTCGGTCGGGATGACAGAATGGGGAACGGCCTCGCGCCCTCGGTCGGGATGACAGACGGGGGGGGGGACGACCTCGCTCTCTCGGTCGGGATGACATGGGGGAGAGTCAGGTCCGCTCGCAAGCCGTGAAGCGGCGGCAGGAAATAGCCTGGGGCGCGAGCCCCAGGTACTCAGCACAATCAACAACCAGCCACGGAGCGGCGACAGAAGAACCACAGAGTCTCAACGGGCACAGGCCGACACAGAACAATCTCTCTGTGTTTTTCTCTGTGCCCTCTGTGCCTCTGTGGTTTCCTGGTTCACACGGACGCGGCGGCGAGTATCCTCTCGACCCGGGGGCTGAGCGAGGTCCAGATCTCGTAGGGGATGGTGTCGCAGAGGTCGGCCCACTCCCACGCCGAAATGGTGTCGGACCCCAGCTCACCCTCCTGGAACCCCAAGAGAACCGCCTCGTCTCCGACCTGAATCAGATCATCAACCAGGACGGAGACAAGGTCCATGCTCACCCTGCCGATCACCGGAATGGACCCGCCGCGGATGAGGACCCTGCCGCGATTCCCCAGACTGCGCCGGTAGCCGTCGGCATATCCGACGGCCAGGACCGCCACCCGCACGGGGCGGTCGCCCTCCACCTTCCAGGTGCCCCCGTAACCCACGGCGTCGCCGGGAACCATGGTCTTGATCTCGATCACCCGTGTCGCCCACGTTCCCACGGCGGTCAGTCGCTCTCCGGCGGGCGTCTCGTGCAGCCACCGTGAGGGAGCGGCACCATAGAGCATCACCCCCGGCCGGACGACGGTCGTGCCCGCACCGATGTCGGTGTGACCCAGAGCGCGCTGCAGGAGCGCACCGCTGTTGCACGAGTGGATCGCGGCTGTCCGCACCACCTCGTCCGGAATCTGGGACAGCATCCTTTGAAAACGGGATTCCTGGTCCCGGGTCGGAGCAAGATCCTCCTCATCGGAGGAGGCGAAGTGGGTCATGATGCCGACAACCCGAAGGTTGTCGGAGGCGCCGATGAGTGCCGCGACGGCCGGGAGATCCGTCTCCCGGATCCCCAACCTCCCCATTCCGGTGTCCAATTTCAGCTCCACCCGAAACGGGCTCGCGTTTCCCAGACGATCTGAAAGCAGACAGAGCTCATCCAGGGAGCTGATGACGGGAACCAGATCGGCCCGGCGGACGGCGTCGAGGTATTCGCCGTTGCCCCAGTCCTTCGCTCCGCTCACCATGAAGACCGGCATCTCGCGAGACAGATACGAGCGAACGGCCAGACCTTCCTCCAGGGTGGCGACCCCCAGTTCGTCGGCGTGTTCGGCAAAGACCTCGATCAGCTCGCCCACGCCGTGACCGTAGGCATTCGCCTTGACCATCGCCCTGACACGGGCCCCGGCCGGCGCCCACTGACGGGCGAGGGCGAGATTGCTCGCCAGGGCTGTGCGGCTCAGAGTGAATGTGCTCAGCGCTTCTCCTCCTGCAACAGCGCGCCTCCGTCCGTCTCGGCGAGGATCTCCCGCACGACGGCCCTGTCATCGAAGTGGTGGAGTTCCGTCCCGAGAATCTGCATCGTCTCGTGTCCCTTGCCCGCGACGAGCAGAATATCTCCTTCCTCGACGAGATCGAGGGCACGAGCGATCGCCTCCCGACGATCGGGCACGATCTCGTGGGGCCGCCCGTCCGGGGTCATCCCGGCTGCAACCTCCTCGAGGATCCGGGTCGGGTCTTCTGTGCGGGGGTTGTCCGAGGTCAGGATGGCGAGATCGCTGAACTGCTGGGCGATCCCGCCCATGACCGGCCTCTTCGTGCGGTCTCGATCTCCTCCACACCCGAAGACCGTGATGATCCTCCGGTGCGGGAGGGCGCTCAGACTCTTGAGCACCTGGAACAGACCGTCGGGGGTGTGGGCGAAATCGACCAGGATGCGGGCGCCGCGACCGTTCTCGATCGGCTCCAGCCGCCCGGGTAGGATCGTCTCCGACTCCAGCCCCTGCACGATGGATTCCTCCTCGATGCCGAGGGCCATCGCCATTCCCACCGTTCCCAGCATGTTGCGGACATTGTGTTCGCCGACGAGGCGGGACCGCAGTTTTCGACTCCAGCTCGGGGTCTTGAGCTCGAAGTCGGTTCCTGACAACTCGAGCCGGGTGTTCTCAGCGGTGACGTCGACTCCCGGCTCGAGACCGAACGACAGCCTGCAGTCGCCCGGCAACCGCGCGAAGAGATTCCGCCCGAAGGCATCGTCCGTGTTGATGACCCCGATCGCGCCGTCTTCGAGATGGCTCTCGAAGAGAACCGCTTTGGCCTCTCCGTAGTCTGCGAGGTCGCGGTGGAAGTCGAGGTGGTCGGGCGTGAGGTTGGTGAAGGCCGCAGCCGCAAAACGCAGGCCGTCCACCCGGTGGAGGCGCAGGGCGTGGGAGGAGACCTCCATCGCCACGTGGCGCACGCCATCCTGCCAGATCTGGGCGAACAGCTCGTGCAGATCGAGCGCGAGGGGTGTGGTGTTCGTGGCTTTGAGGGCTCGATCCTTCCACCGGTACTGGATCGTTCCCAACACCGCCGAGGAAACACCGGCCGAGGCCCAGATCGCCTCCAGGAGATAGGTTGAACTGGTCTTGCCGTTGGTGCCGGTGAAACCCGCCAGGGTCAGGTCGCGGGCCGGATGTCCGAAAAATTCTGCCGCCAGCAGAGGCACCGTCGCCAGGGTGTCCCGCACCCGCACGCAAGGCAACGATCCGTCTCGAGGGAATTCTTCCACGACCGCCAGGGAGGCCCCGGCGCTTTCGGCCGCCTCCAGGAATCGATGACCATCCGTGCGGGTCCCGCGCAGCGCGACGAAACACGTGCGCGGCCCCACCTTTCTGGAATCGTAGGCGAGGCCTTCGACCCGGGCGGGGAGCTCTCCCATGGTCTCGAGGACCTCAACCCGGTCCAGCAGTCGTTTCGTCTCGATCATCGGACTCCCTTCTGCTACCGGCCTTCGCCTACCAGGTGCGGGTGACCTTGAGCAGCCCTCGCGGCGTCTCCGTATCGTAGCCCTTGGCCCGTGTGAGGTGGTAGCAAAAGAGCTGTGCCGGCACGATGCTCACCAACGGGCTCAGCCACTCGGGCAGTTCGGTGGGCAGTGGGAGCGGGGTCTTTGCCAGGCCGAGAGCAGTGGCGTCGTTCGAGACGACCACGAGCTCTGCGCCGTGCTCCTCGACCAGGCTCGCGAGCAACCTGTAGGCATCCTCGAAGACCGCACCTCTGGGGACCACGGCCAGAATGGGAAAACCGTGGGAGACGATGGCGATGGGACCGTGCTGAAAATCCGCAGACGAATAGGACTCGGCAACGACGTAGGTCAGCTCCTTGAGTTTCAGGGCCCACTCGTTGGCGGTCGCGTAGTTGTAGCCGCGGCCGATGACCACACACTGGTTCATGTATCGATAGCGCTGTGCCGCCCGCTCGATGGCGCTGTCGAGGGACAGGATCTCCTCAATCAGGCGAGGCACACGCTCGAGGGCTTCGAACATCCGCGCTTCACCCTTCATCGCGGCCGACAACAGGGCGATGGCAAAAAGCTGGGTGGTGTAGGTCTTGGTGGCGGCGATGGCTCCCTCGGGACCGGCGCAGGTTTCAAGAACCAACTCGGCCTGATCCGCCAGCGGGGAGGACGGGTCGTTCGTGATCGCCAGTGTCAAGGCCCCCTGCCGGCGGCCCTCGGTCACCACGGCGACGATATCCGGCGATTGGCCTGACTGTGAAATGCCCACCACGAGGCAGTTTTCGAGATGCGGTGGGGTCCTGTAGATCGTGAACAACGACGGCGCAGCCAGCGCCACCGGGAGCCGGTTCACCGAGCCCCACAGATATTTCGCATACAGGGCCGCGTTGTCCGACGTGCCGCGGGCGGCAAGAAAAATGGACGTGACGCCCCGGTCGAGAATCGTCCGGGCCATCTCGCCGGCACGCTCCCTCTGTTGCTGGAACAGTTGATCGAGAACCGCGGGTTGTTCGTGGATTTCCGATTTCAGGCTCATCGCGTCCGGCTTCCTCCAGGATCTTCTCCGAGGATGAGGCCTCGGAAGGCGACCGCACGCATCGGGCGGTCACCACGGAGACAAGTGTACTGCTTCACTCCCGATTGTCTCGCTGGGTGCCGTAACGACGGCGGCGAACGACCTTTGGCAAATCTCCAGGTTCGTGCGATCCTTCGAGGCAAGGTGGACCACATGTTGAAGTTCTCGACCGTACTGCTCGGCGTTCTCCTGATCACCGCGTGCGCGAACTCTCAGGGTTCGTATTCGTCGGATCCCGGCATCTACGTGTTCAACAGGAATGCGGTGCTCTACGAAGGACCCGAGATGGTCGCGGTGGTGGCGTATCGTCAGGGGAAAAACAGCGTGGCCCAGGAGTGGCTGATTCTGGCCGTAGAGCTGACGAGCCCGCGTGGCAGCGGACCCACCATCGTCGACCGAAACGACATCTCGGTCTACACCCCTGATGGTTATCGTCTCCCGCTCGCCAGCCAGGACGAATTCGTCAGGAACCTCACGAGGCTCCGCATCCCGGTCGAGCAGACCCTTCAATTCCTGCCCCTGCTCTATCGGGTCGAACCCAACCGGATGCCCGACGACCGGTGGTTTTATGCTGTCGCCGCAGAAAACATCGGATTTGACGAGATTCCCATGAACTCCTCCCAGAAATTCTGGGGGCCACTCCTCTTCAGCGTGCCGGGGGGAGTGCAGCCGGGACGCTGGCGTCTGGTGATCGAACTCGAAGAGAGCCGGCCGGATATCCCGTTTGTCATCGAGATCGAGAACTGACTAGCCTGCATATCTCACCAGGTTTCGTCACGAGGGCGGCGAGGCGCCGTGGCCAGGCGGGTTTTCTCGCCTTGGGGCGCGGAGGCGTACTCTACAGTACGTTGAGCACCCTAAGGCGAGAAAACACGTCTGGGTAGGATGCATCGTCGGCCGCAGTCGACACCTGGTGAGATATGCAGGCTAGTCTGTCGCCTTGACTCGCGCCTCAGCTGGAAGATCGGCGCACCGCGGACTGCGGGCGCTGAAAGCGGTCAAACGACCCCAGACAGCGGGCATCGAGGTGCGGATCGTCGCCATGACGCTCGCGCCCAGGTTTTCGCTGTTCATCGGCACCCGCTTGACATACTCGAGGTCCAACTCACCCGGCGACCGGCCGTATTTGTAGGCGTAGGTGAAGCTGAGACCGTCCGGCCGCAGCACGACCCCCGGGCACGCCGGGTTGGTCACGGAGATATAGAACTCATCGGCCGTCTCCGGCGCGGCGCCCTCGTCGTCGAGGAGAAGCTTTCTTTCGGCCAGCGCTTCATAGAGTTGAACAGCCGTGAGCACCGCGGGGTCGATGAAGACGACCTCGTCGGCGATGAGGTCCCGGTAGGGGGTCTCCCCTTCCGGGGTTTTCAACTCCCGAAGTCTGTCGAATGACGCTTCAATTTCTCCTTGATGGAAAGGAAAGTGGGTACAGCCGAGGATCACCGCTGCGATCGGTTCGGTCGATCCGCTCCGCCGGTAATTCTCGACGAGCGTCGTCGCGTCGTAGCGGATGTAGTTGTCGACGGAGTTCAGGCGCCACGTCGCCGGGTCTTGCGGATCGCCGAGGAGCCCGTCAGGATCGAAGTCGTATTCCGGAATCAGCGACAGTTCGATGGGAGCTTCAGGATTGCCCACCGCCGGGCCACGATAGGTCGCGAAGGTGGCGGAACCCGCCGGCACGATGTACTCCGGGTTCCCTTCAATCGCACTGGCGAGCCCGAGGCTGCCCTGTTGGATGATCTCGGGAGCTTCCATCCCGGCCATTTCCGATGATCGTTTGATCTCCCGGACATAGCCGTCGCTCTTGCAGGTGCCGACGGTGGCCATGACGGCCACCGCACCGGTGGTCTTCATTTCGCACAGCGACTCGATCGCGCCATCGGCGCCGGCTGCGACGACACCCACAGTGGAGATGGGGATGCCCCACTGCTTCAGAGCATCGTGGATATCTTCGAGGGCATAGGAGGTCGCCGTATTGCAGGCGACGACGATTGCCTTGACGGGAGGCTTGTCCAGACTCGGGGACGCGGAGGACCTCGACGCCCAATACCGGTTCCCGAGGAGAAACACCGCGTCCTTGAGGGCCAGTTCCTTGAGGAAAGCGGTCTTCCCCTCCGACGGGTAGTTCCCGTAGGGCATGTTGGCCTGGTCCCCGAGATAGATGAATGACTCGTTCTCGAAATCAGGCCGACCGTCCGGGCCAAGCTCGTGGGTCAGATTGTTGAAGCGGTCGATCGTCACGATCTCGTTCAAGACGGTGAGCCCGCCGATGCCCGAATCAAACACCCCGATCGGAAGATCCTCATCCGGTGTCTGGTACTGCTCGAAATCAACGGAAAAGAGACCCGACGTGCCGCTCTGGACCACATCCACGATCGAGGGCGGAACCGGCTCACCGACCTCGGCACCGGTGCAGCCACAGCAGAGGACGGCACCGATCCCGAGGATGATCCACGGAAAATTTCCCCACCGGTGTTTCATGTCTTCCCCTCCAAAATTTCGTCCACCGCCGATCGGCTGTTCGGAGCCTCAGATCTTGATGAAGATCTTCTTGCGATACAACAGCCAGGTGATTCCGAGAATCGCCAGAACGTGGACCGAGGCCCAGGCCAGCGACGCGAAGTACTCCGGAATCCACGAAGCAAAGAACCGGTGGTAGAGCCACGAATTGAGCGAGATCGTCGACCCTTCGGCGCTCTCCCACCGGATCTTGAGCAGGGTTTTTGCGATCAGCCCACTCAATACATAAGCCACGATGGAATTGGTGCCGAAAACCAGAAATGGCTTCGCCCACCCGTCCCGGCCCCGAAGATCCACGAAATAGAGGATCACGGCGAGCGTGAGCAGGGCCAACCCGGCCGTCAGCACGACATAGCTGCTGGTCCAGAGATTCTTGTTGATGGGAAAAAACCAGCCGAAAACAGCTCCCGCCACCGCCGCGATGCTCCCGGAGACGAACAGCCCGATCAGTTTCTCACTCTGACTTTTCCTGGTGCGGAGCCACTCGCCGGTAAAGATCCCCGCCAGAGCGGTCGCTAGTGCCGGCAAGGTGCTGAGGATCCCCTCCGGGTCCGCCGGTCCGGGCGCGTAGCGCCAGACGTGGGCCCCGAGGATCAGCCGATCCACCAGGCCCGCCAGATTCCCTTCGGGACTCAGATCTCCCGCCCCGAACCCCGGCACCGGCACCAGGGTCATGGCAAGCCAGTATCCCAGGAGCAGCCCACCGGCCAGCCAGGCTCGCGCCCGGGTGCTCAGGTGAAGATAGACCAGGGAGGCGAAAAGATAGACCACGGCGATGCGCTGGAGAACGCCCGGTATCCTCACCCTCGACCAGTCGATTCCCATGAACGGGAACCAGGTCAGGAAAAGGCCGAGGGCGAAGATGATGGCGGTCCTGCGCGCGATCTGCCGGTAGAGCGGACCGAGATCACCACCGGATCGTTCGAGCCGTGAGGCGAATGCCAGGGGAATCGCGACCCCGAGAACGAAGAGGAAGAATGGAAAAACCAGATCGGTCGGCGTCCAGCCATTCCATTCGGCGTGCAACAGGGGGGCGAAGGTATGTCCCCAATCGCCGGCATTGTTCACCAACAGCATGCCCGCGATCGTGGCCCCCCGCAGGACGTCCAGCGATAGCAGCCGTTTCGTCGGCTCGATGGTCATGACGAACAGCCGGTCCATGTGGAGTCGCACCGGAACCGGGTCAAGAGAATCCGGGGTCCGGCCGCAGCGGCGTCGGGTTGAAGTCTGCCGACCATTTTCATTCTTTCGTCTCCTCCACATCGGGTTGTGCCACTGGTGCGAGGCCTCACCGATCGTACCCCAGCCGAACACGAGCGGCGCGTTCCTGCTCGAGCACCACGAGCCTCTGTTGCGCCGACGTGATCTTGGCTTGAACCTCTTCCGAAGCCGACTCGAAGATGAAGGGCACGGGATCGACCGACTGGCCGTCGAGCTTGATCTCGAAGTGGAGTTGCGCCTGGACGGCATTGCCCGATGGCCCATCGATGACCGCGATGCGCTGACCTCTGGCAACTGCATCGCCGGTTCGAACGCTCAATTTGGAGATGTGGACGTAGACGGTCTCGACACCGTTCCCGTGGCGAATTTTGACCCACCCGCCGGCTTTCTCCCCCTGCCCAGCCCCCACCACCTTCCCTTCGGCGGCGGCCTGCACGACGAGCTTGTCACCATAGATGTCCAACCCTTTGTGACTCCGGGGCGCACCGAGCCAGTCATCGCGCATGGCGCCAAAGTTCGGCAGGCCGTCCCTCACCATGTCCCGGGGAACGAAACCGAGGGACCGGCCGACCAGACCCTCTGCGTCGAGGCCTTCCACCGGGCTCATGAATCGGATTCCCCGGACAACCGCGATGTCGGAATTCAGAGCGGCGGCCTCTGGCCCTCCGGTCACGAGGGGACCGCCGCAAACCACGAGCAGGCCGCGCGGTGCGGGTTCGTGTCGGCATGACCACCCGCCCACAGTCTCCACGACAAACCTGGTCACCGGAGGGTCCCGCGAAAGCTGCGAGTAGCGGTATTCAAGAACACCCGATCCAGCGGGGCGAACCCGCCGCAACGCCCCGTCCCAGGCCACCGGGGCGACGTCGAAGACGAAGCGCCCGTCCTCGAGTTTCATGCTCTCGACCCGGTCGATCCCTCCCCGAATCTCGAGCACGATGCGAATCCCCTCGGGCGTCGATTCAGCCAGCTCCACCGCGGCGAGGACCGCCGTTTTCGGTTGGGTCGCAAAGGAGGCGAGGGCGAAAGCCGAGACACCGGTGAACACAACCAATCGGCCTGCGCTTCGCGGAAACGGCATCTGAAATTTCAGGATTTTCACCTCGTGCAAAAAAACCACAACAACCTTGGACGGCAGCAGCGTTCGCCGTCCATAATAGGCCAACGGCACCCATGGTGGATGGCCGTTCGTCGCCTCCAGGTCTGCCATGTGCTCGAACACAGAATCAAAGGGAGCAGTCCATGCACCTTCTCATCACGGACTCAGGCGTCGGCGGGTTGTCGGTGTGTGCCTACGCCGAGGAGTTCTTGCGGACCCACGACATCGGAGAGCCGGTCACGTTGACCTATGTCAATGCGTCCCCGGAGAACGATTTCGGCTACAACTCGATGGCCTCGAGGCAAGAGAAACTGGAAAACTTCGATCGGTTTCTTCACATCGTTGCCCAAAAATATTCTCCTGATCTGATCTATGTCGCCTGCAACACGCTTTCGGTGCTCATGGCCGACACCGGATTCGTGAAGAACATGACCCTTCCGATACGGGGAATCGTGGAGAGCGGAGTCGACCGTCTCGTTCACGATCTCAGGGAACACCCCGATTCCATCGTGGCGATATTCGGCACGCCGACGACGATCGAGGAACAGACCTACTCCGACCTTCTGAAAATGAATGGTATCGGCGAAAGCAGAATTATCGCCCAGGCGTGCCCCTCCCTCGCCGATACGATTTCGGAGGATCTGCGCGGTCTGGATGCGCAGGCCAAGATCACACAATACGTGGGTGAGGCCGTGAGCAGAACCCGCCTTCCATCGACCCGGCATCTGACCTATCTCGCCTGCACTCACTATGGCTATCGGAAAGAATTCTTTGCAGCCGCGTTCGCAGAACATGGAATTCGCACGCAGATCGTCAACCCCAACGAAATCGTGGTCGAGGACCTGTTCGCGTCATCGGGCCCCTCCGAAATCAATTCCGGCCGGGAAGGCCTCGTCGATGTGGAGTTCGTCACCCGCTATCGGATTCCGGAAACGGCGCTCGAGACGATCAGTTTTTTTCTGGGACGTATTGCACCCAGGACAATCAAGGCCTTCACGAATTACACGTATCTTCCGGAACTCTTCTGATCAATCGGCTCGAGCCTTCACTGCAACCCGGCGACGAGAGACAACAGCCACGCACACACCAGGGCCCCGTAGATTCCGATCAGGTATCCCGAGACCCCCATGAGGACGCCCACCGGGGCCAGCGAAGTCCGGTAGACCGACGCCACGATCGGCGCCGAGACGACCCCGCCCACATTCGCCATGCTCCCGGTGGCGACGAAGAACAGAGGTGCGCGCACGAGGCGAGCGACAATGAGAAGCACGGTGATGTGGACGGCGAGCCAGACCACCCCCACCGCCAGATAGAGCGGCGCCTCGACGACCATCTTGAGGTCGGCCTGAGCGCCGATGGCGGTCAACATCAGGTAGAGCGCCAGGTAACCGACACGCGATGCCCCGACCTGCTCGAGCTGCCGCGCCGGGGTAAAGGACAGCGCCAGACCCAATGTGGTCACCAGGACGACCGTCCAGGTCGTGTGGCTGATGATGGTGGGATTCCCCAACGGCGGCAGCAGGTCTCCGAACCACACGCAGGCGGCCGCGGCCCCGAAACCCAGCCCCAGGATCATCGCCATGTCCCGGACCTCCATCGGCCGTCGTTTCCCATCCACCTCCGTCATGCGACCGTCGAGCGCATCAAGCTCCCGGGTATCGGCATGCAACCAGGCATCGAACTTCTTCTGCATGGTGCTCATGAAAAGCAGCACTCCCATCCAGCCATAGGCCACCACCGTATCAACCACGATGATGGGCCCCATCAGGGAGTCCGGGGTCCCCACGCTCTCCTTGATCGCCACCATGTTGGGTGCGCCGCCGATCCAACTTCCCCCCAGCGCCGCCAGACCCATCCAGGTATCTTCAGGCAGGAACGGCCCGAGCAAAGCCAGGGCCACGGGCCCGCCGATGATGATCCCCAGCGAACCCGCGAGCATCATGACCATTGCCTTGCCGCCGAGGCGCACGATGGCACGAAGGTCAACCGTCACCATCAACAGCAGCAGACTGACCGGCAGCAGATAGCGCACCATCCAGTCGTAGGCCGCCGAACTCTGGGGCGTGATGCCCAGGCTGGTGCTCAGCGCCGGCAGAAAATAGGCGTAGATGACCGCCGGCGTCACTCTGAACAGGGGCTGCAGCCGCGGCAATCCGGTGAGCCAGAACACTCCACCGATGAGACCGGCGAGGTAGATGAATACGGCCGTTGGATCTGTCAGCACATTGTCTCCTCAGGGAGGACCTGCAAGCCCCAGATCGGCAACGGCAGCTCGGACGGCGGACATGAAACGGTCTCCTGGGTCGATCTTCTCGGTCCTGTAGCTTGAGTCCCTCTCCAACCACAGCGGGTCGCCCTCGAAATCCAGATACTCCATGTGGCCGATGAGGTATCGGATGGTGGGGTACTTCCCGGCCAGATAGCGGACGAGACGGATGTTGGCCTCGAGCTGGGCGTCGGTGAGGTTGTCGATGCCGTTGCCGCCACCCACGTTCTCCACACCGATCGCCGAGTAGTTGAGGCCGATGCAGTGCCTGGCCATCCAGGTCTCGGGCATCAGCCGGTAGACCTTCCCGTCCCGGTCGACCAGGAATTGAATCGACACGTTCACGTCGCCGGCGGCGGCGAGACCCGGTCGGGACGCGCCCAACTCCTCCGGGTCGAAGGCGGCGAAGCTCTCCTCGAACCCGTCGATGGCCGTCCAGTGCAGCACGATGATGCGGGGCACGATCGAAATGTCTTCGGGGCTCTCACCGTAGTGGTCCGCAATGTACTGCAGGGTGCCCCTCTCACGATCGGCGGAGAACTGAATCGGGCGGTCGTGGATCCTGAGCCCTTGATCACAGCCGACAAGCGCCAGCATCGAGGCGAGGCAGAAAATGGACAGACGACCTGGATTCATGGACCGACCTCTCGACCGAAAGTCTACTGCAAACCCAACGCAGAAACCCGCTGCGTTTCAGCGCCTGATCCGGGTATGATCTGTCCTGACCGACCGCGAGGTACCACATGACCGGAAAAGAGCTCGTGTTGGCGGCCATCAGGTGCGAACCTGTCGAGCGCGAACCGTGGGTGCCGTTCGTCGGCTGCCATGCCGCCCACCTGCTCGGCATCACCGCCGAGGAGTTTCTCAAGTCGGAGTCCAAAATCGTTGCCGGCGTTCAGAAGGGCATCGATCTCTACAAACCGGATGGGGTTCCGGTCATTTTCGATCTCCAGATCGAGGCGGAGATTCTCGGGTGCTCCATGATGTGGTCGCCGGACAATCCCCCGGCGGTGGCATCACATCCCCTCGCAGAAGGCGTGACCCTCGATCAGCTTTCGATTCCGGGTCCAGAAGATGGTCGATTGAAGATTGCACTGGCAGCGACCCGTCGACTGCGCAAGGCCAACCCGGACATCGCCCTGTACGGGCTCATCACCGGGCCGTTCACCCTCGCTCTGCACCTCCAGGGCACCGACATCTTCCTGCAGATGTTCGACGATCCGGGTCAGGTGCAGAGGCTCGTGGATTTCTGTCGGCGCGTCGGCCAATCGATGGCCGACTCCTACCTCGACGCCGGAGTCGACGTCGTTGCCGTCGTCGATCCGATGACAAGCCAGATCGGCCCCCATCAATTCGAACAGTTCGTGACCCCCCACCTGAAGCCGATCTTCGATCATATTCGTGACCGCCGGGCTCTCAGTTCGCTGTTCGTCTGCGGTCACGCGCAGAAGAACATCGAGGTCATGTGCAACACGCATCCGGACAATATCTCGATCGATGAAAACATCGCGCTCGACTATGTTCGGGACATCTGTCTTCCTCGAAAAATCAGCTTCGGAGGCAACCTCCAACTCACGACCGTCCTGCTCCTGGGTACGCCACGCGACGCGCAGCTTCACGCCCTCGAGTGCCTCAAGATCGGCGGCAAGAAGGGTTTCATTCTCTCGCCGGGTTGTGATCTGCCGTACGCAACGCCTCCGGCAAACCTCGAGAGCGTTACAAAATTGGTGCACGACCCCTACGAACGGGAAGTCGTTGAAACGCTGGTCAAGACCGAAGCCCCGGCCGACACACTTGACATGAGCGACTACGGAAACGCCGAAAAGGTGATCGTCGACATCATCACTCTGGATTCCGAAGGATGCGCGCCCTGTCAGTACATGGTCGAAGCCGTGAAGTCGATCACCCCACAGTTCGAGGGAATCGTCGAATGGCGCGAACACAAGATCAAGCACCCCGAGGCTTTGACCTACATGGGTGGCTTCTTCGTCAAGAACATCCCGACGATCTGCATCGACGGCCGCATCGCGTTCGTGTCCCAGATCCCGGCGAGGAACCAACTGATCGAGGCCGTCCAGAATCGCATCTTCGAGAAGCTGCGGACAAAAATCCAACAGCACAGAGGCGTGATCTACCTGATCGGAGACGCGGAGGACGAGGCTTATCAACGGCTGAAGGACAACACCCTCCAGGCCATGGTGGAGCTGGGCGCCGATATCGATGTCGAACTTCGTGAGGTCACGGATCGGGCGCTCTTCGAAGGATTCGGCGTCCTCGCGGAACAGACGCCGGTGACAATAACCGCCAGGTTCAGCATGAAGTCCGCGGGCAAAGATGTCCCGGCGCCCATCATCAAGGAATGGCTCAAGGGCCTCACCTGAATCATGAACAGCGGCACAGCATCGATCCCGATGATCCTGATCACCGGCGGTCTCGGCGCCGGCAAGACCACGTTTTTAAACCACCTCCTTCAGCACACGGACCTGCGCAATCGAAACCTGTGCCTCATCATCAACGAGTTCGGCCAACTGGGGGTCGACGGCCGCCTCGTCGAGGCCGGCGGGCACCCGATGTACGAGCTCAACCGGGGCAGCCTGTTCTGCATCTGCATCAAGACGGACTTCATTACAACGCTGAGGGAGATCGCAGATCAGGTGCGTCCGGAGCTGCTCGTCGTGGAGGCTACCGGCATGGCCGAGCCTCGTGACATCCAGGACTTCATCGACGAACCGACCCTGGCAGAGCAGTTTCAGATTCAGGCCAACCTCTGTCTCGTCGACGCGTCGAACTTCATCCGCCTCGCGCCGATGCTGCGCGCTGTCCGGCAGCAGGCGATGTGGGCGGATGCTCTGTTACTGAACAAGACCGACCTCGTGACCGGGTCTGAACTGCAACAGCTTGGCGCCGTGCTCGCGGGCATGAACCCCGCGGCGCCCCAGCTTCCGACCACCTACGGCCGGATTCCTGAGGGTTTTCTCGAGAACCTGCAACACACGGTTCACCGAGCGGGCCCGCTGTCAGAACCGCCCGACCCGGTGTTCGCGCTGTCGTTCCACCACGACAAACCCGTCAGCCGGGCCCGATTTCAGCAGGTGATTTCAAAACTCGGAGAGGATCTCCTGCGGTTGAAGGGGCAGGTTGATTTCGGCGACGGGCCGGAGTTCGCAGAGGTCGCGGGAGGACGCCTCACCATCGGCGGCGACCAGGCGGTCGCTCTTCACGCCGAAACACCGACAGCTTTCGTCGCCATCGGATGGCGTGCTCCACGGCAGGAATTCCAGGCGGCCATCGAGTCAATCTGGGCCTGAAATCCATGGGTGCCGCTGATCATATCGTCACAACACCAGCCACGTCACGGCAACAAATGGTTGTGGCAGATTTGCAATGGGTAGTGGAGCGCGTCGTGCGGTTGGAGCGCTTCATCGCGTAGAAGCGCCCAATAAATAGAGACCCGCACTTCACGTTGTTATATCGTTGCACCCGGGAAAACACATGCCGGACCAGCAGCAGGTGGAGGTGCCGAAACATCCGTCTTTCTGGAGGCGGTTGTTTGCGTTCGTCGGACCGGCCTACCTGATCAGCGTGGGCTACATGGACCCGGGCAACTGGGCCACCGACATCGCGGCCGGCTCTCGTTTCGGATACCGCCTGCTGTGGGTGCTGGTGATGTCCAACCTGATGGCGCTGCTGCTCCAGTCGCTGTCTGCGCGGCTCGGCATCGTCACTCGTCTCGATCTCGCCCAGGCCTGCCACGCGATGTTCCACCGCAGGGTATCGGCGGTTCTGTGGGTCCTCGCCGAGATCGCGATCGCCGCTTGCGATCTGGCCGAGGTCGTGGGCTCGGCGATCGGTCTGCAGCTCCTGTTCGGAATCCCCATGATCGTCGGCGTCTTCATCACCGCATTCGACAGCCTCCTGCTGCTCGTCCTCCACTCGCGGGGCGTGCGGATGATGGAGGCGTTCATCGTCGTTCTCGGGAGCCACGGCCACCGAGCGGTCGCGGACTTCGTGCGCGGCACCTCGGTGGAGAAGCTCCGTCACCGCATCGGGGTGCCGGTGCTGGTCGTGCCTGCGGGCGGCGATGGCAACCCGGGAGTCGTCAAGGAGCCGTAAAGTCGCCGGCCGGACCTTGCGTGGCGCAGACCGGCATCCGCAGCGGCACGAGGCCGACTCAGGGAAGCTCCCCCGCCGAGGCCGGCTCGAAACGCCTCAGCTGCTCGCAGGCGCGCGGGCCCAGGGCCTCGGCCACCGAGCCGTCGGTGCCGGTGCTCAGCAGGAAGGCGAGGTGCCTCAGCCCGTGGGCCAGGGGGTCGAGCTCGCCGATCTCGGGCGGCCGCGGGTGGAGCGGGTCGGTCGGGCCCGGCGGCGCAAACGTCGGCAGCGGGCGCGCGCCGGGCGCGAGGGAGCCGTCACCGGCCCACGCCAGATAGGTGAGCACGATCCGGCCGTCGGGCTCCCAGCGCCAGCTGGTCGAGTGAATCAGCCTGAGCTCGCCGGTTGCCTCCGCTGCGAGCTCGCGCGCCCGTTGGTCCGGATTGATGCCGCCGACCAGCGGACCCTCGGAACGCGTGAAAACCAGCCCGCCGTCGTCCGTGCCCGCCAGAGCAACGGTGAAAACTTCGACCGCCACGGCGGTTCGCGGCGGGTCCTCGGCAGCGGCGCACGCCACGACGGCCAGCAGCAGGCCCACTGGCAACAACGGCGTTCTCACTGCAGCCTCACACCGACGGTGAACAGGAAGTTGAAACCGGGGTCCTGGAACTGCCACGGCATCTCGTAGCGGTCATCGACAAGGTTGTTGAGGTCGAGCGCAAAGACCACCTCGGCGCCTGACCCGGCATCGACCGCCGCCTGCGCCCGCAACGCCGGAATGACGTAATTGCCAAAAGACCGGCGGCCGGTCAGCGACGTGCTGTCGTAATAGGTGCCCACGGCCCGGAGGTACGGCGAGATGACGAAGCCGTGAGGGAGCTGGAAGCTCGCCCCGAGGTTCGCCATCCAGTCCGGCACGAACGGGATCTCGGCGCCGCTCTGACCCGGGTCGAGGGGGTTGTCGATCTCGGAGCTGGTGAACGTGGCGTTGGCAAACCAGCTGATGTGGCGGCTCAGTGCGTGATCGAACGCCAGCTCGACACCGTACGAGGTGGCGTTGCCGGCGTTGATGGACTGGGTCTGCGACGGGTTCTGGCTCACGACGTTGTCCACGATCACGTCGTCGATCCGGTTCCAGAAACTCCGAATTCCCAACCGACCCGTCGACAGCGGCAGGAGGTCCAGACCGAGATCCGCCCCGAGACCGCTTTCCGGTTGGAGGTCGGGGTTCGGGAGCTGCCCGTTGCGTCCGGCAACGCCGAGATCGTCCAACGCCAGGGTGCCGCCCACCGCCTTCGGAGTCGGCGCCACGAAGCTCGATCCGGCATTGGCGAACACCGCCGCTTTCGGCGACAGGTTCCAGCGCACCCCGGCGCTCCACAGTCCCTTGGACCAGGAGGCCTCGGAGATCCCGGGCGCCGCACCACCGAGCAGATCGTACGACTGCCCGCTGTTGCTCCACCGCAGCCCGCCGCGCAGCACCACCCCGCCAAGGGTGACTCTCTCCTCGGCGAACACCCCGTAGGCGGACGCGGTCGCGTCGTTGCCGGTGGACTGCACGCCGTCTACCTCGCCGTAGGTCCGGTATGTGGCCACCTGTGCGTCGGCGCCGAATGTGAGCTGCCCCGACCCGGACTGCGTCCACGTCAGAGTCAGGTCGCCGGGGTAGACGGCCTGCTCCACGCCGTCGTGCTCGCGCAGCGCCAGGCTGTCCGGATAGAGGTCCTCGCCCCAGCGGCGGTCGTAGGTTCGGGCTCCGGCCATGATCCGCAGATCGATCGCCCGGCTGACCCGGTTGCGATAGGCCGCATTGACAGTGCCGTACTCGTGTTTGTAGTCGCGGTTCGGACGGCCCACATCGCCGCTGTGGCCGGTGTAGTCGACGAAAAGCGAGACCGACTGGTCGTCGCCACCCAGGTACACCGTGCCCTTGCCGTACAGCCGCAGCTTCGTGTAGGCCGGGTCGTCGAGCATGTTGAGCCAGGAGTTCGGTGCGCCGTAGTCCGTATAGTCGGAGCTTTCCCAGGTGCCGCCGAAGAAGTAGTGCAGGGAGCCGTTCCGCCCTTGACTGTAGGCCTGGGCGACGAGGGTGTTCCACGAGCCGTAGCTCGCCTGCAACCGGGTCAGCGGCGCCTCGACCCGCTCCCGCAAAATGAAATTGGTGATGCCGGCGAGCGGCGTCTGGTTGCCGGCGAAGTCCATGCCCAGATAATTGGCGTACATCACCGCCGCGGGGCCGCGCTGAATCTCGACCCGCTCCAGCGCGAGCGGGTCGATGCTCATGCCGTCGATGAAGGAGTCGATGGGCAGGCCGTCGAGCAGGAAGCTGTTGTATTTTGGGCCGAGACCACTGTTGGAACCCCAATTGGCGTCGTTTCGCGACAACGCGCTGACGAAGATCCCGGGCTGGTAGGTCAACAGCTCGGAGAGATTGCGGTTCGGCAGCATGGGCAGGTCCGCGATTGCCTGCTCGTCGATGACCCGAACCTGCTGGGTCACCGCCTCCTGCGACTGCGGCGTCTTCGACGACGTGACCGTCACCTCACCGCGGAACGTGGTCGATGTTTCATCCGTGCCCTCTTCCTGCGGTTGATCGGGTTCGTCGGCCACGGCGTCGGGCTCTCGAACATCCGTCGGTTTGGTGGGGACCTCGGCCGAAAAGGCTGATGGAACGATCAGCAGAACGATCGCGACAACCGGGTGCAGCCAACGAACTCTCATGATCAGTCCTCCCCTCCACGATGGTGGTGCCCTCCGCCACCCGTCGACCTGCTGGAATCTCCGTCACGCTCATGACCCCGCCACAATCCGGCCGAGCTCAGAACCAGCTCGCCGTGCTTGACGCCCCGCAGCCCGATCAGCTGATCGGCGTACTGACGGAGTACCGCGGGTTCACCCTGCAAGACCTGAACCTCCAGGCACAGCCGCTGGTCGAGGTGCACGTGCAAGGTCGACAGGACACGAGCGTGGTGGGCGTGGCCCGCCCCGACCAGGTGTTCGGCGAGATCGCGCTGCTCGTGGTCATACAGCAACGTCAGGCTCGCCACCGCCTCCCCCTCCTCGCGTTCGATCCGGTCCTCGATGAGGCGACGCCTGATGAGGTCGCGAATAGCCTCGGACCGGTTGCCGAGCCGCTGGCGTTCGAGGAGTTCGTCAAAGTCCTCGAGCAACTCCGTCTCAATTGCGATGCTGATTCTCTCGATCATTCCGCAATCTCCAACACATTATTACTTTTCCAATTTTTGTAATACTCCTCCGTGTCCCTGGTGTCAAGCGCGGATTATCTCGACCCCTCCAGACGTTGTGTAGCGAAGGAGGATCGGATGAAGATCGTCTGCCAGGGAAACTTCGTCATCACCGGCGGCTTTGCCATGGCGCCGGCGAACCGCCGGAATACGAGTCCGGAAGTCATTCGCCGGGAAATGGAAAATCTCAAACAGCTGACCGGCGGCGAGGACGCCTTCGATATCGTCGAGAACATGGGCGACCTCTGGCAGGCCCTCGACAAGTGGGCGGCGCTGGAGATGAAGAAGCTCGATATCGCGGCGCTCGAGGCGGCGTTCGACGCCACCTGAGGAACAACCGCCGTGCCGTGAGGTCCGGGCCCTGGATCAAGGACTGCCGATTCCGGTGTATTCTCGAATCCCTCGAACATCCTGGCTGCGGAGAAAAGACGAGGATCCGCGCGAACCGGAGGAGGTCACGATGGCACCACTTCGACAACACGACATGCTTTTGAGGTCTGTGACAACGGAGGAAATCGAGGCGGTATGGGAAGATCATTGGTACGGACTCGTGGTCGGTCTGAGTACGGTCTTGGTACCCTCAGATGTCGAGGGTCTCGCCCTGGTTGACTACCACGACCAGATCGTCGGATCTGGTGACGTACCACGTCGACGGCCCGGCGGGGCAGATCGTGACCCTCGACACCATGGTCCGTGGACGCGGGTTCGGACGGTACCTGCTCGAAGTTGTCGAAAACAAGTTTCACACCCAGGGCCTCGGCAAAGCCTGGGCGTTGATGACCAACGACAATCTCCGCGCGGCGGGGCTGTACCTGTCGCGGGGCTACCGATTGGTGCGGGTGCACCTGAATGCGGTCGACCGCGTGCGCGAACACAAACCCAGGTTGCCCGAAAAGGGTACGAGGGTATCCCGATCCGGGACCTGTGGGAGTTCGAAAAGCTGGGACCGCTCGGCCTGCCGGTTCCCTGAGGCGCCGGCGATCCCTACGCCTTGATGCGATCCATTTTCGGGTCGTACATGGGTCGCAGTGAGACCTCGGCCGGGTACCTCGAGCCGGCGATGTCCACTTCCCACGCGCCGTCCTGGATGTAGGCCTTGTTGATCGGTTCGCCGGCATCGATCATCGCCAGACCCACCGCGCCGCCGAGGGTGTGGCCGTAGCTCGCGGCACGGACATACCCGACCGCCCTGTTGTTTCGATGCACGACCTCGGCGTGGTAGAGCAGCGGCTCCGGGTCCTTGACCAGCACCTGCAGCAGGCGCCGGTCGTAGGCGGGCCCCTGCGCCTTTTTCTCGACGCAGTAGGCCCTGCCGATGAAGTCCGGCTTCGAAAGATCGACGACGAAACCGAGACCGGTCTCGAAGGCATCGTCGGTGTTGTCGATGTCGTGACCGTAATCGCGATATCCCTTTTCCATTCGCAGGCTGCCCAGGGCCCTCAGGCCCGCGTGGCACAGACCGAAGTTCTGGCCCGCATCGACCACGCGGTCGTAGACGTGGACGGCCTGTTCCGCCGGAATGTTGAGCTCGAAGCCGAGCTCGCCGACATAGGTGATGCGGTTGCACTGGAGCCGCGCGAATCCGATGTCGATCGAGCGCGCGGTGCGGAACGGGAAGGCCTCGTCGGAGAGGTCCGCAGAGGTAATGGACTGCAGGAGCTCGCGCGATCTGGGACCTTGCACGTTGAGCTGGCCGATGCCGCCCGTGATGTCGGTCATGAAACAGTGTGCGTCTGCAGGAATGTGGCGCCGGAGCCAGGTCTCGACGTGGCGGTGCATGGTGTCGGTGACCACTACGATGAAGCTCTCCTCGGTCAGCTTGGTCACCGTGACGTCGGCTTCCAACATGCCGCGCTCGTTGAGCCACTGGGTGTAGGTGATGGTCTCGACCGGGCCGTTGACGCTGTTGGCCGAGATGTGATCGAGCACCATGCCGGCGTCGCGTCCCTGCACCAGGAACTTCCCCATGAAGGTCATATCCATGGCGATGACGCCTTCGCGGCAGGCCCGGTGCTCCGCTTCCCAGTAGGGAAACCAGTTCTGCCGCTGCCAGGAGAGCTTTTCCACCTTGGGCTCGCACCCTTCCGGCGCATACCAGGCCGGGCTCTCCCAACCGCTCACATCGGTGAAGAAGGCGCGCTGATCGCGCAGTCGGTCATGGAATGGCGAGCGCTTGCAGTCGCGCGCGGTCTGCGGCACGCGGGTCGGGTAGTGGCGCCGGTAGACCAATCCCAGCGTTTCGACGATGCGGGTCTTACGATATTCGGGATTGCACTGATAGGGGTGGAAGCGATCCACGTTGATGCCGGTGATGTCGGCGCCGGGGTCGCCGGTGGTGATCCACTGGGCCATGATCCTGCCGAGGCCGGGCCCGGTGATGATGCCGATGGAATTGAGGCCCGCGGCGACGAAATAGTTCTGGATCTCGGCCGACTCGCCGAAGGCCACCCCCATATCGGGCGTGAAGCTCTCCGGGCCGCAGAAGAACTTCCTGATGCCGACCTCGGTCGAGATGGGAATGCGGCTCATGGCTTTTTCGAGGAAGGGCGTCATGCGGTCCCAGTCGGGCTCGATCTCGCCAAAGGAGAAATCTTCTGGAACGCCGTTCACCTTCCACGGTGCGCAGACCGGTTCGAAGAGGCCGATCATCAGACCACCGCCCTCTTCCCGGTAGTAGCCGTGACAGGAGGGGTCTTCGATGATGGGCAGCTCCCGGTTCATCGCCTCGAAGGGCTCGGTGATCAGATAGTAGTGCTCGGTGGATTGGTTCGGGATGGTGACGCCTGAGAGGGCGCCGAGTTGTCTGGCCCACATCCCGGCGCAGTTGACTACGAACTCCGCCGAGATATTGCCTTGCTTGGTGGTCACGCCCGTGGCGCGGCCGTTTGAGGTGGTGACGCCGGTGACCGTCACGCCCTCGATGATCTTGACGCCTTTCTGGCGCGCTCCTTTGGCCAGGGCCATGGTCGCATCCACGGGATTGACGCGCCCGTCCTGCGGGAGATAGAAACCGGCCTCGAGGTCGTCCACCCTGGCCAGTGGGAAGAGCCTTTTGATCTCGTCGGGGCCGATCTCCTCGACGCCGTTGCCGTGGAAGCGGTTGAACGCCGCGACCCGGCGGTATTCTTCGACGCGGTCTCTGTCCGCAGCCAGCTCGATGAAGCCCAGGGCCTCGAAGCCGGTCGCCACTCCAGTTTCCGCCTCGAGCCTCCCGTAAAGGTCGCGCGTGTACATGCGCATCTCGACCGAGGTCGCCGAGGTCGAGCCGAAGGTGGTCATCAGACCCGCCGCGTGCCAGGTCGTGCCGCAGGTCAGCTGGTCGCGCTCGAGCAGGACCACGTCCGTCCAGCCCAGGTGCCCCAGGTGGTAGGCCACCGAGGTTCCGATAATGCCGCCACCCACGATCACGACGCGAGCGCTTCGAGGCAGGTCCTGATTGGCCATAACGGCTCCCTTGTTGCGTCCTTCAGAGACTTTAGGCGCACCCGGGTCACCGGGTCAATGACGAATGCCCCAACGCGACCTCGGTGTGAGGGGTGGCATCCTGATGACATCCTGGAGTATGATGAGCGGGTGATGATCGTATCCATCACCATCACCTATGTGAACCGCTTCAGCGGCTTCTGATCCTCTCCCTGCCCAGCAAATTTCCCAAATTTTCCAGGCGGTGTCGTGCGCCCGCCGCGCCGATGAAGTGCGGCTGGGTTGCTGAGAGGAAAAGGCCATGAAGAAAGAAAAGATTTTGGTTCTGGGCGGAGGTCTTGTCGGAGGGCCCATGGCCCTGGACCTTGCGATTGAAGAGCGTTTCGCGGTCACCGTGGCAGACATCGACGAGGCGGTTCTCGAGCAACTGAAGGCCAGAGAACCGCGGCTCTCGACCATCCGGGAAGACCTTTCGGATCCCCCCAAGGTCACCGCACTGGCGGCGGAGTTCGACCTGGTGCTCAACGCGGTGCCCGGGTTCATGGGCTACGCCACGCTCGAGGCGATCCTCGAGGCGCGCCGCAATGTGGTCGACATCTCGTTCTTCGCCGAGGACCCCTTCGCGTTGAACGACAAGGCGATCCAGGCCGGTGTGACCGCCATCGTCGATTGCGGTGTGTGCCCCGGCCTGAGCAATCTGCTGATCGGCCGGGCGGCCGAACAGCTCGACCACATCGACAACATCCTGATCTATGTCGGGGGGCTGCCCGAGGTGCGGCAGTGGCCGTATGAGTACAAGGCGGTCTTCTCGCCGATCGACGTCATCGCGGAGTACACCCGACCGGCGCGGTACGTCGAGAACGGCGTGGTTGTGACGCGGCCCGCCCTCTCCGATCCCGAATTCATCACTTTTCCGGGCCTCGGCACCCTCGAGGCGTTCAACACCGACGGCCTGCGCAGTCTGGCCCAGACCATGTCATGTCCGAACATGAAAGAGAAGACCCTGCGCTACCCCGGCCACATCGAGAAGATGGCCGTGCTCAGAGAGACCGGTTTCTTCGGCGAGGACGAGATCAAAGTCAACGGAACCTCGTTCCGGCCCATCGATCTCACGGCCGCACTCCTCTTCCCCAAGTGGAAAATGGACCAGGGGGAGGCTGACCTCACAGCCCTCAGAATCGAGGTGGACGGCCGGCAGGAGAACCGCAAGGTGAGCTACGCCTTTTCGATGCTCGACCGGTACGACCCGGCCACCGGCACGCACTCCATGGCCCGGACCACCGGTTACACCGCCACTGCAGCGGTGAGGATGCTGGCCGAAGGGTTGTACAAGGAACCGGGCATCGCCCCCCCTGATGTGATCGGACGGCACAAGGCCCCCTTCGACTTCATGATCAACTGTCTTCGAGAGCGGCGGGTGATCTGTGAAGAAGAGGTTTCCGGCGGACAGCGAATCCTGGAGCTGATTCCACGGTGAAGGCAACCAAAGGAAAACGCCGCCCGAATTCGGGCGGCGTCCTCAACAGCGTCGCGACGGGCTGAGGTTACGGTACCTCGTGCAGGATGTTCCAGATGTAGTCCTGGTGGGACCCGCAGATTGCGTTGAATTCGTCGCTGGCGGCCTTGGCCTTTTCGTTGACCTCCGCAAAGATCGCGTTGCGCGCGGCGAGCAGAGTTTTCACATCGGTGGCCGTGGTTGTGGCGGCGCGGCGCCACTTCCCACCGACATTATGTTTGAGCCAACCCCATGAGGTGATACCGCCAGCTGTGACGTGTTTGTTGTAAATCGGGGCCAGGGTCTTTTCGACGATCTCGTCAGCGCGATCCTCCCTGCTCATGTCGCAGTCGAAGTACACCGACATGCCGACCTCGCCGCGTTCTGTGGCAAGCACGCCGGCGCCTTTCGAACCCGTCCCCACCTGCCAGATGTAGTCGTCGTGAGAGTTGCAGATTTCGCCGAAGAACAGGTGGGCAGAGGGGTTGGCTTCGGCGATCTTGGAATTGATGCTCTCGGGCGCGTCGACGAGCGCATCGAGTCCCTTTGCCGAGTAGTAGAGGACGCGCCGCCACTTGCCGCCGGTCTGGTGGGCCATCCACCCCCACGACGAAATGGTGCCCGCCTCGACTGCGGCGTCGTACGCCGGGGCGTAGGAGCTGTTGACGATATCGTCCACCCGCTCCTGCTTGCTGACGTCACACTCGAAGTAGGTGGCGTAGACGAAGGTGGGTGGCGCTTCTTCCTGGGCGTCCGCGATGGCAGGCACCACGAACACCATTGCGGCAAACAACATGAACAACAAACTGAAACGACGCATGAACAACCTCCAGGCGGTGCGTTGGGCGGGGCTCGCCAGGTCCCGACGGACCGGGAGCGATGGACCCTCGCCGGTTTCTCTGTTGGCGCGCAGTTGATATTCCCAGATTCCCTGCGGGCCGCGATCTCGTGCCATTTCTTTCGATACAGTGCAATGAACCTAGCCGACCTCGACAATCGTTGTCAAGAGACTCATTCTCTGAAACTGCAGACCGGTGACTGCCGCGATGCCCTCGAAGCAGGTCGGATCATCCTGTTCTCGAATACCGCAGTCGAGGAACGGACCAGCGCCACGAACGTGATTTCGAGCACGTCACATTCCTCGGAGTGAGAGGCATCCCTGGATTCGTCGAGGCCGCTTTGGCCGACTACAGAGGGTCGACCTCCAGGTCGTAGTCCACACCCGGCATTTCAAAACCGTGATGGCGCAGGAACTCGCTGCGGAACTCGTCGATTTCGGTGACCTGGCGCGATGGATGATCGATCGTCCGCCGCCACAGTTCGGCGACCTCGCGCTGGACGTCTTCACGCATCTCCCAGTCGTCCAACCGGATTCTGCCGTCGAGGTCGAGGGGCTTCGGGTCGGCCGCAAAGAGATAGTCGCGGTAGAGGCGGACCATCTGTTGGATACAGCCTTCGTGCAGCCCTTTTCGCTTCATGACCGCGTACAACAGCGAAATGTAGAGCGTCACCGAGGGAATCACGGCGCTCGCGCGGGTGACCAGTGCTTTGTTGACCGACACGATGGCCCGGAGGTCGTGGTCTGCGAACCGCCGCTGGACCTTCGCTGCGGTTGCCTCGAGGTGCTCCTTGGCCTTCCCGATCGTGCCGTCACGGTAGATCGCGGCGGTCATCGCGGGGCCCACGTAGGAAAGCGCCACCGTCACCGCGCCGCGGGCGAGCATCTGCCGTTCGTGCAACGCCGTGATCCAGTCCATCCAGTCTTCGCCACCCATCACCTTGACCGTCTCGGCGATTTCCTCGTCGGTTGCGGGTTCGGCCACCACATCCGAGAGAGCGCCGGTCTTGATGTCGACGGTCTTGCCGGAGAATCGTTGTCCGATGGGTTTGACCACGGATGAGTAGATCTGTCCGGTTTCCGCATCGATCCGCCGCGGCGCCGCGATGCTGTAGATCACACAGTCGACCGGCCCCATGTCATCGGCAATCCTCTGAACCGTCTCATCCTTGACCTCGCGGGCAAAGGCATCCCCGTTGACGCTGAAGGCGACCAGACCGGCCGCGTGAGCGTCCTGCTCGAAGGCGATATTGTTGTACCAGCCGACCGTCGCCGTCCGCGTTTCGCTGCCAGGTCGTTCGAGAAACACCCCGGCCGTCGCTGCTCCGCACGAAAACGCCGACATGATGCGCGCAGCGAGACCGTAGCCATTCGATGCACCAACAACGAGAACCCGCCTCGGTCCCGCCACGCGCGGCTGGCTCTGCACGTACGCGACCTGCTCCCGCACCTGCTCCCGGCAACCGTCCGGATGCGCGGTCAGACAGATGTTCTGCCGGATCTTGGGTTCAATCTTCATACTTCCTGCACCATGACGCCGACGCCGCACATCGCACTCATCTTCACGTCGCTCTCCTCCACCCTTTCCGGGAATGTCGTCTCTCGATTCCACAACCTTAGCAGGCGCGCATCGATGACCCGTTCGAATTTGCCGGCTGCTCGTTCTGAAAGAGCCGATCAGGCGTTGTGGTGCAGCCGTCCCGGCTGCACGAATTCGATGTTCTAAAAGGAGCACATTACCGATGTTCGGCGGGCTCAAGGGATCCCCGCCTCAGGGCGCCCAGAGCGACATGTCCCCCCACTCGAAGCCGTCCTCGAAGATGAGCGACAGGCCATCGATGATGCCCATCTGCGAAAACGGGATGTCCACAAAGCCGGGGAGGTCAAAGGCGGGTGAGTCCGGCCTCAACCGGTAGTCGCCGGCGGATTGGTTCCTGAAGAGCGGGTCGGTGTCCTCGAGGTTGTCGGCGATCTCCGCGAACTTGTCGAGGGCCGTCTCGTGGTTCCAGATTCCGTCGACGATGAAGTTGGCGTTGTCCCATCCCAGGTTGCGCGAAAAGACCGAGTCCTCCGGGTAGCGCCAAAGTGCACCCGGCGCTGAAATTGCCGCCCAGTCATCTGGTATCGCGCACAGCTCGGGCCAGGTGGAGCACCAGGGCTCACCCTGGTAGCTGACGCCGTCGTCGTGCAGGTGCCACCGCAGGTCCCAGTCGCTCTTGTCGTTCTTGATCCACTCGACGCCCCGCGCATCTGAGTGGAGAGCCGTCCCGCAGCGCACGGCGATGTTGTTTTCGAACAAATCGTCGCGGCCGCCGCCGTGCATCATGGCGTGCCCCGAGATGTCCACGAACAGGTTGCCGAACACCCGGATCCCCGAGAGGCAGTCGTCCAGGTAGACGCCATGCTCCCCGGCGCCGGTAAAGGGGCTGTCGATATCGTGGATATAGTTGAACTCGATGCGGTTGCCGCGCCAGTCCCAGCGACGGCCGGAGTAGATCGCCCCCGCGTCGGAAGACCACCGGCAGACGTCGTCGATCTCGTTCAATTCGATGAGGTGCTGGTTCCCCCTGAAGAGAATGGCCGAGTGGGGCGCATCGTGGATGTGGTTGTGGGAGGCTCGGTTGGCGACCCCTATGAGGTGGACCCCGGGCATGTAGGTCCAGGACCACCGTCCGACGCGGTGGATCTCGGTGTTCTCGACGAAGTTGTTGGCGGCAGTCAGTGACGACCGGTCGCCGCCGGACAGTACGACGCCCCGATCCCCCGTGTCGACAATCTCGGACCGCGTCACCCCGTGGTTTGCGCCCGTCAGACGGATACCGTCATTGCCGGCCCCGAAGAACCGGCAGCGATCGAACGTCACATCGCTGCCGTTTTCGACCACCACGAGATCGCTTCGTCCCATGCCGAAGGTCAGACCCTCAAACCGGAGGTGCTCGGCGTTCCACACCTGCAGCAGCGGCTCCTCCAGTATCGAGACCATGATCTCGCGGCCATCGAGAGTGCCGTCCGGCCAGAAGTACAGAGAGCCCGTGCTGCGGTCCAGATACCACTCCCCCGGACGGGTGATTTCCTCGAGCAGGTTTTCGGCAATGAATGGCATGCCGTCCGCAATTCCGTAGCCCGGCTTCTGCGCCAATGTGATCGATCGTGCCGACGGGTTGATCGAGGTGGCGGCGACGTGCTTGTCCGCCCAGTGATACTTCCAGAATCCGAAGAACCATGGATCTGACGCGGTGGCCCAACGGCTCACGCGGGTGTTCGCCATGGTGAAAACCGTGATTTCATCCGTACTCTCGATGGCTGCGAATCCATGGGAGATGGCGGCCGGGTCCAGGATTGTCGGGTTCCCCATCGCTCCATTGGCAGGCGACAACGTTTCCAGATTCTGGTCGTAGAGGTACCACCATGGGTGCCCGTTTCCTGGATACCCATCATCCTGAGCCGCAAGAAACCAGGCGGTGTGCCAGCTGTCACCCCACCACCAGGTGTTTCGGTAGAGGTGATAGGTCACTCCATCGACCGGCTCATCGCGTGTGTAGGCGTTGACGCCGTCGCGGGTCCCCGACTTCGCCCAGCTGCCGCTGACGTCGGGCACCAGGTTGCCGTAAATGGTGAGCGTGGTGTTCTCCTGGCTCTGGGCGGTGTGCTGATCGGGATCGGGCCACCGGGCGAGCGGCATCGGCAGCCCACCGACAAAGAGCTCGAGGGCGCCGGTGGCGCGCTCACCGCCGCCTCGCGCTCGAAGCTCGCCATAGTCCGTGATGCCGTGATCGGATAGCCGGACCCTGAGCACCTGGCCCCTGGCCTCCACCGGCAGGCGACTCCACACGGGATCGCCACTGGCGACGGGCACGAACCAGGCTGGATCCAGCGCCGTGGCGCCCACCACCCGAACCGTGGCGCCGGGCATCGCTCGCCACACCACCGGCCGGTCCGGATCGCCTCCGTCCTCACTGGAAAGATCAAATGTCGAAGATCGGACCCATGTGCCCTCGCGCAGAAAGACGGCGATCCCCCCGGGGCCGATGCCGTACGTCGATTTGTAGCTGCGGACCCTCAGACGGGCCTCCTCGAGCGACTGCAGGGGAAGCTCCATCGTGCCTGGGTTTCCATCGCTGCCGTCCGGCGCGACGTAAAAAGCTTGGGCGTACTCTGCGGCAGACGCGTCCGAGGTCATCACGACCGACACAAGAGCCAGTGTGGAGAGCACAATCAGTCTCTTGATATTGAACACATTGTTTATTTTATCAACAGCGAAGAAGACCCGGAGTGCCGCTCGTCACACCTCGACCGCCGGGGTCCCATCCAACCGGCCGAAACCGGATCGACACGTTTCTGGCGCGCGCCGAAGGCGCGGCCGGTGATCCCTTCGAGCTCGAACGATCTCCCGAGAGCCGTCACTCTCAGATCATATGGACCGACCTCAACCGAAAGAGGGACTCCGAAAACTCCCAATAGCTCGCCAGGAGACCGCTGCGGACACCGGCTCACCGCCGTAGCGACGAAACCGGAGAAGAAATCTCACGTCGAGTTGGTGCCAGTCGGCAACGCCACCTTTGTCTGCCGCGAACGCAGCGGTGAGATCAGGTTTGAACGCGCTGCAGACGGCAGGGTCACCCGGATGACCTCTCACCTCTCCGACGAGCACGGCCGTCTCAGCGACGAGGGCGTTGGGTTGCCCCGAATGGCGAAAGACGAACTCACCCCGCTGGAACTGCTCCTCGCCGGCCGCACGTCAGACGCAACCGATCTGTATCACGATCTTCTCACCGGTGACCCGGCGTCGCCGGCGGTCGCGGAGAATCGCCTCAACCGGCTTGGTTATCAGTACCTGGCGCAGGGTCGAGTGGAGGACGCGGTCGCGGTGTTTCGACTTTATGTCGGGCTCTACCCCGGCAGCGCCAACGCCCACGACAGCCTCGGCGAGGCGCTCATGACGTCAGGTCGCCTCGAGGCAGCCATCGCGAGCTACAACCGGTCGCTCGAGCTCAATCCGTCCAACGCCAACGCTGTCGCGATGATCGCAAAGATAGCGAACATGGAACCCGTGTCCTGAGGCCTACCTGTATCTGATGTGGCGAGGCTCGGTAGAACAGCCCCTACCGGTCACTTGATGCCCCTTTCTTTGATGCCGAACTGGAACCCGCCTGCTATGCCGTTCGCGCTCAGGATATTCCGGATTTTCGCGGCTGACGCCTGCTTGTCCGCCATGGTCACGTCGAAATTCCCCTCGAGAAAACATCCGGCCCCCGGCACAAAAACGCTCGCCCAGAGCTCCCTCTCAATTGGATTAGGGCTTATATTCCCTCGCACAACGACCGTCACATTTTGACCATTTGACTGTGCTGAAAAAGTGTTAATAAAATTGATGTCAGTGAGCCCATTCTCTGCGGTTTTCAACGTGATACACAGCTTCGGGTCCTCCACGATGATGGGCTTCATGACACACTTATCCGGCTCCAAAGTGTAAAAACAAAACCCGGTGGTTGTGCATGTACCGTTATGTTTTGTATCGCACGGGCAAGCGACCGGCGCTCTGGTGTAAGATTCGATATTCGGGACGGG
Source organism: Candidatus Sulfomarinibacteraceae bacterium (assembly GCA_963741385.1). Taxonomy (GTDB): domain Bacteria; phylum Acidobacteriota; class Thermoanaerobaculia; order Thermoanaerobaculales; family Sulfomarinibacteraceae; genus Sulfomarinibacter. The sequence goes on from CAVUHO010000006.1 coordinate 87,065, forward strand.
TATTGCCATCAATATTCCCTGATCAGTTGAAACAATTTCCCAAAAATAACTGATCCCCCACAGATTGATATTTTCCGTATTCAGAATCGCATAACTCAACGGATCTACAAAGTACACCTTGTCGTTCTGATTCAGGTCTCGATTCAGACTCCTCACCGACAGGCTCGTCATCCCCCGCGTATTTGCCGGGTTGAACACCATCCGCTGCATCGAGTCGCTCATCAACACACCACTTCGTCGCAGGTTTTTCAGAGTCGGGGCACCTTTGGGCTGGGACCCGACCGGAACGGCAGCAGCCCTTTGCCCGGCGGGAGCCTGCGAACCGGACTCTGCTGAACGGTTCGTGGGGTGTCCTGCACCAGGTGTTGCAGTGGGGGGTCCGCCCACCGCCAACTGCCCCGAGACGGGAAACATCGGCTCCCACCCTGGCCTCGATGTCGGCTTGGGCGTCACCTTGGGCTTTCGCAGTTCGTCCCTGGAATATCCGCTGCCCTCGACTTCGATCGGGACACCGAGGTCCATGCTCAACTGCTGCAGCCGAGCGTCGGAAACATACCCGTTATCGGTGTTCAGGAAAGCGTCGAATTGGTCCTGGATCGCCTGATTATTCATCCGCATATTCGCGGTTTCAAGCTGCATTTTCTTCGTAAATTCTGTGAAAGCATCTGACCCAACTGGAGTCCGTTTGCCGTTCGCGATGACAAAGGCGGTTCCGTCCCCTGCTCTGAACAAATGAACATCACTACCGCTCGTAGTTGCGATGCCGAAATTGTCACTTTGGCACGTCCATCCTCCTGGAAATCCCTGCGAGACAATTGCCAACATTTCCGCATTATCACATTTGATTTCATTGGCGTAAAAGTAATGACATACTTTTGCAGAATGACCATCAGGATAGGTGTGATTCCCGCAAATGCGCACAGTCGAAAATCCGTTCTGACTACAAAAAATCGAAACCACAAGGACCCACCATTTCAAATTCTTCATCACCGGTCTCCTCTTCAGTTCATTTGAGTTCAATTCTTCCGACACATTTCAAATTCTCGACTCCCCCGCACCTCATACAACGGGAACGAGTCCGCCGCAGGACCTCCGGTTCGGTGTCCTCGCCAAGCCATTGCCGCCCCCGTGCGGATTTTCTGCTGAACAACAGGTTGTAAGAATGTTCTGCTGGCGGACAGACTACCACGTTTTCGCGACCCGGTCTCCATTGCGTCGATACCAACCAATGGCACCGTGCCCAGCGTTTCGCGCTCCTGTGTGGCCTTCACGCCGCATCCTGCGCTTCGGCTTTGCGACGATCGCGGCGAGGAGGCGGTTGTTTCTTCAAAAGCAATGACGAAAAATCGCAAATGTTGTCTATACTGACAGTATCGCGAGTTTCTTTGGGGGAGGATTATCCGTTGGGTTGTGACCACGACCCGGGCGTTGGAAAACATCCACCGTTCGATGACGAGGCTTTGTCCGGGTGGTCCGGCGATCTCAACGTCGACCACGCTGGGGCCGAGCTGTCAGCCGAGGAACCGGTTGCCGGCGAAGGGAACCCCGCGCTCACCGAGAGCGTCGCCGGGTACCGGGTTTTCCGCATTCTCGGCGAGGGCGGCATGGGAATCGTCTGGGAGGCCGAGCACCTCGAAACTGGGCGACGGGTAGCGCTCAAGGTCATGCGCGTGGAGCACGTCGTCGATGAACGACACGTGCGTATGTTCCAACGCGAGGCGGAGACTCTGGCACGGCTCGATCACCCAAATATTGCGGCTATCTACGGGTCCGGACACACCGACGCGGGACGCGACTATTTCTCGATGGAGATCGTACACGGCCCAACACTGGACAGGTGGCTTGGCGGCCGTTCTGACGGCGTCGATCCGGCCGAACTCGACCGACGGCTGCGGCTTTTTTCCACCATCTGCGATGCGGTGCACTCCGCCCATCAGCGCGGCGTCGTCCACCGCGACCTCAAACCCTCCAACATCGTCATCGGCGACCCGGTATCCGCAGCGATCGAAAATCCCGAGGGCCACACGGGATTGACCCCCAAGATCCTGGACTTCGGTCTCGCGACCATCACCGATTCGGACCTCGAGGCGACCACGCGTTCCGAGATCGGGATCATCAAGGGCACACTGCAGTACATGAGCCCTGAACAGGCACGATGCGACGGCGAAACGATCGGAGTGAGATCGGACGTGTACGCTCTCGGGGTCATCCTCTATGAGCTGTTGGTCGGGAAGCGCCCCTACGACATCTCACAATCCGCGCTCGCCGAAGCGCTGCGAATCATCTGCGAACAGCGGCCGAAATCGCTCAGAACCTTCTGGACAGGCCCCGCTCGCCTCGACGCCAACCTCGTGACCATCGTCGGCAAGGCCCTGGAAAAGGAAGTTGATCGACGGTACGCCAGCGTCGCCGACCTCGGCAAAGACATCGAAAGCTATCGAAAAGGCCAACCGATCGCGGCACGCCCGCAGAGCGCTGCCTACCGAATCAGGGACCTCCTGTCACCGTCCCTGGAGCCGGTGGTCGAAGGAGCCGCGATCGCCACAGTGGCTGTCGGTAACGCTGTTGTGTCGACGGTTCAGGGAATTTCCAGGGCCGCACGAATCAGGATCCGGAGGCCTCCATCCCTGGCAAGGATGGTCGACGGGCTTCGGGGTGTCGCGTCGAGGGTAAGACAACGGAATCGGTAAAAGATCCTGGTGGAGGGCTGTCGAGAACGGCCGCCTCGGCCGCGACCGCATTTTCATTTTTCGTTGTCGAGGGCGGCAGATCACAAGTGCTGTGTGGCGTCTTTGTGGCCATGTCCTCATGTTCGCCGATTCTGATCTGAATTGGCTGAAATTCGCATCAGATTGCGAAGTTCGTAATAAACTGACTCGAATCGACTTTTCTGCTACACTGAGGTCTGTCCCGGGTGCGCTGTTTTCCGGTGGATTCACACCAGCTCCCGCTCGAATGACCTCCGTCACGGTGTGACAGCGCCCGCGACCGAACCCTACTGGAAAAAACTGATGCATGAAATGTCGTTTGCCGAGGTCCCTGCGGGTCTCGGCGCCGTTCTCGCCGCTCGCGGCTTCAGCGAGCTGACCCCGATCCAGACCGCCGTTTTGAACCCCGATCTCGCGGGCCGTGACCTGCGCATCTCGTCGCAGACCGGCTCCGGCAAGACCGTCGCCCTGGGTCTGGTGGTGGCCGACGAGGTGGCCGCAGCCGTCACCTTGGAAAACCGCGGTCCGGTGCGGGCACGCCCCTCGGTGCTGCTGGTCGCACCGACCCGGGAACTGGCGGTTCAACTCGCCGAAGAGCTGACGTGGTTGTTCGCGCCCCTGGGCGCCACCGTGGTGTCGCTCACCGGTGGCACCTCGCTCGGCATCGACTTTCGCGAGCTCAAGCGCAATCCACAGGTTCTGGTAGGCACACCCGGGCGGGTGCGCGACCACCTCGAACGGGGCAGCCTCGAACTCGACAGGGTGCGGGTGGTCGCCCTCGACGAGGCCGACGAGATGTTGGCGATGGGTTTCGAAGAAGAGATCACGGCGATCTTGGCCGCAACGCCGGAAGAGCGCCGCACCCATCTGGTGTCGGCGACCTTTCCAGCGTCGGTGCGATCGGTGGCAGCGCGCCATCAACGCGATTCGGTGATGATCGCCGGCACCGCGCCCGGAAGGTCCAATTCCGACATCTCGTACACCACCATGGTGGTGGCGCCAAACCAGAAGCTGCCGGCGCTGGTCAACGTCCTTCTCATGGAGCCGGATGCCAAGACGCTGATCTTCGTGCGGACGCGACTGGATACCGCCGAGCTGTCCGACGCCCTCGCCGAACTCGGCTTTGCCGTGAGGCCGCTCTCCGGCGACCTCAACCAACGCGAGCGCACAGCCACATTGAACGCTTTCCGGCGCGGCCAGACGCCGATTCTGGTGGCCACCGACGTGGCGGCGCGCGGGCTCGACGTCCAGGATATCGCCCAGGTCATCAACGTCGATCTGCCGGTCAACGCCGATCTGTTCACCCACCGCAGCGGCCGAACCGGCCGCGCCGGGCGCAAGGGCCGCAGCCTGATCTTCGTGCCGCCCCGCGCCGTCCGCCGGGTTGACGCCATGCTGCGCCACGCCGGCATCAAGGCCGTTCATTCCGAGATTCCGAATCGTGACGACATCCACCGCGCGGCTGACCGGCGTCTCATCGAGAGGATCTCTGAACCCGCCGCCGAAGACCGCAACGACCTCGACCGGCTCCTCAGCGTGGCCGCCGAACTGCTCGAGGACCGCGACCCAGTGTCGGTGGTGGCGTCGCTCCTCGCCAAGGCCGACCACGGCGGCCCGTGTGCGCCGCACGATATCGTGCCGGTAACGGTTCAGGAGAGTTGGGATGGGCGGTCCCGCCCCACGAGGGGGCAACGCCCCGCCCCGTCCAACTGGGCTCGTTTCCAGGTCAGCTGGGGCAGGACCCACGGCGCCGATCCGGGACGGCTGCTGGCCGTCGTCTGTCGCCGTGGCGGCATCAAAAGCTCGGACGTGGGCGCCATCACAATCGGTGGGCAATCCTCGATGGTCGAGGTCAATCCGACGCTTGCCCAGGCCTTCGCCCGGTCCGCCGCCCGCCCCGATCCCCGCGACCCCAGGATCAAGTTCCGCGAATGGCGCGAACCCAAGCCGAAGCAGGGGCGGCGCTGACAAACGCCACAGCGGCACCTGATCTGCCCACACCAACTGACCCGCATTTCTCAGCGAAACGCGACGACCTGAGTCCCGTATATTCATCTATCCGTACTCGAATCGGGCACGCTCGGTCTCACTTCGGGGCCGGTCTTCGCCCCCGGCGGCAATCGGATCGGCACCTTCAACTCGGTGTGGCGGCGCGGGCCCGATGGTTCCTGGAAGGTAGTCTTCGACCGCGGCTGCCCTGACTGCGAGTGCCCCCCGGCAGGCGACGAAGCCGACTGACCGCAAGGCCGCCAAGACTTCCGGCGGGGTGACTCTCCAAGAACCGAGGTGGCGATGGACGAAGCCCCTCTTGTGCTCGGGTTTCGCCGCGCATGATTCCTTTGAGATCGATACAACCTCTGGTTGAAAACCGACGCGGTTGCCAGTGTTAGGATGGTGCGACGATAGAGACCTGTGCGGGAGACCTCTTGAAAAAGTGCTTTGCCATGAAGAGTATGAGATCGGGACAAAAATTCCGATCGGACGGTGGCGCTCGTCGCGGCTCTCGGGCAGTCTCTTGGAGAACAATTTGAAGCTTTATTCAATCCGATGTGTCAGGTACGGTTTGTTGATCGCATTGTCGGTAACGGCTTCGGCTGCCCTGCAAGCCGCCCAGCCCATCCCCACTGACGGTAAAGGTCGGCCGTTGTACCAGGCTGGGGTCGTGGCGGTGAAGCTGCGATCGAATGCGTCACCGGTTGATCAAAAGGCACTGCCCTTTGGGTTCGGTATCTCATCACTCGATGCGACTTCGGCCGAACTCGGTGTGGTGCGGGTGGAGCGTTTGATCGAATCCCGGCTCACCAAGACACGTCCCGATCTCCCGGATCTCTCGCGGATCTACCGCGTCACCCTGCCTACCGGGGTGGACGTGCGAGGCGCCGCAAGAATTTTCGACGCCGACCCGGCGGTCGAATATGCCGAGCCGATCCCGGCCCTCTATCTCGACGAAATCCCCAACGATCCCCAGTACAACCTGCAGTGGTTTCTCGAGTCGATCAAGGCCGAATCCGCATGGGATGTTCATAAGGGAGAAAATGGCGCCGAGGTGGTCGTCGGCATCGCCGACTCAGGGGTGGCCTGGCGCCACCCGGATCTCGTCGAAAACATCTACCAGAACCTTGGTGAGGATGCAGACGGAGACGGCCACGTGATCGAACAGTCGGGAGATAGCTGGGTGTTCGACCCCGGCGACATCAACGATATTGACAATGATAGAAACGGCTACGTGGATGATTTTGTGGGTTGGAATTTCCTCAATGACGATCTCGAGCAGGACAACGACCCCGACGACCCGAGCGGCCACGGCACCCACGTGGCAGGGCTCGCCGCCGGCCGGACCAACAATGGCGTCGGGATTTCCTGCATCAGCTGGAATGTCAAGGTCCTGCCGACTTCGGCGGCCAACAGCCAATCGGACAACACGATTGAACGTGGCCTCAGCAGTGTCGTCTATTTGGCGGAGAACGGTGCGGACATCATCAATATGAGCTGGGGGGGCGACTCCACATCACGACTGCAGCAGGACGTCATGGCGTACGCAACAGGTCTCGGCAGTCTGCTGGTGGCGGCGGCGGGCAACGACGCGACGTCTGCGCTTCATTATCCGAGCTCCCTGCCGGGAGTGATCAGCGTCGCCTCTGTCGGCAAGACCGATCGGCTGGCCTCCTACTCGAACTACGGCATCAGCGTCGACATCTCGGCGCCGGGCGGTGCTGGTCTCAACGGCGTGAGAAGCACAACTCCCCCATCCAACTATGGCGAAAATTCGGGGACCTCCATGGCCTCTCCGGTCGTAGCCGGCGTTTTTGCCCTGCTCAAGTCTCTTCGCCCCTCGTGGTCGAACGACCAACTCGTTCAACAGGTTCTCGGTACGGCGGATTCGATCGAGGATCTGAACTCCAATTTCGCCGGCCTTCTCGGAGAGGGCCGCGTCAACGCGTTCCGTACGCTGACTGATCAGCCCCAGACCGCGACGCGCGAGCTCCGACTCGACGTGTTGGCAATGGAGGTCCTCGACGACAACAACGACGGTTCGCTCGAGGCCGGAGAACGCGCCGAAATACGACTCACCTTGAGGAATTACAGCCACCGCGCAACCAGCAACGCCGTGACGATGACTCTGAGCTCAGACGAGCCCTCTGTCGCTGTCGTCGGTGCCACTGTCACAACCGCGGTGACGGCGGACATGGCGGCGGTCCTCTCGAGCACCTTCGCTATTCAGGTGGCGGCAAATGCCCCCTCGGGCGTGATCAACCTGACCCTCTCTGCCGAGGCATCCGACGCAACCATTTCTCCCCACAGCACGTTGGATCTGCCACCGGTATTGATCGCCGGCGGCGGGCTCCTGGTGTGGGAGGGCACCGCGGATGCCGCCACTTTCAGCGGGAGGTATCTCCGCGATGAGCTGACCTCCCGCGATTTCACCGTGACCTATATTTCGGGGGACTTCCCCCGCGGGCTGAAGGGATTTGACGGCGTGTTCCTGTCCTTTGGCAACGCCGGCCTCGATCCGGACGGACCCCCATATTCAGCTCGTCTCGACGCCCAGTGGAAGGTGGACGCGATCCAGGACTACCTCGAAACGGGAGGACGTCTCTTCCTCGAGGGTGGCGACACCCTGGGTTGGGACGTTTACGACCTGGTCGACGGCACCTCTCTCCTCCCCCTCTTCGGCATCGAAAGCGGTGTCGACGGCGACACCAACACCATCGACAGTCTGGCCGGAAACGGCGACGCCCTCACGTCGGGTATGGAGTTCGTCGAGACAACCCAGTCTCCGGTGGATTGGATCGACATCTTCACCCCATCCACCGGCGTCGCCGCCTTTACCGAGTCCGACTACGGAATCGTCTCAGTCCAGTACAAAGGTCTATACGGGCAGCGGACATTCTGTCTTTCCTACGCGATTGCGGAACTCGTCGACGGGTCGACAACCCGCGACAATCTGATGGATGCATTGATCGACTTTTTGGGTCTTACTCCTGGCGGTCCCAGAGAGGCCATCTCCCGCCGAGCCGGCCGCCGGGTGATTCCGGTGTCCGGGGCGAAGCATCTCTCGCAACCAAACGGCCGCCCCTGAGTCTTCGATCCGGTTCGGGCCGTTATTGAGTCATCGAAGCCGCGTCGATGCGATCGCCTAGCGAGCGCCCGCTTCGGAAAGACGCTGCAGCTCCCCGAACCACCCGAGCACGACCTTGGCCTCTGTCGCGAGCGCACCTTCAGTGGTGCCCTGGAACATGACAAAGCGCTTGCCGTCGCTCGCGACGTCGTAGTCTGGGAAGTTGTAACCGGGAAGCAGTACGCCCCGCAACCCGCCGAGGAAGTTGCCTTCAAAGACGACCTCCGGCCGACTCGCCCGGAAGGAATTTCCCTCGGTCGCAACTTTGACCGACATGATGCCCTCATCGGTTCGGAAGAAGAGCTCGCGGCCGTCACCCGACCAGAGTGCCTGGGTGCCGCCGCCGTCCGACACCTGCCACTTGCCGCCGCCGGGAGGAAACGAGGCGACGAAGACCTCGGGACGGCCGGTCTCGGTGGAGTTGTAGGCCAGCCACCGGCCGTCCGGCGAAAAGGCCGGCCCGGTCTCGTCGAACGGCGTCTTGACGAACGCCTCGGGCTCCCCGGCACCGCCGTCCGCGTCGATGGGCAGGATCCAGATGTCGGTCTGGCCGCCATCGCCGGCGCTCTGGATCGCGAGGTGCCGCCCGTCCGCAGACCAGGATTGCGGGGCGGGAAAGGTCTGCTTGCCCGGCTCCATCAACATCTCGGCGTCGCCCGTACCGTCGGTGCGCTTGCGGAAGATGCCGTCGACCCCGTCGATCTCGCCCTCGTAGGCGATCCAACGGCCGTCGGGCGACCACACCGGATCGGCTTCGTAGGCCTCGCCGAAGGTGATGCGCGTGGCGACGTCCCGCTCGAGGTCGTACACCCAGACGTCCCAGTTCGGGCCGCGCTGTACAGAAACGGCGAGTCTGCTGCCGTCGGGTGAGAGTCTGGGGGTTCCGTAGATCCCCGGCTCTCCCCATAACGTCTCGCTGCGCCCTTCGCGGTCGGCCCACACGATCGGGAAGGGTTCGAGCGCGTTCCCGCCCTCGAGGTAGACCAGCAGCCCGGTGTCCGACACGGCGTACTGCGCAGAACCCTGGCCCGCGTTGGTCTCGAGCCCTTCGAGCACCGGCATCTGCGACCCCGTGGCCTCGAGCTTGTCGACATCGAACGGCAACGCGAAGAGCGTGCCCTCGTGAACATAGAGGATGTGCCCGGTCGGCACGTACCGCGGGTAGTAGCCGCCCCGATGGATGACCTTGCGCTCGCCGGTCGCGACGATGACGACCTCTATCGAGGCGTCCTCGAACACGAACTGGCCACCCTCGGTCAGCGAGCTGAAGAGCACGGCCTTGCCCCCCGGGAGCCACTGCGGCCAACGGTGCGATTGCTCACCGGCCGCCTCGTCGAGTTCGGTCAGCGGCTGCGGGTCACCGCCCGACGCCGAAATCCGCGACAGGCCCGTGTAGATCGAGCGGCTGTAGACGATGGTGCCATCCGGCCCCCAGGTCGCGCCGCGGCTCCGTTCGACCTGGGCGAGGGTGATCGGCGCGCCGCCGCTGGTCGAGATTTTTTTGAGTTCGCCGGGGGTCACGAAGCCCAGCCAGTCACCTTTTGGCGAGAAGAAGGGGTGGTAGGGACCGCTGCCGCCCTCACCGCTGGCCAGCACCGTCTCCTGGAAGCGGTCCAGAGGCCGCAATATCAGCGACTGCGTCTGCCCTTCCTGACCGGTGGTATAGGCGATCATGCTGCCGTCGGGAGACACGACGATGCCGGAGCCCAGACGCGAGAACAGACCCTGCTCCGAAACGTTGATTTCGAACCTCCGCAGCAGTTCGGGCTTGCTGCGAGCGCCGAGAAACACGGCCCCGAGCAGCAGACCGAGGACCAGCCCCGCAGCGACGCCTGCGCCAATCAGCCACGGCTTACGACGAGACGCTTCGGCTCCCACGACCTCCCCGGCCTCGGGATTTTCCATCCACTCCTGAAGCGCGATCCGTGCGTCGCCGATCGACTGCAGGCGGCGGTTGACATCCTTCTGGAGGCACCGTTCGAGGAGCCGACGGATCTGCGCCGGCACCTTCGACGACAGCTCGTCGAGGTCCGGCTCCTTGTGCACCACCGCCCCGATCACATCGGTTGCCGTCTCACCGGTGAACAATCGCTGACCGGTCAGCATCTCGTAAAGGATGCAGCCGAAGGCCCAGATGTCCGCGCGCCGGTCCACCGGTTTGCCCCGCGCCTGTTCGGGGCTCATGTAGCCCGCGGTGCCCAGGAGCACGCCCAACCCCGTCATCGCCTGGGTCAGGGTCGGCGACAGCGACAGGTCGTGGTTGACGTGGTCGCCCGACATCGGGTCGCCGATCAGCGCCTTCGCGAGACCGAAGTCCAGCACCTTGACGTTGCCGTCCGGCGTGATGTTGACGTTCGCCGGTTTGAGGTCGCGGTGAATCACGCCCTTCTCGTGCGCCGACTCGACCGCCTCGGCGATCTGCTTCGCGATGCGCACCACTTCGTCGATCGGCATCGGCCCCTGCTGGATCCGCTCCGCCAGGGTCTGGCCTTCCACCAGTTCCATCACCAGGAAACGCTTCCCGTCGACCTCTTCGAGACCGTGGATGCCGGCGATGTTGGGGTGCGAGAGCGACGCCAGCACCCGCGCCTCGCGTTCGAAACGCGCCAGCCGCTCGGGGTCCTGGGCGAAACCGTCCGGCAGCATCTTGAGGGCCACCTGGCGACCGAGCTTGGTGTCTTCGGCGCGCCACACCTCCCCCATCCCGCCCTCGCCCAGTTTCGAAGTCACCTTGTAGTGCGAAACATTGCTGCCGATCATCCCCACTCCTTCAATATCCCGCCGATCGCGGGTCACGCCATCTGTATGTATTGAATGCAATCCAACCCTTTATGAAAAACCCGGGAGAGTCCAAATATTCCTCGGCGGCGCCACGTCGACGGTGGGGATGCCGGGTTCCGAAACCGGTTTGTGTCTTGATTCCGGTATGTGCCTATTCGCGGCGCAAAAGCCGCGCGACCAGCCCGAGCAGCACGATGAGCACCAGAATCAGCGCGCCCCAGAATACGAACCTGCCGATTCGACCGCCTGTGACGGTGGGCAGCTCCTCTGCGATCTCGGAGAGCCCGACTTCCGGCACCCGCGCCCCGAGCACCCGGGGCGCCAGCAGTGCGAGGTCGTAACGGGGTGCGGCCAACCCCTCCCGGCCGTACATCAGCCACAGGTCATCCTCGCTGCGCCGGATGAAGCGCAGCCGATAGGTTGGGAGGTACAGCTTCGGGCTCGCGATCTGGAGGGGGCTGTTGTCACCCTCGTCGATGACCAGCATGAGCTCGGACCCCGCGTGCGCCGGAACCCGCAGACTCAGCGGGGGCGCCTCGCGCCCGGCGTCGCCGTTCCGCCAGACCTGCTCGTCGAGGGTCACCGCGACCGGCGGATCGCGGGGATTTCGCTGTTCCTCGCGCACCAGGCGAACCCGGCGCTCGAAGACCCGCGCGGTGGTCTCAATCGTCAGTACCGCAGCGGGCAGGGTCGCAAACGGCAGGGCCAGCCCGTACACCGACTGGTGGTTGCCTCCTGTGTCGGTGACCGGCGCCGGTTCGTCAAGATCGACAATCGTCGGTTCTCCCAGCGTCTCCAGGATGTAGGGCACCTGGACCGCGGAGCCGTCGACGATCCGCAGATCCCCGAGGTTTCCACTGCCGGCGAGCACGGCGGGATCGAGCCGGACGGCGTTGAGTCCGAGGGACCCCGGCTCCACGCCCCGCCGGATCTGAAAACCCGCCAGGTCGATCTTCGCGCCGCCGCCGACGGCATCCGCGATGGCGAACTCCTCGGGCGACGCCGTCACAACCAGTTGCCGTCCTGCCCCGAATCGCGCAACCTGAACGTCTCGAGCGAGCATCTCGGAACCGAGCGCTTGCCGCAGCGCCTCGAGGTCGTAGTGCGGCGCCCGGAGACCCGGCGCGCCGTAACGGGCCGTGAGCTCGCTGCCATCCGGACTCTCGAAATAGATCCACGGTTGAGGGGCGAACCGTGCGGTGATCTTCTTCAACTCGAGCGGCGGGTTGTCGCCGTCGTCGATCTCGATCTCCAACTCGTCCTCGACCGGCTGCGAGATCGCGATCTCCATCTGCGATGCCACGAGGTCGTCGTGAACCACCCGCCGCAGGGTCGTCTCGCCCAGCCCGTGGGGCCGGATCTCGCTGCCTACGAGCCGGGCCTCGGCGACCCGCGCTCGTCGCAACACCCTCGAGTCACCGACCTCGAGCTCGAGGCCTACGATCGGCAGACCGGGCGCCGGAAGGATCACCCGATAGCGGCTGCGGCCGGGCTCACTGGCCCGTTGTTCGAACCCGAGAACAGCGGTCAGTGGAGGCGGCGGCTGGGGCCCCGGAAGCAGCCGCGCCTCGACCCGGCTCGGCAACGGCAGGCGGCCGCTCGAGCGATCGCTCCACGTCACCCGCAGATAGCGGTACTCGCCCGGCTCGAACTCGAGTTCGAGCAGACTCAGATTCTCGTCCGGCAGATCGAAAAGGGTCGCCTCATCCTGCAGCAGGGTCCACCGCGACCGGTCGCCACCACCCTCGAGCCGGACCCTTTTGAGAAAGGGCGCCGGCAGCCCGCCGATTCTGATCCGATCGACCATCGCCTGCTCGCCGAGATCCACTTCGAACCCGCTCGTTGACCGGGTCCGGCTCGACGGCAGGATCCGACCGTCCTTCCATGTCCGCTCTCCACGCGGCTGCTCGAGCAGCAGGTACGGGACCTCGTCACCGTCGGTGGAAAAGAGGCGGAGATCGCGGAGTCCATCCGCGGCGCCGGCCAGCAGTTCGACATCGACCTCGAGACGGTTGCCGCCGGGCGCTCCGGGTTCGACACCGCGTTCCATCGACGCTTCGGTCTGGGTGCCGAACGCGACTGCCGGCGCGAGTAGAAAACAGACCAGACCGGCCATCAGTCCCGGGTTCTTCATCGCTCTCCATCCTCCGGCCGCTTGAGCACGAACTTCTGGATGGCCACCGCCACCACCGCCAGCGAGAGCGCCAGCAGGGCGAAGGACGCCACCCGGTAGAGACCCCCGAGGATCGGCAGGTCGTGGAGAAACGCCTTCAAAACGGTCACCGCCAACAACGCGATCGAAGTGATGCGGGCCGCACGGCTGGCCAGAGCCACCCCCGCTGCCAGCAGGGCGATGGCGAAGACGGCCCACCCCAGGGTGTAACTGAGGTCCTGGGCGAGTGAGGCGCCCGAGAATCTGAAGGTCAGGGCCGGCCCGGTCGCAAAGAAGTCGGCGATCTCGATGTTGAGCAGCAGGAACAGCAGGACGGTGCCGTAGGAGGAAAGCAGCCGCACAGGCTTCAGCCACGTGACGCCGAAGAGTTCGTCCTCGTTTCGCAGGAGGTAGGCGGCCACCAGGCACGCCGCGGACGCCACGAGATACGTGTAGAGATACCAGTTGAAGATTGGGACGTCGGACCGTGCGTGGTAGGTGAAGACCGCAGGGTTGAGGGTGAGCCGGATGAGGACCACCGTCAGCAGACCCACGGACCAGGCAAGCAGACCGCGGTGGCGAACGCGAAGGTAGAGCCACGCCAGGGCGCAGCCCTCCAACGCCCACCCGATGGTGATCCACTGCTTTTCGAGTTGGAGCGGAATGGCGAGAGTGATGAAGCCGAGCACCGCCGCCGCCACCAGGGCCAACCGTCCGAGGTCGCGGTCTTCGAGCGGCTCCAATCTGACCAACCGGATCAGAACCATCGCCAGCACGATCGCCTGCACGACGGGGAGCACTCCGATGACGTTGCCGAAGCCGCCCTCGATCATCGACTGACGGGCGAGAAAGAAGAACGGGACACTGGCCAGCACCGGCGCGATCCACGGCCAACGGTCGGTGACTGCCCGCCTTCCGAGAAGCAGCGGCAGGAGGACGAACGGCGCCCACGCCAGCACGTCGAAGAGGAGCACCTGCCTCCAACCCGCGTGATTGGCAAGTTCGCAGGACACCGCGATGAAGGTCGGGATGACGGCCACGGCCGCGAGCACGAACCACCGCCGCAGACAGGCCACCACCAGCAGGGTGATCACCAGCGCCAGGTGGCAGCACACCACCATCGAAAAAGACGGAGCTCCGGGCGTCATTGCTGCGGCAATGGCAACGCCCTGCGCCACCAGCAGACTCCCGGCGGCCCCAGCGGCAAAGATCGCCAATGCGGGATTATCCTGCCCGAGCCGGCGGCGGGCCAGCGGCCACCAGCTGACGGCCAGCGCCGCCACAGACAGGGCGGCCAACACAGCCACCGTGGGCCAGGGGGTCTGATTCGCGGTGTTCTGGAAAGCCAGCAGAACCACCATCGAGGCGCCGATGGCGGACACGAACAATTCACCGCGCCGGGTCACCAGGGACGCCACCCCGGCGGCCACGTCGAGCACCAGGAGCACGCCGAGCAGCGGCCACGGCGGCACCGCGAGCTCCGGTCGCGACGCCACGAAGAGCAGGAAGGCGTGGCCTACCAGCAGCAGGTACACCCCGCCGTCGATGACGCCGGCCTCGGCGGATGTCGCGGCGTTCGCGCGGCCGCCGAGAAACGCGGCGCCGGCAACCGAGAACACCGCAAAGCCCGCCACCACCACCAGAGCAGGCACCAACCCGGCCGTCACATCAGCCTTCGCCCACCACGCCAGGAGCACCAGCCACGACAGCGCCGTTCCCGCAATCGAAAGTGCGGGAAGCCTCCCCGCAGCCCCCTCGAAGAAGAGCCCGGCGTTGAGCACCACCAGCAGCAGGGCCAGACCCCAGAGCGCCGCCTGCGCCGCCGTGCCGAGGGCGAGGAAGAACAGCAACCCCAGACTGACCAGCAACAGGGCCGCGGCGCCTCCGACCGGCTCCAGAGTCCGGCCCTGGCGGCGGGCCAGCATCGGCACACCGAGGTAGAAGAGTGCGAAGACACCGTACACCGCGAGGCCCGCCAGCAGGGTCTCCTCGTTGAGGTAGCGAACCGACCACACCGCCTCGGCGATGACCGTAAAAAACGCCGCAACGAGATACAGAGCGCCCTCACGCCGGGCGATTGCAAAAGCGGAGATGATCGCCATCAGGACGAACAAAGCGCCAAAGACCGGCAGCGGCGCGCTGCATCTCGGTTCGACGGCAATCAGGGCCGGGAACAGAAACAGCAGCGCCGGCGCGGCCAGCACTGACTGCTCGACGGTGAGCTCCAGCGGTCTGCCGGCACGGTCTGCAACCACCGGGACGAGCAGAAAGAACACGACGAAGAGGGTCAGAAACGCCAGGATGCCGGGCCACGCGCCCGAGTACGACTGCGTCATCCACACCGCAAAAACCACCACCGTCGAAACGGCGCCGATCAGGTGGATCCGTTCCGGCCCGCGCCAGATCGCCACCGCCGCAAGTCCAGCGACCACCAGAAACAAGAAACTGAACAGCAGTCCATAACGGGCCCCGTACTCAGGGACGACGGCCATATAGGCGGCAAAGAGCAGGGGCAGCAATGCGGCGACGACCGCTGTCTGCTGAAACCGGTGATCGTGGGCCGTGTCGCGGGTCCGGCTGAGAACCAGCCCGGCAAAGGCGAGCGCCGGAAATACGAGAAACACAGCCAGGGCGACGCCGATATTCGAGGTGTTGAGAAACCGCACCACCCAGACCCACTGGTGGATCGTCGTGAACGCAAGACTCAACGCGGTCAGGACCGGCCAGCCGCGCCGGTAGGCGACCCAGGCCAGACCGGCGTTGAGGATGACGAGATAGCCGAAGAGCGACAGCGGCCGGTCGAGCGCCGAGGAGAGCATGAAGGGCGTCGCAAAACCGCCCACCAGCCCGAGCAAGGCGATGAACAACGAGTCCCTTCGGATCGCCAGTACGACGGCGGTCGCGGCGACCAGGGCCATCGCCATGAAGGTCGGCACCACCGGTATCAGTTGCCACAGGACGTGGGCCGAGAAAAAGGTCGCAAAGAGCACGGCGACGCCGGCGCCATCGAGGGCATTGGCGGTGACCGGATATTTTCGCGCCGCTTTGAGTTCACACACCACCAGCAGGGCGACACCCGCCAACAGCCCGATGGCCATCCGTACCGGTGGGCTCAACCACCCGTGGTCGATCGAGTAGCGCAGGAAGGAAACCGCGGCGATCACCAGCGCGATGCCGGCGATCCAGGAGAAGAGCTTGACCCCGACCAGGTTCTCCCAGTCGAAGGGCGGCCTGGGCGGTTTCGGCGTTGACGGTGCGGCGGGAGGTAGAGACTCCCGAGCCGCCTTCAGAATATCCGCGGCAGAAACGTCCGGGGCAACGGGTTGGGATGCCGGCGGAGAGATCTCGGGAGCTGCCACCGGCGCCTCGACGGGCGGCGCCGGTGGTTCAGGTTTCGGCGGGGGAGACGGCTCGGCCGGCTGCTCGGCGGCGGCAGCCGCTCGAAGGCCGTCGATCGGCGATGGTTCCTCGGAATCAGGGGCCGGCGTATGTGCAGACGGCGGCCGCGGCACCTGCATCCGCACCGCCGCCTGGGGAGCGATTGCAGGACCAGGCTCCGGCCCCACCCTCTCGGGCTGCGCGGGTTCGGCTGCAGCCTCTCGCCCCGTCCCCGAGGTCGCCACATCCCGCACCCTCGCAGCGAGCCGTGTGGAATCGGCCTCGAGAGCCTCCAGCCGCGCCTCGAACCGGCGTCCCTTCAAAAATGCCACCACCGCGACGATCAGGCCAATCGGCGCCAGCAGCAGATAGGCCAATGCCACCAGGATGAGAAGACCCTGCACGTCAAGCACCTGACCGCACGCGCAGTTCTCGCGCGCTGTGGGGTACTTCAACTGTAGCACCGGAGGGGGGCCCGCGCCGGCAGTGAGGAGAGCGGGCTAGTTCGCAGCAGGGGCCGGCGGGTCGCACGCGTCGCGCCAGCCGGGAACACCCTTCCAGCGATTCTCGAGAATCGGTTGAGAGCGACTCACGGTGTGTTCGAGCCACAACGACTCCAGATCCTCCTGCGACAGCTCTCGTCCGTCAAAGGGATTGGCCTTCCGCACAGCCGCGAGGGAGGTCTCGTCAGGTGCATATTCATGGAGAGGGATCACGCGCGTCTGGCGGAGGTCGTCGACCGGCGCGAAACGGACCCAGCCGTCGATGAAATCGACGAAGCGGAGGTCCGGGTAGCCGGCAGCGTAGATGACCCCGGGGTCGAACCGGAGTTCGGCGAACGGCGAACCCGCCACGTCGAACCCGAAGGCAGCGCGTTCGGCCCGATCCGCTGCGCAATCGATCGCCCCGTCGAACGGCAGGCAGAACCCCCAGGCGTCACCTTTCCTGCACTGGACCGGGTGGTGGGTGCCGAGAGCGAACACCGTCTCCCCCATCTCCCACCACAGGGTATTTCCTGCTCGAACCATGAATCGCCACGCCCTTCCATCCTCCGTCGACTCCGGTTGAACGTACCGGGTGAACGCGTGATGCAGTCCCATGTAGGCCAGCACCGAGCCCCCTCGCGCTTCGAGTGCCCGGCGGATCCGGTCGGCCATGAAGGTCTCGTAGTCTTCTCCCGGAGGAAGCGTCTCCCGCCAGTCCGGTCCGGGCCCCATGGCCACCAACGCCAGAGCTCCAGGTCCCCTCTCCCGATTCAGCCGCCACACCGCCTGGATGATATCGAGGTACTCCCCGTGGGGCATTTCGGCCGCCCGCAGCACGGCCATCGCACCCGGTTCGTCCCACTCGGCGCCGCCAACCACCCGGTCCAGTTGCTCCTGCATACCCGCCGGGAACACCTCCACAGCCAGAGTCCGAGTCCCGACATCTGCGAGCCGCGGTACCAACTCTGCGACCAGCTCCACCTCGTCGGCCACCCAGTGGCTCTCTCCGAAGAACACAACTCTGTGGGAGGCGAGCTTGCTCAGCACGTACGCTTCCGGACCGACGACGCCTTCAAAAAACGTGTCGACATCGTCTGCAGCGGCCGCTGTTCCGAACCCGGCCGCAGCCGCAGCCACGACCACCAGAACGGCGCATCCAAGACCCTTGCGCGACCACATGGTTTCCATGGGCCGCATTTTCGCATGGGCAGCTCTATCTGCCGCCGACCGCCGTGAGCCGCCGCAGTTCGTCGAACCAGTTGGTGACCAGACGCACCGAAGTCGGGCGGCTGGTTTCCTCGCGTCCGGCAAACATCACGAAGTGCTCGCCATCGCCGGTGATGGTGTAGTCGGGAAAGACAAATCCGCCCACGGCGATGCCGTTGATTCCGCCCAGGAAGGGACCGGAAAACAGAGTGCGCGGTGTGCCGACCTCGAAATTCGTACCGCTGCCGTTGACATCAACCGCCACGATGCCATCATCGGTGCGATAAAAGAGCTCGCTCCCATCGTCTGACCAGCGCGCCAACGCACCTCCGCCATCGGATACCTGCCACTTGCCGCCGCCGGCAGGGAATGCCCGGACGTAGATCTCGAGCCGGCCCGACTCGTTGGAGTCGTAGGCTATCCAGCGGCCATCGGGAGAAAAGCTCGGGTTGAACTCCCCGAATTCGCTCGTCTGATACGGCTCCATCTCGCCGCTTTCGACCTCGAGAACGTAGACGTCGGAGTTACCGCTCCAGACAGTGATCCACCGGCCGTCGGAAGACCACGAGGTCGGATACAGCCCCGAAAGTTGATCGCTCGAGCCGATCAGCTCCTCTTCGCCCGACCCGTCCGCGGCCTTTCGGTAGACCGCCTGGTTGCCCTCCCGATTTGAACTGAAGGCGATGTATCGGCCATCAGGAGACCAGACCTGATCGGCGTCGTAACCCTCATCGAAGGTCAGACGAGTGGCCACCTTGCGTTCCAGATCGTAGATCCATATGTCCCAGTTGTTGCCGCGCAGAATTGACAGCGCAAGCTTGCGACCGTCGGGAGAAAGCTCGGGGTTGGCATAGAGGGCGGGCTCTGACCACAAGGGCTCCGTTCGACCGGTGCGGTCGACCAGCACCACGGGGAACGGGTCGCCTTCTCGGGACGTCGTCGCGTAGACGAGCACCCCGTCGGTCGACACGTCGAACTGCGCCGCCCCCTGGACGACGCTGGCGCCCACTCCTTCGAGCACCGGCATCTGAGAGCCGCGAGCCTCCAGCTTCCCGGCGTCGAACGGCAGGGCAAAGAGCGTGTCCTCGTGGATATAGAGGATGTGCCCTGTCGCGACGTAGCGGCCGTGGTAGCCGCCACGATGCACCACCTTGCGTTCGCCGGTCGCCACAGTCACGACCTCGAGGCTGGCGGCCTCGAAGTTGCCGGCCTCTTCCGTAAGCGTCGTGAAGAGCACCGACTTTCCGTCGGGCATCCACTGCGGCCAGCGGTGGCTGATCTCGCCTTCACCGAGGGTCGTCAGGGCCTGGGTCTCGCCACCCGCGGAGGACATTCGCATCAGGCCGCTCCTCGGTGAGGGCGAGTAGACGATGGTCTCGTCGATGCCCCAAGTCGCGCCGCGGCTGAGATCGACCTTGCACAGGGTGATTGGCGCACCACCGGCAGTCGAGACCTTTTTGAGCTCGCCCGGAGTGACGTATCCCATCCAATCGCCGTGGGGCGAGAAAAATGGCTGATAGGGAGCCACACCGGCGCCCCCACTGGCAATGGTGGTGGGCTCGAATCGGTCGAGAGAACGCAGCTTGATTTCTCCTCCCTCGTTGCCGGAGCCGAGAACATAGGCCAGAAACTTCGCATCTGGGGAGAGCACCGCGCTGGTGCCAAAACCGGAGAAGAGGCCTTCGGCTCCCACTTCGATGGACGACCGGCGCACCGGTTCGGGCGCGGCGTGGCGGCCGAGGAACATGGCGCCGATCACCAGCCCGACCGCCAGAGTGCCGGCGGCAACGGCCCACGGCAGCAACCGCCGCCACCCCTGCGGCGCTGCCGCGACCATCGTTGTCTCTGCCTCGGGGTTCTCCATCCACTCCTGGAGGGCGATCCGCGCGTCGCCGATCGACTGCAGGCGGCGGTTGACGTCCTTCTGGAGGCACCGTTCGAGGAGCCGACGGATCTGCGCCGGCACCTTCGACGGTAACTGGTCGAGATCGGGTTCTTTGTGAACCACCGCTCCGATCACGTCGGTCGCGGTCTCGCCGGTGAACAACCTCTTGCCGCTCAGCATCTCGTACACGATGCAACCGAAGGCCCAGATGTCCGCGCGCCGGTCCACCGGTTTGCCCCGGGCCTGCTCGGGGCTCATGTAGCCCGCGGTCCCCAACAGCACGCCGAGCCCGGTCATCGCCTGGGTCAGGGTGGGCGACAGCGACAGATCCTGGTTGGGGCTGTCGCCGGACATCGGATCGCCGATCAGCGCCTTGGCCAGACCGAAGTCCAGCACCTTCACTGTGCCGTCCGGTGTGATGTTCACGTTTGCCGGTTTGAGGTCGCGGTGAATCACGCCCTTCTCGTGCGCAGACTCCACCGCCTCGGCGATCTGCTTCGCAATTCGAACCACCTCTTCGATCGGCATCGGACCCTGCTGGATACGCTCCGCCAGGGTCTGGCCTTCCACCAGCTCCATGACCAGGAAGCGCTTCCCGTCGACCTCTTCGAGTCCGTGGATCCCGGCGATGTTGGGGTGCGAGAGCGACGCCAACACCCGCGCCTCGCGCTCGAAGCGCGCCAGCCGTTCAGGATCCTGCGCGAACAGATCGGGCAACATCTTGAGTGCAACCTCGCGGCCGAGCTTGGTGTCTTCGGCGCGCCACACCTCGCCCATTCCCCCCTCGCCCAGTTTGGAGGTCACCTTGTAGTGCGAAACACTGCTGCCGATCATCCCCACTCCTTCAATGGCCCGCCGCCTGCGGGCAACGCGATGTCAGTTTGCTGAACGAAACCCAACCTGTGCAGTGAAAACCCCGGAGATCACCGAGAATTCCTCGAGACCAGAGGGACACGATGCTGCTTCCACCTACTTGCCGGTCGCCGTCGTCAGCCGCTCGAGCTCCGAGAACCACCCGGTCACGAGCTTGGCGGTCGTCACGCCCTCCGGTAACTCGTCGCCTGAGAAGAGCACGAAGCTGCCGTCCGGGGCGACGTCGTAGTCGGGGAAGAAGTAGTTGCCCGCCTGCACCCCGTTCAGACCACCGACGTAGGTGCCCGAGATCGCCGGTCGCGCCTTGCCGACCCGAAAGCTCTCACCGCTGCCATCGACGTCGACCACCATGACGCCCTCGTCCGTCCGGTAATACAGCCGCCGGCCGTCGCGCGACCACACCGCCTGTGACCCGCCCTCGTCAGAGATCTGCCACTTGCCGCCGCCGGCCGGAAATGACCCGACGTAGACCTCGCGGCGGCCGGATTCGTTGGACTCGTACGCGACCCAACGGCCGTCGGGAGAGAACGCCGCAAACACCTCCGAGTAGGGGGTCGCCATCAGCGCCTCACCTTCGCCCTGGCCGTCCGCAGGCACGACCCACAGGTCGTTGCCCCCCTGCCCGGTCGGACTGACCGCCAGCCACTTGCCGTCGGGCGACCACGAGTTGGGGAACGGGCTCGGCAGCACCTCCGGATCCAACAGCCGTTCCGCCTGGCCCGAGCCGTCCGCCCGCTTGCGGAACACGGTCATGCTGCCGTCGCGGTCGGAGGCGAAGGCGAGCCAGCGGCCGTCGGGCGACCACACCGGATCGGCGTCATACCCGGCACCGAAGGTGATCCTGGTCGCCACGCCCCGTTCGAGTTCGTAGACCCAGAGGTCCCAGTTGCCGTCGCGCAGCACCGACAGCGCCAGCCTGGCCCCGTCGGGTGACAGCCTCGGGGTCCCGAAGACCCCGGGCTCCTGCCAGAGGATCTCGCTGCGCTGCGCCGCGTCGACCCGTACGATCGAGAACGGGTGGAGATCGGCGACCCCGGGGAGGTAGCCGAGCAGCCCGGTCAGGGCAACGTCGTACTGCGCCGACCCGTGCGTCGGGTCCGCCTCGATCCCCTCGAGGACCGGGAACTGCGAGCCCGTCGCCACGACCCGATCGATATCGAACGGCAGGGCGAACACCGTGTTGTCGTTGACGTAGAGGACGTGACCGGTGGGGACGTACCGAGCGTAGAAGCCGCCGCGGTGGATCACGGTGCGCTCACCGCTCGCGACATCGAGCACCACGAGGCTGGCTCCCGAGAAATCGGTCAGCTCGGTGCCGGCCGTGAACAGGATCTTCTTGCCGCCCGGCAACCATTGCGGCCAGCGATGGCTGACTTCGCCGCTCGCCTCATCGAGAGTCGTGAGCGGCTGCGGATCGCCCCCGGTCGCCGGCACGATCGAAAGCCCGGTGTTCGCTGACGGCGCGAAAACGATGGTGCCGTCGGGCCCCCAGCTCGCGCCGCGGCTGCGGTCGAGCTGGCACAGCGTGATGGGCGAACCACCCGTCACCGAGACCTTCTTGAGCGCAACCGGCGTGACGTACCCCAACCACTGGCCGTCGGGTGAGAAGAACGGATGGTAGGAGGCTTCGGTCCCGGTTCCGCCCGCTACCCGGTGGCCCTCGAACTGGTCGAGAGGCCGCAGAAAGAGGGTCGAGTCGTTGCCGCCACCTTCGACGTAGGCGAGGAACTTGCTGTCGGGCGACAGCACAACGCCCGAGCCCAGCGACCAGTCGAGCACCGAGTCGGCAATCTGGACCTCGAAGCGGCGCACCGGTTCGCTCGCCGGTTCGCTGCCGCCGGTCAACGACGCCACCACGACTCCGCCGACGAGAAGACCCGCCGCGGCGGTGAGCCCCGGCAGCCACCGCCGCCACCCCTGCGGCGCTGCCGCGACCATCGTTGTCTCTGCCTCGGGGTTCTCCATCCACTCCTGGAGGGCGATCCGCGCGTCGCCGATCGACTGCAGGCGGCGGTTGACGTCTTTCTGGAGGCACCGTTCGAGCAGACGACGGATCTGCGCCGGCACCTTCGACGGTAACTGGTCGAGATCGGGTTCTTTGTGAACCACCGCTCCGATCACGTCGGTCGCGGTCTCGCCGGTGAACAACCTCTTGCCGCTCAGCATCTCGTACACGATGCAACCGAAGGCCCAGATGTCAGCTCGCCGGTCAACCGGTTTGCCGCGCGCCTGCTCCGGGCTCATGTAGCCCGCGGTCCCCAACAGCACGCCGAGCCCGGTCATCGCCTGGGTCAGCGTCGGCGACAGCGACAGATCCTGGTTGGGGCTGTCGCCGGACATCGGATCGCCGATCAGCGCCTTGGCCAGACCGAAGTCCAGCACCTTCACGGTGCCGTCCGGTGTGATGTTCACGTTTGCCGGTTTGAGGTCGCGATGGACGACACCCTTCTCGTGCGCAGATTCCACAGCTTCTGCGATCTGCTTTGCGATGCGCACCACCTCGTCGATCGGCATCGGACCCTGCTGGATGCGCTCCGCCAGGGTCTGGCCTTCCACCAGTTCCATGACGAGAAACCGCTTGCCGTCGACCTCTTCGAGACCGTGGATGCCGGCGATGTTCGGGTGCGAGAGCGACGCCAGCACCCGCGCCTCGCGCTCGAATCGCGCCAGACGCTCCGGATCCTGGGCGAAACCGTCCGGCAACATCTTGAGCGCCACGTCGCGGCCGAGCTTGGTGTCTTCGGCGCGCCACACCTCACCCATCCCGCCTTCACCCAGTTTGGACGTCACCTTGTAGTGCGAAACATTGCTGCCGATCATTCTTACTCCCCCCGAGCCCGCCGATCACGAATACATCATACGATGGTATTGAGACCTATTCTAATATTGAGAACCGTGAGATCGGAAAAGAATTCCTCGGCGAAGCCACTACGTTTCTGAAGACCCGGTCAGCAGGGCGCCTCACCATCCCACCAGGAAAAGAAACGGCGCGAAATGGCTGCAGCGATTCGCACACTGAATAGGTAACGGTGTAAAGTAACGCGACAAGGCGACATTCGGCCGAGGCGGCCGAATGGAGATCGCCGATCATGGAGGTCCGAAATGGCAAAGGGTCAAGTCAAAAAAGAGAAGTCCAACAAGCCGAAGCTTTCACCCAAAGAGAAGAAGGCCGCCAAGGCCACGAAAAAGGCGACCAAGGCCGCCAAATAAGCGCGCAGCCGGCATATAGCCCTGCCTCGTGAAAAAAATCGCGTCCGATCGGGCGATAAACCCCGCCCCTACGGTTTTCAGAGACGGGTGTGGTGGTTGGGATCGCGGATAGATGCCGTATCTCAAAGCCGCAGGGGAAGGGTTCATCCCTCCGCTACGACTTTCAGAAACAACATGTCGTCATGGCCTGATGGCTGCAATCCACTCCGGGGGTTCGGGCTCGCCGTCGAACACCGAGCGGTCGACGCCTTCGGTAAGGGCCCACCGGTGCAGCCAGGTGATGCCGCCCATCCCCGTCCAACCGTCGATGGGTCGTTGGTAGACCGGGTCCTCCAGGGCCTTTTCGAGAGAGACCCAGCCGTAGCCCCTGTGCTCGAGTTCGATCAGCAGTTCTTCTAGCCAATCGGCATTCAGGGCATAGGCGTGGACCAACAGGACGTGGGGAAAGGCGCGGCCGACGATGGCCTCGCTCTGGCCTTCATAGAAATCAACGACCTCGAGCATATAGCGGATGTAGTCGCGCCCGATGCGTTGTTGCAGCTCTTCGTCGCCGTCGTTGTAGGCCTTTGCGTAGGCGCGGCCATAGACCCACTCGCTGTTGTCGACGGTCACCGGCGCCACGGTGTAGCCGTGCGATCTGAGGAAGTCGTAGGTATCGGTCTGGACCTCGACACTCAAGCCGGTGTGAAGAAAGGGGTGGCGAAAGTAGCGGAGTTTCCCGCCGGATGCTTCAACCAGCTTTCGGGTCTGCGTCTCGCCGAGCACGATATCCGCCTTCCATTCTTCCGGTGGCACTTTGTGCAGATCAAGGTGGGCGTAGCCGTGGTTGCCGAGTTCGAACCCCGCCTCCAACCAGCGCGCGAGGAGCCCGAGACGGAAGGCGTTGACCTCTCCATCGGTTTCCAGTTTTCCTTCGTTGACGAACCCCACCGCGGGCACCCGGTGTTTGGTAAGGGTCGCCAGCAGGTCGGTTGTGATCCGGTCCATCTGTTCATCGGTGTGCCAGCTCATTTGGGCCACCGGAAGGTCGTCGACGGTCACCGCCATCAGACGCTCGGGTTGCGAGGGTTGGCCGTCGGTTCGTTCACCGGGCATCGCCGCGATCGCGACTCCGCAGACCAGACAGGAGCAGATCCAGATCTTCATCCCGCCAATCCTCTCATGTTCTTCCGAATGGAACCAACGCTGGTAGAGTCCCGCTGATGCTTTCGTTCGTTCAAAAGACATTCGTCGTGCTGTTGCTCGCAGCAGGCATCGCCGCGTGCAACCGGGCGCAGTCCGTCGAACAACCACCGTCACTGCCTGGGCCGGAGGCCTCCATCACCATGGAGGGATTCACCTGGATCGTGGACGGCGAACTCGCCACCATGCCGCTGCCCGGCCGCAACCGGTCACTCACCGAGGATGTGGAATTCCTCAACCACGAGGGTGTCCGAACCGTAATTTCTTTGACCGAGATTCCCCCGCCGCTCGAAACGACGTCAATCCGCCAGACCCACATCCCGATCGCGGATTTCACAGCGCCAACTCTCGAACAGATGATCGAGTTTGTGGACGTGGCGACCGAATCGACCGGACGTGGAGAACCGGTTGCGGTCCACTGCGCGGCGGGGTTGGGGCGTTCCGGCACCATGGCGGCCGTCTACCTGGTCGCCAATGGAGCCTCGGCGGATGAGGCGATCGCCAGGGTTCGAGAGCTTCGACCCGGGTCGATCGAGACCGAGGCCCAGGTCGAAGCCGTACAACGCGCCGAAGCTCATTATTCGCTCGACCGATGACCTTCGGATCTTCGGTCACAGGACACGTCCGACCGCTTCCCGCAAATTGACAGCTCTCTCGATTTCGCTATATTCTTGTCCGGTTAATTGAGATGGCATCCCAAACAAAAGAACCTGATGTCGCGATCGACACGATGACCGAGCCCTCTCAAGGGGTCGGCGACTACCTGCGTCGACCGATCGACATATTCCGCGGCTATCAGAAACAGAACCTTTCCCCGGACCTCGTCGCCGGAATTACGGTCGCCGCCGTGGCCATACCCCAGTCGATCGCGTACGCGTCGATTGCCGAACTGCCGCCGCAGTACGGTCTTTACGCCGCGGTCGTTGCCGCGATCGTCGGCTCGCTGTGGGGTTCTTCCCGCCACCTCGCCACCGGCCCCGTCAACGCGGTGTCGATGCTGGTCCTGCCGGTGCTACTCGGCGTCGCCGCGATCGGCACGCCCGGCTTTCTGATCGCCGCCAGCACGCTGGCAGTGATGGTCGGTGTGCTCAACATCGTCCTCGCAGTTCTGCGTTTCGGGGCGCTGGTGACGCTCGCCTCGCGGTCGGTTCTCATCGGCTTCACGGCCGGGGCGGCGATCCACATCGCGGTCGGCCAGCTCAAACACCTGCTGCGCATCTACGAACCGGCGGAACCGGAGCTCTACCACCAACTGGCTGTGGTCGCATCAGAGCTGCACGAGACACACCTGCTCAGCATCGGGCTCGGGCTCGGTACCCTGGTTCTGCTGGTCGTCCTCCGCCGGCTCGGACCGAGGTTTCCGGCGGCTCTGGTTGCGATTTCGGCGTCGGCGCTGGCCGTGGCGGTCTTCAGGCTCGAAGATCTCGGGGTCCGAGTCGTGGGCGCCATCCCGCGCAGCCTGCCGCCGCTGACCTGGACCTCGCTGGACAGTCTGCCTGACTTGGAGATGATCCGCGGGATGGGGATGGGCGCCCTCGCGGTGGCCGCCCTCGGTCTGGTGGAAGCGGTGGCCTCCGGCCAGGCCCTGGCGAGGCGCGCCGGCGACCGCATCGACAGCAACCAGGAGTTCTTCGGCCAGGGCCTCGCCAACCTCGCTTCCGGTCTCTTTTCGGGCTACCCG
The DNA here is from genome assembly GCA_963741385.1 of Candidatus Sulfomarinibacteraceae bacterium. Taxonomy (GTDB): domain Bacteria; phylum Acidobacteriota; class Thermoanaerobaculia; order Thermoanaerobaculales; family Sulfomarinibacteraceae; genus Sulfomarinibacter. The sequence goes on from CAVUHO010000006.1 coordinate 113,725, forward strand.
TGCTCCGGCTCGTTCACCCGATCGGCGGTCGCCCAACAGGTCGGCGGACGGACCGCACTCACCGGCATCATCACCGGCGCCACCGTCCTGCTCGGGATGCTGATGTTCGCACCGTACGCGCGTTATATCCCGCGGGCGGCAATCGCCGCCGTGTTGTTGGCAATCGCCTGGGGAATGCTCGAGCGCCACCAGATCCTCCGGGTCTTCAACACCTCGCGCACCGAGGGCGCCATCATGGCGGTGACCTTCCTCGCCACCCTGGTGCAACCGCTCGACTTCGCGATCCTCGCCGGCATCCTTTTCTCACTGGCGTTCTTCGTCATCCGTTCGAGCCTGCCCCGCGTCTACCAGGTCGTTCCAGACCGGCTGTTTCGACATTTCGTCCACTCGCCCAAGGCCCCGGTGTGCCCCCAACTCGCGGTCATGAACATCCGCGGACCGTTGTTCTTCGGCGCGGTTCACCACATCGAAGAGGAGCTCCGCCACAACCTCGAGGACAACCCGGGCCAGCACCTCCTGGTGCTGCGGATGCACGGCGTCGACATCATCGACCTCAGCGGCATCGAGATGCTCGAATCCACGGTCAACACCTACCGATCGTTCGGAGGCGACGTCTACCTCGTGCGACTGCGCGAACCGGTCGAACAGGTGATGCGGGATTCGGGTTTCCTCGATTTCATCGGCCTTGACCACGTCCTCCCCCAGGAGGGCGCCATCGAGTACCTCTTCGAGGAGGTGTTGGATCCCGCCGTGTGCACCTACGAGTGCGAGCTCCGGGTCTTCGCCGAGTGCCAGGCGCTCAAGAAACACCCCTACCGTGCGCAGGTACCGTCGATTACCCGGGTCTCTCTCGACCCCGCCCACATCATCGGCGTCGAGGAGTTCCGGATCATGGCGGACGATACCAATGCCCTCGTCCTCGATATCCGAGAGCCCGACGAGTTCGCCCGGGGCCACATCCCCGGCGCCAACCTGATGCCGCTGCGCACCGTCCTCGATGTCGGCCCCGATCTCGCGCGGGACCGGCGCCTGCTGTTGGCATGCCGCTCCGGCCGCCGCACCCAACGCGCGATGCAGATGCTCCGCACGATGGGTTTCGACGACGTCTACGGGCTGCGCGGCGGGATTCTGGCATGGCGGGCCGAAGGCCTGCCGGTGGCGTTGGAAGAGGCCCCCGACGTCAGGTGAGGAGACTCTCCAGCAGCCGCCCCGGGCCGTGGCGCACGGGGTCGTCGCACGGCACACCCAGCTCCTCCTCGATCGCATCGGCTGCTTCGCGAGCCTCTGTTGCAGACGCCAGGTGCGAGGTGATGAGTGACACGCAGGGCACCAGCGGACGCGGGAAAGCGCCGCACGCCGCGGCAAGGTCCTGGTAAAGCGTGATCACCCGCCCAAGCGGTGGAATCGTGACGCTGGGGACGCGTGCGAGGTTTGTCTGCCCGGCCCGGTGACACAGGACCAGGTGGGTCGGCATGGTGCCGCGCAGCAGCGGAAGCGTCGCACTGCTCGCCGGGTGCAGCAGCGATCCCTGGCCTTCGACGAAGATGATGTCGGAATCGCCGGCCGCCACCACCTCGCGCTCGATCGCGCCACTCGCGAAATCGATGCGGACGGCATCGAGAGCCACGCCGCCTCCGGAGATCACGATGCCGATCTGTCCGGTCGCGACGAAATGCGATCGCAGGCCCCGGGCCAGCGCTGCCGCGTGCAGCTCCAGACCGGCCGTCATCTTGCCGATCGACATGTCGGTTCCGACCATGAGCACACGGCGTGCGGCACAGTGTGCGGCGGCGCCGGTCCCGATCCCGAGACCGGGCGGTTCGACGCGCACGTCCCACACACGCTGGCCTGACGGAAGGTTCGGATACCGCGGCCCCAGCAGATCGTGGAGCCCGTTGACCAGGGAGAATCCGAGCCCGACGGCCTCGTCGAGCGCGGAGAGCCAGGTCTCCGGGATCCGTCCACCCGGCGGCGAGATGCCGAGCACCAAAACCTCGGCGCCGAGCGCGCGGGCCTCGGCGACCGTGGCGACGATCGGGCAATGACGCGGACTCCCCGTCACGTCGGCGGCGTCCCGGCCGGCGGCCTGCGAATCGATGACGCACGCGATGGGGTTCGGTGAGTTGCGCAGCACGCCTCTGCCCATCTTCCCCGAAAGGTCCGAGGAGTGCGCTTCCATGTAGATCGCGAGGACCTGGTCGCGCTCAAACATTCAGGTACCCTCCGTGCCCGGGGTCGTCGGTGGGGGTGACCACGCCGTTGATCAGGAGTGCCCCGCGCGCCGGGTCCGGGTCCAGGTTGAGGTGCGAGTCGAGGTCGATCTCGTCGAACAGGGCTCCGAGTGCGGCGCCCGCCGAGATCGAGATGCTGGTTTCCGCCATACACCCGATCATCGTCGAAAGTCCGTGAGCGCGCGCCGTCGCCACGATGCGCAAGGCCTCGGTGATGCCGCCGCACTTCATCAGCTTGAGGTTGACGCCGTCCACGGTCGGGGCGAGCGCGGCCACGTCCGGCGAGAAGTGACAGCTCTCATCGACGAAGATCGGCAGGGTGCGCTCGGCGAACACCCGCGGCAGGTCGGCCTCGCTCCCGCGCGGCAGCGGCTGCTCGATGAACTCCACACCGCGCCCAGCGAGCCATCGGTCCATGGCGATCGCTTCGTCAACCGTCCAGCCGCCGTTGGCATCCACCCGCAGCCGGACCCCGAACGGCGCTGCAGCCTCGGCGGCGGCGGAAAAGTGTTCCTTGTCGTGATCGCGACCGGCCGGCGAGCCGAGCTTGATCTTCAGGAACTTCGCACCGGTGCGCTGCAGAATCTCGGGCACTCGTTCGCGCGTCACCTCCGGCGGATTGATCCCGATCGTCAGGCTCGTCGCCACGGTGCCCTTTGGCAGCCCGAGCAAGCGGTAGAGCGGGAGGCCCGCGTGCTTGGCGAGAAGATCCCACAGCGCCTCGTCGAGCGCGGCCATTGCCCCCGGGTTGATGTCGGCGGCGCGCATCGCGGCCCACGCCCGGTGCGGGCTCGAGAGGTCGTGCCCCGCGGCGAGGAACGCTTCCAGCTCGGCGCGCCCCGCCTCGGCATCGAAGCCGGAGGCGATCGACGGTGAGAACTCGCCGACGCCCGAGTGCACGCCGTCGTGCACAAAGACGAAGAGGTTGTCGGCAGAGGACTGGGTGCCGCGGCTGATCGTCAACGGGTAGCGCCGCGGCACATGAAGAATGCGGAATTCGGTCGTGATCGGTGCGGTCATCTCAAAGCTCCTTGCGGTCTCTTCCCGGCGATCAGCCGCCGCAAGAGGATCGACCACACGGGGCCAAAAGTAAAGGTCTCATGTGCGTTTGGGTCACCTCTCGAAATCTGGGCTCACTAAACCAGAATCAACTTTCAGAATTCACGGAAATCTGCAGCCGATCGGCGCCACGGGCGATTGGGACCAACACCGCGGAAGCGGCTGAGCAGCAGATCACGGCCATGATGCCGAGGCTTGGGTAGCTTCCGCCGGCGTTGAGGATCACCCCCGCGAACAGCGGTCCTGCGGCACCCCCAGTGGTGATGACGCCCACACCCACCCCGACCAAGCCGCCGGACGGATCGAGGGCCGACATCAACTCCCGGAGGTTGGTCACAAAGAACATGAAGGCCATCATGATCACGGTCGCGGACACCGCGAAAACGGCGGGAGACCAGGCCGAAGTCAACGTCACCGCAGTCCCCACAATCAGCATCAAACTCGTCAGCAACGGCAGGCTCCTGCCCCACCGCAGCCCGACCATCCCGGCGCTGACCGGACCGAAGGCCCCCACAATGCCGCACGCCGAGACGACCACGCCGACCACGCCCAGGCTGAGTCCGAGGGAGGCGCCGATCCGCCCGACGTAGGTCCACAGCGCGCTGAAAGCCACGTACACGAACACTGCCGCAACCAGCACCCGCGGGCCCGGCCCGGAGATCCAGTGAGCCCGCTGTGGGTCGCCACTCTGCGGCCGGCGGCGGGGAAACCGCAATAGAAAAACTCCCGCGACAATCGCCAACCCGAGCAGCGCGGCGAACGCCCCACGCGGTCCGAAGCTGCCGATCGCGGCAGGAATCACAGAGGCCATAACCACGAAGCAGGTGATGATCACGGCCAGGAGGAGTGAGAAGGCCCGATGCGAACGACGTGTGAGTGAGGCCTGAATGTTGGCTGAAGCGACCAGCACGCCTTCTCCGAGGCCCGCGACGGCCCGGCTTACAACAAAAACCGGCCAGGCCCCCGCGAACATCGAGATCGTCTGGCCGGCAATCACCAGCGCGAGCGCGATCAACACGACACGGCGCGGGTCCAACCCGCGGCCGCGGGTCGAGAAAAGCACCGCGGCGGTCGCGATCGCCCCAACCTCGAGCGCCGGGACGAATCCGGCGGTGCCCTCGCTGACCCCGAACTCGGCCATGATGGCGCCGAGGAACAGCGGCACCACCATCGGCGCGACCTCCCCGACACAGCCCGCGGCGGCTATGGCGGCAAGCTCCGGCGCCGATTCGCCGGGGTGTGCCCGCTCAGCGGTCGAGATCATGAGCGGCTGTTCCCGCCGCGCCCTTCACAGCCCGAGCCAGCTCGCGTCGTGCTCGTCACGCCGGCCTTGCGCATCAACGCTGCAGGGTCGGGGTCGCGACCCATGAAGCTGCGGAATGCCGACTCGGCCGGGACGCTGTGGCCGACACTGAGAATCGAGCTGAGGTACCGCTCGGCGACCTCCGCGTCGAAGAGGCCGCCAGCCGAACGCTCGAACTCCCCGGCGACATCCGCAGCGAGCATCTCGGCCCACAGGTAGGAGTAGTAGCCGGAGGCGTACCGGTCCTCGAAGAGTCCGGCAAAGGCGTGCCGGAGGTGCAATGCCCGGTGGAGCGGGTCGACAGCATCCGGAAGACCGAGGTCCGAGAGCACCTGCTCCTCGAGACGAACGGGGTCGATCTCGCGGCCGTCGGCCGCGAGGTGGAGCTTCAGGTCAACCACGGCGGTCGCCAGGTAATCGAGGGTCGCCGTGGTCCCCTCAGCCGGATCGAAGCGATCGGCGGCCTCGATGGATCGGACCAGCTCCGGCGACATCGGTTGACCGGTGCGGTGGTGGCGTGCGAAGCGCTCGAGCAGCTCCGGAGTCGACAGCCACCGCTCGTTGAGGATCGACGGCAGCTCGACCACATCCGGGTTGAGCTCGAAGCTGCCGAGCGAGGGGTAAGGTGCTTCACAGCACAAGCCGTGCAGGGCGTGGCCGAACTCGTGGAAGAGGACCCGGGCGTTCTCCCACGAAAGCAGCACCGCTTCGCCGGGGGCGGACTCCGGCAGGTTGAGGTTGATCGACACCAGCGGCAGGACCCGACCGCGGAACGACTCGGCAGCCCGGTACTCCTGCATCCACCCCCCGGAAACCTTGCCCGGCCGGGCATAAAGATCGAGCCACAAAAGACCTGCCGGCTCGCGGTTGCGATGCACCGCAAAGACGCGGATACCGGGATGACAGACCGGCAGACCGTCGACCTCAGAAAACTCGAGGCCGTAGAGCCGCCCCGCCACCCAGAACATGGCCTCACACATCGAATCCAGCGACAGGTGAGCGCTGACTGCGTCGGCGTCGAGCTCGAACCGGTCGCGGCGCAGCCTTTCCGCATAGTAGCGGCGATCCCACGGCGCCAGGATCACGCCCGGGTCGTTCGCCTCCGCGAGCACCTGCAGGTCGGCGAGGCGTCTTCGGGTCGGTTCGATGACTCCGTGCCACACCCTGGCGACAAGATCCAACGCAGCTTCGGGGGAGCCACACATCCGGTCCGCGGCCGCGAAATGGGCGAAACTTTCGAAACCCAGCAACCGCGCCTTTTCGCCTCGAAGCTGCAGGATCTCGGCCACCACCGGCCGGTTGTCGTGCCCGCCAGCGTGCGCGCCGCGACCGATCCACATCCGCCACACCTTCTCGCGCAGGTCACGCCGCAACGACATGGTGAGGAAGGGGACGACCACGGCTCGCCGGTTGGGCACCACCCACCCGTCAAGCCCCCCTTCGCGCGCCGCCGCGGCCAGCGTCTGCCGGAGCCCCTCACTAAGACCGGCAAGATCGTCCTCTCCATCGAGCTGCACGATCCGGTTTTCCTCGTCTGCAAGCACGTTCTGGCTGAAGATCACAGAGAGCTCGGCGATGCGGTGGTTGACCTGGGACAGCCGCTCCCCGGCGTCGGGATCGAGCCCCGCGCCGCGGCGTCTCAGTCGCTCGTGGAGGACCTCAGTGACCCTCCGTTGGTCCGCGGACAGCCCCGCGCGGTCACCAGCATCGAAGACCGCGCGGACCCGTTCCCACAGTGCTCGGTCCTGGGCGATTTCGTCCTCGAGCGCCGACGCGAGCGGCGCCACGCGCTGCTCGACCTCGCGCATCTCACCGGAGTTCTTGGTCTTCGAAAAAACGTCGAAGAGGCATTGAACCCGGCGCAATTCACTGCCCGCGTCCTCGAACGCCGCGATCGTGTTGTCGAAGCCGGGTGGCGACGGGTCGGCGGCGATCGCCCTCACCTCGGCGCGCTTGCGGGCGACCGCCGCCCTGTAGGCGAACTCGATCGCCTTCGGAGTGGCGATATCGAATGGCGGCGTGCCACCGAACGGCCCGTACCAGGGCGCCAGGAGTGCCTCAACAGCGGCTCTGTCAGATCCGATCATGCTAGAAAAACCTCTCGTGCCGCAGCGTGATGTTCGCGACGGCGTCGAAGTCGATTTCCACACCCAGACCCGGCTTGGCGGGTACGGTGACGGTGCTGTCGTCGGCGTTGAGTGTGAACGGCTCAGCGATGGCGATCGCGAAGCGTTCGTTCGAGACAGCGATGTCGCTGTGGAGGGTGACCCCCGGCAGCGCCGCCATCGCCACCTTGGCGGCGGTGCCGATCTCGGTCTCCATCATCCCCCCGATCCACACCTTGAGGCCATAGGTCAGGCACAGGTCGTGGATGCGTCGCGCCTCGGTCCAACCACCGACCCGCGAGGTTTTGATATTGACGATGTCGCAGGCGCCGAGCGCCACTGCGACATGGACATCGTGGGTGCTGTCGATGCTCTCGTCCAGACACAACGGCATCGGAATCTGAGGTTTGAGAAGGCTGTGCTCGAAGATGTCGTCGTGCCCCAACGGTTGCTCGATCATCAACAGGTCGAGATCATCCATCGCCTGGAAGATGCCGACATCCGAAAGCGAATAGGCCGAGTTGGCGTCGAGCATCAGCGGCACGCCGGGATACTCCCGTCGGGCCAGTCGCGCCTGGGCGAGATCGTCGCCCGGTTTGATCTTGAGCTTGACGCGCTCGTACCCCTGCTCGAGATAACCCCCGATAACGCCGGGCAGCTCCGCCACGGTCTGGATGCCGATGCTGATCCCGGTCTTGACCCGCTTCCTGGCGCCCTCCGGGTAGGGCGCGGCGAGCTTCTGGGCGAAGGATAGTCCGTCCCGCTGCGCCACGAGGTCCCAGGCCGCCATATCGAACATCGAGCGCGCGAACGGGTGCCCGCGCAGGTGCTGCATGTGGGGCAACAGATCTTCCGGTTCATTGATCGAAAGGCCCAGGAGGCGGGGAATCAGGCGATCGGCCGCAACGTGCCACGCGGTCTGAACCGTCTCGTAGTTGTAGCCGTCGAGGATCGGGCACTCCCCCCAGCCGGCAAGACCGTCGGCATACAGCACCGCAAAAAGCCCCTCGCGCCGAGTGAAGACACCCGTGCTGGCTGCGAACGGCACCCGCAGGGGGATGCCGTAGTGGATCAGGTCGATCCGTTCGATCTTCATCCTTCATCTCCCGCCTCGGCGCCGAGCCCGGCGCCATCACGATTCAACCGGGCGCGCACGTCCTCTCCCCGGAGTTCGCGTGGTTCGCGCCCGTCCTCCAGACACATCACGGCCGCGTGTCCGATCGCGTGACCGTAGGAGAAACACTGTGCCGTGACCCGGGCCGAAGCGACGGCCTCGTGCTCAGCGGAAAGGCAGCGCCCCGCCACCAGCAGCCCTTCACCCCGCTGCGGCACGAAACACCCGTAGGGGATCTCGTAGACGTCATCCAGCAGCCACTCAACGTGCGGCTTCGGACCGCTGTGCAGCTCGATCGGCCACGGCGAACGGGCGATACCGTCGGCGAACTTCGCGCCGCGCACGATGTCGTCGTTGGCGAGCCGCACGACGCCATCCACCTGGCGCGTCTGACGAATGCCGACCTGGACGCCGGTGTCGTTGACCCAGCTTTTCTCGCACCCTTCGAGGTGGTCGCGGAAGAACCGCCAGTACTCGCGAACCTGGCGGCGGCCTTCGAACTCGGCGTCGGTGAAGTCGCGCGCGATCAGGGTGTTCAGCTCGCGACCGTCCAGCCCGATGACACGCGTACAGTTGCAGAGCAGCTCACCGGGGCGGGTCGTGGTGAAGAGCCAGATTTTGGCCCGCGGGAGGAAGTAGCCTTTGCCATTGTGCGTCTGCAGCAACTCGGAAACCCGCTGCGGCATGATGGTGTCGGTGCCGTAGACCCGCAGGAAACGCTCGGTGTCGACGCCTCCGAGACGGAAGATCATGGTCGGGTTCTGCACCCGCCCCTCGTCGCCGACAAAGCTCGGGAACCCCGCCATCGCGACCACGTCGGCATCGCCGCTGGCATCGATCGTGATTCCGGCGCGAAGCTCGAGCGGGCCCTGCTTCGAGTACGCCGCGAGCCCGGCAACCCGGTCGCCATCCAGCAGCACGCCGGTGACCGTGCAGTGGAACAGCACCTGGACGCCGGCCTCACGGAGAAGGTGGTCCGCCGCTTCTCGCCACACCAACGGGTCGTGCACCCGTGTAAAGGTCTTGCCGTAACGCACCGGCGGCGCGAGCCCGTCGCGCCCCTCGAGCAGCTCGACGAACTCGTCGGCAAAGCCGAAGACCACCTGCTCGGGGGGCCTCGCCGGGTCGTCGGTAGCGGCGTAGAGACCGCACACCGTTCCTGACATCCCGGCAACCGCCCCGCCACCGCAGAAACCGTAGCGTTCGACCAGCGTGACCTTGCGGCCGCGGCGCGCCGCGGTGACCGCGGCGGCAACGCCTGCGGCGCCACCTCCGACAACCAGCACCTCGGTTGCGAGTTTGAACGCGGCCCGGCGATCGACCCCCTCGATTCTCATTCAACACCTCCCCCGCCGCCACCGTTCAGAACGCTTTCCAGAGTGAGCCCCCAGCCCGGCGATGTCGGGAGGCCCAAGGCGCCGTCCCGCAGAAGATGCCGATAGGCTGAGACGTGGCCGCGGCCGTGGAGAGGCAGCTCGAGTTCGGTTGCGTTCTGGGCCACCGCGGCTGCGTGGAGCGAAGCCAGGGTCGAGACGGCACCCGAGGGGTTGTGAGGCGAAACGCTGACCGCAAACGGCTGCACGGCCGTGCAGACATCGAGCAACGGACCAAAACCGCCGCAGTGCTTGACGTCCGGCATCACCACGTCCGCCCAACCTCGTTCGCAGAGCGCAACGAAGTCCTCCGTTCCGAAGGAGAACTCGCCCGCCGCCAACGGAATCGTTGTACGTTTCCGGATGGCGGCGTTTGCGGGGCCGATGGGACAGGGCACCTCGATCCAGTCCAGGTCCAGTTCGTCGAGCTCAGGCAGCAGGGCGAGAGCGTTCTCCGGGGTGAGGCGCTCATGGAAATCCACCCGCAATCGAACGTCAGGAAACGACTCGCGGAGCATCCTCAGGACCTCGAGGCCGCGTTCCGCGTCCCCGAGCTGGTCGTGGCTAGCAGCGTCGACGGCCTCGAACGGCGCCAACTTGACGCGCTGCACACTGAGAGCCAAGACCCGCTCCACCGCCTGCCGATAGGCTGCATCATCGCGCTCCCCCAAAGCCCGGTTGATGGTCACATACACGGGCACCGCGTTCCGCACCGGGCGGTCGGCGAACAGCCGCCAGACCGGAATGCCGGCACGTCTGGCGATGAGATCGTAGAGCGCCTGGTCGAGGGCGGAGATCGCGGTCGCCGTCACGAAGTCCGCCGCGGAGGCGAACGGCCCTCTCGCCAGGGCGCGGATCGACTCGAGCGACGGCGTTACCGACCGCACGTGGTGCTCGAAGAGTTCCTGGAGCTTCGCGAGGCACGCGGCGTCGTCGCGGGAGTGAGAGGCCTCGCCCAGGCCGACGTGGGTTCCATCATCGAGGGCGACGATCACCCAGTCGCCCTTGAGGGCCAGGGCCTCGCCGTGCCCGTCCGGGTCGGCGATTGTGTGGGTGGACAGCGACAGCGTCATCAGTTGTGCCGCAGGTCCTTGACGATCTCGCCGCCCTTCATCACCAGCACGATGTTCTCCTGGTGTTGCAAAGCGCCGATGTCGCGCAGCGGGTCGGCCGTGCTGATGACGAGATCGGCGAGCTTTCCCGTCTCGAGCGTACCGATACGGTCGTCCCACCCGAGACACTCGGCCGCCGTCCTGGTGGCCGACACGATCGTTTCCATCGCCGTCATCCCGGCCCGCGTCATCAGTTCGAGCTCGCGCAGGTTCCGGCCGTGGGCAAAGACCGCGGCATCGGTGCCGAAGGCGATCTTGACCCCAGCCCGATAGGCCTTCTCGAGTCCCTCGAGCTGGCGGGCGTTGATCTCGATCGCCTTCTGCAGGACATCCTCGGGAAGTGCGCCCGGCGTCTTTCCCTTTTCGATCAGGGAAAAACCGGCCATCAAGGTCGGCACCAGAAAGGCGCCCCGTTCCAGCATCAGATCGATGCCCTCGTCGTCGATGAACGCACCGTGCTCGATGGAGTGGACGCCGGCCCGGATCGCGTTCCTGATCCCCTCGGCGCCGATCGCGTGCGCCATCACCCTGCGGTTCCCGCGGAAGCGAGCCTCCTCGACGCACACTGCGATCTCCTCGGGCGAGAACTGGGTGTATTCGGGCCGGTCGGCGGGGCTGAGAACCCCGCCGGTCGTGCAGATCTTGATCACGTCGGCTCCGGCGCGAAGCACCTCGCGCACCCGTTTCCGGACCTCGTCAACGCCGTCGCAGATGGCGTCCGGCTTGCCCGGATAGGGCGGGGTCTTGGGCGAGACGCCCACCGGGAAACGGTGGTCGAAGTGGCCGCCGGTGGGCGTCAGGGGCGTGACACAGAGCTGCAGGCGCGGTCCGGGAACAACGCCGTTCTCCACCGCCATCTTGGTGCCGAGATCGGCGCCACCTGCGTCGCGCACCGTCGTGATCCCGGCGTCAAGGGTCGCACGCATGAAGCGCACCGAGTTGTAGAAGTTGAGCGACAGGGGCCGCCGCATCATCGCCTCGACGCTCGCGACCTCCCATGTGATATGCGCGTGGCACTCGATGAAGCCGGGCAGGATCGTGGCACCCTGTGCGTCGACCCTCTCGACATCTTCGAGGCCGGCCTCGCCGAAGGGGCCGACGGCTTCGATGCGGCCGTCGCAAATCAGCAACCTGGCATTCTTGACCGGGAGTCGCCCGGTGCCGTCGATGAGGGTGCCGTTGTGAATCAGGATCTTGGTCATGAGGATACCTTCCAGGTGGGTGTCGCGAGGCTTTCAGCCTCAGCTCACCCGCTTCAGGCGAAGCCTTTCCGCGCGCGCCAGGGTGACGATGATCTCTGAGGGCGTGCCGCTCGATGCGTGCGGGAAGAAATACGAGGCGTGCTGGTCCGGACCGTAGGTCGCGATGAAGCCGGACTCCGTGGTGCGGGTGAGCGGGATCGAACCCCGGCGACCGAGTGGGCTTTCGACGTTGACTGCGAGGCTGTCGCCGTTGCGAAAAACGGTGTGTGTCGCCTGAAGCTCGTCGCTGAAGTACTCCCCTTCGAGGCCCTTGAGACTCCCAGCCGGTTCCTGGCTGCGCCGCATGCGGACCGGCGGGTTGGGGCCGAGCTGGACGGTGATTTCCGGGGCCGGGTCCACCGGGCCGGGGGTGACCCTGGTCGGCAGGCTCGCCCCACGCAACGCCAAAAAATGAGGTGTCCCGGCCGTCTCGAGGGGGACCGGGCCGCCGAACCACACCAGAGCTGCCGTTCCCTCCTGGTCGACCAGTCCGAAGCTGAGACCGGTCTCCGCATCTTCGTAGGCGCCGAACCACGGTTCGAGGTCTTCAGCCGGCGTCTTGGCCCATGCCTGCGCCGGTTCGATGCCGGTTCTCCGGTCGAGGTAGACGTCCGCCACATCGAAGACGCCGAGGAACGGGCTGGCCATGGCGCTGTTGGAGAGCATGATCACCGAGAGCCCGGCATCGGGGAATCGAACCCTGTTGCACGTGTACGGGCCGAGCCCGCCGCTGTGCCCCTGCCACGACTGGCCGCGGTGGCTGCCGACGAACAGACCGCGACCGTAGAAGCTCTGGTCGCCGCCCGGGATCTGCGGCGTCCACGGGAGGCGATCGAGGAGGCCCGGGCTGCCGATGATGTTGTGCGAGAAGTTCTGCTCCCAGAAGATCAGATCGTCGAGGGTGCTCCAGATGGCGCCCCCGCCCTCGCCGCTTCCGCTCCGCGCAAAGGCATCCCATTCGGTTGGTCTGAGGTCGTCTCGGGTCCCTCCGTCGTAGGCGCGGGCGCCGCCGGTCATCGGGGCGTCGCGCAGATCCTGGAGCGCTGTGTGGCGCATGCCCAGGGGCTCGAAGATCCTCTCGACCATGAACTCGGCGAGGCGCTGCCCGGTGATGCGCTCGATGATCCAGCTCAACATCTGAAAATTTGGATTCGAGTAGCGGTATTGCGATCCGGTCGGAAAGTTGAGCGTTCGCTGCCGGCCGATTATCTCCGCGACCAACTCGCGCTGCCGCGGCTCAAGACGAGCCCCCCCTGCCAGCGAGACAAGGGCGAAGATATCGCGGATACCGCTGGTGTTGGTGCAAAGGTTGTCGATCGTGATCGGGGCTCCGAAGTCCGGCATCTCGGGCAGGTACACGCGGTAATCGTCTCCCAGGCTGAGTCTTCCCTCCTCCTCGAGCAGGAGGATGCAGGTCGTGGTGAACTGCTTGGTCATGGAGGCGATCGGGTAGTTCGTTTCAGGGGTGAACGCGACACCGCCCTCGATGTCGGCGAACCCGTAGCCGCGCCGGTGCACGACCTCGCCGTCGACGAGCACCGCCACCGCGGCGCCCGGCATCCCCGGCTCCTCGAGGTGCGCGAAGAGCTGGTCGAGCCTCTCTGAAAGGCTCATGGTGCCGATTCCAAACCGAACCGCCGCAGCAGCGCGTCGGGGTCGGGGTCTCGGCCGCGGAAGGCGCAAAACGCCTCCTCGGCTGGCACGGTGTTGCCGACGCTCAGAATCGTCCGCCTCCAGCGCTCCGCGGTTTCCGCATCGTAGAGCCCCCCGGGCGACTCGAGAAACGCCTCAGCAACGTCGGCGGCCATCACATCGGCCCACAGATACACGTAGAGCCCGGCGGCGTACATGTCCGACAGGGCGTGCCAGTTGTGCGGTATCCGCATGATGACGTCCCAGGCCTCGGGCATCCCGAGCTCTGACTGGACCTCGTCCTCGAGCGCCACCGCATCGACGTCACGGCCGTCCGCCAACAGGTGCATTTTCATGTCGACGATGGCGGGCGCGAGGAAGTCGAGGTTGAGGCTGAAGACCCGGTCGAAACGGACGGCCCGCTCGATGCTCTCGACCAGCCCCTCCGGGATCGGCTCACCGGTCGCGTGGTGGCGGGCGAAACGGGTCAGGAGCTCGCGATCGAGGAGCCAGCGTTCATTGAGCAGCGACGGCAGCTCGACGAAATCCCAGGCCACCCCGAGGCTTCCCAGCGTCGGGTACGGCGAGTCGTTGAGCAGCATGTGCAGAGCATGGCCGAGTTCGTGGAAGAACACATTTGTGTACTCCCACGGGAGCAGCGTCGGCTCGCCGTCGCGCGCAGGTGCGAGACCCGAGTTCAGCGAGGCCAGCGGCAGCACCTTCCCGCGGAACGACTCCGCCGATCGGTACTCCTGTTGCCAGGAGCCGCGCGACTTTCCGGGGCGGTCGAAGAGGTCGAGCCAGAGGACGCCCACCGCCTCGCCGTCGCGGCTCAGCTCGAAGACCCGGATCGAGGGGTGGCAGACCGGTGCGCCGGGGAGCTCTCGGAACTCGAGGCCGTGGACGCGGCCCGCCGCCCAGAACATGGTTTTGATGACCGACTCGAGTTCGAAGTAGGGCTTCACCGCGTCCGCGTCGAGTCCGAATCGCGCCTGGCGGAACTTTTCGGTGAAGAAGAGCCGGTCCCACGGCGCGATGGTGATACCCGCGCCGTCGGCGTCGGCGATGGCCTGCAGATCAGCGACGAGTCGGCGGGTCGGTCCGATCACGCTGTCCCAGGTGCGCCGGAGCAGTTCGAGCGCCGCCTCGGGCGTGCGCGCCATCCGGTCGGCCGTCGCGAAGTGGGCGAAGCTCGGAAACCCGAGCAGCCGTGCCTTCTCGCCGCGCAGCTTGAGGATCTCAGCCACCACCGGCCTGTTGTCGTTGTCGCCGGGGTTGCCGCCGCGATCCGTCCACATCCGCCAGACTTCTTCTCGGAGATCGCGTCGGGTCGACCGAGTCAGGAATGGCCAGACGGCAGGACGCTTGTTGGGAATCGCCCAGGCGCCCGGACGCCCCGCTCCTCGGCCTCCCGGGCGGCAGCGCTGCGTTGTTCCTCACCAAGCCCTTCGAGGCCGTCCACTTCCTCTATGAAGACCGCCTGGCCGTCCTGATCGGCCAGGAGATTTCGGTTGAATCGGGCCTGGAGCTCGGCGATGTGACGGTTGATCCCGGCGAGGCGCGCCTTCGACTCGGCGGAGAGCCCGGCGCCGCGCCGCTTCATGCGATCACGCACGACCGACGTCAGGCGCTGCCGCAGACCGGCGAGTCCGGATGCATCGCGGTCGTTCCAGACCGCTTCGATCCGGGCGAAGAGGGCACCGTCGTGGGCGATCTCGTCGTCGAGGGCGGACAGAAGCGGCACCAGGCGCTGCTCCACCTCGCCCATCTCCGGCGAGTTCATGGTCTGGCGGAAGACGGTGAAGAGGCAGTTGGCCCGTTGCAGATCGCGCCCTGAGTTCTCGAGCGCCTCGACGGTGTTTTCGAAGGTTGGAGGCACCGGGTTGTCGGCGATGGCACGGATCTCGGCGCGCTTGCTCTCGATCGCTCGAACGCAGGCCCGCTCGATGGCGAAAGGCGTCGCCCGGTCGAATGGCGGCAGACCGCCGTAGGGCCCGCTCCAGGGAGCGAGAAGGGTTTCGATTTCCTGGCTGCTCGGCTCGATCATCTCACGACTCCGGATCCCCGTAGACGTGGCGCTCCACGGTACGGTAGGCGTTCTCCGTCGGAGTGATCCCCTGGCGGCTCGCTTCGTTCAGGTTTTCCCAGGTGCTTTCAGAGCACAGCGCCCCGACCTTTTCGAGGAGGCGATCGAGGCGGGCCTCGTCCTGCAGCACGTACTCCTCGTAGCCGGCCATGACGCCGGCGATGTTGTGCCACCAGTCCACCTGATAGAGGACGCCGTGCCCGGCGAGCAGCCGGGCGAGCGTGATCTCCTCCTCCTGGCTCGAAGCCTTGAGCACGTTGTTGGCGCCGCCCATGATGATCTTGAAGCGAAGGGTCGGGATGTTCTCCGCAGTGAGCAGGCCGCCGGCGGCGGCAGGCGAGAGAACGTCGGCTTCCACTCCCAGGATCTCGTCCGGCGCAACGACCTCGATCGGGGCTCCGGGGTGGGCGTCGGTGAAGGCGCGGACCGCGGCGGGGTCACGGTCGCAGACGATCAGGCGTGCGCCATCCTTCAGGTAGGCGCCCGCCAGGTGGAACCCGACCGCACCCAGCCCCTGCACCGCGATCGTCTTTCCTGCGAGCGACTCGGAACCCCAGAAAAAACGCGCCGCCTGTTTCACGGCCGCTTGGACTCCATGCGACGTCGGAGTACCGGTGGGCCCCAGCGGCCCCTTGGGACCGCCGACGAAGTGGCGCGAGAAGTGCTGGTTGACAACGTCGGCTAGCTCCGGCGGGAAGCCCATGTCTGGCCCCGCGGTGTTGCGGGTGCGGTCGGTGGCGTAGGCCAGAAAGCCGACAGTTTCGAGGTCCCCGAGATCGACCGGCGGCATCTGAACGGTGGTCTTGCAGCCGCCCATCGGCAGGTGGGCCGCCACGTTTTTGAAGGTCATTCCGCGGCCTAGGTTGAGCCCGTCAATGAAGACATCGATCTCGTCCTCGCCCGGCTCGTGGCGCCGGATACCGCCCATGACCAGCGACGAACGCCGGTTGTTGAGGCCGCGTCGGTCACTGTGGATGTGGTTGACGAAGCGGATGTCCAG
This sequence comes from Candidatus Sulfomarinibacteraceae bacterium, assembly GCA_963741385.1. Classification (GTDB taxonomy): domain Bacteria; phylum Acidobacteriota; class Thermoanaerobaculia; order Thermoanaerobaculales; family Sulfomarinibacteraceae; genus Sulfomarinibacter. Next base: position 129,981 of record CAVUHO010000006.1, read on the forward strand.
ACCCTCGTGGTGGTAGCAGTCGAGGAGGATGTGGCGGCCTTTGCGCATCAACTCCTGGATCCGCGCCAGGTGCGGAGCAATTCCACATTCCTCGAATGCGCGTGTCACCTTTTCGTGGTTCATGGAACGCCCACGGGACGAGGCGAGGGTCCATGCGGTGAAGGCGGTGTTGTACCCCGCGAACCGCGTGTCCGCGTCCCACTCCCGGGCCGCCCACAGATTGAAGACATCCCGCCGCCAGTCGTAGCGGATCTGGAGACGGTTCAGATCTTCCGCGCGCAAGACGTCGAAAACGCTCTCACTCATCGTGATGACCCCCAAGGTCTTTCGATCGGTGACCCTGCACCCGGCTCATGCGTCGATCCCGGTCGTCGGCAGCACCCCGGCATCCCGCCGTTTCGGCCGGCCGCGGAACGTCAGGTAGAGGACCGCCACCGCCGCGGCGTAAAGGGCCGCAGCAAGGTAGAACGGCGTCGCGAAACCCGTCTTTTCGATCAGCACCCCGGCGCCGGCCGCGCTCGCCGCCCAGCCTGAGCTCCACACCAGATTCATGAGGCTGCTCGCCCGCGCGTGCAAACCGGCCGGGAGCGACCCCATGACGAAGCTGTGGAGCAGCGGCGTGCCGGCATTCATCAGCATTGTCCGCATCCAGAACGCGACCACCGCCGTGGCCAGGAGTGATTCGCCGCCGAGAGTGATGAGAAACGGCAAGGACAGCAGCTCGAATCCCAGCGCGGTGCGCAGAACGCCGAAACGGCGACCCAGCGCCGGCGCACCCAGCGAAGCGAAGGCGGTCAGGATCGCTGCGACCGAGAAGAAGACGCCGATCTGCGCGGTCGAACAGGAGAAGCGGTCGTTGAAGTAGAGATTCATGAACGGAACCACGAGCCCGGCACCGCAACCGATGAGGAGGAAGTTCAAACCGATGGGCACCAGGAGCCGCCCCGAGCCTGAGGCTGCGTCGGCGCGGGCCCTCACAATTGAACGCTCCTCGAGGCCACGAAGCGCGGCCAGCGGCAGCCAACCGGTGAGCGCACACAGCGCAGCAGCGACCAGTACAGACCGAGCGGCGACCACCGGGTCGAGCCCTGTCCCGGCGAAGGTCGCCAGCAGTAGGGGTGGCAACATACCGGCGGCGATGCTCCCCGCCACCAGCGCCAGCAGGTTGCACGAGAGAACGGCGCTGAAGAGGTAGGTGCGCTCTCTCGGCGCGGAGTGTTCGGTCATGAACGGCAAGGCCGCAACTGCGATCAGCGACATGCCGGCACCGACCAGAACGCCTGTCGTCCGGATCGCGGCCGGGCTCACGAGGCACACGCGACCCAGCGAACCCAGGACCTCGACCACGATGCCCAGCATCAGGCAGCGCCGCCTCCCCCACCGCTCGGTGAGAAGCCCCGCGGGGATCGCCGTGATCGCCACGCCGAGACCGGTTAGGGCCAGGGCCCGGCCGACAAAGGCCTCCTGAAAACCCGCATCGACCAGGTACAAATTGAACAGCACGGACTGAACGCCGCGGCCGAACCAGACGAGGAACGACGCCGCGAGGTAGAACCTTGCGGGCCGCGAGAACGCACGCCCCGCCTCGAGGTAGTCGTCCAACACCGCGGCCACCGGGTTCATCGATCACGGCCGGTTGACGCCGGTCTCGCCTGCGGCGCCTTCCACACCTCGCGCGCGAGGCGCAGGAGGTTGCCGCCGAGGACCGCCTCGAGATCCGCGTCCCGGTAGCCCAGTGACAGCAGCATCTCGACGACGCGCTCCAGCTGCTCCGGCTCGACGAACCGCAGCGGCTCGTCGTAGCCGAGCCCCGGCGGGAAGGTCGCGCGCATCTTCACGAGGATCTCGTCGAGCTCCTGCCGGTCGAAGACGTAGTCGAGCCCGAGGGCGACGTGCTCGGGGCCGACGAGCCCGACGACGTGCTCGACGTGGCGTACGAAGTCATCGACGAGGTCCTCGCCCGGGCCGAGGAAGGTGCTGAGGCCGTTGAGGCCGACGACGCCCCCCGTCGCGGCGCAGGCGCGAATCAGGTCGTCGGGGATGTTCCGCGGGTGGGCGTGGACGGCGGCCGCGTTGCTGTGCGAGAAGATCACCGGCTTCGTCGCGACCTCGAAGACGTCGCGGACCGTGCGGTGGCCGGTGTGGCTGCAGCAGACCTGCATCCCCACGCGCTCCATCTCGGCGACCACCTCGCGGCCGTAGGCCGTGAGGCCGGTGTCCTCGTCCTGGCACCCGCCTCCGACCCGGTTGTTGCGGTTGTAAGCGAGCAGCATCCAGCGGACACCGAGGTCGTAGTAGAGCTGGATGAGGCTCGGCTGGTCGGCGATCGCGTTCGCGCCCTCGATGTCGAAGCCGACCGCGAGGCGGCCGGTCGCGCGGGCCCGCTCGACGTCGTCCGCCGTGTCGATCAGCACGTACTCGGCCGGCCGCGCCTTCAGCCAGTGGCGCATGGCGGCCAGCGTTCGCAGGTGCTCCTCGACGCCCATGTCGCCGAAGCCGATGTTGAGCATCACGGCATCGACGCCCGCGGAGCGGTAGCGCTGGAGCTGCGGCAGGAACGACGTGTCGTTCGGGCGGTTCACGGGCATGCAGCCGTGGTTGTCCCAGACCAGGCACTCTCGCAGCAGCTCGGCGGCGGTCATGGAGCACTTTCCAGCGGTCTCGGCGATCGCCCGTCGCCGCCGGACCTCACGCTGCTCGACGGCGCGCACGATCACCTCCTGTCGCTTCCGGTTGATCGGGAAGCGCCAGATCATCACGGCGGCCAGGAGGTAGGGAACGGCCGGCAGCCAGGCGAAGCCGAGCAGCAGCCCGACGACGCCCCGCGTCGTCTGCTTCGCGACCGTGGCGTCGAAGCCGAAGACGCCGGCCACAGCGAGCCCGATGCCCGCGCCGATCCCGATGTTGATCTTCTGGACCATCGTGTAGAAGGCGAAGTAGGTCCCCGCATAGTCGGCGCCGAAACGCCAGCGCCCGTAGTCGACGACGTCCGCGAGCATCGCCGGCCCGGCGACCGCTTCCACCACGACCATGGCGTTGAGGAGAACCAGGGTCACGGCCACGTGGGACCACGGCCCTCCCGGGTCGAATGAGAGCGTAGCCGAGAACAGGCGACGGCCGATCCGACGCACCCCGCGGCCCACGCCTGCTGCTTGCCGAACCGCCGGCAGAGCCAGCCCCAGATCGGGCGTGGCCAGTATGCCGACCGGAATGCTGAGGACGAGCAGCCCCGCGAACTTCGCTCCGAGCCCCAGGTAGCCGTCGATGTAGAAGAAGACCAGGCCCCAGGCCATGCCGGCGCCGAGGCCGGAGGACGTACATGGCGGTGAAGCACCAGAGCGGGCGGTTCCGGACGACCGCACGAGCGGCCTCTCGGAGCGTCGGCCCGGTCTGCCGCACGACGCCGTCCCGTTCGGGACGACGCAACACCGCAATCGCGGCGGTCGAGAGCACGGCGACGATCGCGAAGATCGACGCCCAGCGCAAGGTCATCCGGGATGAACTCGGTCGTGCCGAGAAACGGTCGGGCCACCAGCGGCAGGCCGAAGAAGGCCAGGAAACCGAGGTAGCGGCTCACTGGCCGCCAGCTCGCGATTCGGGCGCGTTCGTCGTAGTCCTCCGTGAGCTCCGCCAACCAGGCCCCGTACGGCACCTCGGCTATGGTCCAGCCGAGGTTGGCGAGCAGGAACCAGAAGAGGAACGAGAGCATCGTGACCTCGCCGAACGGCACGTAGAGGAACCAGCAGGCGAGGACCGTGATGACGGAGCCTGCCATGAGCCACGGCTTGCGCGACCCCCGGCGGATCCGGTACTGGTCGGAGAGGTAGCCGATGATCGGGTCGGTCACCCCGTCGAAGATCCTGGTGATGAAGATCACGAGCGCGATCTGCTCGAGACCGAGCCCGAAGAACTTCGCGTAGATCCCCTGGAGAACCGAGATCGCGGGGCCGTGGATGAACGACTGCGAAAAGGCCGGAGCGCTGAAGGCGGCCAGGACCTTGCGGCTGATCTGCGCGCCAGAGCTCGTCGGATCTGGAGTCGCGCCTTCGAGGTCGGTCATCTCGTGCCGCCTTTCGCGGTTCGATCATCCATCGATTCTGAGTGTGCAGCCCTCGAAACTGCGTCATCGAGGAACGCGCGCACCACCGGCACGACCGCTTCCGGATCGAGGCCGACCGAGAAATCACGACCGGGGATGACTTCGACCCGCCAGCCCAGCTCCTCGAGCTCGACCTGCCTCGCACGAATCGTGGTCGCGATCGGCAGCGGCACGCCGCCGGCGTCGGAGTCGCCGTCGGCCCCCGTGAAGACCATCCGTGGGCACGTGATCCGCGCGACCGCCTCCACCTCGGGCCAGCCCTCGATGCTCTCGAAGTAGGTCACCCACTGGCGGTACTGGGAGGGATCCCGCAGGACGACCCGCGCCGACTCGGGCGGATTGTCCGCCTGCAGCCGCGCGCCCTCCAGAATCCCGGCGTACGGACCGCCGAGCGGCGGCCAGCCGCCGACGACCAACGCCGACAGGCGGTCCGTGCGCGTGGCGAGCTGCAGCCCGACGCCGCCTCCCCACGAGTAGCCCCAGTACGCGAAACGGTCGAAGCCGGCGGCGTCGGCGACCGCCAGCAGATCGGCGCAGACCCGTGTCGACGGTGAAGTCGGCGGGTGGAATCGTCCCGCTCTTCCCGATGCTCGGGTAGTCGACGAGCAGGACCCGGTAGCGATCGGTCAGCCGGTCGAGGTAGCCCTCGAGGACCGCGGCGCCGGGCTCGCCGAATATCTCGGCGTGCGACGCCATCATCGGGAAGCCCAGCAGCAACGGAGCGCCGCTGCCGTGGGTCTCGAAGTAGATGTCGCGGAGGGATCGATGGGGCTAGGCGTGTGCATGGCAGGTCTCGCCGGCTTCGATCCGCGCGCACTCCCGGTCCAGCCACTCGTCGATGATGTCCCTCAACACTTCCAGGCTCACCGCCCCGGCCCCCAACAGCGCGTCGTGGAAGGCGCGGTAGGTGAAACGGTCCCCGAGCCCCGCCTCGGCGCACCGCCGGAGCCTGCGGTACTCGAGGTTGCCGATCTGGTAGACGAGTGCCTGCCCCGGCCAGCAGATGTAGCGGTCGACTTCGGCCTCGATCGTGGCGCGCGACATCGAAAGGTGCTGCGCCATGGCCTCGATGGCGCGCTCGCGGCTCCACCCGTGCCAGTGGATCCCGGTGTCCACCACCAGCCGCAAGGCCCTCCACATCTCCATTTCCAACCGGCCGTAGTGCTGGTGCGGCGTCCCGTACAGCCCCATGTCGACACCGAGGCCCTCGCAGTAGATCGCCCACCCTTCGAGGCACGCCGGATAGCGGAGGGCGCCGTGACGCCGGAACGCCGGCAGGTCGTCGGCCTCCTGCATCAGCGCGATGTGCATGAGGTGGCCCGGCCAGGCCTCGTGCAGGGTCAGCGCCAGGTGGAACCAGGTCGGGCACCGGCGGGAAGGCTCGTGATCCGGAAGGTCCCCGGCCCAGTCCGGTCGGCGGGGTTGGCCTGCGCGTAGGCCGGGGGCAGGCGCTCGGCGACCGCCTCCGGGATCGTCTCCACGCCGTAGGTCATCCGCGGAATGCGCCCGAAGAAGGCGGGATGCGCGCGTCGATCCGCTTGCAGAGGACCTGCACGCTGCTCGCGCAGCGCCTCCTTCGAGGGGACGAGGAATTCTTCGCCCGCGAGGAACCGGCGATAGCCCGCGACGTCTCCGAAGCCGGCCTCCGCGGCGACGGCCTCGATCTCGGCCTCGAGCCGCGTGTCCTCGGCGAGACCCAGCTCGTGGATCTCCTCCGGGGACCGCGGTGGTCGTGAGGTCTCTCAGCAGGGCGCGGTAGAGCTCCCGGCCGAGCGGGGCGTCGGTACAGGAGACGGTGCTCCGAGCGCCTTCGGCGAGGGGCCTTCGACGAACGCGGCAAAGGCCTCGAAGGCGGGAACGAGTTCGTCGCGGATCGGCGTCGGCGGCCCTTCCGTGACGGCGGATCACGGCCGCGCCGCGGGGGAGCGCCGGAAGGGCCTCGACCAGGGCTGCGCCTCCGACCGGGCCCGCGATGGCGTCGCGGCTGCACCCGACGCCCACTCGAGACGCGACGCGGGTAGCGGAACCCCCGCTCGCGCCCTTCCTGAAGGCTCTCTCGAGGTCGCGGAGATACGCCGGGATCGTCGCCAGGCGATCGACGTAGCGCTCGGCCGACTCCGCGTCGTCGACGCTCGTCGAGTTCGCGAAGAATGGGTCGCCATCAGCGCGGGACCGTTCGGGAAGAGAGAGGGCCTCAGGTGCGCCCCGACCTCGTGAGAGGGTGCGGATGCTCCCGAGCTCGTGACGGAGGAGCGCGTGCGTGGCCCGGTCCTCGACCTCGAGCCCTTCGGCGGGAATCGCCTCGACCTCGGCGAGGAGGTCTCCCGCCGTACGGCATACCGGCGCTCGTGATCGGCGGGCGACTCGCGGAAGAGGACCGGGTCCGGGGTGCTCGCCCGCGAGCACCGCCGTCAACGGAAGCTCGTGGCAGAGGAAGCGCCAGTGGCGTGCCGCGAGATCCGCGAGAGCGGCGGAAGGCGGCGCGGAGCTCACGAGGCGGTCCCTTCGGCCCTTCCGGGGTTCGTAGCAGCGGCGGGTGCCGGAGCACCGGGCGTAGAAGCCTCCGGACGATCCCGGCGATGAGCTCGGGCGTCGACGTAGGGAAAGTTGTGCCCCGTTCCGTCCGGCGCGAAGGCCCGCTCCGTCCGGCTCGAGCATCGGAGGTACGCTCCCATCGAGCCCGCGTAGAACCGGCGCAGCCGGTCCCGGTCGACCGCACGGCCCGCACCCGCGTTGCGATCGTCTTCACGACGTAGTCGGGAGCTCCTGCTCCGCCATCTCGGCCGGGTTCACGAGGACCACCGGCAGATCCCCGAGGTCTCCGTCGTAAACCACCGTGTCCCACGCGACCTCGGCGAGACCGGCGGGCGTCAGCTCGGAGTAGATCGACGCGCTCGTGCAGGCGGACCTCGTGCCGCAGTCGATCGCCCGCATCGCCCGCCGCCGCCTCGCCGAGACGCTCCTCGACGAGGTCGAGCACCTTCTTGAAGACGGGCGGTGCGTCCCATCCTTCTCGGCGAAGTCGGCGTGGATCCCGAAGAGGCGCGGCAGTGCGTTCAGGACCGCGCCGTACCGCATCTGGGAGACGCCGGGAGCGGCGGCCCGTAGATGATCGTGTCGGGGGGCGTCGGGTCGAGGAGGACGAGGCCGGCCAGGCGCTCCGGGTGGCGCCGCGCCATGTTCGCGACGAGGAGGCCGCCGAAGGAATGGCCGACGAGGACGAACGGGCCCTTCTCGCCGGCGGCATCGAGGGCAGCGATGACCTCATCCGTTTCGCGGGCCGTCGAGCGCGGGAACGGGCCGATGTCGCTCCAGCCGGTGCCCGGACGGTCGACGAGGATCGAGCGCGTCTCCTCCCGAAGGACCCGTGAAGGTGGTGGATGGCGAATCCGCCCACGTGACCGCCGGCCATCCAGACGACCGAAGGCGTCCCTCCGCTCTCTCCCTCGGCGACGACGTGCAGGCGGTAGCCTCCGACGTCGACGAGCCTGCCGGGCGGCGGATAGGCGGCGCGCACGCGCGCCACGTGAACGAGGTGCCAGACGCGAGCGCCAGGAGCCCCGCGAGGGCCAGCAGCGCGAGCGCCGGCACTGCCGCCGCCCACGTCGCGTCGCCCGCCCGGCCGACACCGCAGACACCACCCTCCGAGCAGGGCCACGACCGCGGCGACCGGCAGGCCGGCCCAGTCGCGGCTCAGGAACGACAGGACGAGATTTTCCATGGCAGCGCCCTCCCCTCCGATCCCGGAGGTCTATCACTCGTGCGGCCGCGGCGTCGCCACCGCCGCCCGGACCGGGCTTGGAGGAGGTCAGTCGGGTGGGCGAGCGTGACTACAGCCTGAAACCCAACCCCGCGCCGATCGTTCGCGGCTGCTGGCGACCGGCGAGGGCACCCCGCCGACCGGGATGGCCGGCTGGACGGCGTCGTTCTGGTCGAGCAGGTTCTTGCCGAACAGCGAGAACTCCACCTGCCCGAGTGACATCGAGAGGCGCGCGTTCAGGAAGCCAACGATGTCCGACTCAACGGAGGGATCCCGTAGTTGCGGAGGTTGAGATCGCATGGACCGATGCTCTGGTAGTCGACGTGGAACAGTCCGGGAATGTTTCGGCGACCAGCGGAAGGTCCAGTCCATCGCCAGCCCGAAGTTGTACTTGGAGACGTAGTCGATCTGGTCGCCTTCGTTGTGGGCGTACGAGGTGTCGTCGTACTTCGAGTCGTTGTAGTTCCCCGACACCGTGAGGCTGAACACGAGCCCGCGGTGGCCGCGATCGTCAGCTGTAGGTCCACGCCGGTGCCGCTGGCCTTGCCCACGTTCGCCGTCTGCACGAGAGGGAGGCCCGGGCACGTCGTCAGCGTCTGGATGTCTTTCCAGTCGTTGTGGAAGATCGCCGCCTGGGCCACGAAGCGGCCGTTGTCCACGCTGAGGCTGGAGCCGACCTCGTACGTCCAGAGTGTCTCCGGGTCGTAGGTCGGGGAGCGTCGCAGCCAGGCGGGAGGTGGTTGAACCCGCCGCTGCGGAACCCTTCGCCGCGCTGCCGTAGATGAGACTGCCGTCGGACGGCCGATACGAAAGGACCAGGCGGGGGTTGGTGGACGTGAAGGTGCCGCTCTGGTCCGGGTTGTCCTCGGCGGGGCCGAACTGTCCCACCGAACTCATCCGCTCACGCTTGTCGCGGAAGTAGCGCAGCCCAAGGGTACCCGACAACTTCTTCGAAAATGCGTACTCGGCCTGGCCGAAGAGTGCGGTCTGCTGCGTCTTGTCCGTGTTGTTGGTCTCGAACAGTTCGAACGGGAATGGGTTGGGGGTCGTCTCCGTCAGATTGAAGCCGCTGCCTTCGAACTTGCGGTAGTAGAAGCCTGCGGTCCAGTCGAGCCGTTTGTTGCCGTTCGAGAAGAACCGAAGCTCCTCCGTCAGCGTGTCGGAGTCCGCCCCAGCGTTCAGCGCGACGGTGTCGATCATGCCGGAGGGAAGAGCGGCACATACAAGGCCGTGAAGTCGTAGGACCCCTCGTTCGTCCGGTCGAGATAACCGGTCGAACTGAGGATGGAGAAACTCCCGGCGTCGTAGGTCAGCACCAGGTTGGTGATGTTCGACTTCTCGGTCACCGGTTGCGGCAGGTAGAACGGCGCGGTGCCGTCGCTGTCGTAATAATTCTGATCCTTGAAGTCGCTGTCCTGGGCCTGGAACATGAGCGACGCGACGAAACGGTCGTTGATGATCCACAGGCCCTTGATCCGGAATGTCGAAGAGTCGCCCTCGTTGCCGTCGGTCACCCCTCGATTCGGATACTCGATCCACCCCGGATAGTGCTCGGTTCCGGCGAGGACGCGGAACCCGAGCTTGCCCTCGACCACCGGAATATTCACCACGGCGTTGGCGCGATAGGTCCCGGTGCCGCCGTCGACCCAACCGTACGCGCCTTCTGCCGAGACTTCGAGGGCGTCGAGCAACGGGTCCCTGGTCACGTACTTGATCGTGCCTCCCATCGACCCTTCGCCATACAGGGTCCCCTGGGGACCGCGCAGGACCTCCACCCGCTCGAGATCGAGCAAACGGACGTCGAGACCCGATCCGGCACCCTCGGCAGTGATCGGCATCTCATCCAGATACTGACCGACCGTCGGCAGGTTCTGGGGCGAGGAGATGCCGCGAATCTGGGTGCGTTGGGTTCCCGGTCCCGTATCCACGATCGACAAACCCGGGATGCTTCCCTGGATCTCGTCGAGGTTGGTGACGCCCTGCCTCTCGATTGAAATGCCGGTGACCGCGGTGATCGAGGCCGGAACGTCGAGGATCTCCTGCTCGCGTTTCGCCGCCGTCACCGTGATGTTGTTGAAGAACGAGGCCAATTCGAGGGTGAAATCGTGAACTTCTTTCTTGTCGGCAGTGACGGTAACCTCGATCTCTTGCGTGGTAAATCCGCCGAGCGCCGCCGTCAGGCGGTAGCTTCCTGGCGCCACCCCGGTGAACGAGTACTGCCCCACGCTGTCGGTCACGGTGGACATTTTCCCACCCTGCGTCAGGTTCTGCAGCACGATCGAGACGCCGGGTAGGGCGCCGCCGTTCTGGTCCTGAACCTGTCCGATGACCGAGGCTGTCCCCTGGGCGAACAGTACCGGTCCGACCAACATGGCAACCAGTAAAACCAGTGTTCGACGAAGCGCACACGTGCAACTCATGGCCAATCCTCCGTGGTGGTTCGAACGTTCGACTCTTTGTTTAGACTCATCAGTCCAAAACTTAAGTCGAAGTCAGCCCGATGTCAAGGGGCAATATCCACCACGACCCGCGACAATCCCTATCCGGGCGCACTCTGAACACTGATCAGGCCCGGTTATGGGGGCGGTGATGCGTCCGATTCCGGCGACGCCAGAAGAGCGCGATGGATGCCCAGAAGCAACAGCGCCATGCGGTTTACTTCGTCGACCCCGAGAGTCTCCATGCGATCGAGGAGCCACAGGTTCGAGGCCTGACGGGCATTGAGCGAGATCGTCGCCAGGAGTTCCGCCGGAACATCGTTGCGAACCACGCCTAGCGCCTGGCCCCTGGCCACCCACGCCGTCTCCCAGTCGCGTCGCTTCTCGAAGTACTCCTCGAGCACGTCTTCCCCGGAAGGATCTGGGCCAGTGCGGTTGAGGAGTTTTGACGCTGAGATCAGCCACGGGTCGCGGGCGCACGCCTCAAGGTTTTCCTTCGCGATCTCCTCCAACATCGGCCAGAAGGACTCGGCCGTGAGCTTGTCGAGGTCGATCCTGCCCCTGGCGCTGAGCCGCCGCCACGCCTCGTCGAGCACCGTCTGGCAAAGATCGGCCTTGTCTGAGAAGTAATAGTAAAAAGAAGATTTACCGATCTCAGCTTTTTCGGCGATCGCTTCGAGGAGCGCACCCTTGTAGCCCTTCGCCGCAAATTCCTCGGCCGCGGCGGCGATCAATCCGATACGGCGATCGGCGGAGAGTTTGTCGAATCGTGGTAACGCCATGATGCGAGTATATCCAAGATGTCAACTCTCGGTTCAAAACCGCCGGTCGAAATAACCGAGTCAGGTCCCGTACAACCGGTCGCCGAAGTCGCCGAGGCCGGGCACGATGTACTTGCGGTCGTTGAGGCCGCGATCGAGGGCGGCGGTGAAGATCTCGGTGCCCGGGGCCCGCTTGGAAAGCAGTTCGACACCTTCAGGGGCGGCCACGATCACGACCAACCGCACGTCTCTTGCGCCCCTCGCCAAAAGGCCTTCGATCGCCATCGATGCCGAACCGCCGGTCGCGAGCATCGGGTCGAGCAGGTAGACCACCGCTTCACCGAGATCGGCCGGCACCTTTTCGTAATAGCAGCGGGCCTGCGCGGTCTTTTCGTCGCGTTGGAGGCCGAAATAGCCGACCTCGGTGCCGGGCACGAGATCGACGAAGGCCTGGAGCATGCCTATTCCGGCGCGCAGGACAGGCACCGCTACCACTCTTGATGCGAGCCTCCGCACCGAGGTCTTCTCGAGCGGTGTCTCGACTTCGACCTCGCGGGTCGGCAGGTTCCGGGTCGCCTCGGCGACCAGAAAGGTCGAGATCCGGTAGGTCAGCGCTCGGTAGTCCTCGGAGGACGTCTGGCGGTCGCGCAACCGGGCCATGATGTCGTGCAGCAGCGGGTGGTCAACGATGTGGAGTGTCATGCGACAAAAGGTAGCATGGCCCGATCTCAGCTGGGCCATCCTCGACAACGCCGCAAATAGCTGATCCAGGGGTTAGAATGGGCCCGGACGCGCCGGTAGCTCAACGGATAGAGCATCGGACTTCGGATCCGGCGGTTGGGGGTTCGAGTCCCTCCCGGCGCGCCACCCATTCCGAAACCACCCACGGTACGAGCGCGACTCGATGGGGGTTGCTCGCGCGCAGGGCGCGCGGCCCCGCGCCGGAGCCAGCGGGTGGTCGTTCGCCGCCCCTCACCCACCCACCACCTGCGGCGACGACCACGTGCCGCTGCCTCTCGGCACGGTCGAGTCCCTCCCGGCGCGCCACCCATTCCGAAACCACCCACGGTACGAGCGCGACTCGATGGGGGTTGCTCGCGCGCAGGGCGCGCGGCCCCGCGCCGGAGCCAGCGGGTGGTCGTTCGCCGCCCCTCACCCACCCACCACCTGCGGCGACGACCACTTGCCGCTGCCTCTCGGCACGGTCGAGTCCCTCCCGGCGCGCCACCCATTCCGAAACCACCCACGGTACGAGCGCGACTCGATGGGGGTTGCTCGCGCGCAGGGCGCGCGGGGGTGGTCGTTCGCCGCCCCTCATCTCGGTGAAGGGAACCAATCCGCTTCACACTTGCTGTCATCCCGACCGAGGGAGCGAAGCGACCGAGCGGAGGGATCTGGGGGGCGGTTCTTGGAACGGCGTTGCCTGGAGCCCCCACCCAGGTCCCTCGGCTCGCTGCGCTCGCTCGGGATGACAGTTTGAGAAAGGTAGTTTCCTTCCCAACTATAAAGGTATTGGGCCGCTCTTTCGGACACGAATCAGAACGTCACGACTGGTCTTGTCGGTCCCACGACGCTCTGGAGGGTGCGGGTCGCCGTCCGTCGCGCGCCGGCTTCGCCGGCTGGTCTCACGGCGCCACCCGCCGCGCCAATTCTTCTATGCCTATTTCCGCCTCCGTGCCCGACTTCGCGACTTCCACCACCCAGCCCCCTCGTCGAGGCCATACCGCAGACACCGTGATGATGGTGGAGAGCGCGAAGGCTGACATCCCTTGTCATTCCGACGAAGGGCGCGAAGCCATTTCTCCCCCCTGTCATCCCGACGAAGGGCGCGAAGCCATTTCTCCCCCCTGTCATCCCGACCGAGGGAGCGCAGCAACCGAGCGGAGGGAGCTGGGGGGCGGCTTTTGGAACGGCGTTGCCTGGAAGCCCCCGACCCAGGTCCCTCGGCTCGCTGGGCTCGCTCGGGATGACAGTTTGAGAGACGTTCTCTCTTCCGAGCAAACAAGCATCTGGCAGCAACTCCGGCACCTTTACCGAAGAAGTTTTCGCAACAATCGGCGGTCAATTTCGTACAGATCTCAGCCCGCCACTCGCGGATCGAGGGGCTTGAATCGGGAGGCAATCATGCGGCGAATCTTCGTTCTCTTTGTCGGGGTGTTCATGGCATCTCTCGCGGCCGCGGCCACGGCAGAGGAGCAGGATCTTCCGTTCCGGGTGCAGCGGTTGACCGACCGCGTGCTGGTGTTCACCGAGATCTCGCCCTGGGAGAGCAACCACGTCGTCATCGAGAGCGCCAGCGGGCTGGTGCTCGTCGACCCCGGCCACACGCCGCTGATGGGGCGGCTGATCCGCCAGGCGGTGGCCCGCGAGCTCGGCCGCGACAGGTTCGCTTACGTCATCGACACCCACGGCCACTGGGGCCACACGTGGGGAGCGGCGGCCTTTCCGGAGGCCATGGTCATCGGCCAGGAACGGTCCGTCGGCGAAATGCAGCCCGACACCGTCAATCCCGAACGAATGCGAGAGCTCGCGCGCGGTCAGCTCGCCCAGGCCGAGACCCGGTTGGCCGAACTCGACCCGGCTGATCCCGAGGCCGAGGTCGCCCAGATTCAGCGCGACCACCTCGACCGCATCTTGAGCGGGCTCAGCGAGCCCGGATTCGAGGTTCGGATGCCGCAGCTCACGTTCTCCGATCGCATGACCCTCGACCTCGGTGACCTCTCGCTCGAGATGCACTATCTCGGCGGGGGCCACTCCCAGTCCGACATCGCCGTGATGATTCCCGAGGAGAAGGTCCTTCTCGTCGGCTGCTTCTTTCTCGAGCAGGGACCGCTGCCGGTTTTCGGAATCCAACCGGATCTCGATCCCGATCGCTGGATAGAGGTCTTCGGCGACCTTCTCGACGACGAGTCTGGAATCGAGTTCGTCGTGCTCGGCCAATACAGCGTGTGGCCCCGCGCGAAGCTGGCGGCGATCCGCGACTACATCGTGTGGCTGTGGACCGAGGTGCAGCGGCTCGACGCCGAAGGGGTCGATTTCGAGACTGCACTCGCACAGTTGCCGATCCCTGGAGAGCTCGACTTCATTCGCAAGGCAGGCGCCTCCGACGAGGACCTCGCACAGTATCAACGCACTGAGCTGACGGCGTTGTGGCGGCAGCTCAAGGACTCGGCCTCGGCGATGCTGGCTCAGGCGATCGACGAGAGCGGCGTCGAAGCGGGCGTCGCCCGATTCCGGGAGCTGGTGGCGCTCAACGCTGCCGACCTGTTCTTCGACGAGAACGGGTTCAACCTGCTCGGTTACCGCTACCTCGGTGAACAAAAGGTGGACGCGGCGATCGCCGTCTTCGAGATCAACGTCGAACGCTTCCCGAATTCCTGGAACGTGTACGACAGTCTCGGCGAGGCGTACGCGGCCAAGGGCGACACCGAGCGGGCGATCCAGCTCTACCGTCGCTCGGTCGAACTCAACCCGAACAACGCGAACGGCGTCCAGGCCATCGAGAGGCTCGAGGCCGAGCACACTGAATCTCGCTGACAGCAATTCGAGAGGCACGCACGGCCACTGACGCGTACTCCCAACATGGGGTGGCTGAGAGCTGGGGCGGGGATGAACCCACCTCCAGGTTGGAACAACGCCTCTGGAAACCGGCGCGCCGCCCGTCGATCTCACCTGCACCGGGAATTCTCTTGATACCGTAACTCATTATAAGAGCGGGGATCAGCTCGCCATTTGAAGCCAGATCGATCTCCCCGGGAGGCCCCGCATGACACTCGGCACCCTTTACAGTATCGGCCGGCTCTGTCCCTTCACCCACCGCGTGCAGATCGCGGCTGCGGAGATGGGTGTCGAGATGGCGGTGGCTTACGACGCGGAGATCCCGGAGTCGGTGCGCAAGGCCAACACCGGCGGCGAGTGGCCGGTCTTCGCCCCCGCCGGAGGCGGCCCACTGTTGCAGGACTCCAGGGACATCGTCGACTTTCTCATCGACCACGCCGGCGACGCGGGCGAGGCCTATCGCTGCGACCCGCAGGTCCTCGACACCCTCGACTCGTTCTTCCGCTCGATGTCCAAGGTCATCCTGGCCGGCAAGCCCACGATCCAAAAGGAGTTCCGTCAGAAGCTCGACCGCGCCCTCGAAGAGGTCGAATTTCTGCGCAGCGCGAGCGGCGGCCCCTACCTCGGCGGAAACACCTTTTCGCAGGCGGACGGCCACATCGCGCCGTTTCTCTATCGCCTCCCCTTCATGGTCGAGATCCGCGACCACGTGCCTCGGATCTTTCTCGAAAACGACGGGCTCAACGCCTGGGTGGATCGGGTCGTCAACCAGCCGTCGTTTCAGGCTGTCGCGCCGAAGCGATCCGCCCTGCGCCATTTCTACGCGAAGAAGGCGACCTACGGAAAACCGATGAAGGTCGGACGCCTCCACCACTCCGGCTTTCGCGCCATGTGGAACGACGTGGTCTCCCGCACTGCCGCGATCGCCGCGGGCGACGATCGCGACAATGCCGATCTCCAGGAGGCGCGCGATCTCTGCTATCTGCTGTTCCGCGCCGTGGCCCTCCACGCCAAGCTCGAGAACCTGCTGCTGTTTCCGACCCTCGATGCCGCCAAGAACGATCCCGCGTTCACAGCTGGAGCGGTCGACCAGCACGACCACGAAGAGGGGGAGATGAACAACCTCCTCGATCGTTTCGATCGGGTGTTGAGTCAAGAGCCGGGTTCGCGCGACCAGGCGCTCCGAGACCTCGCAACCGCGTGTACCACCCTGCGCGAGGGTCAGTTTGCCCACTTCGACTACGAAGAGTCCAACTTCCTGCCGGTGCTCGCCGAGCTCGAGCTCGAACAGCACCTCGAAATGCTTCGCGGGGCTTACGAGATGTGCATCCTCGAGCGGCCACACCTGATCGGCGTGCTCGCGTCCTACATGCCGATCGAGAACACCCTGTCTCTGCTCGACTCGCTGCTGCAGGCCGTCGAGCCCGATTCCGAGCACTGGCGCGAGCCTCGTCACGGAAATGCACCGGTCCCTGACACCCGAGCAGTGGCTCAGGGTCACCCGTCGGTTCGAGGACGTGCTGCCGACCTCGCTGTTGGTCATCCCCAGCGGGCACCGACGCCTGAGCATCGGAGAGACGGTTCGGGCGCTCCACACTGCCTCGCCGATCGGCCGCATCGAGATCCCAAATTCGGCCCAGAGCGCGACGGAGTGATCCCACGCAAAGCCAGCTGCTGACCGGTAGCGAGGAGCGCCACCTGGCGTCTTCGATGCCTTCGCTGTGCGCGGGTTCGCGCCGCAGATTGCGCAATCGTTGCCTGGCCCCGATCTGACCTGACCCTCAGGATTCGAGGCTCGAACTCGCGGCGGACATCACCTACCCGCTGCTCGACTCCACGCTGCTGGTCCTGACCGTCGCCATGCTCCGGCTCACCATGCTCCTCGGTCGAGGATCCGTCGGCGCTGTGTGGCGGTCGTTGCTGTACGGGTTCCTGGCCATGGCCCTCGGCGACGTGGTGTACTCGTTCTTCGCCGGTTTCGATCTCGCGGTGCTCGACCCGCTGCTCGACCTCTGTACACGGTGGCCTACGCGCTGTACGCGCGGGGAACCCTGCTCGCAGCTCAAGCTGGTGCGGTAGAGGGCGAACTCCCCTTCTGACGCGGCTCCCCGCGCACCCCGGGTGTTTGGGCCTCATCCCACTCTCCGCTCGTTCAAAACCGCTCTGGTGACATCGGTCACCTGAGTGCCCGTCGTTCTTCGATAAGGTCGACGGGGAGGCTGCTCATGGCCCGGAGCCACATCGCAATCGCGATCGCGACCATCGCCGTGGCGGTGACAGTCCCGTCGACCGCCGCCGCCACCGACTACGAGGTCGGCGACGGCGAGGGCATGCTGGCGGCGATTTCCGACGTGCCGTGGGAGAGTCTGGCCCCGGGCGACCGGGTGCTGATCCACTGGCGCGTGGCGCCTTACAAGGAGAAGTGGGTCATCTGCCGTCGCGGCACCGCCGAACAACCGATCGTGATCCGCGGCGTGCCCGGCCCGGGGGGAGCGCTGCCGGTCATCGACGGCCTCGATGCCGTCACCCCCACCGCACTGAACTTCTGGAACGAGTCACGGGGGATCCTGAAGATCGGCGGCGCCAACGTCCCCGCCGACACCCTGCCGGCGTACATCGTGATCGAGAACCTGGACATCCGCTCGGGGCGTCCCCCCTACTCCTTCACCAACGACTCCGGCGGGTCGGAGGACTACCAAAAGCAACGCCGCCGCCATCTACGTCGAAAAAGCCGAGCACCTGGTGATCCGCAACTGCGTCCTGCGCGACTCCGGCAACGGCCTCTTCGTCGGCGCCTCCGACGGCGAAACACAGGACATCCTGATCGAGCACAACTGGATCTACGACAACGGCATCGAAGGCAGCTATTACGAGCACAACACCTACACCGCGGCCATCGGCATCACCTACCAGTTCAACCGGATGGGACGGTTGCGTCAGGATTGCGGCGGCAACAACCTCAAGGACCGGTCGGCCGGTCTCGTGGTGCGCTACAACTGGATCGAGGACGGCAACCGCCAGCTCGACCTGGTCGATGCCGAGGACAGCGCGGTGCTGGTCAACCACCCCGACTACCACGAGACGTTCGTCTACGGCAACGTGCTCATCGAGTCCGACGGCGAGGGCAACAGCCAGATCCTCCACTACGGCGGCGACAGCGGCACCACCGCCGACTACCGCAAAGGCACCCTCTACTTCCACAACAACACCGTGATCTCCACCCGCTCCGGCAACACCACCCTGATGCGGCTCTCGACCAACGACGAGCACGCCGACATCCGCAACAACATCCTCTTCACGACCGCCGACGGCTCGCGGCTGGCGATGGTGGATGCATCCGGCGTCGCCGATCTCCGCACCAACTGGATCGTGGACGGTTGGGTGGATAGTCACTCTGGCCTATCGGGCACGCTGACCGATCACGGCGACACCATCACGGGTACCGACCCGGGGTTCACCGACTTCGCGGGCCAGGACTTCACGCCGCTCGCCTCGAGCGAGTGCGTGGACACGGGCGGCCCACTCGATGTGGCTGTCATTTCCCAGCACTTGCCGGTGAACCAGTACCTGCGCCACCGGCGCGCCTCCACCCGGCCGGACGACGGGTCGCGAGACATCGGCGCCCTTGAAAGCGGTCTGATCTTCGGCGACGGTCTCGAGTCGGGCTCCAGCGGCTGGTGGTCGTCAGTCCTTCCCTGAGACACCACTCGCGCGCCATTCCTCGGTTAGAATCGGTCCTCACCCACCTTTGTCCGGGAGGACCCATGAAATCGAAGATCACGCGCCGCACCATGATCAAGACAACCGGCGGAACCCTCGCCATGGCGCTGGCGCCGTCCGCCGTGGCAGCTGGAACCGCAGCGACGAGCGGGGGCACCATGAGGGCCGCAGTCATCGAACGCTCGGGTGACGACGTCGCCGCCAACGTCCGTCTGGTCAACGACTGGCCCGAACCGGTCGCCGGTCCCGGCCAGGTGCGGGTCCGCACCGAAGCCGCGGCCCTCAACCACGTCGACCTGTGGTTGGGTCAGAGGGACCGGGCATCATTCCCTCACATCACCGGGTTCGACGGCTGCGGCATCGTGGAGACCGTCGGCGAGGGAGTGGACGAGGCGTGGCTCGGACGCCGCGTCATCTTCAACGCCGCCGTGCCCGAAACAAAGCCCTCTGCGCCCGACGTCCGTCCCAACCGACCTCCGGAGATCGGGCTCATCGGTTCGGAGACCCAGGGCTGTATGGCCGAGAAGTTCGTCGTCCCGGCGGCCAATATTCTGGACGTCGGCGACGCCGACCCGATCAACGCCGCAGCGTTCGCTCTGACCTTTCTCACCGCCTGGCGCATGATCTCGACCCGCGCCCGGCTCAAACCCGACCAGACGGTCCTGGTGACGGGCATCGGCGGTGGCGTCGCGCTGGCCGCGCTGCAGATCGCCAGATATATCGGCAACAAGGTCATCGTCACCAGCCGCCACCAGTGGAAACTGGACACGGCGTTGGGGCTCGGAGCGGATCACGGCATCCTCGACCAACAACAGGACTGGTCGGAGGAGGTCCGCGACCTCACCGGCGGACGCGGCGTGGATCTGTGCGTCGACTCGGTGGGCAAAGCCGTCCATGCAAGATGCATCCAGTCACTGGCCCAAGGCGGGATCTTGACCACCTGCGGCGCCACCACCGGAGGCGATGCCGAAACAACTCTAGGAGCCATCTACTGGAAACAGCTGAGCATTCTCGGTTCCAGCATGGGCGACATGGACGAGTTCCGCGAGGTCACGACCCTCTTTCGCGCCGGCAAGCTCGAACCGGTGATCGACCAGGTGTTCACCGCAAAAGACGCCGCCCAGGCCTACGCACGTCTACAGGCAGGCGAGCAGTTCGGCAAAGTGGTCGTTCGCTGGGCGCCGTCCGAATAGCGGAACGAGCGGGAGCGGAAAAAATCTCTGAAAGCCGTAGGGGCGGGTCTACCCAGCCCCCACAACCCCCAGAAGAACTTCGACCAGGGCCTCGGGCTGGAACCACTGCGGGTTGTGATTGCCCTCCATTGTGACGACCTGCCAGTGCCGCGCTCGGGCGCGATCGGCGAAGACATCGAAGGTGTCGGTGTCCTTGCCGGCTTCGACGGTGAGAATGAACGTCGCCGGGAGGTTCGCGGCGTCGGGGTTGTCGAGGACGATGGGTTCGGTGAAGGTTAGGAGGGACTGCGGCACGTCCACCGGCGGGAGCTCGCCGGG
The DNA here is from genome assembly GCA_963741385.1 of Candidatus Sulfomarinibacteraceae bacterium. Taxonomy (GTDB): domain Bacteria; phylum Acidobacteriota; class Thermoanaerobaculia; order Thermoanaerobaculales; family Sulfomarinibacteraceae; genus Sulfomarinibacter. The sequence continues at coordinate 149,828 of CAVUHO010000006.1, forward strand.
CTTCACCCACAGCGGCACCAGCTGCCACGGTGGGGCGCCGCCGGCACCGGCGGTGGCCATGGTGTCGACGGCGTCGCCGAACAAACCGATCACCGACTCGCCGTCCTCCGGCACGATGGCGTCCAGATAGACCAGCTTGCGGATGCGATCAGGCACGCGGTTGGCGACCCCCGAGATCACCATGCCCCCGTAGCTATGCCCGACCAGCACGATGTCGTGCAGGTCCTCGAACTCGAGGACGTTGACAATGTCCTCGATGTGGGTCGACAACCCGACGTCCTCACGGGCGAGGTGGACCCGCTCACCCAACCCGGTCATGGTCGGGCGGTAGACCCGGTAGCCGGCGTGTTCGAGCAGGGGCTGGACCTTGGTGAAATGCCATCCCCCAGCCCACGCGCCGTGGACGAGGACGATGGCGGGGCGGGGGGCCTCTTCCGGCGATGGCAACGGCGCCCGGGCGCACGACATCGCGGCCGCTGCGACGACGATGAAAACTGACAGCCTGAGGTAATAGGACCGCCTGACAAAAGGTGTCCGCATGTTTTCTCCCAAAATCCGTCCTTCGGTTCCCCGTCGCTTACCGCACCCGCATCATCGGGAAGCTGTGCGAGGTCACGGAGACAACGTGTCCGTCCGCATCAACCGCGAACACCCACTCCTCGCCGAGGCTGCCGTCGTCCGATCGCACGCGGCGGAAGACGTTGCCCTCGATTCGCCGGAGCGGCTGGATCCAGTCGTCCAGGTCGACTGCGGTGTTCCCCAGTTCGACCGCCGCCAGGCCGTCCTGCCAGAGCACAATGGCCTCCCGGCCCCACACCGAGTCGTAGACTCCGGCGAAGCGGTCCAGCTCGGGATCCCGGGGAGGGAGACCAGCAGACCCCTTCGCAGCAGCCGCCACTGCCGGAGCGAGGAGAGCCGCCGCCTTGCGCGCGTACAACACGACATCGGAGCCGATGGCGTTGGTCAGCACCACGATGCCCAGCTCTTCCTTGGGAAGGACCCCGAATTCGGTGTAGTACCCCGGGCAGTTGCCGCCGTGCCGCACCCAGGTCGTGTCGCCGCGCTGCGAGACGTTGAAGCCCAGACCCCAGGTGGTCTCCCAATCCGGGTCGACCCAGTGGACCCGCTGCATCTCCCTCAGCGTGGATGCCCGCAACACCTGGTCGCCGCCGTCAGCTCGCAGCCGCAGCTGCCAACGGGCGAACTTCGCCAGGTCAGCGGCGCTTGACGCCATCCCCGCGGCCGGCCCGATGCCCTCCACGTCGAACAGCGGCAGGCGTTCGCGGTCCGGGCTGCCGCGGCGCGCGGCGTAGCCCGCGGCCAAGCGGCCGGTCGCGAAGGCCTCGGGCACCGAGGTGAAAGTGCTGTTCATTTCCAGCGGTTGCAGGATGTCATCGTGGATGACGTCGGCCCAGGGTCTGCCCGAAACCTCGCCAACCACCACGCCGAGCAGCGCCATCCCGAGGTTGGAGTACTGGAAGTAGCGGCCGGACGGGTACAGCGACTGCTGCGAACCGAGGCGCTCGCGGATCTGTTCGGTGGTCGGAAAATCGAAATCAGGGCCGGACCAGTAGGGCGAATCGGACTCCCGCGGGAGTCCCCCGGCGTGCGACAGGACGTTGCGGATCGAGACCGGCTCGCCGTCCGGGTAGAGATCGGTCATCGATGCGAACCACGGCACGTACACCCCGAGGTCGTCGTCGAGGCGCAGTTCGCCCGCGTCGCGCAGCTGCATGACGGCGATCGATGTGAAGAGCTTGGAGATCGAACAGATCGAGTAGAGGGTTTCGGCGTCGGCCGCCTTACCGGTCGCCGGGTCCGCGAGACCGATGCCGCCCGACGCCAGCACCTCATCACCGTGGACGAAGGCAAACGATGCGGCCGGCACCCCGGAATCCCCCAGATCGTTCTCCACCCACACCTTCCATGCCGCAACCGCGTCCTCGACCCGTCGGTCGGAGGCGAGAGGCGCCGCCGGTTCTTCCGCCATCGCCACCACCGCACCCAGGACCATCACGAGAATCAAAACCGATCGGCGCATGTTCACCTCCCCGAAGAACCCCGTTTCGCGAATGGGAGAATTATCCACGACCCCGCCGCTGTGTCCACGTGAGTGCCTGTGGTAGCATGACCAATCGAACGAGACTCAATATCGAATCCACTCCGAAGGACACACGATGAAACGACTGACGAAATTTTCTGCAGCGACGATCGCAATCGCTCTGATGATCTGCACCTTCTCCCCCACTCCGGCGGCGTTCGCAGATTCCCCCACCCAAGACACACCCGAGACCGTCAGCCCGCAGAAGGCGGTGCTGGTGACCGGTGCGAGCACCGGGATCGGCAGAAAGATCACGGAACTGCTTGCGTCGAAAGGCGTCTTCGTCTACGCCGGGGCCCGCAAGGACTCGGACATCAAGGAACTGAACGCGATTGAAAACGTCATGGCCGTCCGGCTCGACGTCACCATCCAGGAAGAGATCGACGCCGCGGTCGCGACCATCACCAAGGAAGGCCGTGGACTGTACGGTCTGGTCAACAACGCCGGTGTCGCCATCGTCGCACCACTCATCGAGGTCGAAGAGGGTGAACTCGATTTCCTCTTCGACGTCAACATCTACGGCCCCTACCGCATCACCAAGGCCTTCAGCCCGCTGATCATCGCGTCCAAAGGCCGGATCACCACGATCTCCTCGATCTCCGGCATTCTGTCGGGCACCCTCTTCGGCCCCTACAGCATGAGCAAGCACGCGATGGAGGCCTACTCCGATTCTCTGGCCCGTGAGATGGAGCGTTTCGACGTCAAGGTCAGCGTGGTGGAACCCGGCAACTACGAATCCGAGATCGGCACCACCTTGAAAAAGAGGATGGAAAAGAACGACATCGACATCGAGGGCTCGCCCTACCAGGTGGAGATGCAGGGCATGTTGGATCGTGTGGGCTACGGACCGAACAGAAGGACCCCCAGGAAGTGGCCGAGGCCGTCTATCACGCCCTCTTCGACGAGCACCCCAAGATGCGCTACATGGTGGTGCCCAACCTCCGGCAGGCGGAGATCACGATCGGCAAGGCGATGGAGGAGATGGTCCAGCTCAACCAGGACCAGACCTACACCTTTGACCGCGAGACGCTGATCAAGATGCTGGATGAAGCGCTCGCCGCGACGGCAACTGCAGACAGCGCCGACTGAATCTCGAATATGCCGGGCGGGGATAAACTCCCCTCCAAAGAAATCCGAACGGCCGGGATTTCCTCGCCCGCTCGATCGCGCGTCCTGGAAGAGGCACCTCTCTTTTCGCAACCTCCGCCGGGGCGCCGCGCTCATCCCCTGACGATCGCCGCCCAAGCGCATGGCTCACTGTCGTAATTCTTTTCATCGTTGCTCCTGTTTTCACTCGAAAGAAGATCCATTCTCAGGTCATTGAACGGCTCACCCGAGGGAACACGCGGAATGAGAGAATGGACCATGCCCGACGGACTGACCCTGATGATCTACATCCTCACCGGCGCCGTTGGGACGGCGTACTTCTTGTACGGCAAGAAGCAGCAGAACATCACCTTTCTGGTCGCCGGCATCTGTCTGTGCGTCTACCCGTACGTAGTGAGCAGCATCGTGCCGTTGGTCCTCGTCGGTGCCGCGCTCCTGGCGGCGCCGTTCCTTCTCAGCCGGCAGTGAGCTGTCGCGTCACCACCTCATGGAGGCAGTGAACGAACGGTCCGGTTTTCTGGTACCCTCCGATTCACTATGACGATCACACTTTATGACTCCACGTATTCGGGCCACTGCCATAAAGTCCGGCTCCTCTGCGGCCTGCTGCGCCTCGACGTCGGGCTCGAGCCGATCGACACGCGAAAGAAAGAACAAAAATCTCCCGGGTATCTGAAGCTCAACCCGTTCGGCCAGATACCGGTGCTGAAGGACGGCGATGTGGTCGTGCGCGATTCGAACGCGATCCTGCTCTACCTCGCCGAAAAGTACGACACCGGTGAGACCTTCGTGCCACAGGACCCGGTCGCCCGCGCGCACGTCTACGAGTGGCTGGCCACGGCCGCCGGGCCCCTCTACCTGGGACCCTCGCGCGCACGAGTCATCAAGGCTCTCGGCCGCGAGGGCGACTACGACCAGGCCCGCGCCATCGCCGACCAGCTCTTCGCGGTGATGAACGATCACCTTGCCACACGGTCGTGGTTGGTGGGCGATGGACCGACGCTGGCCGATGTGGCCTGCTACAGCTACACCGCCGTTGCGGACGAGGGTGGTCTCGACCTCGCCGCGTATCCGAATATCCGCGCCTGGCTCGCCCGCATCGAGGCCCTCGCCGGTTTCGTCGCCATGCCCAGGTTGCCGAAAGGCTGAGCGCGGTCTACCTTTTCATCAACTCCTCGACCTGGTCGAGGGTCTGCTCGAAGGTCTTCATGGCCGCCTCGAGAGCGTCCGGCTTCGTAAGGTCGACCCCGGCTCCTGCCAACAGCTCGAGCGGCGACGCCGAGGCTCCGCCCGCGAGCATGCCCAGATAGGCTTGCGCCGCCGGTTCGCCGAGGGTCTTGACCCGGTCGGCGATGGCGATGCCGCTGGCCAGCCCGGTGGCGTACGAGTAGACGTAGTACTTGTAGTAGAAGTGCGGGATGTAGGCCCACTCCATGCCGTCGTCGGCGTCGACGGTGAAACCGGGGCCGTAGTAGCGCTGCACCAGATCACGGTAGGTCGCCTCGAGCAGGGCCGCGGTGAGCGGCGTCCCCTCTTCGACAAAGCCGTGCACCTTGCGTTCGAACTCGGCGAACATCGTCTGGCGGAAGATCGTGGTGCGGATCGACTCGAGCCGCTCGACCAACAACGACGCCTTCTCGGCCGGGTCAGCGGCGTTGCTCACCAGGTAGTCCGACAGCAGCGCCTCGTTGAAGGTCGACGCGATCTCGGCGATGACCATCACGTAGCGGAAGTTCGGGTAGGGCTGCGCCTTCATGGCGAGGTCCGAGTGCAGCGCGTGGCCGAACTCGTGCGCCAGGGTCGACATGTCGTCCACAGAGTCCTGGTAGTTCATGAAGACGTAGGGGTGTGGGCCATAGACGCTGGCCGAAAACGCGCCACTCCTCTTGTCCCTGTGCGGGTAGAGATCCATCCAGCCGTTGGCCGGGTCGAGACCCTCGCTGAGGGCCTGGACGTACTCCTCGCCAAGCGGTGCGAGGGCGGCGATGATGGTGTCGCGGGCTTCGGCAAACGGCACCTTGGTGTCGATCCCCGCGGCGAGCGGAATGTAGAGGTCGTAGATGTGGAGATCGTCGAGCCCGAGCGCCCGCTTGCGCAGTTCGACATAGCGGTGGAGCAGCCCCAGGTTGGCGTTGATGGTCGACACCAGGTTTTCGTAGACGGCCGGATTCATGTCGTCCTTGTCCAGATAGGCTTCGATAGCGGTGTCGTAGCCGCGGGCGCGCGCAAAATCGACGTCGAGCTGGAACTGACCGGCCAGGGTGGCTGCGAACGCGTGCTGGTACTGGCGCAGGGTGCCGAACATGGCCTCCACGGCGCCGCGGCGGACCTCGCGATCCGCCGACGCGCGGTAGCGTGAGTAATTGGACAGATTGAGCTGGACCTTCTCACCCTTCTCGTCGGTGATCATCGGCCATGGGATGTCGGTCAGCAGCGCACCGAAGGTGTCCTCGAGCGGCGACGGGATTTCGTTGAGGTCGATCTCCGCCCATAGATTGTCACCGAGCAGCGCCAGCGCCCGTTCAGCGTCGGGCGACAGCAGCCGGCCGGCGCGGCGGCGCAGGTTGTCGATGTAGGAGCGGTACTCGGCCAGCCCCGGCTCCGCGGCGAAGGCCGCCATCAGATTCTCCGCCGGGAGCGTCAACACCTCGCGGCGGACGAATGCCGCCGCGCTCATCAACTCGTCCATCGCAGCCAGGCTGCGCTGGACCATGGCGTTTGCGGTCTCATCCGACAGCGCGGTGCTCTGGCGGAGGTTGGCGTAAAGGGTGACGAAGTTGGCCTCCAGGTGGAGCCGGAAGTAGAGTTCGAGACACGCCTTGAGAGCGGCGGGATCGGCGAGTTTGCCATCGAACTCCGTCAGCTTGGGAATTTCGGCCAGCAGCTTCAGCCGCGCGGCGTCCCATGCCTCGTCAGAGGCGAACAGCGCTCCCAGGTTCCAGGTGTAGATGTCCGGGATCGCAGAGCGTTCCACGTTGGCGTCAGGAGTGACTGCCGGCAGGTCGTGCGGCGAATCGGCCACGGCGACGGTGGAAATGAGGGTCAGCATCAGCATCGTCGTGAGGCTCCTTACCAGGATCGTTGCGGCTGCGGGTCGTTGGAAATCGCACATTTTCTCTTCCCCCTCTTCTTTTCGACGCGGCCCGGATTGCACCCGGCAGGGCCTCCCGCCGCGTCCGTTCTATCCTACGCTTCTCAGCCCCCGATGTTGCCAGAAATGCGACAAGGCGCTGAAAGGACTCTCGCAACTTGACGGCCGCAGTCGGCTTCATTACCGTCGGGGCGTAGCAGACAGAAAATCGAGCGGCATTTTGCCCCGTGAGTGGGCACACGCCGACGGAGGGGGTCCTCATGCGCTCCACAAACCTGCTGGTATCGGGTTGTATGGCGGCGGTTCTGTTCACGGCGGCGTCCGCTGCCTCGTTCTGCAATCCTGCATACGTTGTGAACAGCGGTAAGGTGTGGACCGTCTATCCCACGGGCGCCGACGACGCCGACAACCTCGCTTGCGCTTTCGACGCGGCGGTGGCTTCCGGGCCCGGCGCTGTCGTCAAGATGGTGGCCGGCGAATACACCCTCTCGCGGCCCATCGCCGTGCTCTACGAGGGCGACCTGACGTGGAAAGGCGCCGGCATGAACCGGACCGTCATCACCGCCGGCAGCGACAGCGCGCTGTTCCCGCTGCTCGTGAAGGAAGGGTATTTTCCCGAACCCGGTTCGCCGTCGGTCTTCGTCTTCCACCAGGACGCCGACGGATGGGTGGGCTCCGGCGGCGAGCCCTTGACCAGCCGTCTGGAATTTCGCGGATTCACCATCCGTCTCCGCGGCCTCGCCGAACCGTGGGTCGACGCATTCGGTGTGACCTCTCAGTCGCGAAGCGTCATCGACGTCACCGGTCGGATCGACGGGCTTCGAAACTTCAACCTGAGCCGGGTCGGGCTGACGGTGAACGGCGTCCGGCTGCAGGGCGAGGCCTGCAGCGCCGGCGTCTGCGGCTTTTCCGCCTGGACCGCTCACAACGGACTGACCGTGTGGGCCGAGGCGGTCACCACACTCGACGAAAACGGCGTCGCGTTGATCGAGTACTCGAAACCGATCGTTGCCGACACGACCATCCACTCCAGCGTTTTCGAGCGGATCGCGTTCGCCGCAGGAAACTCCGACGCGGAGCGCAGCACCATCGAGGTCGATGCCAACCGCTTCGCAGATGTCGGCGCCGCCTACTTCCTGCAGGACGCCAACGGCGGCACGGTCACGGTGTCGCGCAATCAGATGCAGGAAGTCTCCTACTATGGAGTGATCACGGCGCACGGGATTGACCGGCGTTTTCGGCTACGATGCGGGGCCGGTGACCGAGCGGTTCCCGACCATGCCGACCGGGCTCGAGATCATCAAGAACACGATGCAGTGCACCGGCGATTTCTCCGAGTGCGTCGTGATCGAGGACTATACGGTGCTCGACCTCCCGGGAGACCAGGCCATGCTCGATGCCTCGGTGAAGAAGAACTCCATCCGGCTCACCGCCGGGGCGTACGCGGCGGTCGGCAGCTTCTATTCGCGGGGGGTTTCGGTCGTCGGGAATATCATCTCCGGCGAGGGCGCGGCCGGCATCTATGCACACCTCGGCGGCCTGTGGGAGATCACGGGGAACCTCATCGCCATGAAATCCGGGCTCCCCATCTGGCTGGCGGAGGAGAACACAGGCTCGACGGTGAACTCGAATCTCGTTGTCGGACGCGGCGGCGATGCTGCGATTCAGATCGACGGCGACGGCAACCAGGCGTCCGGAAATTTCCTCACCTGCTACCGACCCAACGTCGCCCACTTCTGGCTGACGGCGCCGTCGGCGAACAACCACCTGGCGGTGGCGAAAACCGACACCGTCCAGGACGACGGCACTGACAACACCGTAATCGTGGTGAACTGACACCTCTCAGGATCCGGACGGTTTGCGCGCCACCAAGCTCGCAACTGTAAAAGGCTGGATATTCTTACGGCGCCTCTTCGATACGACCCTTCACCCACCGACGACGTTTGACCACTCGTTGGTATTACCGCTCTCGAAGTCGTCGCTGAAGATCGCCGATCCCACTGCGATCACATCCGTTTCGATTCCGTTCGACTCCTCCGACGAGATCAGCACGTCGAACTCGGCATCTTCGGCCAGCGCTCCACCGGCTGGAATGCGGACGATGAACTTCGAGGGACTCACCGGCACCGTCGAAAGCGAGGTCGCCACGACGAAGAAGAACTCGGCTTCCGCCGGGCCCACAGCAAGCTGCGCCCCACCGTCGGGGAGGTTCCACGTCAGAACCCCACCGCTCAGGCTGATGTACTCATCGGTCGCCGCCAGCGTATCGCCGGGGCTGAAGTAGGCATCGTTGTTGACGTCGCGGTAGAGTTCGAGACGTGCCAGCAGGTTGTTGATCTCGGTCGAGGTCAGCGGTGTCGTCCCGTCCTCCCGCACGAACTCGAGGGTCAGGCGCGAGAGCTCCATGTCCTCGTCGCGGACTGTCCGGCCCTGGTGGCCCACGAGCACTGCCAGGAGGGGCTCGAGGGCGCCTGTTTCGATGACGGATGGTGCGTCGTCGTAGTAGACCTGCGAGAACTGGTCGCCGACGTTCGGGTACCAGGTGAGTGAGTCGGCGGTGCCTCCCGCCGCGACCGCGATGTCGAGTCGGCCGTCACGGTTGATATCCGCCAGATCGAGGTCCCAGGTCGAATCCAGGCTCTGCTCCATCGAGTATTTGGTCCAACTCGTCCCGTCGCCGTCGTTCTTCCACACGATGACGTCGTCACCGTCCTGATTGGTCGCGGCCACATCGACATCCCCGTCGTCGTCGAGGTCGCCGGCCCTCACTGCGACACCGTCCGGGAAGTACCCCGTGCCCACGTTGTGCTCGGTCCAGGAAGCTCCGGTTCCGTTGTTGGCGAACCACAGAATGTCTTCGTCGTTGCGCACCACGACAACCAGGTCGAGGTCGCCGTCGCCATCGACATCGGCGAGATCAACGCCCCGGGGACCGTCCAGCAGGACCCCCACCTGGCCGGCCGACCAGAGCCCGCCAGTTGGCGAGTTCAGGAAGAACTCGACGAGGTCGTCCTCATATGCCGAGGCGACGATATCGGGAGCGCCGTCCGAATTGAGGTCACCGACCGCCAGGTCGAAGGCGCCGTCGAAAACCCCGAAATCGTGGCGGCTCCACGTCGTGCCGATCCCGTTGGTGTTCTCCATCCACGACACGTCGTCACCATCGAAGGCGGCAACCGCCACGTCCATGTCGCCGTCGCGGTCGAAGTCCGCAGGTTCGACCCGGTGGGCGCCGTTGTAGCTCGCCACAATTGTGTGCGCAGTCCACGTCGGCACCGCGGCGCCGTTGTTCTCCCACCAACGGATGGCATCGGCGGCGACCGCCGCACCCAGGATGTCGATATCACCGTCTCCGTCCATGTCGGCAACCGCCACATCTCGCGCCGAGGCGAATGACTCGTCGACCGTATTGGTCCACCATCCGGTTCCCTCGGTGGTCACCCCCAGATAAGCCACGACGTCGCCTCCAGTCCACAACGCGGTGACGACATCCTGAAGACCGTCGCCGTTGATGTCAGCCACCTCGATGGCCCTGGGCTCCGCCAGTTCACTTCGGATCTCGATCGGATCGTCATCGAAGAAACGGCGGTGGATCTTCTTGTTGGTCCACTGAAACAGGCGGTCTTCGAACAGTGCAGCCATCACGATGTCCGGGTCTCCGTCGCCGTCGAAGTCGGCGGCCACAGCATCGACGGCGCCGTCCGCGGCCGCATCGAGGGTCCGCTCGGTCCAAGCTCCTCCCGATCCGTCGGTGTTCTCGAACCAGGCCAGATCGTCATCATTCTCGGCGGTCGCCAGAATGTCGAGGTCGCCGTCGAGGTCGAGATCGACCACCTCGACCGACGAGGCGCCGTCGAAGCCCGTGGCGACCACCGTTTCTGCCCAACCCGGGTTGGCGTACCACGAAATCTGGTCGGCAACGGCCGCAGCGGCAATCACGTCCGGATCGCCGTCGCGGTCGATGTCCCCGACCGCCACCCCGCTGGCGTTGTTGAAGCTGCCGTCGATCGTGTGCGAGGTCCAGAAGTCGTCGGGCGCGCCATCGGCATTCCCGTCTTCGCTCTCGAACCACTCCACCACATCGCCCGTGACGTCGGTACCGACGACGTCGAAGTCGCCGTCGCCATCGAGGTCGACGGCCGCCACTCCCCAGGGCTGGGTCGCTGACGAGTCGATGGTGTGGATGACCCAACCACCGTCAGCCGGGCTGCCGTCGTTGGCCGCCCAGGTATACCCACCGGACTGCGCCTCCAGAATATCGAGGTCGCCGTCGGCATCCATGTCGAAGAGTGCGATGTCACGCATTCCCTCGAAGACCAGCAGGCTGACTCCGTGAGCCACCCAGCCGCCGCCGCCGTTCAATGGGTTCTCGAGCCACAGGACCTCGGACTCCTCCGCCGGGTGCGGGGGGTCACCCTCGATCGGAATGTTGTCGAATTGGCCGACGGCGATGTCGATATCTCCGTCGCCATCGAGATCTCCCGTTGCGACGGTGGAAGGCGAGTCGAAACCGGTCAAACTGAACAGGATGGCCAACGGATAGGTCGTGTATCCCCGGATGATGCCGGTGGATTCAAAGGCGACGATGTAGTCGTCAACCCCGTCGCCGTTGATGTCGGCGGCCGCGGTTCCGCGGCCGGAGCCCGCCGGATAGCCGGAATAGAGTTCGAACGGGATCTCGGCAGCAGACGACAGGTGTGCTGAGCAGAGGATGATGACGACGACCGCAAACAACGCGCGAACTCGAAACATCGGGGCCTCCCTGGCTGGCTGGTCGCAAATTGTGCGCCTCATTGATGAAAGAAGTCTAACATTCTCTCCGCACTTGCGAAAGGAATTACTTTAGTCGCTTGTAATTGAGAATATGAAAATATTTTCATCTTTTCAGACAGACATCTCCAGACCCGGCGCATCGACGCTGGGCGCGCCCAGTCGAATTGACACGGACGGTTCCCCTTAACCTCCGGGTCCCACCGGATGGGTTGAGCTACACTCCCCGGCCGAAGGAGGGCAGATGAAAACGAACACCCTGATCGCGGCTGCGCTGCTGCCGGTGGCCGTGCTTGCAATTGGATGCCAGCGAAGCGAGGGGCCACCTGCTCAAGCCGAAATCACCCCCGAAATCCGGGCCGAGCAGCTGGCGCAGAACATCCTGATCATCGACACCCATATCGATCTCCCCTATCGCCTGCACGAGAAACCGGAAGACGTCGCCGTCGAAACCTCCGACGGCCACTTCGACGCGGTCCGCGCCCGGCGCGGCGGGCTCGACGCCGCTTTCATGTCCATCTACATCCCCGCCAAGCTGCAGGAGGAGGGTGGAGGGCGTGAACTGGCGGACGAACTGATCGACCTGGTCGAGGGTCTGCAGGCGCAGGCGCCCGGCACCTTCGCCGTCGCGCGCTCCGTCTCCGATGTCCGCAACCTCTTCGCAGCGGAGATCTTCGCTCTGCCCCTGGGCATCGAAAACGGCGCCGCCATCGAGGACGAGCTGTCGGCGCTTCAGCACTTCTATGACCGGGGTGTCCGCTACGTCACGCTGACCCACTCCGAGCCCAACCTCATCTGCGACTCGTCCTACTCCAAGGAACGGAGGTGGAACGGCCTCAGCCCCTTCGGCCGCGAGGTGGTGGCGGAGATGAACCGGCTCGGCATCATGGTCGACATCTCGCACGTCACGGATGACACGATCCTCCAGGTCCTCGAGATCTCGAAGGCGCCGGTGATCGCCTCCCACTCCTCGTGCCGGTTCTTCACGCCCGGTTTCGAGCGCAACATCCCGGACGATCTGATCGCACAGGTCGCGGAGCGCGGCGGCGTCATCCAGATCGCTTTTGCACCCAGCTTTCTCACCGAAGCGGCGCAGAAGCAGTCGGAGGAGCTGTGGCCGATCATGCGTACGTTCATGAAGGAACATGACGTCGGCATGGACAGCCCCGAGGTTCGCGACCTGCTCGACCAGTACTACGCGGAACATCCGAAGGTCGAGGCCAGCGTCAGCGATGTGGCCGATCACATCGACCACGTCGTCGAGCTCGTCGGCATCGACCACGTCGGACTGGGGTCGGACTTCGACGGCATCACCGAAACGCCGGTCGGCCTCGAGGACGTCTCGGCCTACCCGAATCTGATCGCGGAGCTGCTGCGCCGCGGCTACAGCGAGGATGACATCCGCAAGATCTGCGGTGAAAACCTGCTGCGGGTGTGGTCGGACGTGGAGCGGGTTGCCGCGGAGCTCAAACAGGGCTGACAACGGCCCTCTTCGCAGCCCGGCTTTCCGAGCTCGCTCCCCGGGAGTTGCCACCCTATGCATTGTTCGGCCAGTGCCGTGCTCCCAACGGCGAAGTTGAAGTTCCGAACAATGCAAAGGATGGCACGCTCCGCCGCACGCGACACGGATCCGGATCAGCACGCGTTTCCCGGGAGTTGAGCGTCAATCGTGGAATAGATTGCATTGTGATATCGTATTAGTATCAGGAGGTACGACATGACGACTGAAAAAACCTATCGTCCTTTGAGCGGGTGGCTGCCCTTGATCATCAACCTCGCGATGCTCGCCGGCGGCCCGGCGATGATCATCACCGGCGGTGTCGGTCTCGACAACCACGGGGGAACACCGGATCTCATCCTTCTGATTGCGGGGATCGCGACCCTCATCCTCGGCTTCATTTGCCTTTTCGGCTACATGGCGATCGCACCCAACCAGGCGCGGGTCCTGCTACTGTTCGGCGCCTACAAGGGGTCCGCGCTCGAGTCCGGTTTCTTCTGGGTCAACCCGTTCTTTTCCAAAAAGAAGATCTCGCTGCGCATCCGCAACTTCGAGACCGGCTCGACCCAGAATCCGGAACAGAAGGACACCCAGGGCAAGGTGGTGCAGGCGCGCAGCCGGACCTCGGGCCGGCCGTCCAAGGTCAACGACCGCGACGGCAACCCTGTCGACATCTCGACGGTGGTGGTGTGGCGGGTGGTGAACACTGCGGAGGCTTTGTTCGAGGTGGACGACTTACGAGGACTTCGTATCGGTCCAGAGCGAGGCGGCCCTGCGCAATCTCGCCAGCCGCTACCCCTACGACAGCGAGGACCACGAGATGTCGCTGCGCGGCAGCACCGCCGAGGTCTGCGAACAGCTCCAGGGCGATATCCAGGAGCGGCTCGACAAGGCCGGGGTCGAGGTCATCGAGGCCCGCATCAGCCACCTCGCCTATTCGCCGGAGATCGCAGCGGCCATGCTGCAGCGTCAGCAGGCACAGGCGGTGGTCGCGGCGCGCACCAAGATCGTCGAGGGCGCGGTGGGCATGGTCGAGATGGCACTCGATCATCTGTCGCAGAAAAACATCATCGAGCTTGACGACGAACGCCGCGCGGCCATGGTCTCGAATCTCCTGGTCGTGCTGTGCAGCGACCGCCACGTCCAGCCCGTGGTGAACACCGGCAGCCTCTACACGTGAGCCAGCGCGAGGCCTTTCTCCTCCGTCTGGACCCCAAGGTTCTGGACGCACTGAGGCGCTGGGCCGGAGACGACCTCCGCAGCGTCAACGCCCAGGTCGAGTTTCTTCTGCGGCGGGCGCTCCGCGATGCGGGGCGCCTGCCCTCTTCGGAAAGGCCCGCGCAAAAGAAAGGGCGTTGAAGCCCTGCCCGGTGGGTCGTACATTGTTATCCAGGACCTGGGGAATAATGGGGAGGCCACCATGTACGACTTCATGCTCGACGAGAAGGCCCGGGCGGTGCGCGACGAGATGCGCAAAGTGGTCCGGGACGAGGTCGACCCCGACTACACGCGGCGAATGGACCGCGACGAGATCACCTACCCGCGCGAGCTCTTCGAGACCTTCGCCCGCCACAATCTGCTCGGTCTGCGTTTTCCCGTCGAGTACGGCGGACGCGGTCTGTCGTGGGTGGCGGAGTGCGCGGCGATGGAGGAGGTCGGGCCGCTCGGCACCGCCGCCGGGTGCTGCTACGTCATGCCGTCGATCGTCGGCGAAGCGATCAACACCTTTGGCACGGAGGACCAGAAGAGAAGCTACCTGGCGCCGATGCTGGCGGGAAAGAAGGTCGCCGCGGAGGCCCTCACCGAGCCGCGCGGCGGTTCGGACTTCTTCGGCGCCACCAGCCGCGCCGAAGACCGCGGCGACCACTTCGTGGTGCGCGGCGTCAAGCGCTTCATCGTCGGCGCCGAAGGGGCGGACTTCTTTCTCGCCTACGTGCGCACCAACCACGACGACGACTCGTCCCCCGACCGGCGGATCAGCGCCATGCTCATCGACCGCGGCCCGGCGGTCGAGGTCAAGTATCTCTATGGGCTGATGGGCACCCGCGGCGGCGGAACAGGGCGGGTCGTCTTCCGCGACGTCGAAGTCCCCAAGGAGAACCTCGTCGGGACTCTCCACGGCGGTGGCGAGGTCTTCCACACCATGATGGTGCCCGAACGACTGTGCAGCGCCGGGCCCATCACCGGCGGCATGAAGGCCTGTCTGGATGTCGCCATGCACTACGCCGACCGCCGCAAGGCCTTCGGGCGGCCGATCCGGAAGTTCCAGGCGGTGAGCTTCATGGTGGCCGAAGCGCAGACCCAGCTCGACTGCGCCCGGGCCATGATCTACCAGGCCGCCCGCGCCGCCGACGCCGGCGCGCCCACCCTGCGGCGCATCGTCTCGGAGACCAAGAAGTTCGTCACCGAGGCAGGTTGGACCGTCTCGAACCTCGCCATGCAGATCACCGGCGGGATCGGCTACACCGACGTCCTGCCGATCGAGCGCGCGGTCCGCGACCTGCGGCTGGCGCAGATCTGGACCGGTACCAACGAGATCATGAGCGCCATGATCCAGCACGAGGCCTTCGCCGAGCACGCCGCCGAACGCGGCCGCTACCGCGACTTCGAGCTCGACGCCATGCACGCCGACGACACCGAGAAGATCTACGACGACGACGACATGTGGAAGGTCTACGATTCCGGGAACTGAGTTCAGCGGTTCTTCTTGAGTTTCATGACCTCCCTGGCCATCTTGCCGAAGCTGCGTTCCTTCGCCCTGACCTCGTAACGCCGCGAGGCGTCGCGCCGCAAATCGAGGTTTTCGGCCTCCTTGCGGAGACGCAGAAAGCTCGCCACCCGCCCGGCGTCGAGGATGCCCCGTTCGACGTCTTCGAGCACGGCGCACCCCGGTTCCGACTCGTGGCGGCAGTCGCTGAAGCGGCATCGTTCAGCAGCCTCCTCGATCTCGGGGAACGCCTTTCCCACCGCCTCGGCATCCAGCCACAGCCCCAGTTCACGAATGCCCGGCGTGTCGATCAGGCATCCCCCATTCGGCAGCGCGACCAACTCGCGAGAGGTGGTGGTGTGCCGGCCCCTGGCGTCGCCACGTCGGACCTCAGCCACCGCGAACTTCTCTTCGCCGAGGAGTCGATTGGCGAGCGTGGACTTGCCGACCCCCGACGGTCCGAGCAACACCGCGGTTGTTCCGGGGGCAAACCGGGTCCTCAGACCGTCGAGCCCATCTCCGGTGATCGAGGACAACGGCACGACATCACAAAAGGGAGCTCCGTCACGCGCCCTGGCGACTGCGGCACCGAGGTCCGGACACAGGTCGACCTTGGTCAGCACCACCACCGGTTGAGCACCGCCGTCCCAGGCCAGCGCGGTGGCGCGCTCGATCCGGCGCGGATTGGGTCCGCGCTCGAGCGATTCCACGATCAGCACCAGGTCGATGTTGGCGGCCACCACCTGTTCGCTATCCGCCGCCCCGGGGCGCCGGCGCATCAGCGAACCCGTCCGCGGCAGGATGGCGCGGATCACGTGGGTTCCCTCGCTCGGGTCGAGAGCGACCCAGTCGCCGACGGCGGGTGGGCCGGCTTCCCCCGAAGTGTCAAGCGTGCCCGCGGTCACCGCCGCCGACACCCCCGAGGCCGTCCGGACCCGCGCGGCGCCGCGGTCGACCCGGATGACGCGGGCGGGAATCAGTTCATCGTCTTGAAAGAGCCCGAAGAGAGATTGGAATCGGTCATTCCATCCGTACAATTCCAGAGTCACTGTCTGTCTCCTGTTCCTGGAGGCGTGCGTGAACACACCCTGTGCCGGATCATCGGCGGGGATGCGGAGATTCGGGATCGGAACAGCGGACCGGCAGATCGAGCCGTTCGGCGACCCCTCAGACGGCAGTGGTGGCGGAAGAGTTCATCATACAAGCGAAGGCTACCACGGTTGGCAGAGGGGCGAAACGGCGAAAACCAAAAAAAACCGGAACCCGTTGCCAGGATATCCGTAAGGACAACAGAGAGGTCATTGTTGTCGCAGAATCCGGTAACCCCTTTTTCACCGACGCGACGGGCAACGGAGGTCGAATGAAGCGCTGGACGTGGTCGGCTCTCATTGCCATCCCACTGATCGCGGCTGGGGTGACCCTGGTGGCGAGGCCGCGGGCTCGAGAATGGACGACCTCGTCGCCCGACGCCCTGGCCGAGTTCGAGGCCGGCCTCGTCGCGCAGGGCAGAGTCTATCTTGCCGAGGCGCACGAGCACTTCAAGCACGCCCACGACCTCGACCCGGCATTTGAGATGGCGACGCTTCGTTACGCCGGTTCCTTGTATGAAGAGGACCCGGAACATGCAAACCTGCTGTTCAATGAAGTCGCGACTGCGCCTCTCTCCGGTCTCACGGCGCGCGAACAATTCATCATCCAACGGTGGCGCGCCAACCGCGAGGGTCGGACGGACGAGGCCACCCGGCTCCTCGACGACTACATCGCAAAGCACCCGAACGATCCCCACGGCGTCAGCATCAAGGCCAACGAAACCTGGTTCCGGGGAGAATTCGAGGAGGCGACCCGTCTCTTTCAACATCTGTTGGACATCGACCCCAACTGGGTCACCGCCTACAACGCTCTCGGCTATATCGCCATGACCCAGGGCCGCTTTATCGAATCCGAGGAGTACTTCAAAAGCTACCGTTTTGTCGTCCCCGACCAGGCCAACCCGCACGACTCTCTCGGTGAGCTCTTTATCATCCAGGGTCGGTATGACGAGGCCGAAAGCTCACTGGAACGCGCGATCGAACTCAAACCGGACTTCTGGGCGTCGTATCAGCACCTGGTCATCATGAAGGCCCATTCCGGCGACTCCGAAGGGGCTCGCACAGTCATCGCTCGCGCCCGCGCGCAGGGGATTCCCGAGGACGACGCGGTGGCGCTTGACTGTCTCGCCCACTTCACCGAGTTGACCAGCCGCGAGGCGTGGCAACAAATCCTCGACGAACGCGACAGCGACTGTGTCACCGGGCCGCGGCTGGGATACGCGGCAATCATCACTCACCGCGCCGCCTGCCGTCTCGGTGATTGGCAGACCGCCCAGGCGCTGGAGGATCGCGCGGACGGGGCGCTCCTGGAAGTCGAGCAAAGTGGCAGCCGAGAGGCCAGGCGGCGATCGAGGCAACCATCAGTCACCTGCAGGGCGTGCGGCTGGCACTGCGCGGCGACTTCGAAACCGCGCTGGAACGGCTGCGCGGCGCCGACCATCGTCTGACGTTCCTGCAGACTCACGAAGGGATCTTCAAGCTCTACAATCGAATGATCCTGGTTGAAACCCTGCTCGCCGCCGGCCAGGACGCGGAAGCCCACCAGCTCCTCGCAGACATCCGCGGAATCAACCCGCCGATGGTCACGGAGTTCGAACGCTCCCGTTTCAGACTGCTGGGTCTCGAACGAGGTTGACCCGCCTTCTGCACCTCAGCCTCCTGCCGAGGATGAATCTCCGCGCGATCATGGGATCGCAACCTCCAATACTGTCATCCCGACCGAAGGCCCGCAGGGCCGCAGCGGAGGGATCTTTTGGGCAGCTGTCCGAAGGCCGTGTCTGCAGCGCCTCCCAGATCCCTCCGCTCGCTCACTCCGTTCGCTCGGTCGGGATGACAGGGAAGTGAAACGATTTCGTTCGCTCGGTCGGGATGACAGGGAAGTGAAACGATTTCGTTCGCTCGGTCGGGATGACAGGGAAGTGAAACGATTTCGTTCGCTCGGTCGGGATGACAGAGAAGTGAAACGGTTTCGTTCGTTCGGTCGGGATGACAGAGAAGTGAAACGGTTTCGTTCGTTCGGTCGGGATGACAGGGAAGTGAAACGGTTTCGTTCGCCCGGTCGCGATGAAAGACGGTAGAGTGGCTTCGCCCTCTCGGTCGGAAAAACAGATTACGAGAAACGGTTCGTGGGTTCGAGGTAAGGTGGGCTTCAGCCCACCTTCAGAGTCGTTCCCCGGTCGCCGGCTGACGTTCCTTATTCCATCTGAACTGAGCCAGGGATTTTCAGATCTATGGGTTCGCCCGGCATTGTGCGGGTCGTCAGGTTCGGCGGGATGTGGCCGGAGTCGGAGAACGACAGTACCTTCATCGACCCGTCGGCCTGCACAGTGATCACCGTCAGGCTGCAGTTGGCGATGGACATGCCGAGCCAGGCCTGGGTATCCACCCCGAGCGCCTTGGTGACGAAGTAGCGGATCACGTTGCCGTGGCACACCACGATGTCGTGCCTGTCGGCATCGGGTGACGGCGCGACATAGACCGGATAGGCCTCCTCGAGCTGCCGGGTGCACGCATCGAGGTCTTCAGGGGTCTCACCCTCCATGATGTCCTTGCGCCAGGTCGGCGGGGTGCATTCGCTGATGAGCGCCGAGGACTGGAGTTGGAGGTCGGGGAACTCCTCCCCGATCACCACGGCCGTTTGCCGGGCCCTGGTCATCATGCTGCTGTGCAGTGAGGTGAAGGTCACCGGCATCCCGCGCAACCGCGCTCCAACCAATCGGGCCTGGGCTACACCGAGCGGTACCAGGCCCTTGCCCACATCCGGGTCGCGTTCGTCGTCGTTGTCATACTCGCCGTGTCGAATCAAATAGATGGTGCGAACGCCGTCCGATTTCTTGGCTTCGTCAGCGGACCACCCAATCGAGGCGAACACGCCGCAACACACCGTTGCTACTGCGATCGCGCGCCACCACCGGACCACACTGCACGTCGCTTTTTCCATGACCGTCCTCCCGGGAATCCGTTTTTTATGGCTCCGTCCACCCCGGCCCGCGCACCACCCGTCCCGGCGTCGCACCGGTGTGCTCGCCGTCGGCGAGGACCTGGACCCCATTGACGAACACGTCGACCACCCCGGTCGCGTACTGATGGGGCTCGACAAAGGTGGCGTGGTCCTGGATCGTGGCGGGGTCGAAGACCACCACATCGGCGAAGTACCCTTCGCGGAGCAGACCGCGGCGGTCGATCTTCAAATTGGCGGCGGGCAGACCCGACAGCTTCCGGATCGCCTCCTCGAGCGGCAGCAGATTCTCGTCGCGGACGTACTTTGCGAGCACCCGGGCGAAACTGCCGTAGGCCCGCGGGTGCGGGTTCGACTTCAGAAACACGCCTTCCGGCGCGACCGAGGCTTCGTCCGAGGCGAAGCTCACCCAGGGCAGTGCGACGGCCCGTTGCAGCACCTCCTCGGACTGGCTGAAGTAGACCGTCCCCACCCGCGACCCGTCCTCGACGATGAGGTCCATGGCGGTCTCCTCGGGCGAGGTGCCGCGCATCGCGGCGACCTCGGCCAGCGTCTTGCCGGTCAGTGGTTTGAGGTCGTCATTCTTGAACTGCACGAGGAGGATGTTGTCCGGCGAGCCGGCGCCGAGGTACAGGTTTTCCCATTCGTCCGACGCCTCGTCCATCTCGCGCGCGATGCGGCGCCGCAGGGCGGGATCGGCAAGCCGTTCGAGAGATTTCTCGAAACCGCCCTCCTGGACCCACGGCGGCATGGCGGCGTTGAGCCCCGTAGCTCCGGCCGGGTAGGAATAGACGTCGGCGGTGATCTGGAGCCCCTCGGCGCGCGCCTCCTCGACCATCGCCACCGCCTCGTCGAACAGCGGCCAGTTGGCCTGGCCCGAGGCCTTGAAGTGGTAGATCTCGGCGCGCACCCCGGCCTCGCGGGCGATGGCCAACAGCTCGCCGATCGCCTCGAGGAGCTTGGCCCCCTCATCGCGGACGTGGGAGATGTACATCCCGTCGTACTCGCCGGCCACGGTCGCCAGCGCCACCAGCTCATCGGTGTCGGCAAAGCTCCCCGGCGGATAGATGAGCGCCGACGCAACCCCCAGCGCGCCTTCCTCCATGGCCGTACGGACGATCGCCTGCATCTGCACGATCTCCTCCGGTGTCGCCGGGCGATCCTCATGGCCGATCACGGACTCGCGCGGTGTGGCGGCGCCGATGAAGGACGCAACGTTGGGCGTGACCCCTCGGTTTTCGAGGAACTGCAGGTACTCGTCCAGCGACGTCCACTCCACGTCGTAGGTGATGTCGCCCTGGAGCCTCACCAACTCGTCCTTCATGTCCTGATTGAGCGGGCCCATCGAATTGCCCTCGCCCATGACCTCCAGGGTCACCCCCTGCCGGATGTCGCTCTGCGAGCGGCCGTCCTCGATCAGCGACTCGTTGGCCCAGCACATCATGTTGATGAAGCCCGGCGCCACGGCGAGACCCGTGGCGTCGATCTCGGTGCGCCCCTTGGCCCGCCCCAGATCACCGATGGCGACGATGACATCTCCGTCGATCGCCAGATCGCCGGCGTACGAGGGCGAACCGCTGCCGTCGTAGATCGTCCCGTTCCTCAGGACGACGTCGTACTCGACCGGTGCGGCGCATCCCACCAGGAGCGCAATCGACACGACCACGCCACTGACCGTTCCCCAGCTGCACATCGCCTTCTTCATCGGAGTCCCTCCTGAAATCGTTCTTTAACGCCCCGCCCAACCCGGTCCGCGCACCACCCGCCCCGGCGTCGCACCGGTGTGCTCGCCGTCGGCGAGGACCTGGACGCCGTTGACGAAGACGTGCTCCATCCCGGTCGCGTACTGGTGGGGCTCGGCGAAGGTCGCGTGATCCTGAATGGCCGCCGGGTCGAACACCACCACATCGGCAAAATAACCTTCTCGAAGCTGGCCCCGGCGGTCGATTTTGAGGTTGGCCGCCGGCAGGGCCGCCAGCTTGCGAATCGCCTCCTCGAGAGTCAAGAGCTGCTCGTCACGCGCGTACTTCCCCAACACCCTGGCAAAGCTGCCGTAGGCCCGGGGGTGCGGATTCCGCTTGAGAAAGACCCCTTCCGGAGCGAGCGACGCGGCGTCGGAGCAGAAACTCACCCAAGGCAAGGCGATGGCCCGGCGCAGGACCTCCTCCGACTGGCTGAAGTAGACGGTCCCGATCCGGGACTGGTCCTCGACAATCAAGTCCATGGCGGTCTCTTTCGGCGGGGTGCCGCGCATCTCGGCCACCTCGGCCAGGGTCTTGCCGGTCAGAAGTTTGAGCTCCTCGGATTTAAAACCGACGAGGAGAATATTGTCGGGCGACCCCGCACCGAGATACCCGTTTTCCCAATCATCCGAAGCCTCACCCATTTCCTGCGCAATCCGTTTCCGGGTGGCCGGATCGGCCAGGCGCTCGAGGGATTTTTCGAACCCACCCTCCTGGACCCAGGGCGGCATGCTGGCGTTGAGCCCCGTGGCGCTGGCCGGATAGGTGTAGACGTCGGCCGTGATCTCGAGGCCGTCGGCCCGCGCTTCCTCGACCATCGCCACGGCCTCGTCGAACAACGGCCAGTTCGGCTGGCCTGAAGCCTTGAAGTGGTAGATCTCGGCCCGGACCCCGGCCTCGCGGGCAATCGTGAGCACCTCATCGACGGCCTCGAGGAGGTGGGCGCCCTCGCCGCGAACGTGGGAGATGTACATCCCGTCGTACTCGCCGGCCACCGCGGCCAGCGCCACCAGCTCGTCGGTGTCGGCGAAGCTCCCGGGCGGGTAGATGAGCGCCGATGCGACGCCCAACGCACCATCCTGCATGGCCGTGCGGACCATCGCCTGCATCTCCTCGATCTCCTCAGGTGTCGCCGGGCGGTCCTCGTGGCCGATCACGAACTCGCGCGGCGTGGCGGCGCCGATAAACGACGCCACATTGGGAGAGACGCCCCGGTTTTCGAGGTACTGCAGATATTCGTCCAGGGTCGTCCACTCGACGTCGTAGGTGATGTCGCCCTGCCGTCGCGCCATCTCGTCCTTCATGGCCTGATTGAGGGGGCCCATGGAGTCGCCCTCCCCCAGGATCTCCAGCGTCACGCCCTGGCGGATATCGCTCTGCGAACGACCGTCCTCGATCAGCGACTCGTTGGCCCAGCACATCATGTTGATGAAGCCCGGCGCCACCGCGAGCCCGGCGGCGTCGATCTCGGTGCGACCCTCGGCCCGACCCAGGTCGCCGATGGCGGCAATCTGATCTCCGTCGATCGCCAGATCGCCGACGTACGGTGTCGATCCGCTGCCGTCGTAGATGGTGCCATTCCTCAGGATGACATCGTAACGAACCGGCGCCCCACAGGCGCTCAGCACCCCGACCGCGAGCAAAACCAAACCTACCAACATCATTGTGACCGCCGCCGATCGATTGGAATCATCCACTCTCTCACTCCCGTCAGTTCTTCGCCGCCATTGTGCGGCATCCGGCGTCCGAAGGGAAATGGCGGCGCCGGGTCGCGAACAGCGACGGCAACTCGCCTCGGCGTTTGACCTCCGACGAAGGCGTCGAGGGGAACCCGGTCTTTTCCCCCGGCGGTGGGGCCGTCTTCTTCCGATCCGGACGCAACGTCTTCACCAACCGGCACACGCAGCTTTTCACCGTGCCGGTGGAGGGTGGAATCGAACATCAGGAAGGTGGACCAGGCTACCGGCGGCCGCGTCGCCTACGTCTATCTGCCCAACACCACCACCCTCGGCCACACCTACTTCAAGCGCTACTTCTTCCCGCAGGTCGCGAAGGACGCGATCATCATCGACGAACGTTTCAACGGCGGCGGGCAGATCGCCGACTACTCCATCGACATCCTGATGCGCCCCTACATCAGCCACTGGCACATGCGCCACGGCCAGGACATGAAAACCCCGCAGGGCTCCATCCAGGGCCCCAAGGTGATGCTGATCGACGAGACCGCGGGCTTCGGCGGCGACCTCCTGCCCTACATGTTTCGCAAGTTCGACCTCGGCACTCTGGTTGGCAAGGCGACCTGGGGTGGTCTGGTCGGCATCCTCGGCTACCCCGAGCTGATGGACGGCGGCTCCGTCACGGCGCCCAACGTCGGCATCTGGGACGAGGACGGCTGGGTCGTGGAGAACGTCGGAGTCCCGCCTGACATCGAGGTCGAGCAGACCCCGGCCGCGGTCATCGCCGGCCACGACCCCCAGCTCGAAAAAGCCATCGAGGTCATCCTCGAGGAGCTGGCCGCCAACCCGCCGCCCAAACTCGAGCGGCCGCCCTACCCGGTGCGGGTGCGGCAGGACTGACAAACCGCGCTCCGCCAGGGCGCAGAGCTTCAGCTGACGGGGGCGAGCGCCTCCCGGAGCTGGCGGATGTCCTCCGGCCCGGTCCGGCAGCAGCCGCCGATCAGCCGGGCGCCGGCGTCGCGCCAGAGGGCGCCCGCCGCCGCGAAATGGCTGGCGTCGGCGGTGCCGGTCCAGCATTTGTGTTCGGCGTCCCAACCCTCCCCCGAGTTGGGGTAGGCCACGACGGGTGCGTCGGTGACGCCGCGGATCTTTTCGACCAGGCCGGGGATGAAGATGGGCGCCGTACAATTGACGCCGATCGCGGCGACCCGTGGGACCGCGGCGAGCGCCCGCACGCAGTCAACGATCGGCGTGCCGTCGCTGATGTGTTCGCCGTCGCGGCAGCTGAAGCTGAACCATGCCCAACGGCCCGGCGTTTCGGTCAACAGCCGGGCGAGAGCCCGCGCCTCGCGCAACGATGGGATGGTCTCACAGGCGAGGAGATCGGCCCCCGTCGATGCGAGGATCTGCCACCGCCGCCGGTGAAAATCCAGGAGTGATTGTTCGTCGAGACCGTAAACGCCGGTGAACTCCGACCCATCGGCGAGAAAGGCGCCATACGGTCCGACGCTGGCTGCCACCAGAGGCCGCAGGCGGTCTCCCCTGTTGCTTTCGTCGGCCCAGAACTCGTCGCGGGCGTCGACCGCGAGTTGGACTGACTTCCGGATCGCGTCCTCCGACGCGGCCAGACCGAGACCCCGGGCGCGAAAGCCCATGATGGTGGCCTGGTAGCTCGCGCTGATGATGCAGTCGGCGCCGGCGTCGAGATAGCTGCGGTGGACGTCGCCGATCGCATCCGGCGTTTCGAGCAGCACCTTTGCCGACCACAGGGGATCATCGAGGTCGAAGCCGGCACTTTCGAGTTCGGAGGCCAGCCCGCCGTCGAGGATCAGGATGCCCTGGCTGTCGAGAAACTGTTGGATAGGGTTTGCTAGATCTTTATCCATCGAATCCTCTCCGGCTGATGTGCCGCGGGCCCCAAAAAGGTCCGCCTCCAAGAAGAGGCTCACACGGGATGGAGTGAGTTTCAAGCGAAAGATCCACACGCCTGTCATTCCGAGCGAGGCCGGAGGTCGAGCCGAGGAACCTGGGGCGTAGCATCCGAAACAAAATTGCCGATAGGCACCGCTTAGATCCCTCCGCTCGGTCGCTTCGCTTCCTCGGTCGGGATGACAGGAGAATGGAAGTGCTTCGCTTCCTCGGTCGGGATGACAGGAGAATGGAAGTGCTTGGCTTCCTCGGTCGGGATGACAGGAGCGAGAGAGTGCTCTATGCGTCATGTGCATGGTGCTTCGTCATAACAATCCTGGAGGCGCAGGATCCGTTCCCGACGCCGGTTGACATTCCATCATCCGCGACCGAAATTGAGAAGCAAGCAACACGGCCTGGCACAACTCGAACGAGCGAGCGCCGCGACGGTACCCCGAAGAACCGCCGTCGCGAAAGGACCATCGTCATGAAGACTCAGGTTGTCGTGGGTGTGTTCGTCCTCCTGGCCGCCGCCACCTGTCTCCACGGGGGTGATGACGAGGAGAAGCGCGGGTCCTGGTGTGACGTGGGCGGCAGCTGGTACGCCGACGCCGGCACGGCTCCGTGGATTGCGACCTTCAGTGAAACCTCGTTCACCCGCGGTCTCCTCGTCACCCAGTGGAGCGGCGGCAACGGCGAGTGGCTTGGCTATTGCGCCGGGTCTGTCGCGGTATCGAACGGGCTGGGTTCGTGGGCGCGCAAGGGCCCCAGGACGCTGCTGTACACGATCATCACGTTCAGTCTCGACGCCGATGGCGAGGTCGTGTGCATCTGGAAGAGCAGCGGCCGCATCACCTTTGACGCCGGCTGCAAATCAGGAGTGCAGAGCGGCTCGACCGAACTCTTCGACCCGGGGTCGAACCCGTTCGAGGACGAGCCGTTCTACTGGCTTCCCCGTGGCGGGGATACCGCCTTTACCAGAATGACCGTCGATCCCTGCCGTTATTGATCAGTCGGTCATCCAGGTGTCCCGCATCCAATCGACTGTCTTCGAGATTTTCAGGCCGTCGGCAAAGGCGATCATGTAGGGGATCTTCTTGACCGCGTCCATCGGGATCGAGACGTCGGGGGGAAAGACCGGCGCGAGCCGATGGTAGCGGTCGCGAAGCATCTGTTGGCACTGGTAGTCGGCGATCCCCGAGATGCCGTCGAGCATCAGGCTGATCAGCGGTTTGATCCACTGCGCGTAGCCCCAGTCGTGGGTCTTGCCCTTGATGGAGTAAAGGCTGGTCCCGGTTCCGAGTGAGAGCAGCACGACATCCTTGATGTCGACCGCGGGGTCGATGTAGCGCTCGTCCTGGGTCTGGGCGAGGGCGCACATGGACGGGTTGTTGGCGTAGACGCCGCCGTCGATGTAGCCGTCAACGGATGGGAAGTAGGTCGGCGCCGCTGCAGTGTAAAGACCGACGTTGGCGGCCAACTCCGAACGGTCGTTCCCCGGCCCGGGGAAGTTGTGGAAGAGCTTCGGTTTCCACGTCCGCTGCTCCTTTTTCGGGTGCTCGTTGTCGAGGTCGAAGGTCGTGATCAGGACCTTCTTCTGGAGTTGGCCGAGGGTCGTGGTTTCTCCCAGGATCCTCTTGAGGACGCGTCGCATGGGAGCGGTCTTGTAGTCGGCGCCGCGCAGCTTGCCGAGGTCCAGCAGATCATCGATCCACGAGTCGTCGAAGATCTCCGGTCCGTCATCGATATAGATGCCGCGCATCTCCTCGAGGCTGAGACCGCGCGCGATGCCGAGGGCGAGGAGGCCGCCGGTGGAGGTGCCGGCGATCAGGTCGACCTTGTCGAGGAAACCCTCCAACCCCGGGGTTGCCGCCAGACGCTGCATCATCACCGTGGTCACGATCCCACGGATGCCGCCGCCGTCGATCGAGAGGACGCGATACTTCGCCATGACGCACCTCCGTGACGTGAACTGCGAGATGTCTTGTCCAGAAGATAGAGCCGCGGGGGCCGCCCGTCAAAAATCCCACACCGACGAGAGGATTTCGGGATTCACATCACCGGTGTGAGAAACAGCCCCAGGGTTGCGATCCAACCCACGCTCCACACCAGTGAGCGCACCGGGGCGAGGTCTGCGATGTAGAGGGACATGTAGAACACCCGCGAAACCACGAACACCACGGCCAGGAGGTCTACCAGACCCACGGCGACGCCGGACAAGTGCGCCACGAGCACCGCCGCCGCAAACGGAGCGAAGGTCTCGAAACCGTTCTGATGCGCGGCCAGCGCCCTCGCCCCCCACCCCGTCAGGGTGGCCTGCTGCGCTCGGGGGTGATGGTTGTCGTAGCTTCCCGTTTTCTGCATCGCCATCGCTATCGGCAGCTTCCCCGAGTACACCAGCACCCACGCCGCCACGATGCACCAGAAGTGAATTGCCATGTCTCTTCTCCCAAACCGTTATTATCCCATTTTCAGTGGAGTTGGTGCGGCCTACGACCAGGGCGACAGGTCACCGCTTTCGAAACCGTCGGCAAAGATGCGGTCGGTCGCTCCGTGGAGGATCACGAGGGTCGCCGAACGCGCCGGGAGGGTGAGGTCCGCCACCCCGGCCGAAAGATCCACCGAGCCCGCCGCCGCCAACGCCGAGTCGGCCGTGAACCGGTAGGCCGAAGCCGTCCCATTCACCGGTGGAGTGATCGTCACGTGGACGTCCTGGGCCGTCGTGCTCTTGTTGAAGAGAAGCACGACGAGATCACCGATCGGAGATTCCACCGCGTACGACCCGACCACATCCGCGTCCGAACTGACGGCTGCGCGGCTGGTCCCGGTGACCCGGGCGCCGGCGCCGTCATAGTTCAGAAACAACCGGAAAGCGTCCTCCATCCGGCTCCCCACCTCGGGTACCACCCAGCGCATGGCGGCAAACACGCCCTCTCGCCCGAAAATCGCAAGCACTTCGGCCTGAGCGAGCGCCGAGGAGATGCCGCTCTCCCCCCAGTTGTACTCGGTGACGGCAAGACCGAGACCCGGACACCTCTGATCGATCAGCTCCTGCATCCGGGGAACCAGCCGGACCGGCTGGCCGATCCACGACTCGGAGACATAGTCCGGGTCATAAAGCTCCTTCACCGATCGCAGGCGCAACGCCTGGAGGCTGGCCCCACCTTCTGACGACAATGCCTGCCCGCCCTGCGGGTAATAATGGATGTCCAGCACGTCCACCGGCCGTACACCGGTTTCCGCCTCGTGCTCGCAGATGCGGTCCAGGTACCACTCGAGAAAAGGCTGTCCACCGTGGGCGGCGCGGTCGGCGCCCGAGCCGCAGCCGTCTGCCGCCGAGTAAAAGTAGGCGCACCAGCCCCAGACCACCGGGCCGAAGATCACCGCATCCGGACGAACGGCCTTCACCGCCGAGCCGATTTCCGCAGTCCGCGACCAGATTTCGTCGTAGGTGAGCGGTGACGGATGGATGTCGAAGTGGGTCTCCGACCACAGCATGGGCTCATTGTCGAGAGCGAACCACCGCACCGCGTCACCGAGGTGGTCGACCCAATCAGTCACCCAGTCGGCGCCGATCGCCATCGAGGTGTCGGTGGGATCGTTGCCCGAGAGCTTGGCGCCGCCTGAGTATCCGTTGCCCGCATCGGGTTGGCACCAGAACACACCGCCGGTGGCGGTGCACTCGGTCTGGTCCTGGGCACCGTACTTCGCAACCGAAAACCCCCACCTCTTCTCGCGAACGCTCACTGGCGTCCACCCGATCAGGGGTAACGTCATGAGGGGCACGGCGCCGCCATTCAGACTCTCCGCGACAAACACATCGGCCGTCGAACCATCCGGCAACAGCGCCGGGTCGAGGCTCGCCTCAGGGATGTTCATGAAGAACCAATCCGAGGCCTTGTTGCTGACGTCGGCCTGCCAGTTGTAGCGGGTGACGGAGTTGCCGCCCCAACGGTTGGCCGGATAGGGCACCGAAGCCAACTCGGCGGCACCGGCGAAGCTGACACCGTAGATCGCGGGTGAAATGTCTCGCCCCTCAGCCTCCACATCGACAACCACGTCGATGTCGGCGGCTCGCGCCGGACGATCGCCGCCACCCCAGAGCAGAACCAGGGGCACCAGCGTCCCAATCACTGCTCGGTACGACCCTTTCCCGGCCACGATCTCCCCTCATCAGCGGCTGCTGGCCCCGCTCATGCCATTGTCCCACCGATCAATCGGCTGCCCCGTGTCGGGGATCACGCCACGCCCGAGTCGGGTCACTCCGTATCTGATGCGACCTCGGGAACAGCGCGCCAGGCATCGGCCCGATCCGGTCGGCCCCACGCCTCGTAGAGCGCTACCAGCCGTTGCCGGGCGTCGAGCGTCCGCTCGTGGGTCGGCCCGCGCGCAGCGGCGAGGTCGCGGTGCGCCTCGAGCAGCAGGGCCTCGGCCTCCGGGTAGCGGCCCTGTGCGGTGAGGCTCGCCCCCAGCGCACACTCGGACGACGCGATCAGCCAGTGGCCTTCGGGCAGTGCCAGACGGCGCAGTTCGAGGGCCTCTCGGAGCGACGTTTCGGCTTCCTCCGGACGCCCCAGGTCGAGCTGGCTCAAACCCTGGATGTGCAGAGCAGCGGCCACCATCGGGTGGGCGTCGGGGAGGACCTCGCCGCGCAGTGCGAGGATACGGCGGCACGACTCGATCGCGCCTCTCGGGTCGCCGTGTGCCTGCTGGAGGCCGGCCAGCGCGTACAGCGACCGGGCCGTGTCGGGGTGATTCGCTCCGAGCAGCCGCTCGCGCATGGCCAGGCTCTCGCGGTAGGACGCCTCGGCGCCGGCGAAGTCGCCGGCCTCCTCGAGCACGATGCCCAGAGTGCTGAGACCGGCCGCGACCTCCGGGTGTTCGGGGCCGTGAACTTCGCGGATGAGATCGACGGCCTCGCGGATCAGCGGCTCGGCGTCGGCCCAGTCCCCGCGCTCGCCGAGCAGCACGCCGAGGTTGTTGAGCGTGGCCGCGGTGACCGCGCGGTGGTCTCCCGGCAGCCGGCGCTGGATGGCCAGGGTCTCGCGGTACATCGTTTCCGCGTCATCGGTCTCGCCGAGCCACTTCAACACCCGCGCGAGATTTCCGGTGACCTGTGCCGCGTCGGCCCCTCCGTTCTCGCCGAGAGCTTCGAGCATCGTGAGTGCCTGGCGGTCGAGCCGCTCGGCCTCGCTGTGATTACCCTCGTCCTCGAAGGCGCCGGCCAGTCGATCGAGGGCCCGCGCGACCTCGAGGTGCTGCGGACCGTATGCGGCGCGCGCCGCCTCGACGGCCGCCGACAGGTTGTCTTTGGCCTGCGCCAGGAGGCCGAGCCCCTGATAGGTCGTGCCGAGCGTGGTCAGCACCCCCGCCTTGACGTCAGGCTGTTCCCCGAGCTCGCTGTCCACGCGGGCTGAGGCGTCGTCCAACAGCGAGGCCACAGTCACATCGCGGCCCAGCACCCGCGGGTCGGCCGAACCCAGCATCCCGACCAGGAAGGCGTCGATCTGCTGGGCGCGGTCGCGCTCGGCCTCGGCGACCCTTGCCTGCCGTCGCACGGCCATGAACCCCACCACCACCGACACCACCAGCACAGCCGTCAGCACCGCCGCGACCAGGACC
Source organism: Candidatus Sulfomarinibacteraceae bacterium (assembly GCA_963741385.1). Classification (GTDB taxonomy): domain Bacteria; phylum Acidobacteriota; class Thermoanaerobaculia; order Thermoanaerobaculales; family Sulfomarinibacteraceae; genus Sulfomarinibacter. Next base: position 180,097 of record CAVUHO010000006.1, read on the forward strand.
TCAGCGCGGTGGCGATGGACGAAACGCCGCACCAACTCGCGAGTCGAGTAGGTGTGGGCGCTCACCAGCTGCCCGGTCTGAAAACGGCTCAGGTCGGCAGCCAGCTCGAGCGCGCTGGGGTAGCGGTCGCCGGGTGACGGCGCCATGGCTTTTTCGACAACAGCCACGAGATCCGGCGGCGCGTCGGGCTCCTGCCGCGCCACCGGTTCGATACCGCCGGTTGCGGCGGTGGCGAGCGCCTGACGGACGCTGGCGCCGGAATGCGGCGGCGCCCCCGTGAGCAGGAAGTACAGCATCGCGCCGAGGGCGTAAACATCGGCGCGTTCGTCGACGGGCAGGCCGCGCGCCTGCTCCGGGGCCATGTAGTACGGCGTGCCGACAATCGTACCGGCCACGGTTTCGTCGGCGACGGAGTCGAGCTCTCGGGCGAGACCCCAGTCAACGACTACCGTCTCACCGAACGGCCCCACCAGCACGTTGGCCGGTTTGAGGTCGCGGTGAATCACGCGCTGACCGTGGGCATAGGCGACGGCCTCGGCGACTGCGGTGAGGTGCGGCAGCAACGCGAGACGCCCAGCGAGGTTTCCGGCTGCGCTGAGGAGTTCGTCGAGGGTCCGGCCCTCGACCATCTTCATGGCGTAAAAGGGCCGCCCACCATGCCAACGCCCGGCCTCGTACACGGGAACGATCGACGGGTGCTGCAGACGCGCGGTCACCAGGGCTTCGCGAACGAACCTACGGGGCGCGCCGGGGCCGGCATCGGTGCGCAGCTCCTTGATCGCCACCGTACGGCCGAGCCGCCGGTCGCGGGCGAGCAGGATGCGCCCCATTCCTCCGCGCGCATGCTCGCCCTCGATTTCGTAAAACGCGGGGTTGACGTCGGTCAGGGTTGACGCGTCGTCCGACGGTGCCCGGCTTCCCACGGCAACGGTCTTCCCATCACGATCGCGGTCGGCGATCGTCTTGATCTCCGAGTCGCTCGGCGGGTCGCCCACGGCCACCATCTTACGCCTCCCCCGGTCAGGGGGGCGGAACCAGGGATCGCGCAGGGCGAGCGCAAAGGATGCGTCGATGGGTGCCCGCGACTCACTTCCCGGCGCCGAGCGTCTCGGCGACGTGTCCGAGTGACCCGCGGAGCCGGTCGATCTCGAGCCGCGTGATCGCCGTCAGCCGGGGACGCTGCGAAACGCCGAGCCCTGCAGTCGGGATCGGCCGGCCGATGCGGACCGTCACCGGCTGCGGGCGGATCAACCCCTGGTCGGGCGGTAGGACGAAACGCGTGCCCTCGAGACCGACCGGGAGGATCGGCAGTCCGGCCTTGAGCGCCACCAGGAAGCCGCCCCGTTGAAACGGCAGCAACCGCCCGTCGAGGGTCCAGGTCTCCTCGGGAAAGACCAATGGCGAGGCGCCGCGGCGGACCTCGTCCAGGGTCTGCGCCATCATCGCCGCCGCAGTGCTCCGGTTCTCGCGATCCACCGGAATAAAACCCGAGCTGCGCATGGCCCAACCGAGGAACGGCAGCCCGAACAGCGATTTCTTGGCAAGGAAGCGCAGCTCCAGAGACGACGGCAGGGCCGTGAGCAGCACCGGGATGTCGAGTCCCGACTCGTGGTTGGCCATGATCACGTGGCGTTCGCCGGCCACCACGTGTTCGAGCCCCTCGACGACCACCGGAACGCCCGCGAGGAACAGACACACCCGACCCCACAGGTGGGCAACGCCTACCGCCCTTCGCGGCGCAATCAATCCGACCACCACCGCCAAGCTGCCCAGCAGGACGGTGGCGGCGCCGAAGGCGACCCTCAAGAGCAGGGTGCGGAATCTCCCGAACTCGGGCATGAACGCCACATTCTAACCCGCATCTGTCGCCGGCCCTCCCGGCGAGCTCACTGCGACGCGATGATGCGATACGAAGTAAAAGTGTCGAACGAGCATCTCCCGTAGGTCGTCGCGTCGACGCCGGTGACGGCCTCCCTGCTGACCTTGTCGACGGCCAGTCGCTGGTCCGGGACCCGGCCGCCGATTTCCGTCATCTGGCCCAAGCTCGATCCGCCGACCGAACCAGACCGCATCCCTTTTCGTATAACAACATCAGAGTGAGTCGATTTGCGGCGTACCCAGACGCCGGTTTTTTCACCGGCCCGGAAAGGAATGTGGATCATGAAGATCTCGCAACGTCAGGTAGGCGATGTCACCATCATCGAGGCCAAGGGAAAGATCACCATCGGTTCCGGAGATGTCGCGCTCCGGGAGGCGATCGAAGCCGCCACCCGCGGTGGTCAGTCGAAGCTGCTGCTCGATCTGCAGGGGGTCTCGAAGATGGACTCCTCGGGGCTCGGCGAACTCATCGCGGCGCACAACGCGGTCACCGGCGAGGGCGGGACGATTCGTCTGATGAAGCTGCCGCCCAAGCTCTACGGCGTCCTCGGGATCACCCAGATCGTGTCGGTGTTCGACGTCTTCGACGACGAACGGGAGGCCATCGCGTCATTCCGTTAGGAGTTGTTCGAGCCTCTCCACGCGGGCCTCGAGATCATCGACACGTTGCGAAAGACTGACAGCGCCCGCGGGTGCAAGCGCAGGTTCGAAGACAGTCGTCGGGAACTCGGGTTGACCACCGACCAGGTGGGTCCAGCGCGCCTCCTTCTGACCCGGCTGGCGCGCGAGGTGGACGGTCAACGGCTCGTCTCCCGCCGCAAGGCCCGCCAAGGCGTGCTCGACCTCGAGAGTTGAGGCAAAACGGTGCATTCGTTCGGTTCGCGACCGGATCTCTCCTGAGGTCTGCGCTCCTCGCAACAGGAGCACGGTCATCACCGCCCTGGTCTCTGGCGAAAGGTCCCACATGCGGTCGAGGCTGTGCCGCCACTTCCGGGCCCGCGCGCCGTCCACCGGCCACACCATGACCTCGGCGTGCAGCCGATCGAGGGTACCTTCGACGTCCCTTTCGGAGAGCGCCATGACCGGGTCGCGATTGCTCGTCTGGTTGCACGCTCCGACCAGGGCGTTGACCGTCAGGGGGTAGGCGTCGGGCGTCGTCTGCTCCTTTTCGAGCAAACAGCCGAGCACCCGGATCTCCACAACGTCCAGTTCGCGGGGCAGTCGCATGGGTCCTCCCGTTGTCCGGTCATTCTACTGCGGGCAGACGGCGGCGCCGATCAGTGGTAGAGGTTCTTGCCGGTGGCGGGCGGCAGACCCGGAGCTTCCAGGTTGCCGTTGTCGACGGCCCAGGCGAGACGCCGCTCGACCTCGAATTTCCGAAGCCCGGGTTCAAGAAATCCGATCCTCATCCCTCAAACCGCTCGAATCTCCGGGTTTGTTGAGTACTATGTTTCCATGCTGGATTTCCTCCTCGTCTTCTTCACGCTGATTGTCGCCCTGGTCCTTCGCGCAGAACCGCTGCATCGGCTGCGCACGCTCACGCTGCCGCTGGTGCTGACCGCGGTCGCCGCTCTGGCCCATCTGGTAGCCAACGCTCTCGGTGTAGATGAGGCCCTCACCCGCTGGACACAGGTTCTGCTGGTGCTGGCCCTGGGTTTCCTGGTCGCCCGCGGCTGTCTGATTCTGGTTTTCGATTGGGTGCTGGTGCGGCGGATGGGCGTCACCCCTCCCCGGCTGATGAGGGAAGTGGTCGCCCTGCTCACCTACCTGGCCCTCGCCGCCATCATCCTACGCAGCATGGACGTCGAGGTCAGCGGCCTGATCACCACGTCGGCGGTGATCACGGTGGTCGTCGGTCTCGCCCTCCAGCAGACCCTCGGTAACCTGCTGGCCGGGCTCGCCCTGGCGTGGGAACAACGGATCACGATCGGCACCTGGGTCGAATTGAACGACCAGGTGGGGATCATCGAGCAGACCGGGTGGCGCTCGCTGGTGGCGCGGACGCGGCGCGGCGAACGGATCCTGGTCCCCAACTCCGACGTGGCCGCGGCCCGGGTCACGATCCTCGGTTCGGGAGAATACCCCGCTGTGGTGGCCATCCGACTGGGGGTCGCCTACGGGGCGCCGCCGGATGCTGTCAAAGAGGTGTTGCTTCGTGTCGCCACCGACATACCCGACGTGCTTTCAAGCCCGTCACCGAAGATCCTGACTCACGATTTCGCCGACAGCGCGGTGGTCTACGAGGTCCGCCTCTGGAGCATGACCCCGTGGTGCCGCGACGACCTCACCGACGAGTTTCTGACCCGCGCCCACAGCGCGCTGGCCCGGGCGGGGATGGAGATCCCATTTCCGCAACGCACCCTGCATCGGGCGCGTGCCCAGCAGACGGGCGACACGGTCTTACTTCGAAAGTCTGCCCTGGCGGCATCGCAGGTGTTCGGGGAGATTCCGGAAGAGGCAACGCTCACCCTCGCGGAGAACTCACGCCTGCGGAGGTACGCCCCCGGCGAGGCCGTGCTGCGCGCAGGGGAAGAATCAACCGCGATGTACCTGGTGGTCGAGGGAGAGGCGGTCGTCGAACAGAAGGGCCGCGAGTTCGCCAGGGTCGTGAAGGGCGATGTGTTCGGCGAGATGGCGTTTTTCACCGGCGAACGGCGAACCGCGACGGTTCGCGCCTCGGGCTCTCCCCTCGAGGTGATCGAAGTCGACGACGCCAGCATGCGTTCACTCCTCGAACGCCACGGGGGCCTTACGGATCACCTTGCCGAGAAAATGGCAGCCCGTCGCCTCGAGGGGGAAGAGCTCCGCGACGAGACCGGCGCGCTCATCTCACCGGCCGGTCTGGTGGCGCAATTCCGCAAGCACCTGCTGAAGATCATGGGCCTCTGAGTCAACCGAGGCGTGACAACGCGAAGGAAAACCCGATGGCGGCGGCAACGCCCGCGCACGCGAGCCCGACGGCAAAGCAGGCCAGAACGACCCGCGACGCCCGCCACAGCTGACCGTCTGCCGACCCCCGGTCGAGACGACGCCCGCGCCGGACGACGACTGCGATACAGAACACGTTGACGGCGACTGCCGCGCCGGCGAAGCCGACCTTGATGAGGTGAAGAGGTGTCACCGGGTCGGCCAAAACGAGCAACGAGACCCCGGTCACAACCACCGCCAGCACCAGCGGCGCTTCCACCAGCAGATCGATCCAGTAGTGGAGCCGGATGGTGGCGGCGTGCACCTCGCGGTGGCGAAACGGGTAGATCTCAATCACCGCCTCGGTCGCGACGACGCCGCCCCACAGGGACAGCACCACAAGGTGGACCATCGGCAGGACGGGGCTGACAGAGGTTTCCACCACGACGCGCCTCCTCCAACAGGAATTGGGACCTGTCCATTGTGGCACCTTCCGGGACGGCTTTCACATCACCCATGGCGGATTCTCAACGGGAACACCAGGTGAACGGAATTCGGAAAACACCTGGAAGAACCGGCCGGAGACGCCTCTGTTCCCGCTCGCGGCCGCCCGTGGTAGGCTTCACCACCGATCAACCAGCCCCGAGGGCCGGCCGCTCGCGAAACGGAGGGAGCTTGACCATGAACCACTTGACGAGATTCTTCGCCATCGCCGCAACCATCATCGGCGTTTCAATGCCGGTTGTTTCACAGGAGTCGCCGAACCTCCAGGCCCTGGGCGCCGGGTTGCGCCAAAACCTGGAAGAGCTGCAGAACTACACCTGTCAGTCAAAGATCACCTTTTGGGTCGATGGGGTCCAACGGCGGGTCGACGTCTACAAGATCCGGTACGACGAAAACGGCTGGTTGCAACGGACCCAGATCGGTGGCGAGACTGCGAAGGGCGAGGTCCGCGGGCCGGACGGCAAGAAGCTTTCCAAAAAACAGCACGAGGCCGCCCTCGAGTTCGTGACCAAGGCCAGAACCCAGTTGACCGCTTACCTCAGCCCGCTGTTCGCCGAGAAGGCGGTTGCCACGGCTACCGTGACGGTCGACGGGGACGTTTTTCGTCTGGAATCCAGAGACGTGGTCAACTCCGGCGACACGGTAGTGGTGGAGTTTTCGACTGCCACCCAGGAACCCAAGACGCTGCACGCAACAGCGACCATCGAAGGTTCGCCCATGGAGCTCGACGTGACGTTTCAGGTCCTCGACTTCGGCCCGTTCTGCCCGGCGAAGTCGGTCACCACCACCAGCTGGAACGGGATAAAGCTGCAGATCACCACCGAGAACTCCGACTATTCGTGATCCCGGTTGTTTCAATCACCGGATATGACGTTCCGCACAGCACGATTCGACAACAATGCTGCGAACCCGGCCGTGCGGGGCTCGGTCGCGCGGAGTGCCGCCCGATATGCAGTCGTCGCGGTTGCGATATTTTGGTGCTCGGCGGTCTCGGCTCAGGGAGAGAGGAACTTGGCGCCGGTTCCTGTCGATCACGCACCGTTCGTTCACACGAAAACCCTGACCACGGGAGCCGTTGTCTCGGATAACCTGGCCATCAACCCGTTTGCGTTCGAGGGGCTTGAAGCGAGCGATATCCAAGTCCTGAAAGCCTCGAACGTCGGCCGATTCTGCGACCCGTCAATTATGTTTGCCTGTCTTCTGGAAGCCCCGGTGGAACTGCCGACGGGCACCGTCGTCACCCGAATTGAGCTCGATGCCGTCGATTCCAGCCCGTCCTTCGTCAAGGCCAACTTCTACCGATGCCCGATCGGCGCCGCGGCCTGCGACCTCCTCGCCGAGGTGTCGACCGAGGGCACTCCCGGCCCCACCCAGGTCGGCGTCGACCTCGTGAATCCGGAACCGATCGACAACGAGAACTCGACCTATCTTGTCGAGGTCTTCCCCGGCAATGATGCCGTGACCCGCCTGGTCGGGTTGCGACTCGTCCTCGCCGGCCCAGAAAGTGTTGTCCGCAGCGAGGTCCTGGCGCTCCACGCGTACGCCTTCGAAGGCCGAACATCGGACGACCGCGACGCACTAAGAGCCGTCAGCGTCCAACGCTATTGCACTGGCACGACCTGCACACTCGCGGCTCCGGTCGAACTGCCGTCCGGCGCCACGGTGACCCGCATCGACCTCGACGCCTACGACTTTGGATCGGCTTCCGTCGGAGCCACCTTCTCCCGGTGCGGCGTTGCCACGGCTCTGTGCACGGAAGTGGCGTCCGTGAGCACGACCGGCACACCGGGATTCGACCAGCCGGGGATGAATCTCACAGTTCCCGAAGTCATTGACAACTCCGCTTTCACCTACCTCGTCGAGGTCTCGCTCGGGTCCGACAACAACACCCGTCTGATCGGCATGCGGTTCGACGTCCAACTGCCTTCGGCCTTCTCGCGAGATGACCGGCTGTCGATCGGTCCCTTTGCTTTCGAAGGCCACGAGGCAGCAGACAATGGCGTCATGAACGCGACCAACGGCGAACGCTTCTGCGACGGTCAGAACTGCACCATGACAGCGCCGGTCGAGCTGCCCTCGGGGACCCGGTTGGATCGAATCGAGCTTTCAGGTTGGGACACCGACTCGGCCGACCTGCGGGCCGCCCTGATGCGCTGCCCGCTGGGCGTCGAGATCTGTGAAGAGGTGGCTGCGGTCTCCACCAGCGGAACTCCCGGCGCGACCGTGGTCCCCGTTGACCTCGGAACAGTCGAGGTCATCGACAACCGCCTCTTCACCTACATGATCGAGGTCGAAGGCGGACCCAACGCCGCGACATCGCTGCGGGCGGTCAGTCTGTCCATCGAGCGCGCACTGATCTTCAGCGACGGCTTCGGGAGCGGCGACACGATCCAGTGGTCCAACGCGGTTCCGTAGACGCGCCGCGCCGGGCCCGCGAACGAGCCGCTGTGATCACGGTCCTCCACCCAATCACCAGGGGATCGGATCGCCGTCGTAATTCCAATAGGTGCCCGACTGAGCCGGCGTCAGTTTCGCAATCACGGCCCGCATTCCGGTAATGGACTGTTCGGGGGTCAGAGTCGCGCCGGCGCCGCCCATGTCGGTCTGCACCCAGCCCGGGCTCAGGACCACGCAGGTGAAACCGTCAACGCGGAGTTCGGCAGCCAGAGTCCGGGTGAACATGTTGAGCGCGGCCTTGCTCTCGCGATAACCGTAAAACCGCCCATCGATGTTGTTCTCGATGCTGCCGAGACCGCTGGTGATGCTGACGACCATCTTCATGGTGCCGAGGCGGAGGTTCGGGAGCAGGGCGTTCGTGACCCGCATGGGACCGATGGTGTTGACCGCGTAGGTCTGTGCGACGTCCTTGAAGTCGGTTTCTGCGAGCGTTCCCGACCGGGGGAAGATCCCCGCGTTGTTGATCAGCAGGTCGACCGGCGCACCGCCGAGAGATTGTGCCATGCCGTCAATGCTCTTCGGGTCCGTAACATCGAGCGCCACCACCCTCACGCCAAGCGCGTTCAGCTCGGTAGCCGTCTCCGGCTGTCGCGCGGTGGCGATGACCCGCCACCCCGCGGCTGCGTATTGGCGCGCGAACTCCAGCCCCAGACCGCGGTTGGCCCCGGTGATGAGAACGGTGTTGGTGCGCTTTTCGGGCGCCGCCATGTTCTCGGACTGATTCTGCGCGCTCGCGACCGGCGCTCCGGCGCACAGGCCCAGCACCGCCAGCCGTGCGACAGCCGATCTCAAGGACCTCAAAGGACTCGTCGAACCGATCATCGTTGTGACTCCTTCACACCCATGCATCTTCACGGGTCGTCGTTTCCAATCCGAACTGGTCAACCCTCGAACGCCGCCGGATGTTCCATTCCGAAGCTCTTCCCTGGAATTCACCACACTCCGGCGATTTCGGGAATGGCGGGCGCAATTCTGCGTTGGCCTGTGTGGAGGCCAACATGAGTTACGAGTTCTACAAGTTCCTGCACGTGTTCAGCGTGCTGTTGCTGTTCACATCACTCGGCACCCTCGCCGCGGCGGCCAACTCGGACAGCGGACGGCTGAGAAAACTGGCGGGCATTGCCCACGGAATCGCCCTGACCCTCATTCTCGTCGCCGGCTTCGGATTGCTGGCACGCCTCAGCCTGATGGCAGCGATCCCCATCTGGGTGTGGCTCAAGATGGGTCTGTGGCTGGCGCTCGCCCTGATCGTGATCCCGCTGCGCCGGAAACCCGAGTGGGCAACCGCGTTGTGGCTGCTGGTCCCGGTCCTCGGCGGACTCGCCGTCTGGGCCGCTATCTTGAAACCGCACTAAAAGAGTGACTCACGCGCATCGGGTGGATCCAGCGGCGGGCTAGCGTTCCGCAACCGTCAGCGCACCGTCCTTGGCGATTCCGAGATTCCAGGACACCGTGGACGACCGCCCACCCAGGGTGTCGGTCACGGTCAATGCCAGACGCTGATCGATGCCGGAGCGCACCCAGAACCCGCTGCCATCCCCGGACCCCGTCGAAATGGCACCAGTTGTCGGCGACGAAGCGACGTGGATATTCGCTTTCCGCCTGCTTCGAGGAGAAGTGGTGTTTTCGGAGGCCGGAGACGCGGGGCGGTGTCGACGGTTCCTCACGGTTCATCGTCGGCAACTGCCAGCGAATCGATCAGCAGCAGCACGAACAGCGAGCACAGGATTGCTTTCTTCTGTCCTGACGCGACTTCGTCGTCCCGGATCGGGGTCAGCAGTCGGTCGAGCAGGAGCCGGCGTTCGCCGGGATCGAGGTCGGGCTTGCGATGAGACGCCCAGGTCCAGAGCTCGCCGTACAGGTACCACGCGGCCTCGCGGTGAACCGAGTCCAGCTCGCCTCGCCAGGCCTTGACGTGTTGGCGGGTCGCCATCACGGCGAGCCCCTCGGTGACCGCCCCAGCCAGCAGCCGGCGAGCCAGCTCGCTGGCATCCTCGGCCTCGGCGAGTTCGGAGGCCACCACCCCGCCCAGGGAGCCGATATCCATCATCGACGCCTTCTCCGAGTGGCCCTGCGACGCGGCGCCGGTCTCGATCCGGTCGAGATAATTGTGGAGCTCGGCGAGCAACCGGAAGGCGGCATGATCGGAATCGAGAGCGCCCGCCAGGAGCTCGCCCCGCAGCTGCCAGACTGCCGACGCCGAAGGAGACCTCAACAGATCCGAAATGCTCTCCGGGAGGGGCATGGGATCACGATACCACGGGCGGCGAGTCCCGCTCAGGGATCGCCTCGAGCCAGGCGATCATGTCGTCCCACAGCGGCCTGCTCTCGGGCCTGAAGAAGCCGACGTGACCGATACGGTCGAGCCCCACATCGTGCGGCTCGACGTGGCGGAGTTCCACGCTCGGGTAGGCGGACATCATGGCCTCCACCGACCGCGCGGTGCCCCAGGCGTCGTCGCCGAAGCTGTAGGCGAGAACCGGCGCAGTGAAGCTCGCGTAGCGGTCGAGCGGCAGCGATCGATCGCCGAGCAGATAGCCCGGATGACGGCACCACCGCCCCCACTCGATCGCCACCCCGCGCGGCAGGTCCTCGCCGAGGCCGAACCGCCGCATGGGCATGAAACCGAAGATCCGCGGCAGCAGCGGCAGGCTGAGCCAGGCGTGCAGGAAGACCACCAGCTTCTGCGCACCCCCCTGCCGCCCCCAGTACCCGCTCTGCGCGGACATGGTCGTCATCCCGTCAACCGCCGAACCGTTGTCCAGCAGCCCCGCGGTCTGGCCACCGAAGCTGTGGCCCACCAGGAAGAGGCGGCCGGGCCGCAGCTCGGACACGGCCCAGTCGACGACGCCCGCCATGTCGAGGAGCACCCAGTCCCGGGCCCTCGCCGCAAAGCCCTGCAGCGATGGCGGCCGCGACCCGCCGATCCCCCGGTAGTCCCAGGTCAGCGCGCTGTAACCGGCTTCGGCCAACGCGGCTGCAACGTGGCGGTAGAACCGCCGCGGCACCGCCGTGGCGGCGTTGACGACTACCAACCCCCGGTTCGGGGCCAAGGCTCGAAACAGGCTGCCGGCCAATGGGTAGCCGTCCCGGGCAGGGATCGTCACGTCTTCAGGCATCGGACCCTGCACGTCCCGGATTGTCTCACGGTGCCACGTATCGCTTTATTGCATTGTGGTGCTCGGCCGCGGACGCGGCGAGGCGCGAGATCTCGACCGCAAACCCTGTTTCGTCACGAAGACGATCCCGCGCGATGAAGAGCCAGCGGCTCACGGTCGCGGCGTTCTTGTGCAACAGCTCTGCCACATCTTTGACCGAGTGCCCGTATCGCTGAACGGCCAGAGCCGTGAGCGTGATCCTCGCCTCCACGACGTCTGCACCACGGCAAGCACCCGCGAGGTCTTCGCGCGCGACCCTCTTACGGCGAGCGATGAATCGAGCCAGCTCGTCGAGCTCGACGTCCGGCAGTTCGATCGGGGCGGGACTCCCGTCATAGGCCACCGCCCCGACCTGGTCGCCCGCTTCGACGATGGCATCCGAGTCCTTGACGGCAAGCCACCACGGCAGGTCGAGGACATGTCGACCGAGCCATTTGGCCTCGGCGACGGCACGTACCGATGCCAGGTAGTTTCGTCGTCCGCGCGCCAGAGTGGATCCGTACCCACGCAGGGCGGATCTCACATCGACAAGCCGCGGCTCCCGACGACCGATCAGCGCCGCGTGGCCGGACCACCGATGGTCCACGGGGTCGTCGACGAGACCTGCGGACAGGGGATTCAGATGGACGTACGCGACAGCCTGGTTGAAGTACCGCTCGCTGTCGACAACCCGGGCCTTGTATCGGCTCTGCCAAAGGCGCCCGAAATATCCGTGACGCCGGTTGAACCCGCGAGCGATTCGTCCTTGAACTCGCGCCATCGAGCTCCACAACGGGACCTCACCCGTCTTCAAGATCAGGTGATAGTGATTGCTCATCAGGCACCACGCGAGGATCTTGAATCTGTCGGTGTCGCGCACCGACCGCAGAACCTCGACGAAATGCTCTGCTTCCGCCAAAGCATCGAACACCCGCTCGCCACGAGCGGTTCTGCAGTAGACGTGGTAGATGGCTCCGGGAATGAAGAGACGTACCTTCCGCGGCATGGAGTCCTCCTCCCGCGCGGACGGGCACCCTCACTCTACACCACACCCCTCACAATGCAATAAAGCGATACGTGGCACCCTTTTGCACCCTTTCAATAAAGCGATACGTGGCACCCTTTGTGATTGCTCATCAGGCACCACGCGAGGATCTTGAATCTGTCGGTGTCGCGCACCGACCGCAGAACCTCGACGAAATGCTCTGCTTCCGCCAAAGCATCGAACACCCGCTCGCCACGAGCGGTTCTGCAGTAGACGTGGTAGATGGCTCCGGGAATGAAGAGACGTACCTTCCGCGGCATGGAGTCCTCCTCCCGCGCGGACGGGCACCCTCACTCTACACCACACCCCTCACAATGCAATAAAGCGATACGTGGCACCCTTTGCGAGTTCGGAGGCCACCACCCCGCCCAGGGAGCCGATATCCATCATCGACGCCTTCTCCGAGTGGCCCTGCGACGCGGCGCCGGTCTCGATCCGGTCGAGATAACGGTGGAACTCGGCCAGCAGTTCGCAGGGCTTGCCGGCGGGCTCCACGCCGAAGCTCAGGAGATCCCCCCGGATTTCCCATGCCGCGGCTGCGGACGGCGACCGTAGCACTGCGAGCAGGTTCGGCGGCAGCCTCACAAAATCACGTTAGCACGCCGCCCCTGACGTTCACAGTGGTCAAATTGAACGGTGTGGCACAAGGTCATTTGCCAATGGGCAGGCCGTTTCTCTCAAGTCACCGCTTTCGACCCTGTAGAGCCTCCACCAACTCCCTCTGTGGTGAGACGTGCTCGGGATTTCTTATTTCTTTCTTGATCAAACGATACAGAATGACGACTCTCCTCGTGGGATAATCGAGACTGTGGGTTGCGTTCCTGAGATTGAAAACAAGCGCAGAGGAGAGTCCCCATGACAGCTTTGAAGAAAACCCCACGACCTGTTGTAACGGGAACCGTTTTGTCCTCGACTCTGGTCATCGCTCTCACGTTTGCGTTCACGGTTGCCGGCGGCGATCACAGCTCGGCGACGCTCGAGAAGGCCGGAATGGAGGGCGTCGAGACCTCCATCTGGCCGCGAAACGAACCCGAGCCGGCGGCCAAGAACGGTGTTATCCGAACCGCGACGCTGGTGCTCCAGGACGGCGACACCCCGGCCGGAGCCCCCGGCGCAGTGACGGCGATCAACTCGCCGTTCACAAACGGGAGCGGGGATGTGGGTTTCACCGGTACCGCGGGCGAAGTGTTCGTGTGGCGGGACAACGGCATCGTGTGGCTTAACAGCGACGCGCCTGGGGTGACCCTCAGCGGCGGTGAGAGCACCATGGGGATCGGCGATGCAGGCCAGTTCATATACAGTCCGTCGGTCGACGGTCAGGATGCCGTCTGGACCCACAACGGACTGCTCGCGGTCACGGGAACCCAGGCCCCGGGCTTTGCCGTAGCCACCGTCTCAACCTTCCACAGCCGACCTACGATGTGCCCCAACGGTCAGGTCTTCTGGGTTTCAGGCTTCAACGAGAGCGGCGGCGACACGACCGAGGGTCGCATTCTCTACACCAGCCATAACGGCACCCTGGCTGCAACCCAGGTTGTCCTGCGCTCCGACGACGTCATCGGCGGCTTCGCCATCGATCGGCCGAGCGGCGTGGATTTCGATTACCAGGGTTCTGATGACGGCACCCACCTGATCGCCGTCCTCCAGATGGACACGGGATCGTCGCTCGACGACGGCTTCGTGTTCGTCGACGGCGCCCTGGTCGCCCGCGAAACGGGATTGACCGGCGACGGCGACTATTGGGACAACTTCGACTCTGTCAGCATTAACGACGATGGGGACTATCTATTCTCCGGGGACACCGACGGGGACACCTCGGTGGACGAGTTCATCGCCTTCAATGGCGCGATCGCGATCCGCGAGGGCGACACCGTCGATGGTATCCAGCTCACCACAGCTGCGTCGCTCCTCGCACTCGGCCTCAACAACCGCGGCGAAGCGGTGTACGCGTGGAGCACAGGCCTCGGCACCAAACACCTGTTCGTCGCCGGCGATGCGACACACCTCGCCGAGACATCGCTGTTGGTCCTGTCGACTGGCGACCAGATCGACATTGATGGCGACGGAGCGAGCGACGCCACGGTGGTTGACCTCAAGGCCAACAGTGGGATAGGCCCCGGACTGTGGCTCGCCGAGGATGCCAGGGTCTTCGTCGAGGTCGACCTCGATTACGGAATAACCCCTCTCGAGGCCATCCTCGCCATCGATGTCCCCCTGACGTTCTTCGCCGACGGTTTCGAGTCAGGCGGCACCGGGGCCTGGAGCACCACGGCACGCTGAACTGCCGGACGACACACGAGGGTGGGCAGCGACGATAACCCGAAGATCGCCGACGGCACAGAGGGACTCGCACCCGGCCCGGCCCGTGTGACGAGCAACACGGGTTCCGCCGTTCGGTGTCACAATAACGCATGCCTTCCGCGAACTCACCCTCCGAACGGACCATGGGGCTCCTCGCCGCCACCGGCGTCGGTGTGGGCGCGATCGTCGGCGGTGGGGTGCTGGCTCTCGCCGGCGTCGCCTTTGCAACGACCGGCCCGAGCGCGATCATCGCCTTCGCGCTCAACGGCGTCATTGCGCTGCTCACGGCGCTGTCGTTTGCCGCTCTCGCGTCCCGTTTCCCCGAGTCCGGCGGCACCTACACCTACGCGCGCAAGGTCTTGACGGTCGAAGCCGCCTTCGCGGTCGGTTGGGTGGTGTGGTTCGCCTCGGTGGTGGCGGCGGTGCTGTACGCCCTCGGCTTCGCAGTGTTTCTTGTGCCGGTCCTCGAGCAGGTCATCCTTGCTGCCGGCGGCACGCCGCCGGGATGGCTCGACGCCCGCTTTGCAATGCTCCTGTACGCGCTGGCGGCCGTTGCCTTCTATACCTGGAAGCTCATGCGATCGAACGCCGGCGGCGGGCAGTGGGAGACCGTCGGCAAGGTGATCATGTTCACAATCGTCATCGCCGGCGGGTTCTGGGTGCTCCTGGCCCACCCGCCCGGACTTGATGAGCTGAGTTCGAGGTTCCGTCCCTTCATGGCGCACGGCGGCCAGGGCCTGGTCCAGGCCATGGGCTACACGTTTATCGCGTTGCAGGGCTTCGATCTGATCGCCGCGGTCGGGGGTGAGGTGAAACGGCCCGAACGCAACATCCCGCGGGCGATGATCCTGTCGTTGGCCGCCGCGCTCGTCATCTATCTGCCGCTCTTGTTCCTGGTCGTCGCGGTCGGCACGCCAGGCCAATCGGTCGCCGCCGCCGCCGCGGCGGACCCCGAAATCCTGATTGCCGTGGCGGCACGCAACTTCCTCGGTCCGACTGGTTACTGGCTGGTGGTCGTCGCCGGGTTGCTGTCGATGCTCTCGGCGCTGCAGGCCAACCTGCTGGCGGCCTCGCGGTTCGCGAGGTCCATGGCCTCCGATCGTACGCTGCCCAGGCGCTTCGACCGGCTGGCCCCCGGCACCGGAACGCCCATACCGGCCATCCAACTCACAGCCGCCACGGTCGCGATCGTCCTGGTGGCGGTCCCCAACGTGGCCGCGGCCGGCGCAATGGCCAGTCTGATCTTTCTGGCGAGCTTCGCCCTTGCCCACGGCATCGCCTACCTCGCCCGCAAACGCGCCACCACCGCCAGTCCATTCCAGACCCCGGCCTTTCCGCTGGTGCCGGCCGTAGGCGGCGTATCGTGCATCGCGCTCGCCCTGTTCCAATCGGTGGCGGTGCCCTCGGCCGGCGCCATGGCGGCTTTGTGGCTGGGCATCGGCGCCGTGTTGTATATGACCCAGCTCGCGCCTCGTGCCTCGGTCGTGGACGCCTCCGCCGAGGCCCTTGACCCTCAGTTGCTACAACTTCGCGGCCGCAGCCCGTTGATCCTGGTGCCTATCGCCAACCCCGCAAGCGCTGAAACCCTGGTGACGATGGCCAACGCGCTCGCCCCCCACTCGGTCGCGCGGGTGCTGCTCCTGTCGGTGGTCCGCCTGCCCGAGGCGTGGCGGGGCGGCGAGTTGCCGCGGCAGCTGGTGGATGCGCAGTCGATCCTCGGCGGCGCGTTCTCGACCGCCCTCGCGTCCGACCTCAGACCGGAGGCCTTGATCACGGTCAGCGACGATCCGTGGGGCGAAATCACCCGGGTTGCGGAGCGTTACCGCTGCGACAGCCTGCTGCTCGGAGTCGGCCACCTCGGGAAATCCGTGATGACCGGACCGCTCGAAGAACTCCTGAGCAGGATCGAGGGCGACGTGGTGATCCTTCGCGCGCCCAGCAACTGGAATGTGGACCAGGTCCGGAAGATCCTCGTTCCTGCCGGCGGACGCCGCGACCAGAGCCCGATCCGCGCCCGTCTGATCGGCAACCTCTGTCGCACCGCGCCGCGGGAGGTGACCTATCTTCGGGTCCTGCCCCCGACGACCGACTCCGCCGCCGAACGCAGCGCGAGTCGAGAGTTGAAGAAGCTGGCGCACGACGAAGCGCCCGGCGTCAGCACGGCGGCGGTCACCCTGAGCGGCGACGTCATCGCGGAAATCGTCGCGCGGGCCAGCGAGTGCGACCTTCTCGTCCTCGGCCTCCAGCGTCTCGGTCGCAGACAAAAGGTGTTTGGCGATCGGGTGCTGGAGATCGCTGAGCACACCACCTGCCCGCTGCTGATGATCAGCCGCCGCAGCTGAGTGGGTGGGCCCCGATCAGCCGGCGGTCAGCTGTGAGGTGCAATTGGGGCAGCGGGTCGCCTTGATCGGGATCTCGGTCTGGCAGAACTCGCAGCTCTTGGTGGTGGGCGCGGCGGCCGGCGCCTCCTCCTTGCGCTTGATCGTGTTCATCGCCTTGATGACCATGAATACCGCAATAGCGACGATCAGGAAGCTGATCACCGTGTTGATGAACATGCCGAAGTTGAGGGTGACGGCCCCGGCCGCCTGTGCGTCCACGAGGGCGGCGTAGGGACCCGCCGGAGCGCCTTCCTTGATCACCGCGAAGAGATTGGAAAAATCGACCCCTCCCGTCAGCAATCCGATCGGCGGCATCAACACGTCGCTGACGAAGCTCTTGACGATGGTCCCGAAGGCGGCGCCGATGACGATGCCGACGGCCATGTCGACCACATTTCCCCGCATCGCGAACTCTTTGAACTCCTTGAACATCATGACCTCCTCTGAAGCGCTCTGATTCTTTCAGCGTGTCGTTGAATCGCCGGTCGCTACGATACCGCGATTGCGACGGATCTGCAAAATTCCAGAGAAGTTGGATGCAGCCGCGGGGCCGGGCGTCGATGGTCGCCCGGTCGTGAATGGTAGGCTTGTCCGGTGGTAGTCACGTTGCGCTGGCGGCGGGCGGCGCGTCCACTGGTCGCCGCGGCGGTCCTCTCAATCACCGTGCTGGTTTTGCTGCCAGGCGTGGTTCTGCACGGCGAGACTCCGAGCGCGGGCGACCTGTCGAGGTATCACCGCCCGATCAAGACGATGATGACCCGATTGTGGGCTGAAAATGGGGGGCACACTCCCGAGTGGACTGGGTACCTCGCTTCCGGTCAGCCGTTTCGGGCGAACCCGCACTTCGGGTCGGTTCACCCGAGCGCGCTGCTGTTTCGTGTCCTGCCTTTCGATGCCGCCTTCCTGATCTGGGTGCTGCTGCCGCTGCCGATCGGCGCAGCCGGGATGTACCTGCTCCTGGGTGAACTCGGACGGAGTCGTGACACTGCGCTCCTGATGGGCGGCGCGTGGGGCTGCGGTGGTTTCGCTCTGTCGACAGTGGCGATGCCGCCGGTGGCGTGGACTGCAATGCTGGCTCCGGGGGCGGCCGCACTCGTGCTCCGCACGATGTCCTCGCCGTCGCCCGCGAGACTGGTCCTTGCCGCGACCGGTCTCGCACTCTGCGTCGCCGGGGGTGCACCGGTGTCGATTGTCGCCGCCGGCGTGGTGGTCGTCGCGGCAGTCATCGACCGCAAGTTGTCAGACAGCCCCGAAACAACGACAGGGGTATCTACGGGCGCCACCGTCCGTCAGCTCATGATCGTGGGGGCCCTCGCCGCAGCCCTCGCGGCGCCGGTTCTGGTTCCTGCGGTGTCGCTGACACAGCGGTCGATTCGCGCCGCTCACGACGGGACCGGGAACCCCGACATGTGGTCGCTGCCGCCGTTGCGCCTGCTCGAACCGTGGCTCCCGACGGTGGCTGGATCGTCCGCGAACGAACGGTGGTCCTGGACGGACCGCATGTACGCCGACCAGTTGGGCGTTCCGCTCGTCGCCTCCATGTATCCGGGAATTCTCGTCACCGCCCTCGCGCTGGCGGCGGCGGTCTCTCGACGAAGGTCCACGCTGCCGTGGCTGATCGCGGCAGCGTTCGGCGCGATCGCTTCCCTCGGATCGGCGACCCCACTGTGGGGTGCAGTGTTGAGCCGGCTGCCCCTCGTGGGTGGGGTCCGGTACCCCGAAAAATGGTCCGTCCTGCCGGCGGTGGCCGCGATCGTCCTGGCGGCATCTGCGCTGGACGCCGTGCGAAGCGGCGACCGCCGAACCCGGCGGCTGGTTTCGACCTGCCTCCTGGTGACGGCACTGCTCGGCATCGGGTTGGCTGCACTGGTCGGTTTCGGGGTCCCCGGCGGCAACGTCTTCGTCGATCTCTCGAACGCGGCGAGGGCGAGAGATTTCATCACGTCAGCAGTTCTCTCCGCTGCGGTGGCCCTTGGTTCCTGGATTGCGTGGCGCCTGACGCTGCCGTTGGGATGGCGGTGGGGTGTGCTGGTGGTGGCGACGGCCGTTGCCGCGGATCTCTGCATCTCCGGCCGGTCGATCGTGTCGACTCTGTCTCCCGAGGAGTTGGACAGGGCGCCTGCCTGCCTGGAGCCGTTGGTCGAATCGGGGCGCTCTGAGCGCCTGTTCGACCTCGCGTCGTGGCAACCCCGGTGCCGACCGTTTCACCCGGCACTCCAACCACGTCCGGTGCAATGGGGCATCCCCATCGCTCTCAACTACACGTACGATCTCACCCAGCTTGAAGACACATCGCACGCGGTGCAGGAGGTCGCCGGCATCGGTGCGAGCCGGCCGGACCTGCTGCCGCAGGAACTGGCCCGTCGGAGCATCACCGCCGTCCTCACCTGCCCCCCGGATACCACCGCGCCGCAGCAGCCTGCGCTGGCGCCGGTGCCGTTTCCGAGCCCACTGATAGCGTGTGTCGAGCAGGTCGCGACCGTCGACAGCAACCGCGGGTGGTCCGATCTGGTTCGCACCCTGACCCCCGATGAACTGCGACACACCGCGATCGTGAACGGCCTGGTCGCGAGCCCGGTGGTCGCCGCCGCGCCGTGTCGGGTCGGGGCCATCGAGATGTCGCCCGACCGGTGGCGGTTCGAGGTGTCGGCGGCTGGCCCCGGGGCCTCGTTCGTCGCCGTCAATCAGACATGGGACCGTTTCTGGAAGGCGCGGGTCGATGGCCGCCCCATCGCTATCGAGCGTTGCGAGATCAACCTCAGCGGCATGTGGATCGACCCTGGAACCCACCTCGTGGAACTCGAATACCGCGACCCCGCGGTGGCTGCGGGAAATTCAATCGGCCTCGCCGGGTTGGCCCTGTGCGTGGTCATCATCGCGGCAGGTCGACGGTTTCGAATCGACCGGGTCAGGTCAGCGACCACCGGGAGCTGAAAAAAACCTGGCCTGCGCCCCGCGCTCGTTCACGGAAGAATTGTGCGGCAGACATTTCGCGTGCCGGGAGGGTATGGGTTTACCAGAGGTCGAGGATCTTGTCGGCCTCCGCGACCGATGTGGCATAACGAACAGTCTCGTCCTCTTCAAACACCCCGCCCAGGAGGCGCTTGAATTGCATGAACCCCGTAATGAGGCCGCCGGTGACGCGCACCGCACGTCGACGGCCGGCCTCCTTGACGACTTCGCCGCCTTTTCGAATGGCCTCAGCCGCCTTTGGGGAACCCGGCAGAAACTTCGAAATATCGGTGACGACATCAAATGGACCGTCAAATTTTCCGGCCTCGGCACGGAGGGCGTCGAGGGTCGGCTGGACGTCGGCCTCGCGAAAGAACCCACTCAGCCCAATATAGAGGCGGCTTTTGGTGGTATCGGCCTTGATGTCGAAGTTTCCCATCAGAATCCTCCCCGGCGCATTTCTCCTGCCTTTGCGTTGTACCCGGGCCGTCGTATCAGAGGCTGATGCCCAGGTAACGGAAGATATTGCTGCAGTCCTGGCAGTGCTTCGCGTGGCGACGCCACTGACGCACATATCGTGACCGCGGCTGGGACAAGGCCAGGATTTCGGGGTTGACGTGGGCGCCGGTCGGACGCTTCGACTGCGCCCGCGGGTGGCTCGCGGCAAAACCCGGCTCGGCCATCCGCCCGATGATCTCGTCGAGCGCCTTGCGACCGCCGCGGTTCGGTTTGGTTTCGCTCATACCCACTGGAATTCTGGCGGTCCCCTTCTGAATCCAGTGTACCCGGTCCAGGGGTTTCCGACGCTGTCCGATGCCCCTACCATCGGTTAAAGTTAAGAGAGCCGCATCGGCCAGGAGGCCTCCCGTCATGAACATCTTTCTGCGCTATTTTCCGGCCAAAAAGACCTGGCTCGACCTGCCCATGCGGTGGAAGGTCCTGGTGCCGGTCTTCGGGATGAGCGTGATCATTTCCGTCGCCGCCCTGACCGCATTCGCATTTTCGACCCGCCGGCTCGCCACCGATTCGGCTCTGGCAACCGCCCGGATCGTCTCGGACAGGATCCGCGCCGACCGGGAGCCGTTTTTCGACGGTTCATATGACGTCACCGCCGACCATGAGACTCTGGTCCGTGGCATGCACGGCTCGGTTTTCGATCTGGGCGCCGGCGATGCGGCATCGGGTTCCAACGGCATTGATTACAGACTTCGGATGTACGGCCCCGGAAATCTCGGCACGGTGTCGCGCAATATTCAGAACGATCAGTTCGCCGTCGGTGCCATCGACGCGATCCGCAACGAGCCCACGGGGTCGTTCTGGCGGCTGGAGAGGCTGGGCAGCGGGAACAACAGCCTACGTTACGCCACCGCCGAAGTCGCCGTCTCTTCGATCTGCGCCGACTGCCACAATCTCATGAACGATGGCGCGGGAAAGGTCCTGCGAATCGGTGACGTGATCGGCGTTCTCGAGGTGGACGTACCGGTCGATCCCACAGTCACGTCGATCCGCAAGAATGCCGCCCCGAGCCTGGCCATTGCCCTCTCGGTATTCCTCCTGCTCGGCTTCTGGCTCGCCGAGTCCATCCGGCACTCGGTGGCGAGACCGATGGAGAGCTTGGTGGCCGCAACCCGTCGGATCGCAGACGGCAACTTTACCGACCGCTTCAAGGTGGTATCAGCCGACGAGGTCGGCGAAGCCCGCGCCGCCATGAACACCATGCTCGAATCCATGAGCGCCACGATTGGGACCATTGTTGAGAACGTGGTCACGCTCGCCAGTGCCAGCGATCAGCTCTCCTTCCTCAGCCGGACCATGCGGGCCGACGCCGACAGCACCGCGTCCCATACAGAGGCGGTGTCCTCCGCGGCCGGAGACGTCAGCGACAACGTCAGCGCGGTCGCCGCCGCCGCCGAGCAGATGACCGCGAGCATCCGCGAGATCGCTTTCAGTGCATCCGAGGCGGCCACGGTCGCGTCGGATGCGGTTCATATCCTTGAACGAACGAACTCGACCATCACCCGGCTCGATCACAGCAGGGTCGAAATCGGACGGGTCGTCGACGTGATCGACGACATCGCCGCTCAGGTCAACCTGCTCGCTCTCAACGCCGCCATTGAGGCGGCCCGCGCCGGCGAGGCGGGCCGCGGGTTTGCCGTTGTCGCCGACGAGGTCAAAAAGCTCGCCGACAGCACCGCCGCGGCGACAACCGAAATCTCGGCTCGCATCAAGACTCTTCAGCAAGACTCCGCCGAGGTGGCCGGAGTCATGGGCGACATCGGCGCCATCGTGCAGCGAATCAGCGAACTGCAGAACGCCATCGCCACCGCCGTCGAGGAACAGACCAGCACCACCGCCGAAATCGACGGGTCGGCGCGGCAGGCGGCCGCAGGCAGCCGGGAAATTGCCACGCGGTTGGGCGAGATCGCCCTCAGCTCCGGCGCCACGCTCACCAACGCCGATTCCACCGAGGAGGCGTCGCACCGTCTCGCCGGCCTCGCGGCCGAACTGCGGCGAATGGTCGAGCGGTTTCGTTATCGGGCGAAATCGAGCTGACCGGCGTCACGACGACAGCCAGACACCCCGTCAGATAGACCGCGGAAGACAGACCGGTTGCGGCCGCGATTCGGGCATCCGCTTTCCCCTCAGACCGACGACGCCCCTTTGCATCTGAAAGACTCGGGAAGGCGGTAGTCCCAGGCGCAGTAGCCGTCGCCCTTGAGGATAGAGTTGGTGATGCTGCAGGAAGTGAACTCGACCCCGAGGATCGGCTCCCAGAACTGGCGCGACCAGCCCGCCGCGCGGTAGCAGAAGATCGGATCGACGTGCGGATCGTCGGCCTCGCGGATCAGGTTACAGAAACAGAATGCCTTGCGGCGTTCGCGCGGGGTTGCGGCCGCGTCGTACGCCTCCTTGTTGTAGGGGACCTTGCTGATGTGGAGAATCGACCCCGAGCAACGGGGCGGATCGATGAAGCCGCCCGTCCGGGTCTGTGAGAGTTTTTCATCCTGGGCGCGGAACACGGCGGTAATATCACCATCCTCCTCGTAGATCGCCTTGTACGCCATGATGTCCTCCGGGGGCCGGACCAGAGCGACTCGGGAGAGGATGTCGAACTGCTGGTCGGGAGTGCTGCACGCCTTGAGGCGATCGATCGACCCGGCCACCCACGCGCAGCGCGGGTCGACAGGTGTGTGAGGCGTCAGGGCTTCTCCGCCCAGCCAGACCGCGGCGGCGGCGGCGCTGCCGAGCACCCGCTCGAGCTGTGCCTGATAGACCTCCGGCCAGGCGAGGAAGGACGCCATCACCACGACGGCGCCGCCGAGGGGCTGTCCCGGCTTGCGGTCCCCGTAGACCTCGACCAGTTCGAGCTCGGGCGACAGCCCGGTGGTGTCCATGTAGTCGAACAACGAGCCGATCGTGGTCCGCAGGGTGTCCATCGGTCCGTCGTGAAGGCGGCTGTAGAAGTGCATCTCGCGCAGGGTGTGGGTCGTGACCGACCCTCCTTCGACCGGCGCCGAGACCGGGAACCCGATCTCCGAGTCGTAACCCTCGACCGGAGTGTCGAACCGGAAGATGTGGGTCAACGGCCCAACGATCGAGCCGGCGCACGCCACCTCGAGCTCCTTGATCCGCGGCTCGAGCTGCGCGCGCTCGGTAATCGGCCGGCGGATGCCGGCGAACAGGGTCGGCGGTCGGACGACGGCGGCGATTTCGGGGGACGAAGTCGCGTCCTCTGCCGAGGCCTGGAGCGCTTCGAACGGCAGCAGTGCAGGCACCGCAGCCCACGCGGCGGTTCGGATTCCGGTCCTGATGAAGCATCGACGATCGCACTCGCCACAGAAAGCCCCGTTCATACAACCCTCCTTGCCGTCTCATCCAGTCGCGCCGTTTGCCAGATGTCCGGTCGGCGACCTCGACCCGAATTACTACCACCCGTGTTGGTGTTGAGATGGGCCACTTGTTCGTTGGCCTCCTCGGCGGTACTACGAACAAAACAACCGCAAGTTTCCAGGCGATCCCGCGAGCCCTCTTGTCAACCTTCAGGTGTTCTGGTACAAATACTGAGACTTTATTTCAAAACATGAACCGGGGCCGCGGTGCAGTGCGTTGCGGCTCCCAACCGAAAGCCTGGACGGCTTTCATCACCCATCGGGAGGAAGAATGATGAAACGAGTGATTGCGTGCGCTGCGTTGTTGGCCGTGACCGCGGCTTTTCCGCTGTCGGCCCAGGACGGCATGGGACCGATCTCCTGGATCGCCCTTGACACGTCCGCGCCCGGAAAGAGCCGCGACATGATCGGCATGACCATCAAGGAAGACGGCCCCATGTACGATCAGCTCGTCAAGGACGGGACCCTGTTGGGTTGGGGCATCGGCATTCCGATCAACCACCGCCTCGACGACCAGTGGAACTTCATGTTGTGGGTTCACATGACCGACTGGGCAAAGGTCGGCGAGCTCCAGGCAGGTTTCGAAAAGTCTTTCGCCTCGCGGACGCCGGAGCAGATGGCGGCGATGCAAGCGGCTTGGGCCGAGGCTTCGGTCGAAGGCGCGCACCACGACTGGATCGTGCGCCAACAGATATTCAGACAGGGGTCGGGTGAGAAGATGCCCCGCTACCTCGATCTCGGCTATTTCACAGCCAAGCCCGGCATGGACCAGGCCATGACCGAGTTCTTCAAAACCGAGATCGCACCGATCAACGAAAAAATGCTCGCCGAAGGCATCATCACCGGCTACGGTGTCGCCACCCAGGAGCTGCACGGCGAACCCGGATGGTCGCACATCTTCTGGACCGCCTATGCTGACATGGCCGACAAGGACAAGGCGGACGCGTTCTTCTGGTCGAATTTCTCGGACGCGCAGATGGCGGCGGGCATGTCGCTCATGGACTGGAGCGCCCACAAGGACCAGATCCTGCTGATCGTCCACATGGGCGGCGCCGACTCGCAGAAGTAACCTGGAGGCAACTCGAGAAAAAGGGGGCGCGGAACCGCGCCCCCTTGGTTTGGATCGATCCGGGCGGCTGGGATGACCCTACTTGAGGCCGCGGCGACGCAGCAGCGGCTCGACACTCGGCTCACGGCCCCGGAACCTCAGATAGAGGACCTCCGGGTCCTCGCTGCCGCCCGGCTCCAGGATGTTGGCGCGGAACGCCGCCGCGGTCTCCTGGTCGAAGAGCCCCTTCTCCTTGAAGGCCTCGAATGCGTCGGCGTCCAGCACCTCGCTCCAGACGTAGCTGTAGTAGCCCGCCGAGTAGCCGCCGGAGAAGATGTGGCTGAAGTAGGGGCTGCGGTAGCGAACCACGATCTCCGGCATCAGACCGATCTCGTCCAACGACTTCTTCTCGAACTCATCCGGGTCCACGCCCACAGGCCCCTCGAGCGTGTGCCAGTCCATGTCGAGGTACGAGGCGGCGAGATACTCCACCGTCGCGAAACCCTGGTTGAACTGTTCGGAGGCGATGATTTTTTCAATCAGCTCCGCCGGGATCACCTCGCCGGTCTGATAGTGCCGGGCGTAGACGGCGAGCACCTCCGGCTCGAGCATCCAGTTCTCCATGATCTGCGACGGCAGCTCGACGAAATCGCGCGTTACGCCCGCCGAACCATGGTATTGGACGTCAGACAGCAGCGATTGGAGTCCGTGGCCGAGTTCGTGGAACAGGGTGTGGACCTCGTCGAGGCTGAGCAGCGCCGGCGCGTCGCCCGCAGGGCGCGAAAAGTTTCCGACGTTGAGGACAACGGGTCGAATGTTCTCGCCGTCCTCGACCCACTGCCCTCGCACCCGCCGGCTCCACGCGCCGCCGCGCTTGCCGGGCCGCGGAAAGTAATCGACCATGAAAACCCCGAGGTGGCTGCCGTCGGCATCGGTCACCTCGAAGGTGCGCACCTCCGGGTGGTAGGTGGGGATATCCGAGCGCTCGGTGAACTCCACCCCATACAGCCGATTGGCCACGTAGAAAGCGCCGTCGATCACGTTGTCGAGCTTGAAGTACGGTTTGATCGCTTGCTCGTCCACCTCGTACCGCTCGCGGCGAACCTTCTCGGTGTAGTAACGCCAGTCCCACGGCTCGAGCTTGAAATCCAGGCCGTCGGCGGCGATCGCGGCCTGCAGGGCGGCGGCCTCCTCGCGGGCCACACCGAGCGCCGGGTGCCAGAGGTCGTTCAGGAGGTCGTAAACGTTATCGGGGTTTTTGGCCATCCTCCTACTGAGAACGAAATCGGCGTGGGTGGCGTAGCCCAGAAGCTGCGCACTTTCGGCCCGCAATGCAGCGATCTCCGCGAGAATCGCCTTGTTGTCGTGCTCATCGTTGTTGTCGCCGCGCGAGATGTACGCAGTAAGGATCTGACGCCGCAGCTCCCGGTTGTCGGCGTCCTGCAGAAACGGCCAGATGCTGGGAGACTGCAGCGTGAAGACCCACTTCCCGGTCTCGCCGGCTCGTTCGGCCGCCTCTGCCGCGGCCTGGACAACGCTCTCCGGCAGTCCCGCGAGGTCCGCCTCGCTGTCGACGACCAGGGTGAAGCCGTTGGTTTCGGCAAGCACATTATCGCCAAACTGAAGGGTCAGCGTCGACAGACGGGTGTTGATCTCACGCAGGCGTTGTTTGCCGGCATCGTCGAGTTCGGCGCCGCCGCCGACAAAGTCGAGGTAGGTCTCTTCGAGAAGGTGCCGTTGCTCGGCCGTGAGATCGAGTTCGTCACGCTGTGCGTACACCGTCTTGACCCGTTCGAAGAGTTGCGGGTTCATCATGACGTCATCGCGCAGATTCGAGGTCATGGGAGCGACCTGTCTGGCGATCTCCTGCAGCTGGTCATTGGTCTCCGAGCCGCTCAGGGTGTAGAAGACCCCACCAACTTTGGACAGCAGCTGACCCGTGGCGTCCAAAGCGCCGATGGTGTTGTCAAAGGTCGGCGTCTCGGGGTTCAGCGCGATGGCCTCCACCTCCCCCTGTTCCTCGGCAACCGCCCGCTCGAACGCCGGCAGGTAGTGTTCAACGGCGATCTCACCCCACGGCGGCACGCCGAACGGCGTCGTCCACTCGACGAAGAACGGGTTCTCGTTCGTGGCCGGAACTTCGGTCCCGGCGCCGCATCCGAAGGTCGCGGCCATCACACCGAGCAATAGGAACAGCATGGCTCGTTTCATCAGGCACCCTCCCGGAGATTTTTGTGACCGGCTCCGCTCTCGCTTCGGAGACACGCCCGGCCGGCCGATCATAACATCCCTGGAAACGTGCAAAATCTCAGAATCGTGCCGGCCAACGAGCGATTCGCGTGACCGGAGCTCGCGTCAGATCGTCTCGATCTCCGAGCGATTCCTGCCGCTGTTCTTGGCTCGATAGAGCGCGTGATCGGCCGCCTTGAGAAGGGCCGGCAGGTCCACGTCTTCGAGTTTCTCCGCCACCGCCGCACCCTGGCTGACCGTCACCTCGAACTCGCCCGCATCGATCGAAACCAGTGTCGACGCGCACGCTTGGCGCGCACGCTCCATCACGTCACGAGCGGTTTTTTCGTCCGATGGATACAAGATGATGAGGAACTCCTCCCCACCGATCCGGCCCAAAACGTCCGACGAGCGCAGTGTGGAACCGACGCGTCGGGTCACCTCGCGAAGGACTTCGTCGCCCGCGAGGTGTCCGATGCGATCGTTGATCTTCTTGAAATGATCGACGTCGATCATGACCGCAGCTATGGGTCGGCCCTCGCGGTCGGATCGCGCCATTTCGCGTTTCAGGAGGTCGAGGATCGACCGCCGGTTCCAGAGATCGGTCAGGCTGTCGCGAGAGGCCTCCCTCTCGAGCGACGTCTGCGCCTTCTGCAGGTCCTCGGTCAGCCGGAGCAGTTCTTCGTAAAGCCGACTCCGTTCGAGATTGAGGGCGAGTTGGTCCGCTATCTGAAGGAAAAGATCCTGGTGTTCTTCTCGATAGACGTGTGCCTTCATGCTCGAAAAGAAAAGAAAACCGACCGGCTGGCCCTTGACCAGCAGGGGGCAGGTCAGACTCGACCGCATCCCCTCGGCGACGATTCTCCGGGTCGAGTCCGATTGCGGGTGCTCTTTGAGGTAGGCCTCCAGATCGCCCAGTATCCGGGGACGGCCGGAAATCACCACCTGTTCAAGGCTGCTGCCCGTGAGGAATGCTGAGTAGCCTACGGGCAACTCGACCTCGGCCGCTTCCGAACGTGCCCAATGGGCGCGCACCACATTCTTGTCTTTTTCCAGCTGCGCGAAGCCGATACGATCGTATGGGATGAGCGAAAAAAAGCTCTCGTAGACCTGGTCGAGCACGTCTTCGATGAGAAGGCCCTCGGTGGTCCTGCGGCTGATTTCGGCAAGCTTGGAGGCCTTTTCCGATCGCACCTTCATTTCAGCCGCGAGCACCAACAGCGACTCGCCGAGCTCGACGAGATCGTTGGGAGCATCTTCAGGAATGCAGATGTCGTAGTTCCCTTGCCGAAGAGACTCTACGGCCTGTCCAAGTTGTTTGACCCACATTTCCGTCAATCGCCCTCCCGCTGCTTCTCAGGCGTGCCCTCTTCAACCCGAAAAAGGCCCCATCTGTTCCCCGCAACCGAGACCTCCACACACCCTCCGGTCGTGCGCTGCGAGAGGTCGCGCCCCTCGGCGATCCCGCCCGGCACGGACGATGATGTTCCAGGGGCGGGCTCGCTGCCGTAGAATTGTCTCAGATGCGGCGATGCGGTGCGCCGGAATCAACAAACCGGAGTCAATCGTGACGGTGAGTACAACCGAACTCGAGCAAGTTGCCAGGCTCCAGGAGGGCGACCTCGGCGAGACCCCGTTTGCCCTGCTGTTGTACGCGTTGGCGCGGGCCCGCCGCACGGTGGCCATCGAGATTCGGCGCGGGCCGCTGCACAAGGAGATCTTCCTCGAGGACGGTGTTCCGGTGGACTGCCGCTCCAACCTCATCCACGAAACGCTCAGCCGGTTCATGGTCAGCACCGGCCGTCTCGACGAGGCAACCGCGACCGAAGCCTTCAGGGAGTCGGTGGCGCGATCGGTGCGATTCGGCGACGTGTTGATCGAAAAGGAACTTGTCACCGCCGAGGAACTCCTCAAGATCCTGCAGCAGAACCTCGCCCACAAGCTCCTGGATGGGTTTTCCTGGCGCGACGGGTCGTTTCGCCTGACCGCTTCGTCGCCGGATCTGGACTCGCCCCTCAAGGTCAACGTCGTCCAGCTCGTGCTCATCGGGGTCAGCCGTTTTGCAACTCAGGAGCAGATCGACAGCTCGATCGGGCCGTTGATCGGCACCCAGTTGGCGGTCAACCCCTCGCCGGCCTTCCCGGTCGACGAAATCAAGCTCCCCGCCGGCCACAAACCCCTCGTGGAAGCCCTCCAGGCGAAACCGATGCGGATCGACGAGCTCGCCTCGGCCACCGGCATTCCCTACGAGGACCTGACAAGATCACTGTACGCCTTGAGCCTCATCGAACTGGTCCTGCCTGCGGACCAGGTGCCAAAACGAACCCCGGGCGGCCGCACCGAGCCTCCCCAGCGACCGCTGGAGGCCCCGGCCCGGCCGGCGACCCGGCAGCCGGCGCGAGAGGTCCCGGAAGAGGTCAGGAAAGAACTGACGGAGCTGGCCCTCAACCACCGGCGAAAGGACCCCTTCGACCTGCTGGGGGTCGATCCGGAACGGGTGGCCACCACGGCCCACCTGTGTTTCCTGAAATTTGCCGAGAAGTTCGCGCCGTGGCGGTTCGAGGGAGGCCTCGCCGACAGTGCCCGCGACGTGTTTCTGTCCGGGGCGCGCGCCTACGCCCACCTGTGCGAACCCGACCGGCGCAGCGTTCTGATCAAGGAACGCAAGAAGGTGATCCCTGCCGCGCCGAAGGCGAAGATCACCAATCAATTCAGGGTGGAGACCGACCTCCTGGACGCTGACAAGCAGTTCCAGGGAGGCCTCCAATTTGCGAAATCCGGCGATCTCACCAGAGCACTGAACCAGTTGGAGTTCGCCGCGGACCTCAACCCGCAAAACGCGGTCTATCGGTCAGAACTCGCCTTCTGCCGATTCAGGCTCGATCCCGATGCCAACGCGAAAACTGCGGTCAAGGAACTGAACGAGGCGATCCGCATCGATCCGCAGTGCGGCCTGGCCCTCTTCTATGTTGGAGAGATCTTGCGGCAGGCAGGCCGGCTGGACGAAGCCGAGGTCTTCCTCAGACGGGCGCTGAAACCGATGGCGCCGGACCGGCGCCCGGTAGACGCCCTGCGCGCCCTGGCTCAGGAGCGCAAGGCCTCCACGTGAGGCGCCGACCCTTTCTGTAGGATCGGAATCGCGATCTTGCACAACAGCGTGAAGACCAGGAAGCCGGCGGCAAAAATCCCGGCGCCGACCCGCACCTCGCTCAGGGTCGGCACGTACTCGTAGAACTCTCCGAGGGTGTCCGGCGTCATGCCCGGGATGACCAGCGCTATCCCCTTTTCGATGTAGACGCCGGTGTAGATCAACAGGCACCCCAGGTTGAGAGTGACGAGGTTGCGCCGTGTGGCCGGAAACAGGAAGAGCAGAAACGCTACGACGCTGCACACGAGAGACCCCCACGCATACGGCACCAGGGCATCGTGGCCGTGAACCCCGCTGTAGAGATACTGCGTGTGGATCAGGTGGCTGGTGTTCGAGTAGTACTCCTTGAAGATCTCGGCCCCGAACAGAAACAGATTGAGGAACATGGCGTAGGCCATGAGCTCGGCGATCTTCCAGATCGCCTCATCCTTGATCTCGATCGAGGTGGTCCGCCTCAGGATCTGGAAGAGGATAAGGAGGATCGCGGGGCCCGAACAGAAAGCCGACGCGAGAAAGCGCGGGGCGAGGATGGCTGAGTTCCAGAAGGGGCGTGCCGCGACACCCGCATAGACAAAGGCAGTCACGGTGTGGATACCGACCGCGGCCGGGATCGAGAACAGCAGAAGTGGCGCTACAAACCGGTGACTGTAGGGGCGCTCGTGGTAGGCGGTGAACAACAGGTGGACCACGATGACCAGATTGAGAACGAAATACAGGTTGAGGACCAACACGTCCCAGCCGAGAATCGAGGACGGCAGGTTGATGCTGCCGACAATGGGCATCAGGTGCCACACCCGGTCCGGCCGGCCGATGTCCACCAGCACGAAGAGCATGCACATGACGATCGCCGAGATCGCCAGCAGCTCGCCGAAGATGGCAATCTCCTTGATCGGCTTCCAATCGTAGATGTAGGCCGGAATCACCAGCATCACTGCCGCTGCCGCGACCCCGACCAGAAAGGTGAAGTTGCCGATGTAGAAGGCCCACGATACCTGGTCGCGCATGTTGGTGACGATCAGGCCCCCGGTCACCTGCTGCCACCACGCTGTGATACCCCACAGGAAGAGGGCTGTAAGCCCCGCCATCCACAGATGGTAGATGCGGCCGCCTCTGAGAGCGAGGCGGGCCGAGCCGGTGACAAACGAAAATATGTCTTGGATCATGGCGTCACGTCGCGTAGAAGTAGTAGAAGCGGGGCCGGGTGTTGAGGTCCTCCTTGAGCACGAACACCCGCTTCTCCCGCAGCAGATATCTCATCTCTGAACGCTCGTCCAGCAGGTTGCCGAACTTGCGCGCCCCCACCGGGCAGATCTCGACGCACGCCGGATACCTCCCTTTTCGGGTTCGGTGAATACAAAAAGTGCACTTCTCCACCACGCCCCTGGGCCGCGGCCGGTTGCCCAGGTAATGGGTGTCGGGGTTGATCTCCGCGGCGGGGATGCCGGGATCGGTCCAGTTGAAGCGGCGGGCTCCGTAGGGGCAGGCCGACATGCAGCAGCGGCAGCCGATGCACCAGTCGGAGTCGATGACCACGATGCCGTCGGGCTCCTGCCAGGTCGCCTTGACCGGGCACACCTTGACGCACGCTGGGTTGCGGCACTGCTGGCAGGCCACGGGGAGATAGAAGGCATCGGGTTCGGGAACCTCTGCGGGTTCGTAGTAGGCGTTGGACTCGGCGAGTTCGATGCCCTTTTCCTTTTCCATCCTCAGCACCCGGATCCATTGAATCTGCGGCCTCCGCGACTGGTTGTTCTCGTGCACGCAGGCGTAGACGCACCGACGGCAGCCGATGCACCGCGCGAGGTCGAGGCCGTAGGCGAACTCCACCCCGTCCATCGGCGGAGTGTCGGCAACCTCGATCGGACGGCCGTAGCGTTCGGAGTAGTCGCGTTCGAGGTCGTCGAGGATCTGCTGCTTGCGTTCCGGGCCGAGCTCGGCGAAGCGCTCGTGCAACAGGCGATCGATGAACCCGGTCGAAGCCCCGGCGACGGTTGCCGACACCGCCGCCATCGCAGTCAGCCCGGTGCCGATCAGCAGGGAACGCCGATCGACCGGTGGATCTCGGTCGGATTCACTCATCGGGAAACTCCTCGGCGGCGACCCGCAGGTACTGCGGCCGCACCGGCGGCGGCAGGGGTTTGATTGGTTTGAACCGGGGCGTATGCGGGTCGTGGCAGTTCGCACACAGCAGGTAGCTCTTGGCGCCGTTCCAGTAGCCCTCGCGGCGGCCGTGGATGCCCTCGCGCCAGTCACGAAAGATGGTGCCGTGGCACTGGCCGCACAGCTTGTACGACTCATCGAACCCGATCAAAGTGCCGCTGGCCAGACGCAACTGATCGCGATCGTCCGGGTTGTGGCAATCGAAGCACCAGCGCTCTTTCGGCCCGTGATTGAGCACGATGTCGTCGTGCATATCCACCAGCACACGCCTCTCGCGGTTGACCTCCATGTCGGCGTGGCATTCCGAACATGGGAAGATGTCCTCGTTCGAGAACGGCGGCGGCGGCACCCGGAAGGTGCCCTCGGGGTCCGAGGTGGACCCGGCCACGACCTCGGGCAGCAACTGGCGGTCGAACTCGATGTCCGGGAAGTCGGCCGGCGAATAGGCGCGGGTACCGCCGGCATCGTCGGCCACTTCGCCGACGCCGCCCTTCACGATCGAAAACAGGGTGAGCAGAGAAAATGCCAGAAAGACAATCAGCAGCAGCGACAACGAGCTCGACCCCGGCAGGAGTTTTCGGATTCCGGACTCGTCGGCGTTCGGCGTTTCAGGGTGGTCCATCACACCTCACAGACTGTCATCAGGACAATTCTCGTGATCGCTCCCCGGACTTCCCTACTTTTCGGACCTCATTCCTCTGCTCGAGAATGCACCTCACTGTGCCGGAACACATTGACCCAGGTCAAGATCATCCTGGTCGGACTGTCGCCGATCTTCCGGGTCCACACCTCGAAGGTGCCGGAAAGCGTCTCGACGGGAATCATCCGCCCCCCGTCTGTCGGATGCTCGGAAGCGAGGACAACCTCGTCTTCAACCACGACCGGCGCCGCGGTGGGCGCGCATCCGGCAAGCATCATCACCCCGAACCCAACCACAAAAAGAACCACGACGATGCCGCGCCGACCAAATGACTCAGACTCTCTTCGATCCATCGTGACCGCCAAGTGTCTTGCCGGACGTCGAGCCCACCCTGAAGTCTCAAATCGGCCACGATTGAAAGTCACCTACAAGGTCAAGGAACCGCGGCAGGATGCTCAGGGCGTCCACACTGGGCAGGGTCTGATAGCCCTCGATCATCTCGAACTCATTGATATAGGCCACGCAGCGGTCGCGATTGCCCTGCTGGTCGAGTTCGGGGTGAAACTGGGTCGCCCAGATCGGCGCACCCGGCACCCGGAGGGCCTGGTGGGGACATTTCTCACTCATCGCGAGATTCGGAACACCCTTCGGCAGCACAGCGGCTCGATCGAAGTGCCCCAACTGGGCGACAAAACGGCGCGGCAGCTGGCCGAAGAGCGGGTCGGCGATGCCTTCGTCCGTCAGCTCGATTTCGACCGAGCCGAGTTCGGATCTCGCGGGATCGCGGATGACCCGACCACCCATGGCGTCCACCAACAGCTGGTATCCGAAACAGCAGCCAAAGGTGGGAAAGCCCCGATCGATGACCCATTTCAGCAGGTTCGTCATCGGGCCGAAAAAGGGCTGGTCGCGCTCGGCCACCGAGAAGTCACCCGAGCCACCGATGATCAGCGCGTCAAACGTGGTGATCTCCGCCGGTTTCGGCAGTCCGCTGATCACGTTGCGAAAGTGCAGTTCTCTGCGGCTGCGGCGAGTGGCTGCCCCAAAGCACCTGCGCTCGTGCTCGAGCATCGGATCCGACATATAGCGAGATTGCAGGACGAGGACTCGCAATTTCTGAGATTTTCCAGCCCCAATATAGCGAAGTCATGCTGAATTGTTCAAATCAACCAGAGATCGTGCTCAACCCCTGGAGAGATCCTTCGCCAGCCTTTCCACGCCCTGCACCGTGAGCGGATACATCGGGAAGACCCTCTTGATGAGCCGGATGGACGGCGCCGACCACGACTGCTGCTGCATCGGATTGAGCCACGCCGCGTGTTTGAAGTGCTCGCTGACGCGTCGGAGGTACTCCTCACCGGGCCGTTCGTTGCGCTCGGTCCAGTCGACCGCGCCGAAGCGGTCGGTGATTTCGCCCGGGTACATGTAGGCGTCGCCCACCAACACCAGACGGGTCTCGCGGTCGAATCGGCGAAAGAACTCGGCGAGCGGGATCTTCTCCGAAAACCTGGCGTTGCCGTAGACCCGCTCGTAAATGCAGTTGTGAAAGTAGACGTGGTCGAAGCGCTTGAAGTGACGAGCCTGATGGGCGGCCGAAAAGAGGGTGTCCACGACCTCCTTGAACGGCCACATGGAGCCGCCGATGTCCATCGCCAGGACAAGGGCCAGCCGGTTCTCCTTCGGCCGTTTGAAGACCAGCTCGAGCTCGCCTCCCTCCCGTGCCGTGCGGTCGATGGTGTCCTCGACGTCGAGCTCGTCCACCGGTCCGGTCCGCTCCAGGGCGCGCAGCTTTTTCAGCGCCACCCCGAGCTGACGGGTATCCAGAACGAGATCCTTGCGGTGTTCCTGATAACGCCTCTCGGCCGCGACCTGCACCGCAGTCCCCGCGCCGTGGTCGCCGCCGACCCGGATGCCGCCGGGGTGGTCGCCCGAGTGGCCGAAGGCTGAGGTGCCGCCGGT
Organism: Candidatus Sulfomarinibacteraceae bacterium; assembly: GCA_963741385.1. Lineage (GTDB taxonomy): Bacteria > Acidobacteriota > Thermoanaerobaculia > Thermoanaerobaculales > Sulfomarinibacteraceae > Sulfomarinibacter. Next base: position 214,733 of record CAVUHO010000006.1, read on the forward strand.
GCCGATCCAGTGATTGCCGCCGTCGTGGCGTTCGGTCTGCTCGGCGAGTCTCTTCTCGAACTCGGCGCGCAGCAGGTCCACGTCGACGGCATCCAACACCTTGCGCCACCCGGGGTCGATGGCGTAAGGGGCGACGGGGTTCTCGAGCCACTCCCAGACCTCTTTTTCGATCGCCGCGACCGCGAAGGAACTGCCCTCGAAATGAGCCGCAAAACACAGATCGAAGTCGTCGAGCTCCGACTCGTCACGCACCATGATGCCACGTGCCAGAGAGTAGAAACCGACCAACGACGAGGCGTGGAGCCCCCGCGCCAGACCCTCGACCAGAGTCAGCCACTGCTGCGGCGTGACCTTGAGCCCGTGCGCACGCAAGCGATAGAAGAACGGCAGGAAGATACCGGAGTGACCGGCGGCGGGAGCGGTCTCAGCCATTGTCTTTCGGCCAGCGGCCCGCGGCGCCGGCCTTCGCCACCGCCTCCACGTCCTCCTCCTTCTTGACGAGGGCGCCGAGGAAGGGAATCGCCTCCGCCAGCTGGCCCCTCTGAACACCGGCAGCCAACAGCGCGCCGATCCAGTCCACCAGTTCCGAGGTGGAGGGCCGCTTCCGCACACCTTTGACCTCACGCAGCCAGTAGAACCTGGCCAGACACTGTTCGAGAAGTGAGTCGCCGATGTCCGGGAAGTGGACGCGCACGATCTCGGTCATCAATTTCTCGCCGGGAAACTCGATGTAGTGAAAGATGCACCGCCGCAGGAAGGGGTCCGGCAGTTCCTTTTCGGCGTTGGAGGTGATCACCACCAACGGCCGCTGCTGCGCCCGGTGGCTGTCACCGGTCTCGGTGACAGTGAACTCCATGACGTCAAGCTCGTGCAGCAGGTCATTGGGAAACTCCAGATCCGCCTTGTCGATCTCGTCGATCAGGAGCACGACCTGCTTCTCGCTGGTCAGCGCCCGACCCAGCGGACCAAGCTTGATGTACTGGCGGATGTCCGAGACATCGTGGTCCCCAAAGCGGCTGTCCTGGAGCCGCTGCACCGTGTCGTAGACGTAGAGACCTTCCGCCGCCTTCGAAGTCGACTTGACGTTCCACGCCAGGAGCTCCATTCCAAGATCCTCGGCGACCGCTTCGGCGAGCAGGGTCTTGCCGGTCCCGGGCTCACCCCGAACCAGCAGCGGGCGCTCGATGGCCAACGCCACGTTCACCGCATGCCGGAGTTCGGGCGAGGTGATGTAGCTCGGTGTTCCCGAGAAACGGCTGAAGTTCTGAATCATGGAGAGCACCCCTTTGCGCGGACGACAGGTGAACCGGCCCATTGTAGGGCAGCAGCCGCTTTTCCCTGGTCTCTACCAGGTGATAAGGTTCCTCCATGAGCACACCACACCGCGTCGCCAGAGTCGAGCTTTACCACGTGGCGATCCCGCTGCCGGCGACCTTCCGGCCGGCCTGGATCCCGGGCATGCCTTCCAACGAGAACCGCTTCACCCTGGTCAAGATCACCACCGAGGACGGCGTCGAGGGCTTCAGCGCGGGACCCGCCATCGGCCGCGAGCGCGCCGGTCTCGGCGACCTCCTCGGCCCCTATCTCCTGGGAGAGGACGCAACCGATATCCCGCTGGTCCAACAACGGTTGCGTGAGATCGCCTACCTGGGGTGGCGAAACTGGTGGATCGAACCCGCCTTCTGGGACATCAAGGGCAAGATCGCAGGCAAACCCGTGTACGAACTACTCGGCGGGGAACCGGGAACCATCCGTCTCTATGCCTCGACCGGTGAGGTCAAGGACCCGGCGGCTCGTATCGAAGAGGTGGAAGCGCGCTACGCCGAGGGGTTCCGCACGGTCAAACTGCGGGTCCACGATCACGACGAGGCGGAGGATATCCGGCACGTGACCGAGACCGCGGCCGCGGTGGGCGACCGTATGAAGGTCGCGGTCGACGCCAACCAGGGGTGGCGGGTGACCATCGTCGCCGATGCCCCCGCCTGGGACCTCGACCGCGCAAAACGATTTGCCGATGCCTGCGCCGACGCCAACGTCGCGTGGATCGAGGAGCCGCTGGCCATGGACGGCTACGACGATCTGACCGCACTCACCGAATACAGCCGGGTGCCGATCGCCGGCGGTGAGCTCCACAGCTCGGGACTCCCCGAACTCAAAATCATGATCGAGCAGCGCTGCTACGACATCTTCCAGCCCGACGCCGTCTTCACCGGCGGCATCGCGCAGACCCTGGAGGTCGCACGGCTGTGCCGCGAGCACGGACTCGGCTACTCGCCTCACACCTGGACCAACGGCATCGGCTTCGCCGTCAACCTCCAGCTCTTTGCAGCCAGCGGGTTCGCCGGCGAATGTGAACTCGAGTACCCTCTCGCCCCGCCCGGCTGGACCGTGGCCGCCCGCGACGGCATCCTCGAGGAGCCCTTCGAAAACGCAGGAGGCACCCTCCAGACACCGACGGCGCCGGGGCTCGGCTTCGAGATCGACCGCCGGGCCCTTGCGCGCTTCGGTCACAGGTTCTCGGCCATGGACCGCAGGCGGCTGGTCTGGTTTTCGCTCCGTCACCGCGGTCTGAAAGCGTCCCGGGAGATCGACCGCAATCGCCGCAAGAGGCTCGGCAATCGATAAATCGCTGTAACGAATCGATCCCGCAACGGTACCCTCAACCGGAGCGATTCATGCTGACCTTCGACCACATCTACCGGACCTACTTTCAGGATGTCTACCGATTCACCTTGTGGCTGAGCCGCGATCCCGGCATCGCCGACGACCTGACTTCCGAGACCTTTGTCCGCGCCTGGGCACGGCGCGACCGGCTCCGCACCGAAACGCTCAAGGCCTATTTGCTGACGATCCCGATCTCGCCCGTCTGGTGCAAGAGGGCCGTGCGCATTTGACTGCACCGCCGCCGCCGCCGGTCAACCCCGATGCCGAGGCCCTGGCCTATGTGGAGGCCAAACGTCAGATCGCAAACCGGGTCATCACCCTCGCCACGGTGATCTCGATCGGAATTCTGGGTGTGGGAGGTGCAGCACTGTTCGGCGTCATGGTCCTGTTCTTCAGATAGACCCCGCCGCTGCGACATCTGATAGTGGGCTGAAGCCCACCCAGGCCGCCCGTTATTCTGGTCCGAAGCAGGGTGAGCCTTGGCCCACCTGACCTCACGCGGATGCGGAACAGCGACCGACGAAGGTATCGAGAACTGGAACCCAACCCGTGTCGTAACCGGCACGGGTCTCTTCCGCCTGGTCCCCCAGGAGCTCCCACCCCCGGTGCTCGAGCTCGACGCGGGTGCCTTTTGAGATCCCGATGAAGCGCAGTTCCACTTCCTGTGCGGTGGTTGCGTCGCGCCCCGGGTGCCACGAGAAAACCGCCCGGGCCGAGGGCTCCCAGACCGTGATCGTGCCCCACACATGAGTCGCTCCGTCCTTGTTGGTCTCGTAAATTCGGCCACCATCGCGGCCCTCGAAATGACAGGAAACGGCATCCGCCTGTCCCACCGAGTGGGTCGCCAGCGGCCACCAGCTGTCGAAATCATCGGTGAACAAGCGGAAAGCGGCGGCCGGGCCGCACGTCACTTGAACGGTTCTTCGAACCGGTTCAATGGTCGTTTCAGTGTTCATCACTTCCTCCGATTCTCGTTTCAGCATGAATCGAGAAGGCCTTCAGGGCCTCTCCCCAGAACTCTTCCAGGTAGTCACGAAGCGGCTCCAGACCGCCAGGATCGATCTCGTAATAGCGCCGCGTTCCCCGGGGCGTCTCCCGGACCAGACCCGCTGCCTTGAGGGCCTTGAGATGCTGCGACACGGCCGGCCGGCTCACCGGCAATCCTTGAGCCAACTCCCCGACCGACTGCGGTCCGTTGCGCAAGCTTTCGAAGACTGTTCTCCGGGTCGGATCGGCCAACGCTCGAAAAAGACCTTCGTTCGGCTTCACTGAATGTAAGTATACGCTTACGCTCTTCAGCAGTCCATATTCCCCTTCCCACCCACTTCTGAAACTCGAGCCGTCGTTCGTTCTCTCACTGCGGTGAACCTGCGGAACGAAGGGAAACTCAGGCGCTCGAACACCGCGAACGCGCCCGCGGGTTCGAGGACTTCTCCTTCGCCCCGGATCCCTTTGCCGGCGGCCGGAGATATCCGGAATCGGGGCCGGACCGGGGGTCAGACCTCGGTTCGCGCCCCGGTCGGGAACGCCTGCAACCGGTCACCCATGACTCCCTCGAGAATCGGATAGGCCTTCTTTCCTGTGCAGTGACCGGTGAAGACCGGGCCCGACACCCGTTCGAGGATCTCGCGGCCCAGCGCCTCCACCTCGCGCCGGCTCGCGGCCATGGAGTCGTAGAACGGCAGACCGATGAGGTGGAAGCCCCCGAACACAGCCTTGATCGGCGTTTCGGGGAACGCCTCGATCGCGGCGTCGATGAGGTTGAGAACGCCGCTGTGCGAACACCCGGTGAAGACCACCATGCCGTCATCGTCGCGAACCACCATCAAGAGTTCGTGGTCGAACGGGTCGCGCGCGAACCCGGTGTCCCGCCGCACGTAGAGCCTGCGGTTGCCGCGAGGCCGCTGGTGGGTCGTACCGATCGCGGTCAGGAGAAACACCCCCGGCACGATCTCACGCGGACCATTCACGAACTCCAAGCGGTCCCGGTGGCGTTCGACGAGGTCGAGGTCGATCCCGATCGGTCGATCGAGAACCGCGAAGGCCTTGAAGCGCCGGTCGGCGAGAGGCGCCTCGCGGAGGTAGACCTTGGCCCGGGAGTTGACCGTCAGGAACCGATCGAGCCCGCCGCCGTGGTCGAAGTGCTGGTGGGAAATGACCGCCGCGTCGACAGCAGAAATATCAACGTCGAGCTGTGCGGCGTTGTCCGCAAAGGCGTGGGACGACCCCATGTCGAAGAGCACCCGGGACCCCTTGTGTTCGAGATGCATGGAGAGTCCGAACTCCGGCACCAGGGATCCGGCTTCGTCGGGGCAACTGTTCTCGATCAACGATGTCACCCGCATGTCATCCCTCCTCGAGCCTCTTTCCCCGGTAATGCTACTGCAGAGATTCCGTACTGTCCCGTCCTGTGGGTGATCCACACCACATTCCGGCTTGCGGTTCTCGGGTAGACTGCCCGGCATGAAGACAGACAACCCGGTACGATTGGCCATCGCCCTCTGCATCGTTTCCCTCGCGGCGGCCGCGGCGCACCCGCTCTCGGCGCAGGGAACTTCACGACCGGAGATCGTCGTCGCTGACGCCGCAGCGCACTGTCCGTCGGTGGCCGGCGCTTTCGTCGTCCTTCTCGACCCGAGCCGAGGCATGTTGTTGATGTCGGGCGCGCCGTTTCCCGGCGGCCACGTGGTCGGCGATGCGCGAGGTGGGGAACTGGCGGTGAACCTGCCGGGCGGCACCACATGGAAGCTCGACCGCGTCGGTTCGCCCGTGGGTCAGACACCGCTGTGGGGCGCGCGCTACCCCTTTCTCGCCACCAGCGGTTTCGGGTGCGTGGCCTTCGACCGCGAACAATGGTCGTCGGAGGGCGATCTCGTGACCTACGCCCGGTGGGTCGTAGAGGAGATCTACTTCCAGCTGCCCGTCGAGGAGCGTCAACGGCGGCCGGACTTTCTGATCTCCGACCGCGAGGTGAGCTTCCGGGTGGAACGCGACGGCTACGGACGGTTCGACATGACCGGCAAGGAGGGATCGACCCTTGCGGGAAGATACCAGGACAGCCAGCAAACCTACCTCTTCATGCCCTTCATACTCGACGAGGGCTCGGGGCGGGTGGCCGTTCGCGTCTCGACCACCGAAGGGACCTACTTCGACACCGCCGCGAAGACCATCCTCGGGTGGGTGGTGGCGGCGCCTGGAGAACCAGGGGCGCTCGCGGACTCCTCGATTGTCGTCGTCGTCAACAGCGTGATCACCGCTTCAGAAGACTGAACCGACAACGCCGCCAACTTTCATTCAGAAGAATCTCTTCCAGGGCGAGTCAACTGCGTCCTCGGTCGATGGAGGACATCCACGACGATCGATCGGATTCCCGTTGCGTGCCCTGGTGATCCTCGGATTGGCAGAATATTTGACCGGTATGCGTCATCATGCATCCGGAGGGGCGGACGTATGGCTGAGATCTTCGAACGAACGACGCTTGGAGGAATGAAGCTCGAAAACCGGCTGGTCCGATCCGCCACCTGGGAGGGTCTTGCGGATGCTGCGGGTCGGGTCACCCCGGCGTTGCTGCGGATCCACGAGGATCTGGCGGACGGCGGTGTCGGTCTGATCATCTCGAGCTACATGTACGTGCAGAAAGTCGGACAGCAATCGTCGGGCCAGATCGGTGTCGATCGCAACGACCTGATTCCCGGACTTGAATCGCTGGCGGACGCGGTCCACACCCACGGTGGGAAGATCGTCGCCCAGATCGTCCACTGCGGCGGCCAGTCCGACCGGCGGCGGAACGGCAACCAGGTCGCGATTGCTCCGTCGGCCGTGGAGAGTCCCGGCTACCCCGCCATCCCTCGCGCGATGACTGAAGACGACATCCACAGCGTGATCAATGATTTTGCCGCGGCGGCGCGCCGCGTCCAGGCGGCAGGCTGTGACGGGGTCCAGCTCCACGGCGCCCACGGTTACATGCTGGCGCAGTTTCTGTCGCCTCTGCGCAACCTCCGCGCGGACCGCTACGGCGGCAGTCTCGAAAACCGCGCTCGCTTCGGTCTCGACGTGTACCGCGCGGTGCGCCAGGCGGTGGGTGGCGCTTTCCCGGTCATGATCAAGCTCAACGCCAACGATTTTCTGAAGGGCTCCACCACCGAGGACGACGCCTCTTTCCTTGCTGCAGCCCTGGCAGCGGAGGGCATTGACGCCATCGAGGTCTCGGGGGGAACCCCCGGCTCCGGCAAGCTCGGCGCCGCTCGCCCCGAGATCCGCGAACCGGCCGACGAGGCCTATTTCCGGCCTCAGGCCGAGGCGATTCGGCGTGCGGCGCCCGACGTGCCGCTGATGCTGGTCGGTGGACTGAGATCGATCGAGGTCATCGACGAACTGCTCGCGAGCGGCGTTGCCGACTACGCCTCGATGTCGCGGCCGTTGATCCGCGAGCCGGGGCTCCCGAATCGGTGGCGCGGCGGCGACCGCCGGCGGGCGGGCTGTATTTCGTGTCTGGGTTGTTTTGTCCCGGCGAGCCGGGGCGACGGCATCCGCTGCGTCCGCGCGGAACCGGTCACCCGGTAAATGCGGTCAGCGCCAGGGTCAGGATCACGGTGAAAATCACGACCGCCAGACAGCCCAACGGCAGAACCACCATCTTGGCCGCGGTCACCAGCCGGCCCTGCCCCGGCACGCGGCGCAGGGCGAGGAAAACAAAGCTGTGGAGGAACAACGAAAAGACGACCCGTTATCATCGCGAGGGTCATTCTCCATGGCGGAGGCAGAGCTCATGACAGCACCGGTTGTGTTTCAGAAGGGCTTTCGCCCGTTCTTTCTCCTCGGCGGTTTGTGGGCGGCGTGTGCGGTGCCGTGGTGGGCGCTGACCTATCAGCAGCCGATGACGGGTGAGCCTGGCCTCGAAAGCGTGTCCTGGCACAGCCACGAGATGATCTTCGGCTTCGCGATGGCGGTCATCGCCGGGTTTCTGTTGACGGCGGTCGAGAACTGGACCAACCGGCCGACCGCCCGCGGCTGGTTTCTGGCGGCCCTGGTCGGCCTGTGGATGATCGGGCGGCTGGTCGGTCTCGGCGGCCCCGTCGCGACGATCGCGGGGATGGCCGATCTCGTGTTCATTCCAACCCTCACCGTGGCGGTGGGGTTGCCGATCATCCTCGCCAAGAGCAAACGGAATTACCTTCTCCTCGCCCTGCTGCCCGCGCTGTGGGTGTGCGACGTCTTCCTCCACCTACGAACCTCCGGTCTGCTGCCGTCCTCTGAGCTTCGCACCGACCTGGTCGCGGTCGACCTGATCGTCGTCATCCTGGTGATCGTCACCGGCCGCATCGTGCCGCTGTTCACGAAGAACGCTCTCAACGACGAGAACATCCGCTCGAACGCGGCGATCAACATTGCGGCGATCGTCAGCGTGCTTGCCGTCGCTCTCGTCGAGCTGGTCTCGCCGAGCGGTTTTCTGATGGCGGTCGCTGCCGGCATCTCGGCGCTGCTCGTCCTGGTCCGATCCCTGCACTGGGGCGCGCCGGCGACCCTCCGGCGGCCGATCCTGTGGGTGCTGCACCTCGGCCACGCATGGATCTGGTTCGGTCTCGGCCTCAAAGCCGCGGCCGCCGCCGGACTGGCGGTGCCGCCGAGCGTCGCCACCCACGCGCTGACCGCCGGCGCCATCGGGACGCTGACCCTGGGCATGATGGCGCGGGTCACGCTGGGCCACACCGGCAGGGTCCTCGAGGTGGGGCCTGCGATGACCCTCGCCTTCGTCGCCGTCACCGCGGGCGCCGGGTTGCGGGTCTTCGGCCCGTGGTTCCGCGCCGATCTCACGCAACCCGTTCTCGTGCTGGCGGCAGGATTGTGGTCAACCGCTTTCGCCCTCTACGTGATCTCCAACGCCCGCTTCCTGATGACGCCGCGCCCCGACGGCAAGGAGGGGTAGCCCGACGGCGTAGGTCACCCGGCTGAATCCCGTGGACGGCACTCGGTCGATCTCCCAGCGGTAGGCCGCGCCTCCCACCTCTTCGACCAGACTGCGAAGCTCCCCGATCGAGTAGCTCCGGAGACAGGAAACGAAACCGTCCCAGAGGGCCACGGCCGGGACCACCGGCAGGAGGTAGGTCCACAGCAGTCGCCGCCAGCGAAAGGGGCGAATGAACGGCGTGCTGGCCCACACGAAGAGCGGAATCAGGATCACGGGGACACCCCAGATCAACCAATTCCGCTCGGTGTACTCGAAGATCCCGATGCCCTGCTCCTTGTTCACCGCGTCCGCCACGACCAGGCGCGCCGTGTCCGGAGCAAAGTGATGAAACGAGGTGAAGAGGGTCCTGAAACCCGCCAGCCGCTGAGGCACGTCGGCCGCGTCCACCGGTGTGGCCTCGAAGGAGACCGAAGCGCCGACGCTGCATCGAACTTCTCGCCATGCCGCGAGGTTTGGGTACTTGTCGGTGAGAACCACCTCGAGCCCGGACACCCCGCACTCACGCAAGTCCGGCTCGAGGGAGAGCACCGGCCGGCCGGCGCCTGAGCACAGATCAACAATCTGGTTCGTGCCCGCGTGTTCCAATGCTCCGGCCACGACCGGCGCCACCCGCCGGTACGGTTTGAAGGTTGCGGCATAGAACGACAGATAATCGGTGAGCAGATCCCGCCACACCGCGGGAAACCACGGAAGGTCGTGGAACTCGAACAGGTGCGACCGGCCCATTCCTCCCTCAGCCTCTCACCGCTGTGGCCGCTTCAGACGAATTTCGACGGTCATGGTGGGCGGGTGCAGACCACGGACATGCCCGGCCCGAAAGACCGCCTCTGCGCCCGGCGCCAGGTCGCCGTCGATGCGGACCTGGGCCACCGCGTCGGGAGCAAGGCCCGAGAGCTCGTCGGCGAGACGCCGGGACAGGGCCGCGGCATCGAGACCGGCGGGATCGATGGCGACGGAGAACATGGGCCGCGCCGGAAGCTCGTGAAAGTCGTGGTCGACGACCCTGCCGCCCCGCCCGGCTTCCGGGGCCACCGTCATCGTGAAGAAGCCCTTGGCCTCGTGGCGTTCCGCAAAACTGGTGCGCTCGACCGAGCCCGGGTAGAAAACCGGCGCCGCCAGTGTCCGGCCTGAAAGATCACGTTCGAGAACCTGGCTGCGGTGGATGTGACCGCTCAGGACCGCCGCAAACTCCCCGGGGATGTCCCGCCCACGGATGACATCGGCGCCCCCCCGGAAGGTGTAGTTCTGAACCTGCGCACCTTCCACGGTCTGGTGGAGACACATGAGCCGGATGTCGGCGTCGTGTTCGTGCCACCCGGTGGCCCGAACCAGGTCGGCGAACCGGGATTGAATACCGTCGCGTTCGCAAGGAAAACCGGAAATGGCGACTCGGGCGTCTCTCACGTTCACAACCACAGTGCGCGGCCGGTCGAAGACATGGAGGTCGGCATGGCTCGCCAGCAGCGGGTATGGCAGCGCCGAACGTTCGTGATTGCCGGGCACCAGGAACACAGGGACGCCGCGGTCGGCAACTTCGAGGAGCGGTTCCAACGCAGCCGCCACCAACCCCGGCGAGACCTTCGACCGAAAGAGCAGGTCGCCGCCGTGGACCACGAGATCAACCTCGCCGCGCAGGGCGGGCTCGAGCGCGAGGCGGGTGTTGACGAAGAAATCCGGGCCGCGCCGGCGGCGGTCGACCCGCGGCCTCACAGGCAGATCAAAGCCGAGGTGGGTGTCGGCGAGAAGCAGGACTCTAACCCGCATATCTCACCGGGTTTCGACGTTTGGCGAATTGGGGGCGACGACGCCCCAGCCGAAAATGCCGATGCGGTTAATCATGACCTGAAGCCTCTCGTTGCCCGCGGCAACTCCGTGAACGGGAGAGCCTAGCAACGATTCGCGGCCCCTGAAAGACGCGGTGCGGCAGGGAGGCCCGATAATTCCACCCCATCCAGGCCTCTGTTAGGATACCGGCGGCGCCGCAACGGCGCCATTTCAAGTGGATGGGGGAGTTCACAGATGCGTGCCATGATCCTGACGCTCCTTTTGACAGTACCAGCCACGGTCGTCCTGGCCGGCGAGGGCATGTGGTTGCCCGATCAATTGCCGAAGCTCGGCGACGAACTGGCCGCCGCCGGCCTCGACACGCCGGGAGAGAACTTCGCCGATCTCACCGGGCAGCCGATGGGCGCCATCGTGTCGCTCGGCGGCTGTTCGGCGTCATTCGTTTCCCCACAAGGGTTGGTGGCGACCAACCACCACTGCGCCTACGGGACGATTCAGTTCAACTCGACCGAGGAGCGAAACCTGCTCACCGAGGGTTTTCTGGCCGCCACCCCGGCGGAGGAACTGGCTGCAGCGCCCGGGTCCCGGATCTTCGTGACGCTGGCGGTCGAGGATGTCACGGCGAAGATTGCCTCCGCCGTCCCCGCCGGTGCCGACGGAGCGGCGCACTTCGCCGCCGTCGAAGAGGCGGAGAAAAAGCTCATCGCCCGCTGTGAAGAGACTGCCGGCCACCGCTGCAAGGTGGCATCGTTTTTCGGCGGCGCTCAGTTCCGGCTCTACGACCAGCTCGAGATCCGGGACGTGCGGCTGGCCTACGCCCCTCCCTCCTCGATCGGCAAGTTCGGCGGCAACATCGACAACTGGATGTGGCCCCGCCACACCGGAGACTTTTCCTTCTACAGGGCGTGGGTGGGCCCGGACGGCCAGCCCGCCGAACCCTCACCGGACAATATCCCGTACCAACCGAAACACTGGCTGCGGATCGGCACCGACGGGGTTGACGCGGGCGACTTCGTGATGGTGGTGGGTTTCCCCGGAAGCACCAACCGCTACCGGCTGGCATCGGAGGTCGAAGACGCGGTCGAGTGGACCTACCCGCAGCGGGTCGCCCGCCGCCAGCAGAGCCTCGATATCATCGCGGCCGAGACGGTCGGCCGGCCCGACGCCGCCATCGCCTACGCCGCCACCGGGTCCTACCTCAACAACAGCCTGAAAAACGCCCAGGGCATGGTGGCTGGCTTCGCGCACTCGAATTCGGTCGCGAACAAGCGGGCCCTCGAGGCCGAGTTCGCGGCGTGGATCGCCGCCGACCCACAACGCGCCGCGGCCTGGAGCGGCGCGCTCGAAGAGGTCGAGGCCATCCTCGCCGAGCAACGAGCTCATCGCGCGCGCGACCTCGAGCTTTCGTCTTTCAAATATAACCAGTTGGTATCCGCTTCGCAGACTGCTTACCGCCTCGCCCGCGAACGCGAAAAACCGGACGCCGATCGCAAGCCCGGCTATCAGGAGCGCGACATGCGCCAGATCCAGGGCCGGATGGCCCGCTCGGCGCGCAGCTTTGACGCCCAGGTGGACATGGCGTTGGTGCAGGCCACGCTCGAGAGCTACGCGGCCCTTCCGGAGACCGAGCGTCTCCCGGTCCTCGATGCTTGGTTCGGACTCGGCGGCGAGGTCGCGGCATCAAAGGCCATCGCGTCGACCCTGCATCGGATGTACATGGCTACCAACCTCACCGACATCGACAACCGCATGGCGCTGCTCGACGCCGACCGCGCGACCCTCGAAGCCAGCGAGGACCCTTTCGTGGAGCTGGCGGTGGCCATGTACGACACCGACCTCGCGCTCGAGGCTGAGGAAGAAGCCCTCGACGGTGAACTGCTCGAGGCGCGCCCGCGGTTCATGGCGGCCCTGCTCGCTTTCCAGTCGGACCGCGGGGTTGAAATCTACCCCGACGCCAACGGCACGATGCGCGTGACCTTTGGCACCGTCCAGGGCTACGTGCCACGAGATGCGGTGATCTACCTTCCCTTCACCACCGCCGAAGGAGTCGCGGCCAAGGACACCGGCGAGGAACCGTTCGACGCCCCGCCCGCGCTGCTCGAGGCCGTGGCCGAGGCCGACTACGGGCCCTACGTTTCCCAGACTCTCGGCACCCTGCCGGTGAACTTCCTGTCCGACGTCGACACAACCGGCGGCAATTCCGGTTCGGCCACTCTCGACAACCAGGGACGTCTGGTGGGGCTGCTCTTTGACGGCAACTGGGAGAGCATGATCGCGGACTGGGATTTTCTACCGGAAGTGACTCGGTCGATCCACGTCGACTTCCGCTATACCCTGTGGGTGATGGACCGCATCGATCACGCCTGGAACCTGCTCGAGGAGATGGGGGTCGAGCCGGCGTTCCGCCCATCGGAGGGCGGCGCCAAGTAGCTCCGTCGGACATGACCTACAACTTCGACCCCGATCGTTGGCTCGAGTCCCGCCGCGCCGCCCTCGAGGGGCGGCTCGATCGGGGTGAGCTCGACCAACGGGAGTTCGCGGCAGAGCTTCAGGACCTGGAGCGCCGGTACGAGGATATGGTCGACCGCCTCGACGGCACCTACGAAATCCCCGAACAACGTGCGGATCGGTAGGGTACGGCAGAAGCGCCCGAGACGTTGAACGTTCAACGTTTGAACGTTTGGCTCATCAGTGAAATGAGGATCCGGCTCCGGTTCCTCGCCCGTCTCACACGTTATCAATGTTGTCATCCCGACCGGAGAAACAAGGCGACTTCACATCCAGTCATCCCGACCGAGGGAGCGAAGCAACTTCACTTCCTGTCATCCCGACCGAGGGAGCGAAGCAACTTCACTTCCTGTCATCCCGACCGAGGGAGCGAAGCAACTTCACTTCCTGTCATCCCGACCGAGGGAGCGAAGCAACTTCACTTCCTGTCATCCCGACCGAGGGAGCGAAGCGACTTCACTTCCTGTCATCCCGACCGAGGGAGCGAAGCGACCGAGCGGAGGGATCTGGGGGCGACTCTTGGAACGGCGTTGCCCGGAACCCCCACCCAGGTCCCTCGGCTCGCTGTGCTCGCTCGGGATGACAGTTTGAGAAACTCGATCCGTCGGTCCGACGCAAGGTGGGCCTTGACCCACCTTCAATCCCCTACTCATCAGGAAATCCCCCCGAACCCCGGATGAGCCGAATGTTCGAAGATCGCAAGGTTGTCATCAACATCATGGCGGCGTGCATCCTCTCGGCGATTGCGCGTATGGTGTAGGGGTGAGCCGTGAAACCCGATTGGGTTTGGTGTATGGCGCCGTGGCCTTTGTGATCTGGGGCCTGACGCCGATGTATTGGAAGCTGCTGATCCACGTGCCGGCGCCCGAGATCCTCGCCCACCGGGTGGTCTGGGGCCTGTTCGTCGTCGCCGGTTGGATGAGTTTTCGCGGCCGCTGGCCCGAGCTCGCGGCGGCTGTCAAACAACCCCGGACGGTGGCCGCGTTGGCTCTGTCGACAGTTCTCATCGCGATCAACTGGGGCCTGTTCGTGTGGGCCGTCAACACGGGCAGGGTGCTCTCGACATCACTCGGGTATTTCATCAATCCGCTGGTCAGCGTGGTGCTCGGTCTTGCCGTGCTCGGCGAGCGGCTCAACCGGCGCCAGTGGATCGCGGTGGCGCTGGCCGCTGCCGCAGTCACCATCCTGACGATCCATCAGGGCCGTCTGCCGTGGATCTCACTGGCGCTGGCGGTGTCGTTCGCCCTCTACGGGTTGCTCCGCAAGACCGTGCCGGCCGACGCGGTGGTCGGCCTCACGTTCGAGACGATGGCCCTGGCGCCTCTCGCTGCCGGGTTTCTCCTGTTTCAGAAACATCGCGGTGTGGCGGCGTTCGGTTTCCAGGGAACGGAAATCAATGTTCTGCTGGTAACCGCCGGCGCGGTCACGGTGGTCCCGTTGATCCTCTTCACCCTCGGTGTGCGCCGGCTCCCGCTGTCGACCGCTGGTCTCCTCCAGTACATCGCGCCAACCTGCACCTTCGTGCTGGCCGTCTTTCTCTACGACGAGCCGTTTTCCGCCGCCCACGCCGTCAGCTTTGTCTTCATCTGGACCGGCCTCGGCATCTACACCTTCGATCTCCGCCAACGCCTGCGCGCCCGGGTGGATTGAGGGCCGTCCTCGTACTCCTAAGCGGCGGTTTTTCGTGCAGGGGCTTTACGATTCGTTTTCGGGACCTATATTGGGAAGAGGCGACCGACTTCGACTCGACAAGGGGGCTACCATGCGATCTGCCGTCGAGATGACCGAAATCGTCTGCCCGAAGTGCGGCGAGGAATTTGCCGACTGGCGCGCGGTGTCGATTCCATCGATTCGTTCAACCACGTGCCCCAGGTGCGGGTACGACATCTCGTCCGACCCGTTGGTCCACGAGGAGGGAATCTGGAGTCTCGAGCCCGCGGACGACGACACCATCGAGGTGTGACGACCGCACCGATCCTGGGGTTTGAGCCGGTTTTACTGCCAGCTGACGCGGTATCTGCAGACCTCTGAACCCCGGGCGCGGCACTCCTCCTCGAAAATGCGCGGTTTGACCGCACCGCACATCTCAAGCGCCTTCTTGTACCAGCCGATGACGGTGAGACAATCCGCCTTGGAAAACGTCTCCGCATCAAAGGTCGTCAACACGCCGCTCTTGTCGCCGGTTTTGGCGTACTCTCGGCGACCGACCTGGTAGTACATGCGGTAGATCTGCGGCGCCTTGGCGAGAAAGGCGTGCGGGTCACCGGGGGACAGAAAGGCCGCATGCACGGTGCCGAGGTTTTTCTCCGCCGACGCTTCGCCGAGCCGTTCGAAGTAGGAGAGGCTGCCGCCGCCCAGCACCTGGACGATGGCGTCGTCGAGCCTTTTGCCGATCTCGAACGGCAGCCACGCCACCGGCACCACGTTGTGGAGGGCCTTCTGGTCGTCCGGGCTCAGTATTTCGATCACCCGCTGCAGCGCGTCGGCCCCGCCCTGGTCGCGAACGAAGTCCATGCGCGACCTGAGAATTGAACCTTTGACCATCTGGTTACTCATGCTCCCATCTTACACCGCAAAAATCGCGGGTCCACCTGCCCCCGATGAACCACAAACTGAGGGCTCAACGCTGCTGCAACGCACCCCGCCGTCAGATCGGACACCCCAACTCGACACCGACCGGATGCAGTCTGATGTAATCTGATATCGCAAAGCAGCCGAGGCGTCACAACCGAGATCTCAGGAGCCGATCATGGGAAATTCGCTCTCTATCGCCCATCTCTCCGACCTCCACCTCACCGCCACCGACGGCGGGCGGCGCAAGGAGGACGGGGCCCGCGGCATGAACGCCAACCTCAACCGGCTCCTCACCCACCCGGCCGTTGACGAGGCCGATCTGGTCCTGATCACCGGCGACGTCAGCGACCGCGGCGAACTGGCGGCCTGGAACGTCCTCTGGTCGTCGATTCGGCAGGCCGGGCTCGACCGCGGCAAGATCCTCGTCATCCACGGCAACCACGACGCGGCGTGTCTCGGTCTGCGGCGAACGCGACCCACGGCCGAGGACCTGGCCATCGTCCGCGCCGGGCTCGAGAAGGGGCGCCAACGGACCAGGCTGCCCCACGTCCGGTTTTTCGCCGAAGGAAACATCGCGGTCTTCGCCCTCGACAGCGTCAACGCCGGCAACTTCAACCTCGTCGACAACGCGGTCGGCCGCCTCGGCTTTGACCAGCTCGCCGGTCTCGGCCGGCAGCTTGACGAGCACGCAGGCGTCCCGTGCAAACTCATCGCCCTCCACCACTCGCCCAACATCCCGGCGTCGGCGACGTCGAAACGACGGGGAGAAAAGGCGACCCCGTTCTGGCAGCGCGCCGCGCTGCAACTCGACCGGGTCGACCGGGTGGCTCTGCGGCTGCTCGCACGGGTGTTTGCGGTCAAGGCCATCCTCCACGGCCACACCCACGACAACCTCGATCGCCGGGTCAACAACGTGCGCATCATCGGCACCAGGGACTCGACCGTCCCGAACTCGTCAGGACTCCTGAGTTTCAAGACCTACACCTTCTACCCCGAGTCGGGCATCCTCAAGGCGCAGATCCGGCGCATCCGAGCAATCTGAAAAACCGGTTACGGTCCTCCGGTGACGGTCGACCAGAAGCTGGTTTTCCCGGATTCAAAACCGTCCACGAAGATCCCCCATCCAAACTCGTCGGCGCCGATGTCCGGTTTGGTGTCACGCGGCTGCCGGTCGATGTCGCCGTCGCAGGCACCCGCCGGCAGCGATGTCCCCGCATCCACCGGGCTGGAGCCGGCGCTCACCAGGTGGAGGTCACCGGCTGCCACGTCCGCAAACAGACTCGCCGGTTCGTCACTGAGGTTTGTGGTGAGGACTGCCGTGCCGCCGCGATCGCGAATCGGGCCGGTCGTGATGTGGAGGAAGGCCCCATCGAGATCGTAGGTGCCGTTGTGGAACAGGATCGTCGTGCCGGTCGCGGCGTTGGCCACGATCTCGGGCAGATCTGACACCTGCGACGGCTGGACCTCGATCACCGGCCCGGTCGGGAGCGGCAACACGGGACACGGCGCCTGAGCCGCAAGCCGACCGGAAACGGCCATCGATCCGAGCAATGCAAATGTCGCGATCGCGGTACGAGGAGATGTCCGCAGCATGGTTAGCACAGTTCGAGTGTGCTCCCCCCCTCCTCCGTAAGCAGTGTTCTCGATCACTCCTCGGACGGGATGACTACCTCTTCGTTCCAGATCCACCCAGCAAAGAACTGCCAACTGTGCCACACCGCAGCCTGATCATCTCCGGAATGTATTCCGTGATGGACATCACCCTCGAGCACCGGAACGCCTCGACATCGACGTCCCGCGACATATATTGGAACGTGCGACCAATAAAACCAACGAGAGGGGAATTCCAATGAGGGCTCGAGTCCCGGCCGTAGCGTTGATCGTTGTTATCGGGTTCGGCGCGGCTCCGCCGTCGGCGGCATCCGACGAGACCCCTTCCTCCGTCAAGGCAATTGCACTGATCGACGACTTCGAGGACGGCGACCTTGTCGGATGGGCAGCGCCCACCGGTAGCTGCGCCGCCGTCAACACCGGGCTCACCGGCGCCAACGGTTCGTCCCGCAGCCTCCGCGTGGACGGAGCGTGCGGCCATTACCGGGGACCGTGGTTCGACCTCGTCAACTTCCAGGCAACCGGCGTCAGCTTCTGGGTGCGCCCGGGGTCGACCTTTTTGGCCGACACGTACGTCGTCATTGGCGACGACAATGTGGCGAGCAACAATGGTGTGGTCTTCTTCTACGCCCACAGCACCGGTCAGTTCCTGCTCGTCGGTCCCAGTTCCGACCACTACTTCCTCGCGCCATACGTCGACAACCAGTGGTACCGGGTCGACCTCACCCTCGACTGGGTCGGCCGCACCGTCGACGTCTTCATCGACGGCGTGGCGCGGCAATACAACGTGCCCTTCCGGTCGCCGGCAACCACGACGCTGACGCAGCTCCACTTTTACAATTACGACAACTCGACGGCCTGGCTCGACTACATCGTGATGTCGTCGCCGCCGCCGTCACTCAACATCTTTGAAAACGGCTTCGAGTCGGCCGACACAACCGCCTGGTCGCTCACAACGCCGGTGCTGCCGTCGCGCCTCGTGCTCTTCGACGGCGGCGGCATCTCAGGCCCGATCGGCGGCCGCTCGGGGGCCGACGTCCTGTGCGGGCAGACGGCCCAGACGGCGACGGGCATCCCCCTCAATGCCACCACCCGCGCCTTCCTTTCGTTCTCGGCGTCCGACGAGATCCGTGACTTTCCGACGCTGTACGGCGTTCCCACTGACCGCCCGGTGACCGGCCCCAACTGGAACGTCATCGCCGACGACTGGGCCGACCTGCTCGACGGGACCATCGACCAGTCGCTGCTCGACGCCGGCGCCCAGGCCGCGACCAATTTCTGGTACTCCGGCAGTTTCTCGGACGGTGCGGTGACACCCTACACGTGCAGCGGATGGACCGACGGCACGACCTTGTTCGACGGCCGCTATGGCAGCACCCAGCTCACCTCCGGCGGCTGGATCGACACCGACGAGGCCACCTGCGGGCTCAACGCATACCACGTGCTCTGCCTCGCCTGGAGGTGAGCTACTCGAGCCGCGGATGCGGCATAATGGCGCCCTGAAATAACCTCGTGGAGGAAAGGGTGAAACTGGAGCACGCGATCACGACCGCCATCAAATACGAGACGCGGGTCCACGCAACCTATGCCGAAGCCGCCGCGACCGCCGAAAATGCGGTGGCGAGACGCGTCTTTTCGACCCTGTGCGAGGAAGAGAAGGGCCACATCCGATACCTCCGCGAACGCCTCGAGGAGTGGCGCACCAACGGCAAGATCAACATCTATGAGATCGGGGGTGAACTCGGCTCACGTTCCGCCGTCGAGGCCGGCGCGGCCAGACTCCGCACCACCCTTGCGGGCGGCAGCCCCGGCGGCACCGGCGTTGAGCTCGAATGTCTGAGAAAGGCGCTGCAGGCGGAACGGGAAACCAGCAACTTCTATCAGAAGATGGTCGCCACCCTCGATGCCGATGGCAGACGTCTCTTCGAGCGCTTCGTCGAGATCGAAGAGGGCCACCTCGCGATCGTCCAGGCAGAGATGGATCTCGTGACGGGTTCGGGCTTCTGGTTCGACACGGGCGAGTTCCGGCCCGAGGCCGGCTGACCGGCTGATCTCGGAGAAGACCACAGTCTTCCCATCACCGACGCCGCGGCGCGTGGGACGCTATGGCAACACCCGTGACGACCATGGCTGATCCCAGCATGGTTCGCGTCGTCAGCGTCTCGTCGAGGAACAGGACGCCCAAGAAGAGCGCGACCACCGGCGTGCCGTAGCCGATCAGGGCCAGCTGACGGGCCGGCATGTACTCCAGCAGCCAGAAGTACAGGGGAAAGGTGATCGCGGTGCCGACCACCGCCATGTAGAGAATCGCCACCACCGGCCAGCGTTCGAACACGATGGTCTCGTGCCGTTCGGTGATCGCCGCCAGGCCTCCCATCACGACCGATCCGTAGATGATCGCGACCGCGGTGAACGGAACGGGCCGGATGCCCTGCCCCCACTTCTTGTAGGCGACGGTGGAGATGGCAGCGACAAAGGGCGAAACCAGCATGACCAACGACGCCACCAGGACCGAACGACCGCCGAGCAGATCGAAATCCTCGGCGAAAATGGCGGCTATCCCCGCAAAGCCGAGCGCCGTGCCCACCATGACCCGCAGGGTCATGCGCTCGCCAGGCAGCACGAAATGAGCCATCACCGCCACGATCAGCGGAAAGGTCGCAAACAGCACCGCCGCGAGCCCTGAGGGCACCCACTGTTCACACCAGAACACGACGCCGTAGGAAATACAGAACGAACACACGGCGTGGACTATCCGCAGGCGGCGGTCCCTGCGGTTGACTGCGGCCAGCGGGGTGCCCATCGCCTTCGCGGCCACCACCAGGAGCACGGCGGCAACAACGAATCGGAGGGCGACCCCCGTGAAGGGAGGGAACCCGCGCAGGGCAATCCTCACCGCCGCCCACGTCGTCCCCCAGATACCGACCAGGAGGGCGAGCGTCGCAGCCTTCACAACAGGTCCGGGCGATCCCATGGGCGGCGACTGTACCCCCGTCGCGCCGCCAAAGCCAGACCGCGGTCTGCTGCAGGAGCCTCCGATCGCCGCCCATGAGTGCGAGCAAAGAGGAACCCGGCGCGAACTCTCGAGGAACCGGAGCGGGAGAAGCCACCTTCGCCCGCGACCTCGGACTCTTCGACGCCACCATGATCGGGGTCGGCGCCATGATCGGCGCCCGCATCTTCGTCCATGCGGGGAAAGCGAGCGGCGTCATCGGTGCAGCCAAGGAGCCGGTCTTCCGCAAGATGCACATAGGTGAGATCCCGCAGAAGGTGGCGCGGTACTCTCTCGTCAAGCGCTACGAGGGACCTGTCAAAACCCTGTTCAAGCGGATCATGGGCTGAGCCCAGAGACCTGCTACCGAGTCCCATTTCCAAGAGAAACACAGTAGAATCGTCCGCCGCGGAGGTTGAGAGGGATGACGGAACAACGCATTGGGATCATCGGTCTCGGCGCCTACCTGCCCGAGCGGGTGATGAGCAACGCCGAGTGGGCACAGTACGTGGACACCTCGGACGAGTGGATCACCACCCGTACGGGGATCAAGAATCGCCGGATCGCCGCCGACAACGAAACCACGGTCGACCTGGCCGCCGCCGCCGCACGTGCAGCCATCGAGGACGCCGGCATCACCATCGACGCCATCGATGAGATCATCGTCGCCACCGACACTCCCGAGGTCAAGCTTCCCGACACCGCTTCGTATCTCCAGACCGCTCTCGGTGCGCGGGAGATACCCTCCTTCGACCTTGCCGGCAGCGGCTGTGCGGGGTTCGTTCTCGGTCTCGACATCGCGCGCTCGCGGGCGATCACCGGAGACAAAAAGGTCCTGCTGGTCGGAGTCGAGATGCTGACCCGACTGGTCAGCTGGAACGACCGCACAACGGCGGTGTTGTTCGGCGACGCCGCCGGAGCGGCGGTTGTGGGGTCAGTCGAAGGCTCTTCGGAGCTCCTCAGTTTCACGGCCGGCACCGACGGCTCCCGGGCCGATATTCTGTGTCTCGAGACGGGCGGCACCAGAGCGCCTTTCACCATCGAAGCCGCTCAACGGGGCGATCACAAGAAACTCGTCATGAACGGGCGCGAGGTCTTCAAGGAAGCCGTCTCGCGGATGGGGGCAGCCTCGCGAAAGGTCCTCGCCGACGCCGGGAGTCGACGTCTCGGACCTCGCCCTCGTGGTGCCGCACCAGGCGAATCTGAGGATCATCAACGCTCTCCAAAAATCGCTTGGCATCACTGACGGCCAGTTGTTCATCAATGTCCAGGACTACGGCAACACCGGATCCGCATCGGTTCCGCTGGCCCTGTGGGAGGCGCGTCAACAGGGCCGGGTCAAACCCGGCGATCTGGTGCTGCTGACCGCCTTCGGCGCCGGCTTCCACTGGGCGGCGATGCTGCTTCGGTTCTGAACCGGCTCTACGAACCGGCCCACTCGCTGCGACCACTGGGAGGCCGACAGCGCGCTGCCCACGGCGAAGACCGCCAGCACCACCACCGCAGAAGCGGTGGCTCGGCGATCAGGAAACCTTCTGCAGCGGCCGCGGTCAGGACCACGAAACACCAGAGCGGCATACGGGAGCTCGACGCCCCACCACAATAGTGACCGAAGGGCCGCGCGCCCGCAACTGCGACGTCGGCAGAGCAAACATTGGTGTAAGATCGCTTCGATTTGAGATGTAGGAGGAACCATGATCGCTGTCGGTGACACCGCCCCCGGGTTTTCACTCAAAGACCAGTTCGCTCGAACCATCAGCCTCGAGCAGTTCAAGGGGAAACGGCACGTGATGTTGCTGTTCTACCCCCTCGATTTCACCCCCACGTGAAGCAGCGAAGTGCCCGGCGTGGAAGCGCTCCAAGACCGCTTCCTCGCCGCCAACACCCAGGTTCTGGGTGTCAGCGTTGACTCGATCTACTGTCACGCCAACTGGGCAAAGGGTCTCGGCGGGATCTCGTTCCCGTTGCTCTCCGACTTTCACCCCAAAGGTGAGGTGGCGAAGTCCTACGGCCTCTATCTGGACGGCGCCGGTATCACCGACCGCGCCACCGTCATCATCGACGCCGGCGGCGTCGTGCGCCACGCCTCGTCGGTGGGGCCCGGCGGCAAAAGAGACATTGCCGCGCTTGCCGCGCTCTGCGAGGGTGTCGACAGCTCCTTCAGCGGCGCCCTCGAGACGTTCGGCCAACCACCCGGTCTGGAGCCCGAGACCGTGCTCTACATCCGGTCGAACTGCATGTTCTCGACCAACGCCCTGGCCGCCCTCGGCAACCTGCGCATCGCCTCGATCCCGGTCCGCAACGTCAGCACCGACCCAGCAGCCCTCGACGACCTGGTCTCGATCGCCGGCAAGGGGCAGGCCCCATGTTTGGTGATCGGCGGAACGCCGCATCACGAATCAGCCGAGATCATCACCTATCTCGCGGGTAGAGTGACCGAGTTCAGCTGAGTTTTTTCACAGCCGACAGAACAATGAGGCCGGATCTCCGGCCTCATTTTGATTGAACCGTCCCGCGAAACCCGGGAGTCGGTGATGTCGGTGCCGTTCAGAATTCTCTCCGCTGATCCCGCGGATCACGACCCGCTTCTGATCACACCCTCTTCAACCACCTCGCTGCGGAGGGAGGTCGAGTCCCAGGCGGCGTCGAGGTCGGTGCCGAGATCCTCGAGATCCGCACTCATCACCTTCTCGAGAGCCGCGATCTGCTGCCTGACCAGGTGGATGTACGCGGTGGCGTCCTCGCGCTGTCCGCTCATCTCACGCAACGCCTCCTCGTCGTGGCGGCGGAACCGCCGCACCTGGCGCAGCGCTTCGAAGGCCGGCACGCCGAGTTCGCTCATCACGTCACCCCCGATCCGTAGCGAGCTGTCCAGGGTCTCCCGATAAACCCGGTCCACCCCCGCCTCCACCAATTCATAGGCGTGAGTCCTGCCCACGGCACGGCAGAAGACGGCCAGGTGCGGAAAGTTTTTGCGGGCGGTTGCAGCGAGCTCGAGGATCCTCTCCGGATCGTCGAGGGCGATCACCAGCACCCGTGCGGTGTCGGCGCCCGCCGAACGCAGCAGGTCGAGCCGCGACGCGTCGCCATAGAACACCTTGTGCCCCAGTTTGCGGAGCATCTCGACCTGATCGGAGTCGACCTCGAGAACCGTCGCACCGATGCCGGCTGCGCGCAGCAGACGGCCGACGATGGTGCCGACCCGGCCATAGCCTGCAATGATCACGGGGTTCGACTCCTCGATGGAGTCCGGCTCGCGGTCGGCTTTCTCGCGGGTACCGAAACGCGGCTGGACCAATCGCTCGTTGATCAACATCAGGAGCGGAGTCAAGGCCATGGTGAGAGCGACCACCGCAATCAGCGGGGTGGTCACGCCGATCGACAGCACGCCCTGCTGGGTGGCGAAAGAAAACAGCACAAAGGCGAACTCCCCCGCCTGCGCGAGGGCGAACGAAAACAAGAGATTCTGGTCCTGTCCAAGCCCGAAAACGCGCCCAAGAAAAACCAGGATGACGAACTTGACGAGGATGAGTCCGGCCACCAGAGCCCCGATGAGACCGGGGTGCTGCGCGATCTGGCCGAAGTCGATCGAGGCCCCCACGGCGATAAAAAAGAGCCCCAGCAGCAGGCCCTTGAATGGCTCGATGTCGCCTTCGAGTTCGTGCCGGTACTCGCTGGTCGCCAGAACCACACCAGCCAGAAAGGTGCCCAGAGCCGGGCTCAGGCCGACCTTGGTCATCAGGAGGGCAATCCCGATCACCAGCAGCAGGGCCGCCGCAGTGAAGACCTCCGGCACGTGCGCCTTGGCGATGAAGCGGAACGCCGGCCGCATCACGAGTCGGCCCCCGATCACGATGGCCGCCACCGCCGCCACCACGACCAGCGCCGCCGCCCACCCCGGCAGGCCCTCGACCCAGGTCGTCGAGTGCCCTGCCTCCGCCGCCTTGTGGGCTCCCCCGGCGTGTGCCAGCAGGGGCAGGATGGCCAGCATGGGAATGACAGCGAGATCTTGAAACAGGAGGACCGAAAAGGCGCTGCGGCCGCCACCGGTCTTCATCAGGCCTTTTTCCTGCAGGGTCTGCAAGACGATGGCGGTCGACGACAGCGAGAGGATGAGCCCCACGGCGAGCGCGCTGCGCCAGTCGAGTCCGGCGCCGAGACCGACTGCGGTCACGACCGCGGCGGTCACGCCTACCTGGAGCCCGCCGAGCCCGAGGATCGAGCTCCGCAACCGCCACAGAGAGGCTCGGCTGCAGTTCGAGCCCGATAAGAAACAGCATCATCACCACACCGAACTCGGCGAAGTGCAGGACGTCCTGGCCATCCTCCCCCACCAACCCGAGAGCGAAGGGCCCGATGGCGATGCCGGCCATGAGATAGCCGAGCACCGAGCCCAGACCGAGCCGCTTGGCGACGGGAACCGAAATCACGGCGGCTGCAAGGTAGATCAGGGCCTGATAGAAAAAGCCTTCACCGTACATCCATCAACCTCCCAGAACGGCGTCGAGGTCGGCGTTGATGCGCTGCAGTCCCGCGACCCGGTCCGCTGACAGACGACCGTCCCGCAGGCCTTCCAGCAATCGGCGATAGTCTGCCGCGTGACGCTCGATCCCTTCCTCGGTGAGGGCGTGGGTGCCGTGGACAACGAACGGAGGCAGGAAGTGCATCCCACACAGACCCGCGGTCTGCTCGATCGGCGCCAGCAGCTGTCTCATGGTGAATTGGTTCGCGCCGCCCTGAGCGTACGCATTTTCCGGAGCGCCTGTCGACACGACGTTCAGCAGCGTCTTGCCCTCGAGGGCGTGGCCGTCGTGGCCATAGGCCCAGCCGTGTTCGAGGACGAGGTCCTGCCACTCCTTGAGAATGGCCGGTGTCGAGTACCAATAGAAGGGGTGCTGAAGGACCACCACATCGTGATCCAGGAGCAGTCGCTGTTCGCGGGCCACATCGATGTCGAAGTCGGGGTAGTTCTGGTAGAGATCGTTGACCTCGACGCCCTCCAACCCTTCAACGGCGGACAGGAGGCGCTTATTGACCCTCGACCTCCGCAGCGCAGGGTGGGCAAAGTGAATCAGAATGCGGCGTGTTTTCCCTTGTTCCATTACCTTCGAAACCTCCGCGGCCAGTCCTGGATTCCGCCGGCGCAGGGACACGGTTGTTTCAACCCTCCATCAGATGAGTTCATGTAGTGCGGGCGTCCCGCCCACACAGTGCGGCCGAGACGGCCCCACCACAACACATCCGGATAGCGAACGTCTGCTTGTGGGGCAGCTGTCCCGGCTGCCGGTCAGACCCCGCCCACCCGCGGTGGGCTGTCGAGCGCGAGGGTGTCCCCGGAACGGATCTTCTCCAGGGTTTTTTGATACAGCGCGAGCCTCGCGGCTTCGATGTCGCCCCACTCGGTGGCGGCGATCACCGTGTCGCCGAGACCCTCGAGCCGCATGACCTCCAAAGTGAACTCGAAATCGGGGTGGGGATCGATCAGCGTGACCCACTCCTGCTGTTCCGGTTCAATCCGCCACAGGTCGCGCTCGCCCGGCGCGAGCCCTTCGAGCACCAGCTGATCAAAATCCTCGACCAACCACGGTTCCTCGCTGCCCGGCCGCAGGAGAGCAGCCCGGAAGTGGATCAACCACACCACCTCCTCGGTGTCGTTCTCGGCCCGGAACTCGATCACCGGCCACTGGAGAAACCCCTTGTTCCGTTTGAAGACCCGGCTGGCTTGGAGGTGGAAGTTCTTGAGTTTGAGTCGGGCCTCCTCGGAGTCGATCCGGCCCAGTTCGAGTTCGTCGACCGCCGTCTTCACCTGCTCCAGCCGGCGCCGGTACGCCTCTGCAATGATGCCTTCGGCGGTCATACCCTTGAGCGGGCTGTACAGCGCGAGGATCAGATCGGGGAGTTCGGGACGCTCCTCCGCATTCGTTTCGTCGATCAGAGCGGACTCGCCAACAAAGAAGGTCAACGCTTCGTCAAAACGGGACCGGTACTCCTGGTCCATGGGTTCACGGAGCCTGGTCACCGAGCTTTCGAGTTTCTTGAAGCTCGAAGAATCCAGGGTCGGTGGGCCGCATCCCGCCAACACGGCCACCAGACACAATGATACGAGGGCGACGCGACTGGCTGCGAACCGGGTACTGTTCATCTGTTCACCTTCATCGGTTGCTTCTTCTCTACTGTAGCAGCCTGATCGCCCCACTGCCCCATTGCCTCACCGCCTCAGTAGCTGTGGTCGTCCAACCGTACCTTGCCGCGGAAGGTCCAGTAGATGATCCCGGTGTAGGCGAGAACGAAGGGCATCCCGATGAGGGCGATGACGAGCATGATGGTGAGCGTCTTGGGGCTCGAGGCTGCCGTGAAGACGGTCACCGAATTGGCGGCGTCGTTGCTGGCGGTGATCAGGTTGGGATAGAGGGCCAGACCAAAGAGCATGATGAGGGTCGCAATCACTACGCAGCTCGAGACAAAGGCCTCGCCGGGCCGGCCCCAGTGGAGGGCGCGCGGGATGTTGGCGACGGCGAGGACATTGGCCACAACCACCACGAGGGCCCACGGCCAGTGCGCGAAATTGGCTGTCGCCCGCGGAACCATCGCGAGCGTGTAGATGGTTGTCAGCATATAGGCCACGAGAAAGAGCCCCCAACTCCGCCACATCCAATCCTGGAGCCGGGCCTGAAATTCTCTCTCGGTCTTGAGGTAGAGAAAGAGGCCGCCGTGCATGGCGAACAGGGCCACCGTCATCAGGCCCACCAGAATTGCATACGGGTTGAGTTGGTCGCGGAGGCCGCCGGTGAAGTTGCCCAATGCGTCGAGCGGAACACCGAGCATCGCGTTGCCCACCGCCACCCCGAACAGGAGCGTCGCCGCAGTCGAGCCGCCAAAGAACGAAAAGTCCCAGAATCGGCGCCACCGGTGGCTCGCCACCTTGGAACGGAACTCCATCGACACCGCCCTGAAAATAAGGGCCGCGAGAAGCAACATGAAGGCGGTGTAGAAGCCCGAAAAGGCCGAGGCGTAGGCTGCCGGAAAGGCGGCGAACAACGCGCCACCAAATGTCACCAGCCACACCTCGTTGCCGTCCCACAAAGGTCCGATGGCGTTCATGGCGATGCGGCGTTCGCGGTCGTCCACAGGCACGAACGGGTGGAGGATGCCGACGCCGAGATCGAAACCGTCGAGGATCGCATAGCCGATCAACAGCACGCCCTCGATCGCAAACCAGATGACGGCCAGGGTTGTCCAGTCCACCGTCAGCTCCCTTCGCCCGCACCGGTCAACGATTCCGAGTGGTCAACTCGCGACGACACGGCCTCCATGAACCCGCCACCGGGGTGTTCGCCGTCCACCGGCTCCGGACCGTGGCGGATCTTCCGGTCGAGAACATAGAGCCACGCCGCCCCGAGGCAAAGGTAGATGAAACCGAAACCGAGCAAAGATGCCAGGACCTGTGAAGCATCCACCGACGCGCTCACGCCGTCGGCAGTTCGCAGACCTTCGACCTCGTCGTACTCGACCACGCCCTCGGGCCCGACCACGACGTCCCCTTCCGCGGTCCACTCCACCGGTGGATGCACGATCCACGGCTGCCGTCCGACCTCCGCCGCAACCCACCCGAACTGGTTCGCGGCCAGCGCACCGACCACCGCAAAGACGAAGATCCACATCAGCCACCGTGTGTCGTAGAGGGTGCCGCGCCAATGAAGAAATCCGGCCAAAAGGGTGAGCCCGATAAAGGCCATCCCGAGGCTGATCATGATGTGGTAGCTGGCAAAGGACAGAACGACCGGCGGACGGTCTTCGGGACGGAACCGGTCGAGACCCACCACCGGCGCGTTGAAGTCTTCGTGAACGAGGAAGCTCAGACCGCCCGGGACGGCGATGTTGAAACGGATGGTCCCGGTGGCGTCGTCGGGCACGCCGAAGAGGCTCATGTCTGCGGGACCGCTCGCGAAGTGCCCCTCGAAGGCCGCCAGCTTGGCCGGCTGGTACCGGGAGACGGTGTTGGCCTGGAAGTGGCCCGAAACCAGGGCCGCCAACGACGCAAGGGTCGCGAAGATCAGGGCCCCGGAGAATGACTTCTTGGCGAACTCAACGTGGATCTTCTTGAGGAGATACCAGGCCGAGATCGACATGACGAAGAACGCGCCGAGGATGAAGGCGCCGATCAGGACGTGGGTCAGCCGCTGCACCGTTGACGGGTTGAAGACGAGCGCCCAGAAATCGACGATCTCGGCCCGCATCACCGCCTGTCCGTCGATGACCAGGGCCTCACCGTCCCGGAGAACCGGCACGACGTGGTGGCCCGCCGGGGTCTGCTGCCAGCTGTTGGCGACCACGATCCAGATCGACGAGAAAATCGAACCAAACGCGACCATAACGGTGGCCAGGAGGTGCATCCGGGCCGACACCCGGTCCCACCCGAAGACCAAAAGGGCGAGAAAACCTGACTCGAGAAAGAAGGCGAAGATGCCCTCGGCGGCCAGCGCAGAACCGAAGACGTCGCCCACGAAACGCGAGTAGGTGGCCCAGTTGGTGCCGAACTGGAACTCCATGACGATTCCGGTGGCCACGCCGATCGCAAAATTGAGGGCGAAGATCCGGGTCCAGAACTTGCCCGCCTTGTCGAACAACGGATCACCGGTGCGCACGTGCTGCGCCTCGAGATAGACCATCACCACGCTCATGCCGATGGTCAAAGGAGGAAAGATGTAGTGAAAGGCGATGGTCAGGGCGAACTGGAGACGCGACAGCAGGACCACATCCATCGGGCGCCGATCCTTTCCCGGTTTCTCCAACCGGCGGAACTCGTCTTGGTTCGAAAAGATAGCCTATTGCATCGCGTCAATCGAGGGTTGCAGAACAGCGCAAATATCGACGTGACGCCGATGCCTCCCGGCCCGACGTTCGGCTCGCAAACCACTTGTCGGATCGTCGAATCCGGGTTAGGCTCCCGCCCATGAAGATCACACTCCTGCTCATCGTTATTGTCGCTTTTGGTCTGATGAACTGCAGCGCCAACACTGTCGAGACGCCGGCCGACGTGGCGGCAGCGCCGGACGATGCCGTCTGCGAGCCCAGCGGGCTGTGCTCGAAGGTCCTGACGCCCGGCACCGGTGACGTCCACCCCGAAGCCTGGGACGACGTTACCGTCCACTACTCCGGTTGGACCACTGACGGAAATCTCTTCGACTCGTCGGTCCAGCGCGGGAAGACCGCGACGTTTCCCCTCAACCGGGTCATCCCCGGCTGGACCGAAGGTCTGCAGCTGATGGTGGTCGGTGAGAAGCGCCGGTTCTGGATCCCGAAAGAGCTCGCCTACAACGACATGCCCGGCAAACCCGCCGGCATGCTGGTGTTCGACGTCGAGCTGTTCTCGATCCAGGACAAACCTGCGCCGCCTCCGGCGCCACCGGTGCCGGACGATGTGGCTGGGCCGCCGGCCGACGCCGAAGTTACCGCCAGCGGTCTCGCCTCGAAGGTGCTGCGGCCCGGAGTGGGCGACAAACACCCCACGGCAACCTCAACGGTGACCGCCCACTACTCCGGGTGGACCACCGACGGCAAGCTCTTCGACTCTTCGGTGCAACGCGGCGAGCCGGCCGCGTTTCCACTCAACCGTGTCGTCGCGGGTTGGACCGAGGGGCTGCAGTTGATGGTGGTGGGCGAAAAGCGCCGTTTCTGGATCCCCGAAAATCTGGCGTACCAGGGCCGGCCGGGAGCGCCCCCAGGCATGCTGGTGTTCGACGTCGAGTTGATTTCGTTCGAAAACTGAACACTGTAGGCTTGAGGCTTGGGGCCCGGGGCTTGAGGCAGTAAGGCCAGTGGTCCAGCCGCCCACCCGGGTTCGTGAGTGGCCGCAAACTGAGGAAAGGGTAAGAACCCCTCTCCTGAATTACTCAGAACCGCCGTTGGGGTGGAGAATCGGCTCGACTCTTCCCAAAGACGTAGGCGGGTCTCGTAAACGACCCACCCACGTTTTTTGGGAACATCCGCGGACGTCGTTCAACGGCGTAGGCAGGTCCTTCAGGGCCTGCCCGTGGGACGCATGGAACGCGAGTGGTGGCGGGCCGTAAACGACCCGCCTACGCCTGTCAGAGCAACTTGGTTTCGAATATTGCAGGAGGCTGATCGGGAACAACTCGAATGTTGTCGCTGTTGCTGAATTCGATTACCACTGTGGGAGTCACACCATGCCCAGACCCGAAAAACACGTCTTTGTCTGCCTCAACGAACGGCCGCCCGGCAACCCCAAGGGCTCGTGCACCGAACGCGGCGGCCCCGACCTGATGGTGGAGTTCGCCCGGGTCCTGGAAGCTCGAGAGGCCTGGGGCAAGGTCAAAATCACCCGCTCGGGCTGTCTGGGGCCGTGCGAGCTCGGGCCCAACGTCTTGGTCTACCCGGACGGGGTCCTGTACGTCGGTGTCCAACCCACCGACATCGCCGAGATCTTCGACGAACATCTCCTCGGCGGGCGCCCTGTGGAGCGGCTCAAGGCACCCGTACACATCTGGAGTTGAGGACATGATTGCACCAGGCCGTCGCGGTTTCATGACGAGCCTGCCGTCGATCCTTTTGCTCTCGTTGGCATCGCTCATGCTCGGCGCCTGTGCCAGTACACCCGAAAATTTCGAGCCGACCACCCCGCCGGCCGAACATGGCGCGCCGGCCCCGCCTGAAACCGACACGCTCGTCGTCATGCTCGGCACCGGCACCCCCAACCCGGACCCCGACCGTTCGGGACCCGCCGTCGCCCTCATCGCCGGCGGGCGGCCCTATCTCGTGGATTGCGGACCCGGCGTGGTGCGGCGCGCGGCGGCGGCCGAACTCGAAATGGCCTCCCTCAGCCGCCTCTTCATCACCCACCTCCACTCCGACCACACCATGGGATACGCCGACCTCATCCTTACGCCGTGGGTCCTGGATCGGGAGGATCCCCTCGAGGTCTACGGTCCGCCCGGCACGAAGGCCATGACCGAACACATCCTCGCCGCCTACGACGAGGACATCCAGATCCGGCTTCACGGCTCGCAGCCCCAGAATGCCACCGGCATCCAGGTGGCGGTCCACGAGATCGAGCCCGGCGTCATCTACCGGGACGACAACGTGACAGTGACCGCATTCGCGGTCCGCCACGGCGCCTGGGACCACGCCTTCGGCTACCGCTTTCAGACTGCCGACCGCACCATCGTCATCAGCGGCGACACCACGCCAACCGACGCAGTGGTCGAGGCCTGCAACGGTTGCGACGTGCTGGTTCACGAGGTCTACGCCAAGGCCGGGTGGGACCGCCGCACCCCCGACTGGCAGGCCTATCACGCAGCGGCCCACACTTCCGGAGTCGAGCTCGGCGAACTGGCGGCGCGGGCGAAACCCGAACTGTTGGTGCTCTACCACCAGCTGATGTGGGGCGCGACCGAAGAAGAGCTTCTGGCCGAGATCCGACAGAGCTTCACCGGCAATGTAGCTTTCGCGAACGACCTGGAGAGGTATTGAGGTAACCGCTGCGCGACTGGTCCGACCAGAAATTGTCGCAGGGTGACACTCATCTTATTGTGCCATTCACGCCCCATTCGCGATGACCGGACGTGCCGTCTCCGAACGATGTTGCGATTCCCCTTCCTTCATGCGAGTGGATGCATCGGGCGCAATCATCTTCGGAGGGGGCACTCTCGGGCAATGCCCTTTCTGAAAACCGGGACGCTGACGCTGGAATGACATCGTCGGAGCGAAAACCCGCTCTGAAACCAAGACCACGACCCCTCACCGCGAGAATGGTGTAAAATCGCCCCATCCCGTCCACGCCGGAAGGATTTCCGGCATGAAAATCTACAGTGCACAGCGGTTCATCTGGACGATTGTTCTGATCGGTAGTGGTGCGTCGCCGGTATCGGGCGGATCCACCGATGTCCCCTCCCCCACCCCAACACCGCGACCGGGTACTCTCTCGGACTACGCACGCCGAAATTCGCTCAAGACCTCGGGAGTGGCCGATGCATCCGGGCGTGTCGTCATTTCGACCGCCACTCTGTCCGAGGTCGCCGACAAAGGGACGATCACCATCGGCGGCACATCTGCTACCGGGAAGGACCGTCTCCCGACGCCTTCGACCGCGAGCCCGTCCGAACGCGCTCGCTGGCGGACGGCCCACAACAAACAGAAGCAGGTGATCACCGGTCTCGAGCGGCGCCGGAGCCAGCTCGAGATCGAGATCGATCACATCGGGAACCAGAAGCTGACCATCAAGACCATGGCCAGTCTCCAGCGCGCGGAGGCGAAGCTACGACAGCTCGACGGCGAGATCTCCGCCGAACGAGCGGAGCTGGCGAGAATTGTCCGCGACGCCCGCCGCCACGGCGCCGAGCCCGGGTGGTTTCGTTAAAGCATCAGTTCGCGTTCGTCTGCGAGAGGAGCTCTTGAGCCCTATCGCGGTTCGCAGTGAAAATCCCGAGACGCTGGTCGCCGGCCTTGGTCGCGTTCTCCACCGCCCTTGAGTAGGCCGCCAGAGCCTCCTCGTCGCGGCCCGCGTTTTCCAGCGCCTCGCCGAGGCTGTCGTAGACGTTGGCCGAGTTCGGGAAGAGTTCGACGTTGTACGAGAAAATCTCGATCGCGCGGTCGAAATCCTCTCGACCCAGGAACTGATAACCCAACTGGTTGATCACGTTTTCACCCGGGATGACGGTGAAACCATATCGTTTCGACAACTGCTCATAGTGTTGCTCGAGGTCCTCGAGGTTGCCGTTGAAGACCCGGGTCTCGGGGTCCGTCGGGAGGCGCCAGCCCTCAAAGACGTTGCGCAAACCCCAGTACTGGGCCCGCAGCACCACCGACCCGTGGTTCTCGTCCGGCATCCGCATCACCTGCCACCGGAAGTCCTTTGCTTTCGCAGCGGCCAAGGCCGATTCCAACCGGTCGAGGAGGTTGGGTCTGGGGTCTCCACTCTCCTCATCGGCCATGGCGACAAAGAGCGCCGCGTTGGCGACTGCACGGTTTTTGGAGAACGACGTCGCCTGGCGAATCGGCAAGTCTTCGTCCCAGTTCAGGCTCGGGCTGATGGCCAGCACCGCCCTGAACAACTCCGGACGTTCAAAAAACGCATTGAGGGCAAACAACCCTCCAAAGGAGTGCCCCGAAAAGAGGCGCATCGGCAAGGTGCGATAGTGATCATCGATGTAGGGGAAGAGCTCGCTTGCAAAGAAATCGAGAAATTTCCCAGCACCCCCGCTGGTGGGATTCTGCATCACCCGCCCGTTGACCTCTCGGGTCTCCACCCTGGTCGGTGTGAGATCTCGCGTGCGGTCTGTGTTTGCGACACCGACGATGATGAGCTGCGGCATGAGACCGTTGGCGGCGAGGAAATCGACCGTGCCGCGGGTGTGGGTGATGTGTTGATCGCCGTCCGTCATGTAGAGCACGGGATACCGCTCAGTTCCCAAGCCGTACCCGGGCGGCGTGGAGATCAGAATCGTTCGTTCCTCGCCCATGACCTTGGACTGCAGCGTGATCGTCTCGCCGATCGTGATGGGTTCGCCGGCACCCGCCAGGGCGGTCATCATCCATAGCACTAGAACCGTCAACACACTTCTTTTCATGGGACCTCCGGAGTCATTTCAGGGCGCAAGATCGTCAGCGCACACCGGTGATACGCAGCCCGGTGCAACATGTTTGACCTATTTGAGATTGCGATTGAAGACCATCAATCAAAGGCCAAATCGGCCTTCAGGCCGCAGCCTCAATTGCCCGGTGTATTTCGCCTCGCCGGACCGCGGGTCCCTATCGTGGCAAAGGCGATGACTGTATCTCCTCCGGGCGACCCATCACCACTCGGCAGAGCCGTGGTCTTCATCGGTGCCGTCAACTCACCGTCGAGGGCGAGGCCGCTCTCGGCGTCAACGACCGAGTCGCTGACGACGAGCTCGTAGTGTCCTCCGGCGAGGGGCGCCTGCGACGTGACGGTCGCCGTCATGGTGTCGGCATCGTAGGTCACCGCCACGGCATACTCGGAGCCGCCGATGCGCCGGAGGGTGAAGGCCGAGCTGTCCACCACCACGTCCTCGTGGAACGTCAAGGTCATGGAAAACGGCTCGCCGGCGGGCACCACGGAGCCCGGCGCGGGATCGACCGCCACCACTTTCGGCGGGCCGTCGGTGAAGGCAGCGGCCGTCACCGCTCGGGTCAGGACCCAGGCGTCCGGGTCGATATCGACCGCATCCACCGGTGCCGAGATCGGCAGCAGAAAGTGCTGGAGAGCGGCGGAGTTCCACACGGTGACCCGGTGAGTTTCCTGGCCAGCTTCCATGTCAATCTCCAACGGCATCGAAAACACGCCTTCGGTCTGAGTCTGCTCGAGGGAGATCTCGAGATAGCGTCGGCCCCCGATCTCGTGCTCCCGCGTTGCGTAGGCATAGGCCGGCGCGCCGCCGCCGTAGACCCACTCGTCGAAGAACCAGCCGAGATCGCCGTCCCAGACCTCTTCGGCAACCTGACGGAAGTCCTCGCTGGTGGCCGCGCTGAACTCGAACCGGTCGCGGTAGGCTTCGAGGATCTGAAAGAACGTCTCGGTCCCCACCACGCCCCGCAACATGTGAAGGACCCAGGCACCCTTGCGGTAGCTGTAATTGCTCGAAAAAATCCTGTTGACACT
The DNA here is from genome assembly GCA_963741385.1 of Candidatus Sulfomarinibacteraceae bacterium. Taxonomy (GTDB): domain Bacteria; phylum Acidobacteriota; class Thermoanaerobaculia; order Thermoanaerobaculales; family Sulfomarinibacteraceae; genus Sulfomarinibacter. Next base: position 249,473 of record CAVUHO010000006.1, read on the forward strand.
GACCGGGTTCCGGATGTAGATCGCCTCGTCGAACTCGTCAGGGCGGGACTGAGCCATGGAGCTGCGAAGGGCTCCCGGGTTCGACGTTCCGCTCTGGTACTCGAACCACAGGGCCACCGAGTAGGTCGCAAAGCCCTCGTTGAGCCAGATATCCGACCACGTCGCGCAGGTCACCATGTCGCCCCACCACTGGTGGGAGAGCTCGTGGGCGGTCAGGGATTCTGAAAACGCGGAGTTCCCACCCTGGCCGGTTGCGGTCTGGTGCTCCATGCCGCCGCGCCAGGGGAACTGATAGATGGCGTACTTCTCGTCGACAAAGGGATAGAGACCGAAGAGCTCGCTGAAGGTGCTCAGGATGTCCACCGATCGCCGCCATCCCGCGCGGTTTGCTGGAACGTCCGAGCCCGGGTAGACGAAGAACTCAACCGGCATCGATCCCCCGGTGTGGTGGAAGTTGTCGCTGAACGTGGTGTAGCGGGTGGCCGAAAAGGCGAAGAGATAGGGGCTCATGGGATAGGCGGTGGCCCATCGGTAGCGCCGGCGGTTGCCCGCCAACGAGGTGGTGTCGACAAGAACGCCGTTCGCGACCACCGACAGTTGCGACGGCACGGTGATCACCAACTCTCCAGTCGCCTTGTCGCGGCTGTCCTCCTTGACCGCCCACCAGGTGTAGGAAAACCACGGCTCCGAAAGGGTTGCGACGACCGGCCAGCTGCCCTGGGTCTCGAACACGATCGACCCCAGACCAGCGGTCAACGGGTACCCCTCGTAGTCGACGGCGAGTTCGAAATCCTCACCGGTGTCACAGACCAATGCCAATTCCACTTCAACGGTTGGGTTGGTGAGGCGATGCCACCCGGCTGCAACGCCGTCGACCTCCACCTCGGTGATGGTCAGCATCGAGTCGAGCCAGAAGTGAAAGGCCGTCACCCCGTCTTCCACGCACGCCACCGTCATGGTGGTGCGGCCGTCGATGAACCGGTCCGCAGGATTGACCTCGAGTTCGAGCCGGTAGTGCTGGACGTCGGTCTGAAGTGCGAGCTGATCGTTCGAGCTCTTGAGCTGCAGATACCTGGCAGCCTTTGCGCGTTCCGGCGACGCGGTCTTGGCCCGCGAGCACAGCTCAGGCGTATCGAGCTGCACGGGGGTTTGAGTGGTTTCGACCGGAGGCATCAACCACGGCGCGACCACAAAGAGCATCGTCAAAAACTTCACCATCGAGTCTCCATCAACCGCTCCCCCGCCGTTTCCATTCTTCCATCTGGCCAGGCCAATGTCCTCAAGGAAAACGTTTCTCCATCGAGTTACGCGGATTTCAGGCCCCGGTTTCGCAACCGGGTTCTCCCCCGCCCGCCCGGCAGCCGGGACGGCTGCCCCACAACATCGCACCGGACCAAATTGTGGGGCACGCGGGACGCGTGCCCCACAAGCCGTTTCAGGGCCGTCTTGTGAGGCAGCCGTCCCGGCTGCCGGGCGGGGGGTGTTCTAACGAGCCACCACCACCCTCGGCGCTTTGCTCTCCTCGAGCAGCCGCTCCAGCTCCGGGAGCTGATCCGCCAACACAACATCCAGCTCGGTGACATAGCCCTCGAGTTGGCCCTTGAGCAGGGCGAAGACTTCTCGCGAGCTCACATTCGGCGCCCCCAGAGCGCTTTCGACGACGCTCTGCAGGTTCAAGAGTTGGTTGTCGATCTGCGGTTGGAAATTGAGCACGTCCTGGCTTGACTCGTTTTTGACCTGGGTGAGTTTCTCCTCGATGGCGGTCAGGGCCTTCGAAATTTCGTCCGCTTTTCCCGTGACGGTCTCGTCATCCACGTGCGCAGAGACGGCTTCAACCTGGCCGCGCACGACGCGGATACGTTCGATCGTGGCGTGCGACCTCGTCAGCTCCTGCCAGATCTCCCGGGCGAGGGCGTACTGCTCGTCGAAGGCCTCCTGCGAGATGTTCGTCCGTGGGTCCTGAACCACGTCGAAGGTCGCGGTCTCGGAGAACTCGCCCACCGTCAACCGGACCTGGTAGCTGCCGGGCGGGACGATTGGGCCACCTGGCCAGCCCCACAGCACCGCGTCCTCCACGAGACCGGCATCCGGCAGGGCCAGGTTCCACACGACGCGGTTGGCGCCGGCACGGGCATCGAGCAGCGGCGGTTCGGCGAGCTCCGGGAAAAACCGCAGGAACGGGCTCGGCGCCCGCTTTTCGGGCGTCTTGCTGGAGAGGCTGCGCAGGACTTTGCCATCGGGGTCGAGGAACTCGATCACGACCTCGTCTGCATCCTCCTCATCGAGCCCGGCCGGCAGCACGTAGTGCACCACCGCGCCGAAGGGGGGGTTCTGGCCCACCGCGCCGCGGCCGCCGCCACCCGAACCGTCGACCCAGCGCACCACCGTGCGCGGGGTGAAGAGGTGGGGCGCGGCAGGCAAGGTTTCATCGGCCATCTGGTGCAGAACCGTCAGATCGTCGAGGATCCAGAAGGACCTCCCCTGGGTGGCCACCACCAGATCGCCGCGCTTGACGGCGAGGTCGGTGATCGGCGTGACCGGCAGGTTGAGCTGGAGCGGTTTCCAGCTCGCGCCGTCGTCGAACGAGATGTACATCCCGAACTCGGTACCGGCATACAGCAGGCCCTTGCGCTCGGGGTCCTCGCGCACGACGCGCACGAAGTGGTCGGCGGGAATGCCGTTGCGCCCGTCCGTCAACCGCTTCCACGTCGCGCCGTAGTCGTTGGTGCGGAAGATGTAAGGGCTGAAGTCGTCCTCGCGGTAGCGGTGGACGGCGATGAAGGCGCGGCCGGGGTCGTGCGCCGACAACTCGATGGCATTCACGGTCCCCCACTCGGGCATCGCCGCCGGGGTGATGTTTCGCCAGTTGGCGCCGCCGTCATCCGAGATGTGGACCAGCCCGTCGTCGCTCCCGGCCCACAGCAGGCCGGCCCGTTGCGGCGACTCCTCGAACGCGAACACCGTCCCGTAGACCTCGACCCCGGTGTTGTCGCGGGTGATGGGCTCGCCGGCGTAGCCCTGCTTCGACGCATCGTCACGAGTCAGGTCCGGGCTGATCTCCGACCAGGTGCGCCCCTCGTCGGTCGACTTGAGGACGAAGTTGGCGCAGTGGTAGAGCACCGACGGGTCGTGCGGCGAGATGCGGATCGGCGAGTTCCACTGGAATCGGTACTTGAGGTCCTTCGCCTGCTGCCCCACCGCCATCTGGGGCCACGCCGTCATCTCCTGCGTGTGCTCGAGCTCGCGGTCAAAGCGGCCGATAGAGCCGCCGTAGCAGCCGCCGTAGGTGATATTTGGATTGCGCGGATCGACCGCCACCGTCGACGTTTCACAACCCGCCGGCTCGTACCAATCCTCGCGGTCAATGCCCCCGGAAGCGCGGCTCGGAATCGCCACCGCGCTGTTGTCCTGCTGCCCGCTGTAAAGCCAGTAGGGCTGCTGGTCGTCCACCGTCACCCGGTAGAGCTCGGCGGTCGGCTGGTTGGCCTGGGTCGACCACGTCCGGCCGCCGTTGAAGGTGATGTTGGCGCCGCCGTCATTGCTCTGGATCATGTTGTCGGAGTCATCGGGGTTGATCCACAGCCCGTGATTGTCGCCGTGCGGGGTGCGAATCGGACGAAAGGCCGCGCCGCCGTCGATCGACTTCCAGAACATGACGTTGAGCACGTACACCGTGTCCGCGTCCCGCGGGTCCGCCTCGAGATGGGTGTAGTACCACGCCCGCTGCCGCAGCTCGCGGTCGGCGCTGACGAGACGGAACTTCTCGCCACCGTTGTCGGAACGGAAGAGGCCTCCCTCTTCTGCTTCGACCAGCGCCCACACCCGATTCGGTGCAGCCGGTGACACGGCGACGGCGATGCGACCCTTGACGCCCTCGGGCAGCCCTTCGCTGAGCTCGACCCACGTGTTGCCGCCGTCGGTGCTCTTGTAGAGCCCACTCCCCGGCCCGCCCGAGACCATGTTCCACGGCGTGCGCCGCGCCTGCCACATCGCCGCATACAGGATGCGCGGGTTGGCGGGGTTCATGGCGAGGTCGACGGCGCCCGCCTCGTCGGACACAAACAGGACCTTGGACCAGGTGAGACCGCCGTTGGTCGATCGGTAGACGCCGCGCTCGGGGTTCGAACCGAAGATGCGGCCGAGCACGGCCGCGTACACGATGTCGGGGTCCGCCGGGTGAACCACGATGCGACCGATCTGACCGGCTTCCGGCAGCCCGATGTGGCGCCATGTGCCGCCGGCATCGGTGGACTTGTACACGCCGTCGCCGGGCGAGACGTTGCCGCGGGGGCACGCTGAACCGGTGCCGACATAGACCACGTTGGTGTCTGAGGGCGCCACCGCGATGGCGCCGATCGAGGCGGTGTCGAAGGCGTCGCCTGGACGGCGCTCCCAACGGATGCCGTCGGGCAATCCACCGTTGGGCTCACGCAGCAGACCGAGCCCGGCCATGGTGGGATCCACCTCGCCCATGATCTCGGGCTCCGTTTTCGGTTCGAGCGCACGCACGACATCGGAAACGTTGAACCAGGTCAGCCCCGCGTCGGTGGTCTTCCACACGCCGCCACCCGTCGAACCCATGTAATAGGTCATGGCGTCGCCCGGCACGCCGCTCACCGCGGTCACCCGACCGCCGCGAAAGGGGCCCACCAACCGGTATTCAAGCGAGTTGAAGAGATCGTCCGGCCTCTCGGCAGAGGCCGCCGCGGTCGCAACCAGGATCACAGAGCAGAAGAGCGCGCGAGCTTTCATGAGAACCCCCCGGTCGTAGTGCAGCGCAAAGAATAGCAAGGTTGAATTCGGAATTCGGAATTCGGAATTCGGATATTCGGATTTCGGATTTCGGATTTCGGATTTTCCACCCGGACCCGGATTGATGACCGCTTGTGGGGCAGCCGTCCCGGCTGCCGGGTGGAGGGGGCCGCGTCTGGAGGAGGCATCGTTCAATCACCCGTAGTGGCCGCAGATGTGACCTGCCTCACGATCGCTTGGCGACGGCGCTGCGACAGTTCTTGTGGAATGCCGATGGATGGATCGCCTGTCACCTCCGTATACGTGATAGAACAGCGCACGCCGGTGGACGGCGCCGGTGAATTCAAACGCCAGACTCGGAGCCGGAGTACATGACCGCATACCCTGCACCAGCCGCACCCCTTCCCGCGCCACCCGAAAATCGGCCGGCACCGCGCCCACCCACCCTGGTCGAGGCAACGCCACGGAGCCGGACCCGGCGACAGGTCTCGGCAATCGTCACCACATACAACGAGGCCGGCACCATCTCCGACTGTCTGGATTCCCTTGCCTGGTGCGACGAGATCCTGGTCGTTGACTCGTTTTCAACCGACGACACGAGAGACATCGCCCGTCGACGCGATCGCGTCAGGGTGCTGGAACGGCCCTACTACGGCGCCGCCTCGCAAAAGAACTGGGCGATCGATCGCTGCCGTTTCGATTGGGTGCTGATTCTGGACGCAGATGAACGGGTCACCCCCGAGCTGCGACGGGAGGTCGAGGGCGTGCTGGCCGCCCCGGTGACGGCGACGGCGTTCTCCATCAAACGCCGGACCTTTGCTCTGGGCGATGAGATCCGCTATTCCGGCTGGCAGCACGACCGGGTGGTGCGGTTGTTTCGCCGCGGGGCCGCACGCTATCCGAATCGCCGCGTGCACGCCGACATGGAGACCGCGGAAACTCCGCGGGTGCTCGAGGCGGCGCTCGACCACTACATGGTGGAGACCCTCGACGAGTACTCTGAACGCACCCGCCGCTATGCCGTGTGGGGTGCGGCCCAGCTGTGGCGCGACGGCCGCCGCCGAACCGGGTTGTGGCAGGTTCTGGTGCGGCCAGCGTGGCGTTTCTTCCGAACCTACGTGCTCCAGTGCGGATTTTTAGACGGAGTCCAGGGCTTCATCATGTGCGGCGTGCCGGCGTACGGCACCTTCTTGAAGTACGCGACGGTCTGGAGTTGGCGGAGAGAGTTCCAGCGCGGGCTCATCCCAGACCTTCCAGTGTTCGACGACGACCCGACGACCTGGCGATCGCCCGAGACGACAGCAGAACCGACTGAATTGGCGCCGTCCTACTGAGTGAGCCGCCGACCGCGTTCCGGTTGCGCATCCACATCGTGAATCCGGCCCCCCTCTCCCTCGATGGCGAATATTGCAAGAGGCTGCGTTGTCGGCCCGACGGGAAAACCCGCAGACCGCAATCAGGGATCCACCATGTATCGCAGCCGGGCCGGATAGCTGATGCGGATCGACCCACGAATGCCTCGCGAACCCTGACCCGGAACCACCACCACCTCGAAGCGGCGATCGTCCTTGAGGTCGAAGTTGTCGATGCGTCCCTCGAGACGCAAGCTCCCCTTGCCGCTGGCCTCGATCAGCACCTCCCCGGAGGACACCTTGCGGACCTGGACCTCCATGTTTTCGAACCCACCGGTTTGAACGACCTCGACGGTCACCTCGCCCGCAGAGGCTGGTGTGAATTCCACCTGACTCTGCGACCGCGTGGAGGTCAAGGAGACAACAGTCTCCAGTTCTTCAGGCACGATCACGAGACCGTACGGCCGCGGCGACGACGGGAGCAACACCGACGAGAGATCTGCATCGGATGTCCCGTCCGTGGACCTTTCAGGCGCATTCGCATTGCCGCGAGAATCGACTGGCTCGGGTTCGACCGTTACACGAATCGGTCCGGCGAAATCGTCAAATTCGTCGGTCTCGGGGATGTCTGAAAAACGATTGACCCAGACCGCAAAATGATACACGCCAGGTCGCCGGGCGCCCTCGAATTCAGGGTCCATCATCACCCGAATCACCGTATCCCTGCACGCTCCCTCGTCGCGATCGGGCACGCACACCGCATCCGCAGTGAGAGCGTCCCAGGTTTCGCGGTCCACCCGATCGACCATGGCCTGCCAGCACTCACGATTCAACCTCCCGCTCGCCGGGTCGCGGCAGGCGGCGAGGTCGAACCCCGGACAGGGGTGGTTGGGCTGGTTGAACCACAGATCCCACGTCACGCCGTTACCGTCGGAGCTTCCAACTGGATCGTGGACCTGGACGCGCACCTCGAGCTCCACCCCGGCAGGGACGGTGAAACGCCGGCAGTCCTCCCCGCACTCGACCCGTTCCCCGGTGCCGGGGTCGGTGTAGGAGAGACTCAATTCCGGCACGAAGTTGGACAGGGCAATCGTCTGAGCGAATGCCGGGATCGCGGCCGCCAGGAGCAGGCAACCGAACATCATCACGATCATGGACCGGGCCGACACTCGCCTGATGATCCACCTCCCACCGGAAGACCCTGAAGGTGCGCAGGAGCCCACCCTGTCAATTCGCTCGGTTTGTGGGTCCGAAGCAGGGTGGGCCTTGGCCCACCTTCACTCTGCTAACTTACAACAGGCGCGGCACGCTAACAATTGTGAACATCGATCGTGTTGATATCGTACGGAGGGGCCACGTGGGCGAAAAGAATTGGGGCTGTTTCAAGCAGACGGCCGCCGGCTGCGGCGGGCTGATCGTGCTTGCCATCGCCATTCCCGTCGTTTTGGCCGTGATGATCCTGGTGCCGATGAACCGTGCGGTCGAGACCCGGGCCGAACTCGAGTCAGCCTATGGAACCCAGGAAACCTTCATCCCGCCGGCATCGGGCGCCCCCGCGCCCGACCGGATCGAGGCCTTTCTCGATGTGCGACGGGCGCTCGTCCCGACCTGCGATGACTTCTGGACGGCCGAGCGGTCGGTTGCCAAGCTGGAATCCTTCGATGGTCAGGAAGATGTTTCGAAGATGGCGGTCATGAAGCAGGCCATGTCGACCACAAAGAACATGATGGGCATGGGCTCGCTGATCGCCGGATTTTTCGAAACCAGAAACCAGGCCCTGCTCGATGCCGGCATCGGGCTCGGAGAGTACACCTACGTCTATGTTCTGGCGTACGGTCGCGAGATCGTCGACCCGGCCGAAAAACTCCAGCTCTTCGGCCCGAAAGCGACCAACGCGCGGGTCCGAAAAGCCCTGCAATCGATGTTGGAAAATCAACTTCATCGCCTGCGAGAGGAGGGCGGGCCGGATGACGCCGTTGCGGCCGTGGCCGCCGAGGTCGAACGCCTCGAGAGCGATCCGGACCGGATCCCATGGCAGGACGGCCTGCCGCCCGCGATCGAGGAAGCTCTCCTCCCCTACCGGCAGGAACTCGATGAGCTCTTCTGTGGTTCGACGCCGCCCCTCGAACTCATGATCAACGAAAAGCGAGCCCTGGCGATCGAGACGTTGTAGCCCGCAGATCTCACCGGCGCGATTCAGACCCGGATCCTCTTGCTTGCTCGGTAGCGCCAATGGGCGGCGGCACCCGCTTCTGCGGCCCGGTGCATGTCCAGGGAACGGATCTGGACTTCGAAAACGAACCCGTCGCGGTCGCCCACGCTGGTGTGGAGACTCTGGTACCCGTTCGCCTTCGGTTCCGCGATGTAATCCTTGAATCGAAACGGCTCGGGATCGAAGAGACGGTGGACGATGTCGAGCGCCAGATAGCAGTCGTCCCGGCTCGGCACGATGACACGAAAGGCCATGAGATCGTGGACATCCGTGAGAGCGAGGCCTTTCTGCTGCATCTTCCGCCACGCCCCGGCGGCGTGTTTTGTGCGGTGCTGCACGGCAATCAACGGCAGGCCGTCGCGTGCAAACGCGGCCTCGATGATGCTTGCGGTCGCCGTGAACCAGTCAGCGCGGGACGCGATCAGCAGGTCAAGCTCGCGGCTGACACGGTTGAATGCATCAGGATCGAGAATCGCCAGAGCTGCGCTCTCGATCTGGGCGCGGAGTTCCATCTCACCGCATTTTTCAGCCTCGACGGCGTCCTGCTCCCACATCTGGACGGCGATCTCCCGCGCCTGGGGATCGCCCTGTTCGAAGGCCTCGAGCAGGGCACAGCGGCCGCGAAGGTATCGCTCCATGATGTCGTGACTTGCCGATCTCTCGTTCCGATCGAGATCGAGAGGGTCGAACTGGCGGGGGTCGAATTCAGAATCCGCGCGCGTTTTCGAGGCCTCCATTGCTCGCCGGTGGGCAGCCACCAACAGCCGCGCGCTGCTGGTCAGGCTGGTACTCATGTGATGGAAACGCCAGGCGAGCCACCGCAGCTCGCGCGCAATGTCCCCGGTCCGAAGCCTGGCCGGGTAGCCCTGTTCGACCTTCTCGATGGCGGTCAGCAGGTGGTCCAGCGGTCGCGTGACGAGCAGGTAGGTGGTCAGTTGAACCACGAGGATGACCGCCAGCACGGTCATACCGATGTCGAGCCACGCCGCGTGTCGTCGTTCCGCCATCTCGGCGGTGAACTCGGGGGAATCCTGCCACGCCGCCAGCGTGCCACCTCCCGGTCCGAGCCAGCTGGATCGAACCGGGACCTGTGCCTGGAGTGCAGCGCGCGGCGCTGAGACGCCGGCTTTCCCGGGGGCCGAACCCACGACACCCCCGTCATCCCTTGTGAGGAAGAGGTTGAAGGTCGGGTGACCACCGCCGATTTCGGCGCTCACATATGATTTCAGCAGTTGCTCCGCCTCGCCGAGACCGGAAGCGCGTTCGATTTCCGCCGCCAACGGCGCCAGCGACTCGGCGAGCAGCGATTCGCGGGCGGTGCGCTCCTTGCGTTCCTCTCGACCCAACTGCACGGCTGTCAGCCCGCCGAGGAGCGCGGCCACCAGCACCGAGATGATCACGCCGAGAACAGGACCGAGCGGCAGACCTCCCCGCCACGGCTCGCGACCGATATCGGTCACGTTCTCACCCGAGATCGTTTGCAACCCGGGCGATCCCTCCTCGCTGACCGTGGGAAAGCGCTTCACGTCGTTCATGAACTCCTGATCAAGTTGCAAGCCGCGTGCCAGCGTCAGCACACGGAATACCCGCCGGCGCTCGTATTGAATGCCAAACCGGCGCACCGCTCGGGGCGATGACCCCCACCGTGCCCGGGGAACCTCCGAACGACGCCTCGTTCCTACCCGGAAACAGCCGCCGAAGGCCACAACAGCACCGCGCCGAAACCGACCATCGCACAGCTCAGGACAACCAGAGCCACTCTCTGGGCCCTCTCCGACAACACCTGTCGGCCGCGGCTGAGAGCCCACACCAGCGGTACATACCAGGCCGCCGCCCCGAAGAGAAATGCCGTCAACAGCAGGGCGAGCCCCACGTTACCCCAGGGTCGCGCGGCGTGGATGAACGAGGTGCCGACCGTGGTCCACCAGATCCAGAAGCCCGGGTTGGCCGCCGGCACCAGCACGCCCGCCACAAACGGTCCGTGCGCCGTGCCCCGGTCCTGGGTGTCGGACGACAGACTCATGGACTGTGGCAACGAGCCGCCTCGCCACACCTTTCCCACCATCACCAACCCGGCAATCGTCAACCCGATGCCGGCCAGCGGCGTGAGGTAGCTGGCCGCACCGAGGGCGGAGAGAAGAGGGTGCAGACCGTGGACCAGGAGCAGGAACACAACGATATCGAGACAGAGGACTGCGCCGAGGAATATCGCAGCCGCCCGTGGGCCGCGGAGCACCCCGTAATGGCTCGCTCCCACCGTGCTCGGGTTGGGAATCGCCACAGTCACGAATGTCACCACGAACGCCGAACCGATGGTCGTGGCTAAGGGCAACAAGCTCACGTCGAAACCTCCTCGAAAGGTCGCGCCTTCCCTGCGAACGCGGCATCATAACTCGACCAGAGGCGGTCAGACGATGTCGGGTCAACCGTTCCAGGGCGCAGGTTCGACGTGCGGTCGCCCGCGCCCGTCGAAGGTGATCACCCTGGCCGGCAGCCCCGGATCGGTGCTCTTGCCCGACGCCAGGATGCAGGGGATGCCGTACTCCTCGGTCACCACGTGACCCGCGAAGGGCTCGGAGAAATCGACGTGACGGTGCTCGTGCCCGAAGAGCAGCGCATCGACCCGGCCGCCGATCAACCGCATGAGGTCGGCGCCGTCCTTGAGCCGGTGTCCCCACCACTCCCTGGCTTTTTCGAAGAACTCGTCGTCGGGGAACAGAAACGGGTGGTGGTGCAGCGCGACGACGATCTTGAAGCTCTTCGGGCGCTCGCGGCGCAGCGTGGTCACGAGCTCGCCGAGTTCGTCGAGTTGGCGGCCGCCCAGTTCACCGTCGGCCAGCAGACCGTCCCAGAAACCGGTCTCTGCCTGCATCGAGTTGAGGGTGATGACCGCAACGCGGTCGTCGGCGTAGGGTACGTCGGGGTAGGTGACGCGGTCTTCAATCCCCAAAAGGTACTTTTTGAAGAGCTTGAATCTCTTCTCCTGAGCGTGAGCGCCGTTCCAACCGTAGTCGTGGTTGCCGGGCAGCGGCGCCACCTGGAAACCGGCCTGGTGCAGCGGTTCGAGGATCCGTCGCGCCTCGATGAACTCGACCTCGCGGCCGTCGTCCACCACGTCCCCGGTGATCAGCACCAGAGGTTTGTCGGGATCCTGCCCCCAGTGTTTCCGGATCAACCGGACAAGACGCTCCGCCTGCCGCCACTCGTCGACGTCGGTCTCCTCCTTGCCGATGTGGAGATCGCTGATGTGGAGAATCTTCATGACGCCTCCGTCTTTCCGCACTCAATTCCCGAGAGGATGCCAGGCACGCCGGCATGATGTTGAGGACAACATCATACCGGGATGCCAGGCACCTCCGCCGCACGCGGCTCGTATCAGCGCGCGCTCCCCGAGAGGAGTCGGGTAGACCCGGGCGGTTACCCGCCCAGGCCCCCCACAGATCCGGACGTGCGGATTTCCCGCATCCGGCTCTTCAGGCGCATGGCTTCGCTGCGGGGCAACTGACCGCCTCGCACCCGCTGGTCGTCCCAGCTCAGCTATCCGATGCAGTTTCGTGAAGACGTTACCGAGGTTCAATGCCCTCGTTATCTTCCCCTCCATCGGCTCCATACCCTGGCGTCCCCTTCCCTCTTCCGGGTCCCTGTGGGTTCGGTTCCCCGGACTCATCGGTACTATGGAACGCTCCGACTTCCTGCAATCCATCCCAGGAGGCTCGTTGACTCGCCCGCCGGTACCGTCCTTGCGCTGTTTCTTTTGCTCCCGCCGGTGGTCAGCGCTACCTCCGACGAGCCTGGGTTTTGGTCAGCCGGCTCCCCTACCGGCTCTTTGAGGACGGAGAAAACAGGATCTCCCGAGTTCCCGTCAGATCCTCTCGATGCATGCCCTGCTCACATCTGACCCCGGCGGGACCGGGACACCAGGCCATCCGGTGTCCGCGATGTTGCCTTCCGCTAGTGGCACGGCGTCGGCTCCCACGATTAGCATATTTCGGGGCTCAATCACACGGCCTGCATCTTTGCTGTCTACGCTTCGCAGCGGCGGTTACCCGAACGCCACGCAAGACTCGCTTCCGGGCGGGGGCCAGCCTTACCCGGGCGGGACTCGACCCGCAGGATCTGTCTGGAAGGTTTCCGACTAACTCTTCCCCCTTCCCCGAGCTTTGCTCGGCGCACGCCACTCTAGGCATTGTTTGCCCGTCGCGGCTAGCAGGCAAGCAGAGTGGATGAATCAAACAATGCCAAGAATGGCACCTCCGCCGCACGCGGTCCCACCCACCGGCAGGCGGGACGCCTGCCCCACAAGGGAAACCGCATCCGGATCGTTTGTGAGGCAGCCGTCCCGGCTGCCGGGCGGGGGGAGAAACGAATCCCGAGCTGATAAGGGGGAGGGCGGGCGGCAAATCCGAAATCCGAAATCCGAAATGATATGGGGGAGGGCGGGTGGCAAATCCGAAATCCGAAATCCGAAATGATTCAGGGGGGGCGGGTGGCAAATCCGAAATCCGAAATCCGAAATCCGAAATCCGAAATGATATGGGGGAGGGCGGGTGGGAATTCCGAATTCCGAATTCCTAATTCCTAATTCCTAATTCCCGCGATGCTATCCTCCGCCCCCGGAAGATGACGTTCCCTTTTCCCTACCGCTCCGATCTCGAGGCCATGTTCCGCCTGGCGCTGCCGGTGGTGGTCGTGCAGGTCGGCATGATGCTGCTCGGGGTGGTCGACACAATGGTGGTGGGCCGGCTTTCGTTCGAAGCGCTGGCGGCGGTCGCCCTCGGCCACGTGATGGTGGTCGCCGTGTCGTCGTTCGGGGTCGGGCTGCTGCTGGCGCTCGACCCGCTGGTCGCCCAGGCGGTGGGGGCCGGCGACACCGACGGCGTGCGGCGCAACGTCCAGCGCGGCTTCCTGATCGCCATCGGGCTGATGGTCCCCAGCGTATTGCTGCTGATGCCGGTTGAAGCGGTGCTGACCGCCCTGCGGCAACCACCGGAAACGGTTCCGGTGGCGGCCGCCTACGTCCGCATCTGTATCCCGGGCCTCCTCCCCTTCTATGGTTTTGTCGTGCTGCGTCAGACCCTGCAGGCGATGCACAACCTGCGGGCCATCGTCGCCACGATCGTGGTGGTCAACCTCTTCAACCTGGTGGCGGACTGGGTGCTGGTGTTCGGCGCTGGTCCGGTGCCCAGCCTCGGTCCGGTGGGTTCCGCCTGGGCGACGACGGCGGCGCGGACTCTGCTGTTCGTCGTTCTCCTCGTGCTGGCGCGAACGGAGCTCGCGCCGCTGCTCGGGCGGATCGATCGCGAGGCGCTCCGCGCGCAACCGCTATGGCGCATCATCCGCCTCGGCACACCGATCGGGTTCCAGGTCCAGCTCGAAATCCTCGCCTTTGCCGTCATCGCGCTGCTGATGGGCGGGCTCGGGACCCTCCAGATGGCGGCCCACCAGGTGACCATCAACCTCGCGTCGCTGACCTTCATGGTGCCGCTTGGCGTCGGGTCCGCGACCGCGGTGCAGGTTGGCCGCGCCATAGGCGCCGGTGCCAGCGAGGGCGCGCGCCGGGCCGCAGTCTCCGGGCTGCTGATCGGCGCCTCATTCATGTCGCTGACGGCCGCGCTTTTCATCTTCGCGCCACGGGCGCTGGCCTCTGCCTACACCTTCGAATGGGAAGTCATCGCGCTGGCGTCCCTCCTGATACCGATCGCCGGTTTCTTCCAGGTCTTTGACGGACTCCAGGTGGTGTCAGCCGGGGCGCTGCGGGGCGCCGGCGACACCCGCGCGCCACTGGTGGTCAACATCCTCGGTTTCTGGTGCATCGGCCTGCCCATCAGCTGGCTGCTCGGCTTCAAACTCGGCTACGGGCCGAAAGGTCTGTGGTGGGGTCTCGTCGCGGGGCTCGGCGCGGTCGCGGTCTTCCTGTTGGCGCGGCTGGCGTGGCGGTTCCGGGGCGTCATCCGGCGCGTCGAGGTGGAGTGACGTCTTCGGACCTCAGTTCACGTGGTCAACGCATCCAGTAGGATTTGGAACCCCGGGGCCTCCTCACGCACCAACAACAGCCTGTCGGCGTCGGGCGGCTGCGTCCGGTCGGCGCCTCGCAGCGGCACATCCTCGAACCGATCGTAGCTCAGCAGATACGCTCGTGCCGCCTGATACGTGCGCAACGCCCGGATGATCTGCATCTTCTCTTCGACGCTATTCCCGGGGAGGTCCGTCACGGTCATGAGGAGGGCCAACAGCGCGAACACCTCGCCGATGTTGGCGGCGCGAAATTCGTAGGGGTGTTGGCGGGCGGCCAGCGCTTCGAGCTCCGCCTCCTCCCCCCGGTCGTTCATGATGCCGAGGACCGTCCGTGTGACTTCGTCGTCGGTCCGACTCACAGCCGCGCGGGTGAGATCGGCAAAAGTCGGCTTCCGACCGGCGGCGGCGGCCGGCGCCATGTCCTCGGGCGTCGTCAGAAACAGCAGGCGCGCCGCCGGGCGCAACGACTTCATGATCTCGAGCAGCCGGTGATACGGCGCAGCGTGCTTGCTGTCGGCGTCCTTGGCGTCGACTCCGCTGGGCACGTCGAGGTAGAGGCTGTCCGCCTCATCGAAGATCTTGAGGTAGGCGGTGGTGACGGCGTCGTAGTTGCGGCAGAAGTCCGCGAACGACTTGCACGGCAGCGAGACGCCGAACAGCTCGAATAAAGGAACCGCCGCGGCAAGCTCTGTCATCGAACGCTCGGCGTCCTCCGGTAGGGGAACATAGCGCTGACGTGCGGCAGGTTCCGGCGCTGTCAGCTCACCCTTGAGCTTTCTGATTTCGTAATCCTGGTCGAGCACGCTGCGGCGCAGCGTGAGCACCCTTTCGGCGAGGACGAGACGGGTGTCGAGGTCGCGCAGGAAGCCGTTCAGCAACAACTCGTCGCGCGGAGACAACGTCATCCCCGTCGCCAGAACCACCGCGCCGAACGGGACCGATTTTTCGGCCAGAAGGGGCTTTGCGTACACCAGGTGGTCGCCCACGCGAACCGGACCCAAGAGATCGTTTGCAAATGTGTCCAGCGCCTCGCGTGCGGCACTGGCGAGCGCGGCGTCGAGCATGGCGTCGCCACTCGGAGGAATCCCGTTCCCCGCCACCGACACGATGGCCGCACAGTCCGCGTCAACCAACCTCGCCAGGACGGCGCCGGAGAGCGCCCGGGCGTATCCGATCTCGGTCCCGCCGAAGGTCTCCGCCCGCTCGAAGATCTGGCGATCCCAGATCAGGTCAATGGCGCCGGTGGCGGCGCTAAGCAGCGCATGTCCATCGCCGTCAAGCCCCGCGAGCTGTTGCGCCGATTCGCGCCACAGCGTTTCGATGGTGCCGGCGATTCCGTTCTTGGTCATCCAGGCCTCCCGGCCCTCTGACGCGCCACCCTCGGCTGCAACCTCAGTCCCTCATCAGGACCAGTGCGCGGCGGATGAGGCTCACGTGATCGCGAACCCACGCCTCAACCGAGGCCAGCTCGTCTCTTGTCACACCCATCTGACGGGCCGCCACATCTACCAGCGACTTTTCGTTGACGCTGAAGTTGACGTCCGAGTACCCGAGGCCGATCAACTCCAGAAGCGCCGCGACCTTGGACTGCTTGCTGTGGAAGACCCCGGCCAGCGCCTCGACACTGCGGCCCCCGCCAGTACCCGAAATCCCCATTTCGGCTTTCAGCGCAGCCACCGCCGCCGCCTCGCGGTCGATCACCAGACCGTCGGCTTCAATCATCTTCTCCGCCAGTTCTGCAAATGCCCTCTTCTCGTCGCTGTCAAGCAGGTTGAGAAACACGGCGACTCTCCTTTCCGCACATCGATGCCACCAGGATATCAGCCCGCCGTACCGCCGGCGGCCCGCATTTCACAGGAACTCGCGCAACCGGGAGTACCCCGATCTGCTGACCGGCACCTTGGCGCCGTCGGCGAGAATCGCGATGCGGCTGTCCTTGGCGTAGAGCTCGATCCGGCGGAGCCGGTCGATGTTGATGATGAAGGAGCGGTGAACCCGAACGAAGCGTCGGGGGTCGAGCCCTGTCTCGAGGCTGGACAGCCGCTGCGCCTTGAGATGGGTCCCTCCGACGGCGTGGATCGCGACCGTATCGTCGCGGGCCTCGATGTAGTCGACCGCAGCGGTCGGGATGACCCGGACCTCGCTGCCCTCGCGAACCAGGATCCGCTCGAGCCGCTGCTGCCCGGGCCGTGCCGCCGCCGCGACCTCCTCGACCGGCGGCATCTCGACGCCCTGGCCGATCCGCTCGCGCACCCGGGCCAGCGCCTCTGCCAGCCGATCGGCGCGGACCGGTTTGAGCAGGTAGTCGACCGCGTGAATCTCGAAGGCCCGCAGGGCGTGTTCGTCGTGCGCGGTCACGAAAACGATCGCCAGTTCGGGTTCGAGGAGCTCGGCAACCTCGAAACCGTCGAGCTTGGGCATCTGGATGTCGAGCAGCACGAGGTCGGGGTCGTGCTCGGACACCGCCTTGACGGCCTCGAACCCGTTGCCGCACTCGGCGACGATCGAAACCCCGGGAAGGTCGATGAGGTACTCCCTGAGAAGGGCTCGCGCCGGCTCCTCGTCATCGACGATGATCACCTTCAAGGTCGGCTCAGCCATGACTCACTCCCCGCTTCCGATCTCACCCTCTGTGGAAACCAGCGGCACCGTGATCTCGGCCCGGTAGGTGTCTTCGGATCTCCCGTTGCGCAGCCTGGCCTCGTCGCCGAAGACCTTGGCAAGCCGTTCGCGGACGTTCGCCAGGCCGACGCCCGTCCCCTGCCGCGGCCGGCCGTCGGGGTCGACAGGGTTCTCCACCCACACCATCATCCGTCCCCCCAGATGCGTCGCACCTATTTGCACCTCGCCGCCTTCGACCAACGACGCGATGCCGTGTTTGAGGGCGTTCTCCACCAGCGGCTGCAGGATCAGCGGTGGTACGGCGTGACCTAGACACTTGTCGTCGATCGACTCGACCACCCGCAGCCGGTCGCCGTAGCGAACCTTCTCGACGTTGAGGAACCGCCGCACCTGCGCCAACTCCCGGGACAGGGGCTGCAACCTGGCGCCGCTGTCGTTGATCGTCCCCCTCAGGTAGTCAGCGAGCTCGATGCACATCGCGCGCGCCCGCGCCGGGTCAGAGCCCGCCAGCGACGCCACCGAGTTCAGGCTGTTGAAGAGAAAGTGCGGGTTGAGCTGGGCCTTGAGCGCCGTCAACTCGGCGTCACGCGCCGCCACCTCGGCTTCGAGCACGCGGCGCTCGGCGGCGCGCGACGCTGCGGCGGCGACGAACAGGTAGTGGATCGCCACCGACAACAGATACAGCAGCAGACCGACCGCGAATATCAGGCCGGTCTGTTCGGACGTGAGGCGTGCCTCGCCACCCCAGATCGCCGAGCGCTCGAGCGCGCCCGCCAGCGCCCACGCCATCCCCACCCACAACGCGGCGGAGATCGCGGCGGTGGCAACGTGGGTCACCACCGCCGTGGCGGCCCTCTCGTTGGTCAGCGGCAGAGCCCGGCACGGGTACCACGCCGCCAGACAGAGAAAGGCGTAGACCGTGGTCAGCGGGAACACGAAGAGCAGCGATTGCACCCAGCCGCCCCACCCGGTCAGCACCATGGCAGAAGTCATCAGGGCGACGACCGGCAACCAGCCCGTCAGGTACAGGGCAAGGGAGCGGCGGTCAGCCAGAATCGGGTGCATCGCGCTACCGACCGGATCGTCGGTGGGTCATCGGAAGCTGCCGCATGGCGTCAATGCACCTCCAGACGATTGAACGTTCCGCCCGCCCACCCGGCACGCGAGACGCGTGCCCCACAAGGACCGAACCCGGCCTCGTTGTGGGGCAGCCATCCCGGCTGCCGGGTGGCGGGGGCGGCCCGCCGTCCAACCGGGCACACCGATTCAATTATTGATCTCCACGCCGGCCATGATGGCGGTGCCGCGGACGATCAGGACCTTGCGGCCCTCACCCGGGGTCGAGCGGGTCTTGTCCTCGTAGGCGCCGAGCAGGGCCAGACCGCGGACCTCGACCTCCCAGTCCTGGGGGACGCGGATCTCGATCCCACCCCAGAAGGCGAAGGTGTTGATCTCGGCCGGACCGCCCTCGGAGCCGCAGTCGCGGAGGTCGATCTCGCAGCCGCCGAGAAGTGCCGTGGCGTCTCCACCCTGGAAGTTGGAAGCCGAAAGCCGGCGGTTCGCGCCACCGAGGATCGCGGTCGCCTCGAACACGCCGATATTCTCTCCGGCCGGGAGTCGACGGCTGATGAACGGCCTGAGGATCAGCCTGCCGCCGATCAACAGCAGCACGACCGGCCACAGGTCCCAGATTTCGAAATTGATGAAACCCAGGTTGCTGAACAGGACCACGGCGCCGATGGCGATCCACACGACCCCGGCGAACACCCGCCGCGAGCCCTCGGGCCGCAGCAGGTGGCTGACCCCGATCAGGATCAGGAACACCGGCCAGTATTCGGTCAGGTCCTCACCGTTGATGATCCCGAAGTTGTCGAGCAGCATCACGAGACCCAGGGTCAGCACCCCGAGACCGAGAATCGCGGTCCCGAAACCGTGGCGCCGGAACTCCCGGCTCGAGACGCTGTCGGAATCTGAAAAGTGGCGGTGATCACCGCCGCCGTGCCGGTCCTCTTCGTCGCTTCGTCGAGACATGAGATTGCTCCTTCCCACTCAGACCGTCGAGGCCGAATCGCGCCGCGAACCGTCCTCGATCCGGCGCAGCCGCCGCAGCACGAAGCGCATCAGCAGACTGGCGCCGAGAATCACCAGCACCACCGGCCACAAAACCTCGATGCCGACTGCGATCACGCCGAGGTTGTGCAGCAGCATGATCGCACCGATCGCGATCAATGACAGCCCCCAGCCTGATCTCCGCACCGACGTCGGCGGCACGAGGTGGCCAGCACCGACCAGTATGAGTAGTGCCGGCCAGTACGGGGCCACCACGCCGGCATCGATGACACCGAAGTTGTCGAGGATCAAGATCAGGCCGACCGCGAAAACGCCGAGCCCGAGGAAAAAAGCTCCCCACAGCCCATGCCGGCCTTCGCACCACTCGCAACCGTTCAACCCGTGATGATGATGGTAGGTCACCGCCAACTCCTTTCGCTCGTCGAACCCAGCATGGGTCGCAAACCCCCGGCCGTCACGGCACAATCGGCGAACGGCGGCTGTGCCTCGGCGAGTGGCGGTTCGGCGTGTTAGGATTCGCGTTCAATCCGCCGCCGATCCCGAAAATCCGGCGGAGTTTTTGGAGGGCGCCATCGTGAGAGATCCCAAGATCATCCTGTCCACCAACGACATGCCGCGCCAGTGGTACAACCTGGCCGCCGACCTGCCGTGTCCACCGCCGCTCGGCCCCGACGGCAAACCGATCGGGCCCGAGATGCTGGCGCCGGTGTTTCCGATGAACCTGATCGAGCAGGAGGTCAGCACCGAACGGTGGATCGACATCCCCGAGGGGGTGCTCGAGATCTACGCACGCTGGCGGCCGTCGCCGTTGCGCCGCGCCTACGCCCTCGAGAAGCACCTCGGCACACCGGCCAAGATCTTCTACAAGGACGAGAGCGTGTCGCCCGCGGGCAGCCACAAACCCAACACCGCGGTCGCCCAGGCCTGGTACAACAAGCAGTTCGGGATCAAGCGGCTGACTACCGAAACCGGCGCGGGACAGTGGGGCTCGGCCCTGGCCTACGCCGGACAGTTGATCGGCCTCCAGGTGGATGTGTGGATGGTCCGCGTCAGCTTCGAGCAGAAGCCCTTCCGCAAGACCATGATGGAGGTCTGGGGCGCGCGCTGCGTGCCGTCGCCGTCGCCCGAGACCCAGGCCGGCCGCGCCATCCTCGAGGAGATGCCCGACACCCCCGGCAGCCTCGGCATCGCGATCTCCGAGGCCATCGAGGCCGCGGTCACCGACCCGTCGGGCACTACCAGATACTCACTGGGCAGCGTGCTCAACCACGTCATGCTCCACCAGACGATCATCGGGCTCGAGGCCAAGAAACAGCTCGCCATGGTGGGGATCGACAAACCCGATGTGGTCATCGGCTGCGCCGGCGGCGGCTCGAACCTGGCCGGGTTGTCCTTCCCCTTCGTCGCCGACAAGATCCACGGCGCCGAGATCGAGATCATCCCGGTCGAGCCCGAAGCCTGCCCCACGCTCACCAGGGCTCCTTACGCCTACGACCACGGCGACACCGCCAAGATGACCCCGCTGTTGGCCATGTACTCGCTCGGCCACAGATTCATCCCGCCCGCGATTCACGCCGGCGGGCTGCGTTACCACGGCATGTCGCCGCTGGTGTCGGCGGCGGTCAAGGCGGGGCTGATGTCACCGCGCGCCGTCCCCCAGCTCGAGTGCTACGAGGCCGCGATCACATTTGCCCGGACCGAGGGCATGATCCCCGCGCCTGAGACCGCCCACGCCATCGCCGCGGCCATCGCCGAGGCAATGAAGGCCAAGGAAGAGGGCAAGGAGAAGACGATCATCTTCAACTACTCGGGCCACGGTCTGATGGACCTCGCGGGCTACCAGGCCTACCTTGCGGGTGATCTCCAGAACTATCCGCTCCCGCCCGAGGTGATGGCGCGCTCGCTGGCGGTGCTGGAAGGGCTGCCGAAACCCTGAAAGCATCGACCGACGCCTTTCGAGGAGGAACGATGACGAAGACAATCATTTTTGTGCTGTGCGCCCTGCTCGCTGCGACGGTGACCGCCGACGACGGCGCCGGAGACCCCGAACCGGCCACCGCCCTGCTCATCATCGACATCCAGGATTTCTATTTCCCCGGCGGCAAGATGCCGCTCGTGGAGCCCGAGGCGGCAGCCGCCAACGCGGCCAAGGTTCTCGCCTCGTTCCGGGCCGCAGGCAATCCGGTGGTCCACGTCCGCCACGACGCCAAGGACGGTGGCTCGATCCACGCCAGCGTCGCACCGATCGACGGTGAGAAGGTCTTCACCAAGTCCGAGGTCAGCTGCTTCAACGGCACCGAGGTGCTGGCCTACCTGCGAGAGCTCGGCATCAAGCGGCTGGTGCTGGTCGGGATGCAGACCCACATGTGTCTCGAGGCCGCGACCCGGGCAGCCTACGACCTCGGCTTCGAGTGCGTGGTGATCGGCGATGCCTGTGCGACGCGTGATCTCACCTATGGCGGAACCACCGTCAAAGCCGCCGATGTCCACGCCTCGACCCTCGCCACCCTCGACCGCACCTACGCCACGGTCGTCGATACCGAGACCTTCCTCGGCCAGCAATAGGCTGTCTTGTGGGGCAGCCGCCCCGGCTGCCAAGCGGGGAGTGACAGGGTCAGATGGCACGCGGGACGCGTGCCCCACAAGGCCTTTCCGATACTTTCGTGAGGCAGCCCTCCTTGCTGGAAGTCAACACAACCACCCGAGTGCGTTTGTGGGGCAGCCGTCCCGGCTGCCGTTTGGGTGTGCCACACGAGGCAGTTCCTGTCCTCTTGTGGGGCAGCCGTCCCGGCTGCCATACGAGGGAGCCTAAGATCCCTCGATCCGTGATCGAAACCGGGCGCTGCTGAAAGGCCACAACTCAGGCCGTTCGCACAATCTCGCAGCCACCGGATTAGCTTCTGTGTATGTCACGAACTGCTCGAATGTCCGTTCATTCCGAACCAGGTGGTCGAATGATTCCTTTTCCCAGATCTTCCCGGTTCTCTTCAATTCACGGTTGATCTCATGCGCCGAAAACGACTTCCAGGAGTGGAGAATGCTCCGACAATGACGTTGTCTGCGTACGGGCGTCACGACGGCATGAACATGATTCGGCATCACACTCCAGGCGCTCAATGCATACCGATCCCCCTGGAAATGCAGCATTGAAGATTCGACGATACCTGAGACCTCCGGTTGCTTGAGGATGCAGCTCCCGAAGCACGGGTCAATATCGAAATGTCGAGCTATCTCCTCCGGATCAAGATCTTCCTCCACCATCGTCTTGCGAATCACCTGACCGGGAACTGCGTCCGCCAAACAAAAGGTCACGAAGTAAGTGCACCCGGTCTTGTATAGATGCGGCAGGTCTCCCCGCCACTGTGGTTCGACTCTCGGGAGGGACTTCGGATCGACGATTCGGTCCGGATTCAACGGGCCCCTGATATCCCTCTCCGTCATGGCGCATCCAGTATCTCATCGCCGTCGCCACGCAAATGGCACGCGGGACGCGTGCCCCACAAACCAGTAATCAACTCGGATGCCTTGTGGGGTAGCCGTCCCGGCTGCCAGGTGGGTGTTGGACAAACCAGTAATCAACTCGGATGCCTTGTGGGGCAGCCGTCCCGGCTGCCGGGTGGGTGTTGGACAAACCAGTAATCAACTCAGATGCCTTGTGGGGCAGCCGTCCCGGCTGCAAGGTGGGTGTTGGACAAACCAGTAATCAACTCGGATGCCTTGTGGGTGTTGGACAAACCAGTAATCAACTCGGATGCCAGGTGGGTGTTGGACAAACCAGTCATCGACTCGGGTGCCTTGTGGGGTAGCCGTCCCGGCTGCCAGGTGGGTGTTGGACAAACCAGTAATCGACTCGGGCGCCTTGTGGGGTAGCCGTCCCGGCTGCCAGGTGGGTGTTAGACAAACCAGTTATCGACTCGGGCGCCTTGTGGGGCAGCCGTCCCGGCTGCCAGGTCAGTGTTGAACAAACCAGTAATCAACTCGGGTGCCTTGTGGGGCAGCCGTCCCGGCTGCCAGGTGGGTGTTGGACAAACCAGTAATCAACTCGGGTGCCTTGTGGGGCAGCCGTCCCGGCTGCCAGGTCAGTGTTGAGACAAACCAGTAATCAACTCGGATGCCTTGTGGGGCAGCCGTCCCGGCTGCCATGCTTCTGGTTGGTAGGACGTTCGATTTTCGCCACAGCCGAACCCGTTCGGTCATCCTCTCGTAAAGAAAAATGATGGCAGGGGTTGACAATCTGAAAATTAAGGCTAAATTTTTAGCATGATGCTAATTTCTTAGCATCAGTCGATGGCCATCGACCGAACGGAGGCAGCATGAGCGCGGACACCACGGACCTCAGCCGGCGCGAACGACAGATCATGGAGATCGTCTACCAGCTCGGCAGCGTCACCGCAGCCGAGGTCCGCGAACGGATGCCCGAAGCCCCATCGTACTCAGCAGTGCGAGCGATGCTCCGCATCCTCGAAGACAAAGGACACCTCCGGCACGAGCAGGACGGCCCCCGGTACGTGTTCATGCCCACGGTTCCACGGGCAGAGGCCAGTGAGACCGCCCTCCGCCGCCTCGTCAGGACATTCTTCGGAGGCTCGTCCGAAGGTGCGATGGCGGCGCTCCTCGACCTCGAGGGAGACCACCTCGACGAGGACGCACTGGAGCGCATCGCGAAGCGCATCGACGAGGCGCGGGGGGAGGAGACCTGATGGACGCCACTGTTCCCTTCATAATCGGTTCGATCAAGGCGCTGCTGCTGTTACTGGTAGCCTCCGGCGCCGCCCTTGTTCTGCACCGGCGGTCGGCTCGCCTGCGGGCGGTCGTGTGGAGCATCGCCCTCGCCGGCTGCCTCGCGATCCCTTTGGTGGCGCCACTCCTACCAACCTGGTCGGTGCCGATGCCGGCCGCCCTGGCGCGATTGACGGCGTCTAAAGTACCAGCTCAAAAGCCCCTTCCAATTAACATGTCAGAGTTTGTCAGTCAACACCAGTTGACGTCTGTCAACATCTCACAAGAAGAATCCACAATCTCCACAGTCCGAAACGCTCCCGTCCCTTGGCAGAACTGGATCCTCGCGGTCTGGATCCTTGGCGCGTCGGCGCTGATCACTCGACTCGGCGTCGGATTGTGGCGGGTTTCGGCTGCTGTGCGCCGCGCACACCCGGTGACCGACCCCCGCTGGCTCCGACACCTCGACCGCGCCCTCGCGCAGGTGTCGTGCCGACGACACGTCCGCCTGCTGGTTTCCGACCGGGTCGAGATCCCCGCAACTGTCGGTCTGTTCCGGCCGGCCGTTCTGCTGCCGTTGCGCGCCGCAACCTGGCTCGACGACCGCCGCCGGGCGGTGCTCCTGCACGAGTTGGTTCACGTCGCCCGTTTCGACTGGCCGGCGCGGATTATCGCTCGATTGGCCCGCGCGGCCTACTGGTTCAATCCCCTCGCATGGTGGGCGGTCCGCCGTCTCGATCTCGAGCAGGAGCTGGCCTGTGACGAAGAAGTCCTCGCTTTCGGTACCGGAGCGTCGGACTACGCCTGCCACCTGCTGGGGATCGCCCGCCACGCCCTGCCGACCTCGGCACCCGCCATTCCCGCGCTGGGGATGGCCCGTACGACACACCTGGAGGAACGCATCATGACGATTCTGAAGAGATCCACCCACCGCCGCGTCGGCATCGCTGTCATCATCCCGGCTGCCATTCTCATGGCCGCCATGGTCCCCGCTCTGGCTTCCGTCTACCCGGGCGACCCGACCCCGCGACCGGCCAGCTCCGAGCTCAAGGACAGATCCTGGCCGAGATGGATGAGGCAGAGAAAAAGATCGAACCCCATCTGCAGCAGATCGAGTCCATCGAGGTGCAGATGGAGCCCCAGCTCGAAGCCCTCGAAGACATCGAGATAACGATCGACGAGGCCAAGCTGGCAGACATCGAGGTCCGGATGCAGCCCTATCTCGACCGGCTCGAGGACATCGAGATCAACATGAAACCCTATGAGGAGCAAATGGAGGCCCTCAGCCAGCAATTTCAAAACATGGACCTTCATATCGAGGACGGCAAGCTCGAGGACATCGAGCGCCAGATCCGCGAGCAGATGGCCGCCCACATGGGTCAGATTGAATCGATCCAGGTCAACATGCAGCCCTTCCTCGAACAGATGGAAAAGATCCACCAGGAGATGGCGGGGTTGAATGAGGAGATGGCCGAGGTCCATATCGACATGGAGCCGATCCACGCCCAGATCGAGAAGATCCAGGTCGACATGGAACCGTTCCACAAGCAGATGGAGCAGCTCCACGCCGAACTCGAGCCCTTCCACGAAGAGATGGAGATCCTCGGAGACCGCCTGGAGAAAGCCATCCAGGGCGAGGTGACGACCTACCTCCGCAGCGAGCTCGGCGCCGTCACCTCACCGGGAGCGCCGTTTGACGAAGCGGCCGCCCGCGTCATCGACGACGCGGACATCAACGTCCACGACAAGGTCCTGAAGATCAATGGCGACGACACCGAGATCCGCGAGATCCTCAACGATCTCCTCCTCCCCCACCGCATCGGCACCCAGGAGAGCTTCGATCGAGCGATCGAAAACGCCGCGACCGGTCTTTCGCCGATGGTGATCCAGGTCGACTGAGGAATCACACCCGTCAAGTCGAAACGCCCCGGTGCATCGCCGGGGCGTTTTCTGATTTTCTCAGCAGTACGTTGCAGTTCGCATACCTGTTGGGTGGTCTCTCTCTACTCCCTGACTCTCATCGAGGCTTTGCCATCCCAACCATCCGGCACCACGCGTTTCGACGGTCGCCGAAACCGAAGGGAGTTCTCCGGCTCCCAACCCGCCAGACGCGCGAAGAGCCACCAGGCAGCCCGGCCTTTGAGCACACAATTGAGCTTCGCTTCAGGAGGATCTTCTGAGTGGGCGCAATAGCCGCAACCGTTGTAGCCATCCACGCCATTACCCGTGGTCAGTTGTGCGAGTTCTGAAGTCGGATTGGCGGCAATCCACTCGGCAGCCCAGTTACCGCCGTCATAGGAGAGGTTGTCCCACATGTTCCGGTCCCAGAAGTACTCGCCGTCGGGATCGTAGGCTTCGATGTCGGCAAAATCGAAGAGAATTCGATCGTGGTCTCTGCAGTGCGCACGAATCAGTTCATTATTGGAATGGACCGATCCTGGCCAGGAATTCTCCCCTTGGCCCTCGGCGTGTCCGGTCATGAATACAAATTGGACCGAAGGATACTCCGATACGAGAATCTCCATGTTGTCCACGTAGCGCTGAGCATCATGTCCATTGATGCTGCACCACGACCACATGATGACGTTGATATCTGAGTTGACGGAATTGTCGAGAAAATCGCGGGTGCAGGTTACCCACGGCGTCACGCCGTGTTCGTCAATCCAATCACCCAGGCTCAGGTCCTGCACCGAGCACGGTATTCCAACATCTGCAAGATGGAGACCCTGGGAGCCATCTTCGGACCACTCGAACCTGTCTCCAAAACCAGGGAAAGCCTCAAGGGCGTTCATACCATTCGGAATGTGGCTGCCATGGCTAGTGTGGTTGTAAGCGATGTGGAGAGTGTCTACCGCAGCATCGATCCAGTTCTCGGGAACAGAATGCACATTCGTACACCTGTGATCGACCCTGATCTGTGCCCTCACAGGAAGCGCCCACGCCACGAGCAGCAGTTGGACGACGCAACACGCAACAGTGCCTATCAATCGCGATTGCATGACGAACCTCAATCCAAAACCCCAATAACACAAACGAGTTGCCGATTCGAAGTCCATTGTATGCGATTTCTCCATCGAGAATCCGCGATGTCTCAACCGCCCCAGCGGAGGTCCCATCCAATACCCCTCGACGCCACTCTTGTACGAACTGGCGCTGTGTTGTTTCTCTGTACCCCGTAGCAATGTGAAGCGGCTCCCCCCTACCCACCCGGCTGCCGGGCAGTTGGGCGGCATTCCGAATTCATCAGGGGTATTCTGGATACGAGAGAGATTCGTCTCAGGAGGCCCTCATGAAACTCCGCGCGATCCTCATGATCATCTTCGCGTTCACATCGCTTGCTCTAACCACGGAAGCCGGGACCTTCGACCAGTTCGTGCTCACCGACCAGACGCCCACCGCACCACTCGCCGCACCGGTTCCCGCCTCCTTCCAGCCCCGCTACATCAGCGGCTTCGGGCTAGCTGACGCGTTCACCGTGGTGTTCGAGGACCGGGACGCCGGCGGCACCATTTCCTACGTGTCCACCGCCACCGGACCCGAGGGATTCGCCGCCGCAGCTTCTTCCACCAACATTGCTGACACCCATTTTGTCGTCAAAGACTGGCCGATCACTATCGGCCCGACGACCTGGGCCTACCGCGGCTGGGGATCGGTGGGCAACAACGCAAACCACAACTTCTATGTCTCCGACAACCTCTCGAACTGGACCCTGATCTCCACCTTCACGATCCCCAACGCCGCCTCCTTCACCAACGCCCTCGGCTTCGTCTACTACGGCTTCCACGACGTCATCGAGATCAACGGCACGTTTTACGCCTTTGCCGAGTCCAACCAGGGCCAGACCATGATCATTCGCAGCGCAAACGGCGACGACGTCTGGGAAGCCTTCGAAAGCGTCGGTGGCCCGCTCGGCAACGGCCCGCTGGAGCTCCCCGCCGGAGTCAGCAACGGCTGGACGCCAACCGGCAGCTTTTTCGATCTCGGTCTCGACCGTGGCATGGGCAAGGTCTACGCCGACCCACGCGACTCGGCCTTCTACCTGGCGGTCAACACCGCCGCCCAGGCCAGCCTCTCGCCGGCCGCGCTCGAGGCCGCCTTTGTCGACCCCGCTAACTGGACCTGGCACGATGGCACCACTGGCCCGGCCGCGGCCCCCGTGCTCGCGGCCACCGCCGAACACGACCTCCGCGAGTGCTGGCTTGTACCGCGATCGAGCCCGTATGACGGCTGGTATCTGATCTACAACGCCGACTTCGGTGCGGCTGACGGCGGTCGAGCCCTCGGGTTCGCAACGAGCGAGGCCACCGCCCCGCCGGAGCCTCCGGCGTCTATACCAGCGATGTCCGAGTCCGGGGGGTTGATCCTCGCGTGCCTCCTTCTGGCTGTAGGGCTCGTCTTCCTCCGCCGGCAATGCTGATCAGGTCGGTGTCATGAAGCCCCAGGCCACCCTCGGGCGGGCAACCACGCCCGACGGCAAGGAAATGGTCCTTTACGAACGTGACGGCGTCTACTCGATCCGGGTCAACGGCCTCGAGTTGATGTCGAGCCGGGCTCATGGCTCGGAGGAGGCGCTGGCTCGACTGGTTCTGGCCCAGGTCGATCATCCGCAGCCGAAGGTGCTCGTAGGTGGCCTCGGGATGGGTTACACGCTGCGTGCGGTGCTCGACGCGCTGCCGCGGGAAGCACGGATCCTGGTCGCCGAGATCTTTCCGGCCGTGGTGGCGTGGAACCGGGCCGAGTTGGCCGGGCTCGCCGGCGCACCACTGCTCGATCCCCGCGTCGAGGTCCTGACGTCTGACGTGGTCGAGGTGATCGACAGCAATCCGGCCAGATTTGACGCCGTCCTGCTCGACGTCGACAACGGCCCCGACGCCTTTACTGTCGCCAGGAACGAGCGTCTCTACGCACCTCAGGGTCTTTCTCTGATCCGCCGCAGCCTCCGTCCCCGAGGCGTTCTTGGGGTGTGGTCGGCCGATCCTGATCCCCCATTCGAACGCAGGCTTTCTAAGGCAGGATTTCGGGTGCAAGTCGAAACGGTTCCGGCGCGTCAGGGTGCCAAGGGACCAAAACACACGATCTTCGTCGCCATCGCGCCTTAACGCATCCCGCCTCTGCTAAAATCTGCCTCCATGAAGACTGCAGTTCGCAACCGTTTGATCATCGGCGCGGCCATCGTGGTCGCCGCCATTTTCCTGGGATACCAGATGTATTACAGCCAGACCCCGGCCCGCCACGCCGACCACGATCACGCCATCGCCAAGATCGACGCCGGCGGGTTCCTGTGGGTGGAGAGCTCCAACGGAGAGCGCCGCAACCTCGTGGGGCGACCGGAGAAAGTGCTCGTCCTGCACTGGTTCGACCCAACCGCCACCGATCACTCGGAAGAGAGCCAGGCTGCCCGGTTCGCCGCGAACGTGGCCGCCGACCCCATGATCGAGGTCCTGATGATCGCGGACGCTCCCTCGTGGGAAGGTCTCGAGGCGTGGGCGCAGTCCGCGGGCGTGCCGATGGCGATGCTTTACCTGGACCAGAAGGGCAAGACCGCCGACCTCTTCGGTGTCCGGCGCCTGCCCGAAACCCTGATCTACGACCCGGCGGGCATCATGGCCCACCAGGCCCGTGGCCCCATGAACTGGTCGGATCCGCGGCTCAAAGCGCAGATCGAACAGATCAAGGGTCGGGGTCGAAGAAATTCACTAGCGTTCGGGGTTCATGTGCGGCCGGGACGCCCGCACCACAACGATCACCGGTTCCTTCAACACGTGTGATGCAGGCATTCCGGCCACATCACTATGGTCAGGGCCCCTCCAGAACCTTGTGGTGCGGGCGTCCCGCCTGCACAAAAACGCGCACCTGGATGAGCACCCCGATCAACGCGCTCGCCGTGCTCGCCCTTCACTCCGGTAGTGATCCGGTAGGGCGCCCCTCAAGAAAATCAGCGAGCAGCCCCGCAATCGACACGACCCTGAAGCTGGGCTCATCCGCGAGTTCGACCGCCCGTGGGTGGCTGTCGGTGCACACGATTTCAGAAAACAGCCCACTCTCCTGGATCTTCCGCAGCGAATCCCCGGGAAGAACCCCGTGCGTGGCCACGGCTGCCACCGACGTCGCACCTTCGTCCAGGTACGCCCGGGCAGCACCGATGAGGGATCCCCCGGTGCGAATCAAGTCGTCATAGATGATGACCGTTCGCCCCCGGACGTCCGCCGCCAAGGCGGTCACCTGAGTTGTCCCGTCACCGAGACGGCGCTTGAGGATGAACGCAGCCTCCACACCGAGATCATTGGCGAGCGACTCTACCCACTTGGCCCGGCCGGCGTCAGTCGCGCCGAGAATGAAATCGTCGCCGCCCAACCGCCGGATCTCGTCCAGAATCAGTCGCCGTGCGTGGAGGTGGACCGGCCGGACCTCCCCGGAAAAGTAGTGGGAGATGCCTTCGCTGTGCAGGTCCACCAGCACCACCCGGTTGCCGAGACCGGCGGGGGGGATGGCCGAGAACAGACGGGCACGGGTCTTCGCCACCACAACCTCACCCCGCTTCACGCGGCGTTCCATGGTCTGGTAGCCGAAGAAGGGAATGATCAGGGTCATCGAACGCGCACCCTGCCCCACCGTCGCGCACGCGAGGTCGTAGAGGGTCAGCGTGTCGGCATCGGTGACGGTTCCGCCGAGGACCACCACATCGCGGTCGACACATTCGGTGAGAATTCGCAGATAACGCTCGCCGTCCGGAAAAGTCCGAACCTCGAGCTCTCCAGCTTCGCACATGTCGTAATCGCACAGCGCGGTCCTGAGGTATGCATAGTTCTCCGTCGAGAACACGATCGATCGCTTCAGCATGAGACCATCTTACCCTGTACCCCGGCCAGGCAAACCGTCGGCGGCAGGGAAGATAGGGTGGGTGGCAACATTGAAACAGTTGGTTCATCCCGTATTCGGTGAGGTTGTAAAAAGAGAAATTTTCATGAATGTCATTCCGAGCGAGACCAATGGTCGAGCCGAGGAATCTGGGGGGTGGCTTCAGGAAGAAAGTTGCCCAGATCCCCCACCCAGATCCCTCCACTCGGTCCCTCCGGGCCCTCGGTCGGGATGACATATTCTTGGTTTGGCTGACAGATCGGCCAATATCCGAAACAACCGCCTCACATCTTTCCGGATGAGCCAACCGCTGAAACGATGGCTCCCTACCAGGGAAGTCGTTCCCCGTTCGCGTGCCAGAATCCTCCTGAGGTGTCGAGCGTGAGTTCGTCGATCCTCGCGATGAGCCCTGCCGCCGATTCGGGTGGATCGACAAGCCCCTGGTGCCCCGTCATATCAGTGCGCACAAAACCCGGGTGGAGAATCGCCACCGCGACGCCCTCATCCTTGAGGTCGTGAGCCAGGGACCGACCGGCCATGTTGACGGCGCACTTGGACATCCGGTAGCCATACCGACCGCCCGAGGTGTTGTCTTCGATCGACCCCATGCGGCTGGTCACGATGGCCACCTTCGACCCATTTCCGAAATTTCCACGGAGGGCCGCCGTGACCCGCAACGGGCCGAGGCTATTGACCTCGAACTGATGTCGCATGCGATCAAAGTCCAGATCGGCCAGCGATTCGGAGCTGAGCACGCCGGCGCAGTTGACCAACACGTCGACCTGACGCTTGCCGACTGCCTTTACCAGCCGAGCCACCGCCGCGTCGTCGGCGACATCGACTTTTTCGACCACCTCGACACCCAATTTCTTCAGTCCGTCCGTGACCTTGCGGCACGCCGCGACCACGTGATCGCCGCGGTCCCGGTACTGTCGTGCGAGTTCGAGGCCGATGCCACGGCTCGCGCCTGTTACTACAATTGTCGCCATACGTCACTCGTCTCCTTCGAGGTGAATTCGCAGGCGACCCGGTTCAACGATCCAGAGCTTACCGGTCGGGTCATCGGTCTCGAGTGCCTGTGTGAGGTTTTCGTCAAGCTTCAGTTTCACTGTCAGACCGCGAGATCGACGTGCCGCTCACGGGTCATTTCGGCTGCGTAAGCAAGCGCCGCGAGAATGTCTTCGTGTTCCAGGTGCGGATACGCCTCCAATAACTCGTTTTCAGTACCGCCGGCGGCGAGATTATCGATGATCAGCGACACCCAGATTCGGGTTCCTCGAATGCACGGTTTCCCGAAACAGACGTTTGAATCGATGGAGATTCGCTCGAGGAGCTTCTTCCGTTCCATGACTGTCCTCCCGAACCAGCGCAAACGATTCCAGGTGCTGACTCTTTGTCTCCCAAGTGTGGCTATCAGGTCCTCGAAAAGCAAGGGGCTTCTCATCCCTCGCAGGGTTCCGTCGATCCGCGAGATGCCCGCGGTGCTTTCGATGAAATCAACGTTGCAACGTGAAACGTGCAAACGTTTTAACGAATTTCGAAGATGTGATCCAGGATTTTCGCTCCATTGCCACCCCTAACCGCCCTCCTGCGGCAACTGTTTCCACATCCCGATCACCCGGCCGTCGGGATCCTCGAACAGACTCAGGGAGCCGACGCCAGGCGTGTCGACCTGTTCGACAATGATCGTGCCGCCCGCCGCGACGATCTTTTCGCGGTTGGCCGCCAGATCGTCGACGTCGATGTAGAACGTCAGCTTGGCCGGCCACGGACCCGCCTTGGGCTTCATGATGCCGCCGCCGATCCCGCTCTCTCCGCCCTTTTCGGCGAAGTGATAGTCCATCTCGGGTATGTTGCGGATGTTCCACTCGAAAACCGGCGAGTAGAACTCCGACGCTCGGCCCGGGTCCTCGGACCACATCTCCCAGTGAACGACAGGATTGGCCATGATTGCCTCCTTGCAGGGGTTCGATATGGGGATGTTGCAGGACGCGGAGGGTATTCCCGATGCGGGCCTCGCGATCAGATATCGGCCGGCTCCGCCGGTCTTCCCGGCATCTTGAGCATCGGCACGACCTTCTGGTGGACCTCCTCCGGCATCGCCATGAATCGGCCTTCGGCAGTTGCCAGAAGCCTGCCCTCCGCATCGCGCATCTCGGAGCGCGCGAGGTGGAACCGGCCCTTGCGCCCGGTGCTCTCGCCCACCACGACGACCCTCGAGCCACCCGGCACCGGCTGCCGAAAGGTCACCGTCAGCTGGATCGTCGTGCACATTCTGCTCAGCGAATGGATCACCGCCCACACCGCCGTTTCGTCGAGCAGGGCCGTCAGGACTCCTCCGTGGACGTGGCCGCCGTAACCCTCGAACCTGTGGTCGATGACGGTTTCGAGCCGAACCCGCCCGGGCTGATCCACCGTGAACCTCGAATTCAGACCGGAGGGGTTGGATTCGCCGCACACAAAACAGCTGTCGGACCATGGCAGGAGCCGCTCGTTCACCTCTCGCGCCTCCCTTACAACCCGAACAACGCGCCCGCCGCCACCAGGGCCGCGATCAGACCGAGACACCCACACCCGCCGCAACCACCGCCACCCTTCAGCGCGGAGTTGAACGCCGCGCGACCCGCCGTCCGCCCGACGATCGGCACCGCCGCGATCGCCACCTTAGCCGCGGTCTCCCGCCACCGATCCATCTCCTCCTGTTTGAGCCGGTTACGGAGAATCTGCTTCTCCACCTCCACCCGCTCGCGGCGCTTCATCTCCTCGCGGGTCTTGACCACCTCGAGCTCGTTGTCCTCCGGGATGAACTTCAGTTTGGAGGCGCAGTACTCGCAGAGGGCTTCGACCTCACCGATCGGCAGATCGAGGGGGGCCCCGCAGTTGGGGCAGCCGAGATGGTTCTGTTCCATGGGTGAAGGCTATCACTCTCCGCGACAAAGGCGGCGCTCCCGCCCGGAAGGAAGAAAGAAACACACCTTCGGCCCTGGTGCGGCTGCATTCCGGCCGATCGAGTTCGAGCCTTTTCGCCAGCCGAAGGATGTCAACCCAGAAACCCGGAAGATGACCGCCAATGTCTCCTTGAAGCCTGGCTAAGGTTGTCCGGACCCGGTTCCAGATTCCTTTTCGGCAGGAAGTGAGGCCCGCGGTGCTGAAATGCCAGTTCGCACCCGTGCCACCCTCGTCATCCTGGCGACACCGAGCCGCGTCAGCAGTCCAAGGTGTCCGAAGATCGTCCTCACCGTCTTCATCTTCGAGCGACCCAAGAGCCGAACTTCCAGTACGGCGGGGCACTCGACGATCCGGCCACCGTCGAGATCGAGACGACCGAGCAGCTCTGCCACACCGAGAAACCCGTCCTCTCGCACTGAAAGCTGTCTCAAAGCCGAGCGCCGATAAACTCGAAAACAGCTCGTGTAGGTGGCCAAGTGGTGGCGGAGGACCAACGCGTACATCTTCGACAGCGACTTCGACAGGAACAGCCTCCACCCCGGAACGTTGCGAACGGTTCCCTCGGAGTGGTAGGGCGAAGCGGTCACCATATCCACGCCATCGGTCATCAGGGGAATCAGGAGGCTGAGCTGGTGGGGATCATAGGTACAGTCGCAGTCGATCGAACAGACGACTTCGGTTTCCGCGACTCCGATCCCCGTCAGAATGGCGGCCGCGACTCCCTGGTTGATCTCATGACGGACTATTGTGCAATCCTCGCGGTGTCCGAATAGATCCTCGAGTGAAGACCACGTTTTGTCACGGCTGCCATCGTCGACGAAGACGAATCGTAGATCGTACAGACTTCCGAGACTGCTCCGCACACTTTTCAGGGTGTTGGCAAGGTAAGGAAGAACGATCTCCTCATTAAAACAGGGGATCACGACGGTGACCGGGACCCGTAACGGGTCGGTGTGCACGGCTGACGGTTCGTCCCTGCCAAAAGGATTCACCGGAACCGGCTTCATGTCTCGTTGAAGACCAAGATACTCGCCGATACCCCTGAACCGGTAGCGCTCCAGATAGCTCCGAATAATCGGTTCCATCCGATCGAGGTGACGATACTGGCGGACGCGTTGCGTCCACGGCGCCGCCGGGATCCGCGGCTGGTCGGGATCGAGTTCCCAGACGTGGAAATACATCAAAAATGGTGCCTCGTCGCGTTTGATCCACGACACCACGGCTCGCCGAACCATCCAGTGCGGAAGCTGGCGGAAGTAATTCCCACCGGAGACAGGCACTGACCATCCGCCGACAGTCCACGAAGCGAGAGGGAACTCCCAGATCTTGTGTCCGTTGTGATCGTGTTGATGCGGTCGGCGTCGTTTCGGCTTGCCGGCAAAACGAAAAAACAGGGGCCGCACGCTGGAGTCGTAGGCGAAGCCCTCGTCGGCAAGAACATCGAGGGCCCACAAGTCGTCCGGACCGAACCATCGATGTCCGATCCGAAAACCCTTCACCAAACAGCCGGATGCCTTCTCAAGGGCCTCTCTTGACCGCAACAGGTCCTCGCGAAACTCCTCGCGACCAAAATGCTGGATGCTCCGGTGGACGTAGCCCTTGCTCGCGATCTCGTGCCCCCGGTCGGCGATTTCACGCACCAATTCGGGCATCTCATCGGCAATCGACCCAAGCACGAAGAACGTAGCGGTGACGCCGTGCTCATCGAGCAGATCGAGCGCCTTGCGAGTGTTCGCTTCGACCCGCCTTTCGAAGCGGTACCACTGCTCACTCTGCACCACGCTCTTGAGCGGCGCCACGTGGAAGTAGTCCTCAACGACGACTGTCAGCAGGTGACCCGATCCGTCGAAACCGTTTGATTGGTTGTCGTTACTGTCTGCCGAACTGACCAGCCCTCTTGTTGTTGACTGCGAATCTGATGTCACCATTCGCTCACTGTTTCAGGCCTTTATTGCTCATAGGACCACAACAGCATACCGCCAAGGCGGCTGAAAGGTCCAGTTCCTGCGCACCTGAGACACCCTTGTTCTCTACCCAGTCAGTGGACCCCGACTGGTCAGCGCTGCCTCATGTGCGCGAATCTCTACAGTCAATATTTAGTTTGAACGCAATATCGAGAAGGCCATATATGGCCGACTCTCATTGGAAAAACTGGGATATCTGGTCTCTTGAAGGAAAAACTCACTCAGTTTGATGAGGAAATTAGTCACATTGTGCGATTGCGGAAAATGACATCCAGCAGGTAGATTGGTCAAGAGCTGAACTGTGAAGTGTCGCATCACAAACCATATATGGCGATTGGCAGCCCGCAGATCCCAGACCAGTTCCCCGGCGGTGACTGTCCGGATCCCACGCCGCTGACTGCGCCAGAACTTGGGGAGCTTGAGTTGTTCACAGTCTTGACGTTGTTCGGAACCCGACCCGAGGTCATCAAGCTCGCCCCTGTTATCCGCGCCCTCGAGGAAAGTAATTCCATCGATACGGTCAACGTCTCGTCCTCCCAACACACCACGTTGCTCTACCCATTCACGGAGGTCTTCGACGTTCGGATCGACCACGATCTCCGGGTCATGAGGCCAAATCAGTCGCCGGATCTCGTTTGTGCTCGGGTGCTTGAGGCCCTCCATCCGATCCTGACCGAAAATGCTCCAGATCTCATCCTCGTCCAAGGCGACACCACCACGGCCCTGGCCGGGGCGCTGGCAGGCTTCGCTCACCGCATCCCCGTCGGCCACGTCGAGGCGGGTCTTCGAACCGACCACCCACAAAGCCCGTTCCCGGAAGAAATGAACCGCCGGCTGATCAGTCGTCTCGCCTCGCTCCACTTCGCCGCCACCGAGCAGAATCGGCAGAACCTGATCGGTGAAGGGGTTCCCGATTCGTCGATCTTCGTCACCGGCAACCCGGTGGTGGACGCCCTCCGCCACATTCTCGCGTCCCCCAGATCACCGGGTATTGTTGATGAAGTGCTGGAATCGACCCAGGGTTGCCGCCGGATCGTGCTCACAACACACCGCCGAGAAAGCCTCGGTGACGTGATGCGCGAAAATCTCGGTGTGTTGCGGCGATTCACCGAGACCCACGACGACATCGCAGTTGTGTTCCCCGTCCACCCGAATCCCTCGGTGGTCGAAGCAGCCCGCCAAGAATTGGCCAGCCACCCGCGCATTCACCTGATCGATCCCCTGGGTTACCCCGACTTCATCCACCTCATTTCACAGGCGTGGTTGATCGTCTCGGACTCAGGCGGCGTCCAGGAAGAGGCCCCAACACTTGGCAAACCGGTCCTTATCCTTCGCGAAAACACCGAGCGACCTGAGGCGGTGGCGTGCGGCGTGGCAAAACTTGTAGGCGGCCAGCCCGAAACCCTGGCACGTATTCTGGACGAGATCGACAACGACCCGTCATGGTTGGAGGCCGTCGCCGCCACCGACAACCCTTTTGGCAAGGGCGACAGCGGATCTCGAATAGCGGCCATCGTAGCCGACGAGTTGGCACACAAGAGTGCAAACCTCCTCAGATCCAACGAGAAAACCGTGTGATGAAGATTCCCAAAGGACCAACCAAGGAGAAAGTTAATTGACAGCCCAACGTACTCCGGAGACCGCCGTATTGAACCTTCCTTCTGACCAGAACTCCAGCGGCAGAACCTTGGGCCAGGAGGAACTGGCGTATCTCGCGGAAGCCATCGGCAGCGGGATGCTGTTCAGCCCCAAGGGACACTTCGTCAAAGACTTCGAGACGAATTTTGCCAAAACGCTGGGAATCGATCACGCCTACGCCTGCACCTCGGGCACGGCCGCCATCCACATCGCGGTGGCAGCCATCAACCCGGAGCCCGGTGACGAAATCATCACCACTTCCATAACGGATATGGGCGCCCTCACCCCCATCCTGTATCAGGGGGCGATTCCGGTCTTTGCTGATGTCGATCCGTTGACCTGCAACGTCACTGCGGAGACCATCGAGCCTCGTATCAGTCCGAAAACCAAGGCGATCATCGCCACCCACCTCTTCGGCAATCCATGCAAGATGGACGAGATCATGGAACTCGCGAATTCGCGCGGGATTCCGGTTATCGAGGACGCCGCCCAGGCCTTTGGGGCCGAATACCGCGGACGGAAAATCGGTACCATCGGAGCGATCGGGTGCTTCAGTCTCCAGCAGGGCAAGCACATCACGACGGGAGAGGGAGGCCTGGTGGCCAGCAACGACCCCGCCCTTGCGCGGCGAGCCTTCCTTCACGTGCACAAGGCGTGGGGCTATGGTGACCAGAACCCCGATCACTACTTCCTCGCTCTCAACTACCGCATGAGTGAACTCCAGGGTGCGGTTGCTGATGCACAACTGCCAAAACTCCCCGGCGTGGTTTCCGCCCGAATCAAGATGGCCGACCTGTTGACCGAGATGCTGACGGGGATCCCCGGAATTCAAACCCCAGTGGTTGAGAGTGGCGCTCGAAACACTTATTGGAAATACTGTCCCAGGGTGGACAGCGAAGTCATCGCCGGTGGATCACCGGGCCTCGGGAAGGCCCTCGCTGAAAAAGGCATCTTTTCGGCGCCACGGTACATCCAAAAGCCGGCATTTAAGTGCCAGGTATTCAGAGATCAGGTCACCTTCGGCGGCAGCCACTACCCGTTCACTCTCGCTCGACCCGAAGCGGTCGACTACGACCCCTCACTCTTCCCCGGCACCTATTCCGGCCTCGAGGGGATCCTGGTCCTACCCTGGAACGAAAAATACACAAATGAACATGTCGAGTACATTGCCGGCGCGGTGAAAGAAGCCGCCGCCCGCCTCACGAGGTGATCTCATGGCGAAAACGAAGTTTGCAATTGTCGGTGCGGGTGCCATTTCACAGGGATACGCTCAGGCGTTCCTGACGTGCGACCAGTGCGAAGTCGTCGGTGTTGCGGATGTCCGGCCGGAAGCCGCGAAATCGCTCGCCGAGGTCTTGGGAACCCGGGCATTCGAGTCATATGTGGAAATGGCCGAAGAGTGCAAGCCCGACGCGGTCTTGATCTGTACGCCGCCATCAACCCATCCCGAGATCTGCCTTGATTTTATCGACCGCGGCGTGAACGTCTTGTGCGAAAAGCCATTTGCGGTCAGCGTGGCAGACTCCAAGAAGGTGATCGAGGCGGCTGCAGAAAAGGGCGTCAAGATCACCATGGCCTCGAAATTCCGTTATGTCGACGACGTCATCAAAGCCAAGCAGATCGTCGACTCCGGCATCCTCGGGGACATCGTCCTCTTTGAAAACGCATTCACGGCCTGGGTCGATATGTCGAAACGTTGGAACTCCGACCCGAAGATCAGCGGCGGCGGCGTCCTGATCGACAACGGCACTCACTCATTCGACATCGCCCGCTATTTCCTTGGACCGCTCGCGGAAGTTCACGTCATGGAGGGACGACGCGTGCAGAACCTCAAGGTCGAGGAAACCGTCCGCGTCTTTGTTCGCAGTGCGAAAGGTGTCATCGGCAACATCGATCTCTCTTGGAGCATCAACAAGGAACTCGACCGCTATATCAGCATCTACGGTTCGCGAGGGACGGTCCTGGTCGGCTGGAAGGAATCGAAGTATCGCCAATCCAGCTCGTCCGAGTGGGTGAGTTTCGGGAACGGCTACGATAAGGTCGGTGCATTCCGCAACCAGCTCCTCAATTTCGCACGAGCCATCGCCGGACAGGAAGGGCTCTTGATCGACTCCGACGACGCCCTCGCCTCGGTCGAGGTCGTCGAAGCGGCGTACGAGTCCCTTCGACAGAACCACTGGACCACCGTTGCCAACGGCGAGTCCGCAAGCGTTTGAAACGGATACCGGAGAGAAACCACCATGATCACACGAATCCACCCATCGGCGCTGGTCGAAGAGGACGTCAGTATCGGCGATGGCACATCGATCTGGGACAACGTCCACATCCGCCACGGCGCGCAGATAGGTTCGAACTGCATTGTCGGTGAAAAGTCCTACATCGCCTACGACGTCGTCATCGGCAATCTCGTCAAGATCAACGCAATGGTCTACATCTGCACCGCGGTCACCATCGAGGATGGTGTCATGATCAGTGCCGGCACGGTCTTCACGAATGATCGATTCCCCCGCGCAACGACCGTCGACCTGAGAAACCTTCGCCCGTCGGAGCCCGATGAGGACACCTTGCCGACACTGGTCAAGGCCGGCGCCACGATCGGGGCCGGGTGCATCATCGGTAACGATCTCTCCATTGGTCGTTTCGCCATGGTCGGAATGGGAGCGTTGGTCACGAAGGATGTCGATGACTTCCACCTGGTGGTCGGCCATCCAGCGAAACCAGTGGGTTGCGTTTGCCGTTGTGGCCATCTTGTCGTTCGATTCGCAGACATCGTCGACAATTCGAAGGATTTCAGTTGTCCGAAATGTGGTCTCACCTACCGGATCATCGGCCAGGTCGTTGAGGAGCTGGACCCGCCGTCGTGACGCCGGTGGACTGGATCTCCGAGAGTCAAAACTTGGAAGAGCTGGTGCGAGGTGACTGAAAAAACGACCCAACGCTTTGCGGTCGTCGGTGGCGGTCTCCTTGGAATGACACTGGCTCTCCGGTTGAAGCAGCAGGGTCATGCCGTGACTCTCTTCGAGCGAGCCAGGAAACTGGGTGGTCTCGCGAGAGCCTGGCGGCTCGGTGACGTCGAATGGGACCGCCACTATCACGTCATCCTTCTTTCGGACAGCTATCTGCGGTCCGTCCTCCGCGAACTCGACCTCGAGCAGCAGATGAAATGGGTCGAAACCAAGACCGGTTTCTATACCGACGGCAAGCTCTTTTCGATGTCGAGTTCGCTCGAATTCCTCCGTTTTCCTCCTCTCGGTTTCATCTCGAAAGCCCGACTGGCTGCGACAATCTTCTACGCATCCCGGATCAGGAACTGGCGTCCACTGGAACACATACCCGTTGCCGACTGGTTGCGGCGTTGGTCCGGTTCGAAGACGTTTGAAAAGATCTGGCTGCCATTGTTGAGGTCGAAACTCGGCGAGAGCTACCGCAAGACCTCTGCAGCCTTCATCTGGGCGACCATCCAACGCATGTACGCAGCTCGGCGATCCGGCCTCAAAAAAGAGATGTTCGGTTACGTGCCCGGGGGCTACGGGCGAATCCTCGAGGCCTTTCAAAATCACCTCGAAAACGAGGGGGTTGAAATCGTTCTTGACGCCCAGTTGGACTCGGTAAGAAGCGAAGAGGGCGAAAAGGTCACTCTTCGCTTCGCCGACGGATCCCGCGCCATTTTCGACCAGGCCGTGCTGACAATTCCGTCCAAGGTGGCAGCCCGAGCCTGTCCGGACCTCACGACCCGGGAAAAGCAACTTCTCCAAGGCATTGAATACCAGGGTATCGTTTGCGCTTCAGTGCTGTTGAAGAAACCGCTCGGACCCTACTACATCACCAATATCACCGACTCCTGGGTCCCGTTCACTGCGGTGATCGAGATGTCGGCGTTTGTCGACCGCGATGAGTTTGGCGGGAGGTCGCTGGTCTACCTTCCGAAGTACCTCGCGGGCGACGACGACTCCTTCGATATCCCGGACGATGAGTGGCGACGCCGATTTGTCGAGGCGCTGATGCGCATGTACCCCAACCTCCGGGAGTCGGACATTCTGAGTTTCAAATTGTCGCGGGAACGCTTCGTTTATGCCCTCCCGACTCTCGGGTATTCGAGCCGGCTCACACCGCGAAAGACCTCCGTCCCGGGTGTGTGGATCGTCAATTCATCCCATATCGTCAACGGCACGTTGAACGTAAACGAGACAGTCAAGCTCGCAGAGACCGCAGTCGGTGATCTTCTCGTCTCCGAAGACGCTTCGGGCAGCTCCCAATAATATTGAAATGACATGAAAGACTCAAAACCCATCTGCTCGCTGTCCCTTGACCTCGACAACCAATGGTCGTACATGAAAACTCACGGCGACGCCGGCTGGGAGTCGTTCCCCTCATACCTCGACCTCGTGGTGCCGCGCTTCCTCAACATCCTTGACGAATTCGGTTGGAAAATCACCATCTTTGTCGTCGGCCAAGACGCCGCACTCGAGAAGAACCGCGAAGCCCTCCAGATGATCGTAAATGCGGGGCACGAAATCGGTAACCACTCGTTCAGCCACGAACCCTGGTTGCACCTCTATTCCAAGCAGCAGGTCGAAGGCGAAATCATCCGCGCAGAGGAAGCCATCCAAGCGGCAACCAGTCAGCGACCCCGCGGATTTCGCGGCCCCGGATACAGCCTTTCGCGAGATGTACTCGAGGTTCTTGCCGACCGTGATTACCTCTACGACGCGTCCACGTTTCCCACGTACCTCGGTCCCGTTGCGCGTGCATACTACTTTTTCAAATCTGACCTCAGTGATGACGAGAGATCGAAAAGAAGGCAGCTATTCGGTGGTATTCGTGAAGGGTTTCAGCCGCTCAGACCCTATTACTGGGACCTCAACCGCCACACCCTCCTTGAGATTCCAGTGACAACCCTGCCCGTGCTGAAGATCCCTATCCATTTCAGTTATCAGCTCTACCTCGCAACCTATTCCCCCTCGCTCATGAGAATGTACTTTCGCGCTTCGCTCGCGATATGCCGGCTCGCCGGGATCCAGCCGTCACTCCTCCTGCACCCACTTGACTTCCTCGGCCGCGCGGACGCGCCTGATCTCCAATTCTTCCCATCGATGAATCTCGAGGCCTCACGAAAAATCGACCTTCTGAGGCGCCTGTTGAGTTCGATTGAGCGAGACTTCTCCGTTGTGAACATGAGTGAACACTCAAATTTCGGTTCGAAATGCGTTCTGCCAAGACGAAAGGCGCCGCAAGGAATTCCTGCGAAGGAATCGGGCGCCGATTCCGGCTGACCGCATTGTGCACTTTGAATTCGGACAGCCCAATACAGATCAACAAATGATTCTCGGCAAGCACTGCCCATTGTGCACATACTGGGGGCACCGGCTCTTCAAAGCTCATGACTACTGGATCCGAGAATGCCAATCATGCTCCCACCGATGGGCGTAGATTGGCCCCTCGGACGGCCATATAGGCCGAGAATACACTGACGCCTTTTTTGAGGGCGGAGGAGCCGGCTATTCGGAATACACC
Organism: Candidatus Sulfomarinibacteraceae bacterium; assembly: GCA_963741385.1. GTDB lineage: Bacteria > Acidobacteriota > Thermoanaerobaculia > Thermoanaerobaculales > Sulfomarinibacteraceae > Sulfomarinibacter. The sequence goes on from CAVUHO010000006.1 coordinate 292,138, forward strand.
AGCGGGGGCCACTCCTGCTGGAACATGGACACCGCTACCGAAGACTCCTCAACTCGTACCTCGAACCAGGGACCATACTTGATGTTGGTGCCGCGGCAGGATTCATCCTCCAGGGGATGCTGGATACGGGATGGGCTGGACTTGGCATCGAACCTAACACGACAATGGCCGCATACGCTCGTAACCAATTGGGCCTTCAAGTCATCCCAGTCCCACTCGAGGAGTACAGAACTGACAGAAGATTCGACGTCGTGAGCATAATTCAGGTTCTCCCACATTTTGTTGACCCGAAAATTTCGTTCCACCACGCAAAGCGCCTTACGAATCCAGACCGATGTCTGCTCATAGAACCCTGGAACTGCAGGAGTTGGACCGCCAAGATGTGTGGAAAGCATTGGCACGAGTACAGCCCACCAACCGTTCTCCACTGATTCTCACCCTCAACTATTCGACGATTCGCCAAGAACCAAGGGTTCGAAGAAATCGCGACTGGCCGTCCAAAAAAGTCCATTACTGGCACCCACGTCAGGTCGTTGATACGATTCAAAACAGCAGTCTCGGCATTGAGACCACTTCGTGCCCTGAGTTCGCTGATCCCCCGTCGCCTCGCAGTGCCCTACCCAGCCGAAGATCTATTTTGGAGGTTCTTCCGAAAAAAGGTAACGCCCCGCCGGAGCACTTCGTGCTAGGCACAGCTGGGAGCGATCCGGATCTGAATCGAGGCAGATCAGGTAAGTTCTGAGGGCGGAGTAACGGCGCAATGTTAGGCGACGACGCGGTTCGAAGCCAAGGTGAAGAAGGCTCGAGGGTCGATCTGGCAGAACCTGGTGGTTTTGAAGTTCTAAAAACGTGTAGAAGGTCGCCCCTAAAAAATGACGTCCCTTCGATGAGCTCTCACCACGATCGCCGCCGACGCGACCAGTACGAACAGCACAAGAGAACCATTGAGTGTACCGACCCAGCCCAAGTAGGTTTCGTCCATCCCGTGGGCGGCCCGAACGATCTTCGTGGTCAACGGATTGAACAAGAAGAACACGAGCGCAAAAACCGTCGACCACCAAAGAAATCTCGAAACTTCGACAACTTTCTCGCCAATACTGAACACGAGCGAGACCAGCGGAAGAAAGAGAATCAAAGCATCGTATTCCATGTGATATATAGAACACATCATCGTCGTCGCGATAAGAGTTGCAACGGGGTTATTTGCACCAGAAACATCGTCCGTTGACCCTCCTCTCCTTACCACAGCACCAACACTTATAACAAAGACTATAAACACCGCAATCATCGTCGACGTTCCTGGATCCCACGCCAGCAACCTCGAAACTACAGAGAGGGTGTCAATACGCATGAAATATGATGGTGAAGGGAGCCCAAGGAGATTATCTGATCCAACATGTTGATTCCAGATAATGGCAAAAAAATCAACGATCCCACTGAAAGAACCTTCGATAAGAATAATTGCCGATACAGCGCCGAAAATACTCACACAGATACCGACGACTACCGAACGATAATCCCTTCGAAAAATCATCAATGCCGCGAGAGGGATACCAAATGTCGGTTTCAGACAGGCGAGGGCCAGCCCAAACCCAGACAATAACGGCCTCGTGCGAGAGTAGTGCAGGGCGACAATCGTGCCGATGGTGACCTCACAGATGATCTGCCCACAGAGAAGAACCATCCATCCCGGTCGTGACAGAACAATGAGGATTGCCAACAGAAATACGCTAGCCAGGGTTTTCCCCAATTCAGAAACGTGCAAAATCAACCAGGCCAGTACCACCATGAGAACGGCGTTATACAAAAAATAGAGGGTGTTTGCCGCACCAAAAGAGAGCATTCCAAACGGTAAATGAAGCAATAATGTCAACGGAGAATAGATGGGGAAACTGGCATCAACTGGGTAGTTGGAAATGTACTGTTGATAATCGTAGGGATTCACACCTTCGAGGAAAGCCAATACCGGATAGTACGTCGTATTTTGAAAATCCATCAAACCCCAATCGAGATCATCGTTCGAACATTGAGGAGTTTGCAGATGATGGACGACCCGTATCCCGGCGAAACAGATGACTATAAGAAAAATTAAAAACAGAATAGTCCCGACGGCCTTATGACGGGACAGAGGAAGAAGTCTCTCCGTACCGAACTTCTCGAAAACCTGACTCAGTTCAGATCTTCCGTTCCCCAACGCGTTTTCCTTTCATATTCAGGGCCAGGACCCGGTAACAACGTTTCCGTTTCTCAGATAACCCTTCCACTCTTCCGAACTCCTGCATGGCAAAATTATTTTCGAGGCATTTTCGAAAAAAGTTCAGGCAATTATTTCCTGAACATTCGACGGATTCGACTGTGGTGTCCGCCAATTCTTTCGATCTCCAGTTGAATCCCGTACGTCTCTACGAAGCCATGGTTTCCGGCATCGGATGCCTCGGAACCTACCCACCGCTCAACCATGTCCGCGAGCGGTCTCTCGTTCATGCCTGACCGGATCCGGGTCACTGATCCCATGAAATTCACTCGACAACCAAGTTTCGCATAGAGCGATGCCTTCAGGGGCACCTGGACCGTTCGAGAAACGCGTTTCCAGGGCCCGCCACGGGTTGCGAGGAAGTTCTACGTGACAGAATCCCCTTCCCGGCAGGGATGGAGGGATCCGAGAAATGAACAGTGATGTCGACGGAACCCGGGTGGTTCGATATCGAGATATCGGGGTGGTTGCCGGGTCGAGGTCGTTGTTCGGCTCGGTTGATGCAAAAACTCGTCGAGGAATGTGCCCCGCCCTGGCCCACGGCCATAGATTTTGCGTGCGACGCAGTCACACCCCCTGATGTTGGCACGCACGGTTCATCCCTCTCCCTATGAAGCAGGAATCAACTCGATCCACGCCCAACCCCAGAATGGATAGTCTCCGCCGGGCAGCGGGTCGGCTCTTCGCACAAAGATCTCGAACAGGCCATTGGTAACGGTCACACTGCCAATCGTGTATTGAGCAAAATTCCCACGATTTCCGCTCGTCACGTCGAACGAAAATTGCTCCGGATTTCCAGCTGAGTATCCCCAGAAGTAGCGCAGGTTCCGATTCCAATACAGTCCGGCCGCCAACGAGTACGTTCCGTTCGGCACATTTCCGTAGAAGCGCATTACGGGTGGAGCTTCGCTGGTGGCCGCAAATACTCCTGGGTAGCCGCGCGACGCATACAGGAACTCAGTCCACTGATTGTCATTTTGGACGAGGTCCGGGACATTTGTTGTGGTTACCAAAACCGGATCCTGATTCGCATCCATCCACACATTGATTCGAATAGGAGCAGGCGGAACCGTGGGCGTTACCGTCGGTGTTGGAGTGGACGGCACCATCGTCGGAGTAGCGGTTGGTGGCACCGGTGTGAATGTGGCTGTCGGCGTCGGCGTCGCCGTCGGTGGTGGCGAGGTCGGTGTGACCGTCGGCGTCGGCGATGGGCCTGGGGTCGGCGTATCGGTCGGTGGGGGTGGCGGCGTCGGCGTCACCGTCCGTGTATTTGTAGGAGTTGGCGGGACCTCGGTCGGCGTCGCGGTTGGTGGCAGCGGCGTGAACGTGGCCGTCGGCGTCGGTGTGGCCGTCGGCGTCGGCGACGGGCCTGGAGTCGGCGTATCAGTTGGTGGAGGTGGCGGCGTCGGGGTCACCGTCAGTGTGGCAGTGGGTGTCGGAGGTGGGACCGACGGCGTAGCGGTTGGTGGCAGCGGCGTGAACGTGGCTGTCGGCGTGGCCGTCGGTGGCGGCAAAGTCGGAGTGGCCGTCGGCGTCGGCGGAGATCCTGAGCCGCTCACACGAACATCATCGACATACCAGCCGTGACTCCCGTCGCCGGAATCACAAGCCAGACGGAACCGCAGCATCGCGCTCTGACCCACGAAGGAGCTGAGATTAACCGTCACTTCCGTCATCGGTCCGATAACCCCGCCCGTCCAGGCCATTCGCAAGCTGATCGGACTGCCCCAGCCCTGAACAATTTGATCAGTGTATGGACCAGAGACAATGAACGGGCCCAGGTCGGCGAAGGTCGCGCCGCCATTCGTCGATATTTCAATCACAGCACCATCGCCGAACCTCTCCAACTGGTAGGTGTGCCAGAAGGAGAGCTGCGCCCCTACCGGAACGATAAACGAACCGGTCACCAGGTAGTCATCCTTGATACTCGATACGTCGCTGCTGAAGAAGGAGTGGTTCGGACTGTGAGAGGTTGCGGTCGACAGCGCCCAGTCATCCAACCCTTGAGCGGCATAGTGTGTCCACGCTTCTCTCACAGGATCGAAACCGTCCTCAAATGCGACTCCCGCAGGAAGAGTTGGCACCGGCGTTGGAGTCGGCGTCGGCGTCGACGTCGGTGATGGCGGGGTCGGCGTGGCAGTCGGCGTCGGCGTCAAAGGTGTAGGGGTTGGCGTCACCGTCGGCGTAGGCGAGGGGCCCGGGGTGGGCGTGCCCGTCGGTGTCGGTGTCGGTGTATGTGTCGGCGCAGGCGTCAGCGTCGGCGAGGGACCTGGAGTCGGCGTATTCGTAGGTGGGGGTGGCGGCGTCGGCGTCACCGTCAGTGTGGCAGTGGGTGTGGGCGGCACCGCGGTCGGCGTAGCGGTTGGTGGCAACGGCGTGAACGTGGCTGTCGGCGTGGCCGTCGGTGGCGGCAAATTCGGAGTGGCCGTCGGCGTCGGCGGAGATCCTGAGCCGCTCACACGAACATCATCAACATACCAGCCGTGACTCCCGTCGCCGGAATCACAAGCCAGACGGAACCGCAGCATCGCGCTCTGACCCACGAAGGAGCTGAGATTAACCGTCACTTCTGTCATCGGTCCGATAACCCCGCCCGTCCAGGCCATTCGCAAGCTGATCGGACTGCCCCAGCCCTGAACAATTTGATCAGTGTATGGACCAGAGACAATGAACGGGCCCAGGTCGGCGAAGGTCGCGCCGCCATTCGTCGATATTTCAATCACAGCACCATCGCCGAACCTCTCCAACTGGTAGGTGTGCCAGAAGGAGAGCTGCGCCCCTACCGGAACGATAAACGAACCGGTCACCAGGTAGTCATCCTTGATACTCGATACGTCGCTGCTGAAGAAGGAGTGGTTCGGACTGTGAGAGGTTGCGGTCGACAGCGCCCAGTCATCCAACCCTTGAGCGGCATAGTGTGTCCACGCTTCTCTCACAGGATCGAAACCGTCCTCAAATGCGACTCCCGCAGGAAGAGTTGGCACCGGCGTTGGAGTCGGCGTCGGCGTCGAGGTCGGCGTGGCAGTCGGCGTCGGCGTCAAAGGTGTAGGAGTTGGCGTCACCGTCGGCGTAGGCGAGGGGCCCGGGGTGGGCGTGCCCGTCGGTGTCGGTGTCGGTGTATGTGTCGGCGTAGGCGTCGGCGTCGGCGAGGGACCTGGAGTTGGTGTATTCGTTGGAGTCGGCGTTGGAGTCGGCGTCGGCGTTGGAGTCGGCGTCGGCGTAGGGGTCGGCATCTCAGCCGCGGTCGACACGACCACGCTCCCCGTGAAGCTGGGTACTTCAACCATCGTGTGTTCGACGACACCACCCTGATCTACATAGAGATAGAGAGAAGTCGTGAGATCGGAAGATCCAGAAAGTGTGGTGTCCAGGGTTTCTGTAACCGGATCGTAAACGCTACTGGTTATGGAGGATGTGTACATCGCCCGAACATACTGAGCGGCATAATCCATCGTTACCAGGAGTGGACTGTACGACGACACGCCATTCAGAACCCCTGTGAGAATGGCATTCCAATTCGCTCTGCTGATGCCGGCAATCTCGTACTCGTGGGTGAATAGAGTTCCGAGGACCATACTGTCGAACGCACGTTTCGACTGCGTCACGCCGCGATCAATGCTTAACGCGACGTTGTTAGATGGATACCACTCGTATCCTGCGTTATCTCTGATTTCCGTGACGACGTTGAAGAACTTATTGTCGTGTTCCGGGTGTCCAGGCACCTGAATAAAATCCGCGTAAAAAAGTGGCAGGATCTCTGCGCTGCCGCCAGAGACATACTTTCGATACGGACCAAGCATCAGCCAGGGAGACGCGTAACCAAATCCCGGTGCCTGCTGTGCGCCGATGAACTCGACACCCCAGTTCTCGAGCCCGTCAAACGCGTTCGTTCCGTACTCGTACCAATGGCCAAGAGCGTATTTGGAAATCGGTATACCGTGGTCCAGATGCCATTGGGTGCCCTCAGCGAAATTGGCTGCCATCTGTTGATTGCTGTAGTCGCCGTAATCGTGATGGTAATAAAACCAATCATTCATCCCGAACGCATGGATGGAAGCCGTCGCGTCTCCAGCACTTACCAGCGCTGCAATTGCTGCGGCTTCATTGTTGTCGATATCGTCCATGAAAAACCCGATCCAGGGTTTCAGGCCAAGGGCGGCCGCATCTTCCGCCCACCAGAATGGTCCAGAACAGTCGTCGATCCGAAATGGAAGCATCGGCGGCATGCCCTGCATGACGAACGGTTTGCGGGCCGCCCAGACCAGGCCTCTCCAGACGAGGTCATCAAAACCACGAACATACCCCCAGATATCGTCATCGAGCCACTCGTAGGTCGCCCACTGAACAGCGCGTCCCGCACCGTATGTTTGCGCAATCAATAGTGGTCGGGAAGCTATCGACGCTAAAACCGCAGCCCCGGCGGAGACCATAATTCCGGATTCGCTGATGCTACCGTTCAACACGTATGATCCGTTGGTCGGCTGGGCTTCCACGATGTATCCGCCCGGTGGGCTTGCATCTGAGTGGATATCCACATTGGGGCCTGAGATCGGCACTCTGTAGGAAAACCCGAACACATCCTGGACAAAGGAATATCTTGGCGCCAAAGCCTGGTCAGCCACATCGCCGTCGAAGTTCAACAGCCCGGATCCGCCGGCGACAGCCGAGGAAATCGAATCCTGTTCGCCGCTATCGAGAAACTGAAGATCGACATCCAACTGACGGTGCCCAATGATAATCAACGCAAAATCACCGATGTCCACCGGCACCGGTTGAATGGCTATGTCAAGCTGAGAATAGCTGAGCCCGAACTGATCAAGGTAGGGCCGAATGAAGTACTGAAAATCACTGTAGGCGTCGCTGCTGCTGTTGACGAGAACGATCGCCTCGGCTCGATATGCTCCCGCTCCTTGACCCCACAGGGGTTGGGAAGGCGAGGTGAGCAACATACTCAGAAACATGAACGCAACCACCCAAAATGGGAGGCAACGTTTGGCCCCAACAGCCCCAAATTCACGCTTCACTTTCAAAAGTCGTTCTTCATGAGCCTGTCGCACAACAGTCTGCCCTTCTCGCCAAGGGTTCCTAAAAAACAGTTCATCGTACTTCATCGGCGAGCCAGACTCATCCACGGCAAAATTCCTCGTCCGCGACCATCGTTGGGTTCACCTGAAACCCTACACTGTACGGGTTCTGAACGCAAGGCTGTTCGCATTAAAAGCAAAGAAATTCGTCGTCTACCCCGCGTAGACAGCGATGCCGGATTTCAGACCACTGACAAACAACCCATGAATCAGCGTCCTCGTAGTCCCCGTTATTGTCCGTCGGCAATTCTACCCGTGACCAAACCCTGCGAGTCTCCAGCCAAGAAAGCCGGCTCAAGGGTGCGGACCCAGGCTCAAAGAATCCCGTGCCCGACCAAAATCTCCGCCGGTGATCCCAGTCACTAACGCCTATCTCACCTGGAGGTAGCCTTGGATCGCCGGCTGACGGCCGTATCACCTACGCGCCAGATGCCGAGAGGAGGGCATGTGAATCGAATCCATTTTGTGTGCGAGGTGCGCCTGCTGTGCCTGCCGCAGATCCCCGGGGACCACTCCCCACGGAGATCGACAGGAACGAGTGCCCTCCTGGCACCCCAAAAAGGGCCGCACGACACGCCAATTTTTGCAATGAAATGAGCAGAAGGGCACCAATAATGAATATTCCCAAGGAATCTGTCTCTCGTCTTGAACGCACTCTTCGAATGACGACAAGGTTTCTCGTCGCGCTCACAGTTGGAGCCGCTATTTCGCCCCTTGTTGTCGACGCCGCCACATACTATGTCCGAGCGGACGGCACAGCACCCAACAAAGGGGCGACCACTGGATGTGGTTCGGCGTCATCAGCGATGAGTATGGATACCCACAACGGCCAGAACTTTTCTGCGGGAGACACCATCGTTCTCTGCAACAACGGCGGGATTTTCCGAACGACTTTGTGGGTCCCAGCGGGCGGTTCAAGTGGCGCGCCGATCGTCTATGACGGAAGAGGAACCGCCGTGATTTCCGGCGCGGACTTTGTTTCGGGTTGGACGCTTGATGGCGGAAATGTCTACCGGGCCAACCTTTCTAGTTCGCCTGAACAGGTTTTTGTCAATGGAAGTTTCGGTGATCGAAAGGCGACGAAAACGGCCTTGTCCAATAACCTCGACTGGTACTGGAAAAGCGGTACGCTCTATCTCTACTCGTCGGGGGGAGATCCCGACAAGGTATACACCGCACCCGGAATCGAGGCGAGCGTTCGTGACATCTGCGTCGGATTTGGCGAAGCAGACTACCTCGTCATGGCCGGCATCACGGTTGGTCACGCGAGCTACGGATTCAACGGCTGGAATCCCGGCTCTCACGTTACGATCAGGAATTGCATTGCGGAATGGAATTGGCAGACAGGAATTGACTTCAACGGAATGGTCAGTTACAGCGATGCCCTGATTGAAGGCAATATCGCCCGGTACAACGGCACCGGAGGCATCTGCCTCCTCGGACCAGGCAGTTTTTCCACAATCCGACGCAATAAGTGTTACGAAAATGGGAAGTTCCAGAGCGCAGGCAACAATTACGATCCGATGCACGAGTGGACGTTCGGTATCAAGCTCTGGGAGGATACCGCCGAACAGCAAGGGATCCAGATCTACTTCAACGAGTGTTACGACAATGGCCGCATTCAGCCCGACGACTACCAGGGCAGAGGCGTCGGGATCTGGCTTGACGGTTCGGCGGGCAGTCCGAGCAACCCAAACGTGATTCATCACAACCTGGTGTACAACAACACCGGCAACGGTATCTTCCACGAACTCGCCAGCAACTCCGTTACCCTCGGAAATGTTCTCTACAACAACGCAACGAACACCGGTGGCGATGAAGAGTTTGCTGCTGCGAACATTGCCATTGATTCACGCAACGGCTGGACGAGCGAGAACAACCTTGTCTACAACAATACGTCCTACGGCGGGCGGGTCGGCATCAAAGTCGTAACCTACTCATGCAGTGGATGTTCGGTGGACAACAATATCGTCAAGAACAACATTGTCGTTGGTGCCAGTGAACACAACCTCTACGCCAATTTCGGTGGCGAAAACGACGGTGTCAGAGGCTCCGGGAATGTTTACGAGTTCAATAACTTCGGTGCTCAATCCAACAACTTCATCGGTTGGGGCGGAAACGACTACGACACGTACACCAGTTGGGAGGCCGCGTACGGCAAATCATCGAAGTCAATCAAAGGCGATCCGCAGCTCGCCGGGACATCTCCTCATTTGCTCTACCTCGGCTCGACCTCACCGTGCCGTGACTCCGGCACCACGCTCGGTCCGGCCTATGACGACGGGCTCGCCGAAACATCAACCTGGCCCACCCTAGTGGTGACCGCCGATCAGGATCTCCTCGGATCCGGTTGGGAGGTTGGTGCCTACGGATTTTCAGGCGAAACCCCGATGATCTTCGCCGATGGACTCGAGTCCGGTGGCTTATCCGAGTGGACCGTGGTGTTGGATTGACGATCGGGCAGTTCGTCCGCATTCCGGTGGGAGCCACGTAACCACATTTGTTGGCGTATTTCGGTCCTCAATCAACTTCATTGGCTGAATAAGGATGGGTCTGCGTTGGGACCCTTCCTCTTCGTGCTCGACGGGGGCGTGGAGAAAGCGTAGCAAGCATGTGGTTCCCGCCGCGGGACGCGCTGGACGATCCTCCCCGGTCCTCGTTTTTCGATGAGACCTCGGGAAAAAACTAATCGCACAGTCTCCTTTTGGAGATCGCTGTGCTATTTTCTCCCAAATGGCAGCTCCTCGGACAGACTCGTACGTTCCTGTTTCGGGTGACGGCCGCGGCCGGCAGTCATGCGGCGATGCCTCCCGAAGACCACCCGGGCCCTATCCGGATGACCTGATCGCCCAGGCATCACGTGTCAGTGACCTTCGAACACGCGATGATCGTCGTACGAAGAACCGCAGGACTGACAGGGGGAATTCGCTTGCGAGGGCATCTCTGAAGATGTGGCGATCTCAGGTGGTTTTCTCGTGGATTGCGTTGAACCTCGTCACCGGACTGGCGTCGGCGACGACCTACCATATTCGAGCCGACGGAACCGCGTCCAAAGTGACAGCTGTGAGCTGTGGGTCGTCCGAGACCGCGATGTCCGTGGAGACCGCGAACGGAGGACCCTTTTCACCGGGCGACAGGGTGGTGCTGTGCAGCGAAGGCGGTGTGTTCAGGGAAATCTTGTACCTGACAGCAGGGTCCGAGGGCACGGAAGCCGAACCGATCATCTATGACGGACGCGAGACCGCCGTTCTTTCGGGATCGGACCTTGTGTCAGGTTGGACCTCGAACGGCGACGGTACTTATGTGGCTTCCGTCACGATTCCACCGTCTCAGGTCTTTTTCGATGGTGAGTTCGGAGACCGGAAAAGTGCTCTCGAGGAGCTCACGGACGACCTCGACTGGTACTGGGATACGGATACGGATCGCCTCTCCGTATTCTCTGCCGCCGGAAACCCGGGTTCGGTCTTCAACGACCCGGGGATCGAGGCGAGCGCACGTGATTCGTGTTTTGGCGTCGGCCAGGCGCCCTACATCATCGTCGAAGGGTTCACTGTCCGGCACTCGAATCAGAGTGGCGTGTTCGGATGGATCCCAGGGTCGCACCTCACGGTGAGGAATGTCGTCGCGGAGTGGAACTGGCACTCGGGATTCTTGTTCTCCTCGGCACAACCCCCGAATAACCCCCTTCTTATCCCGTACGACAATCTCACAGTCGAGAACAACACTGCTCGGTACAACGGCACCGGCGGCATCGCCGTGCTCGGGCCTGGCATCGACTCGAAGATCTATGGAAACCGGTGCTACGAAAACGGCAAGTACCAGAGCATGGAAACCGTATTCGATGAGGAACAGTGGTGGACCTACGGGATCAAGCTGTGGGATGACTCTCTCAACCCAGATTACGCCGAGGTCGACTACCAGGAAGGCACCGAGGTTTATTCCAACGACTGTTATGACAACGGACGCGGGCTCCAGGGCGACAACCAGGGTCTCGGTGTGGGAATTTGGGTGGATGGTGTCGTGGGCAACCCTGACAACCCCGTAGCTATCAGGTTCAACAAGGTCCGCAACAACAAGGGCAACGGTATCTTCATAGAACTCTCAAGCAACACGGTGGTGCAGAGCAACGTGCTCCACAACAACGCCACCAACAGCGGTGGCGACGACGGCTTTGCAGCTGCGAATATAGCCATCGATGCGCGTGCGACTCTCAAAAGTGAACACAACCGTGTCTTCAACAACACGTCCTATGGTGGCAGATACGGGGTGAAGGTCGTCACCTACGACTGGCAAGGTTGTTCCGTCGACAACAACCTGGTCATGAACAACATCATCGTCGGTGCCGCCGAACACAACCTGTACTGCAACTTCGGCGGCGACAACGACGGCGTGAACGGATCGGGAAACGTCTACGCGTACAACAACCTCGGTGAAGAGAGACCAGGAATCGTGAACTGGGGAAACCTCCCATACAACACCTACGCCGCCTGGGAAGGTGTCTACGGGCAGGATTCCTTTTCAGTTGAAGGCGACCCGCAACTGCTTGGAACGACCCACAACGAATTGGTCCTGACGTCTTCATCTCCCTGCCGGGGCGCCGGTTCCGCGCTCGGAGAAGCTTTCGACGAAGCGCTTCGAGAGACCTCCTACTGGACAGACTTCGTGAGAACCGACCACCAGGATGCTCTCGGGTCCGGTTGGGAGATCGGAGCATTCGGCTATACAGGTCAGGGGCCACCGCTTTTTGCAGACGGGTTCGAGATCGGCACGATTTCACGGTGGTCGAGCGCGGCACCTTAGAGAACGCTCACCACTCCTCCACAAAGGCAGCAGCATCGTTCCAGAAATCCTCGGCGCCCCTTCATTATCTGAGTCTCCAATTCGCTGGCAAAGAACGCAATAATTACCGCGGACTTACTGTTCAGCCATCTGTGACAGCCAACGACTGCGCTTGCATTGCGTGTGATCAGCTGTCCATTCCTCAGTGGATCTCGCGTGGCACAGTGGTAGACTAACAGTAGATCTCAACCGGTGAGGTTGTTCACTTGATGTATCGAATTGCGGTGTTTCTCACCTGGATCGTTTGGGTTTTCGTGGCCGGTGTGGCATCGGCAACGACCTACTACATTCGAGCAGACGGGAACGCATATTCCAAGGCGACAGCGACCGGATGTGAATCACCAGAGACGGCAATGCACCCCGACACTCACAATGTCGAGGTTTTCGAACCGGGAGACACCATCGTCCTGTGCGATGACGGCGGGGTCATTCGATCGACCGTCTACCCAACCAGCAGTGGCCTCGAGGACGCTCCGATCGTCTATGACGGTTTGGGAACAGTCGTGCTTTCCGGGGCGAATCTGGTGGCGGGATGGGTGATGGACGGAGGAAACGTCTACGTCGCGAACGTCGGCATTGAACCTCGGCAGGTGTTTGCGGATGGCGAATTCTGCGACCGCAAGGGGAGCCGAGGGGAACTCGTCAACGATTTTGACTGGTTCTGGGAACAAGGTTCTCTCTACTTCTATTCATCATCAGGCGACCCGGACAGCGCGTATCAGAATCCCGGAATCGAAGCGGGTGCCCGAGACGAGTGCTTTGGAGCGAGTACAGATCACCTGATCATCACGGGGATGACCTTCCGCCAGGCCAACGCGAGCGGCCTCAAAGCGTGGAATCCCGGATCAGATGTCACGATCAGAAACTGCGTCGGTGAATGGAACTGGCAAGTAGGGATCGATCTGAACGGGGAGATTCCCTACAGCGAGGCGGTCATCGAGGACAACGTCACGCGCAACAACGGCACCGGTGGGATTGGACTCCAAGGACCAGCCACAGACTCCATCGTTCGCCGCAACCTCTGCTACAGCAACGGCAAGTATCAAAGCGCCGGCAACGAATTCGAAGAACAACACCAGTGGACGTATGGAATCAAGCTCTGGGAGTACTTCCCTGCTCAGGAAGGCAACCAGGTCTACTTCAACGAGTGTTTCGACAATGGGCGCAGACAGGAAGGCGACTACCAGGGAAGAGGTGTAGGCATCTGGCTTGACGGCGTGGCTGGGAATCCGGTGAACCCGACCGTCGTTCGTCACAACCTGGTGTACGGGAACACCGGGAACGGGGTATTCATCGAGATTTCCAGCAACTCAGTCATCCTCGGAAACGTCCTTCATGACAATGCCACGAACAATGCAGGAGACGACGAATTCGCAGCGGCATGTATCGCGATCGATTCGCGAATCTCTTTTTCAAGCAACAACAATCTTGTATTCAATAACACCTGCTACGGCGGCAGAGTCGGAATCAAGATTGCCACCTACGATTGTCAGACCTGTTCGGTGAACAACAATATTGTCATGAACAACATCGTCGCGGCTACGACCGAGCACGTTCTCTACGCCAATTTCGGCGGAGAAAACGGAGGCAACCAAGGGTCCGGTAATCAATATCAGTACAATAACTTCGGCGTCGAAACAGAAGACTTCATCAACTGGGGCGGTATCGACTACAGCACCTATGCGGCGTGGGAAACGGTCTATGGCAGCGCCACGTACTCCATTGAAGGAGACCCGGGACTCGCCGGCACGAGCTTCAATACTCTGTACTTGACCCCGGACTCCGTTTGCCGCGATGCGGGCACAGACCTGGGACTGGACTACAACAAAGGACTTCTCCAGTCTTCCGTTTGGACCGGTTCGGTGGACGTGGTCGACCAGGATTTCTACGGGGCCGCCTGGGACGTCGGGGCGTATATCTACTTCAGCTTCACCCGTCGGGTCGATCCACCACCCAGCCGTCGTGGTTTCGACCAATCAGGTGCTTCCCTGAGTCCATCCACGATTTTCAAGCGAGTTGGGCCACGATAGCTCGAATCGATCCGGTCGGGTCCCGCTGCGGTTCACTCGACCTGAAGATCCCAGACTTCTGCATCCGAGACAGAATTGAATCACCCTGGCCAAGTCCAACCTCAAAAGCCAGATGACCACCGGGTCGTAACGCCGTCGGCCCCTCTTTGAGCAGACGGCGAAGAATGTTCACACCGAACGGACCGCCGTCGAACGCCATACAGGGCTCGAAATCGGAAATCTCCTGAGCCATTTGCCCCACCTTCGAACTTGAAATGTACGGCGGATTACAAGTGATCAGGTCGACCGCACCGGCGACGTCCGAGATCGGTTCCACCAGGTCCCCGACACGAAACTCGACACGATCGTCCAGGCCAAGGTACCGAGAGTTCGCCCGCGCCAACTCGACCGCGGTGGGAGAGAGATCAATACCGAGAACGCGCACATCGGGTTCACCCTGCGCCACAGCGAGAGCCACATTTCCGCAACCGCAGCATGTGTCAACCATCAACGCCGTTCCCTGAGCCTTTCGAAGTCTGGCAACGACCTTCGCCGCGGCGCGCCCCAGGATTTCAGTCTCCCGACGTGGCAACATAGCCCCGGAGCCCACCACGAATTCAATTCCCATGAACATTTGACGCCCGGTGATGTGTCCCAACGGAATACCGGAGAGTCTCCGTTCGATCATTCCGTCCAGGTCCGTGGTTTGTGAAGGGTCGAGTTCCGGCAACCGACAGGCAACGGCACGTTCGGCGGACATCGGCGAACCTGCTGCCGCCATCCACAAAGCCCGCAAGGTCGATTCCGGCGTCTCCTCAGGCTTGTCGCTCAATAACGAGAGCTCCGCCGCCAGGCGCGTCAGGCGACTTCCAAAACCGACCGATCCCATCGAATCAGACTGCACTTCTTCGTCAGCTGCCAATCTCCACTCCACTTGCGATCTTTGCGTTGTCCGATAATCAGACAGATACGACCGCTGAGTCCCTGGGTCGAATCAAGTCGTCTTCAAGTCATCATTCCTTCATTTCTCGTTCACCTGCAATTGCGCCCAGAAACCCCAGAAGCTCCCTCCCAATAGTCTTCCGCCCTCCGCCATTCAGATGACCACCGTCTTGTGTCTTCTCCGGGTCCATAAACAGAATTTCCTCTCCTTGGAACATCCGAACGGTCGCACATCCCCCGGCGTCGAGAGACTCCAACGCGGCGAGGTCGAACACCGGTTCCTTCCCTGAGTAGTGATCCCGTAACAACTCATTGTACTGATGGCGAACCCAGTTGTCTTCGACTACCCCAGGTCTCCCAATGACTCGCTTGATGAAGTTCTTTACGACACCCTTCGCGCTTCGCGGCATCGCTTCGATCGGAACCGTGACATGAACAAAAACGGTCTCCGGAAATTCGCTTTTCAGTTCCGACATCGCCTCTGAATAAACGCCGAATATCTCTTGAGGATTCGAGTCGTGGGTCATGTCGACATAACAGAACTTCATCAATGCGATATCGACCCGCACATCTGTAGCCCCAACCAGTATCTTCTTAAAGGCTCGAATCTTCGATAATGGCCGCGTATTTTTTCCAATATTGCAATGTTTTAGTGTACCAGGACGTATGTCACTCAGGCTCGATATTTCAACAATTTTTGGAAATCCATGACCATCTTCATCGACATTTTCCTGCATCCCAAGAATGATGTCCTGGCCCACAGACTGATGTCCAAAAAAAATGTTCACATCCTTGAGACTATCGAAATCAACTTCACTCGAATTCCAAAAACTTATATCCACCTTTTCATCACAAATTTTCTCGGTCTTCAAACTATAAAATACTCCGAACAATAAACTCATAATTACAACCAAACTAAATAAGGAAAATATGAGCATATTAACTCTCATAATAACCCCTTCTATTCGAGGCGCTCTCGGAAGTCCTCGACCAAAACCGGTGCCGCATGCAAGTATCGCGTCGCTTCTCTCTTCGCCTCGATATCACGAAAGACGATCTCCACCTCCTCGACTTCAAGATCAACGGCGGCGGCGACCTCCTGGATCGGAATATTGTTGTTCAACCCAAAGAGGCACAGGTCCATCATGTGATACGGAAGGGCAAAGTAAAACTCTTCCTGGCTTTGAGGCATCGAGTAGGTATCCGTCGTTGGTTGGCGTTCGCGAATCTCGGCCGGCAACCCGAGGTATTCCGCCAGCTGATAAACCTGCGTTTTATAAAGATGTGCAATTGGTTTCATATCAGCCGCCCCATCTCCGAGTTTTACGAAAAAACCTTGATCGAATTCAAGACGATTTGGTGTTCCCGCTACGGCGAAATTGAGTCGATCGGCGTGGTAGTACTCCATCATTTTTCGAACCCGTTGTTTGAAATTCGATGCAGAGAGCACTCCAAGATATGATTCCATCGACAGGCGCTTCTTTTTTACAACTCCTTCTGGAGATTCCACGGTGACCGAAAAGAGACGGTATTCACCATCCTCGAAGACGTTCGGTAAAGTGATCTTGCATGTGTATTCCCGTGTGTACTCTGGGATTACCTTTCGAATGGCTTCATCTCTTTTTTCGTAACAGCCAACCGACTCGAGAACCCCGGTGATGTCATGGTACTCGGTTGTGACGCCAAGAAACTCAGCAATCAATTGACTGAGGCGAAGCGTGTCGTCTGAGGATTCTTTCTCAGGCATCAGTAATCCGAGAACCTTTTCTTTTCCGACAGCATGGACGCACAAGGCACAAACAACGCTGCTGTCGATTCCGCCAGACAATCCCAAAACGAAACCCCGTTTTTTGAA
Organism: Candidatus Sulfomarinibacteraceae bacterium; assembly: GCA_963741385.1. GTDB lineage: Bacteria > Acidobacteriota > Thermoanaerobaculia > Thermoanaerobaculales > Sulfomarinibacteraceae > Sulfomarinibacter. Next base: position 309,121 of record CAVUHO010000006.1, read on the forward strand.
CCTTCCAATCAACGCATATTTCAGGATTTCCGAAACTCGCGCCACTTCCCGCTCACAGTCGATTCTGAGGGAGGTAGTTGAAAAGCTTTGAGGTCGGGTCACGGTGGTCACTCCCCTTCGATCTCAGCACCCGCTGGTTCGGCGATCGTTTTTCTTTCTTCGTCGTAAATTTCGTGGGTTTCCTCGTTGTCCTGTCATTCAAACAAAGTGGTCGCTCATATCTTACATCGGCGCTCCGTGATCATTTGCAACCTCATCAAAACGGACCGCACCCTAATTGAAGATTTGTCGCGACCCAGATTTTTCGATTGCGTCGGCACCCGGCTGTGGCTGCGTCGGCTTCTCATCTCTCTAACGAAAATTGTGACCGGGCGCACTGTAGTTAAGTCCCTTCAATACTATTCTTGGCAGTGGATGGGTGTTTCGTAGAGTGCGCTGCCCGGCAATATGAGGCGCGCCGACACAAGATAGAGACGATCTGAGTCTGGGGGGGGGGGGAAATCATGTCAAATTTCAACAGTCGAGGTGCGTCCGGACGCAATCGGTTCGTTTCACGCTGCGTTTTTCTGCTGGTCGCGGTAATGCTGACCGCTTGGATTGGAACGACAGCCGATCTCTGGGTTGACAGGAGTTCTCTCGGCGGTACCTGCAGTAATAGCCGATCTCGGGGGCAGGTCAGTGCCACGTCTCCCTGGTGCACACTCGAGGCAACCGGCGACAACCTTCAACCGGGCGACGTGATTCATGTTCGCGAGGGCGAATACACCGAACTCTACCCGTGCGATGCATGTTGGTGGGCGGCCGTAATTCAAGTGACTGTCAGCGGCACTGCCGCTGCGCCGATCAAATTTTTGGCAGAGCCCGGCGAAGAGGTCGTTCTCTCTGCCGACGGAGGTGCGGACTGGGGCATCCTCGTCGTCGAACAGAACGGAGTCGCCCCAAGATTCCTCGAATTCGACGGCTTTGAGTTACGCGGCTTCGCCTGGAAAGGTGTAATGATCGAGCGCACAAGCGATGTTGTGCTCAAAAACCTCGAGGTCACCAACTGCGTCGAAGGAGCGATTGGAATTCTCCAATCTTCACGTGTCACGATCGAGGGCTGCGATATTCACCACAACGCTCTGACGGGCTACACAAGTCCCATCAACTACTGGGAGTGTGGCGGCGGAAACGTGATTCGTGGAAATCGAGTCTGGGCGAACACCGACGAAGACTACCGTGAAACCGAGGGACACGGCATCATTTTCGATTACTCCGACTATTCCATCGGAAACCCCACGTTGATCGAAAACAACGTCATTTGGAACAACGAGGGTCTCTGCATGAACCTGTTCCACAGCAGCGGGTTTGTGGTTCGAAACAACACCTGCTGGAAGAACAACCTTGGGCGGACCGACGGGACAGTTGGTGAGATCTGGCTCGGCGGCGACCACATGACCGTCCATAACAACATCCTGGTTTCTCGTGGTTACGGCCCGGCGATCTTTATTACAGATTTCGTACAGGATACCTCGACCGTCACCACCGATTACAATCTCCTGTGGTCATCCAACACCTCTAATATCGCCGGGTGGCCTCCGTGGGAACAGGGTTCGCTTGAAAACTACCGCGACTACAGTGGAGGCGCTTGGGACGCGCATTCGCTGGAGATCAACCCTCAACTCGATGACCCTAACAATGCTGTCTTCGAACTCAGCAGCGGGTCTCCCGCAATCGATAGAGGCATCAATGCGTTTGCCGCACCTACAGATTTCTCAGGCGTGACCAGACCCCTCGATGGAGACTCCAATGGTTCTGCGGTCGCCGATATCGGCGCCTTTGAATTTTCAAACGGAACGCCGCCAACGCCCACTCCGACACCAACACCACCCCCATCGCCTACGCCAACCCCGACACCACCACCCTCACCCACACCCACCCCCACACCGCCGCCTTCACCGACACCAACGCCAACACCACCCACCGGGACGGTGTTCTGGGACGATCTGGATCCAGTGAAAGAAACTTGGACCCACCACGCCGACCAGGGAGTGGATGACTGGGCACTGTCTTCAGCCCGGTCTCATAGTTCGAATTACTCGTTCTTCAGCAGCGATGTTTCCAACGTCAAAGATAACTACCTCCTCACACCAGCGATTCAGATACCTCAAGAGGGCAGTCTCTCGTTCTGGCACACCTACGCGTTCGAGCAGTTTGGTGACGGAGCCGTGATTGAAATCTCGGTCGACGGAGGATTGACGTTTGTTGATCTCGGTCCTCAGATCCTTCAGGGTCAATACACGACTGAAATAGCGACCGGCTGGAACAGCCCGATCAGCGGCCGGATGGCCTGGAGTGGAGGATCTCTCGGGACAATGATGGAGGTGAGGGTCGACTTGAGTCCGTTTGAGGGCCAAACCGCTATTCTCCGTTTCCGCTTGTCATGCGACAGCGGGGACGGCGGCCACGGTTGGTACATCGATGACGTTCAGGTCAGCGGAATCGATACCTACCAGATCTTCAAAAACGGATTTGAATCCGGAGGCATGACAGGTTGGACTGTAACTACATCATAAACGAAATCCCGGCCTAGGAAGGTCCAACCAAACAACCAGCAGGCCGGCTGTTAGTCAGCCGACCCGCAGGTTCGGGCCCTCCAGCCAGGTGATAAGGGACTCGGAGAGTTTTTCGGAGGAACCGGGCATGGTGAAGTTGTGGTCAGCGCCCCGAATAACTCGAAATCCGATACACCCTTCTCCATCCGCCCTGTCTGCCAGGAGACCCGGAAGCACTGTCTCGAACCACTTGGGCTGTTCTGTGTCCGCAAAGACACAGAAGACGGGGATCCTCCGATCCAGAGTCTTCCCCAATGCGGCAAGCATGGCACAACTGGCGTCGTCTCCAATCTTCTCGCGGTACCACCCGCTTTCGCCGGGGGCAGAGTTCGATTTCCGGAAAACCGCTGATCCCAGAGTCAGACCGACTCGCCGTTGCAACGTCTTCAGAAGATGATAGAGACTTCGCGCTTTCAACAGGAAAAACGTGCCTCGATGACGAGACAGCGACTCGTCCCACGGCATTTGTCGGAGGAGGACTCCCTGTTGCCGCAGTTCAGTGCGGGGAGTCAACCTCATCGGTAACTCCAGCGGAGCAATGCCAATCACGCGTTTGTCGGCCTGAGCCGTCAAGATTGACGTGATGGCCCCACCACAAAGTCCGATCAATACAGTGCCCCGAGGTTCGCATTCGTTCTGCATGAAGTCGATTGCCGCCACGGTGTCAGACACCAACACCCCGTCTTCAACCTTCGAAAAGACCTCGGTGAGAACACGACAGTCAAGATCCCCGTGACTGTCGCCGATCCCTCGCGGGTCGAATCGTAAGACGTTCCAACCCCTGTTCGCGACTTCAACTGCGAGCCGGCGATAAAAAAAAGCAGCGCGGCAGGCTTCGCCTGCAGCCACCAATACGACGTTTGGAGAACCATCCCTGATCTTATGGGGTCGATGAAGAATGCCCTTGATCTTGTCACCACCTACACGAAAACAAACCGGGTATTCGTTGGACTGGGAGTCTTGTCGATTTCCCGGTTCAATCTTGACTGGCGTCTGTGCCAGTTGCGGCTCATCTTTCCGCTCCGCCATCCACCCGAGGGTATTGTCAAAGAGGTCTTTGAGCTGCCACCGATACCATCTTGTCTTCATCCATACCGGTGGTTCGTCAACCGCCTCGAGTCGAGTTTCGCCGCTCGCTGAATACAATGCCGCCAGTTTTGAAAGAAGCGGCGGTACCGACTGACTGCGCCTGGTCTTTATCTGGACAATCAAGATTCGCCCGCAAGAGGGCCGGCCGAGGGAGATGAGATCAATCTCGGCCAAGGAGTCAAACATGGGCTTCTTCAGGGCAAACCCGTCCACCACCACCGACTGACCATCCATCAGTTTCTTCTGGAGCTCGTGTCGCGATGCACTGGGCCCGGCAGAATGAACCATTTCGTTGGCCATCGCCGTGCGAAGCAGCGAATTCCGATAGATGTTGCCGTCAATGATCGGCTCCCAGAGTACGAGATCCAAATCACCGGCAGTATCCGCCACGTACTTCGCCGCCAGACTGGCACCGAGTCTGAGGCCGACGAGTCCGCGGCAGGCCATGCCGGAGAGACGTTCCAACTCGGCTCGGGCACACCCTATGTCCTCGAAATAATCATCGAGGGTAAAGTTCTCGAACCAGCCAGCACTATCCCCGGTCCCGCGGTAGTCAAATCTGAGCACCCAATGGCCAACCTTTGCCAAGCTTCGCGCCCACTCAAAACCAAGCCGGTTTGAATTGGTTCTCTCCTTGCCAAAGGGATCACAGATCACCCAACCCGGCAACTGTGGGCCAGATGGCCTGTAGACCTCCCCGTAGACTCCAGGGCCAAAAAACAGTGATGTGTCCTCGATCACGGCTGAACTATTCCTGTCATCGTTCAACGCAATTCCCGACTGCTACTCAATCGCCACAACACAAGCAACTCACCCATTCGGGAAGGGCCTCTTGACCATCTTTGCCAACGACTAGGTTCCTTACGCCCATCTCCCTCGGGACCAACAGCCAATCACGTGCCTTCCACCGTGGCATCCTCACACTCTTGTTGGATTCTCTTTCGAGATATCTTGCTCGACGATGTCTTTGGAAGCGATTCCCGAAACTCGACTTCCTTCGGAACCATAAAACTCTCAAGCCGGCGGCCGCAATGACGAATGACATCCCGCTCCGTGAGCATTCCGGAATCCACCAGTACCACGATTGCCTTCAGTGCTTGTCCCAGCATCGGATCCGGCACACCAACAACCGCTACCTCCCGAACCTCTTCCAACTCATGGATGATTCGCTCAACCTCTGATGGACTGACCTTTTCTCCACGGGTCTTTATGATCTCATCCTTACGAGCGACGAAGTACAAGAAACCCTCGTCATCCATCGTGAACAGATCGCCGGTGTAGAGAATCCTTTCCCAAAGATTGGGTCCGGGTCGAATCATGGCCGCGGTTTCTTCGGGACGATTCCAGTAGCCCAACATCACGTTGGAACCTCGAACCACAAGTTCTCCCACCGTACCCGGCGGTACCGCATTGCCGTCATCGTCCACTACAGAGACGTGAACGTTTGGCATCCCCCGCCCAACCGACGTGGGCTTCCGATCCAACTCGTCTGGAGGCAAATAGGACACGCGTTTGCACTCAGTCAAGCCGTACATCGCATAGATTTTCGCGTTCTTGAAGAGCGTCCTGAGCCTCCCAATATGGGCAGGTGGAAGTGCAGCCGCAGTATTCGTAACGTATCGAACAGATTCCACCAGCTCCGGCTCGACATCCTTCATTTGGAGTAGAAGGGCAAAGACAGTCGGCACACCCGGGAAACCTGTGACTCGCTCTTCGTGGACTCTTTGCATGATCTTATATGGGTATGCGAATGATTTTTCCAACACCAGTGTCGCACCCACCTTCACCGACATCAGAAGCTGGTACAGACCATAATCGAATGACAGAGGCAGCACGTTGATTATCACGTCATCAGCAACGTTCTCGAGGTATTCGGTAATTGAAGTCGCTGCCGAGATGATGTTGAGATGTGAAACCGCGACCCCTTTTGGGAACCCGGTTGATCCCGACGTGTAGATGAGGGCTGCGACATCGACATCGATGGGCGTCCGTCCCAGTGTCGACTCGCGTCCAGGCTGCTGATGCTCGTCAAATGCAACAACTCGTTTGGAAAGTGGTTTCGACGGAGCATCCGCTCCAAACGACACGATCACACTCAAAGAACGTCGATCTGCGTCGATTGTGCGAACCATATCGAAAAAAAACGGTTGCGTGATGAGGGCACTCGCCGAACAATCGTCGAGAATGTATGCCAACTTATCTGCCTTGATCGTCTGGCTCACGACGGTGAACGCAGCACCAGCCTTGAGAATGCCGAAAATTGCGACGGCTGCTTCGATGGAGTTGTCCAGCAGAACTGCTACCCGATCGCCTCTACAAACTCCGTGAGTTGCCAGCATGTTTGCGAATCGGCTCGCCAACCCGTCCAAGGCGGAAAAGGAGAGGCGTTGATCAGCGCAGACAATTGCCACCTTATCTGGAAAACGTCCGGCACTCAGTGAGAGAAAATCCTCAACCAGCATCTGGCTTGCCAAGACCTCTCATTTCACCTCATCCGAACACCCCTTCGATGCGAGGTATTTGGACAGGTTCTTAATGGAATCCAGGTTTTCGGGCACCAGTTCGGAATCCTCGACCGTGATGGCGAATTGTTCCTCGAGAAAATCGACCAGCTCCAACACGCCCGTCGAGTCGATTATGCCCGAATCCAGAAAAGACGTTGAATCGTCAAAATTTCCGCCGAGTGAAGCGGCTGTAAAGGTCTCAATCATGAATGATCTCAGCACATCAATTCTCTTCTGCATGGTCACTCCACCACGTTACTGTTCGCCTGAAGGCCCTCAATTGAAGTTCCGTCCGCGACGGCTCCGTGGCAATACCCTTATGTGCCACATCGTATCGTTTTTGAACTGAAAATCCCGAAAAGCGCGCTCATCCTTCGCCTCTTCGAGATCCAGCGCGGCACATACGTCCGCTGCTTTCAGACCTTCGAGCCAAGCGTATAGCAGAAGGTCGAGCTTGTCGAACGGGATCCAAAAATAGAATTCCTCATCGGTGCCCCCTCCCGGCCAGAAATCCGGAGTCGGGAGCCGCTCGAGGATGTTGTTCACGACGCCCAAGTGTCTGGAAATCTGGAATACCTGGGTCTTCAGGAGATGGGCAAGAGGTTCGGTGCCACCCCCCCCATCACGGTACCTCACAGAGAAGCTCTGTTCCATTTCAGTTCGATTCGTGGTGCCGCCTACGAGAAGGTGAAGACGTTCATGAAATGAGTACAACTAGGCCATCTGAACTCACAGATTCACTCCGTTTGTCGCACAACATCAAGCTCGAGAACATTTGAGTCGAAAACCAAGATTCTCCTGCCACCGGTTCAGCACGTGACATATCATGAAACAAAATCTAGGTCAGGGTGGAACAAGCCCTTTTACATCCCTCCGGCCAAGCTGATTGCCATCCCGTAGCATAGCAGGATTGCGGGACATTCCGCTGGAAATCGGGCCTCAATCAGATGACCTCGCCGTAAGGAACCACCCCACCCGCAGTCCCAGAGCGGCATGAAACAACCGCTTGATTTTTCAGTTGCTTTATTGATCGATATCTCAGCAGATGCGCAATACCCCTGATTCGAATCAACCCTGCCCAGGATGTGCACCGCGAGACCAACTACGAAGCATTCTGCGCAAGATCTCATGGCTCGGGCAACCCCTTTTGGACGCCTCTTGAATTTTGCTCCGATCCAGGAATGCAGCCATGGGCATCACAGATTGTACGTGGGTTCAGCAAATTCGCTATAATCAAATTGAAAAATGAGCGAGGGCAAATCAACAGACAGGCCGACGCAACCAACGGCAATGCAGGTGGGGTTGCTCGTCGAAAACGAACTCGCAGACATCCGCGGCATCAATATCGTACAAATAATCGGTTCGATTGATGGGCAGTACAACCAAACGGCATTTGCGTCTGCATGGAACCAGGTCATCCGCGAATTTGACGTTTTGAGGATGAGTCTCCAACGATCCGCCCGGGGTGTCATCGAGGCCCGATTCGTACCAGCGGCGAATTTTGAATGTGACTTTGTCGATTTTTCGGAGATGCCTACGAAAGATGCAGAAGAAGCGGTGCGTGTGAGGATTGAAAGCCGAAGAATCGATGGGATTGCGGTTTCCCTTGCACCAGCGATGCGAGTCGATTGCTTTCGATTTGGCACGCCGCATTGGCGTTTTCTGTGGACGTTCCACCACAGTCTGCTCGAAGGATACTCAATATTTTTGATCATCAAACGTCTCTTCGATGTTTATGATGCCGGTTGCCGCGGAGAGAAGCTGGACAAAATAGATCCTCCCGAATTTCGAGGTTTCCTCGATTTTTCGGCGCGGCAGGATTACAGGAACGGTTTCGCATATTTCCGAGATCTGTTGAATAATTTCGAGACGTCAACTCCTTTGCCTTTTTCTCGGCGTAGCCAACGACAACGAGAACTCCAGGCGGGGTTGGTAACCGCTCGACTCAGTGTGGCTGATACGTCTGCACTGGACTCGGCTGCCAGGCAACTCGAGGCGACGCCCAATACGATCGCACAGTTCTGCTGGGCGTTATTGCTTTCACGCTATTCTGGCGAGATTGATGTTGTGTTTGGGGCAACATGGTCGTTGAGGAGCCACAAATTCAGCAACAGCATGCAGATGGCGGGTCTTCTCATGAACACATCACCGGTTCGTGTTCATGTTGAGGGAGAGCGCACCGTTCGAGATGCTCTGCTCCGCCTCCGTGCTCAACATCAACGCAGCAAGCCCTTTCGAAACACACCGCTCAATTTGTTGCGGACCGAATGTGGTTTCCGGCCGGATCAGCCGCTATTTCAATCTGTTTTCGTTTTCGACTATCAGAAATATTACGAGCGACTCCGAACTGCCGGATCCGCCTGGGCCAATCGCTCGTTTGAAGCCCACCGAATGACCGGAAATCCACTGACTGTCGAGGTCCACTTTCTAGAGGGACAGCTTGTGGTGGAAATCGAGCACCGAGCGGGCCTGTTCACACATGACCAGGCAAACAGGCTGATTCAAGATTATCTCCGGCTCTTGAGAAACATCACCCGGGATCTCGAAAGCCCCGTCGACAACGTGCGGATGCTCTCAAGCTCGGCTTTTGGTGAACTCGTGGCGGACCAAATGAACCGAGAGATACCTTCAGACCATCCAGATATCGTCGACTCTATCGTCCACATAATCGACCACCATTCCGACAAAACAGCCGTGGAATCTCCCGACGGCACATCTATGACGTACGCCGAACTCGACTCTGCGTCCCGAACTGTGGCTGGGGAACTCATTACCCACGGGGCGGTGCCAAACAGTATTGCAGCAATAGTCCTACCGCGATCGACTGAGGCAATTGTCGCCATGTTGGGGGCGTTGAGAGCGGGTGTTGCCTTCCTACCGATTGACCCACAGTACCCTGACGAGCGCATCCACCTGATGCTGAGGGACTCGAACCCGCAGTTCATTCTTGCCTCAAGATCAACAGCTAGAATTCTCCCGCGGATCGCTTCCAAGGTAATTCTCCTTGATTCGCTCGAGGCATGTTCGTCAATCGACGTTCCATCGCCCGTCTCCCCGGACTCACTCGCCTACGTCATCTACACTTCCGGCTCGACCGGAAATCCAAAGGGAGTTTGCGTTCCACGCTCGGCGCTTTCGAACCACTCTCAAGTTTTCCGTCGGGTTTTTGAATTAGGGCCTGACGATCGGGTCTTGCAGTTCATGTCGCACAGTTTTGACGTCTCTTTCGAAGAAATTTTCCCAACGTTTTCGGCGGGCGCCGCTCTGGTTCTGCGCAGCGAGGAGTCGATTACCACTGCTGATGGATTCTTCTACGAAATTGAACGGCAGTGTATCACCGTCTTGAATATTCCAACCGCTTTCTGGCACAACCTCGTGAAGCATAGGGGGGCCAATCAATGGCCTGCGTCGTTGCGCCTCCTCGTTATCGGTGGTGAAAAGGCTTTTGACGATACCTACAGACTTTTCAGGGAGCAAAACACCTCGCATATTCGTTTCCTGAACTCATACGGACCTACCGAAGCAACAATCACATCGACGTTCTTCGACGACTATTCGGTCGACGAAGAAGCGACCTTGCCCATCGGAAAGCCGATCGAGTCGGTTTCCCATTTCGTCCTCGACTCGTCGATGAGACCAGTACCACGAGGAGAGGTCGGGCAGCTCTATATCGGTGGCGCAGGACTCGCAACTGGATACCTGGGGCTACCCGATCGTACGGCGTCCGCCTTTGTCCCACACCCGTTCAAAAACGGTGCCGTTCTCTATGCGACAGGAGATCTCGTATACCTCACCGAGAACGGAAACTTCGTCTATGTCGCCCGCGCCGACAACCAGGTCAAGATCCGCGGATATCGAATTGAACCGGGGGAGATCGAGGCTCACCTGGTTTCGCTTCCGCAGGTCATAGAGGCCGCCGTCGTGCCTGCCAAGCGACTTTCACACGACGTGGCTCTTGTGGCACATGTTGTCGTTGACAACGACTCGATCACAGAAATGCAAATCCGCGATGCAATTGCAAACCGGGTTCCAGCCCACCTCGTACCTGCAGAAATCAGAATTCATGCCGAACTCCCAAAGTCCGTTACGGGCAAGATCGATCGACAACGCCTGAGCGAGCTGGCCCGGACAGACCAGCGCCTCTCAGAACCACGCGCTTCGGAATGCCTTCACCACGCCCCGCTCTTTGAATCCGAAGTCAGGGATATCTGGGCCGGTCTGCTGGATCAGATGCCGGCAGACGAAAAGTATGATTTCTTTGAAGCTGGAGGCGACTCGCTCCTACTGCTCCAACTGTTCGCCGAAATCGATTACCGAACCCGCCAAAAACCGAACCCCGCCACATTCCTTCAACGTCCGACTCTCGAACATATCGTTCAACTGGTCGAAAATGAACGATTCACTGCCGCCACCCAACTTCTCGTCATGATGAACGAAGGCAATCAAGCGATACGACCTCTCTTCCTGGTTCCGGGCCTTTGCGGCCTCGCCGTTGACTACGTGCACCTGGCCAACGCCCTTGACCCGTCGATTCCCGTTTTCGGCGCACAAATCGACGAGATGGGCGACCAGGCAGAGTCCGCGCTGTATGAATACGCCCTCCGTTTGATTCCTGAGATACAGCGAACCCAGGAGAACGGACCGTACGCCGTTGCCGGTTACTCGGCCGGGGCCGTCATTGCTCTCGAAATCGCGCGAGTCCTCGTCGAACGTGGGCATCAGGTAGATTTCATGGGCGTCATTGACGGCGTGCCGCCCAATTCGGTGGAGCGCCAGTCGCCCTTCACGAACCCGACTCGCTTTTCCCGCTTTGTGGTTGCCGTCGCGAAAAAGGCGAAGGCTCAGCGAGCCGACTCGTCGAGTGGCCTCGGCTGGCTGTTTCAGAGACTGAAACCGTCCATTATCTGGAGCTATTTCGCGTGGACCAGACCCGCTCGAAAACCTCAGGATGTTAGCGAACTCCTGCACCTCCCGAAGGGTCTGATTGCGGATCACCTGGTTGCAAAATGGCAACGCACTCTCGACGCAGTTCATGCCTACCGCCACAAGGGAATGCCCGTGGACCTGACTCTCTTTCGAACGGCAACGGACCCCGTCGCCGGGCCACACGAAGCTGATCTAGGTTGGGGCCAGGTCGGTTCAAAAGGTGTCCTCATCAGACGTTTGCCTGGCATCCACACCGAAATCCTAGCCGCCAAGACCGCGCCAACCCTGGCGAAGTTGATGGAACCCCATCTCGTCACCAGAACATGGTCGAAAGGATGCCACGAGATTTTGGACGGCCGCGGCGGATCGGTTTCGGGAACTATGAACAGCTCACTATCACATTTGATCTAAGCCATCGCCGACGGCATTCACTCCGACACGATCCACTGCGACAAATCACCGGTCTCGAATCCGCACGAGAATATCTCCTGAGATTTCCAGCCCGCGAGACGTGCAAAGAGCCACCACGCGGCGCGGCCCTTGAGTACACAATTCAACTTTGCACCCGGGGGTTCTTCGGAGTGGGCGCATTCACCGCAACCGTCATAGTCACTCACTCCATTGCCAGTCGTCAGTTGGTCAAGCTCCGAACCTGGATTCGCCGTGAGCCACTCCACTCCCCAATTTCCGCTCTCGCCGTAGTCCAGGTTGTCGCACATGTCGAGATCCCAGAAATAGGATCCGTCGGGGTCAAACGCCTCGATGTCGGCAAAATCGAAAAGCACACGATCGTTGTCTGCACAGTGTTGACGGATGAGCTCGTTGTTGAAGTGAATACTGTATTGTTCTGTGGTCTCACCTTCGCACTCGGCGTGACCCGTCATGAACACGAATTGGACCGAAGGGTATTCGTCAACCAAAATCTCCATGTTGTCGACGTACTGCTGGGCGTCGTGACCGTTGATGCTGCACCACGACCACATGATGACGTTGAAGCGCGAATTGTCGGGATCATCGAGGAATTCACGGGTACAGGTGACCCAGGGCGTCACGCCGTTTTCATCAACATAATCGCCTTGGCTGAGATCCTGCACGGCGCATGGAAAACCGTCTTGGAACTCGAGGCCCGATGAACCGTCCTGAGACCAGACGTAGGAGCCTCCGAAAGCCGGGAAATCCGCCAACGCGTCCATTCCGGAGACGACCTGGCTACCGTGACTGGTGTGGTTATATGCGATGTGGAGATCTGCCACGGTGGTGCTGATCCACTGTTCCGGCACGGTGTTCAGATCAGTGCACGTATGATCGACCAGGATCTGGCTTCCGGAGGCGGAGGCTATCAGCAAAAAGACAAACACCAACACGGATATGGTGAGCATTTGGGGCATCTGCTTTTCCATCTCTTCTCCCCGCCATCAACGAGCCTACAGAGAACGTATGTGATATCGAGGTAATCGTCCACCCATTTCAACAGGTTTTGAGAATTAATCTTGATCCCATCACTCCCGACATATCCCCAGATCAGCCACAGTCACTGTTCGACATCCACCAATCGGCGAAGATCCTGTGCAACATCCGTCAAGTCGAGGTGCAACCCGTCCACCCCACTTCTTTCTCGAATTGAACTGGGGTATCGTTGGTCGCGACTCAACACGGAGGAACCTGATCATGGGGAGATTCAGCGTGTGTTTTTCTTGCGCCTGTCTGGTTTTTGCCACAACCGGTTGCGACGGGCAGACCGACAGCAATGAATCTCAGGGGAACGACACACTCGAGGCTCGATCTGAACTCAATGCTCCGCAGCTACCCGATACATCTTCAGGACGGTCCACGAATACAGTCCAACAGAACGGGGAACCGACACGACCCGCCGGGACGACGATTGACAGTCAAACGGACATGGAACCGCTCCTCGTTCCTCCCGATGCAAAATTTGTCTCCAGGACTGGCGATGACAACTGGCCGGGGACAGAGGATCAACCGTGGCTCCACATCCTCCCGTCCCTGCAACGACTGAACCCGGGAGACACACTTGTCATCCGCGGCGGTACCTACACCGCCACAGGCGAGTCAGAGCCTTGCGGGAACGGCACTTCACCGTTCGGGCTTGTGGGCCTCCACGGAAACGAAGCATCCTGGACGACCATCATGGGCTACCCTGGTGAGCGACCAAAGCTCTATCACGCGGACGGGTGGCAGACTCTCTACATATGCGACTCCTCCTATGTGAGAATCCGTCACCTGGAAGTTTTTGGTGATGCGAACAGGGGTAACACTTCACCGGCCAACGGCGTTTACGTCGTGAACTCTCATAACATCGTGATCGACGACGTGTGGTCTCACGATAACGGCGGGTGCGGTATCTGCACCACTGAATCCAACCACATCACCATTCATGGAAATCGGGTGTGGGGATGTTCCCATTGGAACCCTTATCACTCGAGTGGGATTTCCCTGTACTTCAACTCAAACCTCGGTGGGGAGAACAGCCCGGACGGTTATTCGAATCGAATCACGGGGAACCTGGTATGGAACAACTACGAAGACGATTCTCTCGGCGAGGGCCAACAATGGGGTGTGACCGATGGCAACGGCATCATTGTCGATCGCAACAACGAGAGCGACGGAAGTGGTCGTACCCTGATCGAAAACAACGTCCTCACCGACAATGGGGGACCGGGGATCATGGTCACTGAGTCCCACGCTGTGGACGTATTTCACAACTCCTTGTATGAAAACGTTCGGACGCAAGTTCCCACAGTCATGAACAACGGTGAGATAGGCTGTAACGGGGGCTACGACATCAAAATTGAGGGCAATGTCGTGGTACCGAGAGAAACCAACAAGAACCTGTTTCAGAATTTCTCCTGTCGGAACGTGTCGTTCGCCGACAATGTCTGGGTGAGAACGAGAGCCCGCAAGTTCGGTGCCTCCGATATTACACTCCCGACGGGATCGAATGTCTTGCAGAACCCACAACTGGATGCCCTTGGCGGCGACTGGACGTCAATTGGCGAAGCGAACGGACGTGGGGCAAGGTAATCGGGGCAAACCGACTGTCTCTGGCATCAAGCGGAAATCCACATGAGCTTTGCATCCGGCACCCGTCCCGTTTCCCGACCACTCGCGACGAGACTGAAGATTCGTTATACTCATCGCTCAGAAAATGACGAATTTGAAGATTGATCCGAGAAACGTGCTCTTTCTGGTGGATATCGACGACAGCACATACCTCGATCTCTCTCAAACGAGCGATCATTGGAATATCGTGTCCGAGGTTCTCGACTTTAGAGAACTCCACGCGTCGATTGAACGAATCGGAAATCTGGCGAGAGCACACGACATCGATTTTCTGCTGTACTCACAAAACGACCAGGTCGGCAAGCGGATAGGAATCGGAGCGATCCACCAGCAACTGGTTTTGGGTTATTCATCGATCAGTGCCATCGACCGGGGAATAGACGTGGTTCGCCGAGAACAGACGCAAGCTTGCTATGGAGATTTCCTCCAGTGCAACGGCTCGTTTCAATGCGAGGCCGGAGAAAAACCAACCCGAGAATCACCTCCGGCAGGCACCGGAACATTTTCCTTGGTTTTCGACACGGAACAACTTGGTGGTGTCCGGTACGGTCTTCCGCGGCTGATCTCGCTCCTGAGTGATCATCACATCAGGGCGACCTTTTTTGTAACAGACCTCGTCAACAGGGTGTACCCAAATCTATTCGGTACACTTGTCGACTTGGGGCACGAATTGGCACCACACGGCCTCTGCCACGAGCATCTCACTCCGCTGGTCATCGACCACCAGGTGTCACAAGTACAGGCAATGATTGACGGGCTTGGCACGCAACCCACAGGAGCCAATTTCATCTTCCGCATGAACTTGGACACGCTCACTGCTTTGGTTCGCTCGGGCATCCGCTATTTCGTTTATTTTGATACGAATTACTACCGGCTGATCAGTTATCCGAAGAGGCCGACACAGCCGACACTGGTACAACACGAGGAAGGCCAGATCTGGGCTATTCCTATCTCCGTTCAAACCTACGGTCTACCGTGGTTCTCCATAAGGAACATGCTGGACACCGCCATCAAGCAAGGCAGAACTTCGGGTTTCGAACACATTTCCGTTCTCATGCATCCGTTTCGCGACGGAGCCCTTCAGAATATCGACACGACCAGGAAGATTATCGACCATTTACTCGAAAGCGGTCTTCAACCCTTGACTCTTTCAGACGTCGAGGCCGACCTGAGCGAGAATGGTACATTTGCTCCTCAGCCATGCGATCCTGAGAAGATGATCGACCCGTACCGCCCGCCGGTCTCCTTGCCGACGACGCGTTGGGATTTCATGGGTTTTATTCCACAAACGGCGATGTCGATTATTCGCAGAATCAGGAAAGGATCCCTGTACTGATGGCGATGCTACCTTTCACTTCAGCGGCTCTCAAGAAGAATGGGAAGCGGCCGACGAGTCGCGACCACGAGAGCACATTGGGGGATTGTCATGGCACAACCATCTACGGGTGACGCGAAAGCGAGAGTTCTTTGCGTCACGACGTATGAGCTGAGTGAACGGTCCGCATCAACCCGTGCCCTCAACGTCGCCGCTGCCCTCCGAGACCTGGGCCACCAAGTCACAATCCATCAGCACGTCAGCCGGCGCCGCTATCCATCAGCCGGGACCGTCGCCGAGAGAAGCGAGGACATCAGACGAAAGGTAATCGTTTCCCCGCGCGCGGCATCCTTTGTTCGGCACTATTCTGCGGTTGTTCGCGGGAATTATGACGTTGTCATCGGTAACAACATGAACGGTGCTTTCTACTCACTTTTGGGACGTCTGAGAGCTCCACTTATCCTGGATCTTCACGGCGATATGGTTGCGGAGCTCGACATGTTCCGCCCTGATTACAAGGCGAGGCCATCCACCGCGTTCCGGATCCGGAAAATCATCTACCAACTGACGGAGTCCGCCACCCGCAGACTGAGTAATCGCATCTCGTGTGTCTCGCGCACAATGGTTTCCGTACTGCGTCAAAGGGGCGTCCCGCTCGAGCGACTCCTGTATGTTCCGAATTGTGTCGACCTGGATTTTTTCAGGCCGAAGGCAGGCCCCGATATCGACGCACTTCGAAACCGACTTGGAATTGCGCCCGACAAACTGGTGCTCGGTTATCTCGGGCGAATGCATCCCTGGCAGGGAGTCGATGAATTCATCGAAGCGGCGAGAGAGAGCGATGACCCTGGGTTAGCGTTCATGGTGGTCGGAACCGGTGAGATCAGGACCGAGGGTAATCTCCACTTCGCCGGTGAAGCTCCTCTGTCCGAAATGCGAGACTATTACGCTGTCTGCGACGTCTTTGTACTCCCACGTCCGAGCCACCCCGCCACGGAGGTCGCGGCACCCACAAAGTTTGCCGAGTACTCCGCCATGGGCAAACCCATCATTGCGACTCGAGTGGGGGATGCCTCAGACCTCATTCGAGAGTACAACTGTGGGATTGTCGTCGACGACAACAGCACCGCCGAACTCCTCCGGGGCTTTCGTCAGATTCGGGAATCAACTGCCGAAAACCGCTCCGCGATGGGTCGCGAGGCCAGACGACTCGCTAAAACTGAGTTCACTCTCGACATCGCGCGAGAGAATCTTTCCAGATGCATCGATGAACTGACGGCGGGCAACGAGTGAGGTTCTCTCGAAAAGGAGTAGTGGGTTGAAAGTGATCTCGCCGGTCACCGGCACAGCCTGTGATATACCGGGTCTAACATGAACTTAGTCGACAGGGTATCTCCGGAGACCGGTCTGCTGTAAAAATATATGCCAAAGAAACGCCGGGTTGTTTCTCAGGTATCGAGGACCAAGACGGCGAGGTTCAACACACAACCGGAAGAACCACTCAAGTCCGCTTCTCATCATCCAACGTGGTGCCTGGCGCACCCTACCGGTATGAAAGTCGAACGCGGCACCAACGCCAATCATCACTCTTGTGTTGAGCTGGCCATGAAACTCCGCCATGAAGAGATCCTGTTTGGGAGCGCCGAGACCAACCCAAATGAGGTCCGGCTTGACATCATTGATCATCGCAATGAGATTGTTTTTTTCAAGATCGGTAAGCGGGCGCCATGGTGGACAATAGGTCCCAACAACCTCGAGCCCGGGGAATCTCTCCTGCATTCGTGCCGCGAGGTCATCTGCGACACCCTCCGCCCCGCCAAGAAAGAAATTCGTGAAACCCAAGGTGGCGGATTGACCGAGAAGGCTCAACATCAGATCGGGCCCATACACCCGATTCATGGTGCGAAACCCACGAAGTCGTCCAACCCAGGTCAGGGGCATGCCATCCGGAACGCAAATCGCCGCATTCTTATAGGCGTCTCGGACGTCTCGACGACGAAATCCCTGCATGATGCAGTGAACGTCGGTTACGCAGACGTAACGACTCGCATCCCTGGAATTCAACCACTCGACGATGACGCTACTCGCGATCTCGAGATCGATAGCAGCCACTTTGGTGCCGAGAACGTCTATTTGAGGTATATCCAAAGCCTGAGTCCTACTCGTCGACGCGCCACACCAAGTGTCACGATAACAGACCCGCTCATGATATCTCATCGGTGCTGGAGTGACGCGTGGGCATGGTATCGCCGTCCGACAATTGCCGATGTTTGATTGATCAACTCCTGTACATCCGCAGTCCGCAGAGCACCGGGCTGAACGTCAAGTTCGCGCCGTCATCGCGAATTCATAAATTTCTTTCAGTCGTGTCCAGTGGTCCTTCTCACCGAATTCTCTGATGGCCTTGCGGCGTCCGGCTTCACCCATTTCTTGGCAGAGCCCGGGGTCTCGCCACAGTGTACCCATTTTGTCGGCGAGTTCTTCGCTGTTTCCGGGTTCGAACAGCATCCCGGTGACGCCTTCATCTACAAGCTCCGGCAGCCCACCGATTCGCGAAGCGATAACAGGCAAGCCAAAGCTCATAGCTTCGAGGATAACCAAGGGACAACCCTCGAACCAGCGACTCGGAACCACGAGGAACCGTGCACCGCGATACGCATCAGCGATCTCGGTTGAATCGACCTGACCTCGGAACTCGGCGTTTTCTGGCGCGTCATTCTGGTGCTCCTCCAGGGTCGGCCCACCTCCAAATAACTTGACCGGAATCTCGCCAGTCCGTCGAGCCGCTTCGAGAAGAGTGGCAACCCCTTTTTCGGGACACATCCTTCCGGAGAAAATCGCGTACCCCCCAGCCTGAGCATCCGCCGGCTGATCCGGCATTTCTACCGAGTTCGGAAGCACGACGACGCGCTCAGGGGCAAATCCTGCCATCAGCAGCCTCTCCCTGGCGAACTCGTTGAGGGCAATCGTCACAGTCACATTTGCAGTGAACAAACGGAGTTTTCGAGCGACCACGCTCCTGACCGAATAGCCAAGACTCTCGAAGACGTTTCGGCGACAGTTTTGGATTGCGCAGTGGTATTCCCGACCTCCAACACATTTCTCACAGATTTCCCCGTCGAATAGATGGTCGGCCGTCGGACAGGTGTGAAAGTGATTGTGCACAGTCATCACGATCGGGATGCCCTTTCGTCGAAGTGCACCGAGGACAGAGGGCGAAAACAACGGGTAGAGATTGTGAACATGTGCCACATCGGGGCGATAATCCTCGATGAATCGGACAACCTC
Source organism: Candidatus Sulfomarinibacteraceae bacterium (assembly GCA_963741385.1). Lineage (GTDB taxonomy): Bacteria > Acidobacteriota > Thermoanaerobaculia > Thermoanaerobaculales > Sulfomarinibacteraceae > Sulfomarinibacter. The sequence continues at coordinate 327,918 of CAVUHO010000006.1, forward strand.
CTGGCTCGCAAACGGGTTGTAGATTCCCGATACGAACGCTTGGGTCTTGCCACGGACAGAAGAACCCAACCCTCGGCTGGATCGCATCAACAGGCGTGCCTCGCCACCATTTCGTTCGACCATTTCTGCAATTCTTCGAACAACCGTTTCCTCACCACCGAAAAGACTCCGATATTGATTGTAGATTTGGAGCAGCTTCACTGAAGACCGCCTTCCATCAGCGAAAGAGAATCGAGACGCAGCAGGACCGGGGAATCCAAGAGCGCGCTGGACCGACCTCGACCACGCCCGCCGTCAATCGGTCGACAGTGCCCAGCGAAAGGTCTGATGAGCCTCTTGATATTCAATCCCGTCTTTCGCTGTCGACCTCCACCGAAGGGCTTCCGTCGGATATTCGACCCTCTATCGCCCTTCGATAAACCTCTGCGGTACTTCGGGCCACGGCTTCCGGAGCGCACTTCTCGAACAACATCCGTTTGCCGTTTTCTCCCATAGAATGCCTCAACTCGACGTCTTGGAGCAGCCGAACAACGGCAGCCGCCAAAGTCTTCTCATCGCGAGGAGGTACAAGCAGTCCGGTACGCCCATGATCAACATACTCAGGCAGGGCGCCTACCGTGGTTGCAACGACTGGTTTCCCGAACGAATACGCGACTGGAATCACGCCGCTTTGAGTTGCACTGACATAGGGCAAGACCACCACTGCGGCACGCTGAAAAAGCGCGGCTCTCTCCTCGTCCCCTATCCAGGCGTCGCGAATCACAAACCGATCCGGGTTCTTCATCAACCGGCGATACCGTTCCAGATCTTCCCCTTTGCCGGCAATCGTGATTTCAATATCCTCTATCTCTTCCGAAATCAGCGGTTCAGCTCGTATGAGGTAATCAAGACCCTTGTAACCCCAGATCCGACCAAAAAAGAGTACAGATTTCTCGTCTTCCTCGACGTGCTGGTGCCCGCCGACATCTCCGATGGCCACGTGGGGGATAACTTCAATCCTGTCCTGCGGTATCGACAGCTCCCTGTGAACTTCCTCAGCGATTTGCTTTCCGTGCACAATGACGCGGTCCGCCCTCCGAAAGCCGAAGTCCATCACACTCTGTGGAGTTCTCTTCGACTCCGCATCCCCCATATGATGCCGCGGATCATGGATGGTCAGGACCAACGGGTAACGCCGTAACAATGGGAGAGCTAGGTTGAACCAAAGGTGCCCGTGTTGATAGTGGATCACATCCGGATCGAACTCTCGCACCTTCCTCAATATCTTGAAAACGGTCTTGAACTGCTGAATCGGCTGTCGAAGTCGAGGCATCTTGAAAGCGAAGAGCTCGACCGCCGGATCGAGAGGGTGCTCGCCATCACGAACCTCTCGTGCGGGTAGGACCAACAAAACCGAGTGCTCATGTGCCAAGGAATTTGCATGCACGATGCTGTAGTCGTTAAACGCAAAACAAATCCAGGCGATCTTCATTGGACGATCCACCACACCGCGTCCAAAATCATACCGACCGGGTACACATTCGCGTTCTCGATAGCTTCCGCGACAAAATCAATCGGAATTTCACCGACTCCTCCGCCCATTCCATCCAGCCGAAACCCGCACTTTCATCCCGATATCCTATCGCAGTGATTTGAAAAAGCCAGATGCGAAAAGACGACCATGCTCATGAATGCGGCATAACCGGGGTTGATAAAAATTGACTCCAACAGGCCATGCAGTGAATAAAAAACGAGAAATGCCAACAGAAATGCATATCCCCGATCTCCGGTCTGAGTCAACGCCCAACGGGCTCTCAACATCGCTGTTACGATCACCATAATAAATCCTAAAAGCCCAACCATACCGAGATTTAAAAGAAGATCAATATAGATTGAATGCGCACTCCCAAGGCCCCACCCCTGGGACTCCGATATTTGCGTCACTCGATCTGGTGTCCAAAACCCATTGAACCCATAACCAAGCACTGGTCTCTGGCCTGCATATCCCCTGCATTCCATCCACAACCAGGTTCGACTGTTGAGGGTCGACACACCCTCAGAACTCCTGCCAAGGTTCACACCGCTTCCAAGGGCCGATATTGCCCTGTCACCCATCACCATAACCGAGACCGCCAGGAGCAGAGTCACAATAAAAATTATTGCCGTGCTTTTTGACTTCTTTTGCGAAATCGACTTCAGAAGAATGACAGCCACCATTGCAGCTGCAAACGAAGTTCGAGACTTCGTCAATACAAGGAAAACGAAGGCCACCGCCGCAATCGACAGAAAGAACCTTCTTCTCTCCCTGGATACATCCGCGAGATAAACACTGCTCAAGAAAAGAACCGAACAGCATATCGCCTGACTATTCGGATGCTGAGTCCCGGTAAACCGGTACCAGGACGTCATCGGTGAAAATGTTCCTTGATCGATCTCCGCAATCACACCCAACAACACGAATGCGCCCGAGAGAAACAGCAAAAAGGAACCGATTTGACGTGGCGATAGACGGAATCCAAGAGCAAGTGAACCCAAACAGAACATTCCGAATGAAATGAGTCTTCTGACTGTCAAACCCACGTCATCAGACCAGGTTACGCTCAGAAAAGCCCAAGCTACGCAGAACAACACGAACCAGCCGAGACGGCCTTGAGGCGAAGGTCGCCCGTTCCCCGACCGCATCAAACTTAGGAGGCCGTAAAGCCCTAGCAGAGGGTACGTCATCCGACGGAGCGGGCTTCCCTTTTCGAGAAAGTTGACCCTCTCTGCTCCCGCCGCTCGTGCATCCAGATCCCGGGAATAGAGCACTCGCGATGTGTCCCATTCAACTGTCGTCACTAGGAAAATCGATGTGATGAAAAGGAAGACGATCCAAGGATTTCCTCTTTGTACACCAAAATTCGTTGAGGTATTTGGCGAATACATGATGCCCTAATCGTCCATTAGTTCAATTCACCAAGTTTCAAAAATACACCCAGTTTCGCTGTTGTTACAGCGACGTTTCCAACAAAAATACTGAGTGCAACCCCGACTACAGAATATTCACCTATAAGCCAGAGACCGAGGACCAACAAGACAACGAAAGGAAGGATATTTGTCGCGGTATCCAAATCGGCCCTTTTCATCGAAAAAAGCGCTCTTGAGAGTGAAAATCGCAGAGGCACTGTCAACAAATCGACAGCCAATAGAGCCACTACCACCGCGTATCCTGAGTATTTTGCGCCATATAAAAGCACTACAATGCGGTTCCCAAACAACACAAGGACACCGACAATTGGTACGACAATGAGAGTAAAAGTTCCTGAATAACGATACACCGCAAACTTCAACGAAAACGACTCGCGCCCTGTGAATGAATGGGCTATTTTCGGACCCAAAAAATTCTGCATTCCGAGTAACAGTGGATTGGCGACCGCAACTACTCCCATACAGGCAGCCCACACGCCAGTCGAAGCAGTTCCGTGATAATACGCGAGTATCCACGGGTAGAGAACAAGATTCGCCTCCCAGAGAACGCCACTGAGAAAGATCCAACGACCGAACTTCCAATTCTGTTTCAGGTCAACCAGCGCCCTGGCTAGCCGAGGTCGAGGCTCCCTCCTCGACCGAGCAGCCCACACCGAGATACCCATGCCGCACGCCAAGCCAATCGCCAAAACGGCTGTGTGGGCCGAGAGTAGACCGAGTCCTGCGAGCAGAAGAAGACCCGCAATCTGGATAACCGAGACGCCCAGGTCCAGAAAAAACGCCCTCGAGAACTCCAATAACGCGAAGCTCAGGTTCCTCACGTACTCCCTGAGAAGAATGAATGAGATCGCCAGAACAAGTGCCCACACGACCTGTCCGAGGCCAGGCGGGCCCAGACCAAAGGAAAGGGCTGTTGCAACAAGCGTTAACACGACAACCGCGATCACCGACAGGCTGAGTTGATGAATCAGCGTGCTGCCGATATAGCTCGATCTGGAGTCGCCCTCGAGTTGCGGCACGAAGACCGTGAAAGGAGTGGAAATCAGGGCCATCTGTAACCGCATGACCAGAAAAACCAAGCTGAATCCGAGCATGTACAGCCCGAACTCTTCCTGCGAGCAAGCTCGGCCGATAATAATCCCTGTCGCGAACGTGGTGGCGCTCGCCACAAACTGGTCGGCAAGAGCCAAGCCTCCGAGCCGTAGAATTGCATCGCTGAGAGCTCTCGATTTTTCTGCCAGCCATATTCTGAGGTCGACGTACACTTCTAGTTTTTCTGTGACCGAAACGGGTTCGCCTCCAGCGGAATCAACCTCCGCGGGCGTTCGTCCGAGCCACGGCGCAGCACAAGGGGCCGCGCGTCAGACCGCACGAAGATAAGAGTTGATTTCATCTGCAATGCGTTCCTGGTTCTCAGGCGTAAGACCAAAGTAACACGGAAGGCGCACGAGGCGTGCGCTGAGGTCATCTGTCACACGTAGGTCGTCCTTGGAATACCCTACCTGGCGCCCCATCGGAGAAGAATGGAGGGGAACATAGTGGAATACGGCCAGTATTTCCTTTGACCTCAGGTGGTCGATCAACCCATCTCGCAGTTCCTGAGTGGGGAGGATCATACAAAACAAATGTGCATTGTGAACACACTCGAAGGGGCAGGTGGGAACCCGAATCTTGCCGGCTTCGATGAGAGGTTCGAGAAGCTCCTGGTAACGCCGAAAGACGCCCCACCGGACGGACGTTATCGTCTCAGCTTCCTCCAGTTGGGCATACAGAAAAGCCGCCACGATCTCCGACGGGAGATAAGATGAACCAAGATCCACCCACGTGTACTTGTCCACCTGGCCGCGAAAAAACTTGGCGCGATTCGTGCCCTTCTCCCGAATCACTTCGGCCCTTTCTTCGAACCGTTCGTCGTTGACCAGGAGAGCTCCACCCTCGCCGCTGATGAAGTTCTTGGTCTCGTGGAAACTGTACGCTCCGAAATGTCCGATGGTGCCGAGGTACCGTCCCTTGTAGGTAGCATTCACACCCTGCGCCGCATCCTCAACGACGATCACGTCATGGCGGTCAGCAATATCGAGAATTGTGTCCATCTCGGCAGCAACACCCGCATAGTGTACGGGCACGACAACTCGCGTCCGCGGCGTCATCGCATCCTCAATCAAAGTTTCGTCGATGTTGAGCGTGTCTTCTCGGATATCAACAAAACGGATTCTCGCGCCTCGGAGAGCGAACGCGTTGGCGGTAGATACGAATGTGAACGATGGCATGATGACTTCGTCGCCAGGTTCAATCTCTGACAGAATGGCCGCCATCTCCAGGGCCGCGGTACACGAGTGCGTGAGAAGTACTTTCTTCGCGCCAAATCGCTCCTCGAGCCATGCGTGGCACTTTTTAGTGAAAGACCCATCCCCTGCGAGGTGTCCCTCGAACACCGCCTGTGAGATGTAGTACAACTCTTTGCCAACGATAAACGGTTTGTTGAACGGTATCCTGGTCACGACAATCTTCCTTCCCTTTCACATGGGAAAATCTGACGCCTCGAAAATTCAAGCCCCACGCTGTTCATCAAACCACCTGTGGAACGTGTAGTACGAAGAGAACGGCTCGAAACCGAGACGCGCCCAAACCTTCTGCGAAACCAGGTTCGTCACCTGGGTTGACTCCACCATGCGGACACAGTGGTTGTCACGCGCCCATTTCATCGCCGCAACGACCAGATCCCGGTATGCACCGCGTCCCCGATAGCTGGGATGGACACCGTAGAGAGTGCCGTCGCCCACTTCGTCTTCCAGTACCTTGATCAGGCAGAACCCGATAACGTCTCCGTCGGTTTCCGCAACCAGCACCTGGTCCGCAACTCTCCGGTCGAGACAACCGCGATAGGCCCAATCAGCATAGATGTCGTCACAGTCTTCCTTCGAAAATTTCGGATCAGCGTGGTAGTGCCCGAAGTAGCCCGCAAATGCTGACGCCGAAACTTCTCTGACTCGTCTGGCCTCGCCTTCCTTGATCGGACGGACGACTGTATTCCCGCTCAACTCAGGGAGATCTCCTTTTGTGAGATCCCGATCCAGGTAAAGAAGCGTGTCCGTCAGAAAATAGCCTCGTCGCTCCATTTCCTGAGCCACCACCAATGAACTGGTTGGCACTCTGACAACAGAGAATACGACGCGCCCATCTCTGCAACGCCCCTCCACGACATCGAGGTCTTCGAGAGAGGTCACGTCTGCTCGCGCACTGCGGATCCCAAACCGTTCTTCATCCAAGGCGCTGAAGGCGAATGTGCCACTCATTTCTTGTCCCCTCCCTCTGCGATCACTGCCGATGGCCCGAAGGTCCTTCCTTGAGTGGTCTCACGGACAACGCTTGATGGGCGCCCCTGGTTCCGGAAATACATCCTCGCGAGATACTCTCCGATGATTCCGAGCGAAAACAGCGTTGCTCCAGAAAAGAGAGCAACGATCGAAGCGAGAAAGGGAAAGCCAGGCACGCTGCCACCGTTCAAAAAGTATCTGCCAACGACATAGCCCAATACCGCCAAACCGAATAGCGTGAATGCGAACCCGACGAAGCTGGCTATCCGCAACGGCCAGGTCGTGAATCCCGTCAGCATGTTGACCGCATGGGTCATCAATTTGCCGAGAGTGTAGCCGGTGGTTCCGGCTCTCCGCGGCTCGTGCCGAACACGGACAACACCGAAGCGAGTGGTTCCCCATGTCAGGAGGACATCGATCGAGACGTACGAATTGTCGTAACCTGAAAACGCCTCACGAAGCTCCGTTCGGAATGCACGGAAGGCACTCACGTACCGTGCCGCATCCACTCCCATTCCCTTCTGCATTGCAATCTTCGTCATCGCGGACGCGATGTCCCGACCAAGGCTGTGTTGTTGACGGACCGGATACCCGTAGATCACATCAAGGTCGCCGGCATATAATGCATCGACGAGTTTCGGAATCTCATCGGGTGGGTTCTGAAAATCGTCATCCATGGTTACGATGGTCTGGTGGCGAGCAGCCCTGACCCCACAGAGCAGCGCGTTGTGTTGTCCAAAGTTGCGCATCAGATTGATGCCGCGTACCTCTCGGAATTTCTCGGACAGTTGGCAGATCAACTCCCAACTTGAATCCGCGCTACCGTCATTGACCAAGATAATCTCGCGCTCTTCGGCGATGTCGCTCACAACGGCAAGAGTGGCTTCAACCAACGGGGTCAACGTGGCCTCCGCGTTGTAAACAGGTACGACCACAGAAATGGTTCTCATGCTCGTCCTTTCCGAACGACCTGATTCCGGGAGGGTGCCTCGCCGTTGGATTCGGTGCTTGGCGTCATTGATCTTCTTCCTGCGGTTCGAGGCGCCACAACTCGATACCTGTGAAAGTCCTGTAGTCGGAGACTCGGTGGGTTGCCTCCAGGTCGGGCAGGCACCGATCCTTATCGTGCTCCCAATCACGACCGGATATCAACCAGATTGTCTCGTTTCGGTCAATCGCCCCATCCATTTCCTCTCCCGTTCCGCACCCCCGAATCACGCGAATCTCGGGATGATCTCCGTAGTAATACATCGCATATTCGATCTGCCCGACAGCCACGAGCTGAATTGGCCCGCCATCTTCGGATCTCAAATAGTTGATGGCACCTCTCGCGTCTTCCTTGTCGTATTTTTCATCCCAGAAGAAATTTGCTAGAGAATACGTGGACAGCAACAGTACGGAGAGGAGTGCCACGCCGCGAACCGGGCCTCTGAGAGACGACACCCCGATCGCAAGCAAGAGCACAAATGGCGGCAGCGCGGCGATTGTGTACCGAACCTGATACGTCAAGTTAGGTGCGATCAACGAAAACAGAAAGACCGAGAGAGGAGGCAACACCATCCACGGAATGATCCACGTGGCGAGCCGCGAATCCTGCAGCACCTTCCATAAACCGATGAGACCGATCGGAATGAACACTGCCCCTACTACGAAAAGCACAGGATTCTGCCTGAGGAGAACCGCCGCACCGGAATGACCGTGGAGTTGACTCAGGGACGGACCCACCGAAAAACCGGTCACGAATGCAAGGAACGTATACGGAATCTCGAACAGCGACGAAGCCCTTGCCGTTCCGCTATAAAATTGATCAGATTCCGCACGTTGAACAATCATGAATATCACTGGTATAGAAGCCGCCAAAATAGCAAGATTCACAAAGGAAAACGTGATGATAGACGACCATTTTCCACGCCCGATAATCTTGCGCCAAACCAACGATATTCCCTGGGCAGCCATAATGAACACGCTGTAAACAAAAGTATATAGATTTGCCAGAGTAGCGAACCAGAAAACTATCCACGCACCAACAGCCCGAGGCCGTTCGACTGCCCTCAGAAGTGCAATGAAGCTCAATGTCGTTCCGAGGCTCCACTGAGAGTACCACCGGGCGTCCTGGCTATACCACACCGCCAGAGGGGAGATCGCCAGGAAGATCGCGGCAATCAATGAGGTAGAAAATGGGAGGAGTTGCCTGGCAAACAGAAAGAGAGCCCATACTCCAAGGACTCCGAAGATCACCGTTGGAATACGCGCGAAAAATTCTGCGTCATCCTCAGCGACAAAAAAATGAGTGACTAACATCGAAAGAGGCGCCTGGTCATGTGTTTCGTGAGCAGTTTCCTGCCTGTAGTTTTCGATGATTTCTATGAATGGTTGGCTGGCCACCCGAACCTGGTGGACCTCGTCAACCCAGAAGCTCTCATGCCCCAGCCTGTACATTCGGGTGACCAGAGAGAGGACCAATACAAGGATAACGAGAATCACCTTGTGGGTCTTGGAAAGGTCCTTTCGATTCGTCACCGGGACCTCTAGCCGGCGGCCCTTGCCGACCCAAGGGGGAATCGAGGGGCGGCGGCGTCTGCAGCGACTCGAACCTGGAGGCGAACCGAACGACCGAGGTGGTTACTGGAGTGAGTCCTCATCAGTTGATCAGCTCGCTTTCAATTCAGCTCGCGCCTGTTCCCCTGAAGACGGCTGGGACCGTCTTCAGCAGAATGTCGAAATCCAGCGAGAGCGACCAGTTGTCGATATACTCGAGGTCAAGCTCCATCCAGTTTTCGAAATCAACCTCGTGCCGCCCGTTGACCTGCCACAAGCAGGTGAGACCGGGCCTGACGCTGAAGCGGCGTTTTTGCCAGTGCTGGTCGAAACGCTCAACGTCGCGGATCGGGAGTGGACGGGGCCCGACAAGACTCATGTTGCCGTTCAGAACATCGATGAACTGCGGGATTTCGTCAAGGCTCAGTCTTCTGAGAGTCTTGCCGACTCGGGTGACCCGCGGGTCGTTCGTCATCTTGAACGCCGCTCCATCGACCTCGTTGTGAGCTTCAAGTTCCTTGATGAGCTCTTCGGCGTCAACGTGCATGGTGCGAAACTTGTGCATTTTGAAAATCTTACGTTTGTAGCCAACTCGATCCTGGCGGAAGAACACGGGGCCATGTGAGTCGAGCTTGACCGCGACGGCAATGATCGCCAACAGCGGACTCAACACAATCATCGCAGCCAGGGAAACAAAAAGGTCGATTGCCCTCTTGACGAATGCGCCTCCGGCAGACGGCATTCGGCTGCGGAGTTCCAACGCGGGCCAGGCTCTCGAGTCGTCGACAGCCACATTCACGAGCCGTGACTGAAAGAAATCCGAGGGCATCAGCACGTCGACCGACAATTCCTCACACACTGAGATGATGTTCGAGATCGTCTTATAATGCGAGGCTATCGGCAGCGTGATCACGACCTCGTCGACGTCGTTGGTTTCCAGGATCTCTCGCACGCGATCGGGAGGGCCGAGGATCCTCTCAGGCCCGCCGTGGAGCGGATTCTCAGGTGGCGGCATATCATCGACGAAACCAAGCAGCAGATAGCCGAAATCAGGCCGGTGGCGGAGATGTTTACCAAATTCAGCCCCGCGGGGGCCGCAGCCCACAATTACAAGCCTTCGCAGGGTCCCACCGTTCCTTCGCGACTCCGTAAAAAATGACCGCAGGAGGAACCTGGTAATGATCGTTCCAAGGAGTACCGCAAAGAAGAAACTCGTGAGAAATAGAGGCGTGATCACGGAAAACTTGAACATCGTACCCACAAAAGACAACAGCAGGGTCCCGACCACAGCAGCCTTTGTGACCCCCCACCACTCGGCGGCCAGGACACCCGCTCGTCGGGTTTGGTACAACCCGAAGGATTTCAGGATGATGTGCCACGCGACCAACCAACCCATGAAGAAGAGAAAATTCAGGAGCGTGATTCGAACCGCTAAGAACTCATTCAGGCTCCCCGTCTCCTGCAGGGAGTGACCTGCAATCAGGAACCCAACCGCGAAGGCGATAGCCATCACGGTGAGATCCACGACGCGAATGAGATTCAACAAAATACGCCGTCTGAGTTCGTGCATCAGCCTGTATGTTCTCCAGCCACCCTCAATCGAACCCGCAACTTCTGCAAACCGTTTACAGTCTCCTGTAAATCGCAGACGGAATGTGGAACCGCCGCCGATTGAGCACCGCGCCCAACATTTCGGCTCCCGTGCCCTCCAGGATTTCCTTGGCCTCTTCCGCCACTTCCAACCGCGTGCTCTCGGCACGGATGACCAGGATGGCCCCGCCGCACGCGGTGCCGATACTCGCCACATCCGGATATTCCGCAGCCGGTGAACCGTCGATGATGATCCAGTCATACAGCGAAAGCAGCGCAACAGTGGCCCCTTCAATGGCCGTCGCAGTGAGAACCTGGGATGGGCTCTTGACCCGCGATCCACAGGTCATGAATGAGATCCCCGACCCCACGTCGTCAGTGATTACGGATGTGAGCGAAGCTTCGCCCTTGAGCACATCGCTGAATCCGCCATCGCGGGCGACGCCGAACGCCTTGTGCTGGCTCGGCGTTCTGAGATTCCCGTCGATCAGGAGAATTCGCTCGGGACCGGCCTGGCAGAGAGCCGTCGCGATATTGCGGGCCACGGTGCTGGCGCCCTCACCGGCGGTGGCGCTTGTCACCAGGATCACACTCTGACGGGGAGTTTTCCGGTACGTCTTGAGCTTCTGCACGATCCTGTCATACGCAGGATGGACGCGAACAACGGTTTCAACCGGTGCACGCATCATCTCGATGGGTCGCGATTCCAGGCTTGGCGGTCGCACGGACTCAGGCCCTTCCACACGGATCGGCGGTCGACGGGACAGAGGCGGGTTTTCGTTTGGGTTTCCAGCTACCGCCCTGGCCGACTGGAGTTCAGACTCGAGGGTGCGAATCACCGCCGACGGGGTGTCGGCAGTTGTTCTCGGGTCGCTCTCCAGCGCCCTTGCGCCCAAGTCTGGCGACGAAAAAACGTCACCCTCGGGCCACTCCGGATCCAACAAGGCATCATCCAACTCCGGCACCACCAGAGCCTTCTCTTCAGAAACGCCCTTGTTGGGCTCGACGTTAGCCCCGGCGGCGCGCTGCATGGCATCGAAGAACTTACCCAACGCGATTATTCCTCTCACCGCCGCCCACGGTGTCCGGGTCATCCTCGTGGTTCTTGCTGTTCCGCTCCTCGAGGTGGGTCACCAGGTAGGGCCCTGGTTTGCGGACGGATCTGTCGCGCAGCTGTAGGAACAAGACATCCTGAATCGCCTCTCGAGCCGCCGCGCTTTCGACCTCGTGCCGTCCCATCGCAAACGCGTTGACGAGTGAGTGATCGCACAGCACGTTGATGGTGCGGGGCGATCCCTTCGATGCCGACCAGATGGCCTCCACCGCCGCCCGCTGAAAGAGGCCCGCCTTGGAGCGGCCGGCCCGTTCCAGCCGAAACTCGATGTAGGCGGCCGTCTCGCCGAGCGACAGCTGCTCGAGCCGCACGCTCACAGCGATGCGCTGCCGAAGCTGGCGGAGGTCCGACCTCTGGAGCTTTTCTTCAAGTTCGGGCTGACCGGCCAACAGCACCTGCAGCATCTTCGCCTTTGGGTCTTCGAGGTTGGTCAGCAAGCGCACTTCCTCCAGCACGTCGACGGTGAGATTCTGAGCTTCATCGATGATCAGCAGTGGTGGCGGCTGATGGGCAAGGAACTCGCCCGTCACAAACGCGTAGAACTCGTTGATCAGCTCGACTCTCGACAAACCGGCGATACGCGAATCGACAAATCCCCCACCTTCTGTTCGGCGACGTTTGTTGGCCTTGCGTTGGCTAAGACCAGCATGAAGGTTGTGCAGGATGATCCTGAGCAGCTCTTCGCGATCGACAGTTGTGTGACGAATCAGGATCGTAACCGTTGATTCATCCAGGGAGTGGAGAATCGCGTTGATGAGGGTGGTCTTGCCGGTCCCAACTTCCCCGACCAGTGTCATGAAGCCACGCCGCTGGGCGATACCGTAGGAGAGCCCGGCAAAGGCCTCCTTGTGTGACTCGCTCTGGAAGAGGCAGCTCGGATCCGGCGTCATAGCGAACGGATTGCTGTCGAGACCGAAGAACTTCTCGTACATGGCCGCTACCCCATCAGAGAGCTGTCTGGAATCGACGCCAGATGTGGGATACCGAGGCGGCGTTCGATATCTTCCGCTGTTGTGAATGATCTGTCGATATATTGATCGAGCGCGAATGCAATCGCAAATCCTCCAAATACACCCACGAAAAGGGCCAACAAGAACTTTCTCACGACTCCGCGCCGCACCGGTCGCAGCGGCATAAGTGCAGGCTGAGCTACCGTCACATTGATGATTTTCTCTTGGTCCATCGCAGAGGAGATCCTCGCCTCCTCGAACTTCTTCCGATACAACAAATAATCATCTTCTGCAGCGAGAGCGTTTCGCCGGAGAGCATCAAATTCGAACGCATTTGCATTCAGAGCGGCCAGGTCTCCGCGGCTGACCCGAACCTGGTTTCTCAAGGAATCGACGCGGGCACGCGTCCCCTCGTATTCGGTTTCCACCCGCATGAGCTCACTCTTGAGTTGGAGATAGACCGGGTTGCTCTCGGTCCTGTTAACACCCGATGCAGCCGAGTTGGCACGCTCGAGGCGTTCCTCGGCGAGGAGAATCTGTTTTTCAATGTCCCTGACGTACCGGCTGTCCTCTTTAAAATCCTGCAAGAGCTCATCGCGATGAAGTCTGAGCTCCGCGAGGGCGACTTCAATTTCTTCGCTGGCTGCCGTAATGTTGTTCCGACTGGCAGTGGGGATCCTCTCGGGTTCCTCCAACAATCGAGACTGGAGGCTGGCCATCTGCTGCTGCTGCTCCTGCAATTCGACTTCCGCGTCCCCGAGTTCGTTCTCCATACGCGACAGACTCTCCATGAGAAGTGCCTTCTGCGGGCCAAGAGAGTCGGTCCCCTGCGGACCCCTCACGATGGTAATCGCGGACCTTGCTGCAAAACCCTCGAGCTGCTCTTCAAGGGCAGCCAGACGCACCTGCGCTTCTTTCATCTGTTCTTCAAAAAACGACACGGCCTGTGATGATTGAAATGCCTCGGTTCGACGTTCGAGATATCTCGCGGTGAGGGTTTTCACGACCTGGGTTGCCCACTCCGGGTCCTCAGTCACGTAGCTGATCCATATCGCATTTGAACTCGTGTTCGCTCTGATCTGGACATCACGCTGCAACTCGACCACCAACTCATCCACATCCGACTCAGAATTCCTGCTCATCAGAGACCATGCGAAATCCAGAACACGGTCAACGCTGTTTTCCCGACGCAACTCCGATTCGAGCGGATATACAATCTCGGCAACTTCTTGGGTCAGCGTCCTGCTCTTCAGCACCTCGATTTCCGCATTCAGATCCTGTTCCGAGCCGCTAACGATCAGCTGCGAGGAATCGGTCGGTGCCATCGCAACTTCCGCGCGAGTTCTATTGACGTGCAATATTGCCGTCACCTCGTACTTCCTCGGAAGTAACAGGACCGTCGAGACCACCAAGAACACCACCGAGATCGCAAATATTGCAATCAAACGGCGTCGCTTGAACACCACTATCAGGATGTCACGAAGAGAAATCTGATTAGGTGCACCACTCATTGAACCAGCATTGGGTGGCGACATCAGCAGCTCCTCCACCCGCTGTCCGCGGTTTTCAGTCCGCGCCAATATGCGGCTCGCAGAACGGTCAACGAAAAATCAAATCTGCCCAAAAACGTCACTCCATTTGTTGCGACGAAACACCGAATCAGTTTGTCGACCCATACCCGGGCAGGTACCACATCCAAGGGCCAAATTGGGGGAGGTTGTCCGAAATATACTGTTGCATGAAGATATTCACGTTAACAATCTTCTTATGATGAACGTAGATGATATCCAGCGGCGCCAACGGGATGTCGTTTGAAATCATACCCTTTCTCTGAATTTGCTTCACGTCCACGATCGTCCCCAATGGCTTGTTGTCTGGTCCGGGTCGAATCAAGAGGACCTCTTTCCGACGCGCTCTTTGATTGAATCCTCCTGCAGCCGATATGGCCTGGAGTAGGGTGAGCCCACCCCTGTAGGGCTGCATTCCTGGAGTCAAAACCTCTCCAGACACATACACCTCGAGACCCGAGAATTCCGCCACGCTAACGGTGATCTGAGGGTCGATCATTTCCTTTCGGTAACCCTCAGTGATCTCAGCGGTCACGTCGTTGACTGTCCGACCGACAACCTTGACACGACCCACCAACGGCAGATAAACCTCACCATCAGGCCCCACCGTGACATCCCGATCCATGTCAGGGGTCTTGAAAAACGATACATTGAGGACATCGCCAACTTGAATCGCGTACGGGCCGGACAGAATCGCCTGCAGCCGGTCGGCGCTCACCAACTCTTGTGAGGACTGCGGCTCCTGAGCACCACAAGGTGACTCCCACATCAAGACAGAGGCGCCGATCAAGACGGCCACAAACCCAACACAACCTCGTTGCACAACCGAAAAAATCTTCACTGTCATGTCAAGCCCCCTTTGATCGACGTGTTCATTGAACACTGAAGCCCCGAAATCACCGTGCATCGTACCCGCACCATTTGAAGTTCCCTCGAAGGGAAACAACTCCGGCGAGGCGCGGCTTCAAAAGATTGCCAGCACCCCGATGACGCCTCTCCACGAAGAGCCGATCGGTCGCCTTGCCCGCTGGACCCGATTCTTTTCACCTTCGCACCCCAAATCTCGAATCGGCCACTACCGATTCCACTTCCACATCTGCAGGCGCCCTGGTTAAGTGCGCCATGGTAGCACCGATTGGACCAGTTGTCAGTTGTATTTGTCACATCAGCGATCGCTGCAAACGCATACTGTGACGACTTTCCACCGGTACTGACCAAGTGTGTCACTTTGTTGAACGAATTCGCGCGCAACCTCCTGTTTGCGAGGTCACGAAAAGAAGCGGATTCGGGTGGTGCCACGATCATTTTTCGACTCCATAACAATTTATCGCTCCCGGCGCAGCATTCGCAATCCGTCAAACGAGTGGTTTTTCTCATCCATCTTGATGAGTTTTTTCCGATAAGTGCCTTTTTCAGGTTCATTTTCCGTACTCCCATCGATCGGTTTCCTCGGTTGGGGCCGGCAAGTGAAGAAAGCCCAATCCCGATCCAAAAGGTTCATCAAACCGAGAATTCCGGGCGTTCGAGACCACTCTGGGTGGAAACTCGCCACCGCCTCCACCCTCCGAGTGACAACCGACTCACTCAAAAGGACGGTCTTTCTCACCACTTTGCAGTACAAAATTCATCCATTTTGGTGGTTTCGATTCCCCTATCTGCATGAAAGCTACCCTTGGTGGGCAGCGGCACGTGAACATCTCCCACCCAGTTTCATGCCGTACAGGCATCAAGAAAGTCCCATCTGGCGGAATTGACAAGTGATTGGCCGAGTTCTATCATTTGCGACATCGCACGGCGAAGGTCTGGTGCGCTCTGGCACGCCGGGCGAGGTAGAATCTCCCCGAAATATTGAATCGTAGAATGGTCTTCCCTGGAGGAACGGGACGGCCGAACTGAATGCGGCCCGGACCGCATTGGCGAGGACACCATGATCAGCGACATCGAGAAGATCCGCAACATCGGGATCTCGGCTCACATCGACTCGGGCAAGACCACGCTCACCGAGCGGATACTGTTCTACACCCAGAAGATCCACGCGATCCACGACGTCAAGGGCAAGGACGGCGTTGGCGCGACGATGGACCACATGGAGTTGGAACGGGAGCGCGGCATCACCATCACCTCCGCTGCAACCTACGTGGAGTGGAAGGGCCACCACATCAACATCATCGACACGCCGGGACACGTCGACTTCACCATCGAGGTGGAACGCGCGCTGCGGGTTCTCGACGGCGCGGTGCTGGTTCTGTGCGCAGTCGCGGGGGTGCAGTCGCAGTCGATCACCGTCGACCGGCAGATGAAGCGCTACAAGGTGCCACGCATCGCCTTCGTCAACAAGTGCGACCGCTCCGGCGCCAACCCGGAACGGGTGTCGAACGCACTGCGCGACAAGCTCGGCCACAATTCGGTGATGTTGCAGCTGCCGATCGGCCTCGAGGCCGACTTCGAAGGCATCATCGACCTCATCGAGATGAAGGCCTTCTACTTCCGCGGCGACAATGGCGAGATCATCGAAGAGAAGGAGATCCCCGCCGGGTTGAGGGACCATGCCGAGGCCAAGCGTGCGGACATGCTGGACGCCGTCAGCCTGTTCTCCGACGAGCTCCTGGAAGCAGCGCTCGAGGACCGGGCGACGTCCGAGCAGATCTACGAGGCCATCCGCCGCGGCACGCTGTCGCTCGACCTCACTCCGGTTCTTCTTGGCTCTGCATACAAAAACAAGGGCGTGCAGAAGCTGATGGACGCCGTCACCCACTTCCTCCCCTGCCCCAAGGACGTCACCATCGAGGCGGTGGATCTTGACCACGAGGCCGCGGCTGTCGAGTTGAAATCCGATCCGACGGCGCAGACCGTGGCCTACGCCTTCAAGCTCGACGAGGGCCGCTACGGCCAGCTCACCTTTCTTCGGATCTACCAGGGCACCTTGTCAAAGGGCGACACGGTCATCGAAACCCGGACCGCCAAGAAGACCAAGATCGGCCGGCTGGTGCGGATGCACGCCGACAAGATGGAGGACATTCCATCGGCCGGCGCCGGCGACATCGTCGGCCTGTTCGGGATCGACTGCCACTCGGGGGATACCTTTGTCGGCAACGGACCGCGGCTCGCCATGACCTCGATGTACGTGCCCGAGCCTGTGATTTCGCTGTCGGTCACTCCCGTGGACTCCAAGGCCCAGGACAACATGTCCAAGGCGCTCCACCGCTTCACCAAGGAGGACCCGACCTTCCGGGTGACCCTCGATCCGGAGAGCAACGAGACCATCATCTCGGGGATGGGTGAGCTTCACCTCGAAGTCTACGTCGAGCGCATGCGCCGCGAGTACTCGGCCGAGGTGGGGACGGGCGCACCGCAGGTGGCCTACCGCGAAGCGCTCTCGCGGCGGGCAGACTTCGATTACGTCCACAAGAAACAGACCGGTGGCTCCGGCCAGTACGCCAAGGTCGTGGGCTACATCGAGCCCCTCGAGGAGGGCGACTACGAGTTCGTCAACGAGATCCACGGCGGCCGCATCCCGACCGAGTACATCCCCGCCTGCGACAAGGGGTTTCGCTCGTCATTGGCGAAGGGCAGCCTGATCGGCTTCCCCATCGTCGGTGTGCGCGCGGTCCTCACCGATGGAGGCTCACACGCCGTCGACTCGTCGGATATGGCCTTCCAGACTGCGGCTCGAGCGGCCTTTCGCGAGACCTACAAAAAGGCCAAACCGCAGATTCTCGAACCCGTGATGAAGGTCTCGGTGGAGGGACCGACCGAGTTTCAGGGCGCGATCTACCGCACGCTGATGCAGCGGCGCGGAATCGTCCTCGGTTCGACGGAGGACGCCGGCTTCGCTCGTGTCGATGCCGAGGTTCCGCTGGCCTCCATGTTCGGCTACTCCACCGATCTCCGCTCGGCCACCGAAGGCAAGGCCGAGTTCACCATGGAGTTCGCCAAGTACTCTCCGGCACCTGGCGATGTGACGGAGGAACTCCTTAAAAAATACAAGAGCAAGTTCGTTGTGGAGGATGAGTGATGACCAACTTGATGATCCAACTCCGTCGTTCCCCCCGCACGCTCCTCGAGCGCGACGGCCATCCCGGACCCGGGCCCGGCCACCTGGCGGTGGTGATGGCGCGCGCCGGCGTCGGCAAGACCGCGTTTCTCGTGGGGATCGGTATCGACGCCCTGCTGTCGGGCCAGAAAGTTCTCCACATTTCGCTCGAGCGCACGGTCGAAAAGGTCCGTGATTGGTACGACGATCTCTTGAAGCAGATGCTGAGCCGCGAAAAGCAACTCGAGCACTGGACCGCGATCCAGCTCGAGGTCGAGAAGCGCCGCAACATCCACACCTACGTCGGCCGGTCGTTCTCGGCCGATCGCCTGCGGGAAGCCCTCGACCTTCTGCGCGACGCGATGGATTTCGTACCCAACGTGATCATCCTCGACCGGATGGAGATGGAGGGCTTCGACCCGGCCACCATCGAGGCCGCCAAGGCTCTGGCCGCAAAATCCGGCGCCGAGCTGTGGATGGCCTGCCGCACCCACCGCGAGAAGCCGGGCGCTGAGGGCCACCTGCCCCCGCCGGCCGATCGCTTTGAGGACCTGGTGGACATCGCGTTCCTCCTCGACCCGAAGGACACCAAGGTCCGTCTCCATGTGGCCAAAGACCGCGACAAGATGCTGGCAAAGGACCTGAATCTGGTACTGGATCCGCGCACGTTGTTGCTGGAGACCGGAGTCGGGGCGAAACGGTAGATCCAGAATTTTGAATTTTGAATTTTGAATTCCCCCAGCCACCCGGCAGCCGGGACGGCTGCCCCACAAGGCCTTTGGTGGGTCTCTACCGACATGTCCTTGCTAAACATCTCCATGTGTGAGAAGCTCTCTCAGCTGCCGAGACAGGTTGCTCCCGAGCAATCCCACCGATAGCCAACAACTCGCAGGGGCTCACCGCCCCGTACGGCAGCCTCACCGGCAAGTCTCCCGTTTCCCACAGCCAGCCGGAAGAACCCGCGGATGACCGCCTCGACGGTGGTGCGTCCGCAGAAAATACGAGATCTCTGTGCACTTTTCAGATTTTGAATTCCACCCCGCCATCAACCGCGGGATCAACGACCTGGGCTTTACCGAAGCCACTCCCATCCAGAAGGACGCCATCCCGCCGGCCCTCGAGGGGCGCGACGTGCTCGCCTGCGCCATGACCGGCAGCGGCAAAACCGCGGCCTTCGTGCTCCCCATCCTCCAACAGATGGCGCGCACCCCCGGTGGTCGCACCCGCGCGCTCATTCTCACTCCGACCCGTGAGCTGGCCTCGCAGATACACGAGCACACCCAGGCGTTCGCCCGCCACACGCCGGTGAAATCGGCCACGGTGTTCGGCGGCGTCAAACCCGGCAAGCAGGAGCAGGCCCTCCGCTCGGGCGTTGACATCGTAGTAGCCACTCCCGGGCGCCTGCTCGACCTCATGCAGAACCCGTGGGCGCGCTTCGAAAATCTCGAGTTTCTGGTCATCGACGAGGCCGACCGCATGCTCGACATGGGCTTTTTGCCGGACATCCGCAGGATCCTCGCCCGGCTGCCGAAAAAGCGGCAGACGATGCTGTTTTCGGCAACCCTCCCGGCGCCGATCGTCACGCTCAGCAAAGATCTCCTGAAAGATCCCGTGCGGATCGACGTCGAGCGCCGGTCGGAACCCGCCACCGGCATCACCCAGGCGATCCTGCCGGTCCCCGAACTCCTCAAGGCCAATCTCCTCCAGGAGATGCTCAAACGCGGTGATGTCGAGACCGCGCTGGTCTTCACCCGCACCAAGCACCGCGCCAACCGTCTCTTCCAGAAGCTGGAACGGGCCGGGTTTTCCGTCGAGCGGATTCACGGCAACCGCAGCCAGCCGCAGCGCGAGGCCGCGCTCGCCGGTTTCAAGACCGGCCGCATCAAGGTGCTGGTGGCCACCGACATCGCGGCCCGCGGTATCGACGTCGAGGCTCTTCCCCACGTCATCAACTTCGATGTCCCGGTGGTGCCCGAGGACTACATTCACCGCGTCGGACGGACGGCCCGTGCCGGTCTGATCGGCGACGCCCTCACCTTTGCCTCACCGGCGGAGCAGCCGCTGGTGAACGCCATCGAGCGCGCAGTGGGCCGCCGCATCACGCGCCGCACCATCGACGGTTTCGACTACAACGCCAAACCCGAGGGGCGGCTGGAGATCCCGGTCGGCGAGCGCATCGCCGCCCACCGGGCCCGCAGGGCCGAAGAGCGCGCTCGCGGAAACGGCAAAGCACAGCGAAGGACTCGTCCCGCCGGCAATCGTCCGTCCAAAAGGAACGCGCGAGCTGCGAGTTGAGTTCTCAGTTTTGAGTTCGTAGTTCTAAGTTCCCACCCACCCACATCGGGTGGGTTTTTTGAATTATGTGGTGCAGCTGCAAAGGGTCCAACCGGGGAGCTTGTTCACGGCCTACTGGGGCATGATGAAGACGGGATCCTGGGAGGACCCGTCGATCACCGTCAAGTAGGCAAGGAATTCGGTGCCGCTCGACACCACAAGGGAACCAACTGGATCTGGTTTCTGGACGTTGTTCCCGAAGAGCTTGTTCAACGAAAGTTGGGACAGAGTGCGCGGAGGTATCTCCAGGATCTTCTGACCAAGCAGAATCCCGTCGGCGTCGCGGAGTCCGAACATCAGGGTCGCCCAGGCGTCGCCGGTCACCACACCGACACTGGTACGGAATCCATCGCGCATCCTCACGCCCGGCAGCAGCACCTCGCCATTGACGAGCTCCGCGGCATGAACCGTGCGCACGCCGTTCCCCGATGTTCCACCGCGCGGACCGGCGGTCCAGACCCTCGAGGTTACCGAAACCGGCTCCGACGCCTTCACGAGAAGTGCGCCTTTGCCCTCGGTGATACCGAAGCGTGCCTTCAGAATATCCTGGAGAACGTACGTATCATAACCGCCAAGAACGAACGACGAAGAGTAGAGTCCGTGCGATGAGTTGTTGGTCTCCTCGGGTAGATACTCCAAGCTGATCTCCGATACCTTGGCGTTCGCATTCCACAGTGTGACATCGGAGCTCCACAGAGTGTCGTTCTGGCCGGGGACGTGAGCTACGACGGGGACGATCCAGGAGCTCGATTCGCGCTTGCCGAGATACACGACCGAGTCGGTCGAAAGGTTGTCTACGAGGGTGGCGAACGTGACACCGGGCTGCGAAAGAATGACCTTGACGGTCATGGGTTCGCCCGCACGCGTGCCGCCGGGGAAGAGGTCGTTGAGTTGCCACTGACTCAGAGTTCCGGCTTCGATGACGCGTTTGACGAGGCCGCTGACACCGCCGGTGAGGCCTCTGTAAAGTTGGAAGTACGCGGTAACATCCTCGTCTTCACCTGCCATCACGGCGATGCTTGAGCGATAACTGGCGTCGTGAAAGAGCCCCGGCATGGTGAACTCGCCGGTGGTGGGCTCGTTGTCTGCCGGAAGCCCCGATCCAAGATTGCCGAAAGATCTCTCGGCGTACGTGCGCGAACTCACAGCTGGAGCGCTCGTGGTATCGGTGAGGACCTCGATAACGACAGGGCCTTTGCCGTCTTCCATACCCAGGAAGTTCTTAACGATGTCCCTCAGCAGCAAGGTCGCGTACGGCCGCACCGTTTGCGTGGCGGAGAAGCTCTTTTCGCCATCAGGCCGATAGATAAACCGCAGCTCCTGGGCGATTGAATTCCGATTCGAAACGGCCAGGTCAGATCGCCACGGAGTGCCACCCACACCATCGACGTGAGCTACCACCGGGACAGAGACTTTCCTACGACGACCGGGAGGATCGTTTCCCGGCCTGGGGGTGCGATTCGGAGTGGGGGTGCGTGTCGGTGTCGGCGTACGGGTCAGTCTCGGTTTGCTGGTCGGCGTCGTTGTTGGGCCGACCGTTGTCGGGGTCCGAGTCGGGGTTCGCGTCGGAGTCGATGCTTGAGGCGCCGTCGGTGTCCGAGTCGGAGTTAGTGTCGGCGTCGATGATTGAGGCGAGGTCGGGGTTCGAGTCGGAGTCGGAGTTGGGGTCAAGGTCGGGGTCCGAGTCGGGGTCCGAGTTGGAGTCCATGTGCGCGTCGGGGTATGTGTGGGCCCAACCGGAGTCGACGTCGGAGTCCAAGTTGGGGTCCAAGTCGGGGTTCGGGTTGGGGTCCGAGTCGGGGTCCGAGTTGGAGTCCATGTGCGCGTCGGGGTATGTGTGGGCCCAACCGGAGTCGACGTCGGAGTCCAAGTTGGGGTCCAAGTCGGGGTTCGAGTCGGGGTTCGGGTTGGGGTTGGTGCGCCAAGGGTCGGGGTGGGTGTCGGGGTTGAACTCGACGCGCCTCCCGAGTAAACATATGCACCAACTTCCCAGGAGCCGCCGTAATTATCCTGGTCAGTGGTCCTCACCGCGTTGGCCCAAATAGATGATTCCAGTAGCCCTTCGTCGTGCGCCGAGCCGAGGTTGTCGCCCGTGTCCCTGCACGGCGAGGTGGCCTGGAGGGTGAGGTTCCGCGAGCTTGGGTTCGTGTAGAGCGGGTTGCCCTCGATCTGAACCCACGATTCCCCATGTTCCGCCTTCCATGCGTCGTAGGTTGAGAAATACTCTCCAGCGCCCCATTGAATGAAGTTGCTCGATTCTGGCCCCAGGCAGTTGTTGTCAACGACATTGCCAGAGCCGTTGGCGTCGTTGGTTCCTCCGCCGAATCCGATGAATTCGTGCTCACTCGCGCCGTGAGTTATGTTGTTTTTGAACTCGTTGTTCAGGAGATGAACTGTCGAACCGACGTCGCTGTATGTTGCTAGTTTCAGTCCCCCACGCCCGCCGTAACAAGAGTTGTTGTTAACCTTGCAGTACCGGGAATAGTATCGGGTGTTACCCTCGCCGCGAGCATCCACAACGATGTTAGCTGGTGTGAACTCGTCATCGCCGGTCGTATTCTCAGCGTTGTCTACAAGGACATTTCCCGACGCATAGCAGTATTCGGAGATCTCAAAGAAGATGCCGTTACCGCCGTTGTCGTAGATGAGGTTGTTGTAAACCAAATTGGGGTTGCCCGAAGTCCCCTTGCAACCGTCAAACCAGATCCCGACCCCGTCGCCCTGATTGCCGCTCTTGTTGGCGAGACCATTTGAGTAGACCTTGTTGTCATAGACTTTCATGCCGGCGATGTATTCGGCGTTTCCGAACAACTTGATTCCGGCGCCATAGTGCCCGTTCGAGGTGCAGTTCTGATACACCGTGTTTCGGCGGATGGTGCAGTTCACCCCGTTGTACATGATGTGGATGCCCGAGTTGCCGTTGTTGTAGGTGGTATTGTCTTCAATAATCCAACCAGAAAATTGATTGGAGGTGGTGGAGTCATCGCCGATGGCAATGCCGAAGTCATCTGCACCATGTATCTTGCAGTTTTTGATCGTGTTGTTATCACCTGGGTTGACGGCGCGAATCGCACCGTAGACATACCCGCCTGACTTCTCAAGCTCAAGACCGTCGATCACACAGTTGTCAGTCCGTTCCATGCTGATGATCGTGTCGCTATTTGTGAATTTCGGAGAGCCGCCGCTGTTCGCCTGGAACGTCAATCCATTGAGGCCGTCAAGATCAAGGGATTTGCCAGAGTACGTGCCGCCCTTATCGCTCACAATGATGACGTCTCCGCTCGACATGCTCGATTTCTCAGAATCGAACGTAGACACGTCCATTGAGGTCAATGCTGCTGCATCGCTGGTCGCGGATTCCTTGTCCGATGCCCTGCCGTCTGCCCGCAAATAGTACGTGGTTGCATTCGCGAGATGCGGCGCGAAACCCATCGCGAGTCCGAAAACGACAAACATCCGGATCGCCTGAACAGCGGATTTGCAGCCGACTCTCACGTTATACCCCCCTAGGGAAGATCTTCTTGCGATTGCCGGCGAGTGCTTCGCCTTTTCAGCGCTGAGCTCGCGGTCCAAATGAAGCGCATCCTCATCGATCTCTCGCGAGGGTATTTGCGCTTCGTGGATTACCGAGACAGTCAGCTCGGGCAGTACTTCACCTACATTGCTGAATCGATTCAATGCGCCCTCCAATCAGCGTTTGCCACATCTGGCGACGTAGCCAATCGCCGACCATCCAAGGCTATCTTCGATGAGCAGAAGCGTCGGTGACTGGGATCACCTGCAAGAGCGTTGCACTAAGAACGAAACCGAGTCTTCACAATTAGCGCCTGGTCAAATTGCGTAAACCCTCGCCATAGCGCGTCTTGCCAGGCACATAATGAAATGGGTGCCAGGTCCGCAGTGCCGCAGTTACTCACTTTTTCTACGGAACTGCGGACCCGAGAATCCTCTAGCCCGCTTTTCTAACCGCCCCCCTATCCACCACTTTACCGGCGCCTGCAAATCCTGAAATGGGGGGCGGTAAGAAAAGCGGGCTAGGGGCCGAGAGCCTCGTACGTAGATCCTCATCGCCTTGATCCTGATGGGTGGCACCAAGGGCAACTCGGCTACAGCGCTTCCAGATCAGCGTCGACCATCATTTCGACGAGAGCTTTGAAGCGGGTCTCCGGTTTCCAACCAAGCCTGTCAGTGGCTTTCCCAGCATCACCAAGCAGATATTCGACCTCAGCAGGTCTGAAGTATCGTTCGTTGATGCCGACGAGGCATTGCCCGTGAGGACCGAAGCCCTGCTCTTCGAGCCCCTCACCTCGCCAGGTCAACGGCAACCCGACGCGGTCAAAGGCTAGTTCGCAGAATTCGCGGACCGAATGCGTCTCACCCGTCGCGATGACGTAATCGTCCGGTTCATCGGTCTGCAGCATCCGCCACATCGCGTCCACGTAGTCGCCCGCAAAGCCCCAGTCACGTTTGGCATCGAGATTCCCGAGATACAGGGTGTCCTGCAGACCAGCTTTGATCCGGGCAACCGCCATCGTGATTTTCCGGGTCACGAAGGTCTCGCCGCGCCGCGGTGACTCGTGGTTGAAGAGGATGCCATTGGTCGCGAACATGTCGTAGGCTTCACGGTAGTTGCGAGTGATGTAAAAGGCGTAAGCCTTAGCGGCGGCGTAGGGGCTGCGCGGATAGAACGGCGTCGCCTCCGTCTGCGGGCTTTCCACCACCTTGCCGTACAGCTCGGACGACGAGGCCTGATAAAAGCGCGAGTCGAGACCGAGCTCGCGCATAGCCTCGAGCAGTCGAACCGCGCCGACGCCTACCACCTCGGCGGTGTACTCAGGAATCTCGAAAGACACCTTGACGTGCGACTGGGCGCCGAGATTGTAGACCTCGTCCGGACGCACGGTCTTGAGGATGCGGTTCAGGGACGACGCATCGTTGAGGTCGCCGTAGACCAGGTTGAGTCGCTTGTGTTTTTGCCACGGCGGTTCATACAGGTGATCGATGCGCCACGTCGTGATGGACGACGATCTGCGGACGACGCCCCAAACCTCATAGCCCTTCGAGAGCAGGAGCTCGGCAAGGTACGAGCCGTCCTGACCGGTAATTCCAGTGATCAGGGCGCGGCGGCCGATCAGGTCCGGCCAGGGAGGAGAGAAAAATGGTTCACACTTCACGGGTCACCTCCCCCGGCTGATCCTCTCATCGTTGCGCTGGCCGGCGTTCATCCCCCGCATTCCTGATTCCAGGTTCTCGAGGAACCACTGGTAGGTCGATTCGACTCCCTGACGAAGTTCAATGTTGTGCTTCCAACCGAGGTCGTGGAGGCGAGAAACATCGAGCAGCTTCTGCGGGGTTCCGTCGGGTTTGGTCGTATCGAACACCAGTCGGGCGTCCGGATGAACCACCTCACCCACCATCGCAGCGAGCTCGCGGATGGTGAGGTCCTCCCCGGTGCCGACGTTGATGTGAGATTCCTCGTCGAAATGGCGCATCAAGAAGAGGCACGCGTCGGCCAGGTCGTCGACGTGCAGGAACTCGCGGCGAGGGCTGCCGCTGCCCCAGAGCACCACCTCGTCACGGCCTTCCTTCTTGGCGTCGTGGAACTTGCGGATCATCGCCGGCAGGACGTGCGAACTCTCGAGGTCAAAATTGTCGTGGGGTCCGTAAAGGTTGGTGGGCATGGCGGAGATGAAGTTCGAACCGTACTGCCGGCGATAGGCCTGGCAGAGCTTGATGCCGGCAATTTTGGCAATGGCATAGGACTCGTTGGTTGGTTCGAGAGCCGAGGACAGGAGGTGTTCCTCGCGCATCGGTTGAGGGCAGGCGCGGGGGTAGATACATGAACTGCCGAGGTACAAGAGCTTCGCCACATCAAAAAGGTGGGCGGCGTGGACCACGGTCGCGTGAATCATCATGTTGTCGTAAATGAACTCAGCCGGACGCGTCGAGTTGGCAAGAATGCCGCCGACGGTTCCCGCCACCAGAAAGACGTAGTCGGGACGGTTGGCACGGAACCAGTAGTTCACCGCAGCCTGGTCACGCAGGTCAAGCTGATCGCGGGTTGCTGTGAAGACGTTATTGAATCCCTCCAGATTCAGGCGCCGGAGAACGGCTGACCCCACCAACCCACTGTGGCCAGCAACGAAAATCCTGGAATTCGAAGATATCTCCTGGGTCATGTGAAGCTGCCTCCTCATCCAATATAACCGTGCCACCTGGGAATCGAATTCGGTTGCCGGCTCCAGCGGAAGCCTGGCGGTGGCTGCAGTACGGGCGCGACCGTGACTTCAATACCGCTTCGAACTCTTTGATCAGCGTCGAGTTACGGCTCGCTCCGTGTCTGGCTGCGGAACGTCGGTTGGGCTTCCTCATGATCTTCATGGATTCCACCCACCCGCTCCGAGTTGTTGTGGGGTTTCGCGCCGAGCAGTATGATTGTTCGAGTCGGCTTAACCTGGAATTCGTCCACCGAGCACGCGGTCGGATCGAAATCAACTGTTTTGGTAGGAAAATGACTGTCGACCTTTACATGGAACATTAGGCGATGTGCGGCATTGCCGGAGTCGTCGGGGAAGCCAGCGAACCTGGTCATCAGTTGATCCGGAAGATGTTGTCGCAGCTGCATCATCGAGGTCCGGACGAGCGCGGTTATTACATCGGACCTGATGTCGCACTTGGCAATACACGATTGAGCATTGTCGACCTCGCCGGCGGAACCCAGCCAATAGAGAACGAGTCCCGACGGATGGTCGTCGTCATGAACGGCGAAATATACAACCACCGAGAGTTGGCCGAGGAACTGAAGGCCAAAGGCCATCACTTCCGGACTCGATGCGATACCGAGGTCGCACTACACCTGTATGAAGAATACGGAAGGGAATTCGTCCACCGACTCAATGGACAGTTCGCGATCGCCATCTGGGACAAGGATGAGCGACGCCTTGTCCTGGTACGAGACCGCCCCGGAATCCGTCCTCTCTTCTTTTTTTGCGACGGAAAGAAGCTCGTTTTTGGCTCAGAAATCAAAGCAATCCTTACCGATCGCAGCATCCCTCGGGAACTTGAACCGCAGGGAATCGATCAGATCTTCACGTTCTGGACGTCGATTGGGGAATCCTCCTGCTTCAATGGAATTCGTCAGGTACAACCCGGTTGCTGGGTTGAATTCAGAGAGGGCCACCTGACATCGGGCCGTTACTGGGACTATCCGTTGCCGGAGGGTGATCTCTCAGACGAAAACCTGGGCGACGAGGACTCGTACAAGGAAGCGTTTCTCGAGCAACTCAGTCGTTCGGTTGAACTGAGACTCCGAGCCGATGTGACCGTTGGGAGTTATCTCAGCGGCGGGATCGACTCGTCAGCGATCGCGCTCCTCGCACAGAAGGAAAAGGGGAGCAATCTCAAGACGTATGGAATCGAATTCTCAGACGAGTTTCTGGACGAGAGCGCATTCCAGCAACAGATGGTCGACCACCTCGGATCGGATCACCGGAGAATTCGTTGTCAGAATTCGGATATCGCAGACGTCTTCAGGACGGTTGTGTGGCATGCCGAACAACCGTTGTTTCGAACCGCACCGTCCCCACTGTTTCTGCTCTCCAAACTCGTTCGCGACGACGGTATCAAGGTAGTGTTGACCGGAGAGGGTGCCGACGAGGTCTTGTGGGGCTACGACCTGTTCAAGGAAGCGGCGGTGTTGAGGTTCTGGGCAAAGGACCCAAAATCGCAACTGCGTCCTCAACTGTTTCGACGTCTCTACGGGCATCACCCGACGTTTCGGAACCCCCGCTATGCCAACATGTTGATCGGACTCTACCGCCCGGCCTTGGCTGACACGGCAAACCCGTTTTTCTCACACGCCTTCAGATGGCAAACCAACGTCAAACAAAAGGTTTTCTTCTCGGACACCTTTCGTGACCGCCTCGGCGGGTACAGTGCGACCGATCATCTGCGTGACCTGATGCCCGAGGGCTTTGCCGGGTTCGGCAACCACGGGAGGGCCCAGTATCTTGAATGCCACACGTTGCTCCAGGGTTCTCTTCTTTCGAGCCAGGGAGATCGCATGTCGATGAGTCACTCAGTTGAAGGACGATATCCGTTCCTCGACCATGAATTCATCGAGTTCTGTGCCCGCCTGCCTTCGCGATACAAACTTCGGGTCCTGCGTGATAAGTACATTTTGAGGTCGGCGTTCAAATCGACTCTCCCTTCGGCAATAACCGCTCGGCCGAAGCACGCCTATCAGGCACCCGAAATCAACGGATTCTTGAGCAACGGGCGATTGCGCGACTATGTGCGAGAAGCGATGTCTGCAGATCGAGTGGAAGAGGCCGGAATATTCGATCCGATGGCCGTAAACCAACTCGTTGAGAGGGCAGAACGGTTGAAGCGCGAACAGAGCGGAATCCGGGACAACCTGGCGTTTGTCCAGGTTCTTTCCACCCAGATCCTTCACGATCGCTTCGTCAAGCAGCCGTGGAACGTCGAACTCGACGACCGTGAATTTCACGTGATTGACGACACCTGAAAACGGAGACCTGGCAGCATCCACTGGTTTCTCCTCGACGTGGTGGCGACCGGTTGCCACGTCGCCCGCCCTCCCACGAAAACCCGACGGAGAGTCATTGGGCGCGCGTCTCGCGTACCGGGTGGGAGGTCGAAATTTCAATATCACCTCACAATTGCTCACGGTTGTCTCGGGGTGGATTGTCGGGCACGCGTCCCGCGTGCCGGGTGGGTTGGTCGAGAATTGAACGCCGCCCTCCACCCACCTGGCAGCCGGGACGGCTACCCCACAATTGCACACCGCCGGCCCCACCGCCCCTGGATTCGTCCGGGTGCGGCGCGGTCTGGGGGCGCCCTCGTGGTAGGGTAGGTGCGACCGGGTCGCAAACCGGCGAGACCACGACTGGAGCATCTCTGCATGACATCCATTTCACAGGGAAACGAGTCCGAGCCCAACCACACCGCAGCGTCGCCCCATCGTCTGGGGCAACGTGGCGTTTCTCACGCTGCTGCCGCTGGCCGTGGTCATCGCGGTCCCGTGGTACGTCCTCACGCACGGGGTGACGTGGGTCGAGATCGTTGCGTGTATCGCGATGTGGTTGCTGACCGGCCTCAGCATCACCGCCGGATACCACCGGCTGTTCACCCACCGCGCCTGGGCGGCGCCGGCGCCGGTGCGAGCGGTGTTTGCGGTCATCGGCGCGGCGGCTTATGAAAACAGCGTCATCTCGTGGGCGGCAGCCCATCGTTTTCACCACCGCAACGTCGACACCGACGACGATCCCTACAACGCCCAGGAAGGGTTCTTCTACTCTCACATGGGCTGGGTGATGGTCGAGGGCGCGAAGCACGACGACACCTCGAACGTCCCCGATCTGTGGAAAGACCCGATTCTCCGCTGGCAGCACCGGCACCCCATCGCGATCGGCACCGTGTTCAATTTCGGCTCGACGATTCTCCTCGGTCTGATCACCGGCCACATGCTCGGCATGTTCGTCTTCGCGTTGCTCCTGAGGTTGGTGCTCACCCAACATTTCACGTTTTCTCATCAACTCGGCGGCCCACATGTGGGGCAGCCAGCCCTACTCGACCGCCCACTCGGCTCGGGACAACTGGTTCCTGTCGTTTCTCTCGTTCGGCGAGGGCTACCACAACTACCACCACAGCTTTCAGGCCGACTACCGCAACGGACCGCGGCTTTACAACTGGGACCCGAGCAAGTGGTTGATCTGGCTCCTGGCACGGGTCGGGATGGCCAGCAATCTCCGGCGCAGCCCTATCGACGTCACGTTGGGGCGGATTTTCGAGCACGCGCGCGAGACTTTCAACGAGCATTTGAAGACGGCCGGTGACACCATCGACGGCTGGCAGGCGACCGCGAGAGCGCACACCACGGCCGCCGGCGAGGCCGTCCTCGAGATGATCGGCCCCGGCCCCACGCAGACCCTGCGCGAGAGCATCCTGGCCGCCGAACATCGGTGCGAAGAGGCGCTGGCCGAACTCAAGCATGCCCGCACCGCGCTGCAGGCCACCCTCGCCGAGGGATCCGACTTCCTTTCGCGACGGCAGCTTCGCCGCCGGTATCGCGAAGCGAAGAGATCCGCCCACGAGGCTTTCGAACACTGGAGGGAACTCGGCAGGGCGTACCTCGAGAGCGCGACACCCACGAATCTCGTGCCGCAACCCGGATAACTCTTCCGCGGCGCGCCGCTCGACGAAAATCCTCGCCTTGAGACCCGGGCTCGTCTTGGCAACCCCCGTGACTCCAGACCGTACCTGACAGTGGGCGGTCGTACGGAGACCGTTCAGCCACAACGGGTCCAGCGGGGGTCACATGAACAAGCCGGGCAGGTTCCTCATCGCATCCATGATCGCGGCCGCGCTCGCCGGCGGCGCCTGGGCGCGGTCCTCTGACGGGATTCTCGAGATCGTCGATATCACCCCGTCCGTGGTGATGGCCCAGAACCCCAGCGGCTCGAACATCACCTGCATCGCACTTGACGACGGTCTGGTGTTCGTCGACACCGGCCTCAGCACCGAAGCGGCATCGACTTTCCGCAAACAGATGGAGAAGCGCTTCGACCGTCCCACGCGGTACCTGATGCTGACCCACGCGCACCTCGACCACATCTTCGCGATGGGCGCCTTCGCCGATGTCGAGGTCGTGGCGGCTGCGGCAGAGCGACCGCTGTTCGAGCTTCAGCTGGCCCTCGAGTGGGACGACAACGCCATCCAGGGCTACAACAACATCTTCCCCACCTTTGCCGAGGCGCAGAAGACGGCGCAACCGTTCCTGCCGACCATCTGGGTCGAGTCGGAGCAGGTTTTCGGTTCACCCGGCAACCACGTCGTGTTCGCCAACACCGGCGGCCACACCACGGGTTCCTCGTACGTCTCCTTTCCTTCAGAGTCCGTGCTGGTCACCGGCGATCTCGTCCAGGTGGACAAGTACCCCTACTTCGGTGATGAAACAACCGACCTCACCGCCTGGATTGACACCCTCAAGAGCTGGTACGCCACCAACCCGGCCCGGGTGTGCCCGGGTCACGGCCGGGTGGTGGACAGGGACTACCTGCGTCTGGAATGGGAGTACTTCGAAAATCTGGTGGCCGCCCTCCGGGCGCTCAAGGAAGACGGTGTTTCGCTGGAGGAAGCGGTGATCCACCCCAGTCTGCCGGCGGGCTGCTGGGTGGACAACTGCCCCGAACCGCGCTGGTTCAAATACTGTATCGCCCTGGCCTACGGCAAGCTCTGAAACGCCGCCGCATAGCCCCCCAAACCCACCTGAATTCCCCGCTCCCAAACGACTCCGCAGCCCCGATCTGCTAGGGTAGAAACAGGGGAGGACGGATTGGGCAGAAAAAGCGGTTCGTACAAGTTCGAAAAACGGCAGAAAGAACTCAAGAAGCAGAAGAAAAAACAGGACAAGCTCGACAAGCGTCTGAACAAGGGAGGCGAGTTCGACGACGAACCGCAGCCCGCAGGTTTGGAAGGCGTTGAGTTCGACGGGGACAGTGAGCCGGATGAGGACGTCGATTCGGACGAAGACGACGACTCCTGACATCGCCTGGGCCGACGCGGCCCGTGGATATTTTCGTTTCTTCATCCCCAGTACCGGGGATGACTTTGACACCCGCTTGATTCCGGCAACGTACGAGGCGCGATGAGAGCCGTCATCTTCGACATGGACGGAGTCATTATCGACTCCGAGCCCCTGTGGCGCGTGGCCGAACGCCAGGTCTTTGCCGAAGTCGGCATCACACTCTCCGACGCGGACTGTGAACACACCATGGGCATGCGGACCGACGAGGTCATCGCCCATTGGTTTGACCGGTGTCCCTGGCGCGGTGTCGCGCCCGACGAGGTGGAACGGCGACTCACCCAACGAATGCAGTTCCTGATCGCCGAGCGGGGCACGGCCATGCCCGGTCTCGAACAGGCCCTCGCCGCAGTCCGAAGCGCAGGCCTCGCGCTGGCCCTGGCATCGTCGTCGAACCCTGCCCTCATCGATGCGGTCCTGCGCAAGCTCGAGTTGACCACGACGTTCGATGCTGTGCGATCGGCGATCCACGAGGATTTCGGCAAACCTCACCCCGCGGTCTTTCTCTCCACCGCACGCGATCTCGGGGTACAGCCCTCGGAGTGCGCCGTGATCGAAGACTCGGCGGCCGGCGTTGAATCCGCCCGCGCCGCCGGGATGCGGGTCATCGCCGTACCGCCGCCCCACCTCTTCGCAGATCCTGCGTACGATCTCGTGGACGTCAAGCTCCACTCGCTCGAACAGTTCACCGTTGACCTGATCTCGTGAATCAGCTGCGTTCGGTGAGGGCCACCCCGGCGAACACCAACACCGCACCGATGACCAGGTTGATGGAGATGGTCTCGCCGAGGTAGAAGGCGGCGAATCCAGCCGTCAACGGCGGGATGAGGTAGAGGTACACGCCGACCTTCTGCGACTCTGATTGACCGAGGGCGATGAAGTACAGCAGGGTCGCCAGGAACGAACACCCAACCCCGAGAAAGGCGATGGCCGCCCAGGCCTCCGGGTTCAACGTCGAGATATCAAACCCGGTCAGCCGGGCCTGGGCCCACCCCACCGGCGCCATCCACGACGCCCCGATCACCGTCACCCACGCGGTCACCCGGAGCGCTCCGAGTTGATCTGTGAGTTTCTTGCCAAAGACCGTGAACAAGCCCCACATGACGAGGCTCGCAAGCACCAACAGGTCGCCGAGGATATGTTCGTCCAGCTCCAGCGAGGTCAGCTTGGCCAACCCCATGACCACGAGCACGCCCACCACCGCCAGGGCCACGCCGGCAGCTTTGCGCAGGGTGATCCTCTCGCCCAGAACCAGAACCGAAAGCAGCATGATGGTGATGGGCCCCGTGGTCGTGTAGAGCGACGCGTTGGAGGCAGTGGTGTATTGCAGACCGATGGTCTGTGAGGCGTAGTGGAGACCGGCGCCGAACAGACTCAGAACAAGGAGCTCTCGGAATACCCGCCACCCACCAAGGCCGCGGGTGCCGCCGGTAGCAAAGATCCACGGTAGGAAACAGGCGGCCGAAATCAGCAGCCTGAGCGAAACAACCACCAACGGCGGCGCCGATTCGAGGGCCACCTTGGTGGCGACGAACGAGACCGCCCACAGGACGACGGCGGTCAGCAGGGCAAGGCGGGCGCGGGTCGGCATGGCGATGCAGTTTATATGAATTTTGAGTTTTGAATTTTGAATTTTGAATTCCCATCCAGCCTCCCACCGTGGCCCTCAGATTCCGGGTCGATTGTTCACCAGCCCGGCAGCCGGGACGGCTGCCCCACGAAGGGCGAAGATGGGAGGTTTGTGGGGCAGGCGTCCCGGCTGCCATTCACTAGGTTTTCAGAAACGTCGTGAAAGCCTTGTGGGGTAGGCGTCCCGCCTGCCGGGTGGATGGCTGGGAATTCAAAATTCAAAATTCATAATTGAGAATTCACCGTCAATGCTACTCTCGAGCTGCGCACACGGCCCCGCTTTCGAGGAGGACTCAAATGAAGACACGCATCACGGAGCTGTTCGGCGTCGAGCACCCGATCGTTCTTTCCGGGATGAGCTGGATCAGCACCCCCGAGCTGGTGGCGGCGGTTTCGAACGCCGGTGGTCTCGGCATCCTCGCGACCGGGGTTCTGGACGCAGTCCAGACCCGCGAGGCGGTGCGCCGGACCCGCGAGCTGACCGACCGGCCGTTCGCGGCCAATGTCACCCTCTACTTTCCGGGCAACCGCAAGAACGCCGAGGTGCTGCTCGCCGAAGAGGTGCCGGTCATCAACTACTCGCTCGGCAAGGGCGACTGGATCTGCAACGGCGCCCACGCCTACGGCGGCAAGGTGATAGCGACCGTCGCCACTCAAAAGCACGCTGTGGCTGCCGAGCGCGACGGCGCCGACGCCCTGATCGTCACCGGCCACGAGGCGGCGGGGCACGGCGGCCCGACCACCTCCCTGGTCCTGGTGCCCAGCCTCGCAGATCGGGTCTCGATCCCGATCATCGCCGCCGGAGGATTTGCCGACGGGCGAGGGCTTGCCGCGGCGTTGACACTCGGCGCCGATGGTGTTGCGATGGGGACCCGCTTCATGAACACGCTCGAGAGCCCGGTTCACGACGGCGCCAAGCGAGCCAGCATCGAGCACCAAATGGCCGACACCGTCTACACCAACCGGGTCGACGGTCTCTACGGCCGCTATGTCGATGCTCCCGGTGCGCAGCGGCTGATCCACCAGCGGCTGAATCCCCTGTCCGCGCTCCTGCGGTCGCGCGAGATCGCCGGCCTGCTCGGCCTGCCGTGGGGCAAGCTTGCCGCCGGGATCGTCCTTTCGGGCTACAAGAAATCCGTGCAGATGGCGCGGATGGCGATCGGCTTCGAAGCCTTCAAGAACGGCTGCACCCAGGGCGATCTCGAGCGGGGCGTGCTGCCGCTCGGCCAGTGTACGGGGCTGATCGACGACACCCCCACAGTCGCAGCGGTGATCCATCGCATTGTCGAAGAGGCGGAAGCAGCAGCGACCCGCCTCGAGCAGGCCACGGAGCACCCGGTCGCGGTGGGGTGAGGTGGCAGTTTTTAGGTTTGAGTTTTGAGTTTTGAGTTTTAAGGTTCGGGCGGTCGTGCGGTGACCAACCATCGCAATGGCAGCCGGGACGGCTGCCCCACAAGGTTTTCAGAAGCGAATTGACCGGCTTGTTTACAGGATATTCAGAGATGCCGTGAAGGGTTTGTGGGGCAGCCGTCCCGGCTGCCATTTACAGGGTGTTCAGAGGCGCCGTGAAAGCCTTGTGGGGCAGCCGTCCCGGCTGCCATTTACAGGGTTTTCAGAGGCGCCGTGAAAGCCTTGTGGGGCAGCCGTCCCGGCTGCCATTTACAGGGTGTTCAGAGGCGCCGTGAAAGGCTTGTGGGGCAGCCGTCCCGGCTGCCATTTACAGGGTTTTCAGAGGCGCCGTGAAAGCCTTGTGGGGCAGCCGTCCCGGCTGCCATTTACAGGGTGTTCAGAGGCGCCGTGAAAGCCTTGTGGGGCAGCCGTCCCGGCTGCCATTTACAGGGTATTCAGAGGCGCCGTGAAAGGCTTGTGGGGCAGCCGTCCCGGCTGCCATTTACAGGGTTTTCAGAGGCGCCGTGAAAGGCCTTGTGGGGCAGCCGTCCCGGCTGCCATTTACAGAGTGTTCAGAGGCGCCGTGAAAGGCTTGTGGGGCAGCCGTCCCGGCTGCCATTTACAGGGTGTTCAGAGGCGCCGTGAAAGGCTTGTGGGGCAGCCGTCCCGGCTGCCATTTACAGAGAGTTCAGAAGCGCCGTGAAAGCCTTGTGGGGCAGCCGTCCCGGCTGCCGCTGCGATCCGCGCAGCGGATCGCCGTGGCATACTGGCGCGGTATGGACGACTACCCCGACCAATACTCCAGGTTCGACGGCGAACCTCCCGTCGACGACCGCCCGCCACGCCGCGGGCTCAGCGTCTTCGGCTTCCCGCTGCGGGTCGACCCGTTCTTCTTCGTCACGGCGTGGCTCATCGGCGGCCGCCAGGAACCGCAGTGGATGGTCCTGTGGGTCGTCCTGGTCATCATCGGTGTCCTGGCTCACGAACTCGGACACGCCTTTGCCGGACGTCGACTCGGTATGCTGCCGTGGATCCGTCTGATGGCGTTCGGCGGAATGACGGGCTGGCTGCGGCCGCGCCCGCTGACGCCGTGGCAGCAGATCGGGATCAGCGTCGCGGGGCCGGCGGTCGGGATCATCATCGGCGGGACCGCCCTGCTCGCCGTCCTCGGCGGCGTCTTCGCGGGCGCTCCGCCGGCGGTGACGCGGGTTGCAAACTCTGTCGTGTGGATCAACCTCGGTTGGGGCGTGCTCAACCTGCTGCCGATATTGCCCCTCGACGGCGGTCACATCACCTCCTCGCTGGCCGAGATGGCGGCCGGACGGCGCGGGAGGATTGCGGCCCGCGCTTTCTCCGTCGTGCTCACGGTCGCGATCGGACTGTGGGCCCTGACAGCCGGCGACTGGTGGATCCTCATCCTGTGCGCCGTTTTCACCTTCGCCAACGTCCAGGCTCTGCGGGTGGAATTGGCGACTGGCTGACGGCCGACCTCCCCATTGCGCGCCATCGCCCCGCGTGTTGACACGCCACCAACACTGCCCCAGACTGAAACCCGGAACAACCTCGACAAGGGACGACGCGGTATTCAGGACGGCCAGATGATCCTTGGCGAGGAAAAATCGTCTGACATGCCGACGCCCAGGAGCACGAACCGAAAGGAGCGCCCCCATGCCTTCTCTGAACTCGACCGAAAAACAGGTCCGTGTCCACGGTGTCGAGCTCTCCGCCGATGCCGGTCTCATGCCCAGCAGTACCGCCGTCTCGAAGGTGATTTTTTCGAGCCCGCCGATCTGGGATTCGGACGGTTTCTTCGACGCCGCACACCCCGATCGGGTCACGATTCCGAAAGGTCTCCGCGGTCGATACGCCGTCCGGCTGACGATCAGGTGGTCCTTCGGTCAGCAAGCATTCACGGTCAATGATCGAGACAACGGATTCTTCTATGCCGAGATTGCCACCAACGCTCATCCCGATGGCAGGTTTCAGGAAACCCGGGTGTCGGCCGCGCCGGTGGTGAACTCCACCAAGACCGTGATGCAGATCCTGTGGGACGGCGAGCTGGTGAAAGACCATTTCCTCGAGGTCAATCTCCAGTACGATCTTCCCAGCCCCGCCGTGGCCAACGTCTGGTTCGCGATGCGCTGGCTTGGCCGACAGAACTGACATCAGCAATTCGCACCAGCGAATTGCCAGGGTACAATCGGCGCCCGCCATCCGTAGACTGTCTGGCGGATACTGACAACCATGTACCAGGAGTTTTACGGCCTTGCGGCCCCACCGTTCAACATCACACCGGATCCCCGGTACCTGTTCTTCAGCCGCCGCCACCGCCAGGCATTCGAGCACATCCTGTTCGGCATCAGTGAACGCAAGGGCTTTATCCAGATCACAGGTGAGATCGGCGCCGGCAAGAGCACGTTGTGCCGCAAGGTGCTCGAGGAGCTGCGCGACGGCTACGCCACGGCCCTCATCCTCAATCCGGTGATGACGCCGATCCAGCTCACCCGATCGGTGCTCCGCGAGCTCGACCTCGACGACAGCGGCAACGACCGCATCCGCCTCGTGGAACGGCTCAACGATTTTCTGCTCGAGCGCGCCCACGCCGGCGACGTGGTGGTGCTCTTTATCGACGAGGCGCAGGACATGTCGGACGAGTTGATCGAGCAGGTGCGGCTGCTGTCCAACCTCGAAACTGACCAGCACAAGCTGCTGCAGATCGTTCTCATCGGCCAACCCGAACTGCGCGACCGCCTGGATTCACCAGTGCTCCGCCAGCTCCGGCAACGCATCACGGTCCGCTATCACCTCGGCCCGATCAACCGCCAGGAGACGGTCGCCTACATCCAACACCGCCTGCTGGTGGCCGGCTCGAACGGCCGCCCGTCCTTCAGCCGGCCGGCTTTCAGGGCCATCCACCGCTATTCGCGGGGCATCCCGCGACTGATCAACGCCGTCTGCGACAAGAGCCTGTTGTGCGGCTACGTCCAGGGCCGCGACCAGATCGGCTGGTGGCAGGTTCGGCGCGCCATCCACGACCTGGAGGGACAGGGCTGGTGAGCCTGATCAACGAAGCCCTCCGCAAGGCACGCCAGGCCGCCGCCGACCACGACGACCAGCGCAGCGCCGGTCGACCGCCACAGGCCTACCCCTCCAGGGGCCCGCGGCGCGGGACGAGCCCGGCAGCCGTCGCCTTGGTGGCGGTCCTGGCAGGGCTCGCCGGCGCCGCCGGCGTGTGGTGGATCGTGGGAACCGCAGCGACCGAGCCGAAGTCGGCTGATGCAGAGGTTCACCGGAAGCCCCCGATTGTCGAACCCGCGAGTCCCTCGCCCAACCAGGCTACCGAAACCGAGACCCAGCCATCGACGGTGCAGCCGGACGAACAACCGGATCGAGCCGCTGCGCCAACTCCATATCCCCAACCGGCGACGCCGGCGGCCGAATCTGCGGCGCCTGCAGCCGACCCGCCACCGGCGGCAATCCCCCTGGATAAACCCGCCGCGGTCGTGACGACATCCGGCGCCCGGGTCTACGTGATGGACGCCGAGCTCGGCTACGCATCGCTGTCGCTCGGTTACATCGTGTTCCGACCGGTCCGCCCCTTTGCCGAGATCAACGGCAGCGATGTCTACGAGGGATCGGAGGTGGCGGGTTTCACGGTCGAAAAGATCGAGGTCGACCGGGTCGTGCTGCGCGACAAACGCGGCCCGCTCGAGCTGCGTGTCCCGTGATCAGACCGCAGCGGTCTTTTCCTTGATCCGTGCCTCGATAGCCGCGAACTCGTCGCGCATGTGGTTCTGGAAAATGGTGAAACTCTGATCGGCGAGGACCCGCTCGGAAACGAGGTCCGAAAGGGCGCGGTGCCGGATTTCGTAGAGGGCATCGCGATGGCTGATCAGCTCGGCGAGCGACAGTGAACCGAGATCGGCCGCCTGCTCTTCGATTTCGATCAGGTAGGCGTCCATGCGGTTTTTCATCCGCCGTTTCATCCACTCGCGGAGAGCGACATAGCCGGAGTAGGCGCCGACAAGCAGGGTGAGACCAAGGCTCATGGCCTCGGCATAGGCGACGAAGAAGGGTGGTTGTTCCCGGTGGTAGAAGCGGACCGCCCCCTGGTGAAAAGGAATGACGGAGGCGCCCGGCCGGTAGTCCTCGTGGATCCGTTGCGCGACAACCCTCTCTTCGCCCTTGAGACCGCCTGCGCCGCTCCGGTGCTCGAAGATGGCGGCGGTGATGGCACGAACGAGAGCCGGGTCGAGGTCCCGTCGAGCGACCAACAGCGCTGAAACGGCGATGGTCTGCACCGGGTGCTCGGGGAGACGGGCGTAGGTGGATCGCGGAATCGTCATCGGAGTCATGGCCGGAAACACCAGTGCCAGGGCATCCGACTCGTTGCCGATCTCCTGCGCGTTGCCGAGGCTCAGGAAGCACACCGCGTCGGCGGCCGCGAGGCCGCCGATGAGCCGCGACGGGATGGCGGTGAGGATGAACGCCACATCGACCGATCCATCCACCAGCCCCTCCGCCGCAGCTTGCGGCGAGAGCTCGAGCTCTTCACCGACCTTCACCCCGAAGTGGGCCAATACGCGTTCGGAGAGCTGCCGGGTGCCCGAACCCGGCGGTCCCAGTGCGACACGGCGATCCCCTAGATCGAAGACCGTGTGCACCTCGTCCTCCAGGCGTGCTGCGACCAGGATGTGCAGCACCTCGTCATACAGCGGCGCGATCAGGCGGGCCGACGGATTGGGCTCCGTGTCGCTCTGAACAAAGGCCAGATCAGCGCCGCCGGCGCCCTGAGCAATCAACTCCATGTTGGAGACGCTGCCATCGGTGGTGAGGATCTCGGCATTCCGGATCACACCTTCCGCCACGAGCACCCGCCCCAGAGCCACCCCGAGAGCGTGGTACATCCCCGTTTCGGACCCGGTGGCGATCACGATCTCCTGACCCGTCTCGGCTTCGTGGAGAGTGAAATAGGCCACAAACCCCGCGATCATCACCACCACTGCCACGACCCCGGCGACGATCGCCGGCACCGGCAGTGAAGAGCCGACGTCCTGATCTTGATGCGTGTCGGCCATTTCGGGACTCTCCCGCCGGCGACGCAGATTTCGATGTGCCGTCGCCTCCCAGGTGGTGTCGCTGCGGCAGCCTACCACACGATCCGGCGGTGCCGAGGATTCTCGGCGGGTCGGTGACTCCCGGTGATACCATGGAAGCACGATCTGCCATATCGACTGCGTGATCTCGGTGTGGCGCGGCATCAAACAGTGAGGCGACGGTGACGAAAAAGACGCGAGACGAAGCCAAACCTGCGGTGGACAACGTCCACCAACTCCCCACCCCCGGGCGGCGCCGGGCGGCTTCTGCGGAGGCCCCTTCGGTCTTTCCAAACGTGCCTGCCATCGTCCACAACGCTTCGCGGGCCGCCATCGCAGTCGATCCTGAAAATCGCATCGTCAACTGGAACGCGGCCGCCGTCGAGCTGGTCGGTTTCTCCGTCGACGAGGTCCTCGGACGCAACCTGCAGCAGGTGATCCAGGCGAGGGACGTTCACGGCAATCGCCTGTCATCCGACCACAGCGCCCTCCACGAAATGGTGCGCATCGGCGACACGCCCAAGAGCTTCGAAATCGCCATCATCACCGCCACCGGCAAGATGATCCGGGTTGCGGTGACCGTGGTGGTGGTGTTGGGCCCCGAGGCCACCGGCTACCACCTCGTCTACCTCATGACGCAAATGCACCGCCGCCGCCGCGCCGACGAGGCCATCGACCGGCTCCTCGCCCAGACCAACATTCCCGGCGTCACGGTCCCCGGCACCAATGCCCCAAGCGGCGCCGACCAACGCGGAACATCCCAGCCACCCCACCTCACCCGCCGCCAACTCGAAGTACTGCTGTTGCTCGCCGAAGGGAAACGTTCGCGCGAAATCGCTGAAGAAATGTGCATCAGCGTGCACACCGTCCGCACCCACATCCAGGGCATTCTGCGAACCCTCGGCGCCGCCAACCGCCTCGAGGCGGTGTCCAGGGCCCTCCACGAACGGATCATTTGACCCGGAATCGCAGAAAAACGGAAGGCGGATCACAGCCCTGAGAAGAGGTCCGTGTCACGCTGATTCTTGCTGGAGGGCGGGTCGCGGGCCCGGTGTCGGGTCAATCCTGCACCGGGCCCGATTTCCTTTCGAGTTCCTGGAGCGGGGTCCCACCATCGACATGGCAGCCGGGACGGCTGCCCCACAAGATTTTCAGAAACGCATCGACCGGGTTGTTTTCAGGGTGTTCAGAGGTTCCGTGAAGGTCTTGTGGGGCAGCCGTCCCGGCTGCCGTTGCAGTCCGGTCGCCGGAGTCGATTTCGCCACTCCTGCCGTCCGACGCCGGCAGCGCCCATCTCATCGTAGTCCGGAGCGGCCAAACCCCGAGCCCTACCGCACACCCTTCGGTGCGGTCACTTCCAGGGTCTTGTCGTGGCTCGCGACTGATACTGCAACCGGCAGAGCCACCGACGACGGCAGGGCGAAGCGAAGCGCCACACCGGCGTCGATCATCGGCCCGAACCTTTCGGCCGCCCGATCCAGCTGGTCGCTACCCTGCACGAGAAACAACCCACCGCCGGAAACCTCCCCGATGTCCTTGAGATACCTCCGGGTTTTCTGGCTGAAATTGTCATCCCACAGCGCGATCACCAACACCGGAACCCCGGCGCCCGCCGCCGCCTCGGTCGCAGCCTTCC
This sequence comes from Candidatus Sulfomarinibacteraceae bacterium, assembly GCA_963741385.1. Lineage (GTDB taxonomy): Bacteria > Acidobacteriota > Thermoanaerobaculia > Thermoanaerobaculales > Sulfomarinibacteraceae > Sulfomarinibacter. The sequence continues at coordinate 369,663 of CAVUHO010000006.1, forward strand.
ACGCCGTCCTGTCGGCGTCGTTCCGGCCATCGGTGACGACCACCAGGAAGGACCGCCCACGTCGCCCTTCGAAACGTCCAAGCGAATCGATGATCAACGATGTCAAGCCACCGACGCTCACGGCATCCTTCCCTCCGTGCACACCCCCCGGACCGCCGTCCCAGGCGCCGATTCGCCCGTCAGCGGCGAAGAACAGGTGGCCGCGTCCGTCACGTGCGCGCTGGACGAGCGGGAACAGGCGGCCTCCCGACTGCGACCAGCCCGCGGCGGAGCCGGCTTCCACATCGACGGCAATACCGAGCTGCAGCGGCGCGCGTTCGGCACCGCCCACCGCCTCGACCACCGTCTCCTGACGTTCAACCAGCAGGCGGAAGTCCGCGGCCGAGAGCCCGGTTGCCGGCTCGCCGTTGCGGAACGCCACCACGGTCAGGTCAGCGGTTCCCGGGGCCGCATCGGCCCACTCCTCGAATGCAGCAGCAACCTCGGCGGGTGGCGGCGCGGGAGAGTCCTCCGAGGCACCCGACACCGGCTCGGCCCCCGGCGCCGGTACGGCGCTCGGCGGAGCGACCTCCGAACGCAGCGGCTCCACCACCGCCGCCTCCGGTTCCATAACGGGCGGCTCTGGCTCCAAAGCAGGCGACTCGGGCTCCGCAACACTCGGCTCCGGTTGGGCCGGCGCTCCGTGATCGGTCGGCGCCACGGGCTCGGGTGCTGCCGGGATGTTTGCCTCAGGGGCAGCTGCGGGAGCGGCGCCGACGGCACCTGCGGCGACAGCCGGCGCCGACGCGCCGCGTTCCTGCTCGTTCTCTACCGCCGATTCGGAGACCGGTTCGGCGGCCGGGGCCGCCTCCGGCGGCGCCGGTTCGACGTCCGGTACGATCTCCTTTTCCACCGAAACAGCTCCCTCCGACGGCGGTTCCGGGGCTGGAACCGACACCTGTACCTCTTCAACCTCGGGAGTCGTCACCGCAGGCGGCGTCTCGGCGATGACCTCGGTGAGCACCGCCGTTTCCTCGACGGCGGCCGGGATCTCTTCCTCGACTACGGCCGGCACATCGGGGGCGGCAGCCATCACCGCAGCCGCCGCTGAATCGTCGATCTCCACCGCGGGCGTCGCAACGGGTGCGGGCTTCGGCGTTTCGGCGCGGTCGTCGGGCGCAACCGGCTCGGCGGCGGCGCCGGGGATTCGGACGGTCCCCACCCAGAGACCCGTGTCCTCGCCGCTCGGGCTCGCGATATCGACCCGCAGGGTGTGCTCGCCGGGCGGCCAGACAGTCTCGATCCGGCCGCTGCCGTCGCTTTCAATCCTCACCGCCCATAGCGGGCTTTGGCCGGGGGGAGCTTCCCCGTCGAGCGTGATCCGCAACATCGCGTTCTTGCCGATCCGCGAACGATCCTCCGGCGAGACCTGGACGGTCAGGGCGACCCTCGTCCCTTCAGCATTGACGACGAGGGACTCCACCTCGACGCGGACCCCCACCGGTGCGTTGGCAGCGGCGTAGACGGCGGTCGCGATCACGGCCAGCACCACACTCGACTTGATGATGTTCACGGCGTTCTCCTGCCCGAATTGTCGCACAAACCTACGGTGCCGCCGCCCGATGGGCGCCGATCATCCGGCAGCAGATGAGTGGAGCGCGAAAAGCGCGCCCTGCGGGTCGAGGCACTGCGCGATCAGATCGCCGCCCGCAACCTCCATCGGCCCGTTGATCACCCGGCCACCGAGCCCTGCGACCTTTTTCACCGCTTCGTTGACGTCTCCGACCTTGACGTAATAGAGCCACATCGGCGGTCCCGGCATCTCGTTCGGTTTGTTGAACATGCCGCCGAGAGGAGCGCCACCGCCACCGTAGAGCTGGTAGAAGCCCGCCTCGCCCATGTCCATCGCCTCCCCGGGTTGCCATCCGAACAGGTCGCTGTAAAAGCTGAACGCGCCTTTGTAATCGGAGGTGGCGAGCTCGTGCCACGAAAACCCGCCGATCCCGGGCGCACCGGCCCCGGCCGGAGGCCCTCCGGCTGACTGGTAGATGGAAAACAGGGCGCCCTGAGGATCCGTGAGGACGGCCCAGGCCCCGACGCCCGGAATATCGGTGGGTCCGTGCAGCACTGAACCGCCGAGCTCACCTGTCCGAGAGACGGCAGCCCTGATGTCCGGAACCGCCACGTATGCAAGCCAATGCGGCGGGGCGGCTGCCGCGCGCGCCTCCTCGGAGAGCTCGATCACGCCGCCGAACGGCGTGTCTCCGTTGGTCCACAACGTGTGTTGCTGGCCGCCGTCGTTCCAGGACCTGGTCCCCCAACCGATCAGCCTGGTGTAGAAGTCCGCAGCGCCTACCGGGTCGTTGGTCATCAGGTCGTACCACACGAAGCGGCCACCATGGCTTGAACCGGTCATTTCGGGCACCTCCACGTCTTGATTTTGAGTTTCAATACGAGACCTCGGCCGGGGAGTTTCCTGGCTCCCGCTCCTCACCCGCGCGTCGGGCTCAATCGTCGACCAGGAAATACTGGACCGTGGTCACGACGCGGATCTTTTTGAACTCAGGTGAAAAACGGTCGCGGTCCTCGATCGAAAAGTACCCCTGCTGGGCGCTGCGGATCCCGCCGACCCGGCTTCCCGAGTCCTCCGCAAACTGCTGCGCGGCCCGTCGTGCGTCCTGGGTCGCCTCGCGGATCATTTCCGGTTTGACCTGGTCCAACGCCGTGAAGAAATACTCGGTCGAGGTTTCGTAGCTGCGGATCAGGGCCACACCTTGCGACACCAACTCGCCGCTGCGCTCCATCGCGGCGCGCACCGCGTCGATGCGGTCGCTCCGCACAGTGACTGTCGACTCGGCGACGAAGCGCTCGAGGCGCCCGCTCTGGTCCATCATTCCCTGCGCCTGGCGGTCCGTCACCCTCGCCTCTGACGAACTGATTTCGTTGTCAGAGAACGAGCCGGCGAGGAAGGCGCGGATCTTGGCCGCGCCGTCATCGGTGCGGCGCTGGAGCGTACCCAGATCGTCGGCCGTCACGGTGTAGGTGATCGGCCAGATGACGAGGTCCGCAGCGACCTCGCGTTCCGCGAGCCCGCGGACGGTGACCGAGCGGTCGGTCGCCCGCGCTCTCAAGAATCCGCTGCCGATAAAGTAACCGGACACTGCGACGCCCGCCGCCACCAACGCCGCCGCGAGGGTGAAGCTCCTGGATTGCATTTCCGTCATGGTGACTCCCCGGACATCATAACCCCGGTCGTCTCACGCGTATTCTCGACGGTTCTGCAGGCTGGACCAGTGGAGGCTTGTGATGGCCGGTGACTTCGGACCCAACTCAGCTAGAATCACCGGGCTGCAAGCACACCACGGGAGGCATGGTCGATGATGCGAACCAGGATCTCCGTCGCGTTCCTGTTGGCCCTCCTGGGTCTCGGTTGCGGGGACAAGACTCCTGCCGACGCTCCAACTGGAGGGGTGTCCGGAGAGGTGTCGCCCGTGCCGGCGCCGGGCGGGGTGGAGTTCGACCCCGACGACCCGACGATTCTCGTGCGACCGTTCACCGCTGAACAGATCCGCGATGAGTGGGTGCCCGGTCTGCGCCTCCTGATGCGGCGGACCACCCCCGACGCGACCAGGGTCGAACGGTGGACGGTGATCGCCGCGGATAACGAGGGCGTGGACATCGAGTTTGCAACCATAGCCGACGACGGCACGGTGGACGGTGAGCCGCCGGTCGAGCGTTCCACCTGGATCGAACTCCGCGACCACGCCACGTTCCCGGCAGCCCGCTCGACTCGCGAGTGGGTCTCGCGAACCACGGGGTTGGGAGACTACGAGGGTTGGCTGTACCGGGTCGCCGACGACAGTGCCGGTACCGTACAGGAGTACTTTTTCGTACCCGAGCTGCCCGGAGCGCCGGTGCAGATGCGCGTCCTCGAAGGCGGCGCGACGGTCTTCGAACTCGAACAGACGGCGCGCCTGCGTCCCGACACTGATGGAATGTAAACGCCCGGCAGCCACGGAGGCGTCATGAGCAACACCCGGTTGATTCGCATCGCAGCCGCAATGATGGCGCTCGTTCTGGTCTCGCCGGTTTCGGCTCAAGAGCCGCCGCCGAAAGACGGCAGGCTCGTCCTCGTCCTTTCCGGCGGCGGCGCCCGCGGCTTCGCCCACATCGGCGTGCTCCGCGTCCTCGAGGAGCTGGGCATCGCTCCCGACCTCATCGTCGGCACCAGCATGGGGTCCGTGGTCGGTGGGCTCTATGCCGCCGGCTGGTCGCCGGACGAGATCGAGGAGCTGGTCGAGACCATCGACTGGGGAGAGATCTTCACCGATCGTCTGGACCGCAAGTACCAGTCCTTCCGCCGCAAGCAGGACGACTACCCGGTGATGATCGAAGGTCGGCTCCATTTCGACGGGCTCAAACTGGTGTTGCCTCCGGGGGTCATCGCAGGCCAGCGTCTCGATCTGGTGCTGCGCTCGGTTGAAGCACTGTCGCCGGCGACCGCCGATTTCGACGATCTCCCGATCCCGTTTCGCGCGGTGGCGTCCAATATCGCCACGGGACAGACGGTGGTCCTCGATTCGGGGAGCCTCGCCACCGCCATCCGGGCGAGCATGTCGGTGCCTGGGGCCCTGCCGCCGGTCACGATCGACGGCAAAGAGCTGGTGGACGGCGGCATCGCCTCCAACCTGCCGATCGGGATCGCGAAGGAGTTGGGTGCGACCCGGATCATCGCGGTCAACATTTCGAGCCCACTCCTCGAGGAGAGCGACGAACAATTCGAAACGTTCATGGCCGTTTTCACCCACCTCAACTCGCTGTTGACGGCGGGCAATGTCGACCGGGACATGGCTCTTCTCGGCGCAGGCGATCTCCTGATCGCGCCCGACCTCGGGGATATCACCTTTGTCAGCTTCGATAAGGCGGAACAGGCGATCGCAATCGGCGAAAGAGCCGCCCGCGCCAAGATCGCCGAACTGAAAGAGTTCAGCGCTTCCGAGCAGCGGTGGGCAGAATTCGGCCAGCGCGAACGGGCAATTCCGCTGGCGCCTCTCGAGGTCGACCGGGTCCGCCTGGAGAACACAAGCCGGGTCGACGACCGGCTGATCCGCAAGGCCATGGCCATCGACCCACCCGAGACCGTCGATCGCAAGGACCTGGTCCGGGATCTCCTCGGTCTTTACAACTCGCGCTACTTCGACGTCATCAGTTTCCAGTTCGAAGAGGTCGAACCGCAGGTCAATGAGCTCGTCGTCACGACGCCTCCGCCGGAGTACGGGCGGGGATCGCTCCAGTTCGGTCTCGGCTTTTCCGACGACTTCGAAGGCGACTCGAGCTACCACCTTCAAGTCCGCCACCAGTACCTTCCCGCAAACCGGCGGGGAGGCGAATGGGAGACCCTTCTCCAACTCGGCACCATCGGTGGCGCCAAGACCTCGTTCTACCAACCCCTCGACTGGGGCATGCGGTGGTTCGTCGAACCCTCGGTTGCCTACGAACGGGGCGTTCAGGACATCTGGTTGTTTGGAACCGCCTATGCCGAATACGAGTTTCGGACGTTCGGCGCCCGCATCGCAGCGGGCAGGGTTCTGGGGCGGTGGGGCGAACTCAGCGTCGCCGCCTTCACCCGCGACAACCGCGGTTCTCCGCGCATCGGGTCGCCCGAGTTCGACTCCGCTGACGAACAGCGCGCCGGCGGTCAAGCGGCCTTTCGCATCGACACCGAGGACTCGGTCGTCTTCCCGCAGTCGGGCGCCGACGTCAGCCTGCTCTACACCGTGTCGTCCGACGCTTTCGGCTCCGACGTCGATTTCGAGCAGGTCTGGGGCTCCGCGTCCTACGCCTGGACTTTCGGCAAAAACACCCTGCTCCCCTCCATCGAGTATGGCGACAATCTGAAACCCGTCGAGAGCTTTTTCAGCTCCTATTTTCTGGGTGGTTTGTTCCGTTTGTCCGGGCTCGGGAGAAACGAGCTGTTCGGCGAAAAAGCCCTGCTGGCGAGGCTTCTCGCCTACCGCCGGTTGTTCAGCTTCAGCGTCGCCGGATCCGGGATCAAGATCTTCGCCGGTCTGAGCCTGGAAGCAGGCAACGTCTATTTCGACGGTGAAGCCGTTACCTGGGACAGAATGCTCAAGGGTGGCAGCATCTTCGTGGGCGGCGACACGTTTATCGGGCCGGTCATATTCGCCTACGGTCGAACCAACGGCGACTACCGAACCGGGGGCGCCAACGACCGCTTCTACTTCGCGATCGGCGACCGGTTCTAGTTCATTCGCGGAACACCCACTTGAGTGCGGAGTCCAGCTCGCGGGCGCTGTCCTTGGGGAAGTTGTGGCCGGTGCCCGGGACGACCCGCAGCTTCACATCGTAACCGGCGGATTCGTAGTCTTTGGCAGCGCGACGCACGTCGCCGACCGCCCGGTCCCGCGAACCGACGATGAAGTAATATTTCGGATCGCCCTCTCGGGCCGTCGGCGGCGCATCGATTTCCGGGATGTAGGGACCAGCCATCGGAATGACCCCGATCAGCGCGTCCGGATGCCGGAGGCCCAGAGCCAGAGCGATGAACCCTCCCTGAGAGAACCCGGTCAGGACCACCCGCGCGGGGTCCACCGCATACTGCCGGCCGACTTCGTCGAGAACGCGCTGGAAGATCGCGTCGGCCTCGTCCACGCTCCCCCACCCGAAGCCGTTGCCCACCGGTTGCATCCCCTGCGGCACGGCGAGGATGGCGCCGTACTCTCCGGCCGGCCCGCTCCAGATCCCCGGGTAGTTCCCGGCCCGGTCGCCGTAGCCGTGAAACGCGATGATGAGCGGAGCCGGCCGCCGCCTGTCGTGATGTGGCGGTGCCACGATCAGGAGCGGCGACGCAGCGGCCAGTTTTTCGATCTCTTTCATGTGGCGGCGTTCGTTTTCGGCCACTGCCGCGCGGATGCTCGGGTACCCGGGGCGATCACGTACCGAATCGAGATCCGTATCGGCATCGAAGTGTGAGAGCTGTGCGAACCCACTGGCGGCGGCGCGGCCGAGCCAGTGGAGAGCGGAGTCTGCGTCGCCCGAGAGTGCATAGGCGCACGCCAGGTTGTACTTGACGAGATCGCTGTCCGGCAACATCTGAACCAGATCGAGCCCGACGTCGATGGCCTGCGGCCAGTCCTCCTGCCGGTAGGCATCGTTGAACGACCTCTGCGCAGCTTGCACCGTGACCGGCTGCCCCGCCTCCGCAATAACTCCCGTGGTCGCAAAAAAGACGGTGCAGGCAATCACCACGAGTGCCAGGCATCGAGAATCCACCGCTCTCACCATTCCCCCCTCTGGACCGGCCGCCAGATCACGATTGACAGGAGGTACGCCGAACCGCCCGAAGGGTTGCCGCCGCTTCGGAAATTCGGTGGGAATTCGCACGGGTAGTGGATAATGCACCTCCACCGGGCTTTGATCCGGCACCTGGAGGCGGTTTGCAGTCAGATTCTTCCCGGCTCGGGACTGTGCACGTTTGATGGTGGGATCGTTCGCAACCGTTTTTTCGGCGTCGGTGGTCGCCGTTTCAAGCATCTTCGTCGTCATATTCGGCGCCGGACTGATGGTGCGCCGCGGAATCATCCGACAAAACCACATTGACGCTCTGTCGAGCGCCACCGTCAACATTCTTCTCCCGTGCCTGATTTTCACCAAGGTCACCGAGGCCCTCGATCCGTCCTCGCAACCGTGGTGGTGGGCCCTGCCGTTGGCCGGTATCGCGATGGCTCTGGTGGGGACCGCTCTCGGCGCCGTGGTTTTTGCCGGTCAGCTGCCGGGCAAACGCCATCTTCTGCCGCTCGCCGGAATGCAGAATGCGGGCTATCTCGTCCTGCCCGTAGGCCTGGCCCTGTTCCCGGACCGTTTCGACACCTTCGCCCTCTACACCTTCCTTTTCATCCTCGGCTACAACCCGGTCCTGTGGAGCCTCGGCAAATATCTGGTTTCCGGCGTTGCAAGCGACCGCCCGATGTGGCGGAGCCTCATGACGCCGCCCTTCTTGGCCAACGTCGTCGCCATCACCTCGGTGTTCACCGGCGCCGCAGCCCTGGTGCCGCGACCCGCCCATGACGCCGTGTCGCTGATCGGTTCGGCGGCGGTACCAGTCGCCACGCTGGTGCTCGGGGCGGTGCTCGGCAGCGTCGCGATCCGCGCCCGATCCATTTTTTCCGACGCCGTGCGGACGATGGGCGTCAAGCTGATCATACTGCCGGCGCTGACTGCCCTGGTCGTCCATCTCTCCGGTCTCGCCGCCGCCAACCCGCTGCTCGCAGAATTCCTCGTCATCGAGGCCGCCTCGGCTCCGCCGGTCGGGGTGGTGTTGATGGTCCGGACCTACGGGGGAGACGAACAACGCATCGGCAGCATCATGGTGTTTTCGTACGCTGCATGCGTCCTCACGCTCCCCGCGTGGATCGCGATCTGGCGGTTGATCGCGGGCTGAGGGTCAGATCTCCCGAAACCGCCCACCCGGCAGCCGGGACGGCTGCCCCACAACGCGAGCCTCGGCAGCGACCCTTGTGGGGCACGCGTCCCGCGTGCCGGGGTGGGCGGGAAATCTCTCCGATTAACAATTTTCCCTTGCCATCGGCCAGGCGTTTGTCGTCGTGAAGAAACCGGGGCGGGAGTCCCCGCCCCGGGGCTGGTCGTCGGTTCATGGCGCTTCGGTTGCGCCGGTCCGGTCAGCTCTCAGTTCCATTGACAAGGGCAGCACTGCGTCTGCCGTGATCAACGGAGCATTCCGGTCGAACAACGTCGGCAACGAGATCGTACCGGTGGAAAATCCCCGCCGCGACCACGGCCGCGGCGGTTCCGACCCATGCGCCCACGAGTGCGAAGATCCGGCCATCCTTTTGCATGGTGATTTCCTTTCACATTCGACAATGGCGCACGGATGGGTTCTCCTGAGGGCAGGCATAGGGCACGACCGAGGTGGAACGCGGCAGATTGCAGGCAGGGCGACGCGGTGGACCGACTACTGCACGGAGAAACTGACCGTGACGAGGTAATAAACCGCGACCGGTTTACCCTCGAGGGTCGCGGGTTCGAAGCGCCATTTGGACACCGCCTCGACCGCGGCTTCGGTGAGCCCGGACGGCAGGCCCTTGAGCACCTTGACGTCGGTCACGTTGCCGCTCGTGTCGATAATTGTCTGCAGGATGACCACGCCCTGCACTCTGGCGTGCCGCGCTTCTTCGGGGTAGTGGGGATCGGGCGAGTAGATCCTCTTGGGGGCGAGCACGTTGCCGCTGATCTGCATCGGACCGATGCCCAGTCCGGCAGGACCCTGCGGGACGACAACCGAGTCGCCAACCTCGGGAAAATCGAGATCGGACACATCCACCGATTCTTCGCGAATGATGGGTTCGGGATCGTCCGGAGTGGCGTCTGGAACCGGAATCTTGCGCGCGGTCGGCCGCGTGACGGTCTGCTGGACTTTCGGTTTCGGGGGTTGGGCGAACTGCACCTGGCGCAACCGGTAGACCCGCGGCGTGCTCCCGACCTTGAGGATCTTCTCCTCGTAGTAGGACGGGAAAATGATGAAGAAGAGCACGACGTGCAACGCGATGGCTGCAGCCAGAGCGAGACGGACGGCCCGCCGCATACCCGGCCGCTCCTCCTCCTGCAGCTGCAGAACCACCGGGTCGAGCGAGTTGAAGGGCCGGCTCCAGCGGCTCTCGCGGGCCTGTCCGAATCTGCGTTCTCCGATTCTCATTCCAGTCCTTGTCTCGGCATCTCAGGTCCCGGCTGTCACGATCTACGTGGATCGAGGGTCGGAGGTTCCATCGCTTCGACCTGTTCTTGCGGGTTTTCTGTCCACCGCATCAGTCATCGCGATGAGCGGGAGGGGAAACCACCGCAGCCGCTCCAACTCTTCCGAAAGTGCGGCGGTGGCGTCCTCCCCCGGGGACTCCGCATCCGCCGCCTCGATGATCCGGCGGGCATCGGTAAGGTATTTCTCGAGCGCACTCTCCGGTTGGGTCAGGTGTTGCCCCTGATACACGAGGCCCCCGAAGTCGAAACACAGGTCGTCGAGGCCGAACTCCTTGAAATTGGGCTGATCACGGTGCCGCCACAACCCGCTTTCGATGGAAAACCGGTACTGCGGCAGAAGCTTCCAACCGTCGGAGGCCACCAGGTGAACGGCGTCAATCAGGAACCGGAAGACCTGTTCCGAGATGAAGTAATTGAAGTTGACCCGAACCCACCCCGGTTTGATCCCCTCGCAGCCGCTCGCGATGGCGTCGCGAAACCTGCTCGATCGCGCCAGATCGATACCGAGAAGCCGGTGGCCGTAGGGCCCCGCGCACGAACAGCCTCCTCGCGCCTGGATGCCGAACAGGTCGTTGAGCAGCGCCACGACATAGTTGTGGTGGAGGAAGCGGTCGCCGCGGCTGATGAGAAAGGAGACGATGGACAACCGTTTCGCTTCCTTGTTGCCGAGAATACGGATGTTCGGGTTCGCCGACCAGCTCTCGATGGCGCGGGCGACGAGGGCGTGCTCGCGTTCTTCGATCGTCTGCTCACCCACCGCTGATTTGAGCTTGAACACCAACCCGGCGCGGATGGACTCGATGATGGCGGGGGTTCCACCCTCTTCACGACGAGCGAGATCGCTGACGTAACTGTGACTGTCGACACTGACATAGGCCACAGTGCCGCCGCCAGGCACCGTCGGAACGCGGTTGGTGACGAGGGCGCGTTTGACCACCAACACACCCGGGGTACCGGGCCCGCCCACGAATTTGTGGGGCGAAATGAAGATCGCGTCCTGGTCGGCCAGGCGATCCTCCGCGCCGCCGTCGACGTTCATTTCGATCGTGACATACGGGGCGGCGGCCGCAAAATCCCAGAAGGCAAGCGCTCCGTGTCGGTGGAGCAGGACGGTGAGCGATCGGGTGTTGGAGACAATCCCGGTCACATTCGACGCAGCAGAGAAACTGCCGATCTTGAGCGGCCTGCCGCGGTGGGCGATCAGCTCGCGTTCGAGGTGTTTCTCGTCGATCCGCCCGTCCCGATCCTCGTCAATGACCACGACGTCGGCGATGGTCTCCCGCCACGAAATTTCATTCGAATGGTGCTCGTAGGGACCGATGAAGACGACCGGACGCTCGGCGGCCGGGATCTTGCTCGACAGGTCGTACCGCTCATCGAGATCGGCCGGCAGACGGATGTTGAGGATCCCGATCAACTTGTTGATCGCCCCGGTGGCGCCTGAACCGCAGAAGATCACGACGTCCTGCTCGCCGCCGCCCACACCTTCGAGCACCGCAGCCCGCGCATCTTCACGGAAGCGGGTTGTCTGCAGTCCGGTGGACGACGTTTCGCTGTGGGTGTTGGCATACAGCGACATGACCTCGTCGCGTATGAAATCTTCGATAAAACGCAGGGATCGGCCCGACGCCGTGTAGTCGGCGTAGGTCACGCGGCGGAGACCGAACGGTCCTTCGATCGCGCGGTCGTCGCCGATGATTCCGGTTCGAATCTCGTCGATCAACATGGTCGGATTTCCCGTCATCTTGCTCCCTGCCGGTGGACTATCCTACGCGACCCGGGTTCTACGGGCGACACCCCGTTCTGCGCCCCGGCAACGACCGTCGCTGAACCTACTGGAAACGCAACCTGCCTCTGAGGAAGACCATTCCCCGCGCGACCGTCGCGATCGGCAGGTGGTCGCAACATCAGGGAGGTCGCGACCGCACCGATTTCGCGATCGACAACCCGCGGCGCCCGATACAGAGGAGACCCGGTTTTCGTTTACAATGGAATCCTCGAGTGGGCACGGTTGGGACCGGGAGCGACCGAAAGGAGCAGCAATGACACCCCGAGAGCGGAGGAACGTCAAAGAAACCGGTGAGCACCCTTCTTTCAGACGCCGTAAGTACCTGGTGGACAGCCGGATGCAGCTCGCGGCGACGATCAAAGTCGCGGGCCTCGTGCTCATCCTGTTGATCATCCTCAACAGCGTCCTCGCGTGGCAGAACCTCAGCGAGACCCGCCGGATCGTGAGTTCCAACCCCCACCTCACCGAACAGCTGCACGCCAACGAGGTCCGCAACATGGCGATCCTGGCTGCGATCTCGTTGATCATTCTCGCCATGGTCGTTCTCCGATCCATCATGATCACTCACAGAACTGCGGGCGCCATGCTCAAGATCATCAGCCACATGGACGAGGTGGCTTCGGGCCATTTCAACGTCACGCTCAGACTTCGACAAGAAGACACCCTGCGGCCGATCGAGGATGCCTTCAACAGGATGGCGGGGGCCCTGAGGCGGCGCGCCCAGGAAGACCACAAGACTCTGACCAGACTCGCTGACGAGGTCAAGGAGCACGGCAGCCCGGTCGACGCCGAGATGTTGCGGCGGGTCGCCGACGCGAGGGGCCGGTTCGCCGATTGAGCCGTTCTACTTCGCGGGTTTCGGTGGAAAATTCTTCAACAGCTTGGTGATGGCCTTCTCGATCCGGTCTCCCGGGGGGTTGACGCTCTGGATGTCCTTTGTGATCGACCCCGTCCACACGAGCTGATGGGTCCGCGCATCGACGATGTCCAACACCAGCGACCCTTCGGTATATTGACGAACCGTGGTGTAACCGCCGCCGTATCCGCCCCAATAGCCGTAACCCCACGGCTGATAGACGCTGTAGCCCACGTAATCAATCGCGAATTCATCGCTGGCGCTGAATGTGTAGGTCAAAAAGAGATCGGTCTGAGGCGGCGCCGGCGCGGGCTCCAGACCCTTGGTGGCCAGAACATCTTCGGTCACCCGCTGCAGCCTCATCCGCAGATGGTCCGGGAGCTGTTCGTTGTTTGCGTCCCCGCGTTGCAGCCAACCGTAGGTCTTGTACGTGGAGAAATCCGCGTTGGGATCGAAATCGAAAATAACCTTGGCCCACGCATACCCGGCGAACACCACGACCACGATCGCGAGCGCCGCCACAAGTCTTCTTCTTGCCATCAAAAACCTCTCCCTTCCTCGAGCCCACAGCGTACCAGAGGAACATCTCACAAGATCGTTTGTTGAACAATACATGATTGACTGAAGGAGGTCGCCATGGGCGGAACGCGCCATTTCTCAGCCGAGCTCTTTGATTTTCTCCTCGAGCTCGAGGAAAACAACACCCGCGAGTGGTTCCAGGACAACAAGGAACGATATGTCACCGACGTCCGGGAGCCTCTGTTGGGCTTCATCTCCGACTTTGCAGCGCCCCTCAAAGCCATCAGCCCGAACTTCGTCGCCGACCCCAGGCCGTCCGGCGGTTCCATGTTCCGGATCTACCGCGATGTCCGGTTCTCGAAAGACAAAAAGCCCTACAAGACCCACGCCGCCGCCCAATTCCGTCACCGGTCGGGACGCGACGCCCACGCGCCCGGGTTCTACCTCCACCTCGAGCCTGGCAGCGTCTTCGTCGGCGCCGGTTCGTGGCACCCGGCTCCCGACGCACTCGCCGGCATCCGCGGCGCCATCGTCGAACAACCCTCGCGCTGGCGCTCTGTGGTCAATGATCCGGAGTTCCGCAAGCACCACCGGCTGGGCGGCGAAAGTCTTCAACGTCCGCCTCGGGGATATGACCCCGAGCACCCGCTGATCGATGAGATCAAACGCAAGGACTTCATCTGCGTCGAGGAGTTCACCCAAGCAGCCGCGTGCAGGGCGGTTTTCATTGATCGCGTCGAAGCCTCATGCCAAGCCGCGGGACCGTTCGTGCAATTCCTGACCGAGGCGGTGGGACAGGAGTTCTGAATTCGGAATTCGGAATTCGGAATTCGGAATTCCCGCCCAACCCCCCACCGAAAGTGAGCACCCGAGTGCTCAGGGCGGGTGGGACCGCATGCGGCGGAGGTGCCTGGCTCCCGGCCCGTCCGACGGGCCGGCGTGCCTGGCTCCTCTCGGGAAGGGCGTGCGGAAACGAGCCGCGTGCGGCGGAGGTGCCACTTTCAACATTGTTGGACACTCGGACATCCACGTCGGCAAGAAGACAAGGGCAAACAATGTTGAGGGTGGCTCCTCTCGGGAAGGGCGTGCGGAAACGAGTCAGCCGGATGACCGGTTGGCAGCTGCATCGCGTGTCGCGACGTACTCGCGGATTCCGTTGCGCAGGACGAAGGCGTGTTCGATGCTGAATCCGCGAAGGACTCGTTCCAGGGCGGCCGGGGTCATCTGGGGAGCGCCCAGCACCTCGACTGTCGATTCCTCATAGGACAGGTGGCTGGTATCGACGACCCGGTACCTCCTCGGAGACGCCGGCATGGTGTCGGAGGTCACCACCATGGCCAGACACCGTGCTTCTGGATGGCACAGTGGGACCACGGCCTCGACGAGGTCCGCGGCCTGCGCGGATGACACGTAGTTGAGGAGGTCCCACAGCAACACCAGGTGAAAGGTCTCCCGGTGTTGGGCGGCGAGCGCACCCAGGATGCGAATGGCCGGGGCCGCATCGGACGCATCCCGAAACGCGTCGATGACCTGAACCCGGGTCGCGAAAGCCGAGTAAAACTCGACGTTCTCGGGCACGGCCGGCCCGAGGTCGAGGACACGGATCGCGTCTCCCCGAGTCAAATCGGAAAGTACCGCTTCAAGCCCTGGCGAGCGGTGGATCTCCGCACGCGGCGGCTGGGCCTCCGGCGCGCTCTCCGGTTCGGAAGCCACGGTCTGCGTGCGGGTCCGCCAGGGCAGCTTCATCAGGCCCGCATTATGCTCTAACCCGAAGCGGCCGAAGTACTCAGACCGGGAGAGATTTGCCGGGCGTTCCGGCAGAGGGCGTAGTCGTGGCTCCGGCTCCCTTGTCGCGTCCGTTGCCGCTGCCGGCCGTGACCTTCGGCGTTTGATTCTCTTTGTTCATCTTGGACGCCGAGTCCATCTCGATGGCTCCCCGGAACACTGCACCGTCCTCCAGCGCGACTCGCGGGGCGCTGATGCTGCCTTCGACCTTGGCGGTGTGCCGCAGGATGATCTGTTCCTGGGCCCTGAGGTCCCCGTTGACCTCGCCCTCGACGATCACCATTTTGCCGCGGATGTCGGCTGTGACCTTGCCGGTCGGACCTATGGTCACGTTGTGCTGGGGCAGACTGACCGTCCCCTCGACCCGGCCCTGGATTACCAGGTCCTCATCCCCTGACACATCACCCTTGATGGTAATGGATGGTCCGATGACCGCTGAACCATCTCTGCGTGGAACTGCCTGTTGTCTCCCCGGCGCCGCAGGTGTTGGTTGCGCCGGTTTCGACGGCGATTGATCGTTCTGGTCCTTTTTGAACATTGGCGTCCTCCCTGCCCGACACTGGGTCTGGAGATCCAGTCTACGCCACGGACCCACCCCGATCCGTGCCCAGGATCACGTTGGCCGGCGGGTCAAACCACCCGGGCGCTTCGTGATACCCTGCGCCAAGAAACCACAGGAGCCTGCCGTTGCCGCGGAGTCGACCCATCGACATGAGACCGGAGGGATTGCCATGAAACTGCTCAAGAGACTCGTGATCGCGGTCGTCGTCATCATCGTGGTGATCCTCGTCATCGGATTTCTGCTGCCCCGCACCCGCCACGTCGAACGCTCAGTCACGATCGACGCGCCCGCCGGTGTCGTCTTTGCCCAGGTCAACGGCTTCCGGCATTTCAACGACTGGTCGCCGTTCGTCGCCGTCATGCCGGACGCCACCTCCACCTTCGAGGGGCCCGATTTCGGGGTGGGTTCGAAGATGACGTGGGAGGTGAAGGGACCGAAGGCCGAGGTGGGCAGCCAGACCATCGTCTCCAGCACCCCCTATGAACGGGTGGATGTGGAGCTCGATCTCGGTCCGCAGGGCAGCGCCCAGTCTGCATTTCTCCTGCAGCCCGAATCCGAAGGGACGCGCCTGACGTGGACATTTGACACCGACTTCGGCCTCGATATTCCCGGCCGGTACCGGGGCCTGTTCCTCGACCGCCAACTGGGGCCGCTCTTCGCGCAAGGCCTTTCCAATCTCAAACGCAGGGCTGAGGCTTTGCCAAAAGTCGACTGGTCGGATCTGGAGATCGATATCACAGTGGTCCCGTCAACCACCATCGCGTATGCGACCGGCAACAGCAGCACGAACCCGACCGACATCTCGGCCGCCATGGCGGCGACCTACGGGCTGGTGCTGGGTTTTGTCTCCACCAACGGTCTGCAGCTGGCCGGTCCGCCTCTGGCGATCACCAATTACTGGGACGATCGGGGTTTCGGTTTCGACGCCGGCATCCCGGTCAGCGGCACTCCGATCTGGGGGGCCGGCCCCGAGTCCCCGGTGCGCATGGGTGAAACCTACGGTGGCCGGGTGGTGCGCGCGGTCCACTTGGGTCCCTATGACGACCTCGAAAACACCTCTGCCAAGATCGAGGCTTACATCGTCGCCCACTCTCTCGAAAAGAACGGCCGCCCCTGGGACGTGTTTGTCAGCGATCCGGGCAACGTGCCGGCGATAGAGTTGGTCACCGAGATGTACTACCCGGTCAAGTAGCGCGGAAGCTGTCGGATGAGCCCGTTGCAAGAGTTGGAGGGGCTGGCATCTCGGCCCGATATCTCTCAAAGACGAAGGCGGGTCCTTCAGGACCCGCCACCCGGGCGCCGCTTTCAGCATTCCGCGGGCGGGCCGTAAACGACCCGCCTACGCCTGTCAGAGGATTTCACGCCTGCGTGACTTCAGCCCTTTTGGATCGCGTCAAACAGCTCCTCGAACTGGGCCGTGAGTTTGTGCGAAGGCGCCAGGTACGGCAGCGGTCTGGCCGCCCCGTGTGATTCTCTCACCTTGACCGACGACGAGATGAAAGGCTCGAGAATCGGCAGCCCTTCCGCTTTGAGCTCGTCCACCAACTGTTGCGGCAACCGCGCCCGGGCCTGGAACTGGTTGACCACGACACCGCCCACCCGTAGACCGGGGTTGTGGTCCTCGCGCACCTCCTCGACGCTTTCGAGCAGGCTGTAGAGGGCGCGCCGCGAAAAATCGTCGCAGTCGAACGGGATCAGACAGCTTTCTCCCGCGATCAGGGCCGAGAGCGTGTAGAAACCGAAGGCCGGCGGTGTGTCGAGAAAAATCTCGTCGTAACCGTCGAGCTCGCTGAGGGCGTCCCGCAACTTGTAGATCTTGTACTTGGCCTCGAGCTTGGCCTGCAGGTCCTCGAGCTCGACTGCGGCCGGCATGATGTGGAGGTTGTCAAAGCGGGTGTGGTGGACAAATTCCCGTGCCCCTTCACGAAAGAGCTTGAACTCGAGGGTCTGCTCGAAAAACTCCGCCAGCGTCGGGGTCGCCGCCTCGAGGTCGGACCCGAGCAGATAGTGGCTCGAGTTGGCCTGAGGATCGAGATCCACCACCAGGGTCCGCCGGCCCCGCCCGGCGCTGACCGCGGCCAGATTGCACACGATCGTCGACTTTCCGACGCCGCCCTTCTGATTGAAGACCACCCGGCGAATGATCGACCTCCCACTGCCCGAACCAGCATAATCATCATGCCGCAGTGCGTCAAGAAACCCGGCCCCCATCTCGCAGAGATACGATACTGTTGGGCCGTGGGCGAAGAACTCCCGGGCTATCACACATCGAGCGCGCGCCGCGGCCGGGTCGGGCCATCGCTCCTGACCTCTGCGGTCGTGGTTGTCGCTGTGATTTTCGTGGCACTCGCGGTCCTCGAACGTCATCGCCAGCCGCAAGCGCCTCTTCCTCCGCAGCCGCCAATCCCGCCGTCCACGCCCACGAGGAGCTCCACCCCCACCGCCACCGTGCTGGTCGAACGCAGCTCGGAGTGGGTGGTGACCAGCGCTCCCACCCCGACACCGAGTCCGTGGCCCACCTTCGCCCCACCGGCCACGGCCGCCCCTCGACCGCAACCGAGCCCCACGCCCCTGATATCCGAGTGCGTCACCTTTCGCTGGAGCGCACGCCAGGTTTTCAGGCCGACGGCCCAGGTCCTGGTCGAGGTCGAGGCCGTCAACCGGTGCAACCGCGATCTCGGCCCTCTCGACGTGTGGTTTAAAATCACCGGTTGGCGCCAGGGCAGCTCGGTGCAATGGGTTCGGGGCCACCCCTTCGACAGCGTCCGCACGGGCGGGTCGGAGATCGTCGCCATCGGGCTCCCCGGCTCGATCGACTGGTACGACCAGATCACGGTCGAGATTGTTGACTGAATTCGGAATTAGGAATTCGGAATTCGGAATTCCCACTCACCCCCCCCCCGGCTCGGGGCTTGAGGCTTGGGGCTAGACGGCATTCAGTGGTCGCCCGCGCGCGCTGATACGGGCCGCGTGCGGCGGAGGTGCCATTTGTCACATTGTTTGAACTCGGACCCTCAGGAAGCACCAGTAAACCGTCGGGCAAACAATGTGACGGGTGGCTCCTCCCGGGAAGGTGCCCGGAATGGCGGCATGCCAACGCAACTCCGGACACGGTAGGATGAACCACCCGGATCTGGACGCATGGAGGCATCCCATGACCGACGACCGACTGAGCGGCGAAGAGCTCACCAACCTGGTGCGGAGGGTCTTTGAGCCGACCACCGCGGATCGCGCACTGGCGGTGATCATCGATCTGCCGGACGATCAGACCCCTGACACCGGGGCGTGGAAAATCCGCCGCCGGTTGGCGGCGGGTTGGGTCGACGAGTTGGCGAAGGCGAGGAACGACCACGGTCTCGAGGTCGCGCTCTTCCTCTACCCGAATGTGCATTCGAACAACGCCGATCTGCCGCAGATCGCGTGGCGGTGGACAGGGCCGGAGCCGCCCGATCACGTGGCGGCCCTGGTCGGCCACCTCGAGGAGTCGATGGAAGGCGTTCTCGCCACGCATCAGATCGTCATCGCCCCGACCGAGTTTTCGACCACCGCCCCACTGAAGGTCATGGCGCCCCGGTTTGGGTTCCGAGGAGCCACGATGCCGGGGTTTTCACCGGCGATGGTCCCCGCCTTGCGCTTGGACTACACCGAGGTCAACCGTCGCGTCATGCTCCTCAAGCACCTCCTCGACGACAGCGCTGCCGCCGATTTTCTCTTCGTGGTGAACGGATCGGAGGAACACCACCTCCACCTCGACCTGCGTCACCGCAAGGCCCACGCCTCGGGCGGTCTGCTGCCGAAGCCCGGCACCGCCGGCAACCTGCCGTCAGGCGAGGCCTATATCGTTCCTTACGAGGGAGAGATCGCCGGCGATCCAACCGAGAGTAAGGGAAGTCTCCCGGTCCAGTTCGGCGACGAGGTGGTGGCGTTCGAAATCGAACACAACGTCGCGGTCGACATCACCAGCAGTGGTCCGGAGTCGGATGCCGAGCGCGTGCGCCTAGCGTCCGAACCGGCACGGGGCAACCTCGCCGAACTCGGGTTGGGCGTGCTCTCCGACTTCGGCGTCAAACCCATCGGCGTGGTGCTGCTGGACGAGAAGCTCGGTCTCCACCTTGCCTTCGGGCGCAGCGAGCACTTCGGCGGCCAGGTCGGCCCCTCACAGTTCTCACGACCGGAAGCGGTGATGCACCAGGACCACGTCTACCTGCCCGAACTGCAGCCACGCGTGCTCGCGGCTGCGGTGGTTCTGCAGCTTGAGGATGGGACGAAATTGGAGTTGATGCGCGACGGGCTCTACGTCATCGACTTCTGATCAGCCGAGGAGTGCTCCGACCACCAAAAACGCGAGGAAGAGGACGCCGACCGCCATCGGAAAAAGGATGTAGTTCGGGCTTTCTTCGATCTGATCCTGGCCATTGCTCACCGTCGCCCCCCTGCCCTGCCGGTGCTCCATGGTCGCAAGCACGCCCGGCATCGTACCTCAAGAGTCCGGGACCGCCAAACCACTGCGGACGATCTCCGTCTGAAGAGAATTAAAGGCCCTGATTTCGACCGCTCGATGGAGGATCAAGGCATTCCCGAGGCACTTTGTGGCAGAAAAAAGGCACAGCAATTCTCCGCCCCGGGTCTCGGAGACCCGGGGCGGAGAATTGCTAAAAAAGAGGGCGAACTGCGGTCGGTCAGAAAATCAGTTTGCGGCTATGGTGCCCTCGGCGATGACGATCTCGACCCGGCGGTTCTTGGCGCGGCCCTGGGAGGTCGCGTTGTCGCCGACCGGACGAGTCATGCCGTACCCGATCGACACCATCCGCTGCGAATTGATGCCCTGGCCCGCCAGGAAATCGCGGACCGACGCCGCGCGCTTTTCGGACAGACTCTGGTTGTACTCCGCGCTGCCGGTGGAATCGGTGTGCCCTTCGATCCTGAGGTTGAGCTCGGGCATGATGAGCAGGATGCCGGCGAGCTTGGCGATCACGATTTTGGCGTCGTTTTTGAGCGTCGCCTCGTTGGTGTCGAAGAGGATATCGGGCAGGCTGACGACCATACCGCGGGCCGTGTTCTGGGTGTCCGCCACCTCCGACAACGCCCCCTGCAGCCGAGCCGACAGATCATCCTTTTCCCGCGCGAGGCTCGCCGCCTGCTCCTGCAGGGCTGTGACCGAACCCTGAAGCTCGAGGCGTTCGGCCTCGATGGCCGACAGCTCGCGCTGAGCCATTACGACCGCAGCGTCCGCCTCCTGCCGTTGGCGTTCGGCCTCCGCGTACGCGGCCTCGGCCCCGCTCGCCCTCTCGGTGAGGGCGTTCATCTCAGCGGTTCGACGCGCGATTTCCGCTTCGACCGCCTCCGCTTCCTTGCTCCGCGCCGTCACCTGCAACGCCTCTGAGCTGAGGGCGATCGACCGCTGGCAGTAATCCAGCGCCGCCTTGTCTTTTTTCCCGGCAGTCAGGTTGCGGCCCTGAACCAGCGTCGTGGAGGCTCGCCGCAACACGCTCGGCGCATATTTCTCGGCACCGGCCGCAACCGCGAGTTCGTAGGCCTTTTCGGCCTGCATCAGGGTGAGTGGCTGGCTCTTGTCCCAGATCACCCGTGAGATCGCCGGGTACTCGATGGCGGGCGCGGGCCCGAACGCAGAAAACGTGAACGCGACACTGGGCGCTTTCTTGCTTTTGGCGGGGTCTGACCAGAACATCACCAGCTCGGACGGCTCGGATACCAGTGGATGGGACTCCGCCGTCACCATCATCGCGAACGACTTGAGACCCGTGGAGTACTCCACGGTGTCGCTCTCGCTGCGCACCCACAGCTCGCCGAGATTTTCGATGGTACCGTCAGGAACCACCGCCCACAGCACATAACAGGTGACATCGCCACCGAACAGAATGGCCGGTTTCATGTCCCGGAACCGGATGTTCATGGCCGCCTGGCCCTCGCGGTACTCGACCTCGGCAATCACGGTCGCCTCCGGCGCCCGGGGGTCGCGGCTGAATGCCAACTCGATCTCGCTCTTTTCCGGGAAGGTGACCTGATGAAGGGTCAATTCAACGGCATCGGCCGTCCCGATCGTGGCTGCCAACGCTGCCACCACCAACCTTGCAATGATCTGGACTCTCATGATTTGCCTCCTGTCAGGGGCGCAACGCGCACACGCTCTCTGTTCAAATTCGAAACGTCAACCGCACACGGGCAAACAGTATCAGCAGAAAGTCGTTCCACGATGGCAGCGGTGTAAAAAACTCGTAAATCGGGCGCGGCGGGTAACCCTTCTCCAGGAGAGACCTGGCGAGAAAATGGGTCAGTCGCCGTGACGGAGGGGGAGCAACAACCCCATGACCATGAGCACGGCTGCCAGGAACCACGGCCCGCCGAAGCCGATGAGAATCGCGCCGGACACCAGACAGGCGCCCCCGAAAAGGGTCGCACGCACGCCGGTCAACGGTCGTTGCGGCCGCCTGCGGGTGCGCTCTTCGAGGGTGCTCAGACCTTCTGACACCAGCCGCGGAGTCTTGAGAAGGGCGTCCACGATGTCTGGGGCCACGCGCAGCACCTCGATCCACAGGCGCTTCGGCGAGTACTCCTGGCGGAAGATCCTGCCGACGTGCCGGACCGACACATCAGCGACGTTGAAACCCGGGTCGAGGATGTAGCCGACGCCCTCATAGGTCACCAGGGCCTTGACCATCAACACCATGTCGACCGGGAAGTAGAGGTGGTAACGCCCGCCGAGCTGGATGCACTCGAGGATCAGCAGGGCCAGGGAGAACTCTTCGAAACGGGCCTGGCGCCGCCACCGTCTGGCGACCTCGCGAACCGCAGTCCGAAAACCGCTCACGTCCGATCGCGGATCCGTCTGCGACACCGAGGCGAGGTGGCGCGCCGCGCCGTCGAAGTCCTCCATCACCATCGAGTAGAAAAGCTCGAGGAGGTTGTGGCGCAGCACGGGATCGAAATGCCCGACCATCCCCAGATCGAGGAACCCGATCTTGACGCCCGGCAGGATGAGCATGTTCGCCGGGTGGAGATCGGCGTGGAAAAATCCGTCCTGGTAGAGCATGCGGAGAATCGCGTTTGCGCCGAGGTCAATCAGTCTCTGCCGTTCCTCCTCCGGCAGCGACCGCACTCTCTCGTCATCCGGTCGCAGGCCGTCGAGGTACTCCATGCACAACACGCGGTCGCCCGAGTACTGGCGATAGATCCGGGGGAAAACCACGTCCGGTTCGTCGGCGAAGTTCTCGGCGAAGGTCTCGCCGTTCTCCGCTTCGAACGTCATCTCCACTTCGCGGAGGGTGTACTCGCAGAACTCGTCGATCACCCGCTTCGGTTGGTACCTCGGGATGATCAGCTGCAGGAAGCGGCCGGTGGTGCGCAACAGCGTCGCGTCGCGGTAGAGCAGGTCACGGATGCCCGGTTTGACCACCTTGAGGATCACCTGCTCGCCCGAAGCGAGCCGCGCCCAATGACTTTGAGCGATCGACGCCGATCCCAGGGGTACCGGGTCGACCTCGGCGAAGATCTCGTCGACCGGACGTCCGAGCTCGGCCTCGATGATCTCCCGGATCTTTTCGAACTCGACCGGAGGCAGATCCGAGAGCAGGTTGCGGAGTTCTTCGGTCACCATCTCCGGAAGAATGTCCTGGCGCAGGCTCAGGATCTGGCCGAGCTTGACATAGGTCGGCCCGAGCATCTCCAGCCGGATCCGCAACTGGACCGGGAACGGCTGATTGGCGATCTCCGGGTCGAGAAACCACCGGAACACCCAGGCGACCAGTGCGCGAAACCGGAAAAAGATTCCGCGGCCGCCGCGGCGGCGGCTCGATTCCACCGAGGCGACGTACCCGCCGAACAGCAGCGAGATGACCTGGCGGATGGTGGCGCGCCCGCGCCGCGCGAGACCCGGGATGTTGATGTAGGCCCGTCGCCCTGAGCGGCGCCGCGATTCCGGCCTCCGGCCCGGTTCGGGGGCGGGCCCGGACGACGGGTTCTCCTCCATCACTCGACCCCCGGATTCGTCAACGGTTGCGGCCGTACTTTTCGTGACTCGACACCCAGTCGAGCGACGAGATCGCCGAACCGAGGGAGATCTCACCGGCAAGGGCAACCCCGGCGATGATCTCGGCCAGTTTCTTGACCTTGCCGCGGCCGACACACCCCATCAACGCCAGACACTCGCGCTGGGTCGGCAGGCCCGTGCCGCCGCCGAAGGTGGCGACGATCAGCGACGGGATGGTCAGCGACATGTAGAGATCTCCGTCTGAGTTGATTTCGGAGTAGAGGATGCCGGCCGACGACTCTGCCACGTTGGCCACGTCCTGCCCGGTGGCGATGAACATCGCGGTGATGCCGTTGGGCGAGTGGGCGCCGTTGTTATTGGCGCCCGATAGAAAGGCGCCGACGTTGGAGATCTGCGAGTGATACTGAAGGCTCTCCGGTTCGACCCTCATGTGCTGCACAAGCACATCGCGCTTGACCACCGCCTCGGCAATCACCCGCTTGCCACGGGTTCGCATGATGTTGATCTGCGAGTGTTTCTTGTCGGTCGCGAGGTTGGACTCGAGGTAGAAGGCACGGACGTTGTCGAGCTGGTCGAGCATCCACGAGCAGGCGGCGAAGGTCGCCCTGCCGACCATGTTCTGACCCGCTGCATCGCCGGTGAAGTAGTTGAAGCGAAGGTAGGCAAACCGGCTGGCGAGAAACATGTCGATATCGAGCAGCTTGGCGATGCTGGAGGTCGCTTCGGCGGCCTGGGCGATCTCGGTCAAATGTTTGTTGACCCAGTCGCGGAAATCGCGCGCCTCGCGGGCCGAGTCGAAGACGAAGACCGGCGCCCGCTGCATGCGGTCGTCGGAGACCGTACAGGTGACTCCACCCGACAAATTGAGCACCTTGATGCCCCTGTTGTAGGACGCCACGAGCGTCCCCTCGGTGGTGGCCAGCGGCACCAGGAACTCGCCTATCGCATACTCACCGTTGATCTTGATCGGACCCGCGAGACCGATGGGAACCTGGGCCACACCGATGAAATTCTCGATGTTGCCTCTGGTCTCCGGTGGGTCGAACGAGCACTTCGAGACGTGCTGGAGATCGGCGCCGCTGAACGACCGTGCAAAGTCCAATCTCTCGCCGATGATTTCGGCGCTGTAATCATCTTCCTTGTCGTACGGAACGGTGACCCGCGTCTCCTTCTCCTCGCGGATGGCCTCCTTGACCGAGAACGCGAGCTTGCCAAACGGCGTGCTGTCAAAACTCAGAGCAACCGTGTGTTTTCCGATCTCGAGCTGGTCGCCCCGCGACAGAACGTTCATGGTCTTGCCGAGCGGAAATTCGATTGGATTGTCGGCGCTCACGTCTGCGGCGGCAAACGTCTGCTCACCCATGATGAACACGATATCGTCGTTCGACAACTTCCGGCCGTCGATGGAGATCTCGCGGATGCCCGTCACGACAGCATCGCTGAGGCGGTTTTTGAGTCCGAACACCACGCCATCAGGTGTGTTTTCCAGGCTTCCGTGGTTGAAGAGTTGCTTGAGAACCAGCGACGGAATTTTCACCACGTACCTCCACGAGGTCGTCAGGACCGGAACACAGCTCGAATGCGGCCGAAACGCTCCGGCATTGTAACAGCTTCAACGAGCCGTGAGTCGGCCGCTGCGGAGGTTTCTCACTCGCCTTTCAGGCGGGCGACCAGCTGTTTCATCGCGGTCTGCAGCTCAGGCTCGAACCAGGCCTCCGACAATCGCCGGGCGTCCCGCTTGCCGTGGCGCTCGATCATCTCGACGAGGTCGCTGCGCATCCGGGTCCTGGTCTCGACCAGGGCAGACGCCGGTACCGAGATCACGCCGTCGCACCATTTCAACGCGGCCTCGACCACCCGGTCAGGAGACACGACTTCGTCGACGAAACCCACCTGAAGCGCGCTGGTCGGATCGAGTAGCCTTCCCGTGACACACAGATCCTCGGCCCGGCGGGCGCCGACCGCCCGACGCACCAGCGAGGCGACGATCTCCGGGATGGGGATCCCGATCTTCACCTCGTTGAGACCGATCTTGAATTTTCCATCGGCCATCACCCGCCAATCGCAGGCGAGCGCCAGCACCGCGCCTCCCGCCGGGCTGTGACCCGTGATCGCGGCCGCCACCGGCACCGGAGAGGCCGCCAGGCTTTCGATGGTGTCAAAAAAGACCTCGAGCGCGACCGAGAGATCGTGGCGGTCGAGGGCCAGAAGGCACGGAACATCGAGCCCCCCGGAGAACATACCCGGGCTGCCGGAGAGCACGACGGCCCGGGCCCCATCCTTCGGTGCCCGCCGAACACGTGAGCCGAGCGCGGCCAGCAGCTCGGGCGACAGGGCGTTCACCGGCGGTCTGTTCAACCTCAGTTCGAGGACCTCGCCGTGCTCGATAACGTCAATCATGGGTGCCTCCGGGAGCATCCTACCGGAGAGACGTTCCGTACGCCCTTCCCGAGAGGAGCCACCCTGAGCACTCGAGTCCTCATTGTCGGTGGGTGGGGGGTTGGGTGGGATTTCCGAATTCCGAATTCCGAATTCCGAATTCTCGGCGGCACCTCCGCCGCACGCGGTTCGTTTCCGTACGCTCTTCCCGAGAGGATGCCAGGCACGCCGGCCCGTAGGACGGGCCGGGAGCCAGGCACCTCCGCCGCACGCGGTTCGTTTCCGTACGCTCTTCCCGAGAGGATGCCAGGCACGCCGGCCCGTAGGACGGGCCGGGAGCCAGGCACCTCCGCCGCACGGGGTCCCACCCGCCCTGAGCACTCGGGTGCTGATTGTCGGTGGGAGGGTGGGTGGGAAATCCGAAATCCGAAATCCGAAATCTCGGCGGCAACGCCGCCGAGTGTGTGTCTCCTTCAGAGGTCACTTCCGTCCCGCCCGGGACGGAGGAAGGCTAAAATTGCCTCGAAAACGGTGGTTTTCGGATGGCATCGATGTTGCTGTTGCTGCCGGCAACGACGGGCGAAAAGACTTCGCTCGATCGGAAGGAGGTCTCATGCGCCGTTCGAGAGTCTTCACTGTGATCATCACCACCGTCGTCCTTGCAGGCATCAGCGTCGACGCCCACGCCCAGGGCAATTGGCAGCCGGGCGACTTCGGCTCGGTGCGGGGATATCTCGGGATCTTCAGCCCTCAAGGGAACTCAGAGTACTGGGACGACGCTTTCGAGGCATTCACCGGCTCGCCTTCGAGTTTCGAGGACGTGGTGTTCGGCGTGGACTACCTGTGGCGGACATCTCGCCAGTCGGGTCTGTTGTTCGGCACGAGCTTCTACAGCGGGGCAACCACCCAGGCCTACCAGGACTGGGTCGACGGTGATGGCCAGGAGGTCAACCACACGACAAAACTCGATCTCTCGGACCTCACCGCGGCCTACGTCTGGCGCTTCGGCGCCCACGGCGCACGCCCCTATGTTGGGGCTGGCGGAGGGCTGCTGTGGTGGGGACTTCGTGAGGAAGGTTATTTCATCGATTTTGCGGACCCCGATCTGCCGGTCGTGTTCGCCTCATACGACGCCGGCGGAACCACCTGGGAGTTGTTTGCACTCGCCGGACTGGATCTGCCCGTCGGATACCGGTGGAGCTTCTTCATCGAGGGCCGCTACCGGTGGGCGGAAGCCGAACTCGACCAGGATTTTTCAGGTTTCGGCACGATCGACCTCTCGGGCCTGCAACTGGTCGGTGGTTTTTCCTGGAATTTCTGAGTTCGCGCGGCGCTCAGAATTTTGGAAAGGCGAGGCCCCGCGATCGCGGGGCCTCGTTGATTGCATGCAGGGGGTGTCGCCTACCAGCGCTCTCCGAAATCCGACCGGCGCTGCACATCGTTTTTCGGTTGTGCCTCGTTGACCCGGATCCGGCGACCGTCAATCTCGAAACCGTCCATGGCCCCTTGTGCCGTCTCGGCCATGTCCTCGGTCTCCATTTCAATAAAACCGAAGCCGCGCGAGCGCCCGGTCTCACGGTCACGAACGACCACGGCAGTGACGACGGTTCCGTGGTCCGAAAACGCGGTTTCGAGGTCGCTCTCGCCGACGCTATAGGCCAGGTTGCCCACGAAAAGCCGTTTCTCCATCAAAGTCTCCTTGCCTCTGCCAACCCGCCGCGGTGGAGCCGGCCGGACCCCACTGCCCTCTCGTTGCCACACCGCCAGCGGTAGACCGGCCGCACCTTAAAAAAATACCACGCAAAGGTCCATGACGCAAGAGTTTCCGTTGCCCGGCTGGAATTTCACGATGGTTCGTCGCCTTGTACGAAGAGCACGTATAATGCTGGAGCGAATCGACGCAGCGATATTTTCGAGGAGGCTGCATGCGGCAACCGGACGGGAGTTCCGCGGTACTCACCACGCGGATTGCAGCAATGCTCGCATGGGCGCGCAAGAACAGCCTGTGGCCGCTGCCCTTCGGCACGGCATGCTGCGCCATCGAGTTCATGTCCACGGTCTCCTCCCACTACGACCTGGCGCGGTTCGGCGCGGAAGTCGTCCGCTTTTCGCCGCGCCAGTCAGACATGATGATCGTGGCCGGGACCATCACCGACAAAATGGCGCCCGTCGTGAAGCGGGTTTACGACCAGATGGCCGAGCCGAAGTACGTGATCTCGATGGGCGCCTGCGCGTGTACGGGGGGCTTTTATCGTGCCTACCACGTCGTCCAGGGCGTCGACGAGTTCATTCCCGTGGACGTCTACGTGCCGGGCTGCCCGCCCACCCCTGAAGCACTGATCGAAGGCGTCCTCAAGCTCCAGGACCTGATCCAGCGTGGAGAAACCCAATATGACCGACTCGCTTCGAAAGGCCGGCATGTCGCAGACAGGTCTGGTTGACCTCTTCCCGGGCGGCGCGGCGCTTGAGGCGCACACTGCGGCGGACGGGTTTTTCGAGATGCAGGTCGACCGGAGCCGCCTGGTGGAGGTGCTCAAAACG
This sequence comes from Candidatus Sulfomarinibacteraceae bacterium, assembly GCA_963741385.1. Lineage (GTDB taxonomy): Bacteria > Acidobacteriota > Thermoanaerobaculia > Thermoanaerobaculales > Sulfomarinibacteraceae > Sulfomarinibacter. The sequence continues at coordinate 397,873 of CAVUHO010000006.1, forward strand.
CTGCGCGATCACCCCGATCTCGCGTGCGACCTGCTCCTCGACATCTGCGGCGTCGATTACCCCGGACGCGACCGGCGCTTCGAGGTGGTCTATCACCTGACGAGTCTCGACAAGGGCCATCGCTTCAGACTCAAGGTGCCGGTTGCGGAAGACGAGCCCAGCGTGCCCTCGGCGTATGGCATCTGGAAGGCGGCCGACTGGTTCGAGCGCGAGGCCTGGGACCTGATGGGCATTCGTTTCGACGGCCACCCCAACCTGCGTCGCATCCTGACCCACGAGGCCTTTCAGGGACACCCTCTCCGCAAGGACTACGACCCGGCTCAGAGGTGGATCCTCACCGAGTCCGAGACCATGGTCCCGGACTGGGCGACCGACTCGACCGGGGACGGGGACCACTTCGAAACCCAGATCCTCAATCTCGGCCCCTCCCACCCCGCGACCCACGGCACGTTGCGGATCATCGTCCGTCTCGACGGGGAGGTGATCACAAAGGCTGAGACCGAGATCGGCTACCTCCACCGGTGCTTCGAGAAGATGTCCGAGACCCATGGTTGGAACGAGGTCATCCCCTACACCGACCGCCTCAACTACTGTTCCGCAATGAACAACGGGGTCGGGTATGCGCTCGGGGTCGAGAGCATGCTCGGAATCGAAGCGCCGCCCCGGGCGCAGGCGGTCCGCCTGATCCTGTGCGAATTCTCGCGTCTCATGGACCACGCGGTGTGTCTCGGCGCCAACTTGGTCGACCTCGGCGCGCTGACCAACTTCTGGTACTTCTTCCAGCCCCGGGAGGAAATCTACTCACTGCTCGAGGCCTGTGCGGGCGGCCGTCTCACGGTCTCGTACACCCGGATCGGCGGTCTCGTCCACGACGTCCCCGACGATTTCGTCGATCGGGTGCGGCAGCTGCTGCGCACGATTCCGAAGTTCATCGACGACGTCGACCGTTTGGTGACGTCGAACCGGATTTTCCGTGACCGCACCGAGGGCGTCGGGGTCGTGTCGGCCGCCGAAGCGGTGGCCTGGGGCTGGACCGGGCCCTGTCTCCGCGCCTCAGGCGTGCCCTTCGACCTGCGCAGGGAAAAGCCCTACCTCGGGTACGACCAGTATGAGTTCGATGTTCCTGTCGCAACGACCGGCGACTGCTACGCACGGTATCTGGTGCGTCTCGAAGAAATGCGCCAGTGCCTGAGGATCATCGCACAGGCCATCGAGCGCCTCCCCGAAGGGCCGGTCATCACCGACAACCACCACGTGGCGCTGCCGCCGAAGTCGAAAGTGTACTCGGAGATGGAGTCGCTCATCTGGCACTTCAAACTGATCTATGAAGGTATCAAAGTCCCACCGGGGGCGGCCTACACCGCAACCGAAGGCTCCAACGGCGAGCTTGGTTTCTACATCGTTGCGGACGGTTCGGGCCACCCATACAGGATCAAGGTCCGGCCGCCGTGTTTCGCCATCTTCCAGGCCTACTCCCACATCCTGGAGGGCCACCTGGTTTCCGACGCGATCGCCATCCTCGGCAGCCTCAACATCATTGCCGGTGAGCTCGATCGATGAAGAGCACGGCGACCGTCAACGTCGATCGGACGCGTCCCGGCATCCTGAGCAGGCTGTACATCGGTCCGATCCTGGGCGGGCTGGCCGTCACCATGCGGCATTTCCTTCGCAACCTCTTCGGACAGAGAGATGTCGCGACGATTCAATACCCCGAAGAGCACCGCGAGTACTCCGAGCGGACCCGGGGCCGCCACATTCTGACCACCAGGGACGACGGTTCCCTCCGCTGCGTGGCCTGCTACATGTGCGAGACGAACTGTCCGGCCGATTGCATCACCATCGTCGCCGAGGAGGACCCGGAAGCCGCCGTGGAGTGGGAGAAGCGGCCCCTGAGCTTCGAGATCGACCTCCTGCGGTGCGTTTTCTGCGGCTACTGCGTGGATGCGTGTCCGAAGGAGGCCCTGATCATGAGCCGCCACCACGAGATGGCCTTCACCACCCGCGCCGAGGCTGTGGTCGGTATCGAGGACCTCAAACAGAAGGGCCCGATCGAAGACCAGGATCTCGGCTATCGGCCGTACTACTGATCGAGGTTGCCTGCCGTTGAGCGTCGGGGAAGCCGATGTTACGATGGATCATGAACAACTCAACAAGGAGGATTGGAATGACCCCACATCCCGAGCAGGTTGAGGCGTCTCCGACCATCGATGAACTGCGACTGCAGCACCGGGACTACGAGCACCGGCTCGAAGAGATGAAACAGCGCCCCTGGTTGTCGCCCGAAGAGGAAGTCGAAGAAAAGCGTCTCAAAAAGCTCAAGCTCCACCTCAAAGACCAGATCGCCCAATTGCAAAAATCATCAGCCTCCTGATTCATCTCTCGTAGTACACTCCTGACCATGATTGCTCCGGAGGGGTGGCCCTTCGTTTTGGTTCCCGTTTGCGCCGGCGCCCTGGTCTGGCGCGCGGGCTGGCCGTGGGTCGGCGGACTCTTGATCCTGGTCGGCCTGTTCGCGCTGCTGTTCTTCCGCAACCCCTCGCGAGCCTGCATCGCCGACCCCATGGTGGCGTGTTCGCCCGCCGACGGCAAGGTGATCAAGATCGGCGGTGCACCGCAGGAGATGGTGGAGCGCGGCCTGCCCCGCCAGATCAGCATCTTCATGTCGGTCTTCAACGTCCACGTCAACCGCGCCGCCATCGCTGGGACCCTCATCGAGTACCACTACAACCCGGGGAAGAAGTTCTCGGCCTTCAAGGAAAAAGCGTCGCTGGAGAACGAGCAGAACCTTTCGGTGTGGCAGGGTCCTGCGGGCCGCGTCGGCCTCAAACAGATTGCCGGAGCTATCGCTCGCAGGATCGTTTTCGACCACCGGACCGGCGATGCTGTGGCGCGTGGCCAGAGGATCGGTCTGATCCGCTACGGTTCGCGCGTCGACGTCTTCTTGCCGGAAGACGCAACGGTGTTGGTCGCACTGGGGGACACGGTGCGCTCCGGTGAGTCGCCGATTGCGCGCCTGGCCGGGGAGGCGCCGTGAGAGTTCCGCGGGTCAAACGCCGCAAACGCAGCGAAACCATCCGTCGGGGCTTTTATCTGATCCCGTCGCTGTTCACGGTCGCCAATATGTTCTGCGGCTTTTTGGCGATGGTGGAATCGACCCGGGGGCATTTCGAGTTCGCAGCATTCTTGATCCTGGTGGCGATTTTCGCCGACGCCCTCGATGGGCGCATCGCGCGGCTCACGGGCACTGCCACCGCTTTCGGCGAAGCCTACGACTCGCTCGCCGACGTCGTCTCTTTCGGAGCTGCACCGGCGTTGCTCGCCTACCAGTGGGGTCTTTCGGAGGTCCACCGGGTGGGGATGGCCGTGGTCTTCCTCTTCCTGGTGGCGGGTTCGATCCGGCTCGCCCGGTTCAACGTGTACAATCACGACTCGCTGAATTTCGTCGGTCTGCCGATACCGGCCGGAGCGGGCTCCATTGCGATGCTGGTTTTGATGTCACCGACTCCGGTCACCCACCCTGCTTTCATCCCCGTGGTTGCGGCCTTCGTCCTCGCCCTGGCGCTGTTGATGGTGTCCAACCTCTCCTACAGATCGTTCAAGGGAATCAACCTCCGCCGACAGTGGCCTGCGCCGACCCTGTTCCTGATCGCGCTGGTCTTTTCACTGGTCACTTTGACCCCGTACGTTCTTTCCGTGCTGGCCGCACTCTACATCCTGTCCGCGCCCGTCGCAGACCTCGCCCGGCGGGTTCGTAGGCGCCCGCGAACCCTTGACCCGCGGGAACCCCAGGAAGAGGAACACGATGGCGCCGAACAAGCTGCTGATCCTTGATCCGCTGACCCTGGCCGGCCGCGAGTTCCTGAATTCAGGGGACCTTCTCGATCGGTTGGGGCTGGAGTTCGACTTCCGGCACACCGCCGTCGACGACGAGCACCAGATTGCGGAGATCTCACGCGGTCCCGCCCTCGTCCCTCCGTTGGACTCGGTTGACGAACTCGAAGGCCACGATGCGATCCTGGTGGCATCGGACTGCCAGGGTTCGCGCCACGATCATCTGATCGAGTTCCTCGATCGCAACCCCAACGCCCTGGTCATCGACCTGGCGCGCCTCGCCGGGCTGATGGATCGAACGACGCCCGCGACCGGCCGCGAGGCCCCGGAATCTCGCCACATCCGCGTCGCCCATCCGGCTCTGGTGGTCACCTCGCGGCTGGTGGACGTGCTCGTCCATTTCGGCGACCTGCGGGGGACCCTGGCGATTGTCGACCCGGTTTCGGTCTATGGTCGTGAGGCCGTCGAACTGCTCGCCGGGCAGTCGAGCCGCCGCCTCCAGGGCGGACCGGCGGACGAGTTGATCTACGGACACGTGCGAGCATTCAACGTCGTCGCGATCGACGGCTTCGATCTCCAAGAGGAAGCGGCGCAGGTCATGCCGAGCGTCCCCCTGGCAGTGACGCACAGCCTCTCAGGGGTCTTTCACGGTCACCTCGCGCACCTCGGCTTGACGTTCGCGGATCCGGTCGACCCCGGCGACGTTCGTGACGCCCTGTTGCAGATCGAGGGCATCGAGATCTCGGACCTCCCGGTCAGTCTCAATGCGGCCGCCGACCGGGACTTCGCCATCATCACGCCACCCGTGATGTCGCCGGACGGCCGCCAGCTCGCGGTGACGGTCATGGCCGACGGGTTGCGGATCGGCGGCGCACTGACCGCGATCGATATTCTCGAAGACCTCCTGTGACCCGAAAACTCGTTTGATTCGGGGCCCCCAGCCGCCGACCTGCCCTCGACCGAGGAGATCCGGTATCATGTCGGGGCTGGTGCGCCAGCCACCAAGGAGGTTTCGACATGAGCAGTCCCCTGCAGTCCCTCGAGCCCGCACTTCTGTGGCAGAACTTCGACATCATCCGCAAAACTCCCCGGCCATCGAAACACGAAGAGAAGATCGTCGCTGCGGTCAAGCAATGGGCCGCCGATCGCGGTTTCGAGGTCCTTCAGGACGAGGCCGGCAGCTTGGTGATCAAGGTCCCGGCGACGCCCGGTCACGAAAAAGCGCCCACTGTGATCCTCCAGGGCCACCTCGACATGGTGTGCGAGAAAAACTCAGACGTGGACCACGACTTCATGACCCAGGGCATCGAGGTCGAAGTTGTCGGTGACTGGGTGCAGGCCAAAGGCACGACTCTCGGCGCCGACAACGGAATCGGCGTCGCCGCCGGCATGGCGGTGGCACTTGACCCGGAGGTGGTTCACGGACCGTTGGAACTGCTGTGCACCATCGACGAGGAGACCGGTCTGACCGGCGCCAAGGACCTCGACGCCTCGATCGTCAGCGGCCGCATCATGCTCAATCTCGACACCGAGGAGGACGGCGCCGTCTATATCGGCTGCGCCGGCGGCGCCGACTCGATCGCCACCCTCAAGATCGCGCGACGGACCGGCGCACTGAGCTCGGTGCCGGTGCAGATCGCTGTCAAGGGGCTGCGCGGCGGCCATTCCGGTCTCAACATCATCGAAAACCGCGGCAACGCGATCAAACTGGCCACGAGAATCCTGCTTGCCGCCATCGATGACGGCATCGATCTCGAGCTGGTCTCCATCCAGGGCGGATCAAAGCACAACGCGATTCCGCGTGAGAGCTTTGCGGTGTGCCGGGTCGACAAAAAACTGGTTGACAAGCTCGGCGCCGTCGCCGCAACGCGCCTCGCCGATTTCAAGGAGGAGTTCGACGCCTCCGACCCGGATCTCGAGGTCACCGTGACGACTCTCGACGACGACGACGCCAAGCAGCAGGTTCTCAACGTCCACGCGCGCGATCGTCTCCTGCGCCTCCTCGACAGCCTGCCGCACGGCGTGATCTCCATGTCGCGGGAGGTGCCTGGGCTGGTGGAGACCTCCAACAACCTGGCGGTCGTCGAAACCGGTGAGGACAGTGCCGTGGATCACCGTCTCCTACCGGTCGTCCGTCATGCCTGCGCTGTACGCCGTGCGCCGTCAGGTGGACTCCGCCTTTCGACAGGCCGGAGCCGAGGTCCACGTGGAAGACGCTTACCCGGGTTGGAAACCCAACCCCAACTCCCCGATCGTCAAAACCACCTGCGCTGTCTACGAGCGCCTGTTTGGCGAAGCACCGCAGCTCAAGGCGATCCACGCCGGTCTCGAGTGCGGCCTCCTGATCGAAAAGGTAGCGGGAATGGACGTTGTGTCCATCGGCCCACAGATCGAAAACGCCCACTCGCCCGAGGAAAAGGTCCAGATCTCGTCGGTTCAGAAGTTCTACAAGCACCTCGCAGCGGTGCTGGAGGAACTGGCATAAGGGAATTTTGAATTTTGAATTTTCAATTTTGAATTCCCATCCGCCCACCCCACGTTCCGGGCACTACCGGGGCGCGGGTCGACGTCAGCCCCAAATTCAAAGCTTCCCTGCAAAGATGGGGCTCGGGTGGTGGGTCATAATGAGCGTGTGAGTCCCTTACAGCCCACCGCCGATCCGCGCCTCAACGTGTTCTTGGTCGGGTTTGCCACGGTGGTCGCGCAGGCCTTGCTGGTGCGGGAGGCCATGGCCGCCATGGGCGGATCGGAAGTGGCGTGGGGCGTGGTGATGTTCGTGTGGCTCATCAGCATGGCCGCCGGAGCACGCCTCGGTGTCCGTCTCGGTTCTGCACGCCTCGCGACGTGGCTGCCCAGCCTCGTTTTGATCCTCGCCGGACTGGGCGTGGTCGCCCTCCGGGCAGCACCGGCGGTCATCGGCGCCTCACCCGGTGAGACCGTGACGACGGCCTCGGCGATCTGGCTGTGGATTCTGGCCATCGCTCCCGCGGCCGGAGCCGGTGGTCTCGCATTTCCGGTCCTGGCCCAGTCCATCGGCATCGCCGGCGGCGGCCGCGCCTACGCATTCGAGGCATCGGGAGCCCTGGTCGGGGGAACCCTCCTCACCGTCGGGTTGGTTCACGTCGGCGCCGCAACCGCCCTGCTTGTCGGCCTCGGCCTCGTCGCCACCGCTGCCGCCTGGCAGCAACGATCCCTCATCTCCGCAGTGGTGGCGATCGCCGCATTCGCTGTGTCGTTCCCCGCCGGCGAGACGCTGGCCCGGGCCGGGTGGGTCTGGGCCGGCCACCCCGGCGCGTTTCGGACGGCGATCGAAACCCGCTTCCAACAGGTCGTCATCTCCGATGGCCCCCCGACCTCGATCTACGGCGACGGCCGCCTGATGGCCACCTACCCCGACCCCTACAGAGTGGAGCCGCGGGCCCACCTGCTGATGATCCTCCACCCGCGGCCCCGGGACGTCCTGGCCGTCGGTTGTGTGGTCGATGGATCCATCGAGGCCATGTCCCGCCATCGCGTGACGCGTCTGCGGGCGGTGGAAGAGGACCCGGACCTGCTGCGCGCCCTCCCCGTCGCTTACGGTGTCGGGATGGACTCTGCTCTGCATGTGCCGACGGTCCAGGCCGCAGCCGCAGATCCGCTCGCGGCACTCGAGGAGGGCGGACCCTGGGACCTGATCATCCTCCTCGATCCGGACCCGACCACGCTTCGACACAACCGCACCCGGACCCTCGAGTTCCTGCAGAGGTGCCGCGTGCGGATGCGCCCCGACGGGATGCTCGTGATGCGGGTCGGTGTTTCAGACACCTATCTCGGAGGTGTGGGCGGCAGGCTGTTGTCGGTCCTCGCGAGCACGGTCCACCAGGTTTTCGAACAGGTGGTCGTTATCGCGGGCGAGGACACCCTGCTGGTGGCGGGTGGCCCGCTGGCGGAGATCACACTCGAGCACGAAACTCTGGTTCGCCGTCTGGCAGCAACGGCATCAGATCCCGCCGATCTCCCGCCGGAGATGATCTCCCTCCTCGTCGACCGCGACCGATCCTCCGAACTCGGTTCCCGGTTGCTCCTCGACTCGGAACCGAACACGATCCGCCACCCGCGTGCGGTGCTGCTCGCCGGCGGTCTCCACGAGGCGCGCGCCCTGCCCGGTCTCCTGCCGTCGGCTGCGGCACTCGAGGGAATGGATGCACGGCCGCTCACGGCCGGGTTGCTGATCGTCATAGCGATTCTATGGGTCGCCGCAGGAGGGGGCCGACGCGCCGCCGGCGCCACCGCGGCAATCGTCGGATTCTGCTCCATGGGTTGGTGGCTGCTCCTGATCGCCGCATGGCAATCCACACGGGGCTCCGTCTATTCGGAGATCGGCTTCTTGACTGCGGTCTTCATGGCCGGTCTCGCGGTCGGATCGCTGGCAGCCACCAGGATTGCCACCCCGGAGCGATGGGTGCCGGCGGTGCTCGTCGCGGGCTCGGCATTATCGGGAGCCCTCGCCACCGGTTGCGCACTGTCCTCGCCCGTTGTGATGATCCCGCCGTTGCTGGCGATCGGCGGACTGCTGACCGGCGCAGTCTTCCCGGGTCTGACCCGAATGGGCTCACCGGACCCCCGCCGGGCGGCCGGAGTGGCCTTTTCCGCAGACCAGGCGGGCGCCGCGGCGGCCGCACTCGCGGTCGGCATCCTCATGATCCCCTGGGTGGGGATGACCGCGACGGCGCTCGGGCTTGGTCTCCTCCAGCTTGCAGCGGTCCCGGTCGTGATGGCCGCGCTGCGTCGGAGTTGACCCGTGGCTCAAGGAGGCTGTGAATGGTAGCTGACGGTTGGAAGGTCTACAACCCCTCGGGCAAGCGGCGGGTCGTAGTAACAAAAGAACTGCCGGGTGACCTCTGGCTGAAGATCCTGGCCCGGGCCGGTGCCAGGGTCGAGTATGGGACGGAGACCCGGATCCTGAGAGTGAACGAGATCAAGGCTGCCATCGGCGACCGCTGCGACGGCGCGATCGGGCAGTTGACCGAGGACTGGGGAGAGACGTTGTTCGCGGCCCTCGAGAAAGCGGGAGGGACGGCCTACAGCAACTACGCCGTGGGCTACGATAACGTCGACGTCGGCGCCGCGACCGCGAGAGGCATTCCGGTCGGCAATACTCCCGGCGTCCTCACCGAGACGACTGCGGAGATGGCAGTTGCACTCACGCTGTCGGCTGCCAGGCGGGTCCCTGAGGCCGACGCCTACATGCGCGGCGGCACTTACGAGGGATGGCTCCCCACCCTCTTCCTGGGAGAGTTGCTGGCCCGCAAGACGGTCGGCGTGATCGGTGCCGGGCGCATCGGGGCCGCGTACGCGAAGATGATGGTCGAAGGGTTCAAGATGGATTGCGTCTACCACGACATCCATCAGAACCGCAAACTGGAGAGGTACATCCGCGAGTACTCGAAATTCCTGCGATCCCAGGGTGGGCCGCCCGTGAACGTGACACGTTGCTCGAGCGTGGACGAGGTGCTGGAGCGGGCCGACGTGGTCAGCGTCCATCCGCCGCTGGACCAAACGACCCATCACCTGATCGACGCGAAGAGACTCCGCGTGATGAAGAAGAACGCGATCCTGATCAACACGGCCCGCGGACCGGTCATCGACGAGGCAGCCCTGGTGGCGCACTGCCGGCGGAATCCCGACTTCAAGGCCGGGCTCGACGTCTACGAGCACGAGCCGAAGATGAAGCCGGGGCTGAGCAGATCAAGAAACGTGGTGATCGTGCCGCACATCGCGTCGGCCACCCAGTGGGCACGACAGGGAATGGCCACCCTCGCGGCATCGAATGTGGCGGCAATCCTGCGGGGATGGCCCGTCTCGACAGATCCCGGCAGGATCCCGGATTTCGTCGAGGGCAGGGCGCCCAAGGCCGCCCCGAGCATCGTCAACGCCAAAGCACTCGGGCTTCCCACGCTCTAGCCGGCATTTTACGCGCGCGGCGGAGGTACCTGGCTCATCCCGGGAAGGGCGATCAGAAAGCCAAAACCGCGAGTATCGCCACCCAGGTCACCAGCAGGAAGTGCCAGTACATCGCGACGAAGTGGACTCCCTCGTGGTCGGCCGCCGTATAGCGTCCGCGGCGGGCGCGGATGGTCACCAATATCAGCGGCACGAGACCGGCGAGAACGTGAGCGGCGTGGAGAAAGCTCAGGGTGTAGAAACCCCAGACCAACAGGTTTCGTTGCGGGAGGACGTTGTCCGCGGCCATCCGCATCCAGCACCCCACCTGGGAGGCCAGGAAGGCCACCGCCAGCAGGTCCGACACGATCAGCATTCGCGAGAGTTTTTCCACCCGCCCTTCGCGAACCGAGCGTTCGGCCAGAATCAGGACCGCACTCAAGGCCGCCAACAGCACGGTGCTGATCCAGACGCCCCCCGGCAGTGACGGAGACCCCGGCGGCGGCCACTCCGGCGCGCGAAGCCGGATGACCATGTAGCCCACCAGCGCCGCCGCGAAGAGCATCCCGAGCGAAGCGATGAGGAGCCATGTCCCCATCTTCCCCACTCCCTGGGTTCGGGGATCCCGCGGCTGTCCAACCTCAGGCATCGGTGCGGTCTCAGCCCCCCATCCCGGGCGAGTAGCCCGGAATCATGTCGACCTGGTAGTGGGCGGTGTCCATCAGGGCGAACCCGATGAACAGGAACAGCAGAAGAAAAGCGCTGGCGAAGACGAACGCATTGAACGGCTTGTCCCACCGCAGGTGCATGAAGTAGAGACCGACCAGCAGGGCCTTCCCGGTGGCGATGGCAAGACCGATCCAGATGTTGAAGGAGCCCATGTCGATGTTGGAGGCCGAGACCGTGAGCCAGGTGCCGAAGATGAGGCCCACCCAAACGATCACCAGCAGCTTGACTGAGGAGACGTGAACCCCGGTTGCTTCGTGTTCGCTCATGACGATCTCCTAGTCGATCAGGTACAGGAGGAGGAAGAGATAGATCCAGATCAGATCCACGAGGTGCCAGTAAAGGGCGACCATGTCGACGCGGGTGAAGTGGCCCGAGTCGAAGTCTCCCCGCCGGGCGCACACCAACAACCAGATGAAGGCGCCAATTCCGCCGAGTACGTGAATCCCGTGGAGCCCGGTCATCAGGAAGTAGATCGAAAAGAAGATCTGTGCGTTGGCCGGCGCCACCTCCACCGCGGATTCGTCTCCAACCTGTTCGCCCGGCGTTGCGAGACCGGCCGGACCCTTGGCCGCCGGGGCGATGGCCGAACGGTCGGGGTTGGCCGCTGCGGGCGGTGGCGCGGACTCGGGTTTGGCGACGACCGCCGATGAGGCTGCTTCTGATTCGGCAGGGCTGCCGGCGTGATCCGGGGCGGCTGCTCCCTCGTGCTCCACGTGGGGGTGGTAGCTGCCAGCCCACAGCAGACCGTGCTTCCATTTGCTGTGGTACTCGACCCCCTTGACTCCCAGAAAGCCGAACGCGCAGAGAATGGTCAGGACGATCAACACCTTGAGCAATCGAATCTGCCTCAGCTGAGCCGCCCGCACCGCCCACGCCGCCGTCAAAGAGCTGCAGATCAGGATGACCGTGTTGAGAGCACCCAGATTCTTGTCGAGAAAGTGGTGGCCGAAGACGAACACTTCGGGGTGACTGGCGCGGTACACGGAGTAGGCGACAAACAGACCGCCGAAAAACAGGATCTCGGTGGCCAAGAAGACCCACATCCCGAGCTTGGCCGACTGGTACTGCTGGTCGGCGTTTTCGAAGTGGTGGTCGACCCGAAGCCCCTCCTGTGGAGTCGTCGCGTGGCCGGTCATCAGCTGGCCCCTGAGGTCGATGCCAGGATCGAGTTCGGGTCCTTGCGCACGTACCCACCGGTGGCGGGGTCCCAGCGCAGGGCGTCGAGGTCGTAGGGATCACCGGCCTTCATGTCGTGCGCGAAGTTGTAGTGCGCAGGCGGAGACGAGGTCTCCCACTCCAGCGTGGCCGCGCCCCAGGGGTTCGCCGGCGCTCTCTCGCCGGCGACGAGCGAGTGCAGCAGATAGCCGGCCATGATCAGGAACCCGACGGCGAGGATGTAAGAGCCGACCGTCGATGCCTGGTGGTACGCGGTGAAACGATCGAGATAGTTGTAGTAGCGCCGCGGCATCCCGTGGCTGCCCATGACGAACTGGGTGAAGAACGTGAGATTGAAACCGACGAAAATGAGCAACGCCGAGACCTGCGCCCACCGTTCCGAGTACATGCGGCCGAACATCTTCGGCCACCAGTAGTGAATGCCGCCGAGGAAGGCGATCACGGTGCCGCCGAACATCACGTAGTGGAAGTGGGCGACCACGAAGTAGGTGTCGTGGAGGTGGATGTCGGTGGAGAGCGACCCGAGAAACAGACCCGTGAGCCCGCCGATGGCGAACAGAAAGAGGAACGACAACGCGTAGAGCATCGGCGCCGCGAGCCGGATCGAGCCCTTGTACATCGTCGCCAGCCAGTTGAAGACCTTGACCGCCGACGGGATCGCCACCGAAAACGTCAGGGCGGAGAAGATCATGTTGGTCAGCCCCGACTGGCCGCTGACGAACATGTGGTGGCCCCACACCAGGAAGCTGAGCAGGGCGATCGCGATCGACGACCAGGCGATGAAGCGGTAGCCGAAGATGTGTTTGCCCGAAAAGGTCGAGATCAGCTCGCTCATGATGGCCATCGCCGGCAGGATCATGATGTAGACCGCCGGGTGCGAGTAGAACCAGAAGAAGTGCTGGTAGAGCACCGGGTCGCCGCCCAGGGCGGGGTCGAAGATCCCGACCCCGAGGGTCCGCTCGGCGATCAGCAGGAGCAGGGTGATCCCGAGCACCGGCGTCGCCAGAACCTGGATGATCGCGGTCGAGTAGATCCCCCACAGGAAGAGCGGCATCCGGAACCAGGTCATGCCCTCGGGCCGCATCTTGTGGATGGTGACGATGAAGTTGAGCCCGGTGAAGATCGACGAAAAACCGAGGATGAAGGCACCCAGCGTCATCGCCGTCACCGCGGTGGTCGTGGTGGTCGAGTACGGGGTGTAGAAGGTCCAGCCGGTGTCCACCGCGCCGATGATGATCGAGGCCACCGCGACCGTGGCGCCGGTCAACCACAGCCAGAAGCTCGCCAGGTTGAGTCGCGGCAGCGCCACGTCCTTGGCGCCCAACATCAGTGGCACCACGAAGTTGCCGAGGGTCGCCGGGATGCCGGGGATGATAAAGAGAAAGATCATCACCGCACCGTGAAGAGTGAACATCTTGTTGTAGGTATCGGCGGTGATGATGGTAGTTCCGGGCGTCCACAGCTCGGTGCGGAGGACCAGGGCGAAGACCCCGCCGAGGAAGAAGGATGCCAGAATCGCCACCAGGTACATGACGCCGATGCGTTTGTGGTCGAGGGTGAAGAGCCAGGAGAGAACACCCTTGCCGTGCGTGAGGTAGTTGTCGGCATGCGGAGCGTGGTCGACGGGCCCCGCGCCTGCCGGTCGTTCGATCGCTTCAGCCATCAGCTGTTGTCCTCCTGCGTTGGCCCCCGCGGGGGCCTTCAGATACTCGATGATCGCCGGATCTCCGCGTCCTTGAGCCGGCCCTGGTAGGTCGGCATCACCGGTTCGAAACCGGCCACCACCTGCGCGGCCGGCTCGAGGATCGACTCGCGGATGTAGTTTTCGTCAACCGTGATGGTGCTGCCGTCGGCCATGTTCTCCTGTCGTCCAAAAACCCCAAGCAGCGTCGGGCCGGTCTTGGCGGAACCATCCATGGTGTGGCACTGCATGCAGCCGCGGACCTGGAAGAGCTTGCGTCCGGCATCGACCGGGCTCATGGTTTCGAGGAAGTTCGACGCCTGCTCGAGCCACGCCTCGAACTCTCCCGGCGGGTGGACGACGACGTGGGCCAGCATGTCGGAGTGGCTGGTGCCGCAGTACTCGGCGCAGAAGAGGTCGTACTCGTCCGGCTTCGGTGGCCTCAAACCAGACCTTCGAATAGCGTCCGGGCACCACGTCCCTGTTTGATTCGGAAGACGGGCACGTAGAGGCTGTGGATCACGTCCGCCGAGGACATGACCAGCTGTATCGGGCGATCCACCGGCACGTGCAGGTTGGCGTCGACATAGCCGTTGGGATAGGTGAAGCTCCATTTCCACTTCTGGCCCTCGACCATGATTTCGTAGGCGTTGGCAGGCGGCGTCGCCATGTCGAGATAGCCCTTGAAACCGAAGAAGAAGATGACGATCACGATCGCCACCGGGATCCCGGTCCACGTGAGCTCTAACGGCAGGTTATGGCTGGGGGATTCTTCCGCACTCTCCCCCGCCCTGCGCCGGTACTTGAGCACGAACACCACCATCACCACGACGATCAGGACGAAGAAGAAGACCGAAATGGCGAGGATGAGGTTGAAGAGCCAGTCCACGCTGCTCGCAACCGTCGACACCTGAGGCGGCATCCAGAACGAGCCGTCCTCGGGGTCGGGCGCCGCGGCCAAAAGTGCTCCGAAATTCCGAATCAAATGAGATGCCGTCATGCAGCCTGTCCCTTAACGTCCGTCTTCTTTTTGCGCCGCCACTCGCGAATCCAGAAGATCCCCAGCGAGATCCCCAATACGAGCGCGGTGGCCCCTCCCCCGAGTCGCATGATGTTCATTGCCACCGGTGAGTAACGGCGATTTGTCGGATCGTAGTGATAGCAGTAGAGGATCAGTTGGTCAAGCGTCGAACCGACCGTTCCCTCGGCGGCTTCGAGCAGAGCAAACTTGAGTTTCTGAGCCGGATACTCGATGCCGTACAAATATCGCGCCACCCGACCGTCGGGCGTGCACACCATGAGGGCCGCGGCGTGGGCGTAGCCCTGGGTTTCGGGGTCGTAGGAGTATCCGAAGCCCACGGTTTCGGCCAGCCGTTTGATCTCGAGTTCCCGCCCGGTAAGAAAGTGCCACCCTTGAGCCGCCGTCGGTCGATCGAGCAGCTTCAGGTAGTTCTGTTTCTTCGCGATGGCGAGTTCGGGGGTCTCCAACGGGTTGATGCTGACGGTGACGATCTCGAACTCGTCACCGGGCGACCACCCCATGGACTTGAGCCCGTCGACCAGACCGTTGAGCATCAGTCCGCACAGCATGGGGCACTTGTAGTAATTCAGGGTCAAGATCACCGGTCGGTCGCCGTCGAAATAGCTACCGAGCGTCACCACGTCACCGTTTTCGTCGCGGAACTCGAGGTCGAGGGGCAGTTTGGCATCGAGGTGCTCGGTGATACCCACGTCCTGGAGCGCTGCCGGAACCTGCTCAACGAGTTGGGCTTCGCCATGGCCTCCCGCCCACATCACGGCCAGGACGGCAACCGCACACATTGCGAATTCATGTCTCATTTTCATCTCTTCGCTCAACACTCCTCGCGACGCTCGCATGTGTCAACCCACGAGTGCAACCCGAGATTCCCGAACCGGCAGAGCGACGACCGCGGACGGCTTCCGGCCGAACTCGCCTCCCTCACACGCCCATCGCTGTGGTGTCGTTTTGCAGACTAGCAGATCATGAATCGGCCCCCGCCCGGGCGTGTCCGTAGGAATACCCTATACTCGACCCGATACACACGAGGAGAGATTCTTCATGATGATGCCGATGCTTCCCGGAAAATCCCGCTTACCCTCAACACCCAAACGTCGAACTCGCCTGACCTGGCGGAGATCAGGTCTTCTGCCGGTAATCTGTGGGGTCCTGGCCGTGACCGCCGGATGCTCCTCGATGGCGAACGTCGAACCGCTCGAGGTCACGCTCTCGAACCTCAAGATCACGGAGGTCACGGTCTTCGAAACCACTCTGGTGGCGAAGCTCAGGATCACCAACCCGAACCCCGAGGCCTTCACCATTAACGGCGGGTCGTTCAAACTGATCCTCGACGACAAGAAGGTCGGGACCGGGACCGCCTCGGAGACCTTTACGGTGGAACGCCTCGATTCGGCCGTCATCGACGCGGTCTTCCACCTCAACAACGCATCGGCCCTGCTGCGCCTCAAAGATATTCTGCAGGCCAAGGAAGTGACCTACGGCGTCAGCGGATCACTGTTCACTGAAGGCTCGTTCGGCACCCGGAAAATCAAGATCGAAAAAACGGGCCGCCTCGACCTGTCGAACACGAATCCGACCGCACTCGAGGGGCCCGATATCAACGACCCGAAATCAACCGGCTGAGCCGGGTCACTTTTTGAACAGGCCCCCGAGGAGGCCGGATCCCATTTTGACGATATCGTCCATGGGGTCGCCGTCGCCGTCGCTGTCCAGGATCTTCGAAAACAGATCAGCCGCCGACGGGGAGGCTTTGCTCACGGCTTTCTGCTGTTGTCCGAGGACCGCGGCAAGCCCGGAAGCGTCGAGGCCCTGATCGCGCTTCGCCTTGCCGAGCGCGCCCATCAGCAGAGGAGCCACCATGGCCAGGATCTTGCCCACCGAAGCCATGTCGACCCCACTCGATTTGCTGATCGCCTGTTCGACGGTGGCCTGGCGGCCGCCAAGGACGTGACCGAGGATGCCGGCGCCGTCAGCGAGTTTGCCGCCACCGCCCAGATACCCCATGACGTCATCGAGGACACTGCCGTCGTGGTTCCGATCGAGGGCGTCGAGCAGCCCGGCGGCCCCGGCGCTCGACGAGGTGTTGCGGGTCAGACCGGCCAGGATCGCAGGCATCGCACCGGCCAGCACTTTCGAAACGTCTCCGCTGTCGAGGCCGACGGAACGTCCGATCTGTTCGATCCCGCCGCCACCGAGCTGCCCCATCAACGAACCCAGCAGATCTGAGGTGTCCATGCCCACCTCAGCCCTTGAGAACGAAGGTGACCTTCATGTTCACCCGGTAGGCGCTCACCTTGCCGTCCTCGACCTCGACCTTCATCTCATTGATCCAGGCCCCTTTGACCTTGTCGAGGGTCTTGTCGGCGCGCTCGATGCCCTTGGCGATGGCGTCTTCAAAGCTGGTTTTGGATGACGAACTGATTTCGGTGACTTTTGCGACTGACATTTCTGACTCCTTTTCTCTGACGTGTTGCGTGCAACCGCGTGGATTGATAAGAACGCGAACCGGGGTCGCTGTCCTTGTGAACGGAGATTCGCACTGATGCTAACACACGCTTCACCCGGCGCCCGGTGCGGAGACGGCACTCCGGACCCCTGGGGTCACGACGATTTCTCGATCCACCGCGTCGGATGTGAGAAAATCCTGCCGAACCTTTCGCCACAACCCGTGACCGGAGGGTTCGTCCACAGAGAACCCATATCCCACGTCGGGGTTCGGGTTCATCTCTCACAAGGAGGATCGAAATGAAGAGACAATGGCTGAGCATCGTGATCGTGGCCGCAGCCGTGCTGCTCGTGCTGCCGAATCTGGCCTGCCAGAAGGCGGCGGATGACGCAAAAAAAACCGCGACTGAAATGACCGAGTCCGCCGGCGCCGCGGCTGAGAGGGCCGTAGAGGCCGTCGACCATGCGGTTGCCGACGGCGCGGACGCGGTAGGTGACGTTGTCGAGGGCGGCAAAAAAGCTGTCAAGGACGGCGCTGCAGCGGCCGGCGAAATGGTCGAGGACGGCAAGCAGGCGGTCGGCGAAGCCACCGAAGCCACCGGCCAGGCCGTCAAGAAGGCCGGCGAAACGGTCGAGAAGAAGGGCAAGGAACTGCAGAAGAAAGAAGGCGGCGACCACTAAAGGGCTCCATCCGACGAGAGGGGACGGCCGGTCCCCCCCCTTGCTTTTTGTCACCAGCCTCCGCTGGCGCCGCCGCCGCCGAAGCTGCCGCCACCACCCGAGAACCCACCACCCGAAAAGCCACCGCCCGAGAAGCCGCCACCACCGCCGCCGCCGAGAAACGGACCCCAGAAGCCGCCACCTCTGCTGCCGGTCTTTCGGGAGGAGGCCTTCGGCCAGATCAAGCGTAGGATCGGGAACCCGATCAACCACGCGAGAACCACGACGACTCCAACCCGCACGCTGAACATCGCCGCCGGTACCGCGAGGAAGAAGGGCGCCAGGAAGAGGTAAAGCACCCAACCCGCGACTCCTCGTGACGACAGCGCCGCGTTGATGAACGGCAGACCGAAAATGAAAAAGAACACGAAGGTCGCAAAGTCCGGTACCGCGCGTTCGGGCCTGGGTTCGGGCAGTTCGAGCGCCTCACCCCGCACCGCCGCCGAGATCGCATCCACCGCCGCACCGATCCCGCCTTCGAAATCGCCCTCGCGGAATCTCGGTGCCATGAGACCGTCGATAATCCGACCGGCCTGCGCGTCGGTGAGGGCGCCCTCGAGGCCGTAGCCGACCTCGATCCGCATCTTGCGATCGTCTCGAACAATCAGAATCAACACTCCGTCGTCAGCGCCTTCGCGTCCGAGCTTCCAGGTCTGGACGACCCGGATCGAGAAGTCCTCGATCGGTTCACCCTCGAGGCTTGGGATCGTCAGCACCGCCACCTGGGCCCCCGTCTCCTCTTCGAGCACCCGCAACCGTTCCTCGAGCTCCTGTTTGAAAGCATCACCGAGCATCGCCGCCTGGTCGTTGACCCTGCCCGCAAGATACGGCACTTCGAGCCCGGCTGCGGCCGCCGCCAGAGACAGCGCCACGATACCGGTGCACAGCATCAGCCGGCGGCCGGCGATCGCACCCATCTCAGCGCTCCCGGATCCGCGGCGCGTCGGACAGTTCGTCGGTGTCGTCCGGCCGCAACGCGACCTCGTGTTCCGCCAGGATCTTGCCGCAGTGGGTCACCGCCTGCCGCATTGCCGCGGCCGCGCGACCGGCCCTGATGCCGGTCACCAGTTCGTCGACCACCACCTGCCAGGTGTCCTCCGGCACCGACCGGTTGATGCCGGAATCCGCCAGAATCACCGCCCGGCGCTCGAACAACGACAGAAAGACCAGGATCCCAGTCCGATCCCGGGTGTCGAAGACCTCCTCCTCGACAAAGGCGGCCTCGGCCCTCATCCGGACGGCCCGCTCCAGGTGGTCGTCGGGGATCAACAACCGGCCGACCGCGTCAACACCGGCGATCACGAATCCGAGGCCCGCACCGACCACCGTAGGCAGGGTGATCCACCACACGCCCGAGCCGCCCCAGAACAGGCCGAGGACGTTGACCGACCCGGCGATGAGCGCCGCCGCGAGTGCGCCGAGGGTGGCGCCGCGCCACCTCGCCTCATCGCCCTCGACCACCCGCTCGACAATGCAGGGCACGATCTCGCCGCCGGACTGCAACTCGGCCGCTGTCGTGGCTTGCCGGATCGCCGCCAGATCGTCGTCGGAAAAGAGCCTCTCGATCCGCATCAGGTGTCGATCAACCTCGCTTCGGCGATCAGAACTCGACCACCGGCGGTGCGTCGGCGCCAGGTTTCGACTCGAAATAGCCCTTATCGCCGAACCCCAACAGATTCGCGATCACGACCGCGGGAAATTGACGGCGAGCGGTATTGAACGCCCGGGCCGCCTCGTTGTAGCGGTTGCGCTCGACCGCGATCCTATTCTCGGTGCCTTCGAGCTGCACCTGGAGATCGCGGAAGGCTTGGACCGCCTTGAGATCGGGGTAGCGTTCGACCACCACCAGCAACCGCGACAGGGCCGAGGACAGGGCGTCCTGGTTGGCCTGGAAGGTCTGCATCTGACCCGGCGTCGGAGCCCCTTCGATGTTTGTCTGACCGATCTTCGAACGGGCCTCGATGACGTTCTGCAGGGTCTCAGATTCGAAATCTGCGGCGCCCTTGACCGTCGCCACGAGGTTCGGGATCAGATCGGCGCGCCGCTGGTAGACGTTTTCCACCTGACCCCAGGCCGCGTCGACACCCTCTTCCAAGCCAACCAGGTTGTTGTAGATTCCCCCCGCCATCAGGGCCACCAGAATGACCACCCCGACGACCGCCAGACCGCAACCGATGAGTGTCTTGCTCATTGTGTCCGCTCCGTTTCTCCACAGAGATTTCAGTGCGGCACATTGTACAGGTAACAGGATGCGGGATGGAGCGGTTGTGGGGCAGCCGTCCCGGCCGCCGGGCGGAAGGGTGAATCCTGAAGCCTGCGGCCTGTATCCGGTCGGTTGGGCGGATCGGGCGCGATACACTGGAGCGCGCGAGGATGTATGACAGAAAAGAAAGACCTCCCGCTTCATCGACGATTACCGCGTTATCGGTCGACGCGATCTCTTCCGGCAATGGGGGCCACCCGCGATAGCCGGTGTCGCGCTGGCAGGTTTGGGGCTCGGCTTCTCGGGGCGGCCGGGCCGCCACCAGACACCCGGCGGCGAGTCCCTCCCCCGCCCGAAGGACTGGCGGACACAGCCCGACACAGCGGGCCGGCTGGCGACAGCCAATGGCCTGGGACCGGCCGCCAACGTCCGTGCGGCGCTGGCCGCGATGGGCGGCATCGAAGCTTTCATCAGACCCGGCGAACGGGTGGCCATCAAACCCAACTGCGCCTGGGACAGAACGCCCGAACAGGCCGCCAACACCAACCCCGAACTGATCGCAGAGCTGGCCCGTTTGTGCCTCGCGGCGGGCGCGGCCTCGGTGACCGTGGTCGACAACTCGTGCCACGATCCCGGACGCTCGTTCGTGCGCTCCGGGATCGACGCGGCGTCCCGGGGCGCCGGCGCCGCTATCGCCAACCAGCGCAGCGCCGGCACGGTGCGCATGGATCTCGGCGGCACCGTGCTCGGAACGTGGGAGGTTCTCGAACCCATCGCTGCGGCCGATCGGGTCATCAACGTCCCGGTGGTCAAACACCACTCCCTGTCGCGCGCGACGCTCGGGATGAAGAACTGGTTCGGCGCAGTCGTCGGCAACCGATCCAACCTCCACCAGCGCATCGCCCAGGTCTGTGCCGAACTGGGCGCCGCGTTCCGGCCCACCCTGACCGTGATCGACGCCACCCGCGTCCTCACCGGCGGCGGGCCGACCGGCGGCTCGCTGGCACTGGTACGGCCTGACGACCGCATCGCCGTCGCGACCGACCCGGTGGCGGCCGATGCCTGGGGCGCCAGCCTTCTCGGTCTCACCCCCGCGGACCTGCCCCATATCGCTATTGCCGAACGGCTCGGACTCGGCACGGCTGATTGGAAGGCGGTAGAGGTGCGGAGCTGATCATGAATTCGGAATTCGGAATTCGGAATTCGGAATTTCCATCCACCCACGCCCCCGATGTCCCCCTTTCAGGGGCGGAGGGGCGGCATTCCGAATTCCGAATTCCGAATTCCGAATTCGAAACGCGCCCGAAGGGCGCGGCTAGATGATCCGCCCTCGCGCCCGCCATCTCCGGGTCGCGATTCAAGGCCTGTTCCTCCTCGCCTTCCTCGCTCTCTTCTGGGGCCTCGCCGAGCCGAGAGTGCCGGCCGCCGCTGCGTCCATTCTGCTCGCCCTCGACCCGTTGACGGCAGTCGGCACCGCGCTGTCGGACTGGACCATCGCCGGTTGGACGTGGTTGGGGTTGGTGGTGCTCGGCCTCACTGCGATCGTCGGCCGGTTTTTCTGCGGATGGATCTGTCCTCTGGGCACCCTGCAGCAGGTGGTCTCGTGGGTGGCCGGTCCCGAGCGCCGCAAACGTTACAAGATCAATCGTTACCACAAGTGGTTCAGCATCAAATACGTCATTCTCACTGTCCTCCTGGTCTGGGCAGTCCTGGGCGCCAACCACATCGGATGGCTCGATCCGATCCCTTTGCTCCACCGCGCCTTCGCCTCCGGCATCCGCCCCCTGTGGCACGGCGGATTGTCGCCGGGAGGCTGGGTGAATTTTGGCCTGCTGGCGGCGATCCTGCTGTTGTCGGCGATGATCCCCCGCATCTTCTGTCGCGCAGTGTGTCCTCTGGGAGCACTGATGGGGATTTTCGCCCGCCTCGCCCCGCTGCGCATCCGTCGCGACGACGCGACCTCCTGCACCGGCTGCACGCTGTGTCTCTTTGCGTGTCAGGGTGCAGATGAACCGCTTGAGAAACACCGGGTCAGCGAGTGCCACGTGTGCCTCAATTGTCTCGGCTCCTGCTCTGAAGAGAGTCTGCGTTACGGGCTCGCCGCGCCAGGTGCGACAGCGCCGTCGCCGGCCCTGGACGTCGGACGGAGACGTTTCCTGTTGGCGATCGCCGGCTCCGCGGCTTTCGCGCCGGTGCTGCGTGCCGCAGGCGGTGGCATGGACGGGCGCGCCCACGACGCCATCCGCCCTCCAGGTGCGCTCGATGAGGCGTCGTTCCTCGCCCGCTGCATCACGTGCGGCGCCTGTTCGGCCTCCTGCCCAACCGGCGTGATCCGTGCCGACCTCGGCAGGACCGGGGTCGAAGGGCTCTTCACACCGATCCTCGACATGCGGCGGGGTTGGTGCGAGCCCTCCTGCATCCGCTGCGGGGAGGTCTGTCCCACCGCGGCGATCACGACGGTTGACCCCAACTCAAAACAGGCCATCGGCGGCCCCGCCGCGGTCACCATCGGCACCGCCTTCATCGACCGCGGCCGCTGTCTGCCGTGGGGCATGGAAACGCCCTGCATCGTCTGCGAGGAGATGTGCCCCACCTCACCCAAGGCGGTGTGGCTCGAAACCGTCGAGATCACCAACCGCGCTGGGCTGAAGATCAACCTGCAACGGCCCTCGATCGAGCCGGATCTGTGCACCGGCTGCGGTCTGTGCGAAAACCGCTGCCCGGTCGGCGAGCAGGCGGCGATCCGCGTCTCGTCAGTGGGTGAGACCCGTGATCCGCGGAACCGGATGCTGCAACACGTTGAACGTTCAAACGTTTAACGTTGAACGTTCTCTAGCGTTGTAGCGTCCGCCGGTCCCTGGGTGCGCTGCCACCACACGACGCGGGGACCGGTGAGCAGCGAGACCCTGGCGACGATGGTGGATTGCCAGCCCTCGCGCGCACCCACCGCCACCACCTCGACATCCCATTCCCCCAACAATCGTACGGTGCTGGAGATCGTGCCGCCGGCGACCGCGCGCTCCGGGGTTCCGCGAAACGAGTGACCCCTGTCGGCCAACTCGGCCATGGTCTCGGCCATCGCCCAGTCCGACAGGGCGGTGGTGCGCACCGAGCGTTCCTCGAGCACCACCCCGGCGCCGCGCGAGGTGATTTCGGTCGCGACCGCGGCGATGGTGAACGCCACCAGCGTCAGCGCGGCAAGGGCGAAGACGAGGGCGACGCCCCTTTCCGAGACTCTGCCGACTACCACTGCGCCCCTCCCCAGCCGCCGCGGATCGTGAAGCGGAGGTTCTCGATGCGACGCTCCTGCCTGTAACCGATGACCCGGGACGAGATGGACTCGGGTGGCGGGTAGACCAGTCGGCCGAGGTTGATGTCCACGACCGAGGGGGCGGTGGATCGCCACCACCACGAGGTCACACCGCGCAGCAACACCCGCTCGTCGACCGACAGGCCTCCCGGTGCGATAACCACACGGACGAGGCCGCCATCGACAACCGAGTACCGGATGACGGTTCCGTCGTGGGTACGGATCTCCAGAGGGTCCTCGCTCCAGATCATCTCCACCTCGGCCAACCCGGCCGCCTCCTGAATGTCACGGCGGATGCGTTCGTTGACGTGCACCATGATCGGATTGCGAACCGCCCGGCCGGTGGCCCCCAGCAGCCCGATGGAGTGGGTGATGAGTTGGGCGCCCGCGACGACCATGATGGAAACCAGGGCGAGCACGACCAGCAGTTCGACCAGGGTAGTCCCCTGGCGGGAGGTCACGGCCGCCACACCTGGGTGGTGATGGACACGACCATCTCCTGGCTCCTGACCATGGCCCGGGCCACCGCCCGGACCTCGTACAGGCCCGGCAGTTCGCTGCGCTCGGCCACCTCGACGGTGGTCTTCACGGTGATGTGGGACAACGGCTGGAACTCATCGCCGAAGTCGACGTCCGCCGTCTCCAACGGCAGCACCCCGCCGCGCACGCTCTCGAGCACGATCTCGGCGGCCCGCACGAGGTCAGCCCGCGCCTCGAGCCGCCGGGCGGCGCTCATTTGCGCATCGAGAAAACCGGCAGCCACCAGGATTGCCATCCCGAAGATGGTCAGCGCGGCGAGGGCCTCAACGAGGCTGTAGCCGGTTTCCCGGCGCCGCGATCGGGAACGAGGCGTCCCGGAAAGTCTAGACCGAAAAACCGAGCAACTCCCTGAGTTTGGCCTGAGAATGCTCCTCGACCTGATCGTGCAATGAGCCGCCATGGGAGTCCATAGTAACCATAACCGGGAATCGTTCCACGTCGATGACCCACAGGGCCTCGGGCACGCCGAACTCCTCGAGCATGAACACCCGCTCGACGCGCGGTATGGCGCGCGCCAGCACCTGGGCGGCGCCACCCACCGCGTGCAGGTAGACGGCGCCATGCTCGGCAAGCCCTGCCAGGGTCTTCGCGCCCATGCCGCCCTTGCCGATCACACCGCGCAGCCCGTAGCGGCCGATGACATCGGCCTGGTAGGGCTCCTCGCGAATCGAGGTGGTCGGGCCGGCGGCCACGAAGTCGTAACTGCCATCATCGTTCTTGGCCACCACCGGGCCGCAGTGGTAAATGACAGAGTCCTTCATGAAGGGCGCCACGTCCTCGCGGAACTCCTTCATCAACCACGTGTGGGCCGCGTCGCGGCCGGTGATCATGCGGCCCGTGAGCTCGACGAAATCACCAACCTTGAGAGCGCGAATCTTCTCCTCGCTGACTGGAAGTTTCAGCTCAGCCATGTCACGTCTCCCCTCTCGTCGATGCTGACGCCGGCTTTCCGGTCCGCCCAACACATATAGGTGACGGTCACGAAGTAGCATGCCGGCAGGCGATCGAGAACACCGATCTTGACCCCGAGAAGCGTGGTTTTCCCACCGAAGCCCATGGGGCCGACACCGAGTTCGTTGCCCTCCCGCAGCAGCCGCTCTTCGAGCTCTGCCAGCTCCGGCACCGGGTTGGTGTCCTTGAGCGGGCGCAGCAGCTGGCGCTTCGAGTGTTCGAAGGCCGACACCCGGTCGCCGCCGACACACACCGCGAGCACGCCCGGGGCGCAGCCCTTGCCCTGGGCCTGAAACACGGCATCGAGCACCGCCCGCCGGACGCCTTCGAGGTCGCGGCCGGCGCCGAGCTTGGTATCGGGCAACTTGTACTGCGTGCCGACGTTCTCGCTGCCACCGCCCTTGAGGATCATGCGGACCTCGATCCTGGGTTCGTCCCACTCCTCGAAGTGGACAAAGGGGATCCCGCGTCCGGCGCCATCGCCGGTGTTCGAACCGGTCAGCGTGTTGACCGCATTGGGGCGCAGGAACTTGCGCTTGGTGGCTTCACGCACGGCGGTTTCGAACTCGGCTTTGAGCGCCCGGGTGCTGGCGCCGACCGGGTGGTGGATCCAGACCACCGGGGTGCCGGTGTCCTGGCAGATGGGCGCCGAGATGTCACGCGCCAGCTCGACGTTTTCCAGGATCGTGTTGAGCGCGATGCCGGCGAGGCCGCCCGCCTTCTCGGCCCTCCGACCCTCCTCGAGCGCTTCCAACACATCGGCTGGAAGTTCGGTCGACGCCCGCCGAATCAACTCGACGAATGTCTCGGTATTGGTTCTTGTCGCACCCATTGACACCTCCCCGCGGCCCGCATTTTCGCCGACCGTCCGCCGGTCATTATACGCCGCCGCGGGGATTGTGAAAATTGTTACGAGCGAACCCACGTTCTTCAACGGGGTCGTTGTGCCGACACCTCGTCACGAAAGCGGGGTCAGGAACTTCCTCTTCATGACCAGGATCTCGAGGGCGACACCGGCTTTTTGGGCCGCCGTCATGAGATCTTCGAGATCACCACGAGAGACGGCGGAATCGGGCACGTCACCCACCAGATAGGCGACGACGCGGCCCTTGATGGCGATCGGGATGATCACGACCTCGACCGGCGCGGGATCTCCCAGCATTTCGATCAGAAGTTGATTGATGACACCGTCGGGGAGTCGCCCGCAGAAGCTGTCCCCTCCGGCAATCGCAGTCAGTGAGGACGGTTCGTCGGCGCCCGCCGAAAACGACTGGACGTCGTCGAGAACGACTCCCCGTCCGCGCGCCAACCAACCGACGATCCTGCCCGAGTGGACAGCCAGAAGGTAACTGCGTTCGAACACGGCCACCACCCTGCGCAGCAGCAACTCGCCGACCTCGTCGCGGTGCCTCGCGTCGCGCAGGAGGATGGAAAACGCCGTATCGTCGAGCGGACCCCTCGCGTCGCCGGAGACCGAGGACGGTACCGGCGCCAACCCGGGAAACGTGGCAGCCATCGGGATCTCATCTCGTGCCGCAACCGTCCGCGGGTGCAGGAGATCCGACGCCTGCAGCGCGGGCGGCGTCCACAGCCGCTGCCACTGATCGCCGACGACGCCGGTTGCGATGTCGACCATCGGGGCCGGGGCCTCTTCGACCTGTTCTTCGAGCTTCATGTCCTGCAGAGCCGTCATGATCCCGACCTCGGTGGCGACGTGGGGTTTGATGTCAAGACCCACGTAACTGATGACCTCCTCGATGGCCGCGGGATTCCGCGGAGCCGTCATCGCCACACTCAATTCGCCGTCCCTGCGGTCGAAGACCATCGCTTGCAACCGCAGAGCGACGTTCAGGGGAATCATGCGGCGCAGCGGATCCGGGGCACGCCGGAGAACGGCGGTCGTCACCGGAGGCACGCTGAGCTGCTCCGAGAGAGCCTCCAGTAACGCGTGCTCGTCGACAAAACCGAACCTGAGGAGCTGCGTCCCGAGCCGTCCGCCGCGGTAGTGGCACGCCTCGAGACCGGTGTGGAGTTCGGCGATGGCGATGGCGCCCCGGTCGAGGAGGATTTCCCCCAGACGCTTCATCGGCCTATCTTACCCCGAACAGGGAAGCCTTTTCAGTTGCGCCCCCGCAAGATGCCGGCCAGGGCGTTGCCTGCGGCGCGGCCGGCGGGGACCAGCGCCTCCCGCACCGGATCGGGCACGGAGCGTCCGGGGATATCCCCCATCAGGTAGCCCTTGACCCGCCCGTTCATCGCCAACGGAACGATCAGGACCTCTGACGGCATCGGAGGGCCGAGAATTTCCATCAAACGGTCATTGACCGGCCCCATTGGAACCGGACCCAGATAGCTGTCAGTCCCCTCCTGCTCTTGGAAGAGCGACGGTTCGGAAGCGGTGACGGAAAAGGAGCGGAGATCGGCAGCGTCGAGTGGCAGGCCGCGCCCCATCCACCCGGAGATCTTGCCGTGGTGGACGGCGAAGACACAGATACGGTCCAGCATCTGCGCCGAATAGTGGATCAGGACCTCGCCCACCTCGGCGGCGGTGGCAGCCGTTCCCAGAAGGCGGACGAACTCCTTGTCGTCCGTGATCGCAGCTGTCATCCTGCGTTCGACGACCCCGACCGGCTCGAGCGTCGGGAATTTCGCCACCAGGACCACGTTGGCGGCCTTGGGTCGGCTGTGAACATTCAGGAGGCTCGACGGCTCGATCCGGGCGGTCCACAACTGGTCCCAACCCGCGGTATGACCTTCGTCGTTCACCACCTCGGTGAGCAATTCCTCATTTTCCGTCTTCGGAACTTCCCGAAGCGTGGGGACAAGGCCCATGGCGATTTCGATCGTACGATCCGATGCGACAAACGGCTCGACATGAAACTGGGTGAAGTTGGCGATGCGGTCGATGATCCTGGCGTCTCCGGGGTTGCTCATCGCCACCTGGATACGGTCGCTGACCGTTCGGAAAGGAACCGCGCGCAGCCGTCTGACCATCGGTTCCGGCAGGAGGCCGACATCGAGGGACTCGAGGAACTCCAGCAGCATCGATTCGGTCACATACGGAACACCGTGTTGCTCGGCAAGCGTCTCGAGCAACGATCTTTCGTCGATGAAGCCGAGATTTACCAGTTGGGTGCCCAATCTTTGACCAACTCGGCGGCTGGCCGCAAGACCCATGTGGAGTTGATCCACGGAGATCGCCCCACGTTCGACCAGCATCTCGCCCAATAATCCCATACCGCCATTCTACAACTATCGACCGTCGACCAACCGGATCGGGATGCGACATTCTCAAGAAATGAGGGAACGGACGCGGGACGTCCGGCGTTACTCTGATGGGACAACCGGCGGGAGGTGGCATCGTGAGCACGCGAATGGAACGCGACACCCTTGGCGAGGTGGAGGTGGCGGCCGACCGTTACTGGGGGGCGCAGACCGCCCGGTCGCTGGCGAACTTCCCCATCGGCGACGAGCGGATACCCCGAGAGGTCATCCGGGCGCTGGGAGTCCTCAAGCTCGCCGCGGCCCGCGCGAACGCCGCTCTGGGCCAACTCACGGATCGCCAGGTCGAACTCATCGCGCGTGCGGCCGGCGAGGTGGCGGACGGCACGCTCGATGACCACTTCCCGCTCGTGGTGTGGCAGACCGGCAGCGGCACCCAGACCAACATGAACGCCAACGAGGTGATCGCCAACCGCGCGATCGAGCTGGCCGGCGGCACGCTCGGATCCAAGGACCCGATCCACCCCAACGACCACGTCAATCTCGGACAGTCGTCGAACGACACCTTTCCGACCGCCATGCACATCGCGGCCGCACGACAGATCGTCGGCCACCTCTTGCCGTCCCTCGAGCATCTTCGCGATGCCCTCGCGGCAAAGGCCGCCGAATTTTCTGACATCGTCAAGATCGGCCGCACCCACATGATGGACGCGGTCCCACTCACCCTCGGCCAGGAGTTTTCGGGCTACGTTGCCCAGCTGGACAAGAACATCGCCAGGGTTCAGGCGGCACTGCCCGACCTCTTCGAGCTCGCCCTCGGGGGCACGGCCGTGGGGACCGGGCTCAACAGTCACCCGCAGTTCGCGGCCCGCGCGTGCGCCGAAATCGCGGCGATCACCGGATTGCCCTTCGTTCCGGCCGCCAACTACTTCGAGGCGCTCGCGGCACACGACGCGGTGGTCGCCGCCAGCGGGGCGTTGAAGACAACCGCAGCGTCACTGACCAAGATCGGCAACGACATTCGATTGCTCGGATCCGGCCCGCGCAGCGGCATCGGCGAACTCATCCTCCCCGCCAATGAACCGGGGTCGTCCATCATGCCCGGCAAGGTCAACCCGACCCAGGTCGAGGCCTTGACCATGGTGGCCGCTCAGGTGATCGGCAACGACGTGGCCATCACCACGGGAGGCGCCAACGGACACCTCGAACTCAACGTCTACAAACCGATGATGATCTTCAATCTCCTGCAGTCGATCCGCCTGCTCGGCGACGCGAGTCGCAGCTTCGCCGATCGCTGTGTCGCCGGTATCCAACCCGACCGCGCGCGGATCTCGGAGCTCGTCGCCCGCAGCCTGATGTTGGTGACTGCCCTGAATCCGACGATTGGTTACGACAATGCCGCCAGGGTCGCGAAGAAAGCGCACACCGAGGGCACCACGCTCAAGGAGGCGGCCGTCGCTCTCGGCCTCCTCACCGCCGACGAGTTCGATAAGCTGGTGCGACCCGAGGAGATGACCGGCAACAAGAGGCCTTAACTTGAGTCAGGACTCCCGGATCCGTTTGGTCATGATCATGGCGTCGTCACCGTTCGGGTAGTAGCGGGGGCGGACCCCCCGGCAGGTGTAGCCGAGGTTCTCGTACAGCGTGATGGCCGGGTGGTTGTCGCGACGCACCTCGAGCGTGAGGCTCTCCCCGCTCATCGCCTCGGCGTGGCTTTCGGCGAGCTTCATGAGCCGACCGGCGAGACCGGCTCGCCGGAATGCAGACAGGGTCGCCACCTTGAGGATGTGGAGATCGAGGTACTGCCAGGCGCAGAAGAGATAGGCCGTCATTCGACCCGCCGGATCCACCAGGAGGCGGTTGAACCGTCCGTCGGCGATCGTCTCGGACATGAAGAACTGCGCCGGCCACGGGTCGGGAAAACACTCGATATCCGCCTCGGCGAGGGCCCTCGCATCTCCGAGTTGGGGCGGACGGACCGAGAAACGGCTGTTCACGTCAGGTGCCGTGTGCCTGGCGGTGGATCGGCGGGCCTTCCACGTACAACGGCTCCACCGGGTCGGTGGGAACGGCGAACCGGCACAGCCGGAGGAGAGCCTCCGCCGAACCGCGATCCACGGCGGCGGTCTCCGCGCCACCGAGGTCGAGGGACTCCGAGGCCACCCACGGACCACGTCCGCCAAGACCATCGACGGGGAGGATCTCGATGCCTCCGCCGCCCACGGGGGGCCCTTCACTTTGAATCTCGAACACGCGGGCGTAGACCTCCGATCGACGCCCGGGCTGGGCGGCCCACACGGTTCCAGGCGTGCAGCACCGTGCCGCCAACATCAGCAGTGAGTCGTAGGCGACGCAGCGGGCGCCGGTGGCGGCGGCCAGGCCCATGGCGGTCGCGAGACCGGCTCGGATGCCGGTGAAGGAACCCGGCCCTCGCGAGACCACGATCAGACCCAGGTCTGCGGGCGTGATGCCGGCGTCTTCCACCAGCAGGTCAACCGCCGCCAGCACCAGGGTCGATCTCGGCGTGACCCCGCCCAGACGGACGACCGAGTCGACGGCGAGAAACGGCGCGCCCAGAGCGATCTCCATATGGGGCCCGCAGGTCACCAGCGCGAGGCACGGGCGGTCTCCCGTCTCGAATCTCCCGGCCGTTGCATCTGTCATTGGGTCACCACCGGCCCGGGGACAACGATGTATCGAGGGAGCAGCTGGAGTCTCGCGATCGACGCGTCCTCGACCGCCTGGCGGCTGAATGGGAACGCGGCAGCCTCACCGCGCAGCCAACTCCCGATCTGGTCGGAATAGAACCCGGACCACGGCCGGCCGGACTGGCCGGTGGGGAGACCGAGCACGGTCGCATCCCAATTGCCGACCTCGGTGACGAAACGCATCGCCGGAATCGCGGTGACAGAGAACGGCTGCTCACGACTCCAGTATTCGGTGTTGATCGTCTCGCAGTCTCCGCCGACGGGGAACGGTCCCCGGTTCCACGTGGCGGCGAGCGGCGCGCCCAATCCTGGCAGCCACCCTAACGGGTGGGCAAACAGGACCTGGTGAACCTCGCCCCAGGGCCTCGCTTCGGTCTCACGATCAAGGCGATCGAGGACCGCCGCCAGGATGTCGGATCTCTTCTGTCGACCCGGTTGGCTCACGTCGTCCCACCACGACTCGTCGAGACCTCCAGCCAGCAGGCGGATGATCTCTTCCCGACCAAACGGAGTTCGGGCGAGCGACAGGCGTTTCGCTTCGTCACCGCCGACGGCGTCTTCGAGTTCGAGCAGGAATCTGGAGAACCGGGTCGCGGCGGGAGAGTCGACGGCCATCTTCCCGTCCCACTGCATCAACTCGCGGGCGGTGGCGCCGCCGTCTTTTTCGAGTTCGGAACGCACGAGCCTGAGCACCGCAATGGCCTGGCTCGAAACCACGTCGCCCTGCAAAGCGAGACACCCGGCCACCGTCCACCGGTCGTTCATCGCCAACGCGCTCCGGATGCGCCGAACCCGCCAGGGCGGGGCGAAGTCGGCCGGGAACGATTGTGACGGAGAGTAGTCACCTTCGGCAAAGAGGTCGTGGTTGGCCGAGGCGAGAAACCCGTCGGGGGGATTGACCCGCCTCGGGTTGGCCGACATCGGCAGGAAGCCCTTCCACGCCCATCTGGAGTCCGAACCCGGCGCGGGCAGCCTTCCCGCCCCCCGCACCCGCTCCGGAACCCGCCCAACCACCTGGTGAAGAATGGTGCCGTCGGTGTCCGCGACCAACAGATTCATCGACGGACCGATGACTGATTCCCACGACTCGGCTGCGGCCGCGGCCGTCTGCGCCCGGTTCATACCGAGCACCGCGGGCAGCAGACTCGGACCGCTGAGCCCGGACCACGCCAGCGCCAGCGAATCGCCGTGCTGTTCGCGAACCAAGGGGCCGTGCACCGACAACCGCACCTTGACGAGAACGGGTTCGGGTTGCCAGCGGACCACGATCTTCTCGGTCACGGTTCGCAAGGGACGCCACCGGCCGTCGATCAACTCACGGTCGCCACCGTCGTTGAGCGTGAGCACGAACAGGTCCTGATCGTCCATCGTCGACAAAGTGAGGCCCCAGGCTACGTTCTGCGTATGGCCGATGATCACTCCGGGCATACCCGGGAGCGAAGCCCCGGCCACCTCCATACCGGGCCCGCTGAGGTGGATCGGATAAAAAGTCGCCGGAATCTGCACTCCAAAATGAGGATCTACGGCGAGCAGCGGAAGGCCTGACGCACTGCGCTGCGGCGCGATGACCCAGGCGTCTGAACCCAGACCGCCCGTCGGGGCGGTGATGGGTTCGTGCTCGCGCTGTGCCTGGGTGACCGGTTCTCCAGGCGGGATCCAGGCCCGCGCCTCGGCCGGTGTCCACCCCCAGATGTCCACCGCGCGGTCGCGGCCCAGGCGGGACAATTCCACCGAGCGTTGCAGTTCTTTACCCATCGCCCAGCTCTGATCCAGCTGCATGAGCACACCGCCGACCAGAGAGTCCTCCACTGTCCATGGTTCCGGCGCGATTCCGAGAAGCCAGACCTCTGGCGCGATCCACGATCCGTACTGTTCAAGCGCAGCGTTGACGCCGGAGGCATACATCTCGAGGACCCGTCGCTGGTAGGCGGTCAAAAGCGCGGACTGTCGCCGAGCGGAGGCCGCGAGCCTCAGGACCCGCATCTTGCGGTCGTCGTCCAGCGCCCTGGTTCCGAACAGCTCGGCGAGACGCCCGTTGGCTTTTCTCCGCGTCAGGTCCATTTGAAAAAAGCGGTCCCTGGCGTGCAGGTAACCCTGAGCGAACCACAGTGCCGAATCACTCCCGGAATAGACGTGGGGCGCCCCGCGCCCGTCGAACAGGATCTCGACCACCGCCGGGCACCCTTCGATCGCCCGGGTCGAACGACCGCGATCGGGCAGGCGGCTCGCCGCCACCCTGGCGCGGAGGTGTGCCAGCCCGAGCACCAACAACAACAGCATTGCCACCCCGAGCGACAACACCAGAAACCACCCTCGACGGATCATCCGGTCCTCCGGCGGCCGGCACACCGGGCCAGGTTGCTTCTGTCGGCACCCGACGGGCCGTGCGGCCTCCATCATTCTACGATGGGTCGGACACGGTTCCACAACGCCTCGGCAACCTCCGTCAAGGTGCCTTCTTCTCGGCGAGAACTGACACCAGCCCGCTCCAGGGCATCGGCTGACGAACGTGAGAGGTGGAGTTCAGCCCTGTCCGGTGGTCGCAGTTCGGGCCCTGGACGGTGGCCGGATCAGCAGGCGGTATATACTCCCCCGCTGGAGTTTTTCGTGTTTCCTTCAAATGTTGCTTCGGTCGACGTCGGCGCGGGTACTGTCTGATGGCTCGCGTGATGACCCCAGCGGCGCGTCTCGAACGGCTGACCAGGGTCCTCGACGGCGCCCGGAGCATGCTCATCATTGTTCAAAACACGCCCGATCCCGACGCCATCGCCGCCGCGGCAGCGCTTCGGGAGATCGCCAATGTGCGCCACGAAATCGCGTGTTCCATCGGACACTCAGGGGCGGTATGGCGAGCCGAAAACCTCGCGCTGATCAAGTATCTCGGGCTCAACACCCGCGCTTTGAGCGATCTCGATCTGTCGCGCTTCGACCGCTTGTGCATGGTGGATGCCCAACCGGGCGCGGGCAACGTGAATTTCGACCCGTCGCTGAGGCTCGACGTCGT
The DNA here is from genome assembly GCA_963741385.1 of Candidatus Sulfomarinibacteraceae bacterium. GTDB lineage: Bacteria > Acidobacteriota > Thermoanaerobaculia > Thermoanaerobaculales > Sulfomarinibacteraceae > Sulfomarinibacter. The sequence goes on from CAVUHO010000006.1 coordinate 431,354, forward strand.
CATCGATCACCACCCGATCCGTCCCGAAACCAGGTCCGCGCGTTTCACCGACATTCGCAGCCGTTACGGCGCGACGTCGACGATCCTCTACGAGTACCTCAAGGCCGCCAAGATCACTGTGCCACCCCCCCTCGCCACCGCCATGGTCTACGGGATCCGTTCCGACACCCAGGACCTCGGTCGCGAAAGCACCCGTTCAGACCTCGAGGCCTTTCTCGACCTCTACCCGCTCGCCAACGCCCGGGCCCTCGGCCGCATCGTCCAGGCGCCGCTGCCGAGGAGCTACTTTTCCAAGCTCAGGATCGCCCTCGACCAGGCGACGGTCTACGGCGACCGGATCGTCTCGTTCCTCGGCGAACTCGACTCGCAGGAAATGGTGGCCGAATCCGCCGATCTCCTCCTCCGCGCGGAAGACGTCAACTGGGCCATGTGTCTGGCGGTCATCGACGGTTGGCTTCACCTCAGCCTGCGCACGACGGATCGGAATCGCCACGCGGGCCGCATCGCCCGCAACCTGGGCGGCCGTATCGGGTTCGGCGGCGGCCACCAGGCGCTGGCTGCGGCCCAGATCCCGCTGCCGACCAAGAACAACGGCCATCGCAACGTCCGACTATTGGTCCGGGGCATCACCACGAGGTTTCTCAAGGCCACCGGCAACCCCAACGAAATCGGCGTGCCGCTCTGCCAATAATTCTCATTTTTGAATTTTGAATTTTGAATTCCCCCACCCACCCACAATATCCGGGGGTGGAGGGGCGGGAATTAAAAATTCAAAATTAAGAATTGAGAATTGACTTCTCGTAGATCCTGTAGATCTTGTAGAGCTCACCGTCCATCAGCCGCACCGTGCGTTTGGTGACTTCGTTGTCCTCGAGAATCCACGAGTACTCGCACCACTTGTAGCCGATTTCCAGGCTCTTCTGGAGCCCTTCGCCGATGAGGATGCCCTCGATCCCGCGTTTCCGGTGCTCGGCTTTGACGCCCAGCGTGAACAGCCGGATCCCCTCCATGGTCTCGGGTTTGCTCTTGAGCACGTGGTGGAGGGTCTTGAATGGGTGGCGCCACGGCGAACCGTCGAGATCAGCCAACACCGGGTTCCAATCGGGCATGACGAGAAGGAAACCCACCGGCTGCCCGTCGTCGAGGGCGAAGCGCAGAAGATCCTTCTGCACCAGCGGTTTGAGTTCCTTTGCCAACCAGCCGATCTCGGCATCGGACATGGGTACGAAGCCCCAGTTCTTCTCCCAGGCCGAGTTGTAGATCTCCTGAACGAGCCGGACCTCACCCTCGAAGTTCGAGAGATCGGCCCCGCGGGTCGTCAGTGTCGGGTTGCGGTCCCGGGTTCGATCGGCGAGCCGCTGCAGCCGCTTGAGGCTCGCTCCGTGCACCGACGAAATATAGGCGTGGAGGTCCTTCACCTTGGTGTAGCCGGAACCCTCGATCAGCCTCGGGTAGGACCGCGGGTTGTAGGTCATCATCAGCGCGGGCGGGCGCCCGAAGCCGTCGATCAACAGACCGCATTCGTAGTTGGTGGATGGGTTCATCGGTCCCCGCACCGCGGTCGCGCCCCGGCCTGCCGCCCATTTTTCCACCGCACCCAGGAGGTCCCGCGCCACGTCCGGTCTGTCGATGGTCTCGAAAAAACCGAAGAATACGACATTTTCTTCGTGCACCCGATTGTGGGTGTGGTTCAGGATCGCGGCCACCCGACCCACGACGTCAGGCCCATCCCACGCGAGAAAAAGCTCGAGCTCCGCCTCGCGGCCGCCGGCAAAAAACGGGTGATGGGCGACGTCGAGCATCTCGCGAACTGAAGCCTTGAGCGGCGGTACCCAGTTGGGGTCGCCTCGGTAGATCTTCCACGGCAGGTCCACAAACCGTTTGCGGTCCGCGCGGCTCCTAACGGGCTTCACTGTCACGAAATCACTTCCATTTCACGTCCGACCTTGCGAATAGCCTCGAGGGAACGATCGAGGTGCTCACGGGTGTGGGTCGCCATGTACGACGTCCGAATCATCGCCCGGCCTTCGGGCACGGCCGGCGAGACCACGGGGTTGACGAACACCCCCTCCTCCTGCAGACGCATGGTCATCCTGAAGGCAGCCATATCGTCACCCACCACCAGGGGAATGATCGGTGATGCTGACTCTCCCGTATCGAAGCCCATGGCCGTGAACTCGTGCTTCATGTAGGCGGTGTTTTCCCACAAGCGGGCTCGCCTCTCGGGTTCGCGCTCGATGATCTCCAACGCCTTGATAACCGACGCCACCGACGCCGGCGGCGGCGCCGCCGAAAACATCAACGACCGCGCAGTGTGTTTGACGTAGTCGATGATGTTGCTGTCGCCCGCAACAAACCCGCCCACCGTCGCCAGAGACTTGGAAAAAGTCCCCATCACCAGATCGGCTTCGGATTCGAGCCCGAAGTGCTCCGCCGTACCCCGCCCGTGTTCGCCCATCACGCCGATGCCGTGCGCGTCGTCGATCATCAGGCGGGCGCCGTACTTGCGTTTCAGTTCGACGATCTGCGGCACGTTGGCGATATCGCCTTCCATGGAAAACACGCCGTCGACCACGATCATCGAGGCCCGGTCCCCACCCACTGAACGCAGGCGTTCCTCGAGGATCTCCATGTTGTTGTGGGCGTATTTGAGGATGCGGCCGTACGAAAGGCGCGCGCCGTCGAGAATGCAGGCGTGATCGAGGCTGTCGAGGATGACCACGTCGTTGCGGCCGATAATGGTCGAAATCACACCCAGGTTGACCTGGAAGCCTGTCGAAAAGGTGAGCGCCGCCTCCCGCTTCATGAAGCGGGCGAGCTTCTCTTCGAGTTCGACGTGGATTTCGAGGGTGCCGTTGAGAAAACGCGAGCCCGCGGTGCCGGTCCCGTAGTCGTCAAGCGCCCGGGCCGCCGCCGCCTTGATTTCCGGGTGGTTCGTGAGACCCAGGTAGTTGTTGGACCCGAGCATGATCACCCGGCTGCCATTCATGCTCACCACGGGGTCCTGACCGGAAGCGATCATCCTGAAATACGGATAGATACCCAGATCGCGGATCACGTCCGCGGCTTTGAAGGCCGAACACTTGTCGAAGACGTCCATGTCACTCCGTTGGGTGGGTCGCGGTTCTCCGCCTCGCAATCCGCGACCTGCAGTAGTCTTGCAGCGCGCTGATCATAGCAGGATACGCCCGTTCCTCAGCCCAGCCAGCCCTGATCTCGATACCAGGCCCAACTGCGGGCCGCCCCCTCGGCAAAACCGGTCAACCGGTCGATCCCGAGTCCCAACATCGAGTCCGCGGTTCGCGCCGTCCAATGGCGGGCAAGCAGCTCGCGCGCCTTGTCCCGAGTCAACGGCAATCGACGCCAACCGACGCGGTGCAGAAGGCTGCCGAACGCGCCCGCTGCGGTCACTACGAACGGTGGAATATGAAGCACGCGGCAACTGACTTCACCCGCGCCACAAAGCCTCGAGATCAGTGTCTCCATCAGCATCGGGTCGGCCTCGCCGAGGTGGAAGACCTTGCCCGGCACTCCGGCTGCCGCCGCGATCACCGCTCGCACGACATCGCCGGCCCAGGCGACCGTCACCCAGCGCTCGCCTGCCGGAAGAACGACCAGCCCGCGGCCGGCCATCCGAAAGAACTCGAAGATGTCGGTGTCGCGCGGGCCGTAGATGGCCGGCGGGCGCACGATCGTCCACCACGCGGTTTCGCTCAGACCGCGAACCGCCGCCTCTGCCGCCAACTTGGAGCGTCCGTAAGCCGAGATCGGCGACGGTTCAGCCTCGGGGCCGACGCCGGCGGGTTGTGGTGACGGCCCCACGGCCGCGAGCGACGACACGTGGACCAACCTCGCCTCTGGCGCCGCCTCCCGCACGGCGCCCACCAATGAAGCGGTGCCGCCGCGGTTGCCGCGATCGAAATCCACCTCGCCGCTTGCCCTCACGACCCCGGCCAGGTGGAACACGGTCGCCGCTCCGCACACCAGGCGCTTCAGCGCCGCGGCGTCTTCGAGCGACCCCGGGACCCACTCCACCGGGTTGCCGCCGATCCACCTCGGCGATCCGGGATCGCGGACCAACACCCGCGGCGTGATCCCCGCGGCGCACAGGGTGTCGACGAGGTGCGAGCCCACGAAACCCGTCCCCCCGGTCACGGCGACCGGTTGTGGCATGTCGGTGAGCCACCGCGCCACGGCTTCGGGTGCGACGAGCGGGTTGGTGTGGGAGTAGTCAGTCATGTCCGGGGGGACATTGTAGCGGTCTGTGGAAAGATCGACTAGCCGGACGAGAGGATGCAGCTGGACAACCTGACTTTCCGAACGGACCTCCGCGAGAGGAGCCACCTCCGCCGAAGGGCACCTCCGCCGCACGCGGCTCGTATCAGCGGGCGCTTCCCGTGAGGTGCCAGGCTGAAGCCAGGCACCTCCGCCGCACGAGGTACCGCTCAGAGCACTTGGACGTTTCCGGTCGGTGGGGGTGCGGGCGGGAATTCAAAATTCAAAACTCAAAATTCAAAACTCTTTCCCGACGTACTCCCCCCACGACGACGAGGTCTCCCACACCCTGACTTTCTCGAGCTCGAGCCCCTTCGGGATCTCGTACAAAGTCCCGCTCGGCGTCGTCACGGCGCCGTCGGCTGCGAGGCGCTCGGCGATCTGCAGATACAGCCAGCGCGCCAGCACCTCGGTGGTGGGGTCGGTGTCGTCAAACAGGATCACCCGATCGCCGATGGCCATCAGACCCTCGAGTTTGGGATCCGCGGAGTTGAGCGCCATGGCGTGGTCGAGGCGCTCGACGATGTCCACGACGAGCATCTTCAGCGCCTTGTAGTCGCAGACCATGTCATTGCCGTCGAGCTCACGGCCGCGCGCCACCACCTCGATCCGGAGGCTGTGCCCGTGGGGAAACCGACACTTCTCGGGATGCTTGCTCAGACGATGGCCGTACTCGACCTCGAACGTTTTTGCGATTCTGAAGAAACCCATTCACACTCCCCGGCCGCCTCCGAAGAGGTCGAGATGCAGTCGGGGAGTGTAGCGAAAGCCATGCTCCAGGCACAAGGCCGCCACTGCGGGGGCGCGTTGAGCCACCTCCTCAGCGGTTCGCCCCTGAGCCATCAGCAGGACCCGGGCGGGGTCAGCCCCGCCGATCGACTCCAACAACTTCAACACCTCGGGCAGATCGTCGGCGTCGTCGACCACAAACTTCAGCTGGTGGTCCGGGAAACGCCGCAGCAGACGACTCAGGGGACCACGGTCGTCGCGCAGCCGCCGGTGGCGATCACGGTCTGCACCCGGGGGGTCCGAGTTGGCGGTCTTTGGTGACACTGACAACAGATCGCAGTGGAAAGCGGGATCGACCGTACCCGCGGTTTCGACAGTGACGTGCAGGTGCGACTCTCTCAGCCCTTCGGTCAGCGCGCCGATTTCGCGCTGCAGCAGCGGCTCGCCGCCGGTGACGACCACGTGCCGCACTCCGGATGCCAGAGCCTGCGCCACCAGATCCGCAACCGGCCGCCTCTCGCCTTCCGGCAACCACGAGGTGTAGGGAGTGTCACACCACCGGCAGCGGAGGTTGCAGCCCGAGGTGCGGACGAAGAACGACGGCACCCCGGTCAGCATCCCTTCGCCCTGAAGGCTGGTGAAGGTCTCGGAGATGAACACGGGGATACGGTACCACCATGATTTCGGATTTCGGATTTCGGATTTCGGATTTTCTGTCGGCGGCAATTGGCTCCCAGGTATCTTTCAGGATCAAAACATCACGAGATGCCATGCATTCAAGACTCATGACTGTCAAATAGAGGTGACTCACACATGACAACTGATGAAATCAGTAAGTGAATTGAAATGAAAAGCTATCCGTCGTTGCGGATGAACCGGGGGAGGGCGGGCGGGAAATCCGAAATCCGAAATCCGAAATCCGAAATCGCGAGTCGTCACTCCTCGACTGACGACTCGCCGGCGTGCAGGTGGTGCCACACGTGGCGGCCGAGGTGGGGGCCCAGAGCGCGCTGAAGTTCGTCGACAGTGGCGTTGCTGTACGGCACGCACCGAGCCGAAATGATGGAGCAGGGCCCGGGTCCGGCCGGGACCGACACCCGGCACCGAGAGGAGCTGTGACGAAAGGGTCTTCTTGCTGCGGCGCGCGCGGTGACGGCTGACCGCGAACCGATGCGCCTCGTCCCGGACCTCGCGCAGGACGAGGTGGGCGGGGTCCGATCGATCCAGTCGCAGCGGTTCCGAAGCGGCCGGCAGCCACAACTCCTCTTCGCGTTTGGCGAGGGCGGCGAGCGGCAGATCGAGCCCCAACGAGTCCAGGGCCGCCATCGCCGAGTTGAGCTGTCCGACGCCTCCGTCGATCAGCACCAGATCCGGGAACGGCCGCTGCTCGTCCCGCAACCGCCGGTAGCGGCGGCCCACCGCTTCGGCGATCGCCGCGAAGTCGTCAACTCCCTCGACCTCGCGGATGAGAAACGTCCGGTACTGGCGCTTGTTCATCCGGCCGTCCTGCCACACCACGCACGAGGCGGTGGTGTCCTTGCCGCTCGAGTGCGAAATGTCGAAGCACTCGATGTGGCCCACCGGGCCGGGCAGACCCAGCGCCTCGCCGAGCCGTCGCGACAGGTGTTGGGCCTGCGAGCGCGGCGCCCGAAACCGCAGATCGAAGGCCGCGCGGGCGTTTTTCAGTGCCAGTGCCACGCGCCGCGCACGCGGCCCACGCTGCGGGTTGGCGACGACGACCACCCGACCGGCGATGTGGCGGAGAAAGGCCCGCAGCATGCTGCGGTCGTCCTCGTCGATCTCAACAGCGGTTTCCACCCGGCGCGGGACCGCCGGGTTGGCCTCGTAATACTGGGCGGCGAATGTCACCAAAAGGTCCGACGGCGCCACCTCGCCGACGCCCTCGAAATGGAACTCGCGCTTGTCCACCAGACGCCCGGCACGGTACGGCAATACACACACCGTGGCGTGCTCGCCGTCAGTCCACACCGCCACCGCGTCGGCGTCGCCCCGACCCGGCCGCTCCACGTCCTGGCGTTCGCCCAGACGCTTCACCACCGCCATCAGATCCCGGTAGCGCGCCGCCATCTCGAAGTCTTCGTTCTCCGACGCTCGCCACATGCTCCGGTCCAGACGCGGCAAGAGTTGGCGATGCCTGCCGTCCAGAAAGAGGCGCAGCTCCTCGACCACCTCGGCGTAGGCTTCTGGCGTCGTCAGGCCTTCCACGCAAGGCCCGAGGCAGGCGCGCATGTGGTAGTAGAGACAGGGCCGCGGCAGCTTGCCGTCGATCTCGATCTGGCAGGTGCGAACCTGAAAGTGGGTCCGCGCGAGATCCATCAGCTTGCGCGCCATCCGTTGCCCCATGTATGGCCCGAAGTAGGTGTGACCGTCGTCCCGGACCCGCCGGGTGAGCTCGACCCGGGGCCACGCCTCGCCGGTCGTCAGCTTGAGATAAGGGTAGGTCTTGTCGTCTCTGAGCAGCACGTTGAAACGCGGCCGCAATCGTTTGATGAGGGTGTTTTCGAGGATGAAGGCTTCGGCCTCGCTCGCGGTCACGGTGAAGTCGAGGCGCCGCGCCCGAGCGAGCATCGACTGGGTGCGCTCGGGCAGATCGTGGCGGCCGAAGTACGAGAGGACCCGCCGCCGCAGGTCGCGCGCCTTGCCGACGTAGATGTCCTTTCCCGTACGGTCCTGAAAGCGGTAGACCCCGGGCTTTTCGGGGGCTTCGTGTGCGCGTTCGAGCAACGGGTGCGGTGTCGTCACAGCGTCATCCTACCCCGGCACGGAATTTCGGATTTCGGATTTCGGATTTCGGATTTTCCGCCCGCACCCCCACCGACAATAAATGTCCGGGTGCTCAGGGCGGGTGGGACCACGTGCGGCGGAGGTGCCTGGCATCCGGCCCGTGTGACGGGCCGCGTGCCTGGCTCCTCTCGGGGAACGCCTATCGGATACGTGCCGCGTGCGGCGGAGGTGCCTGGCATCCGGCCCGTGTGACGGGCCGCGTGCCTGGCTCCTCTCGGGGAACGCCTATCGGATACGTGCCGCGTGCGGCGGAGGTGCCATTTTCAATATTGTTGGAGGCACAAACATCGAAGTCGACGACGCGCCACAGGCCAACAATGTTGAAGGTGGCTCCTCCCGGGAACGACGCTCTGAGAAGCGGCCTTCGAACGACGGATCGTTCCGCCCGTCTACTCCTCCGGCACCAGACCGAGCCGAACCAGCGCCCTCCGCGCAGCCTGCTGTTGGGCTTCCCGCTTGCTCATGCCTTCGCCGCGGGCGATCTCGTCGCCGTCGAAGATCACCTCGTATGCCCACCGCCGGCTGTGATCCGGGCCCGAAACCGCAACCTTGCGGTACTCCGGCAACGCCAGACCGCGGGCCTGAGCCGCCTCCTGCAGGGACGATTTCGGGTCCGCGAGCGCAAGTGTTCGCTCGTCGAGCCCCCCCAGGTCCTCGGCGAACTGGTCGCCGATGAAATCAAAGGCCGCGTCCCAACCACCGTCGAGCACGATGGCCCCGACCACCGCTTCGAAGATGTCCTCGAGCATGGCCGATCGCTCCCGGCCGCGGCTCTTTTCCTCGCTCGGCCCCACCTCGACCCAGCCGTCCAGCCCGAGCAACGCGGCCCGCTCCGCGAGCCGCTCCGACCGCACGAGGTGGACCCGCTTGCGGGTCAGCATCCCCTGATCGTCGCCGGGAAAGGCCTCGAACAGCAGGTGCGCCACGGCGTGACCGATGACCGCGTCACCGAGAAACTCGAGCCGCTGATACGAACCTCGGCGCTGCGCGGTGGCCGCCGACCCGTGACGGAGCGCCATCCTCAGGAGGTCCCGATCCTGAAAACGGTGACCCAGGATTTCTTCGAGTTTTTCCAGTGCCTCGTCGGAGTTTGTCATCATGCGCACATTGTAACGCTGACGGCGACGTAACGTTATAGACGTTCAAACGTTTAAACGATCACACGTTGCACGATCGCGCGCATCCGGTCGAGAATCCGCACGCTGTGGCTGCCCGGCCAGTACACCCGGCCGCACCCTGTGCAGCGCCGAAAGCGCGGCGCCGTGGCGAATACGTAGGGTGGTGTTGTGGCCGACACCTCCTCCTTCCCGACCGGGAGCAGGACGCCGTTGCACTCGCTGCAGCGCGAATTCTCCAGGTTGTCAGCAGGGCGGAGGGCGAGTCGCGACATCACCTCCACCAACTGGTCGTCGAGGGTCTCGGCCCGCACGAGCACGGTTCGCGGTCCAACGGCTGCAAGCTCGCGATCCCGGGTCAGAAGCCAGCGTCCCTCGGCCCGCGCCATTTCGGCCAACCGGTCATCGGGCACGCCGGGCTCGTAATAGGCGGTGTCGAAACCGAAGAACCGCAGCCAGCGGGCGAGCGATCCCAACATCGCATCACACAGGAATTTCGGGCGGTCCGATGGGTCTGTTTCCGGGTCGCTCATCGTTCAGAAGCATAACGCTCCATCGCTTCCAGCCGGAGACGACCACCCGAGATTTCGGGTGTAGAATACATGACGCACTGCGGCGCCCCGGGCAGCGGCGCCGGGTGCTGAAGCCAATACCAAGGAGAGACCCAGTGCCAATCATCGAATCAACCCCCGAGTTCGTCCAGTCGGTCTACGACACCACCCGTCAGCGCCTGAAAGTGGTCCGGCAGCGGCTCGACCGGCCTCTCACATTGGCCGAAAAGGTGTTGTTCGGGCACCTGGCGGATCCCAACGATGAGCTCGATCGCGGCCGGGCATACCTCCAGCTGCGCCCCGACCGGGTCGCCATGCAGGACGCCACCGCGCAGATGGCGCTGCTCCAGTTCATGCTCTCCGGCCGGGACTCGACCGCCGTGCCGTCGACCGTCCACTGCGACCATTTGATCCTCGCAAAATCGGGCGCGATCGAGGATGTGGAGGCGGCCATCGAGCGCAACCGCGAGGTCTATGACTTCCTGCAGTCGACTTCGGCCCGCTATGGGCTGGGGTTCTGGAAGCCGGGTTCCGGCATCATCCACCAGGTGGTGCTCGAGAACTACGCCTTTCCCGGCGGGATGATGATCGGCACCGACTCGCACACCCCCAACGCCGGCGGGCTCGGGATGATCGCCGTCGGCGTTGGCGGCGCCGATGCCGTCGATGTCATGGCCGGCTTCAACTGGGAGGTCCTGCAGCCGGAGATCGTCGGCGTCAAGCTCACCGGCAGCCTCAAGGGTTGGGCGTCGCCGAAAGACGTGATCCTCAAGCTTCTCGGAATTCTCACGGTCAAGGGCGGCACCAACCGGATCATCGAGTACTTCGGTCCCGGCGCGTCGTCGATCTCGACCACCGGCAAGGGCACCATCACCAACATGGGCGCCGAACTCGGTGCCACCACCTCCATCTTTCCCTACGACAAACGCGCCAAGACCTATCTCGACGCCACCCAACGGGCGCGGATCGCCACCCTGGCCGAGGCCAACAAGGATCTCCTGCAGGCTGACCCCGAGGTCGCGGCCGACCCCGAGACCTATTTCGACCTCGTGATCGAAATCGATCTCGACACGCTCGAACCACACGTGGTCGGACCGTTCACGCCCGATCTCGCACGCCCGGTCTCGCAGCTGGCGGCCGACGTCCGCGCAAACGGCTATCCCCCCAACCTGACGGCGGGCCTCATCGGGTCGTGCACAAACTCGTCCTACGAAGATCTGACGCGGGCCGCCGATGTCGCTGACCAGGCCATCGCCCACGGCGCGACCACCAAATCCACCCTCTGGGTGACGCCTGGATCGGAGCAGATCGAAGCCACGATCGCGCGCGACGGTCAGCTGGAGAGCTTCAACCGCCTCGGTGGGACGGTGCTCGCCAACGCCTGCGGCCCGTGCATCGGCCAGTGGCACCGCAAGGACATCGTCGAGGGCGAGGTCAACTCCATCATCAGTTCCTTCAACCGGAATTTTGCCAAGAGAAACGACGGCAACCCGCAGACGAGCTCCTTCATCTCGAGCCCCGAGGTCGTGATCGCCTATGCCCTCGCGGGGAGCCTCGACGTCAATCCTCTCACCGACGAACTCACCGCCGACGACGGCTCCACCTACCGTCTCGAACCGCCGAAACCCGCGCCCGAAGTGCCCGCGAAGGGCTTCATCTTCAAGGCGGACGGCTATCTCGCACCGCCCCGGGACCGCGCCTCGGTGGAGGTCAAGGTCAAGGGAGACTCCGAGCGGCTGCAGCTGTTGGAGCCCTTTGCCGCGTGGGACGGCAAGGACTATGAACGGATGCCCGTGCTTCTGAAAGCGCGCGGCAAGTGCACCACCGACCACATTTCCCAGGCCGGCCCCTGGCTGCGCTTCCGCGGCCACCTCGACCACATCTCGGACAACCTCTTTCTGGGCGCAGTCAACTCCTTTACCGAGGAACCCGGGTTCGGGGTCGACGCGGAGACCGGGGACGTGGTGTCGCTGCCCAAGCTGGCACGGTCGTACAAGGACCGGGGCATCCGTTGGGTGGCCGTCGCCGACGAAAACTACGGCGAAGGGTCATCGCGCGAGCACGCCGCCATGGAACCCCGCTTCATGGCCGGCATGGCCGTGATCGCGCGCTCGTTTGCCCGCATCGCCGAGACCAACCTCAAGAAGCAGGGCATGCTGCCGCTGCGTTTTGCCGAGGCCGGCGACTACGAGAAGATCCGGGTCGACGACCGGATTTCGCTCACCGGGCTTGCGGCCATCGCACCGGGCACGCAGATCGCCGCGGTCATCCACCACGCCGACGGCTCGAAGGACAACATCCGGCTCGACCACAGCCTCAACGCCGAACAGGTGGAGTGGTTCAAGGCAGGTTCGGCGCTCAACGTCCTGCGGAGGAAGAACTGACCGGGTTTCCGGCGTGAACCCGAAAGTCCGGGGATTCGCCGGATCGGTGATGTCGAAGGCAGATATGACCAGGATCATGGTCGCTCGTTGACTGGAGAGAGCTGTTCTGCGAACATCGATCGATGAGCGAACGACGAGCCGACCAGCCGAACAATTCCGTCGCCGGCCACGAATTTCTGAAGATTTTTCTGCCCTATGAACTCCGTCTCGCGCAACGTCGCGCGATGGTCACGAGTTCCAGATCGCCCGATCGCTCGCCGGGGACCTGTCTCGGTCTCTACTTCGTCCGTCTCGAACCGATCACGGGCGACTGGTTTCCAGCCCCGCTGGAGGGCGGAGCGCAGATCAGCGCCCACATCCAGACCCTCCTGCGAGACGTCATCCGCGATTCCGACATCCCGATCCGGCTCAGCGACCAGGAGCACCTCGCCATACTCCGCGACCTCGACCCGGAACATACGTACGTGGTCAGCCAACGTTTTCTCGCGATGGCCGCGGACTCGGACCTGCTCCTCGCGGCCAACCTGCGGACCCGCGTCGGCTATGTGGTGTATCCGCTGTCGAGCCAGCCGAACTTTCCCGCCGAACAGTGGGCCACGGTCGTCGACCTGGCGCGGAAGATGAGCGATCGCGCTCAGCCATCCGGACGCGCCTGCGGTCACGGTCTGTTGCGGGGGCCGGGGATGGCCGAATCCGGCATCCCCGAAAGCGACCTCATCCCTCTCGCGCTGCGCGACCCCGACGCCCTGGTCAAGGTCGGCCTGCTGCAGATCCAACGCATCCACCTGATGCCGAACGTGTAGCTTCCCCTCCACACGCCCATTTCGGATTTCGGATTTCGGATTTCGGATGTGCTCGTGGCCTTCGGCCACGGCGTCTACCCGCCATGAGCGGGTGGCCGATGGCCGGCCCCTTCCCTCCCTTCCTTTCCGGCCGTCGGCCACATTCCTCTCCTGACGGGCAGTGCCGGATTTGCCACCCGCCCCCCCGGCAGCCGGGACGGCTGCCCCACAAATGCTCAGGGCCGGGTTTTGTTGTGGGGCACGCGTCTCGCGTGCCGGGCGGGGGGGCGGACGAGGCGACGAGGTATGATCGCGGCATGGCGTTTGATCTCGGCGAGTGGCTTCCGCAGTTCCCGGTCCGGGAGCACGTTCTTTATCTCGACCACGCCGCGGTGTGCCCGCTCCCCGCGCCGGTGGCCGAAGCCATGCGCCGGCGCATCACGGAGCAGGAAGAGACCGGCCACGAGAAATACCGCGAGTGGCACAACGATCTGCTGTCATGCCGCCACCTCGGAAGCCAGCTCATCGGGTGCGCCCCCGACGACATCTCGATCGTCCACAGCACATCCGAAGGTCTCTCGCTGATCGCAGAGGGGCTCGACTGGGAACCGGGCGATGAGGTCCTGGTAGGCAACGAAGAGTTCGCGGCCAACGTGGCGCCGTGGCTGGCCCTGGCGAGGCGGGGCGTTCGCGTGGTCAGGTTCCCGCAACCCGACGGACGAGTCGATCCGGCGATCGTGGAGCAGCACATCAGCGACCGCACCCGCCTCCTGGCGGTGTCGTGGGTCGCCTTTCACAGTGGTTGGATCGCACCGCTCGCCCAACTCGGCGGTGTGTGCAGGGACCGGAATGTCCTCCTGGTGGTCGACGCGATCCAGGGTCTCGGCGTGCTGCCCATGCACATGGGAACCTTCGGCATCGGCGCCGTCGCGGCCGACGGCCACAAGTGGCTCCTCGGGCCCGAGGGCGCCGGTCTTCTGGCTACGACCCCCGATCTCCGCCGCCAACTGCAACCGGTGATCTCCGGTTGGCGCAACGCGGTTCTGGCTCCGCGCGACTTTTTTCTCCACCGCCTGGAGCTTTACGAGGACGGCCGCCGTTTCGAACCCGGAGCGAGCAACGGCGTCGGCGTCGCCGGCCTCGCCGCCGGTCTCGATCTGATCGCAGCGGTTGACCGCGAGAACATCCAGACTCGAATTGAAACCCTCGCGCGGTTACTGACCAGGGTCCTGCTGGCTCACGGCTGGGATGTGTTTTCGCCCGGCTCCGGACATCCGATCGCAGGTATCGTGTCCGCCCGCCACCCCTCCGTCGCTCCGGAGGACGCCCGCCACAGACTTCTCGACCGCCGGGTCGCGGTGTCGGTTCGACAAGGGTACGTGCGTTTTTCGCCGCACTTCTACACCACCCGCGGCGAGATCGAGGCGCTCGACCGGATTCTCGAAAAAATCGGCCTCTGATCAATCGGACGCGCAGCGGAAGCCGATGCCGCGGTGCGCCTGGCCCGGTTTGCGGTCGTTGCGATCGGAGACCCGCTGCTTGGAAGGGGGATCCGCATAGGAGCCGCCGCGAACCACCCGTCTGCGTTCCGCGATGGCTCCGGTCTCCTGTTCCCAGGGCCGGCCGTCCCGGGGGGCGCCGTTGTATCCCGGATGATAGACGTCTTCCACCCACTCCGAGGCGTTGCCGACGAGGTCGAAAACACCCCAGGCGTTCGGCGGGAACCTGCCGACCGGCGCCTCCGCCGCCCAGTGATCCGAGCCTTCGATTCCCAGGCCGTTGGCGAGGGCCGGGTCCCACCGTTCTCCCCAGGGAAATCTCTCCCGGCTGCCGGCGCGCGCCGCGTATTCCCATTCGACCTCGGTCGGCAGCCTCTTGCCGGCCCAACGCGCGTACTGGCGAGCCTGGAACCAGTCCACCCACAGGACCGGGTGGGCGGCACGATTCGGGTCATCGTAGACGTCGGTCTGGCCCGGCGGCGTACACGCAGCCGCCTCGACGCAGCGGCGGTAGTCGGCGTTCGTGACTTCCTCGCGATCCATCCAGAACCCCTGGACCACAAAGCTACCCGCCGGGAATTCATCGAGATCCGCCTGGCTGTCTCCCTCGCTGGCGCCGAAACGGAACGTCCCGGAGGGAATCCACACCATCGTCCTGCCGTCTTTTTCAGAGGTCTTCGAGCCTCCCGCGCGCGGCATCGCGGCTTCCATGCTCCGCAGCAGCTCGTTGTCGTTGTTGGAGATCTCGAGCCCCTTTTCGAAACATGCCATCGCGAGCTCGCGCTGCCCCGCGCGGGCCGCTGCCTCCCCGCAGGCCTGCAGAGCGGACACCACCTGCGGCTCGACTTCGCGGCGGCGACGCTCGAACCTCGAATTGCCGGCTGCGGCCAGGGTGAGGACCGACCTCAGCTGGTCGAACTCATCGAGATCGCCGGCTCGTGCCGCGCTCGAAAGCTTGGCGCCGATTCCGTTGAGAACATCGAGGGCAACCGGATCCGCCGGGTCTCTCTGCAACAGGGAGACCGCCACCTGCAGGGCGTTGCTCACCCGCTCCTCCAACAGCAACCAGGTAATGGCGCGCCGGTCGAGATAGCGACGGTCTTCGATCGACAGCGCCGCACCCGCGAGATCGTCCCCGAGCCGGATTCTGAGCGCGAATGTGCGATTCGCAGTGGCCAGCACGACCGCGTCGGCAACTTCCTCGGTTCGCGGCAGCGCACACCGGAAGCCGAGGTCGTCGGCGCGATACCACTCATCGAACCAGCTCCTCGTCGAGACCCGTGCGAGATCGATGCTGCGCCGCCACGACCCGCCGCGAACCGTCCGCCCGACCCCGACGCGCGCGGGTGAACCGTCGTCGGGCAGTCCTTTCAGACCGGACTGGTAGCGATCAGCACACCACTCCCAGACGTTCCCCCCCATATCGAAGAGCCCGGGGCCGGTCGGCGGGTACGAACCCACAGGTTTCGTTCCAACGGCGCTGTCCGGCGTCTCAGTCCAGACATTCGCGTGTTCCGGCCGCCGGCTGTTGCCCCAGGGGAATCGCCAGCGCTGGTCGCCCGCCCGTGCCGCGCGCTCCCACTCGGCCTCCGAGGGGAGGTGTCGCCCGGTCCAGACCGCGAAGTCGCGCGCCTGCAGCCAGGTCACACCCACCACGGGGTCCTGGTCGCGAGCGCGATCGTTGTAACGGAAATCATCGAGCGGAGGCGTGCAGGCCCCCGCCTCCACGCAGAGCCGGTACCGGGCATTGCTGACCTCGTGCTTTTCGATCCAGAAACCCGGCATCTCGAACCAGCGGAAGAACACCTCGTTCTGTCGGCACCGGCGATCCGTATCGGAACACCCCACCCTGGTCCGGGCCGGAGGAAGGTACACGAGCTCCGCACCGTCGAGCTCGGACCGCCAGACCGCACCGGTTTCGGGATCTTCGGGCGGCAGGAGGATTTCGCGGATCAGCGCCATGCCCCGCCCGGAGGGGTCGTAGGCCGCGGCCATGGTCCAGGCGGTGGCGGCGGTCTCGAAGTTCTGAGCGCGCCGTTCCAGACCGTATACGACCAGAGCTTCGGCCACCTCCTTTTCAACCACCCGCATCCGCCGTTCACCGTCGGGCAGCTGCGTCACCAGGCTGGAGTAGACCTCCATGAGCGTCGCCACCGCGCTCAACCGGCCGGCGACAGCCTCGACCCGAATGGACGCACCGGTCTGGCGAACCACCTCGGAGCCCGATGGGTTCAGCGGATCCACCTGCAGTTGGGCCACCGCGTCGGGGAGCATGGCCCACGAACCCGCGCCGGCCGAGACGGCCGGCAGCAGCATCCAGGAGACGAGCACGAGACGGGTGACACGCTGCATAGATACCTACGCATTGTACCTATTCAAATCCATCTGCACGCCGCAACCGGCCTGCAATTCTCCGAGAATCACCGCCCCTGGCCGCCATCGCATCCAGCCGCATACGCAAAAGTGAAGCCGAGCGGGGCGCGGTACACTCACCCCATGGTCCTGGAAGATACTGCCGAACTCGACTACTACCGGGCGGTGGAGGACCTCTTTGCTGCCCTCCGCGGCGTCCCGCACATCCTCTCGCCGAAGGACTTTCAATTGCTCCGATCGTGGTGGAGGGACCAGATCCCGATGTCGGCGGTCCGCACGGGCGTGACGGAGGTCTTTGCCCGCCGCCTGGAGCGCGGAGAAGCGGAGCCCGTGGTCAGCCTCTCCTACTGCCGGCACGCGGTGGCGGAGCATGCCCAGCGGCTTGCCGAGATGCGGGTCGGCGCGACTGCGCCGTCGCACACCGACGCCGTCTCCGCCTCGGAGTCGATCCGGCGGCTGGCCGGGCGCCTTGCGACTGCCGCGAATTCGGCCCGGGCCTCAAGACCGAGGGCCGCCGCCGTCATCGATCGCATCCGCCTCGAGGTGGAGGCTGCATCGGCGGTCGACACGGCCTTTGTCGAGGAACACCTCTTCGCCCTCGAGTCGACGTTGTTGGTCGACTGTTTCGACGCCCTCGAAGACGACGACCGCCGGCGGCTGGAGGATCGCGCTCGGGCCGACGCCGAGGCCATGGCGGTCACCCCGGAGGCCCGCGACCGCACCTTCCGGGCCTTGCGCGACCGGCTGCTCCGCACCCTGCTCGATCTGCCGCGCCTGGAGATCGCCGGTTGAACGGCGGTCGGAACCGCACGGCCGGTCCGGGTGGCCCGCCGGTCATCCTGCGTGCGGAAAAGCTGATCGGCGGCGGCCGCGCCCTTGCCCATCACGAGGGAGCGACCTGGATGGTGGCGGGCGCGCTTCCCGGCGAACTGGTGCTGGCGAAACCCACGCGGCGCCGGGCGGGAATCGTCGAGGCCGACACGGTGGCTGTGCAGGAGTCACCCCACGCAGCACGGGACGGCGATCCGTGTCCGCACTCGGACCGTTGCGGAGGCTGCGACTGGCCGCACATCACACCCGCAGCGGGGGCGAACCTCAAGGTGGTGGCGGCTGCCGACGCGGCTCGCGGCCGGCCCCTCCTCGCCGCCATGCTGGCGCAGGCCCCGGTCGTCACCTCGCCCCTCGCCTATCGGCTGCGCGCGCGGCTGCACTGGGACCCTGAGACCCGCCGGCTCGGCTTCTTCGAGGTCAGGTCACAGACGGTCACCTCCATTCCCGCCTGCCGCATTCTCTCGCCTGACCTCATGACCGCCTTGCCATCGATCATCGAAAGCCTGTCCAAGCGCTGCCCGCAGCGGGTCGACCTGGAGTGGTTGCAGGGCTCCCGACCCGGAGACGCCGTGGCCGGGCTGCGGCCCGCCAAGGGTGGGCCGCAGCGCATTGACCCCGCCTGGGTCCCGCTCCGCGACGAGATCGACGGCAGGGTTTCCGGTTTTCACAGCCTCGATCGCATGGGAGAGATCCGCGGTGGTTGGGGAGCAACCGCGGTGACATTCGACCTGCCGCTCCCGCTGACGGTTCCCCTCGGGGCTTTTTTCCAGGGCAATCAACACCTCATCGGAGCGCTCTTTCAGAGAGTGTCCGAGCTCGCCGGTCCTCTCACAGAACCGATCTTCGATCTGCACGCGGGTGTCGGTTTTCTGGCTGCGGCCGCGTTATCCGCCGGCCAACGCAGCGCTTTCCTGGTCGAGCCGAACCGGGTCGCGGCACGCGCGGCCGCCCTCAATCTTCCTGCCGCCACCGTCGCCGTCGGACAGACGGCCGAGGAATTCGTCGACAACGCCCCGGACCTGCCCGGGGAGGCGCTCGTCATCACCGATCCACCGCGCTCCGGGCTGACGAAGGCACTGCGAACCCACCTCGTCCGCTGGCACCCCCACCGCGTGCTGATGCTCGGATGCGATCCCGCGACCTGGACGCGGGACGCCGGCCTGCTCCTTGACCACGGCTACTCGGTTCGCTCAGTCGAGCTGTTCGATCTGTTTCCCTCGACCCACCACGTCGAGATCCTCGCGCTGTTGGAGCGGGCGTGACTGACGACAGCGCGCAGGGCCGGGCCCTGCGGCCGCTGTGGTCGATGACCGGAGGCGCCGTCATCGCCGCATCCGCCGCGTGGTGGGCGATCGCGCCAGGTCCCTCAAGGGTTCGCGTGACTTTGATGCTCCTCGGTGTCGCTGCTCTGGCGGCCGCGCTCGTTTCGATGTCGCGAAGAAATGGCGGCGCCAACGCGATTCTGTGGTTTGCCGCGGGTCTGGCGCTGGTCGGCGGCAGAGGGCTCGGCGCTGCGGTCGACCGCCTGAACTGGGAGTCGTTGGTTTCGAACCCCGGGTCCACCCTGCGCGCCCGGGTCGTCGTGACCGAGGGTTGGAGCGACACCAGATGGGGCTTGCGGTCGAGGATCAGAGTCATCGCTGCCGAACTGAAGGACCATCCAATCCACCTTGCCACGAGTGCTCGCATCGAAGTCCGCGGCGCCACCCGCGCCGATGACCTGCCCGTCCCCGGCGCTGTCGTCGACATCCTTGCCCTGCCGATGGGAGATGCGGCGCAGCCCCTCCTGGTGGTGCCTTCGGCACGGGTCGTCCACTCGACCGGCCAATCGCCGCCTGTTGCCGCGTCTGCGCGACCGCCTGACTCACGACCTGATGACCGCCGCCGGCACCGATGCCGCGCGGATCCGCACCGCCGAACTGGCCGCGGCGCTGGCCCTCGGCCGCCGCGACGTGGTCCCGGAGGCTCAGCGCGACCGCTGGCGGCGCTCGGGTTTTGCCCACCTGCTCGCCGTCAGCGGTCTGCACGTCGGAATCGTCGGCGGTTCGGCGTGGCTGCTGGCAGCGCTGCTGGGCGCCGGACCGCGAACCGCCCGCCTCATCGCGCTGGTCGTGATCCCGACCTACGCCATCCTCGCCGGCGCATCGCCGTCGGCCGTGCGCGCGGCCCTGATGGGCGTCATCTATCTCGGCGCACGGTTTCTCGGCCGGGCAGTGTTGCCGATGGCGGCGGTCCTGTTGGCGGCGCTGGTCCTGCTCATTGCCGATCCCGGCCTGATCGCCGAGCCCGGCTTCCAGCTGACGGTCGTCATCACTGCCGCCCTGATCCGTTGGGTCCCGCCCGTCACCGCCGCCCTTCGCGGGCCGATCTGGCTGACCGGCGCCGTCGCGGTGCCGCTGGTGGCGCAGATCGCCGCCGCCCCGCTCGTGGCCTGGCATTTTCGGAGCTTCATCCCCGGGGCGATGATCGCCAACCTCCTGGCGCTGCCGATCCTCGCCCCGACCGTCCTGGGTTCGGTCCTGGCGGCCGTGGTTGCCCCGCTGTGGGCCGGCGGCGCCGGGCTCGTGCTGGCCGCGCTCCACCTCCTGGAATCACTCCTCGGGCTGATTGGCGGCACCGCGCGGGCGGCTGAATTGATCGCCCCTGCCATCCCGATCCCGGCGGTCATCGTGCTGGCGGCCTCGGGATGGCTCGCGCTGCAGGCCCGGCGGCGGGCGGTGTGGGCGGCGTCGGCGTGGGTCGGCGCGCTGCTGCTGCTCAATCTCCGACTGCTGGTCGGATCGTCGGCGGTCGCCCCGCTGGTCACAGTGTTGCCGGTCAGCGACGGGGCGGCCGTGGTGATGGCGGCCGGCCGTGATGCCGTCCTTGCCGACGCCGGCCGTTTCCCTCGCGAGGCTGCGGTCCTGGCGGCGGACGCCGGTCACCGGAGGCTGCGGGCGCTGCTGGCCTCACACACCGACGAGGACCACATCGGCGGCGCCGTCCACGTTCTGCGGACCCTGGACGTCGACCGCCTGGTGATCCCGAGTTGGATGTTCTCGGCAGTGGAGACCGTACCGCTGCTGCGCGCCGCCCGGTCCGCCGGAACCCGGGTGATTCCGGTGGCCCGCGGCTCGCTCCTGTCGTTGGGTTCGATCCGGCTCGAGGTGGTGTGGCCGCCGGCGCGACATCCGCCGCGGGAAGAGAACGAGCGTTCACTGGTGGTCCGCGTCGCCCTCGGGCCGGGGTCCGCGCTGATCACCTCGGACATCGGCAGGACCACCGAACGCCGCCTCAGCCTGTCGACGCGCCTCGACTGCGATGTGCTCGTCGTCCCCCACCACGGCAGCCGTAACGGCGGGTCGTCGTACCTGCTGGATGCGGCCTCACCGGCGGTGGCGCTGATACCGGCATCGCCGGGGAACACCCACGGCCACCCTCACCACGAGGTTCTCGACCGGCTCACAGCGCGCGGGATCGTGGTCCGAATACCGACCCGGGACGAGGCCGCCGGCGCCCGCTGGAACGGCCGGCGCTGGCAAGCCTTCCCATAAACCGAGCACACGAGTGAATCCCGAAATCCGAAATCCAGCTACTGAATGTACCCCAGGCTCTTGAGCTGCTTCAGCGTGTCCTCATCCAGCTCTTCCTCTGCCCTCAATTGGGGATCGAGCGACGCCACGGCCACCAGCTTTTCCCACGCCTGGAGGTGGCGGACCATCACCTCGAGCTTGTCGCTCTCGCGGGAGGCGAGGTCGTCGGTCGCCGCAGGGTCGAGGACGAGGTCATAGAGCACCGCGTTCAGCCCTGAGATTCCGCTGACCATGACGAGACCGCCGAGGGCCACGAACCGCTGACCGCCGCCCTGCGGCGACTCCGCGAACGCCACGTAGGGCGGCTGGCCGGATCCGTCGAGGATCGGCAGCAGGCTGGCGCCCTGCACACCGGCCGGCACCGACTGACCGGCGAGTTCGAGAATGGTCGGCATCAGGTCCACCACCTCGACCACCTTGGACACCCTCTGCGCGTCCCGTCCGCCGGGAAGGCGGATCATCAGCGGCACGTGGGTGACCGCCGGGTACAGCGTCTCGCCAAAGAGATCCCCGTGTTCCTGGAGCGCAAATCCGTTGCTGCCGAGTACGACGATGATCGCTTTCCGGTCGAGACCGAGATTGCGGACCTGTTGAAGGAAAGCGCCCAGCAGCGAATCGATGACCTGGACCCGGGCCGCGTACCACGTCCGCACCCACTCGAGGTCGCCGGCGTCGAACCCGACCGGATCCCCGGCCGCCCGCGAGGCCAAAACCTCTTGCACCCGAGCGTTCATGCCTGCGGGCTGACCACTGCCTTCGAGGAGGGCATTGACCTGTTCGAGAGCCACCCGCGACCATCCGCCCACTACCAGCAGGAAGTTCTCGTCAGCGTGGTCAGCCATCCAGCCGGCCGCAGCCACCCCGGGAGTGACCGAGGTCTGGTAGGAGTCGAAACCCTGGGCCAGACCGTGGTCGCTGTCGCTAGGCCCGCCCTCGATGAAGGCGGCGGTGCTGTAGCCCGCGGCGCCGAGCGCCTCGGCCAGGGTCGCGGCGTCGTCGGCCATGGAGTCGCCCGGACTTCGCAGGCCGTTGGTCGTCGGGTACAGGCCGCTGAACAGGGTCGCCAGCGAGGGCTGGAGCTGCGGCGCCTGGGCAAACGCCCACTCGAAGGTTGCCGACTCGGCCGCCAGGGAATCAAACACCGGTGTGGCCGCTGGCGCGCCACAGCACCCCAGCGCGTCGGTCCGCAGACCGTCGATGGCGACAACGATGACGGGCACCGCGTCGGTTTTTACTGCCTGATTCACGCCGCCATCGCCCCCGCAGGACGTCATCAGAATCAGGGCAACACAGCCCATCGCCACCACACCGCAGGAAGTCCGTTGTTTCATCTTTGGAACACCCTCCCGGGAGACGCGAGTCTAACATGGGGCGGGCTTGGGAAAGGGGAAAGGGGGAAAGGGGGAAAGGGAGCAGGGGGGCAGGGCGACGAATGAAGCCACCCGTCCCGGATCGTGTCAGGAAGCGCGAAGAGCACGATTTCGTCCGGAACTTTAGGATCGCCAACAGTAGTTAGGCAGAATTCAGGGTTGACATACTTAAAAAAATATATACTTTATAAAGTATGTGGGAAATCTATGAGCACAAACGCGTCGACCGCCAGCTCAAGAGGCTCCCCGCGGAGATTTTGAAACGATACGAGAAGTGGAAGGACATCGTCACAATATCGGGACCACAGGGGTTGCGAATGATCAAAGGATTTCATGACGAGTCATTATTTGGGAAATGGAAGGGGCACCGATCGTCTCGACTCAACAGCCAGTTCCGCGTTTTGTATCGAGTTGAGAGCGATCGAGTGCTTGTCGACGTCGTGGCGATCACCGCCCATGACTGTCGAAGGAGGTAACCATGAGCGATTACCGGAAAGCCCGTCAGAGAACTGAGGTCACCGTCGGTGAATCCGTACGGATTATTCGTGAGCTGCAGGAGTTGAGCCAGAATCAGCTTTCGGAACTCACTGGCATCCCTCAATCCACCATCTCCGCCATTGAGCGAGACCGCATCAACCTCGGAGTCGATCGAGCCAAGGTCCTCGCTCGGGCACTCAAGGTCCACCCCGCGGTTCTGGTATTCCCAAACTGGGACGTCAAAAGTGAATCCGCGGCCTAACACCTCGTTCCAGCGGACCCTCACCCGCGGCGGGTTCGGTCCGCTGAACTCGGACCGCTAGGCACCACAAAGTCCTGGGTTTGTGCATAATGACTCTATGAGTCCCACCGTATTTCGTGACGGCCCGTTCAGGTTCTACTTTTTCTCGCGCGAGGAGCGGCGGATGCACATCCACGTTGACTCACCCGATGGAGAAGCGAAGTTCTGGATGGAGCCGGAGATTCAACTCGCACGCAATCACCTCTTTTCAGAACAGGATCTGATTCGAATACGTAAACTTGTAGAGGAGCATGAGGATGTCATCCGTACCGCTTGGAACGAGCACTTCGGCAGCTGAGGTCACCAACATCTCTCGGCATGGTGTCTGGATGCTGATCGATGAGCGTGAGCTGTTCATGCCGTTCGAGGACTTTCCTTGGTTCCGCAATGCGTCTGTCGATTCAGTTCTGAAGCTCGAACGGACGCAACTCCATCATCTCTACTGGCCCGACCTGGACATCGACCTCACCGTTGATTCGATTGAGAACCCCGAGAATTACCCCCTCAAGTCGAAAATCCGTGCCTAACACCTCGTCCAGCGGGCCCTCACCCGCGGCGGGTTTCTGACAGTCGGGAGGGCCGCATGAAGCATCGCGTGTTCCTGATGGTTGTCGGTGCCCTGTTGGCCGGCTTCGCGCCGGTTGACGGCGGGGCCCAGGACCTACCGATCCCGGAAGAGTGGGAAACCTGCTACGCCTGGTTCCTGGTTGCGAACCCGGACTATGTTCCGGCCTCACAGGAAGAGGAAAGAACCCTCACGTCGGCCCACATCCAGTACCAACTGCGCCTCCAGGAGGCCGACCAGGCGATCGTGGCGGGAGGTCTCGGCAAGGGACCGGACGAGTCGATCGTAGGTCTGACCATCCTCCGCGCCGAGAGCCTCGCCGAGGCGCAGGCGATCGCCGGCGACGATCCGGCGGTGCGTGCGGGCCGACTCGTGTCGTGGGTGCGGGAGTGGTGGGTGCCCGCCGGCCGGTTGCCGTAAGGGGAGATCGAACTGCGGTACGATACCGTCGGTCCGAATACCGGGGGATTCCCTCGAAACCGGCAACGGAGAAGAAAAATGCGTCGATTGCTTGGATCCGTCTTCGTCATCTCCCTGATGATCACCCTCACCAGCTGCGCCAAAGCTCCGGCCGTCGAGCCCCTGCCCAACGGATTGCTGATCGCACTGGCGGTGCTCGAGACCGGACCGTCAGGCCCGGTGCCTCAACCCGCCCAACTCGGCATCCTCACCAACGACGGCACGTCGTGGAACTACCGCTTCATCGAAGACCCCGACAGCAACGTCTTTCACAAGGCGATGGTCTATCAACCGCTGACCGGTGAGGCCGGCATCCTCACCGCCGCCGGCACGCGGGCGATCGTCAAGCTGTGGAAACCCGACGGCACCAGCACGACTCTGTGGGAGAAGGACTTCGGCGGCAGGTTCAGCCGCATGCGCGACCTCGAGGTGGCCGACATCAACGGCGACGGGTTCTCGGACATCGCGGTCGCCACCCACGACCAGGGCGTGGTGGCGGTCCTCTGGGGAGACGGCGCCGGCGGCTTCACGGCCCAGGAGCTCGACGCCGAACCCAACACCTTCGTCCACGAGGTCGAGTTGGGCGACCTGGACCATGATGGAGTGCTCGAAATCTACGCCACGCCGAGCCTGCCCAACAAACTCGACGGCACCCCGCAGCCCGGGGTTGTCACCCGCTACGTTCCGGGTTCGGACGAGCCCAGAGCCGTCGTCGCCGATCTCGGCGACCGCCACGCCAAGGAAATCCTGGTCGACGACGTCGACGGCGACGGCACCGACGAGCTCTACGTGTCGGTGGAGGCGGTGGCCGGCGGGCGGGTCGAGATCCTGCGCTACGACGCCGACACCGACCCGACCGCAGGCATCCTGATCACCAGCCTCGACGACAATATGACCCGATTCCTGACCGCCGGCGACGTCGACGGCGACGGCATCAAAGAGATCGTGGCGGCCGCCAACAAGAGCGGTCTGTGGCTGCTGCGCCCCGGCTCCGACCCACGGGCGGACTGGTCGATCGAATCGATCGACCGCAACTCGGGCGGGTTCGAGCACGCCGCCATCCTTGCCGATCTCGACGGCGACGGCATCGACGAACTCTATGTCGCCAACGACGACGAGGGCGAGATCAACCGCTATATCTGGGTGAACGGCACGCCGCAACGCGAGCTGCTCTACACCCACCCCGAGGGGCTGTCGGGCTTCACCTGGAACATCATGCCGGTGCCCACGGCGCTGATTCCAGCGCCGTGACAATTTTGAATTCTTAATTCTAAATTCTTCATTCTTAATTCCCAACCACCCTCCCCCGTTCAGGGGTGGGTGGACATGTAATTTTCGCCGCTTTGTTCCGAGGTGAACCCGCTACCCACCAACCTTGATCTCTCGATTGCGCAATCCCTGGGAAATCCCCGGGAAATTCCTGGGACTTCCCGAGGACTTCCCGCGGCACCCGGACCGACACTGCAGCACAACGATGAAAAGGAGGTGGATCATGATCTCGAATCGAACCCTCAAAGCCGCATTGTGCGGCGCAGTCGTCGTGCTTGCAGTGGCCGCTGTGGCGCCCACGGCGGAGGCAACCGAAATCTTGGCTCGAGGCACACTGCCCGCGACCTTCGGCCTGCGCTTCGGTCCCGACGGCCTGCTCTACGTGTGTACCTTCGGAGGCGTGGTTGTGCTCGACACCACGGTCGGCCAGGTGGTCGGTATGATCGGACCCGAAAGCGGCGTTCTCGGCCCCGAGGACGTCAACTTCGGACCCGACGGTTCCCTCTACTGGGCGGCCATGTTTACCGGTCAGGTGGGGCGCGTTGCCCCCGACGGCAGCATAACCACTCAGATGGTCGGGCCCGGCGTGAACCCCATTGCCTTCTCCGACGACGGCCGGATGTTCGTTTCCGAGCCGTGGTATACAGACGCACTCTTCGAGCTTGACCCGGCACTCCATGACCCGCCGCGTCCACTCGCCCAGGGTCTCGGCGGCGTCAAGGGAACCGACTTCGGTCCCGACGGCCTGCTCTACGCAGCGCTCATGTGGCAGGGCCGGGTGGTGAAGATCGACGTCGATGCCGACCCCGTCACGGTCGAAACCGTGGCTTCCGGCATCCCGGCGCCTTTCACCGCCAAGTTCGGACCCGACGGCATGCTGTACATCATCGAGCGCGTCGGCTTCACGATCCTCCGCATGGACCCTTCAACCGGTGCTTTCACGACCTACGCGGAGCTGCCGTTCGGTCCCGATAACCTGGCATTCAACGCCGACGGACGACTTTTCGTCTCGAGCTACACCGACGGCCTGGTGGCCGAGGTCTTCCCCGACGGCAGCCACGCGGTCTACGTCCCAGGCGGCTTGACGCTGGTGTCGGGCATCGCGGTCCAGCCCCGAAGCGACGGCGGCGAATCGGTCTGGGTTGGCAACCTGTTCGCTCTGCGGGAATACGACGGCGGCACCGGCGCCGAACGAAGCGTGACCAGGTACCGGTGGACCCCCGGTCAGGGCTTTGGGGGTGCGGTGTCGGTCGCGGCCGATGGGGAGAACCTGGTGTTGACCAACTTCTTCCCCGCCGGCATGGGCCGCGTCCAGCGGTGGGACCCCACGGCCGGACAGGTGGTGACCGACCTCTTCGACTTCTCCGTGCCAGTGAATGCCATCGCTTTTGGTGACGACCTCATCGTGGTCGACATCGGCATGGGCGAGGGCCAGGCGCGGGTGGTCCGCGCCGGCGCTGGCGGTTCGACCGTGCTGGCCGACGTCACAAATCAGATCTATCTGCCGCTCGGGCTCGCGGCCGCCGGTGGCAATCTGTGGGTCGGCGACTGGGCCACCGGGATCATCTGGCAGCTGGTCGCCGGTGGTCAGAACCTCGCTCAGCCGGTACCGGTGGCCATGGGCCTGAGCGGGCCCGAGGGCATGACCGTTGACCGCGACGGCTCGCTGCTGGTCCTCGAGGCCGGTGCCGGCCGGGTGTCGCGGATCAACCCCAAGAACGGTGCAGTAGTTCCGCTGGTGAGCGGCCTGACGCCCAGTCTTCAAGGTTTCGGGACCCTGCCCCCATTCGTCACGATAAACGGCATCGACGTGGGTCCCTCGGGCGCAATTTACGTGACCAGCGACGCCGGCCTGGCGGTCTTCAAGCTGGTCCCGCAGATCGCCATCGTAACCGCGGCGGCCAACACAGGTGGCCTCAACTCGAGCCGCTGGACCACCGACCTCGAGCTCCACAACCGGGGCTCCGTCATGGCTGAGATCACGATCGACCTGCTCGAGCGCGGGCGCGACAACAGCGCACCCCAGACGGTGTCTCTGACGCTCGGACCGGGCCTCAGCGCCCGCTACCCCAACGTTCTCGACAGTCTCTTCGATTTCCACGGCGCGGCGGCCCTCCGCGTCACGTCTTTCGGCGGCGACCTCCTGGTCTCCGCGCGCACCGGCACCCGCTGCGGCACCGGAACCTGCAGCGGTTTCGCGATGGCCAGTGACGCCGCAGATGCGGCGACCTCGGGAGATGAGGTGCGCCTGATTCAGCTCGAGAACACCGCCGCCGCTCGAACCAACCTCGGTGTCGTCAGCCTCGCCGGCGTACCGGTCACGGTCGATGTCAACCTGGTCGCCGCCGACGGAAGTGCGCTGGGCTCGGTGCAGGTCGGTTTGGAACCCTTCGGCTACCGCCAACTCGACGACCTCTTCCACAGCCTCGACACGCTCAATATCGATCCGGCAAAGCTCGACTCTATCGCCGATGCTCTCGCTGTGGCGTGGACCGAGACACCCGGGGCGGCATTCCTGGCCTTTGCTACGGTGGTGGACAACCACACCAACGACGGCTACCTGGTTCCGGCCCGGTGAGATTCACGTCTCGGGAGCCCGGGCGACCGGGCTCCCGAGATCGTCGCGCGAACCGTCCACGGCACGACCTGACCCGGAGGACCCCATGCCTCGCGTTCGAGCCGTCGATTTCGACAACGTGGTCCTGTTCTCAACCAGGGGTTCGCCGTCGCGAGAGTACAATGGCCCCGCAATGCCCCCGGAGCTCCAGCCCGCCCGCCGCTCTCTCGAGCGATTCCTCCTCGGCGAATGGACTGTCGTGCCCTCCGAGAATCGTCTCGTCGCCGGCGGTGAAAATCGGAGGATTGAGCCCCGGACAATGGACGTGCTGGTGTGTCTGGCCGAGAGAGCGGGTGAGGTGGTTTCCAAATACGCTCTCATCGACCACGTTTGGGAAGGGAGCTTCATCTCCGAGGGCACCCTGACCAACTCAGTCGCCGAACTGCGTGGTGCACTCGGGGACAACGCCCGCAACCCTCGCTACATTGAGACCATCCCCAAGCGTGGGTACCGCCTGGTCATGCCGGTTCTGACCGACGACCCTGACGGCCACAACGGTTCCGCCCCGGGGGCACGCCTTCGAAAACTGTGGTGGGTCCCGCTGATCGTGATCGCACTCGCAGCAGTCGCGGGCTATCTCCTCCTTCGACCATCTGCGGAACCCCTCGACCCTCGAAGGGTGCTGATCGTGCCGCTTGTCAATCGTACCGGCGATCCCTCTCTCGATGCCCTCGGTTCGCTTGCTGCCGATCGGCTGACGGGCGAGCTGTCCGCTTCCGGACTCGCCGAACCCCTGCCGTTGGCGGCGACAGACCCAGTCATCGATCTCGACGCGGTGTGCGCGCTCGCCCGAAACCGCGGCAGCGGTCTGGCTCTCACCGGCGCCTACTACCTGCACGAGGGCAACCTCGAGCTTCAGATCCACCTCATCGACGCAACCCAGGGAGCACTCTTGTACGCAGTGCCCCCCGAGATCGCACCACGCAACGGCGAACAGCATGCACTCGATCGCGTTGTCCAGCGAACCCTTGGCGCCGTCGCCACCCACCTGCGCGGACATGCTCACAACCAGCTTCTGTCCCGTCCACCGCTGTTCGAGGCCTACCGGGAGTTTATCGTTGGCTCGGAGCTGTGGGGCATCGACCAACCAGAGGCCGTGCGGCACCTCGAGCGCGCGGTGGAGATCGACAATGACTTCATGTCCGCCCAGCTCCGCCTGGCGATGGGATACTGGACTCTGGGACGGCGTAACGAAGCCGTTTTCATCGTGCAACAGCTCAAGAGGAGCAGCCAGGATCTGACCGGTTTCGAACGCCTGTGGGTCGATGTCTTCGACACCTGGTTCCAGGGCCGCACCGAGGACCGTCTTCGGCTGCTGCGAGAGATCGAGTCGATGATTCCCGATGACATCGTTGTCAAGTTCCTCATCGCCGGGGCGGCCCTGAGCCTCAACCGGCCGCGGGAGGCCCTCGAGGTCATGCGGGAGGTCGTGCCTGAGGATGCTCCTGAGTGGATGCTCCGCGTCCCGATGGCGGCCAACATCTTCGTCGTGACGGCTGACGCCCACCACCGGATCGGCGAATTCGAAGAGGAGTTCAAGGACGCACGTGAAGGCCTGCAGCGATTCCCGTCGAATGCGAGACTGCGGGAAGCGGAGGTGCGGGCTTTGGCGAGCATGGGCGACGTTCAGGGGCTCGAAGCAGTGTTCTCGACGGACGAGGGTGCGGCAGTCAAGGGGGCCGTCCCTTTCCAATTCATGGTCGAAGGTGCCGCCGCTGCGCGTGCTCACGACCATGCCGCACTGGCGACGAATCTCGCTGAGCGCGCGACGAAGGATCTTGGGCCTGAGCCGACAGGCGAAGGAGATCCGGAGATTCTGTGGACCTCGGCCCGCGCCCTGGTCTACGCCGGGGACCTGGAACGCGCCCAGTGGGTCCTCGCAACCATTCGCAACCGCCACCCGAATTTTCGTGCCCTGCAGGTAATGCGGTGGCTCGGCATGGTGGCGAGCCGTCAGAGCGACACCGAAACGGCCATGGCTATTGACGCCGAGTTCGTCGCAATGGACGGCGCCGATTTGGATGGAGTGCACACATACTCGAGGGCCGCCATCGCCGCCTGGCTAGGCCACCGCGAGCAGGCGCTCGCCTTCCTGCGACAAGCCCAACGCGAGGGCTGGGGATCGTTCTACCTCCTCCACGATTCGGAGAGGGTGCTCTTCGAGCCACTCCTGGGAATGCCTGCATTCGACGAGATCATCCATCCAACCGGTTGAGCATCCCGGAGTCACCGCAGAAGTGTCAGCGTTCGTCGTCGCCAAGAGTCACGGTGATGGCGAAGCGCTCGCCTTCCGGGGCTTCGCCGTCGGAAAGCGTCAGCCCGCCATCGAGGACGTTGCCGGCGCGGAGGATGTCGGCGATCACCGGCGCCAGCGCGGCGCGCGCCGCCTCGGGGCCCGTGATTTCTAGCGACGCCACCGGCCACTTGAGGCTCTTCTGCGCGACCGTCTTGGCGCCGCGGATCGCGGTCATGACCGCCACCGCAGCCTCGAAACCGCCGTCGGCCTCCGGTGGCGGTATGGCCGCGAGCTCGTCCGCGGTCGGCCACGGCGCGGTGTGGACACTCCGCATCCGCCCCGTCCCGGCGAACCGCCACGACCACGCCTCTTCGGTGACAAACGGCAGAAAGGGCGCCAACAGCCGGAGATAGGTGTTGAGGCCGAGCCCGAGCCCCGCCAGCGCCGAGCGCCGGCCCGGCGTGTCGTCGTCCGAGTAGGAGCGCAGCTTCACCAGCTCCAGGTAGTGATCGCAGAACTGCCAGAAGCTCTCCTCGATCACCTGCAGCGCGGCCGCGTAGTCGAAGGCCTCGAAGGCCCGCGTCGCCTGTCCGATGACCACCCGCAACCGCGCCACCAGGGCCAGATCGAGGGGCTCGGCGATGTGTTCGGCGCCCGGGACCTCGGCGCCGTCGCGGCCGAGCTGCAGGAGCACGAACCGGCTGGCGTTGAAGACCTTCATGGCGAGCCTTTTGCCGACCTTGAAGACGCCGGGGTCGAAGGCGGTGTCGGTGCCGAGCCGGGCGCGGGCCGCCCAGTAGCGGACCGCATCCGACGACCACTCCACCAGGAGGTCGTCGGGAGTCACCACGTTGCCCTTGGACTTGGACATCTTCTTGCGGTCGGGGTCGAGGATCCACCCGGACAGAATCACGTGGCGCCACGGGATCTCGCCCTCGTGCATCCACGCCTTGACGATGGTGTAGAAGGCCCAGGTGCGGATGATGTCGTGCGCCTGCGGCCGGATGTCCATCGGGAAGAGGCTGCGGTGGCGCTCCGGGTCGACGTCCCAGTAGGACTGGATCTGCGGCGTCAACGACGAGGTCGCCCAGGTGTCCATGACGTCGGGTTCGGCCGAGAAACCGCCCGGTTGGTTCCGCTGTGGTTCTGAATAGCCCGGGGGGGTGTCGGTCAGGGGGTCGACCGGGAGAGAGTCCGAGTCGGCATAGATCGGGCTGTCAAACTGCGGCTCGCCGCTCGCATCGAGGGGGTACCACACCGGAAACGGGACACCGAAATAGCGCTGGCGGGAGATGCACCAGTCCTGGTTCAGACCCTCGACCCAGTGGGTGTAGCGGGTCTTCATGTGGGCCGGGTGCCACTGGATCTTGTCGCCCTGCTCCAGCAGAGCCTGCCGGTGCTCGAGCACGCGGATGAACCACTGTCGGGTCGGTACGAACTCCAGCGGGCGGTCGCCTTTTTCGTAGAACTTGACGATCTGGTCGGTGGGTCTCGGCTCGCCGACCAGCGCCGTGCCCGGCCACCCGGGGAGGCTCCCCTCCTCGGCGAGCAGCTCGGCGATCCGAGTCTTGGCCTTGCTGATGTAGAGACCGGCAATTTCGTCGTGCGATCTTTGCGCGAGCCCGGGGTCGACGCTCGCAAAGGGCGCCACTGTGAAGGTCGCCGGCACGATGCGGCCGTCACGGCCGATCAGCTGCTTCAGGGGCAGACCCGAGGTCTTCCACCACTCCACGTCCATGGCGTCGCCGAAGGTGCAGACCATGAGGATGCCGGTGCCCTTTTCGGGGTCGGCGTGGTCGGCCGCCAGAATCGGGACCCGCGCTCCGTAGAGCGGGGTGATGGCGTGTTTGCCGAAGAAGCCCTGGTAGCGTTCGTCGTCGGGGTGGGCGACCACCGCGATGCAGGCGCCGAGCAGCTCCGGCCGGGTGGTGGAGATCTTGAGCTCGCCGCCGCCCTCGACCCCGAAACGGAGATCGTAGAACATGCCCTGCCGCGGGCGGTCCTCGACCTCGGCCTGGGCGACTGCGGTCTTGAAGTCGATGTCCCACATGGTCGGCGACTCGACGTTGTAGACCTGGCCCTTGGCCACCAGGTCGAGAAAGCTGAACTGGGAGACGCGGCGGCAGTGGTCGTCGATCGTGGCGTACTGCTCCGACCAATCGAGCGACAGGCCGAGGTGGCGCCACAGGTGTTCGAAGGCCTTTTCATCCTCGGCGGTGACCACCCCACAGGCCTCGATGAAGTTGCGGCGCGAGACCTCTTCGATCTCTTTGCGCTTGCCGCCCGCAGGGTCCGGCTTCCAATCGGGGTCGTAGGCGAGGTGGGGGTTGCAGCGGATGCCGAGCAGGTTCTGCACCCGGCGTTCGGTGGGCAGGCCGTTGTCGTCCCAACCCATCGGAAAGGCGATGTTCTTGCCGGTCATGCGCTGGTAGCGCACCAAAAGATCCTGGTGCGTGTACGAGAAAACGTGGCCCACGTGCAGCGAACCGGACACGGTCGGCGGCGGGGTGTCGACCACGAAGGTCTGGTCACGCGGCACCGCAGGGTCCCAGCGGTAGATGCCCCACTCCTCCCACAGCCGCCGCCACGTGGCCTCGATCTCGAGGTGGTCGAACTTTTCGGGAATCTCAGACATGGATGAGTTCAACTTTCCTGTTTTTTTCGGCTTCGGCAAACGCGAACGCCGCATCCTCTACACCGATCCGATCGCTCGTCACCCAGGCGGCGGTTCTGCCGTCGACGCCCAGGACCACGGCGAGACACCACTCGCCATCGCCGAAGATCTCACCGGCGCGATCGGCGTCGAGCACGCCCGGGTTCCGGAACCACACCACCGCGCGCCGTTCATCGACCTTCGCGGCATCGAGGGCGTTGGGCAGAAAGACCCGCACCAGCGGCCCGTCGCCGCGCACCAGCATCACCGTGGATTCGCGGCGGTCCGGCGGACCGCCGGCCAGCCACGGATCGAGCTCCATCGGGGTTGTGACCTCAATCAACCACGGTCCCACAGCGACTCCCCTTTGCGTTCATCGTACGTCGCCGGGAGGGCAACGTCGGCAGATCATACCACCCGATGCGAGAGTCGCTTTCCGACCTTTTGCTTGACAAGCGCAGCGCGGTCGGCTCTCCTATGGGCCCTATGGCCGATACAAAGCCGCTCATTATCGTCGAATCGCCCGCCAAGGCGCGGACCATAGCCCGCTTCCTCGGGCCGGACTATGTCGTCGAATCTTCCATCGGCCACATCCGCGACCTGCCGCCGTCCGCCGCCGAGATTCCCAAGCAATTCAAGGGCAAGCCGTGGGCTCGACTCGGCATCGATGTCGAAAACGACTTCGCGCCCCTCTACATCGTTCCCTTGGAAAAAAGGAAACAGGTCGCGACGCTCAAGAAAAAGCTCGCCGAGGCCTCGGAACTCTACCTGGCCACTGACGAGGACCGCGAAGGAGAGGCCATCGCCTGGCACCTCGTCGAGGTCCTGAAGCCCAAGGTCCCGGTCAAGCGCATGGTGTTCCACGAGATCACCGATTCTGCCATCGCCAACGCTCTCAAGAATCCGCGCGACATCGACAGCCGGCTGGTGGCGGCACAGGAAACCCGCCGCATCCTCGACCGGCTGGTCGGCTATGAGGTTTCGCCGGTGCTCTGGAAGAAGCTCCGTCCGAAGCTGTCGGCCGGGCGCGTGCAGTCGGTGGCGACGCGGCTCATCGTCGCCCGCGAAGAAGCGCGCATGCGGTTCGTCGAGTCGGCCTTCTGCGGCCTCGAGGCGACGCTTGAAAAGATCGACGGAGGATCGGCATTCACCGCCCGGCTGGCCGAACTCGACGGCGCGAAGGTGGCGATCGGCAAGGACTTCGACGCCGACACCGGTGAGCTCAAGAGCAACGCGTTGATCCTCGACAACGAACGCGCGACCGCCCTTGCCGGCGAGCTGGGCGCCGCGGAATTCACAGTCGCCGAGGTCAACGAGAAACCCTTCACCAACCGTCCCTACCCTCCGTTCATGACCTCGACCCTGCAGCAGGAGGCGGGGCGCAAGCTGCGGTTCAACGCCCGCCGCACCATGCGGCTGGCCCAGAACCTTTACGAAAACGGGTACATCACCTACATGCGGACCGACTCGCTGACCCTCTCCCGAGAGGCCCTCAGCGCCGCCCGCCACCAGGTGCGCGAGCTGTACGGCGACGAGTACCTGCCGGAGCAGGCCCGCCTCTACCGTTCCAAATCGAAAAGCGCCCAGGAGGCCCACGAGGCGATCCGGCCGGCCGGTGAGCGCTTCCGCACCCCTTCGAGCCTGCGTTCGGTGCTCGAGGCCGACCAGTTCAAGCTCTACGACCTGATCTGGAAGCGCACCATGGCGTCACAGATGAAGGATGCGATCGGCGTGCGCACCCAGGTGCGCATCGAAGCGCCCACGGCCGACCAGGGAACGGCGACCTTTGCGACATCGGGCAAGGTCATCACGTTTGCGGGCTTTCTGCGTGCCTACGTCGCCGGTTCCGACGACCCCGAGGCCGAGCTCGCCGACCAGGAGAAGATCCTGCCGGCGCTGTCGCCGGGCGAGGCCCTCGACGTGACGGGGCTCGAGCCCACCAGCCACACCACCCAACCACCGGCCAGGTACACCGAGGCCAGCCTCGTCAAAGAGCTCGAGACCCGGGGCATCGGCCGCCCTTCAACCTACGCCTCGATCATCCAGACCATCCAGGACCGCGGCTACGTGTGGAGCAAGGGCCAGGCGTTGGTGCCGACATTTACGGCGTTTGCGGTCACCCGACTTCTGGAGCGCAATCTGCCGGACCTGGTGGACTACGACTTCACCGCCCGCATGGAGGACGAACTCGACGCCATCGCGCGCGGTGAAAACGAAGCGACGCCGTGGCTCCGTGATTTCTACTTCGGCGCGGCTGATTCCGACAACGGACGGCGCCAGATCATGCGCATGGGTCTGCACGCGCTGGTCGCCACCGGCGAGAACATCGAACCCCGTGAGGCTTCGCGCATCACCATCGGCCAGACCCCCGAGGGCGAAAGGGTGGCGGTGCGGGTCGGCCGCTACGGCCCCTACGTCCAGATCGGGGACAGCGACGTGCGGGCGTCGGTTCCCGATGACATGCCGCCCGACGAACTGACCCTCGAGCGCGCGTTGGAGATGGTTGCCAAGGCGGAGGAAGGCGACAGGGTCGTGGGCAACGATCCTGCAAGCGGCAAGCCCATCTATGTGAAGAACGGCCGTTTCGGGCCGTACGTCCAGCTCGGTGATCGCGAGGACGGCGCCGACAAGCCCAGGATGGCGAGCCTGTGGAAGAGCATGGACCCGGAGACCGTGACCCTCGAGCAGGCGGTCATGCTGCTGTCGTTCCCTCGGGAAGTGGGCGCCCACCCCGACACCGGGGAAATCATCACCGTCCAGGACGGGCGCTACGGCCCCTACGTGAAAATGGGCACGGAGACCCGCAGCATCGACTCCCAGGAACAACTCGCCACCCTCAACCTCGAAGAGGCGGTTGCCAAGCTCAAAGAACCGAAACGCGGCCGCCGTCAGGGCGCCGCCTCGGCCATCGCCGATCTCGGCGCCCACCCCACGAGCGGCGACACCATTCAGGTCAAAAACGGCAGGTTCGGTCCCTACGTCACCGACGGCACGGTCAACGCCACCGTCCCCAAGGGCATCGACCCCGAGAAGGTCGATCTCGCACAGGCGGTGGAACTGCTTGCCCGCCGCGAGGAGAAGCTGCATTCACAGGGCAAGGACCCGAGAGCGAAGAAGACGAAGCCGACCACCCGGAAAACGAGCCCGAAGAAGACAGCCGCGAAGAAAACGGCCAAGAAGAAATAGCGCGACAGTTGGACGCGATCGCAGCGTCGATCCTCCTGGTGGCGATCACCCGCTTTTCAGCTTCTCCCGGGCCTCTTCCTCCGACATGCTGACATGCAGGATCTCCTTCAAGAGGACGATGTCGAAAACGTCGCAGATGTGGTCGTTGCAGCCGAACACCGCCAGGGTGCCGCTCTGTCCCCGAAGTCGGATCAGGAGGCGAACCAGCATGCCGATTCCGGCGCTGGTGAGGATGGTGACCCCCGAAAAATCGAACAGGAAGAAGCGGGCATCCGCGCCTGCTCTCTGAGACGCAAGCTCCCACAAACGATCGGCGGTGACCACATCGACTGCGCCCTGAAGACGCACGATCAGGCAATTATCGATCTCATGATCAGGCTCGAATATCACCTGCATCCCGAACCTCCCCCCGGATCGGACCGCACTCCCCGCACGGTTATTTTGTCGCACACGATGCTCCGGTGAGTCTACCACTGACTGCGCGCGTCCGGATTGAGATGACTTCTCCTGTGTTTCAGTGGCGGACAGCAACAGCTCCGGACAGCAGGTGAACGGTTGGCGGCAAGGGGTCTCGTGACCAGCCTGGACGACAGCGATCTCCGCAACGAGTACGCCAATCCGGCTTCGAGGTCCCCGCCGACCCCGACATGGAGGGGCGTTTCGAAGAGCTCCGCTCCCTCGAAGACACCATCGGCAGGACCGGGCTGCTGGTGCTTTCACCGCTGATCCACTTTTCCGACCGCGACCTCTGGCAGTACCACATGATCGGCAAGAAATGACATGACGGCGGCCGAGTTGTGCCGACTTCAACAGGACACCTGTTCACACACACATCAAACAGAGAATGGGTATGATCGTTCAACCATGAAAGCAATTCATATCGCGCCCGCCGAGGGCCAGCCGTTCGAGCACCAAATCGACTCCGAGTCGGTTGTGATCGGCCGCTCGACCAAATGTGATCTCACGATCTCTGACCGAAGCCTCTCACGAAAGCACGCACGTCTGTATAAAGACGGCGACACGTGGATGTTGGAGGACTTCTCCTCGCGAAACGGAACCCGAATCAACGGCAAGCCGGTCCTGGAGCCGACCGGTGTTCGTCCGGGAGATGTCATTTCCCTGTCGGCATCGGTTATCACCATCGGCGGCGCCCAGAACATCAACCACAACGCCCCCATGCTGAGCACCGAAGGGACCATCCTCCGCCCCGCCAGCGACATCATCGCCGAGTCGGAGAGGGAATTTGCGCGACCGATGGACGTCGCCCAGGCCGAGCTGCAGCACGCCTCCGACCAGCTGCGCGTCCTGTACGACATCCACCACGCCCTCAACGCATCAAGCACCGCCGAAGACCTGATCGACGGCGTGCTCGAACGGCTCTTCGTCCACATGGCGCCTCTCCACGGCGCCGTTTTCCTGATGGACGGCGAAAAACTGGTGCGCGTGGCCAGCCGGTCGCGGGACGCCGGCACCGACGCGTTTCCGGAATCGCAGAGCCTCGCCCGCGAGGTCATCGGCAACGGTCAGGTGGCAGTGGTCCACGACACCGCCACCGATCAAAGGTTCGCGAGTTCGGAGAGCCTTCTCGACGCCGGCGTCAGGACCCTTGTTGCGGCGCCGCTGCTAACGCCCGCCGGCGCCATCGGCATGATCGTCTTGAGCTCCACCCTTGCCAGCCGCCAGTTCACCGAGGCCGACATGGAGCTTCTCGCGGTGGTTTCATCGGCGACCGGGCTCCGGCTTCGCAATCTCGCGCTCGCCGAGGAGGCCGCCGAGCGACGGCGGTTCGAGCAGGAAGTCGCCCTCGCCCGCCGCATCCAGGTGGCCCTGCTCCCGGCGGCGATGCCAAAGGTGCGCGGGTTCGAAATCCACGGCGGCAACACCCCGTCGCGGGGCGTGTCGGGAGACTACTACCAGATCGTGGAGCGTGCTGATCAAGGCGAGGTCGCAGTCGTTATCGCAGATGTCTCGGGCAAGGGCCTTGCGGCATCGCTGCTCACCGGCTACGTTGATGCCCTGGTCAATGCCTTCCTGGGCGAGAACATGGAACCCGCCGACATCTTCAACCGCGTCTCTCCGCAGATGCACGCCAAGACCCCCGTCGAATCATTCGCCACGGCATTTCTGGGCATCCTCTCGTCCGAGACCGGTGCCTTGCGTTTTGCGAGCGCCGGCCACGACCCGAGCATCCTGGTTCGCGCCTCCGGCGAGATCGAGCTCCTGATGCCCACTGGGATGCCTCTGGGTTTGATGCCCGACGCAACCTACTCAGCAACCGAGACCCGGCTCGAGACCGGGGACACGCTGATCCTGTATACCGACGGCATCACCGAAGCTGCGAACCCGGAAGAGGAGATGTTCGAGCGCGAACGCTTGGTCGAGGTGTGCCGCGAACACCGCAAGGAACCGCCCGAGGAGCTCGCTGCTTCGATCCACTCCGCGACCGATGCCTTCGTCGCCGGGCGTCCCTACGACGATGACCGGACCCTGGTGATTCTGCGGCGCGTCGGGTAGAGCTGGCAGCTCTACCGTTCCAGAAAGCGATTCCAGATCACTGCCATGCCCTGGTGTTCGGCGGCGAGGATTTCGAGCAGTCGTGGGTCGAGGTGGTCACCGGGAGAAAAGCGGTCGTCGCCCTCGAGCAGCACCTTGACGGTCTGATCGTGGGTGAACCCCGGCTTGTAGGGACGCGGCGATCGGATTGCGTCGTAGATGTCGGCGACTGCGACGATGCGGGCCGAGATCGGGATCTCCTCTTTCACTCGGCCCACCGGGTAGCCGCCGCCGTTCCACTTTTCGTGGTGATTGAGCGCGATCTCGGCAGCCATCTTGAGCCGGTCTGATGCCGACAGGATCTGGAAGCCGTACTCGGGGTGGCGCATCATCTCCGCTCGTTCCTCGTCATCGAGCGGACCCTGCTTGCGGAGGATGGCGACGTTGACGCTCATCTTGCCGACATCGTGCAACTGCGCCGAGTAGCGGATCTCGTCACAGAAGTCCTGCGGCATGGCCAGCTCCTGGGCGAGAAAATAGGCGTACTCGTTGACCCGCACCACGTGTCGGGCGGTGTTCTCGTCGTGCAACTCCGCCGCCCTCGACAGAAGATTGATGGAGAGCTGGAACGCTTCTTCGGTCTCGTCCTGGAGGGCCGCTATCCGGGCCCGCTGCTCGCGCAGAAGACGGTTGCGGTCGCGCAGGCGGACGTTCTGGGCCGAGATCCGGTCCAGCATGTCGGCGCGCTCGATGGCGCCGCCGACGATGTGGTTGAACGGGACGATCAAGTCGGCCTGCTCGCGCTCGAACGGGACCGGGCCGTTTCCCTTTGGGTCGAGGCGGTTGATCAGCTGCACCACGCCGATCACGGCGCGGTCGTGGTTGAGTAACGGAAAACTGAGCATCGAGCGGCTCGTGTAACCGTGCTCGCTGTCGAAGCTTGGGTCGAACCTGAAGGGCAGGCTGTCGGGAATGTTGTAGAGATCCGCGACAAAGACGGTTTCGCCGGTGGCCGCCGTGTAGCCGGCGATCGACTCTTTGTTGAGCGGCACGACAAAGTTGGCGGGCTCGAGTTCGATGCGATCGTTCTGCGTATCGGCCGCCTCGAGCCGGCGTTTTTCACCGCGTCCGCGGGCGATAAAGACGCTCCCCGCCTCGGCATCGGTCAGACGGCGACTCTTGAGCAGGACACGGCGGAGCAGATCCGCCACCGGTTGCGGCTTCGAGTACTCGATGAACTCGAGGAATTCCCTGAGGACGTCCATGTGTGATCCCCTCGACTCACCTGGATGAAACGCCACACATCATAGCTCAACTGAAGCTCAACACTCGGCCGATCGCCCTTTCGACCCGCTCGTTGCAGAAACGAAAACCCGGCGACCCTTGAGGGCCGGCCGGGTTTTGTCAGCGCACCAGAACGGGCGCTGCTGCGCCCTCCGCATTCGCTAACGGCTTTCCTTGAAGACAACGTGCTTGCGCACGATCGGGTCGTATTTCTTGAGTTCGAGCCGTTCGGTGGTGTTCTGCTTGTTCTTTTTGACGCTGTACATGTAGGCACTCTCGGTGCTCTTGAGCTTGATGGTGACGCGATGTCCTTTTCCTGCCATGATTCCTCCACTCGCACGAGCCGGGGGATGATACCCACGGGAGCCCGCCATGTCAAGTGAAACGTCTGACCGTGAGAGCGTTAGCCCGCTTTTCTCACCAGGTTTCGTCACGAGGGCGACGAGGCGCCGTGGCCAGACGTGCTTTCTCACCTTGGGGCGCGGAGGCGTACTCTGCAGTACGTTGAGCACCCCAAGGTGAGAAAGCACGTCTGGGTAGGATGCATCGTCGGCCGCAGTCGACAAGCTGGTGAGAAATGCGGGTTAGGAGCCGATGTAGCCTGCAACCACCCTTGCGAGCTCGCGTTCCATATCGACCCACAAACCCGCAAACTCCGGGGTCTCCCGCTCGAAGGCTGCGGCGCCCCTCGGGTTGGCAGCCATCTCCAGCCCCGCCGCCACGAGTTGCACCCGGTAGAGAAGGCCGAAACCGTCTCCCGAACCGAGGACGCTCGCGGCCCTCTCCATCAACCCACCGACGGCCGCCATGCGGTCGCACCGCCAACGCTGGAAGTGGTAGACATCCATCGCATCGATGTCCTGCTCCAGCACGACCGGCAGCAGACTCAGAAACCTCGTCATTGCAGGCCGCTCCGCCACACCATGGGCCAGAAGGACGGTGAGTTCCTTCCGGTCCATCGCCCCGTCCCGGCCGGTGAGCCGGCGCTCGAGGTATTCGAACCACTCCGCCAGAAAACCCCTGAAAACGATCAAGAAGAGCTCTTCCTTGGAGCCGAAGTACATCGATGCAACACCGCGCTCGACATCGGCGCGTTGGCCGATGGAGTCCAGAGTCACCTCGGAGTACGCCATGCGATTGAAGATCGATCCGGCCACCTCGAGGATCCGCTGCTTGCGCACCAAGCGCTGCTCCTTGGCCCGCACGAGCTTGTCGCGGTTGATCAACCTCCCCGACGCCATCACTCGTCGCCCAGAAAGCTGAT
Organism: Candidatus Sulfomarinibacteraceae bacterium; assembly: GCA_963741385.1. Classification (GTDB taxonomy): domain Bacteria; phylum Acidobacteriota; class Thermoanaerobaculia; order Thermoanaerobaculales; family Sulfomarinibacteraceae; genus Sulfomarinibacter. The sequence goes on from CAVUHO010000006.1 coordinate 472,444, forward strand.
GTGTTTCGCCTCGACCAGTTTCCAGAACACCAGCAGGGCTTCAATCTCCGACATCGGTGAAATCTTGGCGATCGATCGGATATCCGATCTCCCGTTGATCCGCGACAGGATGAACCCCTCGCCCGGCGTGAGCTGCATGGCCTTCATCTCTTCAAGCGAGCTTTCGAGCACCGGCACACGATCCGGCCGGACGCCCCCCTTTGCGATGCCCGCGCGAATTTGCGTTCCCGTCTGTTCGATGACCAGCCGCAGATCCCGATTGTCCGGCTCGAGGCTTGCGGCGGCGCGAAGATGGCGAACCGCTGATTCGTAGGCTCGCGCTGCCATCTGTTTCATGGCCTCGCCGATCAGAGCTTCGCCTTTGGGTACCATGCCCGTACTGACGACGGTTTCGACGACGATGTCCCTCTCCGGCTCGATGACCCGAGGACGGACGATCTTCAACTTTCCGTCAACGATTTTCCGGTGCAGCACCTGGCAGACGAAAAACTCGCTCGAGTGGGTTTGCATACAGATGTCCTCGATGCTGCGGTCGTCATCCACCGCCTCGAGCACCCCCCGCCATCCGGGATCGAGCTCATCACCGTCCAACAGCGGCGCCACCGCGACAGGCACACATTGAGGCGACGGAATGACTTCCTTCATGGCCGCCGTGTGGTCGATCCGCCGCATCCCTTCCATGATCAGACCGGTGATGTTGGACGAGAGGCTCACCAGGCCGTGATCCGGCAGCTCACCGTCGAGAAACTCGAAGCTGCCCTCCTGCCAGGCGAACAGGTCGCAGATGTTCTCCTCCGCGTTGAGCCTGAGCATGCGGTCGAGCGTGACCTGCTCGACGGCTCCGCTCTCGACCAGAATCTCGCCCAAAAGCCCTCCCTGCCGCTCCTGGGTCACCATCGCCAGTGCCAGATCGTCCTCATTGATAACGCCTTTGCTGACCAGAAAATGGCCCAGCAACCGCCGCGGGTCCGAGCTCGACGAGGACAGGATGGTCCCATCCTGGAGGTAGATACGCTTCTCGATGGTCCCGTTCGAAATGATCAGCGTTCCGGTTTGCCGGTTGTTGGCCAGCCACTGGAGCAGCTCGGCCAAGTTCATCGTCTCGAGGTTGCCGGTTATCGACATGAGTATCGTGTTTCCTATCAGGCCTGATTCATGAACGTGAACTGATCACAACCTTGAATCCGCGTCAGGTGCAGCCTGCCTTCAGCAAACGGAAGGGAGGCGACAAACCCCTCCCCTACAAAGAAATCCGTAGGAGCAGGGTTTTTCCCAGCCCGCTCGATCGCAAATTCGGCAGCCAGCTCGGTCTTCATCATCATCCCCAGAAAAATAGCCCACCGCCGGCGTGCTGTCTATCGCCGATAGGCGCAACATTCAGCCGATCGTCGGAAGGTCCACGAAGAACGTCGTACCCGATCCGGGGGCGGTTTCGAAAGAGATCGCCCCGCCCAACTCCTCCATGATCCCCTTCGAAATGCTCATCCCGAGCCCGGTCCCGCTGCGGTGCCGCCACGAACCGTCATCGGCGCGAGCGAACTTCTCGAACACCCGGTCTTTGAAGTCGTCGGCAATACCAGGTCCGTGATCGATCACGGCTATTCTCACCATCGCTCCGACCCGGCTCATGACCACGTTCACAATATCGCCGGCCGCAGAGTATCGCACGGCGTTTGACAGCACGTTGGTCAAAACCTGAATAAACCGGTCGGGGTCGACCCGAATACGGGCGCCGCCGACGTCGCCCTCGAGGACAATACCCACGTCGAACTGTAGTCCGTACGCAGACGTCGCTTCGATCGCCTGTTCCACCAGTGGGTTCGGGGCCATCTCCTGGAGCTGAAAGTCCATATGACCCGAATCCAGCTTGCGCGAGGCCAGAATGTCGCCCACCAGTCGTTCCATCCGCTCGCTGTTCCGCAGCGCGATGTCCACGAGCTCGCGGGCGCTGTCACCAAGCTCGCCCGCCACCCCGCCGCTGAGCAGTCCGATGGCTCCGCGAACGGCGGTCAACGGCGCCCGGACCTCGTGATGGACCATCGTGACGAACTCATCCTTCTGCTCTTCGATCCGCAACCGCTCCCTGAGATCGGCGGCGAGCACCACGTAGCCTTTTGATCGCACCGGCGACGCCGCGAGCGGTGCCACCGAGACCAACACGGGCACCGAATCGCCGGAGGCGGTCATCAGATCGGTTTCGAGTCCCTGCACCGACTGGCCGGCGGCGGCCACCTGCAGCAACGAAGGGTAGCCTCTCGGGGCTCGGAAAAGGCGCCGGATGTTCTTGCCGATCAGGTCAGCCTCGCCGGCACCCGACAGCCGGCAGGTCGCGTTGTTGACGCGGACGATGTTGCCGTCGACGCCGGTCACAACCAGGCACTCCCCCATTTTCTCGAGGATCAGATCCAGCTCGTCCCGGGACACAGTGGTTTCCCGCAGGCGTTGGGTCATGATGTTGAAGGCCTCGGCCAACTCACCCACCTCGTCGGGCGCCCGGACCCGCAGAAACGGGACGCTTTCACCTGCCGACACGGCTCGGGTGGCCGCGGTCATCTCCCGCAAAGGCCGGATCACCGCTCCGGCGAGCAGCGCAGCGGAAAGCACGCCCACCATCACAAAAACCGTTCCGACCAGGGCCGTCCTTCGCGCCAGCAGCGCCTGGTCCCGGGCAAGCCCCGCCAGCGAGTACCGCAGAGTCACGCCGCCGAATCGTCTGCCCCCGAGCAGAACCGGTTTGGTCACCGTCATGAGGTCGCCCGCAAATTCCACCAACATCGCCTCGGAGGAACTCAGGTGACGGCGGACTGCCTCCTCGGCGAATGTGTGCCGGCGAGGATTCTCCACCGTGCCATCGGTGAGGACCCTCCCCTCATCGTCGAACACCACTGCGTCGATCACGTTTTCCTGTTGTCGCGCCTCGGCCATCAATTGCCTCAGCTCGCCGACCTCGAGATGGGCGAGAGCATCCGTCGCATTGGCGGCGACCACCGTTCCCAGGAGCTTTCCCCGCTCTTCGAGCTCGTGGCGCAGTCGATCGTTCTGACTCCGTACCGCCAGGGCGGTCGTTGCCAGCCCGACCGCGATCACGATCATCGACACGAACGCGATGAACCGACCCCTCAAGCCGAGACGCACCACGCCCCCCTCGCCACCCACGAACGGGTCCGAGCCACCACGATCATCGGCCCAGATCCTCCTCGACATACGGCAGAAGCTCGATGACCCCGGCCAATGCCCGCTCGCCGCCTTCCGGGAACGGCTCGAATCCGGAGGTCTGTTCGAAGCCATCCAGGACAACCCTTCCCTCGTCGTCCTCGTCCATCTCGAGAAGCAGCCCGACGACCGCACGCATCAGGGCGGGGTCGAGGTCTCCCCGCGCACACACGACATTGCGCGGAACAACGTCTGATCGAAAGAGGATCCTGAGCTCGCCGATGCGTTGTCCCGCAAGGGCCGCAAAATAGTCTTCGTTCACCGCCCCCGCAGTGACCTTGCCCTTGAGGACCCAGACCATCGTGTTTTCCGCATCGTTGGAGAACACGTACCCGATCTCGTTGTCGGGGACGGTTGCCGCCGAGTCCGCGAAGTTCACCAGTCTGAAGCCGGACGACACCAGCGCAGCCTTGGGCAGGAGATAGCCCGACGTCGAGAAGGGCTCGCCGAAAGCGATCATCCGACCGCGGAGATCGGCCAATTCTTCGACGCCGCCGTCCGCGCGCGCGAACAACACGCTCCGATACTCCTCCGCTCCGCGTTTGAACCGTTGCAGAAGGACCCTGGTGTCGGAATGCTGCACGACGAACGCGACCGGGAACGGACTGTCGAAATAAATGTCCACCCTGCCAGCGTCGAGTTCGTTCACCATCGTACTGAGCGAATCCACAACCACGACCCGTCCGCGCCCGATACCAACCGAACCCAGGCGAGCTGCGAGGTAATCGGCGAGCGGCCGGAAAACGTCGTGTTCCTGGGCCGGGGAGAGCGACACGGACCCGATGGTGAGGACTCCGGGGGGCCGGGGTACCGGGCTGGGTTGGCCCACCGCCACAGTCTCGCCCCGGCCGCAGCCTGCGGCCAGCGTCAGCACGGCAATCAGTACCTTCGCGCCCGGTGCCGCGACTCGGTTCATCAGCCTCCCTCACTCCCGGCGCGGAACACGCGGTCCCGGCCCGCCCGCTTTGCACGGTACAGCGCCTTATCGGCGGCCGCGATCAGCTGGTGGCTCGTCACCGAATCCGGATACTCAGCGACACCGCCGCTCACCGTCACTGTGAAACAGGTATCACCGGTGTCATGTTCAACCGCCGCAAAATTTTTCCGAATGTCGTCCATTTTGCTCTGAGCCCCGTCGCCGTCCGTGTCAGGAAGAACGACCAGGAACTCGTCGCCCCCGAACCGGCCGATGAAGTCGCTGAGCCGGAGTCGTTGCCGCAACAGGTAGGCAAGTGCCTTCAGCACCTGATCGCCGGCGAGGTGCCCGTGGGTGTCGTTGATGCTCTTGAAACCGTCGATGTCGAGCATCACAACCGCGAGGCGGTCGCCGTGCCTGTCCGCCCTCCGGATCGCCACCTCCAACTGTTCGACGATGCGGCTGTGCGTGGAGAGGCCCGTCAGCCCGTCCCGCTCCATGAACTGCCGCAGGGTGCGGCCGCGTTGAGCCCGCGCAGTCACCGCGGCCACCAGCTGATCGGGAGGAACCGGTTTGGGGAAGAAGTCGTCGCCCCCCTCGCCGAGAGCGGCTATCTGTTTCATGCGGTCGGTCTCCCGGGACAGGAAAACGATTGGAACGCCGACAAAGGCCTCCTTCTGCCGGATGACCGCCGCCAGCTCCAACCCGCTGCAGGTCGGCATGTACACGTCCATCAGAATGACGTCCGGTTGGAACTCGACAAGCTGCGCCATCACGTCGAGCGGGTCGATCACCGATACGGTCGCCATGCCGGCCGCCTCGAGGCTCGCGGCATGATAGGCCACGGCTTCGCGCTCGTCGTCGACTATCAGAATCCGGTAAGCCTCGGGTTCACTCCGGGTGATCCGGTCGAGAGTGGTCACGATCTCGGCAAAGTCCACGGGTTTGACAAAATACCCGCTGCACCCGGCCCGTACGGCCTCGAGACGCGCTCCGACGTCCGAGCGGTTGGAAACGAACACGACCGGCACCTGTGGGCTGAAGGTCTCCCTGACCCTCGCCGCGGCCTCCGCACCCAGGCTTTCGCCGGTCGGTGCGGAGAGGTCGAGGATGACCGCCGCGGGACGGCGTTCCCCCGCAATCGATCTCAACTCGTCCATCCGTTCGCACATCTGCAGCTCGAAACCGAAATAGCCCAGCTGAGCCGCCAGCTCGCGCGCAAATTCGCCCTCGATCTCGACAATGACAATCAGGTTGCGCGGCTCGAACGCGGGTGACGGCCCCGAGCGTTCGCCACCCCGGGCCAGATCGTAAGGGCCGCGCTGTTCGGCGGTGACCGGGGCTTTGGACAACTGCTCGATCAGCGACGACACCTCCGCGGCTCCCTGGGCTGCCGGCGAGACGTCACAGTCGAGGACTCCCACAAGTTGCCGCTCGAGTCGAAGCGCGGCGTCGGAGATCGCCATCAAACCCAGGCTCCCTGCGGTGCCCATCAAACCGTGAGCCGAACGGTGCAGCGCACGGACGTCGTCGCGCGACCACTGACCGTCCAACAGTCCTCTCCACTGCGCAGCCATTTCCTCGACCCGTTCCGGAAAACGAACAATAAAGCCCTCCCGGAGCTTCGCGAGGCTCATTTCGAGCCGCTCGGACGGGGACCGGGGATCGCCGTCAGTCGTCATCGATCGCCTTCCAGATTTCGTCGATGCGTTGCGGGAGCTTCATGGGGTCGAAGGGTTTTGTAATGACGGCCTCGGCTCCCGAGGCCCGCAGATTTCGCAGGTCGCGCTCGAGCACCAGCCCGGTCAGAAACACCGCTGGGGTCTTCCCAAACCCGTCCGCCAGCCGCATCCGGCTCAAGACCTCGAGCCCGTTCATGTCCGGCATGAGGGCGTCGATGATCACGAGATCGGGTTTGAACTCCGGCAGGAGCTCCAGGAAACCGGTGCCCGACTCGCACACGGCCACCTCGTAGCCGCCCACCGTCTCCAGAGCGATCCGCGAGATCTCGAGGATATCCGGCTCGTCGTCCGCGAGCAGAATTCGCTGCAACGATTTCATCCCCACTGCAGTACCCTCCCACTGCGGTCCGGTGTCCGGTTGCCGTTTCGCCGCGGACCGTGACCCGGACCCCTCAGCCGCCGTCGTGCACCCTCGTCCACACCTCGGTCCGCCCCAGCATGGAAAACCCGATAAAACCTCGCACTTTGAGCTCACCGTCATCACCGAAGCGGACCTTGCACTTGTAGGTCTTTCCGTTGTCCGGATCGTAGATCGTGCCCTTCTGCCAGGTGTCCTTCCCGTCGAAGACAAACCCCTCCATCATGACCAGGCCGATGATCGGCCGCGACCGGAGCGCGGGATCTGGGTTGTTGTGGTCCTCCTTTGGAGTCCCCGGCGACTCGCCCGAGTCATCGCCTGTATACAGCGGCTCCTCGAGCCAGATGATCTTGCCTTCGAATTGGTCGCCGTTGGCATAGATCTCGACATGCGCCGGACCACCGCCGCCTTCCGGATCGGTCGCCCACACACCGAGAATGTCGTTGGCGTCCGTTGCAAAGACCGACGCAGCACCCAGCAGGACGAACAAAGCGAAAACGAGATATTTTCCCCTCATGGACCGGCCCCCTTCAGTGGAGATTCGTCACCGCGATGATACCGCGGAAAGTCGAGGAAGCCAGGCACGCCGGTCCGTAGGACGGACCGGGAGCCAGGCACCTCCGCCGCACGCGGTCCATATCAGCTTGCGCTTCCCGTGAGGTGCCAGGCTGAAGCCAGGCACCTCCGCCGCACGCGGTCCCACCCACCCTGAGCACTCGGGCTTTTATTGTCGGTGGGGGGGGGGCGGGCGGGAATTCCTCATTCCGAATTCCTCATTCCGAATTCTTTCTTGCTATCCTACGTCGCCATGATTACGGTCACCGACCTCGCCAAGTCCTTCGGCAGCCAGACGCTGTTCGACAAAGCGTCCTTTCAGCTCAACCCCGGCCGGCGGTACGGTCTGGTAGGCGCCAACGGTTCCGGCAAGAGCACGCTGCTGCGAATCTTCTCCGGGAGCGATGAACCCAGCGCCGGCGCGGTGTCAGTTCCCAAGCGTCTGCGGCTGGGAACTCTGTCGCAGGACCATTTTCAGTTCGAGGACACCGCCATTCTCGACGTCGCCATGATGGGCCACCGTGAGTTGTGGGCGGCGTTGGCGGAAAAGGAGCGCATCCTCGAGGCCGCCGCAGACCACTTCGACGGCGAACGCTACGGCGAGGTGGAGGACATCATCGTCAGCCTCGACGGCTACGGCTTCGAGGCGCGAGCCGGAGAGATCCTCGAGGGGCTCGGAATCCCCACCGCGGTCCACCGGCAACCTCTGTCGACGCTGTCGGGGGGGTTCAAGCTCAGAGTCCTTCTCGCCCAGGTTCTGGCCTCGGATCCGGGTTGTCTGCTGCTCGACGAACCGACAAACCACCTCGACATCCTGTCGATCCGGTGGATCGAGAAGTTCCTCACCTCGTATTCCGGTTGTGCGGTGGTGATCTCGCACGACCACCGTTTTCTCGACAACATCTGCACCAACATCCTCGACATCGACTACGAGACGGTGACTCTCTACCCCGGCAACTACACCGCGTTCACCGATGCCAAGAGGAGCGAGCGCGAGCGCAAGGAAACCGAGATCGGGCGCCAGGAGAAGAAGATCGCCGAGCACAAGGCCTTTGCCGACCGCTTTCGCGCCAAAGCCACCAAGGCCCGCCAGGCGCAGAGCAAGCTCAAACAGATCGACAGGATCGTTATCGAACCCTTGCCCAGGTCCTCGCGGAGGTATCCGGTCTTCCGGTTCAGCCAGATCCGGCCCAGCGGCAAGGAGGTCCTCCGCGTCGAGGGGCTCGGCAAGGCCTACGGCAACCACACGGTGCTGTCCGGAGTTCATCTCAACGTCCGGCGCGGCGACCGCGTCGCCATCATCGGACCCAACGGGATCGGGAAATCGACCCTGCTCAAAATCGCGGTCGGCGAACTCCAAGCCGATACCGGGCGGTTGCGCTGGGGCCACGAGGTGCGCCCCGGCTACTTCGCCCAGGACCACCGCCAGTCGTTGGCCGGGCGCGACGGCACCGTCGAAAGCTGGCTCTCCGCCGCATGTGTCGGCGAGAGCACCGGAGCGGTGCGCAACCGCCTCGCCCAGGTGCTGTTTTCCGGCGACCAGGTCGAGAAGAAACTCCCCAGCCTGTCCGGGGGCGAGGCGGCGCGGTTGATCTTCGCCCGTCTTTCAGCCGAACAACCGAACGTGCTCGTGCTCGACGAGCCGACCAATCACCTCGACCTCGAAGCCATCGAAGCTTTGGTGGCCGGTCTCGACGCCTACGACGGCACCCTCATCTTCGTGTCGCACGACCGCTGGTTCGTCTCGCAGCTCGCGACCCGGGTCTTCGAGATCACCGAGAACGGGATCACCGACTACGCCGGATCCTACGACGAGTACCTGGAGCGCTGCGGCGACGACCACCTCGACGCCGACGCGGTCGCCCTGCGCGTCAAACGGTCGAAAAAGACCGCCGCGACCGGACCTGCGCCCCCGACTTCCGGTGAGAAGCCCGCCCGCGACACCCGCAAGCTCAAGGACCTCCGGCTGCGCCGCGACATCGTGACGGCGGCCATTGAAAAAGCGGAAGGCCGCATCGCCGACATCGACGCGGCCTTTTGCGAGCCCGGTTTCTACGAAAATACCGAATCGGGCAGGATCCGGTCGCTGCAGAACGAACGCGAGAAGCTGACCGCGGAGCTCACGAGACTGATGAGCGAGTGGGAAGGGATCGAGGCGGAGCTGGAATCGAATTAGGAATTCGGAATTCGGAATTCGGAATTTCCGCCCAACCCCCCACCGACGACACACGCCAGAGTTCTGAGAGGGGTGGAACCACGAACCACGCGCCCGGCACGCGGGACGCGTGCCCCACAAATCTGGATTCCGGAACGGTTGCGGTGCAGCCGTCCCGGCCGCACTGTGCAGGCGGGACGCCCGCACCACAAAGACTTTCAAGACCTTCCGAAAGGCCACCTGCGGCGGAGGTGCCAGGCTTCAGCCTGGCTCCTCCCGGGAATGACCTTTGGAAAGGCGGGCCCGGCAACCACGCTCTCAACTCACCCCGCTCTCCGGATCGCGTGCAAGGTGAATCCGTCGCCGTCCGGGTTCGGGAGGATCCTCGCACCACCGGCAGCTGTCGATCTCCAGGGCACGCCGGCGGGCAGAACCCGCGAGACGTCCTCGAGTTCGACACCGTCCGGGAGTTCCGCGACCACTCCTTCGTTCTCCTCTGGCTCCACCGAGCAGGTCGAGTACACGACCGCCCCGCCGGGCGCCGCCAGATCGATCGCCGACAACAGGAGCTGCCGCTGGAGTGACGGCATCTCCGTCACCGACGCCTGGGACAGCCGCCACTTGAGCTCGGGGTGGCGCCGAAACGTGCCGGTCCCGGTACAGGGCGCGTCGAGCAAAACGAGATCCCAGCCGCGTGGTTCAAAAGGCGGACACTTGGCGTCCGCGACTACCACCGACACCACATCCACGTGCCCGAGCAGCCCGCGCACCATCCGCGCCCGGGTCGGCCGAATGTCGCAGGCGGCCACGCGGCCCCAGGTGCCGTGCCGCACCACGAGGGCGGTCTTGCCGCCCGGGGCGGCGCACAGGTCGACGAACGAACCGCCGCCGCGGGTCAGCCCGAGCGCGGCGCGGGCGACCAGCTGCGAGCTCGGGTCCTGGGCGTAGGCAGCGCCCGCAGTCACCTCCCGGACCAGCCTGCCGGGGTCGCGGGGCGCCGACCACGCGCCGGGACACCACGGGTGAGCCTCGAGTTCGAGACCTTCCTCACCGAGTCCCTCGCGGGTCGCTTCATCCGGAAACCAGACCCAGGTCACCGCGCGCTCCTGGGCCGATGCCATGCACCTCACCGCGTCGTCGTGCCCGAAGCTCAGCGACCAGCGGTCGAAGATCCACCACGGGTGGGAAAGCTGAACATCGACGGTCGACCTCTCGAGGACGCCGCTCCACGACTGCACGGCCTTGCGAAGCACCGCGTTGACCATGCCCGAGGCGGATGAGCAGCCGAGCCGCTTCACCAGGTTCACCGCGCCGTCGGTGGCCAACGCCGGCGCCACGCCCAGACGCATGGTTTCGATCAGACCCAGCCGCAGGGCCACCCGCACCTCGGGGTCGAGGTTGGCGATCGGGCGCCGGGACAACGGCTGCAAAACGGCATCGAGGGAGCGGAGCCAGCGCAGGACCTCGAGCACCCGGACCCGCGCCGCCAGCGGTGTCGCGCCGGTCAGCAGACGGGACGAGAACGCGCCCCGCTCAACTCTCAGAAGCAGGTGAGCCGCCGCCAGGCGGTCAGCTGAGAGTTTCACCCCGTGACACCCGCTCGCCTATCAGGAAGGCGTCCACCGGCATCCGCCGCCGCCCCTCCCGCTGCACCTCGGTGATTCTCACCGCAGAAGCCTTGCCGGATCGCACGACGATACCTTCGGGCGTAGCGGTAATCACCGTGCCGGGTTGTTCGCTGCCGCGCGGGGGCGGATTGACCTCTTCGAGACCGAAGATCTTCAGGCGGCCGCCACGAAACTTGGTATAGAGGCCGGGCCACGGTGTGAACCCCCGCAACCGGTTGACCAGCTGCCTCGCCGGCATGGACCAGTCGACCTTGGCAAAATTCCGCCGCAACATGGGTGAGGTGTTGACGCCGTCATTCGGTTGCGGCCGCGGTGAAACGGAGCCGGCCTCGAGCTCGTCAAGGGTCCGCACCACCAGCGCGGCCCCGAACTCTGCGAGACGGGGCGCCAGGAGCTCCGCGGTTTCCCTGTCGTCGATGTCCACCCGCTCCTGCAGCAGAATCGGGCCCGTGTCCATCCCCTCATCGAGCTGCATCGTGGTGACACCGGTCGCGCGGTCGCCGCACACCAGCGCCCACTGGATGGGCGAAGGCCCGCGGTGGCGCGGCAGGAGACTCGGATGGAGGTTGATAAAGCCGAAACGTGGGATCTCGAGCAGATTGGCCGGGATCAGCTTGCCATAGGCCACGACCACCGCCGCATCGGCGCCGCAACCGGCCAGCGCGGCCGCCATCTCCTCCCCCTTGAGGTTGGCAGGCTGCAAGACTTCGATTCCTCGTGCAAGAGCGACCTCCACCACCGGGGGAGGCGTCAGAACCTGGTGCCGGCCCACCTCCTTGTCGGGCCGGGACACAACCAGCACCACGTCATGAGAGCTCTCGAGCAACCGCTCCAGTGAGGGCACGGCGAAATCCGGGGTTCCGAAGAAAACGACCTTCATGGCCGAGGAGTGTACAACAGGATTCGATCTCAACATGTTTTCAGTCGGGATCCCCGCACACGCGGGAATCCCGACTGAAAAAGGCTGGGTGGATGGGTGGCAAGGTTGGAAATAACTGAGAACTCGTATACATTCCCCCCTTTGACGAGTGCTGTTGGAGTGTTTCCATGACCCAGCCCACGCCGGAAGCGATTCGCACGGCGCTTGACGACATCCTGCCTCGAGTCCAGAAACCGACGCGGTATCTGGGCATCGAGCGCAACCTCATCCGCAAGCCGTGGGGAAAAACCGGCGTGCGGGTTGCCCTCGCCTTTCCCGACGCCTATGAGATCGGGATGTCGCACCAGGGCACGCGCATCCTCTACCACCTCATCAACCGGCGGCCGGACGCGCTCGCCGAGCGCACCTTCGCACCGATGCCGGACATGGCGGAGGCGCTGCGCGGGGCCGGCCTCCCCCTGTTCACGCTCGAGAGCTACCGGGCGGTGGCGGAGTTCGACGCCGTCGGCATCTCGCTGCAGTCGGAACTCAACTACATCAACATCCCATATATGCTCGACCTCGCGGGGATTCCGCGGCGCGCCATCAACCGCAGAAACGGCGATCCCATCGTGCTCGGCGGGGGTCCCTGCACGGCCAACCCCGAACCCGTGGCCGACTTCTTTGACGCCATCCTGATCGGCGACGGTGAGGCTGGCCTCGACTCGATTCTCGATGTCATCCGCGACGGCCGCGCCGAAGGCGCTGACCGCTCCCTCACACTGCAGCGGCTCGCAGCGATCCCCGGCGTTTACGTGCCCTCGTTCTACGCCTGGCACGCCGCGTCGGAAGGCGAGCCCGCCCGTTGGGAGACTGCCGGCGAGACCGCGGCTTTTCCCGTCAAACGGGTGTGGGTCGACCGCCTCGACCCGGCAGATCAACCTGAATCCGTGATCGTGCCCTTTGCCGATGTCATTCAAGACCGGCTCGGGATGGAAATCATGCGCGGCTGCACCCAGGGCTGCCGGTTCTGCCAGGCCGGTTACTGGTACCGCCCGGTGCGCGAGCATGACCCCGAGATCGTCGCCGACCGGATCGAACGCCAGGTCTGTGAAACGGGCTTCAGCGAGGTCGGGCTGTTGAGCCTGTCGACGGCCGACTATTCGCAGGTCGAACCGCTGGTGTACAACCTGGCCGAGAGGCTGCAGAACCAGAGAGCCTCCGTCAGCCTGCCGTCGCTTCGCGCCGATTCCTTTTCGGTCGGGCTCGCGGAAGCCGTGTCGCGGGTTCGGAAATCGGGGTTCACGTTCGCCCCGGAGACCGGTTCGGATCGCCTGCGCCGGGTCATCAACAAGACCTTCACCAACGCCGACATGGTGCGAGCCGCCGAGTCCGCATTCTCCAAGGGCTGGCAGCTGATCAAGGTTTACGCCATGATCGGGCTCCCGACCGAGACCGACGACGATCTCGAGGAGTTGGCCCGTCTGGCGGAGGACATCACCGCCGCCGGCCGCCGCGTTACCGGCGGTCGCAAGGTCCAGGTCAAGGTATCGGTGGGATGCTTCATTCCCAAGGCCTGGACGCCGTTCCAGTGGCAGCCTTTTGCCGGCGTCGACGAGCTCCACCGGCGGATCAGTTGGCTCAAACACCGTTTCAAACGCGTCCGCGGCGCCAAGCTCAACTGGTCGGACCCCGAGGAGTCGGCGTTGGAGTCCCTGCTGTCCCGCGGGGGCCGCGATCTCGCCGCCGCGATCGAGCGCGCACACGACCTCGGATCGGTGTTTGACGGGTGGTCGGACCACCTCGACCTTGGAGCCTGGCGGCAGGCGCTCAACGACTGCGGGATCGACGTCGAACGCGAGTTGGGCGGTCGTGAGCTCATCGACACGCTGCCCTGGGACCTGATCGACGCGGGCGTACGAAAGGGCTACCTCAAGGCCGAGTGGCGCCGCGCCTTGCGCGAGGCGCAGACCGAAGATTGCAAGTGGGGACACTGCTACCACTGCGGTATCCCCGGCGACGGCGCCGACACCCAACTCGCGCCGTCGTCTCTGCCGGTGCTCGGCGAACCGCTGGCCGAGGACGAACGCCCGAAAGTGGCCGCCTACCGCCTGCGTCCCGAACCCAGAATGCCCGCGGCGCACCACGAACGGCCGCAACCTGCGGTCCACCGGCGCTATCGGTTCACGTTTTCAAAAATCGGCGATGCCAGATTTCTCTCCCACCGACAGGTCATGGATGCCTTTGAACGGGTGTTGCGGGCGGCCGCCCTGCCGGTGCATTACACCGAGGGCTTCAACCCCCACATCCGGCTGTCCATGGGACCGGCGCTGGCCCTCGGGCACGAGGGCGCGGCCGAGATCTTCGATGTCGACTGCACGGCGCCCATCACCCAGGCCCACCGCGATCGCGTGAACTCGCTGCTGCCGGACGGCGTCCAGATCCTCGACGCGCGTCCCCTGCTGCCCGGCGCGCCGTCGCTCGGGCGACTGCTCGACGCCATCACCTACCGGATCGCGGTCCCCGTCGACCGGCCGCCGTGGCCAGCTACTCCCGATGAGCTCGAGGCGGGGCTTCGCGAAGCAGTTCAGCGGTGGGAGCTGCTCGACGACGGCAGCCTCTCAGTCGAGATCAACGCCCGCCAGGAGGCCGGCCCCACCACGTCAGTGAAGAAACTCCTGGTGGGTCTCGGCATGAGCGAGGACGAAGCGGCCCGCGCCCGGGCGATCCGTGAGAGGCTGGTGCTCCGGCCCAGGCGCACCCCCGCGACCGAGGAGCCCGTCGTCCTCGAGACGGTTTCAAGGTGAGCCGCTGGGTCATCCACTCCCGGGGAGCGTTCGAGGCACGCCACGCTCTCACCAGCTACCAGGGGAAACAGGAATCACCCCACCACCACCGCTGGGAAGTTGCGATCAGGGTAGGAACCGAGCACCTCAACGAAGAGCACTTTGCCCTCGACTTTCACGCCGTGCACCAGATTCTGGCCGCCACAGTCGAAACCCTTGACGGCGCCTCGTTGAACGATCACCCGGAGATCGGGACGCCGTCACCCACCGCGGAGCGCGTCGCCGAGGTGCTGGCGGTCCTGCTCGCGCCGCAGTACCTGGTCCTCGGAGGCACCCTGCTCTCGGTCAGCGTGTGGGAAGGCCCCGACAATCGGGTGGACCTCAACCTCGACGACTGACGCCACGAGGGAGACGGAAGGGAGAAAGGGAGACCACTTTTCCTCCCGCGGGGGAATCTCGGTTTTCCGCGATGTCATCCCGACCGAGGGAGCGAAGCCTGTTCCCTCTCTGTCATCCCGACCGAGGGAGTGAAGCCTGTTCCCTCTCTGTCATCCCGACCGAGGGAGTGAAGCCTGTTCCCTCTCTGTCATCCCGACCGAGGGAGTGAAACGAGCGAGCGGAGGGATCTCGGCAACGGATTGCGAGACGACCTTGCCTGGCGCCCCCGCCCAGATCCCTCCGCTTCGGCCCTCCGGGCCTTCGGTCGGGATGACAGGCAGGTGCGGTCGACGGTCCGGGAAGGCAATCTCGTTCCGCCGCAACGACCTCAACATGAGAAGGAGCCTGTCTCCCCTGCTCCCCCGCCTGAGCCGGGTCAACCCTGCATTGAACGCGCCACCAGCTCGATCACGTCATACGTGACAGCCCGCTCCCGCCCGAGCTCGTTTTGCGCGTCGGAGAGCATCGAGAAACAGTAGGGGCAAGCCACCGCCACGTCGGAGGTGCCGCTGGCCTCGAGCTGCGTGAAGCGGGTCTGGTTGATGCGCTCGCCGAGATTCTCTTCGAGCCACATCCGGCCTCCGCCCGCGCCGCAGCACATTGACGTCTCGCGGTGGAGTTCGGCCTCGCGCACCTTCATCCCGGGAATCGCCTTGAGGAGGAACCGCGGCGCGTCGTATTCGCCGTTGGTGCGGCCGAGATAGCAGGGGTCGTGGTAGGCGAGATCCAGATCCACGCTGCCGGTGAGCTTGACCTTCCCCTTGCGCACCAGCTGGGCCACCAGCTGAGTCCCGTGCACGACCTCGTAGTTGCCGCCGAACTCGGCATACTCATGCGCCAGGGTGTTGAAGGCGTGCGGGCAGTTGGTGACGATCTTCTTCACACCGTACCTGTTCATGGTCTCGATGTTCTGCTGCGCCAGCATCTGGAAGAGATACTCGTTGCCCAACCGCCGGGCGGCGTCCCCGGTGGAAACCTCCTCGGGACCGAGGATGGCGATCTTGACTCCGGCCGCCTGGAGAATCTTGACCAGCGCCTGCGACACCTTTTTGCCGTGGTCATCATAGCTGCCGGGCGAGCCCACGAAAAACAGGTACTCGAAGTCGCCACCGGCCTCCGCGGCCAGCGGCACCCCGAGATCGGACGCCCACTTGCCGCGCTCTTCCGCCGGCAACTGCCACGGGTTGCCGTTGACTTCGTAACCGCGGAAGGCGCTCTGCGCCTCTTCCGGGAACTCGGCTTTTTCGAGCACCAGGTTGCGCCGCATCTCCACAATCTTGTCCACGTAGCTGATGTCCAGAGGACACGCCCGCTCGCACCAACGGCAGGTTGTGCACGCCCAGATCACATCGGGGTCGACCACCGCAGGCACCAACGCGGTCTCCGACGCGTGGCCGGCGTCGCCCGGCGAACCGAGAATCTGCCCCTGCTCGCTGTAGAGCTGGTTGCGGACACTTTTGAGGAACAGCACAGGCTGCAGCGGTTTATGGGTCAGGGTCGTGGGGCAATACTCGCGGCACCGCCCGCACTCGGTGCAGGTGTACATGTCGAGCATCTGCTTCCAGGTGAAATCAGTGATCTTCGAGATGCCGAACGTCGATTCTTCGTCGATGTTCTCGAGGTCCATGCTCGGCAACTTGCCCGGTGCATCGAGGTTGGCGAAGAACACGTTGAAGATCGAGGTGTAGACGTGGAAGTGCTTGGAGTACGGCAGTTCGTTGGCGAAGGCGAACAGCGTGATCAGGTGAAGCCACCAACTGAATCCGTAGATGAACTGGAGCATCGCGGGTCCGAGACCGGCGAAGGCCCGTGCCACGAGGCTCGAGATCGGGAGGAACGAGCCCTCGATCTCTCCGGCCGCAATGCGCGCACCCTCCGATGTCAGATCGGTGATCATGAGGATGGCGATAAAGCCGATCACCAGCCAGGCGCCCCAGCTCTGGATGACCCGTTCCTTCTTCTGAATCCCGCGCCGCCAGATGGCAACAGCCAGGCCCACCAAGACCAGCAACTCGAAGATGTCCTTTGAGAACAGATAGGCGTGGCCCAGCGGCGAATCGAGGAGCGGCAGTTCCCAACCCGCAAAGAGGCCCTCGATGACCATGGTCACGGTGCGGAGGCTGACCACCAGGAAGCCGTAGAAGATCAGCAGGTGGTAAAAACCGGCAACCGGGTCGTCGAACATCTTCTTCTGACCGAAGGCGTAGACCATCATGTGCTTGAAGCGCTCGCCCAGCCGGTCAAAGCGGTTGTCCGCCCGCCCGCTCTTGAGCAGCTGGAAACGACGGCTCAGCGAAAAGACGACCGCGCCGACCCCGACAATCGTGAGAACCCAGAACCAGACGACGCCGGAGATCCCCAGAAACGTCCCAGCCGTAGCGTGATGCATGATGCCTCCTTCAAAAAAACCGCCGGCCATTCGGCGGCGGAATATTCAGTCCATTTTGACTCTCGATCGCGGAACGACGCACTGCGGCAATCCATGCCGCAGAGTATAGCCGGGAGAGTTTGGATTTCGGATTTCGGATTTTCCACCCGCTCCCCCAATAATGAGCACCGCGGCGCTCGGGGTGGGTGGGTCCGAGTGCGGCGGAGGGGCTTTCCCAGACCCTCGTGTACTCCGTCGTAAACGCCGGCCCTGCCGTCTCACATCTCCTCACAGCCGCAATCGAGCGGTGCCGGAGGGATGAGGATGAATCGAACACCCGCCGATCTCGCCCTGGTACTCGGAGGCAGCAACGCCGCATCAATGCGAAGGACAGCTCCGATGCTCCTTAAAACGGACCCAGCCCCCAATAGATCAGGAACACGCTCATGCTGATCGCGGCGAGCCCCGTGAGCAGGAATCCGAACAGGGTGCCGACCGGGAGCTTGTTGCTCATCTGCGCTTGCACGGTCAGCACGACCGCGCCGACACCCGCGATCCCGGCGAGCAAACCGGCGAGGGCGCCGTACTTCGCCCACGGCACGAGCCCGAACAGCAACAGGATCTCGGACGCCTTGTAGGTCACGCCGATAGCGCTGCCGAGAATCGCAAGCGAAAGAACGACGAGGAACGCGGCCAGCCACGTCGTCACGCGGGCCAAACCCGCAGGGGCGGGGCGTCGCTTGTCGATTCGCCGCCCGATCGGTGCGACGGTCAGCACCAGGAAGCCGATCACAGGAATCAGGATGCTGGTGCCCGCCCAGATCCCGGGACCGATCAGGCTCTTCTTCTCTTCCATCGCCTTGACCATCAGTCGTGGACCGATCGAGGTCGTGAACAGGGGTGCGTAGATTTTCGGCATCTCCATCTTGTCGACACAGCTCAGATCCGGTTCGGCGGTGGGATCGTCGAAGAAGGCATTGAGCATGTCGCCCGCGCACTCGACCGAACGCGAGGGCCCGTGTCCGGCGTAGGGAAACTCCACATAGGTGCCGTTGGAAAAACCGGGAAGGATGGCCTTCGCCAGCGGCGGTGGGGTGATCGGATCCATGTCGCCTTCGACGATCAGGGCCGGGAGATCGGTTTCAACCGGGGAGTACTCGGCGGCGTCCCTCGGGACCATGTTGTGCTCGAGGCACATCTCGGCTCTCCGTTCGTACGACTCCACCGTCCCGATCGCCGCGCCGAGCACCGGAAATCCTTCGATGTCCGCCTTTCCCGCGATGGCCTGGGCCTCGGCGTCGCCATCGCCGCATAAGATTGCGTTGTTCATACCCTGGCTGCCATCATCGAACGCGCCAGCGACGCCGGCGATCGCCTTGAAAAGGTCTTCGTCGCGGCGCTCCACCGCATCGGCCCAGGCGTAGATGAGCCCCGGCAGACCGGGATATTCCTTCTGCTCGTACATGTAGACAAAAGGCAGAAAGGCGACGACGTCGGTAAAGAAATAGGCCTTGCCCGTCGGGTAGTTCTCGGTGTCCTTGACCTCCACGACAATGGGGTTGTCCTTGACCGACAGGGTGGCCTCACGGATGCGCTGGCCGAGGTTCGGGTAGCGCTTGGCGCAGCCGGGTTGGGCCTGACAGATTTCATCGAGCTTCTTCAGGTCCCGGTCGTAATTCTTCACCGTCTGCCAGGCCCAGGTGTTGTTGCGAACATCGAGCGGCACGTTGGCGTCGAGGACGATGGCCAGGATGCCCTCGGGGTCGACCTTGATGTAGGCCTGTCCGAGGATCGTCCCATAGGAGATACCCCAGACATTCCACTTCTCGTACCCGAGGGCGATCCTCAGGGCTTTGACGTCACGGGCATTTTCGAAGGTGTTGTAGCCACTGAGGTCGACGCCATGTGCTGCCGCGTTGGCCGCACAATCGACCGCCGCGCTGAGCCCCGCCGCGAGGTGCTCTTCAAAGGTCGAGACGTTGCCGATCTCCGGCTTGCGGATGCTGTAGTAGGGGCAGAAATCGTCGGAATATCCGATGCCTCGTTGCTCCAGGATATACATGTCGCGGTGCTTGCGGATGCCGTGGTCCTTGAAGCGCTTGATGTAGTACGTCACGTGCGCTCCCGGTCCACCTGTCAGGTAGACGATCGGATCGTCCCGCTTCCCGGGCGCCAGCGCATAGCCACTCTCGTCTTCGTCCTTCTCGGCATCCTCGTCATCCCAGGTCGAGTTGAGCTTGACGACGTGCAGCTCGATGAATCGCGAGTCCGGTTTCTCCCGGTTCTCGGGGACCTGCAGGAGAAAGCACTCGATCTCACCGGGCTCGTACTCGATCTGGCCTTTGAATGGGCACACCACCGAGTCGAGGCGGAAAGTATCCCGAGTGAAGAGCTCGCCGTGGATCTCAGCTGCGTCGAGCACGGCTTCGGTGCTCTCGCTCCGAGCAATCGCGACGTTGGGGAGGATCATGAAGGCGAGTGCAACACAGAGAATGGTGCGTTTCATCGTGCGTCCCTTCGTTTTCGCCGCAGATAACCTACCATGGGCGGTCGTCGCAGAATCAGCCCGGCGCGGCAACGGACAGGAATTTTCTTTCTCACACCATCGGGCGCAGCACGCAATCCTGAGTCCCGATCCGGTCAAGGCGCCACAGCCGGCGTCGATGTGAGCCTCAACGAGGCGCAGGGAGACTGAGATGGAAAACGACATTCAAGGCAATACCATGGCCGACATGGAATCGGCGACACCGACCCCGTCGAAGCCCGCTGGCCGGCCCTGGGTGAGGCCGCTGCTGCTGGGGTTGGCCCTGATAGCGATGCTGGTGGCAGAAAGGCATTTGGGCTCGCGAGCCAGACTCGACGACCTGCGCGCCTGGATCGTTCAGCTCGGGCCATGGGGCCCGCTTGTGTTCATCGCGGTGTACGCGGTGGCCGTGGTCGCTGCGGTTCCGGCGATCGGTCTTGACCATCGCCGCCGGGGCGATGTTCGGCTCGGTCCTCGGCCTGGTCGCATCGGTCAGCGTCGCATCGACACTCGGCGCGGCGCTGGCGTTCGCGGTGGCGCGCTGGTTCGCCCGCGACTCGGTCGCCCGCTGGCTGGCAAAGAACGAGCGATTCTTGAGACTCGACCGCATGACCGGAACGGCACGGTGCGTCGTGGTCGCGATCACCCGCCTCGTGCCGATCTTCCCCTTCACCCTGCTGAACTACGGGTTCGGGCTGACCGGCGTTCGCTTTCGCACCTACGTTCTGTGGTCGTGGCTGTGCATGCTGCCCGGCACGGTGCTCTACGTGGTCGGTGCCGACGCCGTCACCCGCGGTCTTGCCGAAGGCCGGGTGCCGTGGCCGTTGGTGGCCATCGTGGTGGCCTGCCGTTCGCTCTGACCCTGATCGTGCGTCGCGCACGCCGCACGCTGCGGAGCAAGGATCTGACACTCCCGCGAGAGAAGGAGGCCCCGGTGAACCCAACTTCTGAACTCACCCCTCTCGATGAACACAACCAGAAGCTGCTCGCCAACGTGCATCCGCCGGATTGGGTCAACCCCGAACCAGCCAAACGCTACAACCTGGTGGTCGTCGGCGCCGGCACCGCAGGGTTGGTGAGCGCCATCGGCGCCGCCGGCTTGGGCGCCAAGGTCGCCCTCGTCGAGCGCCACCTCATGGGCGGCGACTGCCTCAACGTCGGCTGCGTTCCCTCGAAGACCATGATCCGCGCCGCCAGGGCTGCGGCCGACGTACGCTCCTCCTCGCGTTTCGGCGTGCAGTTGCCCGGGGATCCCGGGGTCGACTTTTCTTCAGTGATGGAGCGCGTGCGCCGCATTCGGGCGCAGATCAGCCCCAACGACTCGGCTCGGCGCTTTCGCGACGACTACGGCATCGACATCTTTCTCGGCGGCGGACGCTTCACGGGGCCGGACAAGGTCGAGGTGGACGGTGCGACCCTCCGCTTCGAGCGGGCGGTCATCGCGACCGGCGCCCGGGCCGCCGTCCCCCCGACCCCGGGTCTCGCCGAGGCCGGCTTTCTGACCAACGAGACGGTCTTCAACCTGACCGCGCAACCACCCCGGATGGCGGTGTTGGGCGGCGGACCGATCGGCTGCGAACTCGCTCAGGCCTTCGCTCGGCTCGGGACAGAGGTGACCATCATCGAAAAAGGCGGGCATTTTCTCCCCCGCGAAGACGCCGACGCGGTCGCCGTCCTGCGTGAAGCGTTCGAGCGTGATGGGGTGGAGGTTCGCCTCGACACAACTTTGACCAGCGTCGAGCCCAAGGAGGACGCCAAGCTGCTTCACCTCGAAACCGGTGGGCGAACCGCCACCCTGGAGGTCGACGAAGTCCTGGTTGGAATCGGGCGCGCGCCCAACGTCGACGGTCTGGGTCTCGAGGCTGCAAACGTCGCCTTCGGCCGGCACGGCGTCGAGGTCAACGACTTCCTGCAAACCACCAACCCCCGGATCTACGCCGCCGGTGACATCTGCTCGTCCCACAAATTCACCCACGCCGCCGACTTCATGGCGCGGGCCGTGATCCAGAACGCGTTCTTCGGTTTTGCCGGCAAGAAGCGAATGAGCTCGCTGACGATACCCTGGTGCACCTACACCGATCCCGAAATCGCCCATGTCGGGCTCAACGAACACGACGCGGCGGCCAAGGGAATCGAGCTGACAACGTTTACCGTGGAGATGGCCGACGTGGACCGTGCGATCGCCGAGGGCGAGGTCGAGGGGTTCGTCAAGATCCACGTCAAGAAGGGCGGCGACGAGATCGTCGGTGCCACAGTGGTGGCGAGACACGCCGGCGAGATGATCTCGGAACTGACCACCGCAATGGTCGGCAAGATCGGGCTCGGCAAGCTCGCCTCTGTGATCCACCCCTACCCGACTCAGGCCGAGGCGATCCGCAAGGCGGGCGACCTCTTCAACCGTACCCGGCTCACCGAGGGCCGAAGCAAGCTGCTCCGCCGCTACTTCGCCTGGCGGCGGCGGTAGCGGCAGTAGACTCAAGGTGCCTCAAGGTGCCGGATGGGATGAGCAGGCCGTTCAGGAGACCGGCCTTCTCATCCCATCTTCCACCTTTTTTCTTTTCAGAGGGATCCGGCGGATCAACGCGACAGGGCATCGACGAGTTTGGCGAACAGTGATGAGGTCGGGACACCGGGTTTCCCGGGGTCGACCCACCGCCACGCGTCCGATGGTGGATCGAATGCCTGAACCTCGAGGCGGCACGGAATCACGTCGATCTTGCGGTGGGTGATGTTGTGGCGGACCGCAGGCCCGATTGAGGATGCCGTGACCAGTCCCGGCTGCGGGACCTTTGCCGCCACCTCGATCGGGTTGGCGCCGTCCTCGAGCACGGCAAGGGGTGGCAGCCACAAACCGCGGAGAATGGGGCCCTCGTCGATCCTGGTCACCAGCCACCTACCCTCAGTATCGATGACGCACGCGGCGACCCAGCCCAACGACACCGTTGCCCGCCGCGGACGGGGCGGCGGAAAATCCCGTTGCCGCCCCAACCTTTGCGCCGCGCAATCGGAACTGAGGGGGCAGGAGGCGCACTCCGGTTCGACCGGAGCGCAGACCGTGGCGCCGAGTTCCATCAGCGCCTCGTTGACCTCGCCCGGAGACTGGTTCTCCATCAGGGAGAGGATCCAGGCTTCGAGCCGGCGACGACCCTCCACCGAACGGGGATCGTGCTCGAGGGCCAGCACACGAGCGCCCACCCGCATGGTGTTGCCGTCGAGGACCGGCGCCGCCTCGCCCCACGCGAGCGACGCCACCGCCGCCGCGGTGTAGCGCCCGATGCCCGGCAGCCGTTCGAGACCGGCCGCCGAGTCCGGGAGATCGCCGCCGCCGTCGGCCACCGCCGTTGCCAGCCGATGGAGCATCCGCGCGCGGCGGTAGTAGCCGAGCCCGGACCATTCCTCGACGACTTCGTCCTCCCCCGCCGCAGCCAGCGCCGCAAATGTCGGGAAGCGCCGGACAAAGGACTCGAACCGCGGCACCACCCGATCCACCTGGGTCTGTTGGAGCATGAACTCACTGACCACCACGTGGTAGGGGTCGCGGCCGGTGCTCCGCCACGGGAGGGCGCGGGCGTGCATTCGATACCACATGACGAGGGAGTCGGCTGTCACGCCGCCTATCGTATCGTCATTGGAGCTTCGCTATAATGCCGGCAGCACTCGATCTCCAGCGTAACGAAGTGAGGAGGCTGGGCAAAACCCATGATGGTGGTCGATCGGCAGGTCGAGGATGATCGTCTGACCGCTCTCATGATCGGCTACCAGAATGGGAGCATGGATGACTTTGAAGGGTTGTACGCCGCCCTCAAACAACCCCTTCTTCGCTACCTCTGGACCTTTGTCCGCAACGCCACCATCGCCGAGGACCTCCTCCAGGAGACCTTTCTGCAGATTCACCGCGCCCGCCAGACCTACACGCCCCCGCGGCCCGTCAGACCGTGGATCTACGCCATCACGCGCCACGTCGCGCTGATGCACCTGCGTTCGGGCCGGCGGCGCAAGGAGTTTCTCGCCGATGACCAGTTGCCCGAACTGCCGGTGCCGCCGGAAATGGAGAAAATGGCAGACCATGCGACGCTGCACCGGTATCTCGCCGAACTTCCCAGGGAGGCACAGGAGGTGTTGATGCTGCACCACCTCCTGGGCTTGAGTTTCCAAGAGGTCGGCCAGATCCTCGGTGTCGCCGCAGGCACGGCCAAAGTCCGCTCGCACCGCGCGCTCAAGAGCCTCCGCCAACTACTGGCCGAACAGCAGGGAGGATCCTCGTGACGACCGACTCGATGCCGGATAGTCTGCGCCGGGCAATCGGAGACGATCTGCAACCGGTCCGCCCTCTGCCGCCGGTGTGGATGCGAATGCTGACGACCATCGCCGCAGCGGCAACTGGTCTGGCGGCGGTCGTGGTTCTCTTCAAGTTGTCCTTGCGGCCCGACATGGGCCAGCTTCCGCTGTGGCTGGGTTGGGGATGCACCGCGGTCCAGCTCGTGGTCGGAGTCGTGCTGGTCGGCATGGCGCTCCGCGAAGCGGTGCCGGGCAGCGGAGTGCCTTCCGGCGCGATGACGCTGGCCGTCGGCACCGGAGTAGTGATGCAGATCCTGGTCGGCGTCGCTACCTGGATGCACACGCCGGGAATGCCGTTTGTGCAGGGCCAGGGAATAGCGGGGGGGATCGGCTGCGCCACTCACGACGTGGCCCTCGGTCTGCCGGCGCTGGCGGTGACGCTGTGGCTCGTGTTTCGCGCTCTGCCCTTGCGACCGTCGATCGCCGGTCTCCTCGGCGGCACCGGCGCCGCGATCACGGCGGATGCCGTCAATCACATCGTGTGCCCGATGTCCGATCCGCGGCACGTGCTGGTGTGGCACACCGGCGTCATTTTCGGCCTCATGCTGGTCGGGTGGCTGACGGGAAAGATCTGGGAACGGGTGCGCTTCGGCAGCGCGGAGTCCGGCTGACGGGAAAGGGAGGCACCGCAGATTTCGGATTTCGGATTTCGGATTTCGGATTTTCCACCCACCCACCCGGCTACACCGCGACACGAACGACTTGAACTGCCAGCCACACGTGAACGGCTCTGATGGTGGGCTGAAGCCCACCAGGCGACTTGCCGTCGCTCTCTTTTGAGCTGTTCTACGACATCTACAGAGGTCGCGAATCGCTTCTTCTTCCTCCAGCGGCGGCACGATGCTCTGCAGCTCTCCCGACCGAAACAGACTCACCAGCTTCCGTGCGTCTCGACGATCCGTTTTGACTCGCTCTCCAGGTCGACGTGGGGTTTTTGACGGCGCAACGACCACACAGCTCACGCGGTCGAATCGACTGATCTGTCGTTGGAGCACATAGCCGTTCGGTCCTGCTTCGTAGCAAAACCGTACGTCTCCGGGAGCCATTTTCAGGACCTTCCGCACCATCTTGCGTATCCCAACCCGCGAATTCTCCACCCTCCAGGTCGAGGCCTCCTCCCGTTTCATACCTGGAAGCAAGACCGCCACCTGATGCATCCTCTTGTGATCATCCAACGCAACGTAGGTGATATTCTCGAACATGACCAACCTCCCTTCGTATGTGGCTCTAGCCGAGGTTAATCGGTTAACCCACGGCTTTGCGAATCGGTTGTCTTCTCGCTACCGGTCCGCTCGGTTTGTGGGTCCGAAGGGTGGGCCTTGGCCCACCTTCAGTCTCGCCGCTGGTGAGACCGCAAGCGGGTGCACGCGCATCCAAATCAACGACACCTTGACAACACCCGCCATCCGGTTCAGAGTCGTGGGCCAAAGACCGCAGCCGCCCGGGCTGCCGGAGGACCAGATGAGCCACGACATCGATTTCAGCGCGCTGTCGCTCCGCGACACCCTCGACCTCGCGATTTCCGTCGAGGAAGAGGCCAAAGAACGGTATGACGACTTCGCCGAACAGATGGATGCGCACCGCACTCCCGAAGCCGCGAAGTTCTTTCGTTTCATGGCCGCCAACGAGATCAAACACGCTCAGAAGCTGAGCGCACAACGCGCGAGCTTGTTCGGCAGCGAGCCGACCACCGCCGACGCCTCGATGCTGTACGACATCGAAGCTCCCGAGTTCGACGCAGCGCGCGCCTTCATGTCGATGCAGGCGGCCCTCGACGTCGCCATGGAAGCCGAGGTCAAGGCCTGGTTGTTCTACGACGGAGCGCTGCCGCAAGTTGAAGACGCGAAGGTCAAAGAGCTCTTCGTCGAACTTCGTGACGAAGAAAAACGGCACCAGGAGATGATCGAGGAAGCCAGGGCCAAGATGCCGGAGGCAGCCGACTTCGACGCCGACGACTTCGTCGACGGGCCGGCTGCGCAGTAGCTGCAGCAGTTTTGAGTTCTTAGTTCTCAGTTTTGAGTTTCCGCATCCAAGCCTCTCAATGTGGAAGTGACCTGAAAGAAACTCAAAACTCAAAACTAAGAACTCGTTCTGCCGTTAAACTGGTGTGGATGCGCTACGCCGACGAGCCGCCGCCAGTGTCCGATCCGCCGCCGGCGGGGGTTTTGCTCGTCAACCTCGGCTCTCCCGAAGCCGCCTCCGCCCACGCCGTACGGATCTACCTGCGACAGTTCCTCGCCGACCCCCGCGTCGTCGAGCTGCCCCGGTTTCGTTGGTGGTTGATCCGAAACCTCTTCATCCTTCCCCTCCGGCCGCTGCGGACGGCCCGCGCCTACCGCAAGATCTGGAACCCCGAGGAATCGCCGCTGGTGACGACCACCCGGCACATCGCCGCTGACCTCGAGTGGGAGCTCAGCAGGCGGGTCGGTCGCGTGGTGCCGGTGTTTTCCGGTATGCGATACGGCAAACCCTCCATCGCGGCCGCCCTGGGAGTTCTGAGGCGGAGAGGTTGCCGGCGGATTCTGATTCTGCCGCTCTACCCACAGTACTCGGCCACCACCACAGCATCGGCGTTCGACGCCGTTTTTGATGAGTTCAGACTCTGGCGCTACGTTCCGGAACTTCGCACCGTCGACGGCTACCACGACCACCCCGCATATATCGGTGCACTCGCGGCAAGCTTGCAGGACCTCTGGCGCGAGAACGGAAACCCTTCGAAGTTGATGCTGAGCTTTCACGGGCTCCCCGAACGCTACGTCGCCGCAGGTGACCCCTACGAACAACAGTGCAGAGCCACAGCAGCACTGTTGTCCGAACGCCTCGATATCGATCCGGACCGGATCGACATCGGCTTCCAGTCGCGGTTCGGGCGCGAACCGTGGATCGGTCTCGAGACGGCGAAGCTCCTCAAGGACGCGGGGAGTGCGGGCACCGCAGGTCTCGACGTGATCTGTCCCGGTTTCGCAGCCGATTGTCTGGAGACCCTCGAAGAGATCGCCATCGGCGGCAAAAGGATCTTCACCAAGGCCGGTGGCAGCGGTTTCCGCTATGTACCAGCTCTCAACCGCCGCCCCGGCCACATCGCAGCTCTCGCCGAGATCACCGTCGAACACATGGCGGACTGGCTCAATTTTCATTGATCGCGGCGGCTGCCGCGATCAATGAAAATTGCTGTGGAAGGATTCTTCAACCGGGATTGTTTTAAGAATCATCATGAGAATCATCATTTCCGGCGCCAGCGGTCTCGTGGGTACGGCCCTCGTTTCCGATCTCGATCAGCGGGGCCACGAGGTTGTACGCCTGATCCGGCCCCCGCACCGACCCGACGACGGCGAGGCCACGTGGGATCCCGCAAACGGCAAACTCGACCCGTCGGTCCTCGACGGCGCCGACGTCGTCATCAACCTCAACGGCCGCTCCATCGGCCAGGGTCGGTGGAATGACAGCGTGAAAAACGAGCTGCGTACGAGTCGGCTCGACGCCACGACGACAATCGCGGCGGCTATCGCCAACTGTGAACGGCCCCCCTCCCTGCTCATCAGCGCATCAGCGGTCGGATATTACGGCGACCGCGGCGACGAGGTCCTGGACGAGGGGTCCGCTGCGGGATCAGGGTTCCTCGCCGATCTGTCGCGCGCCTGGGAGCAGGCCGCCCTATCCGCGGCGTCGAACACGACGCGGGTGGTTCTTCTGCGGTTCGGAATGATCGTCGCCAACGGCGGTGCCCTCGAAAAGATGTTATTGCCCTTCAAACTCGGTCTCGGTGGGCCGATGGGCTCCGGCCGCCAGTTCTGGCCGTGGGTGGCGATGGCCGATGTGCTCGGGGTGATCCGTTTCGCCATGGAGAAACCGGAGCTTTCGGGAGCGATCAACGTGGTCTCTCCGCAGGAAACCCGGTGTTCCGACTTCACCAAGACCCTGGGCTCCGTGCTTCGACGCCCGGCGGCGCTGCCGATGCCCGCGTTTGCTGCGCGGCTCGTTCTTGGAGAGATGGGCGACGCCCTGCTGCTCGCCTCCCAGCGAGTCCGCCCGCGCGCGCTCGAAGAAGCCGGCTACCAGTTCGCGACCCCGAACCTCGACCTCGCCATCCGCAACGCCGTCTCCTGAACGTTCTCAGGCCTTCAACTGAGAATCGAGATCATGTAGGATCACTGGATGAAGACCGTTGAGTCCATTCTCGATCTGATCGGAAACACGCCCCTGCTTCGCCTCAAGGAGCTCGAGGCGCCGGGCGGCGGAGAAATCTGGGCCAAGCTCGAGAGTTTCAATCCGGGGTTTTCGGTCAAGGACAGAATCGCCCTCTCACTCATCAAATGCGCCGAGGCGGATGGATCGCTCCTACCCGGCGGAACCATCGTCGAAGCGACCGCGGGCAACACGGGGCTCGCGCTGGCCATGGTGGGACGCCGGTTGGGCTATCGGGTGATCCTGACGGTGCCCGAACAGTTTTCGGTGGAAAAGCAGCGCCTGATGCGCGCCTTCGGCGGCGAGGTGGTGGTGACACCGTCCGAGGCGGGAATTCCCGGCGCCCAGCGCAAGGCCCGGGAAATCGCCGAATCCACCCCGGGCGCCGTCTACGTGGATCAATTCTCCAACATCGCCAACCCCGGCGTCCACGCCGCAACCACCGGGCCCGAGATCTACGACCAGATGGGCGGCGACATCGATGCACTGGTTGCCGGTTGCGGTTCCGGCGGCACATTTTCCGGAGTCGCCCGTTTCCTCAAGACCGAAATCCCCCATCTTCTGGCAGTTGCGGTCGAACCCAAAGGGTCGATTCTCGGCGGCGGCGAGCCGGGCTCCTACGAGACGGAAGGCATCGGGATGAGCGTCCTCCACCCGACGATGGACCTCGACGTCGCCGATGAGATCATCAGCGTGCCCGACGACCGCGCCTTTCAGTACGTCCGCCGGCTCGCCGCGGAGTGCGGCGTGCTCGCCGGGTCGTCGGCAGGTGCGGCGGTGTGGGCCGCCGTCCAGGTGGCCCAGCGTCTCGGCGCCGGCGCCCGGGTGGTGACCCTGATTCCCGACTCGTCGGAACGCTATCTTTCGAAGGACATCTACGAGAAGTTCCCGGAGAACCCATGAAAATCGGCACCACCTGCGTCCACGCCGGATACGAGCCCGACGACGCAACCGGCGCGGTCAACGTTTGAACGTTTAGCCCGCGAGTGCTTCGACGGGCGTCAACCTCGCCGCACGCAACGAGGGGTAGAGGCCCGCGATCAGACCGACGCTGATGGCAAAGACGATCGCCAACATGACCGCGAAACCGGAGATCGGCAGACCGGCCTCGAAAAACTGCCCCGCCGCCGCGCACACTCCGACCGCGACCGCGAACCCGATCACCGCCCCGATGGCCGACAGAAAGACCGCCTCGACCAGAAACTGCAACAGAATGTCGCCGTCCTCGGCACCGATGGATTTTCTCAGGCCGATCTCGTACAGCCGTTCGGCGAGAGAGATCTGCAGCACCGAAAAGATACCCACACCTCCGACCACGAGAGAAATCGCCGAGATGCAGAAGAGGATGATGGTCCAGCCCCGCATCATCTCGTCGATCTCGTCCTCGGCCTGGAGAATCTCGGCGGCGACGTTCTCGACCTCGAAGTCGTCCACCCGGTTGTGCTGCCGCCACAGAAGGTTTTTGACGTGCGCGTAGAGTTGTCCGAGGTTGTCCGTGTTGGGGACCTTCACCACCACCAACGGGACCCGATCGCCGCTACCGTAGAGACCCTGCATGGTGGTCAAAGGGATGGTCGCCCCCTGCATCTCGCGCCGGCTCCAACCGTCGTTGATCATCTCGTTGCCGACCCGTTCACCGACACCCACCACCTCGAAGCGGTGGTCGCCGATCCTCACCCACTGGCCGACAGGGTCGCTGCCGTGGAACAGGTCCTCGGCTAGGAAGTGGCCGATCACGACGACGCGGCGTTGGCGCTCCACGTCGAGATCGGAGAGGTAGCGGCCGGTTTCGACGCCTCGATTGAAGACCGTCGCGTAGTCGGCGGTGGTCCCGGTCAAGCGGACGCTCTTGCTCTCATCTCCCCACCCGACCACCTGTTGTGCAAAGGCGATCGGCGCGGCCGAGGAAATCTGGTCGCTGCCCGCCACCAACGCAGCGGCGTCCTCTTTCCGCAGGCCTTCGGACAAATGAGCGCGTTTGATGTCGAGCTTCGAGGTCGGCGTCTCGGCGCCGACAAAGAGAACGCCACGCAGACCGAGGGAATCGATCCCGCTCCAGATCTCCACCTTGACGGCCTCGATCAGGCTGACCATGGTCACCACCGCCATGGTGCCGAGGACCACGCCGAACAGCGTCAGCAGCGAGCGCATCTTGTGCGCCCAGACCTCGGTAAATGTCGTTCGCAGGGCTTCCCCGATGACCATATGACCTCACTCGTACCGCAGGGCGACCACGGGGTCGAGCCGCGAAGCCTTGACCGCCGGGTACATGCCGAAAAAGAAACCTACAACCGCCGCCGACAGCAACGCGACCACCACCATCAACGGGGTGATGGTCATGTCCATCTGCATGATGCTCATGATGCCGGAGGTGAAGACGATGCCGAGGGCGAGACCGAGACCCCCTCCACACACCGTGACCACCATGGTCTCGATCAGGAACTGCGTGAACACCTGCCAACCGGTGGCCCCGAGGGCCTTTCGGACCCCGACCTCGCGCATCCGTTCGGTGAACGATGCAAGCATGATGTTGGTGACGACGATGCCGCCGACCAGCAGCGAGATGATGCCGCAGGCGAGGAAGGTGACGTTGTAGATCATGTCTTCCTGGGCGCCCTGCTCCATCCGTTCCACGCGGTCCCACACCCCGAAGTCCTCGATCCCGTGGCGCGAACGCAGCAACAGTTCGAGGGCGTCACGTGATTCCTTGTGGACTGCTGACGAGCGCAACCTGAGGTTGAGTTCGTCGATGTTCTTGGCGCCCGCCTCCTGGTGACGTTTCATGTAAGAGGTGATGGGCACCACGATCAAGCGGTTGAGCCACTCGTGGGCGTTGTAGGAATCGGAGCGCTGCCAGAAGAAGATCTTCTCGGCCGTCACGCCGATCACGGTGTAGGCCCTGCCGTCGATGTTGAGGGCCTTGCCGACCGGGTCCGCGGTACCGAAGAGCTCGCGGGCGCGGGTAGAGCCGAGCACCACCACCGCCGCCGCGGTCTCCATGTCGTGGTCCGTGATATAGCGACCGCTGCCCATCGCGAGTTCGCGCATCTGCATGAACTGGGGTTCGGTGGCGGTGACCTGGAATCGCTCCTCGGTGGCGCCCGCCCGGACCTTGTGGTTGCCGGAGATCTCCGCCACCACGAGGTCGAAGCCGTCGATCGAGTCCCTGATGGCCGCTGCGTCCGAGAGTTTGAGTCCCGTCTTCGCGCGCTGGCGGGCGGTCATCTCGAGCACGGCCGGAGGCTGGTTGTAGACCCCCATGAGGAGGGTGCCGCCGGACTCGCTGATGTACTGGTCGTGGCGTGCGTCCATACTGGCAGTCATCCCGAGGGTGGCCACCACCGATGCCACGCCGAGGATCACTCCGAGAGTCTGGAGCAGCGTCCGGCCGAGGTGCTCCCGGATCTCGACAAAGCCCTCCTGGATGAACTGGGTCGGGTTCATGCCGCGACCTGTTGTCCAATCGCCAGGACCAGACCGTCGACGATCCGGATGGTCTCCCGCGCGCGCGCCGCGATCGACGGGTCGTGGGTCACCATGATCAGGGTCTGGCCGCCGGCGCGCAGCTCGTCGAAGAGCTCGAGGATCTCGCCCCCGGTCTGTTGGTCGAGATTGCCGGTGGGTTCGTCCGCCATGATCACCTGCGGGCGACCGACAATGGCGCGGGCGATGGCGCCGCGCTGCCGCTGCCCGCCCGACAGCTCGTTGGGACGGTGCCGGGCGCGGTCCGCGAGCCCGACCCTTCTCAACGCCTCATAGGCAAGTTCTCTGCGCTCCTTGCGCCCCATCCCGCCGTACAGCAACGGCAGCTCGACATTGCGCAGCAGGCTGGCTCTGGGCAGCAGGTTGAAGTTCTGAAAGATGAACCCGATCTTCTGGTTGCGCAGGTGGGCGAGCTTGCGACGCGAAAAGCCCGCCACCTCTTCGCCGTCGAGCTGGTACGAGCCCGAGGTCGGCGAATCGAGGAGGCCGAGGATGTGCATCAGGGTCGACTTCCCCGAACCTGACGGCCCCATCACCGCGATGTAGTCGCCGACCCCCACTTCGAGATTGACGCCCCTGAGGGCCTCGACTGCCAGGTCACCCTCGCCATAAACCTTGGTGATGCCCGTGAGGCTCATCAACGATTGCATCAGGAACTCTCCTCTTTCGGCTTCGACGGATCGGCCAGGGCCACCTTCTCGCCGGTTTCGAGCCCTTCCACGATCTCGACGTCGGTGGTGGAGGTGATGCCGGTTACGACCCGACGCTCCTCATAGAAACGCCGCCATTCCTGCCGCGGGTCGTCGCGCCACTTTTCGTCGCTGGACGGCGGTTCCGCCGGCGTGTCGCCGTCGACGGTCTCGGCGTCCTTGACATCTTCTTTCGGCTCGGACTTCGGCAGCGGGGTCTCGCGCAGGACGTAGACCACTTCCTCTTCACCACGAACGAAGACCGACTCCACGGGGATGGCGAGGACCTGCTCACGGATCTCGCCACGGACCTCGATGTTGGCAGTCATCCCGGTGCGCAGCTCGCGGCCGAGTTCGTCGAGAGCGATCTCGACGTCGAAGACCTTGACCTGGTCGTCCAGGCGGGCGGCCGGGGCGATGCGGCTGATGTTCCCATTGAAGACGACGCGCGGAAAGGCGTCGAGGGTGATCCGCGCTTCCTGGCCGACGTGGATTTTGCCGATGTCCACCTCGTTGATGCCCGCCTTGACCAGCATGGTCCCGAGGTCGGCAACCGTCGAGATCACGGTGCCGGCGTTGAACGAGCCCGAACCGGTGACGGTCTCACCGAGTTCCACCGGACGTTCGATGATGACGCCGTCCATCGGCGAGAAGATGTTGACGACCTGCCGCGGGTTGTCCCCCACCGGGATGCCCGAGGCCTCGACCAGCCCGATCTGGCCGCGCGCTTCATCGAGCGCCTGTTGGGCTTGGCGGTAGCGGGTTTCGGCCTGGCGATTGGCTTCCTCCGAAACCAGGCCGTTTTCGAAGAGCTTCCGTTTGCCCTCGTAGTCCTGCTTGGCGTCTTCGAGGTCGATGGCGGTCGCCTCGCCCCGGTTGCGAACCGACAGCAGGTTCTGCGCCTGGTTCACATCGGGTTCGATGCGGGCGATGAGTTGGCCTTTCCGGACCACATCACCGGCTCGGACCGGGAGGTCGACCACTTTGCCCGAGAGGTTCGACTTGATCTCCACCTTGACCTCGGGTTCGACGGTGCCGACCTCGCGCACCACGACCTGGACGTCATCGATGGCAGCCGCAAGATTCGGGATATCAGGCCCCTTTTCTTCTTCTCCGTTGCCGTTTCCGCGGGTTTTCGACGCAAAGGCCGCCGCAGCCACAGCAATCACCACGACGGCGACGGCAATCCACCAATATTTTTTCTTGCGGGCCATAGGTCCTCCCTCTCTCTCAAAAACGACGCGACTCACCTTGAATTACGTTCATGTGACCGGAAATGTTCGCTCACCTCAAATTCGGGCCAATCTGCGGCGGCCGCAGCCCGGCCCGAATTTCAAATGAAGAGGTAGAATGCAGGCCATAAATCGGGGGAGGGAACGATGCAGGAACTTCTCAGCAAAGAAAACATCGACTATCAGGAGCGGGCCCGTGAGGTGGCCGAGAAGTTCGTGCGGCCACGGGCCGCCGAGCTCGACCGGACCGGCGAGTACGGCTGGGACATCCTCGAGGCGCTCAAGTCCTATGAGCTCACCGGGGCGTGGATCCCCAAGGAGTACGGCGGCCACGACGCCGGGGTCCTCAACCTGTGCCTGATCGTCGAACAGCTGTCGCGCGCCTGCGGCGGCGTCGGCGTCGCTTTCGCAGTCAACGCCCTCGGTTCCTTCCCAATCATCCTCGGCGGCACCGAGGAGCAGAAGCAGAAGTACCTGCCGCCGATCGCCAGCGGCGACAGCCTGATCGCGTTCGGCCTGTCGGAGAAGGCCTCAGGGTCGGACGCCGGCAGCCTCCGCACCACCGCCATCCGCGACGGGGACGAGTACGTCCTCAACGGCCACAAAAAGTGGAACACCAACGGCGGCGTGGCCTCGGTGTTCACCATCTATGCGCTCACCGATCCCGACCGGGGGATGCGCGGCATCTCGCCGTTCATCCTCGAAAAGGACACTCCCGGTTTCGTGGTCGGCAAACGCGAAGACACCATGGGCATCCGCACCGTCTCGGTCAACGAACTCGACTTCGACAACTGCCGGGTTCCCGCCTCGCAGCTGCTCGGCGACCGCGAGGGCAGCGGTTTCAAGAACGCCATGATGACCCTCGACCGCGCCCGTCCCGGCGTCGCCGCCCAGGCCCTCGGTCTCGCCCAGGGCGCCTTCGAGTGGGCCCTCCGCTACACCTCGGAACGGCGCCAGTTCGGGCAGACCGTGATGTCCCACCAGGCGGTCCAGTTCATGCTCGCCGACATGGCCACCCAGATCGAGGCCGCCCGGCAGCTGGTCTATGCGTCAGCCCGATTGATCGATTCCGGCGCCAAGAACATCAACAAGATGGCGGCCATGGGCAAGGTCTTCGCCACCGACACCGCCATGAAGGTGACCACCGACGCGGTCCAGCTCTTCGGGGGTTACGGCTTCTGCAGGGACTACCCGATCGAGAAGTACATGCGCGACGCCAAGATCACCCAGATCTACGAGGGCACCAACCAGGTGCAACGGATGGTGATCGGCCGCGCCCTGACCCGGGAGCTCCACGAGCTCACCGGCCATCTCGACGTCGATCGTGGAGCACTTCCCGGATTACGATCCGGAGGCGTAGCCCGATTCTCTGAGCGGCATTCCCGGGAGGAGCCAGGCACGCGGCCCGTCAGACGGGCCGGATGCCAGGCACCTCCGCCGCACGCGGGCCTTTTCCTCAGGTCCTTCCCGGGAGGAGCCACCCTCAACATTGTTTGCCCGAGATGCGCCACCGACGTGAGAGGACGAGAACCAAACAATATTGAAAGTGGCACCTCCGCCGCACACTGACTTTCCGCACGCCCTTCCCAAGAGCTACCCTGCTCCTGAAAGCCGTAGGCCTTTCTTCAGGGCCTGCCACCACAAAAGCCTCATGCAGCCCCACGCGGTCCCACCCACCCGGCAACCCGCCGAAGGCAGCGATTTGTGGCCGAGGCCGGAAAGGTAGGGTGGGTGGAGGCCGGCCAATCGGCCACTCGCTGGCGCCGGTGTGTCACGGTGGCCGTAGGCCGCCAGTAACCGGGACGGCTGCCCCACAAGCGCTGCGGAATCGGGTTTCTTGTGGGGCACGCATCCCGCGTGCCGGGTGGGTGGTGTGTGGCTCGACCCCCTGTGAGAACTCGGTCATGAGTCGTCGGTGGGAGGGTGGGTGGAAAATCCGAAATCCGAAATCCGAAATCCGAAATCTCGTCAGCCTTCGTCGAGGGTCCGGTGGTATTCGTGCTCCCAGTCGTTCCACCACTCCTTCTCGATGCCGCCGCAGGTGACGGCAAAGGCGGAGCAGGCGACGCAGCCGTCGCCCCGGATCGCCTCGTGGTCGTCGAGCGGCGGAAACCTCACGGTGAGCTGCTTCGCCGAGCGCTTCGTGCGGCGTCTTCCGCCGGGGTCGGCGGACGGCCCTCGAGGTTGGCGACGCCACCCCGGACCAACCGCTGCCGCGACTCGGGAAACAGCACGCTGTCCTCCTTGTCGGCGTGCTCCCACAGGTGATGGGCCAGCCGGCGCGCCACGCCCGCCGCAGCCACCGGATCGTCGGCCGCGGCCTCGAGCTCGTCCACCATGGCCGCCGATGCGCGGTGGTCGGCCAGCATCACCGGCAGCGGGCCGCGGTCGGCCGGCACTTCGGCGCGTTCGACCAGGGCCGGAAACAAGCACCTGCTCCTCGCGCTCGTGGTGGTAGCCGCCGATATAGACCCTGAGGAAACGTACGAAATCAAGCACATCCTGGGGGGTCGTTTCCGATCTGTTGGCCCGTTGGGCAAACCGGATCAGCGAGCCTGAGGCGCGGTCCACCAGTTGATGTTCCAGGGCCAGTTCATCAAGCAGCTCCATCAGTCGATCGCCGGATTGACGACGCCGCCGCTCCCCGGACCACGCGGGTCCTGAGCCGCCGCGAGGAGGCCGCTGGCCTCACCCCGCACCGCGCTGACCTCGCCGATCTGGTCGACGACCTGGAGCTCGTGTCCCCGACGCTCCAGCACCGTGGCGGTCTCGGGCGACACCGCGTACTTCTCGACGAACACCAGGTCGGGCATCCACTGGTGGTGAATTCTGGCGCGGTCGACCGCCGCCTGCAGCTCGTCGCCGTCGACGATAAGGTTGAGCAGGACCTGGGCCGTGGCGGTGGGAATTCTCGAACCTCCGGGGGATCCGAGAACGATCACCTCGTTGCCGCGCCAGGCGATGGTCGGGGTCATCGACGAGAGCATCCGCTTGCCCGGACCTACGGCATTGGCATCACCCTGGACCAGACCGTAGAGATTCGGCCGACCGGGAGCGACGGCAAAATCGTCCATCTCGTTGTTGAGGAAGAATCCCACGCCGCGCACCACCAGGCCGCAGCCGAACCTGCCGTTGAGCGTCGTGGTCATCGACACCGCGTTGCCGTCGCCGTCGATCACCGACAGGTGGGTGGTCTGCACCGGCTCGGGAACGAGTTCGCGCGACCACGGTTGGACCTTCTCCGAATCCGAGGCCTTGCCGGGCTTGATCTCGGCAGCCCGGATGTCGAGCCACTCAGGGTCGAGAAGCTGCGGTGCGCTCGCCTGGCTGGTGCGCGGGTCGCCGAGCAGCAAGCGATCGGCGTAGGCGCGCCGCCACACCTCGACAAGGAAATGGTCTCTGTCCGCTCCGAACCGTGGCATGTCCGCCCACCCGACGCGCTCGAGCATCCCAAACGTCTCACCGAGGATGATGCCCCCCGAGGACGGCAGCGGCATCGACGCCACCTGCCAACCGTAGGCCTCGAACCGGATCGGCAAGCGCCACACCGGCCGGTAGGCGTCGAGATCGGCGGCTCGGATGATGCCGCCGTTGCGGCGGACCGCGACCTCGATGGCGGCGGCGATCGGGCCCTCCATGATCGCGGGGGTGCCCCGTTCCGCGTAGGCTTCGAGTGTGGCCGCCAACTCCGGCAACCGCATCACGTCACCCGCCGCGGGAGGCCGACCGTTCGGCAGCCACACCGCCTCGGTCTCGGGGAACCGGTGAAGGAGATCGGCCGACTCCGCCAGCGCCTCCTCGAGCCGTCTCGTCACCACGAAACCGTCGCGCGCGAGGCGGAGAGCCGGCGCCACCACCGCCCGCCACTCGAGCCGCCCGTACCGTTCGTGGAGTTCGTATAGCCCGGCAGGCGAACCGGGAACCCCGGCTGCCAGCGGACCAATCAACGACGCCTCGGGCTTCGGCTCCCCGTGGCTGTCGAGGAACATCCTCGGTGTGGCCTCCGCGGGGGCGGTCTCTCGAAAGTCGAGGGTCTCGACCCGGTCCTTGAATCGGACGACCGCGAAACCACCGCCCCCGAGATTGCCCGCCTGCGGGTGAACCACAGCCAGGGCGAGCGCCGTGGCCACCGCGGCGTCGGCCGCGTTGCCACCGGCTCTGAGAATCTCGAGACCGGCGTCGGTGGCCGAGGGGACGGCGCTCGAGACCGCGCCGCCAGTGCCTCGCGCTGCCTCGGGATCGGCCGCGCCAAGCCCGGTAGTGCCAATCAGGAATATCAGCGCGACCAGCACGCCGACCGCGACTCCACGTGTCGAAAAAACAGCTTTCATCATCGGTCGAGTTTACTTCAGGAACTCTTTTTGGGGTTCGTGCGTACTGAAGAGCGGAAGGAGCCCCGATGCCGGCAATCACGACACCCGACCCGAATCCACTCTCACCGACCACCCTCGCTTCGGGGATTCGCGACGCCCTGGCGCGACTCGCCACCCTCGACCGCGATACCGCCGGCTATCTCAAGGCGCTCGCCTTCATCCTGTACCGGGTGGCCGCGGCCGACCAGCAGGTCAGCGAGGAGGAGGTCCGGCGCATGGAGTCCATCCTCGTCGATCACGCCTCGCTGTCGCAGGCCGAAGCAGTGCTCACCGTCGAGATCGCCCGCCACTGCCGGGAGATCGCGGATTGCGCGCGCTCATACGACGCCAGCCGGCGTCTGCGCGCCCGCCTCGACGTTGATGACCGGTGCCGGCTCCGATCCTTTCTCGAGTCGGTGGCCGAGGCCGACGGACGGGTGCGACAGACCGAAAAGGACGCCATCCGGCAGATATCGACCGAACTCGGTCTCACCGGCTGAGCGCACGCCGCTTCCATTCAGGATCGGCTATCATTCCCTGCGCGGTGCGTGCGCGCCGGCGGAGGGTGCATGACCTGGAACTACTCGAAAAAGACCACCGAGCTGTTCATGGCTGCGGTGCAGGGCAGACCGGGGACCCACCTCGGCGAGATCGAGGACGCGGACGGCTTCGGCGAGCACGGTTCCATCGCCTGCGGCGACGCTCTGCGGTTCACTTTCAGAGTCGACCGGCACCCGACCGACCCCAAACTGGACCGCATCACCGAGGCGCGCTATCTGACCTTCGGGTGCACCTCGGCCATAGCCGCCTCGGAGGCCCTGTGCGCGATCATCGAGGAGGGTGATTTCACCCCGATCGGCGCCCTCAAGATCACCAACTCCGACATCGTCAACTACCTCGAGGGGCTGCCGCAGGCGAAGATCCACTGCTCGGTGATGGGCGCGGAGGCCCTCGAGGCGGCGGTCTTCAACTGGGCGCAGAAACGCGGGGTCGACCTCGTAGATCTCGGCATCGACATCCGCCGCGAGGAGCAGGAGGAGGGCCGGCTGGTCTGCACCTGCTTCGGCCTCACCGAGCCCTACATCGAACGCAAGATCAAGGAGCTCGACCTCAAGACCATCGGCGACATCACCGGCGCCATCAAGGCCGGCGGCGCCTGCATGTCCTGCCACCACACCCCGGGCGGGCTCCAGGACATCTTGAGCAAGGTCTGGGGTGAGCGCCCGACCGCCTTCAAACAGCTCCCAGTGTTGCCCATGGCGAGAGAGCCGAAGTCGCAGCCGCCGCGCGAGATGTCGCCCTTCAAGTTCGCCAAGCTGGTGGACAACGTCCTCGATCAATACGCCCGGCCGCATTTGGCGCGCGACGGCGGCGACGTCGAGATCATCGACATCAAGGACCGGGTGGTCTACGTCCAGCTCAAGGGCGCCTGCTCCAATTGCATGGGGTCGACCAACACCGTCAAGATGCTGGTCGAACAGGCGCTCAAGGACCACGTCGACGAACAGATCCGGGTGATCGAAGTTTGAGGGAGTGCCAGGTCAGACGATTCCGACGATTTCAATCGCGTGCGTGACCCGTTGATGCGGGCTGGAAATCGTCGGAATCGTCTGACCTGGCACTCACAGGGAGATTCCATGCCGATTATTTATCTCGACAACAACGCAACGACGGCTGTCGCACCGGAGGTGGTCGAGGCGATGATGCCCTACTTCACCGGCGAGTACTTCAACCCGAGCTCGATGTACGAGGCAGCGCGCGGACCGGCGGACGCCATCGCCCAGGCCCGGCGGACGATCGCCAAGCTGCTCGGCAACGCCCGCGCCACCGAGATTCTGTTCACCTCCTGCGCTTCGGAGAGCAACAACACCGCCCTCTTCGGCACCATCGCCGCCAACCCCGAGCGCCGCCACATCATCTCCACCGCTGTCGAGCACCCGGCCGTCCACGAGGTCGGCAAGGACCTCGAACGACGCGGTTACGAGGTGGATTTCATTCCGGTCGACACCCAGGGGCGCATCGACAAGAGCGAGTTCGTCCGCGCGCTCCGCCCGGACACCCTGCTGGTCTCGGTCATGCACGCCAACAACGAGACCGGCGTCATCTTCCCGGTCGGGGAGCTGTCGCGCATCACCAAGGAGACCGACCCGTCAATCGTCTTCCACACCGACGCCACCCAGACCGTCGGCAAGCTCCCCATCGATCTCCGCGGGTCCTTCTCGAACGTCGACCTGCTCTCGTTCTCCGGCCACAAGCTGCACGCCCCGAAAGGCATCGGCGCCCTCTACATCCGCCGCGGCACGCCCTGCCGGCCCTTCCTGCTCGGCGGCCACCAGGAAGAAGGGCGGCGGGCGGGTACCGAGAATGTGGCCTTCATCGTCGGTCTCGCCCGCGCCCTCGAACTGGCGATGGAACGAATCGACGCCGACACTCCGCGAATCACCGCTCAACGCGACCGCCTGCAGAATGAGCTGGTGGCGCGAATCCCCTACCTCCAGGTCAACGGCGGCGAGGCGCCGCGGCTCGACAACACCCTCAACGTGGCCTGCCACTTCATCGAGGGCGAGGGCATCCTCTACCAGCTGTCGGAGCACGGCATCTGCGCCTCGTCGGGTTCGGCCTGCACCTCCGGCTCCCTCGAGCCGTCGCACGTCCTGCGCGCCATGAAGGTCCCCTTCACCGCCGTCCACGGCTCGGTCCGCTTCAGCCTCAGCCACTACACCACCGACGCCGAGATCGACACCGTCATCGACGTCTTCCCCGAGATCGTCGCCAGCCTCCGCCGCCTCTCCCCCTACTGGGACGCAGCGGCCAACGCTCCCCGCCTCGAGGCCCTCGCGATGATGGAGCAGACCGAGATGCCGAAGTCGAGGATGTAGCCACCAACTGCGAACGCGCCAAATGGCGGTGGCGCACCCACAACCCGTCGCATTCAGAGGGCGTCTCTCGTCGCCGACGACTTGCCATCCCCCATCATCTGGCTGAACTTACGCCTGGAGATCACATCAATCTCATCCTTTTCGATGAGAAAGACCTCCCATTTGCAGGGTGGCGACTGAGCGGACTGTGCTACACATTCTCTTCAGTGGGCAACCCGACACGAGGTGAAGCCGCACGTAACTGGAGGGCACGATGATCGAGCCTTGCAAACTCCGTGTGCCGTCGGTCTTGTGTACGACTGTTCGGTCCGTCCACTCCTCGTCGAACATCTTCGTTGCCGCGTTTCTGTTTCTGATCACGTCGATTTCTCTTGCAGCGGCTGGCGAAGAGGCCGCTCATCTGGTGAAAGACATCGCACCGGGGGTGAGAGCAGATTTCGGGCTCGCGCCGAGGGACATTATGTTCGTGGGCGACACCGTCTATTTCTGGGCGCATCTCCCCGACACTGGAATCGAGCTGTGGCGGTCGGACGGAACCGGGCAGGGAACAAAGCTCGCGCGCGATATATACCCCGGCTGGTCGGGTTCGGGCCAATATCCTCTCACCGCCGCCGACACGGCAGTGTTCTTTGCTGCCGACGACGGCACCAGCGGTGTGGAACTCTGGGCGAGCAACGATCAGGACACGTGGTTGGTCAAAGACATTCGGCCGGGCCCCTTCGGTTCGGCGCCAAGAGACTTTGCGGCCCTTGACGACAGGGTGCTCTTTTTCGCAAACGATGGCATCCTCGGCTGGGAGTTGTGGGTATCGGACGGAACAGATGCCGGGACATTCGTGGTCGCAGGTGTCTCTCCCGCCAACCCCGGTTTACCTCATCTAATCGTCACCATGAACGGCGTCGCCTATTTCTCGGCTGTTGACGACTCTTCCGACGACGAACTGTGGCGCTCCGACGGCACGCAGTTCGGGACCCAGCGGGTGAAGGACATCGCTCCCGGTGCGGGAAGCTCGTCCCCGGTTCTCGGCGCGGTCGTCGACGGCACGCTCTATTTTTCTGCCGACGACGGCGCCTCCGGTCGCGAGCTGTGGCGCACTGACGGCACCGAGAGCGGCACCCTCATGGTCAGTGACATTCGACCGGGAAGCCAGGGTACCTATTTCTCTTCGTTCACCGCCGCTGCAGACTCCCTCTACTTCGTCGCCGCGGACGAGGG
Source organism: Candidatus Sulfomarinibacteraceae bacterium (assembly GCA_963741385.1). GTDB lineage: Bacteria > Acidobacteriota > Thermoanaerobaculia > Thermoanaerobaculales > Sulfomarinibacteraceae > Sulfomarinibacter. The sequence goes on from CAVUHO010000006.1 coordinate 514,359, forward strand.
GTCTTTCAGCGAACTGTGGCGCTCGGACGGAACCGCGGTCGGAACGTCCCTTGTCGCCGATCTCGAGGACGGGCCCAGGGGCCTATTCCCAAGTTTGACCGCGCGCGACAACGAGGTGTTTTTTGTTTATGACACTTATGCGGCCGGTGATGAGTTGTGGATTTCCGACGGGACCGCGGAGGGCACCCACAGGGTCGAGGATATCAATCCCGGAGAAGAGGGATCGTCCCCGCACTCCCTGGAAGTCATGGACGGCGTGTTGTACTTCAGCGCAGACGACGGCGTTGCCGGTCAGGAGTTGTGGCGGTCGGACGGCACGGCGATGGGAACGTGGCGGGTCGCCGATCTCGTCGAGGGCGATGGCTCCTCCGGTCCAGCCGAACTCGCCGCCGCGGAGGGCACTCTCTATTTTCTGGCGTACACGCCCGACGCGGGATCGGAGCTGTGGCGCTCGGACGGAACCGATGCCGGCACGGTTCCGGTCACCGATGTCGCGGTACCGAAAATTTCCTCTGTCTCCTCCTGCATTGGCGGACGCGGAAGGGTGTACTGTGGCGCGAATGATGGGACCACTGGCCGCGAGCTGTGGTTTTCGGACGGCACCGAGGACGGTACTTCCCTGGTCCGGGACATCGCACCAGGCTCTGCCAGCTCTGATCCCTGGCCGATCGTGATTGTTGGGGGATCGCTCCTGTTCGCCGTGAACGATGGCGCCGGCTACGTCCTGTGGGTATCCGACGGAACCGAGGCCGGCACCGCTGCTCTCGAGAACGTGGATGTTCACAGCGAAAACTCTGTGGTCTTGGGCGGTGCCGCCTTTTTTGGAGGTACGCGCGACGGAGAGCCCGGATTGTGGCGGTCCGACGGGACCGCGGCCGGGACCTATCCGGTCGCGAACCTTCAAGTGAAGTCTCTTGTTGATCTGAACGGCATGTTGTTTCTGGCTGCTGACGACGGCGCGACGGGCTACGAACTCTGGCGTTCAGACGGAACCCCCCGCGGCACGGCCCTCGTCGCCGATATCGCGCCGGGTTCGGAAGGGTCGCTTCCGAGTTTCCTGACGCAGGTTGGAGAGCGCCTGTTCTTCTGCGCCGATGACGGAGTGCACGGTAGGGAGCTGTGGATCTTCGATCCTGCACAAGATGATGTTCGCCTCGTGACAGACATCAACCCCGGGGCTTCGTCATCGCTGTCGTGGTTTTCGAGTATCGGAGGTAACTCGTGGTCACCTCTCGTCAATGCCCTGGGAGACATGCTCATCTTCTCGGCTGATGACGGAACACATGGCGAGGAGGTGTGGCGCTCTGACGGCACGTCCGCCGGCACCGAGCTTGTCAGAGACATCTATCCCGGCTTCGAGTCAATTCAGCCCGGGTGGGGGGCCACGCTGCGGGGAGCGGTGTACTTCTGGCACACGGACGGCGTACACGGTATCAAACTCTGGCGAACCGACGGCACCAAAGACGGTACAGCGATTGCGGTGGACCTTTTCCCAGGCCCATACAACAACCGCCCGACCACCGTGGCGGTCGCCGCTGGTCTCCTGTACTTCGACGCCACCGACCCGGACGATGGTCGCGAGTTGTTTCGGTCGGATGGAACACCTGAAGGCACCTTTGTTTTCGATATTGTGGCCGGACACGATTCGTCAAGCCCATGGTGGCTCACGCCCGCGGGTGGAAAGCTGTTTTTCAGCGCGGAGGATCTCGTCCATGGGCGAGAACTCTGGGTCGTCGACATCGAACGGTCGGTTCTGCGGCCGCGCGGCCGATTGGAGCCGGAATAGTCGGCGGCAGTTCCAATTCCACGGATCGGACCCCCTGCGTACGATCCGCAGAATCGGATAGAGTGTCGCGCATGAAGAAGACTTTCGCCCTCGGCGCTCTCCTTTGATATCGACCGTCGCGTTCGCCGACGACCCGTCCCCGAAGACTGGCTGACGGTTGCCGAAAAGACCGACTTCCGGGCGACCTCGACGTTGGCCGAAACGGAGGCGTTTCTGGCCAGGGTCCAGAAGGCGGCGCCCGGGACCATCCGCGTGTCGAGCTTCGGCAAGTCAGGGCGCGGCTTTGATCTCCCGCTGGTGATCGTTTCTTCGGATGGTGCTTTCAGTCCAGAGGAGATGAAGGCCACCGGCAAGCCGATCCTGCTCATCCAGAGCTGCATCCACGCCGGCGAGGTGGACGGCAAAGTGGCGACGCTGATGATCCTGCGCGACATCGCGCTGGGACGCCGGCCCGATCTCGCCGAGGCGGCGATCACCGTCTTCGCACCAATCTACAACGCCGACGGCCACGAAAACGTATCCCCCTACAACCGCGCCAACCAGAACGGACCGGTCGACGGTATGGGCTACCGCGCCACCGCTGACGGCACGAACCTCAACCGTGATTTCCTGCGCCTCGCCAGCCCCGAGGCTCAGGCCATGGCGAGGCTGGTCGCCGACGTGAATCCCGACCTGCATGTGGACAACCACGTCACCAACGGTTCCGACCACGCCTGGGTCCTGACCTGGCTGGTGGCCGAGGCCCCCCAACTCGACCCCGGGGTCTCGGCCTGGGTCAGCGAGCACCTGCCGAAGGTTCTTGCCGAGACTGCGGCCGCCGGCCACCCCAACGGCCCCTACGTGGAGCTGGTCTCGGGGTCCGACCCCGCCGCTGGGATGATCTGGGACGTTTCTCAACCGCGCTACTCCTCCGGGTATTTCCCGCTGCGCAACCGGCCGTCAATCCTGATCGAGATGCACGCCCCGAAGCCCTTCCGCGACCGGGTGTTGGCCAACAAGGTCTTTATCGAGGAGCTGATCCTCGAGGTCGGTCGTTCGGGAAAAGAGTTGAAGCGGGCGGTTGACGCCGCGGACGCGCGAACCGCCGCCCTCGGCCTCGCCGACGCGGAGCCGTCGCAGGTGGTGGTGCGGTGGGGCGTCGCCGAGGAGGGTGAAACCATCACCTGGCCCGCATTCGAATGGACGACCGGGGAATCGGTCGTGACCGGTGGCACGCTGGTCGAGTACCACCCGCCGACGATGCGCGAGGTCGAGCTCGTATGGCGCCACCTCCCGGTCCCGGAGCTGACGCTGCCGCGCCCTCGGGGATACCTCGTGCTCCCGGGGTGGCCGCAGATCCAGGACGTGGTGGCCGGTCACGGACTCCGGGTCTTCGAGGTCACGAGTGACACCGAGCTCGAGGTCGAGACCATCCGCCTCGCCGAACCGGAGTTCGCGTCGTCGTCCTTCCAGGGCGTGGTGATGGTCGAATATTTCGACGTCAGCCGCCAGACCGAGACCCGCAAGATCCCGGCCGGCAGCCTGTGGATTCCGGCCGACCAACCGAACTTCGAGATCGCGGTCCAGCTGTTCGAACCCGAGGCGCCCGATTCGCTGGTGCGGTGGGGGGCGGTGTCGTCGGTCTTCGAGCGCAAGATCTACATCGGCGCCGAGGTTCTGGAAAACCTCGCACTCGTGATGCTGGAAGACCCGGTAATCAAGAAGGAATGGGAAACCGCCCTCGAGAACCCGGAGTTTGCCAAGGACAGCCGCGCGCGCTACCTCTGGTGGTACCGCCGGACACCCTACTGGGACGAGACGGTGGGGCTGCTGCCGGTCATGAGGGTGATGAAGCCGTCGCAGCTCGCGCTCGAACCATGGCCCGGTCCCTGAAACCCGCTGCACCAGACACGGCCCGCTGGGCCCCGCTCGGTCGCGCTCTGGTCGATTACCACCGCGGCGTCAGGCGCAGCCACTTCATCGTTCACTCCGACCTGTGGGACGATGAACCGACAGCGGTGGAGGAGTTCTACCGCCCCGACCATCTCCCGATTCCAGAGCTCGAACTCCGCGCCCTGACGCTGTGCCGGGGTCGGGTGCTCGACCTCGGGGCGGGCGCCGGTAGGCACACGCTCGACCTGCAGGAGCGAGGCCTCGATGTGACCGCCATCGATGTCTGTCCCGACGCCGTGGCGGTGATGCGGGAACGCGGTGTTCGCGATGCCCGCTGCGGTGACCTCGACAGCGTCAAGGGTGAGCGTTTTGACACCATCCTGCTGCTCATGCACGGGATCGGTCTGGTGGGGACGCTGGCCGGACTCGCGACCTTTCTCGAACGGATCAAAGAGACGATCGCCGACGAAGGACAGATCGTCTGTGACTCCGCGGACCTCACGATGATCGTGCCGTCGTTGTTCGACTCCGACGACTCTCCCGACCACAAACCCGCGCCCTATCCGGGAGAGGTCGAGTTTCGCCTGACCTACGGCAAGCTCGAGGGGCAGCCCTACCCGTGGTTGTTTGTCGATCCCCGGACCCTGGAACGGTTTGCGAAATCCTCGGGCTTTGAATTTGCCATCGGTGCGCGGGGCAGGGAGGGAGCATTTGTGGCGATCCTGAGCCGCGGAAAATGATATTCTGAGGGCGCGTTCGCACTCCCATAGCCACCGCGGATGACACTGAAAGGCCTGAAATGAAACGAAATCAACGATTCGCTTTGGTGATGTTCCTCGCGTCGGCCGTCGGCGTTCACGCTCAGGAACCCCCGGCCCCAGCCGCCGACATCAACCCACCCGTCCTTCGGGTCAACGACGACACGGTGTACGCCGCCGAGGTCAGCATGGTGATGGCGAACATCACCGGCCAGCTTGCCGCTCAGGGCCGGGAAGTTCCGGAGCAACAACAACTGGTACAAATGGCGACGCAACGGGTGGTGGAGCAGAAGCTCCTGGCCCAGGAAGCCCGCCGCCATGGTTACAAACCCAACGATCTCCGCGTTGCGGAAATGGCTCAAACGGTCGAGAAACAGGCCGGCGGCCGGGAGACCCTCGATCAATCGCTGGCGGCGAGGGGAATGTCCTACGATCAACTTTTGGTCACCATCAAGGAGATGGACCTGGTCAGGACGCTGATCGAAAAACAGGTCTCGCCGACACTCACGGTCACCGATGAAGAAATCGCCGCCTTCTACACCGAAAACCCCGGAATGTTCACGACGCCTGCGCAGGTCCACGCCCGGCACATCATCTTTGCCGCCGGCGAGAACGCCGATGCTGACACCATCATCAACGCCAGGGCCGGCGCCGATGAAGCGCTGAAACGTGCGCTCGCCGGCGAGGACTTCGCCGAGCTCGCCCGCGAGCTCTCGCAGGGCCCGAGCGCGCCCGAGGGCGGCGACCTCGGGTTCTTCACGTACGACCAGATGGTGCCGCCATTTGCGGAGGCGGCCTTTGCCCTCGAACCGGGCGAGATCTCGCCGGTGGTTCGCACCAACTTCGGGTTTCACGTCATCAAGGTCGAGGAGAAGAAACCGGCGGTCACGCTCTCGCTCGAAGAAAGCAGCGATCGGATTCGATTGTTGCTGACCCAGAGAAAGACCGGGGAACAGGTGCAGGACATGATCAGGGCGCTCGCCGACACAGCCACAATCGTGCCGCTGGTCGCGCCGAACGCATCCGATCCTCCAAAGGCTCAGCCGGCAACCGAGTAACCGGCCCCCACCCGCCCGGCAGCCGGGACGGCTGCCCCACAAAACCCGATCCCGGAATGGTTGTGGGGCAGCCGTCCCGGCTGCCAGGTGGGCGGACTTTCCGCGCGCGCTTCCCGAGAGGATGCCAGGCACGCCACAATGATGTTGAGGACAAAATCATTGTGGGAGCCAGGCACCTCCGCCGCACGCTGACTTTCCGCGTGCGCTTCCCGAGAGGAGCCAGGCTGAAGCCAGGCACCTCCGCCGCACGTGGTCCCACCCACCCTGAGCACTCGAGTGCTGATTGTCGGTGGGGGGTCGGGCGGGAATTCCTAATTCCGAATTCCGAATTCCTAATTCGATTTGAGCGTGGTCGTGACCTCGGCCGGCTTCTCGAGGGTGCGGTGGACCGGGCAGCGATCGGCGATCTGCAGCAACCTCTGTCGTTGTTCCTCGTCGAGCGCCCCCTCGAGCGTGATCTCGCGGGTGAAGCGGTCGATCCTCGCGCCCGGCCCTTCGGCCCCGGCGCAGTCGTCGCAGTGGACCTTTTCGTGGTGCAGCCTCACCTCGACGGCGTCGAGCGGCCAGCCCTTGCGATCGGCGTACATCCGCAGGGTGATGGAGGTGCAGGCGCCGAGGGCCGAGGTCAAGAGCTCGTAGGGCGTCGGCCCGGCGTTGGTGCCGCCGACACGGAGGGGTTCGTCCGCGATCAGCGGGTGGCCGTTGGCCAGGATCTCGGTCCGGTAGCCCTGTTCGGTCCTGACAACCACCCGGTTGTCTCCCGCAATGGTCGTCCTGCGTTCCTCCTGCGGCGCCCCGAGGAAACGTCGCGCCCACGCTGCGATCATCGACCCCACATACCGGGCATCATCGGCACCGCTCAAGAGGTGGTCGGCCCGATCCAGCGAGATGAAGCTCTTCGGCTGTTGGGCCGCCCGGAAGATCTCCGTCGCATGATCGATGCCGACCGTGGTGTCCAACGGCGAATGAAAGACCATCAGAGCCCGTCCGAGGTTGGCGATCGCATCGCGCATGTTCAACGCCGACAGATCGTCGAGGAACTCCTTTCGGATCCTAAAAGGCCGGCCCGCGATCTCGACCTCGGCCTCGCCGACACGATCGATTTCGGCGTTCGATGAGCGGATCATCCCCGCCAGTTGGTCCGTTGACGACGGCGCCGCGATCGTCGCCACTGCCGCCGCCGACGGAATCCGCGCCGCCGCCTGCAGCACCGCCGCACCGCCCAGAGAATGGCCAATCAGGATCTTCGGCGCTTCGAGTTCGCGCTCCATGAAGTCGGCCGCCGCCAGGAGATCTGTAACGTTGGACGAGAACGTGGTGTCGGAGAAATCGCCTTCGCTGTCGCCGAGCCCGGTGAAGTCAAAGCGCAGGACCGCCACCCCCTCGGCAGCCAGCGCCCGCGAGACCCGTGCCACCCCCTTGTAGTCCTTCGAACAGGTGAAACAGTGGGCAAAGAGCGCGTAGGCGATAGGGTCGTCGTCTACCGGCAGATCGAGCAGAGCCGCCAGCCTGTGCCCCGACGGGTTTTCAAATGTAATTCTCCTGGTGCGCATGGATGCTCCCCTGACAAATTTCGGATTTGCTCGCGGCCTCCGGCCACGGCGTCTACCCGCCATGAGCGGGTGGCCGATGGCCGGCCCCCAACCACCCTTCCATCCCGGCCGTCGGCCACATTCCGCTCCTGTCGGCCAGTGCCGGATTTCGGATTTCCACCCACCCCACCCGGCGCCGTTCCGGTCGGCCGGCATTCCGAATTCCGAATTCCGAATTCTTTCACTCTTCTTCGTCGATCCCGGCAAGCCGCCCGGCCAGTTTTTTCTTGCCTTCAATGTCCATCTGCCGCGCGATCTGGATCCGCTGTGCCTGCGGTGAACCGGCGCCGTGCAGCGACTCGGTGAGATAGCCGACGGCGTTGCGGCCGAGGGTCATGTTTTCGATCAGCCGCAGCATGCGGATCCGGTTCTCGGTCGGCACGTCGGCTCGCCCCTTGAGGTACTTCTCGAGGAGGGGACCGGTCTCGGGCGATTTGAAATCCTGTTCCGACGGGCAGGTCACCATCAGTCCCCCTGCCAGGTCCTGCGCCAATCGCGCGATCTCGTACGGAAAACGGGTCACGTTGTGCTTGCAGACGTTGGCCAACAGACCGTCGTTCTCCCAGTTGCCCGCCGCGGTCCGGTGCGACTCGTGCGAGGCGGCGATGCCGGCCGAGTAGATGGTCTCGTTAAGGTGGGTCATCTCCACCAGTTTGTCTCGGACATGCGAGACCTGCGGGACGCCGTTGAAGTCGGCGATAGCGGCGGCCGCGCCGATCAGGACGTCGCCAACCCCGGTCTTGCAGACGTAACTGCGCCGGTGATAGGCGGTGAAGCGCTCGACCAGGGGCGCCACGAACTCGGTCTCGCCGCACAGGAACACGCGGTCCCACGGCACGAACACGTCGTCGATGACGATCAGCGCCTCCTGCCCGGAGAAGCGCGCGTTGCCGACGTCGATGTCGCCCCCCTCCATGGCCCGGGTGTCGCACGACTGGCGGCCATAGATGAAGCTCAAGCCCGGGTCCTCCACCGGTATGGCGGCGCACACCGCGTAGTCCTCGTCCTCGGGCCGCAGCCGGATGGTCGGCATGACCACGATCCAGTGCGAGTTGACGCAGCCGGTCTGGTGGGCCTTGGCGCCGCGGATCACGATGCCGTCGTCACGGCGTTCGACGATCCGCGTGTAGAGATCGGGGTCGGCCTGGTCGACCGGCCCCTTGCTGCGGTCGCCCTTGGGGTCGGTCATGGCGCCGCCGACCACCAGGTTGAGTTCCTGGCAGTGGCGGATGAAGTTCTTCAACCGCTCGTGGTACCCGGTTCCGTGGGCCTCGTCGACCTCAAAGGTGACCGAATAGAGCGAGTTGAAGGCATCCATGCCGACGCAGCGCTGGAAGCAGGTACCGGTGAGCTGGCCGAGCCGCCGTTGCATTCGGTTCTGCATCACCACGTCGTCGGCACTCTCGGTGACGTGAAGAAAACGGTTGACCCGCCGGCCGCTGATCGACGACTCGGCCGTCGCCAGCTCCGGGTCCTCGACCGCGAGGTCGTAGGTCGCCGCCATCGCGTTGATCGAAGGCCGGATCATCGGGTGATCCACCGGCTCCTTCACCCGTTCACCTAGCAGGTAGACCGCGAGCCCTCGTCCCCGAAGACTCTCCACATAATCGTTGCCGTCGCTGATCGGTTGCAGATGTCCACTATCGATCGCTCCCGAGACGGTCTCCTCAGTGGTCACGGCGGCACCTCCGGGTCTGATGTCAACGCCTGTCCTTCATACCACACCGAGAGGCCGGACCCGGTTCTTTTCGTGCCTACACAAGGTTCGGAGGATGTCCGGGCAGCGGGGATTTCAAGGTCAACCCGTACGGAGGGTGGGTGTTACACTCAGCGCCGCTGACCCCGAAGCCGATTGGGAGGGTCCATGACCGAGTTCTTGGAGCTCAGGGACGCCATCAGAAAATACGTGAAGCCCGGGTGCTCGGTGGCCGCGGAGGGTTTCACGCACCTCATCCCCCACGCCGCGGGGCTGGAGATCATCCGCCAGGACATCCGCCACCTGACGCTGATCCGCATGACTCCAGACATCATCTACGACCAGCTGATCGGTATGGGGTGCGCCGACAAGCTCGTGTTCTCGTGGGGGGGCAACCCGGGCGTCGGTTCCCTCTACCGTCTGCGCGACGCCTACGAAAAGGGAGTGCCTCACCCCATGGAGTTCGAGGAGCACGCCCACGCCGCCATGGCCATCGCCTACCAGGCCGGCGCCGCCGGGCTGCCGGTGGCCATCTTCAAGGGCTACCGCGGAACGGAGTACCCCGAGGTCAATCCGAACATCAAGTTCATCGAGTGCCCTTTCACGGGGGAGCAACTGACCGCCATCCCGGCGCTCCGCCCGGACCTGGCGATCATCCACGCGCAACGCGCCGACCGCGACGGCAACATCTGGCTGCGGGGGATCCTCGGCGTCCAGAAAGAGGCGGTGCTCGCCTCCCGCCACAGCATCGTGACCGTGGAGGAGATCGTCGACAGCGTCGACGAGTCGCAGGGCGGAACGGTGATCCCGCGATGGGCCATCGGCACCGTCTGCGCCGTTCCGATGGCCGCATTCCCCTCCTACGCCGAGGGTTATTACGACCGCAGCAACGGCTTCTACGTCAGGTGGGGCGAGGTGAGCAAGGACCTCACAACCTTCCACGAGTGGATGGAGACGTTCGTGCTGTCGACCAGCGACAATAACGAGTATCTTGCAAAGCTCAGGGAGCACGGCTATGTCTGAGCCCGGCTACACACCCGAAGAGATGATGGTCGTCGCCTCGGCGCGGCTGCTCGACGACGACGACGTGGTTTTCATCGGGATCGGGCTGCCGAGCAAGGCTGCCAACCTGGCCCGTCAGACCCACGCACCGAAGCTCTCGATGATTTACGAAAGCGGCACTCTCGACACCGCGCCGACGGTCCTGCCGTTGTCGATCGGCGACCCCGAGCTGAGCCGCACCGCGAAGGCCGTGGTGTCGGTCCCCGAGATGTTCAACTACTGGCTGCAGGGCGGCTGGATCCGCACCGGCTTTCTCGGCGCCGCCCAGATCGACCGCTTCGCCAACCTCAACACCACCGTCATCGGCGACTACCGCTCACCGAAGGTGCGCCTGCCAGGTGCCGGCGGGGCACCGGAGATCGCGTCGTTCTGCTCGCGAACCCTGATCATGTTGCGGCAGAACCCGAAGACGTTTGTCGAACGGCTGGACTTCCTCACCACCGTCGGTTTCCTCCGCGGCGGGCGAAGCCGCGACGAACTGGGGGTCCCCGGCAAAGGCCCGCAGGCGGTCATCACCGACCTCGGGGTTCTCGAGCCCGACCCCGACAGTCGCGAGCTGATATTGACGAAAGTCCACCCCGGAGTCGACGCCAGTGCCGCGGTTGCAGCGACAGGGTGGCCGCTGATTGTTGCCGACAGGGTCGAAGAGACCGAACCGCCGAGTGCAGAGGAACTCGCCATTCTGAGAGACCTCAAACCCTCCGAAACCTCCGATATCGGGCAGAAGGTGGCAGCCATGGTCGGGGAGGCGAAATGACCCGCGAAGCCTACCTTTGCGATGCGATTCGCACCCCCGTCGGCCGCTACGGTGGTTGCCTGTCCGCGGTGCGGGCCGACGACCTGGCGGCAATTCCCATGCGCGCGCTCCTCGAGCGCAACCCCGGTCTGGACCCTGCCCGGATCGACGACGTGATTATCGGCTGCGCCAACCAGGCAGGTGAGGACAACCGCAACGTCGCACGGATGGCCCTTCTGCTGGCCGGGCTGCCTCCCGAAGTCACCGGCACCACCGTCAACCGGCTCTGCGGCAGCGGGATGGATGCGATCGGCATCGCGGCCCGCGCCATCAAATCCGGCGAGCAGGACCTGCTCATAGCGGGAGGCGTCGAGTCCATGTCGCGAGCACCCTTTGTCACGGGCAAAGCGACGACCGCGTTCAGTCGCGACGCCGAGACCTTTGACACCACGATCGGCTGGCGCTTCGTCAACAAGACGATGGAAAAGCAGTACGGCGTCGATTCCATGCCGGAGACGGCTGAGAACGTGGCCGAGGAATTCAAGATCTCACGCGAGGATCAGGACGTTTTCGCCGCGTGGAGCCAGGCAAAAGCAGCGGGCGCGATGGCGAACGGGAACCTCGCCGAGGAGATCACGCCGGTCGAGATACCGCGCCGAAAACAGGATCCCCTCATCGTGAACACCGACGAGCACCCTCGCGCCGGGACAACGGTCGAACAGCTCGCCAAGCTGAAACCACTTTTCCGGCAGAACGGCTCCGTCACCGCGGGTAACGCCTCGGGGATCAACGATGGCGCGTGCGGGTTGTTGGTCGCGTCAGAGGAAGCAGCGGCCAGCAATGGCCTTGCACCGAAAGCGCGTGTCGTGGCAATGGCGGTTGCCGGAGTCGAGCCTCGCGTCATGGGATTTGCGCCCGCTCCGGCGACGAAGAAGCTCCTCGCGCGAACCGGCATGAGCCTCGATCAGATGGATGTCATCGAACTCAACGAGGCCTTCGCCGCCCAGGCGCTGGCGGTCACCCGCGCCCTCGGTCTGGCCGATGACGACCCCAGGGTCAACCCCAACGGCGGCGCCATCGCGCTCGGCCACCCGCTCGGCATGAGCGGCGCGCGGCTGGTCACCACAGCGTTGTACCAACTCCGGCGCGGCGGCGGCCGGTACGCGCTCTGCGCCATGTGCATCGGGGTCGGCCAGGGCATCGCCATGATCATCGAACGAGCATGACGTTGAACGATTTATCTTTAAGACGTTCAGAAGTCCGGTGTTGAGATCACCGGATCAGAACCTGAAAGTGGAGGATCCGGTGACGAGCCCTTTGAGTTTCTTCGAGCAGGTGAACATCAACTTCGACCGCGCCGCGGCGCTCACCGACCATGCGCCGGGTCTGCTCGAGCAGATCAAGGCGATCAACAGCGTCATCCACTTCACCTTCCCTCTCAAACGCGACGACGGCAGCATCGAGGTGATGCACGCGTGGCGCGCAGAGCACAGCCACCACATGCTTCCCTGCAAGGGCGGTATCCGTTACGCGGCCATGGTCAACGAGGACGAGGTCATGGCGCTGGCGGCCCTGATGACCTACAAGTGCGCCATCGTCGACGTCCCCTTCGGCGGCGCCAAGGGTGGCGTGAAGATCTCGGCGCACGAGTATTCGGAACGCGAGCTCGAGCGCATCACCCGGCGCTTCACCTTCGAACTCTTCAAGAAGAACTTCATCGGCCCGGGTCTCGACGTTCCCGCGCCCGACTTCGCCACCGGCCCGCGCGAGATGGGTTGGATTGCCGACACCTACGCCTCTCTCGCCCCGCACGACATCAACGCCCTCGGCTGCGTGACAGCCAAGCCCATTCAGCAGGGCGGCATCCAGGGCCGCACCGAAGCCACCGGCCGCGGGATCTTCTACGCGCTGCGAGAGGTCTGCAGCCTCGGCAGCGACATGCGCCCGCTCGATCTCATGCCCGGCCTCGAGGGCAAACGCGTTGTGGTGCAGGGGCTCGGCAACGTGGGCTACCACGCCGCCAAGTTCCTCGAGGAGTTGGGCGGCGCCGTGATTGTCGGCCTCGTCGAGTATGAGGGTGCGATCGCCAACCGTCGCGGATTGCACGTCGAAGACGTCATGGCCCACCGGAAGGCGACCGGTTCACTGCTCGGGTTCCCCGGCGCCGAGAACCTCGAGAACCGCGACGCAGGCCTCGAGCTCGACTGCGACATCCTCGTTCCGGCGGCCCTCGAAAACGCGATCACGATGGACAATGTCGACCGGATCAAAGCCAGGATCGTCGCCGAGGCGGCCAACGGCCCGGTGGCCGCCGAGGCCAGCGAACACCTCCACCAACGCGGCGTCGTGGTGGTTCCCGACGCCTACATCAACGCCGGCGGCGTGACGGTCTCCTACTTCGAGTGGCTCAAGAATCTCCAGCATGTTCGCTTCGGGCGGATGGAAAAGAGATTCGAGGAGAAGGCGGCCCGGCAGATCCTCAACGCCATCGAAACTGCCACAGGCACGTCATTTTCCCAGGCAGAAATCAGCGATTTCGCGCGCGGCGCCGACGAGATCGACCTCGTCAACTCGGGCCTCGAAGAGACCATGATCAAAGCCTACCATCAGATCCGCGAGATCAAGGAGCGCCATCGGGGCATCGATCTTCGAACCGCATCAATGATCAGCGCCATCGACAAGATCGCGGCAGTCTACCGGCACCGCGGGATCTTTCCTTAGGATTCAGGTCGCAGGATCCAGGGCCGCCCACCCGCCCCTGTGGTGCGTGGGGCGGATGGGACCTGAATCCTGAATCTGGGTGGGTGGGAGGGTTACTCCCCAAGCTCGAACGGAATCCGGATCTCACTTTCCTCCAGGTCAACGCCGAGTATCCACCTGCCGCTTTGGATGCCGCCGGGAACGTTGAAGAAGAGACGGCCGTAACAACCCCGCTTGTCGCTGACGGTGACCTCGTCGAACGACACTCCGCCGCCGGGAGTCACGAAAAACTGGACGGCACACTCGATCCGGCTCGTTGGAAAGTAATCCAGGGGGTCGCGGTTGATGTCTGCCTTCGCGATCACCGGACGCAGCGCTCCGTAGGCCTCGTTGAACTCTCTCTGTGAGGGCAAGGGGATCGTGTCACCTGCGGGAGAGCGCAGGAATACGTTCTCCCTCTTCACCGTCGCGGTCTGTCCGCTGGGCGAGCTGAAGCCGACCTCGAGGATCATCCACTCTTCAGCCATCTGTGAATTGGCGAAACGATAGCCGAGAACGGCCCAGAGCTCGGGACCGAACTGCTTGAGGATGTACTGGCCGAGGCGCTCGACGCCGGGCGTGTCGGTCGGTGTTCCGGTTGAACATGCCACCATGCCCGCCGCAATTCCGAACACCACGATCAATGTGATGGTAATTCTCGAAAACCTTGATTTCATTGTGACCCCTTTCTTGTCGACCCAACCCGGTAATTGCAATCAGGATGCCACGTTGTACCACGATCTCATGGCCCATGGCCTCGAGACCGCGTCCTCTGGGGGTGACAGCTCAGCCCACCCGGGATGGCGATCATCTTCGCTGATTGCCGCAGCCGTGTCGAGTGGCGCGAAGCGGGTCGGACCGGTTATCCTGTCGATGGTGTCGGCGGCGGCGCCGAGGCCTGCAACATACCTGGAGGATTGCATGGAGAAACCGAGATACTACTTCGTCGATGATCGCGACACGGTCACCCTCGACTTCTCCAAGCTGGGATTCGATTACCTCGCCTGCCCGTACCGTTTCGAAGCGGTCTTTGAATTCGGGGTGTGGCGGGTCCGCGGCATTGTGGAAGAAAAGACCATGCAGCTGCCTGAGGGCAGCCAATGCCTCCACTACGGCCAGCAGCTGTTCGAAGGCATGAAGGCCCAGCGAGGCCCCGACGGAAAGGTCTACGCTTTCCGGCCGTTCGAAAACGCGCGGCGCATGAACCAGGGCGCCCGGTACCTGAAAGGTCCGGAAGTCCCCGAGGAACTCTTCATCCGGGGCATCAGAGAGGTCACGCAGGCGAACCTGCCGTATGTGCCTCCGCACGGCAGCGGCGCCTCGCTCTACCTGCGGCCGATGTATCTCGGAGTCGGCGACAACGTCGGCGTCAAACCGGCGACGAGATACGTCTTTCGGATCTTCGTGAGCCCCGTAGGTCCCTACTACAGCGGTGGTTTCGGGCCCGGCCAGGGAAAGAGTGTCATGGTCAGCTGTTACGACCGGGCCGCCCCCCATGGGAGTGGCCACGTCAAGGCTGGCGGCAACTATGCGTCGTCTTTCTTCGCGGGCGCCGAAGCAAAAGAGGCTGGCTTCGTGGATGCCATTTACCTCGACCCAGTTGAGCACCGGTATATCGAAGAAGTCGGGGCCGCCAACTTTCTCGGCTTCAAGGGGGACACCCTGGTGACCCCGGATTCGGCGAGCATTCTGCGATCAGTGACCCGGGTCTCTCTGTTGGAGATCGCATCGGGGATCTTCGGCTGGCCGACCGAGGAGCGCAAGATCGCTGTCGAAGAACTCAAAGATCTTTCCGCAGCGGCATGCTGTGGAACGGCAGCCGTGTTGTGCTGGGTCTCCTCGATCGTCGACGGCGACAAACGGTGGGAGTACCCGTTCGATCCCCGGTGGCAACAGCTGTACGATGCTCTCGTCGGTATCCAGACGGCCGCGCGCGACGACCCATTCGGCTGGTTGTACGAAATCAGTTCTTGAGTTCGGCGATGGCCTCGGCCCGGTCCTCGTAAACCGGAAAGATCTCGTCAAGCCGGGTCAGCTTCAGCAGGCTCAGGATCCTCCGGTGGGGCCGCAGCAGAGCCAATCGCCGGCCCTCCTTTTCGAAACGCTGGAGGTAGCCCACCAATTCACCGAGCCCGGTCGAGTCGACATTGTCGATGCCCGACATATCCACCAGAACCGCCCGTGTACCCGCATCGAGCAGGCCCTGGAGATACGATGAAAACTGCCGTGCAGACTCGCCGAAGTTGATGACCCCGCGCACTTCGACGACGGTCACGCCATCGCTATCAGACCTGTCGATTTCCATGCCGTTTCCCTTCGGCTCCTGAAACGATGCCGCCTCCGTTCCCGGGGGGCCGTCGGCGGGTATCCGCCCGGCCTCCGGGAGCCTATTGTACGGGTCGCCTCACCCGCTGTGCAACAACGCCACCCGGCAGTGTTCCCGGGCCGGCGCCAGGGCTCGCGTTGACACGCTTTCAAGATCATCAAAACGGCCACCCTAAGGCGGAATCGGTGCGCCCCCGATCCCCGTCGGCGCTCTCCATTGCAGCCTCCGAGGCCCGTTTTCGTTGCTCGGCGTCACGTTCGACAAACAGGCATCCCGCCTCTTCGACCTCCGCCAGCAGCTCCGGCGCCGAGTTGAGAATCAACACATCCACGCACCGGTCCCCGGGGATGGCGCCGGCAACCGTCTCGCACACCAGATTCAAGGAGCCGCGCAGCGACCTCAAACTGGCGGGTTCGAGCCACACGAAAAGCGAAAGCTGCGGTTGCTCCTGGAGGCCCTCCACCCGCACATCCACCAGATGGGCAAATGCCACATCGGGACAGACTGAGAGAGCGCGCCGCAGCGACTCGGCGCTTTCGTCGTCAAGCGGCCGGTCCGGCGGGCTGAAACGAATTGAGCGATCGGGGGCGGTCACCAATGAAATATAACCGTAAAGCCCGACCAAATCCAACCGTCTGAAACGGTTTTCGGGAACCATCCGATTGGCATACCCTGAGATTTCCGGTTAGCCTTGACAGGTCATGATCAGGTTTGGCCATATCGTCGTGATGATCCTGCTGGTTGGAACGATCGGCCGGTGCGAGGATTTCGACACCGCCCTGTCCAGAGCCCGCGAAACCGCCCTGCACCACCGCTTCGACGAGACGATTGAGATTCTGCTCCCATTTGCCGCCTCCGACGACCCCGAAATCAGGTACATCACCGCTGCCGAGATCGGCAGGGCGTACTTCCATCTCGGTCGATACGAGCCCGCCAACCGCGCCTTTCGAGAAGCGGTCGCCATCCATCCCGAACAACCCGAAACTGCCATCTACCTCGAAGCATCGTCGTATCTGACCGGAGACACCAAACAGGCCTACCTGATCTTCGGGGAGCTCCTGCGCAGTGGGGCGCGCGACCTGTACCTTGCAGTCACCCTCCCCGGCAGCCGCCGATTCCTCGCCGAGCCGGAGGTGCAGGCCCTCCTCGCCCGGTACGCCGTCCCTCTCGAGGTTGATGCCCGTGCGGCAACGGCGATGGGGGTCGCACTCGGCGACAGTCACGACGCGGTCATCAAACACCTTGCGGCGGCGGCCGATCCGTCGGCGCGGGCGCTCACGGCCGAGGCCGGACCTGCGGTGATCTGGGCATTCGCCTTCGACGACTTCCAGAGGCTGTCGGAAGTCGTTCTGTATGCGGGCAATCTGCTCGAATACACGCCGTACCGTATGCGTTTCGCAGTTGGGATCGATTGGACCGCCACCCCGGCGGCGGCGATCGCCGCATGGGGACCGCCCTCGTCGATGCTTTCCGGCGACGACCGCAGCATCAGCATGACCTGGGACTTCGAAACCCACAAAATGACCATCGGATTCGGGGACCCCGGCGCCGCGCGGCCGCCGGACCACCCGCAGGGGGCGGCCATGATTCGAATCCTCCGGCTCAAGGCGGCCGGGCCGGCTCCCTGATAGGATTGGATCGTGGATATTCCGGCACCATCACTCGCGGGAAAGCTGCTGATCGCCATGCCGAATCTGGCCGACCCCAATTTCTGGCAATCCGTGGTGCTTCTCGGTGTTCACTCCGACAGCGAGGGGGCGTTCGGCCTGATCGTCAACCGTCCCCTCGAGATCGACCTGCGCGACATCCTGACCGAGCTCGGACAGGAAGCAACGGGCCATGAGCTGCCCGAGGTACTGGCCGGCGGGCCGGTGCAGCCGAGCCAGGGGTTCGTCGTGTTCCAGCGCGGGGTCCACGAACCGGGGGTCGACGACATCGCTGTTTCAGATTCGATCGCCGTGTCCGGCAACACCGAGACGCTGGCGAGTCTGGCTCTCGACGCAAACCCCAACCGTTACTGTCTCATGCTCGGGTATTCCGGATGGTATCCGGGTCAACTCGAACGGGAGATCGAACAGAACTCCTGGCTGGTCGCGCCGCTCGACAGTGACATCCTGTTCGAGGTCCCCGCTCCCGAACGGTGGGCGGCGGCTCTGAGATCCATCGGCATCGAGCCCGGCAACCTGGTGGACGCGGGGGGCGGCGAACCGAGTTGATCGGCTCTCCCCATATAAAAAACCCAGCCTCGCGGCTGGGATTGATTGAAACGGGAGGGTCGGTTCTGCCAAATCGGTAGGATCAAGACGATGGGAAATTCTGGCTGGCCTTTATGGTTGGCCTAGTTGCAGGTAGGCATACAAGGTGGTCAGCGTCCCCGAACCCCTCCCTTTCTCATTTGATGCCTGAGCCTACCACACGGCGATCCGGATTGTCCAGTCATCAGCGCAAAGAAAACTCAAGCCAGTCATGGATTTACCGCACGGATTGCGATCTTTGACAGGATTCTCAAAATGAGATGAATAACGCCGGTCATTGTGGCTCGCCGTGGCTGTTTTTCAAGTCGATGGTCAGCTCCACGACCTGACCGTCGGCCAACTCGACGCTGCGTGTCGTGGTCTGGAAACCGGGTGCCGAAACCTCGATCCGGTGACTCCCCGATGCAACAGCCAGCGGACCCTCCATTCTCGTCACCTCCCGCGCAGTGGCCACGAACGCACCATCGATCGCGATTGACGCCGAGTCCGGAGAAACGGTCAGCTTCAGCGCCGCACCCTGGGGGGGTTGTTCACTGCCGGGTTGGCCGGACGCGAGAATGTCGGGCCTCAGACTCGGGTCGGCGCCCCCGCCCCGCACCTCGTCTCCCGGCTGAACCGCCGACCGGAGCGGCGCGAACACACGATTGAAGGGTTCGCCTTTTCCGAAATTTTCCGCCTTGTCTTCCTTGGCCGTCCCCTTCACCCGCTCGAGGCGGTGTTTGAGATCATAGCGACAGCCGGCCTCTGGTTCGAGATTCACATCGACGGTCTCGTAACCGTCCAAACGGAGTTGGAGCCGGTAACTGCCGGGAACGAGGTAGAGATAACCCGGACTTCCATCGAGGTAGCGTGCCCGACCCACGAATCTGTCGTCGAGATGAACTCGGGCGTCTTTGGGTCTGACTTCGACGCTGATGATCGCAAGTTCGGGCCCCGGCGGCATCCCCTCCGACTGCGGCGGCCCAGTCCAGTACGCGGCGACCGGTATGCACGGCAGCATCACCGAACTCGCGTCGACATCCGCGGACCCGGATGGCTGTTTCGCGGTGTCGGCCGGCGGCTTCGCCGGCTGAACCGAGTCGCCGCTCGCGCCGAGTTGCGGATCAGCCCCGGCTGCTGCTGTCCAGAATCCACCGCCGAGGAGCAGCACCGCCGCCATCGGCACCCAGGTGATCCTCATGGTGTACCTCCGGTCAACGGGAATGCAATCCGGCTGCCAACCCGTCGCGGTAGCACAGATCGAGAAAGTGCTGATACGCCGCCGGCGGTGCGATGCCCTCGACCCTCTCACCGAGTTCGAGAAGGCACAACAGGCACAACCGTTTCAAACGGTGCAACGGCGCAGGTTGCAGCGCCCTCTGGACCCCGAGAAAGCCGGTCAATTCGGGGTGGATGCTGAGAAAGATCGCGGCGGAACGACCGGATGTCCTCTGGCGGCGACAGAAGGTCCGTGGTCGGACACAGTGCTCGTGGATGGTTCTGGCGCGCGGCTGGTAGCACAGATTGAGGCCGTCCCGCTGCGCACGGTAGGCGAATTCGATGTCCTCCCACGCAGCAGCCGGGAAGTCCTCACGAAAGCCGCCGTGACGGGTAAATTCACCCCTGGGCAGGGACACGTTCGAGGTATAAAAGAAGTTGAAGGGCACGGCGCGCGGGTTGTCGATGATCGAATATCCGAACTGCGCGCCATACTCGTTGATAAACCTCATGAACGGGCTGTCGCCGTCGCTGGGAAACGCTGTGTGGCCGAGTACCGCCAGCGCGCCCGCGCGGCCGAACAGACGATGCTCTTCGAGATGGGCCATCAGCCACCCCGGCTGCGGTACCGTGTCGTCACCGAGAAACAGGACGATGTCTCCGGTGGCCGATCGAACGCCCCGGTTGCGCGCCGTGGCGGGACCCGAGTTGGGTTGGTTGAGAACGATCCAACCTCTTTCGCGACCGACCGTCTGCAACCACGGCCACGTGCCGTCTCTGGAGCCATCGTCGACGACGACGACCTCGATCTCGGTCGCGGGTGGCACAGCTTGAGCGGCGATGCCGGCCATGACCCGCTGCAGTGCGGACAACCGGTTATACGTCGGAACGACGATGCTGGCCCGCATACCTCACCATCCCGCCGGCATCACGCGGCGATCCGAAAAGTTCCGGGTGACAGGCGCACGAGGAACTCGGAGTTGACGGCTTCACTCGGAATCGCCAGTTCTTCCACGGCGATTCGATCGTTTCCACAGCGCCCAATAGGGACCACTTCCTCCCCTATAGCACCACCTTGAATATCCATGATATCGGCCACCATGACGTTCATGCATACCCGTCCCACGACAGGGACAGATCTGCCATGTATGAGAGCCCGCGACCGGTTGCCAAGACAAAAGAATAACCATTGGCGGAGCCTACGGGTATGACTGCCAATTGATCAGGTCTTCGCGCACTCCAGTAGCGGACATTAGCGACCGATTCGCCGGCGGCCACGATCTGAATTCCCGCCTTGGTCGCCTTCCAACTCAACGCCGGACTGAGGTCGCAACCGGTGCCACTATTGTGAATCATCCGCGACTGCCGGGTTCGTTCGGCGTCGTGCGCTGCGTGCCACTGAGCTTTCCGCACGGCAATCGGAGCAACGACGTCCAAACCGAGGCCATATCCGTTGGCTTTGACCGCGGCAAGGAGATCCGTTCCAGGAGACAATTCATCGGTAAAGAATTCCAGGTTGTGCTCCACCGCGTCCGCATCGACCTCGATTCTCTGCACGGTTTCTCCGTCAATTCTGCCCACGATCGAAGTCTATCGCGATTTCCGCGGCACTGCCACGACAGTTCTCCAACCCTCAACCTGCAAGGAAATCCGCCCATCCCGGATAACTGGTTCGCGCGCCCCGTCGCCGGCCCAACCACTGTTTACTGTCGCGGTAGTGATCCATTCGACAGGCTCTATTCCACTGCAATTGAGAGATTTGTTCCACCCGTCTTGAAAATAAAACACGCTGTGCCATTCGAAAAAACTCACCGAATGTCACGCCAAGTTGGCCAAATCTTCGAACAAATAAACTCACATAATTCAGCGAAAAATCCTTGACTCTCGAGATGCCATTCCGTATTCTGGCGTCAGTCTCTCCGGGAGGTGCTCATGGCGTTCGAAAAATTCATTCCTCCGCAGTCGTCGGGAGTGCGGCCCAGGGCCACCATCCGGTCGAGCGGTCTGATCTCTTTTGACGCCGCCAGTGTCGAGACCTTTGGGCTCGATTCTGCTTCGTACGCTGTATTGTTTTTTGACAAAACCCGCAAGATCGTCGGGGTTCAGATCACCGACAATCGCAAGGACGACGGCGCGCTGAAACTTTCCAAGAGGCGTCGGTCCGTGAGTCTGAAAGCGCCCCAATTTTTCGAGCTCTATGGCCTCAGTTTTGACGAAGCACAGCGGTTCGATGTCGGACAGGACCCGTCATCCAAGCTGCTCACCATCAGCCTCAAAAATATCAAGCGCCGGCGCGGGCGCCGCCCGAAAAAGGCCTGAAACCCGCCTCACCGGGGCCACGCAGAACCGACGCCGAACAGGGTCCTGAAGCCGGCAGTGGACGTCGACGCGACGAGTCCAGCCGGCTTTTCCCACACCTCGGCGAGTTTCTGGCCCACCAACGGCACGAATGACGGTTCGTTGCGTCCACCCCGATGGGGCACCGGCGCGAGAAACGGGCTGTCCGTCTCGACCAGAATCGCGTCCGGAGCGAGCGCTGCGGCCATCTCACGGATGTTGTCGGCAGCCTTGAAGGTCACCATTCCCGAAATCCCGACCATCAATCCCATTTCGACCACCCTCAGAGCCTCCTCCGGCCCCTCGGTAAATGAGTGGCAGACGCCGCGGAGCCGCCCCGCACGCGTGCTCAGCCTCGACTCGAGATCGGGCCACGATTCCCGATTGTGCAACACCACCGGCAGGCCCCTTTCGATCGCGAGGTCGAGTTGCCACTCGAGAGCGGCCAATTGGTCCTCGAGTGGAGAGTTCATGTAGTGATAGTCGAGGCCGATCTCGCCGATCGCCACCACCCCCTGCCGCTCCAAACCCGATTCGATCAAGCGCTTCAGCTCCGCATCGAGGGTGGACGCTTCGTGGGGATGAACCCCGACCGCCGCGACCACCTTTTCCGGGTAGTCGTCGATCAATCGGAACGCCGATTCGAGATCACCCCGGCAGGTCGCCGGAACCAGCACGCCGCGGACGTTTCTGGCAATCGCGCGTTCGAGAACGTCCGCCACCTCGTCCATTTCGAACATGGTCAGGTGAGCGTGGGAGTCGATCCAGGTCGGAATTTCATTCATGCCGTTATTCTCCAGCCTCGTGGGGCACAATCTCGCCGCCGGTTTGCTCGTCGCGCGCCACCATCATCGCCGCGCCGACGACGGCCGCCGTTTCCGACCGCAGGATGTTGGCGCCGAGCTTCAGACGCGCCCATCCGTGGACTCTGAACAGCTCGTCTTCAGCGGGCGAAAACCCGCCTTCCGGACCGACCGCCAGGACCCGTCCCGCCGCCGGCGGCAGGCTGCCGATCGCCACACCTCGCGGGTCAGCCACGACTCCCGACGGCGCCTCTCTTTCCGCGATGAGCTCGATCAGCGGTTGCGGTTTCAGAAATTGCCATCGCCCACGGGCGACGGCATTGTTTGAGCGCCTGGAGGGCCACTCGCTGCCAGTGCTCCGACCGTCCGGAAGCTCCCCGCTTGCTCACCTGGGTGTGATCCGTCACGATCGGCCGCAACCGGCGGACGCCGATCTCAACCGCCTTCTGAACCGCCCAGTCCATCGCTTTGGAATCGATGATCGCCAACGCCAGGGTGACCCCGTCCCCCCGGGCGGCGGCGCCAGGTGAACCGAAGTCACCTCGGCTTTCACGGCCAGCTTGCCGGCAACCACGAGCCTCGCGGCCGCCGTCTGACCCATGCCGTCGGCAAGCACCACCTCGTCGCCGCCGCGCAGGCGCAGCGGCCCCGTGGCGTGCCGGCCCTCCACCGGATCCAGGGTGACAACAAACCCCTGGCCGATTTCCCCGACTGAAACCAACAGCCAGGGCGGCGACTTCATCCGCGCCGTCCCGCGCAGATGCTCGCCCACTCGCCGAGGCTGTCGGTCGAATCGATATGGAGGCCGCGGCGCCGTAACTCAGCCGCCAGTCCCTCGATCTCCGGCACCAGCAGACCCGACAGCACCAGTACCCCACCCGGTGCGAGGGCCGACACCATGTCGTCGAGCAACGGCGTGAAATGCGCGGAGATCATGTTGCACAGCACCATATCGAAGAACCCACCAAGGGCACACCCTGCGGAACCGGTCACGTACCGGACGCCCGGCCGCCACTCCTGGAGGCCGCGGATTTCGCAGGCGACAGCAACGGCAACCGGGTCGATGTCCACGCCGAGAACCCGGCTCGCCCCCAACCCGTCGGCAGCCAGGGCGAGGATCCCCGAACCCGTGCCGACGTCGAGGACGTGCCGCCCTCTCAGGTCGGCCTTTTCCAGGGCACACAGGACAAGACGAGTGGACTCGTGGCTGCCGGAACCGAAGGCCATCCGCGGCGGGATCACCAGCCGTCGTCGGTCTGAAGGCGCCGGCGTGGGCGTGTCCGGATGGGGATCCAGCCACCAGGTCTCACCCACCGCAAAGGGCTGCACGACCTCACGGTAGTTCGCCAGCCAGTCTTGCTCTTCCAACGACCCGACCTCGAAGCAGTCGCCGCCGCACGATCTGAGCAGTGTCTCCACCGCACTCGTACCGGCGTGTTCGGATCTCGACAGATACACGGTGACATCAACACGGCTGCCGTGCCGCTCACCGATCTCGGTACCGAGAACCGGCACCTCGGCAAAAAGGGCCGGCAACTCCTCTTCGGATGTCCACGGGATGGAGCAACGCACGCTCAGGAAGGCGCTCACGGCCGCCCGCTCAGTCTTCAGTCGCCACCGAACGCCCGCCGCAGACGATCGAAGAAGCCGCCTTCCGATTCCGGTTCGAGACCGCCGCCGATCTCTGCAACCTCCTGGATCAGGCGGCGTTGCTCGTGCGAGAGCTTCTTGGGAACCACGACTTTGAGGTGGACGTACAGGTCGCCGTGGCGCCGTCCGTTGACGTGCGGCATGCCGCACCCTGTCAGACGCATGACGTCCCCGGGTTGCGCGCCGGCGGCGACCTCCACCTCCCGCTCTTCGCCGAGCACGGTGGTAATGGGCACATCGACGCCGAGCATCGCCTGGAAGACCGAGATCGGCACCTCGATGTGGAGGTCTGCGCCGTCCCGTTCGAAGAACTCGTGGCGGGCCACATCCATCACGACGAACAGGTCGCCGGCGGGGCCGCCTGATGTCCCACCCTCACCCTCACCCGCCAGACGCAACCGCATCCCACTGTCGACGCCGGCCGGTACCGTCACCTTGAGGGTCGCCTCTTTTTCGGTCCTCCCGTGCCCTCCGCAGCTCGAACACGGGTCGCGGTTCACCCTGCCCGCACCGCCGCAGCCGGGGCAGGTCTGGGCAACGGAGAGGAACCCCCGCCGATATGCCACCTGTCCGGCGCCCTGGCAGGTCGCGCAGGTCTCGGGGGTCGTGCCCGGCTCGGAACCGGATCCCGCGCAACGCTCGCAACTCTCGAGTCGCGGCACCCGGATGGAGCGTTCAATTCCGGTCGCGGCCTCGACAAGGGTCAGCTTCAACGTGTATTGCAGGTCGTGGCCACGCCGGGGATTCGAACCCGACCGGCGACGGCGGCCTCCGAACATGTCGCCCAGACCGAAAAGATCACCGAGGATATCGGCGAAATCACCGAAAGCGTTGGGGTCGAAGCCGGTGAAGCCCTGGCCGCCGAGGCCCTCATGCCCGAATCTGTCGTAGCGGGCCCGTTTATCCGGGTCGGAGAGCACGGCGTAGGCTTCGGACGCTTCCTTGAACCTCTCTTCCGCTTCCGGAAGATCGGGATTGCGGTCGGGATGGAAACTGACCGCGAGGCGGCGGTAGCTCGCCTTGATGTCGGCCGCCGACGCGTCCCGCCCGACGCCGAGAATCTCGTAGTAATCTCGCCGGTTTTCAGTGGACATCGAGGTTCAGTACTCGCTTTCGGTGTCGTCGCTGCGATCCTCGGCGCTCATGTCCGACCTCATCTTCATCTGGCCGCCAAGCGCGGCGATCGGGTCGAGCATGATCACCTGGGTGAGGATCTGGGCGGCATCCTGGACCGCGTAGATCGCTTCTTCGAGCACCGATCGTTCTTCGCTGGTGGTGGCTTTTCGCGCCCGGTTGAGCGTCGCTCGAACGTCTTCCCGATCTTCGGGCGAGAGGCCGGCGCCGAATTCCTTCACCACCCGCTCGTTGGTGTAGAGCAGACCGTCGAGCCGATTCTGCAGCTCGCGAATCTCACGGTGGTCGCGGTCATCCTTGCGATACTTGTCGGCCTCGGCAATCAGAGAGTCGATCTCCTCCTTGGAGAGACCGCCGGCAGGGTTGACCTCGATGCTCTGCTCCTTGCCGGTCGCCAGGTCGCGCGCACCCACGTTGACGATCCCGTTGGAATCGATCGAGAACGTGACCTCGATCTGAGGCACGCCGCGCGGCGCTGGTGGAATTCCGACAAGGTCGAAACGACCCAGTGACCGGTTTTCGCTGGAGATCCCACGCTCGCCCTGGAGGACGTGCACGTTCACCGTTGTCTGGTTGTCGCTGACGGTCGTGAAGATCATGGACTTCTTGGTCGGCACCGTCGAGTTCCTATCGATGATCTTGGTAAACAGACCACCGTGGGTCTCAATGCCGAGGGACAGTGGCGTGACGTCCAACAGAATGAGGTCTTTGACCTCGCCCTGGAGGATGCCGGCCTGGATGGCCGCGCCGATTCCCACCACCTCGTCAGGGTTGATATCCTGATTCGGCGGTCTCTTGAAGAACTCGCCCACCGTCCGCTGCACCAGAGGCATCCTGGTCTGGCCGCCGACGAGGATGATCTCGTCGATTTTTTCCGGCTCCATGCGCGCCGCCTCGAGCGCGTTGCGGCACGGCTCGAGCGTCCGCTCCACCAGATCCGCGACGAGCCCTTCCAGTTGGCTGCGGGTGAACCGCAGCTGCATGTGTTTGGGGCCGGTGTGGTCGGCCGCGATGAAGGGCAACGAAATCTCGGTCTCCTCGTCGGTCGAGAGCTCGCATTTCGCCGCCTCGGCAGCCTCCTTGATGCGCTGCATGGCCATCATGTCCTCTGAAAGGTCGAGGCCGGTCTCGCGCTTGAACTCCTGCAGCAGGTGTTCCATCACTCTCGAATCGAAATCCTCGCCCCCGAGAAAGGTGTCCCCGGCGGTGGATTTGACCTCGTAGATGCCGTCGCCGATTTCCAGAACCGAGATATCGAACGTGCCGCCGCCGAGATCGTACACAGCGATGACCTCGTTCTTCTTCTTTCCGAAGCCGTAGGAGAGCGAGGCCGCTGTCGGCTCGTTAATGATCCGCACGACGTCGAGACCGGCGATGGTACCCGCGTCCTTCGTGGCCTGGCGTTGGCTGTCGTCAAAGTAGGCCGGCACCGTGATGATCGCCTGGGTGATCTCTTCGCCGAGAAACTCCTCGGCGAACTCCTTGATCTCGCGGAGGATCAGGGCCGAGATCTCGGGCGGGCTGTAGGTCCTGTCAAGAATGCTGACGCTGGCGTCGCCGTTTTCGGACTCGACGATGGAATAGGGCACCAGCGTCCTCGACCACCTGACTTCTTCCGAGTCAAACCGCCTGCCGATGAGGCGCTTGACCGCATAGGCTGTGTTTTGCGGATTGGTCATCGCCTGCCGGCGCGCGATCTGGCCGACCAGCCGCTCTCCAGCCGCCGTAAAGGCGACAACCGACGGCGTTGTTCGAGCGCCCTCGCGGTTCGGAATGACGACCGGCTTGGTGACGTCGACCACAGCCGCGCAGCAGTTGGTGGTGCCGAGATCGATTCCGA
Organism: Candidatus Sulfomarinibacteraceae bacterium; assembly: GCA_963741385.1. Lineage (GTDB taxonomy): Bacteria > Acidobacteriota > Thermoanaerobaculia > Thermoanaerobaculales > Sulfomarinibacteraceae > Sulfomarinibacter. Next base: position 541,200 of record CAVUHO010000006.1, read on the forward strand.
TGATCTTACTCACGACTCGCCTCCGGCATTTCCCTCGATTGGCGCCGGCTCGACCGCCACTCCAACCAGCGCCGGGCGGATCAAACGGTCACCACGGGCGTAGCCTTTGAGCATCACGAACACCACGGTTCCAGGTGGCTGGTCGCAGCCTTCCACACGCTGCACAGCCTCGTGGACTTCCGGGTTGAAGGTCTGACCCAGGGGGTCGATTTCAGTCACCCCTTTGCGCTCGAGGGTGTCGTGGAGCTGTTTGGCGATCATCTCGACGCCCTGGTGGAAAGCGCCGCTGTCGTCACCGGCGTGCTGCAGGGCGCGATCGAAATTGTCGATGACCGGGAGCAGCTCACGAACGAAGTCCTCGAGCGCAGCCTGCCTCAAGTCATCCCGCTCGCGTTCCACCCTTTTGCGGAAGTTGTCGAACTCGGCGAGCTTTCGCAGATAGACGTCGCGAACCTGGTCGAGCTCGGTCTGGAGCTTGTCGATCTTCATGGTGGCCGACTCGTCGCTGATCGCCATACCGACCTCGCGGGGCGATTCGGCTCCCGTTTCGGGTTCCGGTTCGGGTTCGGGCGCGCTCAGGCTTTCATCCACATCGACGAACTCGATTTCGATCTCATCCTCGCCGAGATCCCTGAGCTGGCCCGGAAGGTCATTGTCGTCATGCATAGTCAGCTCCAGACGTCTCGAGCATCTGCGTCAGCGACTCCCCGATGTACTCGACGACGGGGACGATTCGCTGATAGTCCATTCTCCGAGGTCCGACCACTCCCACCGCTCCTACGCGTTGCCGGTCCCTGAAGTACAGGGTCGCAACAATACTCAAATCACCCTGAGCCGTCGTCTCCGACTCGCCTCCGATCAAGACCTGGGTGGGGCCGCGGGCGAAGACGCGCCGAAACTCGGCCGCGATCCGGGTTCGATCCTCGAGGGTTGACAACAACGACCTGACCCTGTCGATTTCAGAGAAGTCCGCCGAAACCAGGAGGTTCTCGGTGCCTGCAATCCGCACTTCGATGTCGCCTTCGTCGAACGAAGAAATCTGGCGGACGACCGAGCGCGCTTGTGACAACAACTCGTCGTCAGGGCCTGGCTCGCCACCCTGATCCAACCGCAACAAGAACTCTCCGGAATCCTGCAGAGGCGCTCCGGACAACCGGCGGGTCATGAAGTTGGACAGCCGCTGGAGATCCTCGCGAGAGGGGGTTTCATCGAGCTCCAGTACACGTTTCTCAACGCTGCCATCGCTCCCCACGATCAAGCCCAGGATCCCGCGGTGTTCGAGAAGCACCAGAGAAACCGCTTCCAACACCGGACCCTCACCCAACGGGCGCACCGCGACTCCCGCCTCGTTGGTGGCCTGCGCGATGAGCTGGGCCACCCACTCGATATCCTCGATCAACTCCCGCCGCATGGACACCATCTGGCTGGCCAGAGCGCGCCGCACCGCCGGCGGTGCGCTGCGTCGCGGCAGGTTGTCGACGTAGAGACGAAAGCCCCTGTCGGACGGGGCCCTGCCCGCGGAACTGTGAAGACGGGTCAGAAAGCCGCCATCCTCGAGTTCGGCCATGACGTTGCGAATGGTCGCCGAGGACAGACCCAGCCCGCTGTGGCGGGCCACGCGCTGCGACGCCACGGGCTCACCCGAGCGGATATACAACTCCACAATAGCGCAGAGAACGGACAACGCTCTCTTGCTCAACTCCATTCAAAAACTCCTGGACGAACTCGAGCCCGAATACTCCATCGCCGCATGCAGAATGCTGATCTCATTCCGGGTGGGTGATCGATAGGACGAACCCGTTTTATTGTAGCATCGACGGCAGTTGTGGCGATCCGGACCGTCCCTCGTGCAGGGCGGTGACCGGCCGTCCAGCGAATGATGCAACCGATTGTCACAATTGACCGTTGATGGGCGGTATGTTAGGTTGGAATTTGCGGACAGGATCGCAATTCGGCCATGGTTTTCTTCAATTGGGCAACAATGCAGATGGCGGCCAAGATCGTCTACTACGGTCCCGGCCTGTGTGGGAAGACTTCAAATCTTTCCTATATCTACGCTAAGACTGCGCCCGGTTCCCGTGGTGAAATGGTCTCGCTCGAGACTGAATCCGACCGAACGCTTTTTTTCGACCTCCTGCCCATCGAGGTCGGCACCATCGGGGGATTCAAGACCCGTCTCCAGCTCTATACCGTGCCCGGCCAGGTCTTTTACAACACAACGCGAAAATTGGTCCTGAAGGGTGTCGACGGCCTCGTGTTCGTCGCCGATTCACAGCGTCCGATGCGCGACGCGAACATGGAGAGTTTTGCGACCCTCAAGGACAACCTCAAGGAGTTCGGTCTTGCCCTGTCCGACCTGCCGATTGTTCTCCAGTACAACAAGCGCGACCTGTCGAACGTGCTTTCCGTCGAAGAGCTCAACGCAGACCTCAACCCGGAGGGCGAATTCCTCTTTTGTGAAGCTTCGGCCGTCAGCGGCGACGGGGTCATCACCACCCTCAAAGAAATCACGAAACTCACCCTGAAGAAGCTCCGCACCCGCATGAATGCGGGCGACGCCAAGACCGAGGGCGGGGTGCGGGTGACGTCACCAACGGTGCGAGGGGTGAAACCGCCGCAGCCGGCGTCACCTATTTCTGCACGATCGCTGAATCGAGCCGCTGAAGAAGGCGTCGGCGTTCAACCTCAGCCCAACCGCAGTCAAGCCGTCGACAAACCACCGAAGGCCGTGGCGGAGGTAACAGGGGCAACACCAGCCGAGCCGGCAGTCAAAGCTGCCGCGCCACCGCCTGAACCAGCGCCCGCACAGGGGGCGGAGCCCGCCGCCGAGTGGACTCCGCCGAACCAGGAATCGAGCCTGCTCCTCGAACAGCCGGTGGCCTCCGTCGACCGGGATGAGCCCATGAAGGTGGGTTTTGAAAACGGCTCTACCGGAAACATCGCAGCGCCGCCTCCGGTCAAACGGGTTCACGTCTCGAACCAGATCGACATCCTCGCGGAGCTCGACGGCCTGCGGAAGCAGGCGACGATGAACTCTTACGATCGGGATTTTTCGTCATCATCTCCGGATCTCGACCTCGACAGCTTGTTGTCGGCGACGGCTCCTCTGACAAAGGAGATGAGAAAGAGATTCGAGCGATCGGTCAATTCGGACATCTTCAAGAACATGCGCGGCGTCCAGTTCGCGATTCGGATCCAGGGCAAGGACGGGGAGACGATCCACTCGTTCGACCCGGTGTCTCTCGAAATCGACGACTCCACCGGCCTCAAGAGGCTGTGCCTCCATCTTTCCCTGGATCTGGAGAATCTTCGTTGACGTCTCACAAGATCGGCATACGGGGGCGTTTGCTTTTCTTCGCGTCGTTGTTGCTGTGCATGTCGTGCGCTTCAACGCCCGACCTGGAGCGTGCGGCAACCACCGTCGTACCACCACCCCAGCAGACCTTTCAGGAATGGGAACAATCGACCCGCGACCGGGCGGACGACACCATGGCCGCAGCACAGCGGCTGGCTGCGGAGGGAAATATTGCCGAGGCGATGGCGCATGCGGACGAAGCGCTGTGCCTGGTGTTTGACATCCCCATGGGTTACCCGATCCGCCAGGTTTACGTCGATTATCTCGCCGAGATCATCGATGCATCGACTGAGATCGACGCCCTGCAACAGCCGTATGAGGAAGTGTTCACACCCGCGGAGGACCTGGTCATTCTGCCCCCGATCGACATCATCGTCGACACCACGGGCGTTAAGGGCATCGTCGAGGAGGGTGGCCTGCCGTACAGCGACTTCCCGCTTGTACTGAACCCGGAAGTCGAACAATTCCTCGCCGCCATGAGTTCAGAAGGTGAGTACCATCGACGCGTCGGGCTCGGCCTGTCGCGGGCCGGTGTCTACCTGCCGATGATCCGCACCGTGTTCGAAACCGCAGGCCTCCCCCTGGATCTCTCGTACCTGCCCCTGATCGAGTCCGCCTTTTCGCTCACGGCCTACTCGCGGGCCCGCGCACACGGCATGTGGCAGTTCATCTCGGCGACCGGCCGCCACTACGGCCTCGAGGTGGGAACGCTGGTCGACGAACGGCGGGACCCTGTCCGTGCGACCGAAGCGGCGGTTGCGTATCTCAGCGATCTCTACGGCGAGTTCAGCGACTGGTATCTCGCGCTCGCGGCCTACAATTCGGGCGCCGGCAATGTCCGGCGGGCGATCCGGAAATCCGGTAGTCGGGATTTCTGGGCCCTCCGCGGTTACCTGCCGCGCGAAACGAGAAACTACGTCCCTGCGTTCATCGCATCGGTTATCGTCGCCAAGAACCCCGGGGCCTACGGTTTTGCTGCCCCACAGGAACAACCGTGGAATTACGACTCGGTCGATGTCCCCGATGCACTGGACCTGCAGTTCCTGGCTTCGAATTCAGGCATCCCGCTCGACGAGCTGCGCGAACTCAACCCCGCCATCCGCCGCGATCTGACGCCGGCGGGAACCACCACGCAGCTCCGGATACCGGTGGGAACGGCCGCATCCGCCCAGGCGGCGCTCGACTCACATCCCCGGTCGGACTGGGCGCCGCGGATGATCCACACCGTGCGCAGCGGAGAAAGCCTGTCCACGATCGCGCGGAAGTACGGTTCAAACGTCAGCGCCATCAAACAGGCCAACGGGCTTCGCAGCAACCTCATCCACCCCGGAGAGAACCTGATCGTCCCGCGCTTCGGGACGGAATCGGCGGTCGCCGCGAAACAGGATTTCAGCGCGGGGGCGGATGGGCGTTATGTCGTGGCAAGAAACGACACGCTGTGGGACATCGCGCACGGCTTCTCGGTGTCGGTCGACAGCTTGTGCGCTGCCAACGGACTGTCACGAAACTCGGTCATTCGACCCGGCCAGAGCCTTCACATACCGGACGGCGCCACGGTTTCCCAGCCGACCGGGAAAAAGAAAACCCACTCCACCGTGGCAACCGGTTCGACCTACGTCGTGCGATCGGGCGACACCCTGTATGACATCGCGAGCGCCCACGGTGTCTCGACGACGGCGTTGAAAAGCGCCAACCGGATCGACGGGTCCAGAATCCACCCGGGTGATGTCCTGCAGATCCCGGACCCGGTTACCGAGACGCATCCGTCCGTGAAGGCGGGTTCGGGCACCACCTACCGCGTCCGGCCCGGTGACACCCTCTACGACATCGCTCGTAAGTTCGGTGTTTCGACAACGGCCCTGCAGCGGGCCAACCGGCTTCGCGGCAGCCGAATCTACCCTGGCGATGTGCTCACCATCCCTGTTGCAAACGCAAACGGTTGACCCACGACGATCTTGTTTGCGCCGAAGCGGCCCGGCGCCTGCCGCAACCGGAAATCGCTGCTACAATTCTGCGCTCGGGGTGTTGAGGGAGTGCTGATGGCAGAGAGCGTCGAGATCAGACCATCGTTTTCGGAAGCCGTTGAAAACCAGAATTGGAATCGCGTCGAAGAGATCTGGCTGGAGGCTCTCGATGAGAAGCCGATCCCGACCCACGAGCTTTTCGAGGTCCGGCGCCGCGTATGGCAGGCCGGCCGCAAGAATCTCGCCCGCACCCTGCTCGAACTGCTGGCAGAATCCCTGGAAAGTTCGACCACACCCGGCAACGCCTACGAGGCCATCCGCGAGTTGATCAGATTGGCCGAATCCAAACCTTCACCGGCACTGCTCGAGCGCCTCGCCGCCAGCCTCGCTACGAGTCGCCAGGGAAGCCCGTCGCTCCGTGCGGTGCTCGACCACCACGCCATCACCACCGCCCGGCGCCCCCTCGAGGAACTCGAGACGGTCGAACGATGGCTCGATCACGATATCGGGACGGTGGTCGAGGTCATCGGGCAGGGTGTGGGTCGGGTGGTCGACCTCAATCTCCAGCTCGAAAATATCAAGGTGGACGTTCAGGGCAAACGCCCGATCTCGGTCCCTTTCGGTGCCGCCGGCAGGTATCTGCGACCCCTTCCGGAGGGTGATTTCCGCCGGCGGAAGGTCGAAGATCCCGAGACTCTCGCCGCTTTTGTCGTCGCCGAACCTGGAGAAGCGCTGGTCCAGATTCTTGAAAGCCTGTCGGGACCAGCTGACGTGGCCGCAATCAAAGGGGCGCTCGAAGGTGTGCTGCCCGCCGACCGCTGGACCTCGTGGTGGAACGGGGCCAGAAAACACCCCCGGGTTCTCTCGTCGGGCTCCGGATCGAGGCTCCGTTACGAGGTCAGCTTCAGCGCCGAAGCCGCCGGCGAAACACTGCTCGACGAACTGCGGGCAGCGCCACCTGAAAAGCGCCCGCTGATCGCCAAACGGCTCGCCGAACGGGGACCCGAAGAGGCCGGCGCGGCCGCCGAGATTCTCAAGGAGTCGCTGACTGAACTCGAACGATCCCACCCCGGTCTGGCGTGGATGACGGCCGGCGTCCTCGCCGGACTGCCGGGCGGCGACGCCGTGGCATGGGATTGTCAGGCCCGCCTTCTGGACAACGGCAACTACATAGCACTGCTGTCAGGCATCAATGACCGCATCGCCCGGGCCGAGGCCCTGGATGCCATCGCTCGAAACGCAACCGACGGTTGGCCGGCGGTATGGGCGGATTGGTTCTTACACGAGGAAAGCTCGCAGAATCTGCAGAACATCGCGACCCGGATTGAAAGTGAAGGTCGTGCGGATCTTCTCGACCAAGCCGTCGATGCCGTGTTCCGCAATCACTCCAATCACGTCGTGCAGTTCATGTGGTCGTGCGAAGCCATGACCGAGGACTGGTGTCCAGAGCCGATTCGTTCCCGGATGAACCCGTCGCTCCTCGAAAAGCTCCCCGACGGACTCACCCGCAAGGAATTTTCGACCGTTCGGGGGCGTGCGAAAGGGCTCCTCGACGGCGGCAAGGTCGCGGTGCGGATCCTGATGGAGTCTGCCAACGAGCAACAGGCCGTCCGATTCAGCCAACGCATATCACGGATCGATACGGTGGAACCCCAACGCGTCCGGCTGATCGAACAGGCCGCCCAACATGGTCGGCAGGCGCCTGCCGACCACACCACGCCCGTCCTCATGGTTGCGAGCCGGGAGGCGGCAAACGCAAAACGCGAAGAGCTTCGGGTGCTGCTCGAAGACGAGATCCCGAAGACACTCAAGGGCATCAATGCGGCGGCCGCCGAGGGCGACCTGAGAGAGAATTTCGAATACCACATGTTGCGGGACCGGCAGGAGCTGCAGTCGGCGCGAGCGGCCAAGATCCAGGAGGAACTCGCATCCGTCCGCATCCTTGAGCCCGGGGCAGCCGACACCAGCTCGGTCAACATCGGCACCGTGATCCACTTCGAAAGCGAAGACGGAACGCCGATCGAGCCGATGACGATTCTCGGCGCCTGGGACGCCGATCTCGACAGGAGGATCTACGCCAACGGCTCCGGCCTCGCCCAACGGCTGCTCGGCTGCAGGGAAGGCGACGAGATCGAGCTCGAGGAGGGAACGGCGATCATCACCCGCATCGAAGCGTGGCAAGGCTGAGATCCTCTTCGCACAGGGAGGCGCTACACTCTCCCCATGACCTCACCCGCCAAGGGCTTCGCACTCTACCTCACCCTCAAATCGTTTCTCGAGGTCGGCGGGCGGCTGCCGTTCGGGCTGACAAGGGTCCTCGGTCCGATGCTCAGCGGCACCGCTCTGCGCGTGATGCCGGTGACGCGACGACGTGTCCAAACCCATCTCGAGATGGCATTCCCCGAACTCGACAACCTCCAGCGCGACGCCATCATGCGCGGGTGCTCACGCCACTTCGGTCTGATGCTTGCCGAAACTGCCAGATTGTGGCGTGCCGGACCCGAACACGTGGAAGCGGTCTGCGAGATCGAGGGTCTCGAGCACCTGCAGCGCGCGCTCGATAACGGCCGGGGGGCCATGTTTGTCACCGCCCACTGCGGCAACTGGGAGCTTCTCAGCGCTCGGCTGCCGGTGGCTGGAGTGCCTCTGATCTCGGCCGTTCGCGAGCTCGCAGATCCTCGTCTCGACAGATTGGTGCAGGATACCCGAACGCGCTTCGGCACCGAGATCGTTCCTCGCGGACCAGCGGCCGGCCGCCAGTTGGCGCGTTCACTGGCACGAAACAAGGTTTGCGGCCTGCTCATCGATCAGGACATCCGAGATGTCCCCGGCGTTTTCGTGCCCTTTTTCGGCCGTCCCGCCTGGACACCGTCCGGTGCTGCAACCCTGTCCATTCGCATGAAGTGCCCTATCGTCCCAGGGTTCATCCATCGTCGACCGGATGGGTCTCACAAGGCCGTGTTCCACCCTCCCCTTCCGCAGCCGACCGGTGGGACGCTCGAGGACCAGGTGCAGGGGCTGACCGCGGCGGCCACCGCCGTCATCGAGCGCCAGATTCGCGCCTTCCCCGAGCAGTGGGTGTGGATGCACCGGCGGTGGCGGCGGCAACCCGACAAGGAAGTCGTTTGAACGTTCAAACGTTCAACGTTCAACACCGACCTTCGGGCAGACCTCGTCGAGGACACACTCCGCACAGCGGGGCGACCGGGCCGAACAGACTCGGCGGCCGTGAAGAATCAGCCGGGTAGAGAACCGGATCCACTCGTCCTGCGGTATCAATCCTTCGAGTTTGGTGGCGATCTTTTCCGGGTCTTCGAGACCGGTCAGACCGAGCCGGCGCGCCAGCCGGCGGACGTGGGTGTCGACCGTAACGCCGGCGGCGATGCCAAAGCCTTCTCCGAGCACCACCTTGGCGGTTTTGCGGCCGACCCCTGGAAGCGCGATCAAACCCTCCATGTCAACCGGCACCTCCCCTTGATGGAGCTCCACCACCGCCCGGGCGGCCCGGCGCAGGGCGGATGCCTTCTGTCGAAACATCCCGACAGAGCGAATGACCTCTTCGATGTCGTCTTGGGGCGCACCCGCGAGGTCCCCAGGCTCCGGCCACCGGTCGAACAGTGCGGGCGTCACCGTGTTGACCCTCACATCGGTGGACTGCGCGGACAGTACCGTCGCCACCAGCAGTTGCCACGGCGAACGGAAATCGAGCTCACATCGGGCTTCCGGATACTCTTTCTCCAGCATCTCGACGATCCGCCTCGCGCGCTGCGACGTCACGCCCATCAGTAGTTGAAGGACGACCCGCCGATGAACTCCCGCAGGATCGAGGTCTGTGGCACCTCGTCCGGAAAGATCGGTACGAAAATCGACAGGTGCTTGAGCAGTCGAAAGGCCTCGGTATAGGTCGGGCTGGTCCGCGGAACCTGCAACAGAAAGCGCTCGGCGAACACCTTGAGAACCGCCGGCTCGTAGACCAGGGCCGAGTTGAACATGACGTCCGCCTGCTCTTGAAACGGGAATATCCACTTGCCCTCGCCCCGCCTCACCTGGTCCCACAGATCCAGGGTGCGCTCGGCGGTGAAGCCCCTGAACAGCTGGTCTCGCACGATGCGGCGGATCAGACGCGCGTCGGAGGTGAAAATCCGGTTGTGGTCATCAATGGCCAACTGCGACAGTGCCGAGATGAAGATGCGGTACCTGGTCTGCCGCGGCACCGACTGGGTGAGCCGGTCATTGAGGCCGTGGATGCCCTCAACCACCAACACGTGGTTGTCCTCCAACCGCATCGGGACCCACTCGTTCTGCGGTCTCCGCGACCCGGTGACGAAGTCAAAGCGCGGCGTCAGGACCGCCTCTCCCACCAAGAGCTCCGCCAGTTGCTGGTGAAACAACGGGAGGTCGATGGCCTCCAGGGACTCGAAGTCCAGCTTTCCGTCCTCGTCTCGTGGTGTTCGATCCCGGTCGACGTAGTAGTTGTCGAGGGACAGCGACACCATTTCGATGCCGTTGACCTTCAGCTGGACGCCCAGACGCTTGGCAAAGGTGGTCTTGCCGGACGAGGACGGACCCGCGATGGTCACGACCCGGATCTGCGGCTGCCGGGACAGGATCTCATCCGCGATTTGAGCGATCTTCTTCTCGTGCAGCCCTTCGGCGATGCGGATGAAGTGCCGGTCCTCGCCTTTGAGACACACGCGGTTGAGCTGGCCCACGTTTTGAACGCCGAGCAGTTCCTGCCAACGGCGGGCCTCCACGTAGGTCCTGAACAGCAGGGGGCGCGGCGAGAACCGGGGCAGCTGGCTGCGATCCGCACGGCGTGGAAATTGCAGCATCAGACCGTCCTCGTAGGGCATCACCCCGAAGGTCGGACAACAGCCCGTGTGCGGCGCGCTGGGACCGTAGGCAAAATCGACAAACCCTCCGCAGGTGAGAGTATGGACCGACGACGACCTCCGGGTGGCGAGGAGCAGCAACTTGTCCTCGCACCCGTTCGCGCGACAGTACTTCTCGGCCTCCTCGATCGTCACCGTGCCGCGCACGAAGGGATGTGCTTCCTCGTGAATCGATTGCATCCGCTGTTCGATGGCCGGCGCCATCTCCTCCAGCGGCGGATGGGAGCCTCGGATCTGATAGTGGTAGCAATTGCCCAACGACTGTCCGATCACCGGCCTCGCCTCTGGAAACACGTCACGGCAGGCCTCGTTGAACATCAGGCTCACCGACCGTTTGTAAACCGACTCGCCCTCGCGGTCGCCGTAACGGACCAACTCGAGATCGACCAGCCCCCGCAGTGGAAAATCGAGCATGACCTGGCGGCGGTTGACCATTGCGGAAAGGACCGTGTCCGGAATTTCTCCGTTGATGGAATGAAGGAACTCAGCAATCCTGATCCCGGACTTCATCCGGTACACGGCATCCCGATAGTGAATCTCGACACGGTTGTTCTTCATGGTTCTCCGATCTGGAATTCGACACCGAAATGACCGGCATCCAAGACACCAATATACCGCGCCGGGGTCGCGGAAACGCCGGACTGACCACAGATAATCGCTGCAATTACACTCTTGCGCTCCGACGCGGGATTCGTATACTGAGGGTTCAATCAAGGCGCCCATGCCATACCGAAGGGTGGTCGAAACAGTCGGCGATACGGGGGCATGGGCGCCGATTTTTTTTGCAAATCAAGGGCGCCCGCCGATCGGTGGGCGCCCTTGATTTGCTGGCGCCGGCTACGCCGGCGCGCTACTTGACCTTGATCTTTTTCGGGTCGCAAACCTCGGCTTTCTTCTTCACCACCGCGCCGCAGTCCTTGCAGCGGAAGCGCCCGGGTTTGGGATTGGCCGAGGATTCACCTTTCTTGCAACTCATCAGCGTGAGATTATATCTCAAACTGGCGCAGAGGCAAGGCCGGTCCCACCTGTGGCCATCGCGTCCCAGTGACACAGCGCTGCTGTGGAGATTGCCGCGCGTTCGAGCTACACTCGCCCGCGGCGAAGGGGTTTCGAAATATGCAGGTTCCAGACTGGTACACCGGCAGCGATGAGTCGGGGCGCATCGCGGCCGCCATCGAGCGGGCCATCGAGAGAATGGACGACAGAACAGCCGACCATACGGATATCAGCGATCTTCAGGCATTGACCAAGCTCGAACAGGAGGTCAACTGGCGGAACTTCCTGCTCGGTCTGATCGGCACCATCCACTACGACCTGGAGGAGATCGACAGCGCCCGCACCATCCTCGAAGAGTCAATCACCTCGTACAAGGCGTATCTGGAGACCTTCGACGAGGTCCTCAGCGTCTACTGTCAGTCCTGCTACACCCTCGGCGTCATCCTCTTCGACGACGGGCGCTACGGCGAGGCCATCCCCTATCTCCTCCGCTGTCTGCCCTACATGCACGAGGTCTACGACGACACCTACATCGGACACATCTACACATTTCTTTCGTTGTGCCTCAGTTGGACCAACCAGCCCGGATTCAGCGTGGTGTTTTCCGAGGCGGCCGCCTATATCCGGCGCTGCGACTGCGAGTCTCTCGAACAGTTGATGGTCGCCTTCAGCGACGTCGGAGAGGTGGACAAGGCCACGGATGTCTTCCATCTCCTGCAGCGGCACTGCCAGGACTACGAGCACTACGACCGCGTGCTGGAGTTCGCCGAACAGAATCTGGGCGAGTCAGGAATCGTCAATTAGGCGGGAGTTTTCAGGGCAGAATTCTCCCGTACGTCACCCAGTGGTAGATGACGTAGAACCAGCTGAGAAAGGCGTGGAGCAGCGCCCAGAGAATGCTGTGATTGACGCTCCAGCTCAGCAGTGCCGCCAGCACCGCCCCGATGCTGCCGAAAATCCCGCCACCGCAGCAACCACATCCCTTTGCGTTGGAGTCACCCATACCGCCTCCGAATCCCCGGTGAATTCAGTACACAGCATAACCCGAACTGACAGGGGTCGGGCCGCGATCGGGTGCGCCCCGCCGTCAGGCCTTTTTGATCAAGCGGATAACGAACAGGAGGACGCACGCACCGACAAACGCGGTGATCACCGCTCCGATGAACCCACCGGCGGCGATCCCCATCACCCCGAACAGCCAACCACCAATGAATGCGCCGACGATCCCGACCACGATGTCACCGAGAAGACCGAATCCGCCACCCTTCATCACCACCCCGGCCAGCCAACCCGCGACCGCGCCGATAATCAGGAACACCACAATACTCGTCAGATCCATGACCTATCCTCCTTCCGTTGTTCAGCCAACACGCACCCGCCCGACTGCTGTGTGGGTGGGCCCTCTGCGAATCGTCTCTGTGCGTCGAATCTCCTCGCACGATACCACGGCAGGGGGCCGGTCAGACGGGTCAGGACCGGGTCTCGTGACCCCGGAGGCTGACCAACGACTCGATGCGCGGCAAACGGACACTGCCGGTCCCGTGCCACGGGTGGACCTCGAGACCGCTCAGCGCGCCGCCATGAACCCACAGAATGACTCCCACCGGCACACCATCGGGCGATTCGGCGTCGGCTACAACCAGTGGTTTCGGCGCGCCGTCGCGGAGGCCTTCGCCCACCTCGAGGTCGATGCTCGGACAACCGCAACCGCAGCCCCCGACCACACGGACCCCTGGGAGCTGGCCGAGATAGCGGCCGGCTCGGACGCCGGCGGCGCCGAGGAGAGCCTCGATCAACTCGAGCTCGGCATTGCTCAGTGGCCGGGGCGCCCCGGTCCGGTGGCTTCGTTTCATCATTCATCTCCGCAGTCGCCGCGATCTTTGAGGCTCAGCGGACCCACGATGCGGGCCGACGAACCGGCAACCGTCGCGACCGACCAATCCCGCCTTGAAGTACGTCTCACACAGGTGAGGGTTCTCACCTCCGGCCGGAAGGTTTCGCTGGCGCCTCAGCTCGGCCGACTCACACCCCCCCCCAACATTTCCCCGGCGACGCGACCCCGATTGCCGCGCCCCAATCTCTCTCGTATGATCACTTGAACAATCTAGGTGGAGGCACACCGTGGGCAACACGCTCAACCAGCGGTTCGTCGAGATCGTGGATCGCCGCCGCGAAAACACCGCATTCATGGTCAAGCGCCGCGGATCCTGGGAGAGCTTTTCATTCGACTGGGCGATGCTCCAGGTTCGCGAGACCGCCTTTGCGCTCGAGGCCCTCGGCTGCGAGCCGGGCACGCGGGTGGCCATCCTCTCGGAAAACCGGCCGGAGTGGGCGACGACTGACTTCGGCGCCCTGGCTGCGGGAATGGTCAGTGTTCCTCTCTATACGACGCTGATACCCGAGCAACTGGCTTACATCCTCAACGACGCCGGAGCTCGGGTGATCTTCCTGTCGACCATGGACCACCTGCAGACGATCCTGGCCATCAAGAACGCGGTTCCGTCGCTCGAGAAAATCGTTGTTTTTTATCCGGAAGAGCTCCACGAAGACGGGACCGTGATCAGCCTCGAGTCATTCAAGGCACTGGGACGCGACCACAGCCACCAGGAATTCCTCGAGCTGACCGGGCGCGCCGTGCCGTCCGACACTGCCACCATCGTCTACACGTCGGGAACCACCGGCGACCCCAAGGGCGTCGTCCTCACCCACCACTGCTTCATGGCCGAGTACGACGCCGTGTACCCGGTTTTCGAAGGCAACGAAGGCGATCGCCTGCTCTCCTTTCTGCCCCTGTCCCACATCCTGCAGAGGGTCGTGGACACATTCGCCCTCCTGTACGGTTTCACGATCGCTTACGCCGAGAGCCTGGAAACCCTCGGCGACAACCTGCGTGAGATCCGGCCTACCCACATCGTCGCGGTGCCGCGGGTCTACGAGAAAATGCACGGCCGCATCCACGCCGGCGTGCAGCAGGGACCGGCTCTGAAGCGGGGGGTTTTCCACTGGGCCGTGGGCGTCGGCCGTCGTTTCAACCAGGCTGAGGCCTCCGGGGGCGCCGGACCAGCGCTCGCGTTCCAGCACCGCATGGCCACAGCCCTGGTGTTCAAAAAAATCCAGGCCGCGACCGGCGGCAACATCGGTTTCTACGTCTCCACCGGCGCTCCCCTCGCCAAGGGTCTGGCCGAGTTCTTCGACGCCATCGGCATCCGTATCATCGAGGCATGGGGCATGACGGAGCTGACCGGCGCCGTCACCGCCAACACCCGCACCGATTTCCGCTTCGGGAGCGTCGGCAAGCCGGGGCCGGGCGTCGAACTCAAGATCACCGGCGAGGGCGAGGTCTGCGTCCGCGGCGACATCGTGATGAAGGAGTACTGGCGCAAGCCCGAGGCCACAACCGAGACCATCGACGGCGAGGGTTGGCTCCACACCGGCGACGTCGGCCGCATCGACGGCGACGGCTTTCTCCACATCACCGACCGCATCAAGGAGATCATCGTCACCGCCGGCGGCAAGAACGTGGCGCCGCAGCCGATCGAGAACGCCCTCAAGACCGACCGCTTCATCGCCCAGGCCATGGTCATCGGCGATCGCCGCAACTTCATCAGCGCCCTGGTGGTGCCGCAGAGAGATGTGCTGCAACCGTGGGCGGATGAACAGGGTCTCGAAGGCGATCTCGACGAATTGTGCGCGAACCCGTCCGTCCACTCCCACTATGAAAAGATCGTCGACTCGAAGATGGCGTCGTTCTCGCGCTACGAACGGGTTCGCAAGTTCACTCTCGTCCCCGACGAGTTCAGCCAGGACGCCGACGAGCTGACACCGACCCTCAAGCTCAAGCGCCGGGTGCTGTTGGAGAAATACGCCGAGATCATCGATCGGATGTACGCTCAGCCGCGACCCGCACCGGCACCCCGTTGAGCACGGCATTGCCGCAACTGGGATCAACCGCCTGATCGTCGGTGAGGTCGTTGGCGCTGGCGCCGGGGTGGTCGTGCGCCACACCGAGGCGGGTCTCCGACCACCGGTGGCCCCACCCGTGCGGCAGGCTGACCACCCCTCGCGCCACCTCGTCCGTCACCTCGAGCGCCACCTCGACGCGGCCCGTCCTCGAGGTCACCACCACGCGTTCACCATCGACGAGCCCTGAACGCTGCGCGTCATCCGGGTGCATCAGCAGCGTGCAGCGCTCCCGTCCACCCATGAGCCGGGGAAAGTTGTGCATCCACGAGTTGTTGCTGCGGAGGTGGCGACGGCCGATGAGGAGGAGTCGTTCGTCGGTTTTCGAAATGTTGAGCCGCGATCGAAGCCGTTCCACATCCTTGACAAAGGGCGACGGCGCCAGTTCGATGCGGCGATCGTCGCTACGCAGACGGTCCGGCAGGCACGGCTCGAGGGGGCCCAGGTCGAGCCCGTGCGGCGCCCGCTCGAGTTTGCGAAGATCGAGCCCGCCGCCGAAGGGTCGAAATCCCGAGCCGTGGGGGCCCAGCCGCAGACCCAGATCGAGCAGCCGGCGCGGCCCGAGCCGCGCGTTCAACCAGCGTTTGCAGCGGGCCGCCACCCGGTCGTCGTCGAGACGTCGGCGGAGATCGTCGAGGATCTGCCAGTCGTGGCGGGAGTCGGGGCCGGGCTCGAACAACGCCGGCGAGTATCTCGCCACGTTACGGACCGCGATCAGGTTGAAGACGAGATCGTAGTGGTCGTGCTCGAGGGCCGAGGTCGGCGGCAGGATGATGTGGGCGTGCCGCGTGGTCTCGTTGAGGTAGAAATCGATTGCCACCATGAAGTCGAGCCCCCTGAGGGCCCGATCGAGCTGGACCCCGTTGGGAGTCGACAGTACCGGGTTTCCGGCGACCGTTACCAGTGCCCTGATCTGTCCCTCCCCCGGTGTCAGGATCTCCTCCGCCAGCGCCGCCACCGGAAGCTCGCCGCCGAACTCCGGTAGACCGCGGACCCGGCTTTTTCGTCGGCCAAGATGACCACGTCCGCTTGTTGCCACGAGATCTACAGCGGGTCTGGTGAACATGGCGCCGCCGGCGCGGTCGAAGTTGCCGGTCACGATATTGAGCACGTTGACAAGCCACTGGCAGAGGCCGCCGAAAGCCTGGGTCGAGACCCCCATGCGGCCGTAGCACACGGCCGAGGGAGCGGTGGCGAACTCCCGCGCCATGGCGCGGATCTCGGCGGCGGCGATCCCGGTGGCGAGCGCCACGTCCTCGGGGCTGAAGCCGCGAACCGCGGCTCGAACCGCCTCAATCGAGTCAACGTCGCCGGTCAGGTGACCGAGGTCCTCGAGCTTCTCTTCGAGGATCACCTGAAGCAGCGCCATCAGCAGAAAGGCGTCGGTCCCGGGGCGGATGAAGTGGTGGCGATCGGCGATTCGCGCGGTCTCGGTCCGTCTCGGGTCCACCACCACCAGCCGGCCGCCGCGCTGCCGCATTTCCTCGAGACGCCGTCTGCAATCCGGCGCGGTCATCATGCTGCCGTTGGACACCACCGGGTTGGCGCCCAACACCAGAAGGTGTGAGGTGCGGTCGATATCGGGCACCGGCAGCAGCAGCTTGTGACCGAACATCAGGGCCGCCGCCACGTGGTGCGGCAGCTGGTCCACCGAGGTCGCTGAGTACCGGTTGACCGTGCGCAACGAGCGGATCAGGGCCGGACCAAAAAGCATCGACCCCCAGTTATGAACGTTGGGATTGCCGAGGTAGACAGCGACGGCGTCGCGACCGTGTTCGGCTTGCACCGTTCGGATCCGTGCAGCCACCTCGTCGAACGCCTCGTCCCAACCGATGGTCTGCCACTCGCCGGCCTTGCGGCGCATCGGCCGGCGCAGGCGGTCGGGGTCGTTGTGAATGTCCTGCAGGGCCACCGCCTTGGGGCAGATGTGGCCGCGGCTGAAGGGGTCGTCGCGGTCGCCGCGGATGGACACGATCGCTCCATCGTGGACCTCAATGGCGAGCCCGCAGATCGCCTCGCAGAGATTGCAGGCCCGGTAATGGATAGTGGTGGTTGTGCCCATACCGCTCCGCTCAATTGTACCGGGGCCCGGGCGCCGTTACCCTGACCCTCGACCTGCTCACTTACGGAGGAGTTGATGTTCTCATCCCGCGGCCTTTTCAACGCAGCAGTTCTGGCGCTTCTCATGACCAACGCGACGCCGATTTCAGCCGCCGAATTCGAGGTCTCCTTCCCGGCCGGGGTCGAGACCGCAGCCGTTGACGGACGGGTCCTCCTCCTCATCGCCACCTCCGATGAGACCGAGCCCCGTTTCCAGGTCCGGTCCGGGGTCAGGGCCATCCAGATCTTCGGCGTCGACGTCGAGGGGCTCGCGCCCGGCGATGCGGTCCGTTTTGACGGCTCGGTCTTCGGCTACCCCATTCCCAGCCTCGATGACCTCGCCCCCGGTGACTACGTGGTCCAGGCGGTGATCCACCGCTATGAGACCTTTCATCGCGCGGACGGCCACACGGTGAAACTCCCGATGGACCGCGGCGAGGGGCAACAGTGGAATCAGGCGCCCGGCAACCTCTTCAGCGCGCCGCGGACGATCACCTTCAAGGGGGCAGACGATGAGGTCGTTTCGATCTCCCTCGACCAGGTCATGCCCCCGATCGAACCACCAGCCGACACCGAGTTCGTCAAGCACATTCGCATCCAGAGCAAACTCCTGTCGGAGTTCTGGGGACGACCCGTATTTCTCGGCGCCCACGTCCTGCTGCCATTTGGTTGGGCGGACCACCCCGAGGCCCGCTATCCGCTGATGATCTCTCACGGCCACTTCCCGTCCGACATCGGGGGGTTCCGCACCGAGCCGCCCGACCCCGATCTCGAGTGCGAGTACTCGGAGCGGTTCCACATCGACTGCTACAACCGCATCGAACAGCAGGAGGCCTACAATTTCTACCAGCAGTGGATCGGCCCCGACCTTCCCCGCTTCCTGGTGATCGAGATCCAGCACCCCACGCCATACTATGACGACTCCTACGCAGTCAACTCCGCCAACCTCGGCCCCTACGGCGACGCCATCACCCACGAGCTGATCCCGTACATCGAAAAACAATTCCGCGGTCTCGGCGAGGGTTGGGCGCGCTTTCTCTACGGCGGCTCGACCGGCGGCTGGGAGGCGCTGGCGGTCCAGGTCTTCTACCCCGACCAGTACAACGGCGCCTTTGCCGCCTGCCCCGATCCCATCGACTTCCGCGCCTACATGTCGGTCAACATCTACGACGACGCCAACGCCTTCTATTACGAAGGGCCCTTCCGCCGCATTGAAAAACCCTCCGCCCGCGACTGGCTGGGCGCCATCCGCGCCACGATCCGCGATGACAGCCAGATGGAGCTCGTCCTCGGCGCCAACAACCGGTCGGGGCAGCAGCTCGACATCTGGGAGGCGGTCTATTCACCGATGGCCGACAACGGCTATCCGCAGCGGCTCTGGGACCGCCATACCGGCGTCATCGACCACGATGTCGCGGAGTACTGGCGGGACAATTACGATCTCCGATTCATCCTCGAACGCGACTGGGCGAAGATCGGACCACACCTCGTGGGCAAGATCCACATCTTTGTGGGCGATATGGACAACTACTACCTCAACAACGCCGTCTACCTGATGGAGACTTTTCTCGAATCGACGACCGACCCCTACTACGCCGGTGAGGTGGATTACGGCGACCGCGCCGAGCACTGCTGGAACGGCGACCACGCCAACGGCAACCACCTCTCCCGCCTGCGCTACAACACCATGTATCTCGACCGCATCCTCGAACGGATCAAGGCCTCGGCCCCCGCGGGCGCCGACCTCACGAGCTGGCGGTATTGAGCCTCCAACAGCGACGGCAACCGACGAGCTGAGCCCAGGGATTCTATGCCGTCAGTCCTGGTCAATCTCCAACGTGTTGCCCGCGGAGAAGGCGGTGAACTCGGGGGCGTACATCGACTGCAGAACCGCCGGGGCGACGCGGAAGGTGCCGGCCATCGAGGCCCGCAGGCGGTACTTGAAGGTGTACTCGCCGGCGGGCAGCCACTCGAAGAAGAAGTTGGTGCCGGAGTCGCGCACCTCCTCGTACCAGGCGATGCCGAGGTCCCACTTGTACTGCGAGTGAAGGGTCTCGGGTTCGAAGCCGGCGCCGCGGGGGTCGCGCAGGTGGACGTACTCGGCGGCGTGCTTGGCGCGGATCGAGAGCTGGACCTCAATCTGGTCGCCGGGTTCGAGGCGTTCGCCATCGGCCAGGGGCCGGAGGACCCAGCGCTCGCCATCGTTGAAGCGGCGGAAGAAGGCGCGTTCGACCGCAAAGAGATCGCCGCGCGCCTCGTCCGGGAGCCTCTCGGTCGAGAAGCTCCAGGTGGCCGAGGCGAAGGCGAAGCCCTTGGTCTCCTTTTCAACGACGATGGTGGACATGGTCGCGGGGTCGATGTCCGGGCCTTCGACGATGACCCGGTTGCGGGCCCCGGTGAACTCGTCGGGCTCGAAGACGAAGTCGGTGATCTTCGGGCCCACCGCCACCGAGATCTCCTCGCGCACCGCCAGCGTCTCCTCATGCTTCATGTAGTACGCCAGCGAGTACAGGACCTCGGCGGTGGCGCGGGTCGACTTCCAGTGGTTGAGCTTCTTGTCGAGCAGCAGCCAGTGAACGAGGCCGTGGCGGCGCGCGTCGTCGGGTTCGAGCTCGGTCAAAACCCGCAAGGCGAAAGCGTGGGTCTCGGTGGTGTCGTTGTACCAGAGCCACGCCCGGTCCTCGGGCGCCCAGTAGGTGCCGAGGTCCTGGTCGGTCTTGGACGAGTCCATCACCGCGTCGAAGACCAGCACCGCGTCGTCGTGGCGGTCCGCCCGTTCCAGGGTCAGGGCCAGATAGCCCTTGGTCAGCGGCGAGTGCTGCTTCCAGTGGCGGAAGCTGAAGTCGAGCATCTGCTGCCGCTCGTCGGCGGTGAAGACACCACCGGTCCACGACTCGTCGGGGTAGTTCGATAGAACGTAGTTGAGGAACGTGATGGTCTCCCAGCAGCATCCGTGCCAGGTCCATCCGTGCCAGGTCAGACGATTCAGACGATCTTTGTTTTTTGACGGCACCACTCCGCGAGGGTCGCATCAAGTTGATCGAGTCTCTCTGCAAACTCATGATCCGATGATCTCCTCTCTGCGCCCGCGCGTGCCCAACGGCTGACTACGTCAGGGTGTTTGCCGAGAATGCTCCCGAGCTTCCCGGCCCGTTGGTTCCACCTCTCGATCCCAACCGTCGCAACAAGCTGACGCAACGTCATCGTTTTCCGGTCCTTGAGATTGCCAGACAACGATTCAGTGACGATACCGAGACCAGTGCACGCCAGCTCGACGAATTCTGCAGCGTCGAGAATTTCCCTCTCGAGCCCCGTACTTCGGCCGAGCTCATCCACGAACGCCCGGCCAGATGCTGGTTTGAGGTCTCGTTCTGGCGTCCACCACGGCAGACGTTCCGACACCTCTGCCCGCTCTTCCTCCGCAAGTGCCGCGTTCAACCTCTTCAAATACGTTCGTCGTGCGCTCTTTGTGGTGGTACCAAAACTCAGAAGCGCGTCGTCGACATCTAGGAGTGGATCGCGAACCTTCCCCAGGAGTTCTCGGTGACCGCAAAAAACGTACTCCACCGGATTTTCGACCAGCCCGGCACGAACCGGATTCAAGTGGATGTAAAAAATCAGGCGCTCGAAGTACCGCTGGCTGTCAACCAATCGTGTCTGGTACCTGCTTTGCCAAAGCGGCCCAGACCTTCTCCACCGCCGGTTGAACGCCTTGGCGAAACCTCCCTGAAGCGTTCGCATTGTACGGGACAGCGGCACCGCAGACGTCCGAACGGCAAGGTGAAAATGATTCGAAAGCAGACACCACGCCAGCACCTGGAGATCGTCCCGCTCTTTGAGTTCCCTCAGGAGATCGAGAAACGAAATCGCTTCTTCCGGGTCGCCAAAAACCTCTTCACCCCGCGCGAAACGGTTGTACACGTGGTACAGCCCGCCTTCGATCAGAATCCGCGGTGCTCTCGGCATTCAGGAGACCTCTCAAAACGATCCTACATCAAAATCGTCTGAATCGTCTGACCTGGCACGCGTTTCTGAATCGTCTGACCTGGCACGCGTTCGCGTTCAAACAGATTCATCGAATCGCACCTGCGTAAGCTCAGAAATCCCGAAAACGCGCTCCGGTTGGTGAGAATCAGTCCGAAATCCGCCCCCGCAATTCCCATTGAGGGCACACCGATGCACACCCGGTTATTCCGGCGCAGCAAGCACGATCGCTCGGACCTCCTCCAGGAACGCCCGGTCAGCGCAGCGCAGGTCCTTCTCCGCGAGCGAGTCCAGATACTCGAGGGCGGCGGGCTTACCCTTCTCGAGGAACACGGCGACGGTGCGTTGGATCCGTCGCGAGTCGCCAGCTCCTAGCTCGACGCGCCGGTCGAGGCCAGGCCCGTACATGTCCTGGAAGTAGGCGGTTTCGGTGGGCCTGCGCTCTTTGGGCAGGATAGTCAAGGTGCGAATCTCCCGCAGCACCGCCGCATAGTCGAAGCCAGCGTAAAGGCCCATTTTACCCATGAGCGCCTCCCACCGGAGGTAGGCCGGGTCGGTCTTGAGTGCCTCCTCGAGCCGCTTCTGGTCGTCCGGGTCGCTTGGCTTCGGGAGCCTTCCCCCTCGCTTCTCGATCTCCTCCGGCGTCATGGAGGGAGCGGGCAGGGCGATGCTCTCTCTCACCCGAGCCTGCTGCTCGTTCTCGAGAACCTGCCAGGGGATGCCGATCGCCTCGACGCGAGCACCGCCGGCACCGTCCGCCTTGCACAGCTCCACCTCCACACCCCGCTCCTGGGCGAGGGTCAGGACCTCCGCCGGCGGCTCGACGATGCGGTACTCGACCGACAGATCGACGTCGTGCTCGGCCTCGTAGTCGCCGTCAAGGTCCAGGGCGCTCGACATCGTCAGCGTATGTTCTCCCACGAAGGAGAGCGAGCCACCCCACGTGCTGCCGACGGGCGAACCTGTGTACCAGGTCGCACCGGGACTGACCTCCTTCCAACCCCGGACCCACTCCGACCCAACCAGGCCCGGCCGGCAGACCGCCAGGGGGCCCGTGGTTTCGGTCTTTGGATCGAGAACCCACACCGACGTGGTCCGCGAGTTCCGCACGACGAGATTCGCAACGGCGCCCCCCCAGAGCGGGACGCCCGCCGGAGGCGCAGAAAGGCAGAACGAGACACCAGAAACAACCACAATGTCCTCTCCGGCGAAGGTGAACCCGGCGGAGAGGACGATCGTAACCGACGCGACGATTAGTACCCGTTGTCTTGACACTGTGCCACCTCCTAGGGGCTCTCGTTGAGGCGATGCTGGTACCGGACGAACTTCCAGTCGCCCTGTCCCGACCAACACGAGGTGTTTCTGGGGACAGTAGCACCAGTCGTGTTCGGCACGGCGCTGCCGGCGCCGAGGTAGGGGCCGTGCGGGCTTCCCGCGGACACGTTCATCAGGCACACGCCGGGAAGCCCAAAGTAGATCGTCGGGCCCTCCTCGACGCTGTGGTCCAAGGGATCGCAGTCGTTGACATAGAACTGGTGCATGAGCTCGTGAACCCAGACCGATTGCCGCCATTCCACTGGGAGGTACGTCAGCGTGTCGACGTGGTCCTTGTAGATCTCGGAGAGGTTCAGCGACGGATCACTCAAGCCGGACCGTCGGGGGGCGCCAGGCTCCCAGCACGTCGGGTCGGGATCCAGGTAGTCGCTGTGACTTGCCACGTGAATGACGTTGTCGATGTCGTGCCAGAGGGCCGGCGGCGAGGGTTGGCTGTTGTCGAAGTAGGACCTCAGCAAGTTCCAGCGCCAGTCGGTGTCTAGGTGGTTGACCGTAGTGCCCGTGCACTCCCTCGGCGTCTTCGGGAGAACCCCCGGCACATGCGGTTGCCCCTGGGCCTCGCCAGGCAAGAACACCGGCTCGAAGAACACGGCCTGCAGGTTCTGCTGGATGTAGCTCCTCGCCTCCGGGGGCATTAAGAGCCGATCTCCTGCGACCAGGGCCGCAGTCTGGGAGTCGCCGATCTGGGCGAAACTGGTCAGGTCGTAGGGCAGGCTGAGCGGGGCGCCGCCGGCGTCGAGCAGCGTGACCGTGCACTCGCGGGTCAGGCGATCGGCGTTCGAAAGGCTGGTGCCGCAGTCGACATTCTCAACCTGCACCTCCACTGGCGTCTGGTGGTCGGCGTCGAAGACAAGAGCCTGCGGGTGCACGCAGTCCCCCGTGGGTTGTGTACAACACGGGCCAGGGATGGCAAGACTCGCGCAGCCCAGCTCTGTTCCAGCGTCTTCGTGGACACTGAAATCCGCCGCCAGCAGATTCACCTGGCTCTGGCCGGCAAGGAGGTTGGATGAGAACACCATGCCTCGGGCGTAACCCTCGTCGTCTTCGATGAATATCCTATCCCAGATCTCGAGGCCGGCGCTGGCTACGTTGTCGGATGGCTCCGACGTGAGGGGCCGGAAGAACGTCGGGATGGCGCCGCTCCACTGGCTCACCGAGCGCAGGTAAGCGACGAACCGGTAGTTGTCGCCGGGCCAGCGGGACAGGTTCTGCACCCTGACCGACACGCCGTAGCTGGAGTCCAGAGGGAGCGTGTAGTACTTCGTCCCCCCGAGGATGACCCGGTGGGTTGCCTGCGGGGCGCCACCAGAGACCCGGACCACGGACTGTGGCATGTTGTTTCCGGTTGTCGTGAGCCGGTCAAGGTTGTCGTCCGCACCGGCAGCGACGTAGAGGGAGGAATCCTCCGGGTCCTCAAGCCTAACGATGATGCAATACCTCTCCGGGGGCAGTGGCAGCTCCCGATCAGGAGCAGGACTCAGGGTCAGCCTCACCTCGACCTCTGGCCCCATCAGCTCGCCCGCCATGGCGGTTTGGTGCTCGTACGGAAGCGCCATCCCGGTGCAGCCAGGGTTCCCGTCCGGGCAGTTGGAGACCAGGATCCTCCGGGGAACTGGGCTCACGTCTAAATCGAGTTCGCCGAAGTCGACGTCATACAGCGCCCAGGCGGGACGAGGCGCCACGACGTACACGCTGCCCTGCTTCCCATAACCCTTGCCGACCGTGCCCAGCTCCGCCGCGAGTGCGAACTCGAGCGGGGGCACGTCGAGTACCGGCGGGTCCGGTGGCGGTGGGTCGGCGCCCTCCACATACGGCACGGCCTGGAACCTCGCACTGTAGTGGGATTCTCCGAAAGGCGAGGTGGCGAAGAGCTGGGCCTCGAGGGAGATCTCGTGGTAGACGGTCTCCTCGACAGCAGCACGAACCGTGACGGGAAGCGTCGGCGCGGTCGAGTCGGAGCGGAAGACCGCCCTCATTGTCAGCGGCGCCTCGATCCGGATCGGGTCCCCGGTCAAGGACCGATATTGGTCATCAGTGAAGAAGCCACCCCCCACCTCAAACTCGATGAAGCTGTCCGGCACGTATGGGGTTTTGATCCTCCAGGCATCGCCTCTTCGGAAGGCGGGATCGAGGGGCTCGGCGACCAGGACGTAGCGTCCGGGTTGTTCGGGGCCCTTGGTAATCCCGACGCCGAGTCCGACGGGGACCCAGGTATCGGGCGGGCCGGCGGGGTGTTCGGCGGTGTCAACGGGATCGGAGGAGGCGCCCGGAGTGCCGGAGGAGGGGCCTACGGTGGCGGTGGTCGTCCACGGAGTGTCGCAGGTGGTGCGGACCGGGGAGATCCATTCGATGTGGCCGGAACCGTTCGTGAGCCTTTCGACGGTGCCGGTGCACAGCTCGACGCCCTCGACGGGCTCGAGGTAGGTGGAGCGGAGGTTGCCGTCGTCATCGAACGGAATGGTGCCGTGCCAGGCGACGTAGAGCTTGACCGGGACGTTGGTGTAGGGCCCCTCGTAGAAGTAGTCGACAGTGGGGTCGTTGAAGGCGGGCGCCCGCCAGACTGCGATCTCGCCCGTCTTGGAATCCCGCAGGGCGGCGCCGGGTGAAAAGACCTCGTCGTCAGGGTTGCCGCCGCGGACGAAGTCGATGTCCCACACCAGTGCGACCTGGGGCGCACCCAAGGTGGTGGTGACGGTGTGGGAGCCGGTGATGACCCCGCCCGACGAGCACTCGGGGCTCTGGGACGCAATTTCGAATTCGACGGTGTGGGCGCCGTTCGAAATCTCGCCGCCCACCCCCTCGCGACCGTGGAGAAGGACGCTCCAGCTCCACTGGTTGCCGCCGGCAAGCGCGGTCGCCCAGACGCCCTCGCCCGCTGTTTCCACCGGGCTCGTGATGCGGAATTCGTCGCCCGGCTGGTCGTGATTCGGGGAATCCGAAAGGCCCACGCCGTGGACGATGTTGCCGCAGGCGTCGGTCAGGTAGACGTCGCCCGCATCGACCTGCCTGAACGTGTCATAGGAGGCGATCTCGGGAATGCCGCTCTGCCACGCCCGCAGCTCGCAGGGTTCAGCAGGCCGCGGGACCGACCGGACCAGCGTTTCGGCCTGGCGGGTGATGCGGGTGGGTTCATCAACGCCGTTGTCGAACTCGGCATTGACCACTACGGTGGCGGACAACGCTTCGGTGGCCTGCCAGCAGCACGGCGTGCCGTCGGGTTCGTCGAACGCGTAGGAAATGGCTGCTTGACGGCCGACCTTGTAGGTGAAGGTGCCCGGGGTCACGTCGAGAGCGCTGCAGGTGGCGCCGCCGGAGCTGACCGCCCCTCCGTTGCCCCGGTTGAGGACTGCCACCGAGATCGGATCGGTGATCTGGACCGATCTTTCGACGCCATCCTTGTCGCGCACGGTTGCCGACGCTTCGACACCGAGGCTGAGGTCGCTGAGCACCGTGTGGCCGTTGAGCAGCTCGGTGGGTGTTGTGCCGTCGAGCACCCGCACCTCGAGGTCGATGAGGTCGTCGCCGGGGTCGAGGGCGAGTTGGACAGCGCGGAAGACGGGGGCCGCATCTCCGCAGGTCTCGACATGCCTGCCGCACAGCGGGCCGTCCTTGAGCGTTTCGTCGCCCCGGTCCACCGCCCGACGGCGCGCCTCGGCGGACATCGTCCTGGCGGTGGCGAGGTCGGGCAGGTCGGTCGTGAGCACCGCGTCACCCGAAGTTTGCAGCAGACCGAGGAAGGGCTCTTCGGCACGCGCCTGCCGAATGCGCTTGGCAACGCCCTTGCGGGTAATCGGCGCCGCCTTGGTTGCGAACCCGATTGCTGCCGAGGGCCGCCACAGGGGCGCCGAGGTCGCGGTGGTCTGCACCTCGAGCACGGCGGCGCCGTCGACCGAGCTGTACTCGGTCCTTGTCGTGCCGCTGCCGCAGAAATCACCCACGCCGCAATCACTCCCTTCCTCCCATGAGACGCTCGCACCGGAGATCGGGTTCCCGAAGGGGTCGAAAAAAGGCACCCTCAGGCGGGTTTTGGGTCGAAGTTCGGTGGTGAAATGCGTGCGCTCGTTGGTCCAACCGAATGAGGGCGAGCCCTGCCCGCCCTCGGCGGTCTGTTCGAGAGTGGCCAGATAGGTGCCGGATCCCTTGGGCGAGCGCACGATGAACTGATAGCGGCCGTCGAGGGTCAGGGTTGCGTCGAGGCTCGTGCCGGTGGCGTCGAGGCCGAGGGGTTCGGAGGCGGCAAAGACCATGCCGTCGGGACGTGCCAGCAGGATCTCCGGCGCCGGAGCATCGGGATGTTGGGGAGGCAGCGTGGTGTCGACTCGTTCCAACGTGATGAGCACCTGTGCGCCGGCACCCGCCGAAAATGAGAAGAAATCCTCGTCCCCAGCCTCACCCCATTCCCCCTGCCACGTCTGACCGGGGATGATCGAGTGGGCGCACTCGGAGCCCGCGCCGCCGCAGCTCGGGTCCTCCTCGTTGGCGACGACGTGCGGTTCCAGGGCACTTCCGGCGCGCTCGACCTTCATCGGGAGCCACTCGACGGGACGGCCGGTGCCGTCGGGAGATTCGGAAATGTTGACGTACCAGTAGCCTCCATCGGCACCAAGCTCGACCGGGTCGGGATCGACCTCGACGAAACCGCCGGGCTGAATCTCACCCGAATACACGATGCGGCCGTCGGGGTCCATCACGTCCCGATCGAGCAGCACGTACCCGGTCCCGCCCACGGTCCAGGTCTGCGAGTAGACGCGGAATCCCCGGCCCTCGACCACCATGCCCGGCGCCACCCCGTCGAAGGAGTGTTCGAGTCGAAGCGAGATGGATTGGGATCGTCCGAATCTCCAGGTCTGCTGCGGGTCGCGACATCCCGCCTCCGGAAACCTGGCTTCGGCCACGAGGGAGTAGCTGCCGGCGGAAATACCGTAATCAGCCGGCACGACATCGATGTCGGCGTTGTCGGGCGACCAGCCGTCCTCGCCGCCCCCCAGGTACCCCAGCGGCCAGTCGAAGCGAATATCGTTCCTGTCGAAGAGGACCCACCTGAAGGACATCGGGCCGTAGTCGACGGTCGAGTGGGCCTCGAGATGGATCGTCCCGGAGGTCGGGACGTTGAGATCCGAGGCCGGACTGTCGACAACGACCGACAGGCCGTCCGAGGACTGGTAACAGCTCGAGTCGGCCATGCGGACGATGACGTCCTTGGCGTCGCAGCGGCCGTCGCCGCCGTCCCAGCGGCAGGGAGGATCGTCCGTCCACGGGTTGGCCGGGAAGTTCTCGGCCGACGCGGCGACGATGAGGCGCGCCTTCATCGATGACGATTCCGGCATCGGGGTGCGGATCACCCAACCCTCCGGGTCGTCGAAGATGCCCGAGTCCCGGTGCGAAACCCAATCGGGAGAATTGGTGGGATGGCGAAGAAAGACCCATCGTGCCACCGCTCCTCCGTCGCCGAAGCCCGGGAGGATCGATGCGGCGCCGTCGAATGTCACGAGCTGGCGAGGGTCCGCCTCAACGGGGTCCGGCTCGGCGATCTCCGCCCACACGAAGGGGCCGTCCCGAACAACCGGGATCAGCTCGTCGACCGCGTTGCCCGCCCCGTCCGAGGCCTGGATTCGAATCTGGTTACTGAAGGTGGTCTCGCCGGGCGGCACCATCATCGGCACGTCGGCGACGAACCAGCCCCAGTCTCCGTGCTCCCCGCCCTTCTGGTCATCGGCGTAGTATCCGTAGACCTGCGCCGGAGGCTCCATCGACTCGTTGGTGACAGTCACCGAGTTGATGTCCACGTCGTGGTGGAGGTCTGTGACTCTGAATCGAAGCGAAAGATTCGTTACATCTGCGTCCGAAAGGGTGAAGAGGTTCGTGGGCACGTAGGCGAGGACCGGCGGATGTGGGCCTTCGAGTGACGTGTCCACGTGCAACGGATCGTGCCCGGTCGGCCCGTACTCGCCGCACACCTCCTGGGCGGTTTCGGTCGTCGTGATCGGAGTTCCATCCGCTGCGAGAATGGACCGCCCGATGTGGCCGGTGACGCCAGGATGACAGGTGTAGATCCGACTGATCCACAACCGGTGATCTTTGCCATCGCTCAGCCCGATCGATGTCGTCCAGATCCCAAACTCGTCGGTACCGATTTCTTTGTTGATGTATCCCGCGGTCGCGTGCCAGTAATTCAACTCTGCGGTGTAGATGTTCCTGTTGTCGACCCAGATGCTCCATTCCCGCCAGTCCCCGTCAACACAATCCGGACTGCGAATTCCAACCGGACCGAGTCCATAGAGTTGGAAATCCTCGACCGTCACGTCGGTGCCGAAGAGCAGTGGCACGAGCATCTTGTGGGGGGCGTGGTGGACACCCAATACCTCGTGGATGCCGTAGAGCAACGCCCTCTCTGAAAACCCACCGAGCCCATCTTCAACCTCGAACCGAAAGCTGTTTGCGCCGTAGTGAACGCCGGCCAGTTCGATCTCAATCGAGGTCTGATCAACAGGAACTTCAATCTCCAGATCCGGCTCCGTCTTCCGATCAACACACCCCGGCTCGTCGCGCCCGGCAAACGGGAAGGTCTCGGGCCAGATGATCGGCACGTTCTTACCCGCGCCATTGCTCGCTTCGAAGGTGTTCTCGTTGAGGTAGACGCGAATGGTCGAACCGGCAAGGGTTTCGCCCGGTTCAGGATCAAGCCGAATGGACACCGTGCCGAGGCACAGAAATGGGCTCGCGCCATCCGGGCAATCCCAATCCACTGTTTCGAAGGTCGGGACCGGTCTTGGTGCAGTCCACACCGGGGTTGTCACGGGATCGCCCGGGGCCTTGAATGAGTTTCCAAGGTAAAACCACTCCGAGTAGGTATTCCACTTGATTCGGTAGTGGTAGGTGTGCGCTGGTTCCACCGTCCGATCCGGGAACGAGGTGTGGTTTTCCTGGCTCCCATCGTGGTCCTGGTTGCCCGGCTCGTCGAACGCCGTCCACGTTTCGCCGCCGTCGGCGCTGCGCTCGAGCTCCATACTTGGAGTGCTCGACCCCCCCCATACCAACAATACGGCTTCGGGGAAGACGTACGACGTCGTGAAGGGAAAGGTCTTCAGGTCAGCGCGATTGATCACGACCTCGGCACTGGTGCACCCGACGTCGGGAACGGGGTGACTGCATGGGAGCGCCGCCCCTCGCAGTACAACGCTGTTCGGTAAGGTCCCGGGCGCCGCCGCCACCAACCGAACGATATACGACGCGTCATCCTCCGACGTCACAAACGTGTCGCTGAGTTCGGTCGTCTGGTGCACGACGTCCATCGGGTCCGCGCCGTCGTTGCGCAGTACGGCGAACCATGTTTCATACCCGGGAGGGATGGTCGACCCAGTCCCATCCATCGTCAGAATATCGCCTTCACCGTAGACCCTTCCATCGGGCTCGCCGACTACCGCTACCAAATCGTCGTCGAGAATGGTGACCTCGACGACAGACGGTTCGATCACGACGCAACCATCGGGATCCACCAACTGGATGGAAAACGTCTCGTTGGGTTCGACTTCGGTGTCGTCAATCAGAGGTATCGAAAAATCCACCACCGAAAGCCCCGCCGGCACCGGAATCCGCGTGACAGGCAGTTCGAAATCGACCCCCGCCGAGGCGGTGCCTCCGCCAACCACGATCCCAATCGACGCATCCGCAGACCACGACGGGATCACCTCGAGGCTCAACTGGACGGCGGCCGCTGATTCGTCGGCCGCCACCGCCGTTTCGGTCAAGTGAATCTCCGGCAGAACATCGTTGTCGGTGATCGTCACCTCGACCATCATGGGCCCAACCGGGACCGCACCGTACACGATGTCAATATCGACAAAGAAGGTCTCGTCGTCCTCGATCTTCGTGTCTTCCAGAATCGGGATCGATATCGTCAACCGGGTCCAGCCGGGTTCGATTTCCCGGAAATCGTAACCCCCGATGTAGTCGATGCCGTCAGCCGCCGTCCCACCGGCGGCGAACCAGACCACTTCCACCCAGTCGTTGGATGGCTCCGAGAGGACCAACACCACCTCGGCACTGCCCGCGCCTTCCGAAAACGTCAGCGTCAGGGTCTCGATGCTGATCTCCGGCTCGATGTCGTCGTCCTGGATCGTGACCTGAACTCTCGACGGTTCGCTGATCGTCGCTCCATCAGCGCCGGTCAACTCGATCGAAAAGACCTCGTCACCCTCGACTTCGAAATCAGCGAGAAGAGGCACCACGATCGGAGCCTGCACCTGCCCCGGCTCGAAGTGGCTTTCGCCGGGGCCGCCGCTGAAGTCGAGGCCGTTCTCCGCCGAGCCGTCAACCGTGGTCCACTCGACATCCACAGGACGTTGAGACGGCTCGGAGAGAACCAGGCTCGCGGTCGCACTCGATCCACCTTCGGATGCACTGATTGCGGCCGCTTCGAACGACACCTCGGGCGACGGATCATCGTCTTCGATGACGATCGAAGCGGTGGTCATCCCGTGAATTTCTGCGCCCTGGGGATTCTCCAGAGCGAGGTGGATCGTTTCATCATATTCATCCACAAGATCGTCGATGATCTCGATGACACACGACCCTTCGGTAGACTCCGCCGCAAAGTACGCAGTGCAACGGCTCGTTTGGTAGTCCTCACCGAAAACCGCGCTGCCGTCGGCAGCCGTGACATCAACCGACGCGGGCTCGCCCACCGGCAGGCTGAGAGTCACGTCGACCGCAATCTCGGGCAGGCTCTCATTCACGGGGAAAAGCGAAGCCGGAAACTCGAACGAGGGCCCGTCGTTGTCGAGAATTGAAACGACAGCCCGCGTTGGCGGCCGCAACGCAGCGCCGTCGGCGTCGACGATTCTGACAACGAAGGCGCGGTCGTGCCGGTACACGTCGTCGTCGAGAATCGGGACAGAGATCTCACCACTCACATCCCCTTCCGGGATCGTGGTGATGTTGTTGACGCCACCCAAATCCATCCCCATCAGCGCGGTCAGGTCTTCCGACTGCCAGTGGACAGAAACGTTGTGAGGCGCAGGCTCTGCCAACTGCACCTCGAGAATCGCCCAGCCGTCGTCTTCCGAAATCTCCACGTGCCCAGCCGCGAATGACACCAACGGCTGCGGTGGGCCGTCCCGCAGCACGACTGTCCCGCGATTCTCCTGACTGAAGCCGTCAACCGGGTGTTCGAGTCTCACGAAGAACCGCTCGCCGTCATCGGTGATATCGTCCCTGAATACCGCCACGGAGATGGTCGCATCGATCTCGCCCGCTGGAATGGTCACGTTACTCGAGGCCCCCGCAAAGTCCACACCATCGGTGGCCGTGTTCTGAACGGTTTCGTACCCGATCGTCACCGGCGCCGCGAATGGTTGAGGAACCGCCACCTCGAGCAGAGCAACGCCCTCTTCCTCCCAAACCTCTATGGAATCCCTGACAAACGAGCTCTCCGTAATCGCGGCCTCGTCGGCACCGATGTCCCATGTTGCGACTCTAAGATGACCATCGACGTCATCGACCACGTCGAAGGCCGGGTCCGTCAACAAGTCTGCGCCGGCATCACATGGCGATCCCGCCCACTCCAGGTCCCAGCCACCGAGGTAGATATGGTCGACAAGATCCGGCCTGTCCACCCTGAGACGGATGACGGAGGCTGTCTCGGGCCCGGCAAACGACACCTCACTCCACGCGTATCCCGGATCCGGGAGACCAAAGCCGTCGATTGTTTTTTCATCAACCAGCAGGCGGTAACTCTCGCCCGGCGGATCCAGGTCGGACACGGAGTCGGCGACCTCGAGCCACCACCTCGTCTCATGGGAAAACCCCACACCAAACCGGCTGCCTGTCAATCGAAGTGGTTTCTCCAGTTCGACTTGAACAAATGCACCATCGATTTGGAGTGTTCGGGCGCCCTTTCGGAGGTCGCTATTGAAAAGATCTTCTAGCCCTCCGATGTCGAATTCGGAGTGAGTGATCGAGGCGTTTGCCAGGGGATCACAATCAAGGTGGGCGTCTGTTTCGATGCCGGCGAGCGGGCCGACAAGCCACCGCGAATCGGTTTGGATACTACCCGGACCCGGCGCCGTGTTGTCCGTGGCCCCGTTGTTTCGAGACTGTCCGGAGAACCCTCCCTCGAAACAACTCACCGTCGAACCGATCGCCAGAGTATTCACGAGTGTGGTATCTCCGGCCGTGCTGAGAACACCGTGCTCACCGCCGACGATCGTGGTGTTGGCGATCCGAGTCGTTACCGAATCATCCTCAATCACGACTCCGGCGTGACGAGCGGATCCCGTACCAAGGTCGAAGATCACCGAGTTCTGGATTTCGAGATCGAGATCGCCGACCTCGGTCGCGGCGATCCCGATCCGGTCGCCGGGCCCTGTCGCATTGTCAAGGCGGATCAGGAGCTTTGCCAGCTGCACACCACCTGTGGCACTGGGGCCTTCGAACACAACCGCCGAGAGGTCGTTGGCGGGATCGGCTGTGCAGTTCAGCTGCAGACCCTGCAACACCACATTGCCCACCGACGTTCGAACACACGGCCCCTGCGTCACTTCGAGACGGTATTGATCATCACGCCACAGGCCCAGGTGTTGGTCGTGATCGGAGGCGCGAATCGTGACCGGAGTCTCCGGGTGGGTCGTCCAACCTTGGATGACGACCGGTTCGGAGTCTGCGGCGCCCGATCCGTAACACAGAATATCGAGAGCGACCCGCGATCCGGCGAGATCGCTGGTCCCGAGGTGGTCCGCATCATCCGCACCCGCCAACGCGGCCGCGACGGACGGGAAGGCGTGGGTCACCTCGACAACCGGCTGCGAGGTCGCATCCGGCGGGGCGCCGCCTCCCGCCGCCGCGAGGCTGCACGTCGTTGTTTCCTCAACACTGAAACACGACACGATGTAGGCGTCTAGCGCAGGGTCGCCGTACACGATCTGCTGGCCCGCAAACAGTTCGTGCGGATCTTCTGACCAGTCAATCGTTGCAACACCGGAACTGATGGAGAGTGTCGCGGACTCGGATTCCGAGATGAGATTTTCGACAGGTCCCACGGAGTACGCGACCCGCGTCACCGGAGCGAGGTCGCTCGCCGCTATGGTCACTGTCACGACCGGCGAATTCCCCAACACCGCACCCTGCGGATTTTGCAGGACAACCGTAAAACTCTCTTCGTACTCCCCGTCCGGATCGTCGATGATCTCGATTTGGATCTCTCCGGTAACGTCACCATCGGAGATCACCACGGACCCTGACGCGGCGACGAAGTCATCACCCCCCGTCGCGGTGCCCGGATGGGTCATAAAGTTGACCGATATATCGGAAGTGGACTGAGAGTTGAGTTTCACTGGCAGTACCACGATGCCCACACCCTCGTCCACCGTGACTGCTGATTCCTCAAAACCCATGACGGGCGGCAGATCATTGTCGACGATCGTGACTGCGGTCGAGGATTGATCGGCGAGAGTGGCATTGTGCGGATTGCTGAGACTGAGGGTGAAAGCCTCGTTCGGTTCAATCAGAAGATCATCGATGATCAGGAGCTCGATGGCTGCGGTCGACGCCGCCCCTGCAATGGTGAGGGTTCCCGAAGATGGACTGAAGTCGGAACCCGCGGTCGCCGTCGGACCCGCTGCAGTCCAGTCCACCCGGATGTCTTGGCCATTCTGGTCAAGGACCGTGACTGTGAATTCCACCGTTCCAACATCTTCGTTGAGCGAGATGTCTGAATCGGCCATCCGCAGCGAGGGTACGACGGGGGCTGGGGTGTTCCATGCTGACAGATTTCCCGACTCGAATCCGTCGGCGAAAATCAGATCTTCGGCTTCAACCTGCGGCGCCCACCCCCCCGCCGCGCCTGCGACCATCACCGTGATCGCCAGGAGCAGACGGTGCGGGTTGGGGCGGACCATCAGAATGGACCCGGGACGCATCCCGGGCCCGCCCCCCTGTGGTTCGTGGGTCGGTGCGTCGAGAACCGCGATACTGCCTTCTTGGTGATCGGTTGACTCCTCTCACCGTTGTCAAAACGCCCTCGTTCTCCACAGTAGGGCTGCGAAGTGGCCGACGCAATGGTCATTTTGGATGGTTTTTCTCATCAAACTGAGTGGTTTTGGGCGAAATCTCGATCACAGGAACCGCTTCGGGGTCGTCGCCGTGAGGTACAGCCACATTTTCGGAGACGCAGCCGAAGCGGCGCAACTCACTGATCGTCGGACGCCAGTTCCACGGCGACGGTCAGTCGGGATCGACCTCCAGCGGTTGCCCGCCGAGTAGGCGGTGAACTCGGGGGCGTACATGGACTGCAGGACCGCCGGGGCGACGCGGAAGGTGCCGGCCATGAGGCCGCGCGGAGGCGGTACTTGAAGGTGTACTCGCCGGCGGGCAGCCACTCGAAGAAGAAGTTGGTGCCGGAGTCGCGCACCTCCTCGTACCAGGCGATGCCGAGGTCCCACTTGTACTGCGAGTGAAGGGTCTCGGGTTCGAAGCCGGCGCCGCGGGGGTCGCGCAGGTGGACGTACTCGGCGGCGTGCTTGGCGCGGATCGAGAGCTGGACCTCAATCTGGTCGCCGGGTTCGAGGCGTTCGCCATCGGCCAGGGGCCGGAGGACCCAGCGCTCGCCATCGTTGAAGCGGCGGAAGAAGGCGCGTTCGACCGCAAAGAGATCGCCGCGCGCCTCGTCCGGGAGCCTCTCGGTCGAGAAGCTCCAGGTGGCCGAGGCGAAGGCGAAGCCCTTGGTCTCCTTTTCAACGACGATGGTGGACATGGTCGCGGGGTCGATGTCCGGGCCTTCGACGATGACCCGGTTGCGGGCCCCGGTGAACTCGTCGGGCTCGAAGACGAAGTCGGTGATCTTCGGGCCCACCGCCACCGAGATCTCCTCGCGCACCGCCAGCGTCTCCTCATGCTTCATGTAGTACGCCAGCGAGTACAGGACCTCGGCGGTGGCGCGGGTCGACTTCCAGTGGTTGAGCTTCTTGTCGAGCAGCAGCCAGTGAACGAGGCCGTGGCGGCGCGCGTCGTCGGGTTCGAGCTCGGTCAAAACCCGCAAGGCGAAAGCGTGGGTCTCGGTGGTGTCGTTGTACCAGAGCCACGCCCGGTCCTCGGGCGCCCAGTAGGTGCCGAGGTCCTGGTCGGTCTTG
This sequence comes from Candidatus Sulfomarinibacteraceae bacterium, assembly GCA_963741385.1. Classification (GTDB taxonomy): domain Bacteria; phylum Acidobacteriota; class Thermoanaerobaculia; order Thermoanaerobaculales; family Sulfomarinibacteraceae; genus Sulfomarinibacter. The sequence goes on from CAVUHO010000006.1 coordinate 576,910, forward strand.
GACGAGTCCATCACCGCGTCGAAGACCAGCACCGCGTCGTCGTGGCGGTCCGCCCGTTCCAGGGTCAGGGCCAGATAGCCCTTGGTCAGCGGCGAGTGCTGCTTCCAGTGGCGGAAGCTGAAGCCGAGCATCTGCTGCCGCTCGTCGGCGGTGAAGACGCCGCCGGTCCACGACTCGTCGGGGTAGCTGGAGAGCACGTAGTTGAGGAACGTGATGGTCTCCCAGCAGCAGTCCTCGCGCATCATCCAGTCGACCCACTCCTCGATGTAGTGGCGGTGCATGTAGTCCCACGCCCGCACCACCACGTCCTTGGGGGCGTCGACGCCGAACTCGAGACCCTTGGAAAAGCCGTTGAGGATGTAGAGCGTCATCCACGGCGACGGCGGACCGCCGGGGAACCACGGAAAGGCGCCGAGCGAGGTCTGCATCTTCTCGAGTTTGGCCAGTGCCGCGTCGCGCTGGGCGCGGGTGATCTGGGGATCGAGGACGTTGATGAGATCGTCCGGCGCCTCGCTGCCGCCGCGCCCGGTCTGCAGCCACGGCGTCTCGACCAGCGCCATCGCGCGGTTGGGGTCGTCGGCCTGCCAGGTTTCGTAGCGGGTCTCGCGGGAGGAAAGCTTCTGGGCCATCCGCTCCACCGAGGGATACTGGCCGAACAGACTGGAGACGATCCCGGTCGAGAGGAAACGGTTCAGAGTCTGCTCGGTGCACTCGTAGGGGTAGTTGACGAGATAGGGCAGCGCGTTGAGCACCGAGTAGAAGAGCTGCGCATCCAGGGTCACCACCAGCTGGCCGTTGATCAGGGTTGGATCGTCCTGCGCAGCCATATCGGCAAAGTGCAGCTCGCGCCGGTCGGCGTCGTGGAGGGTGACGAAACGCGACTGCATCAGGTGCATGCGGCCGGGCAGCACCGGCAGAGGTCGCAGCTCTCCGTCCGAGAACTGCCCCGCTCGCGCGGTGATCTTGAAAGCCACGGTGCCGACCCGCGCCGGGACCGAGAGCGGAAAGGCGAGATCGACGCCCTTGCCGGCTTCAACCGAGAAGGTGACGTCCGAGGTCTGTTCGGGGGTGAGGCCGAAGATCGGGCGCAGGTCCTCTCCGGTTACGGGATCGTTGATGGCCAGATTGAGCGCGCCGGTGAAGTCTTCCTCGCCTGCGTTGTTGACCACCACCTTGAGCACCGCACGGTCGCCCTCGCGGAGAAAGCGCGGGAGATAGGGCCGCACCATCAACTCCTTGACCGACTGCGCCTGCCGAGTAGCCGAACCGCCGCGGAGGTCGGTGGTGACAGCGTGGACCCACAGGTTCCAGTCGGTGACCGAGTCGGGCACTTCGAACTCCACCGTGGCGGAACCGTCGGCGGAGAGCACCACGTGGGGCTCCCAGAAAGCGGTTTCGGAGAAATCCGAGCGCAACTCAACTGATGAGTCGGATTCTCCGCCCCCCACAGCGGCATCGTTTTCGGAGCGTTGCAGCCCCTGGCGTATCTCGCCTTCGGTCTTCGACTCGGCAACGGCGTCCATGGCCATGCCGGCCGGCGCCGGAGCGTCGGCCACACTCAGTGACATCCGCTCGTTCACTGCGCCCGCCTTCATCATCCGGTAGCGCCCTCGCTGGCCGGGACCGCCGATGCCGTAGCCGTCGAGGGCCATCAGCGAGTCGCCGTGAAGGTAGGGGTAGTCCGGCAGACCGAGACCGCTGCTGCGGCCCCACGCCTGCTGCGCGCGGCCGAGATTGGTCGACATCTGACCCGTCGCCGTCCGGTCGGGATAGAGCGACGCCACCGAGGGCGGCGTGTGCGGCGCGAAGATGTCGAGGCTGCGGTCGTACATGTAGGCCAGCAGTTCGGCGGCGGCCGGGTCGACGCTGCTCCCGTCGTGGTTGCGGACGGTGACGGTAAAGGTCTCGAGGGTGCCGGGCCGCATCCGGTCGCGGAAGGTCGCGAAGTCGATGTCCAATCGGCGGTCGTCCCACGGCACGAAGACCTGCGCGGTCTGGCGGATGAGCTGGTGGTCCCGCACCAGGGTCAGGGCGACCCCGAATCCGCCGCGGTCTGCCGCGGTGATAAGAAAGTCCACTACCCCCGAACGGCCGGCGCCGATCTCTCGGCGTTCGACCCGCCGCCCGTCGCGGTAGATCTCGAGCTCCATCTCCTGGGCCGTGAGCCCGGTGAAGACGAAGAGCCGCGCAGTCTCACCCACGGCGACCGACGTACGGTCGAAGCGCAGCAAAGCAGGCAGCGCCAGCGGCGTGCGGCGCGAACCCGCCACCACCAGGTTTTCCCTGGTCGAGAACTCCGCGCCGAACTCATCGTGGGTTGTGGAGACCACCCGGTAGGCACCGGGCTCGAGCCCGGGCAGACCCAGCTCCGCCAAGCCATCTTCGCCGTGGGTCAGCCCGCCACCTGCCACCTCGGCGCCCTCGGCCCACTGTTCGAGCACCGCATCCGCGTCGTAGGCGGGGTCCCACCGCGGTCTGAGCCGGTCGCCGGGGGTCTCGAAGCCTTCGCGACCTCCCGGAGGCTGAGGCAACGGCTGATCGGCAGGGGTCAACGTCTCCCCCGGTTGCTCGAGACGCATCAGGCGCCACGTGCCCTCACCCGCGCGAGGAGTGCCGTCGAGGTCGGTTCGGATGACCTGAAGACTCGAGGCCTGGTTCGCGGTGCGGTACCCGAGATCGTCGACGATCCGCGCCTCCACCGCCACGAAACCGAGCCGGAAGACGCGTTCGGCGGAGCGCGTCTCGCCGCCCTCGTCGGTGACATCAACCCCGAGCCGGTACCGGTAGGTCACCCCGCGTTCGGCCTCGCGCTCGTCGGCCTCGGGAACAAAGCGGATGTGGAACCTGCCCTCGTCGTCGAGCGAGGTCTCGCCGGCCGCCACGACCTGGCTCTGCGCCGACGCCGAGGGGAACCACCAGTACCACCAGCGCGGGTAGATGGGCTCGCGGGTCACCCGCCAGTCCACCATGCCGGTGACGACCGGCAGACCGAAGTAGTACTTCACGTCGCCCGAGAGCTCGGCTTCGCGGTTGAGTCGCAACGGGGCTTCGGGGTCTGCCACCGTCACCTCGAAGGTGGGCCGTTTGTATTCCTCCACCCGCAGCCAGGTCTGGCCGCCGATCGAGGTGCGGAGGCTCCACTGCCCCAGCAGCCGGCCGGCCGGGATGTCGAAGGAGCCGCTGGCCGACCCGAAGGAGTTGCTGGTGACGTCTGCCGACGCCACCTCCTCGCCGTTGGCGTCGACGAGCGTCACCCGGAAGGCGGTATCGGGCAGGGTCCGGTACGCGATCTTCTCGCCGCCGCCGCTGTAGGCCACGGCCTTCCAATAGAGCGTCTGCTGCGGGCGGTAGACTGAGCGATCGGTGTAGAGAAGGGCTGCCGAACTGGTGCCACGGGTGCCGTCGGACTGTTGATAGAGCCGGTTGGCGTCGAGAGCGAGATTCTCGCCGTGCCGCGCGACGATGAAGAACTGCTCCCGATTCCACAACCTGGTGCTGAAATCGACCACGCCACCGGAACCGCTTTTCCTGCGCTCCACCTCGCGGTGGCCGCGCCGGTAGTCATAACTGTAAAGCGAGACCTCGACGCCCTCGAGGGCTCGCCCGGATTCTCCGGAGCGCGCCGTCACCTCGTAGCCGTCCCCGACCGGCCGCGTCACCAGTACCAGATCCGACAGCAGAAAGTTCTCGGCCACCATGAAATTGGCGTCGTCCTTGAAATCGGCGCGCATCGACGCCGCCACCAGATAGGCGCCGGGCTGGGTCAACTCGGGCACGACGAAGGTCGTGTGCGACCGGTAGTCGGGAGTGGCCGGCAGCGCCACCGACCACTCGGCCACCGGCGTGCCGGTCATGATGGCTTCGGCCTCGCGGTGACTGGGGAGGATGTTGTAATCCTCGGAGGACGCGACAAAGGCCACCAGGTCATACGACCAGGCGCGAAAGAACATGGTTTTCAGGTTGCGGTGAGAAACCTGGATCGACCGCCTGCCGGCGCCGTCCACCGCCATCGCGGCGAGGGTGTAGTTCGGCAGTTCGATGGCGGCGACGATGTGGTTGCACCGCTGACCGCCAACGCTCGAGGGATGGCGGTCGCGTCCCGCCAGCGCGATCTCACGGGCGCGGATGAGGGCGTTGGAGTCGGTCTGCGCCTGAACAAACTCGGCCAGCACCGCCTGCCCCATCGACCACCACTCGAGGCTATGGTCGAACGAGGACTGGACCTTCTCCAGGTTGGAGATGATCGCCACCCGATCGGCGTCGGTCGTCAGGGCCTCGTTCAACCGGCGCAGCCGTTCGAGGCGGGCCTCGAGGGCGGCCTCGGGCCGGTTCTTCGTTGCGTGCCAGAGTTCGAGGTCGTCGTACAGCGCGGCGATCTTGACCAGCGGGTGGACGCCGGGGTCGGCCAGATTCACGCTCGAGGACGCTCGCGGGTCGCCCGCGATCAGCGCCGCCGCATCGAGCCGGAAGACGTCGTTGGACTCCGCCGGGCTCCACAGCGACGAGTCGGCCAGCAGCTCGACCCACAGGTAGGTCACGGCGTCGCGCAGGGTGCCGCGGATCCGCGGCGGGTAGTTGTTCTGCTGGATGTAGCGGGCGAGCTCACCCAGCGGCTCGCTCCCCCACTCCGCCCGATTCGACCACAGAGTCAGAAACGAAGCGTCGGCCGCCTCGAGAATCTGCTCGAGGTCCCACGCTTTGAGGTCGAGCTCGCCGGTGGTTTCCACCCTCTCGCGCTGGTTGATCTCCCACGAGTAGACGCGGGCGTAGGTGGCGAGGGCGTTGGCGTAATAGAGCTCGAGCACCGCATGCGAGACCGCGTCGTCCGGCCACGGCTGGTCCTTCAAAAAGCGCACTGCAGTCTCGTAGCCGTGGAGGGCCATCCGCAGCTTGGTCTCCTCGACCAGGGCGCGGGTCCAGTTCCGGGCGTCGCCCTCGGCAGCCGCGCGTTCGCGGATGGCCGTCACCGCCTCCGAGGCGGCCTCGAACTTCTGCTCGGATATCAGCCGATCGACGTCGTTCCAATTCACGGGGTCTCCTCCCGTGATGGTAACCGGTGTCGGAACCGACTGGGGGTCGCCGCCGGTTGCCGTGGCCGTCACCGCCTGCAACGCCGCGGCCGAAACCACGACCACGGCAAGGGCGGCGAGGAGGATGATCTGAAGCGACGTCGAGGGTGCTGGTGTTTTTCTCATGGCACCAGTTTAGACACACGGGGCCTGGGAAAGTTCCCGAACGGCGAAACCGGACGTGTCCCGGCGAAGCCCGAAGGGCAAAGCCGGAACCACCCACCCGGCAGCCGGGACGGCTGCCCCACAAGACTTTGTGAGCATCTTGTGGGGCACGCGTCCCGCGTGCCGGACAGGCGGCCTACAGCGAGAACTCCGCAGAATTGGAGGCGACGACGGTGTCCGCGGTGGTCATGGTCCAGGAGTAGCTGACGGTCTTGCCGTCCTCCGAAATCAGAAAGCGCATATTGAATGTGGAATCGTCGCCGTTCGGCGCCTTGAACCCTGATCTGATTTTGGCTTCACCGCCCCGAAGGGTGACCACCCGAGGGGCAGAAAGGACCTCCCCGGAGTCAAGATCGGCCACGATCACCTTGATGATGTACTGGTCGGGGTGTCCCGGGGCCGGCTCTGTCTTGACATCAACCCCGATGTGGGCGACCTCGCCGAGATTCACGAATACGGGCTGGGGGTTGATTCGCACCCCGTAACCGACCACCGCCTCCAGCTTGCGCCCCTCCACGTCGAGAACCGCCCGGAACCGCCATTCGCTCAGGGCCTGGAGAAGTCGCTCGGCGTACTCCGGAGATGGAGATGCCAAAACCTCGGCGTCTCGCAGTCCGCCGTCAGTCGTCACGGTTGTCCGGAACACCGCCATTTCGCCGTACGAGTTCTCCAGGTCGTCCGGAAACGGTGCGACCGGGAGCACCCGCCTCGGGTGGACCAAACCGTCTCGCTCGGCCACCAGGCCAGGCGGGCGCTGCACACTTTCAACTAGAAGGACCATCGTCGGGTTGTGCTCGTCGCCGGGACTCGCGACGGTCACCGAGCCCCAGGAACCGCGCGGCAGGCTCACGGTTGCCTCGGTCCGCACCCGCTTTCGGCTGCTCATCTCGGTCCGTGGTGCCACCCGGATGGTCCCGTTGTCACGGGTCCATCCAAGCCCGTTGGATCGGAGGATCAGGTCGAGGGCCTGGTCCCAGGGCACGTCGCGCAGGTCGACCGTGACCGATCCGACGACCGATGGATCGACCACGATCCGGACCGGTGCAATCTTGGAGAACGTTCTCAATATTTCTTGAAGGCCTGCATCCTGAAGCCTCAAGGTGATCGGGTCGCCGGTGAAATCGGACGTGCCCATCGGCCCCTCGGGCTCCAGAATCTGTACCCTGCACACGGCCCGATCTCCAACGAATCGTTCGGGAGTGAACGCGACCGATAACCGTGGGTTGATGTCAACCGCGGGCAGCACCGATTCTTTCCCCACCTCAAGTGGGACGTAATACTGGCGAGCCAGCAACGTCCCCAAGCGCATGGACTCCTGCATCGCGCTCATGCTGTCGCCCAGGTGGCGGAGCCGTTCGAGGATCTCACCGTCGACGGCGGCCAGTCCCCGCTCGCTGACTTCCTCAAGTGAGTAGACCCCACCGGGTATCAACATGTCCTGCAGGCGCGGAGTTTCCTGGCTGCCGGCTTCAAGCACGACCGTCACCCGGACCCACTGCACGTCATCGGCCGAGGCAGCCGCACACAGGATGAGGGCAGCGGCCATCGCCACCGCAATCGTCGTTTGGGTTTTCATATTCACCCCCCTTTGCCGTCCGCCCTCGGCGGTTCGGTCAGTACATAGATCGGCTCGGCGCCCTCGCGGAGCACGAGAATCACGTTTGAGCCGGTTTCGTAGACCACTTCGGAGACGTCGGCTGCAGGCTGCACCACCGGGCGCCGCGAGGACTCGTACCCGATCAGCAGCGCGAGCATTGAGGCCGCTGCGGCCATAAGGACCAACCGGGTCGTCCGGTTGGACGGTTTCTCCGGTAGGCGTTCGAAAAGCTCCCTCTTGAGCCGGCGTTCGTCGATCTTCGGCTCGGATCGGGACCAGTCGCGCCACCGCCGATCGAGGTCGTGTCGTTCGTCCATCAGTTCTCTCCTCTTCCCACCAGCCGTTCCATGTGCTGCCGGCCCCGCATGCGATGGACCCTCACCGACGAGCTGGAAATACCGAGCACCTCGGCCACCTCCGAGTCGCTCAGACCCTCGACCACCGTCAGGTGGAGCACCGCCCGCTGGCGGGGCGCCAGCTTGCCGAGCAGGCGCTGCACATCGATCCGATCATCAGGCGGTACCTCTCGAGCCGCGAAATCGGCGCCGTTGAGGGGCTGGAAGATCTTATTCTTCCGCGCCCGCGCCACCGCGGTGTTGGCTACGATGCGGGTCAGCCAGGAGGAGAAGGCCGCGGGCTCGCGCAACCTGCCGATCTTCTTCCACGCCTTGATGAGCCCGTCCTGAACCACGCCCTCGGCTTCCAGATCGGCCACGATCGACCGTGCCAGCGCCACCAACCGTCGCCAGTGAACGGCGGCGAGATCCGAAAACGCCTCCCGATCCCCCGCGATCGCCCGTTGCACCAGCGCGAGTTGATCGTCCATTGCTGACATGATGCACTGGACCGGGTGGATCGTTTACAACGGAGTCTCGATTCGATGTTGGATATCGGATGCTCGAACAACCACCCGGCACGCGGGACGCGTGCCCCACAATATGCTCAAAAAGGCTTGTGGGGCAGCCGTCCCGGCTGCCGGACGGGTGCGGGGCGCCCGTTCCACGTACCAGTGAGATGTACCGACCACCGCTGGGTTACGCTCCGAGGAGGTCATACCGAAGTCGAAATCCCGATGTTCAGATCTTCATTGCCCGAGAGTGCCCCCTCCGAAGATGATTGCGCCCAAAGCATCCACTCATGTGGAGGACGGGAGATCGCAACATCATTCGGAGACGGCACGTCCGGTGAACGAAAAAACCGGGCGCTTGCTCGCCCGGTTCGGAGAATTGTCCGGATTGTAGGGCTACTGGGAAACGCCTCCCCAGACCTTCAGCTTCGCTCGGGTCATTTCGTGGTCTCGGCTCCAGACTGCGCCGGCTGCGATGTCCGGGTCAGGATTCGCTGCGAGGGCATCGAGCACCTCGAGGGCCCGGGCGCGTTCCTCCTTGGATCCCTGCCAGCGGACGGTGTTGAGTCCGACGATGGCCTCGGCGCGAAAACGCCGGTCGGGCGCCTTCTCCGCCGTCTCGATCAGGGCGTCGAGCTTGCCGGGACGCAGAACGAGTTCGAGTTCTCCTTGATCATCCGTCACGATCGAGTCTGTGAGATCGGTAGCAGTCAGACGCTGGCGGGTGCCAAGCCGTTGCGCGGCCACCTCCCCGAGCACCACCGAGGCCAGCAACGCGGTTTCGAGATCGCCATCGGCGAGAGCCCGCTTGTACACCCCTCGCGTCCCGAGGTGGATGCATGCGAGACCGACCAGGTCGTTGATCACCACGATATCCTCCTGGCGAAAGAGCCGGCCGAGGCGGATAGCGCGGCGGAAGTCGGCCATGGCTGCGGCGGAGTCCTCGGTCTCCAGACCGCGGGCAATCCACGAACGCGCCAGCATCAGACCGAACAGGAGATTGGTGACGCGGGTGTCATAGCCGTCGAGCGGGTAGATGTCGGGGTAGAACTTCATGGTCGCCTGATCGACCCAGGGTTCGGCCTCCAGCAGGAGCGGGTCATCGGGTGGAAATGCCTTCCCAACCCATTCAGGCCCGTCGGGTCTGACTTCCGCGTCCCGGACCCTCTGAGCCTCTTCCGCCCGTGGGCCGACATCCTTGGTGAAGAGTGCGAACCACTCGGCGGCGTTCCCCGGCCCGTTACCCAACGGCGCCAGCAGATCGAGATCGGTCTGGAACCGCAGCGGCCAGTCCTTGGCGTAGGGACAGCTCCAGCACGGCACCTCGAGTTGTGACACGTCGAGGACGGCAGGCGCCGGGACGGAGGCGCCGGGCGCCTGCAGCACGGGCTCGGCCCGCTCGTGGGAGATCAGCCGCGCTCCCAACGTTCCCGCCAACACCACGACGACGACTGCGGCCAGCAGCACCGGAAACAGCTTGGAATGACTTTTTGACGACGTCATGACGGGTTGCCTCCATTTTCGATCGTGTTCGGGTCCTCGGCGGCAGCGAAGAGACCGATGGTCGGATGCACATCCGCCGAAATCTGTGTCGGACGCAGGATCTCGATGAACTGTTCGTCGCGCTGACTCTCGGCCATGACCGGCGGATTCGACGTAAACGCTGTACCCGGGTCGCGGCTCAGCAGAACATGCGCTGCCAGGAGCAGCGCCACCGCGGCAGCCCAGGCCAGGCGGAGGCCGCGGTTGTTCCAGATCCGCGCCCACAGGTCAGGAGCCGGCGTCGCGGCCATGCATTCCCGGGCCGCCGCGACGGCGCGGACCCGGAGACCGGCCGGCGGCGGCGGCGGCTCCAGACCCGGCAGCAGACGCTCCAGTTCGCGTTGCTCTTCGTTTTTCATGGTTCGTCCTCCATGAGACACCTGAGATCGGAGATCCCCTTGCGGTAGCGACTGGCGGCGGTAAAGGTGGGCACGCCGACGATGGCGCCGATCTCGGCAAAAGTGCAGTCGGCAAAGTGCTTCAGGTAGATGACGTCACGCAGGGTCGGCGGCATCCCGGCCAGCAGGACTGAGGCGTGGGCGGCGTCGAGCATCCGGTCGCTGTCGCCGTCGACCGCCGTCAGAAAGGGGTGCTCCTCGAGCGGCTCCGCGGACCGCCGGCTGCGCCTGCGGGCGATGTCGACTGCGGCGCGGTGAGTCACCGTCAACAGCCACCCCTTCGGGTTGCGGATAGTGGCCAGTTTGGGGCCGTGTTCTGCCACCTTCACAAATACGTCCTGCACGACGTCGGCCGCATCGTCCTCGGAGCCGGTTCGCCACAGGGCGAGACCGTAGAGCTGCCGCGCCGCCAGTTCGTAGAGCTCGTCGAGCGCTGAATGCCTTCCCTCCGCCAGGTCAGCAAAGGTCTTTCGCCACCTGCCAGCATCGGATCTCGACGCTCGATCCCGGTTCGATGACGACGACGACGGATGATCAGTCACGGCTTCCACACCTATCCGACGCGCGAGGTCGGGTCTTTTGTCACAAAACCGAGTCGATGGTCTTGATGTCCACCAGACCGCGGCACCCGAAGAGCGCCGGCAGGATGATCTCCGGCGGGTGTTCTCGTCGCAGCTGCGCCACCCTGTTCGTGCCCGCCCGGTACGAGGGCAGGTACATGCGTCCGAGCAGCGGGTGGTGGGCCCACGGTCCCGACAGCTTGTCGGCCCTCTCTTCGGTGACCAGGCAGTCCCGCCGCAGCGACGCGGCGACTTCGGGCTGCGCCACGCCGTCGTTCCAGGTGAGGTAGGAGGCCTGGTTCTTGGCGTCGTCCTGGAGCCGTGACAACAGCATCCCGATTTTGAGGTCGTCATCTGGCAGCTGGTCGAGCTCGGTCAGGCCGAAGGCCATCAACGCCGCGTTGTTGGCGATGCCCTCTGCGAGCGTCGAATAGCGTGAGTTCATGGTCAGGACGGTGCCCTCGAAACCCACCTTCCCGATGGTGTAGAGGTGCTGGACAAAGGCGAAGGTGGTGACGTGACCTGGCACCACCTCGTGGCTCACCAGCTCCGCAAACTCGGGCACCGAGATCTCGAGCGAGGCGTTGAGCTCGTAGGTCGCCTCGTAGAGCGGCCGCCCCGCGGTATCGCGGGCGCGGCCCACGTAGTTCATGGACCCCGAAAACCACGCGTCCTTGATCGGCAGGAACTCGACGTTGGATCGCGGGACCCCGTGCAGCTCCTTTGGAAGATAGGGCATGACGTTGGCGGCCGTGCCCGCCTCGAGCTCGGCGATGAAGGCGCGGGCCAGCGCCGGGATCGTCGCCGCCGGCACCATGCGATCGGCGCGCCACGCGTCCACCGCCCCGAGGATCCCCTCTTCGTTGTCGGCCGGGTAGCCCGCCCTGGTCAAGAGCTCGGCCAAGAGAGCGCGTTTGGATCCGGGCTCAGACGGCGTCGGCGACATGGCGGTGGACGCCTCCACCGACCGTGTATAGGGCACGGGCTCACCGCGGCCCAGGGTCTCCATCGCGAGGTCCCACATCACCTCCACGCTGCCTCCGAGCCCGGCGAGAAAGTCACCGCGAACTCCCGCCTCCGCCGAACCCATTGCGGTCATGCCCGATATGGCGGCCGGAAGATCGACCGTCTTCAGGTAGGCGTCGATCGCCTCGAGGTCGGGCTTGTCCGCCGAGACTCCACCCGAAGCGCGGACAGCGGCCGCGGTGGAGTCGGTGTAGCTCAGCGGAAGCTCTTCGTCGGAAAACCAGGAATCGGCGATGAAGCGCCCCGTCCCGGACGGGTTCATCACATCACCGCCCCACAGAGTGTCGATGCCGAGGATGGCCTCGGCCACGCAGCGTTCAAGATCGGAATGTGCCATGAGAAAGCCTCCGGGGTGAGTGTAACGCCTTCACCTTCAGCAGGAATTTCGGATTTCGGATTTCGGATTTCGGATTTTTCCCCCACCCACCCCCATTTCGGAAATGGCGACACCAACAAGCGGCTCTTTTAGGAAAGCGCCAACGGGAATCGACGTGGAGCTCCCGGAATCTCGAAATCCTGGGTGGGAGGGCGGGAAATCCGAAATCCGAAATCCGAAATCCGAAATCGACTCAATCGTCCCTGCTACCCTTCCCAGGTGACCACCACCCTTGTTCTCGCCTCCGTCATGGCCGGGGCTCTGGTCAGCCTGCTGCACGCCATCCGTGTGGACGACCGGGCCCTGGAGGTGTTTTCCAAGACCGCCGCCTCTTTGACCTTCGTGGCACTCGGCTCTATCCGCTGGTCGGCGGACGACGCGGTCGGCGGTTGGCTTCTCGCCGGGCTCGCGGTGTGCGCCGTGGGCGACGGGTTGCTGCTCGGCAAACGGACGTTCACGCCCGGTCTGCTGACCTTTCTTCTCGGCCACGTCCTCTACATCGTCGGTTTTCGAACCTCACTGCCCATCGGCAACTGGTCGTTGTCCGCGTTGGCTGCGGTGGTGATCGCCGCCATGGCCGCCGGCGTCTGGTTGTGGCCGCACCTGGGCCGCCGCAAACCCACCGTGACCGCCTATGTGGCGGTCATCTCCATCATGGTGTGGGGCGGGTTCTCGGCGTCGTGGAGTCACGCACTCCCGTGGACGGCAGGAGCCGGCGCGCTGCTTTTCTACCTCTCCGACCTCGCCGTCGCCAGACACCGTTTCGTCCACCCTGATTTCGTCAATCGCGCCATCGGTCTGCCCCTCTACTACGCCGGACAGTTCCTGGTCGCGCTCACCATCGGTTCCTGATCGGGTGGTGTAACCTCGTGCTTCTGGAACGACGCCCCTGCGAGGTGATGATGAGGAATCGACTCTGTTGGATGCTCGCGACCGCCTTACTCGTCACGGCCACGGTGCACGCCCAGGGCGACTGGGCCACGGTCACGCGGGGCGCGGAGTACGCCTTCGCCAGCGGCCAGATGGCGCGCGCCGAGGCGGGGTTTCAGCAGGCCCTCGAGATCGCCCAGGCCTTTCCCGCCGGCGACCGCCGGTTGGAGGTCAGCCTCGAAAACCTCGGCCGGTTCCACGAGCAGCAGTCGCAGTTTTCCAAGGCCCAGCCTCTGTACCAGCTCCTGCTGGCGGCGCAGGAGTACCGCGTCGGCCCCGACGACCCGGCGCTGCTGAACACGCTCTTCATCGTCGCCCGCGTCAGCCAGCCGATGGGCGACCTGCCGACGGTCGAGAGCTGCCTGACGCGGTTCGACGCCATCGCGACCGCCAGCGGCCGCGCCGACCCGCGCCAGTGGTGGCAGGTCCAGGCCATGCTGGCGCGGATGGGCATCGTGCAGGAGGACGAGGCCGCGGCCCTCGAGTGGCAGCGGCGCGCGGTGGAGGTCCTCGCGACCGATTCGAACGCGACCAGCGAAGAACGCATCATCCAGCTCGAATCGCTCGCGCAGATGGAGCTCAAGGCGGGTGAAGGCGACCGGGCGGAACAGCTGTACCTGCAGATCGCCGGATATCGCGCCGAGGAGGGTGAGGCGGACGCCGTGTCCCTGACCATGGCCGCGGGCGCCGAATCCGCCTACGCGGCGGGTGAGTTCGATACCGCCGAACGGCTCGCCCTGCGCGCGCTCGATGCCGACCCGGGTCCCGAACACGAGAGAACTGCCCGCACCGTGCTCGCCGACCTGTCGTGGGCCAGGGTCAACCGCGGCACCGACGATCTCGCCGCGCTGCTCGCCGCAGCCGGAGACGACGAGGATCTCGAGCTCGCCAGCGCCCGCACGCAGGCCCTGGTGACTCTCGATGGTAGTCCCAACCCCGATCTCCTCGGCAGGCTCGTCCAGATCGAAACGCTGCGCGGCCGGACGGCCGAGGCCGCTGGCTGGCAGCGTCAACTCATGGAGTCGGTGGGTGGCGGAACGACCGCGATGGGCCTCGATCTGGTGACTCTCCTGGCCGCCGCGGGTCTGACAGATGAGGCCCTGGCGGAAAATCAGACTCTTCTCTCCGCTCTCGAGGCTGAGTACGGACCGTCGGACGACCGTCTCGTGCCGGTCCTCGGTCAGCGGATGAACATCCTCATCGACGCCGGACGCAAGAAAGAGGCGAGGGCGGTCAGTAAACAGCTGAAGAAGCTGACGAAGTGATCATCGAAAATTTCGGATTTCGGATTTCGGATTTCGGATTTTCCGCCCGCCCACCCAGAGGCCCTGGAATGACGAGGGAGGCGGCGGAGACCTTCAATTCCCCTCATCCGCCGCCTCACGATTCGCACCAGCGATGGCGGGCAGGGTTGCCTTGAAGAAGACGCTTCTGCCGCCAGGCAAGGTCCCGTGGGAGGTGATCGCCGATCTGGTGTCGGGCTCGCTGCCACCCGAAGTCCGGCTGGGGCCCGCCGCCGGCGAGGATGCGGCGCTCGTGGAGATCGGCGGTGAGCTGTGGGCCGCGGCGTCGGATCCGATCACGTTCACCGCCGAGAACGCGGGCCGCCTGGCGGTGATCGTCAACGCCAACGACGTGGCGGTACGCGGCGCGCGGCCCAGGTTTTTTCTCGCAGTCGGCCTGATCGCGCCACACGAGGCCTCGGAGCACCGGATCCACGAGTTGCTGCGGCAGGTCCGCGACACGTGCAACGAGGTCGGCGCAGTGCTCATCGGCGGCCACACCGAGATCACGCCCGGTCTCCCTCACAGCATGGTGGTGGGTATGATGCTCGGCCGGGTCGAGGGGCGGCCGCTGACGACCGGCGGGCTCAGCGAGGGAGATTTCATCGGCATGACCCGATCCGCCGGCCTCGAGGGAACAGCCATCCTGCTCGCAGAGCACGGCGATCGCCTGCGCACACTCCACGACGACGGTGCGCTCGACCGCGTCGGCGCGATCGTCGACGATGGGTGGCTGCTGGTGGTCCGCGAGGCGTTGCAGGCCGCGGCCTGCGAGGGCGTCAGCGCTCTCCACGACGTCACCGAAGGCGGCGTCGGCGAGGCCGTGTGGGAGCTAGCAGCGGCTTCAGACTGCGCCGTCGACGTGGACCGGGCGAGCGTCCCGGTCCTGCCCGCAACCGCGGCCCTGTGCGCCGACCTCGGGATCGACCCGCTGGGGCTCATCGGGTCGGGTTCGCTATTGTTGGGGTGTTGCGAAAGCGGAACAGCCGAGGTCGATCGTGTCTTCGCCCGGATGGGTATCCCGTTGGCGTGGATCGGCCGCGTGGGCGCGGCCGCCGGACCGTCGACCTCGCTACCTCGCTTTCCCAGAGACGAGTTGCTCAAGACCAGAGTCATGGATGGCGTCCGGGCCGTGATCTTCGACATGGACGGCACCCTGGTGGATTCGGCCTACGACTGGCCGATGATCCGCCGCGAACTCGGAGTCACGGGCGCATCGATCATCGACGAGCTCAACGGCCTGCCGGAGCCACATCGGGCCGCCCGCTGGGCCGATCTCGAGGCGATCGAGGCCCGCGCCTCGGACGCTGCGACGATACACGCCGGAGCGGCCGATCTCCTGGCCCTCCTAGCCGAGAAGGGATTGCCCACCGCGCTGGTCACCAACAACAGCGAGGCCAACACCCGGCGGCTGCTCGACCGGTTCGAACTCCGGTTCGACGTGGTCATGACCCGCGACTCCGGTCTCTGGAAACCGTCAGGGGCGCCGGTCGCCGAAGCCGCGCGCCGACTCGGGGTCCCGGCCGAAGGGTGTCTCGGGGTCGGCGATTCCCACTACGACATCCTCGCCGCCCGTGATGCCGGTCTACGAGCGGTGTGCATGCTGCACGACGGCGCCTCACACCACGACGGCGATCTGAACTTTGCAGACATCCCGGGCTTCGTGCGGTACCTGCGGGTTGTGTTGCCCTAAATTTTCAATTTTGAATTTTTTATTTTGAATGACCGAACCCGCCCCGCATTCGGGGGAGGGCGGGTGGGAATTCAAAATTCAAAATTTAGAATTCAAAATCATTGAAGCGTTGGCGCAGCAAGCGCAGCGCGGATTTGCCCGAGTTTGGCCTGGATGGTGCTGACATTGTCGGGTCCAATGCGCAGGAACTGGCGTTGCGCGGCCGACAGACCCTCGATCTCCTCATCGCTCCAGGCGTAGGTCACCACCAGCTGGTTGACCTGTTGCGGGCCGTCCAGCACCGGTACCGCCAGGAGCTGGTCGAACGCCGCCTGGAGGCGGTCGTTGAAGCTCTTGCCGGGAGGACTGATCTCGGCGTAGGCGTCGTCGATGAGAGGCTTCAGCTCCCTGTAGAGGGCGACCGTTCCTGCGGTGTCGAGAGAGGCAACGACCGCTGCCACGACGTCATACCGTTGGTACGACGCGGGATCGATCACGAACGTGCCGTCGCTCGCGCTCTTGACCTTGAAACCCAGCTTTGGCCGGAGGAACTCCACTTGTTCCGTGGGGCTTTTCCCCGCAGCGATGTTGTCCACCGCCGCCGTGAAGCGCCGGATCAGGTCCTCGTTGACCAGCCACACCGCAAACTTGGGATTGGCTGAAAGGGCCGCCGCGAGTTCTCGCACCACCGCGTCCGAGGTGTTCAGCGTGGTGCCGGAGAGCTTTGCGGAGAGCCGTTCCTCGAGCGACGGGGTCGGCACCGGGGCCGGTGTAGGCGTTGCTGGGACAACGGCTTGCATCTCCTGGTCGCCGCCGCGCCCCATCCACCACCACACGAACGCGGCGATGACGACGACGAGCAGCACCACGAAAATGCCGATGATGGTCCGGTTGTTCTCAGCCATGGGGACCTCCGACCCCAAGCATACACCGACCCGACCAACTGACCGGATGTCGGTTGCTGGATGCTGGATGCTGGATCGCTCTCGTCCAAGACGGGATATTGGACGGTTCGAGTTCGATTTCTGGCTACACCCAACCGCAGCGGGTCTGAAGGTGGACCAAGGCCCACCCCACTTCGGACCCAGGTGTCGGGTGGGCTCGTAGGGTGGGTGGAAATTCAAAACTCAGAACTCAAAACTAAGAACTATTGTCAGAAGCCCTCGAGGACCGCCGTGACCAGCGCGCTGGAAAAGCTGCGGGAGAGTTCGTCCATGGCAAGATTCTGGCGGTCGAAAAAGTCGACGGCATTCGGGTCCACCAGATAGGAAGTGCGTCTGGAGAAGCCCTGGTCTTCCCACAACACCTCGTCTTCGTCACCTCGCACATCCTTGAGTTGGACTGCAGCCTGAAGGCTCATTTGGTATTCGTTGGCTCGACCCTGGTCGTCATACGACACCGGAATGACCGCGAGCCCCCGAATCACGCCCGACAACACCACATCAGCATTGGCCGGCGAATCGACCAACCGCAACCGGCCTCGGCGCACCCATTCCAGGGTCAGCGCCTCCAACAGACGCTGATCCATGTCCACCCATCTGGTTCGGTTCTGAAAGCTCTCGACGTGGAGGTTTCTGATGTCGTCAGGGAGAAACGAGGTCGTCCCCACCAGGTGATAACCGCACGACGCCAACGCCAGGGCCGAAAGCGTGACTGCGGCGGCGACGATCCGGTTCCCCACGTGCGAACCGTAACACACCACCCGCCAGCGGTGACTCCACATCGGCGCTACTCCTTCTTCGCCGCAGCCCGCAAACGACGGATCTCCGCCATGCGCTCGCCGATTCTCACCTCCCAACCGAAGGCGGTGGGCTCGTAGAAGCGGGCGTCGACCAGTTCGTCGGGCAGACACTGGAGATCGGCCACCGCCCCTCGTTCATCGTGGGCGTAACGGTATCCCCGGCCGTAGCCGGCGTCCTTCATGAGCGCCGTCGGGGCATTTCGGATTGCCAGCGGGATGGCCAGACCGGGCCTCTGCGCCACCTCTCTTTTGACGGCGCCGTAGGCCGTGTAGAGTGCGTTCGACTTGGCGGCCAACGCCAGGTAGACGGCTGCCTGCGCCAGCGCCAACTCGCATTCGGGCATCCCCATGTGCTCCACGGTGTGGGCGACGGCAGTCACCTGTTCGAGCGCCCGTGGATCGGCCATGCCGATGTCCTCCGAGGCCATACGCAGCATCCGCCGCACCACGAACCTCGGGTCGGCGCCGCCCGTGAGCATGCGGCCCAGCCAGTACAGGGAGGCGTCGACGTCGGAGTTCCGGACCGCCTTGTGGAGGGCCGAAATGAGGTTGTAGTGCTCTTCCCCGCCCTTGTCGTAGACCGCGACCACGTTCTGGAGCACCCTCTTCACCAGGACGGAGTCGATGGCCCCCAACTTTTCCGCCCGCGAGACCGCGACTGCCAGCTCGAGGTGGTTGAGAGCCTGGCGGGCGTCGCCCGCTGCGACATCGGCGATGAGGGTGAGGGCGTCGTGTTCGACCCCGGGAGCGAGCCCGCCGAGACCCCGCTTCGAGTCGGCGAGCGCTCTTTCGAGAAGACCGACAATCTCCGCCGGCACGAGCGGATCGAGGATGTAGACCTTGAGCCGCGACAACAGTGCCCGGTTGAGTTCGAATGACGGATTCTCGGTGGTGGCGCCGACCAGGACGATGTCACCGGCCTCCACGTAGGGAAGAAACGCGTCCTGCTGGGCGCGGTTGAAACGGTGGATCTCGTCGACGAAGAGCATCGTCCGGCGGTTCTCGAGACGGCGCCGGTCGCGGGCCTCGGCCATGATCGCCCGCGCCTCCTTGACGCCCGACAGCACTGCCGAAAAACCCACCATCTCCGCTCCGGCGGCGTCGGCCAGGAGCCTGGCGATGGTGGTCTTGCCGCTTCCCGGCGGGCCCCAGAACACCATCGACGGCAGCTCGCCGTCCCGGACCAGCGATCGGATCACCCCCCCCTCACCAACCAGACCCGCCTGGCCGACCACCTCGTCCAGGTTTGCCGGGCGCATCCGTTCGGCAAGCGGCGCGGCGGTCGGATCGTCGGGGAAGAGGGCAGGGTCGTTCATGTTACGAGCCGACCGTGCGGGCGGCGGCACGTTCGAGATACAGCATGCGTCGCAGTGCGCTCTCGATGGTGGCGCCGACCGTCACCGCACCGTGATTCGACAGCACGCAGGCCGATGCGTCCTCGAGGGCCGCGGCAGCAGTCTTCGCGAGTACCGTGCTGCCCTCCTCGAAGTACGGCACCTCGACGACTTGACCGAAAAGCCGCTGGTCCGTGTCGAGAAACCGGGGATCGGGTACCCGGCCGTCCCGCGCGAGCCGGAGAACCCGCGGCGGGTGGGCGTGCACGATGGCGTCCACGTCCGGCCGTCTGCGGTAGATTTCGAGGTGCAGCTTGACCTCGGATGACGCCCGCGGCGGGACCCTCCCACTCTCCAACGGGACCTCGACCATGTCGGCGCCGGTGAGACGCCCGGTGATTCCACCGGTCGGCGTTACGAGACAACGCCGACCGTCGATCCTGACTGAAAGGTTGCCTTCGCTGCCGTGCACCAGACCGGCGGCGGCCAGACGGGCGCCCGCCGCCACCAGTTGGGTGTGAAAATCACCCGCCAGCATGGGTCGACGGGTCGGCGGCCTGGTGTCGGCACTCGTCGCTGCAGTAGGTGCTCTGATCTCCACCTGTGAGGGCGCGTCCGGCCGGCACGAACGTGCCGCATCGGCTGCACTCAACCAACTCTTCAACCCGCCCCTGCCTGCCATCCGACCACTGCCGACGACGACGCCTCGCCTCCGGCGAAAAACGGCTGAAGCTGTCGGCGCCGGGTTCTCGCGCAGCCAGACGGCGGCCGATCGAGGCGAGAATCCGCCACACCACGATCAGCACCACAACGACGATGAGGATACGCTGCATTCGCAAACCTCCCGATGGAGAGGGGCCGAGTATACGACAGCAAAAAAATTCTTAATTTTGAATTCTTAATTTTGAATTGTCTTTCCGATGCCTCTTCCAGAAAAAGCCGCAGTCGGGAGGTCGGGGATTTCCGTTTCAGGCTCACAGTTTTTGCGTGCCTGGACGCGGTTTACCGTCATTCAAAATTCAAAATTCAAAATTCAAAATTTATTGAGGTCAGCCGCCGTTGACCTCTCGTTCGATGCCGCTGAGGTCCGGGATCGACGGATTCTGCTGTTTCAGCTGTTGCAGCTGTCGCAGCGCCTCGGCCGCCAGGTCGTGCTCGTGCAGATCAAACTGATAGACCACGACCTTGTTGTACCAGGCCTGCCAATGGTCGGGGCTGAGAGCGATCGCCCGGTCGAGCAGCTCGATGGTTTTCTGCGGCTGCTCCAGGTTGCGGAACGAAACCGCAAGGTCGGTCATGACATCGATGTCGTCGGGCGCGATCGCCAACGAGCGCTCATACCAGACCCGCGCATCGTTCCACCGGCTGGCGTCGAAATAGACGTTTCCCATGGCAGCCATCAGCTTCGGGTCGTTGGGGTTGGCGGCCAGGAGGCCCTCGATCTCGCTGACCTGCTGCCGCAGCTGCTGGCTGGCTGCGGCAGACTGGCCTTCCACCGGGGGGTGGCCCTCCGGAAGAGGCTCATTCTGCCCCCCAGCCGGGTTGAGACCCAGCCTCACGGCCTTGGCCGGCGGCACAGCCTGGCGCTCGGCAAACACATAACCAAGAACGAGACCGGCCAGGAGGCCGAGCACGAGAGTGAACCAGGGGTTACGAAACATCGATGGACTCCTCAGAAAGCGGTTGCGGGCAGCGCCCCTTCGCGAATCGGAACCATAACATGGACGGAGGTTATTCGTTCTCCTGAACCTTGGCGCCGGTCCAGTTGCCGGCTGACGCAAGGCCGCTGGCCAGCTGGGTGGCCTCCCAGTTCCCCTGCAGCCTCAGGTTCCGCCCCTGGCCGACCAGTCGGCCGTAGAAAATCGCGGCAAAACCGATTTGCGAGTCGATCCGCTCGAGCCGCACTTTGCCGGCCACCAGGGTGCCGCGGAACGAGCCGGTGAAGCCGCCCGAGAGTGCGTAGGTTCCGGTCACAAGTGTGCCCTGTTGCTGGAGATAGGCGAGCCCGTCCTGTCCGGGTTCGACCACGAGACGCCAGGTTCCGGTGAGCGGAGCCTCCGCGTCTCCGACCTCGACCGACAGCCGCTCCACCTCGGTGGCCAGAGCCGCCAGCATCGTGCGGTTTTCGAGCGTGGTACGCCTCTCCTGCTGGAACTTGGTGATGGCTGCGAGGAACTCGGATTCGACGCGTCGCAGGTCGTCATCCCGCAACCGCAGGCTGTCCACCGTCTCGCCCTCCTGCTGCGCGCGCATCAGGCCGCCCGTCTGCTGTTCGAACTGTGACCACAGCTCGCGAAGCTGCTGTCGCGCATTGGCGAGGTCTCCAAGCTGGCTTTCGAGCACGATCTCGCGGATCCTGATCTGCTCGCGCAGGCTGTCCGCGACCTGGCCTTCACCCGACGAAGGGGCCAGGAGAGCCACGAAAACCACGAGAAGCATCAATTTCTTCATGGTGCATCCCCTTCAAACCGATTCACCACCGCGGTGCCCACCAGATCGCTCCACACGTTGGTTGTCGTCCGCATCATGTCGAGGACCCGGTCGACGGCGATGATGGTCCCGATGCCCTCGAGGGGCAGACCCACAGCCTGCAGCACGACCACCAACATCACCAGTCCCGCCATCGGGATACCGGCCGCACCAACTGATGCCAAGAGCGCGGTAAATAACACCAGCGCCTGCTGCGCCAGACCGAGCTCGACGCCGTACATCTGGGCGATGGTCAGGGCCGCAACCGCTTCGTACAGAGCTGTTCCGTCCATGTTGACGGTTGCCCCCAACGGCAAGACGAAGCTCGTCACCCCTCGACGATTCCCCGCTTCTTCAGAACACTCCATGCTCAGCGGCAGGGTCGCCGAAGACGAGGCGGTCGAAAAGGCGGTGGCCAGAGCCGGCGCCATCGCCCGCCCGTAGGCCACCGGTTTGCGACGGCCGATCAGGAGCAACACTGCAGGCAACGTTATCAGTCCGTGGATGAGAAGACCCAGCCCGACCGTCGCGAAGTAGTAGCGCAGGTCCCAGATGATTCCCGGACCGCTCCGCGCCACCTCGCGGGCGAGGAGGGCGAAGATCCCGACCGGCGCGAGCTTGACGATGGCCAGAGTGAGGGCCTGGATGATCTCGAGAACACCGTCCACCACCCGGTGTACGGAGTCCACGTTGGGGCCGTTGAGACGGGTCAGAAAGATCCCGAAGAGCAAGGCGAACACGATGACCGGCAGCACATCACCGGCCGCCATCGCCGACACGATGTTGTCAGGTACCATGCGCAGCAGGAACTCGGGCAGGGTCGAGGTCGCGGTCGAGAAGCCCTCAGGAAGCGTGGTTGAAGCGGCCAGGTCCAGATGGACGCCCGGTTTGATGATGTTGACCAGCACGAGCCCGACGGTGATGGCAAGCGTCGTGGACAGGGTGTAATAGGCGACTGTACGGACCCCGACCCGGCCCACCGACCGCAGATCGCCGAGGCTGGCGATACCGCTCACCAGTGATGTGAAGATCAGCGGAATGATGATCATCTTCAGGAGCCGCAGAAAGAGGTCGCCGAGAAAGCCGATCTTCTGGGCTGCGGTCGGTGCAAACCAGCCGAACCCGACCCCCGCCACAAGAGCGATGAGAACCTGCCAGTGGAGCTTGAAATACCAGGGTTTTGAGTTCGCGACGACGTCGTTCATCCGGTTGTTACCCCCATGCCCTGGGCCTGAGGATAACACTCACACCTCCTCCAACGGGACGATGAGCGGGAAGGGAACCCGATGGAGTCTGGCGAGCCCCTGGCGGAGGCGGCTCACGGGCCGGGTCGCTGCGCCAGGAAGCTCTTTACTCCTCTTCCTGATTGACCACTTTACCGAGGGCGTTTTCCACTTGCTGCTCGACTTTTCCCAGTGGCCAGCCCTCGACCTCGGCCACTTCCATCACCAGCAACTGGCGCGCGTGGTCGTACATCTTCCGCTCGCGAAAGCTCAGGGTCTTGCGCCCGGCAACCTCCGCCAGACAGAGGAGGACATCCACGATTTCGTCGAGATCACCGGTCTTGATACGGTCGAGGTTGGCCCGATAACGGTCCTTCCAGTCCTCGGCGTTCTCTCCGTAGGCCGCC
Organism: Candidatus Sulfomarinibacteraceae bacterium; assembly: GCA_963741385.1. Classification (GTDB taxonomy): domain Bacteria; phylum Acidobacteriota; class Thermoanaerobaculia; order Thermoanaerobaculales; family Sulfomarinibacteraceae; genus Sulfomarinibacter. The sequence goes on from CAVUHO010000006.1 coordinate 599,549, forward strand.
TTGAGCCGTTTCATCGCCTGTTTGACGAGCTTCTTCTCGGACAGCGGGCGCAGACCGACGCGTTCCGAGTTGGTGACCGGCACCATGACCTTTGATTCCGAGCCCAGGAGACGGAGGTGATAGCAGCGCATTTCATCGCCGGCGAGGACCTCATTCGAAATCTCCTCCACCACTGACACACCCTGGCTCGGGTAGACCACCTTGTCGCCGACCTTGAAGTTCACTCGTTCCCCTTTCGTGAACGCCACAGCTTAGCACGGCCATGGCGGGGAACGCCGGGAAACGCTCAGCCCACGGAAACCTGGTCCTTTCGGCAGTGAGGGCACACCAGGGCGCCGGGCCTCATCGCTTCCCCACAGTGGAGACAGGCCACCCTGCGTCTGCCCGTCGCCCGTGAAGCCACGACCGCGGTCGCGGCAAAACCGCCAAGCATCACCATCGACAGTGGAGGCACCAGCAGCGCCGACCCGGAAAGAACTGCCGAGGCGCCGGCCTCGCCCAGCGATGCGAACCTGCCGACGGATTCGTGGGCGTCCTCGGCGAGGTCCCGGAACGGCCGTCTCACCTGGTTGCGCAACCAGTGGACACCGGCCGCCGTGCCACCGCCAAGCACCCCGGAGGTGCCGAGTTGGACAAGGTCATTGTCGAGCCTGCCGGTCACCGCCGCGAACGCAATAAAGCCAGCCACGACCTTCGGGAGGTACGAAAGCACGTCCGACAGGCGGCCGAGATCGGGATGCGCGTCAACCACGATCTCGACAACCACGAGAACGGCCAGTACGGCCATCACAACCGGATCGGCGATCCAGCTGAATTTCGCGGAGAGCTCGAAGTAAGGTGTGTAGCTGAAGGCCCCCAGGGCGAGAACCGGGATGAACGCCTTGGCACCCGCACCGGCAGCGATCCCGAACGCCGTCATATAGGTCATGAGCGATTCCATGTTCAACTCCCTCTCACGGGAGGCGTCTCACGACGCCTGCATCCGCTCGGCGATGGCAGCCACCGTCCACCCGAACAGCACGGCCACACCTATCAGAACCACCAACATCACCACTGTCACAATCGCCAGTGCAATGGGAACCGCCTTCTCCCAACCCGAGAGCGGCTGCCCCGATCTCTCTCTCTGCAAACCGACCGCCGTCGAGAGATGTGCAATGGTCGTCAGGACGACAAACGTTCCCGTCCCGACCACCACCCCGAGCACCGGCACGGTCATGGCGCCGTAGCCCGGGAGCCCGATCCACAAAAAGGCGAAACGATTCGTCCACCGGTTGAGAAGCCTCCGCACCGGCCCGAAGAGGCGTTGTGCATCGCGAACCAGGACCACCCGCACCACCACGAGGTGAATCAGCAACACCACCGGAATGACGATGACCGCCCCGACGTGGAGCAACGGCACGACGAGGGCCACCACCGCGATGATCGGTGCACCCCATGCGAGGAGACGGCGGAACATGGCCCCCTCCTCGCGTTCCACTCTCTGGAATCGTTGCTCGAGAGCTTTCGGTTCGCCCTCGCCGCCCACCATCCTTCCGCAGTGGGGACATTCGGGCGCGGACCGGCGCGTCGGCAGGTCTTCGAGGCACCATGGACATGTTTTTTTCACTACATGAGTATACGCACGGCCAGCCACGAAATTCTCCAGGCGCCACTGTCGGGAACTATCGTAACGTGTTAATTGTCAATTGGTTAATCTATTGAGAATCACACGAACCGACTGTTCGACCTCGTCGGCCGTGGTGAATCGCCCGACCGAAAGCCGGATGGTGCCGCGGGCGACATCCGCCCCGATCCCCATCGACTCGAGAACGTGGGAGACGTGGACACCGTCCGCGTGACAGGCCGCTCCCGCCGAAGCCGCCACCTCGTCTCCGAGCTCGAGCAACAGCGTCGAAGCGTCGACACCAGGAAACGCGACGCTCAACGTGTTGGGCAGACCGCTCGCCGGATCGCCGTGCACGACCAGCTCTTCGCAGCCCTCTTTCAACCCATCCAGCAGACGGTCCCGAAGACCGGCCAGCCGCGGGCGCTCCGCCTCGACATCGTGCCGGGCCAGCTCGCAGGCGGTGCCCAACGCAACCGCCAGGAGGACGTTTTCGGTGCCGGCCCGCAGCCCCCGCTCATGACCGGCGCCGCGGATCTGGGGCGCGATGCGGACACCGTCACGGATGAACAACGCACCGATCCCCTTCGGAGCGTAGAGCTTGTGACCCGCCACCGACAGCAGGTCGACGGCGAGATCGGCGACGTCGACCGGGATCTTGCCCACCGCCTGGGCGGCATCGGTGTGAACCACGACCCCGCGTTCGCGGCACAGGGCCGCCACCTCGCGAACCGGCTGCAGGGTTCCGACCTCGTTGTTGGCCAACATCAGCGACACCAGGACAGTGGTGTCGCGAAGAGCATCGATGACATTCGCAGGATCGACCCGGCCGCGGCGGTCGACACCGACCACCGTCAGTTCGATCCGTCCCTCACGTTCCAGAGCCCGCACCACCTCGAGCACCGCCGGGTGCTCCACCGCCGACGTCACCACGTGACCACCACCCCGGACCTCGACCAGCCCACGAATGGCCAGATTGTTCGACTCCGAACCACCGGACGTGAAAACGATCTCGCCGGGTTGGCAGCCGAGGCACCCCGCCACGCGCGCGCGGGCCGCCTCCAGCGCCGCTTTGGCCTTGCGCCCTTCGCAGTGGGTCGACGAGGGGTTGCCGAAACCGCCGGTCAGAAAGGGCCCCATGGCCTCCGCCACCCGGGGATCGATCGGCGTCGTCGCGTTGTAGTCCAGGTAGATGAAAGACATGGAGGGAGTTTACAGGGGTGAATTCGGAATTCGGAATGACCGCGTGCGGCGGAGCGTGCCATCTTCAATATTGTTGGACTCACCGGCCCTGACGTCGGCAGGATCTCCCGGGCCAACAATGTTGAAGGTGGCAACTCCCGGGAAGCGAGTACGGAAACGAGCCGCTTCCGGCGGAGGTGCCATTTTGAACATTGTCGGAAGCTCGGACATCCACGAGGGAGGGATGATTCGGACAGACAATGTTCAAGGCTCCTCCCGGGGAGCGCGTTCCCAAAGTCGGATTCACTCGACCGCTTTATGACGGAAGCACGCAGTCATTGCATCGCACGCCCGTAGCGGCTACGATGCCGGGGCGGCGTATTCGTTGCGCCGCACACCACACAACACAACCCCGCTGGAGGTTTCTCATGGCGAATGGAATTGTCCGGGTCCCGCCGCCGGTCAACGACCCGATCAGGTCGTATGCGCCCGGTTCCCCCGAAAAGGTCTCGCTGAAGTCTACGATTGCCGAGATGATGAGCGAGGAAATCGAGATCCCCCTCATCATCGGCGGCAAGGAGGTGCGCACCGGCAAGACCGCCAAGGCGGTGTGCCCTCACGACCACAACCACGTCCTCGGCGTCTACCACAAGGCCGGCGCGGCCGAGGTTCAGATGGCGATCGAGGCCGCAGCCACGGCCTGGAAAGAGTGGTCCGAGACGCCGTGGGAACACCGCGCAGCCGTGATGCTCAAGGCCGCCGAGCTGCTCGCCGGTCCGTGGCGCGACCGCCTCAACGCGGCCTGCATGCTCAACCAGTCCAAAAGCGTCTTTCAGGCCGAGATCGACGCGGCCTGCGAGCTGGTGGACTTCTGGCGCTTCAACCCCGCCTACGTGCCCTTCATCTACGAACAGCAGCCCGAATCCTCCCTCGGATACTGGGACCAGGTCGAGTACCGCGCCCTCGAGGGCTTTGTCTTCGCCGTGACGCCCTTCAACTTCGCCTCGATCGCCGGCAACCTGCCCACCGCACCGGCCCTGATGGGCAACACCGTCTTGTGGAAACCCGCGTCCTCGGCGGTCTTCACCGGCTGGCATCTGATGCAGGTCATGGAGGCCGCCGGCTTCCCGCCCGGCGTCATCAACTTCATCCCCGGCTCCGGCGGCCAGGTCGGCAACCCTGTGATGGCCAACCCGAACCTCGCCGGCGTCCACTTCACCGGCTCGACCTCGGTGTTTCACGGCATGTGGAAGGCGGTCGGCGACAACATCGCGAACTACCGCACCTACCCCCGGATCGTCGGCGAAACCGGCGGCAAGGACTTCATCTTCGCCCACAGTTCGGCCGACCCGGAGGCCCTGGCCACCGCCATGGTGCGCGGCGCTTTCGAGTACCAGGGCCAGAAGTGCTCGGCTGCCTCCCGAGCCTATATCCCGCGATCCATCTGGCCGAAGGTCAAGGAGCTGGCGCTCGGGCAGGCCGCCGAGATCACGATGGGGCCACCAACGGATTTCCGGAACTTCTTCAACGCGGTCATCGACGCCGGCGCCTTTTCAGACATCACCGCCTATATCCAGTTCGCCAAAGACTCGTCCGAAGCCGAAATCCTGTGCGGCGGCGAGTGGGACGACTCCGAGGGCTACTACATCCAGCCCACCATGGTGCAGACCACCAACCCGCGTTTCAAGCTGATGGAGGAAGAGATCTTCGGACCGGTCCTGACGATCTTCGTCTACGACGACAAGGACTTCGACGCCACTCTCGAGCTCTGCGACACGACGTCTCCGTATGCCCTTACCGGCGCGATCTTCGCCCACGACCGGGCGACGATCATCAAGATGTCGAACCGGCTGCGGCACGCCGCCGGCAACTTCTACATCAACGACAAACCGACCGGCGCCGTGGTCGGCCAGCAGCCCTTCGGCGGCTCCCGCGCCTCGGGCACCAACGACAAGGCGGGCTCCTACCTCAACCTCATCCGCTGGACCTCGCAGCGCACCATCAAGGAGAACTTCGTGCCCCCGAAGCACTTCGCCTACCCGTTCATGGGAGAGGAGTGAGGAAAGATTTCGGATTTCGGATTTCGGATTTCGGATGTGCCCCGCCCGTACGGTGGGGCATTTTTTCGCTCCTACGCCCCCGTCGGTACCAGTTCGAGCATCGCCGCCACGGCACGGGCGAGACGGTGGACGCCTTCTTCGATGCGGTCCTCGGGCATCGCCGAGAAGTTGAGGCGCAGGGTGTTTTCGTGGCCGCCGTTGGCGAAGAAGGCCCCACCCGGGACAAACGCCACGTTCTCGTCGAGGCTGTGTTCGAGGAGTTCACGCGAGTTGATGCCCGCCGGCAGTTCGACCCACAGGAAGAGCCCCCCCGCGGGACGGGTAAAGGTCACCTCCGGCGGCATGGAGTCCTCGAGGGCCGCCAGCATGGCGTCGCGGCGACGGCGGTAGACGTCGCGGATGCGGGCGATGTGGGCGTCGAGGTCGTGCTCGGCGACGAACCGCGCCGCGAGCAGCTGGGTCAAGCCCGAGGTGTGGAGATCGACGCCCTGTTTGACCAGCGCGTAGCGCCGGACCAGCGAGCTCTCGCCGACCACCCATCCCAGCCGCATACCGGGCGACAGGATCTTCGAAAAGGTCCCGAGGAGCACCACCAACCCGGCCTCGTCGAACGAGGCCACCGGCGGCAGCGGCTCTCCCTCGAAACACAGTTCCCCGTAGGGAGCGTCCTCGATCACCGGCACCCCGAAACGCGCGGCCAGATCGACCAGCCGCCGGCGCCTCTCGACCGACCACCGGCGGCCGCTCGGGTTCTGGAAGTCGGGCACTACGTAGATCAGCTTGACGCGGTCCTCGGCCGCCAACCGGCGCTCCAACTCGTCCGGTACCATGCCGTCGTCGTCGGTCGGGACCTCCACGAAGCGAGGTTGGTAGGCACGCAGGGCGTTGATCGCGCCGAGATAGGTCGGGCTCTCGCAGAGCACCGCATCCCCCTCGTCCAGGAAGACCTTCCCGGTGAGGTCGAGGGCCTGTTGCGAGCCTGTGACCACCAGCACATCCTCCGCCGGGAAGGCCAGGCCGTAGACCTCGCCGAGGCGGCGGGCGATCGTCTCGCGAAGCACCGAGAGCCCTTCGGTGGGCGCGTACTGCAGCGCCCTCACCCCGTCGTCGAGCAGGAGGTCCCGCGCCAGCTCCGCCATTTCGCGGGCGGGGAGAAGCTCCGACGCCGGCAGACCGCCGGCAAAGGAAATGACCTCGGGGCACTGGGTCACCTTGAGGATCTCACGGATGTCCGAGCCGCGCAGGTGCTTCATGCGCGAGGCGAAGCGAATGTCTGAGTTTTCCATTGCATCCTCCATTTTTCACACGACCGGCGATGTCGCCGCACTTTCCCCAAGCGGCTGTCTCGAAACGGCCGCCGTCTCGCGCACCGCCTCGAACAGCCTTCGGATCCCGAGGTCGATGGCCTCCTCGGCGCAGTGGGTGAAATTGAGCCGTACGGCGTTCTCGCCCTGCTCGGCGGCAAAACAGGCCCGGCCGGGCAGAAAGGTGACGCCGCGGGCTACGCCGTGAGCCATCAGCGCCGATTGCTCGAGGCCGTCCGGCAGAGCACACCAGATATAAAAACCACCGTTGGGCACCCGCACGTCGAGCGACCCTTCGACCTCGCGTTCGAGGGCCGCGGCCATCCGGTCGCGGCGCCGCCGGTACGCGTCTTTGAGAATCTCGACGTGGGACGAGAGGTGGCCGTGGCGGACAAAGGACTCGAGCAGATACTGCCCGAAACTGTTGGTGTGGAGGTCCGCGCCCTGCTTGGCCAGCACCACCTGGCGCGACACCACCGGCGGCGCCACCAGGTAGCCGATCCGCAGTCCCGGAAGAAGGACCTTGGAAAAGGTACTGAGGTAGAGAACAAGGCCGTGCTCGTCGAGCGCCTTGAGAGAGGGCAGCGCGTCGCCCTCGTAGCGCAATTCCGAGTACGGGTCGTCCTCGACGATCGGCACCTGCCACCGCGCCGCCAGCTCCAGCAGGTGGCGGCGGCGCTCGAGACTCATCACCGCGCCTGACGGGTTCTGGAAGGTCGGCAACGTGTAAATGAGCTTTGGACGGTGGTGTTCGAGCACCGAGGCCAGAACATCCGTTCGCATGCCGTCGCCGTCGACCGGAACGCCGAGCAGCCTCGCCTGGGCGCCCCGAAAGGCCTGCAGAGCGCCGATGTAGGTGGGTTCCTCGACCACCACGGAGTCACCCGGATCGAGGAAGACCCTCGACAGGAGGTCGAGCCCCTGCTGCGATCCGGAAACCACCAGCACCTCCGAAGGTCGGACGTGCATACCGCGGCCCGCCAGCCACTGCGCCAGGGTCTCGCGCAGCGGCGTGTGGCCCTCGGTCGGTGAGTGCAGGAAGGAAGCCGGTCCGCTCTCGCGAAGAACCTCATCGGTCAGTTCTCTCAGAAGTTCGAGCGGCAGGAGTTCGGGCGCCGGCAGTCCGGCCGCGAACGAAATCAGATCGCGGCGTTCGGTCATGGCGAGCAGGTCCGCGATGATCGGATCTCGGGTTCGCGCCGTTCCACCGCGGAACAGCTGGCGCCATGGCACCTCGACCGAAGATCCCCGCACAGACGCTGGCGACGGCGGACGCAGGACGGCGGTCCCGCGGCCGACGTGGGCGTCCAGCAATCCGAGGGCCTTGAGTTCGCGGTAGGCACTGAGCACCGTGGACCGGTTGACGCCCAGTGCCGCCGCCAACCGCCGCTCCGGTGGCAGGCGAAAACCCTCGGGCAGCGCCCCGGAGTGGATCAGGGCCTGGATGCGGCGCACGACCTGGCGGTAAATGGGTTCCTCACTGGTTCGGTCGATCGTGATGTCCAAGAGACCCTCCAGTCCGGGGACGATTCCCGGTTCCACCGCACTCACACACAGCCCCGACGCAAGAACGGTGTGATGTGCTTTGCGAGCTCGGGCCCGTGGCCGTCATACCCAAGAGAGAGCCAGCAGCGCCCGTTGCCCCAACGTTCAAGACCGGGAGCCACATGGACGAGCGAGCAACCTTTCACCCGGGCTATGCCCTCGGCAAAGCGGATCAGTCGCGCGCCGATGCCCCGCCGATCGTATTCAGGATCCACTTCGAGGACGCGGATGGTGGCGCGACTCAGCCGGCCGTCGAGGGACCAATACAGATCGAGACCCAGGACGGCACGGGTGCGCCCCTCGTCCACCGCGACCAGAATCCGACTCAGCGGATACTCCGCGAGTTCGCGAGCCCGCCTCGAAGCGGCCTCCAGCCACGGCTGCCGGGAAGTGGAGACCGACGACTCGAACTCGCTGCGGTCGATTTCCTGAATATGCATCAGCCACCTCCCACGATTGGCGTCATCCATTTATCAAGATAAGGTCCATTTCTCGAGGGTCAACCCCCAATTCTGAGAAATTGATACCATCCAATTCGCGGGACGAGTCGGGCCAATCTCGATTGCGCCGACCGCGATGGCCGCGGCAAATGAGCCGTCGTTCGTGCCGGTCTTCCCGGAGGGGGTACCATGTCGCCGTGGCCCAGAGCATGGAATTGAACGCATGGATCGAGCCGGCGGCCGCGGCGGTGGGCGACGCGGAGGCGCTCCTCATCACCGCCGGGGCCGGCATGGGGGTCGATTCGGGGCTCCCGGATTTCCGCGGGGATGAGGGCTTCTGGCGAGCCTATCCACCCATCGCCCGGCTCGGCATCTCGTTTTACGACATGGCCAACCCGTTCTGGTTCAAACGGGACCCCGAACTCGCCTGGGGCTTTTACGGCCACCGGCTCAACCTGTACCGTGCGACGACGCCTCACGGAGGGTTCGCCATCCTTCGGCGGTGGGCCGAGACGAAGAAACGGGGAACGTTTGTCTTCACATCGAATGTCGACGGCCAGTTTCAGAAGGCAGGATTCGACGACCTCTCCATCGTTGAATGCCACGGTTCCATCAGCCACTTGCAATGTACGAGACCGTGCCGGGACGACATCTGGGACGTCCCCGATCTTCAAATCGAGGTCGATGACGAGACGATGCGTGCCGTTTCGCCGCTGCCGACCTGTCCGGGTTGCGGCGCCCTCGAGCGTCCCAACGTCCTCATGTTCAGCGACTGGAATTGGCTGCCCCACCGAATGTCGGATCAAGAGCGCCGCTTCGCCAGCTGGTCGGAAAACGTGGGCGGGACACGCCTCGTGATCATCGAGATCGGCGCTGGCTCGGCGGTGCCGACCGTGCGTATGACATCGGAGCGGGTGGCGCACCGCCTCGGAGCGACCTTGGTCCGGATCAACCCGCGCGAGACCCAGGTCCCGCGCGGCCACATCGGAATCCCGCTCGGCGCCCTCGAGGCACTGCAGGCAATTGACGACCGCCTTTGAATATCCGTCTCCAGACGTCGATCCACGGTTGTCCCAGCTACCAGGTCGGCACCGTCTCCCAGCCCGGGAAGGGACCGACCTCGACCTTCCAGCCGGTGGAAGAGGCGTCGTCGCGGACGGCGCGGAGGTTGGTGAGGGTCTTGAGCTTGGCGATGAGTTCTTCGCGCGGCAGGGTGTGAAGCGGCGGCTTCGAGAGGTCGGGCATTGGCCAGAGACGGATCGTCCCATCGTCGCTGCCGGAGGCGATCCAGCGGCCGTCGGGGGAGAAAGCGACGCTCGTGACAGGTCCGGTATGGCCGAAGAGCAGGTGGGGCTCCTCTCCCGTGAGCGGCCCGACGCGCACGACGCCGTCGTTGCTGCCGGTCAAGAGTACGTGCCCCGACGTGTCAAGAGAGAACCTGCCGACACGGTTGCCGTGCGACGCGATCTCGTGCGTCTCCCCCGTCGTGAGGTCGAACGCGGAAATCGTCGAGGACCGGCCACCACTTGCCGGATCCAGGCGCAGAATCGCCCCTGAGCCAGGGGCGGCGAGCAGTTCGATGAGATCCTCCGTCATTGTCCGACAAGGACGCAGCTGAATACTCGTGCCGGCGTCGAGGTCCCAGCTCCGGAGGCCCGCGTCGCCGTCCGAGAGCAGGCGTCCATCCGCAAGCCAGACCGGCACCACCACGCCCTCGAGCAAGCTGCCCACCCTCTCGCACCCATCACCACCCGTGGCATGGGCATCGAGGATTCGCTCCGCTCCGCTCGAGAGATCGAGAATCCGGAGTGAGGTCGCGGCGGGCTTCGACTTCGCCACGTACGACATGGCCGCGTACCGTCCGGTGGGGTCCAGGCTCAATAGGGCTGTTCCGGCGGCATCACCGGCGCTCTGCGCCAGCTGGTGGATCGAGGCGGGTGACCCGTCGAAGGGCAGGACCAGGATCCTGGCCGCAAACCGTTCGATGACGACGACAGACCGTTCACTGGCGATCTCTGCCAAGTGGAATCCGATCGTGGCACCCGGTCGTGACCAGAGTTCCCGCACGCCCTCACCAGTCTCGGGAGACAAAGGCCACAGCCTCACCACGCCCTCGTCTGACGTGGAGACGAGGCGCCCGTCGCTCGTAAAGACGGCGCTGACATACGAGGGTATCTGCCTGCCGATCACGATCGAGTGGCGCGCGGCCACGTTCCACAGGGTGAGCGGGAAGGGATTGGACATCGTCGCGAGCCACGCCCCGTCCGGGCTGAAGGTCATTCCGTTCAGCCAGTTGACCTCGTCGTTGAGCAGCGGAACGGGTTCGGCACTGCGCGGCGCGTCGAGATCGAAGAGGCACAACGATCGCGGGGACGACAGCGAACCTGGAGGTCCGACGGCGAGCCGCTGCCCACGGGGGTCGAGCGCGATCAGGCGGGCGTCGGCGGAGCTTTCGAGCGTGCGCTCGCGGCGGGCCGAGTGCAGGTCCCAGATTCGGATGTCGCCGCCGCTGTCGCCGGTGACCACCCGTTCGTGCCCCGGCCAGAACCACAGGTTCGCGTCGCCCTCGTGCACTCCGAGGACGCGGGGCGGCGCCAAAAGGTCGTCGAACGACTGCTGCACGATACGCCCTGCCTGCAACGAGAAGACCGATGCTCCACTCGGGTCGGAATCAAGATACGAAAGCCCGTGCGGCTGCCACCTGCCGGCCACCTCCTCTCCCGTGCCGTGGATCGGAATGCGGCGCACTATCGCGGGTTGATCTTCCGGCGGTGTACCGGTGTCGGCATCGAATGCAAACGTCAACAGAGAATCATCGAGGAGCTGAGGCACCACGCCCTCTTCGAGCTCCAGGGTGCGCTGGAGTCGACCCTCCGCCACCGTCCAGACGTGGATGACCGTGCCACCACCATCCCCCGTCGCCTCACTCACCAGCAGCCCGCAATCCGTGCTGAAACCCAACGGCCTTTCGAACCCGGAAAGGAGCTCCCGCCGCCCGCCCGTCTCGCGATCGAGGATTGCCAGTCCCCGGGTGCCACCCACTGCGAGCCACCGCCCGTCGGAGCTCCACCGGGCGCCGAGCGGAACCACCGGATCCGACAGGTACAGTGCCGGTGGGCCCTGCCACAGGGCCTCCACGGCGAAGCGGCGCGCGGGCTCGGTGTCGGCCCGCTCGAGGCTGGCGATCGCGTAGGCGAGGGCCGCGTTCGGGTGATCCCCGAGGCGCAGCCGGCCAAGTGACAGGATTTCCGCCGCCTCGTGCCGGCCAGCCTCGGCTTCGGCACGGCGGGCTTCGCGCACGCTGCGGCGCCAGAGCGTGCCAACCACCCCAAGGACGGCCACCAAGAGCACGATGACTGCCGCCACCGCGATCCGGCGACGGCGCCTCCGGCGCGTGGCGAGCGAGGTCATCGCGACGGCGAAGGCCTCTTCGAGCTCGGAGAGGCCCCCCGGGTAGCGCTCGCGCCAGACGGCGTACTCGCGGTAGGCGGATCCCGTCCACAGCAGGTCGTCCGTCTGTCCGTGCTCCCGCCAGATGCGGGCGGCCTGGCGCAGCTCGTCGTGCAGGCGGGCGGCGTCGGCGTCCTGAGTCTGCCAGCGGACGAGGCGCGGCCAGTTGGCGAGCAGCGACTCGTGAATGATCTCGACGCGGCGGGTTGGCTCGCGATCCTCTTCGCGGACTTCATACGAAGTGAGCAGCCTGGCATCAATCAGCGCGCTGAGAACCGCCGCTTGCGATTCGTCGGACGAATCGCAAAATACGGAGAGGAGTTCGTTCCACTCGCGGGCGGCGCGGGTTCCTTCGGCGGTGACGAGGTTGCGGAAGAGGTCGCGGACTACGGGCAGGCGGTCGGTGCCGATCCGCTCGAGCGTTTGTTCCGCGTGGTGTGCCAGGGCTCCCGCGACGCCGCCGATGTCGGCGTAGGCCTGACGGGTGAGCAGTTTTCGCTCGCGGTCACGCTTTTCCCACAGCCGCGCCACCGCGAAGGCGAGCAGCGGCAGCGCCCCACGCTCGCCCTCGACCGCATCCAGCATCTCATCCACCAGCGCCTCGTCCTCGAACGAGTAGCCGAGGCGCGCCGCCGGCTGAACGAGGGCACGGCGAAGGTTGTCGCGGCCGGGCGCCTTGAGCGGGGTGAGCCCGGTGAACACGGGCAACAGATCGAAGTGATCGTGGCAGCGGTAGAGAAAATCGTCGCGCAGGGACAGCAGCACGTGGACATCGGCATCGCGCGCCAGACGCCCGATCAACGCCGCAAAACCCGCCTGGACCTCGGGCGGATTTTGCGTGAAAAGCTCCTCGAACTGATCGACGATCAGCAGCGCCCGTTCGTGGCGCTCGCGCCACCGGGTGAAAAGGTAAGGACCGTTGACCTCGAAATCCACCAGCTTGGAAACGGACTCGGGATCGTCGCTGATCTCAGGTGCGAGGGCGCGGGCCAGCCCGGCAAACGGCGCTTCACCTGGTGTGCAGATGAGGATCCCCCACCCCTCCGGCGCGGCGGGGATCAACCCCGCGCGCAAGAACGACGTCTTGCCCACGCCCGAGGGGCCGATCACCGCCAGCAGACGACGGGTGGTGATCGTGCGCCACAGCCGGGACACCTCCGCCTCGCGGCCGAAGAAGAGCTCGGCGTCGGCCTCGGTGAAGGCGGCGAGCCCGGGGTAGGGACTGCGGTCGTCTCGAGCCGTCTGTGCGCCGGGGAACAGGGTCACGGTACCCGAAATCTTTGTGACTGCTTCGACGGGCACGATCAGCCGGTAGCCCTTGCGGTGGATGGTCTCGATATACGTCGGTTCCTTCGCATCGTCGCCGAGGGTCCGCCGCAGCTCGGCGACGGCTCGGGTCAGAGTCTTTTCGGTGATGTACTCCACGGACCAGACCGTATCGATGATCTCCTGCCGCGTCACCAGCTCGCCGGCGTGTCCTGCCAGACACACCAACACGTCCATCATCTTGAGCTCGATCTGGATCGACTCGTCACCGCGGGTCAGGCGGTTGAGGCGAGGTTCCACCAACCAGTCGCCGAGACGAAACGGGGCGTCCGCCAGTTCATGCTCTTGTGTTGTCGGGGTCACCTTGAGGTCAATGTAGGTCCGGCATGCGATTCGGCGCAAGTGATTGGTGGCAGAACGGATGCCGCTCGGGTCGGGTCACAGCCCGCAATGCTCCGCGACCATCCTGTTGATGGCCATCGATCGCATGCCATCGGGATCTTTGGGCCATTCGGTGAGGCCGGCATGGTGGAGCGCCTCGTGGATGATGATCATCGCCGCCCGCTTGTCGGTGAGCCGCCAGAAATCACGACAAAGCCAGGTCGGCCCGCCGCCAACCATGGTGTAGGCATCGGCGCCGCGGCACATATTGGGCAGCGCTTCGCGGTGCCCCATCGGATAGAAGGAGACCCTGGAAAGCGTGGCCATCGGGTCCGCGCCGAGGTCGGTGAAGAGGTCGCGGCATTCTTTCATCTCCTGAATCCGTTCGAGAGCCACTTCGAACGCGACGATGAGCTGCTCTCGGCTTTTTTGCGACATCTCAGGGCTGATCCTGCGATCGATATTTGACCGCCATGCATCACGATCCCGAATCGAGCTCGGAACAATGGACCCCGCCGCCGCCGCGTCGATTTCGACCGCCGCGTCGACTGCGTCGACTGCTTCGACGGCGTCGGACGCCGCTGCAGGGGACAGGGTCAGTACCACCGCTCCCAGAAACAGCACCGCCAGCCTCGCCGCCATGAGGACCTCCCGGGGCGGCGCGATTCGGCAGACACCGGGTACCACCTCCGACGGGCTCCGTGAGATGTGCGTGCTGTCCGTTGCGTGCGAGTGCCGTCCCATGCACTCACGGTGGGTCGAGGGGGGAGGAAAGAAGTTAGGGGCAGGCGAGGCCTGGGATAGGGACTTGCGATGTCCAGCCGCAGGATCACAACTGATTTAATTAATTGACGTTAGGGATTCAGGCTTCATCCGTCAGGACAAGCCGAAACGCGTCGAATTCGACCTGGTCGGCGCCCGGCCACGGCTGTGCAGACGCGCCGCCTCAGGCTTGGCCCTGCCCCTCCCCTTTTTCTCCATTCTGGCGGGCGGCGTTACCGCCCGCCAGGATGGAGAAAAAGGTATGATGCCGCAGCGGAGGACTGAAATGGCAACACTCTGGATACTGCGCGGGGATCACCAAGCCCCGGGATGGAACGAACTTCGCAAGGCCTACGAGGACAAAAAGGTGGAGATCATCCACCTCGACGCGAAGGTCTGGGCGATCATCGACGCCGAAGAGGAACCCACTGGTTATCAGGGCCTCACGGCATCACATCCTGCCGACGGAATGTACATCGACCCCAATGGGACGCCCCTCTATCTGGTGGGCGGCGCCGTCGTGACCTCGGCCGAGGCGGTGATCGAAGGACTCGGGCAGGAGGCTGCTGACCTGATGAAAAAGGCCGGTGACGCCGGGACCGCCCTGGAACGGCTCGGAAAGGTCTATTGAGGAGCCTGTCATGTATCGACAGCTGACCGCGACGTGTTTTTGCGCATTCTTGGTGTCGGCAGGGATGGTTTCGGCACAGGACGCCGAATGGCGGCTCGGCGGTCGCGCTCTGTACATGACCGGCGGCACCACCAGCCCGGAGGTCGGTGATACCGGCGCCAGCCTGGAGTTGGGCGCCGGCGGCGGTCTCGAGTTCGACGCCGTGGCCAGATTCTCCGAAATGTTCGCCGCTGAATTTACCATCGGTGTCACGGCGCAGAGCCTCACTGTGATCGGAATGGATAGCGGTTTCGGAGATGTCGACGGTGGCTGGGTCTGGCTCTTTCCGCTGACCGCGGTGGCGCAGATTCACATCCCAGTCTACGGCAAGTGGGACCCCTATCTGGGCGCCGGTATTGCATGGACCTATCCCTACGACGATCTGTCGAACGACATCAAAGGTATTGGCGTCCAGGACATCGACTTCAAAGGCACCGTGGGTTTCGCAGCACAGGGCGGTGTCAACTACACCCTCAATAACCGGTGGTTCGCGAATCTCGACGTCCGCTACCTCGGTGTGAGCCTCGAAGCAACGGTCACGACCGACGCCGGGAAGCTCGAACCAGTCGACCTCGACACCAAGCCCTGGGTGTTCGGACTCGGGTTCGGCTACCGGTTCTGAGTCGTCGGCACGCGCGGCGGAGGTGTCGGGTAGACCCGGGCGGTTACCCGCCCGGGCCCCCCACAGATCCGGACGTGCGGAATTCCCGCATCCGGCTCTTCAGGCGCATGGGTTCGTTACGTGACGGGAGGCCGTCGCGCTTTTAAGCCAGTATCCGGGCTCGGGCAAACAATGCGAAAGGTGGCTCCTCCCGGGAATAACCTCTAGAAAGACGGTTATCGAGGACGCGCAGCCGCGCTCTACTGGGCTACGGGCTCGTCGGCAAAATCAATATCGATGCTCATACAGCCATCAACTCCAGTAGGTGTCGTGTGAACTCCGGACCGCAACCCAGGGCTTGGAGATGCACAGCTGGACACGGAGCCCGAGAGGCGTTGTTCCCGATCAACCCAGGATCACGCCCCGTTTCGAGCTCTCGATGAAATCCAGAACGTGAACCACGTCTTCTTGGTCGCCAAGCTCTTCGCGGGCCTTTTCGATGGCCTGCGTGGTGTTCAGCCTGGAATTGTGGAGCAGCCGCCACAGACGTCTCAGGGCCCGCCGCCGCTCCTCGGAGAACCCCTTCCGTTCAAGACCGATGGTGTTCGGCCCAAAGCACTTGGAAGGGCGGTTCCCGACCGTACTCATAAAGGGCAGGCAGTCCTTGTTGGCGCCGGTGAAGGCGCCGAGAAAGGCGTGTTGTCCGACGCGGGTGAACTGATGGACCGCCGACAAGGCGCCGACGGTTGCGAAGTCTCCGACTTCGACGTGGCCGGCAAGGGTGGCGTTGTTGGCAAAGATGGTGTTCGACCCGACCCGGCAGTCGTGAGCGACGTGGGAGTAGGCCATGAACAGGCCGCTGCCGCCGATACGCGTGACGCCGCCGCCGCCGGGGGTCCCGCGGTGAAAGGTGACGAACTCGCGGACCCAGTTGTCATCACCGATCTCGAGCCGCGTTGGCTCCCCCTTGTATTTGAGGTCCTGTGGTGGCGCCCCGACCGAACAATGGCTCTCGAACCGATTGCGCTCGCCGACGGTAGTGCCACTGGCGAAGCGGCAGAACGGGCCGATCTCGCAGTCGGCACCGATTTTCACTCCGGCTTCGACGACAGTATAAGGTCCGATAGTGACTCCGTCAGCGACCTCGGCAGTCGGATCGATGACGGCGGTTGGATTGATGCGTGCGATCATGTACGGTCCCCCAGGGCGGACATCATGTCCGCCTCGCATACCACGTCCTCGCCGACCAGGGCTCGGCCGTGGATCTTGGCGAAGGTCTTTCGTTTCGCCAGCAGCTCGACCTCGAAGATCAGCTGATCTCCGGGAACCACCGGTTTGCGGAAACGGCAGTTGTCGATGCCCGTAAAGAAGAAGAGTTTGTTCTCGCGGTCCTCGATCTGGCTGAACAAGAGAAATCCACCCGCCTGAGCCATGGCCTCGACGATCAGGACGCCGGGCATGACGGGAAATTCCGGAAAGTGGCCGAGGAAGTGCGGCTCGTTGATCGTCACGTTCTTGACCGCTCGGATCCTGTTCTCGGTCATCTCCAGCACCCGGTCGATGAGGAGGAAGGGATATCGGTGCGGCATCACCGCGAGGATTTCGCTGATGTCGTTCATGATTCGGCGCCCTCCAGTGCGTCGATTCTGGCCTCCAGCCGCTTGACCTTTTCGCGCAGGCCGTCAAGACGCGCCAGGTTGGCGTTGGCCTTGAGCCACTCGCGGTGGGACCGCGCCGGGAATCCTGCCACGGTGACTCCGTCAGGCACGTCTTTGATCACCCCGGCTCGCGCCGTCACCACCACGCCGCTGCCGATTTTGATGTGCCCCACGACACCCGCCTGGCCGGCCAGCACCGCGTGATGGCCGATCTCGGTCGACCCGGAGATCCCGACCTGTGCAACCAGCAGGCAATGCTCGCCGATTTGAACGTTGTGGGCTATCTGCACCAGGTTGTCCACTTTCGTTCCCCGGCCGATGCGGGTTTCGCCGAGGGCTGCACGGTCGATACACACATTGGCGCCGATCTCGACGTCGTCCTCGAGGACGACGATGCCCACCTGCGGAACCTTGTGGTGGACCCCGTCAACGGTCGCAAAACCGAACCCGTCGGCACCGACCACGGTACCGGAGTGGATGATGCACCGGTCACCGGCGCGGCAACGATCCTCGATCACCACCCGCGGGTGAATAGTGCAGCCGGCGCCAAGCACCACACCGCGGCCGAGCACACAACCGGCGCCGATGATCGTTTCTGCTCCGATCAGGCCGCCGGCGCCGACCACGCACTGCGGCCCGATGCTCGCGCCCTCGCCGACCACGACATCCTCGGCCACGACGGCCGAAGGATGCACCCCAGCCGCCGGTCGCTCGGCGGGATAGAAAAGCCCGAGCGCCCGCGCCAGCGCCAGATACGGCTCGTGACATACCAGCAGATTGCGTCCTGGAAGAACATCGGCATCGGCGATCAGGATCGCCCCGGCGCGCGACACCCGGGCGTCCTGGACATACTTCGAGTTGTGGAGAAAGCTCAGGTCTCCCGGACCGGCGTCATCGAGCGCCCGGACCCCGCTCACCTCAAGAACGCCGTTGCCGATCACCTCAGCGCCGAGGCGATCGGCAAGCTCGTCGAGAGTGAAGCGTGGGCTCACTGGGCGGTGTTAAAGCGCCGGATCACCTCGTCGGTGATGTCGATCGCCTCGTCGGCGTACACCAGACCGGACTGGAACTTGTTGAAGATCAAGGTAAAGGCCTTTTCTTTCCCGATCTGGTTGATGATCGGCAGGATGCGCTCCTCGAGCTTGCCGAGTTCGCGTCGCTGAGCTTCCTGGACATCTCGCTGGGCGTCGTCCTGAAACCTCTTGATGGCGATCTGTTTGTCTTCGATCTCCTTGCTCATCTCCGCCTGCCGGGCTTCAGAGACCGTAAACCGCTGTTTGTTGAACTGATCCTGAAGCGCCACGTACTGCTGCTGCAGGGCCTGCCCCTCCTGCGACTTCGCGTCGGTGATCGCCTTCAGCCGCTGCATGACCTCTTTGCCGGGATCCGACTCGGTCACCACCCTCTGCACGTCGATCACCGCGATCTTTTCTTGAGCGATCGCCGGCAGCGCCGCTACCGCCAACAGAACTGCAACAAGCGCACTACGAATCAATGAACGAAGCATTTTTCTGTCCTCCACGTTTCTTAGAATGTTGTCCCGATCGAGAACTGGAAGTCACTGGACGACTCGTCCGGAAACGGATCGAGATTGTAACCGTAAATAAAGCGGATCGGTGCCTGGAAGATCGGCAGGAAGATCCTCATTTCGACCCCGGTGGTTCTCCGCCACAGGCTGAAGTCCCACCCCTGCTCCTCGTGGTAGGCGTTGCCCATATCGGCGAACAGCACAAGCTTGACCGGGCCACCGACGCGGAACTGGTACTCGAGGTTGAGTTGCCAATAGCGGTCGCCACCCTCGCGCGACCCGCCCGGGGTCAGAAAGTACTCACCTTCGGCAGTTCGCGGAATCACCGAGTAATAGGGCAACCCGCGCAGCGAGCGATCGCCGCCGAGCCGATAGCGCTCGTACACCGGGATCTCACCGTCGCTCGGGGTCAGGAACTGCCCGGCCTCGGCGTGATAGGCCAGGGTGACCTTCTTGCCCCACGGGATGAACTTGGTGTAACCGACCTCCGGACGAACGTACTTGAAGTCGCCGCCGAGAAGAAAACCCGCAAGCCGTACGCGGCCGTAGAAGGCGGAGCCCCGGTTGGGGTCGAACGGGTCGTCCCGGGTGTCCCGGTTGTAGCCGGGGGTGAAGGAATGGGTGGCTCCACTGTAGACCTCGTAGGCGCGCTCATAGGTGACTCCGTCGACCGGCGGAATGTCCTGCGGGCGGTCGTGGCCCGATGTCGGAGTCCCGACGTTTCCGTACCTGGTGATCAGATACCTCGAATAGTCGTTCTGGAAGGCCAGGAGTCCCGACACCGACGAAAAAGGTCCGACCCCGAGACCCGTCGAAATCGTGAATCCGGTGGTCTCTCTCTCATAGCTCGAAAACCCGATCTGTTGCACCTGGACGGAGGACTTGAAGATCGATGCGCCGAGCAGGATCCGCCGGTCGAGGAAGTACGGTTCGGTGTAGCTCAACGAGTAGAGATCCGACCGCGCACCGAACTGGAGGGACAGACCGATCGAGTTGCCGCGGCCGAGGAAGTTGCGGGTATTGAACTGTCCCTGGACGAAGAAACCATCGAGCTCGGAATAGCCGGCGCCGAACTGGACGTCGTTCCGCCCGACCTCGTTGCCCTTGATCTTGACGTTGACCTTCCTGTTCTCGTCGTCGAAGTCGAACTCGAGAGGTTCCTCCTCGAGCTTCCAGAAACCGAGGGCGTTGACCTTGAAGACCGAAGCCTTGAACATACCCATGTTCATGTACTGCCCCTCGGCAACCCGGAACTCGCGCCGCAGCACCTTGTCGCGCGTCGTGGTGTTGCCTACGAACTCGAGGCGGCCGAGTCGGAAGCGATCACCCTCGAACACGTTGACGGTCACATCGACGACGTGGTCCTCGCCCTCTCGCCGCGTCCACGACTCGTTGGCGTAGGCGTACACATACCCGGTGTTCTGGTAACCCTCCTGAACCTTTTCGATACCGTCCGTGATGATCTTGCGGTTGTATGTCTCCCCGGGCCTGACATCAAAGATCATCATCAGGCCCTCGGTCTTGAAGACCTTGGCCCCGTCGACGGTGAACGTCCCCAGTGTGTAGGGCAAACCCTCCTCGACCGGGACGGCGATCTCCATCCGGTAGTCCTTCTTCTTCAACGTTTCCGCATCCGGTTTTTTGGCCACCAGGTTGAGTACCGGCTCACCGATCTTGACGTCAATGTAGCCGTGATTCTGATAGAACGTGCGAAGGAGGTCCCGGTCCGCGTCCCACGACTCCTTGGTGTAGATGATCTTGTCGCCAAACATGTAGCGTATGCCCTTCTGCTTGGTATCTTTCATCACCCCGCGCAGCTTCGAGTCGGAGAACACGTCATTTCCGGCGAAGTCTATCTTCTTGATCTTGATCTTGGCGCCCTCGTCGATGGTGTAGACGACCTCCCTCTTGTTGGGTCCTACCGTATCAACCCGGAACTGGACCTCGGCCGAGCGAAAACCCTCCGAGTCATACACATCCTTGACGGCCGATTCGATCCGCGACAGCTGCGCCATCTTCAGCGGCACGTTTCGCGGCACTTCGACGCCCCGCTCATCGAGCTTGTCCTTGAGGTCGGAGGTCTTGATCTTCTTGTTGCCCTCGAAGTTCACGGAGGTGACAAAGGGCCGTTCTTTGACGACGACGTACAGAGTCACCGTCCCGTCGCCGTGATCCTCCAACTCGATAGCCACGTCCTCGAAGAGTCCCGAATCCCACAGGCGGCGGTAGCCGTCGATGATGAGGTCGAGATCCACGGGATCGTCGGGCTCGAGTCCGAGATAGTACGAGACGGTGTCGACGGTCAGCGTCACACCGCCCTCGACCACGATGTCACGGATGATTACGTCATCCTGGGCGACGGCTGGACCGGCGATGAGCATGACAACGCACAGGAGCACGGCTCTCCGCATCAGCCGACGTCCTGTCCGAGGGTCACCGTGTCTTTGTTTGCGGCTTGCACAACTGGTCGACCTCCCTCGACGATCATTCTGAGCTCGACACCATCTTCCGTTCTGTTCGATATGAGGAAGTCGGCAACCGTGTCCTCGACCCACATCTTGACGAGCCGACGCAGCGGCCGCGCGCCCGCCTGTGGATCGACACCGCACTGGTCGAGCAGCCAGCGAGCGACGTCGGACGCGAATCGGATCGCGACGTTCTGGCTCTGGAGGACCAGCGCGGTCTCCTCGAGCAGGAGTTTTGCCACGTCGAGCATGCTCGCTTCGTCAAGCGAACCGAAAACGATGATTTCGTCCACCCGGTTGACAAACTCCGGCGGAAAGTGACGCCGCACCTCGCGGTCCACGAGATCGCGGACCTGTGACGCAGTCGCACCGTGGCGATCGCTGCTGAAACCTACGCGGTCTCCTTCTGCCAGCTGCCGGCTGCCGAGATTCGACGTCATGATGATCAGGGTGTTTGTGAAGTCGATGACATTGCCGTAGTTGTCGGTCAACCGGCCGTCCTCGAGAACCTGCAGCAGAAGATTGTAGATGTCGGAGTGAGCCTTTTCGATCTCATCCAGCAGAATCACCGAGTACGGGTTGCGTCGAACCTGTTCCGAAAGCTGACCGCCCTCTTCGAAACCCACGTAGCCGGGCGGCGACCCGATGAGACGAGAGACCGTATGTTTTTCCATGTACTCGGACATGTCGAAGCGGACGAGCCGGCGGGAGTCTTGAAAGAGGAATCCCGCCAACTGCCGCGCCACCTCGGTCTTGCCGACGCCGGAGGGCCCGAGAAATATGAACGATCCGATGGGCCGGTTGGGACTGGTGACCCCGAGACGGCTGCGGCGGATGGCGCGGGCGACCGCTGCAATGGCGTCATCCTGGCCAACAACGCGTTGCCGGAGAATCTCCTCCATGCGCCGCAGGCGGTCCGCCTCGTCCTCGCCGATCGAGGTCACCGGGATCCCCGTCCACGAAGCCACCACCTCTTCGACATCGCTGCGGCTCACGATCACCTTTTCGGGCGGTTCTTCCGCGTGGGTCTTTTCGAGCATTTCGAGCTCTTCGCGGAGACGAAGCTCCTGCTCGCGAAGATCGACGGCCAGCTCGAAATCCTTGCGCGAGATGGCGTCCTTCATCCGCGTGACAACGCCGCTGATCTCCTGTTGGACGCCGCGAAGCGATGTCGTTGTCGAGACCTGCCGGAGCTTGACCCGGGCGCCCGCCTCGTCGAGAACATCGATGGCCTTATCGGGAAATGCACGGTCGGTGATGTAGCGCCCGGCATGGCTGACCGCCGCCTTGATGGCGTTGTCGGAGTAACGGACGCCGTGGAACTCCTCGTACCGGCTGCGCACGCCCTCGAGGATCGTGATCGTCTCCTCATCGCTCGGCTGCCGGATGGTAACGGCCTGGAACCGTCGCGACAGGGCGCGATCCTTTTCGACGTACTTCCGGTATTCACGAACCGTGGTCGCCCCGATACACGTGATTTCTCCGCGGGACAATGCCGGTTTGATGATATTGGCGGCGTCGAGCGAACCCTCGGCCGACCCGGTGCCGATCAGGGAGTGGATCTCGTCGATGAAAATGATGATTTCGGGATGGTCGTTGAGTTCTTTGAGAAAACCCTTCAACCGCTCTTCGAACTGGCCGCGATACTTCGTCCCCGCAACCAGCAACGACAGGTCGAGAGCCAGGATCCGTCGATCACAGAGGTGCACCGGCACCGAGCCGTCGATGATCCGGGTGGCCAGCCCTTCGACGATGGCGGTCTTGCCGACGCCGGACTCGCCGAGCAGCAGCGGGTTGTTCTTGGTCCGCCGGCTGAGGATCTGCACCATGCGTTCGACTTCCTGCTCGCGCCCAATCAACGGGTCGAAGCCGCCCTCCGCGGCAATCATCGTGAGGTCGCGCGAGTACTCGACGATATTGGGCGTGGCCTGAGCCGTCGCCTCAGCCTCCGTCTCACGACCTCGCCGAATGACCTCTTCGCGAAGCTGGAACAGTTCGAGGCCGCGACCAGTCAGGTACTGGGCGGCGCTCGACTCTTCGACCCGCAACAGACCCAGCACCAGATGTTCGGAACCGACTTTTGCGTGGCCCATGCTCTCCGCTTCGTGGACCGCATAGGCGAGGGCCTTTTTCGTCTCCTCGGCGAGCGGCAGGTCGGGCGACGTGCTCACCCGTTCGAGGCTCATGCGCTCGCCCAGAAGTTCGTCCCGGATTCCACGCGCGTTGATGCCCTTCTCCGCGAGCAGCTCGCCGAACACCGGATCCGCCTCTCGCAGCATTCCGAGAAGGACGTGGTGCGAGGCGATCGACCGACTGCTCGAGCGGCTCGCTTCGTAGCGAGCAAAAAACAGGCTGCGCCTGACGTGTTCGTTGAATCGTTCAAACATCTTCGAAATATTCGCCCGCAGGTGCCAGGCGGAACACGCCGTCGCACATGCGGGCCATCTCTTCGTCGTGGGTCACTATAATTGATGTCAATCCGGCCTTCAAATGCAGATCGCGCACCAGATCGAACACGTGCTCAGAGTTCTTGCGATCCAGATTCCCGGTTGGCTCATCGGCGAGGAGCAACCGCGGATTCATCGCCAACGCCCGCGCCACCGCCACCCGCTGCAGTTCACCACCCGACAGCTGATCGGGAAAATGATGCGCCCGATCGGCTAACGACACCGCGTCCAGAAGATCCCTTGCGCGGGCGCGCGCTTTAGAAGCCGTCTCGCCGGCGATCCGCAGCGGCAGCGCAATGTTGTCGAGGGCGTCCAGTTCGTCGAGCAGGTAGTGGTGCTGAAATACGAAACCGATCAGCCGGTTCCGTACATGAGCGCGCTCCTCACCGTCGAGTTCATCGACCTCCCGGCCGTCGAGAACAAAACGCCCTTCGTCCGGGCGATCGAGGAGCCCGATCATGTGCAACAACGTGCTCTTTCCGACTCCCGACGGGCCGACGATCGCCAATAGACGGCCCTCGGCCACCGTGAGATCGAGGCCCTTGATGACCTCCACCCGCGTGCTCCCGGCGCCGAAGCCCTTGCTGACGCCCGCCATTTCGACAAGAGCGCGGCCGTCACTCATAACGCAGCCCTTCGGCGGGGTCGCGCCGCGCGATGAGCCGCGACGGAAACCACGAGGCGGCGGTCGCGAGCACGAGTGCGATCGCTATGACCAGGGCCACCATGGACGGTTCGACCCGGAACGGCACGGACGACGTCGCGAACACTCCGCGCGGCAGCGGCAGCGCCCCGGTGCGGTCAAGGATCATCGCCGTCGCCACCCCGAGGATCGCGCCGCCGATCGAGCCCACCATGCCGATGCCCACACCGAGCATGAGAAAGAGGCGCCGCAGCGCGCGGGGCGGCAAGCCGATGCCCGCGAGCACAGCCAGGTCGACCCGCTTTTCCGCCGCCACCATGGCGACGTTGCACAGCAGGTTGAGCGCTGCGACCACCAGCATGAGACTCACCGCAAGGAAAATCATGACCCGTTCGAGAGCGAGCGCGAGCAGCAACGGCCGGTGCAGCTCTTCGAGACCCGCCACCCTGATCGGTTGGTCAGCCCCTTCGAGAGCTTGGCGAACCCGCCCTCCCAAACCCCACGGATCTGAGATGTCGCGCAGTTCAATGGCCTCGACGACGTCGCCGCCCCACAGCAGTTGCTGCGCCGAAGCGAGCGGCAACAAGACTGTCCCCGACTCGTCGCCGGGCTCGGGAGGCTTGACAGCCGCGATCTCCGCCGTCTTGCGGACGGGCAGCGGTCCCATCGGGGTCAGGCGCTGTCTGGGGGAAATCACCTGGATCTGGTCGCCGACGCCAACCCCGAGACGGGCGGCAAGAACACGGTCGACGACCACGTCAAGGGCGTCAGACCGGCCGACGACCGATGCCGGAACGGCATCAGAAAGCGACGACACCAGGCATGTACCCCGAACAACCTTGATCATCTCCACTTGGGGCAGATCCCTTTGCAAGACTGACGCCAACTTCTCGGGGTACTGCAGTCGGCGCCCGCGGTCAGATGTCACCCGGACGTGGTTGGCCTTGGCAACGAGTTCAGCCCGGATAGCTGACTGGAATCCCTCGAGGAGGGACAGTGTGACCACCAGCGCGAGCACTCCGAGGCCCAGTCCAACCATCGAGATCAGGGTCACCGTCGCCACGTGGGTGCGGCGCCTGAGGCCGATGAGGTAGCGGCGGGCGAGGTGGAGTTCAGCTGACACGCCTGCCGACCCATGCTCCGAAAAAACGGCCATCTGTCCCGAGCGGCGTCCACACTCCGACCGGGGTCCGCGCGCAGGATGTCGAGAGGGGGCGCGCCATCTCAGTCTCTTGGGCGCAGCTGCGGGAACAGGATGGCGTCGCGGATCGACTGTTGATTGGTGAGCAGCATGACCAAACGGTCGATGCCGATCCCTTCGCCGCCCGTCGGGGGCAACCCGTGCTCCATGGCCAGCACGAAGTCCTCGTCCACCTCTCCACCCTGGGCGGCAGCCTGAGACTCGAGGCGCCGCCGCTGCTCATCCGGGTCGTTGAGTTCCGTAAAGGCGTTGGCGAGCTCCATGCCGCCGATGAACAGCTCGAAACGCTCCACCGTGTTCGGGTCTCCGGGGCAGGATTTCGCGAACGGTGAGATGTCCCTGGGGAAGTCCATGATGAAGGTCGGATTGATCATCAGGGGTTCGGCGGTCATTTCGTAAAGCTCGGCCAGCAGGGCGCCGTCCGACCGCTCAGCGATCCGCTGAACATCGAGGGCGCGGGCGGCAGCCTCCATCCGGGACCTGTCCGCGAGGTCGTCGGGCGTCAGATCGGAGTACTCGAGAATCGCATCGCGCATCGTCAGCCGCCGCCACGGCCGGCGAAAGTCGATCGTGTGCTCGCCCCACGGCAGTTCCAGCGAGCCCACAGCGTCTTCGGCCACCGCTGTCAGGAGCTCTTCGGTGAAGTCCATCAGCAGCTCGTAGTCAGCATAGGCCCAGTAGAACTCGAGCATCGTGAACTCGGGGTTGTGCCGAGTGGAGATGCCCTCATTCCGGAAATTGCGGTTGAGTTCGAAGACCCTTTCGAAGCCGCCGACGATGAGTCGTTTGAGATACAGCTCCGGAGCGATTCTCAGGTACAGATCGAGGTCGAGTGTGTTGTGGTGGGTCGTGAAAGGCCTCGCAGCAGCGCCCCCTGCAATTGGCTGCATCATCGGCGTCTCGACTTCCATGAAGCCCGCCGCCTCGAGATGCCGGCGGATCGACGACACGACCTTCGATCGCACCTCGAAGACCTCCCGGGACTGCGGGTTGGCGAGCAGGTCCAGGTAACGCTGACGCGCCCGCGCCTCACGATCGGCGAGGCCGTGGTACTTCTCAGGCAGGGGCCGAAGCGCTTTCGCGAGGACCGTCAAGCTCTTCACCGCCACGCTGAGCTCGCCCGCGCGGGTGCGGAACACCCTGCCCTCGACGCCGAGAAAGTCACCCAGATCGAGGAGTTCGAAGGTTTGCCAGGCTGTTTCATCGAGGTCGTTCTTGCGCACGTAGAGCTGAATCTGCCCGGCGCCGTCGCTGAGATCGGCGAACGAGACCTTGCCGTGGCCGCGAATCGCCCGCACCCGTCCGGCGAGCCGCACCTGCGGCTGTTCGGTTTCGAGTTCCTCGGTGGTCTCCTCCTCGAACCGCGCGCGGACCTGAGTCACCGACTCTTCGACGCGGAAACGCCGCGGAAAGGGCTCAAGACCGAGATCGACCATCGCGTCGAGCTTCGCCCGGCGGTTGGCCAAAAGCTGTTCGAGCGGTTGTTGACTTTCGTCGATCTTTTCCACGCATCCTCCAGCCCATCGATGCGGCGCGTGATTTTACCACGGCAATTCGCCTGCGGCGAATTGCAGATATTTGTTTTTTCAGTGGTTTAGCGTTTCCGGGTTGACGGTTTCCGAGTTGCAGGTCTACCCGGGCCCCGATTTCCGGTTGTCGATCGGGCAGGGCTCGCGGGCTTCGACTTCCCGGTCCTCACGGTCGCTCGTCTCAGGGTCTGAAGCTCGTTTTCGCTCAGGGTCCGGAACTCGCCCGGTTTGAGGGTGTCGTCGCGCAGCGGACCGATCGCGGTTCGCCGGAGCCTCTGGACGTGGTGTCCGGCGCGGAAAAAGAGCTCCCGAACCTCGTGGGTCCGCCCCTCGGTGACCTCGATCCGCCACCAGGTCGTCGCCCCGCCGCGCCCTTGTCTTTCCCGCTGTGCCAGCCGGGGTTTGACGAGACGGCCTTCGATGCTGGTACCCGCCATCAACTTGTCGTACTCCGGTCGCGTGAGATCACCGCGGATCTTGACCATGTACTCGCGCACCACGCCGTGCCGCGGGTGGGCAACCCGGGCGGCCAACTCGCCGTCATTGGTCAGCAGGAGAAGCCCTTCCGACTGGTAATCCAACCGGCCCACCGGGTAGATCCGCTCGCGGACCATGGGCCGCACCAGATCGAGAACCGTCTTGCGCCCCTCAGGGTCATCGCACGTCGTCATGACCTCGCGGGGTTTGTACAAGAGAAAGTAGCGCGCGACTTCAGGCGACCTGAGGCTCTTACCGTCCACCTTGATGTGGACCTTCGACCACTCGACCTTTTCGCCAGGCTCGGCGACGCGCCCGTCGACCGTGACCCGGCCCCCTGCAATCAACCGGTCGGCATCGCGGCGCGAGCACAGCCCCGTGCGCGCGATGATCTTCTGCAGTCTTTCTTCGGCCATTTTCCATTCCCTCTCGTTTCGGGATCTTCCGCCTCGCGGCGGGGTTGCGCATTGTAGCATCTTGGGCTTGAGGCTTGAGGCTTGAGGCTTGAGGCAATGGGCTATGGGTGGGGATGGGTGGAAAAATCCGAAATCCGAAATCCGAAATCCGAAATTCATGGAGTATGCTGATGCCGCCATGCCCCGACTCAGATTGTCTGCACTCAAGCGCGACCTGCTGCTGCGCGGGGTGTGGGAGGGCCTCGGCACACCCGAGTGCCTGGTCACGGGCGGTTACGTCCGCGATCGGCTGCTGGGACGGACAACCGTCGACCTCGACCTCGTTCTTCCGGGCGATCTCGAGGGCGCCAGGGGACCGGCACGCCGGCTGGCCGCCCGGCTCGACGGCCGCGCCCACGTCCTCGGCCGCGATGACAAGCGGGTGTGGCGGATCGAAACACCCGCCCTCAAGGTCGAACTGTGGCCGCTCGGAGAGCTCAACCTCAATCACGATATCCGGCGTCGGGACTTCACCTGCAACGCGCTGATGTGGCAGCTGCCCGACGGACCGCTCATCGACCAGGTCGGCGGGATCGACGACCTCAAGGCCGGAATCCTGCGAGCCGTTCGAAAAAGGAACCTGCAGGACGATCCGGTGCGCCTGGTGCGCGCCGCGCGCTTTCTGGCCCAGTTTCCCGACTTCGGGCTCGACGGGCGAACCGCTGGTTGGATCCGGTCCCTGGCGCCGAGGGTCCGCCACGCGCCGCCCGAACGTCTCGGTCAGGAGTTTCTGAAGTTGGTCACTCTCCCGAACCGCAAACGCGGTTTCGAGGCGATGCTCGACCTCGGGATCGTGCAGCGAACGGCTCACCCGTCAACCCGGTTCGACGGACCCTGGATCGCCGCCAATCTGGCCGCCGTGTCGCGTCTGCGGCCCAACGCGCACCCTCTGCGCGCGGCCTTCGCCGAGGCCGGCGACGCCGCCGCACTCGCCGTATTGCTCCGAGCCTGGGGATCGCCAGATCCCGACGACGTGGCCCACTTCGCATGGCCGCGGCCGCTGCGGCTCCACGCCACCCATGCCGCGAGGATGCTCGATGCCGCCCTGTCGGCAGTCGACGGGCCCACCGTGGACCGGCGGACGCTGATCCACCGCGCCGGCGCGGCATTCCCCGCCACCATCACCCTCGCCGCCGCCGTCGAGCCCGGCCACAACTGGAACCGGTGGTGGCGGCAGTGGCGGAAGCACGGTGCGGAACTGACCGCACCGGTTCCGTTGCTCGCAGGCGAAGAAATCGCCGCTCTCCTCGGTCTCCCGCTCGGGCCCGGCCTCGGTCGCGCCGTCGCGGCCCTCACCGAAGCCCAGGTGAGGGACGAAGTGCGAAACCGTGGCGGCGCCGTACGGTGGTTGCAGCAGTGGCACGAATCGGGTCGCCCGCGATTGTGGAGCGCTTGACTGGCGGGCACCTCCGTACCCGTCTCCGTCTCCGTCTCCGCGCCCGTACCCGATGAATTCGAATGGTCCCGACCTTCAGATCGCGTTTCCCGTGAGGAGCCACCCCTGACATTGTTGGCCCGAAGCGCGGTGCCGACGGGATCCGATCGCGTACCCAACAATGTCAGAAGTGGCACCTCCGCCGCACGCGGCCATGTGCGACGCCGGGGCAGTTCCCCTGGACATGGATTCGGGCACGGAAACTGGCGCGGACGCGGATAGAATACCCGCCATGACATCGACCATCGCAGTGCTGGCGTGCTTCGCGGTGTACTTCGCAGGTTATATGTTCTACTCACGCTTTCTGGCGCAACAGGTGTTCGCGTTGCGGCCCGATGCGGTGACGCCGGCGCACTCCATGGAGGACGGCATCGACTACGTGCCGACCCAGCCGTTGGTGCTCTTCGGCCACCACTACGCATCCATCACCGGACTCTCACCGATGCTGGGCCCCGCCATCGCCGTGGTCTGGGGCTGGCTGCCGGCCATGCTCTGGGTGGTCTTCGGTTCGATCCTGGTCGGCTGCGTCCACGACTTCGGCGCGCTGGTGATTTCGGTCCGCGCCAAAGGGCTTTCCATCGGCGCCATCGCCGAAGGCCTCATCGGCAAACGCGCCAAGGCGCTGATGCACGCCATCATCTTTTTCGCCATCGCCCTCGCCATGGGGGTCTTCGCCTATGTCGTCGGGCTCCTCTTTTCGGCCGACTATTACCCCGAGTCGGTGGTCCCTTCGGGCGTCATTCTGGTGGCCGCGATGATCATCGGCTGGCTGGTGAGGAAACGCGGCCGCAGGCTGATGCCCCTGATCGCGGTCGCCTTCGTTTTGACACTGGCGGTTGTCGTGGCGTCTCCGTACATGCCGGTCCGTTGGGCCTCGTCGGCCGGGTGGACCTGGGTCCTGCTCGCCTACGCCTGGCTCGCTTCGGTGCTGCCGGTGTGGTCGCTGTTGCAGCCGCGCGACTTCCTCAACTCGCTGCTGCTCTACCTGGGTCTCGGCCTCACCTACGTCGGCTTCTTCATCCTCCGTCCCGAGTTCGCGGCGCCGGTGGTGGACGCCCACCCGGTCGGGGCGCCGCCCCTCTACCCCTTCGTCTTCATCGTCATCGCGTGCGGCGCCGCCTCAGGCTTCCACTCGCTGGTGTCGTCAGGGACGACGGCCAAACAGCTCGACCGGGAAACTGATGCACGCCCCATCGGCTACGGGGCCATGATCGGTGAGTCGCTGCTCGGGCTCGCAGCCGTGCTCGCCTGCACGGCCGGCTTCGTTTCGCCGGCGGCGTGGAAACACCACTACGCGGACTGGGCGTCGATCCAGGGTCTGGGCAGCAGCATGAGCGCCTTTATCGAAGGCGCAACCCGCTTTGTCTCGGTGGTCGGGCTCCCCGAGCAGACCGCACGCACCCTGATCGCCGTGGTGGTGGTCAGCTTTGCCCTGACGACCCTCGACTCGGCGACCCGCCTGCTGCGCTACAACATCGAAGAAATCGCCACGTCCGTCCGTTTTTCGCCCCTTCAGAACCGTTACCTGTCCTCGACGTTGGCGGTGGCCGCGATCTCCTTCTTCGCCTTCTATCGCATCGAAGGTCAGTCGGCCGGTCTCGTGTTGTGGCAGCTGTTCGGCTCCACCAACCAACTCCTGGCCGGGCTCGCGCTGCTGACTGTGTCGCTCTATCTTCTGCAGCGGCGTCGGTTCGCCCTGCCGTTTCTGATACCCATGGTCTTCATGATGGTCACCACGCTGATCGCCATGACCACCAAGCTCCTGTCGTTCTGGCACGACGGCAACTCGACCCTGCTCTTCATCGGCGGCGCCATCACCTTGATCGCCCTGTGGCTGGTGGTCGAAGCGGCGTTCGCCATCCGGCGCTACACCCGGACGCCGCCGGAAACCAGCCTCGAGATTGCCATGCCCGACGAGTGAAGACTCTCTACGAGCCGAAATCCAGGCGCCAACGCTCCCAGAATTCGCGCCGGGCCGTGCCCTCTTCGTCAGCGCCCGCGAGGTCGTGAACGACCTCGAAGGTGGCTGCCCACGACCCGTCGGGCAGATCATCTCCGACCACCAGCATCGACGCCCGGTTGGGGTTCACCGGTTCGCCCACCAGGACGATCGGGTCGTCGACGTCACCGAGTCGAGGGCTCCAAAGAAGATGCGGCACGAAAGCCAGCTTATCGAACGTCCAGAGATAGTTGTCGAGGATCTGCCGCCGGCCGTCGTCGGCCACCCACACCACCACCCGCCCGCCCCGTCGGTGCAGCTGATCCAACAGCTCTGCCACCTGTTTAGCGCGTTTGGGTATCTTGAGGGCATGGAGATCGACCTGGGCCACAATGGGGAATTCTACAGCAGCGTGCCTTCAAATCGCCATTGCTCCTCCATCATCGCGCCACCTCTCGGTATGATGATCACACCATGATGATCCCCGACGACAAAAACCACGCCTACGTCATCCGCGGCGGCCTGCCGATCCACGGCACCCTGGTCCCCGGCGGCAACAAGAACGCCGCACTGCCGATGCTGGCGGCCACGCTGCTCGCGGACGGTCCCGTCGAACTCGCCAACGTACCGCAGATCCGCGACGTGGCGGTCATGTTCGAGCTGCTCGCCAGCCTCGGATCCGTCATCGAGGAGATCGGACCCGGGTCGTGGCGGATCGACAGTTCATCGTTGTCAGTTCACGAGGCGCCGGCGCACCTGGCGTGCGAAATCCGCGCGTCGTTTCTGCTCGCCGGTCCATTGCTCGCACGGTACGGCCGCGCCGTGTTGCCGCGGCCGGGCGGCGACCGGATCGGCCGCCGGCCTCTGGACACGCACGTTCACGCGCTCCAGGCATTGGGGGCCGAGGTCGAGGTCGGCGCCGACTCCTACCGCCTGAGCGCTCCCCGCGGCCTCACCGGAACTGACATCTTCCTCCACGAAATGAGTGTCATGGGGACCGAAAACGCGGTCATGGCAGCCGCCCTCGCCGAAGGCGTGACGACGATCCGCAATGCCGCGTCCGAACCTCACGTCCAGGAGCTCTGCCAGCTCATCAACGCGATGGGCGGCGCGGTGCAAGGCGTCGGCACCAACACGCTCGAGGTCGAGGGGTGCCGTCGTCTCGGACCGGCGGCCGCCACCATCGGCCCCGATCCGGTGGAGGTTGGCAGCTTTATCGGACTCGCGGCGGTGACCGGCGGCGAGCTCCGCGTGGTCAACGCCGAACCCGAGCGCCACCACCGCATGACCGAACTGTGCTTCGGCCGCCTCGGCATCTCGTGGCGGGTCGAGGGCAACGACATCATCGTCCCCGCCGACCAGGAACTGGTGATCAGGGACGACGTTCACGGCGCCATCCCGAAGATCGACGACGGGCCGTGGCCGGCCTTCCCGGCTGATCTCACGTCCATCTCTGTTGTGCTCGCCACCCAGGCCAGGGGAACGATCCTGATTCACGAAAAAATGTTCGAGAGCAGACTCTTCTGGGTCGATCGACTGATTGCCATGGGCGCGCGGATCGTCCTCTGCGATCCCCACCGGGTGGTTGTCGTGGGGCCGTCGAAGCTCCACGGAGAGAACCTCGCGAGCCCCGACATCCGGGCGGGCATGGCGCTGGTGATCGCCGCCCTCGCCGCCGAAGGAGTGAGCACCATTCACAACATCCGCCAGGTTGAACGCGGCTATCAGAACCTCCACCGCCGGCTCGCGGACCTCGGAGCGGACGTCGAGCGGATCGAGGAGTGACACAGCCGCGATTGCGAGGTGGCCCGTGCCCCCGTTCGGCCTCAGGATGCCGCGAGCGCAGCCAGGAAAGACTCGCCGAGCACATCGAGACGCCAGCCCTTGAGCCCGGCATCGGCGAGGTCCCCGAGGGACGCACACCGGGGTTGTCGAGCTGCCACCGCCTCGGCACAGCTTCGCGAGCACACCAGCCCCTCTTGAAGACCGAGGGCCTTCGCCTGCGCGTCGCGGGCCGCGGACAGGTTTTTCAGCCGGCGACGCACCTCGGGCGGCGGGTTCGGCGGTCGCGATAGTTTGACGCGGTCCGGCGCCGGATTCGGGCGACCGACGGCTTGCAGAAGCTCGCGGCCCCAGCGGTGGACCGCCCGTGGACCGATGCCCTCAACCTCACCCAGGCCTGCCTGGTCCGCCGGTGGTTCTTCGGCCAGGAGCATCAGTTGGTGATTCCCGAGAACCTTGAACGGCGGCACATCGAGGGTCTGAGCCATGTGTTCGCGCCACCCGTGGAGGGTGAAGAGACGGTCCCTTGCTTCGCCGCGCAGCGCCCGCGCCCCTTTGATGCGTTCGAAGGCCAACGGGTCCGCGTCCGGCGGCGAAAACCGGACCTGTTCCAGGTGCTCGAACTCCTCGACCGCCCACGACCACCGACCGAGCTCTTCGAGACGCGCTCGGAGAAGCTCGACGAGAGCCCCCAGATAGGCGGTGTCGGCGGCCGCGTAGGCGACCTGCGAACGGGTCAAGGGCCGCCGTCCCCAATCGGCGCGTTGGTGCCGTTTGTCGAGGTGGATGCCCAGTTCCTTTTCGAGGAGGGCGGCGAGCCCGGTCTTTTCTTCGCCCAGCAACAAGGCCATGATCTGAGTGTCCTGGAGCCCATGGATCCTCGCCCCGTAGTCGCGGTCGAGGACCCGGAAGTCGTAATCGGCACCGTGCATCAGGACGGGCAGCGCAGGATCGGCAACCACCCTCCACAGCGGGTCGAGATCGCCGTCCGCGAGCGCGAGCGGATCGATGACCATGTGGCGGCCGTCGGCGGTCACCTGGATCAGACACACCTTGTGGAAGTAGGAATGCATCGAGTCCGCCTCGGTATCGAGCGCGACCCGACCGTTGGCGGCACACAAGCCTGCTGCGACCCGAACTCCTTCGGCAGTATCGATCCACTCGGGGCGGAGGTCTTCCGGCATGGGTGGGGATGGTAGCAGAGCCGCGGGATCTGCGATCGCCGCGTCGGTGAGGCCGGGGTACTTCTGATGGGGCATGGCTGTACCGACGTTCTTCCCGTGTGGAGGCAGGCACGCCGGCCCGTAGGACGGGCCGGGAGCCAGGCACCTCCGCCGCACGCGGTCCCACCCGCCCTGAGCACTCGAGTTCTGATTGTCGGTGGGGGGGCGGGTGGAAATTCCGAATTCCTAATTCCGAATTCCGAATTCAGTGTTGCTATTCTCTCCAGATGGGAAAGGCCGAATGGGGGGCGGACCCGGAGTTTTTCGGGCCGCGGCATGCCCACCGCGAGGCGCGGTTGGTGCGGCGCCTCCACGAAGTCTCCCCGGAACCGGGTCTCCACCTCGAATGCGCGGCCGGCGTGGGGTCGCTGTCGCTGACACTCGCCCGCGAGGGGCGGCTGGTGGTGGCCGCGGATCTCTCGCCCCTCTCGCTCTCCGTCCTGCGCCGCCGAGCCGAGGCATCAGGCCTCGTCGACCGCGTCCTCCCGGTTGTCGTCGACATCACGCGGTTGCCGTTTCCAGAGGGGACATTCAAAAGCGCTTCCAGCGCCGAGACCCTGGAGCACATCCCGGCGCACGAGGTCGCGGTCTCGGAGCTCGCACGAGTCTTGACGCCCGGCGGCTGCTTGGTGGGAACGGTCCCCGCTGGCCCGGAACAGTGGTCCGAATGGGATGACTGGGCCGAGCACCAGAGGCGCTACTCGGCACCGGAAATGGCCGGGATCCTCGACCGCGCAGGGCTCGTGCCCGAGGTCGTGGTGTGGGGCTGGCCGCTCCTGCGGCTCTACGATGACCTTTTTCTCAAACGAGTCAACCGCCGCCGTCTCGAACACGACGGGGCCGTCGCAAGCGACCCCGCGCTGAACACGGTTTCGAATCTCGGACGGAGCCGCCGGCTGGTCGCTGTGGTGGGCGCGATCTTCAGCCTCGACCGTCTCTTCGACGGGGTGCCGTGGGGCGTCGGCCTCCTCTTTTCCGGACACAAACCCCGCTGAACACCGGCCTCTCCCACAGGGAACACACCAGCTCCACCAGGTGCGCGCGGTCGAGGTCCGGATGGCAGCCAAGGAACAACCGCGCCACCTCGCGCAGCGGTTTGGCCGCGACGCCGAGGAACTCGAGATCGCTCTTGAGATAGGCCTTGGCGCCGTCTGCCCTGTCGTGTCACCGACCGCTCGCAGGTCGACGTCGAGTTCGCCGGACGAGGGACGAGATATCCACGCTTCAGATACCGATCTCGTCGCGCCCAGTCGGTGATCAACCCCGCCACCTGCGCGCGGCTTCTCCATGGGGACGAAGTGGCTGGCGCCGGCAACCTCGACCACCTGGGCGTTGTTCATCTCGCGACCCACCCTTTTCGCCGCCGCCGCGACAAAGGTGTCGGAGGCTGCCCCACGAATGAAGAGCACGGGCACCTCGAGGCTCTTCAGCTCCCGCCACACGCTGGCAGGCGTCATCTCGAATATCCTCGCCTCCCACACCTTCGGGTAGCGCAGCCGCACGCCGCACGCGGCATCGGGTACAAAAGCCGCGCCGATGTAGTCGTCGAGCACCTGCGGATCCCAGGTGGCGAAGACCGATTTGCCCGCGTACGCGGCGCGAACCTCGTTGAGGTCGGCATAAACCTCCCGTCGTCTGTGGGCGCCGTTGACGAGGGGAAGTCGATGTCCGAACCCCAAACCCTTGAGCGCGCCCCAGAACAGCGTGTGGGTCCCGGTAAACACCACCGGGTCGATCAGGGCCAGGGCCCGGAATCGACGCGGTTCGACCGCAGCGGCGAGCACGTTGAGGACGCTGCCGAGGCTGTGGCCCACCGCCAGCGCACCCTCCACGCGACGGCGCCTGAGTTCGTCGCCGAGGTCGCCGGCGAGGTCATGCCACGAACCCGCCGAACCGGGGTCGCTCCCGGGCCACAGGGGACGCGCGGCAAAGCTCGCCACCGAGAACCAGCGGCAGAGATCCTCCAGCAGGAGGCGATAGGTTTCCGGGGGAAAGCCGTTGGCGTGTCCGAAAACCACCGCGGGCCCGTTCCCGCCCCATTCGATCCAGGCCTCCGGTGGTGCGGTGTGGTGCACGCGTCGACCGCTCCGATTCAGATCACGCCGAGTTTCTTGCCGACCTTGGCGAATGCCGCCACAGCACGGTCGAGGTGCTCCTTTTCGTGCGCGGCCGAGATCTGGACCCGGATCCGGGCCTGGTCCCTCGGCACCACGGGAAAACTGAAGCCGACGACGTAGATGCCCTCTTCCAGCATGGCGTCGGCAACATCGGCGGCGAGACGCGCGTCGTACAACATCACCGGTACGATGGCGGTCTCTCCGTCGAGCAGGTCGTAACCGACCTTCGAGAGTTTGTCGCGAAAATAGCGGGTGTTCTCCATCAGCTTGTCACGCAGGGCCGTGGTCGACGACAACATGCGAAACACCTCGATGCCCGCAGCAGTCAGCGAGGGCGTCAGCGTGTTCGAAAAGAGGTAGGGCCGGGACCGCTGGCGCAGAAGTTCGATGATCTCCCTGCGACCGGTGGTATAGCCGCCGGAGGCGCCGCCGAGGGCCTTGCCAAGAGTCGAGGTGATGAGGTCCACCCGGCCCTGCACGCCGCAGTGCTCGGGAGTGCCACGCCCGGTGCGGCCGATATACCCGGTGGCGTGGGAATCGTCGACCATCACCATCGCATCGTAGCGGTCGGCGAGATCGCAGATCCGGTCGAGCTTGACCAGGTAACCATCCATGGAGAACACCCCGTCGGTGGCTATCAGGCGCCGCCGGTGGCCCTGAGTGTTCTCCAGGATCTCTTCGAGCTCCTCCATGTTCGAGTTGGCGTAGCGGAAGCGTTCGGCCTTGCACAGACGGACGCCGTCGATGATCGACGCGTGGTTGAGCGCGTCGGAGATGATGGCGTCCTCGGCGCCGAGGATGGTCTCGAAGAGGCCTGCGTTGGCGTCGAAGCAGGAGGAGTACAGGATCGTGTCGTCGGTGCCGTTGAACTCGCTGATGACCCGCTCGAGCTCTTTGTGGAGATCGAGGGTGCCGCAGATGAAGCGCACCGACGCCATCCCGAACCCGCGTTCATCGAGGGCCTTTTTGGCCGCCCTGATGATCTCCTCATTGTCGGCGAGACCGAGATAGTTGTTGGCGCAGAAGTTGATGACCTCGCCCCTGGACACCTCGATCGCGGCGCTCTGCGGCGACGAGATCACGCGCTCGTGTTTGAACGTGCCCGCCTCTCGAATGCCGTCGAGCTCGGCGCGAAACCCGGCCCTGAAACTGTCAAACATTTGTGCCTCCCGTTGGGTCTGAGCTTTGTCTACGGTTTGCCCCCGACCGGACGGCGGCGGCTCAGTTGGTGAGGAAGCTGGCCACCGCTTCGGTCTCGTCGTCGAAGACCTCGAGCAGCGGCAGGAGCTGGGTCAAGGTGAGGGTCCTTTCAACCTGGGGGGCGGGGCGCAGCAGCTTGACCGAGGCGCCAAAGCGCCGCGCCAGCTTCCAGCCGGACACCACCTCACCGATCCCCGAGCTGTCGATGATCGACACCCGCCGCAGGTTGAGCAGGATCTTCTTCCAGTCCTCGGCCACGAGCTCGTTCATCACGTCTCGCAAGAGCTCGTCACCGACCCCCATGACGAGCCGGCCATCGAGGTCAACAATGATCACGTCGCCCACGTGCCGTACATCCACTTTCATGGCCGGCATTCTACTCTGTTTTGAGCGAAACCGTCGGCCGACAGTCGCGAGAACCGACGGCCACCGGCAAACAGTGCCATCACCGGCACACATTCAACGCGGCCGCGGTACTCCATGGGTCCTTGATGCCGGGTGTTGAGCTTACAGCGGGTTCAGACCCGCTTCGTCGGCACGGCAGACCTGATTGCGGCCGGCCTGCTTCGCCTTGTAGAGGGCGGTGTCCGCCATCCGCAAAAGCTCGACGCCGTCCTGGGCGTCATCCGGGAAACAGGCGACGCCCCCACTGATCGTGACCTTCCCGAGCGGTTGGGTGCTGCCGCCTTCGAAGGGATAGTCTTCGATCCGTTTGCGGACCATCCCGGCCGCCGTCATGGCCTGTCCCCCGCTCCTGCCCGGCATCACCAGCAGGAACTCCTCGCCGCCGAACCGACCAAAAACGTCATCGGCGCGGACAGTCTCTTTGACGAGCTGTGCCAGCCTGGCCAACAAACGGTCACCCGGGAGGTGTCCGTTGGTGTCGTTGTAGACCTTGAAGTTGTCGAGGTCAAACATGAAGACCGAGGCCTTGCCGCCGGTCTTGCGGGCCTGGATGATGGCAAGGTCGAGCCGCTTGAGGAGCGCCCCCTTGTTGAAGATGTCGGTCAGTTTGTCGTGCTCGGCCTCGACCTCTTTCTGCCGGTAAGCGGCCACATTCTGGGTCGTCAGGGCTCCGATCCGCGCGATCATCTCGAGCACGTCGCGTTCGGTGTCATGGTGCCGCTCGGGCCGCGCGATGGCCAGGACTCCGAGAGTCTTCTCACCCACGACCATGGGCGCCACGATGTCCCAGGTCGGTTCGGCGGTGACACGAGACCGTTCGTAGTTCCACAGTTGGTCGTCTTCGAAGTCCTTGCGAACCATGACCTGTTGGCGTTTCGCCGCGATCCCGACCTGTCCCTCACCAAAACGAAAATCGAGGCCTTCGCGAAGGGTCCCTCGCGTCGAGTGCAGGGCCGCTACTGACAAGGTCTCACCCGTACTGGGGTCGGTGGCCTGGGGTTTGCGCTTGACAAGAACAGCAGCCACTTCGGGTTGATAGATCTGCACAATGGCTTTGAGGAGAGCTTTCGGAATCATCCGGACCTGCCGCTCGGCGTGCATCTGGCCGAGCAACGAGGCAAACACCTGGAAGAACTCGAGCATGAAATTGAGGTCTTGTTCGAGACGACGGAACTTCCGCGACGAGCTTTCTCGGATCTCCCTGGTTTCTTCCTCTGCAGCACGCCGCGCCAGGGTGCTGCGGCGCAGCGCCAGCAACAGGGCCGCCACCAGAAGCAGCACCGCGGCCATCACCAATAGGGCAATGCTCTCCGCCTTCACCAGTCCCGGACTCCCATCAGCTCTCCAACCCCCTGTTTCGAAGCCAGGAGCAATAGCTCGAAATGTCGTGACGCCACGATGATTGTACCTCGACAGGACGGTCGGCCGAAATCCGCCCGCCCCGAATCGTAACTTCGACAGCGGTAGGCGTTCAATCCGCCCCCCCCAGCGGGATCCTCAGCAACAATGTCCGAACATCGATCGATGGCGGCAAGGGGTCGTCAATCACGCCGGTGACCGCGTTGTCCGCCACCAGCCACAGGGCGCCGTCGGGCGTTACCGCCAGACCCTCGACGTTGTTGCTCCACCCCTCGGCCTCGAGGGACCGTAACAGGTCCGTCAACTCGAGCAGGACCTCGGTTGCGCCGGACTCGAGATCGACGGCCACGATTTCGTAGCACTCTCCCGGGTATTGAGTCTTGAGCGCGATCAGGCGGCCGTTCCACCACGCCAGACCGGTCAGCCGCCACGCACAGTCCTCAAGACGGACGTCGACAGGTTCGCCCTGCGAAACCAGTTGGAAACCGGTGCGGCGGAGGCGGTAGATCTGCGATACGCAGCCGGTTTCCGGGGTTCCGCTGCGCTCGAGCAGAAGGACGATCTCGCCCGTCTCGGGATCGGTCTCGATCCCTTCGAACCCGATCTTTCCGCCACGCACCGACACCCCTTCGAGGTCGAGCTTCCGCACCGCGACGGGGAGACCGCCTCTGGCAGCTGCGATCAGGTCGTCGTCGGCCGGGGCCACCTCGTACACGGCGGCATGGGCCTCGTCGCAGAAGAGGAGACCGCCGGCACTCACCGCCACCCCCTCGAGCTCGGAGTGGAGCGGCACGTCGAGACGCACCACGCCGACCCGGTTTCCCCTGGAACGATCGAACACCAGCAACCGAGAGTACTTCTCCGATGAAATGTACAGAAAGGCGCCCGATGCCGCCATCCCCGATGCCTCGACAGCGAAGTCCTGGGCGAACGAGGGGTCGTCGGATTCCCACTGCACGACTTCTGCCCGCGCCAAGTCCCACCTTGCGCCGGGCTCTGTGAAATCCTGCTTTGGCTCTGCGCAGCCGAGGGCCGCGAGCGCGACGGCCGTCAGGAGAAGGGGCGGCCATTTGCCCGGTATCTGCTGCAGCCTGAAAAGGTCCATCACGGCGTCAACTCCGGCCCGGCCTGTTCCGGGAACAGACCCGACAACCCCGCCCGCGACGCGGCGCACACCCCACGCTCGGTGATCAGACCTGTCACGAGCCGCGACGGCGTCACGTCGAATGCGACGTTGTACGCCTCGCAACCATCCGGCGCGATCGTCACCTCCATGAGCGTCCCGTCTCCGGCTCGACCCCAGACCCTGGTGACCTCCTCTGGAGACCGCTCCTCGATCGGGATCCCGGAAATTCCGTCTGCGGCAGCCCAGTCTACGGTGGTCGACGGCAGGGCGACGAAGAAGGGGACTCCATTGTCGTACGCCGCCAGTGCCTTGAGGTAGGTCCCGATCTTGTTCGCCACATCGCCGTCGGCGGTCGTGCGGTCGGTGCCGACGATGCACGCATCGACCAGACCCCGCTGCATCAGATGCCCGCCCGCGTTGTCGACGATCAACGTGTGAGGGACCCCGTGTGAACCGAGTTCGAACGCTGTCAACGAAGCGCCCTGGTTGCGCGGCCTGGTTTCATCCACCCACACGTGCACCGCGACCCCTGCGTCATGGGCCATGTAGATCGGGGCAAGCGCGGTCCCCCAATCCACCGTGGCCAGCCAGCCGGCGTTGCAGTGGGTCAGGACGTGGACCGTTTCGCCGCCCTTGCGTTCGGATATCTCGCGAATCAGAGCTGCGCCGTGCTCGCCGATCCGCCGACAGATCGAGACGTCGTCGTCACAAATCCGCGCCGCCGCGGTCTGCGCCGCGCGCGCCCGCTCGTCAGCGGGGAGTGGCGTCAACAACGCCCGCATCTCACCGAGCGCCCAGCGCAGGTTCACCGCCGTTGGCCGCGTTGCAGAAAGCCGTTGAGCGGCACGGCGCAACGACGCATCCGATGGATCGTGGCGCAAAGCCAGCCACACCCCATAGGCGGCTGTCGCTCCGATCAGCGGAGCACCCCGCACCCGCATGCAACGGATCGCCTCCTCGACGTCGTCGAGGTTGTCGAGTCTGCGCACCGAGAAAACGTGGGGCAACCAGGTCTGGTCGATGATCTCGACCGCCGTCCCGTCATCGCTCGGCCAGATGGTCCGATACCAGGTGTCGCCGATTCGCATGGTGTGGAGTGTACCGGGTACGAGCGCCGTTTGCGCCGGACCCGACTTCAATAGAGACCCTGGAGTCCATCGGAACAACTTGAGATTCGATCGCCTCGCCCTCCACCGTCGGGTGTGCCGCACTCCTCAGCGCGCGTATACTGCGCGAGCGCTCAAGTGGTCGAACTTCGAGCGCAGATATTGAGGGGAGGGATCATGTTCCGAAAACCGTTGCTCGTGACCGTGGTCGTGATGGTCGCGCTGGCCGGAGGGTGTTCGAAACAGGAAGAAGGCCCGGATGCTTCCGCCGCTGCGTATGACGCGCTGAAGTCGGCGTGGAACGAAGCAGAAAGCGCGGAGGCCAAAGTGGCTCTGGCCACCGATTATCTGGCGCGTTACCCCGACACCAAAAACAGCGGCCGG
The DNA here is from genome assembly GCA_963741385.1 of Candidatus Sulfomarinibacteraceae bacterium. Taxonomy (GTDB): domain Bacteria; phylum Acidobacteriota; class Thermoanaerobaculia; order Thermoanaerobaculales; family Sulfomarinibacteraceae; genus Sulfomarinibacter. Next base: position 641,292 of record CAVUHO010000006.1, read on the forward strand.
ATGGCGTCGTCGATCGTCTATTACCAGGGCCACGAGATGAAGGACCCCCAGGGCGCGTGGGATGTCGTGTCCGTTGCCCTGACCCAGATCACGGACCCGGAGCGACGATTCGAGGTCGGCATGGAGGCGCTGAGTCTGGCCGATTCGGTGGATGTGCCTCTGGACATTGCAACGCTTGCAAACGACCTGGGTGCGGTGCGGCCGCTGACCTTCGACGAGAACGAACAGGTCGCGATCACCGCCCTCGACCTCGAAGAGTGGATGGTCGCCGACGAGCACTCGCTTGGCGCACTGGAGTTGGCGACTCCCGAGCAGGTTCGCGCCGACTCCCCGGATCGAGAGTTCACCGACGACCAGGTCGCCATGCGGGTTCGGCTCCGCCAGGCCTCCGCAATGACCTACGACGGATGGGCGCTTTTCAACATGGGTGATCCGGAACTCGCCATGAACCGGTTTGCCGCCGCCGACGCCGTCGGCAGCGTCACCTACCTGGGAGTGCCCAACACACCGCTGTACCAGTACTGGGGCCGGGCCGCGTTGGCCCAGGGCGATGTCGACCGTGCGATCGAGCTGCTGAGCATGGAGGCCGTGTTCGGCGAGGACGGTTCGGCAGCCGAACCGTACCTACGAGAAGCCTATGTCGCCAAAAACGGCAGTGAGGCCGGGTTCGACGAATTCATGTGGTCCAGCCGCAGCCAGATGGCGAAGGTTGCCGACAATTTCGAGCTCCTTGATTACCAGGGCAACCCCAGGAGCCTCTCCGAAACCAACGGCAAGGTGACACTGCTGGCATTCTGGTTCCCCACGTGAGGCGGCTGTCGCGTGGAGTTGCCACGCCTGCAACCTCTGTATGAGAAGTACCAAGACCAGGGATTCGAGATCATCGCCGTCGACGGCAAGCGAGACACCGAACGCGCCACCAAGTTCATCGAAGAAAACGGGCTCACCTACACCATGCTCGAAAACGGCGAGGGGGACGACGAGATCGTCGGCGCCCTGTACAAGGTCCGGGCCTACCCCTCGTCATTCCTGATCGATCGGAACGGCAAGGTGATGTACTTCCACCTCGGCTTCGAGCCCGGTGACGAAGTGCATCTTGAAGAGGAGATTCAGAGCCTGCTGTAGAAATTCGGAATTCGGAATTCGGAATTCGGAATGCCCCCACCCACCTGGGTGGGGGTTTTTCATTGACTCCGCGAGCGCTCATTCGGGTCCCGTTCAGCAAATCGTCGTCCCGGCTGCGGCATAATGCCGGTATGCCCCGGATCAACGGCGACCTCGAGATCGACGACGGCGAGCTGCGATTCGAGTTCGCCCGCAGCGGCGGACCGGGCGGGCAAAACGTCAACAAGGTCGAAACCAAGGTCCGCCTGCTCTTCGACGTCATCGGAAGTCCGTCCCTCTCCGCTGACCAGCGTTCGCTGGTCGAAGAGCGCCTGGCCACGCGGATCAGCAAGGCGGGAATCCTCCACGTGTCCTCGCAGCGTCACCGCACCCGCGAGGCCAACCGCAAAGCGACCGTCGAAAAATTCGTCGAACTGCTCGCCGGCGCACTCGAAAGAAACGAGCCCCGGGTGCCGACAAGGATCCCCAAGGCCCAGCGCCGAAGGCGTTTGGAGTCGAAGCGCCAGAAAAGCCTGAAAAAGGCGTTTCGCGCCCGCCCGGATGAGGAAGGCTGACTCGGGTAGAGGTGCAGGGGGGCAGAGGAGAAAGGGAGAAAGGGAGAAAGGGAGACCACCCGCCCGGCACGCGGGACGCGTGCCCCACAACCGGCTCAGAACCGACTGAGGCTTTGTGGGGCAGCCGTCCCGGCTGCCGGGTGGGTGGGCGTGGCGGGGAAGGCGACCGGTCTATTCCAGCCCGAGTTCTGAAAACGTCGAGGATTTTCCGCGAAAGCCGATCGAAACCCGCTCATGATCGGCCACCACCGGCAGCCGGTGTTCCCAGCTCAGCTGGCGCAGTTGCTCCATCGCTTCGGGTTCCCGGCTGAGGTTGATCTCGCGGAAAACCACGCGGCGGCGGTTGAAATCCTCGCACAGTGCACGGCAGTGCGGACAGCCACCGGCGGTAAAAACGAGAATGGTGTCCAACGCTCCCACCCTAGCCACCCACCCATCGCGAATTCTGAATTCTGAATTCTGAATTTTGAATTCCCACCCCTCCTCCCCCATTTCTTCCAGGTGGGTGGGTGACATTCCGAATTCCGAATTCCGAATTCCGAATTCTCAGGTCGAATCCTCCCCACCGTCTCCACGGTAATCACTCAGATCAGCCATCCCTGGTTCCATCGCGATGAGCACCCGTGGGTCGTCTCGCCACCGCGCATGGACCTTGACCGTCAGACCGAGGTAGATCTTGATCCCGAGGAGCCTCTCGAGGTCCTCGCGCGCCGCCTGGCCAACCGAGCGGATCATGCTGCCGCCCTTGCCGATCACGATGCCCTTCTGGCTCTTGCGTTCAACGTAGATGACAGCCTCGAGGTGGAGGAGAGTGTCGCCTTCGTCAAAAAGTTCGACCACGACGCCGATGGTGTAGGGTAACTCGCCGTGGGTTCTCTCGAGGAGTTTCTCGCGGACCACCTCGGCAATGAAGAAGCGCTCGGTCTGAGTCGTTGTGAGGTCACTGGGAAAGAGGGCTGGCCCAGCCGGCAGACGCTCGAAAAGCTCATCCAGCAGAACTTCGAGACCGTCGCCCTGCGGCGCTGAGATGGGGATGATTTCAGACCCGGGTCTGCGTTCCTGATAGGAGGCGATCAGGGGCAGCAGTTCTCCCTTATTCCTTACGAGGTCGACCTTTGTCAAAAGGCCGATGACCTGCGGCCGCACCGACTGCAGCAGTTCGAAGAGGTAGTCTTCGCCTCCACCCCAGGATGCCGTGGCGTCCACCAGGTGGAGAACGACATCAACCTCCTCGACGGCTGAGCGCACCTCTTGCATCATGCGGGTGTTCATCCGGTGCAGGGGTTTGTGAACCCCCGGAAGGTCGAAAAAAACCACCTGCCCGCGCGGCTGCGTGAGAATCCCAACGATCCTGTTCCGGGTCGTTTGAGGCTTGTCCGAAACGATGGCCACCTTGTCGCCGATCAGCGCGTTGAGCAGGGTGCTCTTGCCGGCGTTGGGCCGGCCGATCAGCGCCACGGTACCCGAATGGAGGCCGGCTCCGGCCGTCTCTCCGAGCCCCGCCGTCGACCCACCTTCAGACATCTGCCGCCGTCACTCCACGCCCTTGGCCGGGCTCGCACCACCCGCACGCCGGACGGTGACGCTCTCGATCCGGCGCTCGTCCATGGCCTCAACCGAAAAGACGAGGCCGTGCGCTTCGTCCCGCACCTCGGTCCCGGGCTCAGGGACGGTGCCGTGAAGGGAAAACACCAGACCGCCGACGGTGTCCAAATCCTCCTCGTCGACCTCGAGACCAAAGAGCTCCTCGAGGACCTCGAGAGAAGCGCGTCCCTGAAGCCGGTAGAGTCCGTCCTCCAGGAGCTGCCAGTCGGGGGGCTGCCGGGGGTCGAGCTCGTCCTCGATCTCGCCGACAATCACCTCGAGAATGTCCTCCAGAGTCACCAGGCCCGAGGTGCCGCCGTATTCGTCGACAACGATCGCCATCTGTTTGTGGTGGCTCTGAAAATCACGCAACAGATCACCGAGGGGCTTGTTCTCGGGGATCACGAGACAGGGACGGACCAGCTCGGAGACGGGCGGCTCGACTCCTTTGAGACCGTGCTTGACCAGGCTCTTGACGTGAACCACGCCGATGATCTTGTCCACGGTTTCGTGATACACGGGGATCCTGCTCCTGTGGTTCTCGGCAAAGATCCGCAAAACATCCCTGAACGAGGCGGTATCGGACACGACCACCATCTCGGTCCGCGGGGTCATGACTTCCCGGACGACGGTATCGAAGAAGTCCACCAGCGACTCGACGATCTCCCCTTCATCACCCTCGAATATCCCGGCCGCCTCACCCGCCTCGAGGTAGGCCTGGATCTCCGCCTCGCTGGCCTCCTCCTCCTCGTCCTCGGCCACCGGCGCCGCCCGCGGCCGCAGCTTCACCACCACCGCCACCAGCGGCGTCGCCATCGGGCCCACCAACCGCAGCAGTGTCGCCACCGTGTCCTCGGAAAGGGGACGAAACACCAGCCGGACGACCGCGACCAGAAACAACGGCAGAACGATCGCCACCGCCAAACGGTACCCGTCCTCGAGCCCTGGATAGTGGATCACGACCAGACCCAGGACACCGAAACAGGCGAGCTGGAGCCATCTCATGACGTCGATGAGGCGTGACACGTGGATCACTGCCGAGGCGCCGAAGAGCCCCGGGTTGTCCTCGAGGATCCCCTGAAAGCGAACGTTGCCGAGCTGAGGAAGAGCCCTCAAAACGAGCTCCGCGATCGCGAAGAGTGACGCCGCCGCAAACCCGACGATTGCCAGCGTTACCGGGTGGGCCAACCAGGCCGCCAGTCCGGTGCTCATCCCAATACCTCCTCGCGAAGTTCGATCTCGAGAGCGTTCATCTTCCCCCGATCTTTGTCATGATCATAGCCTAAGAGGTGCAGCACGCCGTGCAAAACGAGCTCCGCGAGTTCTCGGAGTTCGTCGTGCCCAAGATCCGCGGCCTGGAGCCGCGCGGTTTCGAGCGATATGACGATCTCCCCCAACAGCGTCAAACCCGACGGCAGCAGATCGCCGTCCGGAAAACTCAACACGTCGGTTGCGAGGTCGATGTCGCGGTACCGGCGATTGAGGTCACGAATCCTGTCATCTCCGGTGATCAGGACGTGGACCTCGCTCTCCGGCCGGCCCAGCCGTTCCAAACAACCGGAGATCACCCGCCGCAACCGATCAGCCGCCGGTTGGGACGGTCTTCTCTCCCACGTGATGAGAACTTGAGTCACGCGCCCGCTGCCTCCTGTTGAAATCGAACCCCGGATAGTCGATCCGATGGTGGTACATGCTGGTCAGCACCCACAAGAACGCAGATGCGACCTTGTCGAGTTCCGAAAACGTGAGATCACAATCGTCGAGCTGACCGTCCTCGAGATCGTTGCTGAATATCTTGTCGATCATGGCCTGCAACTTGCCCGGCGTCGGCACTTCGAGAGTCCGCGCCGCGGCTTCGACCGCATCGGCGAGAAGCAGAATGCCGTGCTCCTTGGTGTGCGGCTTGGGACCGGAGTAACGGTAATCGCTTTCCCGCACCTCCGATTTTTCGTCGCCGCTGCGTTCCTGGGCGCGGTTGAAGAAATACCTGATGAGCTTGGTGCCGTGGTGGGTCGCAATGCCCTGCCGGATCGGCAGCGGCAATCGCGCCTCGCGCGCCATTTCCAGCCCCTCCTTGACGTGGCTCTGGATGACCAGCGCCGACATCGACGGCACCAGGCTGTCGTGGGGGTTGCCGTTGCGCTGATTCTCCACAAAGTAGTCCGGCTTCACGAGCTTGCCGACATCGTGGTAATAGGCGCAGACCCGAAGCAGCAGCGAGTTGGCGCCCACTGCCTCGGAGCCGGCCTCGGCGAGGTTGCTGACCGCCAGCGAATGCTGATAGGTCCCCGGCGCTTCGAGCGACAGCCTTTTCAACAGGGGCAGATTCTGGTTTGAGAGCTCGAGGAGTCGCGTGTCGGTGGTGATACCGAACATCGACTCGAAAACCGGCAGCAGAAACGAGACGACGCCGACCGAAAGCGGGCCGCCGACAAACGCGAACAGGGCCGCAAACGCCAAAAAAACCGGCGTATCCGGCAGCCCCCGGTAGAACTCGATGACCAGCATCAGCAGCACATTCGCAGCGCCGACAACAAGACCGACGCGGCTCAGCGAGGCGCGGTCCCGCGACCGCTGTGCGGCGAGCGCGCCGATAACGCCGGAAGCGAGGGCGTACGCCGCCATCGCGAATTCCCCACCCAGCATGATGCCCGCGATCCCGGCGCCGCAAACGGCAAACAAAAATGCTGGCTGCATCCCGACCAAAACGAGAACCGTGGCAGGACCGGCCGCGAACGGCAGCGCCCAGAAATAGACTTCAGCCGTCGAGAGGACGGACCCCTGCGCGTTGAACGCGATCGCGGTCGCCAGAAACAGGCCGAGCCGGTCGGCGGCCGTGAACAGGAGGACCAGGATGAACATCATCGACAACCTGAGGCGAAGCTCAGCGGGCGGGCTGATCAATCGCAGCGCGGGCCACCAACCGGCAATCAAAATTGCGATCAGCAATACGATTCCCGTCATCTGCATCAGGTTGTTCGTGTCACGGCGTTCCCTGCGAAAGACGCGCAGAGTTTCCGCCAATTCGGCGGTCACAGTATCGCCCCGTCGAACCAGGACCTGCCCGCGCCGCAGCTGGCGAGACCGTGGGACCACCCTTTCGGCGGCGTCACGCGCCCTCTGGGCGGTTTCGCCACGGTTGAAAAAGAGGTTCGGCGCCAGATTGACGGTCAGAAAGTCCACAGTCGTCTTGATCCATCGCCGCGCCACGGCCGGTTGTTCGAGAAGTTCCGCCCGCAGCGTCTCCTCGAGATCACGGCGAAAATCGATCGCATCGGCCAGAGAACTCAGCGGTACCGGGCGTTCGGAGCCGGAGTCGAGGTTGCGAAGCATCACCCCGTTTTCGCCGCGCCGCTCCAATGCACGGCGGTCATCGACGATGTTCCGCCGGACGACCACGTCGACCACGTCGATCAGCGCCCCTTCCAACTTTTCGGAGCAACCTGCTGAATCGAGGATGAGGAGCATCGGCGCGGTTTCAACGAAGTCGGTGAGCGCCCCGGCGCCGGGGACCTCGATCCGGTCGTTCTCAAGCCCCTCCCGGCACGCCGCAAAAAAGATGTGGAGTTGATCTTCAAAATCGACCCGCAGCCGCGGCTCCATGTCGTAAACCGGAACCACCGAGGCCCGCGCCTCTTCCCGAGCCGCCTCGGTCGCGACCTCGTCGGGCAGCGAGATGTCAGACGGGATGACGAGATCGAAGCTCGCCACGTCGCCCGGTTGCCAGTCCGGAGGTCCGGACCCGACCCTCGGCAGCACCAACAAGGAACTACCGACGAGCGCAACCAGCGCCCACAGGATCGGCCGATCAAGAAGCTGGTCCCACCAACCGACCCGCTTCTCGAGACCCCGCGCGATCCGCGAGGCGGCGGTCTTCGGTTCGCCCTTGTTGGAACCGGTTCGGCTCATGACCGCCGGTCCTCCCGGTGCGCTTCCTCCCAGCGTTCGTACCTGTTGACCACTTCCTGGACCAGACGGTGGCGGACCACATCGCGGTGGGTAAATCGAATGAAGGAGAACTCCTCGGCCCCCTGGAAAATCTTCAGCGCTTCCACCAATCCCGAAGACCGAGCGAACGGCAGATCGATCTGGGTCACATCGCCGGTGATGACCGTTTTGGAATTGAACCCCATCCGCGTCAGAAACATCTTCATCTGTTCGTGGGTGGTGTTCTGGGCTTCGTCCAGGATGATGAACGCGTCGTTCAGCGTCCGTCCGCGCATGAAGGCAAGCGGCGCGATCTCGATGACCTGGCGCTCCATCAACTTCGAGACCTTGTCGTACCCGAGAATGTCATACAACGCGTCGTACACCGGACGAAGATAGGGGTTGATCTTTTCGACGAGGTCCCCGGGGAGGAACCCGAGCCGCTCGCCGGCTTCGACCGCAGGGCGCACGAGCACGATTCTGCGCACCTGTTTGTCCTGAAGCGCAGCCGCAGCCAGCGCCACGGCCAGGTAGGTTTTCCCGGTACCGGCCGGGCCGGTCACGAAAGCGCAGTCATGCGATTGAACGGCACGGATGAGCAGCCGCTGATTGACGTTGCGCGGCACGACGTACTTGCGGACCGAGTCGGGAATCGAGGCATCGAGGAAGAACTCCACGAGGTCCACGTCGATGTCCTCGTCGAGTACCCTCACCGCGGTGCGGTACTCCTCGCGGGTGACCGCCCCACCGGCGGTCAAAAGTCTATCGAAGGACTCGAGAAGGCGCCGGACGATCTTCTCGTTGCGATCGTCGCCGGACACCATGACCTCCGGGCCCCGGGCGCTGACCTTGACTCCGAGACGCTCTTCGAGGTACCGCAGGTTTTCGTCCCGCGTCCCGAACAACAGTTCGAGATTTCCCTCATTGAGGGTCAACTGCTGCATCTGCCGTGTTCTCCAAAGCCTTTCATTCAATCAGGGAGCACGAGGGCTGTCATCGCTCTCGATACGGGGGGATGTACGCTCCAGGATTGGTCGAGACGGATCCCGGGTGGTCGATCAGTTCGCAGCGGTGGGTGCTCGTCTCCATCCACGAGTGACCGATTGTAGCAAGACCCCCCGCAAGTCAACCCTCTACTCGTGCCCTCCACCTGGTTTCGGCAATTCCCTCGCGGGCGTTGAGAAAGCGGGCGAGAACGAAAAATGCGTCCGACAGCCGGTTCAAAAAGGCCGCCAGGCCATCCGGCACGCCGCCCCGATCGTCCCTGAGGGCCAGTACCCGACGTTCCGCCCGCCGGCACACCGTGCGGACAACATGGGTGAGCGAGGCCGCCCGGCAGCCCCCGGGCAGGATGAACGCGGTCAGTGGTTCGACGTGGGCTTCCATGGCGTCGATCCAGGCCTCCAGCCCGACAGTGCTCCACGAATCAGGATCGTGGGTCATGCGGCCGTCCGGGTCGGCGAGGACACTGCCGACTACGAACAGGGAGTTCTGAATCGCCACCAGCATCTCGGCGACCTCGGCCGGGAGGGCTTCGCACAGCAAGAGTCCGACCCCGGAAACCAACTCGTCCACGGTGCCGTAGGCTTCGACCCGGATGTCGTCCTTTGGCACGCGGCCGCCTGAAAACAGCGATGTGTCGCCGCCGTCACCGGTCTTCGTGTAAATTTTCATGCGGGCATTCTACTGGAACCCGGTGGCAGTCGAACTCACGCTTTTCCTCGCGACGGCCGTCACCGATCTCGCGCGCCACCGTCGCAAACCCCGCAGCTGTCGGTCGATCGCAGACAACCGACAGCGGACCCTGCTCGGGACAAATTCAGGATATGACGCGAGACCGGCGACGGCTTTATGCTAATCTTTGGAGTGGTTTCGAGGTTCTCGAGGGAGGACACGTGGAGCTCAAAGAACTGCTCATGTTCATGACGAAAAAGGGTGCTTCGGATCTCCATCTGAAGCCGATGCGCCCTCCCCTCCTGCGAATCCAGGGCCGTCTCATCCCCATCAAGTCCAACCCGTTGCAGCCCGAAGAAGTGGAGGAAATGCTCGGCAGTCTTCTCAAGCCCGCGCAGCGTGAACGTTTCGATAGAACGCAAGCGGTGGACATGGGTTACGGCGTCCCGGGCGTCGCCCGTTTTCGCTGCAACATGTACATGCAGCGTGGGACCATGGCCGCGGTCTTCCGAAGAGTGCCGTTCGAAATCGCGAGTGTGGACGATCTCCAACTCCCGGACATCATCAGATCGCTGACCGAATTTCCCAGCGGTCTGGTGCTGATTACCGGTCCGACGGGTTCCGGGAAGTCCACCACCCTGGCAGCCATGATCAACCTTATTTCCAGAGCCCGCCCTTGCCACGTGGTGACGATCGAAGATCCGATCGAGTTCCTCTTCCAGGATGACAAGGCGACCATCTCACAACGCGAGGTGGGAACCGACACTCCGACGTTCCATGAGGCGCTCAGAAACTGCATGCGTCAGGATCCGGACGTGATCATGGTCGGCGAGATGCGCGACCTCGAGACCATGTCGACAGCCATCACCGCGGCCGAGACGGGGCACCTCGTTTTTTCGACCCTCCACACCAACAGCGCAGCCCAGACCGTGGACCGCATCATCGATTCCTACCCGGCAGATCAGCAGACGCAGGTCCGCAGCCAGCTCGGGCTGGTTCTGCGCGCCATCGTTTCGATGCAGCTGATTCAGAACAAAGAAGGTACTGTTCGGATGCCCGCGTGCGAGATTCTCATCAACTCACCCAAGGTCTCCAAGCACATCGAGCAGGGGGAAATCAAAGAAATCCACGAAGAAATGGAAAACTCGGTCAACTTCTACCACATGCAGAGCATGAACCAATCGCTGATAGCACTGCTCGCACACGACAAGATCACCTACGACCAGGCGACCCAGGCCTCGTCCGACCCGGATGATCTGTCTCTCAAACTGCGAGCGATGTTTCCGAAAATCGAGGAACGATTCAGGGAGGGTGATATGTCACCGTCGCCAGCCGACTTTTCTCAGATCACGGAGCTGCTGGAAACCAAGCGGCTGTATGAAGAGATGGAGGAGCGCCACCGTACGAAGCTCGGTGAAAAGGACGAGCAGATCGAAGCGTTGGAGTCCGACCTGGCGAGCCTTCGCGAACAGCTTCAGGAAGTCGGCGACAGCACCGATGAGCTGCGGCGTCAGGGCGAAATCGCGCGCGCTGAGGTTCACCGGGTGCGCGACGACTCGCAGCAGAAGATCAATGTTCTCAACGAGCGCATCAAAGACCTCAATCAACAGCTGCAAGACGGTGGCAAGGGACCGTCATCGGGGTTCTTCAAACGCTGACTTTCCCGGCGCGCTTCCCGTGAGGTGCCAGGCTGAAGCCAGGCACCTCCGCCGCACGCGGCACGTTTCCGTAAGCTCTTCCCGAGCGGAGCCACCCTAGGCATTGTTGGCCCGTAGCATCATGCCGACCACATTGTTGACGCATCCAACAATGCCAAGGACGGCACCGCCGCCGCACGCGGTCCCACCCACCCTGAGCACTCGAACGATCAGATTCGGTGGGGGGTTGGGCGGGAATTCCGAATTCCGAATTCCGAATTCCGAAATTCTCCAGCTGCTCGTGCGTTATGATGCACGGCTGGGAGAGCTGATGGCCGAGTCCGACACCGAACAGGAGCTCTTGAGCGAACTTCACGCCCTCCTCCAGGCGGGCGAAGAAGAGGCGCTGCAGATATTCCTGCGGCTGGCCCGTTCAGAAGACATCGCAGAGTGGCTCGAATTCCTCTCACTCGACGAACGACAGCGCATCGTTTCCGCCCTCGATCACGAAACGGCGGGCGCGGTTCTCACCGACACCACTGCGTTGATCCGGGCCGAACTGGTGGACGACATCGAACCGGAGCGCCTCGCCCGCATCGCCGAGGCGCTGCCAGCAGACGAGGCTGCCGACCTCATCGGCGAACTCGAGACCCACGAAACGGAACAGGTCTTCGGGCACATCTCCTCGGACGACGAGGAAATACTCCGACGGCTCCTGACCTACCGCGACGACACCGCGGGCGGCATCATGAACCCGGAGGTGGTGGCGCTGACGCCCGACGAAACCGTCGACGACGCCATCCACTTTCTGCGAACCGCTGAAGCCGGCATATCCATCGCGGCGGTCTACGTCGTCGACGACGATCGCCGATTGCTCGGGTTCGTGCGGCTGCGGCGCATGGTCACCGCCCGCCCCGCGGCCCGACTCGGCGACATCATGTCCACCGACGTCATTTCAGTCGACGTCACCGCCGACCAGGAAGAAGTTGCCGATCTGGTCGACAAGTACAACTTTCTGGCCATCCCGGTGGTCGATTCGGAAAATCGCCTGGTTGGAGTTGTCACGGTCGACGACGTACTCGACGTCATCGAGCAGGAGGCCAGTGAGGACATCTACAAGATGGCCGGCTCCTCGGTCGAGGAAGAGGAGTCGGAGTCGATCCTGCACGTTGCCCGCTACCGTCTGCCGTGGCTGCTGGTGTGTCTGGCGGGCACCCAGCTGTCGAGCTACGTGTTGGTGTTGGCTTCCCGCGAGATCAATCTCTATCAACAGATGTCGGTCTTTACCGCGTCGATCATGGCGATGGCGGGGAACACCTCGCTCCAATCCTCCACCACGACCGTCCGCAGGTTGGCCCTCGACACTCTCCCGCGCGCCCGCTATATCCGACACATCGTCCGCGAAGTCGCCGTGGCCCTCCTGATGGGTTTCATTTGCGGTGCGGTGGCGTCAGTTCTTGCAGTGCTGCTGCACAATGATCCGCTGATCGGTTTCGCCCTCGGCCCCGCGATGGCGATCGGGATGTCGGCCGCCAGCCTCCTCGGCACCGCCATGCCGATGGTCCTCGACCTTGCAGGAGTCGACCCGGCAGTAGCCTCGGGTCCGCTGGTTTCGACCATCAACGACTCGCTGGCTCTGACCGTGTACTTTTTGATAGCCACCGGCATTCTGCTGCTGCTGGGGTGAGTCACGAGAGGATGCCAGGCACGCCGTCATGATGTTGAGGACAACATCATGACGGGAGCCAGGCACCTCCGCCGCACGCTGACTTTCCGCACTCGCTTCCCGTGAGGAGCCACCTTCAACATTGTTTGCCCGCATCAACCTGCCGACGTGGATGTTCGTGTGTCCAACAATGTTGAAAATGGCACCTCCGCCGCACGCGGTCCCACCCGCCCTGAGCACTCGAGTGCTGATTGCCGGTGGGGGGATGGGTGGAAAATCCGAAATCCGAAATTCGAAATCCGAAATTCAGTCGAGAGGCTTCGGGTAACCGAAGAAGAACCCCTGTTGGAGCTCGATGCCAAGGTCTCTGAGGACCTCGACCTCCGCCTCGGTCTCGACGCCTTCGGCGATCACGATCGACTGGCTGTCGCGGGCAAAAACCGTAATTGCCGACACCAGGTTTCGTTTGATCGGTTCGTCCTGGAGGTCCCTGACCAACATCTTGTCCAACTTGATGAAGTCGGGTTGCAGCTCGGCAAGAATATGCAGCGCGCTGTACCCGGTCCCCATGTCGTCGATGGCGATCCGAAATCCGTTCTGTCGAAGCTCGTTCACGCGCTCGCGAAGGCGGCTCGCACTTTCTGCGTACGTGCGTTCGGTGATTTCCAGAACACAATCGGCCGGTGACCTGTCCACATCCTCCACGCGGCCGGTGAGCCCCTTGGCTTCGGCCTCGATGTATTCCAGACCGAGCATCGACAAGTTGAGGAACAGGGTTGCGCCTTCCGGCAATCGCCTCGCGTTGGTCAGCGCGCGGTCGAGACACAGCAGTTCGATCTCACCCAACATGCCCGCCCGCTCGGTGAATCCAAAGAGGTTTTCGGCGGACTCGAGATAGCTCCCCGAAGGCCCCCTGCTCAGCGCCTCGTAGCCGATGATCTCCCTCTCCGGCAGCCGCACGATCGGCTGAAACAGCGTTCTGATGGATCTCTCGCGGAGGATCCTCCGGACTTCGTCCAGCCGCGCCTGGTCCAGGGCCTCGCCGCGGCGGTGAAAATCCTGGCGCGCCTCGAGGATGCCGGTGTAGATGGTGCGCTCAACCCGGAGTGCCGGCCGCATCTTGATCACGCCCTGACCCACGCGGACGGCGACTTTCTCGCTTTCGCCGATGTCGTCGGTGATCGTAATGCCCTCGACCAGAGTGTCATGAAGCCTGCTGGCCTCGAACCGATCGGCGAGGATCACCAAGAAAATGTCGCCGCGCACGTTCTCCTGGCACAGGAGGCTGCCCGATCTGGCGCCTGCCTCGAGTAGGCCGCTCAGGTGGCGGGAAACGTTTTTCAAGACCGAGTCGTAGCGCTCCCAACCGACGATTCGTTCGAGGTTCTGCTCGTGTTCGATACGCACCAACAAAACCTGGAGGACACCCCTCTCATCCAACATCCTTCGTATCCGGTCCAGCACCACCGGCAACGTCGGCAGCTTGGTGACAGGGTCGAATAGACTCGCCCGATACTGCAGTATCCGGGTCTGCAGCTCGATGGGGTCGGTGGCGGAGAACCCGTTACCCACGCGGCTCGCCATCGGAGGCCTCGAGCAGCTGCCGCACCTGGCGGACGAGTTCACGTGGTGAAAACGGCTTGCAGATGTAGGCGTTGGCGCCCAACTGAAGCGTCCCCAGTTGGTCCTGGTGGCCGCTGCGGGCGCTCACCACGAGGACGGGAACATCTGCGCCCTTGGTGTCGAGCCGCAGGAGCTTGAGCAGCTCCATGCCGTCGAGGTCCGGCATCATCAGGTCGAGGAGAACGAGATCCGGCGGGTCCACCAGCATTCGCGCCAGTGCCGACCGACCATCTGTGTCGGTCTCCACCTGGAAACCGTCCGCCTTGAGGATGGTTGCGAGGAGATCCACCATGTCCGGTTCGTCGTCGACCACGAAGACTCGCGCCATCAACCCTCCCCCGACAGCCGTCCGCCGAGACTCACCTTTTCGAGTCTATCAGAGGGACCCGGCTGGTCGGTCCGTGCCGGGCTCGAATCCAACCGTGGGAACCAGACGAAAATCGTCGATCCAAACCCCTCAGCGCTTTCCGCCCACACCGACCCCCGGTGAGCCTCGACAATGCTCCGTACCAACGACAATCCGAGTCCCATCCCTCCAAATCGCCGCCGCGAGCTCGGGTCCACCTGGTAAAAGCGATCAAAGATGCGCACCAGTTCGGACCTGGGTATGCCGACGCCGTTGTCCCTGATGCTCACCAGGACCCCTTCACGATCGTCCCGCACACTCGCCCCTGCGATGACGACAACCATTCCGCCTTCAGGAGTGAACTTGACGGCGTTGTCCACGAGGTTGAAAAACACTCTCTCGATCTGTTCCGGATTGAGCTGCAACGGTTCGAGCGCGGGTTCCACCCTCACGTCGATTTCGATTTCGGATTCCTCGAGCCGTGGTCTGAAGGTGTCGATGACACCTTCGAGCACGGCCGACAGGTCGACTTCTTCCCTCGTCGAGTCGAGCGTCATGTAGCGCTCGAACCGCGACAACTGGACGAGCTCCTCGACCCTCAGCGTCAGACGCTGCACGTTTTTCCGACAGATCATGGCGGCGCGAAGCGCTTCCTCCGGAAGACCGCCAAGCTCACCATCGGTCATCAGCTCGAGATAACCGCGCAGCGCGGTCAAAGGTGTCTTGAGTTCGTGCGAGACGTTGGCCACCAGATCGGCCTTCGTCTGATCGAGCGTTTCCAACTCGCGATTGGCCTCGCGAAGCCGCTGAATCGTCGCCAGGAGTTCGTCGGCCATGACGTTGAAGGCCTCGGCCAATTCCTCGATCTCGTCTCGCGAGTCGACTGCAACTCGTTCCTCGAGATGCCCCTCCTGGATTCTCTGAACACCTTCGCGCAGCCTTTGCACGTCGCGCGTGATGCCTCTGGCGAGCAGCATCGACACCCACTGGGTCAGCCCAAGACCCAGGGCCAGAATCAACGCCGACAGCCACAACGAGTTTCGAAGCTGCCGATTCACGTCGGCGTAACTGAAGGTCCCCACCAACGAAAAATGATGGCTGCCCCATTGGTCGACGACCGGGGCCACGACGCGGAAAACCCGTTCACCGCTCGGCTCCCGGACCACGGAGGCCGAGGGCTCCAAACCGGCGATCGCTCGATTCAAGTCCCGGTCGTCGATGACCGGAGCATTGATGCCGTCGCCGTACACGAGCAAGTTGTCACCTTCAGAACTCAGCACCACGTTGCCACGCACATCCACGATCTCGAGCCGGTTGACGTCGGCGTTCAGTTGTCGAAGCTGTGCGACTTCCTGGTCGAGGATGCCCTTCCCCGAGGAACCCAGAAAAGTGAAATGTGTGACCAGGGGATCGCTGATGAGGGAGGCATATGTCTGGGCCGAGCGTTCCATGTTTCGTTGTACCGAACGATGACGAAAAACCACGAGCACCAGTGCGCTTGCGACCAGGCTGAGCACGACCGCAAAGGCGATGTGACGAGCGATCCTCGTCTGCAGACTGGTGCGTCTCGAACTCACCGTTTTCCGCCCCTCCTCGATCATCGTACCGCTGAATCGGTCCGTCGCATGGGCAAGCCCGACGTCACTCCAGATTCTGGACCTGTTCCCGCACCCTTTCCGCCGCCGACTTCGCGTCAACCAACCGCTCGGCGATACCGGGCTCACGGCACTTCGAACCCAGCGTGTTGAGCTCACGGTGGATTTCCTGACACAGGAAATCCAGTGTTCGCCCAACTGTTCCGCCCCCCGCCAGCCGCTCGGAAAACGCCGCGATGTGAGCCCGCAAGCGAACGACCTCTTCGGCGACGTCGGCACGGTCGGCAATGATCGCTGCCTCCTGGACGATGCGGTCCGGGTCGGCAGCATTTGCGGCGAGACCCTCGATCCGCTCGTGCGCCCGTCCCATGATCGCTTGCCGAAGCTCCGGCAGACGGGGTTCGAACCAATCGGCAAACTCCACAACCTGGCCCAGTTCGCCGACGATCTGCCGACTCAACCGCTCCCCTTCCGCAGCGCGCATCTCCATCAGCTTTCCGACCGCGACCGAAACCACCTCGCGCAGAGCTGCGGACTCGTCATCGTCGAGGATGGTCTCCTGCGCACTCACCGAAACCAAACCCGGAACCGCCAGGACATCACCGAGGGAGAGCCCGGTCGTGGTCCCGTCCGGCAGAGGAATGGCCGAAAGCTGTTCGAGTACCGCAACAATCTGCTCGGCGTTGACCGTCACCTGTGGGCCCGACGCGCGACCGTGCTCGAGGTTGACCTGCGCCGTCACCCGGCCCCGCTGCAATCGATCGCAGATCTCGCCGCGAACCACCGCCTCCAGTTCGGGGCTTTCCTCCCGGAGATTCGTCCGAACCTGAACATCGAGATAGCGGTGATTCACCGAACGCACGACAATCGAAACTCCGAACCGGTCAGAAAGCTCTGCGCGAGCCCGCCCGAAGCCGGTCATGCTCATCAATCCCATATCATCTCCAATCGAATTCGAGTCATCAGATTACCCGCAAACACCACGAGGTTCAAACCCCTGACTGTCCGGGAGTTCGTCAGAACGACGGATCTCGTTTGTCGAGAAACGCCTCGGCGCCCTCGGTCGGGTCGCCGACGGCAAACAGCAGCCGGAACGCTGCAAGTTCGAGGGCGAGACCGGCGCTGCGCGGGGGGGCCGATCGCATGAGATCACGGGCGCTCGTTACGGCGGCGAGCGAAAGGCCTGCAAGCAGCGGCAAATCCATCCGGTCGACCAGTACCTGGTGGGCGATTCCGATCTCCACCGCTTCGCCGGCGGGAATTTCAGCGGTCGACAACAGACCACGGGCGAGGGCCCGCCGCCCCGCCCGGCCCAGCGCCCAGATCACTCCCGGCGACGGCAACCCTGGCCCCGGCGCCAAACACAGCCTGGTGGAGGGCAACAGATAGATGAGATCAGAGCAGAGGGCGATATCGAGGGCCGGCGAGGCGACCACCCCTTCGACAACCGCGACCGTCACCGCGCGGCCGCGGACCCACGCTTCGACAACCGACCAGGGAAGCGGGGAACCGTCGCCGCCACTTGCGACATCGACCACCAGGAACCCCGTCTCCGACGCCAGGGTGGCGAGATTCGCCGCCTGCGCAGACGGGTCGTCACAGTGATTCCAGTCGTACCTCCGCACGGCGCCAGTCTACCTGGGAACCCCGAAGAAGCGCCGGTGGCTGCGACCGCTCGATGCACGGTCTTCGACCGGGCGACGGATGGGTTGTTTTCCGGCGCGCCTTTTGCAACCTCCGTGCCGGTTCCCGGGATCGGACCGGCCGGATTCGCGCCTGGAGGTGGTAAGTCGATTAGGCAAAACAACTTAAGGCTATTTCTGAGAATGTGCTACAATCCGCGGCCGAGTTGTACACAAAGGGAGGGTTGAACTCACCCAATGGCAGACCTTTACCAATTTCGTGAAGCCCCGGAAGAACCTCTCGATTGTATTTATATCCTGATGTGCGCCGGCAGCGACCCGGTGGGCGCCCTCGAGTTTTCCACAAAGGATAAGAGGGCGCTGAAGGCGAAGGAAAAGGCCCTCAGCCCGCGCGGCGAGGAGGGCGAGCTCATTTCGAGTGAGTGCCCGGTGGATCTCGCGCACCGGCTGACGTTCGTAGGCCTCGGTGAGGAACGTTCGCTGACGCATGCGAAGCTGCGTGAGGCCCTCAGTCGGGTCATGCGGCAGGCCACGAAAAACCGTGAGTACCAGATCGGACTCGGCATTCCGGTTCGGGTCCGCGGGCTCACAGAGGCGGATTCGAGGTTGTTTGCACTGCTCGAGGCGTCACTCTCCGATTATGCCTTCGATAATTTCAAATCGAAGAAGAACGAGTTCGAGAAGATCGACGGCCTCCACATCCTGCCCCTCGCCAAAGAGAGCGAAGAGGACCTCGAGGATCGCCTGCAGCGGGTGCGGATGTTGCGCACGTCGCAACAGCTGACCCGCGACCTCGGCAACCGTCCGGGCAACGACCTGCCGCCGGATGCCCTCGCCATGGCCATCAAGGGAATGGCAGACGAGGTCAAGGGCCTGCGGGTGACGATTCTCGGCATCAAGGAGCTGCAGAAGGAGAAGATGGGCGGAATCCTCGGCGTCAGCCAGGGATCGGCCCAGGAACCTCGCCTGGTCGTCATCGAACATCGTCCGAAGAAGCCCAAGAAGTCAGTCGTCCTCATCGGCAAGGGCGTGACCTTTGATTCCGGCGGGATCTCCATCAAGCCCTCCGCCGGTATGGGCTGGATGAAGTACGACATGTGCGGCGCAGCGACCGTGGTCGGCGTCATGCGGGCGGTCGCCCACCTCGACCTGCCCATCAAGGTCGTCGGATTGGTGCCGACAGTCGAGAACATGCCGTCCGGTACCGCCATCAAACCGGGCGACGTGATCACAACGGCGAGCGGCAAGACTGTCGAGGTGGACAACACTGACGCCGAGGGTCGTTTGATCCTGGCCGATGCGCTCCACTATTCGGCGCGGTTCAATCCGGACGTCGTGATCGACCTGGCGACGCTGACCGGCGCCTGCGTCGTGGCCCTCGGGCACGAAGCGGCCGGCATCATGGGCAACAGTGACGAACTCATCGAAACCCTGCGCAAGCTCGGCGAGAAGGTCGGTGAGCGGGTGTGGCCTCTGCCCCTCTACGAAGAATATCTTTCGTACCTGAAGAGCGACTGGGCCGACATCAAGAATGCCGGCAGCCGTTGGGGCGGCGCCGTGACTGCTGGCGTCTTCCTCCAGCAGTTCGTGCCGGACAAGGTCGAATGGGCCCATCTCGACATCGCCGGTGTGGCCTACCACGAACACGAGCACAACGGTTTCTCGAAAGGCGCGTCGGGGTTCGGCGTCGTGCTCCTCTCCACCTACCTCGAGAATCTGCTGAAGTAACTGTGTCGGCCACTCTTTTGAAATCGAAACGCCGCGGCCTCCGCGGCGTTTTTTCCGTGCGAGGCACCCGTGCCCGGTAATGGGTCGGCGCCGCCGCAGCTGATGGTAGGTCCCATCGAGGTATCGCCGCCGGTGATCCTCGCGCCCATGGCAGGGGTCACGAAC
The DNA here is from genome assembly GCA_963741385.1 of Candidatus Sulfomarinibacteraceae bacterium. Lineage (GTDB taxonomy): Bacteria > Acidobacteriota > Thermoanaerobaculia > Thermoanaerobaculales > Sulfomarinibacteraceae > Sulfomarinibacter. Next base: position 660,559 of record CAVUHO010000006.1, read on the forward strand.
TACCCTTTCCGAAAGCTCTGCCGGCGGTTCGGCGCCGGGCTGTTCATCAGCGAGATGATCACCGCGCGGCCGCTGGTGGAAGGCCGGGAGAGAACCCTCAAGCTCGCCGACTTCGGACCCGACGAGTCGCCACGCAGCCTGCAGCTGTACGGTGTTGACCCGTACTATGTGGGCGAGGCGGTGAGACGTCTGGTGGAAGAAGGGCGTGTCGACCACCTCGACCTCAACTTCGGCTGCCCGGTCCGCAAGGTTACCCGCAAGGGTGGCGGCGCCGCGATTCCGGCGCGGCCGAAACTGTTGGCGTCCATCGTCGGCGCCGCGGTTCGCGCGGCCGGGAGCGTCCCGGTAACCGTCAAGTTCCGGATGGGCATCGACGACGACCATCTCACCCATCTCGAGTCCGGACGGGTGGCGGAGTCCGAGGGCTGTGCGGCGGTGACCCTCCACGCGCGGACCGCCGCCCAGCTCTACGACGGCAGTGCGGACTGGAGCGCGATCGCTGAGCTCAAGCAGGCGGTCGCCTCGATCCCGGTGATCGGCAACGGCGACATCTGGGTCGCCGAGGACGCCCTCCGCATGGTCAAAGAGACCGGATGCGATGGTGTCGCCATCGGTCGCGGATGTCTGGGGAGGCCGTGGCTGTTTCGCGATCTCGCGGACGCCTTCGCCGGCCGCCCACAACAGAGCCCGCCGTCGCTGGGCGAGGTGGCCGACATCATGATGGAACACGCCACCCTCCTGGTCGAGTGGTTCGGCGAACGATCCGCGATGCTCTCGTTTCGCAAACACGGGGGTTGGTACACCAGGGGCTTTCGCTCCAGCGCCCGGCTCCGCGACCGGCTCATGCGGGTCGCGAACCTCGAGGAACTTCGCGAGGCCCTGGCAGCCATCGCCCGGGACGAACCGTTTCCCTCCACCGGCCACCTCGTCAAACGGGGCAAGAGGAGCGGCACCCAGCGGGTCGTCCTGCCGCCCGGCTGGCTCGACGATCCCGACAATGCCACCCCACCCGACGCCGACGCGGAGGAGCTGATCTCAGGCGGATGAAACTCATTGAATTTTGAATTCTAAATTTTGAATTTTGAATGACCCAGCCAACCCCCCATCAGGGGGAGGGCGGGTGGGAATTCAAAATTCAAAATTCAAAATTTAGAATTGATCGGGTGGGTGGGCAGCTTCGTGCCTTCGACGTCGCAGCTGCCGAGGGGTTTGCCCTCCGACTCGCACGAGCAGTTCGGCCCGCCGCAGGAACCGCGAAGGCTGCGCCCGGTGACCATGACGCCCACGGCCATGAGCAGGGCTACCACGATGAAAACAGCAAATGTCAGCAAAAGAGTCTGCAAGGTCTAACTCCCACCACGGTCAACACGACCAACGCTCGCAGAATTCTCGATCAGCACCGACCACATCGGTGATCGCAGCTCTTCGAAGCTCCCGTCGTCCATCCGCACCAGAAACAGCGCGGGGATGTCGTGGCTGGTCGCGAGCGCCACGCCCTCCACCGGTCCGAGAACCTCGACGGCGGTCGCCAGGGCATCGGCTGTCATACAGCTGGCATGGAGGACCGACACCGAGGCGAGGTCGTGCGAAATCGGTCGCCCGAGGCGTGGGTCGATCGTGTGCGAAACCCGCACCCCGTCGCGAATCACGAAGTTCCGGTAGTCGCCGGAGGTCGCAAGCGCCAGGTCAGACAACGGAATCGCTGCGAAGACTTCGCGCCCGTCGTCTTCGGGGCGCTCGATGCCGATTCGCCACACACGCCGTTCGACATTGCGTCCGGACGCGCGCACCTCGCCGCCGACCTCGACCATGAATTCCACATGACCTTCCCCGATGAGCGCGTCGCCGACACGATCGACCGCGAATCCCTTGGCGATGGCCGAGAGGTCGATGCGGACTTCCGGCAAGCCCTTGCGTAGGACGCCGTTTTCGCGATCGACCTGGAGATGCTCGAACCCCGTCGCAGCCAGCAACCTGCCGATGGTCTCATCGCTCGGCGCCGCAGTGGCGCCCAGGGGCCCGAAGCCCCATACGTCGACCAACGGCCCCACTGTGATGTCGAACGCGCCCCCTGACAGACGCGCGACCCGCTGGGCCTCCTCGACGACGTCCAGGAGATCGCTCGAGGCTGCAAAGTCCCCTGCGCCGTGCCGGTTGAAGGCCGAGACCTCTGAGCTCTCGATGTAGGTCGACATGGCGTTGTCGACGCCCGACAGCACGTTGTCAATCATCTCCGCGACGCGCGTGCGTGCGGCGTCATCGCCGTCGTTCACCACGACCTTGACCGTGTAGGTGGTGCCCATGGTGGCGCCGGTCAGTACCCATTCCCGGGGAGAAGTTCGATCCGGTTGACGAAAAAAGAACACCGCAAAGAGGGCCGCAACGAACAGCCCCGGCAGCACCAGGCGGCGCAGCCCAGCCTGCATATCTCACCAGCTTTCGTTACGAGGGCGACGAGGCGCCGTGGCCAGGCGGGTTTTCTCGCCTTGGGGCGCGGAGGCGTACTCCGCAGTACGTTGAGCTCCCCAAGGCGAGAAAACACGTCTGGGTAGGATGCATCGTCGGCCGCAGTCGACAGCTGGTGAGATATGCAGGCTAGGAGGTCCGCTGGTTGTTGCCATCAGTTCTCCCTGGCGTCCATCAGGCGACGGAGAATTCTCCGCCTACTCGCCGAAGTCATCGAGCATGATGTTCTCAGGCTCCACTCCGAGGTCGAGGAGCATGTTGATCACCGCCTGGTTCATCATCGGTGGCCCGCACATATAGTACTCAACATCCTCCGGCGCCGGGTGGTTCCTCAGGTACTTTTCGAAGACCACCTGGTGGATGAAGCCCCTGTCCCCGCTCCACTCGTCCTCCGGCAGGGGGTCCGACAGCGCCAGGTGCCACTCGAAGTTGTCGTTCTCCGCCTTGATCTCATCAAAGTCCTCCTGGTAGAAGGCCTCGCGCTTGCTGCGCGCGCCGTACCAGAATGAGACCTTGCGGTCGGTGTGGAGGCGGCGGAACTGGTCGAAGATGTGGGACCGCATGGGGGCCATCCCCGCGCCACCGCCGATAAAGACCATTTCGTTGTCGGTGTCCCGCGCAAAGAACTCCCCGAAAGGACCTGAAATGGTCACCTCGTCTCCAGGTTTCAGACTGAAGATGTACGACGACATCTTGCCGGGAGGAACGCTCGGCATGTTGGGCGGCGGCGAAGCGATCCGAACGTTGAGCATGATGATGCTCTTTTCCAGCGGGTAGCTCGCCATCGAGTAGGCGCGGGTCACCGGTTCGTCGACTCTTGACACGAATTGCCACAAGTTGAACTTGTCCCAGTCGCCTCGATATTCTTCGCCGATGTCGAAATCCTTGTAGTTGACCACGTGGGGAGGACATTCGATCTGGATATAGCCGCCGGCACGGAAAGGGACCTCTTCACCTTCGGGCAATTCGAGAACCAACTCTTTGATGAAGGTCGCGACGTTGCGGTTGGAGCGCACCCGGCACTTCCACTTGCGGACGTTGAAGACCTCCGGATCGATCTCGATCTTCATGTCCTGCTTGACCTTGACCTGGCACGAGAGTCGAACTCCCTCGCGCGCCTCGCCGCGATTCACGTGCGAGGTCTCGGTGGGGAGCAGCGCACCGCCGCCCTCGTGGACCTTGACCTTGCACACCCCGCAGGTGCCCTTGCCGCCGCACGCCGAAGGAATGAAGATCTTCCGGGCCGCGAGGGTGTTGAGCAACGTGCTGCCCGCGGGTGTGACGATAGCCTTTTCGGGATCGTCGTTGACGGTGATCGTGACGTCCGCCGACGCCACCAGTTTCGACTTCGCGATCATCAGCAGCACCACGAGGGCGACGATGACGACGACGAATACGGTCACTCCGATGATGATTGTCAGCATCGATATACCCACCTACAGCTGGATGCCCGCGAAGGCCATGAAACCGATGGCCATGAGCCCGGCCACCAGAAAGGTGATCCCGAGCCCGCGCAGGGCCGGCGGCACGTTCGAATAGCGCATTTTCTCGCGAATCGCCGCAAGGGCCACGATGGCGAGCCAGAAACCGATGCCGGAACCGAGCCCGAACACCGTGCTCTCACCCACCGTGTAATCGCGCTCCACCATGAACAGCGAAGCGCCGAGAATCGCACAGTTGACGGCGATGAGAGGCAGGAAGACCCCCAGGGCCGAGTACAGCTTGGGGGCGTAGCGGTCGAGCGCCATCTCCACCACCTGGACGACGGCGGCGATGGACCCGATAAAGGCCAGGAACCTGACAAAGCTGAGGTCGATGCCCGACCACGCCGGGTTGATCCAGGTCAGGGCGCCTTCCTTGAGCAGATAGGTGTACATCAGGGCGTTCAGCGGCGTGGTGACGGTGAGCACGAAGGTCACGGCTGCGCCGAGCCCGGAGGCGGTGTCGATCCTTTTCGACACCGCGAGGAACGAGCACATGCCGAGGAAAAAGGCCAGCGCCATGTTCTCGACGAAGATCGCCTTGACCGCGAGGCTGAGGTAGTGTTCGAGCATCTCAGTCCTCCTGCAGATCCGGCTTCCACGTGCGGAGAAGCCAGATAAACGCGCCGATCAGGAAGAAGGCGCCGGGCGCCAGCACGAAGAGACCGTTGGGTTGGTACCACCCGCCATCAGTCACCAGCGGCAGCACCTGGTAGCCGAAGAGCTTGCCGGCGCCGATCAACTCGCGGAAGAAACCGACGCTGATCAGCACCAGACTGTAGCCGAGCCCGTTACCGATGCCGTCGAGAAAGCTGTCAATTGGGGGATTCTGCATGGCGTACGCCTCAGCGCGGCCCATGACGATGCAGTTGGTGATGATGAGGCCGACGAAGACCGACAGCTGTTTGGAGACGTCGTAGACAAAGGCCTGCAGGACCTGATCGGTGACGATGACCAGCGACGCGATGATGGTCAACTGGACGATGATCCGGATCGACGGCGGGATCAGGTTGCGAACCAACGAAATGGTGAAGTTCGACAGCGACACGACTGCGATCACCGCGAGCGACATCACCACCGAGGTCTCGAGCTTGGTCGTTACCGCCAGCGCCGAGCAGATGCCGAGGACCTGGATCGCAATCGGGTTGTCCCTGAACAGTGGGTCGAGGAGGGCGCCCTTCCGTTTGGCGTTCATGACGAGCCTCCCTGGGACCTGAAGTTCTCCAGGTAGGGCGCAAACCCGTTCTCTCCCAACCAGAACTGCACGAGGTGGCTCACGCCCCTGGCGGTCAGGGTCGCGCCCGACAGCCCGTCGACGCGATAGGGATCTTCCTCTACCGGACCGGCCGCGCCCTTGATGACCTCAATGACCGGCTCGAAGGTCTCGTTGTAGGCCTGTCGGCCCCGCCACAAAGCCTTCCACGCTGGGTTGTCGACCTCACCGCCGAGACCCGGAGTCTCGCCGTGCTCGTAGAAGGTGATGCCCTCGATGGTCGTGGTGTCCGGCGCGAGAGCCACAAACCCGTACAGCGTCGACCACAGCCCCTTGCCCTCGACCGGCAGGATCAGCATCTCGATGTGGTCTCCGGCCACCTTCTGATACACCAGTGCGGTGTCGGGCAGACGGAGGATGCCGGCGTTGTTGGGCGGAGCGACGCGGCTCGACGCGGGGTCCTTGGCCTCCTTCCGCTGGTCGAAGGTCGAGACGTCCACCGCATCATCGTAGTCACCGCTGGCGAGGTCGACCGCACGGATCCGGATGTTGTCCGAAAAGAGGGCTTCGACCTGGTTGGCGGTCGCGGCCTGACCCTCCTCAAGGAGCCCGGCGATGACCAGGACTTTTGTCTGCCGGTCCAGCACCTTGTTGCGATCCTGGCGCTCCCTGAGGGCGACCGCGGAGGTCGACACCACGATCGAGCAGACCAGGCACACCGCGGTGGCAAAACCGATGATGTACGAGTTACTGTACTGCCGCATTGCGCGCTAACCTCCGCTTGATGTTGGCCTGCACGAAAAAGTGATCAATAAACGGCGCGAACATGTTCATGAAGAGGATCGCGAGCATCATCCCTTCGGGATAGGCCGGGTTGACCACCCGCACCAGGATGACCATGACGCCGATGCCGAGCCCGTAGAGCAGCTTGCCTTTCTCGGTGAAGGCCGACGACACCGGGTCGGTGGCCATGAACACCGTGCCGAAGGCCCACCCACCCAGCACCATGTGCCACCAGAACGGCACGCCGAAGAATGGGTTCGTCCCCGACCCGACGGCGTTGAGCACACTCGCCATCACCACCGTCCCGGTGGTCACACCGAGCATCGTGCGCCACGACCCGATCTGGGTGAAAATCAGCACCGCCGCCCCGACCAGACACAACAACGCCGAGGTCTCGCCCATCGACCCCGGTATGAATCCCAGAAAGGCGTCCCACCACAACCCATCGCCCAGTTCGTCAAGCGCTCCGACCCCGTCGGCGGCGGCGCGGGACAGCCAGGTGGCGCCGGAAAAGCCGTCGACGCCGACAAAGTTGGCCGCAATCCACGGTGTGTCGCCGGAGATCTGCGCCGGGTAGGCGAAGAACAGGAAGGCGCGCGCCGTCAGCGCCGGGTTGAGGACGTTCATCCCGGTGCCGCCGAAGACCTCCTTGCCGATCAGCACGCCGAAGATGGCGCCCGTGGCCACCTGCCACAGAGGAATGGTCGGCGGCAGGGTCAAGGGCAGCAGGAACCCGGTGACAAAGAAGCCCTCGTTGATCTCGTGGTTGCGGACACAGGCAAAGATCACTTCCACCGTGCCGCCGGCCGCGAACGTGACGACGAAGATCGGCAGGAAGTACAGCGCCCCATAGGCAAAGCACGACCAGAACCCCGAGGTGAACCCGAAACCCATCGCCTCGAAAAGCCGGGTCTGCCAGGAATCGAGCGGTTGCGCCCCTGCGGCGATCGCCCGGGAAGCCTGGAGACCGGTGTTGTACATGGCGAAAAAGACGATCGGCATCAGCGCGGCCACGACCACCGACATCATTCGCTTGAGGTCGAGGGCGTCCCGCACGTGGGTCGTGCCCGTCGTCACTTTGCCGGGCGTGTAGAGGATGGTGTCGACTGCCTCGAAGAGAGGGAAGAGACGGTCGAGCTTGCCGCCGGAGGAGAACCGCTCCTGTTGCGCGTCGAGAAATCTGCGGAGGATCTTCATCACCCCTCCTTCCAGATTTCGGTCAGGTTTCTTCGCAGGGCGGGTGCGTAGTCCTCCTTGCCCGGGCTGACAAACGAGCACAACGCGAGGTCTTCCTCGTCGAGCTCCAGACAGCCCAGAGCTTCCGCGCGCTCGAGATCGTCCACCAACAGCGCGCGCAGGAGAAAGGTCGGCATGATATCCATCGGCATCACCCGTTCAAAAAGCCCGATCGGCACCATCGCGCGGTGACCACCCTGGGAACTGGTGGTGAGGTCATATTTCGCGGTCTTCGGCCGCAGGCTCGAGGTGTAGGCGCGGGTCGTGGATAGGAGGTCCCAACCCGGCATCAACCAGCCCAGAAACCACCGACGGTGGTCTTCGGCCAGACATGAGATTTGGGTCGAATAACGACCCAGGAACCCGCTCGCCTCACTCATGGCGCGGTGACCGTACAGAACCGAACCGGAGATAACCCTCGAGTCACCGGGGAACAACTGTCCCTCCACCAGAGGCGTGACCGCCGCACCGAGCCGGGTGGCCAGCAGCCGGGGCCGTTGAACCAGCGGTCCGGCCAGGGAGACAACACGGTCCACCGAAAGCCTGCCGGTGGCGAACAGGGCGCCGATCGCTGCCACGTCCTGGGCGCCCACGTGCCACACGACCCTGGCGCGGCTCGCCGGATCGAGGAAATGAATGTGGGTGCCGACCAGACCGGCCGGGTGCCTGCCCTTGAACTCCTCGACTCTGACCCGTGGCGCATCGCCGGACTCGATCCTCGATCCCGGCGCCCGGCACAGGAAGACTGGCCCGTCGGTGAGGTGGGACAGCGCCCACAGACCGCGATTGAAGTCCTCCATACGCCCGTCGAGGGCCACTTCCGGGTTCACCCCGAGCGGGTCGGTGCAGATGGCGGTGACGAAGATCGAACGACAGGATTCGCCCGGCGAGGGCACGTTGGAGAAGGGCCGGCGGCGGATCGCCGTCCATAGACCGGATTCCACGAGCAGATCGCGCACGGCGGCGCCGTCGAGGTCCTTGACGTCGCGGCCGGTGAACGAGAAAAAAACCAGGTGGTCGTCCGCGACCGGCTTGCCCTCGCGTTCCGACTCCGTCAGGTCGATGACCACCGAACGCAGGGCCCGCCGCGCACCGCGATGGATGGCGGTTACCGTGCCGGCCCCGGGGGCGGTGAACCTCACGCCCTCGGTTTTGCGGTCCTCGAACAACAGTTGACCCCGTTGGACCCGATCGCCCTCAGCCACGCGCATCCGCGGTTTCATGAACGGATAGTCCCGGGCGAGAACGGCGACCTTCGAAGCCGCCGGCGCCTCGTACACCCGCTGTTCCGGGGCGCCGGTGATGGGAAGGTCAAGTCCCTTCTTGATCACGTGAACTGCCATACGCTGCTCTTTTCCGCTCGTTTGCACAAACTGCGGCAGACAAGCGAAGAGAGAATACCAAGGACGTCAATCCGGCGATACCGACGGAATGCCGTACGGGGTGCTCAAACCCGCCCACGTGGTGCTAAGCTGTCGGAAATGGCCCCATCCAGGTCGGGAGGTGACGCCCATGGCAAGGACACCGATCGTAAAAGACATCATGAAAAAGGCGGCTCGCACGTTCAGCGTCGGCGATGACATGGCCGACTGCATGAGCCGTCTTGCCCGCTCGTCGTTTCCCGCTGTTCCGGTCGTCGACGAAGACGGTTTCGTGGTGGGACTGCTGAGCGAGAAAGACGTGCTGCGAACCATTATCGACTGGGCCTATGACCAGCGGGCGGGTGGGCCCGTTGGAAACTATATGTCCACCCTCGAGGTCATTGTGACACCTGACATGGACCTCCTGACGGCGGCCCGTGCCTTTCTCGAGGTCAACTTTTCGTGTCTCCCGGTGATGGATGGCGACCGAATGGTGGGCCGCGTCACCCGCCACGAAACCCTCAAAGCCATCGAAAAATGGGCGACCGAGATCAACAAGGAGCGTGCGAGCCGTTTGACGCAGATATCGGGCCACGAACGGCCGTCGGCCATGGGCGAGATCCAGAAGGTCGCAGCGTCCCATACGCGCGAGCAGCTGACACAGATCTTCCGCAAACACTGACCCACCTTTTTCGGCGCCGACATTCGCCCGCTTGGCGCGAATCCTGCATCAGAACAGGATTGCGAACGAGGAGGTCAGCATGAGATTCGCCATGGTCACCGTCACATCAGCCGCCGTCCTCGCAGCGGTTTCGTGTTCCACGACATCCATTCAGTCCGACCGCGATGATCAGGCGGATTTCGGCAGCTATTCCACGTTCACGTGGTTCAACGCCCCTGACACGGACACACAACCGACCGCCGGTCCCAGCCAGATCGTGGACGGACGCATTCGGAGCGCCCTCGCGGAAAACCTCACAACCAAGGGTTACACCCAGGCGGCACCCGGCGCGGCCGACCTGCAAGTGGCCTACTACACCTCGCTCAGTTCCCAGTTGAGGGTGGACAACGCCGGCTGGGGATATGGATGGGGATACGGCCCCTCCTGGGGATTCGGCTACACCTACTGGCCCGGGTGGAACATGACCACCGTCTCGACCTATCTCGAGGGGACCATCATCGTCGATGTCATCGACCGCGCGAAGAACCAACTCGTGTGGCGGGGCGTCGCCACCAGCGCGCTGTCGAAAGAGAGTTCCTCCGAAGAGAAGATCAACTCGACCTTGACCAGGGTGCTGGCCGATTTCCCGCCGAGGTGACCCGTGTTCCCACTGCTGTGACAACCTGACCGGCGCCCGGATCGTCCAAAAACCACTGGAGGCTCGCGTGAGACCACTCTCGACTGTTGTTCTTGCAACCGTTCTGGCCCTGATGGCCACGGCGTGCTCCACCATGACCGTCACGGCCGACCACGACTCCCAGGTGGACTTCGGTTCCTTCACCTCGTTCGCCCTGTTCGAACGTCCTGCCAAGGAACGGCGCGGGCCGCAGATGAGCGATCTGGTCGACGGACGGATCGCCGCCTCGGTAGCGGCTGACCTCTCGAGCAAGGGGCTTGCTTCCAAGGCTCCGAGCGACGCCGATATCCTGGTCACCTTCTACACGGCGGTCAGCAGGAGAGTCGCGGTCAACGGCAGCGGCTGGTACGGTTACCGTTGGCGTTACTGGGGTGGGGGGATGACGTATGTCAACAGCTACCCCGAAGGATCTCTGGTCATCGACATCATCGACCGCCGCAGCCGCGAGCTGGTGTGGCGGGGCGTCGGCGCCGGGGCCTTTTCAAAAATGAACCCGTCGGACGAGCAGGTCGGCAAAAGGGTCGCGCGGGTTCTCCGCGATTTCCCCCCAAGCCGCTAGGGAGAAAGGGAGAAAGGGAGAAGGGGGGCCATCGCAATTTCGGATTTCGGATTTCGGATTTCGGATTTTCCTCCCACCCCCACCCGTAGCTCGTGGTTGCCCATTGCCCCACTGCCTCAATGCCTCATTACGCCGCCCAAATCGATCTTTTCCTGAACCTCAACGAGGGATTCTGTATGATGTCGGCGGTTACAGATGCGACCTGGAGGTTGAGCCGTGAATTCCCTGACATCCCTGGCGAAGACGCTGTCGATCCTGACTGCCGTCGCGCTCCTTGCAGCATGCAGCAGCCCCCCGGTTGTCGGCATCCTGCTCCCGACCACCGGATCGGCTTCCAGCTATGGCGAGTCCATGAAGAACGGAATCGACCTCGCTCTCGAAGAATCCAAGGGAACCCACCCGAAGGGCTTCAAGATCATCTGGGGCAACACCGCCTCAGATCCCGCGACCGGTGCCGCCGAATTGAGACGCATGGCGGGAGAGGGCGTCCGGCTGGTGGTCGCTGGCACCACCAGCGACACCGCGCACGCACTCCTCCCGGTGCTCGACGAGGCCGACGTCATCGCGGTGTCACCGTCGGCGTCGGACCCCTCGTTGACCAAGCAGTCGAGACGGTTCTTCAGGGTCTTTTCGTCGGACGAGCTTGAAGGCCGCCGCGCCGGCCGGTTCCTCTACGACGGTCAGGACAAGACCACGGTCTTGATCTACGCCGAAGGCACGGCGCAGGCCCGAGGCATCGAGCCGCCCTTCCGTCAGGTCTTCGAACAGGCCATGGGGGGCACCATCGTGGGACGGGTGCTGACCGACGGCAAAAACTGGGAACAGGAATCCATCGACCTGCTCGCCTCGGCGCGACCGGCGGCGGTCTACATCATCGGCTATGGCGACAGCACCATCAAGGTCCTCCGCCACCTGCGCGACAAGGGTTTCGACGGTTTGATCTGCGCCACTTCGGCCTTCTACAACAGTCAGATCGTCGCAACCTACCCGGATCTCGTGGAGGGAGTTTTTTTCCCCCAGCCCGCATTCGACGTCAGGTCCGAGAGCCAGGTCGCCCAGGATTTCGTCGCGGCCTACCGCCAGAGGTTCCACTCCGACCCCGACATCTACGCGGCGCACGCCTACGACGCGATGCGGGTAGTGATCTGGGCCGTCGGCGAAACCAAAACATTCACCACGACGGAGATTCGCAAGACCCTTGCCTACGGCATCAAGGAGTTCCCCGGGGTCACCGGCATCATCCAGTTCGACGACTACGGTGACGTGCACCACAACCCCATCATGTTCATCATCAGGGACGGCCAGGTGCTCAATTACGAGCGCTACATCGACGAGGAAAGGGCGAAGATCCGCGACAAGATCAAGGACCTCCTCGCGGGCTGATTTTCCTGGGCGGCAGCTGAGGAGACAGGGTGCGGGTCAGGCTCGAATCCGTGGGGTGCCGCCTCAACATGGGAGAAATCGAAGCCCTGGCACGATCGCTGGCCTCGGCGGGGCACCGGGTGGTGGGTCCGGGCGAAGCGGCTGACCTCTGCATTCTCAACACCTGCACCGTGACCTCCATCGCGTCGAAAAAATCCCGCCAGCTCATTCGCCAGATCAAACGAGTCAACCCCCGTGCGGCAGTGATCGCCACCGGGTGTGATGTCGAGCTCGCGCCGCAGGCGGCCGTCGAAGCCGGTGTCGACCTGGTGGTCGGCAACTCCGACAAGGACCGCCTCCTCGAGATCGCCGACAGCAGGGGCCTGCTTCGCGAACCGGAACCTGACCTCGAGCAAACGAACCTCTACGGCCCCGGCAACAGCATGCGGACGCGCGCCTTTCTCAAGGTCCAGGACGGCTGCGACAACCGCTGCACCTTTTGCGTCACCACCATCGCCCGGGGGCCCGGCCGCAGCGTTTCCAGGAACCGGCTGCTCGAAGAGGTCCGCGAGTTGCTGCGGCTCGGTTTCCGCGAGGTCGTGCTGACCGGCGTCCACCTCGGCTCGTATGGCCACGACACGGGCGACCGCCGCGGTCTCAAGGGGCTCGTCGAAACCGTCCTCACCTCCACCGCCATTGAAAGGATGCGGCTGTCATCCCTGGAGCCGTGGGACCTCGACGCCGGGTTCTTCAAGGTGTTTGCAGACTCCCGTCTGCTCCCCCACCTGCACCTGCCGCTGCAGAGCGGCTGCGACGCGACGCTCCAGCGCATGGCGCGGCACACCAGCCGAAGGGCGTTTTCGCAGCTGGTGGCTGACGCCCGTCGAGCCGTTCCCGATCTCGCCATCTCGACCGACGTCATCGTCGGCTTTCCCGGCGAAACCGATGCCGAGTTCGAAGAAACGATCGGGTTCGTCGACCGGATTTCGTTCTCGCGGCTTCACATATTCCGCTACTCGCGTCGAGAGGGTACGCGGGCGGCTCAAATGCCCGGACAGGTCCCGGGCCCCGTGGCCCAGGAACGCAGCCGCCGTCTGCACGCCCTCGGCGCCGAGCTCGAACAACGCTTCAACTCGAACCTCGTCGGCCGGACCGCGGACGTTCTGTGGGAGACCGCCGAAGACCTTGGCGAGACTCTGCGCTGGAGCGGCTTGACGCCCAACTTCGTGCGGATCACCACGCTGTCGCCGCCGGACTCCGACCTCGCAAACCAGGTCACCGCGACCGAGATCGTCGAGGCGGTGCCGGGAGGACTTGTCGGAAGAATTCTCAATTTTGAATTTTGAATTTTGAATTCCCGCCCGACCCATCACCGAAAATGAGCACCAGGGTGCTCAGGATAGGTGGGACCGCCTGCGGCGGAGGTGCCTGGCTCCCGTCATGATGTTGCCCTCAACATCATGACGGCGTGCCTGGCATCCTCACGGGAACCGCGATGGGATACGTGTCACGTGCGGCGGAGGTGCCAGTCTTGACATTGTTGGACACCCAGACCATCACGAAATGAAGAGTGTTCCGGGCCAACAATGTCTAGGGAGGCTCCTCGCGGGCAATACCGCCGTTCGTCGAGGAACCGATACACTGACTGGCAAGGGGGCACCGTGGATCGATTGGTGGAGTTTCTGTTCGAGGTCGGGATGCTCAAACGCACGCCGCGGTCGGGCTGGCAGTTCCTGGGCGCCGGTTCGGAGTCGGTCGCCGAGCATGTGTTTCGGGCGGCTCTGATCGCCTTTGCCCTCGCCCGGATGGAGGACGGCGTCGACGCCGACCATGTCCTGCGGTTGGCGCTGGTGCACGACCTTCCCGAGGCACGAACCGGCGACCTGAATTACGTCAACCAGAAATACGTGACGGCCGACGAGGCACGGGCTGCGGACGACATGAGCGCCGGGCTGCCGTTTGCCGATGAGCTCCGCGGGCTGCTGGCCGAGTACCGCGCCGAGGCGACGCCCGAGTCCATCGTCGCCCACGACGCCGATCAGCTGGAAATGCTGCTCGAGCTCAAGGAGCACCTCGACCAGGGCGTCCCCGGGGCCTCCGATTGGACGCCCTTCGTGCTGCGCAGGCTGCGAACTGAAAACGGGCGGCGGTTGGCCCGGGGCATTCTCGACGGCGACTCGGCGTCGTGGTGGTTCGACCGCGGTTCCGAGTGGTGGGTCCGCGGAGGCAAGGGGTGAAGGAGAGCCGGCCTTGACTCCCGAACCGAGATCGCCGATTCTCGGGGTCTCGACATCTCTCGCGGTTCGGGCTGCGGTCGGGAACGGTGCGTTGCACACGGAGGATGACGATGGGCGGTCGCACGGCCCTTTGTGTACTGGTCGCAGCCCTGGCAACGACAGGCTGCAGCACGTCCGCGAGGGAACTCCCGGTCCGGACGGAGTACAGCAGGACCACGGCATTTCAAGAGTGGAAGACCTTTCGTTTTGCCACCGTCGAACCCAAAAACCCCGTCGGCGCGCAATACCCGAGATATGACCAGATGATCCGCCAGGCGCTGATCGACGAGCTGACCTCCCGGAGCTACTCGCGAATCGAGGACGGAACTCCGGATTTTCGCGTCTCCTACGAACTGATGTTCCGGGGTGACACCTCGCCACAATCGGTTCCACAGGGCGGGGGAGCGGACCCCATGGCCAGGTCGTACGGCGGCTCGACACCGGCCGGTTCGCTGACCATCAGAATGCTCGATCCGACGACCTCCGAAATCCTCTGGTCCGGTTATCTCGCGGATTTCAAGATCACCGCCATTGAACCGCAGAAACAGTTCAACAGCGCCATCTGGCGGGTACTCGCGGAATTTCCGCCGATCACCGATTAGAGGATGGGCGGAGGAGACCACCCCGTGAAGTTGACCCCGATGCTTCGGCAGTACTTCGCTCTCAAGGAACAGGCGGGCTCCGCCCTCCTGCTGTACCGCATGGGTGATTTCTACGAACTTTTTTTCGAAGACGCGCAGACGGCCGCGCCGGTGCTCGGGATCACCCTCACGCGGCGGCGCCAGAACGACTCGGTGGACGCCCCGATGTGCGGCGTGCCTCATCACGCTTTTGACAGCTATCTGGCCAAGCTCCTCGAGGCCGGTTTCCGGGTGGCCGTTGCGGAACAGGTCGAGGACCCGGCCACCGCCAAAGGTCTGGTCCGCCGCGAGATCATCCGCACCCACACGCCGGGTACGATCTCCGACACCGCGCTCCTCGAGGGTTCGGAGCACTGCTATCTGGCCGCTTTCGGCGGTGACGAAGAAGCTGCAGCCCTGGCGTGGATCGAAATCAGCACCGGGACCTTCGAGGGTATCCGGGTCACCGACTCGCTCGTCCTCACCGAGCACCTGGCCAGGCTGCGACCGCGTGAGATTCTGGTTGCGGAGGATTGGGACGGGTGGAGTGCGGTGTGGCCGCCCGAGGTACCACAGCCTACAGTGACCCCGGTCCCGCCCGACACCTTTTCACCGTCTGCGGGCGAACAGCGGCTGCGGCGGGTTCTTGGCGTCGGATCGCTGAGGGGATTCGGGCTCGACTCTGGCGAGCCGTTGGTGGGGATGGCCGGCGCCCTCTTGAGCTACGTCGAAAACACGCAGAAAGGCGCCTTGAATCACCTGCGGGCATTCCGGTGCCGCAGCGGCGGCGAAGCCCTGGTGATCGACCGCGCCAGCCTCCGCAATCTCGAAGTCGAGCGTACGGCCGACGGTTCGCGGCGCGGATCACTGATCGACGTCCTCGACCGGACCCGGACCCGCATGGGGTCTCGCCTGTTGCGCGATCGTCTGGTGCGGCCGAGCATCGATCTCGAGGAGATCAACGAGCGCCACCGCGCGGTCGCCGAGCTGGTCGATGACCCCGATCTCGTCACGAACCTGCGTTCCTCCCTGGAAAACCTGCCCGACCTCGAACGATTGGCAGCCAGAGTCGGCCTTGGTCTGGCCACTCCGCGCGAGCTCCATGGCCTCCGCTGCGGTCTTGACCTTCTCCCGAGGGTGCTCGAGGCGGCCCGCGGTGCGACGTCTTCGCTCCTCCGGCGTCTTTCCGACTCCCTCGATCCAATGGCTGATCTGGCTGAGATGCTCCATCAACGGCTGGCCGATGAACCCGCGTTGGTCCCCGGTGCCGGCGTCATGGCCGGCGGGTGGGACGACGAGCTCGATGAGCAGCGAAACCTCTCTCGAGGCGGCAAGGAGCTGCTCGCCGGCATCGAGGCCGAGGAACGGGAGCGCACCGGCATCGGCTCGCTCAAAGTCCGTTACAACAGGGTTTTCGGCTATTACATCGAGGTCAGCAAGGCCAACCTCAACCGGGTCGCCGACAACTATGAACGGCGCCAGACCCTGGCCAATGCCGAACGCTTTATCACCCCCGAACTCAAGGAGCTCGAATCGCGCATCCTGTCGGCCGAGGAGCTCGCCACCGCGCGCGACCGGCTGTTGTACCAGGAACTCGTGGATGAGCTCACCGGACATGCCCGCCGCATCTCAGAGACCGCCGCCGCGATTGCCGGTCTTGATGTCCACTCCACGTTCGCCGACCGCGCACGACGGTGGAGCTACTGCCGACCGGCGATGACCGACGAGGTCGGCATCACCATCCGCGAGGGACGGCACCCGATGCTCGAGGAGATTCAGCGCGACCCGTCATTCATCCCGAACGACACCCGCCTCGATCCCCAGACGACCCAGATCGTCCTCCTCACCGGTCCCAACATGGGTGGCAAGTCCACCTACCTCCGCCAGTGCGCGCTGATCACGCTGATGGCCCACGCCGGGTCTTTCGTGCCGGCTTCAGAAGCGATGATCGGCCTCACCGATCGCATTTTCACCCGCGTCGGGGCGTCGGATGCGCTCGCACGCGGCGAGTCCACCTTCATGGTCGAGATGACCGAGACCGCCAACATCCTCCACCACGCCACGCCGCGTTCGCTGGTGATTCTTGACGAGGTGGGGCGCGGGACCGCGACCTTCGACGGGCTGTCGCTGGCGTGGGCAATTGTCGAGTACCTCCACGACCGGCCGGAGCACGCGGCGTTGGTCTTGTTCGCGACCCACTACCACGAGCTGACCGACCTCGCCAAGATGTTGCCCCGGCTGGCCAACCGGTCGATGGCGGTCAAGGAGTGGCGCGGCTCGATCCTCTTCCTCCACCGCGTGGTCGACGGCACGGCCGACCACTCCTACGGCATCCACGTGGCGCGTCTGGCGGGTGTTCCCGACGAGGTGTGCATCCGCGCCGCCGAGATACTCACCAACATCGAACGCCACGAGCTCAACGTCACCGGTAACCCGGCCATGCACTCACCCGCGGGAGCCGCCGGCAACAGGTTGAACCAGCTCGATCTCTTCCGTTCGGCGTCGGACGAGATCACCGACCGAATCCGCCGCCTCGACCTCGAAAGCACGACCCCGTTCGAGGCGTTGAACCTTCTTGCCGAACTGCGGACGAAGATCGACGGCGATGTCTGAGTCCGGCATTCTTTGTGGGTGGCGGCGGAGCGACGATGCGGAAGTCTGACGTGATGCCGCTGGTGGTGGGAATCCCGGGCAGCCGGCTCAGCGACGCCGAGCGCGGCGTCCTGGAACGCGTGCAGCCCGCCGGCGTCATTCTCTTCGCCCGCAACATCGTGTCCGCCGACCAGACCAGGGCCCTGATAAAACAACTGCACGACCTCGAGACCCCGCCCTTTGTCACGATCGACCTCGAAGGCGGCGTCGTCAATCGACTGAAAGGCATATGGGGCGACCTGCCGACGCCCGCGGCGGCTGGAAAATCCGGGCGCCGCGCGGTGCGAGCCCTCGGTGAGGCCGCCGGGGCGGCCTGCCGCAGCCTCGGCATCCACCTCGACCTGGCGCCGGTCGTCGACCTCGAGTGCCCGGGCGGTTGTCTCGGCGGGCAGGGGCGGTGTTTCAGCGACGATCCGGAACGCGTCGTGGTGCTCGCCAGGTTGTTCAACGAGGGGTTGGTCGCCTGGGGAGTGGCGGGCTGCAGCAAACACTTCCCCGGGCTCGGCCCGGTGCCCACCGACACTCACGAAGAGCTCCCCGTGCTCGACCCAGGTGAGGTGGGGCTCGCCCGACAGCTCGGCGTCTTCGAGGCGCTGGGAGGGGATTTCCCGGCGGTGATGATGGCGCACGTTTTGGTCCCCGGCCTCGGCGAGGCCGAACGACCTGCGTCCCTGTCGCGCACCGTGGTGGAAATGGCCGCGGCCCTCCCCGGCGCTCCGGTCGTGCTGTCCGACGATCTCGAAATGGGCGCGCTTGACGGCTGGGGCGACCTGCCCGAGAGGGTTGCTGCCGCGATAACGGCCCGCAACCACGGCGTGCTGGTCTGCAAGGCCTTCGATCAACTGGACGCCATCACGAAGCACCTGAACGAACTCGCCACCGTCGACTCGAAAATCTCGACCCGGATAGCGGAGATGGCCACCCGCATGGGCACATTGCGCGCCGAGCTTCACACCAGGGCCGCTGCCGTGCCCGCCCCCGACGACACCACCGTCGCCCAGCTGTGGGAGCACGCCCGCAAAGAGGCGGCGCCCTAGCGCCGCCTCTTTGCGAATTTCGGATTTGCGGATTTCGGATTTCGGATTTTTTCAGGCTTTGTGCCGGCTCCTTGAAAAGCTGGGTGGGTGGGTGGAAATCCGAAATTCGAAATCCGAAATTCGAAATTCCTCTCTCAATTGGCTTCCAGCGAAGAGTCACGGCACAATATCCCCATGACCGACACCGCTCGCGCCGTCATCCTCCTCTCCGGTGGTCTCGACTCGACCACCGTCTTGGCAATCGCCCGGTCTGAGGGCCTTGAGTGCCACTGTCTGACGGTGGATTACGGCCAGCGGCACCGGGTCGAACTCGAAGCGGCGCGCAAGGTTGCGCACACCCTCGGGGCTGCCTCGCACCGGTGTGTCGCTCTCGATCTCAGGGCCATCGGCGGCTCGGCCCTGACCGACGACATCGAGGTGCCGAAGGACGGCGACCCAAACTCAGCCGGTGTCCCTAGTACCTACGTCCCCGCCCGCAACACCGTGCTGCTCTCACTGCTCCTCGGCCTCGCGGAGGTGGTCGATGCCCACCAGCTCTTCATCGGCGCCAACGCGGTGGACTACTCCGGCTACCCCGACTGCCGGCCGGCCTTCCTGGAGGCCTTCGAGTCACTGGCCGCGGTGGCCACGGTCGCCGGGACGGAGCGAGGGGTTCAATTCCGGGTCCGCGCTCCCCTCCTCCACCTGACCAAGGCCGACATCATCCGCCGAGGTCTTGAGCTCGGCGTCGACTACGCTCTCACGTGGTCGTGCTACGACCCGACCCCCGACGGCCTCGCCTGCGGTCGCTGCGATTCGTGCCAGCTGAGACGGAGGGGCTTCGAGGAGGCGGGAGTGCCGGACCCCATCGGCTACGCCGCCCGGTGACTCGTGGACGACGATGGGGCAGTGGTCGGCCGCGTCGCGGCCTGGCAATGGGGCAATGAGGCCGCGGGAGTTCTCGGATCTTCAGTGCCTCATTGCCTCATCTCTTGACAAACTACCAAGGTAGTATTACCTTGGTAGTCGAATCGGAGGCACCATGAGCAGACACACCCTCGGGGATCTTCAACACGCCATCATGAAAGTCCTGTGGTCGTCGGGCGAGGCCACCACGGCCGTGGTGTACGACGCGTTGTACGCGGAACGCGGGCTCGCCCCCACAACCATCGCCACCATGCTCCGTAAGATGGAGGACAAGGGCGTGGTGGCCCACCGGGTGGATGGTCGGCATTTCGTCTACCGGCCCACGGTCAGCGAAACGGAGGTCCGTTCGTCGATGGTGGGTGAATTGCTCGATCGCCTCTTTGCCGGCGATGCGGCCGCACTGGTGTCGCACCTGGTCGCCGACCACGCCATGGACGAGGCAGAGCTTGCCGAGTTGCGCTCCCTGTTGGCCGCGGCGGAAGCCGGAAAGGAAGACAACCGATGACCACCACCATCGCCGCGTGGCTTCTCACCTACCTCCTCCACAGCACGATCATCCTGGCTGCCGCCCTCGCCTTCTCGCGGATCATGGATGGCCGCAACCTCTCTGCCCAGGAGGCCCTGCTCCGGACGGCGCTGGTTGGCGGCGTCCTCACCGCGACCCTCCAGCTGGGTCTCGGCATTGCTCCTGTCGGGGGTGTGTTCGCTCTGGACGCGGCCGCACTGCCGTATTCGGCCGATCCGATCAGCGCCCCCCTCGCGACCGGCGCCGGCGCCGTTGTCCTGGCGGGCCCTGGAGCCGGTCACGCAAGCGCCGTGATTTCGGCGACCGCGCTGATCGTGTTCTGGAGCATTGCTTCGATATCGGCCTTGATTGCGGTGCTTCGCTCGATCCTCGACCTCAGGCGACTGCTGTTGACGAGGTGCTTCCAACCCGCCGGCAGGCTCGTCGAAAATCTGGCGACAGCGATGGGTCTGCGTCGGCCGGTCAGGCTCAGCACCTCCAAGGCCATTGCAGTGCCCTTTGCAACCGGTATCAGGCGGCCTGAAATATGCTGCCCCGAACGAGTGAGCGAGCTTGTCCGCGATCACCGGAGAGGCCTCTTCGCCCACGAACTGGCCCACCTGGCGCGCCGCGACCCCGCCTGGCAGCTCTTCTATCGTCTCGGTGAAGCGCTGTTCGTGCTGCAACCCCTCAACCGGCTGGTGCGTCGTCGACTCGAGGACCTTGCCGAGCACTTGACCGACGAGCGCGCTGCGGCCTGCACCGGCGACCGGCTCGGTCTGGCGCGCTGCCTGGTGGTCGTCGCCCACTGGGGACAGTCTTCACACCTCGGTTTGCCGGCAACGGCTCTTGCCGCCGGGCCGCGGCTCGACCGACGAATCCGGCGGCTGATCTCGGGT
This sequence comes from Candidatus Sulfomarinibacteraceae bacterium, assembly GCA_963741385.1. Classification (GTDB taxonomy): domain Bacteria; phylum Acidobacteriota; class Thermoanaerobaculia; order Thermoanaerobaculales; family Sulfomarinibacteraceae; genus Sulfomarinibacter. Next base: position 681,273 of record CAVUHO010000006.1, read on the forward strand.
ACCACCGACCGCCGGTCCACCGGCCGGTGGGCCCTTCCGATCTCTATCGCCCTGCTCGTCTGTTCGGTTTCAGTCCTGCCGGCCGTCGCAACCAGCCCTGTGCACGCCGAACAATCGGCGACCTCCGTCGCCGATTCGCCGACGTGGTCGACCACCGAGGACCGGCCCGCAGACGCACCTCCCCCACCGGCGGAACCCGCTGCCCCTCCGGCTCTACCGACATCCTCATCGTCGGTTCCGGAACCTGTACCCGCCCCGTCGGCGCCGGCCCCAGCAACAGCACCGGTGCCCGGCGTCGAACCGGTCCCGCCGGCCGCCTCCGCTCCTGCCGCACCAGCCTCCCCGCCGGAACCTGCCGAGGTCGAACGCCAACGGGAGGCGGCGCGGTCGCGCGCCTCTGAATTAGCGATGGCGCGGGCTTTGATCGAAGCGCGCGAGGGCATCTGCGCGGCCGACGCCGAACGCGAGACTCTTCGGCTTCACATCCGTGAACAGCGGACCGAAGCTCAACGGCTGGCTCGGGAAGAGATGCTGGCCGAGCGCGACCGTGCGAGAGCGCAGGCTGCAGAGGCGCGGGCCGTGGCACGTGAGGCGACCGTCAACGGCGAGCGGCTCACCGCCGAGCAAGGCGAGAAACTTCAGCGCCAGGCCCTCGAACTGCGCGCCCGGGCCGAGCTGCAGCATCGGGAAGCCGCCGACCGGATGCGGGAGGAGGCTCGCGCCCTCGCCGCCGAGGCTCGCGGTCTCGCGGAGCAGGCCGAGGCCGAGCGTCTCGAGCGGGAGAAAGGCGAGCGCTGAAAAACCCGGCTACGCGAAGAACGCGTAGCCGATGCGGCCGGCCACCGCGACGGCCACTGCGACGACGACCGAAAAAGCCGAAATGAGCACGGTGTCGCGCCAACCCAGCTCCCTGGCCATCACCGCGATGGTGGCCACGCAGGGCACGTAGAAGACCACAAACAGCGTGAAGGTCAGCATCTGGCCGTCGGTGAGCACCATGTTCAACTGAGTCGTGCCCATCGCCTGGACGAGCATGACCAGCGTCAACTCCTTGCGCAGGATGCCGAAGACCAGGGTCATCCCCACCGCCGCCGGCAAGCCGAGAATCATGACTGTCAGCGGCGACAGGAGCGCGTTGACCGCGTCGGCCGAGTGCGCCCACTCGAGGACACCGAGGACAACTGACGACACCACGAGCAGCGGCCACGCGATGGTGATGAACTCTTTGAGGGTGAGCCAGGTCTTGGCGACGAGGGTGGTGAGGCTGGGCACCTGGAGTTCGGGGATCTCGAGGATCAGCCCCGGCGGTGCGCCTTTCATCTTGCGCGCGAGGATGTTGCCGAGCACCACGATCAGAACAATATTCACCAGGTAGATGAAGAGCGCCCACCACGGCCCCATGTAGGCCGCGACCAGCCCGAAGATCACCACCGTCCGCGCGGAGCACGGAATGAACGACGCCAGGACTGCGGTGATCCGGCGGTCGCGGGTGGGCAGGATTCGTGCCGCCATGATGGCGGGCACCGAACACCCGTAGCCCAGAATGAGGGGCAGCACCGACTTGCCGTGCAGCCCGATGCGGTGCATGAAGTTGTCGAGGATGTAAGCCATCCGCGGCAGATAGCCGGTGTCTTCGAGGATGGCGAGGCCGATCAGAAACGGCATGAGGTACGGCAGCACGATGGCCACGCCCCCGGCGATTCCGGTCAGAACCCCCGCGGCGACAGTCCCCAACAGGGTCTCCGGCGGCAGCGCTCCAGCCAGCATCACCTGGAGTCTTCCGGTCAGGTCGACCAGCGGCGCCTCCAGGCGCTGACCCACCTTGAACACCACCCAGAAGAGAAAGGCGAGAATCGCCACCATCACCGGGCCACCGAAAAAGGGGCTGAGGAGAATCCGGTCGGCCCACTCACGCCAGCCGAGTTTCGGCCGGGTGTGGGCCACCACCGCCTCCTCGACGCAGTGGGCAACCGCGTGCCGGCTGCCCGAGATCACCTGATCGGCGCTCCAACCGTGGGCCTTCTGCAGGACTGTTGCGATGGCCCGCACCTTCGTCTTCAGTTCGGGGTGCGTGACATAGACGAGACGTTCGAAATGCGGGTCCCGCTCGAGAAGCTTCTGCCCGGCGAACCTCCCCGGCATGGTGAGATCGGCGCCGTTTTCCTGGAGGGCCGTGACGACCTCTTCCACGGCCTCCTCGACCTCCAGATCGAGGGCGATGGGGACCGCGTTCTCGCCGGTGTGGGCGTGCCGCAGGGCGACCCGGAAGAGGTCTTTCAAACCCAGACCCCGCCGGCCGACGGTTGCCACGACCGGCACACCGAGCTGTTGCGACAGGGCCTCGGCGTTCACCTCCATGCCGCCGCGCGTGGCCTCATCCATCATGTTGAGAGCGACGATCATGGGCTTTTCGAGCTCGAGCAGCTGCAGAGTCAGCTCGAGAGAGCGTCCGAGCCGGCTGGCGTCGACCACGTTGATGATGAGGTCGTACTGTTCTTCCAGCAGGTAGGTCTCGGCCTTGCCCGCATCCTCCTCTGACGAGATCAACGAGTAGATCCCCGGCAGGTCGACCACCTCGACCTCGCGGCCGAGGATCATCGCCTTGCTGGTGAAGAAGGTCACGGACGAGCCGGGGAAGTTGGCGGTGGCCGAGCGGTAGCCGGCGACGGAGTTGAAGATGGTGCTCTTGCCGGCATTCGGCTGCCCGGCGAGTACGAACCTCATGCCTGTTCTGCCTCGATCAATCGCCGGGCTCGCGTCAGGCTTTCGATGGTGCCGTCAATCTCCACCTGTATTTTGGAGGCGACACCACGACCGAGGGCCAGACGCGTGCCGTTGGCCTCGACCAGGACCGGACCACGGAAGGGCGCCCGCTCGACCACCGTCAAACAGTCGCCGACGTGGATACCGAGGGTGTTGAGGTGGGCGCGCACCCGGTGACCGCCATCGATGGCCACCACCCGAGCCTGCTTTTTCACATCAACTGTGTCCAGAGCCATCATCGGGTTCGGCACCCTCCAAACCGCGATGTTAGTCCATCGTGAGAGAAAATGCTAACGATATTTAACGGCTCTTTAGTGGCGTGCCACGAATAACTTAGGCCTCTCTCACAAAGCGACCTACGGGCTGTTTTCGTTGCAGAATGGAGATTCATTTCGAGATTCAGAATCGAGCCCAACCACCCACCCGCCCGGCACGCGAGACGCGTGCCCCACAAAAAAACCGATGCCGGAGCGTTTGTGGGGCAGCCGTCCCGGCTGCCATGCCTGCGGGCAGACGGGTCGGGGGTGGAAAATCCGAAATCCGAAATCCGAAATCCGAAATCGGCAGAGGCTCCCCTGCTCCCTTTCTCCTCTGCTCCTCTCCGGTGCGAGGGTTACAATGACCCACCCGGAGGATGCGATGACCGATCCAGTTCTCACCGTCGAGCTCACCGAGCTGCCCGAACCCAAGGCTTTCGAGCCCGGCTTGCGGCGGGCGCCGTCGCGCGGCTGCGACCTCAACCGCCACGACACCATCCTCGCCCTCAAAAACGCTCTCCGTTACGTGCCCCAAGAGCACCACGCGATCATGGCGCCGGAGTTCCTCGAGGAGCTGCGCACCCGGGGCCGGATCTACGGTTACCGCTACCGGCCGGCCGGCAGGATCACCGGCAGGCCGATCGACACCTACATCGGCCGCATTACCGAAGCCAGGGCGATGCAGGTCATGATCGACAACAACCTCGACTTCGACGTCGCCCTCTACCCCTACGAACTGGTGACCTACGGCGAGATCCGGACAGGTGTGCCAGAACTGGATGCAGTACCTGCTCATCAAGCGCTACCTGGAGATCATGGACCACGAGCAGACTCTGGTGGTGAGTTCGGGCCACCCCCTGGGTCTCTTCCCGTCGCGCCCTGAAGCACCGCGCGCCATCATCACCAACGGCCTGATGGTCGGGATGTTCGACACCCCCGGAGACTTCCACCGGCTCGCGGCGCTGGGTTGCGTCAACTACGGTCAGATGACCGCCGGCGGCTGGATGTACATCGGCCCCCAGGGCATCGTCCACGGCACCTACATCACGCTCCTCAACGCGGGCCGGCTCTACCTCGGTGTGCCCGACGACGGCAACCTGGCCGGCAAGACCTTTGTCACCTCGGGGCTCGGCGGCATGTCGGGCGCACAGCCCAAGGCCCTCGAGATCTCCGGCGGCGCCGGCATCGTCGCCGAGGTCGACCCATCACGCGTCGAGACCCGGCACTCCCAGGGCTGGGTCTCACGAGCCACCGACGACCTCGCGACCTCGGTCACGTGGATGCTGGACGCAGCCGAAAAGGGCGAGGCCATGTCCATCGCCTATCAGGGCAACGTGGTCGACCTCCTGGAGTACCTCGACGCCAACGACATCGCAGTCGACCTCATTTCCGACCAGACCTCGTGCCACGTTCCGTACGACGGCGGCTATACCCCCGCCGGCGTCAGCTTCAACGAGGGCCGCAATCTGCTCGCCTCCGACCGCGAAAAATTCGCCTCGCTGGTGGACACGAGCCTGATCCGCCACTTTCAGGTGCTCCAACGGCTGACCGCCAATGGCGCCCACTTCTGGGACTACGGCAACGCCTTCATGAAGGCGGTCTTCGACGCCGGCGCGCCCGAAATTGCGGCAAACGGCGTCGATACCTCGGAGGGCTTCGTCTGGCCATCCTACGTCGAGGACATCATGGGACCGATGTGTTTCGACTTCGGCTACGGACCATTTCGCTGGGTCTGCCTGTCGGGCAACCCGGCCGACCTCCGCAAGACCGACGCCGCCGCGATGGGCTGCATCGACCCCACCCGCCGCGGCCAGGACCGCGACAACTGGCAGTGGATCCACGACGCGGAAGCCAACGCGCTGGTGGTCGGCACCCAGGCGCGGATTCTCTACGCCGATGCCGAGGGCCGCACGGCCATCGCCCGTCAGTTCAACCGCATGGTGCGCTCGGGCGAGATCGGCCCGGTCATGATGGGCCGCGACCACCACGACACCGGCGGCACCGACTCGCCCTACCGCGAGACCGCCAACATCTCCGACGGCTCGAACACGGTGGCCGACATGTCGCACCAGTGCTGGGCCGGAAACGCCGCCCGCGGCATGACGATGGCGGTGCTCTCCAACGGCGGCGGCGTCGGCACCGGCAAGGCGATCAACGGCGGCTTCGGCCTCGTCCTCGACGGTTCGGATCGGGTCGACCGCATCCTCGACACCGCGCTGGAGTGGGACGCCATGGGCGGCGTCGCCCGCCGCGCCTGGGCGCGCAACGACAACGCCATCGAGACCGTCAACATTTGGAACCGGGCCAACGCCGCCCGCGGGCACGTCACGGTCCCGAGAGTTGCCGACGATCGACTTCTCGAGGGGATTGTAGCCTCCGACTGAGTCAGCCGGTCGGTCAGGCGCGCACTCGAATCGAGAATGCGGCGCGTTCAACCGCTTCGGCACCACACGTGCATGTCCTCGAACTGGCCGGCGATGTGGCAGTTGTTGACCAGGGTTCCCGTCATCTCGTACCCGCGGTTGTAGAACACCCGATTCATGCCGGCCGAACGGGCCCTGGCGATCGTATAGAGATTCGGAATCTCGGCCTCCAACATGTCGTCCTCGAGGGCGGCCAGCAGGTGCTGCGCCAGCCCGAGCCCGCGTTGGCTGGGCAAGGTGGCGAAGTCGGTCATCTCCGCATTGCGAAACCTCCGGCACATCTCGGCGGAGGCAGCGGCCACCACGGCACCCTCCGCATCGCGAACGATCCTGTAAAGGACATGGCTTTCCATGGTCGAGATCAGATAGGCAGGGTCCATGATACGAAACGGATAGCTGGCGAAGACCGTCGTGTAGAGCGAGGCGAGCTCCTCCGCGTCGTCGGGACCGGCAATCGACATCCGGTACCCAGTGGGAAGGACCGGAATCGAGGCGTCGGCGGGCCGCTCGGTGATCGCCTCGAGGATTCCCTGTTGCTCGGACTCGTACGGACGCTCGAGACGGTCGTCGTCCAGGTACAGGGCCATGACCTCGGCGGGTTGGCCGCGGAAGTACCCGTTGACAGTGGCTTCCTGGACCATCCCGACGTCTTCGAGGACCTCCCGGTCGAAATCCGGCGCCTTGAGAAACACCTTGGTGTGATCTCGCCGTTGAGCCTCTGCGGCGATCTCCTCGACCATCGCCCCCGGGTCGCGTGCTTCATAGTTGAGCACCTGGATCCGTTGGTTGAAATCGCTGGCCACCATATCGACCGTGAAATCGCTCCCCTTGACCCGTTGCTCGACCCCGATCTCCAACGCAGTCGGCATTGCCACCGCCATCACGCGCTCCTTTCGGCCACCGCCGCGGCAGTTTCCACCTCGACCTCTGCAGTCGCCGCAGAGGGCACCAGCGAGATGTTCTTCGGATCGTCGTCGAAGAGGCTTGCAACTCCGACCGTGTCGGTTCCCTCGCGTTCGATCTCCCGGCAGTAGGAGCAGAGATGCCCCTCGCTGCACATTCCGGTGTAATCGCGCGGCTCCTCGTAGGCGACGATGCGGCCCTCGAAATTCCGCAGCACGACCTTGTGCTCGTGCTGAGACACCACGTAGTTGGGGAGGACCGGGATTTTGCCGCCGCCTCCGGGGGCATCCACGACGAAGGTCGGCACCGCGAGCCCCGAGATGTGGCCCCGCAGGTGCTCCATGATCTCGATCCCCTTGGCGACGGTGGTCCGGAAGTGTTCGAGACCCTCGGCGAGATCGCACTGGTAGATGTAGTAGGGACGCACCCGGTTGGCGGTCAGCTTGTGCATCAACTTGCGCATCAGCGCCCAACAGTCGTTGACACCCCGCAGCAGGACGGTCTGGTTGCCGAGCGGGATCCCGGCGTCAGCCATCAAGGCGAGTGCGGACTCGGACTCCGGAGTGAACTCCTTCGGCACGGTGAAGTGCGTGTTCACATAGATTGGATGAAATCGCCGCAACATCTCGACGAGTTCCGGCGTCACGCGTTGCGGCATCGTGACCGGGACCCTCGTGCCGAAGCGGATCACCTCGACCGACGGCACTTCATCTCGAATCCGCGCGAGGATGTGTTCGATCTTCTCGTCCGACAGCAGAAACGGGTCCCCGCCCGACAGCAGAACATCTCGGATCTCGCCGTGCGACCGGAGGTAGGCAATGCCGGAATCGATCTCGCCGTCGGTGATCACGGTCGGCCCGGCGCCGACCTTTCGCTTCCGGGTGCAGTGGCGGCACAGCATCGCGCACTCGTGCATGACCACCCACAGCACCCGATCCGGATAGCGGTGGGTCATGCCCGGTGCCACGGCGTCGCCTTCCTCGTTCAGCGGGTCCTCGATATCGAACTCACCCACCGTCAACTCACCCCCACCCGGCACCGCCTGCAGGCGGATCGGACATTTTGGATCGTCGGGATCGATCAGCGAGGCGTAATAGGGCGGCACAGCGAACCGGAAGCGATCGAGCGCTCGTTCGATCGTGCGCTGTTCGTTCGGTGTCATCGGGACCACCCGGGCCATTTCCTCGGCGGTCGTGATGCGCTGGCGCATTTGCCAGTGCCAGTCGTTCCAGTCGTCGATCGACACGTCGCGCCAGATCGACCGTGTCCTGGAGGCCGGTTGCCGGGTCGTGCATAGGCCTCCGGCCGTCGGAGATGTCATGGATTCAACCTTTCGTCCGGTTGTGAATCCGGCCGCCGGATCAGCGGCGGGTCCCGGGGGGTGGGCGTTTGATCACGATGCGTTGCAAAAACTTCATCGTGTACGATATATTATCATTCAAACGGCTTGCTGGCAACCGTTTGATCCGCTCAAGGCCACGATGTCGTGGTCAGGCGGTGTCCGGCGGGTTGTCGGCGGACTTCAGGAAGTCCTCGGTCGTCTCGGGAGAAACATCGAGGGGGCCGGTCGTCAGGATCGGTCCGGCAACCACGTCCCCCGCCTCCATCAGCGCGACAATCCTCTGCAGGGACGACAGGATCTGGTGCTGTTGCCAGTCGGGGAGTTTATCGAACGCCGAGGTGAAGTGCTCTTGGAGGAGTGGCGGTGCCCCCGACAGGACCTCCTCCGCGGTCGAGGTCGGCGAAACGAGGACCTTTCGGCGGTCCACTTTGCTGCGAAGTCTTTCGATCATGGACTTCTTCTCGAGTCGATCGAGGATTCCCGTAACCGTCGCCTGACTCAGGTTGACCGCCCTGGCGAGCTCGCTCACCGGTCGTGGTGCCCGAGACAGGAGTTCCTTGAGAACCACCAACTGGGGCCCGGTGAGGCCGTATCGCTGTACCAGCTCACGGGAGTGAAGATCGATGGCCCTGATGATCCGCCGCAAGGCCGACATCACCTCCGTCGTGATCGCCGACTCGGGCGCATGCCCGCGACGTGGTTCCTGCTGTTTCAATGCGTTCTCCAGCCCCGATTGTACGAGGAAACTCCCCTCCTTGATACCGGAATCGATGGCTGATGGCCTGTCTCCGCCCCGCGATTTGACCTTTCGATCGCAGCCATGTAATTTGTACACGAAATAAAGTACGGGGCTGAATGAGATCACGGTGGGCCGATCCAGCAATCAGTCGCCCACACCGTTTCAGTCCTCAAAAGGAGGCATACCATCAGAGGTCGAAAAAGTCTCTTTCGAGAGCCGCCGCCAACGGCAGAACACCGCATCAATGAAAAAATCCGCTACACACCGGTGCGCGTCGTCGATATTGACGGCGAACAGATCGGTGTCCTACCAGTCGACGAAGCTCGACAAGCGGCCGCCAAGCGGGGGGTCGACCTGGTCGAGATCGCACCCTCCGCACGACCACCCGTGTGCAAGATCATGGACTACGGCCGCTTCATTTTCGAACGCGACAAGAAGGCGAAAGAAGCCAAACGCAAACAACACACGGTCGAGGTCAAAGAGGTCAAGTTCCGGCCGAACATCGGAGACCACGATTTCAACACCAAGCTCAAGAAGGCCAAAAAGTTCCTGGGGTCGGGCTACCACGTCAAGCTGACGGTCATGTTCCGCATGCGGGAGATGAGGCGGCCGGAAAACGGTTACGACATCCTGGAGCGAGCGACCCGAAAGCTGTCGCCGGTAGCCGCAATCGAAAACGCCCCTCCCGACCGTCTGTCGGGGCGCGACCTCACGATGGTTCTCCGACCCACGGAGTGATCTTCGGCCTTTTGAGAATTGTGCCGGTAGAATGGAAGGGTGGACGCCCTCATCACCTACCTCCCGGCAGAGGTGTTCGGCTTTGTTCTCACCCTCGGTCTGTCGCTGCTGATCGGGATCGAGCGTGAGGAGCACGAGCCGGACGGGATCGGCGGGGTCCGCACCTTCCCCATCATCGGGCTCGGCGGCTACATCCTCATCGCGGCCTTTCCCGAATCCGTCATCCCTTTTTCTCTCGGGTTGGTGGTGACCGGGGCGCTGGTCGCCCTCTCACACTGGTACTTCCTCAAAAAGGACGAACCCGGCCTCACGACCGAGGTTGCCGTCCTGCTCACCTTCGCCCTCGGCGGATGCGCTGCGAAGGGCATGTACTGGCTCGCCATCGCCACCGGCGTCATCGCGGTCATCCTCCTCCAGGAAAAGTACCTGCTCGAAGGCATGGCGACGCGCCTGCCGCCTCGCGAGCTCAGCACTCTCCTCCGCTTCCTGCTCCTCACCGCTGTCATCCTGCCGGTGATCCCCAACCGCGACTTCACGCCCTTCGAGATCAACCCCTTCAAGCTGTGGCTGGTGGTGGTGGCCGTACTGGGCGTGTCCTATGTCAGCTACCTGCTACGCATCTGGTGGGGGGAGGACCGCGGCATCTTTCTGGCGGGGCTGCTGGGCGGCGCCTACTCCTCGACCGTGACCACTGTCGTGCTTGCCCGCCAGTCCAAAGGGCAGGATGACTGCACAACCGGTTTCGCCGGTGCCATCGTCGCCGCGTCGGGCATGATGTACCTGCGGTTGTGGATCCTGCTGATGCTCTTCGCCGCGCCCCTCGCCCACCGCCTGACCGCGATCTTCTGGGCCCTCGGTCTGGCCGCGATCGCGGTCGGCGCCGCATTGACCAGGTACGGCCGCAACGACGACGACTGTGAGCTCGAACCGCGCGATCAGAAGGCCGACACCAACCCCCTGGAGATGACCTCGGCAATCACGTTCGCCGTGATCTTTCTCGCCGTGCTGGTCGTCACCCAGTGGGTCGCCGGCCGGTTCGGCAACACCGGCGTGCTGGTGCTGGCGGGCATCATGGGCGCCGCCGATGTCGACCCCTTCATCCTCGGGCTGACCCAGACGGTCGGTGTCACCCTCGACATCGGCACCGCGGCCCTGGCGGTGATCGTCGCTTCGGCGGTCAACAATTTCATGAAGGGCGTCTACGCGATGATCTTCGGCGCCCCCCGGACCGGCCGGCTATCCATCGTACTTCTCACGGCGTTCGGCGCCCTCAGTGTGGTCATGTTCTGGATCTTCTGACGGCGCCCGGTCAGAAGCCCCAGCCCGCACCCCCAGTCACCAGCCATTGTCCGCCGTCGCCGCTGTCTACCCGGTATAACAGGCCGAGCCCGAGGTTGGCCTGGGCCACCGGGAGATCGAACTCGAAACCCGCGTAGGTGCGCCCGCCCTCCACACGGCCGAGGTCTCCCCAGGTATGCAGCACCGTGATCTTGTAGGCCGCCCCGATATAGGCGGCGTTGACCACGGACCCGTTTCTGTTGGTCTTCCCGGTCACCCGCGCCCAGCCGAGGCTCAGCTTGCCGCCGCCGAGGCCGGGTGCGATCTGGGCGAAAGGCCCGCGGAAGTCGCACGGCGTCGTGCAGTCGTAGCTCGACGGCTGCGACGTCGCCATGACGGCGATCGACGCGGCCACCACTTGCGGGTAGGTCAATTGAACACCCACCAGACCGAGGGCGAATCGGCGCCTCTGGTCTTCTTCCTCGAGGATTTCCTGCGTGAGGGTCAACGGGTCGGTCCCGGAACCCGCGATCGCGAGAGCATCATCCAGCATCGAGGCGGGGTCGCGCGACGGGTCCCGCCCGCGGCAGACAGCCTCGATGCCGAACTGCGACGGGTCGGCCAGATTCCCTGCAGCCACCCGTTGGGCTACAACCTCGCCGACCACCGATCGACGATCGCGATCACGGTAGCGGCGGCGCGCGGCCACAACGTGCGGGTCGCCGAGACGATCGCAGTAGCCCTCGAGCACGGGCCGGACCTTGCGCCACCGGCCCGCGCTGTAGACCGGAGGCTGGAAGGACTCGTCCCACCGCGGGGTCGCGTAGTCGCGCAGGTCCACGGGCCTGGAAATCACCCAGCCGCTCTCTTCGAGCTTGAGGATCGGATCGTCATTGCCACACAGATCGAGGTAAAGGTGGAGCCCGCCTTCGCCCGCCTCGATGTCGGCGATCGACTGAACCCCCGAGGTCATGCCACCGAGGACCAGCTTTTCCTCCGTGAGGCCCCGCTCGATGGCGCTGCGCTCCGCCTGTGCTGGTGTCTCGCCGCCTGCGACGGCCCTGCAGTACGCCGCGTAGTAGGTCCAGCCCGAGGACACGAAGTGCGCCAACTTGTCGGTGCCCATCCGCACCCCCGCGACCTCGATGGTGGGCGTGTACGGCATCCAGGTCCCGGTGTCGATCAACGGGTGGTTCGAGTAGAGGTTGGTCCGCCGGTAGTCCTTCTGCTCGGCACCGCCGTCCGGGATTCGCGCGACGAACTCCGAGTTCCAGGCCCAGATCTGAATCTCGTGCAGCAGGAGGAAGCGCATCCGGGAACGGAAGGCGACCGAAATCTCGGTACAGTTCGCCGGCGGACGGCTCTCGGGGAAACTTGCGATCGCCCGCTCCAGCTCGAGGTTGAACTTGGCGTTGACCGCGTCGGTCGAGTCGGCGAGCGGCCTGCCCCAGGTCCAGTACTGGTCGGTTTCCAGGGCAAACGACAAACCCGCCAGCAGGCCCGCCGCGAGCACGAAGGTGACTCTCGTTCGTTGCATTGCGACGATTCTATTGCGGTTCGTTTGCAGCCGTGGACGGTCAGTACGAGTACCCGACCGAGAGGGACAGCGACATGTCGTTCGTTTTGGCTTCGACAGTCGGTGGCCGGGTGTCGTACGAATCGAGCAATGTGATGCCCAGATTGAAGTTGTTGACGATTTCCCAGGTCAGACTGAAGTTGAGCTGGGCGCGGAAGCGCGGCGTGTCGGTGACGTTGGTAAAGGTGTCGAATGCGATGGTGACGGTGCGGTTGGGGTTGTCGAGGGAAAAGTTGGCGAACTGGAGCCCCACCGTGACCTCGGCGCTGCTGTCGACCTGGGGCGAACCCACGATCTGTTCGCGGACATAGACCAGCCCGGCATTCACGATGAAATACTCGCTTGCCCGATGCACCAGGAACCGGTCATAGCCGCCCCCGACCACCGACCTCAGATTGAAGCCCTGGTCGGGGTTCGACTGCAGCTGGATCACACCGTACACCCCGCTGACCTTTTTGACGGTTCGGGTCACGCGAAAGCTCAGATTCTGTTGTTTTGTCGAGTCGACGTCCTGCTGGGTGTTGAAGATCGAGTTGAGCTGGCCGAGACCCAGGTACTTACGGTTCTGGTAGTGGGTGGCTGCGCTCAGGCTGTACTGAACCGCCTGGTTGCTCTGAGTGTAGCTGAACCCGAAGTTGACGTTGCCGTTGAGGCGTTTCCAGAATCCCCGCCCTATCGGCGAGATCGAGAAAACCCCGCTCAGCGAGACGGTCTGCGCCTCTGCGTCACCGACGATCAGGAGCTTGCCCGGTTCATCCGGAAGCGCGAGGGAACCGAAGTATCGCTCCCCGGTCGTCATCTCGACTTCATAGTCGAACGTACTCGTGAGGCTCGCGACGTGAGTCCACTCGAGCTTGATGGTGCCCGCAGCGTCGGTGTCGAGTTGGAGCGCCTCCTGGGCCACGCCCTTGATTTCACCCGTGAATCGATCGCCGTTTCTGAGGACGACGACATCGGTCTTGTCGTGGGCTGCGGCCGGTGCGGCGAACCACACAGCGATCAGTACCGCCAGGACCTGGCGCACGACCGCCGGCGGCGGTTTCCAGACCGCACTCCCGAAATCACCCCGCGCCGCAGCTTCGACGATTCGACCCTCCGTCAGAAACGGAAGCCAACCGCCAGAACCGGCCCATCCATGGTCAATTCGTGGATCAAGCCGTCATTGCCCTGGTCGTAGTAGAGGTAGCGGTACGTCAGTGACAGGTTGCCCCAGCCGAACTCGAAGGCCGCGCCCGCGAGGGCCTGGTAGGTGATCTGGGAGCCGCCGGTGCCGACATCGAGGTGGTAGGGCAGCCGCCACCGACCACCCAGGTCGAACTGCCCCTGGAAGCCGATCACCCCATCCCAGAGATCGCTCGAAGCCGAGAACGAACCACTGGCCAACTCCGTTCCCTGCGGGTTATTGACCGCGATGCCGAGGTCCGCGTTCAGCGAGAGATACCGCACTCCGGCGATGAACTGGTGGTTCGACGCCTCGGTTCTGGCGAAGGTGTAACCGCCGTAGAGACCGCCGACCCATGTCTTGATGTTGAGGTCCGCGTTGACATCGACCATCTCCGCCCGCGGGCCCGGCAGCGTCACCGAACCGTCCTTGATAGCTCCCACATTCAGGTAGACCACATCGAGCAGGACCGACCAGTCGCCGATGTCCCGCTTATAGGTCACCATGCCCACCATCTTGAGGTTGTCGAGGATCTGCTCGAGCGAAATATCGAACGGCACCGCTCCCCCGCGAAACGAGAGATCGCCGGAGATGCTCGAGCCCCAAAGGTAGACGTTCACCGTGTTGTTTTTGGCAGCGTCCTGGTCTGCCGTCTGCGCGTCCAGTGTCGACACCGCGGCGCACGCAACCAGCGCAGCGACGGCGATCGTCCGCAAAATCGGCCTGATGGCACATGTGTTCATGTTGAGTTCCTCCCTATTCCGATGCACCGCGTGAATTATACCGCTTCGACCCGACCGAACCACCCGCCCGATACGATCGCCCCTCGGGAGACGGTCGAGTTCTCGACGCTTGATAACTCGCACCGCATCCCACGCCCTCTCCCCCATTTCAGACCTCCACAGAGCAATTTTTCTTTGAAAAAGGTAGTTCATGTGCTTAGACTGTGGTCCACAACGGGAACAGGAAAAGGAGAAAAGAATGCAACGGATGAAATCACTGACAGCCCTCGGGATTGCCGCCCTCACCGTACCGCTGATGCTCGGCTGCGGTGGGGCGCCGCAAAGCGCGGCACCGACGGTCGTCGCGGTGGAAGAGGCGCCAGCACCGGCACCTGCCGCCGATCAGCTCGAGTTTCTCTTCGTGCAGGGCGCCGACTCGGTATCGCTTGCCGACGGTGTCCTGAAAATGGGGGGAGTGAACCCGGCGACGCTCTATTTTTCGGACCGTCCGGACCGCGTGGCGGGCCACCTCACAACCCAGGAGTTCGTCGACACCTGGGGTGACGGCGACGACAGCTTTGCCTCCAACCCCCCCAACGCCACTCTGTCCATCCTGACCGGCGACCAGCCCCAGGAGATCGTGGTCACCCTCACCGAACCGCGGCTCGAGGACGGTGACCTGGTGTACAACGTCAGCGTCCTGGAAGGCGCCGACGCCGCCGTCGGCGGTTCGAGCTCGCTGTTCATCGACATCATCGGCAGGCCGCTGACACCGGTGTCGTACGCGGGCGTGGCGCGACGCACGATGCGTCGGGCGGTGATTTATTAACGGAGCCTCGACCACCGAGTCGACCTACACCGGGGCACCCTGATCATCGACGCCTATGACGCAACCGACAAGAAGTTGGTGTGGCGCGGCAACGGCGCGGTGACGGTCAAGGCCAAACCCGAAAAGGTGACCGAACAGATCAACAACATCGTGACCAAGGTCGGCGAGAAATGGGAAAAGATCCTCGCCGGCATGGGTGAGTAGGATCGACGGGACGACCGGAAAAGCCGCCGGGCCCTTGATGCCAAAACAGCGCGAATGATGGTGTGTGTGAGGGAGGCGCGCAGGGCGTATCGGAGATTCCATGCAGAGTGCTTCTGGTCGTTTGATCCCGACTACCGCGTCGGGTCAGGTGACCTCGCCTGGGTCGCGGAGCAGCTCCGCAAGCACGGTGGGCGTGACGCCTGGGAAGTCGCGGGGAAGATGTGCCGCTGACCGACTACCAGGCGGATCTTGCCGACGGTGCGCGACGCCCGAGTAGGGTTTGTCCTTCATCCGGTCGATCTCGCCGTCAACAAGCTGCTCGCGCTTGCAGGCCGTGACGAACCGCGTGACATCCTGGACACACTCCACTTCCACCGGGAAGTGCTCGTGCTCGGATCTCTGTGTTGGGCGGTCTGTGGAAAGGACCCCGGTTTCACTTCTCTGTCTATTCTGGAATCACTGCGAAGACGAGGTCGGATTCGCGCGGAGCCAATCGACCTTCACGACCTGAAAGTCGCGTGGCTCGAGGCGCTCGACTCTGTTGAGCCGTTCGTCGCCCCCCGTCCGCCCAATGAAATCGGCTGTATTTACTACAGTGCCTCGCGGCAGAACTTCGTCGATCCCCGGGAAGTGACCGACGCCGTACCGCACTTCGGCAGGCCCGGCGGCGTGCTGCAGCGCGTCGTTGATTCCTGACTGCGGCACCGTACGAGACCGCGTGGCGGTGTCCGAACCACGCAGCCAGGCCCCTGATCACGCGATATGATACTGGGCGGATTCGACTGGACAACCATCGTGAGGATGTTCCGGCCGAGAACCGGACAGTCGGATTGGGTGCGACAGCGGGAGAAACTCCCGGAATACCCGGAAAGTGATGATCGATGCAACCGAAAGAACAACCCAGGATCGGGATCGCTCTCGGCGCGGGCGGGGCGAAGGGGATCGCCCACATTCCGATGCTGGAAGCACTGGACGAGATGGGAATCACTCCCCACCGCATCGCCGGCTGCAGCATCGGAGCGGTGATCGGCGCCCTCTATGCATCGGGTCTGTCGGCTGCTGAAATCAAAGACAAGATCGCTCGATTGGCGATCACCAGAAGCGACACGGTGCGGGGGGTGTTCTCCGACAAGAAGATTCGCAAGTGGTGGGGAATGCTCGATTCGGACTTTCGCGGCAGCGGCCTCATCAAGGCCGAGTCGATCATGGCCTCCTTGTGCGATGAACGAAGTTGCGAAACCTTCGAGGAACTCGCCATACCGTTTGCGGTGGTTGCCACGGACTTCTGGGAGTGCCGGTCGGTGGTCCTCGATTCGGGACCGCTCAAACCGGCAGTCCAGGCCAGCATGGCCCTGCCCGGGCTCTTCACTCCCGTCGAGCTCGATGGACGGGTGCTGATTGACGGAGGAACGGTCAACCCGGTGCCGTACGACATGTTGATGGACTCGTGCGACATCGTGATCGCTGTTGACATCAACAGCGGCAGCCCGGCCGAACGGGGCTCGGTCCCCGGATACTTCAACAATCTCTTCGGTTCGATCCAGATCATGCAGCAGGCGATCATCCAGCAGGAACTCAGGGCGCGGCGTCCGGACATCTACATCAAACCCGAGTTGAGCGATTTCAGAACCCTGCACTTCTACAAGGTGGACAAGATCTACCGGGAGGCCAAAAAGGCCAAGGAACAACTGAAGCGCGAACTTGGGGAGAAATTGGCTGCCTGGAGTGAATCGCCGTGAACGGGCCACTACGGTGGGTTCCTGGTCGGTGCGGCGTCGTCGTTCGGGACGACCTGAAGCGTGGTGTCGATCGAACCTGCGACACCAGGGCAACGGCTGAGTGCGAGGCGCAGCCTGCGGTGCTAAAATATTGATTATGAGAGACCTTGAGGAAAGAAGCCGGGAGCGCCGGGAGGCGATGGAAACGCACCGGGCGAGGTCGCCGGAAGAAGCCGAGGCGTGGGACCTCGACTTCTGGCAGCGCCGAACCCCGGAAGAACGGCTTTCGGCGTTGGTTGCCATCCATCGAGACGTCGCCCAGGTCGAGGCCGCCAGGGGCGAAACGACCACTTCGGCGAGCTGATCCATGGACACAGTCCAGGACTTCGAAGACATCTTGGAACTCTTCGCGCGAAATCGAGTCCGCTATCTGATCGTCGGTGGCCTGGCATTCATCTTCCACGCCAAACCGCGTTACACAAAGGACATTGATCTGTGGATCGACGCCGACCCGGAAAATGTCCGCCGCGCCAACCGGGCGCTCGAGGAATTCGGCAGCCCTTCACTGATGACGGTCGACGATCCGGATGAGATCTTGCAGCTCGGCGTGGCTCCGAATCGCATCGATATCCTGCGCGAAACCATCACTCTCGACTTCGAGGAGGTGTGGACGCGTCGGATCGAGAGCCGCTACGGTAGAGCGCCGGCAAACTGGATCGACATCGACAGTCTTCTCGCCATCAAGAGCGCCATCGATCACCCACGGCACCAGGAGGATGCACGGGTCCTCAGAGCCGTGCTGGATCGGCGGAAACCGCCGTAGCCAGCGCCGGCGACCTCGGCGACAACTTCTGTGGAGTGCATTGCGGCGCGTGCTAGCATCCGGCCCATGACCGGGGGGCAGCCAGGATGAAGGCCGTCTACAGTGAGCATTTTCGGGTGCGGTCGTATGAAGTCGATCCCACGGGGCGTCTCCAGGTGCCGATCCTTTGCAAACTCTTGCAGGAAGTGGCGGTGACTCACGCCGGCATGCTCGGGGTGGCGGTGGAGACCCTGCTCGAACGCGGCACGGCGTGGGTGCTGTCGAGGATGTGCCTGTCTCTGGATCGATGGCCGCAGGGCGGCGACCAGATCACCATCGAGACCTGGCCCGAGGCCATGAGCAAGCTCATCGTGGAGCGGCGTTTTGCCCTGTCGACCCGAGATGGCGACCCCATTGGAACCGTCTCGACATGGTGGGTCGTGCTCGATCTCGAGCGACGGAGGCCGGTCCGGCTGCCCTCCGAAGCCTGGGACCGGTTCCGCGAGTACGAGATCGGATCGGTGCCGACGAAGCCGGGCAAGCTCGCTCTGCCGAATCCTCCGGAGCGGGAACTCGTCTTCTCCGTCCGCCGCAGTGACGTCGATCTTTCCGGCCACGCCAATAACACCAGCTTCGTCGAGTGGGTCATCGAGGCCGTGCCGGATGAGATCTGGGGCGACTGCGATCTCACCGGCCTCGATATCCAATTCCTCGCCGAATGCCATCAGGGACAGACCGTGCAGTCGCGCAGCCAGCTCGTCAGAGGCGGCAACGCGAACGAGGTCCGCCACCAGCTGACCCGTAAAGAGGACGGCACCGAGGTCGCAAGGGCACGGACGGTGTGGCGGAAACGCAACCGGTAGAACTCGTGACTGCGAAGATGACAGGAGAAAGGGGGAAAGGGAGAAAGGGGGCCATCGCAATTTCGGATTTCGGATTTCGGATTTCGGATTTGCAGAAACGAAACGTGATAATGGTCGCGTCTCCCCTGCTCCCCTGCACCCTTCCCCTGCTCCCTTTCTCCATGAGCGGGTGGGTGGCAATTCCGAATTCCGAATTCCGAATTCGAAAGTGCCTTACGCCTCAGTCTTGAGGCTGTGCCCCCCGTCGACGGGGATGACGGCGCCGTTGATGTAGCTCGCTCCGCGTGAGGCGAGGAAGATCGCAATGCCGGCCATGTCCGCCGGTTCACCGATGCGGCCCAGGGGGCAGGCCTTTTCAAAAGTCTCGCGGTGACTCTCGAGCAGGGCCTTGGTCATCTTGCTGGGGAAAAAGCCCGGGGCGATGGCGTTGACGGTGATCGCCCGCCCGCCGAGGTGGACCGCGAGCATCCGCGTCAAGTGATGGACCGCGGCCTTGGCCGCGGCATAGGAGTAGTTCTCCACCATCGGCACCCGCAACCCGTCGATGGAACCGATGTTGACCACCCGCGCTGGATCGTCCGGGGTGCCGGCTTTCTCCAGCAGCGGCAGCAGGTCGCGGGTGAGGAAGAACAGGCTCTTGAGGTTGAGGTCGGTGATCTTGTCGAAGCCCTTCTCGGGAAAGGTCTCGATCGGCTCGCCCCAGGCGGCGCCGGCGTTGTTGACCAGGATGTGCAGCCTCTCTTCCCGCCCGCCGAAATCGCGAACGAGCGCCGCCACGCCGTCGAGGGTCGACAGGTCGTGGGGCAGCGAAGTGCACCGGCCGATCATGGACAGCTCGTCGGCAACCGCATCGCAGTCTTCCGCCGTGCGCGACGTGATGTAGACCGTCGCGCCCGCCTCGACATAGCCACGGGCGATCATCAGACCGATGCCGCGGGAGCCGCCGGTGACCAGGGCGGTCTTGCCGCGGATCGAGAACAGGGACGGGACGTCGATCAGACCGCCGGTATCAGAACTCTTCATGCCGGACCTCCGCGGTTCATGAGAAGGGCCCGCGCGACGCGGGCCCTGAATCAATCAACTCGAAAAATCAAGGGCCGCGCCGGATGGCGCCGTCCTCGATGGTGAACACGATCGGGGTGAACAGGTCGTTGAGGGCCTCCGGGTCGTCATAGTAGCTGGTGCCGATCTCGCTCGACGGGATCTCCTCGAGCGTCGCCGTGAAGGCATCGGCGGTGACGTCCATGATGCCGTAGCCGTGCGCCCAGGTGTTGTCGTAGACGATGTCGGATGGTGACACCGCCGGGTTTGCGGCCGACCACTGGAGAAGTAGACCGTAGTACTGGAGGATCTGGTCGAGACCCGGGATCTGCCCGAGAATCGGGTCCGACTCGATGAAACGGGTGACGATTTCGCCTGCGGTCGATGACGAGATCGCGGGCGGGGTGATCTCGTAGGTGCCGTTTTTGTGGTCGGTGACAAAGGTGGCGTGGATATCGCCCGAGATCACCACCGCGTTGGGCACTAGCGCCAGCAAACCCAGGATCTCCTGGCGCTTCTGCGGGAAGCCGTTGAAGTCCTCGGTGCTGATTTGGAGCCGTGTGCGTAGAAAATCCGGAAAATCAGGAGGCAGGAAGGAGGCGATCAGCGGGTTGGTGAAGTCGACCACCAACGGCGTCATCATGTACGAGTGGCCAAGCACCTTCCACCTCGCCGGGCTCGCCAGCAGCGTGCCCTGCAGCCACGCGTTCTGTTGCGAACCGTACGCCTCCTGCGCCGCCCCTCCGGTCTCCAGGTACCGCGCCGCCGCGTAGAGATCGAAGGTGTCCTTGATGACCTGTGCCCTCGAGCCGCCGAAGGAGTAGATCGAGGACTTGCCCATGATGAGGAACGAAATGCCGCGCGGCAGCACCGCCTGGATCTCGGCCGAGAACGGGGGCGCCAGCCCGGCTGCCCCGAACAGCAGGTTGACGAAGGTGGCGCTGACGTTTCCCGACATCACCTCCTCGGCCTTGCGCACCGCCGAGAAAAAGTCGAGGGCGGGATTTTCCAGCTGGTAGAGGTTCGCCGCGATCATGGTCGCCGTCTGCTGGAGGATCGGCAGCGCGGCGCCGAGCATCCGCATGTCGACGTAGGGATCGAAGCTGTCCCGGATGTAGGGCCACGAGGCGCCCACCAGGCTTGCGGCAGTGGCCTCGTCCACCGCGATGGACCCCGGGAAAGCGTCTTCGGGGATGAGGTGATCGGGACGGTAGGACCGCAGGTCGGTCAACACCAGGTGCAGGTTCGATCCGTAGATCAGATCGCGGTAGATCTTTGCGTTCGGGTAAAGATCGTCGGCGCCGATCTCGAGCACTCCGTCGTCATTGAGCGCGGCGTCGATCGGCACCCACTCGTAGAACGCCCGCTCCGAGTTGTGCTTGCGCTCCACGTTGTACTCGTCCACGCGACCGTCGAAGTAGGTGGCGGTGGCCCCCCAGGCGTCGTCGGAGTACTCGTGGTCGTCCCAGATCACCAGCATCGGCCAGCGCTCGTGCACCTGCTGCAGCATCGGGTCGGAGCGGTAGGCCCGATAGATGTCACGGTAATTGGAGAGACTCGCCGCCGCGTAGTTCGGGTTTTCTGCGGTGCCGAGCTGGATCGCCCCATCCGTGTCCTCGAACTCGATTGAACGCTCGCTGCCCACCTCCTGGAACTGCGGATCACCGGTGGTCTCGTAGATGTAGTCGCCGAGGTGGACCACGAAGTCAATGTCCTCGTCGTGGTCGAGCAGCAACTTCTGATAGGCGTTGTAGTAGCGGCCGATGTAATCCTGACAGTAGACGACGGCAAACCGCACCGGCACGTCCATGTCCGGCGTCGGTGCCGTCCGGGTGCGGCCGACGGCCGACACGGCATCACCGAAGCTGAATTGGTAGTAGTAGGTGGTGTAGGGCTCGAGACCCCCGATCTTGACCTTGAGCGCGCCGTCGTACTCGGAATCCACATCGAGAACCCGGCTGTCGACGACGTGCACCAGACTCTCATCCGTGGCCACCACGAGGTTGACCGTCGCAGGAATTCCGCCGTCGGGCATCGCCGCCCGCGTCCACAGCACCACGCTGTCGGCCGTGGGGTCCCCCGAGGCCACCGATTGGGGGAAGGAATCGCTCGCCGCTGCCGCCCCGGCCACCAGACACACCGCCGCGAATACACCCAACCACATGGATTTTCCGCGCATCACATCCTCCTTCAAAGGCGCACGGACACAACCGCCCGCGCAGGGTATCCGTTCGTCATGAGACATCGCAGTCGTTGCCACCACATGAAGCGGCCCAATGGTACACCGGATGAATTCGGAATGAGGAATTCGGAATTCGGAATTCCCACCCGCACCCCCACCGACTGGATACGTCCGAGTGCTCAGGGTGGGTGGGACCGCGTGCGGCGGAGCGTGCCATTTTCAACATTGTTGGTTCCATCACCCTCAATGCCGGTTGGATCCCCCGGGCCAACAATGTTGAAGGTGGCAACTCCCGGGAAGCGCGTGCGGATACGTGCCGCGTGCGGCGGAGCGTGCAATCTTCAACATTGTTGGACGCACGAACAGGGACTTCGGCAGGTCGATTCGGGCAAACAATGTTGAAGGTGGCAACTCCCGGGAAGCGCGCGCGGATACGGCCCGCGTGTGGCGGAGGTGCCGTTTTGAACATTGTCTGATCCTCTCACCTTGACGTCGGCAGAGCGTCTCGAGCAAACAATGATCAAGGTGGCTCCTCGCGGGAGGGACCCCAGGAAAAGCGGCTACGCCACCAGCAGGTCCTCGCCGGCCCTGACCAGGCGGGCGTAAGCGCCGTCGGCGGCAAGCAGCTCGTTGTGGGTCCCCTGCTCCACCACTCTCCCGTGGCTGAGGACCACGATGCGATCGGCGCGCTCGACGGTCGAAAGGCGGTGGGCGATGACGATCACCGTCTTGCGTTCGAAGATCCTGGCCAGCGCGTCCTGGATCAGCTGCTCGGTGATCGAGTCGATCGAGGCGGTCGCCTCGTCGAGGATCACGACCGGCGGGTCGTGGGCCATGGCGCGGGCAAAGGTCAGGAGCTGGCCCTCGCCGACCGACAGGTCGGCGCCGCGCTCGCGCAGGACGTGGTCCCAGCCCACCCGCTCGACGACGTGGTCGGCGTTGACCAGAACCGACGCGGCCTCGCACCCGGCCTGATCGATGGCGCCGCTGCCGAGATCAACGTTGAAACGCACGGTCTCCGAGAACAGCTGCGGGTCCTGCCGCACACCGGCGATGCGACGGCGCACGTCCCTCGAGCGGACATCACGCAGCTCGTGGCCGTCGAGGGTGATGGAACCGCGGTAGCCGGTGTAGGAGGTGTCAAGGAGCCGGCTGATGGTGGTCTTACCGGAACCGGTCGCGCCAACCAGCGCGACGACCTCACCTGGGCGCACCTCGAAATCCACCTCGTGCAGCACATCCTCGCCGTCTTCGCGGTAGCTGAAACTGACTCCGCGCATGACGATCTCGCCTCGCACTTCCTGGAGCGGTTCACCCGCGCCGGACACCGTCTCCTCGACATCGAGCAGCGAGAGAATCTTCTCGAGCGCAGCCGCTCCCTGCTGCAAAACCGCCACCGTAGAGGAGAGCTCGCGGAGGGGCGTGAACAGTCGATCCAGGTACTGGATGAACGCAACCAGGAGCCCCGCGCTCACCGGAGTGACGGCGGCTATCGGGAAGCCCATTCGGGATGCCAGACCCGATCCATACCACAGCATGACCGCCACGCCGATCGAAGCCGAGCCGTCGACCACCGCGTACATCATCGCGTCGTAGACGTTGGAACGGGTGGTGGCTGCGCGGTAGCGCTGGTTGCGCTCGTCGAACAGGCTCTCGCTATGCCCTTCGTTGCCGAAGAGCTGAACCACTTCGACGCCGTCGATGCGCTCGGAGAGGAACGCGTTGACCGACGCCAGAGCGCTCCGGACCTCGGCGAACAGCGCCCGCAACCGCCGCCTGATGAACTCGAGGAAGGCCAGGATCGGCGGCGCCAGCAGCAGCAGGACCAGGGTCAGCCGGGCGTCGAGCAGGAACATGGCGATCAGGGTGCCGATGATCAGCAGGAGGTCGAGCACGATGTTGATCAGACCCGACGACAACGCCTCGCCGAGGGCATCCACGTCCGACGTTGCCCGGGTCAAGAGCTTGCCCGCCGGCTGCCGGTCGAGATAGCTCTGCCGCAGACCGAGGAGCTTGCGGTAAATGCCAGAGCGCAGCCGCACGATGCTGCGCTGCCCTCCCCACGCCAGGAGCATCACATAGGCGCCTTCGAGCAGGTAGGCGGCAACGACCGCGCCAAGATATGCCAGCGCCAGGGACATCAGGCCCTTCGCGACACCCGACACCAGGTGCTCGTCGATGACTTTCTTCAGCAGCCACGGTTGGAGCAGGTCGAGGCCGGCGGTCGCCGGGGTCAGGGCGATCGCCAGACCGAAGGCCCATGCGTCCGGCCGCAGGTACGGCCACAGGCGGCGAACCACGACAGGCGACTGACTCACGACGCCGCCTCCACGTCGGCCGCCGCGCGCTGGCTTTGGACCAGCCACGTGTCGCGGTAGATCCCGGGCCGCTTGATCAGTTCGGCGTGGGTGCCCCGGTCGACCAGCCGGCCGCCGTCGAGCACCAGGACGCCGTCGCAGTGGCGCAACGCCGACAATCGGTGGCTGGCGATCAGCACCGTCGGCGCCTCCGGCCGCCGGGTGAGAGCCGCTACGGTCGCCACGAGTTGCGCCTCGGTCTGGTGGTCAACCGCCGACAGGACGTCGTCGAGGATCAAGAGGTCACTCCGCCGGTACAATCCCCGCGCCAGGGCGACCCGCTGCCGCTGCCCTCCCGACAGCATGATCCCGCGCTCGCCGACCACCGTCTGAAGCCCGTCGGGCAGCGCCTCGAGATCGGTCTCCAGGGCCGCCATGTCCACCGACCGCGCAATCCGCTCCTCGTCCGGCACGGCCTCCAACGCGACATTGGACGCGATGGCGTCCGAAAAGAGAAACGGCCGCTGGGGCACCATGGACAGACGGCGGCGCCATGACCCGAGATCGATGGTCCGGAGGTCGACACCATCCACCAGGATCGAACCCTCCGGCGGGTTGTAGATGCGGGCGAGGAGACGCAGCAGAGTGCTCTTGCCGCTCCCGGTACGTCCGAAAACCCCGATCACCGAGCCGGCGGGAATGTCAGCGGTGAGATCCTGGAGCACCGCCCGCTGCGGCTCGTCAGGGTACGCGAACGACAAGCTGCGAATATCGATGGCCGGTCCATGGCCGGGCTCAGACGGATATCCCGTGGCGCCCTCGGGCCGTTCGACCGGCGCATCCATGAGCTCGAAGATGCGTCCGAGCGCCGCCCGTCCCCGCTGGATCACCGACATCATCCACCCCATGGAACGCAGCGGCGGAAGAAAGACGGCGAGGAGGGCGATGAACGCCACCAGCTCGCCGACGGTGAGGGCGCCGGTGAGCACCATCTTGCCGCCGACGGCGATCAGCACGAACATCGAAATCCCGCCGGCCAGGACCAACAGCGGCAGGGCGATGGAACGGACGACCGCCAGCCTGATGCCGGTGCGCAGCCACTCGAGGTTGCGCTTCTCGAACCTCTCGATGAATGCCTCCTCGGCGACGAAGCCCTGGATGGCCGCCATCCCCTGGAGGCTGCCGAGCACGTGTTCCGAAATCTCGCCCAACTGCTCCTGACTGCGTTTTGCGAGCAGAAAGAGCCGCCGGATGCCCCACTGGACGACGCCGGCGGCGGCTGCCACCGGCAGCAGCGCCATCAGGGTCAGACGGGGTGACAGGGTCACCATCTTCCAGCCCGTGAGGGCCACCGCCATGGTGACGTTGAAGACCTGAAGACCGCCGAACCCGACCAGGGTGCGGACCCAGGAGATGTCGTTGGAGGCACGGCTGACGATGTCGCCGCGCTTGTGAACGGCGTAGAACGAGGGCTGCAGACGCAGCAGGTGGGCGAAGAGGTCGCGGCGCAGGTGGTACTCGACGTGCCGGCCCGGGTTGAAGATGAGGACCCTGGACAGGCTGCGCACCGCGATCACGCCGAAACCCATGACGGCGATCGCCGCGACATACTGTCCGACCGGGTTGCCTGCCCGCAGGGCATCGATGGCGTGGCCGATTTGGCCGGGGATACTGACGCTGAGGTAGTTCGTCACCCACAGAAAAGCCGCCCCGGCCAGGTAGCTCCACCGGTATCGCCAGGCATAGACCGTGAGGAGCCGCCTGATCGGCGTCCCTTTCGCCCCGTTCGTTCCGTTGGTCTTGTCTTCCAAACTCACGCTCCGTGGAACCGTCGAGTATCCTCTCATGTTCCATCGCAACGTGAAAACGTTCAAACGTTTCAACGTTCAAACGTCCGGTGGACCCGACCTGACAACCGCGCTAGGCTCTCGAGACCGCCGAAAAAGGAGGATGCCGTGACCGAAGCCATACCCGAAGTGCTGATCACCGAGGACCAGATCCACGCCAAGGTCGAGGAGCTCGCGCGCACCATCTCGGTGGACTACCGCGATGTCGACGATCTGATCTTGGTCGGTGTGCTCAAGGGCTCGTTTATTTTCCTCGCCGATCTCGCCCGCCATCTGACCGTCCCCCGCAGCGTCGACTTCATGGCTCTCTCCACCTACGGCGACGGCACCGAGACGGACGGCGCGGTGCGGATGATCATGGACCTGCGCCGCAACATCGCCGGCAAACATGTGCTGATCGTCGAGGACATCGTCGATACCGGCCACACCCTGGCCTACCTGGTCCGCACCCTGGCGGCACGGCAGCCCGCCTCGCTCAAGACCTGCGTTCTCGTGCACAAACCCGACCGGCGCGAGGTCTACGCCCAGATCGACTACCTGGGATTCGAGATCCCCGACGTCTGGGTGGTCGGCTGCGGTCTCGACTGGGCCGAGAAGTTCCGGACGCTGCCCTACATCGGAGTGGTGAAGCCGGAGGAGTAGCCCACCCTTCCGCCCATCTCGGATTTCGGATTTGCTCGCGGCCTGCGGCCGCGGCGTCTACCCGCCATGAGCGGGTGGCCGATGGCCGACCCCCTCCCACCCTTCCATTTCGGCCTTCGGCCACACACCGCTCCTGACGGGCAGTGCCGGATTTCCCACCCTCCCGACCAAATCCAGGAAGCACAAACTCAGCAGCGTCCAACGAACTGTCATCCCGACCGAGGGAGTGCAGCGACCTCCCTTTCTTGTCATCCCGACCGAGGGAGTGCAGCGACCGAGCGGAGGGATCCGGGTGGGGGCTGCAGTCAAGATCTTCCCGAAGCCGCCCCCCAGGTCCCTCGGCTCGCTTCGCTCGCTCGGGATGACAGTTTGAGAGGCCTCGCGCGCGCGCAGGATGCGAACGAGAGCAGTTGCTTCTCTCGAGATTTGTACTCAGGTGCATTGTGTGACCTCGCTCACTGACGGCGCCCCGCGCACGACCTACATTGGTTGTGGACGCACCGGATAATCTCCTCCTTCACAAGCCCGCACGCGGGCTTGCTTTTTTTCAGGCCCCGGGCCGGAAAAAAATGAGTGCTAAGCTGCGCGGGATGTCAGATTCGACTTTCAACATCGAAGAAGTGCCGCCGGGCCGGCGGATTTACGCCAACCGCACCCTCAATCTGCGCTCCATCAGCGCCATCGGCTACGACATGGACTACACGTTGGTCCACTACCACGCCGATGTCTGGGAGCGGAAAGCCTATCAGCGGGCGAAGGACCTCCTGCGCGGTGAGGGTTGGCCGGTCGAGGACCTCGAGTTCGATCCAACCCTGGTGATCCGCGGACTGGTCATCGACGCCGAGCTCGGCAACATCGTCAAGGCGAATCGGTTCGGCTACGTCATGCGGGCCAACCACGGGACACGGTTGATGGAGTTCGAGGACCAGCGCGAGGTCTATCGCCACACGCCGGTAGATCTGTCGGAGCCGCGGTTCTCCTTTCTCAACACCCTGTTTTCACTGTCCGAGAGTTGCCTGTACCTGCAGCTGGTGGATCTCTACGACCGGCACGTGTTTCCGAATGTCCACGGCTATGAAGATCTCTTCCGCCGGGTCCGGGCGCGCCTCGACGAAACCCACATCGAGGGCACCTTGAAGGCCGAGATCATGGCGAATCCGGAGCCCTTTATCGACCTCGACCCGCAGGCGCCGCTGGCGCTGCTCGACCAGCTCCACTCGGGCAAACGGCTGATGCTGATCTCGAATTCGGAGTGGGATTACGCCCGTACCGTCATGTCGTACGCCTACGACCGCTACCTGCCGCCTGGAATGACCTGGCGAGACCTTTTCGAACTGGTGATCGTCGGCGCGCGCAAGCCGGGTTTCTTTCTCTACGACCTGCCGCTGTTCTCCATCGCCGACGAGGACGCCGGGTTCCTGCGGCCGGTCCCGAGTCAGATCCCGGAACCGGGCGCCTACCTCGGCGGCGACGCCACCAGGGTGGAAAACTACCTGGGGCTCTCCGGGGCCTCCATCCTCTATGTCGGCGACCACATCTTCGCCGACGTCAAGGTCTCCAAGGCCAGCCTGCGGTGGCGCACCGCGCTCATCCTGCGCGAGCTCGAAGATGAGCTGACGGCAGTCGACGCTTTCGCCGAAACCGAGCGCGTCCTCGTCAAGTTGATGGGCGAAAAGGTGCAGCTCGAGACCACTCTCAGCCACATCCGCCTGGCCCTGCAGCGCCTCAGGGGAGGGTACGCAGAGCAGCCGCGATCGACGGTCAGAACGCTCGAGGCCGAGTTCCAGCGGGTCAGGGAGACCTCGATCGCGCTCGACGAGCGCATCGCACCGCTGGCGCGCGAGGCCTCCCAGCTCGAAAACCCTCGCTGGGGCGCCCTGTTGCGATCCGGCAACGACAAGAGCCACCTCGCCAACCAGATCGAACGCTCGGCCGACATCTACACCTCGAGGGTCTCGAACTTCCTCTTTGCCACACCGTTCGCTTACCTGCGCAGCCGCCGCGGCAGCATGCCGCACGATCCGATCGGTTAAGACCCTGGTCATGCCCCGACCCGTGCACACGGTCGCAGCCGTCAGCTTTCTCAACGCCCGGCCGCTGATCGACGGTCTCGAACGCGAGCCGGCGATCTCGGTGATCACCGATGTGCCGAGCCGGCTGCTCGAGACCCTCACGTCGTCGCGCGCCCGGATCGCCCTGTGCCCAGTCATCGACTTTCAGACGGCCGACGCCGACCTCTGCATCGTCCCGGTGGGCGCCATCGGATCGGACGGCGCCACCCACACCGTGCGGGTCTTCAGCCGCGTGCCCATCCGAAAGATCAACCGGGTCCACGTCGACGGTGACAGCCACACCTCGGTCGCCCTCCTCGAGATCGTGCTCGACGCCCTCAATGGGCGCAGACCCGAGCTCACCACCCTCAAGACTCCCGTGCCGAAGGGCGCCGGCCAGCCCGAAACCGTCCTCCTGATCGGTGACAAGGTGGTTCGCGACGAACCGACCGTCGGTCTCTATCCGTATCAGCTCGACCTCGGCTCGGCCTGGAAGCGACTCTCGGGTCTGCCGTTCGTCTTTGCCACCTGGATGGCCCGCGCCGGCGAGGACCTCGGAGAGCTGCCGGCAACCTTGCACAGATACCGCGAACGCAACATGCTGCGCATCCCGGAAATCGTTTCCACCCACGCCGACGGCTGGCCGGAAGACCTCGCCAACCGCTATCTCGAAAAGATCCTCCGGTACGACATCGGAGACCGGGAGCTGGAGTCCATCGAATTGTTCTGGGAGCATTGTCACTCCCTCGGCCTCATCGACGATCTCCGGCCGATGCGGCTCTATCGGAATTCTCAATTTTGAATTTTGAATTTTGAATTCCCGACCGCCCTCCCCCGGATCCGATGGGTGGGTGGGGGAATTAAGAATTGAGAATTTTTCAGAGCGGTAGTACCAGCCGTCCGAGGGTCAAGACGACGAGGGTGGTGAGGATGGCGCCGGTGAGGTTGAGCCACAGACCTTCGCGGACGAAATCCCTCGCCGACACCTTGCCCGAACCGATGACGATGGCATTCGGCGGGGTGGCCACCGGCAGCATGAACGCGCAGGACGCCGACACGGTTGCGGGGACCATCAAGAGATAGGGGTGGACGCCGAGCACCGTGGCAAGGGCTGCCATCACCGGCATCAGCAGGGTCGCGGTCGCAGTGTTGGAGGTGAACTCGGTAGCGGCGGTGGTGACCACGCAGACGCTCAGGATCACCAACGGCAGCGGCAGCACCGAGAGGTTCTGCAGCCGCCCCGCCAGCCACTGATCGACGCCTGCCGCGTGAACGCTGTCGGCAATCGCAAAACCGCCGCCGAAGAGCAGCAGAATGCCCCACGGCACCCCACGCTGAATCTCCTCCCAACTGAGCATTCGGCGACCGGTTCCGTCCCCCGACGGAAGCAGCGTCGCGAGCACCGCAGCGGCAATGGCCGGCACTGCATCGGTGATCATTTTTGCGTCCGGAATCGCGCCCCAACGCGCGAGCGCTCCGGCCCAGCCTGGAATCGACACGAAACCGAAGTCCAACCCGCCCCTCGTGATCCAGGCCACTGCGGTCACGGCGAAGAGCACAGCAACCCGCCGTTCGGCCGGGGTCATGGGCCCGAGCGCCGCGCGTTCGGCCGCGAGACCGGGATCGCGACCTGAGCCACCCGCCAGGCCCCGGCCGAGCTGCAGGCCCACGAGCGGTAGAAACAGCGCCACGAACGGCACACCGAAGAGCATCCAACCGCCAAAGGTGAGAGGCTCGAGACCCGGAGCGAGGTTTGGCGCCATCCCGGCGAGGACCAGGTTGGGCGGCGTCCCGACCAGCGTCCCGATGCCGCCGATCGACGCGCCGTAGGCCACCGCCAACATCAACCGCGCGGGCGCACGATCACTGTCCAGCCGCGCAGCAACCCCGGCCGCTATGGGCAGCATCATGAGCGCCGTGGCGGTGTTCGACAGCCACATGGAGAGCGCCGCGGTGGCGATCAGAAAGCCCCACACCAGCCGCTTCGGCGAGGCGCCGATGGCGAGGAGAATAGCCAGCGCGATCCGCCGGTGAAGGCCCGAGCGTTCGACTGCCAGGGCGAGGATGAATCCGCCGAGGAAGAGAAACACCATCTGATCGGAGTAGTTCGGCGCCACGTCGCGCACATCTCGGACCCCGAGCAGAGGAAACAGGACCAGCGGCAGCATCGAGGTTACCGCCAGCGGCGCTGCCTCGGTCATCCACCACACCGCCATCCACAGCACCACCGCCACGACCCGCTGACCCGCGGAAGAGAGGCCGCCACCCGAGGTCAGCATCAGAATCAGAAAGACCAGCGGGCCGACTACCCGCCCAACAACCGGCGCCGAGAGACGTGCCTCACTCACCTGATGTCGACTCCGGCCACCAGCGGTAGGCCTCCATGTCGATCGTTCCGTTGTCCCGGAAGACCACGCCTTCTTCCTCGAGCAGAGAACGCTGGAGACCCTTCGGGAAGTCGGGCAGGCGATCCGTCGAACACCCGCCGGCTGCATTGACCACCCGCTGCCACGGCACGCCGTCCGGACACCGGTGCAGCATCCAGCCCACCGCCCGCGGCGACAACCTCCCGCCCATGAGAGTCGAGATCTGACCGTAGTTCATGACCCTGCCGCGTGGGATCCGGCGCGCGATCTCCACCACCTGCTGCTGGGCGTTGAGCCGTTCACCCTCGATGTCGCCGTGAACCCGGTTGGTTCCCATGGGAGAACCCTAGCATTTTCAAGGCCCGGCAGGGGAGCAGGGGAGCGGAGAGAATTCGGATTTCGGATTTCGGATTTCGGATTTCGGATTTTCCACCCACCCACCCGGCTTCGCCCATGGGGCTACACCGTGGCAAGCCCCGGCAGCCGGGACGGCTGCCCCACAACCCATCACAGCTGATCGGATCTTTGTGGGGCGGCCGTCCCGGCTGCCGGGTGGGCGGGCGTGCGCTTGCGCACCGCGGTACCATGAACCGATGTTTGCGAGCGTCGCTATTCCCCGCAGCACCGCGGAGGCTCTGACCTACGCGGTGCCCCCGGAACTCGAGGCATTTGCCGTGCCGGGGGTTCGGGTCCGGGTGCCGCTGCGCAACAAGACCGTCACCGGGGTTCTCGTGGCAGTCTCCGGGACTGCCGACATCGATACGGCGTCGATTCGCGATCTGACCGAGATCATCGACGAAAAACCATTACTGCCGCCCCACCTGTTCCACCTCGCCGATTTCATCTCCACCTACTACCGTTGCCCCCTCGGCGACACCCTCTCAGCCGTGCTCCCGGCCGGTTTGTTGCGCTCCGACGGCGAGACCGCCCGTCTGACCGCCGCCGGCGCCGCCGTCGAACCGGCGACGCTGCCGGGAAAACGGGGCGCGCTCCTCGCCGAGCTCCAGGCGGCAACCAGACTCAGGGTTCCGACCCTGCTCGCGCGTGCGGAAATCTCGAGCAGAGGACCTCTCGATGCGCTCGTGGAGGCCGGGCTGGTGGCGGTCGGCAGCACCCGCCGCGATCGCCCGCCGGGGGCCGAGGTCGCGGCGGTCAAGCTGCCCGATGTCCCGTTGGAAGATCTGCTGGAACGATGCGCCCGGGCTCCGCGGCGGCGTGAGATCCTGGAGTGGCTGGCCGAGCAGGGGCGTCCGGCGCTGGTGGCCGAAGTCTGTGCCGAGGTCGGGTGCTCGCCGGCCACTATCCGGTCCATGGACGGCGCTGGTCTTCTGATTCGCTTTCATCAGGCGCCCGAGCGCCGTCCGCGCTGGGTCCTGCCTCCGGCCGACGGACGACCGGTTCTGACCGGAGAACAGCAACAGGTGGTCGATGCCGTCGATGCGGCCCTCGACGGCGGGAGCTACTCGCCCTTCCTGCTCGAAGGCATCACCGGTTCGGGCAAGACCGAGGTCTATCTCCGGTGTCTGGAAAAAGTCCTCGTCAGGGGCCGCAGCGGGATCGTCCTGGTGCCCGAGATCGGTCTCACTCCGGCCGCCTCCGGCGCCGTGGAACGCCGGTTCGGCACGCAGGCGGCGGTGCTCCACTCGGCCCTCTCCGACGGCGAACGGTGGCGCGAGTGGCAGCGCATCAGCGACGGTGGCATCAAAGTGGTGGTGGGCCCGCGATCGGCTCTCTTCGCGCCGCTCGGCGACCTCGGTTTCATCGCCGTCGACGAGGAGCACGACGCCGCCTACAAACAGCAGGAAGCGCCGCGGTATCAGGCGCGCGACCTCGCGCTGGTTCTGGCGCAGCACCTCAAGATCCCTGTCCTGTTGTGTTCGGCAACCCCGTCGGTCGAGGCCGCATCGCTGGTCGAACGCAACCTCGCCCGCCATCTGCGCCTGACCCGCCGGGTCGCCGGGGGGTCGCTGCCCGAGGTGGAGTCGGTGGATCTCAGGGGCGAGCCGCCGGAGCCCGGGGAACAGGGGCGGACCCTGTTCTCGCGCCGGATGCGGGAACTCCTCGAGGAGACGCTTGGCCGCGGCGAGCAGGCGATCCTGCTGATGCAGCGGCGCGGGTGGGCTCCGATCCTCCTCTGCCGCGACTGCGGCCACAAGATCCAGTGCCCCGACTGCTCGGTGTCGTTAGTCGTCCACCAACGCTCCGGCGACCTCCGCTGCCACTACTGCGGTCACCGCCAGCAGCCGCTGCGCGCGTGTCCCTCGTGTGCCGGCGATCTCCTGGACGCGGTGGGCGCCGGCACCGAGAAGGTTGCTGCACACCTGCACCGGCTGATGCCGGACGTCTCGAGCGCGATCCTCGACCGTGACACCGTGCGCCGCCGATCGGGTCTTCAGGACACCCTCGGCGCCTTTGCCGCGGGCGCCGTCCAGGTTCTCATCGGCACCCAGATGGTCGCCAAGGGCCACCACTTCCCGAACGTCACCCTGACCGGGGTGATCTCCGCCGACGCCATGTTGGGCCTGCCCGACTTCCGGGCAGCGGAGCGCACCTTTCAACTCCTCACCCAGGTCGCGGGAAGGGCGGGCCGCGGCGAGAGACCGGGCCGTGTGGTGATCCAGACCTACTACCCCGACCACCCGGCAGTCCAACTCGCGTGCCGGCATGACGTCGGCACCTTTCTGGCCGAAGAGATGGTTTATCGCCGCAGTTTTTTCTACCCACCGGTGGCCCGTCTCGCAGTGGTTCGGTTCGAGGCCGCCAGCGAACGGCTCGCGCGGGATGCCGCCGAGGCCGCGGCGGCGGCGACGCAACCGCTTCCGCAACGGGTCCGGCTGCGCGGTCCGGCCCCGGCGCCGCTCGAGCGCATCCGCGGACTGTGGCGCTGGCAGGTGCTGCTGTCGGCGGCCAACCGGGAGCTCTTGCGCAGCCTGCTGGAGAAAATCGAGGCCCTGCCCGTCGCCAACAAGGTTCGGCGGGTGGTCGACGTGGATCCCACATCGACTCTGTGATGGCCCGCGACCCGGAATTCCGGCCGCCGGCTGGAGTATCCTCTCCGGACGCTGCACATGCGGTCGCTGGGTTCTGGTTTATTAAGAAGTGACAGATTCGGTCGTTTTCCGGTTGACGCCGGGGGCTCGAACGGCGAACCTTTCAGCATCAGGTGCGTAGAACATGATCGTACGGGACGCGCAAGGAGGACTCAAGGTGAACACGAAAACGATCGCACTCATCGCTGCAACTCTGTTCCTGGTACCCGCTCTCCCCGGCCATGCGGCTGAAATCGACGTCTCTGCCTTGCCGACCACGGTCGGCCCGCTGCCCATGGCGCCGGGGGACATCTTGAAATTGGATCTCCTCGGCGCCTACCAGTTGGCTCTCGCGCGCAACCTCGACCTCCACGTGAGCCGCTACGACCTCGCCATCGCCGATGCCAACGTGCGCGGGTCCGGGGGCATCTTCGACCCGTACCTGACGGCAGGCATCAACAGCGACTCGACGCAGTCGCCGACCTCGACCATTCTCGAGGGCGCCAACGTGGCCCAGAGCCGCAACACCCGCTTTTTCCTCGGGGTCGACCAGCTGTTGCCTTCCGGTACTCAGATCGGCGGCGACTGGACCTCGTTTCGCGGCGAGACCAACTCCACGTTCTTCTTCCTCAACCCCCGCTGGGACGCCAACCTCAACCTGACCCTCACCCAGCCTCTGCTCAACGGTTTCGGCACCACCGTCACGCGATCGCAGATCATCATCGCCGAGAACATCCGCCAACAGACCGAGGTCGGGTTCGAGGTGCAGGTGATCCAACTCCTGGCCGATGTGGAGCAGGCCTACTGGGAACTGGTGGCAACGCGTCAACAGGTGAGTGTGTCGGAGCAGTCCCTCACTCTCGCCCAGCGGCTCCTCGAGGAAACCCGGCAGCGGATCGAGGTGGGCACGTCGGCCCCTATCGACATGGTGCAGTCGGAGGCCACGGTGGCGAACCGACAGCAAGAACTCATCTACGTCAGGAACGCCTCGGCCAACGCCGAGGACAGTCTGAAGGCCCTGCTCGGTTTCAATCTGCCCCATGAGTGGCAGGTGAAGATCGAGACCACCGATTCCTACGAAATGGAACCGGTCCTGCCCGACCTCCAGAAGTCCATCGAAACCGCTCTCGAGAAGCGTCCCGCCATCATCCGGCAGGAGCTGGAGCTGGAACGTCTCGACCACAACGTCCAGGTGGCGCGCAACGGCGCCCTGCCGCAGCTCAATCTCACCGGCAGCTACGGTTGGTCGGGGGTCAGCGGCCAATCCACCATCACGGACCCCGGAACAGGCGAGACGGTAACGATTCGCGACGGATGGGGCGACGCAGCCAGCCAGGTCTTCGGCTTCGACTACCCCAGGTGGACCCTGGGTCTGAACTACTCGGTGCCGATCGGCAACCACCGCGCCAAGGAACAGCTCGCGGCCACCCGCTACCAACGCGATCGCGCCGACACCCAGCTTGCCGCTCTCAAACAGTCGATCACGCATGAGGTGCGGATTGCGGTCAGGGCGCTCTATGACGGGTCCGCGGCGATCGACGCCGCGGTGGTCTCGAGTCGGCTCGCCGTGCGCAACCTCGAGGCCGAGCAGACCAAGTTCAACAATGGTCTTTCCACCAACTTCCAGGTGTCGGAGATTCAGCGCGCCCTGGCCGACGCCCAGTACGCCGAGATCAGGGCCCGCGTCAACTACCGCAAGTTTTTGGCGGCCTACTACGCGTTCACCGGCACATTTCTCGACGCCGTCGGCGTCCAAATCGCAGACCCCGGCGCACCCGAATCGATCCACGACTACTGGAAGGACACCAAGTGGCTGCAGTTCTCCGATCTCCACGAAGCGAGCAACGACGTCACAATCCCGGCTGAGCAGGTGGAGACCGCGACGAATTAATTCTAAATTTTGAATTCTAAATTTTGAATTCCCACCCGCCCTCCCCCATTTCCGGGGAGGGCGGTTTTCTTGAGCCGGAATTCTCAATTTTGAATTCTAAATTTTGAATTCCCGCCCGCCCTCCCACGTGTCCGGATGATCGGACGGGCATTCAAAATTCAAAATTCAAAATTCAAAATTCCGAATTCGCGCAGCGAATTCGGTTAAGATCTGCCGCTATGGACTTCAAACTCGTTCGCCAGTTGCCGGGTACGTTGTGGTCTGCAGTCGTCATGGAGCTGTTCGAGCGCCTTGCCTACTACGGCATGGTGATGGTGCTCGGGATCTACATCGTCGATCGTCTCGGAGTCCCCGCCGACACTTTCGGCTGGGTGTATGGGATCTTTACCGCCACCCTGTACTTCCTGCCGGTGCTCGCCGGGGCGCTGGCCGACCGCTTCGGCTACAAACCGGCCTTGATCGTGGCCTTCGCCACCCTCAGCAGCGGCTACTTCCTGCTCGGGGCGTCGACCGACTTCCGTATCATCTGCGCGGCCCTCGGTCTGATCGCGGTCGGCGGTTCGATCATCAAACCGACCATCTCGGGCTCGGTCACCCGCACCACCGAAGAGGGCAGCACCCGGCCGGTCGGTTTCGGCCTCTACTACATGATGATCAACGCCGGCGGGCTGATCGGCCCGGTGGTGGCGGCGCAGGTGCGCAACCGCTCCGAGTTCCACTTCGTGTTCTGGGTGTCGGCCGCCGCCTGCGCCCTGATGTTGGCCCAGGCCATCTTCGCCTTCCGCGATCCGGTGCCCGAGGCCGAGCGGAAAAGCGGCAAGGCGTTGTCCGACATCTTCCGCGAGATCGTCATGGTGCTCGCCAACTGGCGGTTTGTTCTGCTGCTGGTGATCTTCTCGGGCTTCTGGGGCATGATCAATGTGATCTTCGGTTTCCTGCCGATCTACGTCGACACTTTCACCGATCTCTATGCGGCCGAGGCGGCCATCGACAAGATCGTACCGTTGACCAGGGTCGCCGGCCATTGGCTCAACGCCGAAGTCCTGATCTCGCTCGACGCATTGCTCATCGTCCTCTTCCAGGCAACGATCTCTTACCTCACCCGCCGCTGGCCCACCCTTCGCGCGATGCTGGTCGGCACAACCATCGCCACTGTTTCGTGGGTCTTCCCGGCCATCTCTCCGGTGGCAATGTTCGTGTCGCTCGGCATCGTGGTCTGGTCGTTGGGCGAGATGATCTGTTCCGCACGGTTCTTCGAATACTGCGGCACCATCGCACCCAAGGACCAGGTGGCGCTCTACCTCGGTTACTCCTTCTTCGCGATCTTTATCGGCAACTTCTACTCCGGTCCGTGGGCCGGGTGGCTCTACGAGAATTTCATCCGCGTGCCTCACGAGGCGGGCCTCCCGATTCAACCGTGGATCTTCTTCGGCGGGGTCATGGCCATGGGCGCATTCTCGGTGATCGGACTCGCGGTCTATGGTCGGTTCATCAACCCCGACCACGCACGCGGGAATCAGGGTGGCGCCGCGTGATCGAAGCTCTGCGCGCCCTGTTCAGCCACCCGAGCTTTCCCAGCCTGCACGTGATGGTGGTGCACTTCCCGATCGCCTTCATCGCCTTCGCGCCGCTGCTCGACCTCGCGTGTCTGGTGTTTCGCGACCGGGTGTGGCTCGATCGGGCGGCCGCCACCATGTACCTCTTGGGCACGCTCGGCGCCGGCGCCGCCTACCTTCTGGGTGAACGTGCAGCAGAGGCCGTGGTCTCGATGACCCCGGCGGCCGAATCGGCACTGGCCGACCACGAGGCGCAGGCGGTTATCGCCCTGGTGGTGGTCGCCGCGGTCACCTTGCTGCGGTTGATGGTGACCTGGATGAGCCGGAACGACCGCCGGATCAAGGTCGGGATCTTCCGCCTGCTGGCGCTGCCCGCCGCGTTCGCGGCGCTGGCGATGCTCGCCCTCACCGCCGACCTCGGCGGGGCGCTGGTCTACCGGCACGGCGTCGGTGTGAATGTTGAATCGTCGGACGTTCAACGTTAGGCCTTTCCGCCACAGTTCTTTCTGGAGGTTTCGTGAGTCTGGACAAACTGATCGTGATCGAAGGCGTCGAGCTGCACCTCGCCCGGCCGGTGCGCGAGGCGCCGACCTGGATCGGACAGCGCGAGGTCCTGTTGCAGCTCCTCGCCTCGTGGTCGCTCTTCGCCCCGAACGACGTGCCGCTCAACCCCCGCCTGCTCGGCAAACCCGGGGTCGGCAAGACGACGCTGGCCTGCGCCGCGGCGCGCGAGCTCGGGCGCGACATCTTCATCGTCCAGGCGACCACCGACATCCGGCCCGAAGACCTCCTGGTGACTCCCGTTCTGAGCCCGGACGGGGGCGTGCGCTACATGGCCTCGCCGCTGGTCACCGCCATGGTGCGCGGGGGCGTCTGCATCCTCGACGAGGGCAACCGCATGAGCGAGAAATCGTGGGCGTCGCTGGCGCCGTTGCTCGACCACCGGCGCTCCGTCGAGAGCGTGGTCGCCGGCATCACCATCAACGCCCACCCGGACTTCCGCTTTGTCACAACCATGAACGAGGACGCCTCGACCTATGAAGTCCCCGAGTACATCCACTCCCGGTTGATGCCCCAGATCGTGATCGACTTTCCCGACGAGGACGAGGAACGGGCCATCCTTGAAAGCCAGGTCGGCGCGGCCGACGAGGAGGTCCTGAACTATGTTCTCTCGTTTCTCCAGGCGGCCCACCTCGCGGACCTCCGCTACTCGGTCCGCGACGGCATCAACATCGCCCGCTACGCCATGAAGACCCTGCGCCGCGGCGAGGCCGCCGACGCCCGCGACGCCGTCGACACGGCCCTCAGGCTCGCCCTCGGGGAGGAAGATGCGGAGCCCTTCCGGTTGGTGACGCGAGTGAATTCGGAATTGGGAATTATGAATTCGGAATGTCGCCCACCCACCCGCTTCGCGACCTAGGCGCGAACGAGTGCGGATGAAATTCCGAATTCCGAATTCCGAATTCCGAATTTTCCAAAGAACTCCAACTTGGTGGAAGTGTGACCTCCCTCGACCTCGACCTCATCGCCCCGGAGGCGGTTGCCGGCATCCGGGTGATGCCGGTGCTCCACGAGCGGGTCGATTTCGCGGGGTTGGTGCGGCGGGTTCTCACTGGGCTCGACCCCGCGGCGGTCGCGGTCGAGCTGCCGACCACCCTCGCCGAAGCCGCAGCCACGGCGGTGTCGCGGTTGCCGAAGATCTCGGTCGTCGTGTCCGAAGAACCGGGGGAGGATGCGCTGATCTGGGCGGTGACCCCCGGCGACCCGCTGGTGGAGGGCATGCGGTGGGCGGTTGACAACGACCGCCGGGTGCTGCTCATCGACCCCGACATCCGCTACCGCGGCCGCCGTCACGATCATCTCCCCGACCCGCACGCCATGCACTCGCTGGGCGAAGGCGAGTATGTCGACCTCCTCCGCCGCCTCGCCGACCGCGCACCCCACGACGACCGCGACCGACTGCGCGAGCAGGGGATGGCCTTTCACCTCCACGAAGCCCGCAGCCAGGTGGATGGCATGATCCTGGCTCTGGTCGGTGCCGCCCACGCCACCAGGGTCGCCGGCCTGCTCCGGGGTTCGACGGCG
Source organism: Candidatus Sulfomarinibacteraceae bacterium (assembly GCA_963741385.1). Classification (GTDB taxonomy): domain Bacteria; phylum Acidobacteriota; class Thermoanaerobaculia; order Thermoanaerobaculales; family Sulfomarinibacteraceae; genus Sulfomarinibacter. Next base: position 720,579 of record CAVUHO010000006.1, read on the forward strand.
CCGCCCCTGGCCCGTCAGCAACGGACCCGGGTTCTGATCCGCCACCTCCACCCCGACAGCCTGACGGCTGTCCTGCCCGATGCGCCGCTCGCCCATTCGACGTGGGAGATCCTCCGCGGCGGCCGGCTTCCCGAGGAGCCCGATCTCTTCGCCACCGTCGCGCCGAAAATCGAGACGTCGTTCGGCCCGTTGACGGTCATCGCCGGCGGGCGCAGCGAGACACCCGGCCTCCGGCAACACCAGGTGGCCTCCTACGCGGCCCACCACGGAAATCGACCTACCCAGGGTGGGATGGTGACCGACCGCGGCGCGCTCGAGGCCGTGGTGTGGCGGGTCGGATCGGCTTCCTACCGCGAGCAGACCAGGACCGAAACCACGCGCTGGCAGCAAAGGCTCTTCTTCGACTTTGCCCGTCGCTACGCGAGGATCCAGGGACGGTTGGTGCCCGGTCTGTACGAGATGGTGGTCGCAGCCCGTGGGGTTGGCGACGACAACCTGGCGTGGGAAGTCTTCGATACGGCCCGATGCTACCCCTGGCAGGAATCATCCGCCGAGATCGAGACCGCTCACATCGACGGCGAGATGCTCGACCTCGGGACGCGGTCGGTGCGTTTCCGCCGCCGTTTCCTGAGGACCAAACAACGACCGCTGTCGGTCCCGGTCCGCCGCCACCCCTCCCCCGACGACCCCGCCGACTGGCTCCGCGCCTTCTCGGGTGAGGGCATCTGCTCCTACCCTCCCGAAGACGTCGTCGTTGAGGACTGGGGCCGGCACCTCAAGCTGCGGGCCGCCTCCGTCCTCAGCGCCGAAAGCTCGCGTTCCGAGCCCTTCACCACCAGCATGCTCGACGGCATCGACCTGCGCGAGACCCTGCTGCACCGCCACGAGGGCAGAATCTGGGTCCGCGAGCGGGGGCGGGAACCGGGCGCGGCGGGCGCAGTGGTGATGATCTTCGACGAGGACGGTTCGGACACCGCCTACCCCTATCTGATGTCCTGGCTGGGCGAGCACGACCAGGAATCCGACATGGCCCTCTACGCCACCGACCCGCTGCAACAGGTGGTCGGCCCGGGCATCATGCGGGCGACCTACGGCGGATTCATGCTCACCTATCCCCCCGGCAGGCTCTTCGACGTGTGGCGGGACCCCGACTACGGGGAGGCGCGCAGCAAACCGGAGGTGCTCCTGATGGCGGCGGTCGACTACAGCGTCGAGCCGATCGTGGTGCACGTCGGCCGACACCCTCCGACCGCGGCGATCCGGGAGTACGCTTCGCGGAGGGCAAAACGGATCGTCCACCTCCCGCTCGGCAGCCTCTCTCCCTCGAGCGTCAGCAAGGTCCGGGTCGTCCACATCCTCGCCGGACACGACAAACGCGAGATCGCAAAGGACTATTTGTGGTGAAGACCCTGACGGGTTTTCAATTCTCAATTTTGAATTTTGAATTTTGAATTCCCGGCCTCCCACCCCAAATCACTGATAGGCGATTTCCTGAAAGGGCAAACGGCCGCCCTCCAGGGAAAGGATGGGTGGGAATTCAAAATTCAAAATTCAAAATTAAGAATTCAATATTGGCGCCGTCGTGTGCCGGGATAGTCGTCGAAGGTCGGGTGGTCGTCGAATTTCTCTCCGGCTGTCATGCGGGCGACGACGGTCCGAAATGCCTCGGCACGAGATTCTTCGGAGGTCTCGGCGGCGTGTTCTTCGAGCGCGACGGCCTCGGCCACTTCCCCCCTCGCATAGAGGATTCGGGCGAGGGTGTCGGCGGTCTCGGGGGCCGGGACCGCCGCATAGGATTGGCGAGCGATCATCGTGGCCCGCTCGAGCTCCCGGCCTGAGAGATAGAGCCGCCACGCGACGTCGTTGAGAAAGTCTGCCGGCGCCGCAGCACCTTCGTGGTCGAACCAACGAAGGTAGAGGTCGGCGGCGAAATCGTAGTGGCCGTTGCCGAAGGCGAAGCTCGCGATGTCGAGCAGCTGATCCGGCAGGACGTGATCGAGGTCCGGAATTTCGAGCAGTGTCGCGGCGTCCTCGTAGCGCGCGGCCTTCAACAGCTCCGCCTGTTCGTCGGCGGGGAGGTCCACCAGGTCATCCTCGACGACCTTGTGCAGGCGGGCGGTGCCGTCGGTGTCCGGGACGTCAAGACCACGCCCCCACCCCTGTCTGTAGAGCCTCGCGGCCCGCTGGTAAATCCTTTCATGCAGCTCCACCCGGGCGGCAAACATCAGACGACGGCAGACATGCGTCTGTTCACCCTTGGTGGCACGGTGAAAAGCATCGATCCGGCTGATGGCGCCCTCGGGGTCTGACCTCTTGAGCAGGCCCTCGACCGATCGCTCGATGGCGTCGATATTCCCCGGGTCCTCTTCGAGCACCCGCAGGGAGGCAAGGAATGTATCGCCGGTCCGGATTCGCTGCACGCGTCGCAGGAACTTGTCCGGGGGAAGATAGCCGAGAATGCGTTCCACCTCGTTGCCTCGCGCGTCAAAGAAGATCAGGGTCGGGTAGCTCTCGACGCCGTATCTGGCTGCGAACTCGGCACCACCGTTTTCGGCGTTCAGCTTGAGGGCCACGAACTTCGACAGTTCCTGACGAACCTCAGGGTCGGAAAACGTGTCCGAATCCAGACGCCGGCACCAGTTGCACCAGTCGGTGTAGAACTCGGCCATGACGACGGTCTTCCGCGCTGCGGCCTCGTTGCAGGCGTCATCAAAACCGCCTTTGAACCACACCGGTTGTGCGTCCCGCTGACACGCCGCAATCGCCACAAGGGCAAGGAAAGTCAGCAGTGAACAGGCTCGGCGCACCTCGACCTCCGTTCGGTCCCACCCCCGGAACGGTTCGAGAACCGCTCTTTTTCCAACCACTGTGCCGGAATCACCACACCGAGAGCACGACCGCACACCAGTCCCCGGGGTCCAGGGCTGCGGCGCTTCGCTGTCTCACTTATCAGCTACGTTCTCGCGCCTCCCGGGTTGCAAGCGGCTACGGGAACTTTGGTTCATTCGGTACGCAACGCGTCCACGGGATCGAGGGCCGCAGCCCTTCGCGCCGGGGCGACACCGCTCACGACGCCGACCACGAAGCACATGACCAGAGCCGCGGCGATCGCCAACGGCGGCGTGCTCAGAGGAAGGCCCGGAACCACTGCCCTGCCAAGGGCGGTCAGCGACAGACCGGCGAGAAGTCCCAGCGTGCCCCCGGCCACCGCGAGCAGCACCGACTCGAGCAGAAACAGCGCCTGCACCGTTCCCCGCGTCACGCCGAGCGCGCGCAGCAGACCGATCTCGTTGGTTCGTTCGTGGACCGAGATCCACATGATCGTGAGAATGCCCATCGCACCGACCAACAGTGAAACTCCGGCGATTCCCGAAACGGCGATGGTGATCATGCCGATGATCTTGCCGAAGGTGTCGAGCATCTCGGTCTGGGTGGTGATCGTGAAGTCCTCTTCGTCGCGGTGGCGGGCCATCAGCACGGCTCGAGCGCCGTCGACAACCTCCGGTATGACATCAGCCCCTGCCGCCACGATGTCGATCTCCTGGAGCTCGTCGACGTCGAAGAGATCCATTGCGGTGGCAACCGGAATATATGCCGTGTCGTCGAGGTCGAAGCCGAGCAGTTGACCCTTGGATTCCATCACCCCGATCACCAGGAACGAGTAGCCGCCGATACGCACCCGTTTCCCGAGCGGCGAGACCTCGTCAAAGAGCTCCCGAGTCAGCTTGGAGCCGAGGACTGCGTACGAGGCGCGACGGTTAGGGTCCATCTTTGGCAGGAAACTGCCCTGAGCGATGTTGAAACGCCACGCCGCGGACGCCTCCCAGCCGACGCCGTAGATGAAGACGCTGCGACCGCGCCCATTGCCCTCGACCCGCGCCTGGCCCATCGCTACCGGGACGACCTCGTTGACGCCGGGTACCTTGCGCAGGGCCTCGGCGTCGTCGATCGTCAGCTTGTGGGTGGTGCCGCCGAGGGCGCCAGGGAGGCCGAGGGTCTTCACCCTGCCCGGGTTGATCCCGATAAGACTGGTGCCAAACTGGGTGAACTGACCCACGATGTAGTTCCGGGTTCCTTCGCCCAGGGAGGTCAGCAGAATCACCGCGGTCACGCCGATCGCGACCCCGAGCGCCGACAGAAACGACCGCAGGCGCTGCCCGCGCAAGGCACCGCCAGCAAAGCGGAGCAGCTCGATCAGATCCACCCAACCCCCCAACCAATTCGGAATTCGGAATTCGGAATTCGGAATTCCCGCCCCACCACCCCGTGCCCTCGATGTGGGCGGGTGGGTGGCATTCCGAATTCCGAATTCCTAATTCCTAATTTTCTTTTCATCGTCCCGCCAACGCCAGCACCGGGTCGAGGTGCGCCGCCCGCCGCGCCGGCACGACGCCGAAGAACACGCCCACAACCACGGAGGTGACCAGCGAGGCCACCACCGCCCAGGTTGGCGTCGACGCCGGAAACGTCGGGTAGATGCGGATAAACACCTGCACGGCCGCGCTGCCGACCACGAGACCGGTGACCCCGCCGAGGGTCGACAGAACCGAGGCCTCTGCGATGAAGACCGAGATGATCTGAGCGGTGGTCGCCCCCAGCGCCTTGAGGAGGCCGATCTCGTGGCGGCGCTCCGACACCGCCACCAGCATGACGTTCATGATGCCCACCCCGGCAACGGTCAGGGACACCGACGCGATGGCGGCCAGGGCCATGGTGAGCACGCCGAGAATCGAGTTGAGCGTGGTCACCACAGCGTCCTGGGTGATGATGGTGACGTCCTCGGCGCGGTGCCTCTGGGCAAGCAGGTCGAGGATCGCAGTTTTGGTTGCCTCGAGCTCTCCGTCGCTGTCGACCTCGACCAGGATCCGGAACAGCGAACTCCGGTTGAAGATCCGCATGGCGGTCCGCACCGGCACCATCACAACATCGTCGAAATCAAAACCGAGGGAGCGCCCCCGCGGCTCGAGAACGCCGACCACCCGGAACCTCCACTCACCGAGCCGCACCACCCGGCCGAGCGGGCTCTCGGCGCCAAAGAGCTCTCGCGCCACCTTGATGCCGAGCACGATCTCGCTGCCCCCCTGATCGGGATCCCCCGGCGATAGATACTGGCCCGCTCCGATTCTCAGCCTTCGCACCTCCAGGAGTTCCGCGGTGGTCCCGATGACCGGCAGCGAGCGGCTCTTGCCGCCGTAACGCACCTTTTCCTCGCCGGTTGCCAGCGGCGCCGCGCGCACCACGCCGGGCACCCGCGACGAAATCGCCCGGAAGTCATCGATGGTGAGGTCGTGGACCACCCCGCCGAAGGGCATCATGCCCGTCGTTTCCACCTTGCCCGGGAGGACGATCAGCAGGTTGGAACCGAGCGAGCTGAACTCCTGGACCACGTACAGCCGGGCGCCCTCGCCGAGGGCGGTCAGGGCCACCACCGCTGCAATTCCGACCGCCACGCCGGCCACCGACAGAGCGGTCCGCAGCCGGTGGCCGCGCAGCGCACCGATGGCAAAACGGATGAGCTCAGACGGAGCCATGCGTCCGCCAATTTCGGATTTCGGATTTCGGATTTCGGATTTTTCCCCCGCTCACCCGACTTTCAGGGGGAGGTTGGGCGGAAAATCCGAAATCCGAAATCCGAAATCCGATATTCCTGGTCATCGTCTCTCCACGATCCCGCCGTCATCCATACGGACCGCGGTTCGCGCGTGCTTCGCGACCTCCGGGTCGTGGGTGACGAGCACAACCGTTTGGCCGTCGGCGTTCATGGCGTCCAGAAGACCCATCACCTCGACGGCCGCCGCCCGATCGAGATTACCGGTCGGCTCGTCGGCGAGCAGTAACCTGGGCCGCATGACGACCGCGCGGGCGATGGCCACCCGCTGGCGCTGACCACCCGACAGCTGGTCGGGACGGTGGTGCGCCCTGTCCACGAGCCCGACCGCCGCGAGCGCCGCGGCTGCCCGATCCCTCCTTTCGGTCCGCGCCACGCCCGCAAACAACATCGGCAGCTCGACGTTGCCCTGGGCCGTGAGCCGCGGCAGGAGGTGGAAGAACTGAAAGACAAAGCCGATCTCGGACTGCCGCATCCGGGTCCGTTCGCCGTCCGTCAACGTGCCCACGTCGTGGCCGTCGAAGGTGTAGGTCCCGGATGTCGGCCGGTCGAGGCATCCGAGAATGTTCAGGAGGGTGGACTTGCCGGACCCGGATGGTCCCATCAACGCCAGGTAGTCTCCCTCGTTGATCTCGAGGTCGACCGCGTGCAACGCGTGCACGTCCGAATCGCCGACGTGGTACGTGCGCCAGATGTCTTTCAGGAGGATCACGGCACGTACTCGACTTCGAATTTCGGATTTTGAATTTTGAATTTTGAATTGTCGCGCACCCACCCATCTTTCAGGAAGTAGGAATTAGGAATTAGGAATGTCATCCACCTAACCATTTCGAGAGCACTGGGAGGGGGGCCGAAATTCCGAATTCCTAATTCCTCATTCCTAATTCTGCGGTCACTGCCCCTTCTCCTTCGCCCTCGCTCCCGCCTTGATCTCCGGGAGATTCCGCGCGGCGACCACGACCTCACCATCCTGGAGGCCGGACAGGACCTCGACGAAACGCCAGTTGCGCAAGCCCGACTCGATCACCCGCTCCTCGAGAACGCCGCCGGCGAGCGCCAGGACCGAACCCCCCTCGGCGACCGCCGATGCCGGGATCCGGAGGACGTTGTCGCGGCGTTCGAGAATGATCTCGACGTCGGCCGAGGTGCCGGGCAGCACTCCGGCCATGGCGTCGGTTTTTTCAAACTCGACCTCGACCTCGACGGTGCGGTTCTGTTCGAGCACGTCGAGCACATAGGGCGCAACGCGAACGACCGACCCGGTGAAGCTCTGGTCGGGACGCGAGTCCACCGTCACCCTCACCTCCTGTCCGACGTGTACCCGCTCGGCGTCCACCTCGTCGATGGGCGCACTGATATACACCGAGTCGGGGTCGAGGAGATCAATCACCGGCGGGATCGGCAGGCCCGGAGGTGACGGCGTGATGTATTCCCCGACCTCGGTGCTGACCTCCGCCACGGTCCCCGCGAACGGCGCCTTCATTTCGGTGAATGCCAGCTGAACTTCGACCGCCCCGATCCGGGATGCGGACTGGCCGACCGCGGCCAGCGCCGCGTCACAACCAGCTTTGCTGCGGTCGCGATCAGTCCGCAGCACATCGAGGGCCTGGTCGCTGGCGATGCCCTGGGCGTGGAGTGCCTGTGACCTCGTCATCTCCTTTTCGGCCAGTTCGGCCGCCAGACACGCCTCGTCCGCCTGGGCTTCCGTGGCCTCAAACGTCGCCTGCGCCGATCTCAGCTCGGCGCGTTGGGCGCGGCTGTCGAGCTGAACCAGGAGCTCGCCCGCCTCGACGCGATCGCCTGCCCGGTGGGGCAGCGCGATCACCAGTCCACCGATCTGCGGCGACAATTCGGCCCGACGGCGGACCTTGACCGTCCCCGCCCTGGTGTTGGTGACCGTTTCCTCGACCAGCCCGCGATCGACGACCACCGTTCGAACTTCGATGATCTTCGGCGCGAAAATCGTCGCACGCAGGCCAGCGACGACGGCCACGATCCCGATCACGGCAAGGATCCATTTCAGCTTTCTCATAATGGAGGATTCTACTCCCCCCGCCGGACCCGGGTTTCGGTTTTGCGGCACCGGTGTTCCGGGCTACAGTTGCCCGTCTGAGATCGGTTGGAGGGACGGCAGATGAGCGATCAGATCACAGCGGAGGAATTGGCCACCGAGAAACCGACCTGGCGGTTTCCGAAAACCTTCTGGACCGGCAACGCGGCCGAGCTCTGCGAACGCGCGGCCTACTACGGCACCTTCATCGCCCTTCGCACCTACCTGATCCGGGTGGTCGGGCTCGACGACGTACAGGCCGGGGTCGTGGCCGGTCTCTTCGGAGGCTGGATCTACCTGGTCCCCTTCTTCACCGGCGCGATCGCCGACCGCATGGGTTTTCGCAAAGCGCTGATCCTCGCCTTTGCACTGCTCACCGTCGGCTACGGTTCGCTCGGGGTGTTTTCGACCCTCGGCCCGGTGCTCGGCGGGCTCGCCCTGATCGTTCTCGGCGGCGCCTTCGTCAAACCGGTGATCACTGGGACGGTGGCCAAGTCGTCCAACTCGCTCAACCGCGCCCGGGCGTTCTCGATCTTCTACATGGTGGTGAACATCGGCTCCTTCACCGGCAAGACTATCGTTGCGCCGATGCGGATCCAGATGGGTGTCGAGACCGTCCCGTTCTTTTCGGCGGGAGCCAGTCTCTTTGCACTTTTCCTGGTAATGCTCATCTACCGGCCGCCCGACGACAGCGACGCCCAGCCAAAGAACATGCGCGAGGTTTTTCAGGGCATGTGGATGGCGATGAGCAACCTCCGGTTCTTCGCCCTCATCCTGATCACCGCGGGTTTCTGGTCCATCCAGGGGCAGCTCTACGCATCGATGCCGGACTACGTCCTGCGGATGGCCGGCGAGACCTACAAACCCGAGTGGTACGCCAACGTCAACCCGCTGGTGGTCGTGCTCTTCGTGGTCGCCATCACCCAGATGGTCCGAAAATGGAAACCGCAGAACTCGATTCTGGTAGCCATGGCCATGATCCCCATGTCCGCGCTCGCGATGGCGTCGTCCTCGTGGTTTCGGGGCAACGTCAACATCTTCGGGATGGAGGTCCACCCCATCACATTGATGATGGTCATCGGCATCGCCATCCAGGGTCTGGCCGAGTGCTTTTTGTCGCCCAAGTGGCTCGAGTTCGCCTCCAAACAAGCGCCGCGCGGCAAGGAGGGCGTCTTCCTCGGTTTTGCCCACGTCAACACCTTCTTCGCCTGGATCTTCGGTTTCATCTTCTCTGGCTACCTGCTCAAAAACTACTGTCCCGAACCGACCACCCTGCCCATCGCAGTCCAGGAGCAGCACACGCTGGCACTCGCGGGTCAGGCGCCGATGCCCGAGGTCTACGCCCACGCCAACTACCTGTGGTACGCATATTCCGGGATCGGGGTCCTGTCGTTTCTGGCCCTATTGGTTTTCATCTTTGTCACCAACCGTATCGACAGCAGAAAGGCCGCTGCGGTTTGAACGCCTTTTGACCGGAACCTTTCCCGGGTTGACCACGTTCAACAGATTGGAGGGACCGGTCATGGATATTTTCCGCAACCGTCTCGCGCTCGTTCTGACCTGCATCCTGGCAGCGTCGCGCGCGATCCCGGCCGTCCGGTCACGGTGATTCTGATCAATGGCGGCAGGGTCGAGGGTGAGGTCGAGAACCCCGAGGTCGCCGAGCAGGATTGACACGCGTCGATCTTGGTAATACCGTGTAACACCCATCCATCAGGAAGAGTGGAGGTGTCACATGGCGACCCTGAGCGGAAGGCAGCAGATCATCACCTTCAAAGCCGAAGAGGCCCTCGTCGAGGCCATGGAAGACATCCCAAACCGTTCTGAATTCATCCGTTCGGCGATCCTCGCCGCCCTCGACGGCGTGTGCCCGCTGTGTCACGGTACCGGGGTCTTGAGCCCCCACCAGCAGCGGCACTGGCAGGAGTTCAGCCGGACCCACCCGGTGGAGCGGTGTGACGAGTGCGACGAAGACAAGCTCGTGTGCCCGGCGGCGCGCGGGTGAGAGGATCCCGAGTGTCGACGGATCGCGCCCCATGGTGCGCCGCGATTCTCGTGATCGCGGCGTTGGCACCGGCGGCGGCCGCCAGGTCGACCGACCGGCCGGTGGTGTTTGTCAGCATCCCGCCCCAGAAGTTCGTGGTCGAGCACCTGGCGGGCGGCCAGGTTCAGGTCGAGGTCATGTTGCCGCCCGGTGCGTCACCGGCAACCTACGAACCAACGCCGCGTCAGATGGCCGCTCTCACCGGCGCGGACCTGTACCTCCAGATCGGCGTCCCGTTCGAAGGCCCGGTCCTGGGCAAGATCTCGACCGTCGCACCCGGACTCGAGGTCGTGGACTGCCGTCAGGGCATCCAACTCGATCCCATGGAGAACCACGACGACGATCACGGCCACGGCCCCCTGGATCCCCACATCTGGCTCGACCCGATCCGTATGAAGACGGTGGCCCGGACCACCGCACGGGTGCTGAGCGAAAAATTCCCCGCCGCCGCTGCCGGCATCGAAAGGTCATTGACCGGCCTCCTCGCGGCGATCGACGCGACCGACCGCCGGGTCCAGGCGAGGCTGGAACCCTTCAAGGGACGCGACCTGCTGGTCTTTCACCCGGCGTACGGCTACTTCGCGCGCCGCTATGGGCTCGTCCAGAGAGCGGTCGAGTCCGGAGGGAAGGCGCCCTCCTCCCGTCAACTGGCCGAGATCGTGGACGGCTTGCACGACCGCAACACCCCGGCGATCTTCGTCCAACCCCAGTTCTCACAGACCGCTGCCCGGCGGGTTGCCGACGCCCTCGGCTGTCAGGTGGTCATGCTGGACCCCCTCGCCGAACAGTACCTCGTCAACCTCGAGACAATGGCGGACACAATCGCCACGGAAATGGCGCGCTGAAATGACGGATTCGCACACCCCTCACCTCCGCGAACCTGCGATCGAGATCGAGGGTCTGGACTTTCGTTTCAACGGCGGCCCACGGGTCCTCGAGGGAGTCGACCTCCGGGTCGAAGAAGGCGACTTCGCCAGCGTCATCGGACCCAACGGCGGCGGCAAGACCACCCTGATCAAGCTCATCCTCGGTCTCTACACACCGACAGCCGGCACTGTCAGAGTGCTCGGAACTTCCCCGTTGAAGGCACGGCCGAGGATCGGCTACATGCCCCAGCACGCCATGATGGACCCCCGATTTCCGGTTCGCGCAATCGATGTGGTGATGATGGGGCGGTTGGGACGCGGCATCACGTTCGGTTCATTCAGCGCGGCCGATCGGCGGGCGGCCGAAGCGGCGCTGGCGCAGGTCGGTATCGAGGCCGCCGGGGGAAGGCCGTTCTCCGATCTCTCGGGTGGGCAGCGGCAACGCGTCCTGTTGTCAAGAGCGTTGGTCACTGAACCGGACATGCTGCTGCTCGACGAACCGGCGGCCGGGCTCGACCAGAAGGTCGAAAGAGACTTTTTTGACCTCCTGCAGGAACTGAACCGCCACCTGACGGTTGTCCTCGTCTCGCACGACCTCGGGTTCGTTTCCGGATTCGTCCGCACGGTGATCTGTGTTCACCGGCGGGTCGACGTCCACCCGACGGCCGAGCTCGACGGCCGCCGCATCTCCGAAATCTACGGAGGCGACGTGCGGATGGTCCACCACCATCACCGGTTGGAACCCTGATGGAGTTCTTCTCCGCCGTTGCCGAGTTCCCCTTTCTGCGCCACGCCCTGGCGGCGGGCCTTCTTGCAGGCATTGCCTGCGGTGTGGTGGGGTCGTACGTGGTGGTGCGGCGCATCACCTACATCGCAGGTGCGATCGCCCACTGTGTGCTGGGCGGGCTGGGTATCGCCCGCTACCTCCAGGTGGTCCACGGCTGGCCCATCCGGCCCCAGTACGGGGCGGTGGCTGCGGCGGTCCTTTCGGCCATCATCATCGGTCTGGTCAGCCTGCGCGCCCGCGAACGGGAAGACACCATCATCGGCGCGGTGTGGGCGGTCGGCATGGCGGTGGGGATCCTCTTTATCGCCGTCACACCCGGCTACCACGAAGACCTGATGAGCTACCTGTTCGGCAACATCCTGCTGGTCGGCGGTTCCGATCTGTGGACGATGGCGCTGCTCGACGCCGTGGTGCTACTCCTCGGTCTCGGCCTCTACCCTCAACTCGCGGCCGTCTGTTTTGACGAGGAGTTCGCGCGCCTCCGCGGCCTCAAGGTCGAGGTCTACGTGCTTCTGCTGATGGTGCTGATAGCCCTCACCGTGGTGCTGCTGGTCAGCGTGGTCGGGATCGTCATGGTGATCGCCCTGCTCACCCTGCCGGCGGCCATCGCCGGCCACTTCACCACCACCCTGCGCGGCATGATGGCTGTGGCCGCGGTGCTGTCCGTTGCTTTCACTACCAGCGGTCTGGCCTTGAGCTACTCTCCGGACCTGCCGGCAGGGGCCGTCACCATCGTCATCGCGGGTATCGCCTACCTCCTGGTGCTCACGTGGCGACGGATCGTCTCGGCCGCGCGGAAATAGCTCGACCCCTCCCGGCGTTGGGGGAAGTGGGACCGACCCGCAGCGATCACGGGAACCGTTCTCGAAGAGGGATATACTAGCGCCGCCGACCGTGGACGGTCGCAAGGAGCAACTCGTGAAGAACTCAACCATGAATTTGAAGTCTTTGGCCGCCGTGTCGGCGATCGCAGCTACGATCCTCCTCCCGCGGGCGGCCGCCGCTGATGAAAACTGTTGTCTCAACAACTTCCGGTTTGCCGGCGGTTGCATGGTGGTGGCGCGCGGGTCGGAGACCTGTTCGAGCGTTCTCGCGTATCTCAACAGTTTTGACAGTGTCGGAAAAAACTACTGTGACAACACCATCGTGAGGGGCGGCTGGACCGTCACCACCTGCAACGATCCTGCGAACACCCAGCCGCAGTTTCACAGCCCGCAATCCACCGTGCCGACAAAGACGATCCAACGGAGTCAGCCCTCGATTGGAATAACCCCGCAGCGAACCATGCCGGCGGCCAGCGACGCCAACCTGATGCAGGTGTCGGCTCCGCTGCAGGTCCAGTTCGACACCGACCTCGACTCCTCCAGCCAGGGCGCCGGACAGATGGTGACCGGGACCCTGCAACAGGACCTCATGGACGGCGACACGGTGATCGCCCCGGCAGGCAGCCAGGTGCAGGCGCAGATCGTACCGACCAGCTTCTGGAGCGACGGTTCCGGCGATGCCTACGAGATCCAGGCCACCGGGATCCAGGTCGGGGACAACGTCATACCGATCAGCGGCACCGCCGTTCAGACCCAGGGTGAGATGACGACGACCGGCGCCCACGTCGCCGTACCCCAGGGATCGATGGTGAGCTTCGAGACCGCTCCGGCGGATCCGACCGAAGCTCTGAAACCGACCCTTACCGCCGGCGGGATCCGCTGGATGGAGGCGTTCAATAGTCACGACGCAGAATCCCTGGCTGCGCTGTACGCTCCGGACGCGGTCCTCCTGCCGCCCAACCAACCTGCGGTCTTCGGTCGCGACGCCATCGCGGCCACCAACGCGGCATTCTTCACCACCGGCGACTTCAAGATCGACGTCGAGCCTCTCGAGACTGTCATCGACGGCGAGCTGGCCTATGTCGCCGGTCGCTACCGCATGTGGACCGGCGACGGGACCCTGGTCGATCACGGCAAGTACATCGAGATCTGGCACACCGTCAACGGCGAGTGGCTCATCTCGCGCGACATCTACAACAGCAGCATTGCGATGGTCGAAGGCGACGACAGCACCGACTGACCAACCGGCATTTCGAATCCAGGGGGCCTTCGGGCCCCTTTTTCGTTGGAGTGGGGCAAGGGAGAAAGGGAGCTAATCAACCATTTCGGATGTCAGGGTCCCGACCGCGGAACATGGAACGGATATCGATCGAGCAAGCCGGCGAAGCGTAGTCTCTCTGCTCCCCTGCTCGCCTGCATCCCCTGTTCTCGGCTGCTCAGAAAGTGCTCTCCTGCTCCCCTGCTTCCCCGCTCGGCTACAATGTACTGGATCTCAGCACTGAATCTGAAGTGGATCTCTCCGGGGGAAGGTAAGAACTCCATGACCATCGAAAAGCGCACCCAGTGGACCCGGTGGGCGGGCATCAGCCTCCTGCTGATCGCCGCCTGCACCATGAACCCGGCCACCGGCCAACGCCAGCTGACCTTGATGTCGGAGGCGCAGGAGATCGAGATCGGTCGACAGACCCATCCCGAGGTGCTCGCCTCAATCGGGGCTTACGACGATTCCGAGTGGCAAACTTACATCCAGGAGCTGGGTTCGAAGATCGCCGCCACCTCGGAGCGGCCCGACCTGGACTGGACGTTCACCGTCCTCGATGACCCGGTGGTCAACGCCATGGCCCTCCCCGGCGGTTTCGTCTACGTCAACCGCGGCATTCTCGCCGACTTCAACTCGGAGGCTGAACTCGCCTCCGTCCTCGGCCACGAGATCGGCCACGTCACCGCCCGCCACTCGGTCGAGCAGATGAGCCGCGCCCAACTGGCCCAACTCGGTCTCGGGGTCGCGGCCATCGCCAGCGAAGAGTTCCGCCAGTACGCGGGGCTCGCGAGCCAGGGGCTGGGCATCCTCTTTCTCAAGTTCAGTCGCGACGATGAACGTCAGTCGGACGAACTCGGTCTTCGCTACATGGTCCGCAGCGGTTACGACCCCTACCAGATGCCGAAGGTCTTCAACACCCTCGACCGCGAGTCTCAGGCCCAGGGGCTGCGCGCCACCCCGGAGTGGATGTCGACCCACCCCAACCCCGGGAACCGCGTCGCCGACATCGACGCCCGGATTGCAGGGCTGCCTGCCGAGCAGCGGCAGGGTACAGTCGGCCGCGAGGCCTACCTTCGCCGCCTCGACGGGTTGATTTTCGGCAATGACCCCCGCCAGGGCTACACGATCGGTCAAACCTTCTACCACCCGGAGCTGGCTTTCAAACTCGACTTTCCGGACCAGTGGCGGATCATCAACCAACGTCAGGCGGTCGGCGCACTGAGCCCCAACAACGACGCCGCGGTGGTGCTGACACTTTCGGACAAGGACTCCCCTCGCGCGGGATTTGACGCCTTTTTCCAGCAGCAGGGTATCGAACGCGGCCAGAGCCAGGGCAAAAACCTCTACACATTCCGCGCTCACGACTCACAGACCGGAGCGGCTACCGCACAAGGGCTGATCGGTTTTCTGAACCATGAGGGGAAGGTCTATCAGCTCGTCGGCTACACCGGTGTCGCCACCTGGAACAGCTACGCCCAGACCATGCAGCACTCCATGGCAAGCTTCCAGAAGGTCACCGAGCGGCGATACCTCAACGTCAAGCCGAAGACCATCGACATCGTCACGCTGCCGAAAAACATGACCCTGACCACATTCGCCAAGAGCTATGCTTCCAACGCCGAGATCTCCGAGCTCGCGATCCTCAACGGCGTCAACCCGGACACGACGCTCGAAAAGGGGAGCCTGGTGAAACGGATCGTGGGTGACGAACTGCCGAATCGATAGGCCCCAAAACTTTTACCCGGCTGCCGGTTTGCGCAGGATCCAAAGATAGGTGGGAAAGGCCCAATACGCGGCCGCCAACGTCGCCAGAGCGGCCCGCTGTTTGAGGCTGCCGGCGCGGACCATGTCGGTCGCCTCGAACCGGATGGGGTCGCGCACCACTGCCCGGGTGTAATCGCAGATTTCGAAACGGCGCGCCAGCCGCCGCAGGCCGCGCAGGGTGGAGTGGGTCTCGTATCGCCCTGCGCCCTTGCCCATCAACCGGACGTACCAGTCGCCGAGGGTCTTCGGCAACACGGTCAGCAGCGGCAGATCATAGTGGCCGTCCCACAGTCGGATGCGGTTTTCGGCGGCGAAATAGCACACGCCTCCCGGTTTCAGGACCCTGAATATCTCGTCCAGCATGCGTTGCGCGTCGGGCACGTGCTCGTAGATGTGGGTGCAGGTCACGATGTCGAACTCGGCAGCCGAGAACGGGAGCTCCATCGAATCCCCAACCCGGTAGTCGATGTTGTCGGCCGCGCGGTTCTTCTGTGCCCACTCGACCGCACCGTCGTCGATGTCGACACCCACCACACGGCCGAAGAAACCCGCGTAGTGCTGGGTCAGGATGCCCGTGGAACAACCTATGTCGAGCAGTCTGGCCTGAGCCGGGTCGAGACCCGCGGCGCGCATCGCATCGAGGATCACCGCCACCGTCTTCCGCGCCTTCTGGAGCCGGCCTTCCTCGTCAAACATGGTCTGAGGGTGAATCTCCGAGAAACCCAACTGGTACTCGCGCCCGGGGCCGGGATCGGAGTCTTTCGAGGACCGCGGTCCGCGGCGCTCCACAGGGTCTCCGATGGGAGGTATCACGACGGTTTCGACGGTTCGACGAGGCCGGTCACCAGATCAAGAAAGGTGGTCTGTCCAACCGCCTCGAACCCGGCGGCGCGAAAGTCCGATACGATTTCTTCGACTGCCAACTCAATCGGACGCCGGCGCATCTCCTCGTCGCCCATCGGAATGAATGCGGCAATGACGTCAGCCACCCGCACCTGGGGGAGGGATCGCGCCGGGACCACGCCCTCGATTCCCGAACCGATGGCGACCCGCCGTGCCAGCCCTGCCTTGACCAGCCGGTCGATATGGCTGTCCACCGATCCGGTGGCCACCAGAAAGCGCCGCGACAGTTCGTCAGCGGTCGGCGGTTCCTTTCCCTGGTGAAAACGTCTGGCGATCATGGTGTAGATCTGGAGACCTGTTGAAACGCGGTCGCAATCATCGCGATCGCCGGTGGAACGGTTGCGAACCAGAGCCGCGAAGTGCTGGTGGACAAACGAGATTTCAAGGCCCAACAGGACGATGATCCACGTGATGTAGAGCCAGATCAGGAATATCGGAATCACCGCCAGCGAGCCGTAGATGGTGGAGTAGCGGACCGACTGGCCGACGGAGTTGGCGAAGACGTTTTTGCCCACCTCCCACAGGATGCCGCCGATCAAAGCCCCCACCAGGGCGCTCTTGAACCGGACCCGGGTGTTGGGGATCACCAGGTACATCAACAGGAAGGCGAGGAAGGTCAGAAACAGCAGGAAAACCCAGGTGCCGATCCTTTCCAGGGTTCCGGGATCGAAGGGTATATCTCGAAAAATGGCAGCTCTGATTCGTGCCGAGATGGTGATGCTGGCGCCGAGGAACAAGGTCCCGAATACCAGCACCGATGTGTAGGAAGTGATCTTGGCCATGAATCGCCGGTGGGTGGTCACATGCCAGATCTGGTTGAAATTGGATTCGATGTTGTCGAGCAGGAGGATGGCAGCCAGGATCAGGAACAAAAACCCGATCAGTCCCATCCTGCTGGCGGCGTGAGCGAACTCGTTGAAATACTCGGTGATAACTTCCTGGCTGGTCGGCAGGAACTGGGAGAACAGCAACTCCTGGACCTTCTGCTGAACGTCGTCGAAGGCGCCGAAGGCGGAAAACATGGCGAAGGCCACAGCCACCATGGGCACTGCGGCAAGCAGGGACGAATACGCGAGCCCGGATGCCCTGATGATGACCTTGTCGTGGCCCAACTGGATCCAGGTAGCCTGGACGAACTGGATGAAACGCACCACTACCTGTTCCCACCACGGGAGGCCGCGCACATCGATGCGGTGGAGGTGATTTACGACTCTCACGGTACGCGAGGTCCATGATAATGCAGAAGAACCGATGATTCGCTGTAGAATGACGCCAATGCTCTCCAGATTGGTTTCGATGTTGCAGTTTTGCGAGTGGCGAACATCAACAAGTACCTGATGGCGTACACTGAATTTCTACAGGGACAATCTGAAACGTCAGCTTCAGATTCGATCGCTGGAGTCTGCGCCGAAAAAGTGATCCGAGAGGAGAAAAACCATGACCACATCCCGGAAACTGACAGGAACACTCACAACATTGCTGTGCCTGATGGCGGTTCTTGCAATCGCCGGCGAAGAGACCACGGCAACCACAACACAGCAGGCCCCGTGCTGCTTCGAAAATCCGCGCTTCAGCGGCACCTGCGAGGTGACACCCGGGCCGGAGGAGAGTTGCGGCAGCGTCCTGGGCTACCTCAATAACCCCAACAGCGTCGGAAAGACCTATTGCGGCAATACCAAGGTCCGGGGCGGTTGGAGCCAGGTGGAGTGCGCGGGCGCGGTTTCGGTGGCAGACCAGTGCAGCGTCGATCCTGCCCCGTCCGTGGAATGAGCCGAAGAAACGACCGGTTCGAACTTCAGACGAACCGCAGCTCCGACGAAGACCGTCCGGGGCCGTACCAGGGAGAGACTGCCGTGAATCGATTGCTTGCCGCATTTCTGCTTCTGTTGACCGTGTGCCTCGCTTTCCCCGCTTCAGCGCAAACCGCCGACGATGCGATCCAGTTGACGCGCTCGGTTGTCCAGGCCGAACGGCAGGCGGTCATCGCCGCCAACCTCGGTCTCAACGACAGCGAAAGCGCCATTTTCTGGCCGCTCTACAAGGAGTACCGGGCCGCGGTGGACCAGGCCGTGGATGTGCGGGTCGCCCTCCTGAAGACGTACTTCGCGAGTTATGAAACGCTCACCGACGCGGAAGCGACTGCGCTTCTTGATGATTTCCTCGCGTACGAAAAGAACCTCTTGAAGGTCAGAACCACTTTCGCCAAGAAGATGCAGAAAGCCCTGCCCGGAAGGACGGTGGCGCGGTTCTTCCAGATCGAGAACAAGATGGACACCATCATCGAGTACGAGATGGCCGGTGAGGTTCCTCTGATCAAGTGACGACTGAACGGGCGCCATCATGCCGTTGAGTTGAGGTCCGCTCGGCACCACGAGGGAGCAGCGATGAGATTGGTCAAGATTCTCCTGTTTGTCATCCTCACGGCTTCTTCCTTCACAACCGCAGCGGAAGAAGGGGCCAGGAGCCTCGCCGAGCTGTTTCGCGCGGTGGATCCTTCAGTCGTTGAGATCATGACCGTTCAGCAGGTGGTGGCCGACCAGGGACCGGCGCGCCGGGTCGCCGCGGGCAGCCAGGGTTCCGGTTTTCTGATCTCGTCCGACGGCAGGATCATGACCGCCGCGCACGTCGTTCAGGTGGCGGACAAAATCACCGTCAAGTTCGTCACCGGCGACGAGGTCCCTGCGAGAGTTCTGGCCTCGGATCCCAGTTCGGATGTGGCGCTGATCCAGGCGGAGTCGGTGCCCGAGGGCGTCACGCCCGCTCAGCTCGGCGACTCCGACGCTGCGTCGGTGGGCGACCAGGTCTTCGTGATCGGCGCCCCCTTCGGCATCGCCCACTCCCTCTCGGTCGGCCACATCAGCGCCCGCCGGGCGCCGAACCACCTCTTCGGCGGGTTCGAAAAGGTGGAGCTCCTGCAGACCGATGCCGCCATCAACCAGGGCAATTCCGGCGGACCCATGTTCAACATGCGGGGCGAGGTGATCGGCGTCGTCAGCCACATCTTCTCGACCAGCGGCGGGTTTCAGGGGCTCGGTTTCGTCGTCACTTCGAATCTCGCGATGAAGGTTTTGATCGACGATCCCACCGCCTGGACCGGGCTCCACGGCCAATTGGTCGACGGGCCGGTAGCGGCCGCCCTCAACATCCCGCAAAGCGCGGGAATCCTCGTCGAGAATGTTGCCACAGGGTCGCTCGGCTCGGCTCTCGGGCTGCGCGCCGGTGACCTTAAAACCACCATCGCCGGCGAGGACCTGACCCTCGGCGGCGATATCATCCTGTCGGTCCACGGTGTCCGCATCGGCGAGCCGGACTTCTACGAAAAGATGCTCGCCAAACGCAAGGCGCTCGGCGCCGACGACCCGTTCGAGGTAACCGTACTTCGCAGCGGTAACGTCATCAAACTCAGCAAACCACTCTCCGTCCTCACAGCAAAAAAGTAGCGGCCAGAAATAGCCGGACGAGCGGTCCGGTTGAAGATCATGAGACGATGAAAAAGAAACGGGGGAACTCATGAAACGCATCACCATCGCAGCCATATTTTTGGTCCTTGCCGCAACTCTCGGTACCCCGGTGCCGGCCGCGGCCCACTGCCAGATTCCGTGCGGCATCTTCGACGACGAATTGCAAGTGCAGTTCATGGAGCAAGACATCACCACCATCGAGAAGTCGATGACCCAGATCATCGCCCTCGGCAAAGCGAGCCCGGTTGATTACAACCAACTCGTACGGTGGGTGATGAACAAAGAGGAGCACGCGCAGAAGCTGCAGGACTCGGTGACGGCCTACTTCATGGCGCAGCGCATCAAGCCGCCCGCCGACCACAGCGACGAGGCCGCCACGAAGGACTACGTCAACAAGCTGACCCTGCTCCACGCCATCCAGATCCACGCCATGAAGGCCAAGCAGAGCACCGATCTCGCGGAGATCGCCACCCTGCGCGACCTGGTGGCGCAGTTCCGTAAGGCGTACTTCGGCGAAGAGGCGGCGCACACGCACTAGATTTCGGATTTCGGATTTCGGATTTCGGATTTTCCACCACCCGCCCGTACTGGCAACTGCCCGGGCCGGTTGACGGTCAAAGGGAATTCCCAATTCGTGCAACGATGCGCATTCAACCCTCGAGGGTGCCAGTTCTCCGTTCAACCTCTGATGGCGGCCTGAAGCCCACTCTGCGTCTTCTCTCGGTTTCCGGTCCGTCAGCTCAGGGCGGAACGGATGAGAAAGGCGGCGAACAGAACCAGGGCGGCCGCCACGTTTCCCTTTGAAGTCTCATCACACCGTGATCGCGCCATGCCCGGCCGATTGAATTAATTTTACCCGGATGTTATTGGCAGTGATATATTACCCGGGTATTATTCCCTCCGGCTCCCGATTCGCTATCGCCCGTGTCACATGGAGGACCTAGCATGACATCGCAACCGCACTGCATCGCTTTCGTCGGTCAGACCCGCCTCGCCCAGGGCTCCCTCCCCGAGGTCGCCCGCGCCATCCGCCAGCACCTCGACGCCGGCGAACTGGCTCCCATCGCCGTCTTCGACGCCGAAACCAGCGCGCCCATCGACCTGGATGTGCGCGGTACGCCCGACCAGGCCGCCGCCCGCGCCGAGGCGCAGCTGATCTCCCGCGAGTCTGAGGCACACATACGGCCGGGCCGCCCGAAGCTGGGGGTGGTCGCACGCGAGGTCACCCTGCTGCCGCGCCACTGGGACTGGCTGGGCGCCCAGCCGGGCGGCGCATCGGTCACCCTGCGCAAGCTGGTGGATGCGGCCCGCAAGCAGGGACACGCGAGCGAGCGCATCCGCCACACTCAGGACAACGCCTACCGCTTCATGCACGCCGTGGGGGGAGACCTGCCTGGCTTCGAAGAGGCGGTGCGAGCGCTGTATGCCTGGGATCGGAAGAAGCTGGAGACGCAGATCGCGGACTGGCCGCCGGACGTCGCCGACCATGTCCGGCAGATCCTCGAGCGCTGAGGCGCCTCCCCAAAAAAAATGGCGGCTGCCGGACACCGGGGCGCGAATGTTTCTCGGGTGCCCAACGTTGTCATCTGCAGTGATACGACACCAGCCGTTCGAACCGAAGGGAGACAGTGCATCATGACCCGATTCAAGCTCACGTATTTTGATTTCAGCGGAGGCAGGGGCGAACCGATCCGGCTCGCGTTCCATATCGGCGGCATCGACTTCGAGGACGTCCGGCTGAAGTTTCCAGAATTCAAGGAGCTGCAGCCGTCCTTCCGGTTCCACGCGTTGCCGGTGCTCGATATCGACAACCAGCAGGTCACCCAGTCGAACTCGATCCTTCGGCACGTGGGCAAGCTGGCTGGTCTCTACCCCGCCGACGACCTGCAGGCCCTCTACTGCGACGAGACGATGGACGCTGTCGAGGACCTCAATCATGCCATCGGCAGGACATTCGGTCTGAAGGGCGACGAACTCAAACTGGCACGCGAAGAATTCGTCAACGGCCGGCTCGCGACCTACATCAAGGGCCTCGATGGGCTTCTCGCCCGCAGTGGGGGCCAGTACTTTGCGGACGGGCAGCTGACCGTCGCCGACCTCAAGGTCTTTGTCGAGACCCGGAATCTGGCCAAGGGCATCCTGGACCACGTCCCGACCGACATCGTCGAAAACCTCGCCCCTGCTCTGGCCGAGCACCGCGACCGCATCGCCAACGACCCACGGGTCGCGGCCTACACCGCCCGCTAGCGGACCGGGGGGGGGGGGCCTTGGCCCACCTTCAGCAATCTCGCAGGTTAGCCGTACCCACCTGAAGGTCTCATCGGATGTCCCCAAGGCACTCGCGGATGATCCCAGAGAATACCGCGGCGCCCAGCGGGATGAGCTTGTCCGGGAAATCGTAGGCCGGGTTGTGCAACGCGGGCGTCGCCTCTCCGGCCCCGATCCCGAACAGCGCCCCCTCCGCGAGCGCGGTGAAACGTCCGAAGTCCTCGGACCACCGAAACGGCCCTTCCAATACCTCGACCAAACCCTTGCCAGCGGCGCGTCGGACCACGTCGACCGCTCTGGGCGAGTTGTTAGTGGCCATGAAATCATCGCAGAAGGCGACATCATGGCGCAGACCGTGCCGGGCAGCGATCCGGCGCACCGAGGTCTCCAGGTGCTCGACCATTCGATTCAGGGTGTCGTCGGTTTCGCTGCGGAGGGTCGCCATCACCCGGGCGTCGCCCGGCGCCGTACCGAATGCGTCGCCAGCGCCGAGGTGCGCGCCGACGATGGTAGCGAACGCAACCTCGTCGCCCGCTTTCAGTCGGCCGGGCAGATCGTCGATCAGTTTCATGATCCGGCACATCGCCCGCGCCGGGCTGGTGCCGGTCTCCGGTTGCGCGGCGTGGGCAGGCGTCCCTTCGAGCGAGACCACCACCCCGCGGGACGCGCAGCAGAAGGTTCCGGACCGCACGACGACCTGTCCCAGCGGGAAGCCGGGCAGATTGTGGAGGGCGAAGACGAAATCGGGGCGGATCTCGGAAAACCGCCGGTCCCGGATGACGGCCTCGGCGCCGCCGCCGTTTTCTTCGGCGGGTTGATAGAGCAGCACCACCCGGCCCTTCGGCGGCCGTGCGGCGGAGAGCGTCTCGCCAACCGAAGCGAGAATCGCCATGTGGCCGTCGTGGCCGCACGCGTGCGATCTGCCGTCGACCGTGGAGCAATGCGCGGACCGGCTCAGTTCCCGGATCGGCAACCCATCGAGCTCGCAGCGCAGCAGCACGGTCGGTCCCGGTTCGGCACCCGAGAAGACGAACGCGACACCGTGCCCGCCAAGCCCGCGGATGACCTCGTCGGGTCGAAGAGGTTTGAAGAACCGACAGACCCTGGCGGCGGTCTCCGCCTCGAACCCCGACAGCTCCGGGTGCCGGTGCAGCTCACGACGGAGCTCAGCTGCCGAACTCATCGAGAAAAGGTGCCAGGCACCGAGTTCCGTATTTGTGGGTCATCTTTTTTCTCTCATTGCGGCATCCAAAGCCTCGGCATCTTCTGCAAAGCTCTCGTCTTCCAGTCTCCGCCTCGCCCCTCTCCTCACCCAGAGACTGACCCCATCTTCGCTCTTTCCCAAACTCGCGGCAAGCTCCTTCACCTTGACTCCGTATCGCTCGACCCCCACCAACCCAATGAGTTCACGAACGCGGACGATCCCATCCTTCCGACTCCGACTCGCAAGGTCTTCCCGTTGAATTTCAAAATGGCGGCACGTCGTCTCAATCCATGCATCTGCCTCGAAACGGGAGCGGTAGGGACTGGTCGGTCGGCCGAGTTCATCAGCCATGACCTGCCCGATCGGATGCAGATCCTCCCCCGACAACGGCCGACCAAGCTGCCACCACGGAAGATGTCCGGGATTTTCTCCGGACCAGTCGGATTCCCCGACCGAGCGAAGCGCGGATCGATATGCACCCAACGCTTGCCGGCGACTCGACCCGTAAGTAGCGAGCACATCGTCAACCGCGACGAGCGGAGTCTTCCGCAGGCCCAAAACATCTCGGTGCCCCGACCACCGGTATTCCTTTGGTCTATCGACCATCCCGGCCTTCACCGGGTTGAGGTGAACGTACGCGATCAACTGCGAAAGATACGAACGATCATCCACCTGTTTCGCCTTGAACCGTCCCTGCCACATCGGCCCGGCGACCTCGGCTCTTCGATTTCTGCTCCTGGTCACCAGTTGCTGCAGAGATTTCATCGAACGCGAAAGAGGCGCCGGTCCCATTCGAACCACCAGGTGGTAGTGGTTTCCCAGCAGCGCCCATGCGAAAACGACAAGGCCGTCCCGCTCAGTTACCTGCCTCAGTACCTGCAGAAACCGAGCCGCCAGAGCATCTTCCGAGAACGGCATTGCTCCCCCGCCTACCCGGTTGTAGACATGGTAAATCATCCCCTCCTCCAGAGTTCTGTTCGCTCTCGGCATGAGGTCTCACCTTTCGGATTCCATTCTAACAAATACGGTAACCGGTGCCTGGCACCTTATGTGGAGCTTCCTTCCGCGAAGCTCTTGTCCTTTCGCTTCGCCCCTCTCCAAACGGCCAGATCGACCCGTCGACGACTTCGCGTCAGGGCACAACAAACACTGTGTCATCGATATACATCTTTTCGATGTGCGATCCGCACAACGAGGACAATGAGTACATTATCGTCGATGGTGTAAAGCACTCGGTGCTGTCCCTCGCGGATCCGATAGATCGGGGGAGAAACATCGGTCAACTTGACGACTCCGGGAGGCCGGGGCTCTTTCGCCAGGTCATCGATTCGCCGGCTCAACCTTTTTCGAATGGGCGCGTCAAGTTTCTTCAGCTGTCGCTGCGCTGGCCGGGCGATCTCGATGGCGTAGGCCATTGGGGCTTAGAGTTCCAGATCTTTCTTCGCTTCTTTCCAGGGGATCGTACCGTGCTTGCGTGCGTCGGCGAGCGCCTTCCTCGCTTCGCGGATGTCGACATCGTCTTCCATTTTCTCAAGGAGTTCGAGATCCTCGATCGGCACCACGGCAGCGACCTGTTTGCCGCGACGGGTGATCCGTACACGATCCTTCGCGTAGGCAACGCGATTGATGACCTCAGCGAGATTCTCACGAGCTTCAGTGGTGTTGATGTCGTCCACGGCGTTCTCCCATCTGTACATAATGTACACCATGTCCAGAGGAAACGCCACGTTCGGCCGCGCCCCGGGTCCCCGACCACATGGGGCACTCATCCCTGACAGCAATTCGTTCAGCGGTGGGAATCCACCGCCGAGCGAATTGCACGGATGTGGTCGGGCCCGGTGCCGCAGCAGCCGCCGATGATCTTCACACCGAGATCAATCAGTTCGGGCACCCTCGCCGCCATGATCTCGGGGCTCTCCGGCCAGACGAGCACGCCCTCGCGGTGTTCGGGGAGGCCGGCGTTCGATTGGATGGCGATCGGCACCGTCGCGTGGTTCGCGAACTCGCGGGCGATCTCGACCATTCTCTCGACACCGTTGCCGCAGTTCGAGCCGACGACATCCGCGCCCGCTTCGACGAGCGCGGCACAGGCCTGCTCCACGCTCGACCCCATGATCGTGAAATAGCCGCGCGGGGTGGCGTCGAAGGTCATGGTGGCGATAACCGGCACCTCGTCCGAAAGGGAGCGGGCCGCCGCGACCGCCAGCAGCGCTTCGGCGAGATCGGTCATGGTCTCGATGCAGATGGTGTCGGCTCCGGCGTCGAGCAGCGCGCTGATCTGGCGGTGAAAGGCCTCGCGGACGGTCGCCGGGTCGGTGTCGCCGTAGGGCGCCAGCATGCTCCCCGTCGGGCCGACCGACCCCGAGATCAGGGCGCGACCAGCGACCGCAGGCTTGAGGGCCAGGACCGCCGCCCGGTTGATCTCCTCGGTCTTCCCCGCCAGCCCGTAGCGCGCGAGGTTGAGGGGCGAGGCGCCGAACGTGTTGGTGGTCACCAGATCGGCGCCGGCGTCCAGATACAGCATGGCGATCTCGACCAGCGCCGAGGGGTTCGAGAGGTTGACGGCCTCCGGGCTGTCGCCGGGTTCGAGACCGCGCGCCATCAACTGCGTTCCCCAAGCGCCGTCGCCGACCAGGATCTCGCCCGACTGCAAGCGATCCGGCAGGGAAGTCATGTCAGGCGGCTCCGGTGAGCCCTTTGACCAGCGCTACCGCCGAGGTGGCGTCGTAGCCGTAGCCGGCGGCCCCGATGTCGGTCGCAAAGGCCTGCGACAGCGGCGCCCCGCCGACAATGACCTTGATGTCGCCGTCGAGGCCCCGTTCCTTGATCAGGTCGACGACCTTTTTCATGCCGGTCATGGTGGTGGTGAGCAGCGCCGACAAGCCGATGACCGAGGCGCCTTCGGCGACGGCTGAGTCGACGAATCGCTCCGCCGGCACGTCGCTGCCGAGATCGACGACGTCGAAACCGGCGCCGTTGAGCATGATCCCCACCAGATTCTTGCCGATGTCGTGCATGTCGCCTTTGACGGTCCCGATCACGACCTTGCCGATGCTCGGAACATCTTCGGCTATCAACAGCGGCTTCAGGACCCCGATGCCGGCGTGCATCGCGCGCGCCGACAGCAGGACTTCCGGCAGGAAGATCTCGTGCGCCCCGAACTTCTTGCCGACCACCGCCATCCCCGCGAGCAATCCCTCATTGAGAATCTGCGCCGCCGTCAGACCCTCATCGATCGCCTTGCGAGTCAGTTCGGCGACCTTTTGATCCTCCCCCCGCTGCAGGCTGTCATCGATTTCGCGCAACACGTCCATGGCCAACCTCCCCGCGAATCTCCGCCGGTATCCACGCACCGTGGGACGAATCATAAACCCCACGTGGCGTTTTAACCCGCTCTCGCCGCCACCGTATCACGATCCGGCCGCCTTCTCCCCCCACCGGAAAGGTCATCGCCACCTGCGGCATGACCAAGGCCCCGAACCCGGGTATGATGCCCTGCATCTCGTGCTGATGCGGGCAAAGGAGTCTCCGATGACGTTGAGAAGGCATGTCCTGGTCGCTGGCGCGGTGATGTTGTCGGCTGTCGTGGTATTCGCCGTGGAATCCCCGCCGGCGGACGCCGCGAACGACCCCCTCAATGGTCTCGAATACCGCCTCATCGGGCCCGCCGCGGGCGGCAGGGTCGCGCGGGTCACCGGGGTGGCCGGCGATCCCCTCACCTACTACGCAGCGACCGCGGCCGGCGGGGTCTGGAAATCGGTCAACGGCGGCGGCAAGTGGACATCGGTGTTCGACGACCAGCCGGTGTCGTCGATCGGCTCGATCGCGGTGGCGCCCTCCGACCCCAACGTGATCTGGGTGGGTTCGGGTGAGGCCAACATCCGCGGCAACGTCGGCGAGGGCAACGGCATCTACCGCTCGACCGACGCCGGCGCCTCGTGGAAACACGTGTGGACCGCCGAAGGGCAGATCGGGACCATCATCGTCCACCCGACCGACCCGGACACCGCATTCGCAGCGGTGCTCGGCAGCCCCTTCGGTCCTGGGCCGGACCGCGGGGTGTTCCGCACCACCGACGGCGGTGCGACCTGGACCAAAGTGCTCTTCAAGGACGTCGACACCGGCGCGTCCGACGTCTGCTTCGACCCGTCGAACCCGCGCACCCTCTACGCGGGTTTCTGGCAGTCCCGGCGGCAGCCCTGGGGTATGACCTCGGGCGGCCCGGGCAGCGGTCTCTACGTGTCGCGGGACAGCGGCGACACTTGGAAGCGGCTCGAGGGCAAGGGCCTTCCCGACGGCATCTGGGGGAAAGTGGGCGTGCGGGCGGCGGTCAGTGAACCGGGCCGCATCTACGCGCTCATCGAGGCCGAAGCCGGTGGGCTCTTCCGCTCCGACGACAGCGGCGAAACCTGGGAGTTGGTGAACCCCTCGCGCGGGCTGCGGCAACGAGCGTGGTACTACTCGACTCTGACCATCGATCCGTCGGATGCCGACACGGTCTGGTTTCCCCAGGTCTCGATGCTCAAGACGATCGACGGCGGCAGCAGCGTGCGCGCCGTCAAGGGCGGCGGCTGGGACTACCACGACATCTGGATCGACCCGACGAACCCCAAGCGGATGATCGTCGGCAGCGACGCCGGCGTCTCGCTGTCGCGAGACGGCGGCGAGACCTGGGTCCACCCACCGATCCCGATCGCCCAGTTCTACCACCTGTCGGTCGACACCCGAACGCCCTACCGGGTGCTCGGCAGCCTGCAGGATTTCGGCACCGCCTCCGGGCCGAGCAACAGCCTCCACGGCGGCGGCATCCTGCTCTCGGACTGGCACCCGGTGGGCGGCGGCGAGGCCGGTCACGTGGTGGCCGACCCGTCCGACCCCGACATCGTCTGGGCCGGTGAGTACCTCGGCTTCATCTCGCGCTACGACGCGCGCACCGGCCAGGCGCCGCACGTCGGGATCTTCCCTGACGACGGCGACGGGCACGGCGCCGGCGACCTCCGGCTGCGCTTCCAGTGGACCGCACCGATCCTGGTCTCTCCGCACGATCCGAGCGTGGTCTATCACGCCGGCAATCAGCTCTTCCGGACCGACGACGGCGGCCAGCACTGGCAGGCGATCAGCCCGGATCTGACCCGCAACGACCCCGCCAAACAGAAGTGGTCGGGCGGACCGATCACCGGCGACAACACCGGCGTCGAGTTCTTCAACACCATCTTCGCCGTCGCCGAATCGCCCATCGAGAGAGGGCTCCTCTGGGCGGGGAGTGACGACGGGTTGGTCCACGTCACCCGCGACGGCGGCACAACCTGGAACAACGTCACCCCGAAAGGTTTTCCCGAGTGGGCCACCGTCAGCGCCATTGAGGCCTCACGGTGGGACGCCGACACGGCGTACGTGGTGGTCGACGCCCACCGCCTCGACGACGAGACGCCGTACCTGTTCAGGACCGGCGATCTCGGCCGCACCTGGACGCGGCTCACTGCCGGCCTCGACCCCGAGATCTATCTGCACGTCGTGCGCGAGGACACCCGTCGCCGCGGGATGCTCTACCTCGGCACCGAGCGGGGGGTGATGGTATCGCACGACGACGGCGCCTCCTGGAGTTCGCTGCGGCTCAACATGCCCACGGTGTCCGTGGTTGACCTGGTGGTTGCCGGGGATGACCTGGTGGTCGGCACCCTCGGGCGGTCGGCCTGGATCCTCGATGACCTGACCCCGGTGCGCGAGATGTCGCCCGAGATCGCGGCAGCGCCCGCCCACCTCTTCCCGGTTCTACCGGCCATCGAGTGGCACTCCGCGAGCGCACCCTACAGCAGTCGCGACGGGGCCTGCGACAACCCACCCGCGGGCGCCATCATCACCTACTCCCTGGCCACCAAACCGGAGGGGGAGGTCAGCCTCGAAATACTCGACAGCGGCGGGAAGCTGGTGCGCCGGCTGAGCAGTGTGCTCAAGCCCCAGTTCGACCCGCCCGGCCACCCGGATGCGGACCCCGACAGCAAACCGGAGCCGGAACTCGAGGTGGAGCCCGGCACCCATCGCGCTGCGTGGGATCTGACCTGGGAGGCGCCGAGGTGGCCGCCCGGCGCCCGCAGCGACAACGGTCAAGTCAAGTCGGGGCCGCTCGCGCTGCCCGGGGATTACACCGTCAAGCTCACCGCCGGTGGAAGCGCCCAGACGCAGACCGTCCGGGTCGAGGCCGACCCGCGTTCGACGACGTCGATGTCCGATCTCGAGGCCCAGCTGGCATTCAACCTCGAAGTCCGCGATCGCCTGAACCGGGTCACCGACATGGTGGCGACCATCCGCGGGGTCCGTGCGCAGATCGAAGACCGCAACACAGCGCTCTCCGGTCTTCCGCAGACCGCTCCCCTGATCGAGCTCGGCGAACAGATCATCGGCGGCCTCGACGCGGTCGAAGAGTCCATCCACAGCCCGCAATCCGAGGTCGACTACGACATCCTGGCCGGCCGTCAGGGCGGCGCCAAGCTGTACTCGCGGTTGGCCTGGCTGTTGATGGGCGCGGACGATCACGACGGTCCGCCCACCCAGGGCATGGTCGAGGTCGGCGCCGCGCTCGCCGGGGAGCTGGCCGTCCAGGAAGCGGCCCTCGACAAGCTGTTGACCGGGGACCTCGCCGAACTCAACGCGCTGGCTGCACTCCGTGGGGTGCAGTACGTGGTGAAACCGGTGATCGCCGGCCCTTGATTCGCAATTCATCGCGGCTCCGTCCGCCGGAGGGAGATCCAGGGATCATGGCAAAGTCCGATGTCCACGGCTCGATGGGTTTCGGCTCGCAGCTGTTCGACGACTCCCAGCTCGTCGAGATTCACCACGCTTCGCTCGAGGTCCTGCGTCGGACGGGGGTGCGGGTCCGCCACGGTGAAGCGCTCGACTTGCTGCGCAACGCCGGCTGCTCAATCAGCGACGGGGACCTGGTGAAGTTCCCGGCGGCGGTCGTGGAGGAAGCCCTGGAATCCGCGCCATCCCGCATCGTTTTGTGCAACCGCGGGGGCAGCCCCCGGGTCTTTCTGGAGGGGCGGCGCACCTTCTTCGGCACGGGTTCGGATCTGCCCAACATCCTCGATCTCGAGACCGGCGAACGGCGGCTGTCAGTTTTGGCCGACGTGGCGGACACCGCACGTCTCGCGGACTCCCTGCCCAATATCGATTTCGTCATGTCGATGGCCCTGCCGTCGGACATCACCCCGGCAACCTCGGACCGACACTCCTTCCTGACGATGATCGAGAACACCACCAAACCGGTGGTCTTCACCGCCTGGGACGAACACGGGCTCGCCGATATCATCGCGATGGCCGAAATGGTCGCCGGCGGGGCCGAACACTTGAGCCTCAACCCATTTCTGCTCGCCTACCTCGAACCGTCGTCGCCGTTGCAGCACTCGGAGACGGTGCTCGCCAAGATGATGATCATGGCCGACAAGGGTCTGCCCTTCGTCTACGCACCCGGACCGGTCGAGGGCGCGTCGGCCCCGGTGACGTCCGCCGGCAGCCTGGTGATGGCCAATGCCGAGGTCCTGAGCGGCATCACCATCGCCCAGCTTCGGCGGCGCGGCACCCCCGTGGTCTACGGGTCGGGCAGCGGCCCTCTCGACATGCGCACCATGGTCGCCACCTACTCGAGCCCCGAGTTCATGCTCCACTGCAGGGCCTTCTCCGAGCTCGGACAGCGCTTCTACCACCTGCCGACCTGGGGTTTCTCCGGCTGCACCGACTCCAAGGTCCCCGATGCTCAGGCGGGCGCCGACAGCGCCTTGTGGATCCTGTGGACGGCGTTGAGTGGGGCCAACCTGGTGCACGACATCGGCTACGTCGAGTCGGGCATGACCTGCTCGTACGAAATGATCGTCCTGTGCGACGAGATCATCGGCTTTGTCCGCCATCTGACGGGCGGCATCGACTTGTCGCCCGAGACCATGGCCCTCCAGACGATCGACGAGGTCGGTCCGGGCGGCGACTACATCACCACCGATCACACCCTCGCGCACTACAAGGACTGTTGGTACCCGAAAGTCTTCGACCGGCTTTCGCGCCAGTCGTGGGAGAAGGCTGGCAGCCCCTCGATCGTCGACAAGGCGCGAGCCGCCGCTCGCGCGGCGGTTGCCAGCCACGTCCCCGAGCCGCTGCCTGAGGCAACCCTCGAGACACTCCGCGCCCTGGTGGCGGCCGCCGACCATCGCGCCGGAGTCTGACCCGATCGATCGATGCTCGACGCGGCCATTCTCGTCACCTTCCTGATCGGCCTGATGGTCATCGGGCGGTGGGCCTCGGGCCGGGTGCACTCGAGCCTCGACTTCCACCTCGCGGGCCGACGCCTCGGGGTCGTGCCGGTCACGCTCAGTCTCGCGGCGACCGAGTTCAACGGCTCCGGTCTGGTCGGCGGCGCCGGGCTCGCGTACACGGTCGGTATCGCAGGCGTGTTCTGGAACTTCTCCGCGGTGCCGGCCTGGATCATCCTCGCATTCACCGTCGCTGTCGCCTTCCGCAAGCTCGCGGTCTACACCGTGCCGGAGTTCCTGGGCAACCGCTACAACGTGCGCGCCCGCCGGCTCGCCTCGCTCAGCCAGCTGGCGTCGGGGGTCATCTTCCTCGCCGTGCAGATCCTGGTCTCGACCCTGGCCCTCTCGACCCTGCTCGGGGTGCCGAAATTGGCGGCGACCCTGGTGATCACGGCGGTCTTCGTCCTCTACACCTACTCCGGCGGGCTGCTCGCGGTGGTGTGGACCGACGTCGCCTGCTACCTCGTCCTCATGGCCGCGGTGGTCATCGGCGCCCCGCTCGCCCTCCACCACGCAGGAGGAATTGCGGGGCTGCACCGGGCCCTGCCGCCTGAGAGTTTCGACCTCGGCCGGCTCGGCGTCATGGAGCCGCTCGCCTGGGTCGCTCTGTGCTTTTTCTCCTACGGGACCGACCAGGCGTATCTGCAGCGGGTGTTCGCGGCCCGCAAGACCAGCACCGCGCGCATCGCCTACACCTACACCGGCCTCAACTACCTCGTCTTCGGCGGCGCGGTGGCCTTGCTCGGGATGTCGGCCGCGGCGCTCCTCCCCGATCTCGCCCAACACGATGAGGCCCTCCCAGCGCTCATCAAGCACATCTTCCCGCCGGGAGTGAGGGGCCTTTTCCTGACCGGGATCGTGGCCGCCACGATGTCGACCTCGTCGTCATTCCTGGCCGCCGGGTCGTCGCTCTTTGCCAAAGACATCTACGAACCGCTCCTCGGCCGCAAAACCACGGAGCAACACCTCCTTCTGGTGTCGAGGCTGGCGACCATCGGTATCGCCGCCGTCGCGGTTTTGATCGCGTCCACCGCTCCGCGGGTGGTCGACGCCGTGGTGCTGTCGGTCCTGGTTTCCCACGCGGCGTGCTTCTTCCCGGTGCTGGCCGCACTGTATTGGAAGCGTGTGGCTCCCGCGGCCGGCTTCTGGGCGATCCTCGCCGGCGCCATGGGAGGCCTGGTCTCGCACTTCTTCCTGTTCAAGAAGGTCGCCTTCGTCGGGCTGATCCACCCTCTGTTCTTCGGCCCCATCCTGTCGGTCCTCGTGCTCGTGAGCGTCACGGTAATCTCCGGAGCCCGACGCCGCGAGTAGTTCATCTGTGGTACGGGCTAACGCTTATCTCACCGGGTATCGTCGCGAGGACGGTGAAGCGCAAGTCTCCGTTGGGTTTGGCGTGAATCGGGCGACGGAGTCGCAGCCGCGCTACCCTACGGCGCGCCTTCGGCGCTTGTGTCTCGCTGTCGCCAGCACGTCGCCGATTGACAGGGGGCGACCGTCCGGGTCTACCCGACGTCGGGACGCAGGGCGAATTCTGGCAGACGCCTCCCGGTTGCTACCCTCCAAACGGCACGAGAAGGAGAAGGCGCCGGAGAATAATTCCGCCGATCACCGCTTCGGTGACACTCAAAAATGTCCCAACGCGTGGGCAGACGATTCAGACGATTTCTCGGAGCGAGGCTTAGGAAGTTGACCGAGGCCGGCGTAGGCCATAAAGGTACGAGGTACCGGGGCAATGATGTTTCGTGAGGCCGGCGTCAGCCGGACTTTTGGTATGCGTCGAGAAAGTCGTTTCTGGGGATTCCGGCCTGATTGCAGATGGTGCGGAGGGTGGAGCTCTTGAGGTGTTTGTGGTTCGGCATGGTGAGCGGGGTGCGGGAGCCGTCGGGGTTTTGGCGCGCCATGGCGATGTGGTTTCCTTCGCGAACGACTTCAAAGCCGAGAGCCTGAAGCGCCTTGATGACGCGCTTCTTTGGCGCGTCAATCGGAAACTTCGGCATCAGATGGCGACGCCTGATTCGGCGACGAACGCCTCGAGGACCGGAGGCTCGGCCTGGAGGACCTCATCGCCGAAGGTCTCGATGTGAAAGCGGATGGCCGAGCGCACGTCGGCAAGCGCGTCCTCGTAGGTGTCCCCTTCACCGACCACGACGCCCTTGAGGCCCAGGGGGTAGGCGACGTAGCCGTCCGGGTGCTTCTCGACGATGACCTTGATATTTGTCATGACTGTGTACCCGTCCGTTTCAGCTGGCCTTTTCCCCTGCGAGCAAGCGTTTTGACTGATGCCTGAGGATAACATGGGTGCCACATACGCCGCTGCGGCGAGCTGCTCTGCACCAGACTGATGGCGTTGTATCAGAGGAGGAAGGGTCGAGATCTCTTCAATATTTGGTACGCCCTGGACACCGGCCGCTGCGATCCAGAAACGCTTCTCGCCTGCTTCGACCGGTACATGGCTGAGGATGGGCACAGCGTCACCCGAGCTCAGTTTGAAGAGAATCTGGTGGGGAACCGTCGACACCCCAAATTCCGCGACAATGTCGGGCCGCTTCTTCGCCCCGGCTTGCCCTGGGATTGCGACGCAGCTATGGGCGTGGTTCTCGAAAACCTGGTGGCACGCCTGCCCGGCGAACCCTGGAAGGGTGGAGTACAGCCCGACGGGGAAAAGTAACTTCAACCTGTCTCCTGTTGTGCGAGCCACAGAAGGGCCTTTCCGTCCACCCAACGATCAACCCCCAACCGTCGCCCGATCTCCGACTGGCTCAAGCCAAGCTCATCGAGTTGTTTCGCCTTCACGGCAATTCGCTGATAGATCGGCGACATCCTGATCTCGAGGATCGGCACATCGATCGGAATGGCTGCCGCGGTTCGAGTTCTTCGCGTTCGCGTCACTGGGTTTCTACTGCGGACGGCGGGACGCAGGTCTCAGCCTTCAGCGAGGAATGACGGGGAGGACGAGGCGTGACGGGTGCTCGGCATCATGGTGGACCCGGATCTCCGCCGTTGCCATTTCGGACGAGAACGCTTCGGATTCCCCGGTCTGGAGATTTCTCGAGAAGTGCGGGAAGAAGGAGCCGGTCACGAGGATCCGCAGCCGGTGCCCGGTCTCTGAACACCTGGCTGGTGATCAGCCTGTCGAGGTTCAGCAGGTAAATTTCGCCGGGCTCGAGCAGTTCGCGGCCGCGGCTGGGATCGCGCAGGCTGGCGCGTTGGACATCCGAACCCGGGCTCATCAGATTGAAGGCCTCTCCGTCGGGCCCGACGTCCAGGACTTTGACCCAGAGATCGAAGTCCGGGCAATCGCACGAGATGAACATCTCGGCCGTGATCGCACCGGTGATCTCGGTGTCCTCCGCGAAGGGCTCGGTTTCGAAGACGAGCACGCCCGCTGACCCGGTGAGGCTGCTGTAGTCGTGTGGCCCGAAGACCTGGTACGGATCTCGAACCGGCGCGGCCGGATCGGATCGGAACGCGCTCGGTTGCGACCCCGCCGGGGGCGGCGCCTCCGACAGCACCCCGGCCGTCCGGCGAGCCGCGCTCGGGCTCAAATAGCGGGTCACCGGAACGGCCGAGGGCGGCGGCCAGGCCGGCTCGTCGCGCCAGCTGTTCTCGCCCATGACGAAGATCCGGACCGACGCTTCGCGGTCGACGCCGTTGTCGATTCCCCGGAGGTAGTGGTCCATCCAGCCCAGAATCAACTCGTCGTAGTCGACGGCGGCTGTGGGGCCGAAGTCCAGGTCGCCGGTTCGCTGCTTTCCCACCGCGGCGACGCCGTGGATCCAGGGGCCGAGGATCAGCCGGGTTCTCGGATCGCGCTCGCCGACACGGCTCGCCAGCAGACCGGCGAAGTTCGTCGTCGCACCTTCGGGACCGTAGAACTCGTCATACCACCCTGACAGATTCAGGACCGCGGCGTTGACGCGGTCGTACCGGCCGGGCAGCTCGGCCCAGTCCCACC
Organism: Candidatus Sulfomarinibacteraceae bacterium; assembly: GCA_963741385.1. Taxonomy (GTDB): domain Bacteria; phylum Acidobacteriota; class Thermoanaerobaculia; order Thermoanaerobaculales; family Sulfomarinibacteraceae; genus Sulfomarinibacter. The sequence goes on from CAVUHO010000006.1 coordinate 755,874, forward strand.
ATGGATCTTCTGGGGGATGGCGCAACCACTCGGTGTAGAACGGCGCCGCCTGTTCGAAATCCGGGAGCGAGGCCAGCGGCAGGAAGTTCTGCATCCGGTCGGCGACCCGCGGCCACTCGGCTTCGGCCTCCTCGACGGTCCGCGGTCCGGCCAGCGCGAGGCGGCGGCGAGTGTCCGGCGCGATGGAGCCGTAGGTCCACGCCAGCCAGGAGAGGTCCCAGACCCCGTGGCTGTAGAAGAACCTCCGCCCCGAGGAAAAGGTCATCGCCGGCACCATCGCCTCGAGGTGCGGCGGGCGCTCGAGCGCGGCCAACCACTGGACCGCGCCGGGGTAAGACAGACCGTAGGTCCCGACCGAGCCGTTCGACCACCGCCGGCGCGCCGCCCACTCGATGGTGTCGAAGCCGTCGCGCCCCTCGTTCACGTACGGAAAGAACTCACCTTCGGACTCATAGCGGCCGCGGACATCCTGGATCACCACCGCGTAGCCCCGCTCGACCGCCCGCAGGTGCGTCTCGTACCAGGTCTCGGTGGCGTCCTTGCCGTAGGGCGTCCGGTAGACGAGGGTAGGGAACTCCCCTTTATAAGCCGGACGCCAGACGTTCGCCCGCAGCACGACGCCGTCCCGCATCAGCACCGCGACGTTTCTCTCCACCAGCGGCGGTTCGGGGCCGACGACCGCGCACGCCGCGCTCAGAACAGCCCACGCGGCCGCGAGCAGCGCAACCCTCATGCTCGCCTTCGGCACGGAGAGCCGTTCCGTTTCGCGCCCATCGATGCGCATATGTGCCTCCGTGATGGAATTGTCTCACACCGATTTTCGTCGGGCCCGGCCGGCAAGGCGAGATGAGAAAGCGTGGTAGCCTCGGACGTCGAAAACCTCTCAGTGGAGATGTCGCGCCATGAAAAAACGACCGTTCTTCGCCTGTCTGTTGATGTGCATCCTCGCCGCCACAACGGCGGCGGCGGCCGACCTCGAACCCGTCAAGGAAGCGGCCGTCGCGGCGATCGACGCCAACAGCGCCGAGCTCACCGGTCTCGCTGACCAGGTCTGGGCCTTCGCCGAGACGGCGCTACGGGAGACCCGGTCCGCTGCGCTGCTCGAGGACTTTCTCGAATCAGAGGGCTTCGCGGTCGACCGGGGCGTCGCCGGACTGCCCACCGCCTTCGTCGCGAGTTATGGCGAAGGGCGACCGATCATCGGCATCCTCGGCGAGTACGACGCGCTCCCCGGGATCTCGCAGCGCGCCCAGTCGACCCAGGAGGCGCTCGAACCCGGGGCCGCCGGCCACGGCTGCGGCCACAACCTGCTCGGCACCGCCGGCATCGGCGCGGCCCTGGCGATCAAGGAGCTGATCGAGGCGGGCACGCTCCACGGCACGGTCCGCTTCTACGGCTCGCCGGCCGAGGAGACGGTGGGCGGCAAGCTCTACATGGTGCGCGCCGGGCTCTTCGACGACCTCGACGCGGCGATCACCTGGCACCCGGACGTCAATGTCAGGGCCGACACCCAGCAAAATCAGGCGATGGTCGACTTCGTGGTGGAGTTCGAGGGCCGGGCGGCCCACGCCGCCTACGATCCGTGGAACGGACGCAGCGCGGCCGACGGGGCCGAGGTCTTCACCTTCGCCCTCAACCTGATGCGCGAGCACGTCAAACCGACGGTACGGATGCACTACGTGGTCACCGACGCGGGCGACGTCCCCAACGTGGTGCCCGCCTACGCCCGGGTCTGGTGCTGGCTGCGCGACTCGAACGCCACCGGCGTCAATCAACTGCTCGAGCGCGCCCGGCACATCGCCGAGGGCGCGGCTCTCGCCACCGGCACCACCGCCAAGCTCAGAATGCAGTCCGGCAGCTGGGAGCTGCTGCTCACCATGGCCGGCGCGACGCTCATCCACGACAACATGGCGTGGTTGGGGCCGATCGAATACACCAACGAGGAGCAGGAGTTCGCGCGCACGATCCAGCGCGCTACCGACGCCGAGCCGATCGGACTCGAGGGCGAGCCGGAGCCGCTGGATCTCGACCCGCAGGGGGTTCAGGGCGGCTCGACCGATGTCGGCGACGTCAGCTGGCAGGTGCCGACACTTCACTTCTCGGTGACCACCGCCCCGATCGGCGCGCCCTGGCACGCCTGGCCGGTGGTGGCTTGCGGAGGCATGTCGATCGGCCACAAGGGCATGCTCTACGCCGCCAAGGTCATGGCCGCAACCATGGTCGACCTCTACGGCAATCCGGCTGCGCTGGCCGGCCTCCGCCAGGAGTTCGAGGAGAAGACCCAAGGCATCGTGTACGTGAGCTACCTGCCGGACGGCCCGCCGGAGCTGCCCGTCGACTGAGGACCGGAGATCATCGCACCATCGATCAACCGATCGACCGACCGGGGGGATACATGAGTGCCTCGAAATTCCGCACCTACGTGATGCCGGGCCTCGTCTTCCAGGGGGTTCTGATCGGGGGCGGGTACGGGACCGGCCGCGAGATCGTGGAGTACTTCATGCGGTTCGGGCCGCTCGGCGGCATCCTCGGGATGTTCGCGATCACCCTCCCGCTGTGGGCGGTCATGCTGGCGGTGACCTTCGAGTTTTCCCGTCTGTTCAAGACCTACGACTACCGGTCCCTGCTCATGCACCTGCTCGGCCGGTTCTGGGTCGTCTTCGAGCTGTTCTACGTCACCCTCATGGTGATCGTGCTGGCCGTGGTGGGGTCGGCTGCCGGGGTGTTGCTGCGGGACTTCTTCGGGATTCCGTACCTGGTGGGCGTCGTCATGATGCTCGTCGCGGTCGGCTTTTTGACCTTCAAGGGAACCGGTCTGATCGAAAAATCCTTCTCGGTGTGGTCGATCGTCATCTATGTCGTGTACCTCGCCTTTCTGGTGGTGTCCGCCGTGCGGTTCGGCCACGGCATCGGCGCCAACCTGGTGAGCGGGGAAATCGTTCCCGGTTGGGCGTTGGCGGCGTTCAAGTACGGTCTCTACAACATGTGCGTGATCCCGGCCATCCTGTTCTGCGTGAGCCACATCGAAACTCGGCGCCAGGCTATCTCCGCGGGCGTGATCGCGGCGGTCATCGGGTTGCTGCCGGCCTTCTTCTTCTACCTCGCGATTCTCGGTCAGTACCCCGATGTCGTGGCTGTTGAGATCCCCGCCGTCTACGTGCTGGATCAGGCCAGGGCGCCGGCGCTGCTGGTGGCGTTCGTGATCATGCTCTTCGGCACCCTGATCCAGACCGGGACCGGGTTCATTCACGGCGTCAACGAGCGGATCCAGCACACCCTGGCCGCCCGCGGCAGGGAGTTTCCGGACTGGCAACGGCCGGTGATCGCGATCGCCCTGCTGGTGCTGAGCCTGGGGCTCGCGAAGTTCGGCATCATTGCGCTGGTCGCCCAAGGTTACGGATTGATCAGCTGGGGGATCTTCGCCATCTACTTCCTGCCGTTGGTGACGGTGGGGTTGTACAAGATCATCCGGCAACCACGAACGCCTTGACTCGTCTTCGAGAGCCCACAAAAAACCGCCGGGGCGCTCGCCCCGGCGGTTTGATGAAGCTGCGGCCCGTGAACGGGCCTGCAACAAGCGGATATTCTCTAGGAACCCCAGAACCTGAAACCAACGGCCATTCCGAACGTCCTCGGCCGGATGAGGGCCAGACCGTAGGCGCCGTTCGGGAGGGCCAGGCCTGATGCGTCCACTGACGCAATGCCCATCTCGTTCGTCAGGTTCTTGCCGTAAAGCTCGAAGGTCCAACGGCCGACATAGGCGGCCGCGCGAAGATCCACCGTCACATAGCTGTCGACAGTGCGCAGGTTGCCGTTGTCCGTCCGAATGTCAAAGTCGTACGGCCGTTCGCCGGTGTAGGCAAGAATGCCCCCGACATACATGGTCCAATCAGCCCCCGCCAGCCATTCGTAGTCTGCCAGAAGCCCGAAGGTCCAGTCCGGGACGTAGGGCAGAGGATCACCGTCCAGGCCACCAATCTCGGTGTCCTCGGTGAGGTAGGCGTCCGTGTACGCGCCGTTCAGGGAAAACGTCAGACCGCGGGTCGGAAGGACGCTGAAGGTGAACTCACCGCCCTTGCTCACGGCCGTGCCGCCGTTGCCGTTGATTCCGAAACCGTTGAACACGGTGTACAGCTGAATGTCCTGCCAGTCGAGGTAGTAGGCGTCGACATCGAGCGAGAACTTGCCGCTGGCCCCGGTCGTTTTCCAGCCGACCTCATAGCTGGTCAGAGAGTCCGAGTCGTACGTCCGCGGGACGTCTTCCGGAGTCCCCGGCGCGAGGACGTTGGGCCCGCCCGGGCGGAAGCCCGTGGCAATGCGACCGTAGATCGATGAGTTCTTCGCCACCTCGTACCGCGGCGAGAAGGAGTACGTGAACGGGTTCTCCGAAGACGAGATCTCGGGGTACGAAACGCTACCGATCAGCGGCCCTTCACCGCTCTGACTGACTGCCTGGTCGTTCCAGCTGCCTCGTCCACCGAAGGAGAGATCAAAGCTCGGCGTGACGTGCCAAGTGGCGTCGGCGAAGAGGGCGAACTCCTGATACGTCGACGGAAGCAAAATGTCCGCCAGGACCGGAATGCCCGGGGCGGGGTCTTCGGTGTTGGCTGTCAGCGCGACGATCTGCTGCTGGATCGCGGAATCTTCATCCGTGTAGTACCCGCCGACCAGCCACTCGAAGGAGTCGTTGTCGGGTGAGAGGAGGCGCAGCTCCTGGGTGAACTTGTCGGTGCTGGTTGTCTGCGGCAGGATCGCACTCAAGGGATTTGTCACGTCATTGCCAAGGACATAGGTCAGGAATGACGCCAACGGAATACCAGGGGTCAGAGCCATGGTATAGGCCGCATCGACACGGAGATTCTGCTCGAAGGTGCCGTAGCTCGTCACGGAGACGAGGCTGGGGCCACCGAGGTTCCAATCGATCGTGGCGCTGTAGATCTGATACTTCGTGTCGACCGTCTGCGTCTGGTATCGGGACTGCACCATCCCGCCGTACAGCGGTTCGAAGGTGGTCGGGTCGGCATCGATTTCATTAGGCGCGCCGCTTTCAATCTGCTGGATCTGCGCCGCCAGGGTGAGCGAGAACGTGTCGGAGGGTTTGAAGAGTGCGGCGAATCGCCCGCCATAGGTGTCGATCGTGTTGATGTTGTCTGCAACCAGGGTGCCGTCGACGACGTTGACCCCCGGAGTGGTCAAGCTGGGGATCGGGTTGTTGCCGATCGAATCGGCAAAGCCGTCGTCAAACCGGTAGAAACCGCTGGCCCGGACCGCCCATTGATCGCTGACCGGGAGGTTCACCATTCCTTTGAAGGAATATCCGAGCCCGCCGTCCTCGACGGTCTCCAATGACCCCAGGACTCTCGCCTCGACCCCCTCGGTCGAGGGTGCATTCATGACGTATTTGAAGACACCGGCAAGTGAGGCGGCCCCGTACAGGGTGCCCTGCGGACCGCGCAACACCTCGATCCTCGAGACGTCGAAGGTGTCGAATTCACCGGCCAGGACGGCGCCGTTGGCGAGACCGGTGCTCGACCCGAAGGGCACGTCATCGACGTACACACCGACTGTCGAGGCGACCCCACCTGTATTGATGCCTCGCAGAGTGATACGGGTTTGACCGGGCGTACCGGTCACAACGCTCAAGCCGGGCACCAGCGGCACGAAGTCCAGGAAATTCTCGACCCGTTGCTGTTCCAGCGTGTCCTCGGAGAGGACCGTGATCGATTGTGGAATTTTCAAGAGCGTCTGCGTCCGTTTCGCCGACGTGACCACAACCTCGTTTGAAAAAGTCAGGGGTTCCAGGGTTACGTCCAGCGTCCGCGTCTGATCGGCTTCGAGCTGGATTCCCGACGCCTCGCGGGGAATATATGAATCGCGCGATGCGGTCACCTTGTAGGTCCCCGGCGCCAGATTCGGAATCTGATAGAAGCCCTTCGCATCGGTCACGGTCGACTTGACGCCCTGGTCGCCGGTCACGGATACCTGGACGCCGGCAAGAGGGTTGTTGATCGCGTCCGTGATCGTGCCCTGGATGGTGGCGGTCGTCTGGGCCCACAGCCCCGGCGCGACGACCATCATCGTGAGGACGACAACCACCAGAAATCGCATTCGTGCTCCACCGGCTCGCGTGCCCAGGGTGTCGCCACCAACGGTTTTGCACTCGACGTGTTCCATCTCTGTTTCCTCCTTATATCGGGTAAGAGCGACGCCGATGGGTACTGCATCCCTCAGCATCGCGCGTGTCACGAGGCCCCCAGCCCGCCGACGGTTGCGCCGCGGCGAGCCAACTGTGAGCGATTTCAACACCGGTTGCATGATTCTCGGAAGTACGCTAGCATCCAGCCATGTATACGTCAAGGGATACAAAGATTTTCGAAGGCCCCGGGTCGCCGACCGCCGGCCGCTGGTCATGAGGTCCGAACACCTCCGGGACGAGGATTGAGTCATGCCGACATCATCAGCGATGCCCAGGTACGAGCGGGAACTGCAAGAGGATCGACCGGATATGGTCTACCGCGAGCTCCGCGAGCTCATCGTGTCGGGGCGTCTGGCCCCCGGCACGCGGCTCGTCGAGACGATCGCGGCCCAGCGTCTCGGCGTCAGCAGGACCCCCGTTCGAACGGCCTTTCATCGCCTCCTCCAGGAGGGTTACGCGGTTGCGGCCAACGAGGGCGACGAGCGGCAGCGTCTGGTCGTCGCACCGGTCACCGCTGCCGACGCGACGGATCTGTTTCATATCGTCGGCGAGCTCGAGGGGCTGGCGGGTTTCTACGCAGCCGGCATGGAGCGCGAACAGAGAACGGCCCTCCTCGAGCACCTCGAAGAGTTCAACAACCAGCTGCGGGTCGAGTCCCAGGCGGCGCGACCGGACGCCTACAAGGCGTTTCAGCTCGACGCTTCATTCCACCGCCGGTTGCTGGTGGCGTCCGCCCCGCCGCGGCTGCTGGCCCTTCACGACGCGATCAAGCCGCAAGCGGAGCGCTACGCCAGACTGCACGTCACGGCCCTCACCAACGAGCTCGGTCTGTCGGTGGCCGAGCATGAGGTGATCTTGCGCGCCATCAGCGATGGCGATGCGGACGCCACCCAACATGCGATTCAGATCAACTGGAGAAACGCAGCCCAACGGGTCGCGGCCGTCATCTCCGCGTGGGGCGAGAGCGGTGGATGGTGAGAAAAGAGCAATTGACCCTGAACAGAAGTCACTTCAGGGAAGTCATTGGACGAATTATTTTCTGAGGAGGAATCCATGAAGATTTCAGCTTTCCGCATTTTTTCATTCGCCGCACTGGTCTTTTTCCTGTTCGCGACCGGTATTCCCGCGGCGCCCACCGAGGAGTCGCCGGCCCAAGATGAGGCGATGGCTCTCGAACCCACGGGGCTCAACGATCCGGCGGAGCTCGAGGCCTTCATCGACGGCATGATGGCCGCGCACATGCCGTCGCGCAACATCCCCGCCGCGACCATCGCCGTCGTCAAGGACGGCGAGTTGTTCTTCGCCAAGGGTTACGGCTACGCCGACCGTGAAAAGAGGATTCCGGTCGTGGCCGACAAGACCCTGTTCCGGCCCGGGTCGACCTCCAAACTCTTCACCTGGACCGCGGTCATGCAGCTCGCCGAACGAGGCCAGCTCGACCTCGACGCCGATGTCAACACCTATCTGACGACCTTTCAGATCCCGGACACCTTCCCCGAACCGATCACCATGAAGCACCTCCTCACCCACACGGCGGGATTCGAAGACGGCGCGCTCGGCTATCTCATCGTAAAAGACCAGGACAAGCTGATCTCGATGCGTGAAGCGTTGGTGGCCCACATGCCAGAACGAGTGCGGCCGCCCGGAACCTGGTCGTCCTACTCCAACTGGGGGACCGCGCTCGCCGGATTGATCGTCGAGGAGATCTCCGGGATGTCCTTCCCCGAGTACATCGAAAAGAACATCTTCGAACCCCTGCAGATGAACCACTCCACGTTCCGGGAGCCGCTTCCCGAGAACCTCGCGCCGGACATGGCGGTGGGCTACAAGCGCAAAAACGGCCTGTACGAGCCCGGGTACTTCGAGTTCATCAGCGATTTCGGCCCGGCCGGAGCGCTGTCCTCCACCGCAGTCGACATGTCCCACTTCATGATCGCCCACCTGCAGCTCGGACGTTTCGGAGACCGGCGCATCCTCGAGGAGGAGACCGCCCGTCAGATGCACAGCCTGCTCTTCACCGCCGATCCGCGGTTGCCGGGCATGGCCTACGGTTTCTACCAGGAGGACATCCACGGCCAACCCATCGTCGCCCATGCCGGGGACACGATGTTCTTCCACTCCGATCTCGCCCTGCTCACCCAACAGAACGTCGGCGTCTTCGTTTCCTATGTGACCAACGGCGGTCACGCGCGAATGGAACTCATGGACGCGTTTGTCGCCCGTTACTTCCCGAATGAAGAGCCGCCGCTCCCGGAGCCCCCCGAGGACTTTGCCGAGCGCGGCAAGAAGTTCGCGGGTGAGTTCCGCTTCATTCGCCACAACTGGAGCGACCTGGAGAGGCTCCTTTCGATGCCGAGCGTGATCAAGGTTGCGGTCATGCCCGACGGCACACTCATGACCGGCGGCATTTTCGAAGAACCGTGGCGCTGGGTCGAGATCGGACCCAACCTCTTCCACCAGATCGACGGCGGCCTGACCCTCGCCTTCATCGAGGACTCCGACGGCGCACTCAATCACTTTGTTTTTTCGGCTTTCCCGTTCATGCCGGCCTATCGGCTCGCCTGGTACCAGGCCCCGACGTTCAATTACGTCCTGCTGGGGGTGGCGCTGCTGCTCTGCGTGACGACGCTCGTGAGCTTCTTCCGGCACCGCAAATCGAGGAAAGAGGACCCGTCCAGAGCTCGCTGGGCGATGCGTCTGGCAGCGCTGGTGAGCGCCGTGACGCTCACCTTCGTGGTCGCGGTCACGATCATCGTCAGCTCGGCTGGAGAGAGTCTCTTCTCCGGTTTCCCGCCGGCCCTGACGGCGGCGCTGATGCTGCCGATTCTGGCGTCGATTCTGACACTCGGCGTGGTGGTGTTCGCCGCGCTGGCCTGGAAGAAAGGTTTTTGGACCTGGTTCCGGCGCGTCCACTACACGCTCTTCGCCGTCTTCGCCGTCGGCCTCGTCTGGTTCTACTGGTATTGGAACGTCCTCGGTGTCCAGTACGGATGAGGGACTCAACAGATCGGGGTGAGGTGAGTTCAACCTAGGCAATTCCAGGGCGGGGGGCTTGATGACGACCAGGGACTACAGCCGGCTGATGCAGGAAATCTCGGAGGCGTTCACGGGGCGCTTTCCGCGATCCGCCATTCTCCAGCGCAGCGCCTGCCGCAGCCTGGTGGACGGCGGCAGCCACTCCCTGCGGCTGATCAAACCTTTCCCACCCAGGATCGCGTCGGCGCACGGTGGATGGATCCGTGACGAGGACGGCCACGACATCCTGGATTTCTGGCAGGGACATATGGGCAATGTCCTCGGCCACAACCCGGCCGTTGTCACCTCGGAGCTGGCGCGTGCCTTTGGCGACGGCTTCGGACTTCAGGTCGGTATGACGGACCGGATGCAGGCGGAGGTGGCCGAGATCCTGTGCCGGCAGACCGGCGCGGATCGGGTGCGCCTGACGACCAGCGGCACGCTGGCGGGCATGTACGGCGTCATGCTGGCGCGGGCCTTCACCGGCCGCGACCTGGTGCTGAAGGTTGGCGGCGGCTGGCACGGGGCCCAACCGTGGTCCCTGAAGGGGTACGAGTTCCACGCCGGGAACGGCATCGGCTTCGGCGGCGTCGACAGTGAGGGATTGCCGGCAGCTTTCACCGACGACGTGATCGTCACGGCATTCAACGACCCGGACCGGCTGCACGCGGACTTCGTGCGGTACGGCTACAAAATCGCGTGTTTCGTGGTGGAACCGCTGATCGGCGCCGGCGGTCTGATCCCCGCGACCCGGGAGTACCTCCAACTTGCCCGCCAGCTGACCGGCGAGTACGGGGCGCTGCTGATCCTCGACGAGGTCGTCAACGGATTCCGTTTTCGGGCCGGCAACCTCGCCAGCCTGTACGGGATTACGCCCGATCTCGCCGTCTACGGCAAGGCGATCGGCGGCGGCATGCCGGTCGCAGCCCTCGCCGGCCGTGAGGACGTCATGGAGATGATCGGGCGTGCGGGCGGGCGAAGGGTCGCCGTTCTCGGCGGAACCTACTCCGCACACCCCGCTTCGATGCTGGCAGCCAAGGTTGCGATGAGCTATCTCGTCGAACACGAGGACGAGGTCTATCCCAGGCTGTCAGCACTCGGTCGGAAGATGCGCGACGCCATGGTCTCGGGTTTTGCCGAGGGGGGCGTATTTGCAACCTGCACGGGAGACTGCCCGGAGCTGCCGTGCGGGAGTTCGCTCGGCATGGTGCACTTCCCGTACGACGAGGGCGCGACGATCGACACTCCGCAGGCTGTCCACGATCCGGCGGTGTGCGACGTGGCCCTGCGGAACCAGGTGCTCGGACCGGCGATGCTGCTTGAAAACGTCCACATGGTGCAGGGCCACGGCGCCGCCGCCACCACCCACACCGATGAGGACATGGAGCGTCTGAAGGAAGCGTGCCGGAGGGTGGCGCGGAGGGTGAAGCCGTATCTGGTCCAGGGTCCGACCGAGCGACGATACAGAAGGGGTGATGCCGATGACCGGCAGAATTCGGATTCGGTTGGCCGACATCAATTCAAGGAGCTCCAGAGATGCAGTTTGATGAAGACCCGAGGATCAAGGTCGCCCGCAAGGGCCTGGTGCTGTCGTGGACCTTTTTTTCAGTCTTCCTGGCGACCGTGATGGGCGTTGCGGCCGCATTCGGCAACCAGCCGCTGATGTTCGGCCTGCCGCGATGGCTGGCCCTGTCGTCCATCATCGTGCCGGCCGTGTTCGTGGTGGCGCTGATCCCGATCGTCGAAAAGCTCATCCCCGACATTCCGCTGACGGACGAGAGGGAGGAGGCGCCGTGAACCTCGCACTGGTCTCCTTTCTCGCCTATACCGCGGTGCTGCTGGCGATCGGAATCTGGTCCTACCGGATCGTCGAGAAGGTGCCGGTCGCCAAGTACGAGGAGGAGTTCTACGCCGCCGGGAGGGGCCTCGGCGGGGTCGTGGTGGCCTTGATCATCGCCGGCGGCATGGCGAGCGCCGGAACCTTCATCGCGGGGCCGGGGATGTGCTACGCCTACGGCTACTCATGGGTCCTCATCAACGTCACCCAGACATTTCTCAGTCTGATGCTGTTGGCGGCGGTAGGGATCATGGTGGGCCTGGTGGCCCGCCGGGTGAACATCGTCACCTACCTCGACATCTACAGGGCCCGCTACCGGAGCAAGGCCGTGGTGCTGGTGATGGCGGCACTGGTCACGTTGTTGCTCATCCCGTATATGTCCACCCAGTTCGTCGGCGCCGCGCGAGTCATCGTCCAGATGACCGGCATGGGCTACGTCGCCTCGTTGGCGCTCGGGTCCGGAGTGGTCCTGGTCTACTGCGTACTCGGCGGCATGCGCGGCAACTCCGTAGCGACGCTGCTGCAGGGCGTCGTGATCACAGTGGGCACCATCCTGCTCTTCGCCGGAACCTACAAGGCCGCCGGCGGCTTCGCTCACTCGACCGAGGTGATCGCCGCTCTCGACCCCAAGTTTCTCTCGCCCACCATGCACGGCGAATTCACCTGGCCCTTCATCTTTTCCGTCGCCTGTCTTTCCGGCTACTTCGCCGCCGGTTCCCCCCACGGGATGCTCGGCGCCTTGAGCTACAAGAACACGACCGCCCTCAAACGCGGGATCTGGATCGGATCGATCCTGGTCTTCGTCTGGACCCTCCTGCTCTGTGTCGCGGGGACCATGGGCCGGGCCATCATCCCGAGCCTCGAGGTCGCCGACGAGATCGCGCCGTGGCTGGCGATGAACGTTTTGCCGGGGCCGCTCGCCGGGATCGTGCTGGCGGGCATCGTCGCGGGAATCCAGACGACGGTGGCGGCGATGGCGATCGTCATCACTTCGAGCATCGCCCGGAATGTGGTCCGCGAGCTGGAGATCGACCTCGACCCGCAACAGATGAAGACCCTGTCCAGGGTGACGATGACGGTGTGCCTCGTGGCGGCCATCGCGCTCGCCATGACGCAGCCGAAGTTGGTTCAGTGGATCATCTTCTTCTCACTGGGCGGGATCGTCACCGCCGCCATCGCTCCGATCGTCCTCGGCCTGTTCTGGAAGCGGGGCAACCGGTGGGGCGCGCTGGCCTCCATCACCTCCGGCATCACCCTGTACGTGCTCGCGTTCACGGTGGCGCCCGGGATCGGGGTTTTCGGGATGCACCCGTCGTTTCCGTGCACGGTCGCCGCGGCGGTGGTGTACGTGCTGGTGAGCCTGGCCACGCCGCCGCCTCCGGAGGACATCGTGCAGACCTTCTGGGGAAAAGTGAAATAGAAACCGGCGTTGCGGCCGACCGGGCAGCGGCGCCAGCGACCTGCGAAGAAAATCAGTCTACGAGGAGTTTCCGAAATGCCTGAACTACGAATTTCCGGAGTCGACATCTTTCAAGCGACGATTCCTATGGTCGCGCCCTTCAGGATCGCTCTCGGCGTGATCAGCGAAGCCCCCTTCCTGTTTATTCGCATCACCACCGACGGCGCGGTCTCCGGGTGGGGTGAGGCAACGCCAGTCTCACAGATCACCGGCGACACCCAGGCGATCAACATCGCGGCCGCCACGGTCCTCGCGAAACTGGTGCTCGGCAAGGACCCTCTCGACATCGAGGGCCGCGTCGCCGACATGGGGCGGTTCCTGGCCTTCAACACGAGCGTGCGGGCAGCCTTCGACATGGCCCTTCACGACGTGGCGGGCAAGGTGGCCGGGCTGCCGTTGTACGCGCTCCTGGGAGGCGGTAGACGAGAGCTCGAGACCGACGCGACGATCGGGATCGCCGACCCGGAGAAGATGGCCGAACAGGCCCTGAAGCTCAAGGCGACCGGAGTCCCGGCGATCAAGGTGAAGCTCGGGACCACAGCGGACGACGACGTGCGGCGCATCGAAAGCATCCGCAAGGCGATCGGGAGTGAGCTCCCGCTACGGGTGGACGCCAACCAGGGGTGGGACTTCCCGACCGCGGTCAATGTCCTGCGGCGGCTCGAGTCGGCCGGCATCGAGTACTGTGAACAGCCGATCGCCCACTGGGATTACGAGAACTTCAAACGGCTGAGGACCCGGGTGTCGATTCCGATCATGGCCGACGAGTCGGTCTTCGACCACCACGACGCGTTCAGGCTCACCGCCGGCGGCTGCTGCGACTACCTCAACATCAAGCTCGCCAAGTCGGGCGGCATCCGCACCGCACTCAAGATCGACGCCGTCGCCCAGGCCTGCGGCGCCAAGTGCATGCTCGGGTGCATGCTCGAGACCCGGCTGGGGTTGACGGCGGCGGCGCACCTGGTCTCCGCCCGACCGAACATCCGTTTCGTGGACCTCGACAGCCACCTGCAGCTCAAGGAAGACCCCGTCATCGGCGGCGCCCGGTGGAACGGCGGCGCGATCACGCTGCCGGATGACCCGGGCATCGGCGCCGAGATGGATCCCGCCTTCCTCGAGCGCTGCGAGTGTGTGACGGTGGCCTGATTTCAGGCTGCGGGAAAGGACCGACGACCACCTCGAAAGACACAAGGAGATACCCCATGAAGAAAATCGAAATCCGCAGGTTCTGGGCCGCAGCCATTCTCGCGATTCTCGTCGCCCTTCCCGCGCAAGCACAGGTCGAGCACGACCCCCTCGCCGGGCTGGATACGTTCGTCGAGAACATCATGCAGCAATTCGATATCCCGGGCGCTGCCGTCGCCGTCGTCAAGGACCACCACGTCGTCTTCGCAAAGGGTTTTGGCATCCGCGACCTGAAGGCCGGCGGAAAGGTCGACGCCGACACGCTGTTCGCCATCGGCTCGAACACGAAGGCGTTCACCTCGACCGCAATCAGCCTGCTGGTGCAGGACAAGAAGATCTCGTGGGACGACCCGGTTCTCGAGTACCTCCCGGACTTCCAGATGTACGACCCGCAGGTCACCCGCGAGATCACGATCCGCGACCTGCTGTGCCACCGCAGCGGCCTCGGGACCTTTCAGGGCGACCTTGCGACCTTCGGCTCGATCCACGACCGCGCCGCGAACATCTATCGAATCCGCTTTATCGAGCCCACCTATGATTTTCGTACCGGCGTCGGCTACTCCAACCTCATGTTCCTCACCGCCGGTGAAATCATTCCCCGGGTCACCGGCACCAGCTGGGATGAGTTCATCGCTCAGAGGTTCTTCGCACCCCTCGGCATGACCCGGACCAACACCAGCTTCAGCAGCTGGGAAACGATGGCCAATGTCGCGACCCCTCATGGCCTCGACGACGGCGTGGTCGTGCCGATCCCGCACGACAACACGGACAATATCGCCCCCGCCGGAGCCATCAACTCCTCCGCCAACGACATGGCGCGGTGGCTGCTCATGCAGACCGGCGACGGGGTGTACGACGGCCGTGAGATCGTGGCTCCCGAGGTGATTGCGGAAACCCGGACTCAACAGACCTTCCAGGCCGTCGGCGGCAGGAGAAAAACCCTCAACCCCTGGACCCACTTTTCCGGCTACGGTCTCGGCTGGGGTCTTTCAGACTACCAGGGCCGCCTGGTCGTCTCCCACGGCGGCGGACTCAACGGCATGATCTCGATGGTGGCGATGCTGCCGGAAGAGAATCTCGGCGTGGTCGTCCTCACCAACTTCGACACCCACCCCCTGACAAGCGCCGTCGTCTACCACGTCTTCGACGCCTTCCTCGGTGTCGACTCCCGCAACTGGGACCAGCGCTACTCTGAAGTCATCGAGGAATTCCGGAACGCACGGCAACAGGCGAAGACTGCGCGAAACGAAGCCCGGATCCCCGACACCAGTCCTTCCCTTCCCGTCGAGAGCTACGTGGGCCGCTATACCAGCACGGTCTACGGAGACGCGGAGGTCACCCTCGAGGACGGCGTGCTCGTCCTCGACCCCAAGGCCCACCCCCAGATCACCGGACGCCTCGAACACTGGCAGTTCGACACCTTCCTCTGCACGTGGTCGGATCGGGTGTGGGACGAGAGCCTGGTCTATTTCGATCTCGACGACGCGGGGAAGGTGTCTCAGTTCCGGGTCACCGTCCGCCCGGACTGGCTCGACACCCTGGAGTACGTCTTCGTCAAACAGTGACGGTGTGAGGGTTTTGAAGATGACGGAAAAGGTGAACCTCGAAGCGTATTTCGAAAAATTCCACGACACCTTCTCCCCGAAGATCGTCGGGGAGCTCAACGGCCAGCACGTCAAGCTCGTCCGCTGCGAAGGGGACAAGATCCCCTGGCACACCCACGACGACGAAGACGAGATGTTCTTCGTGGTGGAGGGCGCTCTCGACATCCTGGAACGAGACAGGACGATCACCCTGCAAACCGGGGAGTTCTACATCGTGCAACGAGGCGTCGAGCACCGCATCGTTCCTCACGGCCACGTCAAGCTCATGCTGTTCGAGCCCGCGGGCATCGCCCACACCGGGAAGGTGAAAACGGAGATCACAAAGGAGCACCTGGACCGCCTGTGCCCGTGACATCCGGTGGCGGGATCACCGCCACCACCCATGGCGATCCCGGACGAGCCGGAACCGCCGGACAAGGTTGGGGACCATGAACATCAAGCTCGCAAAACGGGTGTCCGGCCTCAGAGCCTCGGAGATCCGTGAAATCCTCAAGCTGACCCAACGCCCCGAGATCATCTCCTTCGCCGGCGGTCTCCCTGCGATCGAGACCTTTCCGACGTCCGAGATCGCCGCGGTGACCACCGAATTGCTCGCCGAGAACGGCGCCGCCGCGTTGCAGTACTCACCGACCGAGGGCTTCCCGCCGCTTCGGGAGACCATCTCAGGGCGGATGAACAGGATCTTCGGGACCGCGGTCTCGGCCGAAGAGATCCTCGTCACCAGCGGGTCGCAGCAGGGCATCGACCTTCTCGGCAGAGTCCTTCTCGACGAGGGCGATGTCGTGCTGTGCGAGAGCCCGACCTATCTCGGAGCCATCAACGCTCTCAAGGCCTATCTGCCCCGGTTCGTGGAGATCGAGACCGACGACGGCGGCATGGTCATCCGGGATCTCGAACGCCGGCTGACCGAACTCGACAACGTCAAGCTCATCTACCTCGTGCCGGACTTTCAAAACCCGAGCGGCAGAAGCTGGACGCTCGAGCGCCGGCAGCAGTTCATGGAACTGGTGAGGCGTTTCGAGGTTCCGGTGGCCGAGGACAGCCCCTACGCCGAGGTCCGTTTCGAGGGTGAGGCCGTGCCGCCTCTGAAGGCCCTGCCGGGCAACGAGTGGGTGGTCTATCTCGGGACCTTTTCGAAGGTCTTCTGCCCCGGGATGCGCATCGGTTGGCTGTGCGCCGTCGAAGAGATCTACCGCCGCCTCGTGCACGCCAAGCAGGCGGCCGATCTCCACACCTCGACCCTCGGCCAGATGCAGCTGTCGGCGTACCTCGATCGATTCGACATCGGCGAGAACATCCAACGGACCATCGAGCTCTACCGCGATCGCAGGGACACCATGCTCAGTTCCATGCACGAGCACTTCCCGCCAGGAGTGAGCTGGACCAGACCCGAGGGCGGCATGTTCGTCTGGGTCACGCTTCCCGAACATCTCAACGCCCGGGATCTCCTCGTCACGTGTCTCGAAAAAAATGTTGCCTTCGTTCCGGGCGGGCCCTTCTTCCCCAACGGCGGCAACGAGAACACTCTGCGCATGAACTTCTCCTCGGCCTCACCGGAGCGCATCAGGGAAGGTATCCAGCGCATGGCGGCGGTACTGCGGGCGGAGATCTAAACTCCCTGAAGGCAATCACTTGTCAACAATATTTCCAGGGAGACCGGAGAAATTTCCAAGAATTCTTACTTTCAAGTAGACAAACATACTCGATGATCTGTATAGTACCTCTGAGTTAAAGCCCCATGCTGGGAGTCATACCAGAAATGAATGACCAACGACCGAGTTCGAGAGCACCTCAGGCCGAGGCTGAGGTTCTCCTAACAGGGGTTCGTCATCGCTAGACCAGCGTCGGTCCCGGATCAGAGTTCGCCGTGGAAGACGGCGGAGGAACGGGCGCTCGAACGCGAGCAGCTCCGCGAGCTCAAACGGGAAGCCGTGCTGCTCGCAGCGGCGCAGGAGTTCAACGAGCGCGGATTTCACGCCACCACCCTGGATGACATCGCGAGAAGGCTCAACGTCACCAAACCGACGATCTACTACTACGTGACCAACAAAGACGAGATCCTCACCGAGATCTTCCGCGCCGGTTGCGGCGCCCTCGCCGAGGCGGCCGATACGGTCGACGCATCCGATCTGACGGGCCTCGACAAGCTGGCCGCGTTCATGACCAGGTACGCCGAGCTCATGACGACGGATTTCGTCCGCAACGTGGCGCTGCTCGAGGACAACTGTCTGGGGCCCGAGATGCGGGCCGAAGTCCGGAAGATCAAGTCCGCGATCGACCGCCGCTTTCGCAGCTTCGTCGAGGAAGGCATCCGGGACGGCGCGATCGCCGAGTGCGACCCGAAGCTGGCGGCCTTCACGATCGCCGGGGCCCTCAACGGCATCGCGCGGTGGTATCAGACCGGCGGTCCGCTCGAGGCGACCGCAATCGCTGAAATTATCGTCAACAGGCTCGTTCAGGGCCTCGAGGTTCGATGACAGGGCGTGGTGGATCATCGGCGCGGCGACAGGACCGCACAGGGACGCGCGGATCAGGAAACGAGAATCATGGACGACTGGAGGATCCTATGAGTGTCGGCATAGTCGGTTACGGTGCCTTCATCCCGAGGCGTCGGATCAAGCTCGAGGAGATCGCCAAGGTGTGGGGCGCCGACGCCCCTTCCTACAAACGCGGGCTCAAACTCAACCAGAAATCGGTCCCCGGTGCGGACGAGGACACTGTCACCATGTCGGTGGAGGCGTGCCGCAACGCGCTGGCGCGTTCGGGCGGCGTTGACCCGGCCGAGATCGGCGCCCTCTATATCGGCTCCGAGTCGCACCCTTACGCGGTCAAACCGTCGGGAACCATCGTCGCCGAGGCCATCGGCGCCACCCCGGCCATCCACATCGCCGACTTCGAGTTCGCCTGCAAGGCCGGGACCGAGACCATGTTTGTCGCCCAGGCGCTGGTCAAGGCCGGTGAGGTCAAGTACGCCGTGGGCATCGGCGCCGACACTTCGCAGGGCGCCCCTGGCGACGCCCTCGAGTACTCGGCGGCGGCCGGTGCGGCGGCGTTCATCTTCGGCGCCGACACTGATCGTTTCGTCGCCGAGGTGGTGGACACCTACTCGTGGACCACCGACACGCCGGACTTCTGGCGGCGCGAGTACATGCACTACCCGCGCCACGGCAGCCGGTTCACCGGCGAGCCGGCCTACTTCCGCACCACCATGAACTCGGCCAAGGGGATGATGGAAAAGACCGGGCTCCAGCCCAAGGACTTCGCGTTCGCCATCTTCCACCAGCCCAACGGCAAGTTCCCGATGCGGGTCGGCAAGAAGCTCGGTTTCACCGATCAGCAGCTCGAGACGGGGTGGCTGTCGCCGTGGCTCGGCAACACCTACTCCGGCGCTTCGCCCATCGGCTTCACCGCGGTGCTCGACGTCGCCAAACCCGGCGACCTGGTGCTGCTCACCTCGTTCGGTTCGGGAGCGGGATCCGACTCCTTCGTCTTCCGGGTCAGCGACCGCATCGAGAAGGTCCGCGACCTCGCGGCGAAAACCCGGGCGCAGCTCGATGAGAACCAGATCTACGTGGACTACGGCACCTACGCCAAGCTCCGCGGCAAGATCCGCATGGCCGAGTGAGGGGGGTGAGTATGCGAGACGTTGCAGTCATTGGAATCGGAATGACCGAGTTCGGCGAGCTGTGGAGCGACAGCCTGCGCACCATCTGGGCGAAGGCGGCCCTCGCCGCTCTCGCCGACGCCGGAGTCAAGAAGATCGACCTCATCACCGTCGGGTGCATGTCGCCCGGTCTCTTCGTGGGTCAGGAGCACCTGGCCTCCCTGCTCGCCGACGAACTCGGAATGGCGGGCGTCCCCGCCGCACGTGTCGAATCTGCGTGTGCGTCGGGCGGGCTCGCTTTGAGGACCGGCTTCGCCGAAGTCGCCTCGGGCCTGTCGGACACGGTCCTCGTGACCGGTGTCGAGAAGATGACCGATGTCGACGGCGCCGATGCGACCTATGCGCTGGGCACCGCGGCCGACCAGGAGTGGGAGGGTTTCCACGGGATCACATTCCCCGGTCTGTATGCGATGCTGGCGCGGGCCCACATGCAGCGCTACGGCACGACCGTCGAGCAGCTGGCGGCGGTCGCGGTCAAGAACCACGCCAATGGTTTGCTCAACCCCCACGCCCAGTACCACCTCAAGCTGACGGTCAAGAGCGTGCTGGAGTCGACGATGGTCGCCGATCCCCTGCGGCTGATGGACTGCTCGCCGGTGACCGACGGCGCAGCGGCTCTGGTGTTGACCACGGTCGAGAACGCGAAGAAGCTCGGCGGCAAACGACCGGTGGTCAAGATCACCGGTTCGGGGCTCGCCACCGACACCATCTCGCTCGCCAACCGCGAGGACCTGACCGAACTCAAAGCGGTGCGGCTGGCGGCCGACCGGGCCTACGCGATGGCGGGCAGGAAGCCGGAAGACCTCGACGTCGTCGAGGTCCACGATTGCTTCACCATCGCCGAGATCATGGCGACCGAGGCGATCGGTCTTTTCGAACGCGGCAAGGCCGCGGCGGCGGCCGAGAAGGGTCTCACCGCCATCGGCGGCAAGATCCCGGTCAACACCTCGGGAGGCCTCAAATCCAAGGGCCACCCGGTCGGCGCCACCGGCGTCGCACAGGTGGCGGAGATCGTGACCCAGCTGCGCGGCGAGGCCGGCAAGCGGCAGGTCGCCGGGGCGAAGACCGGTCTCGCCCAGAACATGGGCGGTTCCGGCGGCAGCTCGATCGTTCACATCCTGGAGGTGGCATCATGATTTCCCCGGGTCGATCCTGGCGTGAGTTTCCGCAGCGTTATCGCCTCGAGGCCGCGAAGTGCACGGCCTGCGGCAAGGTGCACTACCCGCCGCGGGTGGCGTGCTCGCAGTGCGGGGCGACGACCTTCGAGACCATCGTCCTGCCCCGCGAGGGCAAGGTCGTGACCTATACGGTGGTGCGGGTGCCGCCTGCAGGTTTCACCGAACAGACGCCGCTGCCCATCGCGCTGGTCGAGCTGATGGAGGGCGTGCGGGTGATGGTCCAGATCGGCGATGTCGCCGACCCGGACAGCCTGGAGATCGGGATGCCGGTGCGCCTCGAGTTCCGCCGCATCTCGTGGGACGGCGACGCCGGGCTCATCTTCTACGGCCACAAGGCCGTCCCGAATGTCTAGAGCCTGAGCTCAGCCATGGCGCTCTTCAGAAGACTGCTGGTGGCAAACCGCGGTGAAGTGGCGGCGCGGATCCTCCGCGCCTGCCGCGACCTGGGGATCGAGACCGTGGCGGTCTACTCTACCGCTGATGCGGACTCACCGCACCTGCAGCTCGCGGACTTTCGCGTCTGCATCGGCCCCGCGCCATCGTCGGACTCGTACCTCAACATGGACGCCATCCTCCAGGCGGCCGAGCAGAACGACTGTCAGGCGGTCCACCCCGGCTTCGGGTTTCTCGCCGAGAACGCCCACTTCGCGGCCCGGGTCCGGCAGCAGCAGTTGGCCTGGATCGGCCCGCCCCCGCGGGCGATCGCGCGGATGGGCGACAAGGCGGAGGCCCGGCGCGCCATGAAGGCCGCCGGTCTGCCGACGATCCCGGGCACCGATGGAATCCTCGCCGGGGTCGAGGAGGCGCGGGAAGCCGCTGCCGCGGTCGGCTACCCGGTGCTTCTCAAAGCCACAGCCGGCGGTGGTGGCAAGGGGATGCGGCGTTGCCGAGACGAAGGCGAGCTCGCGAAGGCGTACTCGGAGGCCTCGCTCGAGGCCGAGAAGGCCTTTGGAAACGCCGGACTCTATCTCGAAAAGGTCCTGTTGGGCGCACGGCACATCGAGTTCCAGGTGCTGGCCGATGTTTATGGCGCGGCGATCCACCTCGGTGAACGCGAGTGCTCGGTCCAGCGCCGCCACCAGAAGCTTCTCGAGGAGGCGCCGAGCCCGGCGATGGACAAGGCCGGCCGCGACGAGGTCGGCCGCAGGGCCGCGGCCGCGGCTGCAGCGATCGGCTACACCTCGGCGGGCACCATGGAGTTCCTGCGCGACGGCGACGGCAACCACTACTTCATGGAGATGAACACCCGGCTCCAGGTGGAGCACCCGGTGACCGAGATGATCACGGGCGTCGATATCGTCCAGGAGCAGATCAAGATCGCCGCCAACCGGCCCCTCGAAATCTCCCAATCGGACATCACAATCGACGGGCACGCGATCGAGTTCCGGATCAACGCCGAAGACCCGGATCAGAACTTCCGCCCGGACCCGGGCACGATCTCGGTCTTCGAACCACCGTCCGGCGACGGCGTGCGCATCGACACCCACGTGGCATCGGGATACGTGATTCCCCCGTTTTACGATTCGATGATCGCCAAGCTCATCGTGCACGGCGCCGACCGCGATGACGCGATCCGGCGGTCCGAACGGGCGCTCGAGGCCTTTCGCATCGAAGGTGTCGCCACGACCATCTCCATCCACCGGAGGATCCTCTCGGAACCGGCGTTCCGCACGGGCGCCTACGACACGCAATGGCTGGAGCGGTTGCTGGCCGGATCGGAGAACTGAGCCATGGCCAAGGTGATCCTGCACTCCATCGGAACCGCGCTCGAGAAGGCGCTCGACCCGGCCGAGGCGAAGAAGAACGCAGCCCACCTGGCCGGTCTCGAGGCCGCCCTCGACTCCAAGCGCGACGAGGTGCGCGCCGGGTGGGGTGAAAAGTACATCGACCGCGTCCACGCCAAGGGCAAGCTGACGACGCGGGAGCGGATCGATCTCCTGAAGGACGAGGGGACCGAGATCCACCCGGTCGGCTCCCTGGTCAACTACGGCATCACCTTCGGCCCCGACGACAAGACCTCTCCCGGCGCCGGCGTGGTGACCGCCTTCGTCCGGGTCGCCGGCCGCATCACCATGGTCATCGCCAACGACAACACGGTGGCTTCCGGTTCGTGGTGGCCGCAAACGCCCGAAAAGATCCAACGCGCCCAGGAGATGGCGCTCCGGCTGCGGATCCCGGTGATCTACCTGATCGACTGCTCGGGGCTCTACCTGCCGGAGCAGAGCCGGACCTTCCCGGGCAAGACCGGCGCCGGCGCGATCTTCAAGATGAACAGCCTGCTGTCGGCGCACGGCGTGCCGCAGATCGCGGGGGTCTTCGGCGACTGCATCGCGGGCGGCGGCTACATGCCGATCATCTCGGATGTGGTCTATATGACCGAACAGGCCTACATGGTCATCGCCGGCGCGGCCCTGGTGAAGGGGGCCAAGAGCCAACAGATCACCAGCCTCGACATCGGCGGCCCCGACGTCCACGTCCACCTCTCCTACTGCGCCGACCACCGGGTGCCGGACGACCAGGCCTGCCTGAGGATGATCCTGGGCGAGGTGGAGAGCTTACCGACCAGCGCGGCTCCCTACTATCGCCGCAAGGTGGACCCGGCGCCGCCGCGGTTCCCGGCCGAAGAGCTCTCGAGCCTCTTCCCGGTCGACTACCGCCACGCCTACGACATGCGCCAGGTGCTCGCCCGGCTGGTCGACGACGGGCTCTTCCGCGAGGTGGCGCCCGAGGTGGGCCCGGAGATGATCTGTGGGGTGGGTCGGATCGGGGGGCTCTATGCGGGCCTCATCGCGAACAACCCCGGGCTCACTCCGCACCCGACCGCGCGCGGCGAACAACGCCCCGGCAGCATTCTCTACCGCGATGGGATCGCGAAGATCAGCCAGTTCAGCCGGTGCTGCAACGACGACGGCATCCCGATCGTGTGGCTGCACGACATCGCCGGGTTCGACATCGGCGCCGAGGCGGAGAAACAGGGTCTTCTCGGGTATGGCTCGAGCCTGATCTACACCAACTCCACCAACACGGTGCCGATGATCACGGTGCTGCTGCGCAAGGCCTCCGGCGCGGGCTATTACGCTCAGGCCGGCATGCCCTACGACCCGGTGGCGCAGCTGGCGACAACCATTTCACGGCTGTCGGTGATGGATGGGCGAACGCTCGCGATCGGTGCGTTCAACACCCGGCTCGACGACAACTTCGAGATCGTCGCCGGGACCGAAGAGGAGCGGGAGAAGATCCGCAAGGGGATGGAAAGTGTCGAGGCCCGCATCACCGACGACATGGATCCGGTCAAGGCGGCCCGCCAGATGGACGTCGACGAGGTGGTGCGGGTCGGAGAGATCCGCTCGTATCTCGAGGTGCTGGTGGAAGCCACCTACCAGGGCTACGGCTATCGCCGCATCAAGAACCCCAGGATCTGGTCCCTCCACGACATCGGAGTTCTCGGGGAGGGCGGACCGTGAACATCCTCCCGGCGGTCGATGTGCTCGTACGCCCGGCGATGGGAATGACGGCGAGTTGATTCTGGAATCACCGGCACCGGGTTGGTGGGGCTCCGCACCGCGGGTCGGCGAGGTTCTGGTCGCGGGATCCTGCGCGGGTCGCCTGACGTCCCTCGGCAGGACCGTCAAACTGGTCATTCCCCATGGCGTGACCGGTCGGGTGGTGGAGCGCCGCCTTGTCACCCACAGCGACCCGGTGGACTACGGACGGGTGCTGCTGCGGTTGTTGCCGGTTGCGGCATCGGACGGCGAAGGTGAATGGACCGCTCACGCCGAGGAGGCTTCCCGGGATGTGCCGGACGGAGCTTTTGCCGTCACCTCCCCGACCCACGGCATGTTCTACCGCCGTCCTCGGCCGGACGAACCGGCCTATGTCGAGATGGGGCAGATCGTCGAGAGCGGCTCCACCCTCGGGCTGGTGGAAGTGATGAAGTGTTTTTCCGCCATCACCTACGGCGGGCAGCAGCTGCCCGCCCGCGCCGAGGTCATCGACATCCGGGCCGACGACGGGGCCGAGGTGACAACGGATCAGATCCTGTTCGTCGTCAAGCCTGCGTGATGATGCACGTTCGTTCGATGTGTGGAAGGAGGCCGGTGTGGATTTCGAACTGACCGAAGATCAGAAGTCGATCCGCGACATGGCGCGCGACGTGGCACAGAAAGAAGTCGTGCCGCACGCCGCGAAGTGGGACGAAGAGGCGCACTTCCCGCGCGAGCTGTTTGCAAAACTGGGAGAGCTCGGCTTTCTCGGGGTGACGATCCCGGAACAGTACGGCGGCGCCGGGCTCGGCTATGTCGAGTACGCGACCATCGTCGAGGAATTCGGCGCCGCGGACGGGGGTGTCGGGCTCGGCGTTGCGGCCCACAACTCGTTGTGCACGAACCACACCTATCTGTTCGGTTCCGAGGAGATCCGGCGGGAATTCCTGCCCAAGCTGGCAAGCGGCGAGTGGATCGGAGCGTGGGGTCTGACCGAGGCCGGGGCCGGATCGGATGCCGGCGGCACCAAGACGACCGCCGTCCGGGACGGCAATGAGTGGGTGATCAACGGGTCCAAGAACTTCATCACCCACGCGACGGTGGGCGATGCGGCGGTGGTCATTGCGCGGACGGACAAGGGCGGCGACCATCGCGGGATCTCCGCGTTCTTCGTGCCGTTCGACCGGCCCGGAGTCGCTCCCGGCAAGAAAGAAAAGAAGCTCGGGATGGCGAGTTCCGACACCTCGTCGTTGATCCTGGAGGACTGCCGCATCCCGGCGGCCTATTTGCTGGGTGAAGAGGGAGACGGGTTCGTCCAGGCCATGAAGGTCCTGGACGGCGGGCGGATCTCGATCGCCGCCCTGGCCGTGGGCATCGGCCGCGGCGCCCTCGAGGCGACCATCGCGTACGCCCAGGTACGCGAGCAGTTCGGCAAACCGATCTCGTCGTTCCAGCTCACCCAGGCCAAGCTGGCCGACATGGCGACCCAGCTCGACGCGGCCCGGCTGCTCACCTGGCGATCCGCGGCGCTCAAGGACCAGGGGAAAAGCGTCACCAGAGAGTCGTCCATGGCCAAGCTGTTCGCCTCGGAAGCGGCGGTGCGGATCGGCGAGGAAGCGGTGCAGATTCACGGCGGCTACGGCTACACCAAGGACTACCCGGTCGAGCGATTCTGGCGCGACTCCAAGCTGTGCACGATCGGTGAGGGCACCTCGGAGATTCAGCGTTTAGTGATCGCTCGCGAGGTCCTGAAATAGAGCCCCCGGCCCGCAGTATTCAGAAGGGGCCGCCGCTGGTGATCGCGCCGTCAGAGAACGTGGCCTCGACGCCGATCCCGAGGATAGCCGAATCTTCGACGGCGAGCGGATCGCCGGTCAGCACCACGAGGTCGGCCCTGCCGCCGACAGCCAGCTCCCCGCGTTCGGCCTCGCCGCCGCCGGCGGGCCAGAGGCGAGTCTGAATCCTGAGGCTCTCGAGCCGCGGCAGCCGCTCGTCCGGGTGCCAGCCATCGACCGGCAGCCCGTTGCCGTTCTGCCGCGTGGTTGCTGCATAGAAGCCGAGCAGCGGCTGGGCGGGGGCCGTGAAGTAGTCGGAGCCGAAGGCGAGGTCCGCGCCGGCCGCCGCCAACCGCCCCAGGGCGTAGACCCGATCGCTGGAGTCGACGCCGACCCGCGCATCCTCCATCGCCAGGCCGTGGTCGTCCGGGGCCACGAAGTCGGGGTTCACCGCCAGTACGATGCCCAGCGCCGCCGCGCGGTCGAAGTCCTCCGGCGCCGCATACGAAAAGTGCTCGATCCGCAGCCTTCCGGGCGGCAGCTCGGGGCGCTCGCGCAGGATCTGCTCGTAGACGTCGAGGGCCATGTCAACGGCCACATCCCCGATGGCGTGGGTAGCGACATCGAACCCGGCGTCGAGAGCCGCCCCGGCCTCCCTCAGGATGTCCTCGCGGGTCATCCTCTCCACCCCCGACGTGGTCGGGTCGTCGGCATAGGGGTGTGAGAGCAGGGCGCCGCGGCTCCCGAGCGCGCCGTCGGCGAAGAGCTTGACGTGGGTGACGCCGATGCGCGGCGTCAGCTGCCGGAAGGCCTCCGGGTCGGCGGCGATGCGGTCGAAGAGCGGGCTCGGCGCCGGCACCATCAGGTGGACGCGGAGAGGCAGGGGCGACGCGAGATCGGCGGCCACCAGGAGCGCCAGATACTCTTCGAAATCCAGGTTCAGATCGACGACTCCGGGCAGACCGAGAAAGCCGGCGTCGAAGACCTCGGTGACGCCCTGCGCCGCCAGCGCATCCGCCGCGAGGTGAAAGGCGCGCCTTATCTCCGCCGGCGACGGCTCGGGCAGCGACGGGCGCAGCAGCTCGTTGGCGCGTTCGAGGAGCACCCCGCTGGGCTTTCCATTCGGGGCGCGCCGGATGACTCCCCCGGGCGGGTCGGGCGTCGCGCCGTCGATGCCGGCGGCGACCAGCGCCTCGTCGTTGGCCCACCCGGCGTGGCCGTCGACCCGGGTGAAAAACACCGGGTGGGCGGGCGCCGCCGTTGACAGCACCTCGTTGGTGGGCAGCGCAGAAGCGCCCCACGCACCCTGGCTCCAACTCTGCCCGAGGATCCACGTGCCCTCGGGGAGGGCCGCTGCGGAGGTGCGAACCTCGTCGGCGATCGCTCCCAGCGAATCGAGGCCGGCGAGGTCGACAAAGGTCGGGGACGGCTCTGCCCGGTACAACAGCGAAAAACCGAGGTTGAGCAGGTGAACGTGGTGGTCGATGAAGGCCGGCGCCAGCACCCGGCCGGCGAGGTCGTAGTCGACCGTGGCCGGCCCGCGAAGCCGTTCAACCTCCGCACGGTCGCCCATAGCCAGGATCACACCGTCGCCCACGGCGAGCGCCTCAACAGTCGGAGGCTCACCCAACGTCAGGATGCGGCCGCCGCTGACGATGAGGTCGGCTTTGGTGGTCGCGGGCGACGAGCATCCGGACGCGAGCGCCAGACAGACCAGTAAGACCGGCCACAAAAACATCTTTCGAGCACGGTGTGACATCATCGCTCAGCTCCCGCTATGACGATGGTCGTTCCCGCCACGAATGCGGGCACGACCCGTTCCACGTCCTGCCGCGAGACCGCGTTCACGGCCTCCGCGAACTCCTCGTCCGACACCAGAGCCCCGTGGCCGACCCAGTCGTCGATCAGCTCCGCCGAGACCTCCTGGTTGCTCTGCGCGGCGGTCAGCCTGCGACCCAGGAGGTAGGACTTCGCCTCCTCGATCTCGGTCGCGGTCGGCGGGCTGTCGACCAGCCCCCGCAGGTTCTCGCCCAACAGAGCCCGCATCTCGTCGAGCTTGGCCGGGTCGACCCCGATCGCCAGCGACACCCGCCCGTTCGCGCCGTCGCTCAGGTACTCGGCGTCGATGTAATACACCAGGCCGCGGCGGCTGATCGCCTCGACCCCCAACCGCCCCTCGTAGCCGTGGCTGAGGACGTAGAGGAGCATGCGCCAGGCGAGAAAGTCCGGGTGGCTCGGCGGCGGCGCAATGACGACGTAGCCGAGCCCGGCCTGGGCCACCGCCACCGGGAGGTCGATTCGCAGCTCGCGAGGCCCGGCCTCCGGCGGCGGCAGATCGAAGACAGCCGGTGCGAGATCACCGAAGTTCTTCTCGAGCGCCGGCAGGACATCCTCCAACCGCAGATCGCCGACCAGTGCGATCGCCGCCGCTCCCGTTTTCGCAACCGGGGCGGTGACGCCCAGCGCCTCGTCGAAGGCCAGGGCCAGACGCGCCATCGGATCCTCGACGTCGGCAGCCGACACCGGCGGCGCCGGCGCAGCGGTCAGCAGGGCTTCGCGCGCCTGAGCCAGCGTCGTCTCCACCGCCGACGGGCGAAACCTGAAGTTCAGGCATGTCTGGCGCCAGAACCGAGAGTTCGCGGTCGCGTCGGCCGCAAACTCGAGCCGCGTGGTCGGTACCAGGATTCGGAGGAAGGCGGACGACGACAGCGGATCGTGTTGAAAAATGACTGGCACCCCGCCGGCGAGGCGCACGGCCGTTGGCGGTGAGATTGAGGACGGTTGCGCCGCCGGCGAAACCGGCGGAGGTGCAACGGAGGTCGCGGCCGCATCGGGCGCCGCGGCGCACGGGGCAACCGATGCCGGATCCGGGAGGTACCACCCGATAGTGCGCTGTTCGGCACGGAGGTAGGTACAGGCGACCCGCGAAACATCGGCCGCGGTGACCGCGGCCAGCCGTTCCGGCAGTTCGACGAGAACGTCGAGGGCGTCCAGACCAGCGAAGTAGGCGAGTTGGTGGGCCGCGTCCTCGGTGGTTTCGACGTCGAACACCAGCTCGTCGAGGAGCTGCTCCCGGGCCGCTGTCATTTCCGTTGCGGTCGGCGGGAGTTCAACCAGGGAATGGACCGCCTCCTGCAGTTTCGCCTCGAGCCCGGCCGTCGACGCCGCGGCGTCGATGCTGCCGGCGATGGTGAAGACGTAGGGCGCGGCCTGCGGCGGGTACCAGGTCGTGAGGCCGTCCGCGATGCCGGCCAGCCGAGATGTCGGCAGCACCGCGTCGCCGAACTCGTTCTGTCCGAAGTTGACGCCGCGGCCCCCCGCCAGCACCTGCTGCACCATCAGGAACGCTGGGTAGTCGCGGTCGGTCACTGAGGGCGCGTGGTAGGCCACCTCGAAGTGTTGGCGGCCGGTGGTCCCCAGGAGTTCGACCCGCCGGACGCCGTTTTGCGGCGGTTCGACGGTCGGCGGCGGTTGGATGCTCTCTCCCCCCGGTAGGTCGCCGAACAAATCTCGCACATTCTCGAGCACTCCCTCGGTGGACACCGGGCCGACCACGGCGAGGACCGCGTTGGCCGGACTGTAGGCGCGCCGGTAGAACTCGACCAGATCGTCGTGGCTGATACTCTCGACGTCGCTCTCCCAGCCGATGGAGTTGTTGCGGTAGGGGTGCTGGAGAAAGGCCACCGCCAGGACCGCGTCGAGCAGCACCGTCGCCGGGTCGTTTTCATACCCGTGCATCTCGGTCAGCACCGCGCCGCGCTCGGCCTCGACCTCCGCCGCCGGAATCTCCAGCCTCGCCATGCGATCGGCTTCGATCTTCAGGGCCAGATCGAGCCGGTCGGCCGGCAGGGTCTCGAAGTAGGTCGTCTGGTCGAGCCAGGTGTAGCCGTGCCACTCGCCGCCCGCCGCGTAGATCGAGCTCACGAGCCCTGTGTCCGGGAAGTTCTCGCTGGCCCGGAACGCCATGTGCTCCATGAAGTGCGTGAGGCCGGTCCGACCGACCTCTTCGTTGCGGGCGCCGACCCGGTAGAGCGCCTGCACGCTGACCGCCGGCGCCTCCGGCACTTCGAGGACGATCAAGGTGAGACCGTTGTCGAGCCGGAAGCGCTGCGCGTCGGCGAGATCGAAGGCGCCGACCGGGCTCACGACCGACGTCAGAAGCGCCACCCACCCGATGGCGTTCCACCAACGGCGGACCGATCGCGTCTTTTTTTCGCCGCTCGATCGGTTGGCCATTCGCACCTCCGGGTGGGACTTGTCTCAGGTTAGCATGGCACTCGGCAGTGCTAACCTCGGGTCCAACAGGTCAGTGACGCGCCCACTCAGGAGGGTCTTATGCAGCAGAATTCGACGTTGAGCGCCCGCCTTCTTCTCGCGGTGTTTGTCTGTTTCGCGCTGGCAGGATGCGGCGGCACCACCCAACCGGAGGGGCGCCAGGATCTCGCGGCCCGGATCGACGAGCTCTTCGCCCCGCTGGCGACCGGCGACTCCCCCGGTGCGGCGGTCATGGTGGTCCGGAACAACGAAGTGCTGCACGCCGCCGGCTACGGATTTGCGGATCTCCAGAACCGCACCCCCATCACCCCGCAGACCTCTTTCCGGCTGGCCTCGGTGTCGAAGCAGTTCACAGCCATGGCGATCATGATCCTGGCCGACCGCGGCAAGCTCTCGTTCGACGATCCGATGGTCAAGTTCCTCCCCGAGCTCGCGCGCTTCGGCGGTACGATCACCCTGCGCCACCTCCTGACCCACACCTCGGGTCTGCCGGACTACTACGACGTCCTCGAGGAGGAGGCCGGGGAGGGAATGCCCGACACCGAAGCAGCGATGCAATTTCTGGCCTCCTGGAGTGAGCCTCCCCTGTTCGCCCCCGGCGACCGTTACGAGTACTCGAACCCCGGGTACGAGATGCTGGCGCTGGTGGTGGAGCGGGTTTCGGGACAGACCTTCGGGCAGTTTCTCGCGGACAACATCTTCACGCCGCTGGGGATGACCCACACCGTGGTGCGCGACAGCTCCGAGCCCGAGATCCCCCAACGGGCCCTCGGATACGCCCGCAAGGACCATTCGTTCGAACTCCTGGACGATCACCCGCTCAACCACATCATCGGCTCGGGCGGTATCTACGCGTCGGTCGAGGACCTGGCCCGGTGGAGCCGAGCCCTCGACGGCGAGACCCTGGTGAGCCGCGCGACCCTGGAGGCGGCCTGGTCTCCGGTCGAGCTCGCAGGAGGAGAGATCTACCCCTACGGGTTCGGCTGGCGACTCGGCGACTACGGTGGTCTCGGAGAGCGAATGTGCCACAGCGGCCACTGGCTCGGCTTTTCGAACTTCCTGGCGCGCTACCCCGCGCAACAGTTGACCGTCATCGTTCTCTCCAACATCGAGGACTTCGCGAGCGAAGAGTATGCTGGCCGCATCACCGACCTGCTCTTCCCGTCGACCCTCATCGCCGGCGCCACAGTCATTGACGGGACCGGGGAGCCCCGATTCACCGCCGACGTCCGCATCGTCGACGACCGGATCGCCGAGGTCGGCGATCTCGAGCCGGGGCCCGGCGAACCGGTGATCGACGCCACGGGTCTGGTGCTGGCGCCCGGCTTCATCGACACCCACAGTCACGCCGACCGCGCGATCCTCGACCGCCGCGACGCGCTCGGCGCGGTCAGCCAGGGCATCACCACGACGGTGGTCGGCCAGGACGGCGACTCCGTCTTCCCCCTCGGAGAGTATTTCGGCCGCCTCGACGCGACGCCGCCGGCGATCAACGTGGCCTCCTACGTCGGCCACGGGACCGTGCGCGGCAAGGTCTTGGGAGAGGACTTCAGGCGCGCGGCCACTGACGAGGAGATCGCGCGCATGGCGTCGCTGGTCGAGCAGGAGATGGCCGCGGGTGCGCTCGGTCTCTCGAGCGGGCTCGAGTACGATCCCGGGATCTACTCGACGCCCGAGGAGGTCGTCGAGCTGGCGAAGGCGGCGGCAGCCGACGGCGGCCGCTACATGAGCCACATCCGCAGCGAGGACCGGCGATTCTGGGAGGCGATCGACGAGATCATCACCATCGGCCGCGAGGCCGAACTGCCGGTCCAGGTCTCGCACATCAAGCTCGCCCTGCGCAGCCTGCACGGACAGACCGACCGGTTGCTCGCGACTCTCGACGAGGCCCGCGCCGAAGGCATCGACGTCACCGCGGACATCTATCCCTACACCTACTGGCAAGCGACGCTGACGGTGATGTTCCCCGACCGCAACTTTTCAGACCCGGAAGCGGCGCGGTTCGCCGTCGAAGAACTCGCGGCGCCGGAGGACATGCTGATTCCGGTCTTCGAGCCGGACCCCTCGCTGGCCGGCAAAACGCTGGCCGAGATCGCGGTCATCCGCGGCACCGACCCGCCCACGACCCTGATGGATCTGATCCGCGAGGCGGAGGCGCTGCGCAAGAAGAAAGGGACCGCGGGTGAGGAGGACGACGTCGAAAGCGTCATCGCGACCAGCATGAAGGAGGCCGACATCGAGAAGTTGATGGCCTGGCCCTTCATCAACTTCTGCACCGACGGCGAGCTCGCCGGGACCCACCCGCGGGGCTTCGGCTCCTTCCCGCGCATCCTCGGCCGGTACGTCCGGGAGCTGCACGTCCTGACCCTGGAAGACGCCATCCGCAAGATGACCTCGCAGGCGGCGTCAAACGTCGGGTTGCGGGAGCGCGGCCGGCTCGAACCGGGGGCGCTTGCCGACCTCGTGCTCTTCGACCCCGCGACCGTGATCGACCGGGCGACGGCCCTGGCGCCGCAGACCACCTCGGTGGGCATCGAGATGGTGTGGGTCAACGGCCGCCCGGTGTGGCAGGGCGGGCAAACGAGCGGGCGCACCCCGGGCCAGGTACTGCGGCGGGGTGAAACCCGGTGACCGCCCGGCCCCGGAAGCAGCCCACCCGGTGGGCCGTTGCCGCGGCCTGCATCGCCATGCTCGCCGCCGGAGTCGTCAGCCCTCTCCAGGCGGGCTCCGGTCCCCACGGGCGCCGGCCGCTGGGGCTCGACGACCTGTCGAATCTCCGGGAGGTCTCCGATCCCAGGGTTTCGCCCGACGGCGAATGGGTGGCCTCCACGGTGACCTCGATCGACGCCGAACGGGACAGCAACGACAGCGACCTGTGGATGACCAGCTGGGACGGCGCGCGGACCGTGCAGCTGACCCACGCCCCGGAGTCCGAGCACACCCCCCGCTGGAGCCCGGATGGGCGCTGGCTGGCCTTTCTGTCGGGCCGCTCCGAGGCGAAGGGAACGGATCAGCTGTGGCTGCTCGACCGTAGCGGCGGCGAGGCGGAGTGCGTCACCGACCTGAAAGGCGGAGTCTCCGATTTCGCGTGGTCGCCCGACGCGAAACGGTTGGTGCTGGTCTCGGAGGTGGAGCCGGCCGGCGACGCCAGTCCGGACGCACCACAACCGATCGTGATCGACCGCTTCCAATTCAAGAGGCCCGGCTCGGGCTACCTGGGCGCCGCCCGCTCGCACCTTTTTCTCCTCGACCTCGCGAACCGCCGCACGGAGATCCTCACCCCGGGTCCGTTCGACGAGCTGATGCCCGCGTGGTCCCCGGACAGCTCGGTGATCACCTTTGTCAGTAAACGCGGCGATGACCCGGATCGAACGCTCCAACTGGGACCTGTGGCTGATCGAGCCGCGGGCCGGCGCCGAAGCCCGCCGGCTGACGACGACCCCGGAGATGGAGTGCGACCCCGAGTGGGGATGGGGCACGCCGCCGGTGTTCAGCCCCGACGGCGGCCCACGTCGCCTTCATGCAGGCCGGCGCGCCGGAGCTGACGTGGTACTCGCTGCAGCAGGTGGCGGTCATCCCGACCGCCACCGGTCCTGTGCAGCTGCCGACCGCAACGCTTGACCGCAACACGACCTCGCCGCGATGGTCCCGCGACGGCTCGCACCTCTACTTCCTCCTCGAAGACGACCAGAGCGTGGTCCTCGCGCGGGTGCCGGCCGCAGGCGGCGCGGTCGAACGGCTGACAAGGCCTGGGCGGACGGTGTACGGGTATGACATCGGCCCCGGCGACCGCATCGCACTGCTCTCGAGCACACTTCAACGTCCCACCGAAATCTCAGCGCTCGAAGGCGGCGACCTGCGGCCGCTGACGAGACAGAACGACGCCTGGCTGGCGGATGTGAAGCTCGGCGTCACCGAAGAGATCCGGTTCACTGCCGCCGACGGGACCGAGATCCACGGTCTGGTGGTCAAGCCGCCGGATTTCCAGGAAGGCCGGAGGTACCCGACACTGCTCCGCATCCACGGCGGCCCGGTGGCCCAGTACCAGACCGACTTCAACTTCGACTGGCAGCTGTTCGCGGCCAGCGGATACGTGGTGGTCGGCGTGAACCCGCGCGGCAGCTCGGGACGCGGCGAGGCCTTCCAGCGGGTGATCTTCAACGATTGGGGCAACGTCGATGTCGGCGATGTGCTGGCGGCGGTCGACCACGTGGTCGCCGCGGGGGTCGCCGACCCCGAGCGGCTCGGTGTCGGCGGTTGGAGCTACGGGGCCATGTTGACCAACTACGTGATCGCCAGCGACCGGCGCTTCCGGGCGGCGACCAGCGGCGCCGGGGTCTCCAACATGCTGGCCGGCTACGGGACCGACGCCTGGGTCCGCGACTGGGAGATCGAGGTCGGTCTGCCGTGGGAGCACCCCGAGGCGTGGCTGCGACTGTCGTACCCGTTTCTGCACGCCGACCGGATCACGACGCCGACCCTGTTCCTCTGCGGCACCGACGACGTCACGGTGCCGTTGATCCACTCCGAGCAGATGTACCAGGCCCTGAGCCGGCTCGGCGTGCCCACCGAGCTCGTGATCTACCCCGGCGAGACGCACGGGATCTCGAGACCGAGCTTCCAGCGCGACCGTCTGCAGCGCTATCTCGACTGGTACCGAAAATGGCTCGGGGACCCCGAGGCCGACGTCGATCGAGAGGAGATCCGATGATCCGCACGAACGTTGTGACCGCAGTCCTTCCACTGTGTCTCGCACTCACCCTCGCCGCCCCGGCGGCCGCACAGGACGAGCACGCACCGACCTCGTACCAGAAGCTGCCGAGCGAGACCCCGTCCACCTTCGTACCCACCAACGACGGCTTCGACTACGAGCGTCGGGATGTCATGATCCCGATGCGCGACGGGGTCAAGCTTCACACCGTGATCCTGGTGCCGAAGGGCGCCGAGAACGCGCCAATCCTGCTCACCCGGACGCCCTACGACGCCACCGCTCTCACGACCCACGCCGAGAGCTCGGACCTCGGGCGGGCCCTCGACGGCTACGACAACGCGGTCGACGTCATCGTCGACGGCGGCTACATCCGCGTCGTCCAGGACGTGCGCGGCAAGTTCGGCTCCGAGGGCGACTACGTGATGAACCGCCCGCCGCGCGGGCCCCAGAACCCGACCCCGGTCGACCACGCCACCGACACCTGGGACACCATCGACTGGCTGGTCACGAACATTCCCGGAGACCAACGGCAAGGTGGGCATCCTCGGCATCTCGTACGACGGCTTCCTCGCACTGATGCCGCTCTTCGACCCGCACCCGGCACTCAAGGTGGCGGTGCCGATGAACCCCATGGTCGACGGCTGGATGGGCGACGACTGGTTCCACTACGGCGCCTTCCGCCAGCAGAACATGCCCTACATCTACGACCAGGAGGCCTCCAGGAAGTCGGACGTCAAGTGGTGGATCGAGCCACTTCGACGATTACGACATGTACATGGCGGCGGGGTCCGCCGGCGAGCTGGGCCGGCAGCGCGGGCTCGAGCAGGTGGGTTTCTGGCGCAAGATCCTCGCCCACCCCGATTACGACGCCTTCTGGCAGGAGCAGGCTGTGGACAAGCTGCTGGCCGAGACAGCCGCTGCGCGTGCCCGTGATGCTGGTCCACGGTCTCTGGGACCAGGAGGACATCTACGGCGACATCGCGGTCTATGAGGCGATCGAACCCAAGGACACCGACAACGACATGGTGTTCCTCGTCCTCGGCCCGTGGAACCACGGCCAGCAGATCCACGACGGCAGCTCTCTCGGCCCGCTGAAATTCGGCAGTGACACGGCTTTGACCTTCCGGCGCGAGGTGCTGGCCCCGTTCCTCGCCCATTACCTGCAGAATGACCCGCCGGCGGCCGTCGTGCCGCCGGTCGTCGCCTACGAGACCGGCACCAACACCTGGCGGAAGTTGACCGCGTGGCCGTCCGGGTGCGCCGAGGGCTGCGAGATCGAGGCCACGCCGCTCTACCTCGGCGCCGGTCTCGGCCTGGGCTTCGCGTCACCCGGCTCCGGCGACGAGATCTTTGACGAGTACGTCTCCGACCCCGCCAAACCGGTGCCCTACCGCGCGCGCCCCATCCAGCCGGTCGGCTACGAGGACGAGGGGCTGAACTGGCCGGAGTGGCTGGTCGACGACCAGCGCGAAGCCTCCGGGCGTCCCGACGTCGTTGTGTTCACCTCGGAGGTCCTGACCCAGCCGGTCAAGATCAGCGGCCAGCCCATCGCCAACCTGGTCGCCTCGACCAGCGGCACCGACTCGGACTGGGTCATCAAGCTGATCGACGTCTGGCCCGACCAGGTCGCGGGCCAACCGAAAATGGGCGGCTACCAGCTGATGGTCTCGGCCGACGTCTTCCGCGGCCGCTACCGCGAAAGCCTCGAGACGCCGTCACCGCTTGCGGCCAACCAGCCCCTGCTCTACCGCTTCGAACTTCCCACTGCCAACCACGTCTTTCTGCCCAGGCCACCGCATCATGGTCCAGATCCAGTCGAGCTGGTTCCCCCTCTACGATCGCAACCCGCAGACCTTCGTGCCGAGCATCTTCTGGGCGAAGCCCGAGGACTATCAGAAGGCGACGCAACGCATCTATCACGCCCCCGGTCTCGAAAGCTTCATCGAGCTGCCGCTGGTGAAGCAAGAGTAAAGGTGGGCCACGGCCCATCCTTGAAGAATTTTGAATTTTGAATTCTCAATTTTGAATTTCCGCCCACCCACCCCCGTCATACGGGGGTCGGGTGGGTTTCGGAAGAGATTGACGGTGGGCCAAGGCCCATCCTCCGGAATCTCGAAACGCATCTATTGAACTGTTATCCCAACTGAAGGCCCACCCACCCCCTTTTGTCATCCCGACCGAAGGCCCGGAGGGCCGGAGCGGAGGGATCTCGGGGGTGGCTACCGGAAGGTCGTTCTCTGCAACCCCCGCCCAGATCCCTCCGCTCGGTCGCTCCGCTCCCTCGGTCGGGATGACAGGGTGAGAGAGGTGCTTCGCTCCTTTGGTCGGGGTGACAGGATGAGAGAGGTGCTTCGTTCCCTCGGTCGGGATGACACAAAAAGGAGAGGCCCAAAACTGCGCCGTGCACGTTTACAGATTTCTGTCGGCAGTGTCACAATCGAACGTCGACTGAAAGGTGGCTAGGGTTCCGCCGGCGAGAGTCGGGCTGGTCCGAGCGCCACAGAACGCCGAGGATTCGGCAGACACCTTGACGGAAAAAAGCCTGGAGGGGATAGGTCGGCACAGCATGGCTGTGCCTCTATCTGAAGGAGATCTCCATGGCTGATTCCAGTCGACGTCACCACATTCCGGTGCTCCAGGCCCTCTTTGTGACCTTTCTCTGGTCCACCTCGTGGGTTCTGATCAAGATCGGTCTGAAGGACATCCCGGCGATCAGTTTCGCCGGAATGCGCTACACGTTGGCGTTCCTGCTCCTTGCACCGGCGGTGCTGGCAAGCGCCACACGGAGGGAAGAGCTTCGCCACGCTCAGACTGTCCGATTGGCTGCGGCTCTCCCTCCTGGGTGTGGTGTTCTACTCCGTTGCCCAGGGCGCCCAGTTCCTGGCCCTCGTCTTTCTGCCCGCAGTGACGCTCAGTTTGATTCTCAGCTTTTCCCCTGCGGCGGTGGCGTTGCTCGGCGCCGGGTTCCTGGGGGAACGCCTCACCCGCCGCCAGTGGGTCGGGCTCGGTTTCTTTCTGCTCGGGGCGGCGATCTACTTCCTCCCGCTCGCGGCGTCGTTCGATTCACGGGTCTTGCTGTTGCCGCAGTGTGCTTGCTGGCCAACTCGTTCGCCTCACTTCTCGGTCGCGCGGTGAATCGGCGCGGCGACGTTCACCCCCTCCTGGTGACGGTCGTGAGCATGGGTGTGGGTTCACTTCTCCTCCTGGCGGTAGGCTTCATCGTCGAGGGGGTGCCACGGCTGGACCTGTCGGGTGGGGTATCGTTGGTTGGCTGGCCCTCGTCAATACCGCCTTCGCGTTCACGATCTGGAACCACACGTTGCGAAGCCTCACTGCTTTCGAGTCGACCCTGATCAACAATACGATGCTGATTCAGATCGCGTTTCTTGCATGGGTGTTCCTTGGCGAACCCATCAGCGCGAGGGAGGGAGTCGGTCTTCTCCTGGCTGCGGTCGGCGTGATTCTTGTCCAGCTTTCGGGCGCCCGCCGGCGGAAGGAATCGGTGTGAGGCTTCAAGAAGTCAGGTGGTCTCCCTGCCAGAGCCTTTCCTCCCTCAATGAGGATCGTATCCCCTCGGCACCTACGACGCGCCCGGAAAGCTGGTGAAGCGAGGGTGAAGGTGGGCCAAGGCCCACCCTCCTTGGGACCCGAAAAACGAGAGAGCTCGTGGGGTGGGCTTCAGCCCACCTTCAGACGCTCTCGATCGCCTCGCCGAGACTCGCCTCGAGAATCGTCAGCGCCTCGTCGACGTCGGCTCTCGTCGCCATCAGCGGCGGTATGAAGCGCAGGGTGCTGGTGCCGCAGGAAAGCAGGATCATTCCGTTGTGAAATGCGCGGTGGAGTACCGCGCCGCACAGCTTCTTCGCCGGGGTGCGTGAGGTCCGGTCGGTGACCAGCTCCATCCCGATCATCAGGCCCTTGCCGCGAACCTCGCCGATGACTTCGTACCGGGTCTGCAGCTCCCGCAGCCGGTCCATGAAATACGCGCCGACCTCGGCGGCGTTGGCGGCGTACTCGCGCTCCACCAGATCGAGAGTGGCGAGGGCCGCGGCGCAGCACAGCGGGTTGCCGCCGTAGGTGTTGCCGTGCGCGCCGTGGGGCCACTGTTCCATGATCCGCCGCTTGGCGACCACGAGCCCGATCGGCAGACCCGACCCCACCCCCTTGGCGAGGGTCATGATGTCGGGCGCCACGCCCCAGTGCTGAGCGGCGAACATCTTCCCGGTGCGGCCGACGCCGCACTGCACCTCGTCGAAGATGAGCAGGATCCCGTGGCGGTCGCAGAGCGCACGCAGACCCGCCAGGAATCCGTCGGGAGGAACGATGTAGCCGCCCTCGCCGAGGATCGGCTCGATCAGGATGCCGGCGACCTCGTTCGGCGGCACGTTGGACTTGAAGAGAACGTTCTCGATGTAGTCGAGGACCGCCTGCCCCTGGTCGTCGCCGGCGAGCAGGGGGCGGTAGTTGTCGGGGTAGGGAACGTGGGTGACGCCCGGCATGGTCGGGAAGAAACCGCTCTGCTGGGTGACCTTGCTCGAGGTGAACGCGAGCGACCCCATCGTGCGGCCGTGGAACGCCCCGAGAAAACCGATGAACCGGGGCCGTCCCGTGACATCGCGGGCCAGCTTGAGGGCGCCTTCCACGCTCTCGCTGCCGGACTGGGCGAAGAAGGTCATCACCGGCTCGCGCAGGGGATCGAGCTCAGCGATCTTTTCGCCCAGACGGATCTGGCCCTCGTGCCAGTAGTCCGAGCTGATGTGGAGGAAGCGATCCGCCGCATCCTTGATGGCCTGTACGACCTGCGGGTGTGAGTGGCCGGTCGAGCAGACGGCGATGCCGGCCGCAAAGTCGAGGAAGCGGTTGCCGTCCACGTCCCACACCTCGCAGCCCCGGCCGTGGGACATCACAAAGGGGTAGTCGCGTGGGTAGGACGGCGAGACGACCTTCGCGTCCCGATCCAGGAGGGCCTGGGCCTTGGGGCCCGGCAACTCGGTCGTGATGTGTTGTGTCTTCATGGATGGACCCTTACTCGACCACGGTCTGAGACTGTTCGCGGAGGTAAAGCGGCAGGTAGTAAGAGGAGCCGATGGCCTTGCCCGTCGACCCCGAACCCTTCCACCCGCCGAAGGCCTGGTAGCCCGGCCACGCGCCGGTAGTGGCTCCCTGGGGGCGGTTGACGTAGAGGACGCCGGCCTCGATATGGTCGAGGAAGTACTGCACGTCGTCGTCGTCGCCGTAGCACCCTGCGGTCAGACCCAGAGGGCTCGCGTTGGCGAGAGCGATGCCTTCGCGCAGGTCCTTGACCCGGGCCACCATCAGGATGGGCACGAACATCTCTTCGCCGAAGAGCGGGTGGTCCGCCGGCGCCTCGGCAACGGTGCACGGCACGAAATGGCCGTGGGCGTACTCGCCCTTGCCGTAGCATTCGCCCCCGACGAGGATGCGGCCGCCCCCGTTCTCGAGACGGTCGCAGAAGCCTGCAAAGTTGCGAGCCGCACCGTCGTTGATCACCGGGCCCATCGAGACGCCGCGCTCGGTCGGGTCGCCCACGGTGACCGCACGGGTCGCCTCGACCACTCTCTCCAGCAGTTCGTCGGCCACGCTCTTCTCGACGTAGACTCTGGAGAGGGCCGAGCACTTCTGACCGGTCAAGCCGAAGGCCGAACGCACGATCCCCGCAACCGCTCGATCCAGGTCACCTCGGGCGGTCACGATGCAGGCGTTCTTGCCGCCCATCTCGGTGATGCAGGGCCGCGGGTAGGCCCCCCCTGCCATGCTCCTATAGAGGTTCATCCCGACCTCGTGGGAACCGGTGAAGGTGATTCCCGCGAGATCCGGGTGGTTGACCAGGGTCGTGCCGACGACGCTCCCGGGGACCGTGAGGTAGTTGAAGACGCCCTTCGGGAAACCCGCGTCACGGATGCAGTCCGCCAGCAACCGGCCGGCCCACGGGGTGTCGGTCGCACCCTTGAGGACGACGGTGTTGCCGGTGACAAGGGCCGCGGCCGCCGGTCCCCCGCCGAGAGCGAGCGGGAAATTGAAGGGCACGATCACCCCCCACACGCCGTGGGGCTTGAGGACACTGCGGTTGTGCGAACGGTAGTCGGGCAGCGGGTCGTCGGGCATGGCCACGTCGTACGCCTGGTTGCGCTCGAATTCTGCTGCATAGCCGGTGAAGAAGTCGGCGGTCTCCTGGGTCTCCCCCAGCGCCTCCATGCGGTTCTTCCCCACTTCCAACGCGAGCGCCGCGCCGATGTGGTAGACCCGCTCCTCCATCAGCGCCGCGGCCCGCCGGACGAGCCTGAGCCGCTCCTCGGGCGGGGTCGCGCGCCACATCGGAAACGCCCTCTTTGCAGCCGCCATCGCGCGGTTGACATCGTCGGCGTCACCCACCGGGAATCGCCCGAGCACCACGCGCCGATCCACCGGACTCAGGTTTTCCGACATCTGCGCGCCACCGACGTCTTCGCCGTCGATGTACATCTGGTAGTCGGCCC
This sequence comes from Candidatus Sulfomarinibacteraceae bacterium, assembly GCA_963741385.1. GTDB lineage: Bacteria > Acidobacteriota > Thermoanaerobaculia > Thermoanaerobaculales > Sulfomarinibacteraceae > Sulfomarinibacter. The sequence continues at coordinate 796,752 of CAVUHO010000006.1, forward strand.
CCAGCCCGCCCCGCACCTCGGCGAGGGCGGCTTCGAAGCGGGTGTGCATCTCCTCCGGGGGGTTGAACATCGTGGAATAGGTGAGCTTGAAGGTCATGACCACTCCAATTCTGTGAGCAGGCGCTCCATCACTGCGAGGGCATCCGCGAGATCTTCCTCCTCGATCACCAACGGCGGCGCGAGGATGATGAGGTTGCCGCGGGTGGCAAAGGAGACACCCTCCTCCCGCGCCCGCTCGACAAAGGCCTCTGAGGGAGATGTGGCTCTGCGGCCACGGCGAAATGGGCTCCCGCGTGGCGCGGTCCCGGACCAGCTCCACCACCGCGAAGAGCCCGTGCCCTCCGCGGACGTCGCCGATCACATCAACCCGGTCCTGCATGGCGCACAAGTCCGCAAAAAGCGTCGCGCCCAAACGGCGCGAGCGTTCGATCAACTTTTCGTTCTCGTAGGTCTCGAGAGCGGCCACGCCGACCGCACAGGCCAGCGGGTGGCCGCAGTAGGTGAGACCCGTCATGAGCATCTCGTGCTCGAGCCGGGAGGCGATGTCCCGCGACAGGACCACCGCGCCGAGCGGGAGGTGTGCGCCGGTAAGGCCTTTGGCCAGAGTCATCAGATCGGGGCGGCCGGCCTCGCCGGAGCGCTGCCAGGCAAACCACTCGCCGCAGCGCCCGAACCCGCTCATCACCTCGTCGGCGATGAGGGCCACGCCGCGGCGGTGGGTCTCCTCTCGCAGGAGGGGCCAGAAGCTGTCGGGGGCAACGATGCCGTTGGTGCCGGCGTTGGACTCCATCAGGACCGCGGCCACTTCGTCGGCGCCGAGCTCGTCGATGACGTGGCCGACCTGGCGGGCGCTCCGTTCACCGCACTCCGCGTCGGAGACGGCGGCGAAGGGGCAGCGGTAGGCATACGGCGGCGGGACGTGGACGACGCGCAGATCCGCGGGGTCAACGTAGTGGCGGGTCCGGGTGTCGCCGGACAGCGCCGAGGCGCCGTAGCTGGCGCCGTGGTACGAGCGGTCGCGGGTGATGATCCACCCTCCCGGCTTGCCGGCGGCCTGGCGGGCGAATTTGACGGCGTGCTCGTTGGCGTCGGCGCCCCCCAGGGTGAAAAAGACCCGCCCGCCCTCGAAGCCGGATTTTTCCAGCAGCAGCTCGGCGAGCTGGGCACGCGGCTCGGCGCCCCATGCCGCCGACACGTAGCAGACTTTCCCGGCCTGCTCGCGGATGGCCCGGATGAGAGCGGGGTGCTGGTGGCCGAGGTTCATGCACTCGGAGAGGCTGCTCATGTCGAGATAGCGGCGCCCATCCCCGTCCCAGAACCAGGCCCCCTTGCCGCCGACGATCGTCGGGGCGTCCCAGTCGGCCTGAATGCACCAGCTGTGCAGCACGGTCAACCGTTCCCGGGTCATCCCGTCGATACTACTCCGTCGACCCGTCACTTGTCTCGAAGAGCTCGATGATCGAGACGGTGCCCTGCCCGGAACCCGGGTTGTGCGACGTCACGGCGGTCCGGCGTCGCGATGCGGCGAGATGTCAGTGCGCATATCAGCGCGCCAGGGAGTCGATGAATGTCTCGCCTCGCCCGATGATTTCGTCGTGGTCGTCCGGGGCCGCGAGCCCGTCGAGCAGATCGCGGGTGCGGCTGCGCAACCGGTCGTCGGCGCGCGGGCAGCCCTGCTGAAGCCAGTCGTCGACCGTCAGGTTGGGGAAGAGGACGCTCTGAAAGTACGCGGTCCGGAAATGCTCGAGGGTGGTGGACGCCATCAGGAAGTTCCCACCCGGACCGACATCGGCGATGTCGGCGAGGGCGGCGGAAGCCTCATCGATGGCGAAGCCGGCGGCCAGGCGGCGGGTCTGGGCGATGACCTCGTCGGCATACACGATGACGGCCGGGGAGAAGGAGGTCGAACCCAGGTTGTCGCCGACGAACGGCGCCAGCCCGACCTTGCCCAGACAGCTGAGCAGGTGGTTGGTCCACTGGTGGCCGGCCGCGATGAGGTCCCCACCCCAACCCATCCCACTGCCGGACGTGCCGCAGTGGGGCAGTTCGTAGAACGCCATCATCTCGGCGCAGGCGAGGTTGAGGAGATAGCTGAGGGGATCGTAGAAATTGGCCATTCCCCGCATGTCGAAATAGGCGGGGAGGATGCCGAGGATGACGGGTGTCCCCTCCTTCATGAGCTGGCTCAGGACGAGCCCCGCCAGCAGCTCGGCGTTGAGCACCACCAGAGCTCCGGCCGGGGTGATCGGCGTCGTCGCCCCCGCCATCCCGTAATTGGAGTAGATGAAGGGCAGGCCCCGCTCGATGGTGACGCGCATCTTGTCGACGGTTCCGGTGTTGATGACCAGCGGGGTGACCGGGTTGAAGTACGGGATGACGAAGGGCCGCGCGGCGAGGTCCGGGTGCAGCCGTTCCAGGAGATCGAGGATCGCCGGGTAGCTCTCCTCCTGCGACACCAGGAGGACCAACGGCTTGGTGCTGTTGGCGACCATCTCCAGCGTGGCGTACAGATCGGCCAGGTCCGGGCCGACATCGTGGAGAATGCCGACCGTCGAGATCGCATCGAAGGAGGGCAGCGCCTCCCCCAACCGGACCATCGATTCCATGTGGCGGCGTTGGAACTCGACCACCTCGTCGGTCGTCGGGTCCTGGTAGTTGAGGGACGTCACGCCGATTCCGAAACGGGTCTCCGCGCCCGCCCCGAGGTGGAAGGCGGGCCGGCCCAGCCGGTCGTGGACGTCGATCCGGGAGGGGGCCGCATCGAGGGCCCACTGCACGAGATCGGCCGGGATGCGGACCCGCCCGTCCCCGACCTCGGCGCCGGCTTCCCCGAGGAGACGTGTGGCGCCGTCGGAGTCGACGCGCACCCCGACCGACGCCAGAGTGTGGAGCGAGTGGTCGTGGATCCGGGCGATCTGGTCCCCGGTCATCACGGTGATCTGCGGGCGGACGTGCGGCATGGCTCATCCCTCCAACGGTCACGATCTTACGCCATCCGGGATGCCTCGAAAGCCGCTGTCCCACGAGGTGTTTGGTAGACTCCAGCCACCGAACGTCGCACCGCCGACAGGATGCGCCGGGTCCACGGAGGGTGATTCATGGCTTGTACCCGCGGTTCCGCAAATTCCCAGAAGATATGGACGAAGACCGCCCTCGCGATGCTGTGCCTGCTCGCGCTCCCGCTCGCTGCGACCGGGCAAACCACCCCCGACGCGATCGAAGCGGGGTCGATCGAGGCCATCGCGGCCGCCACCACCGACCCCTCGTTCGTCAGCCCGTGGGTGGCGTACGTGCCGGACGCTGCGGGGGTGCCCTCCCCCACCGAGTACCTGGGGCGCATCGCCGGCGCTCCAGGCGAGTTGACCCGGCCGGAGGATATCTTCGGCTACCTGCGGGCACTGGCCGCGGCGTCGCCGAGGGTCCACCTCGAGGAGATCGGCCGCACCTTGGAGGGGCGCGAGATCCTGCTGGTCGCGATCGCCGACGAAGAAGGTATCGCGTCGCTCGACCGGCTCAAGGCCGCGACCGCCGCCCTCGCCGACCCGCGGCGGACCGATCCGCAGCAGGCCGAAGAGATCATCAGCGGGGCGCGTCCCTTCTACTACATCAACGCCGGCCTCCACGCCGACGAGACCAGCTCGCCGGAGGCGGTGATGGAGCTCGCCTATCGCCTGGCGGTCTCCGAGCAACCGATGATCCGCCGCATCCGCGAGCAGTTGGTGGTGCTGATCAACCCGGTGGCCAGTCCCGACGGCCGCGCCAAGATGGTTGACTGGTTCTACCGCTACCTCGAGGGCAGGACCGACTTCGCCGAGCTTCCGCGGCAATCGCCGCCCTACTGGGGGCGTTACGTCTTTGTCGACATCAACCGCGACGCCCACCAGCAGACCCAACGCGAGACCCAGGCGATCTACCGTATGTTCTGGAACTACCACCCCGCCGTGATCCACGACCTCCACGAGAGCTTCGCCCTGCTCCAGACCTGGAACGGCACCGGCCCCTACAACCCCAACCTCGACCCCATCGTCACCAGCGCGTTTCTGGAGATGAGCTTCCACGAGGTCACGAGGATGACGTCGCTCGGTATGCCAGGGGTCTGGACCTGGAACTTCGGCGACGGTTACGGCCACCACTACGCCGACTCCGTCGCCATGAACCACAACGCCATCGGCCGCGGGTACGAGACCTTCGGCAACGCCACCGGCGAGACCGTCGAACGGGTGCTCGAGCCCTCCGAGATCACCAAGACCTGGTACCGGCCGTGGCCCGCCAGCACTCCGCTCGAGTGGTCGATGCGCGACAGCGTCAACTACACCCAGACCGGTCTGCTCGCCATCCTCGACTATGCGGCGGTCAACTCCTCGAACATGCTGCGCGACTTCTACCGAACCGGGCTCAAGTCCTATCAGCAAGGCGTCGCGGGCAGCCCCTACGCGTTCGTCATCCCCGCCAATCAGCCCGACCCTCGCCGCACGGCGCAAATGATCGACCTGCTGCGAAAGCAGGGTATCGAGGTGGCGAGGGCGCCCCGGGCGTTCACACTCGCCGAAGGCGCCTTCCCGGCGGGCAGTTTCGTGGTGCGTCTCGACCAGCCCTACCGCAACTACGCAGTCGATCTGCTGGCGCCGCAGAGCTTCGAGTTCGCACCCGGGCAGCTGCCCTACGACGACGTCACCTGGGCGCTGCCCGTGCACTACGGCGTGGAGGCCATCCGGGTCGATGACCCGCGGGTGTTGAAGGTGGCCCTCGATCCGCTGACCGCCGACGTTGCGGTGGCCGGCCGGGTGGACGGCACGGGTCCGGTATTCGTGCTCGCCGACACCGGACAGGAAGCCCTGCTCGAGGCGCGCTACCGGTTGCAGAGTTTCTCGGTACGGATCGCCGAAACCGCCTTCACCGCCGGGTCCCGGGCCTACCCCGCCGGGTCGTGGATCCTGGCGCCGCAAGCCGGGCTCCCAGACGCCGTCGGCCGGGTGGCCGCCGATCTCGGGCTGGATTTCGCGAGCGCCGCCGCCGCACCCGACGTGGCGAGCCACGACGCGCCCGCGCCGCGGATCGGCGTGTGGGTGCCGTGGGCCGACACCGACTCCATCGGCTGGTTGCGCTACACCCTCGATCAGCGCGGTGTGCCCTACACCTACCTGCGCGACGAGGATGTGCGCGCCGGCAACCTGCGTGAGAAGGTCGACGTCATCGTCTACGGCCAAGTGGACCTCGACCTCCAGGGCCAGATCCACGGCATCCAACCGACCACCGGTCCCATGGCCTTTGCGGCCACGCCCGAGTTTCCGAGCCTCGGCCGACCGGCCGCATCCGACGACATCACCGGCGGGCCCGGCTGGGAGGGGCTCGCGGCCCTGACAACTTTTGTCGAAGAGGGCGGCACCCTGATGACCCTCGGCAACGGTTCCGCGCTGGTCCTCGAGAGCGGGCTCGTGCGCAACGTGCGGCGCGCCCAGGAAACCGGGATCCGGACCCCGGGGGTGGAGCTCAGGACGCGTTTTCTGATGCCGGACCACCCTCTCGCCTATGGCTACGGGGACACCCCTTCGGTGTTCCGCTTCGACTACCCGGTGTACGACCTGCCGCGGCGTTGGCTGCGGATGGCCTACTGCACCAGTTGCCTGGACGGGCCGGTGGATCTGCGGTGGGTGGTCCTGCAGTGGGGCGCCGGAGAGGCGTCCGACTCCGACTTCGTGGTCAGCGGCGGCGTTCTGTCCGGGGACAAGCTCGAGGGACGGCCGGCGATCCTGGCCGTGCCCACCGGCGACGGGGTCGTCGTGGCCTACAACTTCAACCCCATGCACCGCGACCTCAACCGCTCCGACTATCGCCTGCTGTGGAACGGGATCCTCAACTGGCGCGAACTGAGACCGCCGAGCTGACCCGCCTCCACTTCGGCCGTCCTTCCATAACCCGGCCGGAGTCGCGCGCCGCACGCCTCTGAAGGTGGGCTGAACCCCACCCTGCTTCACCCCCGCCGCTGGTGAGTGGACCGTTACGGCAGCGCTCGGCGTTGGACGTCATCGAACCCCGCTGATCGGGAACCGGCCGCGTCATGGTTACAGGCCGCCGGGCACCGCACGCCGGCAACCTCGCCATAAAACCCGTCAACAGATGCGGGAAATAGCCCTTTTCCACTCTCTCTTTCGCAAACCCCACAACTCCACCACAAGTAAGGGACTGTAACTTAATAACTTACAAGCCGCCTCGCCCGATTGTCACGGCATGGGGCAAGCGGCAATACATCACCGACGGCATCTCAGCGCTCGCGAAACCGCGCCGCGCTCGAGGTGCGGTCGGGTCGTCGGCCGCCGCTTCGCCCATGGGAGGCAGCGATGACGACGAGGCTGATCGGCGTGTGCGTGTGTGTAATTGTGATCTCCACGGGCGGGTCGTGGGCCGCGGACAGGCTCGAGGCAACCGGATCAATTGCCTCGGCTGCCGTGACGACGACCGTCACAGTCGGCGCGGTGGGGAACGAAAAACCCATCAGCCCCTATATCCACCCGAAAATTCCTGACGCCGTGAGAGAAAAATTGCAGTCTGCCGTGCAGATTGCCGCGGCCAGGATCGAGGAGTTGGAGGAGTGCGGCGACCTGTTCGCCAACCTCGGCGCCGACGGCCTGGAGATGCTGAGCACGACCCTGTACTTCCCGGCCAGGGCCCTCAACAGGAGAGACGGGATGTGCCGCCGGGCGGCCGCCTACACCACGGTCGGCGGCAAATCGACCTTCGTGTGCCCGGAGTTCTCCGGCCTTTCCGACGAACGCGCGGCAATGTTTGTCGTGCACGAGGCGCTCCATCACGCGGGTCTGAGCGAGAAGCCGCTGGATCAGACGGGCATGACCTCGCTCCAGATCAACACCATGGTCGCAACAAAATGTCGATTCTGAAGGTTTTTTCGCTCCGCTGGTAGGACGCCTCCTGTATCCGGGGTCTGTACGGCCCCCAGCGGAACATTCCTCCTCATCTCTGCCCGTGCTCCTCACACGGGCCTTTTTTGTTTCCGGGGACCGGGCTGTATGGACGCGGATCCCTGTAGGACTTACATTCTTCTCAACATGCCCGCGAAAGTCGAAATAGGAGATCTCGGCCGAAGCCCGTTTCGGATCGGCGAATGGCTGATCGAGCCGTCGCTGAACCGCGTCTCCCGGGGCGATACGACGATCCAGCTCGAGCTCAAGGTGATGGATGTGCTGGTGTGCCTGGCCGAGCGGGCGGGCGAGATGGTGACGCGGTTCGAGATCATCGACCGGGTGTGGGCGACCGAGTTCATCGCCGACAACACCCTCACCCACGCCATCAACGAGATCAGGACCGCGCTCGGCGATGACGCGAGGAACCCGTCCTTCATCGAGACCATCTACCGGCGGGGCTACCGGTTGATGGTGCCGGTGACGGTGGAGGAGCGGCCTACGGGCACGGTTGCACAGTTCCCGTCACCGGCGCGCCTGGTTACCGACGAAGATCTCAGCCCCTACCCCGGTCTCGCCGCCTTCACCGAGGCCGACGCCGAGTTCTTCTTCGGCCGCGAGGCCGAGGTCGCGCAGCTCTGGCGCAAGATCACGAGCCGCCGGTTGCTGTCGGTGATCGGGCCATCGGGAGTGGGGAAGAGCTCATTCCTGCGGGCGGGGGTCATCCCGGCGAAACCCGAGGGTTGGGGCATCCTGGTATGCCAACCCGGCGAGGCGCCGTTCGCGGCGCTGGCGCGAGCACTGCTGCCGGAGTTTCGAGACGATCCGGAAGCACTTTCCAAAGCGACGGAATTCGAGGCCAACGCCGCTCACCTCTTCACCCGTTGGCGCGAACGTCACGACCGGGCGCTGCTCATCGTCGACCAGTTCGAGGAGCTGTTCACTCTCAATACTCCCGATGTCCAGGCACGATGTGCCGCGCTGATCGGATCGCTCGCCCGCGAGGCAGACGTGCACGTCGTGCTGGCGATGCGGGATGATTTTCTCTACCGGTGCCACGCCCACGAGCCGCTGCGGCCGATTCTCGAGGACCTCTCGGCGCTCGCCCAACCGGACTCCGAGGCGCTGCGCCGGGCACTGACCGAGCCTGCACGACGCCTCGGATTCACCTTCGAGGATGAGAAGCTCGCGGCGGAACTGGTCTCCGAAGTTGAAGATGAGCGCGGCGCGTTGCCGCTGCTCGCCTTCGCCGCCGCCCGGCTGTGGGAGAAGCGCGACCGCGACACCCGCCTCCTCACCCGGCAGGCGTACCACGACATCGGCGGCGTCGGCGGCGCCCTTGCCCGCCACGCCGAGGCCATCATCGACCGCATCGGCCACGAGCACCTCCCCACCGTCCGCGAGCTCTTCCGCAACCTCGTCACCGCCGAGGGCACCCGCGCCGTCCGTGAATGGGATGAACTCCTCTCCGTCTTTTGCGATTCGTCCGACGAATCGCAAGCGGCGGTGCTCCGGTCGCTCGTCGACGCCCGCCTGCTCACCTCGTACGAGGTCCGCGAGGACGACCGCGAGCCCACCCGCCGCGTCGAGATCATCCACGAGTCCCTCCTCGCCAACTGGCCGCGCCTCGTTCGGTGGCAGACCCAGGACGCCGACGCCGCCCAGCTGCGTGACCAGCTGCGACAGGCGGCCAGGACCTGGGACGAGCATGATCGCACCACCGACTACCTGTGGACGGGCAGGGCCTTTCGGGAGTACGCGCTGTGGCGTGAGAGCTACCCCGGCGGGCTCAGCGGGCTCGAAGAGGCGTTCTCCGCCGCTATGACATCTCTCGCGACTCGACGGAAACGGCGACGACGGATCGCGGTTGCAGCCGGCTTCGCCGTCCTGCTCGCGGTCCTCGCCGTCTTCGGCACGCTCTGGCGCCGCAGCGTGCAGGAGACCCGGCGCGCCGAGGCCGCGAAGCTCCTCGCAATGGCACAGGCGCAGCTGGAAATCGATCCGACGGAGGCACTCGCGTACACCACCGCCAGCCTCGAGCTGGCAGACACCGAGGAGGCTCGGGTTTTCACCATCCGAGCGTTGTCGACTGGCCCACCGGTCAACGCACTCGACCTTAGTGAATGGGCCGAGGGGTATGGCTTCATGCTGCCCGCCTTCAGCCCTGACGGCCGCTGGCTTGCGGTCGGTGGGATCGCAAACGGCAAGGTGATCGTCTGGAACCAGCACGGCGGTGAACCGATTGTCCTGGACGGCCATGCGACCTCAGGCTCAGGGCCCGTTCAATGCGCTTGGACCCGCGATGGCATCCTCGTCACAGGACATTGGACTGAAGGCCGAGCTCGGTTCTGGTCGGTCCCGGATGGACTACTGATCCAGACCATCGATTTTGGTCGCCCGACCTGGTGGATGATTGGCGAACAACACCTCCTCGCCGAACTCCGCCCGCCGCCACGCTTCGGGGTTCAGAAGCGCTTCGAGCTCGGAAGGTGGGAGCTCCCGAACGGTGGGTTCGAAGGTCTCGGCACCATCGACCTGGAACGAATGGGCGCATCGCAAACCCGCTTTCATCCGAGCGGTCAGAGATGGCTCTATTCCAAGGGGAGCCGCGTTCTTTCGCGGGTAGTACCAGCCACAATGGACGCACTGGACCAGTTGGTCGAACTCCACTCCCGCGACGACGTTGATTTCGGCTATTGGTGGAGGTCGGACCCGGTGTACTCAATCGATGGAACAGGCGACATCGTCGTCTGGGACGCGGACGAAGGGCGCCCTGCGACCGGTCGACGACTGCGCCACCCCGACATGGCGACGACCCGCCTTCGCCCGGACTCGACCGGCCGTTGGATGGTCGAGGACTCACTTTCGGAGGTCGGCCGGGTGGCGCTCTGGGACCTGACGAATCTGTCCTCTGCCAATCCCTGGCTACTGAGGCGACGGGGTGCCTGGTTCTTGTCGCAGACCGATGTCGATCCAGAGGGGAGGTGGATCGTCGCAACCACCGACAACCAGACTGAAGTTTCATTCTGGCCTCTGCCGCCCAACCTCCCGGTTGTTGTTGACGGCTGGATGTCCTACGGGTTTAGTCCCGATGGTCATTGGATCGTCACCAGCGACTTCGATGTCACGACTTTGCGGGCGAGTCGTGTGCGGCTGTGGCCGATGCCGGGGGGCGAGGCCGCCGATTTCATTGAAGCAAAGGTGCCCGACGATTCTCACTCCGGAAATTGGGTGACGGTTGATCCTACGAACCGCTTCGTGCTGTCTACCTGGTACGGCGATAGCAATTATCTCTTACCCACCGATGGGAGCGAACCCCGCAGGCTCGAAAGTTTTCCAATCAAGGATATGACCGTCGGGAACTTCTCGCCGAGCGGGAAGCTGGTCGCGGTTGCGAGCGCCATGTCAGACGACGAGCCGACACTCAGGATCATCGACCTGCAGACGGGCCGGGAGAGGGTCTTTGTTCAGCCGCGGGACTACGAAGCTCTTCAGGGGCAGTTCATACGTGCGGTCCAATTCGTCGACGACACCACTCTCCTCAGCTGCGGAACCAATGGCCTCGTGCGGTGGAATATTGAAACCGGAGCTCGGGAGACGATCCTCAGAGCACCGCCCGGCGGGACGCTTCTAATGCAGACAACCTCTGACATGGGGAAGGTGTTCCTCTCGGAACTGGACTCTTGGTCCTATCGGACGGGGGTGGTTCTCAAGGATTTGGATACTGGTGATGTGCAACGCCTTGATATACCGGGCAACGGTCTGGTCATCCTGAGTCCGGACGGCTCGATCTGGGCGACCGCAAATCAGGACGGATCCCTCCTTGTCGGCCGAATGGCCGGCGGAGAGCCCCACATGCTCATTGGCCCTCCGGGACGCTATTTTTTCGGGGCTATATCGAGTGACAAGAGGTGGATTGTCGTGGGCTGCATGGGATCAACTGTCCTCTGGCCCATGCCCGACCTCTCCAAACCCCCGCTCCACACCCTGCCGCACGACGAGCTGCTGGCGAAGCTCAAGAGCCTCACAAACCTCCGCGCCGTCCGCGACGAGGAATCGTCCACCGGCTGGAAGATCGAGGTCGGGCCCTTCCCCGGCTGGGAGACGGTTCCGACGTGGTGAGCGGACCTGAGGAGTATCGAGAAGTCCTTCGGTTTTTGCGATGATGCGCAAGGGAGATTCACGATTTGACCAACGAATTCACCGCAGTTGTCGAGAGAGATGGAGATTGGTTCATCGCCTTCTGTCCTGAGCTTCCAGACGCAAACGGCCAGGGAAGCACAAAAGGGGAATGCCTTGACAGCCTCAAGGATGCCATCGCCCTGATTCTCGAGGATCGTCGCGAGGAGGGGCTCCGTGGCGTTCCGGAAGATGCGATCAAAGAAATCGTCACGGTCGGATGAAGCGCTCGGCGCTCCTCGAACACCTGAGAAAACACGGATTCATCTTGAAACGCGAGGGCCATGCCCACTTGCTGTGGTGTAACCCGCAGACAGGCAGTGTCGAGGCGGTCCCTCGGCACACCGAGGTATCCGATCGTCTCGCTCGTAAGATCTGTCGTGGGCTTTCGGTGGCGGAGATCGGCCGCTGACTGCACATTTCTGAAGGCTCGACCGCACGAGCCCGGACCTTTTCTCGGTCGGGAGACGGTGCCGACGTGGTGATACCGCGGTCCCGGAGAATAGGGGTCCGGTGATATAGTGATCGCGGGAGCGCGAAATGGCAAAGTCACAGCAGAAAGAAGAGTTTCTCGATCTCACGGCCGTCATCTGGCGAGAGGGAGAGGACTTCGTTTCGCTCTGCCCAGAGCTGGGAGTTTCTTCGTGTGGAACAACCCTCGAGGAGGCGACGGCCATGCTCAAAGAGGCAGTTGATCTCTACGTTGAAAATGCTCGTGAGCTTGACACGCTCGATTCCGCACTCGAAGGTCTGAGTTCCGAACATCGCTGGACCACATCCTTCCGAGTCGCGGTGTGACGCCTCGAATCCCATCGCTTTCTTCGCGGCAGGTCATCTCGGCTCTCAGAAAAGCGGGATTTGAAGACGCGCCCCGTCGCGGCAAGGGCAGCCATCGGGCGATGGTTCTCAGGGATGATCCGCCCCGTCTGGTCATCGTCCCCGACCGGAAGAGCCTTCCGATCGGGACCCTGCGCGCGATCATCCGTCAAGCAGGAATGACCCCCGAAGAGTTCCTGCACCTCCTGAGCTGACACTGGCAAGTGGTGGGATGATTCTCACACCATGGCAAAAGAGAACCCCGCAACCTAAATTGTTCTCAATATGCCAGCAGAAGTCGAAACAGGAGATCTGGGGCAGAGTTCGTTC
>CAVUHO010000007.1:0-24627 GCA_963741385.1 Candidatus Sulfomarinibacteraceae bacterium
AGAATTCACGGAAATCTGCAGCCGATCGGCGCCACGGGCGATTGGGACCAACACCGCGGAAGCGGCTGAGCAGCAGATCACGGCCATGATGCCGAGGCTTGGGTAGCTTCCGCCGGCGTTGAGGATCACCCCCGCGAACAGCGGTCCTGCGGCACCCCCAGTGGTGATGACGCCCACACCCACCCCGACCAAGCCGCCGGACGGATCGAGGGCCGACATCAACTCCCGGAGGTTGGTCACAAAGAACATGAAGGCCATCATGATCACGGTCGCGGACACCGCGAAAACGGCGGGAGACCAGGCCGAGGTCAACGTCACCGCAGTCCCCACAATCAGCATCAAACTCGTCAGCAACGGCAGGCTCCTGCCACCGCAGCCCGACCATCCGGCGCTGACCGGACCGAAGGCCCCCACAATGCCGCACGCCGAGACGACCACGCCGACCACGCCCAGGCTGGAGTCCGAGGGAGGCGCCGATCCGCCCGACGTTGTCGGTCCACAGCGCGCTGAAAGCCACGTACACGAACACTGCCGCAACCAGCACCCGCGGGCCCGGCCCGGAGATCCAGTGAGCCCGCTGTGGGTCGCCACTCTGCGGCCGGCGGCGGGGAAACCACAATAGAAAACTACCACGACAATCGCCAACCCGAGCAGCGCGGCGAACGCCCCACGCGGTCCGAAGCTGCCGATCGCGGCAGGATTCACAGAGGCCATAACCACGAAGCAGGTGATGATCACGGCCAGGAGGAGTGAGAAGGGCCGATGCGAACGACGTGTGAGTGAGGCCTGAATGTTGGCTGAAGCGACCAGCACGCCTTCTCCGAGGCCCGCGACGGCCCGGCTCCAAAACCGGCCAGGCCCCCGCGAACATCGAGATCGTCTGGCCGGCAATCACCAGCGCGAGCGCGATCAACACGACACGGCGCGGGTCCAACCCGCGGCCGCGGGTCGAGAAAAGCACCGCGGCGGTCGCGATCGCCCCAACCTCGAGCGCCGGGACGAATCCGGCGGTGCCCTCGCTGACCCCGAACTCGGCCATGATGGCGCCGAGGAACGGCGGGCGCCGCCATCGGCGCGACCTCCCCGACACAGCCCGCGGCGGCTATGGCGGCAAGCTCCGGCGCCGATTCGCCGGGGTGTGCCCGCTCAGCGGTCGAGATCATGAGCGGCTGTTCCCGCCGCGCCCTTCACAGCCCGAGCCAGCTCGCGTCGTGCTCGTCACGCCGGCCTTGCGCATCAACGCTGCAGGGTCGGGGTCGCGACCCATGAAGCTGCGGAATGCCAACTCGGCCGGGACGCTGTGGCCGACACTGAGAATCGAGCTGAGGTACCGCTCGGCGACCTCCGCGTCGAAGAGGCCGCCGCCGAACGCTCGAACTCCCCGGCGACATCCGCAGCGAGCATCTCGGCCCACAGGTAGGAGTAGTAGCCGGAGGCGTACCGGTCCTCGAAGAGTCCGGCAAAGGCGTGCCGGAGGTGCAATGCCCGGTGGAGCGGGTCGACAGCATCCGGAAGACCAGGTCCGAGAGCACCTGCTCCTCGAGACGAACGGGGTCGATCTCGCGGCCGTCGGCCGCGAGGTGGAGCTTCAGGTCGACCACGGCGGTCGCCAGGTAATCAAGGGTCGCCGTGGTCCCCTCAGCCGGATCGAAGCGATCGGCGGCCTCGATGGATCGGACCAGCTCCGGCGGCATCGGTTGGCCGGTGCGGTGGTGGCGTGCGAAGCGCTCGAGCAGCTCCGGAGTCGACAGCCACCGCTCGTTGAGGATCGACGGCAGCTCGACCACATCCGGGTTGAGCTCGAAGCTGCCGAGCGAGGGGTAAGGTGCTTCACAGCACAAGCCGTGCAGGGCGTGGCCGAACTCGTGGAAGAGGACCCGGGCGTTCTCCCACGAAAGCAGCACCGCTTCGCCGGGGGCGGACTCCGGCAGGTTGAGGTTGATCGACACCAGCGGCAGGACCCGACCGCGGAACGACTCGGCGGCCCGGTACTCCTGCATCCACCCCCCGGAAACCTTGCCCGGCCGGGCATAAAGATCGAGCCACAAAAGACCTGCCGGCTCGCGGTTGCGATGCACCGCAAAGACGCGGATACCGGGATGACAGACCGGCAGACCGTCGACCTCAGAAAACTCGAGGTCGTAGAGCCGCCCCGCCACCCAGAACATGGCCTCACACATCGAATCCAGCGACAGGTGAGCGCTGACTGCGTCGGCGTCGAGCTCGAACCGGTCGCGGCGCAGCCTTTCCGCATAGTAGCGGCGATCCCACGGCGCCAGGATCACGCCCGGGTCGTTCGCCTCCGCGAGCACCTGCAGGTCGGCGAGGCGTCTTCGGGTCGGTTCGATGACTCCGTGCCACACCCTGGCGACAAGATCCAACGCAGCTTCGGGGGAGCCACACATCCGGTCCGCGGCCGCGAAATGGGCGAAACTTTCGAAACCCAGCAACCGCGCCTTTTCGCCTCGAAGCTGCAGGATCTCGGCCACCACCGGCCGGTTGTCGTGCCCGCCAGCGTGCGCGCCGCGACCGATCCACATCCGCCACACCTTCTCGCGCAGGTCACGCCGCAACGACAGGGTGAGGAAGGGGACGACCACGGCCCGCCGGTTGGGCACCACCCACCCGTCAAGCCCCCCTTCGCGCGCCGCCGCGGCCAGCGTCTGCCGGAGCCCCTCACTAAGACCGGCAAGATCGTCCTCTCCTTCGAGCTGCACGATCCGGTTTTCCTCGTCTGCAAGCACGTTCTGGCTGAAGATCACAGAGAGTTCGGCGATGCGGTGGTTGACCTGGGACAGCCGCTCCCCGGCGTCGGGATCGAGCCCCGCGCCGCGGCGTCTCAGTCGCTCGTGGAGGACCTCAGTGACCCTCCGTTGGTCCGCGGACAGCCCCGCGCGGTCACCAGCATCGAAGACCGCGCGGACCCGTTCCCACAGTGCTCGGTCCTGGGCGATTTCGTCCTCGAGCGCCGACGCGAGCGGCGCCACGCGCTGCTCGACCTCGCGCATCTCACCGGAGTTCTTGGTCTTCGAAAAAACGTCGAAGAGGCATTGAACCCGGCGCAATTCACTGCCCGCGTCCTCGAACGCCGCGATCGTGTTGTCGAAGCCGGGTGGCGACGGGTCGGCGGCGATCGCCCTCACCTCGGCGCGCTTGCGGGCGACCGCCGCCCTATAGGCGAACTCGATCGCCTTCGGAGTGGCGATATCGAATGGCGGCGTGCCACCGAACGGCCCGTACCAGGGCGCCAGGAGTGCCTCAACAGCGGCTCTGTCAGATCCGATCATGCTGGAAAAACCTCTCGTGCCGCAGCGTGATGTTCGCGACGGCGTCGAAGTCGATTTCCACACCCAGACCCGGCTTGGCGGGTACGGTGACGGTGCTGTCGTCGGCGTTGAGTGTGAACGGCTCAGCGATGGCGATCGCGAAGCGTTCGTTCGAAACAGCGATGTCGCTGTGGAGGGTGACCCCCGGCAGCGCCGCCATCGCCACCTTTGCGGCGGTGCCGATCTCGGTCTCCATCATCCCCCCGATCCACACCTTGAGGCCATAGGTCAGGCACAGGTCGTGGATGCGTCGCGCCTCGGTCCAACCACCGACCCGCGAGGTTTTGATATTGACGATGTCGCAGGCGCCGAGCGCCACTGCGACATGGACATCGTGGGTGCTGTCGATGCTCTCGTCCAGACACAACGGCATCGGAATCTGAGGTTTGAGAAGACTGTGCTCGAAGATGTCGTCGTGCCCCAACGGTTGCTCGATCATCAACAGGTCGAGATCATCCATCGCCTGGAAGATGCCGACATCCGAAAGCGAATAGGCCGAGTTGGCGTCGAGCATCAGCGGTACGCCGGGATACTCCCGTCGGGCCAGTCGCGCCTGGGCGAGATCGTCGCCCGGTTTGATCTTGAGCTTGACGCGCTCGTACCCCTGCTCGAGATAACCCCCGATAACGCCGGGCAGCTCCGCCACGGTCTGGATGCCGATGCTGATCCCGGTCTTGACCCGCTCCCTGGCGCCCTCCGGGTAGGGCGCGGCGAGCTTCTGGGCGAAGGATAGTCCGTCCCGCTGCGCCACGAGGTCCCAGGCCGCCATATCGAACATCGAGCGCGCGAACGGGTGCCCGCGCAGGTGCTGCATGTGGGGCAACAGATCTTCCGGTTCATTGATCGAAAGGCCCAGGAGGCGGGGAATCAGGCGATCGGCCGCAACGTGCCACGCGGTCTGAACCGTCTCGTAGTTGTAGCCGTCGAGGATCGGGCACTCCCCCCAGCCGGCAAGACCGTCGGCATACAGCACCGCAAAAAGCCCCTCGCGCCGAGTGAAGACACCCGTGCTGGCTGCGAACGGCACCCGCAGGGGGATGCCGTAGTGGATCAGGTCGATCCGTTCGATCTTCATCCTTCATCTCCCGCCTCGGCGCCGAGCCCGGCGCCATCACGATTCAACCGGGCGCGCACGTCCTCTCCCCGGAGTTCGCGTGGTTCGCGCCCGTCCTCCAGACACATCACGGCCGCGTGTCCGATCGCGTGACCGTAGGAGAAACACTGTGCCGTGACCCGGGCCGAAGCGACGGCCTCGTGCTCAGCGGAAAGGCAGCGCCCCGCCACCAGCAGCCCTTCACCCCGCTGCGGCACGAAACACCCGTAGGGGATCTCGTAGACGTCATCCAGCAGCCACTCAACGTGCGGCTTCGGACCGCTGTGCAGCTCGATCGGCCACGGCGAACGGGCGATACCGTCGGCGAACTTCGCGCCGCGCACGATGTCGTCGTTGGCGAGCCGCACGACGCCATCCACCTGGCGCGTCTGACGAATGCCGACCTGGACGCCGGTGTCGTTGACCCAGCTTTTCTCGCACCCTTCGAGGTGGTCGCGGAAGAACCGCCAGTACTCGCGAACCTGGCGGCGGCCTTCGAACTCGGCGTCGGTGAAGTCGCGCGCGATCAGGGTGTTCAGCTCGCGACCGTCCAGCCCGATGACACGCGTACAGTTGCAGAGCAGCTCACCGGGGCGGGTCGTGGTGAAGAGCCAGATTTTGGCCCGCGGGAGGAAGTAGCCTTTGCCATTGTGCGTCTGCAGCAACTCGGAAACCCGCTGCGGCATGATGGTGTCGGTGCCGTAGACCCGCAGGAAACGCTCGGTGTCGACGCCTCCGAGACGGAAGATCATGGTCGGGTTCTGCACCCGCCCCTCGTCGCCGACAAAGCTCGGGAACCCCGCCATCGCGACCACGTCGGCATCGCCGCTGGCATCGATCGTGATTCCGGCGCGAAGCTCGAGCGGGCCCTGCTTCGAGTACGCCGCGAGCCCGGCAACCCGGTCGCCATCCAGCAGCACGCCGGTGACCGTGCAGTGGAACAGCACCTGGACGCCGGCCTCACGGAGAAGGTGGTCCGCCGCTTCTCGCCACACCAACGGGTCGTGCACCCGTGTAAAGGTCTTGCCGTAACGCACCGGCGGCGCGAGCCCGTCGCGCCCCTCGAGCAGCTCGACGAACTCGTCGGCAAAGCCGAAGACCACCTGCTCGGGGGGCCTCGCCGGGTCGTCGGTAGCGGCGTAGAGACCGCACACCGTTCCTGACATCCCGGCAACCGCCCCGCCACCGCAGAAACCGTAGCGTTCGACCAGCGTGACCTTGCGGCCGCGGCGCGCCGCGGTGACCGCGGCGGCAACGCCTGCGGCGCCACCTCCGACAACCAGCACCTCGGTTGCGAGTTTGAACGCGGCCCGGCGATCGACCCCCTCGATTCTCATTCAACACCTCCCCCGCCGCCACCGTTCAGAACGCTTTCCAGAGTGAGCCCCCAGCCCGGCGATGTCGGGAGGCCCAAGGCGCCGTCCCGCAGAAGATGCCGATAGGCTGAGACGTGGCCGCGGCCGTGGAGAGGCAGCTCGAGTTCGGTTGCGTTCTGGGCCACCGCGGCTGCGTGGAGCGAAGCCAGGGTCGAGACGGCACCCGAGGGGTTGTGAGGCGAAACGCTGACCGCAAACGGCTGCACGGCCGTGCAGACATCGAGCAACGGACCAAAACCGCCGCAGTGCTTGACGTCCGGCATCACCACGTCCGCCCAACCTCGTTCGCAGAGCGCAACGAAGTCCTCCGTTCCGAAGGAGAACTCGCCCGCCGCCAACGGAATCGTTGTACGTTTCCGGATGGCGGCGTTTGCGGGGCCGATGGGACAGGGCACCTCGATCCAGTCCAGGTCCAGTTCGTCGAGCTCAGGCAGCAGGGCGAGAGCGTTCTCCGGGGTGAGGCGCTCATGGAAATCCACCCGCAATCGAACGTCAGGAAACGACTCGCGGAGCATCCTCAGGACCTCGAGGCCGCGTTCCGCGTCCCCGAGCTGGTCGTGGCTAGCAGCGTCGACGGCCTCGAACGGCGCCAACTTGACGCGCTGCACACTGAGAGCCAAGACCCGCTCCACCGCCTGCCGATAGGCTGCATCATCGCGCGCCCCCAAAGCCCGGTTGATGGTCACATACACGGGCACCGCGTTCCGCACCGGGCGGTCGGCGAACAGCCGCCAGACCGGAATGCCGGCACGTCTGGCGATGAGGTCGTAGAGCGCCTGGTCGAGGGCGGAGATCGCGGTCGCCGTCACGAAGTCCGCCGCGGAGGCGAACGGCCCTCTCGCCAGGGCGCGGATCGACTCGAGCGACGGCGTTACCGACCGCACGTGGTGCTCGAAGAGTTCCTGGAGCTTCGCGAGGCACGCGGCGTCGTCGCGGGAGTGAGAGGCCTCGCCCAGGCCGACGTGGGTTCCATCATCGAGGGCGACGATCACCCAGTCGCCCTTGAGGGCCAGGGCCTCGCCGTGCCCGTCCGGGTCGGCGATTGTGTGGGTGGACAGCGACAGCGTCATCAGTTGTGCCGCAGGTCCTTGACGATCTCGCCGCCCTTCATCACCAGCACGATGTTCTCCTGGTGTTGCAAAGCGCCGATGTCGCGCAGCGGGTCGGCCGTGCTGATGACGAGATCGGCGAGCTTTCCCGTCTCGAGCGTACCGATACGGTCGTCCCACCCGAGACACTCGGCCGCCGTCCTGGTGGCCGACACGATCGTTTCCATCGCCGTCATCCCGGCCCGCGTCATCAGTTCGAGCTCGCGCAGGTTCCGACCGTGCGCAAAGACCGCGGCATCGGTGCCGAAGGCGATCTTGACCCCAGCCCGATAGGCCTTCTCGAGTCCCTCGAGCTGGCGGGCGTTGATCTCGATCGCCTTCTGCAGGACATCCTCGGGAAGTGCGCCCGGCGTCTTTCCCTTTTCGATCAGGGAAAAACCGGCCATCAGGGTCGGCACCAGAAAGGCGCCCCGTTCCAGCATCAGATCGATGCCCTCGTCGTCGATGAAGGCACCGTGCTCGATGGAGTGGACGCCGGCCCGGATCGCGTTCCTGATCCCCTCGGCGCCGATCGCGTGCGCCATCACCTTGCGGTTCCCGCGGAAGCGAGCCTCCTCGACGCACACCGCGATCTCCTCGGGCGAGAACTGGGTGTATTCGGGCCGGTCGGTGGGGCTGAGAACCCCGCCCGTCGTGCAGATCTTGATCACGTCGGCGCCGGCGAGAAGCACCTCGCGCACCCGCTTGCGGACCTCGTCCACGCCGTCGCAGATGGCGTCCGGCTCGCCCGGGGTACGGCGGGGTCTTCGGCGAGACGCCCGACCGGGAAACGGTGGTCGAAGTGGCCGCCGGTCGGGCGTCAGGGGCGTGATACAGATCTGCAGGCGCGGTCCGGGGACGACGCCGGTCTCCACCGCCATCTTGGTGCCGAGGTCGGCGCCACCTGCGTCGCGCACCGTCGTGATCCCGGCGTCGAGCGTCGCCCGCATGAAGCGCACCGAGTTGTAGAAGTTGAGCGACAGGGGCCGCCGCATCTGCGCCTCGACGCTCGCCACCTCCCAGGTAATGTGCGCGTGGCATTCGATGAAGCCCGGCAGGATTGTGCCGCCCCGCGCGTCGATCCGTCCGCACTTGGACGGCCGGCCCTTCGATGGACCACGGCCGATTCGATGTGGCCGTCGCCAATCAGCAACCCGGGCATCCTCCACCGGGCACCGCCGGTGCCGTCGATGAGGGTGCCGTTGTGGATCACAACGCGTGTCATGCACCATCCTTCAGCCGCGTGTCGCGAGGCCAGACCTCAATTCACCCGCTTCAACCGCAGGCCTTCGGCGCGGGCCAGGGTGACCACCACCTCGGAGGGCGTGCCCTCGGTGCGTGCGGGAAGAAGTACGAGCGTGCTGGTCCGGACCGAAGGTCGTGATGAAGCTGGACTTCGTGGTGCGGGTGAGCGGGATCGATCCCTGGCGACCGAGTGGGCTCTCGAGTTGACTGCGCAGGCCGTCGCCGTTGCGAAAACGGTGTGTGTCGCCTGAGCTCGTCGCTGAAGTACTCCCCTTCGAGGATCTCGAGACTCCGAGCCGATTCAGGGCGCGTCGGATGCGGACCGGCGGATTGGGCCCGAGCTGGACGGTGACCTCCGGCACCGGTCCCCGGGCCCGGGGTCACCCGGGTCGGCAGGCTCGCCCCACGGAGGGCTAAGAAATCCCGGTTCCCGGCCGTCTCCAGTGGCGCCGGGCCGCCGAACCACACCAGAGCTGCCGTTCCCTCCTGTTCCCGACAGTCCGAAGCTGAGACCAGTCGCCGGATCCTCGTAGGCGCCGAACCACGGTTCGAGGTCTTCAGCCGGCGTCTTGGCCCAGCCCGGGCCGGCTCGATGCCGGTGCGCTGGTCGAGGTAGAGGTCGGCCACGTCGAAGACGCCGAGGAAGGGGCTCACCAGGGCGCTGTTGGAGAGCATGATCACCGAGAGCCCGGCATCGGGGAATCGAACCCTGTTGCACGTGTACGGGCCGAGCCCGCCGCTGTGCCCCTGCCACGACTGGCCGCGGTGGCTGCCGACGAACAGACCGCGACCGTAGAAGCTCTGGTCGCCGCCCGGGATCTGCGGCGTCCACGGGAGGCGATCGAGGAGGCCCGGGCTGCCGATGATGTTGTGCGAGAAGTTCTGCTCCCAGAAGATCAGATCGTCGAGGGTGCTCCAGATGGCGCCCCCGCCCTCGCCGCTTCCGCTCCGCGCAAAGGCATCCCATTCGGTTGGTCTGAGGTCGTCTCGGGTCCCTCCGTCGTAGGCGCGGGCGCCGCCGGTCATCGGGGCGTCGCGCAGATCCTGGAGCGCTGTGTGGCGCATGCCCAGGGGCTCGAAGATCCTCTCGACCATGAACTCGGCGAGGCGCTGCCCGGTGATGCGCTCGATGATCCAGCTCAACATCTGAAAATTTGGATTCGAGTAGCGGTATTGCGATCCGGTCGGAAAGTTGAGCGTTCGCTGCCGGCCGATTATCTCCGCGACCAACTCGCGCTGCCGCGGCTCAAGACGAGCCCCCCCTGCCAGCGAGACAAGGGCGAAGATATCGCGGATACCGCTGGTGTTGGTGCAAAGGTTGTCGATCGTGATCGGGGCTCCGAAGTCCGGCATCTCGGGCAGGTACACGCGGTAATCGTCTCCCAGGCTGAGTCTTCCCTCCTCCTCGAGCAGGAGGATGCAGGTCGTGGTGAACTGCTTGGTCATGGAGGCGATCGGGTAGTTCGTTTCAGGGGTGAACGCGACACCGCCCTCGATGTCGGCGAACCCGTAGCCGCGCCGGTGCACGACCTCGCCGTCGACGAGCACCGCCACCGCGGCGCCCGGCATCCCCGGCTCCTCGAGGTGCGCGAAGAGCTGGTCGAGCCTCTCTGAAAGGCTCATGGTGCCGATTCCAAACCGAACCGCCGCAGCAGCGCGTCGGGGTCGGGGTCTCGGCCGCGGAAGGCGCAAAACGCCTCCTCGGCTGGCACGGTGTTGCCGACGCTCAGAATCGTCCGCCTCCAGCGCTCCGCGGTTTCCGCATCGTAGAGCCCCCCGGGCGACTCGAGAAACGCCTCAGCAACGTCGGCGGCCATCACATCGGCCCACAGATACACGTAGAGCCCGGCGGCGTACATGTCCGACAGGGCGTGCCAGTTGTGCGGTATCCGCATGATGACGTCCCAGGCCTCGGGCATCCCGAGCTCTGACTGGACCTCGTCCTCGAGCGCCACCGCATCGACGTCACGGCCGTCCGCCAACAGGTGCATTTTCATGTCGACGATGGCGGGCGCGAGGAAGTCGAGGTTGAGGCTGAAGACCCGGTCGAAACGGACGGCCCGCTCGATGCTCTCGACCAGCCCCTCCGGGATCGGCTCACCGGTCGCGTGGTGGCGGGCGAAACGGGTCAGGAGCTCGCGATCGAGGAGCCAGCGTTCATTGAGCAGCGACGGCAGCTCGACGAAATCCCAGGCCACCCCGAGGCTTCCCAGCGTCGGGTACGGCGAGTCGTTGAGCAGCATGTGCAGAGCATGGCCGAGTTCGTGGAAGAACACATTTGTGTACTCCCACGGGAGCAGCGTCGGCTCGCCGTCGCGCGCAGGTGCGAGACCCGAGTTCAGCGAGGCCAGCGGCAGCACCTTCCCGCGGAACGACTCCGCCGAGCGGTACTCCTGTTGCCAGGAGCCGCGCGACTTTCCGGGGCGGTCGAAGAGGTCGAGCCAGAGGACGCCCACCGCCTCGCCGTCGCGGCTCAGCTCGAAGACCCGGATCGAGGGGTGGCAGACCGGTGCGCCGGGGAGCTCTCGGAACTCGAGGCCGTGGACGCGGCCCGCCGCCCAGAACATGGTTTTGATGACCGACTCGAGTTCGAAGTAGGGCTTCACCGCGTCCGCGTCGAGTCCGAATCGCGCCTGGCGGAGCTTTTCGGTGAAGAAGAGCCGGTCCCACGGCGCGATGGTGATACCCGCGCCGTCGGCGTCGGCGATGGCCTGCAGATCAGCGACGAGTCGGCGGGTCGGTCCGATCACGCTGTCCCAGGTGCGCCGGAGCAGTTCGAGCGCCGCCTCGGGCGTGCGCGCCATCCGGTCGGCCGTCGCGAAGTGGGCGAAGCTCGGAAACCCGAGCAGCCGTGCCTTCTCGCCGCGCAGCTTGAGGATCTCAGCCACCACCGGCCTGTTGTCGTTGTCGCCGGGGTTGCCGCCGCGATCCGTCCACATCCGCCAGACTTCTTCTCGGAGATCGCGTCGGGTCGACCGAGTCAGGAATGGCCAGACGGCAGGACGCTTGTTGGGAATCGCCCAGGCGCCCGGACGCCCCCGCTCCTCGGCCTCCCGGGCGGCAGCGCTGCGTTGTTCCTCACCAAGCCCTTCGAGGCCGTCCACTTCCTCTATGAAGACCGCCTGGCCGTCCTGATCGGCCAGGAGATTTCGGTTGAATCGGGCCTGGAGCTCGGCGATGTGACGGTTGATCCCGGCGAGGCGCGCCTTCGACTCGGCGGAGAGCCCGGCGCCGCGCCGCTTCATGCGATCACGCACGACCGACGTCAGGCGCTGCCGCAGACCGGCGAGTCCGGATGCATCGCGGTCGTTCCAGACCGCTTCGATCCGGGCGAAGAGGGCACCGTCGTGGGCGATCTCGTCGTCGAGGGCGGACAGAAGCGGCACCAGGCGCTGCTCCACCTCGCCCATCTCCGGCGAGTTCATGGTCTGGCGGAAGACGGTGAAGAGGCAGTTGGCCCGTTGCAGATCGCGCCCTGAGTTCTCGAGCGCCTCGACGGTGTTTTCGAAGGTTGGAGGCACCGGGTTGTCGGCGATGGCACGGATCTCGGCGCGCTTGCTCTCGATCGCTCGAACGCAGGCCCGCTCGATGGCGAAAGGCGTCGCCCGGTCGAATGGCGGCAGACCGCCGTAGGGCCCGCTCCAGGGAGCGAGAAGAGCTTCGATTTCCTGGCTGCTCGGCTCGATCATCTCACGACTCCGGATCCCCGTAGACGTGGCGCTCCACGGTACGGTAGGCGTTCTCCGTCGGAGTGATCCCCTGGCGGCTCGCTTCGTTCAGGTTTTCCCAGGTGCTTTCAGAGCACAGCGCCCCGACCTTTTCGAGGAGGCGATCGAGGCGGGCCTCGTCCTGCAGCACGTACTCCTCGTAGCCGGCCATGACGCCGGCGATGTTGTGCCACCAGTCCACCTGATAGAGGACGCCGTGCCCGGCGAGCAGCCGGGCGAGCGTGATCTCCTCCTCCTGGCTCGAAGCCTTGAGCACGTTGTTGGCGCCGCCCATGATGATCTTGAAGCGAAGGGTCGGGATGTTCTCCGCAGTGAGCAGGCCGCCGGCGGCGGCAGGCGAGAGAACGTCGGCTTCCACTCCCAGGATCTCGTCCGGCGCAACGACCTCGATCGGGGCTCCGGGGTGGGCGTCGGTGAAGGCGCGGACCGCGGCGGGGTCACGGTCGCAGACGATCAGGCGTGCGCCATCCTTCAGGTAGGCGCCCGCCAGGTGGAACCCGACCGCACCCAGCCCCTGCACCGCGATCGTCTTTCCTGCGAGCGACTCCGAACCCCAGAAAAAACGCGCCGCCTGTTTCACGGCCGCTTGGACTCCATGCGACGTCGGAGTACCGGTGGGCCCCAGCGGCCCCTTGGGACCGCCGACGAAGTGGCGCGAGAAGTGCTGGTTGACAACATCGGCTAGCTCCGGCGGGAAGCCCATGTCTGGCCCCGCGGTGTTGCGGGTGCGGTCGGTGGCGTAAGCCAGAAAGCCGACAGTTTCGAGGTCCCCGAGATCGACCGGCGGCATCTGAACGGTGGTCTTGCAGCCGCCCATCGGCAGGTGGGCCGCCACGTTTTTGAAGGTCATTCCGCGGCCTAGGTTGAGCCCGTCAATGAAGACATCGATCTCGTCCTCGCCCGGCTCGTGGCGCCGGATACCGCCCATGACCAGCGACGAACGCCGGTTGTTGAGGCCGCGTCGGTCACTGTGGATGTGGTTGACGAAGCGGATGTCCAGACCCTCGTGGTGGTAGCAGTCGAGGAGGATGTGGCGGCCTTTGCGCATCAGCTCCTGGATCCGCGCCAGGTGCGGAGCAATTCCACGTTCCTCGAATGCGCGTGTCACCTTTTCGTGGTTCATGGAACGCCCACGGGACGAGGCGAGGGTCCATGCGGTGAAGGCGGTGTTGTACCCCGCGAACCGCGTGTCCGCGTCCCACTCCCGGGCCGCCCACAGATTGAAGACATCCCGCCGCCAGTCGTAGCGGATCTGGAGACGGTTCAGATCTTCCGCGCGCAAGACGTCGAAAACGCTCTCACTCATCGTGATGACCCCCAAGGTCTTTCGATCGGTGACCCTGCACCCGGCTCATGCGTCGATCCCGGTCGTCGGCAGCACCCCGGCATCCCGCCGTTTCGGCCGGCCGCGGAACGTCAGGTAGAGGACCGCCACCGCCGCGGCGTAAAGGGCCGCAGCAAGGTAGAACGGCGTCGCGAAACCCGTCTTTTCGATCAGCACCCCGGCGCCGGCCGCGCTCGCCGCCCAGCCTGAGCTCCACACCAGATTCATCAGGCTGCTCGCCCGCGCGTGCAAACCGGCCGGGAGCGACCCCATGACGAAGCTGTGGAGCAGCGGCGTGCCGGCATTCATCAGCATTGTCCGCATCCAGAACGCGACCACCGCCGTGGCCAGGAGTGATTCGCCGCCGAGAGTGATGAGAAACGGCAAGGACAGCAGCTCGAATCCCAGCGCGGTGCGCAGAACGCCGAAACGGCGACCCAGCGCCGGCGCACCCAGCGAAGCGAAGGCGGTCAGGATCGCTGCGACCGAGAAGAAGACGCCGATCTGCGCGGTCGAACAGGAGAAGCGGTCGTTGAAGTAGAGATTCATGAACGGAACCACGAGCCCGGCACCGCAACCGATGAGGAGGAAGTTCAAACCGATGGGCACCAGGAGCCGCCCCGAGCCTGGGGCTGCGTCGGCGCGGGCCCTCACAATTGAACGCTCCTCGAGGCCACGAAGCGCGGCCAGCGGCAGCCAACCGGTGAGCGCACACAGCGCAGCAGCGACCAGTACAGACCGAGCGGCGACCACCGGGTCGAGCCCTGTCCCGGCGAAGGTCGCCAGCAGTAGGGGTGGCAACATACCGGCGGCGATGCTCCCCGCCACCAGCGCCAGCAGGTTGCACGAGAGAACGGCGCTGAAGAGGTAGGTGCGCTCTCTCGGGGCGGAGTGTTCGGTCATGAACGGCAAGGCCGCAACTGCGATCAGCGACATGCCGGCACCGACCAGAACGCCTGTCGTCAGGATCGCGGCCGGGCTCACCAGGCACACGCGACCCAGCGAACCCAGGACCTCGACCACGATGCCCAGCATCAGGCAGCGCCGCCTCCCCCACCGCTCGGTGAGAAGCCCCGCGGGGATCGCCGTGATCGCCACGCCGAGACCGGTTAGGGCCAGGGCCCGCCCGACAAAGGCCTCCTGAAAACCCGCATCGACCAGGTACAAATTGAACAGCACGGACTGAACGCCGCGGCCGAACCAGACGAGGAACGACGCCGCGAGGTAGAACCTTGCGGGCCGCGAGAACGCACGCCCCGCCTCGAGGTAGTCGTCCCACACCGCGGCCACCGGGTTCATCGATCACGGCCGGTTGACGCCGGTCTCGCCTGCGGCGCCTTCCACACCTCGCGCGCGAGGCGCATCAGGTTGCCGCCGAGGACCGCCGCGAGATCCGCGTCCCGGTAGCCCAGTGTCTGCAGCTTCTCGACGATGTCCTCGAGCCGCTCCGGCGCCACGAACTCGAGGGTGTGGTCGTATCCCAGACCGGCCGGGAAGGTGTGGCGCATCTTCTCGACGTACTCGTCGAGCTCCTGTCGGTCGAAGACGTAGTCGAGCCCCAGCGCAACGTGCTCCGGCCCGACCAGCTGGGCCACGTGGTCGAGGTGGCGGACGAAGTCATCAACCGGGTCCGCATCCGAGCCGAGAAAGGTGCTGAGCCCGTTGAGCCCGATCACGCCGCCGGTCGCGGCGCAGGCGCGAATCAGGTCGTCGGGGATGTTGCGTGGGTGGGGGTGCACGGCGGCGGCGTTCGAGTGCGAGAAAATCAACGGTTTGGTCGCCACCTCGAAGACGTCGCGCACTGTGCGGTGGCCGGTGTGGCTCAAGCACACCTGCATGCCGACGCGCTCCATCTCGGCCACCGCCTCGCGACCGTAGGCCGTGAGCCCGGTGTCCTCGTCCTGGCAGCCGCCGCCGACCAGGTTGTTGGTGTTGTAAACCAGCAGCATCCAGCGCACGCCGAGGTCGGAGTAGAGCTGGATGAGGCTGAGCTGGTCGCCGATGGCGTTGGCGCCCTCGATGTCGAAACCGACCGCCAGCCGATCCGTGGCGCGAGCCTGCTCGATGTCGTCGACGGATTCGATCACCACATACTCGTCCGGCCGCGCCTGCAGCCAGTGGCGCATGGAGGCCAGCATTCGCAGGTGCGCCTCGACGCCCATGTCGCCAAAGCCGATGTTGAGCATCACCGCATTGACGCCGGCGGCGCGGTAGCGTGCGAGCTGCGGCAGGAAGGAAACATCGTAGGGGCGGTTCACAGGCATGCAGCCGTGGTTGTCCCACACCAGACACTCTCGCAGCAGCTCGGCGGAGGTCATGGAGACACTTTTCCAGCGGTCTCGGCGATCGCCCGTCGCCGCCGGACCTCACGCTGCTCGACGGCGCGCACGATAGTGTGCTGTTTCTTGCGGGTGATCGGGAAGTTCCAGATCAGCACCGCGGCCAGCAGATAGGTCACGGCAGGGAGCCAGGCGACTCCGAGCATCAGGCCGAAGACGCCTCGCGGCGTCTGCTCCGCCACGGTGGCGTCAAATCCGAAGAACCCCGCCACAGCCAGCCCGATGGCCGCGCCGATGCCGACGTTGATCTTCTGCACCATGGTGTAAAAGGCGAAGTAGGTTCCCGCGTAGTCGGCGTCGAATCGCCAGCGCCCGTAGTCGACGACATCGGCGAGCATGGCCGGCCCGGCCACCGCTTCGACCACAATCACCGCGTTGAAGAAAACCAGGGTCGCGGCAAGGTGGGTCCACGCGCCCTCACCGGGTCGAATGAGAGCGTACGAGAAACATGCCAGGGCCGATCCGACGCACCCCGCCGACCAGGCCCACTGCTTGCTGAACCGCCGGCACAACCAGCCCCAGATCGGGGTGGCCAATATACCGATGGGGATGGTCAACAGGATCAGACCCGCAAACTTCGCACCGAGCCCGAGGTAGCCGTCGATGTAGAAATAAATCAGACCCCAGGCGATACCGGCTCCGAGACCAGAGGACCCAAACATGGCGGTGAACCACAGAAGCGGGCGATTCCGGACCACCGCGCGAGCGGCCTCTCGGAGCGTCGGCCCGGTCTTCCGCAACGACGCCGTGCCGTCGGGCACGAGCAGCACCGCAATCGCGGCGGTCGAGAGCACGGCGACGATCGCGAAGACCGACGCCCAACGGAGTGTCTCGGGGATGAACTCGGTGGTGCCGAGAAACCGTTGCGCCGCCAGCGGCAGGCCAAAAAACGCCATCAGCCCCAGGTACCGACTCACCCCGCGCCAGCTCGCGATTCGAGCTCTTTCGTCGTAGTCCTCCGACAACTCGGCCAGCCAGGCCCCGTAGGGCACCTCGGCGATGGTCCACCCGAGGTTGGCGAGCAGGAACCAGAAGAGGAACGAGGCCATGGAGACCTCGCCGAACGGCACGTAGAGGAACCAGCACGCAAGAACCGTGATGAGGGAGCCTGCCATCAGCCACGGCTTGCGCGATCCCCGGCGGATCCGGTACTGGTCCGAGAGATAGCCGATGATCGGATCGGTCACTCCATCGAAGATCCTGGTGATGAAGATCACGAGTGCAATCTGCTCAAGACCGAGCCCGAAGAACTTGGCGTAGATCCCCTGGAGAACCGAGAGCGCGGGGCCGTGGATGAACGACTGCGAAAAGGCCGGAGCGCTGAAGGCGGCCAGAACCTTGCGGCTGATCGGCGCGCCAGAGCTCGTCGGATCTGGAGTCGCGCCTTCGAGGTCGGTCATCTCGTGCCGCCTTTCGCGGTTCGATCATCCATCGATTCTGAGTGTGCAGCCCTCGAAACTGCGTCATCGAGGAACGCGCGCACCACCGGCACGACCGCTTCCGGATCGAGGCCGACCGAGAAATCACGACCGGGGATGACTTCGACCCGCCAGCCCAGCTCCTCGAGTTTGACCTGCCTCGCACGAATCGTGGTCGCGATGGGCAGCGGCACGCCGCCGGCGTCGGAGTTGCCGTCGGCCCCCGTGAAGACCATCCGTGGGCACGTTATCTGCGCGACCGCCTCCACCTCGGGCCAGCCCTCGATGCTTTCGAAGTATGTCACCCACTGGCGGTACTGGGAGGGATCCCGCAGAACGACCCGCGCCGACTCGGGCGGATTGTCCGCCTGCAGCCGCGCGCCCTCCAGAACCCCGGCGTAGGGACCGCCGAGCGGCGGCCAGCCGCCGACGACCAACGCCGACAGGCGGTCCGTGCGCGTGGCGAGCTGCAGCCCGACGCCGCCTCCCCACGAGTAGCCCCAGTACGCGAAACGGTCGAAGCCGGCGGCGTCGGCGACCGCCAGCAGATCGGCGCAGACCCGTTCGACGGTGAAGTCGGCGGGTGGAATGGTCCCGCTCTTCCCGATGCTGGGGTAGTCGACGAGCAGAACCCGGTAGCGATCGGTCAGCCGGTCGAGGAAGCCCTCGAGGACCGCGGCGCCGGGCTCGCCGAATACCTCGGCGTGGGACGCCATCATCGGGAAGCCCAGCAGCAACGGGGCGCCTCTGCCGTGGGTCTCGAAGTGCATCGTCGCGGAGGGATCGAGGGGACTAGGCGTGTGCATGACAGGTCTCTCCGGCTTCGATCCGCGCGCACTCCCGGTCCAACCACTCGTCGATGATGTCCCCCAACACTTCCAGGCTCACCGCCCCGGCCCCCAACAGCGCGTCGTGGAAGGCGCGGTAGGTGAAACGGTCCCCCAGGCTCGCCTCGGCGCACCGCCGGAGCCTGCGGTACTCGAGGTTGCCGATCTGGTAGACCAGGGCCTGCCCCGGCCAGCAGATGTAGCGGTCGACCTCGGCCTCGATCGTGGCGCGCTGCATCGCCAGGTGTTTCGCCATGGCCTCGACGGCCTGCTCTCGCCTCCACCCGTGCCAATGGATCCCGGTGTCCACCACCAGGCGCAGGGCCCGCCACATCTCCATTTCCAATCGGCCGTAGTGCTGGTGCGGTGTCCCGTACAGCCCCATGTCGACACCCAGGCCTTCGCAGTAGATCGCCCAACCCTCCACACACGCCGGATAACGGATTGCGCCGTGACGCCGGAACGACGGCAGGTCGTCGGCCTCCTGCATCAGCGCGATGTGCATGAGGTGGCCGGGCCAGGCCTCATGGAGGGCCATCGGCAGATGCATCGAGGACGGGCACCGGTCGGGAAGGCTGGTGAGCCAGAAGGTCCCCGGCGCACTCCGGTCTGCCGGGTTGGGCTGAGCGTAGGCCGGCGGCATGCGCTCGGCGACCGCCTCCGGCATCGACTCCACACCGTAGGTGATGCGTGGGATGCGTCCGAAGAAGATCGGGATGCGCCCGTCGATCCGCTTGCACAGGACCTGGAGCTGCTCGCGCAACGCGTCCTTCGATGGGGCGATGAATTCTTCGCCCGCGAGAAATGCGCGATAGCCCGCGAGGTCGTTTTCGAAGCCCGCATCAGCGGCGACGGCCTCGAGGTCGGCTTCGAGCCGCGCGACCTCGGCAAGACCGAGTTCGTGGATTTCCTCCGGGGACATCGCGGTGGTCGTGAGGTC
Source organism: Candidatus Sulfomarinibacteraceae bacterium (assembly GCA_963741385.1). Lineage (GTDB taxonomy): Bacteria > Acidobacteriota > Thermoanaerobaculia > Thermoanaerobaculales > Sulfomarinibacteraceae > Sulfomarinibacter. The sequence continues at coordinate 18,705 of CAVUHO010000007.1, forward strand.
CCGCACCACGGTACGGTAGAACTCGCGACCGAGGGGAGCGTCGGTGCACGCCACGGTGCTCCGCGCGCCTTCGGCGAGAGGGCCATCGAGGAATCCCGCAAAGGCGTCGAAAGCCGGCACGAGTTCGTCCCGGATCAGCGTCAGCACACGCTCTCCGTGACGGCGGATGACGGCCGAGGCTGCGGGCGAACGCTTGAACGGCCCGGACCACGGCAGCGTCTCGACCGAGCCTGCGATGGCGTCGCGGACCGCACCCGACGCGCACTCGAGCGCGAGGCGCGGGTAGCGGAATCCCTGGTCGTGGCCCGCCTGCAGACACTCGCGGAGGTCGCTGAGAAAGGACGGCACCGTCGCCAGCCGATCGACGAAGCGCTCGGCCGTTTCGGCGTCCTCGACGCTTGTCGAGTTGGCGAAGAACGAGACCATCATCGGGGGGCCGGTCGGATAGAGCGAGGGCCTGTAATGCGCCTGAACCGCGTAGAGGTTGCGGATGCTCTCGAGATCGCGACGCAGCAGCCGGAGAGTGGCCCGGTCCTTTGTCGTGAGTTCATCCGGCGCGATGCCGTCCAGTTCGGTCAGCAGTTCTCCGGCCATTCGGTTGCGGCGCTCGTAGTCTTCAAGAGACTCCCGAAACAGCACCGCGTCCGCTGTGGTCTCGCCGGCGAGGACCGCGGTCAAAGGCGACTCGTGGCACCAGAAACGCCAGTACCGGACTGCCAGTTCGTTGAGTCGATCGTTTGGCTGGGCCGTGCTCATGAAGCGGCGCTCCCGGCTTCTGGAGGCGATTCCGGCTCCAGCAGCGAACGAACCACGCCGAGGAGAAAATCGGGCGTCTCGTATGGGAAATTGTGCCCAGTCCCCTCCGGCGCGTAGACCCGCCGCGACTGGCTCGAGATCGTGAGGTAGCGCTCGCGCGAACGGGCGTAGAACCGGCGCAGGCGCTCCCGGTCGACGGCACGGCCCGCACCCGCGTTGCGGTCGATCATCGCCGCCGTCGCGGCAAACTCTTCCTCTTCCATCCCGCCCGGCGCTACCAGGAGCACCGTCATATCCCCGAGATCGCCCTCGTACACCACGGTGTCCCACGCCACCTCGGCGAGACCGACCGGGGACAGCTCGGAGTAGATCGAGGCGCCCGCGCAGGCGGACCGCGTGCCGCTTTCGATGGCACGCAGCGTCCTCCCCGCCTCCCCCAGACGCTCATTGACGATATCTCCGATGCGCTTCCACGCTGCCGGCGCGTTGCGCCGCATCCTTCGTTCGGCGAAATCGACGTGGATCCCGAACAGACGAGGCAGTGCGTTGAGCACCGCGCCGATGCGCATCTGCTTCAGCACGGGGACCGGCGGCCCATAGATGATCGTGTCGGGCGGGGTTGCGTCGACCATGACGAGTGCCGCGACGCGCTCGGGCCAACGCCGGGCGATGTTGGCGACCAGGGGGCCACCGAAGGAATGACCGACGAGCACGAACGGGCCCTTCTCGCCGGCGCCGTCGAGGGCCGCGATGACCTCCTCCGCCTCGTGCGCGGTGGTGCGCGGAAAGGGGCCGATGTCGCTCCAGCCGGTGCCCGGCCGGTCGATCAGGATCGAACGCGTCTCCTCCCGAAGGGCCTCGTGGAGGTGGTGCAGCGCGAATCCCGCCGCGTGTCCGCCGGGCATCCAGACGACGGACGGACGGCCATTGGCCTCGCCCTCCGCCAGAACGTGCACACGGTAGCCACCGATGTCCACCAGTCTGCCCGGCGGAGGATAGGCGGCGCGAACGCGGGCCATGTGAACGAGGTGCCAGAGTGCGCCGGAAGCCGCCAGCGCCGCCACCGCGACGATCGCCCACCCGAGAACCACCGCCCACGGAGCGCCGTTCGCCTGGCCGACTCCGACGCACCACCACCCGACGAACGCGCCGGCCGCCGCCACCGCCAGACCGGCCCAGTCGCGGCTGAGGAACGACAGAACGGCATTTTCCACGGCGGAGTCCTCCCCTGTTTCCCTAAGGTGTACCACGCGGCGGCTTGGCGGGCGCCACGGGGCGCCCGCACAACCGCCTTTGATGAGGTCAGTCGATGTATCCGGCAGACCGTCGAACTAGAGGTGCCACCCAAGACCGAGGCCGAGCGTGCGCGGCCGCGGGCGAACGGCCGAAGGCACGCCGCCAAAGGGAATGGCGGGCGAAATGGCGCCGTCCTCGTTCAGCAGGTTCTGGCCGTAGACCCAGATCTGCACCGTTCCGAGAGTTATCGTGAGGCGTGTGTTCAGGAAGCCAACGGTGTCCGAACTCAACGGGGGCAGTCCATAGTTGCGGAAGTTGAGATCGAATGGACCGATCTGCTGATAGTCAATGTGCATCAGCCCGGGGAGTTTCTGCCCCCACTGGAAGTTCCAGTCGGCTGCGAGCCCGAAGTTGTACTCAGAGGCGTAGTCGATGTTGTCGCCCTCGGAGTGCGCGTACGAGTTGTCGTCGTACTGCGAATCGTTGTATCCACCCGTGAGGCTGAACACGAGCCCGCGTGTGGGTGTGACCGTGAACTGTAGGTCGATCCCGGTGCCGCTGGCCTTGCCAACATTGTCGGTCAGCGCCACATAGGTCCCGGGGCAGAGGGCCAGGGTCTGGATGTCTTTCCAGTCGTTGTAATAGACCGCGCTCTGGATGACGTACCGTCCCGAGTCGAGGCTGGTGCTGGTGCCGACCTCGTAGGTCCACAGGGTCTCCGGTTCGTAGGTCGTGGAAATGTCGCAGCCAGGCGGCACGAGGTTGAACCCGCCGCTGCGGAACCCTTTCGCCGCGCTGCCGTAGATGAGACTGTTGTCGGACGGCCGATACGAAAGGACCAGGCGAGGGTTGGTGGACGTGAAGGTGCCGCTCTGGTCCGGGTTGTCCTCGGCGGGGCCGAACTGTCCCACCGAACTCATCCGCTCACGCTTGTCGCGGAAGTAGCGCAGCCCAAGGGTACCCGACAACTTCTTCGAAAATGCGTACTCGGCCTGGCCGAAGAGTGCGGTCTGCTGCGTCTTGTCCGTGTTGTTGGTCTCGAACAGTTCGAACGGGAATGGGTTGGGGGTCGTCTCCGTCAGATTGAAGCCGCTGCCTTCGAACTTGCGGTAGTAGAAGCCTGCGGTCCAGTCGAGCCGTTTGTTGCCGTTCGAGAAGAACCGAAGCTCCTCCGTCAGCGTGTCGGAGTCCGCCCCAGCGTTCAGCGCGACGGTGTCGATCATGCCCGGAGGGAAGAGCGGCACATACAAGGCCGTGAAGTCGTAGGACCCCTCGTTCGTCCGGTCGAGATAACCGGTCGAACTGAGGATGGAGAAACTCCCGGCGTCGTAGGTCAGCACCAGGTTGGTGATGTTCGACTTCTCGGTCACCGGTTGCGGCAGGTAGAACGGCGCGGTGCCGTCGCTGTCGTAATAATTCTGATCCTTGAAGTCGCTGTCCTGGGCCTGGAACATGAGCGACGCGACGAAACGGTCGTTGATGATCCACAGGCCCTTGATCCGGAATGTCGAAGAGTCGCCCTCGTTGCCGTCGGTCACCCCTCGATTCGGATACTCGATCCACCCCGGATAGTGCTCGGTTCCGGCGAGGACGCGGAACCCGAGCTTGCCCTCGACCACCGGAATATTCACCACGGCGTTGGCGCGATAGGTCCCGGTGCCGCCGTCGACCCAACCGTACGCGCTTTCTGCCGAGACTTCGAGGGCGTCGAGCAACGGGTCCCTGGTCACGTACTTGATCGTGCCTCCCATCGACCCTTCGCCATACAGGGTCCCCTGGGGACCGCGCAGGACCTCCACCCGCTCGAGATCGAGCAAACGGACGTCGAGACCCGATCCGGCACCCTCGGCAGTGATCGGCATCTCATCCAGATACTGACCGACCGTCGGCAGGTTCTGGGGCGAGGAGATGCCGCGGATCTGGGTGCGTTGGGTTCCCGGTCCCGTATCCACGATCGACAAACCCGGGATGCTTCCCTGGATCTCGTCGAGGTTGGTGACGCCCTGCCTCTCGATTGAAATGCCGGTGACCGCGGTGATCGAGGCCGGAACGTCGAGGATCTCCTGCTCGCGTTTCGCCGCCGTCACCGTGATGTTGTTGAAGAACGAGGCCAATTCGAGGGTGAAATCGTGAACTTCTTTCTTGTCGGCAGTGACGGTAACCTCGATCTCTTGCGTGGTAAATCCGCCGAGCGCCGCCGTCAGGCGGTAGCTTCCTGGCGCCACCCCGGTGAACGAGTACTGCCCCACGCTGTCGGTCACGGTGGACATTTTCCCACCCTGCGTCAGGTTCTGCAGCACGATCGAGACGCCGGGTAGGGCGCCGCCGTTCTGGTCCTGAACCTGTCCGATGACCGAGGCTGTCCCCTGGGCGAACAGTACCGGTCCGACCAACATGGCAACCAGTAAAACCAGTGTTCGACGAAGCGCACACGTGCAACTCATGGCCAATCCTCCGTGGTGGTTCGAACGTTCGACTCTTTGTTTAGACTCATCAGTCCAAAACTTAAGTCGAAGTCAGCCCGATGTCAAGGGGCAATATCCACCACGACCCGCGACAATCCCTATCCGGGCGCACTCTGAACACTGATCAGGCCCGGTTATGGGGGCGGTGATGCGTCCGATTCCGGCGACGCCAGAAGAGCGCGATGGATGCCCAGAAGCAACAGCGCCATGCGGTTTACTTCGTCGACCCCGAGAGTCTCCATGCGATCGAGGAGCCACAGATTCGAGGCCTGACGGGCATTGAGCGAGATCGTCGCCAGGAGTTCCGCCGGAACATCGTTGCGAACGACTCCCAGCGCCTGGCCCGGCGACCCACGCCGTCTCCGAAGTCGCGGCTGCCTTCTCGAAGTACTCCTCGAGCACGTCTTCCCCGGAGGATCTGGCCCAGTGCGGTTGAGGAGTTTTGACGCTGAGATCAGCCACGGGTCGCGGGCGCACGCCTCGAAGGTTTCCTTCGCGATCTCCTCCAACATCGGCCAGAAGGACTCGGCCGTGAGCTTGTCGAGGTCGATCCTGCCCCTGGCGCTGAGCCGCCGCCACGCCTCGTCGAGCACCGTCTGGCAAAGATCGGCCTTGTCTGAGAAGTAATAGTAAAAAGAAGATTTACCGATCTCAGCTTTTTCGGCGATCGCTTCGAGGAGCGCACCCTTGTAGCCCTTCGCCGCAAATTCCTCGGCCGCGGCGGCGATCAATCCGATACGGCGATCGGCGGAGAGTTTGTCAAGAAATCGTGGTAACGCCATGATGCGAGTATATCCAAGATGTCAACTCTCGGTTCAAAACCCGCCGGTCGAAATAACCGAGTCAGGTTCCGAAGAGGCGGTCGCCGAAGTCCCCGAGGCCTGGCACGATGTACTTGCGGTCGTTGAGCCGGCGATCGAGGGCGGCGGTGTAGATCTCGGCGTCCGGGGCGGCGGCCGAGAGAGCGGCGACCCCCTCCGGGGCTGCGATCACCGACAGGAATCGCACGCGCTGCGCTCCCAGGCCCCGCAGACCATCCACGGCCAGCACCGCCGAGCCACCGGTGGCGAGCATCGGGTCGAGCAGGAACACGACCGCGTCCTGGAGGTCGGGCGGAACCTTCTCGTAGTAACGGCGCGCCACCGCCGTCTCCTCGTTGCGCTCGAGGCCGAAGTACCCGACCTGCGCCTCCCGGCATGAGGGTCAGGAAGGCGTCCAGCATCCCCAGACCCGCGCGCAGCACCGGGACGGCCACGACACGGGTGGCGAGACGACGGACCGTGGTGGTTTCAAGCGGGGTCTCCACGGGTGCCTCGAGGGTTGGAAGATCGCGCGTCGCCTCGGCGACCAGAAAGGTCGAGATCCGGTAGGTCAGGGCCCGGTAGATCCTCGGAGGACGTCTGGCGGTCGCGCAGCCGGGCCATGAATGTGCGTGCAGCAGGGGGTGGTCGACGATGTGGAGTGTC
>CAVUHO010000008.1:0-393642 GCA_963741385.1 Candidatus Sulfomarinibacteraceae bacterium
ACGACTTCCGGGTGGACAATCCTGCAAACCCCAATGTGCGCGGCATCTCGCGGGGAGAACTGAAGAAGCTCTTTCCAGGGTTCGCCCATCACCTGCGAACGGTGACCCTGGCGCCGCCGTTGGCGCGGCGGGTGGTGCCCGTCAGCTGGACGGTGGCGACGATGCTCGAGTGTTTGCCGTTTCTGCGGACCCATATCCTTGGAGTACTGGTGAAACCAACCGATGCGTGACGAATTCTTGAGTTTTTCGCCCCCCGCCGTTGGCGAAGAGGAAATTGCCGAGGTAGCGGACGCGCTGCGCTCGGGGTGGATCACCACCGGGCCGCGGGTGGCGCGCTTCGAGCGCGAGTTCGCCGAGTTTGTCGGCGCCGAGGCTGCGCTCGGTGTCTCGTCGGGCACCGACGCCATGCAGGTGGCGTTGGCGGCGCTCGGCGTCGGCCCCGGCGACGAGGTGATCACGACCCCGATGACCTTCTGCTCCACGGTGCACGTCATCGAGCACGTGGGCGCGACGCCGGTCCTGGTGGACGTGGAGCCGGACACGCTGTGCATCGATCCCGAGAGGGTAGCCGGGGCGGTCAGCACGAAGACCAAGGCGATCCTTCCGGTTCACCTCTACGGCCACCCGTGTGACATGGGTGCAGTGTTGGAGATCGCGGAGAAGGACGGTCTGCACGTCGTCGAAGATGCCGCCCACTCGCTGCCGGCGAGCTGGGACGGGAGGCGGGTCGGCAGCATCGGCGACTTCACGGCCTTCAGCTTCTACGCCACGAAGAACTTGACGACCGCCGAGGGTGGCATGCTGACAGGATCGAAGGAGCTGGTGGATCGGGCGCGGCCGTGGGCGCTGCACGGGATGAGCCGCGATGCCCACGCGCGCTATGCGGCCGGCGGGTCCTGGTACTACGAGGTGGTGCTGCCGGGATTCAAGTGCAACATGACCGACCTGCAGGCGGCGCTGGGGCTGCCCCAGCTCGAAAAGCTGCCCCGGTTTCAGGAGCGGCGGCTGGAGATCGTCGCCCGGTACTCGGCGGCGTTCGGCGCCATGCCCGAGATCGAGGTCCCGGTCGAGCGCGATGGGGCTTCCTCGGCGTGGCACCTGTATGTGATCCGCCTGAATCTCGACCGGCTGACGATCGACCGCGGTCGCTTTATCGAGGAGCTGGCGGCCCGCAACATCGGGACCTCGGTGCACTTCATCCCGGTCCATCTGCACCCCTACTACCGGGACCGCTACGGTTTCGCGCCGGAGGATTTCCCGGTGGCGTACGGCGCGTACCAGCGGATCGTCAGCCTGCCGTTGCATCCCGCGTCTGACCGATCGGCGACGTGGATGACGTCATCGAGGCGGTGGGAGACGTGGTGAAGCGGCACCGCAGGTAGACATGGCCCGATACAGCGGCATCCCGAGACCTCTCGAGGCGATCAAGGCGGCGGCCGCCCTCGTACTGACGGCACCCCTGATGGCGCTCATCGTTCCGGCGGTGGCGCTGAGCTCGCGCGGCCCCGTCATCTTCCGGCAGGCTCGGGTCGGCCGGTGGGGGCGCCCGTTCACGATGCTCAAGTTCCGGACCATGCGGGTCAACGACGAGCCCCTCCAGGTCACGGCGTCGGGGGACGGCAGGGTGACGGCGGTGGGCCGACTGCTGCGGCGGCTCAAGCTCGACGAGCTGCCGGAGCTGTGGAACGTGGTGCGCGGCGACCTGTCGCTGGTGGGCCACCGGCCCGAGGTCCCGCGGTACGTCGACGTCGACGACCCGAGGTGGTACCGGATCCTCGAGGAGAGGCCGGGGATCACCCACCCGGTGACCCTGCGGCTGACCGACGAGGAGGGGCTGATCGCGGCGGCCGGCGGCGATGCCGAGCGGTTCTACGTGGACGAGCTGCTGCCGTTCAAGCTGCGGGGTTATCTGGAGTATCAGGAGCAGAGGACGTTCTGGCAGGACGTGAGGGTGCTCGCCGCGACGGCCGCGGCGTTGTTCGGCTGGCGCTGGTACCCTGGGGTCACCCTGGACGAGGTGCGGGCCGCCGGGGCGGGCGGCGACGGAAAGCATGACTGACAAACCCACAATCAAACAGGCGAGTGACGGCGAGGTGACGTTCGGCCGGCGGGCGACCGACAAGCCGCTGCCGGCGCCGCCGTGGCAGCGCCTCATGAACCGGCCCGGCCAGTTCGTGCTCGATCTCGGCGTGCTGAGCGCCGCGTTCGTGCTGGCGTACATGCTCCGGTTCGAGTTCGACATCCCCGGCAGCGAGTTCCACGCATGTCTGGTGCAGCTGCCGCTGGTGCTGTTGCTCCAGTTCGGGGCGATGCACGCCTTCGGCATCTACACCTTCATGTGGCGCTACATCGGGATGGCCGAGATCGGCGCCTTCCTCAAGGCGGCTTGGTGGTCGTTCCTACCGCTTGTGCTGCTGCGGCTGGGGCTGCCGGACGGGTTCGGTCAGTGGCGGGTGCCGCTGTCGATCTGTTTCATGACGACGCTGTTCGGGCTCGGCGGCGTGCTCGCCTTGCGGGTACTGCGGCGGGCGGTGTTCGAGGGCTACGAGAAGAAGATTCGCGCCCAGGCTTCGCAGTTGAAGAGCGGACGCCACAAACCGGTATTGCTGGTCGGTGCGGGTCGGGCCGGGGTGCAGGCGGCGCGGGAGATCACCGGGCGCGGGGATATGGGTCTGGACATCAAGGGCTTTGTCGACGACGACCCCATGAAACAGGGGACTGTCATCCACGGCATCAAGGTGATCGGCACGACCGCAGATCTGCCCCAGCTCGTCAAGGAGCTGGAGATCCACCACGTGGTCATCACCATCGCCCAGGCGTCGCGCACCAACATTCGTCGGATCGTCGAGATCTGCGAGAGCGTCCCCGTCAAGGCCCAGATCATCCCCGGGCTCTACCAGATCCTCAGCGGTACGGTGGAGATCAGCCGCATCCGCGACGTCGAGATCGAGGACCTGCTGGGGCGCGATGTGGTGACCCTCGACGAGGGGTTGGTGAAGGCCTTTCTCGCCGGCAAGACGGTGATGGTGACCGGGGCCGGCGGCTCGATCGGCGCCGAGCTGGCGCGCCAGGTGGCGCGGTTCCAGGTCGGTCGGCTGCTGCTGGTGGAGCGGGCGGAGTTCGCGCTCTTCGACGTCGACCGCGAGCTGCGGGGGCTGTTCCCGGAGATCCCGATCGTGCCGTTGGTGGCCGATGTCTGCGACCGCGAGCTGATGCGGGGGTTGCTGGAACGGCACAAGCCGTCGGTGGTGCTGCACTCTGCCGCCCACAAGCACGTGCCGATGATGGAGTCCAACCCCGCCGAGGCGGTCAAGAACAACATCCTGGCGACCCGCTCGCTCGGCGAGCTGGCGGGGGAGGCCGGCGTCGAGGCCTTCATCCAGATCTCCACCGACAAGGCGGTACGGTCGACGTCGGTCATGGGGGCTTCGAAGCGGGTCGCCGAGCTGGCGGTGCAGGACCTCAACGGCCGGTACTCGACGCGCTTCGTGTCGGTGCGCTTCGGCAACGTCCTGGGGTCGGCGGGGTCGGTGATCCCGATCTTCCGCGAGCAGATCCTGGCAGGGGGGCCCGTCCAGGTGACCCACCCCGACATGGTCCGCTACTTCATGACCATCCCCGAGGCGGCGCAGCTGGTGCTGCAGGCGGGCGCGATGGGCGAGGGCGGCGAGATCTTCATCCTCGACATGGGCGAGCCGGTGCGGATCCTCGACATGGCCAAGGACATGATCGTCCTCTTCGGCCTCAAGCCGTTCGAGGACATCGACATCGTCTTCACCGGCATGCGGCCTGGTGAAAAGCTCTTCGAGGAGCTGGAGACCGAGGGCGAGCACATCACCAAGACCAGGCACCCGAAGATCTTCATCGGCAAGATCAGCACCTACGACAGCGGCAGGATTGCGGAGGGGTTGGGGCGGTTCGAGGAGTTGGGGGAGCTGGGGCGGGAGAAGGAGCTGCGGCGGTATTTCAATGAGTTCTTGCCGGAGGCGAGGAATCACGGAGTGATCGCAGAATTCGGAATTCGGAATTCGGAATTCGGAATTTCCGCCCCACCTCCCCCGTAGCAGAGGTGGTCGTGGATGACAGTTGCACCCGGGCTTGCCCGGGTTTTTTTCGTGCCTATGTTCGTCTTGGATCGACCGGTGGCTCCCGGAATCGGATACCGGTTCTTGTCACCACTGCGATTCAGCGAGACGGGCTGCGAAGCTGAGCGCCGCCTCGACATCTTCCACGGACAGGAATGGGTAGGACTCGAGAAGATCACTCGGGGCGTCCCGGCGGCGATGGCCTGAACGATCACGTAAACGGGGAGCCGGGTACCGGTGATGACAGGCTGGCCAAGCATGATTCCGGGATCGACGGTGATTCTCTCCATCGCGTTCATGTGCCTATTCTAACCCGCATTGTTCGAGAGCTTGTACCGCGCGAGCTCCCGGATGATTCGCCGGCAGCCCTTAATCGGGTCAGAGTTGCGTGCTAGGCTCGGTTCATGGCCTCGGGTTTTCGTTTTGATCCGCCGCTGGTCGAGCTGAGCGCGGAGTTGGGGTGGGTGTTGGCGAGGGCATTTGGACCGTCGTCAACGACGCTGCACAGGGCGGGCGAGCTTCGCGGGGAGCTGGTCCTTGAACTCGCGGAGAGCCTTGACCTGGCGGAGCGGATCGCGGCGCGGACGGGGGCGGAGGCGCTGTCCGGGGAGGTCGGCAAGGAGGCTGGTGAGGCGTTTCTTCGCGCCCACACGGGGTGCGTGGCGCGGGCGTTGGTCGTGGAACAGGTTTGCCGGGAGCTGGCCGACGTGAGCGTCGATCTCGGCGTGCCGGTGGTCTTTCTGAAAGGCGCGGCGCTGCAGCTTGGCGGCTGGATCGAGACGGGGTCGCGGACCATGAGCGATGTGGATGTGCTGGTGGCGGACACCGCTGCGCGGTCCTTCCAGGATGCCCTGATCGGTCGCGGCTGCCGGTCTCCGGAGGCGCCGGAGAGCGAGCACCAGCTGCAGCTTCTGACCCATCCCACGGGTCTCGGGATCGAGGTGCACCGGATGATCCCGGGAGTTCGGCTGGAGGGTGGGCGTTCGGCGACGGCGGAGCAGCTGTTCGAACGTGACCTGGTTCGGGCCGTCGAGGGGATGCCCGGAGGGTGTTTCGTCCCGGAGCACGGCGTTTTGCTGGCGCACGCGTTGGTGCACGGCATCGCTCAGCACGGGCTTTCCCCGGACAACTACCCGTGGTCCCGGTTTCTGGCGGATGTTCAGGATTTGAAGGTCGGGGCCACGGCGTGGGGCCCGATTCTGGATACGGTTTATCCGTGGATCGAACGGGATGTGGGGTTGAACGAGATCGAGGCCGTCTTCGAGCTCGTGGATCGGCTGGGTGGGGGAGAGGACCCGATCGAGATCGCCGCAGGCAGTGACCGTCCCGCGAAGCTCCTCCGGCACCTTGTAGCCGGGGCCACGAATGAGGATTACGTCCAGTCGATGCGTCTGGCGCGGCGAGCCCGGTACCTCACGGATCAGCCGAGATGGAGACGGTTGGCGGTCGACGGGTGGCGCACCGTGTGGCTGACCAGACCGCAGGTCGATCAGCTGTACGGCCCGCCGAAGTCGGAACTCGGCTACTGGGGACGGCGGCTGTGGCGGCCGTTCGATCTGGTCGGTCGGGCGTGGCGGTACGGGTTGGCGGCGGTGCGGCACAGGGTGGGGAGGCGGTAGGAATTGATTTCGGATTTGCTCGCGGCCTGCGGCCGCGGCGTCTAACCGCCATGAGCGGGTGGCCGATGGCCGGCCCCCATCCACCCTTCCTTTCCGGCCGTCGGCCACAAACCGCTCCTGTCGGCCAGTGCCGGATTTCGGATTTCGGATTTTCCGGCGCGAGGCGGCTTTTCAGGGTGATCGAAGCCTTGTTGCCCGCGGATGGGCGATTTCGGTCTTCGGTTTTTCTTCGTGAAGGTGTTCTTAGAGGTTGATGTCGGCCGTCTTGAAATTGGGCATGGAGACGATAACGACATCGAAGCAATCACAGGTCACGAAAAGCCTCGTCATCCTCCTGTGAGTCCCATTCATCGAGGGTCCCGGACATGGCCATGTGAAACGAGGCGTCGAAAGGTCCGACCCGGCGGAGAATGGCGGACGAGTGGTCGGCGATCTCGTAGGTAATGAAGTCGCCGGGTTGGAGGCCCAGGCTTTCCCGCACTCCCTTCGGAATCGTGACCTGGCCTTTGGCTGAAAGTTTGCTGTGCATGAGCGTCCTCTTCAGTTCTTTTCTCTTGTTCCCTTGAATGTACAGCTGAACGGCGCGCGTGTCATGGGTGTATTTGTGGGGTACGCGTCTCGCGTGCCGGGGGGGTTGCGGCGTGATTGGTGGGGGGGCCACCTCCACCCGGATGGCAGCCGGGACGGCTACCCCACAAAGGGTCGGATGGCAGCCGGGACGGCTGCCCCACAAAGGGTCGGATGGCAGCCGGGACGGCTGCCCCACAAAAGGTCGGATGGCAGCCGGGACGGCTGCCCCACAAGGGGTCGGATGGCAGCCGGGACGGCTGCCCCACAAGGGGTCGGATGGCAGCCGGGACGGCTGCCCCACAAGGGGTCGGATGGCAGCCGGGACGGCTGCCCCACAAAGGGTCGGATGGCAGCCGGGACGGCTGCCCCACAAAGGGCCGGATGGCAGCCGGGACGGCTGCCCCACAAGGGGCCGGATGGCAGCCGGGACGGCTGCCCCACAAGGGGAGGGCCCATTCTCGGATTCAGGGGTAGCGGAAGACGGTGGCTTTCTGATCCTGCGACCACTCTTCGAGGGCCTGGAAGAGGGGGAGGTGGAAGAAGGGGTCGAGAGTGTCGGCGCGGCGGATGGTGACGACGCCGTCGGCGATTTCGAAGACCACCGAGTCGCCGGGCCGCAGCCCGAGGGCCTTGCGGACCTCGCCGGGCAGCGAGACCTGACCTTTGGGCGAGAGCCGGCGCCGAACCTCGGTTTCGTCCTGTGAAGGGACCATGAGGGTTCGAGTATGTCCAATTTGGTGACAGTGTCAAGGGGTAATTTCCCGCGGACGGGAAATTGCGGGTTCAGGGGGCAATCAAGCCTTCATTGACGAGCTCGGAGAACAGCGCGTCAACCTCGGTCCGCAGGGTTGATTCATCGACCTCGAACTCGTCGGCAAGGCGTTCGAGGAGGTCGTTGACGGTCGCGCCCTCTTGCAAGAGCTCCCACGCTCGGGCGCCGGTGTGGTTGAGCTCGAAGATCCGGTTGGTGGCCAGGTGGACCAGGACCATGCGGTTTTCCAGGCGTTTGAAAACGACGTCGGGGTTGGGGGTGTAGGGGCGATTCATCCGGAGATCGAGCCTAGCACGACGCCCATTCCCGCGGTCGAGCCGAGGAATCCGCTCGGCTCGCTGCACTCGCTCGGGACAAGCCTGGGGGTGGTTTCAGGGAGCATGCTGCCAGAAGCCCCCGCCCAGGTCCCTCCGCTCGGACCCTTCGGGTCCTCGGTCGGGATGACATCAATTGCGGGTTGCCGCCGGAATGAACACAGCCCGGGACATCCGCCTCGTTCTTCCCCGATTGATCGGGCGCTCAGGCCAGATCGCAGGCCGGGAAGAAGAAGCTGACCTCGATGGCGGCGTTCTCGGGTGAGTCCGAGCCGTGGATGGCGTTTCTCTCGATGGACTCGCCGTACAGCTTGCGGATGGTGCCGGCGGCGGCGTCGGCCGGGTTGGTGGCGCCCATGACCTTGCGCAGGGTGGTCACGGCATCCTCGCGCTCGAGGGCCAGCGGCCACACCGGGCCCGAGGTCATGTAGGCCACGAGGTCGTTGTAGAAGGGGCGTTCCTTGTGGACCGCGTAGAAGGCGCGGGCCTGGGCCACGGAGAGGTGCATCATGCGGCCGGCGAGGATCCGGAAGCCTTCCTTCTCGAGGTGGGCGATGATCTTGCCGGCGTTGCCGTTTTCGACGGCGTCCGGTTTGATGATGGTGAGAGTGCGCTGAATCATGGTTCCTCCAGGAGTTGTTGCCCGGGTCGGGGCGGGGGGATGATACATGATTGAATTCGGAATTCGGAATTCGGAATTCGGAATGCCACCCGGCCACCCCCGGTTGATTTCGGATTTCGGATTTCGGATTTCGGAATTTCATCGCAACATCACACCATCGCAACATCGCAACTTCGGATTTCGGATTTCGGATTTCCGCCCACCCTCCCCGGATAATTTCGGATTTCGGATTTCGGATTTCGGAATTTCATCGCAACGTCACACCATCGCAACATCACACCATCACATTTCGGATTTCGGATTTCGGATTTCGGATTTCCCGCCCGCCCACCCCCGGATTTTGATTTCGGATTTCGGATTTCGGAATTTCATCGCAACGTCACACCATCGCAACATCACAATTCGGATTTCGGATTTCGGATTTCCCGCCTGCCTGCCCGGCGGGCGGGACGCGTGCCCCACAAGTCACTGGCGACGAAATTGGGACGGATTGTGGGGCAGCCGTCCCGGCTGCCGGGTGGGTGGGTGGAATTCAAAATTGAGAATTCAAAATTGAGAATTCCTCTGGCTGCTACACTCGGCGGCGATGGGTGAAGACCGGAAGATCGTGCTTGCGGGCGACATCGGTGGGACGAAGACCCGGATCGGTGTCTTCGAGGTGGGGCATGACGGGGCGCGGGTCATCGAGGAGCAGACTTTTGCGAGTGTGGAATTTGGCGGTCTCGACGAGATCGTCGCCCGGTTTCTTGGAGGGCGGGAGAATTCCTGCAGCGCCGCGTGTTTCGGGCTTGCAGGCCCGGTGACCGGCCGCCGGGTCCGCATCACCAACCTGCCGTGGGTGGTGGACGCCGATGCGTTGGAGGTCGCGACCGGGATCCCATCTGTGGCCCTGATCAACGACCTCGAGGCCACCGCGTGGGGTGTCACCGCGATGGGGGATGATGCCCTGGCCACCCTCAATTCGGGTCGGCCGGGGGCGCATGGCAACGGTGCGGTGATTGCCGCGGGAACCGGGCTCGGCGAGGCCGGGATGTTCTGGGACGGTCGCGACATGCGGCCCTTCGGCTGCGAGGGCGGGCACGCGAGCTTTTCCCCCACCGACGAGCTGGGCGACCGGCTGCTGCTGTTTTTGCGCGATCGGTACGGCGCGGTCAGTTGGGAGCGGGTGCTGTCAGGCCCCGGGCTGGCGGACCTCTACCGGTTCATGCTGGGCGAGGCCGGACAGTCCGAACCCGGATGGTTTGTCGAAGCACAGCGGCTGGGCGATCCAACGCCGGCGGTGTCGGCGGCCGGGTTGGAGGGCGAGTGCGAGGTCGCCGCCCGGACTCTCGATGTTTTCGCGCGTCTCTACGGTGAGGAGGCGGGCAACCTCGCCCTCAAGCTCATGGCCACGGGCGGCGTGTGGGTCGGTGGCGGCATCGCCCCCAAGATCCTGCCAGTGCTCCAGGGGGGCGCGTTCCTCGAGGGGTTCTTCGCCAAGGGCCGAATGCGCCCGCTGCTCGAGTCGATGCCCGTGTACGTGGTCCTCGACGACCGCGCCGCCCTGATCGGCGCCGCCCGCCGCGCCGCCTCGGATCAACCCCGCAAAGACCTGTAGGCGGGACGCCCGCACGGCCCGCCCCCGCCATTGAGCCGGGGGAGGGCGGGCGGCAAATCCGAAATCCGAAATCCGAAATCCGAAATCAACCGCGGGAGGGTGGGCGGCAATTCCGAATTCCGAATTCCGAATTCCGAATTCATCACCCTGCCTCATCCCGACACACCCTGTCCCAACCTCTGACACCGGCCGCCCCCGTTTGTTTCGCCAGGAGTTGGCATCCCGCTTGCAACATTCGATGGCGGAGGCGGCAATGGACGAACGCAGACAACACCCACGGTACGACGTCAAGCAGCCCATCAAGGGCACGGTCAAACCGAGAATGGAAATCCGGGTGATCAATATCTCGGAGAGCGGGTTGTTGGTCGAGGCGCCGTTCGGCCTGCCGCCCGCAGGGGTCTGCGAGGTGACCCTGAATCTCCCCGGTGGCGACATGATCATTCGAGCACGGGTCGCGCGGTGTCGCGCCAACATGGTGAAGACAGCCAAAGGGGGCGCCGCGGTCGTGTTCCACGCCGGACTCTCTTTTGATGAAAAGCTGGCAGGAAGTCCAAAGATCAAGAAACTGATTGCCGACCTGTGTTCCCTCGAAAGCGAAATTGATGTGACCGGGCAGGTGGCCCTTCACGAGGATTTGGAACAAGCGATGTGATGTTGAGTCCGCCAGAATCCGCCCTCCAGGCGGACTCGACGTCGAGAGCCGCGAGACCATTGTGGTCTCGCGGACTTTTTTTACCCGTCGAAGCGTCGTAAGATCGCCCCGTCGTGAAATCGTTTGCAGTGACGAGCGGGACTCCCGCCGAGTTTATCGATCGCGTGCGGCGGGAACTCGCCGAACGCGGTCTGAACCGGTTTGCGGAGATTGCCGGTGACGATTCTGCGCTGGTGGTGAGGTTTCGCTGGATGGGCACCACCGAGCTTCGCTACCGGCTCGAACCGGCGGCCGAGGGGTTTCAGGCGGTCCTCGACGGCGAAAGCGTGTCGCCGTTTCACGCGCCGTTCCGCCAGAGCTTCGATGAGCGGTTCGACGAGGTCCTCGCCAGGGTCGGAGCGAAAACCATCTGAGTTTTAAGTTCTCAGTTTTTAGTTTTGAGTTCCCGCCCAGCCACATGGCAGCCGGGACGGCTGCCCCACAAACCGTTCATCAAAGACTGCGATGGTTGCGGAACCCGCGTGCCAATTCGATTCTCGTTTCGCTGCATGGCAGCCGGGACGGCTGCCCCACAAGCCGTTCATCAAGGACTGCGATGGTTGCGGGGCCCGCGTGCCAATTCGATTCTCGTTTCGCTGCATGGCAGCCGGGACGGCTGCCCCACAAGCCGTTCATCAAAGACTGCGATGGTTGCGGAACCCGCGTGCCAATTCGATTCTCGTTTCGCTGCATGGCAGCCGGGACGGCTGCCCCACAAACCGTTCAACAAAGACTGTGATGGTTGCGGGGCCCGCGTGCCAATTCGATTCTCGTTTCGCTGCATGGCAGCCGGGACGGCTGCCCCACAAGCCGTTCATCAAGGACTGCGATGGTTGCGGAACCCGCGTGCCAATTCGATTCTCGTTTCGCTGCATGGCAGCCGGGACGGCTGCCCCACAAACCGTTCAACAAAGACTGTGATGGTTGCGGGGCCCGCGTGCCAATTCGATTCTCGTTTCGCTGCATGGCAGCCGGGACGGCTGCCCCACAAGCCGTTCATCAAAGATTGCGATGGTTGTGGGGCACGCGTCCCGCGTGCCAAATTCAAAATTCAAAATTCAAAATTTAGAATTCAGTTCAGGTGGTTGATCACATCGATCAGCTCCTCGACCCGCGCGGCAGAGTCGTCCCCGGCCGGGTAGCGGTAGTGGATGCCGAGCAGCCGGTGGCCGGCGGGGTGGATCATGAACACCGCCGTCTCCTCCATCAGGCTCCCCTCGTCGATGTACTGGCCGCGCGAGTAGAAGGCGGTGCCGAAGTCCCCCTGCAGCTCCTGACCGCCCTTGTAGTCGGCGCCTTTCTTGCCTTCCATCTGCGACTGGTGGGTCTGAACCGCGGTCACCAGGTTGACGCCGTTTTGCTCGGGGCCGACCGAGAACCAGAGGACGCCGCTCTTGGCCGGGTCCGTCGGCCGGAGCTCCAGGCTGCTGCCCTGGTTGGAGGAGAGGGTCAGCCCACGGGGCATCCCCGTCAGCTCGATCCCGAGATCGATGTTCTGAATGACAGTCGGCGCCGGTGGCGACTGCGGCGCCGCGCAGGACAGGGCGAGGAGGATGACGACTGCGGCTGTCACGCGAGCCATCTCCGTCACTCCGATAACAACGGCACGGCGACGCACTCGCCAAGGTCGATTTCGTGGTCGGTTGCGCAGTGCATGCATCGGCAGTGAACCTTGGCGCCCTCGGAGCGGTACTGGAGATCACGCTCGCCGCAGGACCCGCAGATGAAGTTCCTCGCGTAGCCCCAATCCATGACGACTTCCTTGTTGAAGGACGATTCCTTGTCGAGGGTCCAGGACATTTTCGAAATGGTGTCCTCCGGTGACACCGGCAGCGGTGCGTGGAACTTGACGTTGACCCGGAATTTGCTCTTTTTGGTCTGGATGGCGCCGCCGCCGAAGTCCACCTCGCTGATCATTTCGTAGGGGATCGACAAAACCTTGCCGTCAGCGTTCTTGGTGAGCATGCGGCGCGACGTGAGGAGCAGCGGTCCCTCGCTCGAATCGAGCCGCAGGAACGGTACTTCGTCCTGGAGCAGGTTCCCGGCGAACTCCTTGGCCGCGTCCTTCGGGAGGGGCTTGCCCTCGAGAAATTTCTGGGCGCGCTGCAGCCACTCGTCGCGGACCTGCATGGCCTTGATCATGGCCTGCTCGAGCGTGTGGTCCTTCTGCATTTTGAGGAGTTGTTCGCGTTCATATTTCGAAAACACGATGCCGCACTTGTGGCATTCGATATTGGTCGCCGACTGGACGACGTTGCACGCCGGACAGGCGCGCTTGCCTGCTTCGAGCTCTTCGGCGGCGTCGATCGGCGGCGAGTTGGAGGGCCGGATCTCGACGAGAACACCGTTGCTGTCGAGGGTTTCGAGGAGTTTTTTCGCCCGCTCGACGCTCAACGACTGAAACATGGGGATGTGGGGCGATGGGAACTGTCCTTCAAATTCGTTCCGGGGCCGGCCGGTGAGCCGCTCCATCGCCCCCACGAATCGGTGGCGTCCGGACTTTGAGGCGTCCTTGAGGCCGAGAATATGAATGTTGTACGACAGGTGTTCGTCCATCCCTCACCTCGCTTTCCAACCAGTATATCTGAGGACGTGAGCCCCACAACCGAAAAATTCAAATCGTTGTTCGCGCTACAATTAACCCCGGTGAGATATGCATTTTAGCCTCCGTTCCGCGGTCTTTCTGGGAACGCTGCTGTTGGTTGTTTCGGCGCCGGGTGCGGCGGCCCCGACTGACGATCAGCTGAGTTCGGTGCGAAACCGTATCGGCCAGCTCGAACAACGCCTCAGCCAGCTGTCGCAGGAGTCTGCGAGCGTGGAACGGGAGCAGAGGGAGCTCGACGCGCAGCTCGAGCTTGCGGATGCCCGAGTCAGGGAAGCGGAGCTGCTCCTGGTGCAGAGTTCGCAAGAGGTCGAGAGGCTTCGCACTGAGTCAGCCGAGTTGGCGTCGCAGCTCGAAGGGCGCCGCCAACTCCTCGACCGTCACCTCGAGATCCTGGCGCTGCTCGGGCGGCCCGGCCCGCTGCAGCTCTTCTTCGACGCCTATCAGGGTGGCGACCTCGAAGAGGCGGTGGGTACGGTTTCGGTGTTGACCGGCGGTCAAATGCGGATGGTGGAGGAATACCACGAGGTGAGCCGGCAGCACAGCCTCCGGCTGGCGGAACTCAGCCAGACCATGGAGCAGGCTCGTGAGGAGGCGCAACAGCTCGAGGTTCGGCGGGCGGACCTCGAGGCCGTTCGCGACCGCGTGGCGCGGAAGCTGACGAGCCTGGAGAGCAGCCGCAAGAGTGCCGGTGCGACCCTCGAGGACCTGCGCGAGCGCGAAGCGGCCCTCGAGCGATTGGTGAACGTGTTGTCATCGAAGGACCGTTTTACCGGTTCGGAGGATATTCGCGGTTATCGTGGGGCATTGCCGTGGCCGGTGGAAGGTCAGGTGGTGCAGGGCTTCGGGCGGCAGCGGCTTGCCAAATACAACACCTACACCGTGTGCAACGGTTTGCGGTTCGACGCTCCGATCTCGTCGCCGGTTTCCGCGGTATTTCCGGGCGTTGTGGCATATGCGAGGCACTTCAAGGGTTATGGGAATATGGTGGTGCTGGACCACGGGAACGATGTGTACTCGCTGGTCGCCGGCCTTGGTACAATTCACGTTCGGGTCGATCAACGAGTCACGATGGGGATGCGACTGGGGCTGGCATCGGCGCCCACCGAGGGCGGTAATGTGTATCTCGAGTTCCGGGTCGGTGAAAAGCCCGACGACCCGCGCCGTTGGCTGCAGTTGAAAGGGGAGTCGTCGTCACAATGAAACGCACTCGCACGGTGTTTTTGTCCGTCTCGATCGGGGTGGTGCTGCTGTTCGCCAGTGTACTGATGGCGAATCGCGGCAATCAGGACGTGTTGTTCCGTGCTCTCGGCAATCTGGCCGAGGTGGTGCACCTCGTGGAGACCGAGTACGTGGACGAGCTCAACCAGGAGGCTCTGTCCATGTCGCTCGATGCAGGGTTGGTGGAGTCGCTGGATCGGTCGGCGGCCGTTCTTCCCGCCGACAGGGTCGACGAGTACCTGGATTTCGTGGTTTCGCCGCCGCCGTTCGGTCTCAGTCTGGCCACCCGTCTGGGTTCGGCTTCGGTGTACGACGTTCTCGAAGGGTCGCCGGGTGAAACTGCGGGTCTCGACAGGTGGGAAGTCATCGAGCTCGTTGAAGGCGTCAACAGTCGAGGGCGCCCGTTGTGGCAGATCCGGCTCGATCTGATGGATCGCGAGAACCGCGGCGAAAGCGTGCGCCTGGCGGTGTTCGACCGCGAGGTCGACGAACGGCGCGAGGTGATTCTCGAGCCGGCGCCGTGGACGGTGCGGCCGGCAACCGCCGAGCTGCGGGGCGATGCCACGATCGTCAAGATCGAGGCCCTGCCCGAGAACTCCCTGTCTTCAGTCATCGAGCTCGTGCCCGCCGACGGGCCGCTCGTTCTCGATCTCAGAGAGCTGCGGTGGGGCCTCGAAAGCGAGGCGATCGCGTTGGCCGATGCATTCGTCGATGCCGGGGTTCTCGGCGGCTGGCAGGGGCGCCGAGCGGGGTCCAAGACCTTCCCGGCGACGGCAAGTCGGCTGGTTTCGTCCGCGCCGGTCGTTCTCGTCGACCGCGACACGCAGGGCGTCGCCGAGATTCTCGCGGAGGCGCTGCAACGACACGGTGCTGTGGTGGTGGGCGAGAAGACGGCGGGTCACGCGTCGTACATGAGTCTGGTCAGGGACGGCGATGTGGCGGTGTGGATGCCGGTCGGACAGTGGCTGCGGGCGGACGATAAACCCATCAACGGCAACGGCATCGAACCGAACGAGCTGGTTGAAGTGTCCGATGTTGAAGGTGGAAAAGATCCCGTGCTCGAACGCGCACTCGAGGTCCTGAGTCGGGAACTTCCGAAGGCGGCCTGATCGATGCCGTCTCGCTCAACAGGAAAAGGGAAGCAGCGCGGGTTTTCCGGCGCCCGCCGGGCGGCGGTGCCGTGGATCGTGGTCGCCCTGGGGGCGCTGGTGGTGGCGTTGTTGTTCTTCCTCCGCCCCACCCGCGAGAGCAAAGATTCGCAGATCGAGGCGCGGCTGCTGGAAATGGCTGCCGAGCGTGGTGTGGCCCGTCAGTCAATCGTCGTTGACGATTCGATCGTCAAGGCGGACAACGTTTTCATTCGCACGTGGCGCTTCGAATTCGGCGACCGTGGCGCGCGCGAGGGTTTTGTCGGCGACCTCGAAATCGAAGGGGCGGCCAGACATGCCGCAGTCGTGGTGCCTTCCGACCTCGGCGCGGGCGAGGTCATCGTGCGGATGGACTTCGGGTCTGAAGCCTTCGATCTCAGGCTGACGGTCGCGAAACCGAAGGTCGCGGTGGTGCCGCCGACCCCCGCCCCGACCCGACAACCCACCGCCACGCCGCGGCCCCAGCCGGCGCCCGGCGCCCGTGGCAGGTTGGCGATCCTGATCGACGACGCCGGCCAGAAAGACGATCTGGTGGCGGCCGCGGCCGCGCTGCCGGCGCCGGTCGGAATTGCGGTGCTGCCCTTCCTGCCGAGATCGGCCGAGACTGCGTCGGCGATGTTTGCAGCCGGTCACGAGGTGTGGGTGCACCTGCCCATGGAGCCGGAGAACTATCCTGCCAACAGGCCCGGCCCGGGCGCGGTGCTGGTGGGGATGTCGATCGACGAACTGCGGACAACAGTGCACTCCGCCATCAACAGCATTCCCCACGCGGTCGGGGTCAACAACCACATGGGCTCGAAGGCGACCGCCGATCTCAAGACCATGACCTGGGTCATGCAGGAGCTCTCCGCGCGGGGCATGGCCTTTATCGACTCCCGCACCACGACCCGGACGGTTGCGGAGGAGGCGGCCCGCGCCCAGGGCGTCCCCACCAACCGCCGTCACGTGTTTCTTGACAACGAGCGCAATGCCTCGGCTATCCGGAAACAGCTTGACGAGGCGGTTTATCGCTGTCGGCTCGACGGCGAGGCGATCGCCATCGGCCACCTCGACTCGGTGACGATCAAGGTACTCGCTGCCGAGCTGCCCGGCCTCGCCGCAAAAGGCGCCGACCTCGTCAAACCGAGTGAATTGGTCAGGTAGGAATTTCGGATTTCGGATTTCGGATTTCGGAATTTCCCACCCCTCCTCCCCCGAGCCCAATGAATGTCATCCCGAGCGGCCGATTCTTCCCTCATGTCATCCCGACCGAGGGAGCGAAGCGACCGAGCGGAGGGATCTGGGGGGGGGCTTCAGAAAGCTCGATTCATCGAGCTGCCCCACAGATTCCTCCACTCGCTCGTTTCACTCGCTCGGTCGGAATGACAGAGAAGTGCGGAATGCCCCTCAGTCGGGATGACAGCAAGGAGGAAACGAACGCTCGGGATGATTGTCAGATGGGGGAGGGGGCGGTAATTCGGAATTCGGAATTCGGAATTCGGAATTCCCACCCACCCTCCCTCGAACCCAATGAATGTCATCCCGAGCGGCCGATTCTCGCCTCAAGTCATCCCGACCGAGGGAGCGAAGCGACGAGCGGAGGGACCTGGGTGGGGGCTGGAGGCAAGTCGTTTCCTGAGGCCACCCCCCAGATCCCTCCGCTCGGTCGCAGGGCTCCCTCGGTCGGGATGACAGCGAAGCGAGGAATACGAACGCTCGGGATGACTATCAGCTGGGGGAGGCGGGGGTGAAATCCGAAATCCGAAATCCGAAATCCGAAATTCCGAATTCCTAATTCTTCCTGTGCCACACCACCCCGTGGGGCGTGTCCTCGACGACGATTCCCATCTCGGTGAGTCGGCCGCGGAGTTCGTCGGCCCGCGCGAAATCGCGCGCCGTGCGCGCCGCGGTGCGCTCGTCCACCAGCCGCTGGATCTCGTTGTCTGCGCCTGTGCCGTCGTCGGCAGCGGGAATGATGTCGAGCACCGCCGCCACCTCGGCGAAGGCGGCATCGAGCGCGGGCCGGACCCGGGTCGAGATGCCTGCGCCGTCGAGGGCGGTGTTGACCCGCCGCAACAGGTTGTGAAGGGCCGCGAGCGCCCGTGCGGTGTTGAGGTCGTCGGCCAGTGAGTTGCGGTACTCGCGGGAAAACTCGTCCACCGCCTCGAGCTCGAGGTCGCCGGGCCCGTCGGCCGGCGGGGTGTTGGCGAGGCGCCGGAACGTGTTGGTGATGCGATCGATCGCCAGGGCCGCGGCGTGGAGGCCGTCCATGGTGAAGTTGAGCTTCTGGCGGTAGGGCACCGAGATCAGGAGGTAGCGGATCGCCAGCGGATCGTGGCCCTGATCCAGGAGGTCGCGGAGGGTGAAGAAGTTGCCCTTGGACTTGGCCATCTTTTCGCCCTCGACCACGAGGTGCTCGGCGTGCAGCCAGAAGCGGGCGAAAACCTCGCCGGTGGCGCCCTCGGACTGGGCGATCTCGTTTTCGTGGTGGGGGAAGATGTTGTCGATACCGCCGGTGTGGATGTCGAAGTGCTCGCCGAGCAGGGCCATGGACATGGCGGAGCACTCGAGGTGCCAGCCGGGCCGCCCCGGACCGACCGCCGTCTCCCACGCCGGCTCACCCTCGCGGGCGCCCTTCCAGAGGACGAAATCGCGCGCGTCGTCCTTTTCATACTCCTCGTTGTCGACCCTCGCCCCGACCAGGTTGGCCTCGGGTCGGACCCCCGACAGCTTGCCGTAACCGGGGAAGGTGGAGATGCTGTAGTAGATCGAGCCGTCGCTGCGGTAGGCGTGGCCTGCGGCCTCGAGGCGCTCCACGAGCTCCACCATCTGTGGGATGTAGTCGGTGGCGCGGGGATAGTGTTCGGCGCGCTCCACCCGCAGGGTGTCGAGGTCCTCGAAAAAGGACTCGATGAAGCGGTCGGTGTAGTCGCGCAACGCGAGCCCGGCGGCGGTCGACTCGCGGATCGTCTTGTCGTCGACGTCGGTCAGGTTCATGACCTGGGTGACGCGGAACCCGGCGAGTTCGAGGGTCCGCCGCAACACGTCTTCGAAGAGAAATGTGCGCAGATTGCCGATGTGGGCGTAGTCGTAGACCGTCGGGCCGCAGGTGTAGAGCCGCACGTGGTCGGGCTCGACGGGCTCGAACTCCTCGAGCCGGCGCGTCAGCGTGTTGTAAAGGCGCAACGGAAACTCGGGCATCGGTCCTCCGGAGAGGGGATTGTACCCCGGGAGAAGATTTCGGATTTCGGATTTCGGATTTCGGATTTTTCCCCCGCCCACCCTCCCCCAGCTGACAGTCATCCCGGGCGGCCGTTTCTTCCTTCGTGTCACCGGCGGGGCATCCGCCTCTCGGCATCCCGACCGAGGGGCATTCCGCACTTCTCTGTCATTCCGACCGAGCGAGTGAAACGAGCGAGTGGAGGAATCTGGGTGGGGGCTGGAGGCAAGACGATTCCTCAAGCCACCCCCCAGATCCCTCCACTCGGTCGCAGGGCTCCCTCGGTCGGGATGACAGCAACGACGATACGAACGCTTGGGTTGATAGTCAGCTGGGGGTGGAGGGGCGAGGATTCGGCATTCGGCATTCGGAATTCGGAATTCGGAATGCCACCCACCCGCCCGGAACCCAATGACTGTCATCCCGGGCGGCCGTTTCTTCTTTCGTGTCATCCCGGCCGAGGGGCATTCCGCACTTCTCTGTCATTCCGACCGAGCGAGTGAAACGAGCGAGTGGAGGAATCTGGGTGGGGGCTGGAGGCAAGACGATTCCTCAAGCCACCCCCCAGATCCCTCCGCTCGGTCGCAGGGCTCCCTCGGTCGGGATGACAGCAACGACGATACGAACGCTTGGGTTGATAGTCAGCTGGGGGTGGAGGGGCGAGGATTCGGCATTCGGCATTCGGAATTCGGAATTCGGAATGCCACCCACCCGCCCGGAACCCAATGACTGTCATCCCGGGCGGCCGTTTCTTCTTTCGTGTCATCCCGGCCGAGGGGCATTCCGCACTTCTCTGTCATTCCGACCGAGCGAGTGAAACGAGCGAGTGGAGGAATCTGGGTGGGGGCTGGAGGCAAGACGATTCCTGAAGCCACCCCCCAGATCCCTCCACTCGGTCGCAGGGCTCCCTCGGTCGGGATGACAACACGGAGGAAACGAACGCTTTGGATGATTGTCAGCTGGGGGAGGGTGGGCGGGGGAAAAATCCGAAATCCGAAATCCGAAATCCGAAATCTCTCTCTCCCGCTACTCCAGCAGGTTCTCCCGTATGTAGGTGAACTTCCCCTTGTTGACCAACCCGAACCCTTCCTCGAACTCGTTGATGAGCCGGGAGACGGTTTCGCGGCTGGTGCCGATGGAGTGGGCGATGTCGGAGTGCGTGGGTCTCTTGACCACGACCCAGCCGTTGCCGAGCCGTTGGCCGTGATCGAGGGCCATGTCGAGAAGATACCGGGCGAGGCGCCCGGCCACGTCCATGTAGGCCAGCGACTCCATCTTCGAGTTGGCGCGCCGGAGCCGGCGCGACAGGATAGCCATCAGTTTGCGCGAAATGGTCGGACGGGTCTCGATGAGGCGATCGAAATCCTCCCGTTTGATGATCATCATCTCGACTTCGGTGATGGTGACCACCGATGCCGAACGGGGGGCCGCTTCGAGAAGTCCCATCTCGCCGAAGACCTGGCCGGAGCCGAGCACCGTGAGGATGAACTCCTTGCCGTCCGACGAGGTCGTGACGACCTTGACCCGGCCGTTGACCACCACGAACACCGCGTCCGCCGGGTCGCCTTCATGGAAGATCGTGGTGTCGGTTGCGACCTTGCGGACCTGCGCGTGGGCCGCGACCTCCTGCAGTTCACTCTCGTTCAGCTCTGAAAAGAGCTCGATCTCCGACAGCAGCTGCGGCGCCTTGTCGCTCATCTCGCCTCCTCGTCCGCCAATCCGATGATGACATCGGCGACCCGCCCGCCGGCGACCGGGAGGTCAAACGAGACACACGGATCGGAGGTGCCATCGCCGCACCACGACGGCGCGGAGGTCTTCAACAACCTGCACAGCTTGGAGATCGAGGTGCGGACCTCGTCCTCGGTAACCGGCCGCAGGGGGTAGAAGCGATGCTCGAGCCTGTCGATGTCGATCAGACCCAACCGGGCCGCGGTGATGATCTCGTTTTGTGACGGCATGTCGACGATGTCCGATAACAATGGTACCTGTCCGCCGGACATTGTTTCCACTGCGGGCACCAAAGAGACCAACAGGACCGCCAGGTCGGATCGGTTCATATTGTCGGTGGACAGGGCGTCGCGGACATACGAAGGCATCACCGAGACCCGCCAGCGGAGCTTTGCCTCGCGCAGACCGGACGCTTTTCCGGGCTGGCCGTCGGGCAGGATGGCGTAGAGATCCATCGCGGTCTGCCAGTCCCCCTGGTCCTCGGCGAGGGCCACCGCCCTGAGAACGACGTCGGGATCGTCGGGCAGCGACGAGTAGATGCGGATGGCGGCGGTCGAGTCGCCGCGGGCTTCGGCGATGCTTCCCGCAACCAGGACGGCTTCCCGGTCACGCGGGAGCCCGGTGAGGACCGCCTCGGCGCGATCGAGCTCATCGAGTGCGATCAGCGAACGCGTTTGCACCAGCAGTGCGTCGCGGTTTTGAGGGTCGAGCGCCAAAGCCGGTTCGAGGGCGTGGAGCGCGGCGCCGGGATCGCCCTGCTCATTCAGCCCGCTCGCGGTCAGGATCCGATCGTCGATCCAACGCCGCCGGAGGTTGTCGTACCGTCCGACCCACCGTGTGTCGGGCCAGAGGTCAGCCCCTCGCCCGGCCGCCCGGAGCGCCAGGTCTTCGTTGCCGGCGCCTTCCGCCGCAACCGATAACGTCAGCCAGGCTGCGGCGTAGTCGGGGGCGGTCCCGGTGAGGGTTTCGAGCCCCTGAATCGGATGATCTCCGGCCACTACCGCCGCCTGAAGCTCGAGCAACCGGGAGGCCGAGGTCGCGCCGGCCTGCGCCGCGCCGGCCCTGGCGGCGGTGGTGTCGCCGCGGAGAAGCGCCTGCCAGCCGTCGTCGATCTGGCGCTGCGCCGCCTTTTCAAGCGCCGGCCGCCCGGGCCCCGAGTCAGGAGACGGAAACTCGAGCTGCGCCTCGGGCGCGCCGGCCGGTGTTGTCGCGCAGCCGCCAAGCCCGAGAAGAGCCACGGCTGCCGCCGCCGCGGCCGTTGCGCGTACAGCCTGAAGAAACCGGAACGGCTCGCTGCCGGTCCGTGGGTCGAGTCTATTCTTCATCCTGCGGCGCTTTACCATCGAGACCGCTCAACGGAGCGATGCTGGCGATGGCGTGCTTGTAGACCAGCTGCTCCTGACTGTGGTTTTCGAGGATGACGGAGTAACGGTCGAATCTTCGTATGATGCCGGTGAGCCGTTTGCCGCTGACCAGGTACACATGGACGGTTTTGGAATCCTTGCGAAGCTGATAGAAGAATGGATCCTGGATGTTGATAGTACCGCTCGCAGGTTTGTTCATTGTCATTTTCTTTCCTCGGTGTGTTGATGCCATAATCCGATGACTGCCGACGCACCACCTTCACCGGCCGGCGCCACCCAGTGGACCGTCCCGTCACGCAGCCTCCTTAACCACGTAAGTTGACGTTTTGCAAAATTGCGGCTCGATTGAATTGTGTTCTCGACGGCGGTTGCCAGATCGCACTGCCCCCGCAGCATTTCCACTACCTCCCGGTAGCCGATTGCCTTGAGAGCATGGGCGTCGTGAGGGACACCGGAGGCCAGAATCTGCTCAACCTCCTTCACCAGTCCGGACAAAAAAAGATGATTCGCTCGCGCGCTAATTTTAGCATAAAGCTCGTGTCGATCGAGGTTTGGTGCGACGTACAGGGGATCATACGGTGGGCTGGTCCGTTGCCGGCGCCAGTGGCTCGTCATCGGTTCACCGGTGAGCTCGAAAACCTCGAGCGCCCGCAGAATCCGCTGGCGGTCGCGGGCGCCGATCCGCTCGGCGGCGTCGGGGTCGACCTCCCTGAGGTGGCGAACCACCGATTCCGAATCGGCTTCCCAGAGGGCCGCGAGCGCGGCGCCGACCTCAGGGTCGCGGGGAGGCGCCGGAAACAGCCCGACCACCAGCGCGCGGATCCAGAAGTGGGTGCCGCCGGCCACGATCGCTGTCTTGCCCCTGCCTTCGATCTGGGCGATGGCAGCTCTGGCTGCATCGGCAAAGGCGCCGGCCGAGAAGGTCTCGCGGGGATCGGCGACGTCGATGAGGTGGTGGCGGATGCGCTGCCTGTCCTCCAACGACGGTTTGTCGGTGCCGATGTCCATCCCGCGGTAAATCGCAAACGCGTCGGCCGACACGATTTCGCCGTCGAGTGCCTCGGCCACCGCCATCGCCAGCTGCGACTTCCCCGAACCCGTCGGCCCGACGATCACGAGGAGGGGAGGACGACTGGCGCTATTCATCGTTGTGAGAGTAGTTCGGCGTTGGTGAGATGTGCAACGGTAGGGAGTAATTCGGAATTCGGAATTCGGAATTTGGAATTTCCACTCGCACCCACGTTTCGAACTCTGTCTGAGCAGCGGTCTTAGGGACGCGCTGGACGATTCGCAGGCTGCCGGAAACGGGGGGGTGGGTGGGGAAAATTCCGAATTCCGAATTCCGAAAATTCAGCTCGATCTACCGCGCCGTCATACGGCGCGGTAGATCGAGCTGCCGACCATTTGGGAGGGCTTCTCGACCCCGAAGAAGTCGAGGATCGAGACCGGCAGGTCGAGGATGCTGGCGTTGGCCTTGGCGACCTTTTTCGACGACAGCAGGGTGCCGGGGACCAGGTCGCGGGCCATGGAGTGGTCGCCGGACCACGCCCATGGGTTGAGGTCGATGGTCGGCTTGCCGGTGGATCCGAGCACCGACGCCGAGGCGTTGCGGTAGCCGGGGGTATAGCCGACCAGCAGCTCGGGCATCATCGGCGTCGACGGACCCGTGTACATGTCCTCGCGGCGGTAGACCTTGGCGATGGGGCGTTGACCGGTCTCGAGGTCGGTCACGGCCTCGAGCTCGCGGATGAGGCGGGCGCTGATCTCTTCGACCTTTTCGGGGGGGACGATGCCGTCGCGCTCGCGGCCCTTGAGATTCATGTAGAGGCCGTTGAAACCGATGCCGTAGGCGACGGTCTGGTTCCAGTCGATGTCGAAGATGGAGGTCTCCTCCTTCTTCGCGGCACTTGTCCTTGAGCACCAGATAGCCGTTGTCGCGCAGCCAGGTGTTGAGGTGGAACTGGCGGGCGAACTGGGCAAAGCCGTGGTCGGAGCAGACCATGACGAGGGTCTTGTCGTCGACTGCCGGCAGCACCTTGGCCACCAGCTTGTCCATCTCCTCGTAGAGGTGTGGGATCCACCCGGCAAAACGCAGGTCGGACTCCGCGTGCCTGGGATGGGTCGGATCCATGTTGCGCCACAGCATGTGGGCGTCCTGGTCGGTGGAGGAGACGTAGAAGTAGAAGAGACCGCTCTCGAATCGCGACCACTGGTGGTCGAACAGCGCCATCCGTTCCTTGAGGATCAACTCGGCCTGCCCCACGTACTCCTCGTCGTTGATGACCCCGTGGTCGAGGGCCTTCATGTCCGCCGGCAGCCCCTTGGTCCAGAAGGCGCCGATGTCACGGGCGATCTCGGCCCCGAACTCGACCGGGTAGGTGACCGGCGCCGCCTGGGCTCGGGGGTCGATGTTGATGGGGGTGACGTAGAGCTGGAAGTGCGGTGCGACGCCCTTCAAGAGGAAGCGCGCGATGCCCTGCACCGACCCGATGACCGGCAGCAGGTCGAATGTCACCGTGACCCACGGTGAGTACTCGCCGCGTTTGAGCAGGATGCTCTGGCCCTGGATGTCGAGCCGTGCGCCGTCGGCCTTGGCGTCGAGGTAAACGGTAAACGGGATCTTGGAGGTGTTGGCGTAGGGGTCGGCGCCGGTGTCCTTCGCGGTTCTCAGCGAGTTGACGGGGCCGAGGAGGTTCGAGCGGACGACGTTTGAGTTGACATCCACATACAGAACTTCGCCGCCCTCGAGGTTGGGGAAATCCTCGAACGGGTCGGAGGTGTAGTAAGAGAACACTCCGTAGGAGTCCACCAGGTCCGGCGTGCCCATGCCGGCAATCGCCTTGGTGGCGGTCTCCTCGACCGGGAAGTTGGTGGGGATCTTCGAGATCCAGGCCGGGATGTCGCGCTCGGTGAGGTAGGCCCAGAACGGTTTGCCCTGACGCAGGTTTTGCGGGCCGCCACCCTTGATCGGGAGGTGGATGTCGCCGACCGAGATCGTCAGATCGGGATCAGTGTTTTTGTAAATGGCGAAGACCGGAGTGTAGGTCGCCGGGTCGCGGGCGATGAAGTCGGCGATCCCGTGACCGCCCGGCGTCAAGCCGGTGATGAAGCTCGACCACGCGACCGGGCTCAGTGCGGGCATGGTCGTGCCGAGGGGCTGCAGCGAACCCATGTCGGCGAGCTTTTTGAAGTTCGGGAGGCGCCCCATCTCCATCAGGGCGCCGAGGATCTTCGGGTCGAGCCCGTCGAGGCCGAGAACGATCACCTTCTTGTCAGTGGACGAGCCGCCGCACGATGCGAGCGGCAGCGACATCCCCGCCGCGGCGGCGGTTCCCGCCATCATGCGCATGAAATCCCGCCGGTCGACGCCGGCACCGTGAAATTTAGACACTGACTGCACTCCCTCGATTCGCCCGGCCGGGGGTTCACACCGCGTTGCACCAAGCTCTACGCGTTGAGACAACATTCAACCTGGTTCTATTCCAACATCCGCTCGGATTCGACGGTTGCGCGAACGCCCACACGCGCGGTTTGCCATCTTTGATCATCCGGCCCCCCAACGTCTGAACGCGAGAAAGAACACCAGAGCGAAGACCACGGAGAGCGCAGGCATGAGAATGGTGAAGAACTCCGCCACCAGAGTACCGCGGAGGCTGCCCGCGACGGTCGGGTCCAACGCCCGGTGAAATCCGTACCTGTTGGCGATGTAGCCGAGAGCGACCACCATGAGCAGGGCCAGCACCCACAGCCCTCGTTTCGACGGGATGCCCTGCAGGCGGACGGCGAGCAGGGCGGGCCACAGGACGCCCCACGCCACGAGATCGGCAAGCCCGACCCAGACGAACGTGTGGACACCCGGACGGTGGTTCAGGAACCGCGGGTGGGCGAGCACCGCGCGCTTGATCGCGCCGGCGGCGGTCGCGCCGAGGATCGCAGCCGGCACCGCCACCCACACCAGAAGCTGACCGAAGTCGCCGGTGGGCGGGGGGTGGGCAGCGCCCGAGGATGCCAGCAGGGCCGACCAATAGATCTTCATGCCGCGCATCCGGTATTTCCGCGATTATTCTTCATCTCGGGAAAGGAAGGCGAGCTGGTGGGCGTGCTCTTCCCAGTTGCGGCCGTCGAAATTCGTGATGTCGATGCCGGTGATGGTGCCGGGCTCGAGGCAGCGCGCGTTGACGCTGATGCCGTCGGGATTGGAACGGGGCACATAAAAGGACTTGATCCCGCAGGTCGAGCAGAAGTGGTGTTGAGCGACGCCGGTGTTGAACGTGTACGTTGCGAGGTGGTCGCTGCCCGCGAGGAGCCGGAAGCGCGATTTCGGAACGATCAGGTGGAGGTAGGCCGTCATCGAACAGATGGAGCAGTTGCACAGCTGAACCTCGAGCCGCGCCGGCGCATCGACCTCGAACCGGACCCGGCCGCAGTGACACCCACCGCGGTGGGTGATCATGTGACGTGTTCCGCGCCGCTGCGGCACCACCGAACGCCGGTGACGCCCTTCACGGGTGATTTTCCTGCATGACGGGGACAGTCTAGCGTAGACGGATTTCGGATTTCGGATTTCGATCGGATTTCGGAATGGCCCCCGCCCACCCTCGACCCCGCTGAATGTCGTCCTCGAGCGGAGCGGCCGGAACGGGCGCGAAGCCGCGAGGGATCTGGGTGGGGGCTCGAGACGAAGACGTTTCCTGGAGCCACCCCCAGATCCCTCCGCTCGGTCGCAGGGCTCCCTCGGTCGGGATGACATGAGGGAAGAATCGGCTGCTCGAACTGCCTGTCAGCTCGGGGGTGGGGGGCGGAAAATCCGAAATCCGAAATCCGAAATCCGAATTCGGAATGCCCCCGACCTACCCCAGCCCCAATGAATGTCATCCCGAGCGGAGCGGCCGGCACGGGCGCGAAGCCGAGGGATCTGGGTGGGGGCTCGAGGCAAGACGTTTCCTGAAGCCACCCCCAGATCCCTCCGCTCGGTCGCAGGGCTCCCTCGGTCGGGATGACATGAGGGAAGAATCGGCCGCTCGGGCTGCCTGTCAACCGGGGGTGGAGGGGTGGAAAATCCGAAATCCGAAATCCGAAATCCGAATTCGGAATGCCCCCGACCCACCCCAGCCCCAATGAATGTCATCCCGAGCGGAGCGGCCGGAACGGGCCCGAAGCCGAGGGATCTGGGTGGGGGCTCGAGGCAAGACGTTTCCTGAAGCCACCCCCAGATCCCTCCGCTCGGTCGCAGGGCTCCCTCGGTCGGGATGACACGAGGAAAGAATCGGCCGCTCGGGCCGCCTGTCAACCGGGGGTGGAGGGGTGGAAAATCCGAAATCCGAAATCCGAAATCCGAATTCGGAATGCCCCCGACCCACCCCAGCCCCAATGAATGTCATCCCGAGCGGAGCGGCCGGCACGGGCGCGAAGCCGAGGGATCTGGGTGGGGGCTCGAGGCAAGACGTTTCCTGAAGCCACCCCCCAGATCCCTCCGCTCGGTCGCAGGGCTCCCTCGGTCGGGATGACACGAGGAAAGAATCGGCCGCTCGGGCTGCCTGTCAACCGGGGGTGGAGGGGTGGAAAATCCGAAATCCGAAATCCGAAATCCGAATTCGGAATGCCCCCGACCTACCCCAGCCCCAATGAATGTCATCCCGAGCGGAGCGGCCGGAACGGGCGCGAAGCCGAGGGATCTGGGTGGGGGCTCGAGGCAAGACGTTTCCTGAAGCCACCCCCAGATCCCTCCGCTCGGTCGCAGGGCTCCCTCGGTCGGGATGACATGAGGAAAGAATCGGCCGCTCGGGCTGCCTGTCAACCGGGGGAGGGGGGCGTTAATTCCGAATTCCGAATTCCGAATTCCGAATTCGAAATTCTATCGATAGTCCTCCCGCACCGGGCAGAAGACGTCGAGGATGGTGCACTCCGTGATCGAGCGCCCGGAGTGGACAGCGTCCGGCGCGATGACCAGGTAGTCACCGCCGTGGAGACGGATCGGCTCGCCGTCGACGGTCAGCTCGAACTCGCCGGACACGATGTTGGTGATCTGTTCGTGGGGGTGGGAGTGCACGGGCAACGCGATGCCCGGTTCGAAGTGCCAGTAGGCGACGGTCATGCGGTCGCCGTGGACGAAACGCACCGAGGTCCCGGGAATCAGTTCGCGCGGCTCCAGGTCGTCGACTTTCATACTGCAACCTCGAATCTGAATCGGCGTGGTCACGGAGCCGCAACGCTTCTGTCCTTGGCGTGAGCCCGCGGCTGGGCCACCAGCACCTCGGACGGCACACCGCGCGCCACCACCGTTGTCGAATACAGGATCTTCCACGACGCCGGCCCCAGAAACGGGGTGATCGAGATCGGGCGGCAGCCGCCGACCAGCGCGGGATCCTTGTCGTGCAGCCTTTTCCAGACCTTGATCACCATCCTCGAAACCAGGGTGGTGCCGTTGGTGACGCTGGTCAGACACAGCAGGCCGCCGGGGCGCAGGATCGTCCACGCCTGAGAGAGGAGCTTGGCGATCTCCGGGCTCGGCAGGAGGTCGAGAACATAGGTGCTGATGAAGCGGTCGCACGAAGCCGGCGGGAGCGGTACCCGCGCACGGCCGTCGGTCTTGGTCACCGAAACCCGCGAGCCGAACGGGATCAGCCGTTTGCGGGTCAGTTGGACCATGGTCTCAGAGAGGTCGAAACCCGAGTAGTTGGCGTAGATCGGCAGGTGTTCTTCCATCAGCCGTTGCGCCAGCCCGCCGGCCCCGCAGCCGAACTCCACCACCGCCGATGCGGTCCCGAACTCACCTTGTTCGAGGAGTCGTTTGATCGCCGGGCGGCCGTAGAAAGAAAGGTTGTCCTCCCACCGGCCGCTTTTGTCGTAGTGGGTGCGGGCCTGCTGTCGGGTCAGCAGCGAGCGGGTTATTCGGGGCGGTGACATACCGCTTCGATGTTGTGGCCGTCGGGATCGAAGACGAACGCACCGTAGTAGTTGGGGTGGTAGTCCTCGCGGAGTCCTGGCTTGCCGTTGTCGATTCCGCCGGCGGCGATCGCGGCTTCGTAGAACGCGTCGACCGTGGCGCGGTCGCGGGAGGCGAATGCGACGTGGACCGGAGGCGTCGTGGGATCGCCCTGCCGGATGAAGAAGTCGGGTTTCTGGAGAATGCCGAAACCGCACCCCCCTTCGAAATCCATCACGATGCGGTACTCGAGAGGCGCGAGCGCCTGCTCGTAGAACTTCTTACCGGCTTCAAGGTCGCTGACGCTCAGGATGATGTGGTCGATCAACTGTCACTCCTCCGGATCCGAAGTCGAGTTGTCGGACATGAGTCTCTCATAAACCCGCCGCGCTGTGACGATCCAATTCTTCCGAACTGATCTTCCGATACGATAGACGGGACGATGAGTTCAGCATTTACCCCGACCCGTAGGTTTTCCCTCGTGATTCCAGCGTACAACGAGGAGCTGCTCCTGCCACGGCTGCTGGAAACGATCGCGGAGGCGCGGACCAGATACCGGTTCGGTGCGGAGGCCGTCCAGGTCGTGGTCGCTGACAACACCTCGAGTGACGCCACGGCGGCGGTGGCTGAAAAATATGGGTGCGAGGTCGTGTCTGTTCCCGAACGGCGCATCGCGACGGTGCGCAACGGCGGCGCTCGCGCGGCGGTCGGTGAAATCGTGTCGTTTGTCGATGCCGACACCCGGATCCACCCGGAGACCTTCAACGCCATCGAGGATGTCTTGGCGACCGGGCGGGTGGTGGCCGGGGCGACCGGCGTCCGCCTGGACAGGTGGTCGCCAGGGATCGCCGCCACCTACGCCCTCTACATGCCCTTTGTGTGGGCGCTGCGCATGGACACCGGTGTGGTTTTTTGCCGCCGCACCGACTTCGAAGCGGTGGGCGGCTACGACGAACGCCGCGCCTTCGGCGAAGACGTCCAGTTGCTGGTCGATCTCCGCCGGGTGGGCCGCAAACGCGGCCAACGGCTGACGAGGTTGACTTCCGTCAAGGCAGTGGCCTCGACCCGGAAGTTCGACACCCACGGCGACTGGCACTATTTCACGGAGATCATCCGGCTGTTGCCTCTGATCCTGTGGTCTCCCAAATCCACCAACGCCTTTGCCGAGCGCTACTGGTACGGGGATCAGCGCCCGCCGTGACGGGGCGACATCCGGAGTGCGGGGTCGACCGAAGGCGGGGCAGTTTTATTTTTGAAAGAAGAGATAACCCGCCAGACCCATCAGCACGCCGGCAAAGATCTTCTTGAAGCTGCCGGTGGACACGTGCTCGAGCAGCCGCGGGCCGATCTGGGCGCCGAGGATGCCCCCGAGGCCGAGCAGGAGACCGATTCTGATGTCCACGTTCGCCAGCTTGTTGTGGGCGATGAGGGCCGACGCCGATATCACGAGAATCGCCAGAAACGAGGTCCCCACGGCCTTCTGCGCGGAGTAGCCGAGCACCAGGAGCAGCGGCACGATGAGGAAACCGCCGCCGAGCCCGGTAAACGAAGCACCGACCCCGACCAGCAGCCCACAGAGCACCATCAGGAAATAGTTGGGATGCACGATCCGACCCTCCTCGCGGCCAAGGTATCAAATCGGAGCCCCCACCCACACCCCGGCAGCCGGGACGGCTGCCCCACAATTGCGGGCGGCCTTTGTGGGGCACGCGTCCCGCGTGCCGGGCGGGCGGGTGGTGTGGTGTTCGACCTCCTGTGAGAACTCGGTCGTGGATTGTCGGTGGGGGGTTGGGTGGGAAATCCGAAATCCGAAATCCGAAATCCGAAATCAGCCCTCAACCTCTTTCGGCTCCCACAGCTCCACCTTGTTGCCGTCCGGATCGACGAACCAGCCGAACCGTCCGTAGGGCTCGTCCTGGACCTCGCCCACAACCTCTGCGCCGCCCTCGACCACCTGGGCCAGTGCGCCGTCGAGATCATCCACCATCAGGTTGAGCATGAAGGAGTTCGTCGAGGGCTCGAAGTAGGTGGTGTCTGATTTGAACGGCGCCCACACGGTGAATCCGCCCGCCGGCACGGTGTCGGGGGTGAAGCTCGCACCCCATTTCGGGTGGGCCGGGACGCCCAGCCATTTCTTGTACCAGGCGCCGAGTTTTTTGGAATCCTCCGATTTGAAAAATACCCCGCCGACACCCAAGACCTTTGCCATGGAGATCTCCTTTTGCTTTCGCAGACTCTAGCAGATGGCGACGCGCCGAGTGGGCTAGAATGACACGGTGCGGCATGAGACATTTCGTCGGGCGTGGGGCGCGCTGCAGGGCGCGCGGGTGTCGACCCGCGATATCGGTGGCGGCGTGGTCCACATCCGGATGCGGACCTTGGGTTCGCGTGCGCTCGGAATCGACGTCAGCGCGTACCTGGTGGGCCGGGTGCTGATCGACACGGGTTTCGCATACGTGCGCGAACCACTGATGAAGGCACTTCACGGGCGGGAGATCGAAGCCATCTGCTGCACCCACAGCCACGAGGACCACACCGGCAACGCCGCGGCGGTGTCCCACGTCCACGGCTGCCCCGTGTACCTTCGCCACGCAGATCAGCTGTGGGACGAGGGTGTGAGCAAGCTGGCACCCTACCGTCACACGTGGTGGGGATCGGTGGACCCTTTCACGCCGTTGGAGATGCCCGAGTTGGTGACCTCCGGTGGCCCGGCGCTGCGGGCGGTCGCAGCGCCGGGCCACTCGAACACCCAGGTTGCTCTGTTCGACGAGGTCACCGGCGACGTGTTCACCGGCGATCTTTTCGTGTCACCAGGAGCGACGGCGGTGCTGATCTGGGCAAACCCCTGGGAGGAGGCCCGATCACTTCGCCGGGTGGCGGCGTTGCGGCCGCGGCGCATGCTGACCGGACATGGTCGTATCGTCGATCACCCGGTCGGGCTCTTGAAGATAAAGGCCAACAGGATCGAGGCTGCTGCGAAGCGCGCGGTGGAGATGGCGGCAGACGGTGTTCCGCCGCGGACGATCGTTCGCAGGGTGTTCCCGAAGGGTGGAGGGAAGGACCGGTTTCTGGAGTTCCTGACCAGCCGCCAGTTCTCGCGTCTCAACTTTGTTCGCGCAGCCGTCCGGTTCGCGCCTGCGAACTTTGACGCGCCGGCTCTGCCACAATAGCCCCGTGCTGACGATCGACGATTTCCGCTTGCGCCTCGACGGCCACGCCCACCAGGAAATCCCGGACTTCGAGGGCATGACGAGGGCGGCGGTTGCGGCGATCCTCCGCCCCGCTCCGGCGAGTCCGGAGCTGCTCTTCATCCATCGAGCCGAGGATCCGCACGACCCCTGGTCCGGCCACATGGCTTTCCCGGGAGGCAAGGTCGACGCTGTTGACGCCGACCCGTTGGCGGCGGCGCTTCGCGAAACCCGCGAGGAGGTCGGGCTCGATCTCAATGCTGAAGCCCGGCCCGTCGGGAGGCTGTCGGACGTGCGGGCGGTGGGCAGGGGTCGGCCGTTGTCGATGGTGATCAGTCCCTTTGTTTTCGAGCTCCAGACGACCCCGGAGCTCGCAACCAACCACGAGGTCGCGGCTGTCGTGTGGGTGCCGGTCGCCTTCCTCGCGGACCACGACAACCGCGAAACGATGCCGTACAGACGCTACGGAATGTCACTCGAGCTTCCCTGCTACCGTTTCCGGGGGCACCTCATCTGGGGGCTCACCCTGGGGATGGTGGATGACCTGTTGCGGCTGGTGACGGGCTGAGGCGAGGAACAACAATGCGCGTAAAACAGACCCTGACAACTCTCCTGGCGGTCCTGTGGTTCGCAGACGCGGCGACCGCGCTGGAGTGCCGCGTGGTGACGCCCGATGGATCGGCGTTGGCGGGGGCGCGGATCACGGTGATCGGCCGCGGCGATACCATGTTGGCTGACGGGGACGGCCGGTTCGATCTCGAACCTGTGCCCGAGATTCCGTTCGTGCTTTTTGTTGCGCGACCGGATGGAGTGGCCCTGCGGCCGGTGACGGTCGTCGTGGTGCCGGAGGAGGGCCCGCTTACCGTGACCGTGGCCCCGGCAGGGGAGACCGTCATAGTGGTCAGCGGCGTCGTGCCCGACCTCGAATTGCCGCCCGCAGTGGCAACCACCGTGATGGGTCGCGGAGACCTCGGGCAGCGCCTGCCCGCGCAGCTGTTCCAGACCCTCGAAAACCTTCCGGGATCAGAGGTCAGCGGTGACGGCCACGCTGCGGTTCCCAGTCTTCGCGGCCTGCCGCAGGATCGTACCCTGCTGCTGCTCGACGACGGGCGCGTCAGCTCCGAGCGCCGCGCCGGGCCGTCGGCCAGCTATCTCGACCCCGAGACCGTCGAGGAGGTGGAAGTGGTCCGCGGACCGGGGTCCGTGGCCTACGGGTCCAGCTCCTTCGGGGGCATCATCAGGTCCCGGACGCGGCTGCCGGACCCGCAGGGTACACAGGCCCTGCGGTGGAGCGCCATCGGCGGCTCCGGGATCGACGAGGTCGGCGCGGCGGCAGAGTTCACCACCGGACTGCTCGGCGGTGGGGTGATGGTGGGCGCGCATTACCGTGACTATGGCGACTATGAAAGCCCGGAGGGCAGGGTGCTCGATTCGGGGTCCGAGATGAGCGGCTTCCGCGTCGGCTGGCAGGCGGCGGTGCTCGGCGGCGTGGCGCACGTTCTGTGGCGAACCGACGAGGCCCGCGACGTGGGGAAACCGGCCCCTGACTCGGACGTGCAGAGCGTCTTCTACCCGATCGAACAGTCAAACCGTCTCGGTCTGGGATTCGAGAGGCCCGGTCCGGGTTCGTGGAACCGGATCGGCGTCTCGGTCTCCTGGGATGACTACCGGGTCGATCTCGATAAAGACCGCTTTGCCACCGGCACGACCCCCCGCAAGCTCGCCGAGTCGCGGGTCGACGCCAATGACTTTTCGATCCGCGCCGACGCCGAACGCCCCTTGGGATCGTGGCGGATGGTCCTCGGGGTCGACGTCAGCGGCCGCTACGACCTCGAGGCGGTGAATCAGTCCACGACCTTTGACAGCGATGGAAAACCGGTGAACACGGTGAGCGAGGTCAGCATCGAGTCGGCGCGGGGCACCGACTCCGGCGCCTTCGCCACCATCGGCCGCACGTCCGGCATCTGGACCTTCAACCTCGGCGTTCGCGGCGATCTGGTGACGAGCCGCAATCAGGGAGGTTATTTCGGCGATCTCAGCACGTCGAACTCCGCCGCGTCGGGCTTTGTGGCCGCCGGCGTCGACCTCGGCGGCGGCGTCGACTTCACGGCCCAGGTCGCGCAAGGCTTCCGCGACCCTCTGCTCTCCGATCGTTATTACCGCGGTGTCACCGGACGCGGGTTCATCACCGGCAACCCGGATCTCGATCCCGAGACCAGCCTCCAATTTGATCTCGCTCTCCGCTTCACCGGCCGCAGCGCAGCGATCGGACTTTACGCCTATCGGTACAACATCGACGACCTCATCGAGCGGTATCGCGTCGGTGACAATTTCTACTTTCGAAATCACGGCGATGCGGAGATCAAGGGGCTCGAGCTGGAAGGCAGCCTGGCGATCGGTCCCGCCCTCGAACTCCAGGTAGGCGCCCAGATGCTCGAGGGCGAAACCCTCGAAGACGGCATGCCGACCGACGGTGTGCCGGCGCCGGGTGTGTTTGCGGTCGTTCGCGGGACGCCGTCGAAGAGATGGTGGTGGATGGCACGCGGTGCCGTTTTCACCGGAGACGACCGGCCGGGTCCGACCGAACAGGACGTACCGGGTTACGCGGTGCTCGACGCCGGCGCCGGTTTCACCATGTCCAAATGGCTCGAGATCTCGCTGCTCGCCCGCAACCTCGCAAACCGCAGCTACCTCTCCTCAACCGACGAAGCCGCAGTGCTCGCGCCGGGACGATCAGTGCAGCTTGTGCTGCGGGGAAGGCTCTAGTTCAATTTTGAATTTTGAATTTTGAATTCCACCCACCCACCCGCGAAGAAACCCCATGCATCCAGGATGTCATCCCGACCGAGAGAGCGAACCACCCCCCTTCATGTCATCCCGACCGAGAGAGCGAACCACCCCACCTTCATGTCATCCCGACCGAGAGAGCGAACCACCCCCCTTCATGTCATCCCGACCGAGAGAGCGAACCACCCCACCTTCATGTCATCCCGACCGAGAGAGCGAAGCGACCGAGTGGAGGGATCTCTCCGCTTCGGCCCTCTGGGCCTTTGGTCGGGATGACAGGAAAGAGAAGTCGCTCGCTTGGAACGAGAGTCTCTGAGCAGCCCTGACAACCGACCACGAGGGCACCTTCGCCGCACGCGGTCCCACCCGCCCAGAGCCCTCGAGTGCTGATTGTCGGTGGGGGGATGGGTGGAAAATCCGAAATCCGAAATCCGAAATCCGAAATCAAAGCCGGTGTACTCTTTCTGCCGGAGGTAGTGATGCAACGCTTCTCTTTGCTCCTGATCGCGGTCGCGGGTTTGGCATGCGCGCCTGCCGAAGAGCCCGCGGACCTGGTGCTCATGAACGGTCGCGTCGTGACCATGGACGAGGACAACCCGATCGTGGAAGCGGTGGCGAGCCGCGGCCAGGAACTGGTGGTCGTGGGAACGAATGCCGATGTGGATCGGTTGATCGGCCCCGGGACAGAGGTCATCGATCTGGCCGGCGCGTTGGCGGTGCCGGGTCTGATCGAGGGCCACGGCCACTTTCTCGGCCTCGGCCGGGCGACGATGCAGCTCGATCTGCGGACCGTGCTGGATTTCGATGAGATCCTCGCGATGGTGGGCGCGGCTGCTGCCGAGGCGGCACCGGGGCAGTGGATTCTGGGCCGCGGCTGGCACCAGGAGAAGTGGGCGGCGATACCCGAACCCAACGTCTCCGGTCTGCCGTTTCACGACGCCTTGAGCGCAGTGTCGCCCGCAAACCCCGTCTTCTTGACCCACGCCAGCGGCCACGCGGTGATGGTGAACGCTCTGGCGATGGAGATGGCCGGCATTGACGATGCAACGCCCGACCCCCCGGGTGGTGAGATCGTCCGAGACCCCTCGGGCCGGGCGATCGGTGTGCTCCTCGAAACCGCAGAGGATCTGGTGACGGCGACGATGGACCAGGAGTGGGACGAGGCGACCCTACGGCGGATGGTGGAGCTTGCGAGCCGGGAGAGTCTGGCCAACGGCATCACCTCCTTCCAGGATGCGGGCTCGACGTTTCGTCAGGTCGCGCTCCTGCAGGCGATGGCTTCGGCCGGCGAGCTTCCGATCCGTCTGTGGGTGATGTTGTCCGAGAGTAACGAGGCGCTGGCCGCGGGTCTGCCAGATTACCGCGTGTACCGCGAGGGCGACGGCTACCTCACGGTCGGCGGCATCAAGCGCTTTGTCGACGGCGCCCTCGGGTCGCACGGTGCATGGATGCTCGAGCCCTACACCGACCTGCCGGACAGCATCGGCTTCAACATCGTGACTCCGGACGAACTTCGTGAATCGGCCAGGTTGGCGGCCGAGTATGGGCTCCAGCTCTGCTCGCACGCCATCGGCGACCGTGCCAACCGGGTGACGCTCGATGTCTACCAGGAAACCATCGACTCGCGAGCCGATGGTCACGATCTGCGGTGGCGGGTGGAGCACGCCCAGCACTTGAATCCGGACGACATTCCCCGCTTCGAAGAACTGGGTGTGATTGCCGCGATGCAGCCTGTTCACTGCACGTCCGACGGGCCGTGGGTCCCGCTGCGGATCGGAGACGAGCGCTCCGAGACGGGGGCCTATGTGTGGCGCAGCCTGCTCGACTCGGGGGCGGTGATCGCCGGCGGTACCGATGTGCCGGTCGAGAGTGTGGACCCGATCCCGGACTACCGCGCCGCCGTCACCCGGATCATGAACAACGGCATCGCCTTTTACCCGGCGCAAAGAATGACCCGCGAGGAGGCGCTGCGGGCGAGGACCCTTGATGCTGCTTATGCCGCTTTCGAAGAGGACATCAAAGGCTCCCTCGAGGTCGGCAAGCTGGCCGACGTCACCGTGCTGTCCAGAGACATCCTCACCGTGCCCGACGAAGAGATCGCGGAAACGAACGTGCTGTACACGATCGTCGGCGGCACGGTGCGGTACAAGGCGAATTAGGAATTCGGAATTCGGAATTCGGAATGCCCACCCAACCCCCCACCGACAGTGAGCACTCGAGTGCTCAGGGTGGGCGGGACCGCGTGCGGCGGAGGTGCCTGGCTCCCGGCCCGTCCGACGGGCCGGCGTGCCTGGCTCCTCTCGGGTAGACCGCAAGGAAAGTCAGCCCAGGAAACGCCTCTCGCGGCCCGAACTCGCCGACCGTTTGGTAAGCTCGTAGTGATGGAGAAATGACCCGCAATGCCTGGCTACATCCACACCTGTGAGAAATGCGGTGCGCACATGGAGGTGCACGAGCGGTATCTCGGCCGCTCGCTCCGGTGTACCTCCTGCCGGACGGAGTTTCTGGCGATGCTGCCCGCCGACGCCGTGGCCGCGGCCCCAGTCGAGATTGCGGATTCCGGGCCCCGGCGCAGCTGGACGCGCCACCTCCGCTGGCTCCTCGCGCTGATACCGCTGGTGTTGTTGGTGTGGTGGTTGGGTCAGGAACAGAGCGGCAGGCTGGTGGGCGGCAAACGATCGGTGGGCGAGATCGGGGTCCTCGAAAACGACGCCGGCGGCCCGGTGGTGGTGGCTCTGGACCCGGATTCCGCAGAGGTCCTGGTCCGGGCGGGCGATATCGTCGGGGGTGACGAACTTCGTTTTCTGATCGAGCAGGGGCGCGGTGTCGAGATGGCCAGAGGCACCAACGTGAGGGTGCTCGAAATCGGCGGCAAGGGCCGGATGGTGCGGGTTCGGGTCATTTCCGGACCGTGGGAGAGCCGCAAGGTCTGGGTGCCGACGCACTGGGTCCGGTAAATCGTTAGAAAGTTAGATCATTAGAACGTTGGAACGTTCAAAGTGCGGCGGGAGACGTTGTGATCCCGGCATCGCGGCGGTACACTTCTCGCGCTTCGGGCGTGGGGAAGACGGTGCGAATCCGTCGCGGTCCCGCCGCTGTGACCGGGGACGAAAGCCGACAAGACCACTGTGATGTGAACACCATGGGAAGGGTCGGCTGGTAGAACGATCCGGGAGTCAGAAGACCCTGCCCGAAGGCGGTGATGCCGGCGATGCCCTCGCGGATGGGGTGGCAGTCACAATCGACAACCGTGGATGAAATACGGCATCCCGGGTCCGCGTGGGCCCGGATTTTTTTTTGGAGATGTCATGGCCCGACG
This sequence comes from Candidatus Sulfomarinibacteraceae bacterium, assembly GCA_963741385.1. Taxonomy (GTDB): domain Bacteria; phylum Acidobacteriota; class Thermoanaerobaculia; order Thermoanaerobaculales; family Sulfomarinibacteraceae; genus Sulfomarinibacter. Next base: position 37,755 of record CAVUHO010000008.1, read on the forward strand.
CCGATATGCCGCGGTGCTTGCATCCGCTCTGGCGGTACTCGGCGGATGCTCCGACCGGGGCGCCGACAGGGTCCCATCGCGTGAGTCGGTGCGGCCGCAGCGCATCGTCTCGCTGGCACCGAGCCTGACTGAAACTCTATTCGCACTCGGTGTCGGCGATCGCGTGGTCGGCGTGACGAGGTACTGCGCTTACCCCCCGGAGGTCCGCGATGTGCCGAAGGTGGGCGGCCACCTCGACCCGAACTTCGAGGCCATCGTCGCGCTCGAGCCCGACCTGGTGGTGCTGATCCCGTCCGGCGAGGCCAACGCCAGCCGGCTGCAGGCGCTCGGCGTTCCGGTCCTTCAGGTCGACCAGCACGACGTGAAGTCGTTGCTGAACTCCGTGTCCCTTCTCGCCGCGGCGTGTGGTGTCGAAGAGCGGGGAATCCAGGTTCGCGCCGAGATCGAACGGAGCCTGGCGGCCGTGGCCGCCGTGGTCGAGAGGGCGCCGCGTCCCCGGACGGTGGTCGTGGTGGGTCACGACATTGGCGGCGGCGTGGTGCGCTCGGTGTGGGCGGCGGGGCCTGACACTTTTTACAGCGGAGTGTTGGAAGTGGCAGGTGGAGTCAACGCGGTCGAGGGCGGCATGGTTCAATACCCGGAAATTTCCCGCGAGGGTCTGGCCGCCCTCGATCCCGACGTGGTGCTCGATGTGGTGGCCGGCGTCCAGGACAGGGGCCTCGAAATCACGGAGATCGTCGCCGGTTGGCGACGGTTGACTGAACTGCGGGCGGTAAGGGAGGACCGGTTCCGGGTCCTCGAGGGCGATCTGATGGTGGTGCCGGGGCCGCGCCTCCCCGAAATGGTGCGTGAGATCGCGATGTCGTTGCACCCCGAACTCGAGTGGACGAGTCCTTGAGCGGCACCGCGATTCTCGTCGAGAGCCTCTGCGTTCGCCTCGGAAACGCCGAGATCCTCCGTGAGGTCGACTTCCAGGTGGAGAGGGGCGGTTTCCTGGCCGTCATCGGACCCAACGGGGCGGGAAAGTCGACGCTGCTGCGCTGCCTCGACGGCATTGTCGAACCGTCCGCCGGCCGGATCGAAATCTGCGGCAACCCCCTCGAGGGTTACGGCCGGCGCCATCTCGCGCGCACCGTCAGCTATGTGCCGCAGCCGGACGCCGGATCGCTCGACTACACGGTGCGGGCGTTCGTGGAAATGGGGAGATTTCCCTATCTCGGGGCGTGGGCGGCACTCACCGAAGCCGACCAGGCCGCGGTGGCCGAGTCCATGGACCTCACGGAAGTGACGGAGTTTGCGGACCGGACCATGGCATCCCTTTCGGGCGGCGAGCGCCAGCGGGTCTCCATCGCAGCAGCTCTGGCCCAGGGGGGCGCAATCCTGTTGCTCGACGAGCCCACCAGTTTTCTCGACTACCGGCACCAGGTGCAGATCCTCGACCTCCTCGATCGGCTGCACCGGGAGAAGGGACTGACGGTGGTGGTCGTTACCCACGATCTCAACAGCGCGGTAGCGTCGGCGAATTCGGTTCTCGCCCTCAAAGGAGGGGGGGTCGAGTGGGTCGGCCCACCCTCCGAACTCCTGGACGAGCGGGTGCTGGGGGAGATTTTCGACGCACGATTCCGGCTGGTGGCGGGAGGGCATCACGGACTGCCGTTCGTCCTCCCGGCGAGGAACGGCTCGTGAAACCGCCCCTTCGTCTCGCACTGCTCGGCATCGCCGCGCTCGCGGTAGTGGTGGTGATGCCCCTGATCGGCATGCAGGCACTGCCGTTTTCGGTGCTTTTCGACCCGCGCGGAACCGATCCGGCGGCCGTCATCTTCTGGCAGATCCGGGTGCCGCGGGTGCTGGCCTCGTTTGTCGGCGGCGCCGGTCTGGCGTTGGGCGGGGCAGTGTTTCAGGCGGTGTTTCGCAACCCTCTGGCAACCCCCTACACCCTCGGCGTCGCCAGCGGGGCGTCCCTCGGCGTCGCGTTGGCGAGCAGGTTGGGGCTGTCCCTCGTGGTGTTCGGCCTGTCCACCAACGTGCTGGCGGCTTTCGCGGGCGCCCTCCTGGCGGTGGGCGTGGTGTGGGTCCTCACCTGGATGCGGCCCGGTCTCTCGTCGACCGTGCTCCTGCTCGCCGGTGTCGCCATGAACTTCTTTTTCTCGAGCGTGATCCTCTTTGTCCAGTACACGGCATCGCTCGGCGACTCCTACCGCATCATCCGCTGGTTGATGGGCGGTCTGGGGGCGGTTGACATGCGCACGGTCGTCCACATGGCTCCGGTGGTGCTGGTTGGCGCCCTCGTGATTTCGTGGCGCGCGCGCGAGCTCGACCTGCTGACCACCGGCCCCGAAATCGCAGCCAGCCGCGGTGTCGCCGTCGCGCGAAGCCGGACCGTTCTCTTCCTCGCCACCTCGGTCATGGTCGGAGGGGTGGTCGCGGGCTGCGGACCCATCGGGTTTGTGGGCATGATGGCGCCCCACATCTGCCGGCTGCTGGTGGGTCCCAGCCACCGCATCCTGCTGCCGGCATCGCTCCTCTTCGGCGGTGTGTTCCTGGCGGTGTGCGACACTGCCGCCAGGGTCGTTCTCGCCCCCGCAGAGCTGCCGGTGGGCGTGATCACCGCCTTCCTCGGTGCGCCGTTTTTCCTCTGGTTGTTGGTACGGCGGCAGGCCGGCGGGGCGAAAGCCTGAGCGATTTGGGATAGGATGTTGCGGTGCACAAACAGAGAATCCTCACGTTGAAGTCTGGAACACTGCTGTCGGGTTTGGCGGTCCTGGTTTTTCTGGCGCCGACGGCCGGAGCCCAGAGCCCCCCGCCTTGGCCGACGGCGGTCGCGACGCCAACGCCGGCTCCCGAGGAAGCGACACCGGCACCGGCGACGACTCCCGCCGTGACCGCCACCCCGACGCCGGAGGCTGCCGCAGCGTCCGGAGAGAGCGCTGAACGACCGGAGAAGAGCGGGGCCGTGACCAACCCTGGTGCCCTCGCCTTTACCGACTATCAGCCGTTCAATCTCGACGAGATCGAGCCCGAACCGGTCAGAACCAAGTGGGGGAATTTCGTGGCCGCCATGCGGGGTCTCTCCCGCTACAGTCTCTTCGACGGTGATCTCAAATTCAGGATCGGCGCCAACGCCCAGTTCGACGGTACCGTCGGCAGCGGCGACACCACCTATGAGGAGTCCTACGGGCCGATCGAGAGCAAATTCGCCGTGCGCCGTTTCGGGATCTATTCTGCTGGGCGATTCAAGGAGTTCAACTTCAAATTCGAGTTCGAGATCGGCCCCGACTGGGGGCTCTCAGACGCCTGGGTCGAAGGCGCCGAGGGTGGCCTCGAGGTGTGGGGTGCCTACCTCGGCAAGCTCAGGGTGGGTTTCATGAACGAGCCCTTCAGCCTCGAGCGGCAGACCGGCTCGTACAATATCGGCTTCATGGAACGGTCGCTGCCGGTGCAGACCATCGCGCCGGGATCCAACATCGGCGCCATGGTCCACGACTCGGGTCCGAAAGGCCGCTTCACCTGGGCCCTCGGCATGTTTTCGTTCGGCCAGTCGAGTGAGCAGAACGCCACCACCTCAGCCCTCTCGCTGACCGGTCGTTACACGTACCTGCCGATGTATAGGGAAGGTGGGCGCAAGCTGATCCACGTCGGTGTTTCCTTGAGCTCGAGGTCGCCGACCGGGGGCGACCTGCAGTACCGGTCGCGGCCGGAGGCGCGATTCGTCGACTTCCTCGTGGACACGGGCAACTTCAATGTCAGCAAGGTCCGTCTGTGGGGTCTCGAGTTCGCGACCATTCAGGGGCCTCTGTGGGTGGCTGCCGAGTACATTCAAAGCGACGTCTCCGCCCAGGCCTTCGGCAACCCCAATTTCGGCGGCGCCTATGTTCAGGTCGGTTGGTTCCTGACCGGAGAGAGCAAGCCCTACCGGACCAACAGCGGAACCTTCGATCGCGTGCGGCCGGCGACCAAGTACACCAAGGGGAACCCGTTCAAAAAGAGAAACGGCGGCGCCTGGGAAGTGGTCGGCCGGGTCTCCACGATCGACCTCACCGATGGTCTCGTCGATGGCGGCGAGCTCTCCGACTACAGCGCCTCGTTGAACTGGTACGTCAACGCCACCACCCGGATCGAGTTCAACTACATCTATGCCAACCCCAGGGACCACGGGACGGCCAACATCTTCCTCATGCGGCTGCAATATCAGCCGTGGTAGCGGGTTCGGGCCCTTGACCTCAAACGGTTCTGAAGGTGGGTTGAGGAGACCAGGCAGAGGCGTGGGGCGGACTTCAGCCCACCATCAGAACTGTTGTACGCGTCGGTATGGCGACGAAGACTGGTGAGGAGTGCAGGCTAGAGATCGACGACCCGCGGCAGCACGCCGCCAGGCCTCCCGAAGTGCGGCACCGCATCGGTGACCTCGCGGGGATCGACAAACTTCTGTTGCGGGGCGCTGTAGTAGAGACAGCCGATCTCTTCGGGGGGTCGGGATGCTACGAATGGCTCCACCGAAGCGAGGGCCTCGAGCCACTCGGCCTTGATCGCGTGGAGGTCGAGAGGCTCCGCGAGATCGAGTCTCTCGAGGTCCTCCGAGCGAATCTGACCGCGCCTTCGCAGCAGTCCCAGGAGGGAGAGCGGGGTGAAACCGGGATCCTTGCCACAGGCTGCCCAGCACGCCGCCCCGAGCACGAGCACCCGGCGGTGGAGATGGAGGGTGTCCAGGACGTCGCGGGGTTCGTCCCGCCCGGCGAGTGCGAGTACCTTGTTGACCGCGAGGTCGACCGGATGGAGCACGAACCCGACCCGGACGTCGCGTCCCGTGGGCATGAACCGCCACGCCGAGTCCCGCGCCCACTCGACCTTCGTTGCGTGTCCATCCTTGCGCACGATCGCGCGCACGAAACCGGGTTGGTTCAGGTCCACGTCAATGGAGTATCCGGCGGCAACGAGCAGAGTCTGGTCGTCGGAAAATGCTTCCGCGACCCGGGCTTCGGAGTCGTGGAAGTAGTCAAGATCGCGGCTGAAACGCATCGTGTTCGGCTCGATCAGGATTGCGGCCCCGCCCGCGAGGTAGGAGTCGAATGTTCGGTTCTCGGAGAGCAGCCTGGCGAGTTGGGCTTGGTAGTCGGTTAGCGGCACAGTTTACCCGCTGCCTCCCAGGCGTCGCGCCCGCCGTGCATGCGGAGTTGCTCGGCCACCCAGGCGATGTCCGATGGACCGACGCGGTAGTCGGGGTCGAACGACCAGAAACACGCTGCATGGAATCGCCGGTACAAGCGCCGCGCTTCCCGCACACGAACCATGGCTCGAGCCGTTTCGGGGTCCAAGACCCGGCGGCTCTTACGGCCACCACGTCGTCCGATTCTGGCGAGATATGCTGTCACGTTCCGCTCCATGACTTATCATAATCCGCTTATGATAAAAATGCCAGATATCACTGATCGATAGGGGTGCTCGGCTCAGCATCCTTCACGATCTGCTGAGCGGACGATTCGGGGATTCACATGCCGAAAACACTGAGAATTCTCTCCGCTGCCAAGGATGGGGTCGTTCGACCGCCGAGAACGTCGGCCTCGATGGAGCTCAGTGATTCCGCGACCTTTGGATGCTCGCGGACCGCGTTCTGCAGTCCCTCGTCCACCATTGCCCACATCCAGCCCAGAAGCTGTCGCCGGCGGCGGCGCTCGTGCCCGTTATTGGCCGCCATGACCGTGGCGTGCTCTTCGACGATCCGCCAGATCTCGTCAATGCCATCGCCGGTGAGACCTGACGATGTGATCACCTGCGGCGTCCATCCGTCATCACCAGCCGGCCGCAGGATGGCGAGCGCGCGCTCGAGCTCGGCCCGGGCCCGATCGGCAGCTTCGGTGTTGGCGCCGTCGGCCTTGTTGATCGCGATCACGTCGGCGAGCTCGAGGATGCCGCGTTTGATGCCCTGCAGTTCGTCGCCGGCGCCGGTGAGCATGAGCAGCAGAAAGCAGTCCACCATCTCTGCCACCGCGGTCTCCGACTGGCCGACGCCGACCGTTTCCACCAGCACGATGTCGTGACCCGCTGCCTCGCACACCAGGATCGATTCGCGGGTTTTGCGCGCTACGCCGCCCAGCGAACCGCCGGTAGGGGAGGGTCGGATAAAGGCCTCGTCGGACACGGCGAGTTTCCCCATCCGGGTCTTGTCGCCGAGGATCGAGCCCTTCGAGACCGATGAGGAGGGGTCGACAGCCAGGACGGCGACACGGTGCCCCTTGTCCACGAGGCTGCAGCCGAAAGTCTCGATGAATGTGCTCTTGCCGACACCGGGAACGCCGGAGATGCCGATGCGCTGAGAGCTGCCGGTGAGAGGCAACAGGGCCGTCAGGAGTTCCTGTGCGAGGCGCCGGTCGGTCGCGAGGTTCGACTCGACCAGGGTGAGCGCACGTCCGAGCACCGCCCGGTCGCGGTCGCGGATTCCACCCAGAAGTCGTTCGATGTCAGGAGATGTGTGCGGCATTTGTGACGAGCTTCTCCTTGCTTGAGTCGATCATACGTGGTCTGATCGGTGCTCGCCAACTGAGAGGCGGATCTTCTTCCGCACGCCGGCGCCGCTCGCCCCGAGATCGAAACGGCAACATGCGGGTCAACAAACTCGACCCGGCGGACGACGCCTTCCTGGGTGAGGGTCCGACCATCTATTTGGTACCGGTGGGTGAAGGCGCGAAGTGATCTCGTGAGCGCCCCTCCAATTAAAATGGTAGTGTCGGGTCACCAGATGACGGGAGGTTCGCAACCATGAGGATTTCGCGACGAACTGCACTTTCGTGTGCGGCGCTGGCATGCGCCGTGGGTTGCCGGACCTTCAGCCCGACGCCGATGGACGAGGTCGGGTTCAAGCAACGGGCGGAGACCCAGACCAAGGACGGCGTCACGGCTTCGATCGTCGTTCTGACCGCCGACGAGGCCAAAGCCGCCTTCGACTGCAAGCTCTATAAACAGAAGATCCAACCGGTGTGGATCAAGATCACCAACCACACCGACGACGAAATGTTGTTCATGCCTCGAAGCATCGACCCCGAGTACTTCGCTCCCCTCGAGGTGGCGCAGAAGACCAACTGGAGATGGTCGAAAGAGGCGAACAAGGAAAAGCGGTGGTTCTACTACGAAAACCAGATGCCGTTTCTCATCCCGCCGGGGGAGACGGTCTCGGGCTTCGTGTTCGCCAACCGGAGCCGAGGCATCCGTTGGGTGCTGGTGGAGGTCTTCAGCGAGCATGACGCGATCCACGTGGAGTTCGTCACCGAGATCCCCGGCTTTAACGCCGACTTCCACAAATTCGACGACGGCGATCTTTATAAGACTCTTTACCCGGACCAGGAAATCATCGATTTCAAGGAAGCATCGGCGTTTCTGCAGTGGGTGAAGGAGCAACCCGCCACTGTCACCAACGCCGACGGCACCAAGACCGGTGACCCGCTCAATTTCGTGATTATCGGCAATGCCGAGGCGGTCTGGCCGGCGTTTCTCCGCTCCGGATGGGATCCGACGGCGGCCATGGGAACCGGTTCGGCACTCAAGACAGGTATCTTCGGCATCTTCGGCGGCGCCTACCGCTACGCGCCGATCAGCAACCTTTACGTCTACGGCCGAGCGCAGGACGTCGCGCTGCAAAAGGTCCGCTCCAATATCCACTACCGCAACCATCTGCGGCTGTGGCTCGCGCCTGTGACCTTCCGGGGCTTGCCGGTGATGATCGGCCAGATCAGCCGCGACATCGGCAGTCGTTTCACGACCAAGAGCCCAACCCTGACCACCCACCGCATCGATCCCAACGTGGACGACACCCGCGGGACCCTGGTTCAAGACTTCATCTACGCCCAGTCGCTCAAGGTCTTCGCGCTGATGCCAGGCGTCGGTTTCGTGTCACCCGAGGAGCCGCGCGGCAACCTCACCGGGGACCCATGGTTCACCGATGGCAATCGGGCGGTCATGCTGCTCACCGGCGAGCCCACCAGCGTGACTGAGATCAATTGGTTTGACCGCACGCAGCCTGAAGAGCCGGTCGAAGACGAATAGAACTTATCGTCAGTCGGCGGTCGGTAACATTCCTCTCATGGTTGCGCTTCACCTTCCCGGTGAGTGTTCGAGGGCCTCGATGATCTTGATCGCCGCTTCGGTGATGTTCGCGCCGGGTCCAAAGATGAAGGCGGCGCCGGCCTGCTTGAGTGGGTCGTGGTCGGCATGCGGAATCACGCCGCCGACGACGATCACGATGTCCGGCCGACCGAGACGGACGAGCTCCTGTTTGAGCTGCGGGACCAGGGTCAGATGGCCGGCCGCGAGCGAGGACACGCCGACCACGTGAACATCATTCTCGACAGCCTGGCGGGCGGTCTCCTCCGGGGTCGTGAACATCGGCCCGATGTCGACGTCAAAGCCGAGGTCGGCAAACGCGGTCGCGATGACCTTCTGCCCGCGGTCGTGTCCGTCCTGACCCATCTTGGCGACGAGAATGCGCGGTCGGCGGCCGTTGCGCCGTGCAAAGTCGTCAGTCAGGGCCCGGGCCGTTTTCACGTCCTCCATGTTCTCTCCAAGTTCGGCGGCGTACACGCCGGTGATGGTCTGGATGGTCGCGCGGTGACGCCCGAAGACTTTCTCCAGTGAATCCGATATCTCACCCACCGTGGCGCCGGTTCGGGCCGCCTCGACCGCGGCGGTGAGCAGGTTGCCCTCCCGGCGTTCGGCGCAGCGCGTGATTTCGCCCAATCTGGCCGCCACGAGTCCGCCGTCGCGGCTGGCGCGGAGTTGTTCGAGCCGGGCGATCTGCGACTGGTAGACGGCCCGGTTGTTGACCGCCAGGACCTCGAGTTCGGGTTCCTCTGCGACGGGGAAGCGGTTGAGCCCGACGATGGTCTGGCGTTTCGACTCGATCCGGGCCTGGGTTCGCGCGGCGGCTTCCTCGATCCGCCGTTTGGGCAGCCCGTCTGCGATCGCTCTGGCCATGCCGCCGAGGCTCTCGATTTCACGGATGTGATGCCATGCCCGGTGGGCGAGTTCGTGGGTCAGGCGCTCGATGTAATAGGAGCCGCCCCAGGGGTCGGCGACGCGGCAGATGCCGGTCTCCTCCTGGAGCTGGATCTGGGTGTTGCGCGCGATGCGCGCCGAGAAATCGGTGGGCAGGGCCAGAGCCTCGTCGAGCGAGTTGGTGTGGAGTGACTGGGTGTGGCCGAAGGCGGCCGCCATGGCCTCGATCGCCGTGCGGGCGACATTGTTGAACGGGTCCTGGGCGGTCAACGTCCAACCCGATGTCTGGCAGTGCGCGCGCAGCGCCAACGAGTGCGGATCCTTGGCGCCGAAGCGCCGCATGATCTCGGCCCACAGCAGGCGCGCCGCCCGCAGCTTGGCGATCTCCATGAAGTGGTTCATCCCGATCGCCCAGAAAAAGGAGATGCGCGGTGCGAAGGTGTCGACCCGGAGACCCGCGGCGAGTCCGGTGCGCACGTACTCGATGCCGTCGGCGAGGGTGTAGCCGAGCTCCAGATCGAGTGTCGCACCGGCTTCCTGCATGTGGTAACCGGAGATCGAGATGGAATTGAATCGCGGCATGCGTTCGGCGGTGTAGCGGAAGATGTCGGCGATGATCCGCATCGAAGGTTCCGGCGGATAGATGTAGGTGTTGCGGACCATGAACTCTTTGAGGATGTCGTTCTGGATGGTCCCGGCGAGCAGCTCCGGCGGCACGCCCTGTTCTTCGGCGGCGACGATGTAGAGGGCCATGATCGGCAGCACGGCACCGTTCATCGTCATCGACACGCTCACAGAGTCGAGGGGAATGCCGTCGAAGAGGATGCGCATATCGAGGATCGAGTCGACCGCCACGCCGGCCATGCCCACGTCGCCGCCGACCCGCGGGTTGTCCGAGTCATAACCGCGGTGGGTGGGCAGGTCGAAGGCGATGGACAGCCCCTTCTGACCGGCCGCCAGGTTGCGGCGATAAAAGGCGTTGGAGTCTTCGGCCGTGGAGAACCCGGCGTACTGGCGGATGGTCCACGGTCGGACCGCATACATGGTGGGGTAGGGCCCGCGAACATAGGGAGGCAGACCGGGCATGCTGTGGAGGTGGTCGATCCCGACCAGGTCCTCGATGCCGTAGCCGGAGGCGATCTCGATGCCCTCGGGAGTGCTCCACGGGCGGCGGCCGGTGTCGTGGGTCGGAGGCGGGTCAGCCATGGCAAACGGCACGGAGGAAAAATCGGGGACGGTCGGGGTGTTCGGGCTATTCACGGCGCAACCCCGCCACCTCATGGATGTCCGTCAGCAGAGCGATGGCGTCGCAGCCCGCAAAGATGTAGCCGTCCACGCCCTCGATTCGCCAGCGGTCCACATTGGCGCCCGGGCGGCCCCCCACCAGGACCCGGTGGGCGCCGCGGTTCTTGATGTTGCGGGCGAGATCCGGGATCAACTCGTCGGGTGCGCACACGACCGCGGTGCGGCTGCCGCTGGCTTCGTAGGCCGCGATCGAATCGGCCACGCCCTCGAGGCCCTCGCCGCGAACCACTGTCACGCCGCCGGCCGCCAGCAGGTTGACGACCGACGAGACGTCCCACCCGTGGTCTGACAGCTGACCGACCGCGGCCAGAAACGCGTGCGGTCTGGCCCCCGTCTTGTGAAGCTGTTTGTCGGAGGCGTCACGGAGGCGTTCGAAGGCCACGGCCTCGCGCTCTGCGGGCAGGGCCGCCATCCTGGTGGGCTCGTCGTGGCCGGGGAACAGCTCGATCAGGTCGCGCACCGAAACCCCTTCGGACGCGTTTTCAACCGCGCCCTCGAAGGACACGCTCGAGCTGCCCACAGCGCGATGCACGGCCGTAGACTCGTCGTCCGGCAACGGCCGTTTCCCGCGATCGCTGCGCCGGCGCGTCGGCCGTTTTTCTTCGAGGTTCGGGAAGGAGCTGACGCCGGTCACCGGGTCCCGGCGGAGGGCGATGTCGCGCCGTTTGCTGGCCAGGGTCTCGCCGAGCTCGCGGGAGATGGCGCCCGACCGCATCTGGTTGGCCATGCCGCCGGCGAGCTCGATGTGTTGGAAACGATCCCAGGCGGCGGCGGCGAGGTCGTGGGTCAGACGTTCGACGAAATAGCTGCCGCTGGCCGGGTCGCGCACCTTGTCGAGGTGGCACTCTTCGCGAAGGATGTTCTGGGTGTTGAGCGCCATGCGGCGTCCGAGCTCGTCGGGTGCGCCGAGCGCCGAGTCGAACGGCAGCACCGTCACGACGTCGGCGCTGCCGACCACTGCCGCATACGCCTCGGCGGTGCCGCGGAGCATGTTGACCCACGGGTCGCGGGCGGTCAGACAGCGTGGCGAGGTCACCGAGTGGATCGAGATCCCACGGTCGACCGCCGGCAGGCCGCACGCCTGGGCGACTCGCGCCCACAGGAGCCGCGCCGCCCGCAACTTGGCAACCTCCATGAACAGGTCGCGCCCGACCGCAAAAACCAATCGGATGGATTGGCAAGCTCTCTCAGGACCGATCCCGGCGATCTCGAGGCGCCTCAGATACTCGACACCGGTGGCCATCGCGAAGGCGAGCTCCTGCACCGCAGTCGCGCCGCTGCGGGCGTACGGCAGAGTGGAGACGGCGATCGCCTTCATACCCGGAGCCTGCGCCTCGCACCACAGCACCATGTCGGACATCAGCCAGAAACAGGCTTCGAGGTTCCACGGCAGCGAACCGTCGGCGGCGATGGTGCCCAGAGGGTCGAAATCGAAGCCTCCGCGAAGGTCCTTGGCCGGATCGCCGACCCGCCGTGCCGACGCCGCCACCACCGCAGCCAGGGCTGGGGTGACGGTCCGCCCGTCGAGATAGATCGATGCGCCGCGCGCCGCTTCGAGGATGCCGGTCATCATCCCTGCGGTGAGCCGGGTCCACGAGCTGCTCCTGCGGTCGACGGTCAGCCACAGGGACGACGCTCCGCCGTTGACGGCGGTCGCGGTTTCAAAAACCGCGGCCTCCGTCCCCCTGAGGTCGATCGTCGCGCAGGCTCCCCAGGAACCGCGGTGGTGCGATCTGATCTTCGCCCTGTCGAGTGGGAGATCCTCCGCGGTGTAGAGAGGCTTGATTGAGAGGCCTTCGTGGGTCGCCACGGTCAGGGTGTCGAGGGGTCGCGGGCCGAGCGTCTGCCGCGCCGCTGAACTCCACGCGTCGACCGACACGCGCGGGAAAGCCTCGGTCAGCCGTGGCAGGTCGTCAAAAGTCGGGGAACCACCGCCATGTGCCATGAGCATCCCATCCCGGTGCCGACGCACCGCGTGCTTCAATCCTACCGCGGATTACCGGTGAGTTGTCGAGCGCCGGACACCGGCTTGCAGTCTAGTCGTTCGTCAGACGGAGCAAGCAGACCTCGCGGCACAGCCGACACGTGGTGTCCGGAGGGCAGGCGGCAGTCGTTTCCTCGAACCGGGCCACGAAGTCGATCGACGCCGAGTCGTCGGAGTGGAGGAAACGAATGAAGCGCACCAGAGCGGCCCCGGATTCCTCGGAGATCAGGTGTTCGATCTTGCACGCATCCCGTTCGGCCACCTGGCCGTCAACGCCGAGGATTTCCCGCAGGAACTCCTTGAGGACCTCGCGCTTGGATGCGATACGGGCCACCAGATCGGCGCCGTGGCGGCTGAGCCCGAGGCGGTTGTCCTTGCCAACCAGCACCAGGTCGTGCTCGCGCAGGGTCTTGAGCTGCATCGAGACCGCCGCCCGCGACACCCCGAGCCGCCGCGCCACGTCGGCCGCCCGGGGCCGGTCCCCGCGCTCGGCCAACGAGGCGACCGCCAGCAGGTAGTGGGCCGTCGAGTGCGTCACCTCGTTGTTGTCGAAGGCACGCCAGACCTTTTCGTACTCACTCACGGCTTCAGTATTGGGTACGGCCTCGAGCTTTGTCAATTTTGATAACTGATCCGCTTTTCAGTAATTTCCGTCACCGGGCGGCGACCAGCGCCCGGTGGGCCTCGATCAGGGTCTCGACGACCGAGGGATCGGCGAGGGTGGTCACGTTGCCCATGTCGGAGTACTCGCCGGCGGCGATGTTGCGCAGAATGCGGCGCATGATCTTGCCGGAACGGGTCTTGGGCAGGGCGTCCACCAACAGGATCGCGTCGGGAGTGGCAATCGGTCCGATGACGTGCCGGACCTGTTCCTTGAGAGCGCCCGTCAGTTCGTGGGGGTCCGCCGTTGCGCGGATGTCATCGTTGAGGAAGACGAAGGCGAAGATCCCCTGGCCCTTGAGGAAATGAGGGAAGCCCACCACCGCGGCCTCGGCCACCGCCTCGTGTTCGACCAGCGCGCTCTCGATCTCGGCCGTGCCGAGCCGGTGGCCCGCGACGTTGATGACATCGTCCACTCGGCCGGTGATCCAGTAGTAGCCGTCGGCGTCGCGGCGGCACCCGTCGCCGGTGAAGTAGAGACCCGGGAAGCGTGTGAAATAGGTCTCGTGGAAGCGTTCGTGGTCGCCCCACACCGTTCGCGCCTGGCCGGGCCAGGTGCGTTCCAGGCAGAGGTTGCCGCTGACGTCGTTGCCCAAGATGATCTTGCCTTCGTCGTCCACGAGCACCGGTTTGACCCCGAAGAAGGGGAGAGTCGCCGACCCCGGTTTGAGAGGGGTCACGCCGGGCAGCGGGGTGATCAGGATGCCGCCGGTCTCGGTCTGCCACCAGGTGTCGACGACCGCGCAGCGGCCGTTGCCGACCACGTCGTGATACCAGGTCCAGGTGTCGGGGTTGATCGGTTCGCCGACGGTGCCCAACACCCTCAGGCTCTCGCGCGAGTATTTCGTGACGTAGTCATTGCCCGAGCAGACGATGGCCCGCAGTGCGGTCGGCGCGGTGTAGAAGATGTTGACGCCGAGGTCGTCCACGACCTGCCAGTACCGCCCGGGATCGGGGTAGGTGGGCACCGACTCGAACATCACGGTGGTGGCGCCGTTGGCGAGGGGGCCGTAGATGATGTAGCTGTGGCCGGTGATCCAGCCGACGTCCGCCGCGCAGAAGAAGACATCGCCGGGTTGGTAGTCGAAGACCAGTTCGTGGGTCATGGCGGCATACACCATGTAGCCGCCCGTGGTGTGGAGGACGCCCTTGGGCTTGCCGGTAGAGCCCGAGGTGTAGAGGATGAAGAGGGGGTCTTCGGAACCCATCCACTCGTAGGTGCAGGTGGAGCGCTGGCGGCGGCACTCCTCGTCCAGCCAGTAGTCGCGGCCCGGCTTCATGCTGACCTCGGTGTCGGTGCGGCGGGCCACCAGCACGGTCTCCACCAGATCGAGACCGTCCACCGCGCGGTCCACCGTCTCCTTGAGACGGAGGCGGCGGCCGCCGCGCAGTCCCTCGTTGGCGGTCACCACCACGCGGGCGCCGGCGTCGAGGATGCGGTCGCGGATCGATTCCGAGCTGAAGCCGCCGAACACGATGGAGTGCACCGCTCCGATCCGCGCGCAGGCGAGCATGGTGTAGGCGAGATCGGGGATCATCGGCATGTAGATACACACCCTGTCGCCGCGCCGAACTCCATGAAAACGAAGCACGTTGGCGACACGGCTGACGTGGTGTTTGAGCTGGCGGTAGGTGATGTGCTCGTACTCGCCGGGCTCGTCCCTGGCCCAGATGATGGCGTCCTGGTTGCCGCGTTTCTGGAGATGCCGGTCGACGCAGTTGTAGCAGGCGTTGAGCCGGCCGCCGAGGTACCAGCCGAAATCCACGTTGTCGTAGTCGTGGTCGAAGACGGCGTTCCAGGGGTGGAACCAGGAGATGCGCTCGGCCTGTTTGGCCCAGAAGGTCTCGGGGTCGTCGAGAGAGAGCCGGTAGAGCCTTTCGTACTCGGCCATCGAACCGATATGCGCCTTCTCCACGATGTTCTGCTTGGGTGGGTGCAGAGCCTTGGCCATGTTGCTGTCCTCTCGCGAGCGATGTTGTCGTCGGACGAGGGTACCAGAAACGATTCCTGGTCTTACCCGACAGACGAGTCCGGCAGTCGCGGGATCAGTCGGCGATCGAAGCCTCCGCCGCAGCCATCAGGGGCAGCCAGCTCTCGGAAGCCGCGTCCGAGTCGTCGCGAGCGGTTGCGACCGGACGCCAGCGCAGGGTCCGTTCATCGGCGGGAACGAGCGCGGAGAGCAGAGCGGATTCCACCTCCGCGGATGTCGGGGCGGCAGCCACGAAACGAGGGCGGGCGGCGAACTCGACCGGATCCGGGTCGGGCTGCAGGTCCTCGGGCGCCGGCGACGCCAGGGCCGTGACCAGATCCGGGGAGAGCCACCGGCCTTCGAGTGACACGAGAGCGTTCCACGCGTCCACCGCGGGCCGTTCGAAGAACCCGGAGTCCGCGATCCAGCCATCCGATTGGAGCACCCGGCCGTCGACGGACACCGTGAGCCTGGCCGGGAAGGGGTCGTAGACCAGGCGAGTGAGCTCGTTCATCGAGAAGGACTCGCCCTCCGGCACCACCAGCGCCAGAACGACGGCATCCAGTGCGTCCTTGACGCGCCCGACCAACTCCTCTTCTTCCGCCTCGAGAGGGCCTGATGCCGCGACGCCGTCGTGGGTGTCGAAGATGTGCGCGAAGCACGGGACGGCGCGGTCCGGGCGACTCTCGAGGTACGCGTAGAGGTCGATCACGGATTCGAAATACTCCGCCAGCGTGTCGGACCACTCGACCAGCAGTCGCTCCGCCTCCTGCCGTTGGGTGTACGTGGCCCGCGAACCGCCGGTGGTGAAGAAGCTGACCTCGGCGACGCCCCCGGCCACTGCGAGACTGCCGGTGAGGCCGTCCGCTTCCATCATCTCGACCACCTCGTCAAAGGACGCGAGGACGGCGCTGTGAACCGAGCGGCGGAGGTTCCCTTCTACCCACTGGGTGCTCCGGTGCTCGGCCAGGGGCTGCTGCAGCGCAAACCGGCGGCTCCACGGATCGAGGTTGCTTTCGATCGTGGTTCGGCTTTCTTCCATGCGGTCGGCGAGCTCCTGGTTGCCCTCGGCCAGGCGGGGGTCCGCCACCTCCTGGACGACGGTGACGATCACGGGTCCGGCGCCGCGGAGCGTCAGATGAACGTGTTCGCGAACCGCTTCCTCGAAACAGCCGAAGAGCGGCAGACACAGAACGGTGATGAGGGCGATCCGGTATCGGCGCATGCAGCCTCCAGGTGTGGGCGCCCCGATTATCCACGAAACCCACGGGATGGGTGTGAACCAGCCCATCCGCCCGGCAACCCGACGAAGGCAGCGATCCGTGGCCGAGGCCGGAAAGGTAGGGTGGGTGGGGGCCGGCCAATCGGCCACTCGCTGGCGCCGGCGCGTCACGGCGGCCTCGGGCCGCCAGTAACCGGGACGGCTGCCCCACAAGAATGCGTGTTGTGGGGTACGCGTCCCGCGTGCCGGGTGGGTGGGTGGAACTCCCGAGTGCTCGATGTTCCAGGCGCAGACGTTAGAATGGTTTCGTGACATCACTCATCCGCTCGATGCGCCCCGAACAGTGGCTGAAGAACGGTTTCGTGCTCGCACCGATCGTTTTCTCGGGTCTGATCGGTGATCCCGATGCGTGGCTCCGCAGCCTGCTCGCGGTGGCGGCCTTCTGCGCCGCGTCGTCCGCCACCTATCTCGTCAACGACGTGATCGATCGCGAGGCCGATCGCGCGCACCCCGTCAAACGCGGGCGGCCGATCGCAGCGGGCGAGGTGTCGGTTGCAGCCGCGTTGGCGACGGCGGTTGTTCTGGTTGCAGTCGCGATGGCCGTCGCGGTGTGGCTCGGTGGGTGGTTCCCGGCGATCCTGATCGGCTACGTGGCGCTGGTGCTCCTGTACTCGGCGCTTCTGAAACGGGCGGTGTTTCTGGATGTTCTGGTGGTGTCGGCCGGCTTCGTCCTGCGGGTGGTGGGCGGCGCCGTGGCCATCAACGTTCCGGTCTCGCGGTGGATCCTGGTCGTCACCTATCTGCTCGCCCTCTACCTCGCGCTCGGCAAGCGGCGAACCGAGCTCGTGCTGCTCGGCGACGAGGCCGGCAACCACCGCGCGGTTCTCGGCCAGTACACGCTGCCGATGGTCGACAGCGCCATCAGCGTGGTCCTCGGCGCCACCGTGGTTGCCTACGCGCTCTACACCGTCGCCCCCGAAACAGTCGCCAAGGTGGGTTCGGAAGGACTGCTGGCGACCGTTCCGATCGTGCTCTACGGCCTCTTCCGCTACCTCTATCTGCTGCACCGCCACGAGCTCGGCGGCAGCCCGACCAAGGCGCTGCTGACCGATCGGCCGCTGCTCGTCTGCGTCGTGATCTGGCTCGCCGTGGCGGCGGTGGTGATCAACGCGGGACGATGATCAAAATTATGAATTATGAATTTTGAATTTTGAATTCCCGCCCGCGCTCCCCCTGATCCGGGAGGGTGGATGGGAATTTTAAATTCAAAATTCAAAATTGAGAATTCAAGGCACGTGCTGCAGCCTTTTCGACCGCCGTGCTGTTGCGCTCGACTGATAAAATCGTGCGTGAGGGAGGACGTTTCCATGGCAATCCATCCGCACGAGATCCTGCACAACCTGGCCGATGAAGTTCGTCGTGGAAATCTGAGCAGACGGGCGTTCATGAGGGTGGCGAGTTGGCTGGGCGTAGGCGCTGCCGGCGCGTATCTGGTGCTCGGAGCGTCGCCGTCGCTCGAGGCCGACGAGCTGTCGGCGACCCTCAAACAGGCCAACGAGGAGATCGATCAGCTCCTCAAGGAGCTCCATGAGGCGGTCGACGAATACAACCGCAAGGTCGACGAGATGGACGAGGAGGACGACGAGCCCCTCAACGACCAGGGGGACGAGGACGTCTACATCCGTCTGACCTATCCCGCGGGTAAGAGCCCCAAGGTGTTTCAGACCGGCTGGATGTTCGGTGGGGAGTGTCTCATCCGGCCGGAGAACGAGGACGACGACCCCATCGACCGCTCGGGCGAGTTGGAGTGGGGCGGGACCGCCTCATTCAGCCCGCAGAAGGGCGGCACGAGCCGGCCCAGCTTCAACGGGACCGGCTCCAACACCATCGTGCTCTCGATCCAGCACAAAGGGCGGACGATCACCAAGACGACCCGGCTCGACGTGGTGAGTTCTGAACGGTACGCAGCAGTCGGAACGATGGTGAGGTGCGAGGCGGACTCGCACGGCTGTCCGGGATGCCCCCATACCGTCACAGGCCCCATCGCGACCGGTAGCCCACAGGTGATGATCGGCGGCCATCCGGCCGCGCGTATGGGCGACGGAGGAATCCACTCGGCGTGTTGCGGGCCGAACACCTTCAATATCGCCGAGGGCGATTCCGACGTGCTGATCAACGGCCGGCCGGCGGCGTTCCACGGCGCCAAGACGATCCACTGCGGCGGCATCGGCAAGGTGCAGTGACGATCGCGGCTCGACGGACGGGCGAACGGCGGTGAAGGTCCTTCTCGCCGAGCCTCCGTTCCTGCGGCTGCAGGGCGACGGCCGGACCAGCCAGACATTTCCCCTCGGTCTCGGCTACCTCGGTGCGGCCTTGGCGCCCGATCACGACGTTGCGTTTCTGCTCCCTGACCTTTCGGCGGCGCGCGTCGATTTCTGGGACGAGCTCGAGGTGCTGCTCGGCGGGAGTCGCTGGGGGATGGTGGGGATCACCGCAACCTCGAACACCATCCGCCACGGCCTGGAGTTGGCGCGCCGGCTCCGGGCGCTGATGCCGGAGGTCGTCATCGTTTTTGGCGGCAGTCACGCGACACTGGCCCCGCAGGCGACACTGGAGGCCGGTCCTGAAATCGACTGTGTCATCGCCGGTGAAGGCGAGGCGCCGCTCCGGCTGCTCGCCGACATCGTCGAATCCGACAGGAGAGACCTCTTGGAAAGCGTCCCGGGGCTGACCTTTCGGGCCGAGAGCGGGGCCGTCCGCACGAACCCCGGCCCGTCGCGGCCGACCGACCTCGATTCGCTCGCCATTCCGATGCGCGGCCCGATCCTGGGGTGTGCCGATCCCCACCCGGCCGTCTTCCAGTCGATGATCACCGTGCGCGGCTGCCCGTTTGATTGCGCCTACTGCTCGGTGCCGCGGATGTCGGGGAAAGCGGTTCGCAGGAGATCGACCGACAATATTCTGGCCGAGATCGAAGAGCTCAGGACCCGTTGGGGGGTGCCGTTCATCTTCTTTCAGGACAGCGTTTTCACCCTGCACCGGCAAGCGACCCTGGAGCTCTGCCGCGGCATGGTCGAGCGCGGTCTCACGGTGCCGTTCACGTGTCAGACCCGAACCGATTGCCTCGACAACGAGCTCCTGGCGGCGATGCGAGCGGCAGGCTGCCACCGCATCATGCTCGGCATCGAGTCGGGAAGGACGGAGACCCTCGAACGGATCGGCAAGGAATCGGATCTCGAGGCCATCCGGGGAGCCGTGAAGGCGGTGAAGGCCGCCGGGATTCTGTGCAGCGGTTTCTTCATCCTCGGATTTCCGTGGGAGGACGAGGCCGCCATGACCGGCACCGTGAACTTCGCGGAGGAGCTCGAGCTGGACACGGTCCACCTCTTCTCGGCGAACCCTCTGCCCTTCACCCGCCTCTGGGAGATGGCGGGCCGCCCGGAGCCCGTGGACGCATTCGACTTTACCGGTCCCGCGGTGAACCTCACGGCGCTTCCCGACAATCGCTATCGTGAGGTCTTCAAGGCCCTCGCGACGCGGGTCGACGGCCTCAATGCGCGAGCCGCTGCGCGATGCGTCGCGCGGCGGCTCGTGCCTGCTTGATGCAGTCGTTGACCGACACGCCGCGGTAGGGCGAGCCGGCGATCTCCAACCCTGCTGCACCGACGGCATCTTCAGCGGCTGCGACCCGGTCGAGGTGGCCGACCGTGTACTGCGAGATCCCGTGCTCCCAGCGCACGATCCACACCCGATCGGGTTCGGGATCGGCTCCGTAGACCCGGGCGAGGCCGGCACGCACCCTCGCCAGCAGGGCGTCGTCATCGAGCGCCGCCGCCTCCGGTTCCCGGGCGCCGCCGACCATGGCGCGCAGAAGGAGAGTCCCCGCGGGGGCCTGACCGGGGAAGATGTCGTGGCAGTAGAGTGTGCCGAGCAGGCCCACGTCCTCGCCGCGCGGCACCAGGAAGCCGAAGCCCCGTACCGGCCGCGAAACGCGTTGACGATCGTCGTAACCGAGCATGACGACGGCGATGGGGGCGGTGGTGATCCCCGACAGCGGCGCGACCGCATCGGGCGCGAGGCTGGCCACCAGATCAGCGGTCGATCCCGCCGGCAGACACAGGAGCACGGCCTCGGCCGCGATGTCGCCGCCGTCGGTGGCGAGCACGAAACCCCGATTGTCGCCCGCCAGCTTCAGCACCGAACGGTCGAGCAGCAGCCGGTCGCCGAGGCGTTCGCTCAAACGGAGGGGGAGCTGGGCCATCCCGCCGTCGAATGTCGTGAGCCGTCCGCCCGGGCCCGCCGGGCCGCCGGATTTCTTCCCGGCCCGTTTCGCCTCGCGGATCTTGGCGAAGAGAGCGCGGGTCAGCGAGCCGTGGTCGGTCTCCATGGCTGCCATCCTGGGGAAGGTGGCGGCGAGCGAGAGCAGTCTCGAGTCGCCCGCAAACACCCCCGTCACCATGGCGTCGACCAGCACCTCGGCCGCCTGCCGCCCGATCCTACGGCTGGCGAAATCGAAGACGGTCTCGTCGCGGTCGGGGCGCCTTCGGGCAAAGGGCTCGCCGAGCAGCCGCAGCCGGCCGCTCAGGGGAAGAATGTCCGAGGTCATGAAGGCGAGCGGTGAGGTGGCCACCCGCCGCAAACGGCCGTCGCGGAGGATGAAACGATCGGCGGCGCTGTCGTCGGCCTGCACCAGGTCGTCATCGAGCCCGACGAGGGACGCGAGCTCCAGGGTGTCGGGCGCGTTGTCGAGAAAGCCCTGCGGTCCTTCCTCGAGGGTGGAGCCGGCGTCGATTTTCGTGCGGATCTTGCCGCCGGCGGTGCCCGCCGCATCGACGACGAGGACGTCGTCGATGCCGTGATCCCGTTCGAGCCAGACGGCGGCGGCGAGCCCGGTGATGCCGCCGCCGATGATGGCAACCCGGGTTCTTTTCATTTGGCCTGAATCGGGCCGGCGGCGGTGAAGTCAGCGAGCAGTGAGGCGACCGCCGTCACGCCGATCGCGATGGCCTTCTCGTCCGGCCGGAAGGTCGGCGTGTGGACATAGTCGATCCAGCCTTCATTTTGGTTGGCAACCCCGAGGAAAAGAAAGACCCCGGGGACCTGTTGCTGGAAGAATGCGAAGTCCTCGGAGGCCATGATTGGCGGCGTCTCGACCACCCGTTCCGGTCCGAGGCTGCGAGACAGCGACTCCAGTGCGAACTCCGCCAACCGCGCGTCGTTCTCGACCGGCGGCGCGATGCGCTCGTAGGTGAGATCGTAGGTCGCCCGGTTGGCGTCGCAGATGCCCTTGACGATGCGCTCGAAGCGCTCCGGCATCGAGCTCCAGGTCTCGGTGTCGAGCGTGCGCACGGTCCCGGTGAGCACTGCCTCGTCGGCGATGATGTTCCACCGGTTGCCGGCGTTGAAGCTCCCCACCGACACCACCAGCGACTTCCTGGCATCGACCTCGCGCGAGGGGATGGCCTGCAGCGCCGTCACCAACTGTGAACCGATATAGACCGCGTCGACGCCGTCGTGGGGCGCGGAGCCGTGGGTCATCCGGCCGTGGATCGTGAGCTTGAAGCGGTCGCCCGCCGCCATCAGACCGCCCGGCCGGACGCCGATCTGGCCCGCCTCGAACGTCGGCATGACGTGGAGACCGAAGATGGCCTCGACCGGCGGGTGTTCGAGGACTCCTTCGGCGATCATCATCCTGGCGCCACCGTCCTCACCGGGAGGCGCGCCCTCTTCGGAGGGTTGGAAGATGAAGACCACCGTTCCGTGGAGGTGTTCCTTGAGCCTCATGAGAACCTCGGCGGCGCCGAGACCCACGGTGATGTGGACGTCGTGGCCGCAGGCGTGCATGACGCCGGGGTTGGTGGAGCGGTAGGGAACATCCACCTCCTCGTCGATCGGCAACGCGTCGATGTCCGAACGCCACGCCACCACCGGACCCGGCAGCGCGCCTTCGAGGACAGCCACCACTCCGTTGTGGGCGATCCCGGTCTGCACCTCGTACCCCATGTTGCGGAGCCGGCGGGCGATCTCCTGACCCGTCTGCTCCTCCCGGTTCGACAGCTCGGGGTGCTGGTGAAACCAGCGCCGCGCCTCGATCAGCTGCGGCTCGATCTGCGAAGCGACCGCTGCAATGTCTTGGTCCATGGTCTGCTCCTCGGCCGACAGGGGAAATACGGTGGCGAGCAGCGCGGCTGCGGCCCACCCGGCGATCAAAAGACCCAGATGAGAATCGTATTTCATCGCTGCAGGGTAGCAAACAATGCCAGCCGTTTCAGGAGTTGGCGGCGCGGCGTTTCTGCAGTCCGTCCCCCACCAGGGCGAGGCTGATGACGAGGGCGGCGATGGCCAGCCCCGGAAAGAACGACAGCCACCACCCCTGGAGCATGACGCGTTGGCCGTCCGCCACCATGGCGCCCCAACTGGGGAGGTTGGCAGGGAGGCCGAGACCGAGAAAGGAGAGCGTCGCTTCGGCCAGGACCAGATTGCCCATCTGAAGGGCGGTGTCCTGGGCGACCGGCGCCTTCAGGTTGGGGAGGTAGTGGAGGGTCCAGATTCGCAGCTCCGGGGTTCCGGCGACCCGCGCCGCCTTGATGAAGTCACGGCTGCGCAGCGACAGGACCTGGCCGCGAACCAGCCGCGCCAGACCCATCCAGGATGTGAATCCAAGCACCGCCACCAGAACGAACGGTCCCGGGCGGAAAAGGGAGGACACCAGGATCAGGAGCAGCAGGATGGGAAAGGCGAGCAGGGCGTCGACCAACCGCATGAGGACCGTGTCCACGACGCGACCGCCGGTGGCGGCTGCGAGGCCGACGCCGAGCCCGACCGCGAGCGCCACCAGCACTCCGAGACCGGCGACCAGCAGCGACAGACGTCCACCCTCGAGCAGCCGCACGAGCACGTCGCGGCCGAATCGATCGGAGCCGAGCCACAGGCGGACGCGACTCTCGGCCTTGACCTCTGCTTCGGAAACCGTGGTGCTTCCGTTTCGCCCGTGAACAACCACGGCGCCACCCTCCCGGCTGACATCAGGTGAGACCAGGGTTCGCCCGTTGGTCAGATCGACGACCGTGACCACCGTGCAGGGGGGCAGCAGCGCTGCGTGCAGCGGATCGCCGTCGCCGGTGGCGGGCAGCAGAATCGGTCCGAGGCAGCAGCCGGCGACCAGGACTGCAACGACCATGAGCCCAATGGTCAGTGATCTCACCGCGGCCCCCTGGCGCGTGGGTCGACGACGGCGTACAACAGGTCGGAAACGAGATTACCGAGGATCACCGCCGCCGCGCCGATCAGGGTCGCACCGAGTATCAACGGCACGTCGCGGGCGCGGGCCGCGTTGAACGCCACCTGACCCATGCCCGGCCACGAGAAGATGGTCTCGATCACCACCGATCCGGAAACCAGCACCGGCAGCGACAAACCGAGCAGCGTCACCACCGGCAACAGCGCCGGTCGCAGGGCGTGAACCCACAGCAGCCGCCACTCGGGCAGGCCCCGGGCACGCGCGGCCAGCATGAAGCGCGAGGAGCGGACGTCGAGCAGCGTCGCCCGGAGATAGCGGGCGGTGCCGGCGGCGCCGACCAGCCCGAGACAGATCGCCGGCAGGGCGAGGTGGCGGAGGAGGTCGAGGGCGCTCGCGACCCGGCCGATGTCCGAGGCTCCCACCGAGTGCATGTGGGACGGCGGCAACCACCCGAGAACGAGGCTGAACACCAGGATCAGCCCGCCGGCCAGCCAGAACGACGGCACGCCGTAGAGCCCGAGGCTCAAGAGGGTGATGACCCGATCGGCCCACCCATAGGGGTGTCGGGCCGAGGCCACGGCAAGCACGAGGCCGAGCAGCAGGGTGATGGAAAGACCCGCCCCCGCCAGCAGAAGAGTGGGTGGGAGGGCGCGGGCGAGGACCCGCGTCACGGGCTGTTTGTACATGAAGGACACGCCGAGATCACCGGTAGCCACCGCGCCCAGCCAGTCCACATACTGGCCGAGAATGGGTTCGTCGACACCGTAATGAGCGCGGATTGCGGCCCGCGTTTCCGGCGACAGGCGGGGGTTGTCGATGGTGTCGGCATAGGACCCCGGCGCCGCCTGCACCACCACAAAGGTCAGCGTGACCACCAGCCACACCAGCGGCACCAGCGTCAGCAGCCGGCGGACGACGATGCCCTTCACGGAAGGATCCAGGTGAAGTTGAGAGGTCACGGGAGGATTATAGGCAGGCGGAGCACAGAGATTTCGGATTTCGGATTTCGGATTTCGGATTTCCCACCCGCACACCCACCGAAGGGGGACCTCCGGGTGCTCAGAGTGGGTGGGGAAATGTGCGGTGGAGGCGCCTTGCATTCTCTCGGGAAGCGCGTGCGGAAACGGCCCGCGTGCGGCGGAGGTGCCATCTGCGCGGCGGAGGTGCCGTTTGTCACATTGTTTGAGCTCGACCTTCATCTGCAGGAAGAACCTGCGGGCAAACAATGTGACGGGTGGCACCTCTCGGGAAGCGCGTGCTGAAAGTCAGGCTACTCGAACGCCCCTTCTACTCCAAGACCACCCACTCCCCGACGTTGAAAAAGATCGAGGCCGCATTGATGTCGGCGCCTTCGATCCTGGTGTTGTGGCCGACCAGGCGGGTGTTTTCGACCAGGAAGAGGTAGGGCTGGTCGGCGACGATCAGCGCCTGGATCTCGTCCAGCAAAGGCTTCTGGGTTGTGAAGTCGGGCGAGGTTGCAACTTGCTCCAGGAGCCGGTCGACCTCGGGGTTGTCATAGCCGCCGAAGTTGAAGGTGGGTTCTCCCGGAGGGGTGCTGTGCCAGACGCTCCAAAGGTCCACCTGGGTCGGTTCCACCAGGCGGTTGACGAAGGCGTCGAAGTCGCCGTCGGTCATCGCGGCCTGCAGGGCCCCCCACTCGAGGAACCGCGGCGTCACCGCGACGCCGATCCGGCTGAGGTCGCGCTCGATCATCAACGCTACATCCTGGCGGGTGTCGCTCTCCGAGGGCGCGAGCAGCTCGAACGCGAGGTCGACGCCGTCGCGATCGAGAATGCCGTCCCCGTTGCTGTCGTGCCACCCGGCTTCGGCGAGCAGGCGGCGCGCCTCGTCGGGGTCGAAGGGCACCGGCTCGAGACCGCGGTTGAAAGCCCACATCGACGACAACACCGGACCCACAGATGGGAGGGCATAGCCGTTGTAAACCACCTCGATCAGCGCGTCGCGGTCGACGGCCAGCGCGAGCGCCCGGCGAACGTCGACGTCGGCAAAGACGGGGCGCCTGAGGTTCCAGCACACGTGGGTGTAGGAGCGGTCTGCGAAGACCGTGAGATCGACGTCGGGGGTGGCCTGCACCCGCGCCGAGTCGGCGGGTGTGATGCCGTTGACAAGATCGACGGCGCCGGAGAGCAGCTGGGTCAGGAGCTGGGTCGACGACGGTACGACGCGGAACACCAGGCGCTCGATCTTCGGCCGTCCGGGTTCGAAAAAGCGGGGGTTGCGCTCGAGGACGATCTCCTGCTGCGGCGTGTGGCTGCCGGGTTGAAACGGTCCGGCCGACACCACCAGCCCGCGCCAATCCGTGTCTTCCCAGGAGTCGAGCGGAATCGCACTCCACGCGTGCGCGGGCACGATCGGTCCGTCGTTGACATCCATCAACTGGTAGGGGTAGCGGTGGGTGAACCGGTAGCGGACGGTGTGGGCGTCCAGGGCTTCGACTCCGGCCACGGAGTCGGTGATGTCGCCCCACCCCCAGCCGATCTCCTCGGAGGTCTGGACCCGAAAGCTGAACAGCAGGTCCGCGGAGGTCACGGGCGTGCCGTCGCTCCACACCGCATCCGGCCGCAGGTGGAACGTCAGGTCGAGACCATCCTCGGAGAACTCCCACGACTCGGCCAGGGACGGTTCGAACGACGGCGGATGCTGCTGGTAGTCCGGCTGTTCGACGGCCAACGTCGGGTAGATCAGGCTCAAGATGGCGTCGTCGTTGGCGTCCTCTGCGAGATAGGGGTTCCAGCTTTGAAGGTCCGAGGTCACGCCGACGACGACGGTGTCGGCGTGGGGCCGAGATCCCTGCGGCGCCGGTGGCGAACAGGCTGCGACCGCTGTAAGGACGGCAACCCTCAGCAGGTTTCGGCAATTCATGGGGTCTATCGTAACAGCCCCGGGACGATCGATGACACGCTTGATCGTTGAACCTGAAAACGTCCGAACGATCAAGTACAATCGCCACCTCGTGGGAGGCAGCATGGCGAAGCGGGCGTTGATATCAGTCTCCGACAAAACCGGACTCGACCGGTTGGGTCCGGCGCTCGGCGAGCTCGGGTGGGAGATCATCTCGACCGGTGGGACCGCCAGGGCGCTGGCAGCCGCGGGATGTGACGTGGTCGAGGTGAGTGAGTTCACGGGCTTCCCGGAGGTTCTCGGCGGTCGGGTCAAGACCCTCCACCCGAAGATCTTCGCTGGGATCCTCGCCGCCCCGTCTGCCGGGCACGAAACCGAACTCGCCGACCTCGGGTTCGGGAGAGTGGACCTGGTGGTCGTCAACCTCTACCCGTTTCGCAAAACCGTCGCCGGCGCTGGTGTCACCCTCGAGGAAGCGGTCGAGCAGATCGATATCGGTGGTCCGAGCCTGCTCCGCGCCGCCGCCAAAAACCACGCCCGGGTGACGGTCGTGGTCGATCCCGCTGATTACGAGGTGGTGCTCGCGGAGTTGAGGCTACCCGAGGTGAGCCTGGAAACCCGCCGTCGCCTGGCCCTCAAGGTGTACCGCCACACCGCCGCCTACGACGCGGCGATCGTCGCCAACCTGCCGCGGTTGATGGGTGACGCCGAGGCCGGTGCGGCCGCGGCCGTGGCCGGAGCGCTTCTCGACTCCACCGAGGTCGGGCTCCGCTACGGCGAGAACCCCCACCAGTGGGGCGTTCTGGCGCGCCCGGAACCGGCGACGGGGCTTGCCGGCGCGCGTCAGCTCCAGGGCAAGGAGCTGTCCTACAACAACCTCGGCGACGCCACCGGCGCGTGGCGCCTGGTGTGGGACCTGCCGTCGGCCGGCGTTGCCGTGATCAAGCACGCCAACCCGTGTGGAGTCGGCCTCGACGACAGCATGGTGGAGGCCTTTTTCAAGGCGCGGGCAACCGATCCGGTGTCGGCGTTCGGCGGCGTGATCGCGGCCAATCGGGCTGTCGACGGGGCGTTTGCCGGGGCTGTGGTCGAGCAGTTCGCAGAGGTGGTGATCGCGCCGGGTTACGACGAGGCGGCACGCGAGGTCTTCGCGGCCAAAAAGAACCTGCGGGTGCTCGAAGCCGAGCCGGCCGCCGTCGGCGGTCTGGTCGTGCGTGACATCGACGGCGGCTTCCTCATCCAGGGGAGGGACACGGGGTGGGAGGGCGAGGCGCGCGAGACGGCCACGAAGAGGGCGCCCGACGACGCCGAGGTGGCGGCGCTGGAGCTCGCCTGGCGGGTGGTGAAACACGTCAGCTCCAACGCCATCGTCGTGGGGACGCGAGACCGGATCCTCGGCATCGGCGCGGGTCAGATGAGCCGGGTCGATGCGGCAAAATTCGCAGTCGCCAAGGCCCGGGAGATGGAACACGAACTCGACGGCAGTGTGGCTGCGTCGGATGCGTTTTTCCCCTTTCCCGACGGCGTCGAGGCCCTGCACGCCGCCGGCGTTCGCGCCGTGATCCAGCCGGGCGGTTCGATCCGCGACAAGGACGTGATCGCGGCCTGCGACCGGCTCGGTGTGGCCATGATCCTGACCGGAAAGCGGCATTTCCGGCACTGACGGAACCTCCACCGCACGCGGCTCGTATCAGCACGCGTTTCCCGAGAGGAGCCTGGCACGCCGGTCCGTAGGACGGCCCGGGAGCCAGGCACCTCCGCCGCACGCGGCTCGTTTCAGCACGCGTTTCCCGAGCGGAGCCAGGCTGAAGCCAGGCACCGCCGCCGCAAGCGGTTCGTTTCCCCACGCGCTTCCCGAGCGGAGCCAGGCACGCGGCCCTTCGGAAGGGCCGGATGCCAGGCACCGCCGCCGCAAGCGGTCCCACCCACCCTGAACGCGAAAGGCTTTCAGGTTCGGTGGGGGGGCGGGTGGGAAATCCGAAATCCGAAATCCGAAATCCGAAATTCCGGAGTGGTGGACCTCGGCCTCGATCCGGGCTAGCATGACCGCAGCGTGTGTGAAAAGGCTCGGAGGAGGAGAAATGGCGGGGTCGACTGGCAACGAGGTGGTTCTTCGCTTCCGGGATGGAAACCTGACCCGGTGCGCGTTGACCCGCGACTTTACTCCGCTCGACTATGCAGTCGAAGCGGAGACGGACGAAGGCGAACGGGTGCGGGTGAGTATCTCGGATCTCAAGGCGGTGTTCTTCCTCAAGAACCCCCGCCGGCGGGAGGCGGAGATGCAGCTCGGCTCCATGGTCGCCGAACCGCAGGCCGGAGCGCCGACCAGGGTCGAGTTCTTTGACGGCGAGATCATCCACGGCGTTGTGCAGGAGTACCGGATGGAGGACAGCGGGTTCTTTCTCTACCCAACGTCGCCCGAGAGCAACAACGAAAAGGTGTTCGTGGTCGCGCGGTCGATCAACACGCTCAGCCTCGAGGGGTGAGACTGCCGATGACGTCCCGTCGAATCGTCGGCGCGGCCCTCGCCGTGTCCGCAATTTGTGGTTCGGCCTTCTCTCAAGAGCAGGGCATGGTCGCGTTGGCGGCACTGGGCGACGCGCTGCGCAAGGCCGAGGCGTGGCGGGCCGACTACTCGCAGGAGTACATCGCTGCAGGCATGACCGCCGGCGAGGAGGTGGCCGGGGTCGTGACGGTTGCGTGGCCTGACCGCGCGCTGTTTCGAACCGGGGACCCGGTGACCCAGATGATGGGTCTCGAAGGACGCACGGTGCGGCTCGTCGACCTCGAGGTTCCGAGCTGCGACCAACACCTGCTCGGCGACGACGAGTGGGCGAGGGTGCCTCTCGCCGCGGTCCTCGATCCGGCAGGGGCGGTCGCCCACTTTGCAGTACTCGGCGACGACCGCAACGGCTTCATCCTGGTCCCGCTGGAACCGGGCGGAGTGGACCGGGTGGAGGTGACGCTCGACGACCGCGCGCTGCCGGTCGAGGTGCGGATCATCGATCCCCAGGGTGCCATCAACCAGCTGAATTTTTCGTCGTGGACCGCGGGTTCAGCGCCGCCCGAAGACCGCTGGCTGCCCGATCCACCGTCCGGTCTCGAGTGCGTCGCCGACTGAGAGTTTGTCGTCAGACGCCGCGGTCGAGGAGCATTGCACTGGCGAGGATCAGGGCGTCCCGCTCGGGCCCCTTCGGAAGCGACTCGGTTTGCTGGATGGCGTCATCGGAGTACTGGTGCGCCCGGCGGCGAACCTCGTCGAGGACTCCCGACGTGCGGACCATTTCGATGACCTCCTGTTCGGAGATCGCGTCGAACCGGCCGCTGGCGGCGACCTCCGCCAGGCGGTTCCGCGTACCTTGATCGAGCCGCTTCAAGAGCAGGATGATGGGCAACGTGATGCGACCTTCTCGAAGGTCCGCCATCACTGGTTTTCCGAGGTCTGAGCGGGCCGCGGTGAAGTCCAACAGGTCGTCAACGAGCTGAAACGACACGCCCATGTTGCGGCCGAACGCGAGCAGCTTTTCGGTCAGGTGGAGGGTCGCCGGTTGGAAGAGCGCCGGCACCGCGCAGGCGGCCGCGAAAAGGGCTCCGGTCTTGCGTTGAGTGATGTCCATGTAGGTGGGCTCGTCGATGTCGATGCGGCCGCGGATACGATCGGCGAGAATCTCGCCCTCGGTCATCCGCAGCGTCGCCGAAGTCAGCACCCGCATGACGTCGACGTCGCCGAGCTCGAGGCACAGATCCATGGTGCGTGTGTAGAGCCAGTCGCCCACCAGCACCGAGGTCTGGGTGCCCCACGTGTTGTTGGCGGTCGGTTGTCCCCGGCGCAGATCAGAGCCATCAATGATGTCGTCGTGAACCAGGGTGGCGGTGTGGATCATCTCGAGCACGGCGGCATATCTGATGTCGCGCTCGCCCTTGTATCCGAGCATCCGGCTGACGAGCAGCACCAGCGCCGGGCGAAGTCGCTTGCCGCCGCTGCCGAGGACATAGGTGGCGACCTCCCGGACCATGGGTTGGGCGTTGGAAAACTCGTTTTTGAAGAACTTCTCCACGAGGTCGAGGCGATCGACAATGGGCCCGAACACCTGTTTGATCTGGCGAGCCTGCCGGAGGGAGGTGACCGTCGCTTTCACCCGCGGAGAATAGCACGGCGGAAGCAACAGAATTTCATTTCGGATTTCGGATTTCGGATTTCGGATTTCCCACCCGACCCCCCCGCCAACGGGACATGTCCGAGTGCTCAGGGTGGGTGGGACACGTGCGGCGGAGGCGCCTGAAACGTTGAACGGAGGTGCCATCTTTCGCATTGTGTGGACTCGAGTATCCCGGTGAGGGAGAACCTTGCTTCCACACAATGCGAAAGGTGGCTCCTCGCGGCGCGAGATGAAGGGAAAGCCGGCGCCCGAGGATCCCTCGAATCAGCCCGATTGTCCGCGGAATTCAGCTCCAGACGGCCAGTAAACGCGCGAGCGAGGATCGAGCCCTTTCGGCATGGGGATTCGCCGATTCTGGTCCGCAAAGGGCGATGACTTTCTGATAGCAGAAGACGGCGGAATGTTCATCATCTCTGCAGTGGTGTCGAAGATGACCTTTCATCAACCATGCTTCCGTGTGGCGCGGGTCAACGCTGAGAATCCTGTCGAAAAAGATCTCGGCGACCTCCCACCTTTCTTCGGACATCGCACGCGCAGCGTGCGCTCGATAGACTCTGATTTGGGAGTCATCTCCGCGTCGATTTGTTTTTGATTGGCGTTGAAAAAGCCCGAGTCCGTTAGCCATGTTGGATTCCAGAATGGACCATTGCATTTTCTTTGTCAAGAAATTCTGCTCATATTGTTCGCAGAATTTCTGATTTTGTTTTTGAATTTTCAATGAAAAGAACATTCCGAGGATCTCGAATATTCTGTGATTTCAGATATCAACGGGATTTGGATCCCCGGGTTTTCGAAAAATCTCGGTCGTTTGAGTGGGCCTTCCGCGCGTCCGCGGGTGGTCGTTGACGGCGGTCGCGGAGGAGGGAAACGCGCGCCGGTCGGTGGCGGCGGGGCGCGGTATGATGGCGCCATGAGCCGGCCTTCCGAGAACCCC
The DNA here is from genome assembly GCA_963741385.1 of Candidatus Sulfomarinibacteraceae bacterium. GTDB lineage: Bacteria > Acidobacteriota > Thermoanaerobaculia > Thermoanaerobaculales > Sulfomarinibacteraceae > Sulfomarinibacter. The sequence continues at coordinate 69,074 of CAVUHO010000008.1, forward strand.
CAATTCGTCCACCTTCATCTCCACACGCACTACTCGCTGCTCGACTCCGCGATCCGTATTCCGGACCTGGCGGACCAGATTGCAGGGATGGGCATGCCGGCGGTGGCGGTCACCGACCACGGCAACATCTTCGGCGCCTTCCAGTTCCACCGGGCGGCGCTGAAGGCGGGTGTTCGACCGGTCATCGGGTGTGAGGTGTACGTGGCGCCGGATGACCACCGAGATCGATCACCGGTCCCCGGCCGCCGCAAGCCCTACGACCACCTCGTTCTGTTGGCCGAGAACGACCGCGGCTACGGCAACCTGGTCCGCCTGGTGAGCGCTGGCTACCTCGAGGGTTTCTACCACAAGCCCAGGATCTCGAAAGAACTGCTCGCGGCGCACAGCGAAGGGCTGATCGGTCTGTCGGCCTGTCTGTCGGGAGAGGTGTCACGCCTGCTGCTCAACCGCGACGCCAGTGGAGCGCTCGCGTGTGCCGAGGGCTATCGCGAGATTCTCGGCAAGGATGGTTTTTTTCTCGAAATGCAGAACCACGGCCTGCCCGATGAGGAGTTTGTCCGGGAGGGGATGGTGGAGCTGTCGCGGGCGTCGGGCATCGACATCATCGCGACCAACGATTGCCACTTTCACCGTCGGGAGGACACCTACGCCCACAAGATCCTGATCGGCATCGGGCTCAACCGCGACCTCGAGGATCTCCAGCGCGGCTATGCGTACAACGCCGAGTTCTACGTCAAATCTCCATCCGAGATGCATGAGTTATTCGCCGATTATCCTGGCGCCTGCGAACGCACGGTCGAGATCGCTTCGAGGTGCCACGTCCGGTTCGACACCGACACGCTACACCTTCCGAAATATCCCCTGCCGAGCGGTTCCAATCTCGAGGCTTTTCTCGCCGAGAAAGCGCAGAGCGGCCTCAAACGCCGGCTTGCGAAATCCACCCCTCGGCGGCGGTCGGATGCGGCGTACGAAGCGCGGTTGGAGGAAGAGCTCGACATCATCCGCAAGATGGGTTTTCCGGGGTATTTCCTGGTCGTCTGGGACTTCATTCGCCACGCCAGAGAACAGGGAATACCGGTGGGCCCAGGGCGAGGTTCAGCGGCCGGTTCCCTGGTTTCGTACGCTCTCGGTATTACAGACATTGACCCGCTGGAGTTCGATCTCCTTTTCGAACGATTCCTCAACCCCGATCGGATCTCGATGCCGGATATCGACATCGATTTCTGTCAGCGCAGAAGAGACGAAGTGATCGATTATGTGAGACGGCTTTATGGTGAGGATTCGGTGTCGCAGATCGCCACGTTCAACATTCTCAAGGCCAAGTCCGCGGTGCGCGACGTGGGGCGGGTCATGGGGATGCCGTTCGGGGATGTGGACCGGATCGCCAAGCTGATTCCGGACGAACTCAATATCACCATTGAACAGGCGCTCAAGGACACGCCGCAGCTGCGAGAACTGGTGGACGCAGACGACGACGTCAGCTTGCTCGTGGAGACGGCCTCGCGGCTGGAGGGACTTGCCCGTCACTGCGGCGTCCACGCGGCCGGCGTCGTCATCGCGCCGGAACCCCTGGTCAATCTCATGCCCTTGATCCGCACCTCCCACGGCGAGGTCAGTACCCAGTTCGACAAGGACGACGTCGAGGCCCTCGGTCTGTTGAAGATGGATTTTCTCGGGCTGCGCACCCTGACGGTGATCGACGACGCGGTGAAGTCGATTCGGGCCTCCGAGAATGCCGAACTGGATCTCGACGAGATACCGTTCGACGACCCGGCCGTGTATGCGCTGTTCTCCGCCGGCGACACCGACGGCATCTTCCAGTTCGAGTCGTCGGGCATGAAGGACGTCCTGCGCAGGGTGCAGCCGCAGAGTTTCCTCGATATCGCGGCACTCAACGCCCTCTACCGGCCGGGCCCCATGCAGTTCATCGACGACTACGCAGAACGCAAGCACGGCCGCAAGACGATCACCTATATCTTCCCCGAGCTCGAGGAGATTCTCGGCGAGACCTACGGCATCATCGTCTATCAGGAGCAGGTGATGCGGATTGCCGTCGTGATCGCCGGTTTCTCGCTCGCCAAGGCCGACACGCTGCGCAAGGCGATGGGCAAGAAGAAACAGGAGATCATCGACCGAGAGGGCGAGAACTTCGTCTCCGGCGCGGCAGCCAAGGGCCACCCCAAGGACAAGGCGCGTCAGCTGTGGAACCAGATCGTGCCGTTCGCCAAGTACGGTTTCAACAAGTCGCACTCGGTGGCCTATGCTCATGTCGCCTATCTCACCGCCTATCTCAAGGTTCACTACCCGGCCCACTTCATGGCTGCCATGCTCACGTCGGAGGTCAGCAACACCGACAAATTGAGCCAGTACCTGGTGCGCAGCCGGCAGATGGGGATCGAGATCCTGCCGCCCGACATCAACGCCTCGATGCCGTTTTTCACGGTTGAGGATGGAGGCATCCGCTTCGGGCTGGCGGCGGTCAAGGGGGTGGGGTTGGCGGCGGTCGAACCGCTGCTCGAGGTTCGCGAGCGGATCGGTGAATTTTCGTCCCTCTCGAGCTGTCTGCGCTCCCTGCCTGCGAGGTCCCTCAACCAGAAGGCCCTCGAATGTCTGGCGAAGGCAGGGTGTTTCGACGCCTTCGGCCTGCCCAGAAAGGGCATCCTCGACAATCTCGACCGGCTGCTCGATATGACCAGCCGCGAGCGCGAAAACAGCGATCTCGGGCAGGGCTTCCTGTTTGACGACATGCCGTCGGAGAGCCTGGAGGAGGAGCTGCGAAACTCCGACAGGGCGGACCAGGCCGATCGCTTGTCGTGGGAGCGGGAGGTGCTCGGTTTCTATCTCACCGGCCACCCGTTGCAGGGCTATCGCGAGCAGCTCGAGCGGTACGCAGACAGCACCGTGGCTGAACTGCCCGAACGCTTCGCGGCCGGAACGGAGCATGCCACGATCGGCGGGCTGGTGAGCGGTCTCAAGGTGATGTCGATCAAGAAGGCGGGGCGCAACCACGGGCGTCGTCTGGCGGTCTTCCGACTCGAGGAGGCGGACGGCGCGGTGCGGGTGGTCGCCTTCCCCGATGTGTTCGAGGCCCACGAGCGCTTGTTGGAGGACGGCGCGGCGGTGATGGTGGTCGCGAGCCTCAAGGGCGAGGGCGACCACGTCGAGCTGATGGCTGAGGAGATCGTTTCTCTCGTCGGCATCGACTCGCGGAGGGCCGCCGCTCTGCGGGTGGTGCTGGATCTGGATCAGATGGACGCGGATCGCCTCGATGCGATTCGCGAGTATCTCCTGGAGCACCCGGGCAATCTGCCGGTCCGTTTCGAGCTCCGCCGCCGTGGGCAATTCCGGGCTCGTCTGGTGCCGCCGCCGGCGCTCGCCGTGGAGCCCGGCACCGCCGCCCGGGAGGGTCTCAAGAAGCTGCTTGGTTCAGGCTGGTGCGAGTACGAGTTCGACTCCAGGGCCCGCAACGGATCGGCCAAGGCCGCGGCCCCGCCGCGAGCGTCAGGGGGCGACTCGGCGGAGATGGTGAACTGACGGTCAAATTTTGAATTCTTAATTTTGAATTTTGAATTGCCAGCGCCGACCCGACGTTCTCTGCGGCTTCGCCGACGGTCGAGTCCACGAGCCATTCAGGTCAGGTTGTCACGACAGATTGAGCCGTTTCGCCTTTGCTGAACGCTGCCCTGATGAAGAAGGTGGAATGTTGCCGGAATTCAAAATTCAAAATTCAGAATTGAGAATTCGCTATTTTGGGGCCAGCGTTTTGTATTTTCCGGTCAGCCATCTCTGAATGTCCGAGGTGTACCAGCGCGAAAAACGTCGGCCGGACGGGCCGCCGGCGAGGGCGGTGCGGGCGGCGTCGCAGCCGAGATCGGTGAGAAATCGCCAGGACGGTGTGAAGGTGGTCTGCCGGTCGTGGGAAACGAAGACTCCACCCTGGACCACGGTGGCCCGGTTGCCGGGCAGCTCCACCGGTCCGTGGTCGAATCCCAGAAATGCCGGCAGCGCGCCGTCGAAGAAAATGTTGCGCATGGTGATTGTCTGTCGCTGCCCCCAGGGCACGATCGCCGTGATGTCGACCTCGGTGAGGGTCTCCTCGAGCACGCGCACGATCAGGGCCTCGCGGCCCTCCCGGCCGAACCACATCGGCTCGCCGCCAAGCAGGGCGTCGTCAAACAGGTGATAGTAGTCGGCGACGATGGCGGTCTCGTTTTTCAGGTGATCCCACACCTCTTCGCCGAACAGCCCGGCCCCGAAGACCTCTCCCAGCAGGGCGTGGTAAACGGTCTCGAATAGAGTCGCACCACGCGACGCCGTGTCATACCGGCAGTCCCAGCCGCCGAGCAGGCGGCCGGCAAAGGTGTCGGGCAGCAACGGGCGCAAGAGCTCCATGAATCGTTCGGCCTGCAGCGAGAAGAGGTCGTTCTGGATCACGGCCATGTCGTCCAGCGTGTAGCCGTTCCCGTCGGCGAGCAGGCGTCGGATGCGATCGGCGCGGTAGCTGCCCATCGGGAGATTGATGACCAGCGGGCCGCCGGGGGGATTGAGGTCGTCGTTGGCGGTTGCCAGAAATCCCTCGGGCGGGTTGAGCAGGGTGTGGAGGCGGTCGGCAGGGACGGTGCCGCGCCAGTGCCATCGACTCTCCCACGCCGGCACCGGGTGGAGCCCCGAGTGGCGGCGAGCCGGGAGCAGCCCCGACTGCTGGTAGCCGATGTTGCCGTCGCGATCGGCGAGCACCCAGTTGCAGGAGATCGCGACCTCGCGGACGATCGTTTGCGCCTCCGGCACGGTCCGAGCGCTTGCAAGCCGCGCGAGCGCGTCGAGGGACGCAGCGGCGCCCGATCGCTGGGCCGACCACGCCCGGGTGAGGTAGAAGCCGTCCGCCAGCACCGGGTCGCCGACGGGAGCTTCGAGCACGCCGAGTTCGTTTTCGCGGATGGTGATGGAAAAGGGTTCCTGCCCCTTGCGCGCGATGGTCTCGGTGCGGACCTCGAGGGGCTCGAACCCGTGCTCGCGGCGGCAGGTCCCGCTCCGGCAGTCCTCGATGAAAAAGTCCACCATGTCCATGAACCCGTAGGTGAAACCGAAGCTGAGGGAGCGGGTGCGCCCCATCACCAGGCCGGGAACGCCGGGCATGGTGGCGCCGATCCGGTAGTCGTCGGCGGTGTGCATGATCGCCTCGTACCAGATGGCCGGCAGGCGGTTGCACTCGAGGTGCGGGTCGTTGCACTGGAAGGCCGTGCCGGTGGCCGTGCGGGTTCCCGAGACGGCCCAGTTGTTGCTCGCCATCAGCGTCGGCGTGGCGGTCAGGAAACGGATCGATTCGCTGACCAGCGGACGCACCAGCCGCAGCTTCCGGATCAGCTCCACCGTCGGTTCGTCGAGATCGTCGAGGTGGGGCGAGCACAGCGCCTTGAGTTTCTCTATGGGTGAACCGGCGCGGATGGCCTGGATCAGAAAGTGCTCCATGTCCTGCTGCGACTGGGCGAGGCCGATGTAGGACATGAGCTTGATGGTGATCACGGTGTCGGCCGGGGTCCAGGGTTCGGGTCGGTAGCGCACGAGTGCGAGCTCGAGGGGTCGTCGGTGGTGATCGAGGACGTGGTTGACGCCCTCGGTATAGGCCTCGAGCAGCTCGCGGGTCTCGTCCGAAAGATCGCCGGCTTCGGCGGCAGCTGCCCGCGCGAACCCCATCTCGCGCATGAAGATGTCGATGCCGACCGTCTCCGGGCTGCTCTTGAGGCACTCGCTGAGCCGCCCCTGGCCGACCAGCCGGACCAGCGCCATCTGGACCAGCCGGTCATGGGCGTGCAGCAGACCGAGCCCCCGGGCGAGACCGAGGTCATCCCCGGCCCAGATCCGCGCGACGCCCTCCGGTGTCCGGGCGAGCGCGACAGGGTGACCGGCAACCCTCAGGGTGCGACGCGAACCGGTGATACGCATCCAGCCTCCAGCTTCCAGGCAGACTAACAGGTCTCTCGCGGTATTCTTGAGGGGCGATGGACGAACTGCTCGAACTCTTGCGGCACGGGATCGTCGACGCCCTGCGCGGCGAACACTGGGGCGATGCCCTGCCGCTGCTTGAAAGTTGGTGCGAGCGTTTCCCGGACGACGTGCGGTCGTGGCTCAACCGCGGCTACTGTCTGGTTCGACTCGGCCGTTATCACGAGGCGGTGGCGGCCTTTGACCGCTGCCTCGAGCTCGATCCCGGTCTCGAGAAGGCCCGCAAGTGGCGGGCCCGCGTCGTGTCGGAGTTCCTCCCGGATGCTCCTCAGCAGGGTGCGGAGGCCCCCGAACTCGGCGAATCTGCTCCGCCACCCCCTGTCGCGCCGCCAACCTACGCGACAGGTTCGGTGCCCGACACCGTACGCGGTTGGTTCGCAGGCAGCGTGATCGACGGCCGCTACGACGTGAGGTCGGTCCTGAGGGGCGGCATGGCCGTGGTGGCCGTCGCGTTCGATCGCGAGTTGCTCCGCACGGTGGCCGTCAAGACCCCGCTGCCGTCGGTGTTGGCAACGGCCGACGGGCGGGCGCGGTTCCAGCGCGAAGCGGAGTCGTGGATCGCGTTGGGCATCCACCCCAACATCTGCTGTGCGTACTACCTCCAGGAGATCGGGGGCATGCCGAGGCTGTTCATGGAGTACGTGGACGGTGGTGATCTCGGGCAGTGGCTCAAACGCGACACCAAGTCCAGCATCGAGCAGCGGCTCGACCTCGTGATCCAGATTGCCAGCGGGCTCGACTACACCCACAGTTTTGTCTGGCACGACGACGACGGGACCGAACACAAGGGCGTGATTCACCGGGACATCAAACCCGCCAACGTCCTGCTCTCCTCGGATGGGGTGGCACGGCTGACCGACTTCGGTCTGGTCCGTGCCGAGGGCCGCGAAGATGCCGCGGGGGACGTCCGCGGACAGGAGGAGCCGAAGCCGTCGCGACCCGGCCGCCACGACGACACGAATGCGAGCGGTTCGTGGCAGACGGTCACCGCCGAAGGCGGTCTGGTGGGGACGCCTCCGTATATGGCGCCCGAGCTGTGGCGACAGTCTCTACGCGGCACAGTCGCCACCGACGTCTATGCATTCGGCTGCATGCTTTACGAGATCCTGTGCGGGCGCCGGCCGTTCGTCATGAAGGCCGATCCCGCGACCCAGACCCGGGAAGCACACCTCGGCGGCTGGATGCGGATGCACCTGCGCGATGAGCCGCCGGACCCGAGCCGTTTTGTGGAAGGGCTGCACCCGAGGCTTGCGGCGCTCATGCGGTCGTGCGTCGCCAAGGACCCCAACCGCCGTCCGCAGTCGTTCACGCTGATTCGCGGCTGGCTGACCGAGATCTACAACGAAGTCACCGGAGCTCCCTACCCGAGGCCGAAACCCGAGCGCACCCAGTTGTTGGCGGATTCGCTCAACAACCGGGGCGTGTCGTTTGTGACCCTCGACCTCAAGGAAAGGGCGACCTCCAGTTTCGGTGAGGCCCTCACCATCGACCCCGGCCATCTCGAGGCGACGTTCAACGCCGGTCTGCTCGAGTGGCGCTTCGGGGGTCTCACCGACGCCGAGTTTGAACGCCGCCTGGCGGTCGCGGAGCAACGCGCCGGAGAGACGGCTCGCACCGGCTTGTTGAAGGCTCGGTGGCGGCTTTTGGTGGATGAGGCTCAGGAGGCTGCAGACATTCTGGGCGGGCTCGGCGACATCGGGACGCAACCGGCGGCGGTGCGGCGCGAGCTGGGTCTGGCGCTGCTGTCGAGAACCCGGGCGAGCGGCGACCGCAAGGGGCCGGCCAAGGCCCGTGCGGTGCTGCAAGCCGTGGTCGATGAGAGCCCTTCCGACGTCACCGCGGTGGTCGCACTCGCGCAGGCGTGCGCGCTTTCTGGCGACGGCAACGCGGCGGACGAGATCTTTGTCGCGGCGCAGCGGCTCGACGGTCGATTACCGGAGTCGCTCGCTGAAGCGGCGGCGGCGCACCTCCCGGGACAGTCCATCGAACAGGTGGTCCAGCTCCCGGCGCCGGTGCAGAGCCTGGTGACCCTCGCGGGCGGCGAGGTGGCGGCGCGTACGGCGGAGTCGGCGGCCGTGGTCCTGAGTCGCGGCGACCACCGGCCCGGCCGCAGGTTGGCCTTCGGCGGGCCGGCACGGCAGGGCCGTTCGATGGCGACGACCGCGGCGGGGCGGGTCCTCGTTGTATGTCTTGAGAACGGACCCCTGACCCTGTTCAACGCCGCCACCGGCGAACGGCTGCGCAATCTCCGGCCCCACCCGGGCGTCGCGATCTGCGTGGCGGTGTCGGGCGACGGACGGACCGCAGCCACCGGCGGTTCCGATCGCTGTCTGCGGCTGTGGGACCTCGAGTCCGGCGAGTGCGTGCAGACGCTGCAGGGACACGACGCGTTCATCAGCTCCCTCGCCTGGGTCCATGGTGCGAACCGCATCGTCACCGGCGGCGCCGACGGCACGGTGAGGGTGTGGGACCTGGACGGCGCGCGGTGTGAACACGTTCTGCAGGGACACCGGGGACCGGTCCGCGCGGTGGCCGTGGCCGCCGACGGCAGGGTCGCGGTGTCGGCCGGGCAGGACGGGACGGTCGGAGTGTGGGATCTCGCGATCGGCGGACACCTCCGCTGGCTGGGCGGCCCCCAGGGAGCCGTGACGGCGGTGGCCTTTGTCGATGGATCGGTGACCGCGGGCAGCGAGGACGGGACCGTTCGCCTGTGGAACAGGGAGGACGGAGCGCAACAGCGGGTCGTCCGCCTGTCCAGCCCGATTCAGGATCTGATCCCGGTGGCGGGGCCTCGATTGTGGGTCGCGCATGGCTCATCGGTGAGTTGCCTGGTGGTTCCCAAGGCGAGGACCGTGCCGCTGCCGCTGGTGTTGTCCCAGACCGTCGAATCGGGCGAACTGGCCGCCCGGGAACAGGCCTACCGAAAGCACCTCGAGCGGGCGCGCGCGAGCATGGCAACGGGTCGCATGGAAGAGGTCATCGCAGAGCTGCGTGAAGCTCGAGGCATCCAGGGCTACGAGCACCACGGCGACGCTCTGGTTCTGTGGAACCGGGTTCTCGCCTACTACCCCAAGGGCGCTCCCCGCACGGTGGTCGAGGTTCGACGGTTCGGCAGCGGTGGGGCCGCGCTGACGGCGTGTGGATTTGCGGCCGACGGCACCATTCTCGCGGGTGGCAGCGACGGTTCCCTGTTCCGTTTCAACGGGGAATCGGGCCTTCAGGGGCCGCCGATGATCGGTCACAGCCGGGGGATCACTTCCATCGCCGCCGCCGCGGACGGTCCGCTGATCGCGACCGCGAGCAGGGACGGGTCGATCCGCCTGTGGGACGCGGCCGCGGGGCGACAGCTCGGGGTGCTCGAAGGCCACCAGGGGACCGTCACCTGTGTGGCGGTAACGCCGGACGGGGAGGTGGTGTCGGCCGGCGAGGATGGGACCTTGCGTTTGTGGCCGGCCGAGGATGGGGCTCTCGCGACCTTGCTGGGAAGCGGTCAGGAAGGGGTGCTCGCCGTCGCGGCCAGCGCCGACGGCCGTTTCGCCGTCAGCGGGGGGTGGGACAGCCACCTCACCGTGTGGAGCCTGCCCCGCAGGGCGGAGTTGCTGCGTCTCGAGGGCCACGTCGGTCCGGTTCTCGCGGTGGCCGTCAGCCCCGACTGCCGGACCATTGCATCCGCCGGGGAGGATGGCTCCGTTCGGTTGTGGGACCTCGACACAGGTCGCTGCCGGCGAACACTGACCGGACACGCGGGTGCGGTGGAGTCGGTGGCCATCACCCCCGATGCGAGGTTTGTGGTCTCGACGGGCAAGGATGCGACGTTACGGGTGTGGGACGCGAGGACCGGCTCCTCGGTCTGGGTGGTCGAGGGTCATGCCGGCGCGGTGGCGGGTCTGGCCATCGATGCTTCCGGCGGTGCGGCGGTCTCCGTCGGGTCCGACTCGAGCCTTCGACTGTGGTTTCTCGATTGGGAACCGGAACCGCCCGAACACGAGCACTGGGATGACAGGGTGCGCCCCTTTCTCGAGGTCTTCCTGCGGCGGCGTGACCGGACATCGCAATCCGACGGTATTCCCACCTGGAGCGGTGCGGATGTCCAGGTTTTGTTGCGGGACCTCGGCTGGCGCGGTTTTGGATGGCTCGCGCCCAAACGGGTGGAGCGGGAACTCGAGCTCATGGCCCACAACCGCGACGAGACGCGCACCGAGGAACAGGACAAAACTCAGCAGCTTGTCAGGCGACGGCAGCGGGAACAGAAAGTGGCCCCGGCCAAGCACGTGGTCAAACGCCTCACAGCCAATCTCGGACTCAAGCTCGGCGCGGCCGCGATCGCGCTGATCGTGCTGGTGCTGGGAATCGCCGCGATCCGTACGCCGCCCGATGACGGCGCCATATTCAACGAGCAGACCCGGGTGGACATGGCCAATTTGATTGCGGAACGCAGCATGCGCTTGCGGCGAGGCGCAGCTTTCGCCTATCAGCAAGAGCCGACGGTAACGGATGAAACGTGTGTCCCCGAACGGCTGCCGTTCTTCGCCGACATGACGTTGAACGCGGAACGTCAGCGCGAACCGCCGCTCGATCCCGGCGTGCCATGCGAGGATCCCTCCTTCAGAAAGGTCTATGCCGACTCCATCCGCTGTGCGGGTGTGCTGGGCGGCGAAAAAATGGTGGACGCGGTTTTGGTCAGGGCGGGTGCCGGCCTCCACCCCTACAGGCTCGAGGACTTCCTGGTGGTGCTGGTTGGCGTCGGCCAGCCCGCCGAACCGCGGCTCAGGAGCGCGCTCACGGACTACTCGGAAACCTTGCGGCATCTGGCTGCGCTGGCGCTGGTCCACAGTCCGAGCCCGTCGGCGAAGCCGATTCTCCTGGAAGCCCTCAACGGCGACGAGATGCGCGGCGTGGAGGCCGCCAGCTACGTCCTCACCGAGCTGATCGCCACCGGCGCCATTGACGAGGTGGGGGCCTTCGATACCGTTCGCAGGCTCTGCCGCAACATCGACCCAAGGGTCCGACGCAACGCCGTGCGATCGCTCGTGCTCTTCGAACGCACCGGTGTTGCCGGCGAGCTGCTGGACGAGGCTCTCGTCGACGTCGATCCCGAGGTCACCCGGGAGGCCGAACGATCGCAGGAGATCATTCGCAATGCCAAGATCCAAGAGGTTTTCGGAGCGAACTGAGAAGCGAAAGGGGAAACGATGAAGATCGGGCGGGCGGAGACCGCGGAGGGGTTCGAGTGGGTGGCTTTCGACGATGGAGAGATCCGGCGTTTGCCCGACGGCCCGTTTTCCGATGAGCTGATTCCCGGTGGGGCGATCGGTTCCGCCGTCGACGCGCGGCCCGCGGCGCCGGCGGCACCATCCAAGATCGTGTGCGTCGGACGCAACTACGTCGCCCACGCGAAGGAGCATGACGCCGACGTTCCGACCGAACCGCTGTTGTTCCTCAAACCCCCGTCGGCGGTCATCGGACCGGGGCGGGAGATCGTTCTTCCCTCTCTTTCGCACCAGGTCGAGCACGAAGCGGAGCTGGCGTTGGTGATCGGGCGGCGGTGCAGGGGCGTGACTGTGGATCGGGCGTGGCGGCATGTCCTCGGGGTCACCATTGCCAACGACGTGACGGCCCGCGATCTCCAGCGATCGGATGCCCAGTGGACCCGGGGCAAGGGTTTCGACACGTTCTGCCCGTTGGGTCCGTGGATCGTCACCGGTCTCTCCGAAGGGGAGGTGGGCGATCTCGACGTGCGCTGCACCGTCAACGGGGAGTTGCGCCAGCAGGCCCGCACGTCGCAGATGGTGTTCTCTCCGGCTTTCCTGATCGCCTACATCACCGCGGTGATGACGCTCGAACCCGGTGACCTGATTCTCACCGGGACGCCCGCCGGGGTGAGCCCGCTGCACCCCGGAGATCAGGTCGCGGTCGAGATCGAGCGCCTCGGCACCCTCACCAACCCGGTGGTGTCCGGAAAATGAGGAATTAGGAATTCGGATTTCGGATTTCGGATTTCGGATTTTTCCACCCACCCGGGAATACTCGCGGATCAAGCGGATGGACGTGGAACGGGTTGGCAGGACCGCATTTCCCGTCTGCGACAAATCGGCCCTTTCGGGGGAGGGCGGTCGGGAAATCCGAAATCCGAAATCCGAAATCCGAAATCATGCATGTATGATGCTCGCCCATATGATGAAGGAAGAACATTCCATGGCCGGCAAGACGTGCGTCGTCACCGGGGCCAGTTCGGGGATCGGCAAGGAGATTTCCGTTGGGCTCGCGGCACAGGGCGCCCGCGTGGTGATGGTGGCGAGGGACGCAGGGCGTGGCGAGGCGGTGCGAACCGAGGTCGGCGACTGCACCGGCAACGACCAGGTTGAACTGGTCCTCTGTGATCTCTCCTCGCAGCGGCAGGTACGGGAACTCGCCTCGACGCTGCTCCGGCGGTGCGACACGATCAACGTGCTCGTCAATAACGCAGGCCTGACGTTGGGCGACTACCTGCTGACCGAGGACGACATCGAAACCACCTTTGCCGTCAACCACCTGGCGCCGTTTCTCCTGACCAACCTGCTTCTCGAGCGTCTGCAGGCCAGCGCGCCGGCACGGGTCGTGACAGTGGCATCGGACGCGCACCGGGGGATGGTGATCGACTTCGAGGACGTGTCGGCGACCCGGGCCTACTCAGCGTGGAAGGCCTATGGCGCGTCGAAGCTCGCCAACATTCTGTTCACCGGTGAACTCGCCCGTCGTCTCGACGGCAGCGGAGTGACGGCCACCTGCCTCCATCCCGGGGTGGTGCGGACTGGTTTCGGCCGCCGGGGTCCGTCATTTATCCGTTGGTGGTTCAAGCTGGCGGGTGCATTCCTCCTGACGCCGGCCCAGGGGGCCGACACTGCGGTCTGGCTCGCCTCGTCTCCCGAGGTCGAGGGCGCGAGCGGCGGGTACTACGAAAAGAGAAAACTCCGCCAGCCGTCGAAGGCCGCCTGCGATCGTAAATCGGCAGCCAGGCTGTGGGATGTGAGCCGGCGGCTCACCGGGCTCGGACCCGGGTAGACTGAGGCCGGGATGAGAGCTGTGGGGACTGCGTTGCTGCTGGCGGCTGCGACGGCCGGGTGTGCGGTGGCGCCTGAGATCACGACTCTTCGCATGGCCTTCCCGCACGAACTCGTGACCATGGACCCCCAGGCGCACTCCGACACCGTGACCCGCACCGTTCTGGCGGCGGTGTACGAGAGCCTGGTGTTCTTCGAGCCCGGGTTGCCGGTGCGGGCCGGTCTGGCCGATCGTTGGACGACACCGGACGACTCCACCTGGCACCTCCATATCCGTGAGGGCGTCCGGTTTCACGACGGGCGGCTCCTGACGCCCGCGGACGCGGTCGCATCCATCGACCGCGCCCGCGCCAACCTGGTGAGCGGCCATCAGCTCGAAGAGATTTTGAACGTGCGCGAGCTGCCGGGCGAGGATCGGATCATCGAGATCACCACCGGGGCCCCGGCCCCGCTGCTGTTGACCCGATTGGAGTCGGTGCCGGTGGTGCCCTCGGATTTCGACCTCAACCAGCCCGTGGGAACAGGGCCCTACGCGTGGGAGGTCGGTTCGGTCGAGGGCCCGATCATCCTCAAACGGTGGGACGGCTATTGGGCGGAGGCCGCGGCCTACCCCGAGGTCAGCATTCAATTCGTTCCCTTCCAGGAAGACGTCGCATCGCTGATCCACCGGGGCAAGCTGGATGTGGTGGCCTCGGTTCCCTTCAGCTATGTCAGGGACCACCTGCAGAACGAAGACTGGCGGGTGATCGCGAGCCCCGCCGTGGCGATCACCTACCTTGGGTTGAACTCGTCAGTGCCGCAGCTGGCGGACATCCGGGTACGGCAGGCGATCGGTCTCGCCATCGACCGGCCCCGCCTGGTGGCTTCGGTCTTTCCGGAGGGCGCAGCGACGCCGGCTTTTTCCCTGGTGCCACCTGAGGTTTTCGGCTACAGCCCCGACCACCGGCGGGCTTCCTCAGATCCGGACCGAGCCCGGCAGCTGGTGGCGGCGGCCGGCGGTCGGTCCAGGGGGGCCCTGAAACTGGCCTATGCGGAGATCAACTCCGACGTCGCTGATTTTGTGATGAAGGATCTCGCGAAGATCGGTCTCGACGTCCAGGGAGAGCTTCTCCCATACGAGGCCTTCTACCGCCGGGTCGAGGCGGCATCCTGCGATCTCTTTCTCTTCACGTGGACCTATCGGGTCGCCGACGCCTCGAAGTTCCTCGACACCTTTGTCCGGAGCCGGGACCCCGTTCGCGGATTCGGCACCTTCAACGGCGCCGCCCTCTCCAATCCCGAGATCGACCACCTCATCGAGGGTGCGGTGATCGAACCGGTGTCGAGCCTGAGGCTCGAAAAGCTCCAGGATGCCGTCGCAATGGTCGGTGAGCAGTACGTCTATCTGCCGCTCTTCAAGCCCTTCAACCTGGCCCTGGTGCGTGACGGGGTGGAAGTGGGGACTCAAGGCTTGCCGATGATGCGCCCGCAGGACTTCCGCCCGGCGAGGTAGGTCCGCGGCGAGCGTCCGTATCGGGAATCGTGTCAGTGACAGGCTTGAGGTCCTATTTCCCGATGAATGTGTGGACAATACGGGGACTGCACCCTATGTTCCTCGTTTGAAGACACGCGATCACGATAGGCGCCGCGACCCGGGCTCGCTCGAGTTCGCTGGTGGCTGTGGGAAAGCGGTTTCATCCAAGTGAAACCGATCGCCCACAGGACCGCAGAAGAAGGACAAAGCATCGGTGCCACATCGTTGCCGGGGTTTAGAATCGAGGGCGAACTCAGTGCCTCGGATTTTTACCTTCATGTGTTGCCGCTATGTTTTTGCATAAAGAATTCCAATTCAACAGGTCTTTTTATCCCAATTCGACTCAAGGTATTCTTGTGAAACCAGTCAAGAGCATTCAAATACTGATCATTCTATTTGCAATAATAATGGTCTCAACACTGCAGTTGTCAGCCCAGTTAGAAGACATTATTTCCGGAGCAGCTCCACCCCCACGTATCAAGGGATTCATAAGTGTAAAGGGCTACGTAATTCTGAGGAATGGGGAAACTCTCGACGGCGAGATCAGCTGGGCACTCAAATATGTTGAGAATAATCCTGTGGAAATAATTTTCTACGCAAAAAGCGGAGAAAAATTTTCGTATAATGCCAATGAAATAGTGGGATTCGGGAACCGGAACGTAAGGTGGATAGAAGGGGATCCCGTTCCGATATCTCTTGAAATGGAGCATTACGTGAGCCTCCCGTCGTATAAGAAGGGAGTGCCGGTCTTTATGAAACGATTCATTGACGGGATGATCACGGTATATCAAAACAGGAGCAGCAGTGTGATGCATTCCGTTTTTGATGGAATTGAAAAAACCAGAATAGATGGTAACAGATTTTCTTTTTCATTTGGCGATGGATTATCGATCGGACCAGACTTCAATAAGAATTATGATGAAATTTACAAAAAGATCGGTTTTTCAAGTTACTATGTCAGCAAGAATGGTGGACAGCTCGTTAAAGTCAAGAAGGACAATTATGAAGTTCTCTTCAAGACGCTATTTGGTGATTGCCCTGCCATTGGCCGGGAAATTGAAGGAAACCCGAATCTCATGAAGTTCAAGTACTTTACTATCGTGGCTGAGGTATATAACCAGGTTTGCCAGGTTGAGGCTGGACTGTGAAGGCGACAGCGCCGGATTGTGAAGGTTTGCAGGAGGCTCACGCGGCACCTATGGGCCCGGCTCCTCATCCTCACGGGCGGGCCCGCCGTCGAGCACGGTGCGGCTGGCGAGGTCGAATCCTTCCCCTGGCACGAGAACGTGGACGCGCAGGTCGCGGACGCCGAGAAGGTCCTTCCCGTCCTCTCCGGGAGTCCGCGTGACGGTCGATTTCGAGGCGTCGAGCACCAGGACCGAGCCGGAGCCCATGACGAGGAAGGTGTCGTCCGGACGCACCCACACCGCGGTGTCCTCATCGACGCCGATTCCCAGCAGGTCGGGGTGTTCGAGAATCACGGAGGTCAGGCGGTTCGATCTTTGGCGGGCTATGACGTGCTGGTCGACGATCACGCCGCGAAAGAAACCGAATCCCGGCGCCAGCTCGACGCTGTCCGCCCGGATGACCGAGAAGTCGCCCTCGCCGGTGATCATGAGCGCGCTCTGACACGCCGTTCCCGCCGAGGTGCCGCCGATCACCGCGCCGCCGGCGAAGGCTTTCGCGATCGCCGCACCCACAGGGGTATCAAGCAGCGCCCGGGTGATACGGTTCTGGTCGCCGCCGCTGAAGAAAATGCCGCGCGCGTTGGCGGCAATGTCGGCATAGTCCGGGCGTGATGCGTCGTCCCTGGTCTTGATGTCCAGGACCTCGACATTGGTGCAGCCGTACTCGTCCCTGAACAGCTCGAGATAATACGAGGGGGTGTCGGGTTCCTCCGAGGCGGTCGGGATCGCCACGATCGCCGCCGCAGGTCCCCCCGCGAGCTCGACGAACTTCCGCATCGCTTCGGCCGGCTTTTCCCCACCGCCGATCAACACCAGGTGACCGGCCGGCTTCGCGTCCTGTGCCCCGGCGATTGCGGCGCTCAACACTGCGACGATCGTAAAGATGGCTCGTCTCACCGTTCGCACTCCCTTCAGCACACTTCGATACTCCGTGCTCGGAGGTTCGTCACTCAACGTCACAGCGTCGGCAGGAGATCGGCCAACAGGACGATCCTGCGTCGGAGGGAGCGCAGGTCCAGGTGCTCCTCACGCGTGTGCATACCGCTTCCGACGGGCCCGAGCCCGTCAAGGACCGGCAGCTCGGTATCGCCGTCGAGATAGTTCGGGAACGAGATGCCTCCGCGGTCCTTCTCCACGTGCAGGGTCCAACCCCGTTGCGCCGCCAGCGCGAGCGAACGTTTCACCAGCTGGGCTCCGGCGCCCCGAGGCGTGACGGGTGGTAACGTCGTGCCGGTCGTGAGTTCGACATTGACACCGTGAAGTTCGGCAACGCGGTCGGCGAGGGCGCCAAGGCGTTGCAGGGTCCGCTCGCGGCTGCGAGTCGAAAGAAAGCGGATCTCGCCATCGGCAACGGCGTGATCGGGGATTACGTTCCGCCGTCGCGTGGAGCCGAGCAGACCGTGGTGGCGATCGAGGTGGAGCACGAAGTCACCGTCGCCGGCGACCAGCCGGGCGACGTTGACCGTTGTCCCGCCGCCGTGCCGCGACATCTTCTGAGCGTGCCTGCACCAGTCGGCGGCCGCAGCGAGGGCGGAGCGTCCGGTCCAGTAGGCGAGCCCGGAGTGAGCCGGGGTACCTCGAATCTCGAGTCGCCACTCGGTCAAACCGCGCCGGCCGACGACGATGGTCCCGCCGTCCTCGCGGGGCGCGCCGGGCTCCAGAACCAGCATCACCCGTGCGCCCTCCCCGAATTGCCGGGTCAACCGTTCTGAAATGACTCCGGAAGCCTCCTCATCCGGCGTGCCGACGAACACGAGGCCCTTCGGAGGCGCGATGCCGCGCTCGCGCATCAGCGCCAGCGCCGCGACGAGGGCGACCAGGCCGCCTTTCATGTCGAGTGCTCCGGTCCCGAAGAACCGATCTCCGTCGCGATGGGTTGTTGTCGCCGGGAGCACCGTGTCGAGGTGGCCGACGAGCAGGACGCGACTCTGGTCGGCGTGCCCGGCCCTGGCCACGAGCGCCGGTTCGGTGGCGCCGGTTGCGTTCGGCTCCTGAAGCACGTCGCACGAGAGACCCAGCGCCTCGAGTTCCGCCGCCAGATGGAGCGCCATCCGACGCAGACCCGCCTCGTCTCCGCTGGGGGAGGAGATGGCGCACAGCTCCTCGAGCAGCGCGACGGCGCGCTGACCGACCTGAGCCTCGAGGCTGTTGGGAAGGTCCTTCGTCATGGGCATCGTGCCCGGAGGCGATCGGAACAGGTCGCGGAAAACGCGCTGAGGTCCCCGCGCGGAGGCGTGGCCGTCACCCGCCGCTTCGATCGGCGACCCCCACCGGGCATCTTGACATCGGAGAGCGCGGGGCGTACGTTCATTACGATGAAATATTATATATAATCAGAGGGGGAACGCAATGGCGAACGATCTCGGCCTCCAGAGTCTGCAGCTCAGACAGATGGTGGCTGCCCGTCTGCGGGCCGAGATCCTCGAGGGGATTCTGATGCCTGGAGAGTGGCTGCGCCAGGAGGCACTGGCGCGCCGGCACGGGGTCAGCCAGACGCCGGTTCGCGAGGCGCTCAAACAGCTCGCTGCCGAGGGTCTGGTGGAAGACGTGCCGTACCGCGGTGTCCGGGTGGTCGCCCTTCGCAGTGAAGACGTCGAGGATCTCTATTCCTGTCGTGCCGTCATCGAGAGCCGCGCGGCTCGCTTCGCCGCGGCGAACATCACCGACGACGAGATCGAGGAACTCGAGGAGTTGTACCAGCAGATGGTGCGCTGCCCGGTGCCGGAGAGACTGGGCGAATATCGCGAGCTCAACCGACAGTTTCACGCCGTGATCATCGCTGCGAGCCGTCGCTCGTTCCTGGTTCGCAATCTGGCCCAACTTTGGTCCGCGTTTCCGTCGATGCTCTGGAGCCGAGTGCCGCCGGTCGCCGACGCATCCGCACCCGGCCGTGACGAACCGGACACCGCCGAGCACGCTGAGATTGTCGCGGCGTTACAAAAACGTGATCCTGAACGGGCCGCGCGGGCGGTCCGCCGCCACATCGAGGCCGCGTGCACTGCATTGCTTGTGGCGATGGAGAGTCAGCGTTCAACGGATTTGCAGGCGGCGCAGGTCGGCGCTGCCGCGGAAGGATGAGAGATGGAACCGGCTCCGCGACGGCGCCGGAGGGTCGTAAACCTTGGGAATCGTCGTGCCGCCGCCGACTGACGGGGCACAGAAGGAGGGGACATGCAACGAAATTTGCTGCGGGTGGCGGGTATCTCACTTCTGCTTCTCGGTCTGACGGCGCCGCTTGCCGCTCAGGGCACGATCACGGGAAATGTGCGGGGAATCGTCAAAGGCCCTGACGGTGCAGGCCTTCCGGGAGTTACCGTTACGGCGCTTTCCGACGCACTGGTGGCCGGGAAACTGAAGACGGTCACCGATGAACGGGGCGTCTACCGGTTCCCGTCGCTGCCGCCGGGCGCCTATTCATTCGAGGCCGAGCTCTCGGGTTTCCAGACAGTGCGGCAGGAAGGGGTGCGGATCTCTCTCGGCCAGGCGCTGGCTTTGGACCTCAAGATGGCGATTGCGGCCGTGACCGGCGAGATCATCGTGTCGGGGGAAGCGCCGCTGGTCAGCGTTGTTTCGAACTCGGTGGGCACCAACTTCGGCCCCGAATTTCTGCAAAAGCAGCCGCTGCCCAGGAACTATTACAACATCATCCGGTCTGCGCCGGCCGTGAACATCGACTACCAGCAGTCGAGCGGTAGTGCGATGCTGGCCTACGGCGGCACCGAGTCGCGCCAGAACGCGTTCACCCTCGATGGCGTGAATGTCGCTGACGCAGCTGCAGGGCAGCACTGGATCCTGCCGGCCATCCAGTGGATGCAGGAGATCCAGATCGGAGGACCCGGCGGCGCCGCGGAGTATGGCGGCTACACCGGCGGCATCATCAACGGGATCACCAAGTCTGGCGGCAACGAGTTCCGTGGCGGGGTCGAGATCTTCTACCAGCCGACCGGGTGGACCGCCGACAACGATCCGTTGAACGACGCCGAGGAGTTCAGCTTCTCCGAAACCTCGCTCAGCGTCGGCGGGCGGCTGATCAGGGACAAGCTGTGGTACTTCGCCTCCGGCGAATACTGGAACCAGGTGACGACGCCGGTGGGCGCCCAGGACACCTCGGATCGCACCATCCCGCGCTTCCTCGGCAAGCTCACGTATCAGGCGAACACGTCGAACCGCCTCATGATGATGTTCGAATACGAGGACGTCACCAACGAACGCCGTGGTATCAGCGAGTACACGTTGGCGGAAGCGTCGAGCAAGCAGGAGGCGCCCGGCTATTCGGCTGCCCTTCACTGGGAGGCGCTGGTCAACGACAATAACTTCTTCAACGTCAAGTTGACCGGGTACAGCGGTCGCGACGACTACCTGCCCTACTACGGCTCCGACATGCCGGGCCGCGTGGATTATTGGGTGAGCGAGGTCGACTGGGCCAACGCCGCGTTCACCGAGAAGAACTCCCGTCAGGTGCTCACCCTTGACGGCAACTGGAGCCTGTTCGCGGACGGTCTTTTTGGCGACGACGACTCGCACTCCTTCAAGTTTGGGGTGGTTTTCGAGAAGGGAAAGTCCTCTGACGTGTGGCTGCGCAACGGCGGCTTCACCTACTACGACGACTCGGAAGCCTGCGACTCGTCCGAGGCGTACTTCGCCGACCCCTCGTGCGGGGTCAGCGAATATGCGTTCATCGAAACCGGCTACGGCGAGTATAACCAGCACCCCCAATTCTCCGGTCTCGCGCTGTACGCGCAGGACTCGATGCGTATCGATCGTCTGACGATCAACCTCGGTCTCCGCTACGGCGCCTACAAGGGCGGGTGGCAAGAGGGGTTCGGCGACTCGACGGTCTACGACGTCAACTTCATCGACCCGCGCATCGGCTTCGTGTGGGATGTTCGCGGCGACGCGCGCACCGCGGTGAAGGCGCACTGGGGCCGCTATCACGAGAAGATGTTCAACTACCTGTTCGACCGCGAAGTGTCGGGCCAGGGGGTGATCCCGGACCAGGACTGCTACTGGAACGAGGACACCCGAGACTTCACGGACTGCGACATTCCGGTGGTTCAGCTCGGTGAAATGGGCGTGGTCAACCACCCGTACGTCGACGAGTTCGTCTTCACCCTCGAACAACAGGTCGGCAACGACATGGTGATCGGTGTCGATCTGCTCAACCGCAAGTTCCGCGACATCATGGCGATGGTCAACGTCAACGAGGACTACGAGCTGTGGAACGCTCCCGACAACCCGTTCGGCGGCGGCGACCTGCCGGTTTGGAACCTGCTCTCCGAACCCGAGTTCGTGCTCACTACCGACAACGGCGGCTTTCGCGACTACAACGCTGCGATCCTTCGCTTCCAGAAGAACTACTCGAACGGCTGGCAGCTCCTCTCCTCCATCGTCTGGAGCGACATGGATGGCAACATCCTGAAAAACAACTCCTATGAATCCGAGTTTCTCGATCGCAACGGTTTCACCAACGCCACCGGCCGCATGGAAAAGTACAGTGAGTGGGAATTCAAGCTCTCTGCCGCTGTCGACCTGCCGCTCAATTTCAATGTTTCCGGCCAGTACACGTTCCTGTCCGGCTGGTACTGGGCGCCCTATGTGCGCATTCGCGGGCTCGATTACAACGCTTCGACCGGCAACTACATCTGGCTCACCGAACGCGGCAGCCAACAACTCCCCGACCGGAGTCTGCTGGACCTCAGGGTGGCTTGGACCGCCAGGCTTTCCGGCACCGTCGGGCTGACGGCCTCGCTGGAGTGCTTCAACGTGTTCAACCAGAACACGACGTTGTCGGTCGGCGGCCGGTGGGGCGACTACTGGCCGGAGGACGGCGCCGACGGCTGGGTCGGACCCCGCAGCTCCTACGGTGCAGCGACTTCGATCGAGATGCCGCGCCAGATCCGGGCCGGCCTTCGGCTCGACTTCTAGGCGCGAGGCAGCACTATGAGTTCAGGGCGGCCGGTTCCCGGCCGCCCCTTTTGTTCATTCCTGAGCCTTCACGGGAAACGAGCGCCGCGCCGCCGGCCGAGGAGGGTAGATTGCATCCAGACAAGTTTTTTGTCAGCCTGACCGTGGCCGTGGTGGTGGCGGTGATACCGGGCCTGGCGCAAGCTCAAGACGCGCCGGATGGGCGGCCGACCTTCGACCACATCCCGTCGGTGTACACGCGAACCATCAGGTCGCCCGAGCCACACGAGGACGTCGATTGGGAGGCACGGGTCACCGAGCTGCTGCGTGAGGAGCCTGGCGACGTGATCGTGACCGCAGTCGGTGACATGATCTTCAACGTCCAGATCTCGAACCGGCCGGAGCCGGAGCGGCGCCAGCTCGTGCGTCTCCTGCAGGAGGCCGACATCGCCTACGGCAACCTCGAGTTCTCGATGAACCGGCGCCCCGAGCTCCAGCGCCCGTTCTACAACTTCCGGACCGACCCGGAGTTTGCCTGGGAACTAGCCGCCACCGGCATCAACCTTGTCAGCATGGCCAACAACCACGCCCTCGACTTCGGTCCCGAGGGGCTCGCCGAGTGCCTGGATGCTCTCGATCATGTCCGGATCGGCCATGCTGGAGCCGGTCTCACGGAGGCCGCAGCGCGCGCGCCGGAGTCGATGCGGACCCAGAGCCAGAAGCTCAGATACGCACTCCTTTCGTACATGCGCTACTGGACGTCGCGCTATCGCTGCACCGATCCGGCCGGTCCGTGCCTCGCCACGATCGATCCGGCGGAGATCCTGGTCGCCGGGCCCGATGGCGCGGTCGAGACGATCGAGGGACCACTGGCGGCCGACGTCACGGCGATGGAGGACGATGTCGTCCTCGCGAAGCGGCACAACGACGTCGTGATGGTGTCGCTGCACATCCACGACCTGAGCCACCACCGGTCGGCCGGGGTGCAGGACGTGACACCGCCGAACGATGAGATCACGTTCCGGCGCGCGGTCGACGCGGGCGCCGACATCGTGCTGGGCAGCGGCCCTCACGTGCTGCGCGGCATCGAGATCTACAAGGGCAAGCCGATCTTCTACAGCCTCAGCGACTTCATCTACCAATACCGGACCCCCGACGTGATCCCGGTCGACCTCATCAATCAACGCGACGGCGAGATCGAGCGGCCGACCAACGTCTCGGTGTGGGACCGCCGCGACCCCCGGCAGGTGATGGAGGCCGTGATGGCTCGGCTCACCTTGAACGGCGGCGCGCTCAAGCGGATCGAGCTGATCCCGATCACCATCGACGACGAGGGCCCGCTGTATGGGATGCCGCGGCTGGCGAGCACGAAGCGGGCGGGTGAGATCATCGCCCTGATGCAGCGCCTGTCGGAGCCCTACGGCACCACCATCGTCTCGCGCGGCTGGTACGCCGAGGTCGAGCTGCCCTGATCTGCGAGCAGGAGGGCGGTGGCGAGGCAGAACCGGGCGACCCGCTGCACCTGCGCGGGGTCAACCCCGTCCGGGGTGTCATCGGGCTCGTGGTAGCCGGGGAAGAAATTGCCGAAGAAGCGCAGGAACGGCACTCCGGCGCGCGCGAAGTCGCGGTAGTCGCTGCCGCCGTTGCGGCCGTCGGTGCGGTCGAGGTGGAGCGGGAGGCCGGTGCCCAACCCGACGGTGCGCAGCGTCCCCGCCAGGAGTTCGTTGCCGGGCGGCAGGCCGACCTCGACCAGGTCCGCGGGGTCGAGGCCTTCGAGGAAGGCCTCTGCGGCCTCTGGCGGAACATCGGTGACCAGCTCGCGGATCTCCTCGATCAGCCAGGGGTGGCCGATCATGTCGAGGTTGACGTACGTGACGGTGGACGCGAGCGGCCACATGGGGTGGCGGACCCAGTGGCCGGAGCCGAACTTGCCCTCTTCCTCACCGGTCCAGAAGGCGAACACCAGGGTGCGCCGTGGGCGGTGCTCCATCGCCCCGATGATTCTCGCGATCTCGAGCAGCGCCGCCACTCCGGAAGCGTTGTCGTCCGCCCCCGGGTGGACCTGCCCGCCGACGCGGCCGAGGTGGTCGAGGTGGGCGCCCAGCATCACCGCCTCATCGCGCAGTTCGGGATCGCTGCCGGGCAGTGTCGCGATGATGTTGCGGCTCGCCAGGGCACGCTCGCTGCCGCCCACGCTGAGCGCCGCCCTGACGTGCGGCAAGGCGACGGGGGCGACGTCAGCCAACGTGATGTCCGTTCCGTTTGCCTCGGCGAGAAACGCCGCCACCGCCGCTGACACGGGCACGACGGGCGGCGTGACCTCGGCGGCGCCGTCGGAGAAAGGTTCGAACAGGCGATCGGCCGCCGTTTCTTCCGCCAGCCGGGCAGCCCACGACGCGTCCTCCACTACAACCACCACCGCGGCTCCGAGCGCCTGCGCCGTCTCCGCTTTGGCGCGGTAGCGGTCCTCGCGGTCGTCTGCGGCGTAGCGCTCCACCAGTTCAGGGGTCTGCCACGCCGGGTCAGGTGGGAGCCCGGCCAGCACGAAAACAACCCTGCCGCGGGCGTCGATGCCTCGGTAGTCATCGTGGCCCAACCCGGGCTCCCGAATTCCGTAGCCCGCGAACACCACAGGCGCCGACACGCTGAAAGCGGCGACGTCGGGAAGCACCAGGTCGACGCCCGAGGCAAAGACGCGGGCGCGGGTGGTCACGCCGTCATCAATGGTGAGCGTGAGGGTGCCGGTGCGCTCGGTGACCTCGCGCAACGGGACCTCCTGGGCGTACGCCGCGGCACCGGTGCAGCCATCGCAAACGGGCATGAGGGGCGGGATGCCGGTGAGCGCGAGCTGCGCCGCGACATACTCCGCTGCCGCCTCGAAGCCGGGGCTGCCGAGCCCACGTCCCTCGAGGGCGGGCGAGGCGAGGAAGGCGATGTGGGCTTCGAGCGCCGGAGCCCGCACTTCGGCCACCGCCGCAGCGACCGTTTCTTGAAGCGCCACGAGCGGTCCGCGGACGAAATCGGCGGCTGACTGAGCGTGACCGTTGACACAAGCCAGGGCTGCGACGAAGCAGAGCAGAAAACGCGGAACTGAACGCATTGACGTTCTCCTCAGGGCGCGACCAGATGAGTGTATTCGATTGCCATCCTGCGCCGCATGGTCAAAGTGAGTTGAAATCAGTCGTTGAGTCCACCGCCCGGCGGGGCACCACGTCGTGCGAAACTCGAGTCGGTTTGCAGCCGGAGCGACTGGAACGGCACGGTCCATTGTGGCAGCGATTCACGCGATCGGGAAGCATCGCGTTTCGGGGTGCTGCGTCAATCGCTGATCAAGGTGCTGATCGCGAGACATCTGGAAAAGGCTTCGTAACCTGACGAGTGCGCGGCATGAGTGCAGCCCTGGTTTCGGGACCCGAACTGGCTATTTCCAATGACTCGAAATGTATTCGTCGGTCTCGGGCAGCCCGCCCTGGAGGATCAGATAGCCGTTGTGGGGCTCGCGCTCGGTGATTTCGTGGTTGACCGGTCTCCGCATCATCTCCATCACGTGGTGGTGGTCGTCGGCGTGGCCGAGCACCCAGCCGAGCTTCATGAGAGCGGTCTCGGGCAGCATGTTGTCGAGGGGGACGACCCCGATGTCGAGCAGGTCGCGGCCGGTCTCATAGACGTACATCTGGGCAAAGCCCCACAGCGTCTGCACGGTCATGACGATGTGGACGCCGGCGGCGACGGCTCGTTCGAGGGCCGGATACAGCGGGCTGTTGACGTGACCGAGACCGGTGCCGGCGATGACGATCCCGCGGTAGCCCTTTTCAACCAGAGCGTCCACCAGATCGGGCTTCATGCCGGGGTAGTAGTAGAGGATGGTGACTCGGTCGTCGTAGGCGGTGTCGATGCGGACCTGGCGGGTTGGGTCCCGGTGGACATAGTCGTCGGTGAGCGGGTTGAACTGATCGCGGCTGACGATGCAGAGGGGAATGTCGCCGACGGTACGAAAGGTGCTCCGGTAGGACGAGTGCATCTTGCGGCAGCGGGTCCCCCGGTGGAGCAGCCCGTAGCGGTCCGAGGTCGGTCCGAACATGCAGATCTGGACTTCCGCAATGTCTCCCAGAGCCGCCGCACGGACCGCGTGGATCAGGTTGAGCGCCGCGTCCGACGACGGACGGTCGGACGATCTTTGGCTGCCGACGATCACGATCGGCACCGGCGAGTTTTGGACCATGAAACTGAGCACCGCCGCCGTGTGGCCCATGGTATCGGTACCGTGGCCGATGACAATCCCGTCGGCGCCGGCTTCAATCTCCCGTCCGATGTTTTCGGCCAACGCGACATACTCGGGCCATGACATGTTTTCAGAAAATACACCGAAGATTTTCTTGGTGGTGAGGTTGCAGATGTCGGCCAGCTCCGGGACGGCGCCGTAGAGCTCGCCGGGAGTGAAGGCTGGGATGACCGCCCCGGTGCGGTAGTCGAGGCGTGAGGCGATGGTGCCGCCGGTGCCGAGCAGGGTCACCGCCGGAAGATCCGGGCTGGAGGGGAATTCCTTTTCGGGGATCTTGTAGACCGCCTCCTTGTAGCCGAGTTCTTCGATGGAGGTGATCCGGTCGACGTGGATACCCACGTTGTAGCCGTTCTTCAGTTTGAGGACGACGTGGAGGTCGTCAAAGGTGCCGGATCGGGGAAGAATCACGCCTTCGAAGATGCTGCCGGCGTTGTTGACGAGCCGGACGTCGGACCAGACCCGCACAGAGTGGGAGAGGAGTTTGTCGCGGGCGGCTCCCCGATAGCCCTTGAGCGGATCTTCCTGAATGTCAGCCATGCGGGCTCCTCTGCTAGACGACGGTGGTGTGTTTGGCGGCGGTCAGGAGAGTCTGCAGTTCGACCGCGACCCGGGCCGCGGGGACCCTTCCGCGGAGCTCGTCCATGATCTCGCCCATGAGAAATCGGAAACGCCGGTCGCTGTCGCCATCGGTATCATCTGGCAGCGACGACTCGACCGCGCCGGCCACCGTTTCGCTCCAGTCTTTGGGTTCGATGCCAAGTCCTGCGAGTGCGGCTTCGAGGAAGACGTCTCCATCCGGATGGGTGACCAGCCACTCGACGAGGTCGCGCCAGGCCTCCCAGATCACCGGTCGGACGCCGCACAGGGAAAAGAGGTCGCACCAGTATTCATCGGCGACGGCGTCCACTGCCGCACCTTCGCGCCGCAGCCCCTTGACCCGTTCGCCGAAAAAGAAACAGGCGCGGCGAAGATCGGCATCGCACTCGGCCACAACCAGGTCCACCAGGCGGGCGCCGCCGCGGCGGATGAGGTAGTGGATCACGTCACGGGGAACGCCCGCGGCACCGTACCGTTCCTCGCGCAGCCACGGTCTCTCGGCGAGCGCGGCGCCCAGACCCTCGACGCGGTCGCGGGTGATACGTTGCGGGGGGCTGTCGGTGTCGGGGTACATCCGGTCCGGGCCGGGGAGGATGCGCTCGAAGTCGGTCGAGCCGTCCTCGAAGGGCTGCCGGGTCTCGTTGGGGACGCCGTCCATCGCGTCGAGGTAGCGGAGGCGCACCTCCTCAGCGGCGGTGAGGGTGTCCTGTTCGGCACCCCATACCACCACCAGCCCGTCCGCCGGCGTGCAGCCCGCCGCCAGACAGAAAGTCTCCAGCGCCGCGTGCGCAGTCTCGCCCGAGGGCCACGCCTCCGAATCGAGAAGGATGGGAAGTTGGTCAAGGGCGGCGATGACCCGGATCCTGCCGCGCAACTCGTCGGCAAAGACCCGTCCTGGCTGGGTCGGCCAGGCAAGTGTTCCTGCCAGACCTTTGAGGCGGACGGCTCGCACGCAGAAGGCGCCGGCACCGCGCTCGAACTCGGGCCGCCGGTTGTCGCCGACGAGGAAGGCCTCCCAGGAGTCGGAGGTCAGGATCTCGAGACCGCAGTCGGCAGCGATGTCGGTGACGTCGGTGTGATCGATCTCGAGGCGATCGGGTGTGCTCACTCCGCGCCGGTACAGTTCGTCGCGCAGCCGTAGGAGGTTGACCTGGCGGACAGCCTCGCCGTGGACCAGCCGCGGCGCCCAACCGGCTTTGGGAACGCCCTTGATTTCGACGCGGCGGCCGCCGCGCACCGACACGTTGACGTCCTGCCGGCTCGCCCCCATCCCGACCCGGACGTGGCCTGTGGATCGACAGACCCGACCGATGAGGAGGATCGCATCCTCGACTTCTTCGGGGGTGCGGAGATCAGGCCCTGTGACGGTCTCGATCAGCGGCATGCCGAGGCGGTCGGTCCGCCAGACGATGAGGTGGCCGCGGTCGGAGACCTCGCGGCAGGAGTCCTCCTCGACGCTGACCTGGGTGATGGTGAGCTCGCGGCCGCGGAAGGGGAGGCGCCCTTCGACCCCGACGATGGCAGTGCGCTGGAAGCCGGTCGGGATCGACCCGTCGAGATACTGTTTGCGGGCGATGTGGACCTCGTCGACGATGTCGCAGCCCAGCATCAGGCACTGTTCGATCGCGATGTCCACCGCCTGCGGGTTGACCAGAAACGGCGGGGTGTCGTCCATCTCGTAGGTGCAGACGTTGGTCGTGTGGAGGAGGTAGATGATGTTCTTGCGGGTCTTGAATTCCATCAGCGCGGTGCCGTCGTACTCGCCGAGCTCGGACAGGGTCGGCCGCATGTGGCGCAGCATCGAACCGTCGTGGACCCGGGTATAAAGACCGGCCGGACACTGGCAGAACATCTTTTTCTCGGTCAGGAGCTGCTGGTGAACCTCGAGCCCGACCCTGAGGCCGACCCCCTCGTAATCAATGGGCTGATCCAAAGCGCGTCCCTTCCTGCCGAAGCGGGCTGATGATAGCAACGAATCAAGAATTCGGAATTCGGAATTCGGAATTCGGAATTTCACCAACTCCCCATCATAGTTCGAAGGGGGAGGGTGGGGGGGAATTCAAAATTCAAAATTCAGAATTCAAAATTCGCGCGAGCTCAACGAGCGAGCGCGATGGCTTCCATCTCGATCTGGACGCCGAGCGGCAGCGCCACCACCTGGACGGCGGAGCGCGCCGGCGGATCCGAGGGGAAGAAGTCGGCGTAGACCGCGTTCATCGCCTTGAAGTCGCCGAGGTCGGTCATGAAGACGGTCATCTTGACCACTTTGTGGAGACCGCTGCCGGCCGCGCGAAGAACGGCGTCGACGTTGCGCAGAGCCTGGCGGGTCTGGTCCTCGATCGACTCGGCCTCGACCTTGCCGGTTGCGGGATTGATGGGAATCTGGCCGGCCGTGAAGACGAGCCCTTCGGTGATGATGCCCTGTGAGTAGGGACCGACGGCGCCCGGCGCTTCGGTGGTTGCGATAATCTCTCGTTTCGTGCTCATCGTTGTTCTCCTTTCAGGATCTGTAGAATACCTGGGCTGGTTGGTGATGGATAAATTCTGGCGCGTCGTCGCCTCCCCCGCACGCCTTTATAAAAGGTTCATCTCTCCGTTCCTGCCGCCGGCCTGCCGGTTCGAGCCCACCTGTTCGGTGTACGCGGCGGAGGCCATCGAGACCCACGGGCTCTACGGTCTATGGTTGGCGGTCAAGCGGATACTCAAATGCCAGCCCTTTCACCCCGGCGGCTACGATCCGGTCCCCCCACGTGCAGGATCAAGAGGGTGCGACACTGCCGGTTGTTCGAGGGCAGGATTGCATGGTGCATCGGGTGATCCGGGGTTGGGTGGGAAATCCGAAATCCGAAATCCGAAATCCGAAATCTGAAGCCGATCGTCGTGTGATCACTTCCGGACTCTTCTCTTCAGCCAGCCTTCCATCCTCTGAAACACCTGTTCGCGTTCCGGTTCGTTGAACATCTCGTGGTAGAAGCCCGGCCACTCGACGTAGTCGACCAGCTCCGCGGGGGCCCCGGCGGCCCACTCGCGGGTGGCTGACGGATCCGCCAGACGGTCGTCACCCGATTGCATGATCAGCGCCGGCACCGCGAGCTTGCCGGCGCGCTCCCGGGTGTCCAGCTGCGCCCTTATCACTTCGGTGAACCACCTCGCTGACACGGTCGAGGAGACCAACGGGTCGGCAACGTACGTCTCGGCCACGCCCGGAGTGCGGCTGAGGCAGGAGGGGTCCGCCACCTTGGAGAACATGAGCTTCGAGGAAAAAGTCGAGATGATGTTGGCCACCATCTGGAGGGCCGCCGGCGGTTTCGAGTTGGGGTGGATTCCCAGAAACGGCGATGACACGATGATGCCGTCGACGCCGTCGGGCCGTGTCAGGGCGTAGCGCAGCACCAGGAGACCGCCCTGAGAGTGGCCAACAAGGACCAGTGGTCCCTGTGGGACCGCTTCCCGCACCATCCGGTGAGCGGCAGCCACATCTTCAACGAACTCGTCGTAACGATCCACGTGGACCCGAAGACCGGGGCTCCTGCCGTGACAGCGATAGTCGAAGGCCCAGCAATCGTATCCGGCATTCGCGAAATACTCGAGAACATGTGCATAGCGCCCCGAGTGCTCGGCGAGCCCGTGGACAAAGAGCAGGGTCGCGAGGGGTTCGCCCTGCGGGGGCCGCCGCCGCCAGAACAGGCGTGTGCCGTCGGTGGAGTCGAACCAGCCGTCGGATTCGCTCATCGCGTGGTCTCCCGCCGATCGGCGCGCACCCGTTCGACCGCTTCCTGCCACCCCACGTACAACCGTTCGCGTTGGGTGGCGCCCATCTGTGGGGTGAAACGCCGGTCCTCCTGCCACACGTTTTCGATCTCACGCGAATCGCGCCAGACTCCGCTGCCGAGCCCGGCAAGAAAGGCGGCGCCGATCACCGTCGTTTCAATCAGCCGCGGTCGGACAACGGGCAGACCGAGGATGTCGGCCTGGAACTGCATCAGGAAGTTGTTGGCGCTCGCGCCGCCGTCGACCCGGAGCTCGGTCACGGTCTCGCTGCACTCCCCATTCATGGCGTCGATGATGTCGCGCGACTGATAGGCGATGCTTTCGAGGGTGGCGCGAACGATGTGCTTGCGGCCGGCGCCGCGGGTGAGACCGATCACGGCGCCGCGGGCGTGCATGTCCCAGTAGGGGGCGCCGAGCCCGGCGAAGGCCGGCACCACGTACACGCCCTGGGTGTCTTCCACCATCAACGCCAGATCCTCACTCTCGGCCGCTGTCCGGATCAGGCTCATTTCGTCGCGCAGCCACTGCACCGCGGCGCCGGTCGTGAAGACCGAGCCTTCAAGCGCGTAGGCCGGGCGGCCGTCGGCGTCGCAGCAGACGGTGGTGAGCAGGCCGCAGTCGCTGCGGCGCAGCTCGGACCCGGTGTTGAGCATCACGAAGCAACCGGTGCCGTAGGTGTTCTTGACCGACCCGGCGCGCCAGCACCCCTGGCCGAAAAGCGCCGCCTGCTGATCGCCGGCGATCCCGGCCACCGGCACGCCTCCTGGGAGAGGCCCCACCGGGACGGTGGTTCCGAACACGCCCGCGCTCGGTCGCACCACCGGCATCATCGCGTCTGGGACGCCGAACACCTGGAGCAACTCGGGGTCCCAGCGCTGCGAGCGGATGTCGTAGAGCAGGGTCCGGGAAGCATTCGTCGGCTCAGTGGCGTGGACCTCGCCGCCGGTGAGCTTGAACAACAACCAGCTGTCGATGGTGCCGAACAACAGATCGCCGGCCTCCGCTCGCGACCTCGCCTCGGGATAGAGGTCGAGGATCCACTTCGCCTTGCTGCCCGAAAAGTAGGGGTCGACCACGAGACCGGTGCGCCGCTTGAACAGCGGCTCGAGGCCGTCGGCCCTGAGCTGCTCACAGATGGTATCTGTCTGACGACTCTGCCAGACGATGGCCCGGTGAATGGGCGCGCCGGTGGTGCGGTCCCAGATCACCGTCGTCTCGCGCTGGTTGGTGATGCCGATGGCGCGGAGACTCTTCGGGGGCAGCGACGCTGCCGTCAACGCGCCTCCCATGACCTCGAGGCAGACCCGCCAGATCTCCTCCGGGTCGTGCTCGACCCACCCCGGCTGCGGATAGTGCTGGGTGAACTCGGAGGTGGCGTGGCCGAGCACCGAGCCGTCGCGGGCGAGCACCACCGCGGTGCACCCGGTGGTCCCCTGGTCGATGGCCAGCACTGCGTCGGTCATGGCGGCGCCTCCGGGTGACAGTCTATCGAACACCACAATGCCCGGGTGAGCAAACTCGGCGCCCGCCGTCTACCGGTCAGCTGTCGCGAAGCTCGTGTTTGAGCGTGCGGTTGATGGCCCACAGCATCTTGTCGATCAGGAGCTGTTGTTCGAACACTGTCTCCATCATCACCTTGAGCGGGAGCAGGCGGACGTGCGAGGACGCGTCGAGGTTGATCGTCTTCATCGACCAGTCGGGATAGTTTCGACCCGCCACATCGAGCTCGAGCTCGAGGACCACCAAGTCGGTGTGTCGTGAATCCGCGGAGATTGCGGCATAGATCTGGTCCACGGCTTCCTCGGGGCCCTCGAGAATCTGGAAGAAGATGCCACCGGAGGTCATCAGAACTCCCGTGACGCCCAATTTTCGGTTGTTTTCCGAAGACACCTCACTGAGCTTCTCGAGTTCGGCTTCGGAGAACGGTTTTGCAAAGCGGCTGACGTAGGTAATTCTCTTGAGCATGGACGGATAGTAGTTTTTCGTCGGTGCTGGGTCAATCCCGCGAGATACCAGGCGGCTGCGACCCTTCGATTCTCTTTACCCTGCGAGGGCCCGGTCGAGGACCCCGATCAGGCGGTCGATCTCATCGGGCGAGTTGTAGTGAACCATGCTCACCCGGACCACGCCGTCATCCGGGTCGAGCCCCGCGGCCTCGCACAGGTGGTAGGCGTACATGTGGCCGTGGCGGATGCCGATCCCGGAACGATCGACCACCTCCGTGATCTCGGCCGAGGTCTTCGAGGTGTGGACGAAGCTGATGGTGCCGACCCGTTCCTCGCCGGCGGACGCCGGACCGATGATGCGGACGTCGTCCCGCGACCGAAGGTAGGTGATGAGCTTCGCCTGCAGCGGCAGCTCGCAGGCAGTCATGAGGGCAAAGGCCCGCTCGATGTCCGGCCGGGCGAGTGCCTCTGGGTCGTACACGCCGGCCAGAAAGGCCAGGTAATCGCGCAGACCGAGGATCCCTGCACACCCTTCATGGTTGACGCCGCCGACCTCGAACTTGTAGGGCACCTCGTCATCCGGGATGAAGAAGTGGTTGGGTCCGGCCAGCTCGGCCAGGGCGTCGCGGCGGCCCCAGAGCGCGCTCATATGAGGGCCGTAGACCTTGTAGGTGGAGTAGGCGTACCAATCGACGTTCCAGCCGTCGACGTCGAGCGCGCGGTGGGGGGCGTAGGCGACGCCGTCCACCACCACCCTGGCGCCCGCCTCGTGGGCCCGTTTCGTGATGGCCGCCACATCGACGATCTCGCCCAGGAGGTTCGAAACGTGAGGGAAGGCGACCAGTGCGACACGATCATCGAGCAACCCGTTCAGTCGGTCCATCGAGCAGGTGTAGGAGATCGGGTCCATCTCCCACCACCGGAGCTCGAAGCCGAGGCTGGCGAGTTTTTTCCACGGCCCGATGTTGGCCTCGTGGCCGGTCTGGGCAACCACGATGGCGCTTCCAGGGCGCAAGGTCTTGGCGTAACAGTCGCTGAGCATCCGCAGCAAGGCCGAGGTGGAAGGCCCGAGGATCACCTCGCCGCCGCCGCCGTTCATCAGCAGGCGAACGAAATCGTGGGCGTCGTCGACCACACGGGACGCGCTCTGCGACAGCTCGTAGCCGGCTCCGAGCTGGACGTAGGTGGTCACCATGTAGTCGTAGATCCGGTCGGCCACGACTTTCGGGATCTGGGAGCCGCCGGCGTTTTCGAGGAAGATCTTGTCACCCGCCAACGCCGGGAAGTGGGCGCGGATGCGCGCTCGCTCGACGTCGGTTATGGTGTGTGTCATGAATGCCCCCCATCCCGGGCGGTGGTGATCCGCCCCGGTAGCGGATTATGGTCGAAACACCGGCCCGGGTCGAGGCCTTTCCACAACCCGCGGTGAACCGTTCTCGTGTGGGGCCGTAAAACCGCGAGGGGAGAGGTCATGGATGATCTTCAAACGGTAGAATTTGAACAACCCGAGGACGCCCCACCGCCGCCGCCGTCGACCGTGGTCCGGGTGTTTCGCAACCGCTTTGACCAGTGGCGGGCGGGGTGGCGGATCCTCGTCTACCTCGTTGTCCTGCTTGGGGTGGGTCTGGCCGTCAGGGCCGGCGTGCGGCTCCTGGTGCCCGACTCCGACGGATCGTCGATGGTCTCGTGGGCCTACTCGTTGTCCCTGGCGGCGATTGACCTGGGGTTGATCCTGACGGCGGTCGTGGTGCTCAAGTGGTTTGATCGTCGACCGGTGTCGTTGCTTGGCATCGGGTTCGGCCGCGGTTGGTTGCAGGAGCTGGCCATCGGCATCGCGGTGGGAATCGTCTCCACAGGTGGTCTCACGCTGTTGCTGGTCGTTTCGGGGATGGTGTCCCTCGAAATGTCTCCGCAGATCGCGGACGCCCTGGGTGCGATGCCGAAATACCTGGTCCTTTTCACGGTGGCCGCTGCCGCCGAGGAGTTGATCTTCCGCGGCTACCTGCTCCAGGCCCTGGCCGAGGGAAGCCGGCGGTGGTTGGCCGCGGTGTTGCTGAGCCTGGGTTTCGCAGTCGTGCACCTCGGCAACCCGGACATCACCGTCGTCGGCATCGCCAACATCTTTCTCGTCGGTCTGGTGATCGCGATCCTCTATTTTCAGACCCTGCGGCTGTGGTTGCCGATCGGTTACCACCTCTCCTGGAACTGGGCGCACGGTTGGTTGTGGGGCTTCGACGTCAGCGGGATCAAACTCGAGAACCAGTTGTTCATCGCGACACCCAACGGGCCCGATCTGCTGACGGGAGGGGAGTTTGGACTCGAGGGAAGTGTCCTGACCACCGCCCTGGTCGTGGCCGCGGCGGTGTGGCTTCTGACCAGGAAGGTGCTCACTTTGACCCCCGAGATGACCGAGATGTGGGCGCCATTTCCGCGGGGTTTCGGGCTGCCTCCGGTTGTTGGCGCGAGGGAGGACGGTGCATCCGACGGCCGGACCGTCGATCCGTCTGAGAACAACTCGACCGATCCGACCTGAACAACAGAGTCCAAGCGATCCTCTGGATGTGCGGTGACCTGCAGGAGTGTGTGGGTTTTAAATATTGCCAATAATGCAATACTTAAATACAATACATATTGGAACCCGAATATGTCTGGTCGCAGACTTCGCAAAGTCACCTACTCGCTTCCCGAAGACCTCATCGATCGTGTTCGATGGGCGGTGCAGGCGGGGGCTGCTCCCTCTTACAGCGCCTTTGTCGAGCAGGCTCTCTCCGATCTGGTGCACCGCGCTCGGGAGCGCGAGTTGGCGAGAGCATTCCGGTCGGCGGGCGCGGACCCGGATTTTCTCGCCGATATCGACCGGACGCTCCAACGCTTTGAAAGTGGCGACACGCACCCGGAGACCGGAAAACCGTGAATCGGGAGCAATTGCAGTGGTCGGTCTTCTTGCTTGAAGCCGAAACACACCCGGGCTCGGGATCCATCGATCAAACTCCAGTTTTGGTGGTGTCGCGCGAGAGCGCGAACGACGCGCTGCCGGTGGTGACGGTCATCCCGCTCGCCGGGTTGAAGGCAGGTCGACGGATCTATCCCAACGAAACCTGCTTGCCGTCTGCCGCGACCGCGCTCGATTCTTCGACTGTTCTCTTGGCCCATCAGATCCGGACCATCCCCAAAAGCTGGTTGTCGACCCGACTGGGATCGCTCGACGACCCCGGCCTTCGGTCAGCGGTTCAAACCGCCGTCAGAATTCAGCTCGACCTCGAACCCGGCGCCATCGATCGAACCGAAACGGCAACGCAATTGGAGTGTGGAATATGACGATGCAGCGAGTTCCAGTCAACGACGCTCAGAACGAGTTCCACTTCGTCATGAACCAGGTGTGCTCCGGGCTCGGGCCGGTGCTGATCACGGGGCTCCACGGCAATGCCGTACTGGTTGCAGAGGCAGAGTGGCGAAAACTGCGAGAACAGGCACCGCCGGCGCAGGGTTTCGCCCAGGCCGATGCGCTGCAGGGACCGGCAGCGGAACCCGAGCGGGTGCCGCCAACCGAAGACCGGGTCTGAACTTCGGGTTCGCCCCAGCGCGTGCGCGGAACCCCGTCTCTTCGAGGCAAGGCGGATGGACATGGAACCCGGTCATCGCACTGATGAACAGGTGGTGATGACTGACAACTGTCGAACTCGTGACGGAGGGCACGGTGGTGTGCCGTGCCGGAACGTAAGTCACTGACCTGGAGATATCTACACTGTGATCACCCATTCATGATCAATTTCTCAGAAGGCGCGCCGCACCGCCTCTTCGGCGATCCACGAGTTCAAGGTGGAAGGCCAGTCGTTGTCGCGGCTCCACTGATTCAGCTCACGTAACAGACGATTGTGGACCTCGCCGGCGTCGCGGGGCCACAACTCCCGATCGCCGGGCAGCGCAGCCATCGCGGGTGCGGCAGGCACTTGTCGGTATTCAGAAATCTGTTCCATGTCGGTTCTCCCTTTCCACCCGAACCGTGGACGACGTCCGGGAAGACAGTATGGCATAAATAAGGTGTAAATGCCATGAAATATTCCAGCCGCCGGCCCGGCCCGCCGCAGCGTCAGTTTTTGAGGTCGTATGATGCTGGTGGCGGGAGGGAAATCGCCATAAGGGGAAACGCTCCGTGACGTCGAACAAGACCCATACCGTGTATTCGACTGACCGAGGCCGGGTGTGCCCAAAGTGCGGCTGGCCGCAGACGAACTGCCGCTGCTCGGTGCCGGTGGAGGAACGGGTGCCGGAGCGGATCACGGCCAGGTTGCGGATCGAAAAGGCGGGGCGCAAAGGCAAGACGGTGACGGTGGTCGAGGGTCTGCCGAAAAATCGCGAATTTCTCAAAGAACTGACGGGTGAGCTCAAACGGGCCTGTGGTTCGGGGGGCAAGGCCGCGGAAGATCACGTGGAGATCCAGGGCGATCATCGCGAAAGTCTGCGCCTCCTCTTGACACGCAAGGGGTGGGTCGTCAAAGGTTGAGGTCTACTCGGACACGAACCTGCCCTCCTGGTAGTCGCGGAAGGCGGAGGCGAGTTCTTCCCGGGTGTTCATGACGATGGGTCCGCTCCACGCGACCGGCTCTCCCAGCGGTTGACCCGAGACCAGCAGAAATCTGAATGCCCGCTCGCCGGCGGTGGCCGTCACCGACCCGCCTTGGGTGAACAACGCCAGTTGGCCGGCGCGGAGTTCGTGCGCCGCGTGCGGCCCGACTGTCCCGCTCCCGGAGACGGCATATGCAAAGACCGTGTGCCCCGGCGCAGTCGGGTGCTCGATGTCGGCGCCGGGTTCGAGGGTGATGTCGAGGTACACGGGATCGACCGTCACATCCTGGACGGGTCCGCGGACCCCGACCATTTCGCCGGCGATGACCTTGATTGCGAGACCCGGGTGGGGAGAGAGCACGGGGATTGAATCCGCCGGAATCTCACGGTAGCGCGGCGCCGTCATCTTCGATGCGGCGGGCAGATTGACCCAGAGTTGAAAGCCGCGCAGACGGCTTTCAGCCCGGCGCGGCATCTCCTGGTGGATGATGCCGCGACCGGCGGTCATCCACTGCACGTCTCCGGCGCCGATCACACCCCGATTGCCCAGGCTGTCGGCGTGTTCGACCTCGCCGGACACCATGTAGGTGACGGTCTCGATGCCACGGTGCGGGTGCCACGGGAACCCCGCGAGGTAATCCTCAGGTTTTTCGGATCCGAAGTCGTCGAGGAGGAGGTACGGGTCAAAGCGGGGAACCTCGGGATAGCCGAAGATCCGGTTGAGGTGAACGCCGGCGCCTTCGACGGTCGGCTGGCCATTCAGGAGCAGGGCGACGGATCGTGGTGTACTCACGGGAAACTCCTTCATTCGAGAGAACACATTATCGGTCGATTTGCTTCTCGCAGTCTTCTCCCTCCCACCCATCATCCAAGATCCGTTTGGCTCCGGTTCGCGGTAAGCTCACGGTGAATTGAACGATCTGGCGATTCCCGGTTCCGAAGAAGAGCGGGCGGCCTCCTACCGCAGCCCCGAGTTGCAGGCGATCTTCGCGGTCACGCTGATGGCGGTCCTCGGGGTTGCGTCGATAGCCCCCGTTCTGCCGCGCATCGCAGCCACGTTCGGCGTGACTCCGGGCAAAGCCGGGTTGCTGATCACCGCATTCACCTTTCCGGGAGTCATCCTGACCACCTTCGCAGGAATCCTGGCCGACCGCTACGGCCGGTTGCGCATCCTGTTGCCGGGGCTGGTCCTTTTTGCCGTTGCCGGTGTCGCGTGTTCGTTCGCCACCAGCCTGCCGGCGCTGATCGCACTGCGCGTACTGCAAGGAATTGGAGCGTCGCCGATCGGGTCCATCAACGTGACCCTGGTCGGCGATCTGTTCAAGGGCCGTCAGCGCACGGCGGCCATGGGGCTCAACGCCAGCGTGCTGTCGATTGGCACTGCGGTCTACCCGGCGATCGGCGGCGCCCTGGCCATGCTCGCCTGGTCGGCCCCGTTCGCCCTCTCGATTCTGGCCGTACCGGTGGCGGTTCTGGTGTTCCGGCGACTCCGTTACATCGCACTGCGCGGACAGCGGGCGGATCTGCGGGAGTATTTCGGTGGGTTGTGGGGCGTCATCCGCCGGCGTGAGGTGCTGGCTCTGTTCTTTGCGAGCACCGCCATTTTCATTCTTCTCTACGGCGCCTACGTGACGTTCTTGCCGTTCTTGATGGCGGGGAAATTCGACTCGTCGCCGTTCGAGATCGGTCTGGTCATGGCCGGGCTGTCCGTCTCCACCGCGGTGACGTCCGCCAACCTCGGACGGCTGGCCCGCCGTCTCGGGGAGACCGTGGTCCTCAGATTGGGATTCGCCGTCTTCGCCGCCGGTCTGGCGTTGATTCCGTTCGCCTGGACCGTATGGGCTCTGGCGGCGCCCGCGGTGCTGCTCGGTTTCGCGTTTGCGACCACCATCCCGGTGGTCCAGGTGTTGCTGGCGGAGGTGGCGCCGGATGACCGCCGCGGGGCGGTGATGTCGCTCAACGGGACCGTGCTCCGGCTTGGTCAGACCCTGGGCCCGCCGATCATGGCCGGCGTGTATCACATCGCCGGGATCGATGCCGTTTTCTTCTCGGGCGCCGTCTTCGCGATGGTGTTGGCAGCCTTCATGGCGGTGACGGTGAAGCGCTGACGCTGCAGCCGACTCAACTTCGCAGGTAGGACGCTCCGTTGACGTCGATGATGGTGCCGGTGGAGAACTCGGACCCGGCGGACGCGAGGAAGAGCACCGCATAGGCCACCTCTTCGGGTTTCGCCACCCGGTTGAGCGGGCTCTGGGCGCGGACCGAGTCTCCCAACGGACCATCGAGGACCCTGGCGCCCATTTCGGTCTCCACGAAGCCCGGTGCGACGACGCCGACGAAGATGTTGTGGGGTGCGAGCCGCTGCGCGAGCGATTGGCTCATGGCGTTGAGCCCCGCCTTGCTGGCGCCGTAGGCCGGCCCTTCGGGCTCGCCGCGAAACGCGCCGCGCGAGGAGACGTTGACGATGCGGCCGCCGCCATGCTCCATCATGTGACGGGCGGCGAAAAAACAGACATTGGCCGGTGCCACGAGGTTGGTGTCGAGGATTTCCTTCCACGACTCCCGCCACTCGGCGAACTCCACCTCGTCGATCCGGTGGTAGCGGAAGATGCC
This sequence comes from Candidatus Sulfomarinibacteraceae bacterium, assembly GCA_963741385.1. GTDB lineage: Bacteria > Acidobacteriota > Thermoanaerobaculia > Thermoanaerobaculales > Sulfomarinibacteraceae > Sulfomarinibacter. The sequence continues at coordinate 108,496 of CAVUHO010000008.1, forward strand.
GGCGTTGTTGACGACGATGTCAATGGTGCCGAGGGCCGCGACGGCTTCCTCGAACAATCTCTCAACCGCTTCAGGGTCGGAGACATCCGCCTGAATCGCGACGTGCGGTCCGCCCTTCATGGAGGCCAACGTGCTGATCGCAGCTTGCTTGTTGGCGAGGTAGTTGACGGCCACGCGGGCGCCCCGCGCCGCAAGCGCCTCCGCCACCGCCTTGCCGATACCGCGCGAGCCGCCGGTGACGAGCGCTGTCTTGCCTGTGAAATCCACTTTTCCCTCCCCGTCCACATCGCTGCAATACTACGCCTTGCGTTTCGTGAAACAGAGACCTGACCAGGTCGCGTCGATCGCACAGATCTTGAAATCGACGATGCCGGCCGCGAGGCCTGTGCTGCGCACCTGATCCTGGGTGATGTCGGTGGCGATCCCTGAGGCCTTTTTCGGCCAACAGATCCACAGCCGGCCGCCGCCGGCAATCTCGGCCATCTCCTCGATGCCTTCCTCGAGGGTCGCCAGCGAATCGAGGAACCAGAGGGTCACCTCGGCGTCGGATCGCGGCGCGCGGAGGATTGTCGTTCCCTCAGACAGCTCACCCAGAGTGGACTCGAAATCTCCTGGCGCCCCAACGAGGGCCACTTTGAAGCCGGCCTTGATGCCGAGCTTTTTGGGCAGTGGCGTCCCTGAATAACCGGCCAGGTTCGACGCGGGCACCGCGGGGTCACTGGGGGGATTCGCGATGGTCTTCCGAACAGCTTCAGTCAGCTCCCCGGCGACCGTGTATGTGGCGTCCGGGAGCTGTTCGCGGGTGCGATCGATCTTGTCCGCTGATCCGTCGACAAAGACCAGCGGTATCGAGCGGGTACTCGCGCGCGTGCGCACGGCGATGCCCACATCCCGACCTTGGGAGGGAAGACGACCGAGATCGATGACGATGGCGTCGGGCGGGTTGTCGGTGAGTTTTTTCAAGGTTGATGGATCGAATGCTTCCGAGTCGACCGCAAAAGCGCCGGTCTCGAGTTCGTCTTTCAGTTTCGAGGCCCGGTCGTCCTTCCATGTGATGAGGCGGACGCGCTGGGGTTTCTTGCCCATGCAGCGATTGTAGCCGGAGATTGTCGTCCCCTGCGTTCTCCTCGATTCCAAATGAAAAGCAGAAGGCAGGTCCTTCAGGGCCTGCCGGGATGCCGAAAGGAAAGCGCGAAAAAGGACATCGTGGTGGCGGGCCGTGAACGACCCGCCTACGACTTTCAGAGGAGTCCAGACGCCCCTGTCGATCGGTACTCGTTCCCCGGTGGCGGGTTGGGCGGAAAATCCGAAATCCGAAATCCGAAATCCGAAATTAACCCAAACGCATTCAGGGATTAGGTAAAGTCTGGCTTGGAGGAGATGCGATGAAGGTCGAAGACAAGGAAATTCTGCGAAAGCTGCTGAACGAGGTCAGGGTGTTGTCACTCGGGGTGATGGTCGACGGCAAGCCCCACGTCGGGTTCCTGCCATTCGTGGTTGCTGACGACTTCGGCTCGGCGCTGGTGCACGCCTCGCAGCTCGCGAAACACAGCCGTGGTCTGCAACCCGGCTCCGTTTTCAGTGTCATGATCCACGCGGCTGACGATCCGGGAGGCGACCCCCTCCAGGTGGCTCGGGTGACCCTCTCGGGCACCATACAGCATGTGGCGAAGACCGACGGCGACCACCGGGCGGCGCGCCAGGCCTACATCGATCGCTTCCCGACGTCCGAACCTACGTTCATGCTCGGCGACTTCAACCTCTACCGGCTGACATTCGAACGCGGCCGTCTGGTTGCGGGGTTTGCCCGCGCCGTCAACCTCCGTCCGGAGTCGTTTGCGGAGTTGAACTCGCCCTGACCATGGCGACCTGGCGGCGGCCGAGCCACAAACCGATCAGAAGCCACACCGCAGCCAGCGGGGCGGCGATCATGGAGATCGCGGCGGCGCCGAACCCGAGATACACCAGCCCGTCGTACGACCAGGCTCCGGTCTGGTCGCCGAACCGGTAGACGAAGGTGTCGATGAAGTTCTTCGCCTTGTACTTGGCGTCGCGGGGCAGGACCGTGTAGAGCATCTCCCGGCACGGTCGGGACACTGCGTAATTGCCGGATCGGCGCACGACCTGGACGACCGCGATCGTCATCAGGGTGGGTGCGATACCCACCGCGACGAAACCGAAGACGCAGATCAGTGGCAGCACCGCCAACGAAAGCGCGATCCCGATGCGCCGGACGATTCTGCCCGTAAAGAAGATCTGGATGATGGCGGTCAGCGAATTGACAACCAAATCCACACGCGCGAAGAACACCGTTCGCGCCGCGCGCTCGGTGAAACCCGATTCCACGATTTCCGCCTGCTGGAAGTAGAGCAGCGTGCCGGTGATGGTATAGAGCAACATGTAGCCGACGATGCCCAGCAGGTAGGGGGACGACAGCGCTGTGCGGATCCCATCGAGGACGCCGCCGCCCACCGCCTGGTCCGACGAATCTCCTACCACCGGCGCCGAACCACCCTCCGACCGGGGTGCCGTCCTCATCAACCGATGCGCCGCCAGCATGGCAAGACCCAGCAGCGATGCCGAGACCAGCAGCAGGTTGTTCGGGGCGATCCGTTCGGCGAAAAAGGCGGTGACGGAGGACCCGACGACGGCGCCGACCGTGCCGCCGATGGCGACAAAACCGAACAGCCGCTTCGCCTGTTCGGGTCGGAAGAGGTCGGCCATCAGCGACCAGAAGATCGACACCACGAAGAGGTTGAAGACGCTGGTCCAGATGAAGAAGACCCGCCCCGCCCAGACCCCCGGGGTTCCTGAAAGAGTCTGCAGCGCATACCAGAAGGCGACCAGGTTGACCGCAAAAAAGGTGTAGGCCAACGGGATGAACAGCCGGCGGGGGAGACGGGACACGAGGGCGGTGAAGAGGGGGTGGATCAGCAACATTCCGAGCAGCGTGCCCAGGAAGAGCCACGACAGGTTTTCGACGCCGCCGGCCACGCCCATCTCGTCGCGGATCGGCCGGATGATGAAGTAGGCGGCGAAGAGCAGGAAGTAGTAGAGGGCGGCCCACAGCATGGGCCCGACCTCGTTCTTTTCGACGGCAACGATACGGTTGAGGAAAGCCATCAAGTCACCCCGAAAATGAATTTCGGATTTCGGATTTCGGATTTCGGATTTTCATCTCAGCTTCCTCCGACGATTCACGAGCATCAATGCGTCGAGACCCACCAGCCGCCCGGCAGCCGGGACGGCTGCCCCACAAGGTCGGACGGCATCTGGTTGTGGGGCACGCGTCCCGCGTGCCGGGGTGGGCGGGCGGCAAATCCGAAATCCGAAATCCGAAATCGTCACTCCTTTTCCTGTGCGTGCCACGCCTTGAGGACCTTCTGCTCGAGTTCGGCCGGGCAGCCGGCTTTGGGGTTTTCTCGCTTCTCCGCCGGGAGCGAGTTCCAGTACTCCATGGTCGCCACCGCGGTGTCGGCGAGCGGGCGGAAGGTGAGCCCGGCCGCGATGGCCCGGTCGATGTTCGAGGAGCTGAATCCTGCGTACTCGCCGACCGGCGGCACCCACACCGTCATCTGCATCCACTCCTGAACTTCGTGCTTCAAGAGGAAGTCGGCCGGCACCCAGGTAAAGGAGATGTCGTTGTCCACGGTCGCCCGGATTCCGTACAACATCCCGGCGATGCTCATGGGAGAACGCGGTCCGACGCCGTTGAAGGTGCCGGTGGTGCCGGCCTCCAACAGCCGGATGTACCACTCGCCGAGATCGCGGGCGTCGATGAACTGAACCGGGTCGGTCGGGTTTCCCGGGGCCATCACCTCGCCGCCCCTGGAGATCCGCACCGGCCAGTAGGTGAAGCGGTCGGAGTAGTCGCCGGGGCCGACGATCAGCCCGGGGCGGACGACGCACGTCTTGTCGTCGCCGAAGGCCTTGCGCGCCTCGGCTTCGCAGCGGGCCTTGAGCGGACCGTAGTTTTCCCCCGTGATGTCTCTGGTGGTCACCACCTTGGCCTCGTCCTCGGCTGTGATCGTGCCGACCGGCGCGGTTTCGTCGGCGTCCGGGGTCGAGGAGTCGGCGTACGCCGAGATCGACGAGGTGTAGAGGTAAAAGTCGGCGGCCTTCGAGAGAAGACCGGCCGACTCGGTCACCCACCTGGGGATGGAAGCGGTGTTGTCGACCACCGCGTCCCAGCGACGTCCCGCCTCGACCTCAGCGACGAGCGACGCGAGGTCGTCATTGCGGTCTCCCTCGAGCTTCTCCAGCCCGGGGAAAAGCTCGGCATTGGTCTTGCCCCGGTTGAAGAGCGTGACCTCGTGGCCGCGGGCGATTGCGTACTCCACCATGGGCGGGCCGATGAGGCCGGTGCCGCCAAGGACGAGGATCTTCAGTTTCTTCGGTGCAGGTCCGGGCCCTTCCGTGCTGTCCGCGTTGGCCTGCCGTGCCAGTCCGAGACCGATGGCGCCTCCGGCGAGGACGGACAGCTGAACGAAACCTCTCCGCGATGTGGTCATGATCGCTCCTTTGTGTGGTCGAGCACGGAGGAAGGATAACGGTTCAATTCGGAATTCGGAATTCGGAATTCGGAATTTCCACCCGTGCCCTCGGCAACGGTGGGCGGCCGCGATCACGGAATCCGCCCCCCGTTCCGAAGTACAATTCCGGCGCGGAGGGATCATGGCAAAGCTTGAAGGCAAGGTCGTATTCATCACCGGTGCATCGTCGGGGATCGGCGCCGCGATGGCGCGCGAGTTCGCGCGGCGGGGCGCCGATGTCGTGCTGCTGGCCAGGCGCTGGGAGCGGCTGGAGGCCCTGGCTCTCGAAATCCGCGCTCGTGGCCGGCGCGCCCTGAGCCTGCGCTGCGACGTCACGGTCGACGGCGATCTCGAGGCCGCGGTTGCAGCCACTCTCGACCAGCTCGGACGCATCGATTTCGTGGTCGCCAATGCCGGGTTCGGCGTCGCGGGCGCGGTCCACAAGCTCACTCTCGAGGACTACCGCCGCCAGTTCGAGACCAATGTTTTCGGAGTGCTGCGAACGGTTCACGCGACCCGGGACGCTCTGATCGCCAGTCGCGGAAGTCTCACGATCCTGGGCAGCGTCATGAGCTATCTGACCCTCCCGGTGAGCTCGCCCTACGCGATGTCGAAACACGCCGTGCGCGCCCTCGCCGGATCGCTGCGCGGCGAGATGGCCCGGTACGGCGTCGCCGTCACGCTGGTCGCCCCCGGCTTTGTCGACTCCGAGATCCGCCAGGTGGACAACCTGGGACAGTACAAGGATTCGAATCGCGACCCCGTTCCCACCTGGCTTTCGGTCGACACCGACAAGGCCACGGCGAAGATGGTCAAGGCCATGATCAAGCGCAAGCGGGTGGCGGTGATCACCGGCCACGGCAAGGTGCTGGTCTTCCTCGAACGCCACGCACCGTGGCTGGTGGCGATTCTGATCTCGATCTTCGGGGTTGAAAAGCGCGGCGAACGACCAGATTGAATTCTCAATTATGAATTCTCAATTTTGAATTTTGAATTCCCACCCTCCCCCGTTTCCGAATGATGGGGGAGGGTGGGCGGGAATTCAAAATTCAAAATTCATAATTGAGAATTTACGATGCCGTGATACGCCTCTGCTATCGTTTCACCCGATGACATCAGAAATCCCACGAGTCGTGATCTACACCGACGGCGGGTGCCGGCCCAACCCCGGTCCCGGTGGGTGGGGTGCAGTGCTGCTGTATCCGGGTCGCGACCCGATCGAGCTCTCGGGCGGCAAAAAGGAGGCCACCAACAACCGCATGGAGTTGGCCGCCGCCATCGAGGCGTTGGGCGCCCTCGACGGACCGCATCGGGTCGAGCTTCACACCGATTCGACCTACCTTCGAACCGGCATCACCGAGTGGCTTCCGAAGTGGCGGGCCAACGGTTGGAAGACCGCCGGCAAGCAGCGGGTCAAGAACCGCGATCTGTGGGAGGCCCTGTCGGCGGCGCTCGAGACCCACGAGGTGTCGTGGAGCTGGGTCAAGGGGCACGCCGGCGACCGCTGGAACGAGGTCGCCGATCAGTTGGCCTCGGCCGCAATGCCGCGCGCGCCGCTGCCCATCGACGATCAGAAGGCGGTCCACCTCTTTACTGCGGCTGCGTACTCGGGCAAAAAGAAGGCAGGGTCGTGGGGCGTCGTGCTGCGGTTTGCGGACTCCGACAAGGGATTGAGTGACCGGATCGACGGCGCCTCGGCCAACCGCATGCACATCCTGAGCGCCGTCGCCGGGCTCGAACAACTGAAACGACCGGTACGGGTCCACCTCTACACCGTTTCCGACTATCTGAAGGACGGAGCTACAGCGTGGGTCTCCGGTTGGCGCGAGCGCGGATGGACGACCCGAGACGGCAAACCGGTGTCCCACCGGGATCTGTGGCAGCGGCTCGAAACATTGTGCAAGAAGCACAAGGTCGAGTGGCACGTGGTGGAAAACACCGATCTTCCCGAAGACATGGAGTACGCGAAGCAGCTGGCGAAGGACGCGCTCGCGCTCAACGATTGAAGAATTCGGAATTCGGAGTTGCCACCCGTCGGGCCACCAACTCCAACGAGCGGGCACGAGCGACGATTCCCCTGATACCCTCATTTTTCAGAGCGAACGAAGGCATCTCACTGTCGTGTCATCCCGACCGAGAGAGCGAAGGCATTTCACTCTCTTGTCATCCCGACCGAGGGAGCGAAGGCATTCCAATCTCTTGTCATCCCGACCGAGGGAGCGAAGGCATTTCACTCTCTTGTCATCCCGACCGAGGGAGCGGAGGCATTCCAATCTCTTGTCATCCCGACCGAGGGAGCGAAGGCATTCCAATCTCTTGTCATCCCGACCGAGAGAGCGAAGCGACCGAGCGGAGGGATCTGGGGGGTGGCTCGAGGGAGATCCTACCCAAAGCCGCCCCCCAGATCCCTCCGCTTCGGCCCTGCGGGCCTTCGGTCGGGATGACAGAATGTGAGGGAACGGCGTCAAAGTTGAAGAACTGAGAAAACCCACCCTCCCCCGAAAGCCCGGGGAGGGTGGGCGGGAATTCAAAATTCAAAATTCAAAATTGAGAATCTATTAAGGCGCCACCGGCAGCACGTAGGTCGGATCGCCCGTGGAGCCGTCAATGAGGGTCGCATAGGTCGTCCAGTACGACGGCGAACCGCTGATCAGGGTGACCCGTATCCAGCCACCGACGACGTTCTGGCCGCCGATCCCCATGTCGCTGAAAACGTCGTTGACCTGGCGCCAGGCGGCCGACTGCGAGTAGTTCTTCTGCCCCAGCAGGACTCCGCCCTTCGAGTAGATCTGGACCCTGACCTGCATGGTGCCGGAGGAAGTCTGGGCAAAGCCGACGTTGGTCCGAAACCCTCCGGGTGAGGAGTGAACCATCGGCAGCACGAGCCCGGTCACCGACGAACTCGAGTTCAGCAGAATGCCCGGCTGGCCCTGGCCGAAGCTGCCGCCGCCCGCTGCAGGAGTGGACGTGCGCACGAAGGCCGCCGTTCCCGATCCGTCGACGGTGATGTAGATCAGACCCGTTGTCGGGGCCACGCTAGCGAGAGGGTCGCTGAGATAGAGCGACTTGTTCGGCGCGACCGTGGTGGGGCCGCTCAACAGCACGCCGGGCCAGGCCTGGTTTTTGGCCACGAAGTAGATCGACACGGAGCGGTTTTCGGTGGACGGGTTGACCACCCCTACCTGCGAGCTCCAATAGGTAGGGACGACGCCGGGCGCCGACGCCACCGCGGGGATCAGCCAGGTGTAGGTCTCGCCAACGGCTCCCTCGGCGTTCTTGCCGTCCAGGAACATCGCTCCGGTGTTGGCCTTGTCGAGCCAGGTCGAGAGGCGGGTGCTGTCGGTGCCGCCGCCGGTCCACTGTTTCGCGGTCCGGCCGAACCAATCTGAATCGTCATTGCCGCACGCCGCATAGCCGCCTGAGAGCGTCCCCACGCAACGCTTGCTGGAGTCGTCGTACAGGCAGCAGCCCGACGAGCCGCCCTCAGTGGTTCCCTGGTCCCAGTCCGTGATCCGCCAGTGGGTGGCGCCAGCTGCAGGCGTGTTTTCCAGGTATGGGGTGATGGTTGGTGGATCGAAGTCAAAGCTGATGGACTTCTCATCCCCGTTGGGTTGGTGAATCGTCGTGGTCGAGTTCGGGACCTGTTCGCGCGCATCCCAGCCCACGAAGAAGAGGTTCCACGCAGTGTCGGGGGTTTGGTCCAGTTCGACGAGGGTGAAGTCGGATCCCACCCCGTCAAGCGGGCTTGAGGCGACCCAGGTGCTGCCGCTCTGGTTCTGACTCAGGCTGCCACCGGCAAAATCGTCGCACCCGGGGCTCTGGAAGTTCCAATAGGCAACCACTGACGGCGCCACGCTTGAAGAATCGAAGCAGTGTCCCGCGCTCAGGAGGTACGGCGTGTCATCCTGGGCGGTGTTGTTGACCAACTGACCCGTACAGACGTACATTCCGGAGATCGTGATCCGCGCCACCGAGCGGATCTGGTCTCTCCAGGGGTCGCCCTCCGGGCAGACGACGTTGACGTTGCAGGATCCGCGCTTCTCTACCGTTTGCGCCGCGTCTTCGCCGAAGAATCGGTAACCGTGGTTGACCGATGAAATTTTCAGGTCGGCGTCCGAACCGGAGGGCAGGTGCAGCTCGGCCACCAACTCGTCACCGAGAACCACGGCGGTCCACAGGCCCCCGTCGGCGTTCCGGTTCTTGGCGGTGTACGGTCCCTGAACCTGGCCGCCCTCGACGTCGTGGATCCAGAACGTCGCGCCGGCCGGGAGATCGAACTTCTCGATGCCGAGGTTCAGGCTGAGTGCGCCAGGGGAGGCGAGGCGCAGCCGCCACAGTTTCGAGCCGTCGTCCAGGGTTTCCCAAGTGCCGGAGGACTCGGGGCCGAAAAACACCGGGATCGCCGAGGCGAATCTTGTCGGGACGGCGGCGCCGGAGTTCTCCCTCGCCGCATCCTCCGCCAGAAGCTCGGCCATATCGACCTCGGGCATCACCATCCGCTGGACGGTGTCGACGGATTTCGCGCCCGGCAGGCCGCTCCGTGGGACCCCACCATCGGCGTGTGCGGTCGTCTGCACGGTGGTGAGGGCGGCGGCAGCCAGAATCAATGCGGCGGCTCGTACGTTGCTCATTGTGAAGTCCTTTATTCCGTAGCGATCTACGTCCTTACGGGATAACCGAGCACTCCCGGAGATATTTCCGAAGATCCGGGTGTTATTTTTCCTCGATCGTGATGTGTTTCACCATGATCGGCGTCACCGGACGATCCCCGGCCGCGGTCTTCGTGGTCCCAATGGCCTTCACCACGTCCATGCCGTCGGTGATCTTGCCGAAGACCGGGTGCTTTGACGCACCGGAGCTGAACCAATCGAGGTAGGCGTTGTTTGCGGTGTTGATGAAGAACTGCGAACCACCGCTGTTGGGGCGGCCGGTGTTGGCCATCGACAGCGTGCCGGGCGCATTCGTGAATTTCGCGGTCTCGAGGTGTTCGTCGGCGATGGTGCCGTGCGGCGGCCCACCGGTGCCGGCGCGCGAGCTTTCAGGGTCTTTCGAGTAGGGGCAGCCGAACTGGATCATGAAGTTCTTGATCACGCGGTGAAAGTGCAATCCGTCGTAGAAACCGTCCTTTGCCAGCTTGACGAAGTTGGCGCCGGTGATCGGCATTTCATCGACGAAGATTTCGGCCTTGAACGTGCCCATGGTTGTTTCAAACGTTGCGGTCGGGTTTGCCATTGGAACTCCTCTCGGGGGGCTTTGCGCCCGTTGATACACGATATCACGTGCTGCGATTTCGGATTTCGGATTTCGGATTTCGGATTTTTTCTTTCAGTTCCTGCACGCGAGGCCAGAGGTCCCGAAACAGAATCGACGACGAGGCGGAGTCACGACCAGTACCCGCGAGTATTCAATCGCTCAAGATCCCAAGAGGGCAGGGACAGCGCGGGTGGATGGGAAATCCGAAATCCGAAATCCGAAATCCGAAATTACTATTGGGTACACTTGGCGAGGTAGGAGGTTCGATGACTCGACGGTTCAAGACGTTTGCTTTGACTCTGGTGATGACCGCTTCAATAGGCACAGCGGCTGAGAAAGAAGGCACGGTCTTCATGTGGAAGGCGCAGAAGGACGGCGCCGCCGTGTACCTCCTGGGCTCCGTTCACGCTCTCAAGGAAGACTCCTACCCGCTGCCTGCCGTCATCGACGCCGCGTTCGACCGGAGCGCCGTTGTCGTCTTCGAGATCGACCTCGATGAGATGACGGATGCGGCCCTGCAGATGATCACCACCGGGAGCCTGGCGGAAGGGCAGACTCTCGAGGAGGTGATCGGCCCGGATCTGTGGTCTGAATTCAGCGAGAAGATGAACGCCTCGGGCATGCCGCCTTCGATGTTCCAGTTCATGAAACCGTGGATGGCGGCGCTGACGCTGGCGTCACTCGAGCTGGAGAGAGCCGGATACTCGCCGGCCGCGGGCATCGACACCCACTTCTCTGACCGCGCCAAGGAGGCCGGGAAAGAGAGGATGGCCCTCGAAACGGTGGATTTCCAGGTCGGTCTGTTCGCGGATCTGACGGCGGAGGAGAGTCTCGCCTTCTTCGAGTACACCGTGGCGGACCTGGAGACCATGATTCCGGTGTTGGATGAGCTTGCAGCGAAGTGGTTGGCCGGCGACGCCGGGTTCGTCCAGACGATGATGGGAGAGGAGTTCGAAGATTACCCCGACCTCTACGAGAAGCTGATCAGCGGTCGTAACCGGAGTTGGATGCCGGCCATCGAGGGGCTGTTGGCGGGCGACCGCGTTGCCATGGTCGTGGTCGGATCCATGCACCTGGTGGGCAAGGACGGCATCATCGAGATGCTGCGGCAGAAGGGCTACACCGTTACACAGCAGTGATGGGCCTTCATCGGTGGGGCCCCACCGACCCGGCAGCCGGGACGGCTGCCCCACAATGCGGTGACCTTCGGGGCGGTTGTGGGGCACGCGTCCCGCGTGCCGGGTGGGTGGGAATTCCTCATTCCTCATTCCTAATTCCGAATTGCCTCGCTATCCTCGTCCTATGGCCGAGCACGAACCGATGCCGGACAGCCAACCGGATGTCCTGGTCCGAATAGGACGCCACATCCGCCGCCGATGGCGGCGCTGGCGGCGGCGGTGGTTGGCGCCTCAAGTGCGCTTCGTTTATCACGACGCCTACGCCGGCCACTTGGACGCGGCTCCGGTCGATCCCACACGGGGCGAAAAGATCCTCGGTTTCCTGGTCGACGAGGGGATGCTCGACCGCGACGAGATCTCGGTGCCGCGTCTGCCGGCCGTGCGCAGCTTGTTGCGGGTTCACGATCTCGACTACATCGATGCGGTGGGCCGCGACCCCGAGTTGACTGAACGGATCTTCGGCGCGCGGGTGTCTGACGCCCAGGTCCAGATGGTGCTGGGGATGCAGCGGTTGGCGGTCGGCGGCACCATCCAGGCCACCCGTCTCGCCCTGCAGGGCCGTTCGGTCGCGATCAACCTCGCGGGCGGCTACCACCACGCCTCGCGCGACAGGGGCATGGGCTTTTGCATCTTCAACGACGTCGCGGTGGCGGTGGCGCGGCTCCGCTCCAAGGGTTTCAAGGAGCCCGTTCTGATTGTCGATCTCGACGTCCACGACGGCAACGGCACCCGCGAGATCTTCGCTCACGACACGACTGTCCACACCTATTCGGTCCACAACGAACACTGGGGCGAAACCGAAGCGGTCGCCTCGACCTCGATCGCTCTGGGCGCCGATGTCGGCGACGAGGTCTACCTCGGGACGCTGCTGAAGACCCTTCCTGACGTCATGATGCAGGTCCGCCCGGGGCTGGTAATCTACCTGGCGGGGGCCGATCCCGCGGCCGACGACTCGCTCGGCAACTGGCGGATATCGGCCGATGGGATGTTTCGCCGCGACCATCTGGTGGTGGATCTCCTGCGCCGGGCGCGGCGGCGGGTACCTTTGGTGGTGGTCCTCGCCGGCGGTTATGGGTCAGGGAGTTGGCGCTACAGCGCCCGGTTCTTTTCGTGGCTGATCAGCGGCAAGGTGGTGAAGACTCCGGACGATGCGGAAATGGTGTTGCGGCGGTTCCGCCGCCTCCGCAGTGAGATCGACCCGTCGGATCTGACTGCGGAGCCGAGCGGCTTCAACTGGCGGCTGACCGACGAGGACCTCATCGGCATCATGCCGGAAGCGCCACGGCGGACCCGGCTGCTGTCCCATTTCTCACAGCAGGGAGTGGAGCTGTTGTTGGAGAGGCTCGGCCTTCTCGACCAGCTGCGGTTGCGGGGTTTCCGGCACCCGTCGGTCGAGGTCGATCTTTCGGGTACCGTCGGCGATACCGTGCGGATCTACTCCGAACCGGACAGGGGCGAGCTGTTGATGGAGCTGCGGGTCAACCGGAGTTCGCGGATCGTACCGGGCTGCCAGGTCCTGGTGATCGAGTGGCTGTTGCTGCAGAACGCCCGCGCCCACTTCGGCCCCTACCGGCGGCCCCTGCCGGGCCAGAAACACCCCGGGCTCGGTCTGCTGAAAGAGGTCTTCGGGTGGTTGGTTGCGATGGCCGAGATTCTGGAGCTCGACGGGATCTACTACGTGCCCTCGAGCTACCACGTGGCGATCCAGAGCCGGCGCCGCGTCCGCTTCCTCGAACCCGAGGACGAGGCCCTGATCCAGAGCTTGGAGACGCTCTTTGCCGGCGTTCCGCTGCCCGTGGCCGCCAACCTGATCGCCGATGGGCGGGTGGTGAACGAGTCAACCGGCGCCACTCTGGAGTGGCGCGGCTATCCGATGGTGCTTCCGGTGTCGGCTGCGCTCAAGGAGCGGGTGAATGGCGCCGCCTACGAGGCGCGGGTGTCCGAGGCTCGCGACCGACTCCGTCTCGCGCTCATCCAGCCCGTGGGATAATTCTTCGAGGGGGTAGAGTTCTTGGCGATTTCTGAGTATTCCAACGCGCTGGTGATCGGCGCATCGTCGGGGATCGGCGAGGCGATCGCCAGGCGACTGGCGGCGGACGGGGTCAAAGTGGCCATCGTCGCTCGTCGCGAACAGGAACTGCTGCGGGTGGCGGAGGAGATCAATGCCGCCGCCGGTGAGGACCGCTCGTTGCCCGTGGCCCACGATGTTCGTGCGTTCGAAGACGTGCCCGGTCTGGTGCGCGAGATTGCCCGGCGGCTCGGCGGCCTCGACCTGGTGGTGTTCGCAGCGGGCGTGATGCCCGCCGTAGCCGGCGATGAGTACGACACGGCCAAGGATCGGGAGATGATGGAGATCAACGTCATCGGCGCCATGGCGTGGCTCAACCCGGTGGCGGACCGCATGGCCCGCCTCGGCCGCGGAACGATCGTCGGCATCGGGTCGGTAGCCGGAGATCGCGGTCGCTCGGGTAACCCCGGCTACTGCGCCTCGAAAGCCGCCCTTCACACCTACCTCGAGGCGCTGCGCAACCGGGTGGCGGCCCAGGGTGTGCGGGTCGTCACCATCAAACCCGGTTTTGTGGACACGGTCATGACGCGCGGCAGGGAGGGGCTGTTCTGGGTGATCTCCGCGGATCGCGCGGCCGAGATCATCCTGGCCAAAGTCCGTCGCGGAGCGGTGACCGCCTATGTGCCGGCGCGGTGGCGGGTGGTGATGGCCGTCATCCGTGCGATTCCCTCGATGATTTTCACCAGGCTCCGGATCTGACCGTGGGCCTGTCGAGCCGGCTGGAATGGGTCGAAGGCTGGGGCATGGCCGTGGGCGCTCCAGGCTACGTCTTTCGTCCACGAGACGCCTCCGGGGTCGCCGAGGCGCTCGAGCTGGCCCGGTCGGAGGGGATGCCGGTGGCGCTGCGGGGGGCCGGGTGCTCCTACGGCGACGCCGCCCTCGGTGCGGAATCGGTGGTGCTCGACCTCTCCGGTCTCGACCGGGTCTTGCGGTGGGACCCGCAGGCGGGAATCGTTGATGTGGAGCCCGGCGTCAATCTGCGGGCGCTGTGGCGGATGGCCATCGCCCACGGGTGGTGGCCGCCGGTGGTGACCGGCACCATGGAACCGACGATCGGCGGCGCGCTGGCGATGAACGTCCACGGCAAGAACAACTGGTGCCGGGGGACTATCGGCGAGCACTGCATCGAGTTCGATCTGGCGGCACCGCAAGGCGGCGCCAGCACCATCTCCCCGGACCGGGAACGCGATCTGTTCTACGCCGTCCTTGGCTCTTTTGGCCAGCTCGGAATCATCACGAGGGCCCGGCTCCAGCTCAAAAAAATCCGTTCGGGGCTCGTCGAGGTGCGGGCGGTCGCCGCGCCGGACCTCGAGACCATGCTCCGCCTGACCGACGAGGCCAAGGATCGGTGGGAGTACGTCGTGGGCTGGATCGACGCCTTCGCCCGCGGCAAGAACCTGGGCCGCGGCCTGCTGCACTTCGCCCGCCACCTCGAAGAGGGCGAGGACCACGAGCAGGGCGCCCACCTCAGCACCGCAGCCCAGGACCTGCCGTCGACTCTTTTCGGCGTGGTCCCCAAATCGGTGATGTGGCGGTTTCTGAAACCTCTGACCAACCGACCCGGGATGCGCGGGATCAATCTCGCAAAATATATGGCCGGCAGCACTTTCGGCGACGACACGACCTACCGCCAGTCGTTGGCGGCGTTTTCGTTCCTCCTCGATTATGTGCCCGACTGGAAAAAGGTCTACCTGCCCGGCGGCCTCATTCAGCACCAGAGCTTTGTCCCCGTCGATCGTGCCGAGGAGGTCTTCCGCAACCAGCTCGAGGTGTGTCTCGAGAACGGGATGCCGTCGTTTCTCGCGGTCCTCAAGCGCCACCGCCCGGATCCCTTTCTGTTGAGCCACGCGGTGGACGGTTTCTCGCTGGCCCTCGACTTTCCGGTGACTCGCAGCCGGCGCGCCGATCTGTGGGCCATGGTCCGCGAGCTCGCGAGCCCGGTCGTCGATGCGGGTGGCCGCTTTTACCCGGCCAAGGATTCGGCTCTGCCCGCGGAGCTGTATCGCGAGACCTTCCGCGACGGACAGCTCGAGCAGTTCGCCGCGATCAAAGCCCAACTCGATCCCGGCGGCGTGTTGCGGACGGGGTTGGCGGACCGCTTGTTGTACGCGAAATGATGTCGATGATGTGGTGGAAAGTGCGAGCCTCCGCCGGCGCTGCAGCCATCGTCGCCTTCGTTGCAGCCGGCCCGTGCGAGCCCGCCGACCGCGATCAATTGCTGTATCACGCCGAGACCTTCGAAGGGGCGCTGTTGGCGACGCAGAACGGCGACACCCCTTTCAACCCGGCATCGCTGGTCAAGGTCGGGACCTCGTTGTGGGCCCTCGAACGCCTCGGCCCCGAGCACCGCTATCGGACCGTTTTCGGGGTTGACGGTGTCTGGGACAAGAAGACCGGCAGCCTCGACGGCTCGCTGGTGGTCCAGGGCTGGGGGGACCCCGACTTCCAGGCCGAAAACGTCTTCCTGGTGGCGCGCATGCTCAACCGGCTCCGGTTGACCCGGGTCGAGGGCTGGCTCGCGATCGACGGGGATTTCTGGATCGGCTGGGAGAACGGGGTCGAAAAGCGGGTGCTCGACCCGCGCGACCGGGTGAAGCTGATGGGTCGCCGGCTGCGGATGGTGCTCGATCCGCAACGTTGGGATAAGACCACGCGCGCCGCGTGGGATGCTGTCTGTGCGAGACGCGGCTGGGACCCCGCGGACCCGCCCCGGGTGGAGATCGTCGGCTCGGTCCGGAACGGGGCGCCACAAGGTTGGGTCCCGGTGGCGGTCCACCGCTCGAACCCGCTGCGGGTCCTGCTGCGTCGCTTCGACGTGTACTCGAACAACGACATCGTCAGGATCGCGGACGGACTCGGTGGCCCGCAGGGTCTCGAGGCCTATCTCGAGCAGCGCCTGGGGTTGAATCCGGCTGCGGTGGAGCTGGAATCGGCATCGGGTGAACGACGCAACCGAATCACCGCGAAGACCGGGGTTCTGCTCATGCGCGCTTTTGTCGAGACCACCGGGCGGCTGGGTCTGGTGCCGGGCGATCTGCTGCCGGTGATCGGGTGTGACCCCGGGGCGACCAACCGCAAGTTTCCAAAGCTCGCCGCGCCGAAGCAGGCCGGGTCGGTGACCGTCAAGACCGGGACCCTGGTCAGCACCGACGGCGGTGTCGCAGTGGTCGGCGGTCTGTACACGAGCCCGGACCTCGGGCAGGTGCTCTTCTGCGTGGCGGCCACCGGCACGGGTTGGAACGAGTCGCACTGGCGGGGGCTGGAGCAGTCGTGGGTGCTCGACCTCCTCGAAAAGACCGGTGGGGCCGTGCAGCGCCCCTGCGGACCGGAACTGCCGTTTTCCGACACCTTCGCCGAGGTCGACTGGGTCGTGTCGTGGGAATCGCTCTGACGGGCCATCGGCCCGTCCATTTCGGATTTCGGATTTCCCACCCAGCACATCGGAATGGCAGCCGGGACGGCTGCCCCACAAGCGCTCCGGGCACGACCTTATTGTGGGGCACGCGTCTCGCGTGCCGGGTGGGTGGGACCGCGTGCGGCGGAGGTGCCTGGCATCCGGCCCGTCCGACGGGCCGGCGTGCCTGGCTCCTCGCGGGAAGTGTGTTGGGAAAGTCGGGCCACAACAAACGTTGAATATCTCCCGGTGACTCGGGTTATCCTGCTGGCGGAGGCTGCCATGCTGCGAGATGAAGTCAAACGGATCTGGCCGGAGCTCGAGTGGATCGAGGATGAGGACCTGCGCGACAAGACCACCGACTGCTGGGTGCGGGCCTTCGAGTACTCGCCATTGACGCCCACGGATCTCGAGCGCATCCCCTTCACCCTCAAGGTCCCCGGCTGTCCGGTGACGTTCATGGCCCACAAGAGGGCGGTGGTGCACGTGGCGCGCGACGCCGGGCGCACGGTCGGCGAATTTTTTGCCGACGCGTTGCCGGTCGATATGGATGTGTTGGTGGCCGGCGCCATTCTCGCCGACGTGGGGAAGCTTCTCGAATACGAGAGCGATGGCGACGGGGGCAGCCGCGCAAGTGCTCGCGGCAAGTATCTGCGCCACCCCTTCACCGGTGTGGCGGTGGCCATGGAGTGCGGTCTGCCGGACGCCGTGTGCCACATCATCGCCACGCACGCAGGCGAGGGCAACATGGTGGCTCGGACCACCGAGGCATGGCTGGTTCACCACGCCGATTTCATGACCTACGAACCGTTTGTCAAACGGCTCGAGGTATGAGGGGTCGCAATCTTTTTGTGGTGGCGACGGTGACGGTGATGATGTTGACGGCACCCTGCTCCGCGGCGGGGCCCGAGCCCACCACCGGTACCTCCAATGCGGTTCAGGCGCTCGCTTTCGACCTCGCCAGCCACCCGGACGCCGAGGCGGTTGATCTTTACAAGTTCATTTTTCAGGCCATGTTCGGGCCTCGTCACACCATCACCGATCCGGCCCAGGCGGCGGATGCCTTGCAGGCAGAGCTCGCGGCTCTGGGTCCTCCGATGACGGGTGAGACCTGGTGCGACACACTCGGCGGTGACCCTTTCCTGGTGCGGGTCAACCTGCGCCCCTTCGTGGCGCACGGGTTCGACAGCGGTGCGCTGCTCGCGAGCTTCGTCGCGACAGCGAACGCGGTCCGACCGGACCCGCCACAGATGGGTGTCGCCCTTGAACTGGTCGTACGCTGGCTGACCTCGGAAAACCACCAGGATCTGGCGCATGCACTGCAGAAGCTCGCTCGCGAGATGGAAAAGCAGGGGTATCCGGCGGTTCACCACAGCGCGGCCTACCAGCAGTCCTACCGACCCGCCTATCGCGTCGTAGAAGCCTCGATGGCGGCGGAGCAGGGGTGGTGCGGGTAAGCGTACGAACCTGCTGCGCCCCGACGGTCGAGGAGACCGAACCCCCGGCGGCCGGGGCGGCTGCCCCACAACAGCCCTGCGATGACTTGGAAATAGAAAAGGGTTGTGGGCTCCGCGTCCCGCGTGCCGGGAGGGCGGTTGGTTCGGACGACCGAGAGGGGAGAGTCACCGGCCATCTTCCGTCGCGACCTTTTCGAGTTGCCGGGAGATGACGCAACGCATGCGATTCCTCATCTTCTTCTCAACAGTTCTCGGCATCTGGCTGCTCTTCCACCTTTACGTCGGTTGGCGGCTGTGGCCGTTGCCCCTGGTTGCCAGTGTCGCCGGCCACCGAGCCCTCGTGGTTGCGCTGGCCGCAGGGTACGCCTCGTATCCGCTGGGTCGAATTCTGTTCAACCGCGGGTCGCCCGGCCTCGGTACGGTGATCGAGTACGGCGGTGCGGTGTGGATGGGCGTCCTGATCCTCGTGATCTCCGGCCTCGGTCTGGTCGACCTGGTGACCGTGTTCGGTCTGGTCCTCAAACCCTGGGTCTTGGGTCTGCGAACGGTCGCGGTTGCGGTCGCCCTCGGGCTCGCCGTCATCGCCTGGATCGGCGGTCAGGTGCGGCCGAGGATCGTCGACCTCGAGGTCGAGGTCGCCGGGTTGCCCCGGTCCGCTGACGGCCTCGTCATCGTCCAGCTCTCCGACCTCCACCTCGGCAGCCTCATCGGCGCCCGCCGTCTGCGGTCGGTGATCGAACAGATCGACGGTCTCCATCCGGACGTGGTGGTGGTGACAGGGGATCTCATCGATTCCGACGCCGGAGCGGTCGAAAAACTCGTTCCGGATCTTCACAAGCTCACGGCGCCCGACGGCGTCTTTGCCGTGCTCGGCAACCACGAGTACTACGCCGGTGCTGACCGCTGCCGCCGGCTGTTGAGAGAGGCGGGGTTCACGGTTCTCGACAACACCGCAGCCGAGGCGAAGCCAGGTCTCTGGATCGCCGGGGTTGCCGATCGCGCCGGCGGCCGCCAGACGGAGGAACTGGAGAGCGACCTAGATGCGGCCGTTGCCGCGGTACCGCCCGGTTCCGCGATCGTGCTGCTCCAACACACCCCCGGCAACGAGGACGCTGCCGCCGCCGCAGGCGTCGGTCTGATGCTCAACGGCCACACCCACGGCGCCCAGATCTGGCCGGCCCACTTTCTGGTGCGCCGCGCCTTTCCCTTCATCGCGGGTGTGCGCCGGGTCGGCGCCATGACCCAGGTCGTCTGCCGCGGCGCGGGCCGCTGGGGCCCGCCGATGCGCTTGTTCGCGCCGGCGGAGATCTACCGGATCAGACTCCGGTCGACTGCCGGCACTCCCTGATCGGTTCGTCGTGCCCGCCGAGTCGAAACGTTCAATCGTTCGAACGTTGAACGTTCAACGTTCTGGCCCTTGCCTCCCAAACCGTCCGGTGCTAAAGTCCCGACCGCGCCAACGTAGCTCAGGGGTAGAGCAAGTGATTCGTAATCACTAGGTCGTCGGTTCAATTCCGACCGTTGGCTCCAGCTTTTTACCCAAAATTCTCACCGCAGTTCGTCGTCCGCAGCAGATAGCCGGTCCACTCCCTCCTCATACCCCGCTCTTTGCCGCCGTTGGATCGGGATCGTTGCCAGCCTTGAGGAAGGTGGGGAGATCCTTTGGGCCGTCAAAAAGGTTGAGTGACTGGTACCCATGCGCCATCCTCGGCATAGAATTTGGGTGGCGGGGGTTCTTTGACGACCTCGGCGTCGATGTTGTCCAACTCGTAGCTCTCAATCGGTTTGCCGACCATGACGGCGACGCGAAGAAACCTCTCGGCAACCGACGTCATTCCGCCGTCACGAGGATGTTCCCACCTGGTGACGGTTTCCGGTCGTACCCCGAGAAGCTTCGCAAAATCCTGGCTCGAATGCCCGAGGTACGTCCTCAAAAACCGAATTTCGCCAGGGGTGAGGCGTCCGTGTTTTTTCGCCAATGAGGTAGCGATCACGTTGTGGAGGCCTTCGATGTTCGGGATCACCTCGTATTCTTCGCCGCAGTTCCCACAATGACGGACTTCGACGTCAGCGAGCACAACGTTCACGCCACGGCCATACCGGCGCGGTTCTCTTCTGGTAGACAGCTTGCCGCCACACTCAGCACAGAGCTTTTTGTTACTCATCTTCCGCGTCTCCTAAATCTCCATGCCGTGATGATCACGATTTCGTCGATCTCGCCCTCTTCCGGTTCAAACGTGACCACGACGGCGATCCGATCGGTCGAAATCCGATACCGCCAGTGGTGGTTCAGGCATTCGGCCGACGAGTCGATGACTCCGCACCGCAGCGTATTCACAATGTCCGGTTCTACCAGATCGTCGTTCGCCATCTCCCGGCGGGCGTGTTTCGAAAAAACGACCGAACCGTTGTTTAAACACTTTCTGATGGCTCTCTTTGCAGCCGCGGGCGGCAGCGGATTCGACGGACGAGTTGTAATCATCCTGCTTGAAAGATAGTGATCGATTGACAAAATGTCAAATACGAGTAAATGCCCTTCTCTTGCGATCCTCCGGAATAGGGGAGGAGAATCGGCACATTACCAGCCGAACACGGTTTCAGGTCGTCCGCCTCGAGGTGCTCTCGACTCACGAGCAGGTGGATCCGGCCTTTGGCTCGCCTGCTACCGCTGCTGCGGCGAGCAACTGATCAGCCGCTCGAGGTATCCCTCGAGGTATTTGATCAGGTAGATGAAGCGGCCGAAGCGTTTGGTGCGGGTCTGGCCGTGGTGGAAGCGATAGTAGATCTGCTGCATGATGACCACCAGCCGGAAGACGCCGAAGATCCGGTAGAAGTCGAAAGTCCCGATCTCGAGCCGTCGTCTGGCGCAGTAATAGTCGATGACCTCCTCGCGGGTCATCATGCCTTTGAGGTGAGTGGGCTGGACGCGCATGATGCGCAGCAGCCAGGGGTCGCCTCGCTGCATCCAGTAGGCGAGGCTGGCGCCGAGGTCCATCAGGGGGTCGCCGATGGTGGCCATCTCCCAGTCGAGGACGCCGATCACATCGAGGGGGTCGTCCGGTGACAGGACCACGTTGTCGAAACGGAAGTCGCCGTGGATCACGCAGGCACCGACCTCGGGTGGTTGTTTTTCTGCGAGCCACTCCATGACCCGTTCGTAGGTGGGGGCGTTCGGAGTGTGGGCCGCGCGGAACCGTTCGCTCCAGCCCTCCACCTGGCGGCGGACGTAGCCCTCCGGTTTGCCGAAGTCGGCGAGCCCGGCGGCCCGGTAGTCGACCTCGTGCAGCTCGATCAGCTTGTCGACGACGTTGCGGCACAGGGTGGCGACATCGTTGCGCGAAAGCCGCAGACCGTCCGGCAGATTTTTGCGAAGGATGATGCCCTCGATGCGTTCCATGACGTAGAAATCACAGCCCATGACAGCAGGGTCTTCGCAGTGAGCGATGACCCTCGGCACGTAGGGGTAGACCCCGGCGAGGGCGCTCAGCATCCGCACCTCGCGCCCCATGTCGTGGGCGCTCTTCGCCTTGCGGCCGTGGGGGGGCCGGCGCAGCACCAGATCGCGGCCGCCGACTCTCACCAGATAGGTGAGATTGGAGGCGCCGGAGCGGAACTGCGAAACCTCCAACGGGCCGGCGAGACCGGGGTCGACCGACGCCAGGTACTCGCCGACGGCGTCGAGATCGAGCTCCTCGCCCGGGCGCACGGACCGCGGTGCGTCGATCACTGCGCCCGGTACTCGCCGAGAATGCGTTTGGCCAGCGACAGCTTCTGCACCTCGTCGGGACCGTCGTAGATTCGCGCCGCGCGCTCGTGGCGGTAGAAGAAGGCAAGCAGGGTGTCGTCGGTCATCCCCAGCCCACCGTGGACCTGCAGCGCGCGGTCGACCACCCTCTGCATGGTCCCGGCGACCACGAACTTGATCATGGAGATGTCCTGGCGGGCAGCCTTCCAGCCGAAGCGGTCGATCTTCCAGGCCGTCTGCAGGGTGAGCATCCGCGCCGCTTGAATATCGGCGTGGCTTTCGGCCACCCAGGTGCGGACGATGTCCTTGTCGGCCAGCGTTCGGTCGGGTGAGATCCGCCGCGACACGGCGCGCGAGCACATGAGGTCGAAGGCGCGGTTGCAGACGCCGATCCAGCGCATGCAGTGGTGAATTCGCCCGGGACCGAGGCGCTCCTGGGCGATACGGAAGCCGTGCCCCTCCGGCCCCAACAGGTTCGCCTGCGGCACCCGGCAGGAGTGGTAGAGGATCTCGGCGTGGCTGAAGTAGTCGTCGCCGGCATGGCCCATGACGTTGATGTTGCGCACCAGGTCGAAGCCGGGGGTGTCGGTTGGAACGATGATCATGCTCGCCCTCTCGTGCGGGGGCGCCGCGGGGTCGGTGACGGCCATAACGATCGCGAACGCGGCGCCGTCGGCGGCGGTGGTGTACCACTTCTGGCCGTTGATGACGTAGTCGCCGCCGTTCTTGATAGCGGTGGTCTCCATCATTACCGGGTTGGAACCCGGCATCTCCACCTCGGTCATGGAGAAGCAGCTGCGGATCGTCCCATCCACCAGCGGTTGCAGATAGGTATCCTTTTGCACCGGCGTGCCGTAGAGGTGGAGGATCTCCACGTTGCCGGCATCGGGCGCGTGGCAGCCAAAGACGAAGTGGCCGAGGGGCGATCGTCCGAGCGCCTCCGACACCAGCCCGAGATCGACGAGGTCGAGCCCCATACCGCCCAACTCCTGCGGGTGACCCGGCGCCCACAGACCCATTTTCTTGACCATCGCGCGTTTCTTCGCGACCTCCGGCAATAACTCGCGGAAGGGGCGGGTGAGGAAGGCGGTCTCCATGGGGATGAGTTCGTTGTCGACGAATTCATGAATCAACCCGAGGGCCGCTTCAGTCTTTTCCGAGAGCTCGAAATCCATGATCGCTCCTCATGTGTTCCCGGTCATGATAGACGGTTCCCGGGTCTTTCGGGTGATGGCTCTATCCGAGACCATGTCCGCGTAGAATAGCGAGATGAAACAGAAGACGATCGGCGTGCTCGGCGGCATGGGCCCGGAGTCCACGGCTGAACTCCTGGTGTGGATCACCCGCTGCACCCCGGCCGCGAGGGAGCAGGACCACCTCCGGGTGCTGATCGATTCCAACCCCAAGATCCCCAACCGGACGGACGCCCTGCTGTCGGGGAATCTCGATCCGGTGATCGAAGTTTTGGTGGAAACTGCGCGTTCCCTTGAACGGGCGGGCGCAGAACTTATCGGCATCCCCTGCAACGCCGCGCATGCTTTTCTGACCGATGTGCGGAAGGCGATCGGGATTCCGGTGGTCGACATGGTGGACGAGACGGCTCGTCGGGCGAGCGAGCTCTTCAAGGCGGACGCCGCGGTCGGGCTGTTGGCCACCGACGGCACGTTGCGGTCCCGGCTCTACCACGAGGCGCTGGAGCGTCACGGCCTGACCGGGGTCGGACCGCCGACTCCCGGGGTTCAGAACGCGGTGATGGATGCCCTTGACGCAGTCAAGCTGCACGGGGTCTCCGAGGATGTCTACCTGGCGTTGGCGATCGGTGTCCGCGACCTCGTCGGCCACGGTGTGACGGGGTTGATCGCGGGCTGTTCCGAGGCTTCCCTGGTGCTCCGGCGCCACCAACCGGAGCTGCCGTGGCTCGATTCTCTCCAGATCCTCGCCGAAGCACTGGTGAGGGAGGCGATGGATGACGCCTGATCTTCGGGCCCTTCGTCGCGTTGTCATCACGGGGTTGATGGCCGCGGTCCTGTCACCGGTCGCCGGGTCGGAGGATCGCCCCCGAGCCAGAGATCTCGGCCTCGAACCGGGCGTGCTCCAACCGGGCCCCCTCAACGCCATCACCGATGTTGCCGGCGTTCGGGTCGGCCAGCGGACCCTCGTGGAGGGGACGAGCGTACGGACCGGCGTGACGGCCGTGGTGCCGCACGAAGGCAACGTCTTCCAGTCCAAGGTGCCGGCGGCCGTGTGGCCGGCCAATGCGTTCGGCAAGGCGGCGGGTTTCCTCCAGGTGCAGGAGTTGGGCAACCTCGAGACCCCGATTGTGCTGACCAATACTCTGTGCGTGGGAACTGCGGTTCAGGCGGTGGTCGACTGGACCCTGCAGCAGCCGGGCAACGAAGAGGTGCGTTCGGTCAACGCCGTGGTCGGCGAGACCAACGATGGGTGGTTGAACGACATCAGGACCTGTGCGATCCGGCCCCTGGACGTCATCCTCGCCATCGAAGAGGCGCAGCCGGGTCCGGTGGCTGAAGGCTCGATCGGCGCCGGCGCCGGGACCTCGCTGTTCGGGTGGAAGGGCGGGATCGGCACCTCGTCGCGGGTGCTGCCGGAGAGCCTCGGCGGCTACACAGTCGGTGCGCTGGTGCAGTCGAATTTCGGTGGCGTCCTGGTGATCGACGGTTTGCAGGTTGGAGAGGAGATGGGTCGCGTGCCCTTTCGCGACCCGAAAGAGGCGAGCGGTGGTTCGTGCATGATCGTGCTCGCCACCGATGCGCCATTGTCGGCGCGCAACCTCGAGCGGGTGGCGAAGAGGGCGGCGCTCGGGCTGGCCCGAACCGGCTCGTACCTCGACAATGGGTCGGGCGACTTCGTCATCGCGTTTTCGACCGCGAGTCGGGTGCCGTACGACCCACCGCAGGCGACGAGAGACGAAACGACGCTCGACAACGAGGCTGTGAGCCCGCTGTTTCTCGCCACCGTCGAGGCGGTGGAGGAAGCGGTCTTGAACTCGTTGTTCCGGGCCACCACGGTGACCGGGCGGGACGGCCACACGCGTGAGGCGTTTCCAATCGAGATCGTTGAGGAGATGATCCGCGCCCGGGAGGGGACCATGGGGCAGCAAGAGCACGACAAGAGAATTGACTACATCGAACTGCCGACCACCGACATCGAAGCGGCCAAGGCGTTCTATTCGGCGGTCTTCGGTTGGACAACCCAGGATTGGGGACCGGACTACTCGAGCTTCGGGGATGGGCGCCTCAACGGCGGGTTCCGCAAAGAAGCCGACGTGATGTCAGGCGGACCGCTCGTGGTGTTGTATGCAGTGGACCTCGAGGCCATCGAGTCCGCGGTGCGCAGCCACGGCGGGACCATCGTCAAGGAGATCTTCAGCTTCCCCGGCGGACGCCGCTTCCACTTCACCGATCCCAGCGGCAATGAGCTCGCCGTGTGGTCGGATCAAGGAATCGAGGAGTAGCCAAACCACAGAGGCACAGAGGGCACGGAGTTCAGCACAGAGACGAGATCAATTTTGGCAGCACTGGTCTCATGGCGCGTTCTTCCCTGATGCGGCTGCGGTCACTCAGAGCCAATTCTCCAAAAATCTCTGTGTTCCTCTCTGTGATCTCTGTGCCTCTGTGGTGAACTGTCGAAACGGACGATGATCGACTGCTATGATGAACCGATAATCCAGATTGGTGGGAGGTACAACATGCGGAACTTCGTCGTGGTTGCTGTGTGTGCTGTGCTGATGGCACCGGCCCTGGCATTCGCCGGCGACAAGGAGGACTACGCCATCAGAGAAAAGAAAGTGGTGCGCCCGGATGTTCTTCCTGACAAGGCTTCCGTCTACATCGTGCGGCCGGCCAAGGTGGGGATGGCAATCCGGATGTGGGCGTTTGCCGACGACACCGCGCTCGGCCTCACCAAGGGCGACACGTACGCCCACGCCTACCTCGATCCGGGTGAGTACACCTTCTGGTCCAGGGCCGAAAACGTGTCGGCCATCAAACAGACTGTGGAGGCCGGTAAGACCTACTACTTCAAACAGAAGGTCAAGATGGGCGGTTTGAAAGCCCGCGTGTCGGTCGAGTTCCTGGGTGACACAGAGGGCGAAGAGGAGCTCGACAAGTGTGCGAGTTTCTCGATCCTGACCGATGTTGGCAAAGTGCGGGCCGCCGAGATCGCAGCCGAAAAACGCGACAAGGCTGATGAGAAGGCTGCCGAGGAATAGGCCCCGTCAGGCACTTTCGCAGCACGCTGACTTGCCGCACATGGTTCCCGAGAGGAACCACCCTTGACATTGTTGGCCCGAATGAATCCTCCGACTTGAGGCTCGTCGAGCCGAACAATGCAAAAAATGCCACCTCCACCGCACGCGGTCCTACCCTCCCTGAGCACTCGAGTGCTCTTTGTCGGTGGGGGGATGGGCGGAAAATCCGAAATTCGAAATCCGAAATTCGAAATCCGAATTCCGAATTCCGAAATCCGAATTCCTAATTCTCTGTGTACATCCCATCGATAAGGTCGGCGAAGCGCTCGAGCGCGACGTTGCGCTTGACCTTGAAGGTCGGCGTCAGCAGCCCGTTCTCGATCGAAAACTCGGGCAGCAGCCGGAAGTCCTTGATGGTCTCGAAGGACGCGAACTCGCGGTTCTTTTCATCGATGACTGAGCGGATGAGTTCGACCACCTTCGGGTTCGCGAGGAGGTCGTCGAGGTTGTCGCCGGGAATGCCGTTCGCCGCTGCAAACGCCTTGACGTTGTTCTCATCGACGGTGACCAGGGCGGTCAGGTACTTTCTGCGGTCGCCGATGACGCACACCTGGGAGATGAACCTGGAGGTGGCGATGGTCCCCTCGATGGCCGATGGGGCGACGTTCTTGCCGCCGGCGGTGACGATGAGGTCTTTCTTGCGACCGGTGATGCGCAGGAAACCCTCTGCGTCGATCTCGCCGAGGTCGCCAGTGTGCTGCCAACCGTCCGGGGTGATGGTCTCGGCGGTTTCGGCGGGCATCTTGTAGTACTCACGCATGATGTTGCGGCCGCGGTAGAGGACCTCGCCGTCCTCGGCGGTCATCTGTTCGATCCCGGGCCCGGTCGGACCCACCCAGCCGAAGCGGTAGTTGTCGTAGCGGTTGAGGTTGGTAAAGGACGTGTTCTCGGTCATCCCGATGCCCTCGACGATCAGCACCCCGGCGGCGTGGAAGAACCTGCCGATCTCGGGGTTGAGAGGGGCT
The DNA here is from genome assembly GCA_963741385.1 of Candidatus Sulfomarinibacteraceae bacterium. Lineage (GTDB taxonomy): Bacteria > Acidobacteriota > Thermoanaerobaculia > Thermoanaerobaculales > Sulfomarinibacteraceae > Sulfomarinibacter. The sequence goes on from CAVUHO010000008.1 coordinate 135,358, forward strand.
GCACCCGAGATGCACCAGCGGACGCGGCCGCCGAGTGCGGCCTGGACGTTGGAGAACACGAGCTTGGTGGCCAGCTTGTACTTCAGGCCGAGAAGGGGAGGGATCGGCCTCTTCGCCACCTTGAGGTCGCTGACCTCGAGACCGACCTTGACCGCCCAGTTGAAGATCTTCAGCGCCAGACCGCCCTTCGCCTGGGCAGTCGAGATGATCTTGGTATGGACCTTCTCGTAAACACGGGGTGCGCTCGGAAACCAGTGCGGTCGCGCGATCTTGAAGTCCTCGGCGACAGTGTCCATGGCGCGGGCAAAGGTCGTTGTGGCCCCTGCGACCATCGCCGTAAACACGCAGGTGCGGGCGAAGACGTGGGCCAACGGGAGAAACAGCAGGGTCTCGTCGCCATCCCGCCAGAAAACCGAGTCGCGCACCGACTGGGCGGTGAACGTGATGTTGTCGTGGGTGAGGACGGCGCCCTTGGGAACGCCGGTGGTACCCGAGGTGTAGACGATCGCGGCCGCGTCGTCAGCTTCGACGCCGTCGATGCGAGCTTCGAGCGCCGAGTCATCGATGTCTTTTCCCAGTTCGAGAAACTCGTCATAGCCGATCACCCAGTCGTCCGCCGGCGGCGTTCCCTTGAACAGGATGACCTTGCGGATGGCGGGGATCTGGCCGCGGATTTCCATCAGCTTTTCGACCTGGCCCAGATCTTCCGCAAACACCAGCACGCCGTCGGAGTGTTTGACGATGTGCTGGACGTCCTTGGCCAGCAGCGAGTGATAGATCCCCACCGCACACGAACCGATGCTCGCGAGCGCTACATCGGTCAGTACCCAACGATAGTTGGAGTAGCTGAGGATGTTGGCCTTGTCGCCCTTGCCGACCCCAAGCGCGATCAGGCTTCTGGCCGCGCCCCGGACCTCGTTGTGAAACCCGGTCCACGTGACCGAGACCGTCTCACCGCCGTCCAGGATCGTCCGGTAGGCGGCCAGGTCGCCGCAGCGCTGGACCGTTTCGCCGAGCATCTCGTGGATGTTGCGGAACTCCTTGAAACCCATTCGATCCTCCCCCGGTGAGCGCGCGCCTCGCGTTCACAACCACACAGTGAATTGCGGCGCCGAGTGTAACAAAAAGCGGTGGTTAATTCGCGGGCTATACTCCCGGGGCCAAGGCTCGAAGTTGTGCGAGCCGAAGCAGGAGGAGTTGCGATGCAGTGGGAACAGATCATGTCGGCGTTGAGTGGCGACCCCAGGCTGCGGCAGGCGGCGATCCTGGCGGTGGCGGTCCTGCTCGCGCTGTTTGTGCGGTTGTTTTTCTCGCGGGTTGTGCGGTTGTTCACCAGCAGGACGACGTCGGACGTTGACGACCTGATCGCGCGCGAGCTGCGGAACCCGGCGGTGTATTCAGTCATACTCACCGGCGCTCTCCTGGCGTACCGCGAATTCGATGCGCCGGGTATCGCGGACTCGCTCGTCAAGGGCGTCATCATGACGCTGATCGGCGCCATGTGGGCCGTGGCCCTGCTGCGTGTCGGCAGGTTGGTTCTCGGCGTGATCAGCAGGCGGGTCGAGCAGATCAAGTTGATCGAGCCGCGCACCCTGCCGCTGTTCGAAATGGTCCTCAAGCTGGTCGTGGCGGGCGGGTTTCTCTATGTCGTGTGCATCGCCTGGGACATTCCGCTCACCTCCTGGCTCGCGTCGGCGGGCGTGATCGGCATCGCGGTCGGTTTTGCCGCCAAGGACACCCTTTCCAACCTGTTTGCGGGGATCTTCATCGTCGCCGACTCGCCGTACAAGGTCGGGGACTTCATCGTTCTCGACAACACCACCCGGGGCCAGGTGCTCGATATCGGAATTCGATCGACCCGGCTCCTGACCCGCGACGATGTGGAGATCACGGTACCCAACGCGGTGATCGCCAACTCGCAGATCGTCAACCAGACCGGCGGGCCGGAAGCGAAAATGAGGGTGCGGGTCAAGGTGGAGGTGGCCTACGGTCGCGACGTGGACCAGGTCGGAAGAGGTTCTGCTCGCCAGTGTCGCGGGGGTTGAACACGTCTGCGACGATCCGGCGCCGCGGGTTCGCTTCCGCGCCTTCGGCGCGTCGGGTCTGGCCTTTGAACTGCTGGTGTGGGTCGACGAGCCGGTGTTTCGCGGGCGCGTGCTGCACGCCCTGAACTCGAACGTCTACAAGGATTTCAACGCCGCCGGCATCGAGATCCCGTACTCCAAGCAGGATGTGTACGTCAAGGAGCTGCCGGGACCTAGAGAACAGAAATGAAGTACGTCAAGAACTCACCAGCCGTGGTGGCGTGTCTCGTGATGTTGGTGACGGGCTGCGGAAATGTGGCCACGGCGCCGCAATCGCAGACGGTTCAGTTGCTGCCGCCGACCCAGCAGATGGAAGCGCGGGAAGGCTGGCTGGAGATTCGGCACGGCATGCTCCTCGAGATGATGCGCCGCCACGGTGTCGGGATGTGGATCATTGTCAACGAGGAGTTCCACAACGATCCCCTGACCGAGTTCGTGGCGCCGCCCGAGGTCTTCGTCGGCGGCCGCGACCTCTTTGTTTTTGTCGACCGGGGTGAGGCGGGTCTGCGGCGGTTGGCGATCACGGGGTTTGCCAGCGAGAGGGTGCGGAAGTTTTTCGAAAGCCCGGAGGAACCGCGGCCGGCCAAGGAGGTTCTGCCCGAACTCCTGGCCGAGTACGACCCGCAGACCATCGCCCTTTCCATCGACGGCGATCGCGGCGTGACGCGCAGCCTGACGAAATCGTCGTACGAGTGGCTCTCCGAAATCATGGGTGAGGAAGCCACCGGACGTTTCGTCAGCGCGGCGCCGCTGATCGAGGAGTACCTCGACACCCGGATCCCGGCCGAGTTCGAACACTACCTTCTGGCGGTCGAGCTGACCGAGGAGTTGGGACGGCGGGCCTTTTCCAACGAGGTCGTCCAACCCGGAGTCACGACTGTCGCCGACATCCGGAACTGGTTGATGGACCAGTACTGGCTGCACGGCGTGCAGCCCTGGTTCCCGCCCGACGTCCGAGTGCAGCGGGCCGGGGTCGAGATGCCGACCTCGCGGGGCTTTCTCGCGGTCGCGCCCGACGGGATGGTGATCGAGCGCGGCGACCTGCTCCACCTCGATATCGGGTTCACGTACATGGGGCTCAACACCGACTGGCAGAAGATGGCCTACGTTCTCCGCGAGGGCGAGACCGGTGCGCCGGCGGGGTTGCAGGCGGGGCTCGACGACGCCACCACCCTGTGGGAGGTCATGAGCAGGGTTCCCCGGCCCGGCAAGCCGGCGGGGGAGGTCTACACCGAAACCATGGCCGAGATGGAGGCGCTCGGCATCGAGGCCATGATCTACAGCCACCCCCTCGGCAACCAGGGGCACGGTCTCGGGGCGAGCATCGACTTCCGCTCCGCCAACCGGGAGAACTCCGAGGAGCGGCAGGCCAAGCTGCTGCGCGACGGTTCCTACATCGCCATCGAGTTCAACGTCGCGGCGGAGATCCCGGAGTGGGACGGCCACAAGGTCTGGATCATGCAGGAAGACCCCGCGTATCTGACCCCCGAAGGGTGGAAGCCCTTCGTGCCGCGGCAGTCATCGCTGTACGTGATTCAGTAATTCTTCACCGAGGGAAGCTGGTGATCTCTTCGTAGCCGTCTTCGGTGACGATGTAGGTGTCCTCGATGCGGACTCCGAGGTCCCAGTAGGCGGGATCGATATCCGAACCTCTTGAAATATAGATACCCGGTTCGATGGTGATGACCATGCCAGGTTCGAGGATGGCGGCACCCGGGTCGTGGACGTCGAGCCCCACGTGGTGGCCGAGACCGTGGAGGAAGAACGGGCCGAAGCCGGCATCTTCGATAACCCGGCGAGCGGCGCTGTCGAGCTCGTTCATGGTGGTGCCGGCACGGAGCAAGGAGCGGGCCGCATCGCCGGCCGCGTTGACGGTGTCCACCAGCTCCTGCTGCTCGGCGTTCAGGGAGCCGTTGACCGCAAAGGTCCGCGTCATGTCGCTGGCATAACCGTCGACGCTGCAGCCGATGTCGATGACCACCAGCCCGTCGGTCATGGTGGTGTTGTTCGCAGCGTAGTGGGGAAGGGTCGCGTTCGAACCCGAACCGACGATGGAGTCAAAGGCGATGCCGGTGGCGCCGTTGCGTCGAAAACTCTCGGTGATGGCGGCTGCGATCCCGCCTTCGTCGGCGCCGGGTCGGATCTTCGGGGCGATGTCGGCAAAGCGCCATCGAGGTGACGGCGGCGGCCTGGCGCATCTTTGCGAGTTCATCCGCGTCCTTGACCGCGCGCAACCGATGGATGGCCTGCGTCGAGTTCCGTCCGATCAGCGGCAGCGCAAGCCGGCTCAGCAAACCCGGGTTTGGGGCCACGATGGCGATGGGTGTGGCCTTGCCCGAGAGGAAGAGGTTGTCGCCGCGTGACACCACCAGGGCGGGGCGGGTCAGCGATCTGTTTTCGACCAGCGACGCAACACGCTGGGGGTGGGGTCCCGATGCGGGGCCGTACTGCGGCGCCAACATGACGACGACGGCGACGAGCGCTGCCAGGGCGGCGGTCGTGTTGCGGACGGCTCGGCCGAATATTCTCGGCGTGCGCCTCTCCTGGGCCGGCCACGACGGGATGTCTTCGAACGGTGACCGCCACACCCGATCCAGCAGCAGGAGCTGCCATATCAGTGATATCGAGAACACGCCGAGGATCGACCACAGGGTGGGAACCCAGGGGAGGCCCAGGAAAACCAAAACGGTACCGAAGGCGGCGGCCAGGAGGGCGGCCCCGCCTTTGGGCCACAACGCGCCCAGCACCGCCCCGGCGACTGCCAACCCAATCGCCAGGATCGGACTGCGCTCGAAAGAACCTGAGAAATAGAGGTGAACGGCGTACACCGCTGGGAGCGGCCACAGACAGGCGATGGCCGTGGCGAGTCGCCTCGCCCACGCGACCATTGCGGCGGCCGTCACGATGACCGCCATGGTGGCCCCGATCGACAGGAGGTAGCTCATGCCCCCCAGTGCGGGGACGGCGATGGCGAGGCCGAGTGCCAGGTAGAAGGTCATCAACGCGGCGACCGGCCGGCGCACCCCGTTGACCAGGAGATACGTGCCCCAGGCGACGGCAGCGACGCGGAGGAAGAACGAGAGGAGGGTGGGCTCGGCGACGATGCCGACAGGGAGCTCCTCGGCGGCCGAGATCTCGAGTGGCGCCGCAAGGGCCGCGAGGAAAACGACGCGGATGGTCAGCCGGTTTCTCTGAATCGCGGTCATGCCCGCCCCCCTCCGAACATTGTAACGACTCCCAACGACATGCCTCAATTGCTGCGATGGTGGTGGAGCGCCTGAAAAAAGACGCACGATGCGTCATCCCGACCGAAGGCCCGCAGGGCCGCGGCGGAGGGACCTGTGCGGGGGATGCAGTGCACCACCCACCCGGCACGCGGGACGCGTGCCCCACAAAATACCCTGCAGCGTTTGTGGGACAGCCATCCAACCCTGTCATCCCGACCGAGGGAGCGTTGCGACCGAGCGGAGGGATCTGGGGCTTGGCTTGAGGCAAAATCTCCCTGAAACCTCCCCCGAGGTCCCTCGGCTCGCTTCGCTCGCTCGGGATGACAGTCTGAGAGAGTGCCGACGCAGGCCGAGCCCAGGCCCACCGTCAAAGCTGTGTATCCTTGGACGGGCATCACGGAGGGATCATGGAAGACTCGGCGAGAGGTTTTGATCGGCGTCGTTTCACGGCCTTCTTTACGGCATTCGGGCTCGCGGGGACCGCGCTGCCACGGCTGTTGTGGGCCGAGGTCGACGAGCAGGGTTCGGTGAGCCTGGAAGCCCTGAAGGGGGCGGAACAGCTCTCAGGTCTCGAGTTCACCGACGACGAGCGGGCGCTGATGCTCAAAGGGCTCGACGACCTCCGCAAGGACTACGAGGCGTTGCGGGAGGTCCCGCTCGATGCCTCGGTGGCGCCAGCCCTGCAGTTTCAACCGGTGTTGCCCGGCATGACGCTGCCGAGCTGGCCGCTGGTTCCCCGAACCAGCCGGCCGCGTGTGACCCGCCGTCCTGGTAACGACGCGGAGCTCGCTTTTCTGACGGTGTCGGAGCTCGGCAATCTGGTGCGCACGCGGGCCGTCACCTCCGAAGAGCTCACCGTTCTCTCCCTGGATCGCCTCAAGAAGTTCGACCCGCAGCTGCACTGCGTGATCACCCTCACCGAGGAGCGCGCCTTGGAGCAGGCCCGCCGCGCCGACCGCGAACTTGCCGAAGGCATCTGGAGGGGGCCGTTGCACGGGATCCCTTGGGGCGCCAAGGACCTTCTGGCGGTACGCGGTTATCCCACCACCTGGGGCGCCAAGCCATTCGAGAACCAGATGATCGATGAGGATGCCACAGTGGTGCGCAAACTCGACGAAGCGGGCGCCGTGCTGGTCGCCAAGCTGAGCCTCGGCGCGCTGGCCTGGGGCGATGTCTGGTACGGCGAGATGACCCGCAACCCGTGGAACACCGAGCAGGGCTCGAGCGGGTCGTCCGCCGGTCCGGGCTCGGCGACCGCGGCCGGTCTGGTGGGCTTCAGCATCGGGTCGGAGACCTGGGGCTCGATCGTCTCGCCATCGACGAGGTGCGGGGTGACCGGTCTGCGTCCCACCTTCGGAAGAGTCAGCCGGCACGGCGCCATGGCCCTGTCGTGGAGCATGGACAAGCTCGGACCCATGTGCCGCAGCGTCGAGGACTGCGCGCTGGTTTTCGGTGCGATCCAGGGTGCCGACGGTCTCGATCTCTCGGCCGTGGAGCGGCCCTTCGTGTGGGATGCGGACTTTGACGTGAAGCAGCTGCGGGTCGGCTACCTGGCCTCGGACTTCGATCGTGAACCGGAGTTCGGCGACGGCGACAGCGAGGAGGATCGGGCGCGGGCGCGCGAGTGGAAGGCCATCGATCTTCAGACTCTCGAGGTGTTGAAGTCGATGGGGATCCAGCTGGTGCCCATCGAGCTGCCGGACCTGCCGGTCAGCGCACTGGGGTTCATCCTCTCCGCCGAGGCGGGCGCGGCCTTCGACGAATTGACGCGGTCCGGACAGGACGACCTGTTGGTGCGCCAGATCGAAGACGCGTGGCCCAACGTCTTTCGCCAAGCACGGACCATTCCGGCGGTCGAGTACATCCAGGCCAACCGGGTGCGGACCCTGGTGATGCGGGAGATGGAACGGATCCTCGAAGGCGTGGACTGCTGGATGGCCCCGTCGTTCGGTGGCGACAACCTTTTGCTCACCAACCTCACCGGCCACCCGGCGGTGGTGGTGCCAAACGGGTTCGTCACCGACGGCACGCCCACCAGCGTGACCTTCAACGGGCGCCTCTTCGGTGAATCAGAGATCCTTGCCCTCGCCAGGGCCTACCAGGAGGCAACGGGTTTCCATTTGAGGCACCCACAACAATTTCTTTGAATCACTTGGTGAGGCAAAGGAATTGTGATGTGTATCACATCGAGACGGTGTCCCGGAAAGACCCGGCAGCGCGGGTGCAGCTCGCTGGATGGACGAGACGAAACCCGGCACGGATCTTGCCAATAGCCCTTGTGCCCCCGCCCCCATCAGGAACAGCGGCACGCGCGGGAGTGAGGAGACGCCTGTGGCCCCGGTCAAATTCACCATCGTCGGAAACCCCAACGAGCTCAAGGTCAGCCAGTGCACCTTCTGCGCCCACCGTAGCCCGGATGGCACCGCCTGCAAGGCCTTTCCGGGCGGCATCCCGGTCGAGTTGCTCTATAACGAACACGATCATCGGATGGAGTTCCCCGGCGACAACGGCGTCCACTACCAACCCATCATTCTCGGTCGGGCGGGACTTCCCCCCGCCAAGATCCAGCCCAGCGAGAAATTCGAGCTCGATATGGCCGCGATACTGTAGCCGAAAACCAGTCGACAATCAGCCCTCACTTTCCAACACTCCTGCTAGGGTGGTGTTGTGGATGGACGACGTCTTTTATGGGGGAAAGACCGAATCAGTTGTTAAGATGAGAGAGTGAAGTCCCTTCAGGAGGGAGGCCCGTCATGAAGTGGCTGAAACTCGCCGCGGCGATCCTCAGCGTTCTATCGATCGCAGCGCCAGTGATGGCGCAGCAGAAACTCGGTGACGTCGCCGGCTCGATCAAGATCAAACGCCCCGAAGGTGAGGCGGTCGTGATCGACGGCTCGGACGTCGGCCAGACCTCGCGGCGATCCTCCGCCTCGTCAGACGCCGACCTCATGTACGAGATCCTGGCGGATTGCCTGGAGGCGGCCCGTGCATTGTCGGCGATGGTGGCCGACGCACCGCGCATCACGCCGGTGACCTATTCAAGTGAGTGGCGCAGCCAGCTCGACGACCTTGGGCAACGCCTCGACGCAGTGAGCCAGGAGTTGCAGAGGCTGCCCGACGCAGGACCGTTCGAGGCTGCCTACCAGAAGGCTGTCACGGGGTTGGACGAGGTGCGGCAGGGTTTTGACTCCGTGCTCACGACCGTCAACGCCAGGCGGTTGGTGGTTTCGGCGGACAAGCGGCGGATTTCGAATGGTGCGGATGCCATCGAAGAAGCCATGACCGAGGTGCGGGCGGTTGGGCGATCGCAGGCGGCGAGCGCGCCGCCTCCGGGTATCGACCCCGTCGCGGCGGCCGCCTCCATTCGCAAGGTCTGCAGCAGCCGGGGCGCCGAGGGTTCACAAGCCTACGGTGATTGCGTGAACCTCCAGGATGCGGCCAAAGATGCACTGGTGGCGCGAACCGCGCCCGCGGTCGGCCTGGACGACGAATCGTTCAACAAGATCCGCAACGGTTGCCTCTACGAGTGGCCCGACAACTACTTCAATCGAGACGCCTGCGAGGTGCGTCGGTCGGCCGCCAAGGCCGGTGGCTGACCCGAATCCCAGCACTGCCTTCGGCCCCCGATCATCGACGGAGGGCGGGCGCACACCGTGGGCGAGAAAAAACCTACTGATAGGTCTCGAGGATGTCGTCAACCGCACGCCGCAGGTCGGCGTCCGCGATCATCTCAGCGAGCTTCGGATTCGTGCGGCAAACCCGTGCGAGGTGTGACAGCGCCTCGTTGTGGCGGCCCTGGGCGTACAGGCTCATGCCCAGGTAGAACTCCGCGTCCTCGTGCGGCCAACCGGTGAACGAGGTTTCGAATGCGGACTCGGCGCCTGCCGCGTCGCCCCGGAGGAGGCGGGCCCGGCCGAGAGTTCTCCACAACTCCGGACCGTGAATTCCCAGTCGCCCGACTCGCGGCAGGATCTGTGACTCGACGGCCGCCCCCGTCCGGGCGCGTGCTGCAGCGTCCGCGCCCTGGACCATGGCCATCCGCAGCTCGAGCCCGCCCATCCACACGTCGACGGCAACCCGGCGCAGCTGCCAGAACACTCCGGCTCCGGCGAGCATGACCAGGGCGGCGGCGATCGGGACCCGGGCACGGCGCCACTCGATCGTCCTGGCGGGTCGGGCGGAAGCGACGGTATGCGCGAGACAGAGGCAGATCGGGATCAGGCCTACCGCGAGGTGGGTGGGGTAGTGCAGCACCACAAAGGGTACCGCCGCTGCGGCGGTCAAAGGCAGGAGCGGGCCCGCGCGCCGGCCGGCCGTGATCAACGCCCAACTGAAGAGCACCATCCACACGACGCCGGGAATACCGAGCTCGGTGACCATCTGCAGCGGGTCGCAGTGGGCCCACTGGAAGTGGGACGCGAACTCTTCCCGGCCGCCGGTGCCGCCGTTGCGGGTGAGCCAGGCGAGCCGACTCGGATAGTACTGGTGGGTATAACCGGCCGCGCCGACTCCCGCGACGGGGTGGTTCCGGATCATCTCCTCGGCCGCCGTCCAGCCGTCGCCGCGGGCTGAGAGGAGCCGGTACCAATTTCCGGCCCGTACGCGACCGGCTTCCCTCTGCAGTCGTTCACCGAGGCCCGCGGTGAGCGCGACGGCCACCACCAGCGCCCCGACTCCCGTGGCCGTGATCCACAACCGGCGGGACCGGTGTTGGACCAGCCACACCAGCGTCACGGCGCCGAGGGCCGCGATCCCTGTCAGAGTCTGGGTCAGGAGCGTGGCAAGGGCGAAGAGGGTGGCCAGCGCGCGGAAGAACCACGGTCTGGACGACGACTCCCCCCAGACCAGAAGGAACGGCAGAAAGAGAACCGACGCCATCGCGAGGTCCGCCGGGTTGCCGGTCAGCCCGGTCAGGCTCATCCGCGCATCGGCGAACGGCGCTGCGAAGTTGAAGACGCTGACGCCGGCCAGCTGCAGCAGCATGACGATCGCCGAAACGGCGACGCCGATTGCCGCCGCGAATGCGATGCGGCGCCGCCCGCAATCGTCGATGGTCGCCAACCACAGGGCGGCGGTCACCCAGATGAAGGTGAGGAGAGCCGACTCCAATGAGCGCAACGGGGTCGCGCTCCACGCGGCTGAAACGAGTTGGAGAGCGGGCAGCGCCATCAGCACCAATGGCAGCCTGCCGCTGGGCAGCACCAGCGTGCGGCGGCGTGCGGCTGACACCACTGCAAGGCCCAAGGCTGAGCACAGGGCCGCCAGGGCCACCGCCTCCTTTGGCAGACGAAACGGACTGGCTGCGCCGGCGAGAACCACCACCTCTGCGAGGAAGAACCCGCCGGCAGCGATCCGGATCGGCCACCGCGAGGCGGGAGGCGGTTGCGGTTGCAGTTGCGGGCGTGCCACGGCCGCATCGTAACCCAGCACGGATATCAACCGCCCCTCTGCGCCGATCCCGAGGCGTCGATTGAACCTCGTTCGCGAGCACGGTGGCGCGTTCTGTCATTGACCTGAGCGTCGAAACCTGTACCCTGTCGCCTTACTTCGACCTCCCCCCGCGCCCCTGGGACGGATGGTCGCTGGATCGGCGCACGGGGAGGCGAGATGCGACGCAGTGTGATCATCGGTACGGGCAGCTATGTTCCACCGCGGAAGGTGGCGAACGCCGAGTTCTTGAACAACCGGTTTTTCACGGACTACGACCAGCCGCTCGATCCTGCAGAAAACCAGAAAACCATAGGTAAATTTCAGGAAATAACTGAGATAGCCGAGCGCTGCTATGCCGCAGACGATCAGGTCGCGTCAGATCTCGGCACGCTGGCGGCTGAAAAGGCCCTCGAGGCATCGGGAATCGACCGCGAAAGCCTCGACTCCATCATCTTTGCCCATAACTTCGGCGATGTGCTTCATGACAATCGTCATAGTGATTTCTGCCCAAGCCTGGCAGCTCGGACCAAGCAGAATCTCGGGATCGAGAACCCTGAGTGCATCGCCTACGATCTGCCGTTCGGGTGCCCGGGTTGGGTTCAGGGAGTGATCCAGGCCGACTGCTACCTGCGGTCGGGGGACGCGTCGCGGGTGATGGTGATCGGTGGTGAGACCCTGTCGAGGATCTCTGACCCCCACGATCGCGACAGCATGATCTACTCCGACGGTGCCGGCGCGACCATCTTCGAAGCGCGCGAGACCGATGAGGAGATCGGGATCCTGTCCCACTCGGCACGGTCGGACACCATCGATCATGCGCGGTTGTTGTGGATGGGGGAGTCGTTCGACCGGACGAACGGCGACAAGACTCTGTACCTCAAGATGTACGGTCGCAAGTTATATAACTACGCCCTGACGTACGTGCCGGGAGTGGTGAAGAAGAGTCTTGACAAGGCCGGGCTCGGCATTGGAGACGTCAAGAAGGTCTTTCTCCACCAGGCCAACGCCAAGATGGACGATGCCATCCTCAAGCGGCTGTTCAAGCTCTACGAGGTCGAGGAGATTCCCGAGGGGATCATGCCGATGACCATCTCCTGGCTCGGTAACTCGTCGGTCGCGACAGTGCCGACCCTGGTCGATCTGGTGGCCCGCGGCGAGATGAACGGCCAGAGGGTGGAGCCCGGCGATACCGTCATCCTCGCCTCGGTGGGCGCCGGCATGAACATCAACTCAGTGGTCTACCGGTGGGTCTGATACGAAAATTCTGAATTTTGAATTTCCGTTCAGCCACCTCCTGGTGAGGCGGGCAATCGAGAATTCAAAATTTGTACGGGTTCGAGTCGGACCCTCGGTGCGATAGAGCTTGTCGCCAATGACGTCCAATCGCAGGTCGAGCCCGACCGAGCCGCCGGCGACACTGCTGACCCCTGAATGGAGACCGTAGAGGCTCTGTACACTCTACGACAAGGACGGGAATCGAGATGGAACGACGGATTTTCGCGATGGGATCGATACTGACCGGATTGGGAGTCGTATTTGGGGCATTCGGAGCGCACGCTCTGAAGGCGTCCTTGAGCCCGCAGTTGCTGATCACTTTCGAGACCGGCGTCCGCTACCAGATGTACCACGGGCTTGGTCTGCTGGCCCTGGCGTGGGCCGTCGGGCGGTGGCCCGAGCGGCGGCTGGCACCGGCGGCGTGGCTGCTGTTGGCAGGGACGGTGGTGTTTTCGGGGAGCCTGTACATGTTGGCTCTGACCGGCGCCCGGTGGTTCGGCGCCGTCACGCCGTTTGGTGGCGTTGCCCTGATAGCCGGTTGGAGTCTCGTAGCGTGGCGGCTGCTCGCCACCGGTGAACGACGCGCGGGCGGGCCGTAAACGTAAACGACCCGCCGCTCGCGTCTTCTGTCGCTGGTGGCCGCCTACTTCTGCTCTTTGGCGGCCTGCTTCGCGGCCTTTGCGGCAGCCTTCTGCTCCCGTTCCCCTCCTTGACCATGGCCTTGGCTTCCTTTCTGATTCGGTTCGGCGAGTTGGTGCGGAACCGGGAATGCGGTACGATTTCCGGGCTTCAGCCTCCGACCAGGCTGCGGAAAATTGGATTCCCGAGGAGATACACATGGCGCTAGGACACCCGAAGGGACTCTTCCCGCTGTTCTTCATCGAAATGTGGGAGCGTCTTGCCTTCTACACGATGCTCGGCGTCTTGTTGCTCTACACCACTGACATCGAGCGTGGCGGACTCGGTCTGCCGGCAGCCGAGGGCAACGAGATCTATGGGCTGTACCTGGCGTTTGTCTACTTCACGCCGTTTATCGGCGGCATCGTGGCAGACCGTTTCCTCGGTTACCGCAGAGCGGTGTTCTTCGGCGGGACCTTGATGGCAGCGGGTCTGTTCCTGATGAGCACCCATGGTTTCGGGCCTTTTACCGCAGGGCTCGGCCTCGTGATCATCGGCAACGGGTTTTTCAAACCGAACATTTCGGTCATGGTCGGGAACCTCTACAAACCGGGCGATCCGAAGCGTGACGCCGGGTTCAACATCTTCTACATGGGGATCAATATCGGCGCCTTCGCCGCCAACCTGCTGGCGGCGTCGGTGCGAAACGAGTGGGGGTGGTTGTGGACCTTCCGAACGGCGGGGATCGGCATTTGCATCGGTCTCGTCATCCTGCTTTTCAACTGGAAGATGCTCGAGGTCGCCGACCGCAGACCGGAGCGTGACCCGGACGATGCCAGCTTCGGGATGATCGTCCGCAATATCCTTCTTCCGGCCTTCGGCGTCGGGATTCTCGGCTACTTCATGGCCAGGGCCTACATGCCGGCGTCGATCCCGGTGCGGCCGGCGGTGGCGGGTTTCCTGGCCGGCATGGTCCCGGTCATCATCTTCTTTGTCCGTCTCGGGCTGACCGCAAAGCCTTCGGAAAAACCCGGTCTCCTGGCGTTGCTGCCTATCTATGTTGCGGGAGGTACCTTTTTCATGGTCCTCCACCTCAACGGCAGCGCCATGACACAGTGGGCGCGCGATACCACTGATCGGCAGGCCAAGCTGGTGCCGGCCGCCATGCAGCAGGAGGCCTTCCCGCAGTACTACCTCAACGCCAAGGAGGAGACGCCGCGGCCTGATCCGCGCAGCTTATTGGTTGTCGACTCGCCGTCAGTAGCCCGGATGTACGGCGTGCAGAGAATGGACGAGGCTGCAGTGGAAGCCGCCCTCGCGGCGGACCCGACGGTGAAGTTGGCGAAACTCGGAATCGGCGATGAATCCGACAAGGCGGCGGCCGCTCAACTTGCGAGCATGGTCTACGCCGACGGGGTGGTGGAGGTCGTCGAGGGGGTCGACAGCCACGGCGCCCCCGAGATTTCGGTCGAGGTGCCGGACAGCGCGCGGCCGATCGAGCGGGTGTCCTTCGTACGGTCGGTCGATGGTGCCGAGGTCGCCCTCTTCATCGTCGATCAGCACGTGTACGACGAGATCTACGACGGGTACTTTCAGCGCTACGGCAAGGAACCCCAGACGCTGCCGCCCGGGAAGTTTTTGAAGGTTGCCAATTCGGAGCTCTACCAGAGCTTCAACGCCCTCTTCGTGGTGGCGTTCACGCCGTTGGTCGTGGCCTTCTTCCAGTTCCTGGTGTCGCGGGGCAAGGGAGTGACAACGGCTCGCAAGCTGTTTTTCGGTTTGGTGCTGACGACGATCTCGTTGCTGGTCATGGTGGTGGCGGGGTTGTTCTCCGACGGCGGCGCCGTCAAGGTGTCGTCGTGGTGGCTGATCAGTTTCTACGCCATCGTCACACTTGGTGAGCTGTGTCTGTCACCGATGGGGCTGTCACTGGTCACCAAGCTGTCGCCGAAACGTCTGGTAGGTCTGACGATGGGCGGGTGGTTCCTGGCGACTGCCTTCGGCAACAACTTCTCGGGCTTCTTCGGCGGCATCCAGCACCTGATGAGCCCGGTGGCCTTCTTTGCGGTGTTGGCGCTGCTGGCAGGGCTGGCGGCCCTCTTCATCTATTTGCTGCTGCCGAAGTTGGATGCGGCGATCAAACAGTATGGAGCATAGGAAAATTAGGAATTAGGAATTCGGAATTCGGAATGGCCCCCGCCCGTTCGGGCGGGGGTTTTTGATATTGGATTTCGGATATCTGTTATCCGGCGAATCCAACATCCAAGATCCAAGATCGGATGGTGGGGCGCAGGATCAGCGTCCGCGGAGCTTGTCGACGGCGCGGTGGAACCGCCACGCCTTGGTGGCTTCCATCTGTTTGATGAGACCGTTGAGGCGCTCGATCTCGGCGTGGAGGCGTTGGGCGTTTGCATCGTGCTCCGCGATGGCTTGTCGGTGGAGGTTGAGTGCTTCGGTCAAGGCGGCGCGTTCCCCATGAAACCGGCTGCGCTCTGAATCGAGTTCGGCTGCGCGGAATGCCGCGGAGTCTGCGGCTACGACCGCTTCCGCGCGCAACCGGTCCACCACGCGAGCGGTGATCTCCGGGCGGTGCCGCTCCCGGTGTTTTTCGATGATTCTGGCTTTCATTGCCAGGAAGTCGGCCCTCTCGGTGGGCCGTTCGCCGAGGATGTGGTCGCCGCCGCGAAAGTGGCGGTACTCGGCGGTGACCTGCGGATAGTGGTGGAACGGCGCCGCCGCGGCGAGCCGGATGAGCATGTCCCAGTCTTCAAAGAACGGGAACTCGGTGTCGAATGGGCCGATCTTTTGGAGAAGTCCGCGTTCGATCAACAGTGTGTTGAAGGGGATGTAGTTGTCGAACAGGAGAAGCTCGGGATCGAAATCACGGCTGTATGGCAGCCGCCGGGCCACCTCGCGCCACCCGTGCTCGGGATCAAGCGCATACACTCCGACAGCAGCGTCGGTGTAGACCACCCTGGCCCCGGTCGCCGAGCTCAAGCCGGTCAGCGTGGCCAGGTGTTCGGGTTCAGCGATGTCGTCGTCGTCGAGAAACGCGATCCAGTCACCGGATGCCGCGTCGATGCCGGCGTTGGCCGCCGCGGCGCGACCGAGATTTTGCGGCAGATTGACCGCAACGAGCGGGAAAGGGAACCCGTCGGGGACCGTTGGCGGTTTGCCACCGTCGTTGACCAGCACCACCTCGACGCGGCGGTAGGCTCCCTCGGCCAGGCTCGCCAGGGCTTCGGCCAGCAAATGCGGCCGGTCCTTGGTTCGGACGATCACGCTGATCAGCGGGCCGTCGACGACATCGTGAAGTTCCGGCACGCCCCCCAGGCGACGGATCATGCCGGCGCGACTGGTGGTGACAAAGTCCTTGACCGAGAGTTGTCGAAAGCCTTCCGCTGCCGTGACCTCAGGCGACAGCGACGCGGTGCGCAGCGACCGCAGCCCGAGCGTCATCTCGCGGTAGTTGTGGAGTTCGAGTTGGCTTGTGTGGGCCTCGATGGCACGCCGCACCAGGTCCACCTCGTCGCTGACATCAACGAGGAGATCCGGGAAGGCTGGGTGGTTGGCCTCGTAGAGCAGAATCCGAAGGCCGTCGACGGCGGCGTCGAGGTCAGTGCAGCCGCGAAGCTGGGAGAGCGCCGAATGGGTGGCCGCAAAGGCGGCTCGGTGGTCGGCGCTGATTTCCAGCGGGGAGATCGCCAGAAGAAGATCGGGAGAGCGCGCGACGAGTGCGCGGCGAACGAATTCTGCGGCCTCCTGTACGTGTTTCTCCAGGGCCCCATCCGGCAGGTCTGCAAATTCGATGTCGGTAACACCGAGAATTTCCAATGCCCGGGTCGCTTCGCCGTGACGGCGTTCGGAGTACGCCGTGCGATCGGCGATCTCCTCGACCCCGCCCGATCCGTCGGTGAGGAAGAGAACACCGACCTCGGTACCGGCGGCGGTGAGCTGGGCGATGAGCCCGCCACAGCCGAGCACGTCGTCGTCGAAATGGGGTGCGATGACAAGCGCCGAGTCGGCGGACACCTGCGTGGTGACGCCCGGTGGTGCGAGGTCCATGCGCAAGATATCTCCCTCTTCCGAGGATAGTATCACCGTGCTGGTACCATATCCGCCGTGAGAACATTGTCAGCCGTCCGCCCGGAAACACGAGCCCCTATCCGATGAGCCGCGCGTTTTTCATCTGTCCGGAACCGGTGCGGGCCATCACGGCCGGCGTCGGATCGCGTTTCATGACCCTGGCGAAGGTCCTCGCCGACGCCGGGCACGAGGTGACGTTCGCGATTCCCAACGACCCAGCCGAGGCTGGACTCGTCCACGACCGACTGCGCGTGGTGCAGGCGGAACCGGAGAGGCTGGGAGAACAGGCCAACGGCCACGAGTGGGTGTTGCTGCACGCCCACCTCGGCAACCATTATCTGGCGCAGCGGGATGACCTACCGGTGGTGGTCGACCTCTACGACCCGTTCCTAGTGGAGAACATGCACTATTACCACGAGTTGGGTCTGGAACCATTCCGAACCGACCACGCGACCTGGCGTTTGCAGATGGCGCGCGGGGATTTTTTCCTGTGCTCGTCGCAAGAGCAGCGTCTCTACTATCTCGGTTGGCTGACCGCCCTCGGGCGCGTCAACCCGATTGTGCTCGAAGCCGACCCGACCCTTGCCAGTTTGATCGTCGAGCTGCCGTTCGGGACGCCGGACGAAGCACCTCCCCAATCGCCGCCGCGCAGAGATATCCTGGCGAATGTCGATGCCGACGCGCCGGTGTTGTACTTCGGTGGCATCTACGATTGGTATGACCCTGAGGTGGTTCTCGACGCCCTGCCGGCGGTGCTCGAACGCCATCCCGGCGCGGTCGTCGTGTTTGTCGAGCACCCGCATCCGGAACTGACCCCGCTGTCGGTCTCTGAAGGGGTCAAGAAACGGGCGAAGAAGCAGGGTTGGCTCGGCACCACGGTGCGTTTCGAGCCGTGGCGTCCGTTCGACCGCCGCTTCGAGCTGCCGCAGATCAGCGATCTGGCCGTCGTTACCCACCGGCCCGGGCTCGAGACGGACCTCAGCCTGCGCACCCGGTTGGTTGACCTGATGTGGCTCGGACTGCCGGCGGTGGTGACCGCCGGCGGCACCATGGCCAGGGTCGTCGAGGAGGAGGGCGCGGGTGTGGTGGTGCCGGCCGGGAATGCCGACGCCCTCGCCGCAGCGATCTGCGGCCTGCTCGCCGACGAGACCGCACGTGGTCAGGCACACGCAGCCGCCTGCCGGTGGGCGGCGGATCGCAGCTGGCAGCAGGTGGCTGCGCCGCTCTTGCGGTACGCCGAGAACCCCTGGCGCGACCCCGACCGCGAACGATTCGACACGCTCGCACCCGGTGAAGTGACGGCCGAAGAATCGCTGCTGCGGCGTATTCAGCGCCGGCTGCGGCGGCAGGCGGGCGGCCGGTGAAGGCCTCCGTCATCGTCGTGGTCCATGCCGGCGCCCATCACCTCGATGACAGCCTCGGTTCGCTGACGCGGTATTCGGACCGCCGCGACGTCGAGGTGATTCTGGTGGACAACGGTTCGGCGGATGGCTGTGGAGACGCGGCCAAACGCCGTTTCCCGTGGGTGCGGGTGGTCCGGTCGGAGACCAATACCGGTTTTGCCGGTGGCGTCCATCTCGGAGCTGATGCGGCGACCGGTGAGGTGCTGGTTCTTCTCAACGACGACGCGGCAGCGGAAGAAGGCATTGTCGAAGGCCATCTCGAGAGCCTGGCCGCTCACCCGAATGCGGCGGTGAGCGCCGGGCGGCTCCTGACCTGGGACGGCGCACGCCATGATTTTGTGCGCGGCCTGGTGACCTTTGACTGCCACGCATTTCAAGTCGGTCAGGGCTTCCCGAAAGCGGAGGTTGATCTCCCTGCGGCGGGGGAGGTAGTGCCCTTTGCCTGCGGCGGCAACATGGCGATTCGCCGCGAGGATTGGGTGGGCAGCGGCGGCTTCGATCGCGAGCTGTTCGCTTACTTCGAGGATGTCGATCTGGGCTGGCGTCTGTGGGCGAGCGGGCGTGAGGTGGTGGCCTGTCCGGAAGCGGTTGCCCGCCACCGCGGTGCGGCCACTTCTGCCGGGCTCGGCGATTTTCGCCGCGGCGTGTTGTACGAGCGCAACGCGTTGCGCACCTTTCACGCCTGCGCGGATGACGAATGCCGGGCGGCCTTCGGGTCGGTGGTGTATGCGACCTTCCTGCACCGTCTGGCGGCCTTTGCCAGCGAACGCCCTGATCTCGAGCGGGCGGTGTCGGATCCCTTCAGCGAGGGTGGCGACTCCGCCTCGCTCCAGGGCCGCTGGGCCCGAAGGGTGCGCGAGACCGGCTGGGTCGCCAGCGCACGCCACCTGCTGGCGCGCATCGCCCTCGGCCCACGGGCCGGAAGCCCGGCCCTCGAGGACGGTTTTCTGCTGATGCAACTGCGGGCGGCGAAGGGTTTCTTTGCGGGTCTCGAGGGCACGGAAAAACGCCGAGTCGAACTCGAGGCGAAACGCACGGTGCCCGATCGCGAAATCCTGACGCGATTCCAGCGAGCAGTAGTCCCCACCTACGCCGGTGATGCGGAGTGGTTTGCCTCGGATGCTTTTCG
Organism: Candidatus Sulfomarinibacteraceae bacterium; assembly: GCA_963741385.1. Taxonomy (GTDB): domain Bacteria; phylum Acidobacteriota; class Thermoanaerobaculia; order Thermoanaerobaculales; family Sulfomarinibacteraceae; genus Sulfomarinibacter. The sequence continues at coordinate 154,610 of CAVUHO010000008.1, forward strand.
CAACCTCCTGCCGGATGACTGGCCGCTGAAGTTCACGACAATCGACCAGATCATGAGGCGGACTGTCACCTGAGCGTAAAACCTTGGGAAATCAGCACAAAGTGAGTGGTTTCTTCTCTAAGATCTGGTGATTCACGGTGCCGAGACAGCACTGTAGACACGATTTCAGGGAGCACTCATGATGGTACGCACCATTTTTCAGGGCGTGTTGTGCGCGATTTTGACGACGGCGGCTGCACCCGGTCTGGCCCAGCAGGCCGAGCCCGAGAAACCGACGGTCGCGGAGACCGAAAAGACGGAGGAGGAAAAGGCCGCAGCCGAACAGGGGCTCGTTTTCACGGACGAATTGGTGGTCACGGCAGGCCGCCGGGAACAACTGTCGGGCGAGACCCCGGCGCCGATCACGGTCCTGACCCGCGAGCAGATCGAGAGAGAACAACCGGAGAAGATGGCCGACCTCTTCAAGCAGATCCCGGGTGTAGAGGTTCAGGGCGAGGGCCCGTTCCGCGGCATTCCCGTGATCCGTGGTTTGACGTCGAACCGGGTCCTGATCCTGGTTGACGGCCAGCGGCTCAACAACGCCCGTGAATCCACCGACTTTGCGGGTATCCAACCGGCGCTCGTCAACCTCGCCGATGTGGAGAGAATCGAGGTTCTTCGCGGGCCGGCGTCAGTCCAATACGGTTCGGACGCGATCGGCGGCGTGGTCAACATCATCACCCGCAAACCCGATCTCGGGAGCGCGGCCTTCAAGATCACCGGTGATGCGGCCTACGAGTTCGCCAGCACCTCGGACTCGCAACAGTTCCGCGCATCGGTTGCAGGAACAGGAGAGGGCTTTTCGTTTTTTGTCGGTGGGACCGTCGAAGACGTCGGCAACTACACGGCAGCGGATGGTGCTTGGGAAGATCCGCGCTATGAAAACTTTGTCCAGTCGGACAACGTCGTCCCCAACAGTGGCATGGAGCAGACCAGCTTCAACGGCAACGTCCGCTTTCTGACCGGGAACCAGGGCGTGTTCAAGGTCAATGCCGAAGTGGTGCGGACCAAGAACGTCGGTTTCCCCGGCTACGACCCCGCGACATCGGGGATTGACATTTCGTTCCCGAATTTCAACCGCGACAAGGTTTCGCTGGCATGGGAGTCGGGCCCTGTGTGGGGCCTCAACGACATCGTTCTCAGTACCTGGTACCAGGAGATCGACAAGGAGAGCATCCGCGATTTCGACTTCGGGTTTTACTTCTCGAACCAGTTCACCGAGTCGCTGATCAAGAGCTTTGGTTTCAACGCCCAGTCCATCGCTGATCTCGATGCCCACCATTTCACCTTCGGTCTCGACTTCTACCAGGACAAACTTCACGACAACGCGTTCTCAGAGTCTTCGTACACACCGCCGAGCGACGAGGTCACGGTCCCGGACAGCTACCAGCGGGGGCTGGGGCTCTATATCGAGGACCAGATCACCCTGAGCGAGCGCTTCACCCTCAACGCGGGTCTCAGGGGCGACGACTTCAACTTTGTCACCGAGGACGACCCGCGCTACGTCGGTGAGCAGTACGACGTCAATCAAACGGCGCTGGCCGGGAACCTCGGTCTCGTCTGGTCGGTGGCGCAGCACGTCAACGTGACTGGCTTGATCGCCCACGGCTTCCGTGCGCCCAACCTGCAGGAGCGGTCGTTCATCGGTCTCGCGAGCACCGGTGACACCTTCATCCTGCAGAACCCCTTTCTCGACTCCGAGACCTCGTGGAATTACGAGGTCGGCTTCAAGGTGCGGTACGACCGGTACTCGGGCGGCCTCAACGTCTATTACAACGACCTCAACAACTTCATCACGCTCGAGTTCCTCGACCCGTCCGAAAGCCCGATTCCGGGGCTCGACGCCGCCCAGTTGCAGAACGTAGAAAAGGCGACGATCAAGGGCATCGAGCTCGACCTGGAAGCGATCTTCGCGCAGATGGTGGACGGCCTTCGGGTCGTTTGCCCTGATCCAGGGGGACAACAACATCACCAACGAACCGCTGCCGTCGATCCCGCCGATGAAGGTCATCCTCGGCGTGCGCTACCAGCGCGCGCGGTGGTGGACCGAGGCCAACATGCGTTGGCTCGACAGCCAGACCCGGCTGCCCACCGATGACCCGCGATACGAAACCGGGACCCCCGGCTTTACCGTCTTCGCGCTGCGCGGCGGCTACGATTTCGACTTCGGACTCGGCCTGATGGTCGCCCTCGAAAACCTCACCGACAAGCTCTACAACGAGCCCTACAACAACCGGCCGGAGCCGGGGCGGAATTTGCGGATGACGGTGCTGTACAGGTTCTGACGGAATTAGGAATTCGGAATTTCGGATTTCGGATTTCGGATTTCGGATTTCCCACCCACCCTCCCACCGAGAGTGAACGCCTTTCGCGTTCAGGGAGGGTGGGACAGCGTGCGGCGGAGGTGCAGAGTGCGGAAACGAGCCGCGTGCGGCGGAGGTGCCATTTTTGACATTGTTTGAAAGAAGGCTCTTTCGGCCCGTGACGAGGTTTCGGGCACACAATGTCAAGGGTGGCTCCTCACGGGAAGCGCGCCCGCAAAGGCATGTTGGTGCGAAGGTTCTGAACGGCGTAGGCGGGTCGTTCACGGCCCGCCCGCGGAAGCGAACGCCCTCCCTCACTGTCATCCCGACCGAAGGCCCAAAGGGCCGAAGCGGAGGGATCTCGAGAGGGGCTCTTGACCTGGCGTTGACTGAAGACTCCACTCAGGTCCCTCGGCTCGCTATGCTCGCTCGGGATGACAGTTTCAGAGGCGCGGTTCGCAGGTCTGAAATTGTCGCCGGAAACGCTCGAGAAAGGCCCGCCCTGACACGCGCCCCTACCCCTTCGCCTTCTCCTCCGACCGTTTGCCCGTGACTTCGTCGATGTCGATTTTCCACGCCCTGGTGGTGGCGGTGCGGTGCTCCGGGATATCCCACTCGCGCCCCGAATAGTGGCGCATGATCTGGTTGAGAGCGTGGGTCTTTTCCTCGGGTGATCCCAGTTCGCGCACGGTCCCGTATCCGATGACGGACTGGAATGTGAAGGTCCAGGCACAGGCGTCTTCGGGGTCCCTGGCCAGGGCCACGTCGGCCTCGAACTCGAAGCAGACGCGGTTGTTGGCCTCGATGAAATCGATCTTGCGGCCATTGGGGGCGGTGTGGAAGAAGATCCTCTCACCGTCATAGCCGAACGACACCGGCACCAGGTACGGCTCGTTGTTGTGGGCGAAGGCCAGGCGACAGACATCTGCTGCGCGGATGATCGCGTCGATCTCCTCGCGCGTGCGGATCTCCTTGTCGTGGCGCCTCACGGTCTTCGAGCTCCTGTCGCGATCAACGGTTGCCTGTTATCGTGCGCCACATCCACCTCTCAGCCGACGTTCAGGAAACCGCGGGCGTACAACACCGCCCGGCCGGCGATGTGGACCCGGTCGTCGAGGAGCCGACAGGCCAGCTCGCCGCCGCGTTCGGAGACCTGGCGTGCCGCCAGGTCGGTGGTTCCCAGAACCGCCGCCCAGTAGGGTGTCAGTGTGCAGTGCGCCGATCCGGTTACCGGGTCTTCGGGGACTCCGGCCCGCGGAGCGAAGAAGCGGGACACGAAGTCGACGTCCTCGCCCGGTGCGGTGACGATGATTCCGGTGCAATCCAGTTGTTCGAGTTCGGTCATATCCGGGCGCAGCTCGCGCACGGTTTTCTCGGAGTCAAAAACGACCATATAATCGCGTGATTTAAAAACGTTTTCGAGGGGAATGTCAAAAGCGTTCTTGAGGTGAAGGGGGGGTTCAATTCTTTGCGCCGGTCGCGAGGGGAAATCCATGACCAAAGCCGACCCTTGTTTCCACACTTTCAACGTCCCGCTCTGGGTGTTGAACCGGATGCTGTCCCCCTCGTAACCGAGGTGGTCGAAGAGCACGTAGGCGCTGGCCAGTGTGGCGTGTCCACAGAGGTCAACCTCCATCGACGGCGTAAACCACCGGAGATCGAATTCGCCATCTCCCGGCACAAAAAACGCAGTTTCTGAGAGACCGTTTTCTCTTGCGATATTCTGCATCATCTGATCGTCGAGCCACTCGTCGAGAGGGCAGACTCCGGCTGGATTTCCATGAAAAACTTCGTCGGTAAATGAGTGGACTTCAAAATACAGAACCATCGAATCATTCCTCCGTATTTTCAAGGAGATTCCGCTTCAAGAAATCGATCTTGAGGCGGTGAAAGTGCAGGGCGAATCTGGAGCGGCGGATGCCGTGCCGTGTCCGCGGATAGATCATGAATTCGAAGGTCTTGTCCGCGGCGGCGAGCTTGCCGATGAGCTGCAGGCTGTTCTGCAGGTGGACGTTGTTGTCCATCGCGCCGTGCGCGAGGAGCACTGCGCCCGAGAGGTTTTCGGCGAACTCCAGAGGCGCCGACAGCTTGTAGCCCTCTGGGTTGTCCTGCGGCGTGTCCATATAGCGTTCGGTGTAGATGGTGTCGTAGAGGCGCCAGTCGGTGACCGGGGCGTAGGCGATGCCGGCGCGGAAGACGTCTGGGGCCTTGAGCATCAGCAGAAGCGTCATGTAGCCGCCGTAGCTTCCGCCATACACGGCGATGCGGTCGGGATCGGCCCAGGCTTGAGATTTCAGCCACCGCGCCGCCGCCAGCTGGTCCGCGACCTCGAGCTCGCCGAGGCGGCGGTGGACCGCGGCCTCGAAGGCGTGGCCGCGGCCCCAGGTGCCGCGGTTGTCGACCAGGAGGGTGGCGATGCCCATTTCGGCGAAGAGACGGTAGGTGTTGTGGATCGATCCGCCCCAGCTGTCGGCGGTGAGCTGCGAGTGGGGCCCCCCGTAGACGTACAGCACGACGGGGTAGCGCTTCGCCGGGTCGAAGTCGCGCGGCCGCATCAGCAGCGAGAAGAGCTCGGTGCCGTCGTCAGCGGTCACCGAGCCGGGTTCCAACGGCTGCAGGTCCCACCCGGCGAGCTCGTCTCCCGATTGCCACAACCGGCGCAGCACCTCGCCGCCAGCCGCCACCAGATCGGCGCGCGGTGGCGTGTCGAGGGTCGACCACTGATCCACGAGCAGGGCGCCGTCGGGCGACAGCGAACCGGCGTGGACGCCGCGCGGCTGGTTGCCGAGCAGTGCGACCTCGCCGCCGTCAAGGCCCATCCGGTAGAGGTGGAGCTGCCGGGGATCGCTGAGGTTTCCCCGGAAGAAGACGGTGGTCTGGGCCTCGTCGACGCCGTACACCTTGTCGATCTGCCACTCGCCGGAGGTCAGCCGTCTCTCGAGGGCGCCGTCGGGACCGTACAGATAGAGGTGGCGCCAACCGGTGCGCTCGGAGGTCCACAGGAATCGCCCGTCGTCGAGAAAAACGAGATCGTCGCGGACGTTGATCCACGCCGGGTCGCTGTCGGTGACGAGTGTCCGGGTCGCACCGGTCGCGGGGTCGGCGACCATCAGGTCGAGCACATTCTGATCCCGGTTGAGCCGCTCCACCCAAACTCCGCCCGCGGGCGTCCAGCCGGCCCGCGCCAGGTAGTCATCGCCCTTCCCGGTATCAATCCACCGCGGCTCGCCGCCGTTGAGCCCGACCACCCCGAGCCGCACCACCGGGTTGGCGGTGCCGGCCTTCGGGTACCACTGGTGCTCGAGGTCGGGGTAGGGCATGGCGTCGCCGGTGATGGGGACCACGCCGACCGGGCTTTCGTCGAACTGGAGGAAGGCGATGCGGGCGCCGTCGGGCGACCACCAGTAGCTGCGCTCGACATTGAGCTCCTCTCCGTAGACCCAGTCGGCAACGCCGTTGAGCAGGTACTTTTTGTCGCCGCGGTCGGTCACCCGGTGAACCGCGCCCGAAGCGAGGTCCAACCAGTAAAGGTCGCCGTCTTTCGCGAACCCGATCTTCGAACCGTCAGGGCTGAAGGCGGGGAAAATCTCCTCGTCGGAGTCTCCGGTGACGAAGCGTGCGGCGCCGATTGCGAGGTCGAAAAGATACAGATCGCCTGCGTGGCCGCCCGCCAACGTGGAGCCGTCGGGCGACAACACCGGTGTCATGCGATCCGATCCCGAGCTGTTGACGTCGCCCGGGCTGGGCTGTGTCCAGTCAGGTCGCTGCGCCGAGAGCTTCTCCAACACGGCGGCCCAGTCGGCGAGGAGGCTGCGCTCGCCGGTAGTGACCGATTGTTTCCAGAGCTGGTTTGCCTCGCCCTTCGAGGTCCAGTAGATGATGTCCCCGCCGTCGGGCAGCCACATCAGGTTGTCGAGTTCTTCGAGTTCGAGCTCCTTGGTTTCGAAGAGGGCTTCGATCGTCGGCCGCCGCAGAGACTCGTCGGCGGTCTTGGCGACCGCAGCCGGAGCCAGGGTCAGCAACGCAAACCCGACAACGAACAGACGACGCATGGCCACCTCCATCCTGGACGGGAGTGTAACGCCGCCTCTCAGGAGTCGGGGCTGTCGGTCTGCTCGAGCTCGACCAGGAGTTCGCGCGTCACTTCCGCGTACTCCGCGGGCACGAGAAAGGCCACGACGCCGGCACGCGGGTTGAAACGGAAGGGCGACAGGCTGCCACGGAAGGCGTCGAAGCGCTCCTCGCCGACCACCACGTGGGGGATGCCCTGGGCGTCGAGGAAGGACCGCACCACCGGGACCTCGGTCGGGTCGGAGGTCTCGAAGACCGGTTCGAGGTCGGCGTGGGCGTCTTCGGCCGACAGCGGCGCGGAGTCGCCGCAGGTTTGGCAGGACTCGGGGGCGGCGGTCTCTGTCTCGTCGTGCGGGTCGTCTACCGCAGCGGGGTCTTCGGCGACCAACGGCTCGTTGCAGTAGGGACACCGGGTGATCCCTTCGCGGTACTCTCCGTAGAGGCCGTTCATTTCAAAATCGGGACACTTGCGGTTGGCACAGAACATGGCGTTGTTGCTCCCGGCGCCAATTATCACTTGTTTTCCCGTTATGTGGTTCAATCGTGGCCATGAGCGGCGAGACAGTCCTCCATCTCAACCTCTCCGACGGACCTCCCGTGGTGGACCTGGCTCGCGAGTCGTGGTTGATCGAACGCGCGGCCGGCGGTGAGATCAGCCTCTTCCTGACCTCGTGGAGAGATCCGGTGGTGGTCCTGGGTTACGGCCAGGCCGACACTGATGTCGACCTCGAGTGGTGCCGGGCGCGGGGAATGCCCGTCCTGCGCCGACTCACCGGCGGCACCGGCGTGGTCCATCAGGGCGACCTCGGCGTGGGGCTGGCATTGCCGCAGACCCACCCCTGGGGGCAGGGGATCATCAGCCTCTACGGCCGTTTTCTGGATGTGCTCGAGCCCGCTCTGCGGTCGGTCGGTGCCGCCGTGTCGCGGGTCGCGGAGCCGCGGCGCGCTAGCCGGGTGCGGTCGCCGATCTGCTTTCTCGACCAGCTCGCGGACACTCTGGTTGTCGACGGCCGAAAGGCGGTCGGGTGTGCCCAGACGAGACGGAAAGGTGCAGTGTTGATCCACGCCGCCGTTCTCCTGGGCCTAGATGCCGAACTCTATTCCAGGGTGTTCGGCATTCCGGTCGAGGATGTGGTGGCGGGTCTCACCCCGGCCTTCCCCGGTGGCGACCCCGGTGTGCTGGGGGAGGCGATCGCCGCGCACCTCGCGGATGCTCTCGGGCTCGAGGTCGTTCAGCAGCGACGCTGGACACGGTACCCGAGAGGTTTCTCGAGCCGTACACGACTGGGAGGTGGGCGCCGGTTTCTGTTTAAGGGGCGTTCTTGGGGATTGGCTTTCCTGAAGCGCTTCCCGAGAGTTGCCACCTTCAACATTGTTGGCCCGGGAGATTCCGTCGAAGTGAATGGCCGTGAGTCCAACAATATTGAAAGTGGCACGCTCCGCCGCACGCGGCACGTTTCCCATGGTTTTTCAGGTACCTCCGCCGCATGTGAGCACTTGGACGTGCATCTGAGGCGGGGGGTGGGTGGAAAATCCGAAATCCGAAATCCGAAATCCGAAATTCCTCCCCGAAATACCCTGCTACCCTGGTGCGTTGCCATAGAGCGGACAGCATGACGGCAGGGGGAGAGTGGATGCCTCGAACGCGGGTGTATGAAGCGGTCACAGAGCGGCTGGAGATCCTCGACACGGAGGGCCGGGTCGACGGCGACCTGATGCCCGGTCTCGACCCCAGCGAGGTCCGCGGGCTGTATCGCGACATGGTCCTGATGCGGACCTTCGACGGCAAGGCCCTCAACCTCCAGCGCCAGGGCCGGATGGGAACCTGGCCGCCGATCAAGGGGCAGGAGGCGGTCCAGGCCGGCGTTGCCCTCGCCATGGCGGAGAACGACTGGTTGATACCGGCCTTTCGCGAGCACGGGATCATGGTCTTGCGAGGCGTGCCCCTGCACCTGGTCTACGCCTACTGGGCCGGGGACGAGCGCGGTTCGTGCTACCCCGAGGGTGTTCGGTGTTTTCCGGTGGCGGTGCCGGTCGGCAGCCAGTGGCAGCACGGCGCCGGCGTGGGGCTGTCGCTCAAGCTTCGCGGCGAGGACGCGGTAGCCGTGACGTTCGGCGGCGACGGGTCGACCTCGGAAGGCGATTTCCACGAGGCGGTCAATTGCGCCGGCGTGTTCGATGCCAAGACGGTGTTCGTGATCCAGAACAACCAGTGGGCGATTTCGGTGCCGCTGCACAAGCAGACGGCGGCCGAGACTCTGGCCCAAAAGGCCCACGCCTACGGCGTGCCCGGCATTCAGGTCGACGGCAACGACGTCTTTGCGGTCTACGTGGCGGCTCACGAGGCCATCGAGCGCGCGCGCAGCGGCGGCGGACCCAGCCTGATCGAGGCCGTCACCTATCGCCTCGGCGATCACACGACGGCCGACGACGCGACCAGGTACCGCGCCGATGATGAGCTCAAGATGTGGGAGGGCCGCGACCCGATCCTCAGGCTCCGCCGCTACCTCGAGCAGCACGGCCTGTGGGATGACGACCAGGAAGCGGTGCTGCTCGAAGAGGCGCAGGCCTGGGTCGAGGCGCAGGTCGCGGTGCTGGAGGGAATGACTCCCCAGGAACCGGAGGCGATCTTCAAGTTCATGTACCACGAGATGCCGCCCCACCTGGTGGAGCAGATGGCGGCGCTGGCTGAAGAGGTGCGGTCATGAGCGCGCCGAAGGCCGATCGCGCTTTGCGTGCGGTGCCCGAGGTGACGACGGAGAAACTGACCATCGCCCAGGCGGTCCGCGACGCCATGCTCGAGGAGATGGAGCGCGACGAACGGGTCATCGTGTTGGGCGAGGACGTCGGCATCGACGGCGGCGTTTTTCGCGCCACTGACGGTCTGATCGAACGTTTCGGGGCCGACCGCGTGATCGACACGCCGCTGGCCGAAAGCTCGATCATCGGAATGTCGGTGGGGCTGGCCGCGACCGGTCTGCGACCGGTTGCCGAGATCCAGTTCATGGGCTTCGTCTACCCGGCGATCAACCAGCTCTTCGCCCACGCGGCGAGGTTGCGCAACCGGACCCGGGGCTCCTTAAGCTGCCCGATGGTGGTGCGGATGCCGTTCGGCGGCGGGATCCACCCCCCCGAGCACCACTCGGAGAGCTACGAGGCACTGTTCCTCAACACACCGGGGTTCAAGGTAGTGATTCCCTCCAACCCCTACGATGCCAAGGGGCTGCTGGTCTCCGCCATCCGCGACGAAGACCCGGTCCTGTTCATGGAGCCGAAACGCATCTACCGGGCATTCCGCGAGGCGGTGCCCGCCGAGAGCTACACCGTGCCCATCGGCAAGGCGGCCATCGCCCGGGAAGGGTCTGATGTCACGCTGATCTCGTGGGGCGCCATGGTCCGCGTTTGTCTCGACGCCTCCGAGGTCCTGGCCCGCCAGAATGTCAGCGCGGAGGTGGTCGATCTGCGGACCCTCAACCCGCTCGATCGCGAGACCATGATCTCGAGCGTGGTCAAGACCGGTCGCGCGGTGGTGGTGCACGAGGCACCCAGGACCGGCGGCTTCGGCGCCGAGATCTCGGCCCAGATCACCGAAAACGCTTTGCTGCAGCTGGTAGCGCCGGTGCAGCGGGTCGCGGGTTTCGACGTGGTGTTCCCGCTCTCCCAGAACGAAAAGCTGTATCTGCCGTCCAGAGAGCGGGTCGTCAAGGCGGTGGAGACGACGCTCGCCTTTTGATCGTCCCGGACGACGGAGGTTTATCATGTCCCCGCACAACTGAGAGAGCCGAATACAGAGGAGCAGGAGTATGGCGTTCGTCTTCAACTTCCCCGATGTGGGCGAAGGGATCCACGAGGGGCGGGTGGTGGAGTGGCTGGTGGCCGAGGGCGAGGTGGTCGCCGTCGACCAGCCCCTGCTCAAGGTCGAGACCGACAAGGCGGTCGTGGAGCTCCCTTCCCCCAACGCCGGGACCGTCCTGCGGCTGCACGTCGCGGCGGACTCGGCCATCTTCGTCGGTGATCCGCTGGTGTCCATCGGCGAGCCGGGCGAGGACCCCGGTGGCGAGCCAGCCGGAGCGGTCGAACCGCTGTCCAAGGCGCCAGCAGCGGCGCCGGCGCAAGCCGAGGCCCCGATCGCGACCGCCCCTGCCCGCCGGCCGTTGGCGACGCCGCGGACCCGCGCGTTGGCGCGCAAGCTGGGAGTCGATCTTGCGCTCGTGCAGGGCTCCGGTTCGGGCGGGCGCATCACGGATGAAGATGTTCAACGCACCTCCGAGGGCGGCGGCCGGCCACCTGTTCCGGCGCCGACGGCGTCTGTTCCTGCAGGGGTGAGGGCCGCCACGGTCGACGGCGACGTGGAGCGGGTGCCCATCACCCACCTCCGCAAGGTCATCGCCAACGCCATGCGGTATTCGAAACAGCACTCGGCCCACGTGACCCACGTCGACGAGGCGGATGTCACCGATCTCATGGACCACTACCGCCGCGCCAAACCGGTGATCGAGGAGCGCACCGGCGTCCGCTTCACGGTGCTGCCCTTCTTCATCAAGGCGCTGGTGGCGACGCTCAAGAAGTACCCGATCTTCAACGCCTCGGTCGACGAGGACCGTCAGGAGATCCTCTTCAAGAAGTTCTACAACATCGGGATCGCGGTGGACACGCCCGAGGGGCTCATCGTGCCGGTGATCCGCAATGCCGATCGCAAGGACATGGTGGACATCGCGGCCGAGGTCGCGGACAAGGCCCAACGCGCCCGCGACCGGCAGCTCACGCTGGACGAGCTCAGGGGCGGCACCTGCACGATCACCAACATCGGCCCCCTGGGCGGGGTGTTTGCGACCCCGATCATCAACCAGCCGGAGTTGGCCATCGTCGGGCTGCACGCCATCAAGGAGCGGCCCGAGGTGGTGGACGGCGAGATCGCGATCCGCAAGATGATGTATCTCAGTATTTCGTTCGATCACCGGTATGTCGACGGCGCCGAGGCCGCGAGGTTCATGAGCGACCTGGTGCGTCTGGTGTCGCAACCGATGTTGCTGATGGCGAGGTTGTAATGGTCGTCGGATCTGTTTCCCGCGGGTGTCAGGTGGTTGTGATCGGCGCAGGACCGGGCGGTTACGTGGCCGCCATCCGGCTCGCCCAACTCGGCAAGGACGTCATCCTGGTGGAGAAGAACCCCACCCTCGGCGGCGTCTGCCTCAACGTCGGCTGCATTCCTTCGAAGGCCATGATCCACGCTGCGGACCTCGCGTACGAGATCCAACACGCCGGCAACATGGGTCTCACGGTCGACGGTCTGGCGGTGGACCTGCCGAAGATGGTCGAGTGGAAGGACGGCATCGTCACCCGCCTGACATCGGGCGTCGAGTTCCTGTGCAAGGGCAACGGAGTCGAGGTCGTGAAAGGTGCCGCCGAGTTTCTGAGCGACCGGTCGCTGGCGGTGGCGACCGACGACGGGCGCATCGAGATCGAGTTCGAGCAGGCGGTGATCGCCACCGGTTCGCGGCCGATGCAGCTCGAGGGCTTTCCGCACGACGGGGTCAAGATCATCGGTTCGACCGAAGCCCTGTCGTTACAGAGCGTCCCCAGCCGACTGGTGATCATCGGCGCCGGCTACATCGGCCTCGAGCTGGGCACCGTCTACGCCAAGCTCGGGTCGAAGGTGTCGGTGGTGGAGTTTCTGCCCAAGGTCGTTCCGAATCTCGACCCCGAGGTCGGCAAGGCCCTGACCCGCCAGCTCAAGAAGCTCGGCGTGACGCTGTACCTCAGCCATCGCGCCGAGGCCTTCGAAGCAGGCGACCCGTCGATCGTCGTGGCTCGCGGGCCCAAAGACGAGGAGCTGCGGCTCGAAGCCGACGTGGTGATGATGACCGTGGGCCGGGTCCCCAACACCGGGAACATCGGGCTCGAGGCGGCGGGCGTCGCGACCGACGCCAAGGGCTTCATCACGGTCAATGACCGCATGCAGACCTCGGCGGCGGGCATCTCCGCCATCGGCGACGTGGTCGGCGGCGCCCTGCTCGCCCACAAGGCCTATCAGGAGGCCAAGGTCGCGGCCGACGTCATCGCCGGGGAACCGGCGGCCTTCGACAGCTTCGTGCCGGCCGTGATCTACACCGACCCCGAGGTGGCGTGGGTGGGTCTCGGCGAGGAAGAGGCGAAGGAAAAAGGCTACGACGTCGTCACCGGCGCCTTTCAGTACAAGGCCTCCGGACGCGCCATGTCGCTCGACTCGACCGACGGTTTCGTCAAGGCCATCGCGGACGCCGGGACCAAACAACTGCTGGGGATCGTCGCTGTCGGCCGCGGGGTCAGCGAGTTCATCGGCGAGGCCACCCTGGCCCTCGAGATGGGCGCCTTCCTCGAGGACGTGGCGCTCACCATCCACCCCCACCCGAGCATGTCCGAGGCCCTGCAGGAGGCCATCGAAGGAGCGCTCGGGCAGGCGGTACATATGGTGAATAAATAGCGCCTGCGGCGCTCAATTCTGAATTCGGAATTCGGAATTCGGAATGCCGCTCACCTTTCCGGATCGTATTCAAGGCGGGAGGGGTGGAAATTCCGAATTCCGAATTCCGAATTCCGAATTCAATCCCTGATACCATCGCCCCTCCGGAGGTGCCGAGAAGATGAACCCAACCCGTCCTGGTGCAGGCTGGATCGAGGTCATTGCCGGGCCCATGTTTTCGGGCAAGTCGGAGGAGCTGATCCGGCTCCTCAAACGGGCGATGATCGCCCGGCAGCGGGTGCAGGTCTTCAAGCCGAGGCTCGATAACCGGTACTCGGAAGGTGACGTGGTCTCGCACTCGCAGATGCGGGTGCCCTGTGAGCTGGTGGAGCGCTCCGATGAGATCAGACCGCGGCTCGATCCCCGCACGGAGGTTGTCGGCATCGACGAGGCGCAGTTCTTCGACGACGGCCTGCCGGGCGTGTGCGGGCACCTTGCCAACCTCGGCAAGAGGGTTATTGTCGCCGGCCTCGACATGGACTACCGCGGGGTGCCCTTCGGCCCCATGCCGGTGTTGTTGGCGGTGGCCGAGCAGGTCCACAAGATCCACGCCATCTGCACCAGCTGTGGGTCGCCGGCGGCCTACACCCAGCGGCTTATCGAGTCGGACGAACTGGTGGTGGTCGGCGCTTTGGGCGCGTACGAAGCCCGCTGCCGCCGCTGCCACGAACCGGAAGGCGCCCCTCGGGCAACCGAACCGTGGTTGTTCCAAACGACCGACGGCGTTGACAGGGAGCCCGAAGGTTGAGGGCGCGCGGTCGCTGGTGGTGGTTTGTCGGCGCGGTCATCATCCTGACCGCGGTGGCTGCCTCGGCGTGGGCTCCCGATTCCCCATTCGGCGATTTCATGGTTGCCGTGTCGATCCTGTGGACGATAGGCACCGTGCTCTGGGTGGGCTGGAGACTGTGGCGGTGGGTGACCTACCGGGTCGGCGTGCGCCTTTTTGTAACCTTTCTGGGGATCGGCGTGCTGCCGGTGCTTTCTGCCTTGACCTTCGGGTTGGTGGGCCTCTACGTTTTGATGGGCCAGTACACCTCGGTGCGTCTGGGGTCGGAACTCTACCGGGTTCGCTGGGAGCTCGCCCACCAGTGCGACACGATCCTCCAACGCGCCGAGCTTCGGGGCGCCGACTCCGCGGTGGGGTTGCTCGAGGAATTCGCAGCCGCATCCCACGAGCCACTGCCGCGGGTTGTGTGGCAGGCTCGCATCGGAGATCGGATCGTTGATCTGGAGGGCGGCCAAGACCTGCCCGAGATGGACTGGCTCGTCGCGAGCGAGCGCCAACTGACGGCTCGTTACGGCGATTTGACGTACGGCATCGTTTCGGCGACCGCCGCCTCCGGTGACCGCGTCACGGCGCTCATTCCCTTAGACGAGGCATCCTCCCGCGCCATCAGCGGTGCGTGGTGGTTCGATGTCTCGTTTCTGGTTGAGAACAGCGGCGGCGAGGGCGGAGAATCCGAAGGCGCAGGTGATGGTGTCCAGATCTCGACGGCCGGGCGGGGGACCATGAGATTCTCCGTGAGCGGTCAAGAAGTGTCCGGAAGCGAGCTCTGGCCGGCATGGCCGGAGACGGACCCTTCGTTCCTGGCCCGACCGCTCGTCGTGTGGTTCCGCGTTGTCCCCGACGTGGTGGATCTGGAGAGCGGCGAACCGCTGGAGGACGGAACTCTGCTGGCGCTGTTGCGGACGTCGCCGATCAACGTGTGGCGCGACTTCACCCAGTCGCGCTACGAGCTCGGTCGTGAGCTGTACGGCGTCCTAGCCGGTCTCGGAGCGTTCTTTCTCGTCGGGTACGGGCTCGCGCTGGCTGCAGCGGCGGCGGTCATTTTTTCAATCGCCCGATCGACCTCGAGATTGACCCAGGGCGCGCGGCAGGTGGAACTGGGCAATCTCGACCACCGTGTGCCGGTGAAACGCCGGGACCAGCTCGGCGATCTCGCGCGGTCGTTCAATCACATGACCGACTCGGTGCAGTCGATGCTGGTGGACGTCGCCGAGAAGGAGCGGCTGGCCCGCGAACTCGAGCTGGCCCGCGAAATCCAACAGAGCCTGCTGCCGGCCCGCCGCCTCGAGCTGGGCCCATTGCTCGTGCGTGCCACCTTCCAACCGGCGACCGAGGTCGGCGGCGATTACTTCGACGTCTTTTCGCTTTCGGACGACCGTCTCCTGGTGACCGTTGGCGACGTTGCGGGCCACGGTCTGTCCACCGGGCTTCTCATGGCGAGTCTCAAGTCGTCGGTGGCTGCACTGGTCCGCGAGGGGTACTCGGGTACGAAGTTGATTGAAAAGGTCAACGGGTTGCTGATGGAGCACGGTCAGGCGCGGACGATGGTGACCATGGCGGTGATCGAAATCAACCCGGTGGGGGGGCGTCTCCTGGTCGCCAACGCCGGTCACCCGCCACCCTTCCTGATCGGTGGTGGCGGCGGCCCGCGAGAGCTTCTGGCGGGCGCCCTCCCGATGGGCAACCGGCTGTGCCGCCCGGCATCGACCCAGTGCGATTTCCCCAACGGCTCACGGCTGTTTCTTTATTCGGACGGGTTGGTGGAGGCGGCCGCTGCCGATGGTGAGCCGTTCGGCTACCACCGCCTGGTTCGCCTGCTCGAAGAGAGTTCCGGCCTCGACGGCGACGGGTTGATTGCCCATACACTCATCACCCTCGCCGACTACACCATGGGCGCGCCCCTTGCCGACGATCTGACGCTTCTGGTGATTGAACGCTGTGACTGATCAAATCTAGCGAGCGTCGTATCATGGGATGGTTATGATCAAGGAACTTCAGCCCGGGATGAAGATCTGGAGGTTCAGCCTCCAGCGCCGGCTGGCTCGGGGCGGCATGGGCACGGTGTGGGCGGCCTGGGACGAACGGCTGGACCGGGAGGTGGCCCTCAAGCTGCTGCCGCGGGTGCTGGTGACCGAGCCGTCGGCCGAGGCGCGATTCGAACGCGAGGGGCTCGCAATGGCCAGGCTCCAGCACCCCAATGTCGTCTCCATCTTCGACATCGGCACCTTCGATCCTGGCGTTGGCGAGGAGTTGCCCTATCTCGTGATGGAGCTGATCCGCGGATCGTCGCTCAACGAAATGTTGACCGATGGGGCCCTGCCGGCGCGTCTTGCGGCGCGGATCGTGGAGCAGGTCAGCCTGGCGCTGTCAGCCGCCCACAAGGTGGGCGTCATCCATCGCGATCTCAAACCGTCGAACATCATGGTCGGGGACGGAGGGCACGTCACTGTTCTCGACTTCGGGCTCGCGCGTCTGGCACACCGGGAAGGTGAAACCCCGATCGAGACTCTGACGTCGCCGGGCATGGTCCTCGGCAGTTGCCCCTATATGGCGCCGGAGCAGGCTCTGGGCCAGGAAGTGACCCCGTCGTCGGACATTTTTTCGTGTGGTGCGGTGCTGTACGAGTGCCTGTCGGGAACCCGTGCCTTCGACGGTCCGACGCCCATGAAGGTTCTGCAGGCGGTCGTGAGGTCCGAGTACCCACCGCTGCAGGACGTCGCCCCGGCGGTGCCTTCCGATTTGGCCGCGGTTGTGGAACGCTGTCTGGAGAGAGAGCCGGGACGACGTTACCGGACCTGCGCCGACCTCGCCCACGACCTGGCGGTGTTTCAGGGCACCGACGCGGTGAGCCTCGCCGAAGCGCCCACCATGGCTCTGGGCTCGGGCAAGTTGGAGGCCGTGGTGACTCGCCGCCGGCGGCTCGCGATTCGCGTCGCGGCAATCGCCGGGACCACTCTGGCACTCGGTCTGGTCGCCGGGGCGCTGGGCGGACGTTTCGGGTCAGAGCCGCGGCGGCCGGACCCGGGGCGATGGGAAGCCCGGGCTCTGATGGACACGGTCGGAACCCTGGTCGACCCGTCGTGGCGGCCGGACGGCTCCGAAATCGTGGTGGCCAGAGACCAGATCGGCATCGGCGAGATTCTCGCGGTCGATCCGACGAGTGGCAACACCCGCACCCTCCTGGAGGCCGCACCGCCGGAGATTCTGAGCTCGCCCCGCGTATCGCCCGACGGCAAGGCCATGTTGGTCGAAGTCGTGGTGGCCGGCGAACCTTCGATCCGGGTGTACCCGGCCGTCGGGGGGCGGGCGACCACCGAGGTGATCAATGCCGGGGGGGCGACGTGGATTGACGCCGACTCCTTTCTGTTTTCGCGCGAGGAGGAGGGCGGAGGCTTCGGCCTTTTCCGGTACTCGATGGGCGGCCGTGAGACTACGAGGGTTCGCGAGGCGGAGGGCGATCTGTCGTGGTTGAGCGCGTTACCGCGACCCGGTGGGGGGTTCGCCCTGTTGTCGGGATCCTCGGGGATTCCCAGTGGGTTGTTTGTCGCCAACGAGATCGACGGCCCGTCACGAATGTGGCAGCCACCGAACAAACAGATATTCGGCGTTTCGTGGGCCCCGTCCGGTCGTTCTCTCATCGCCTCCATCGACGGCCGGTTGGTGAGGGTTACCGCCGATGGAGCGGCGCCGGTGATTCCGAGAATCGACCGTCTCTGGCACCCGGCGTTTTCGCCTTCTGCCGATCGGTTAGCGGTGGTCCGCAAGAGCACCACCAACGATCTGATTGCGGTCGACCCCGACGGTGGGGGTTGGACCTGCCTCCTGTGCGGAGTCCCGGACAGCGGGTGGGGGAGCGCGGATGCCGATGGGGTGGTGGTGTACCGGCGCTATATGGCGGGCAGCGCGACCCTGTTCCTGCGCGACCCGTCAGGCGTCGAGGCGGCGGTGAGCGATCCCGTGGAGGATGCATCTTGTCCGTCGGTGTCGCCGGACGGGAGCCGGATCGCCTATCTCGCGCGGGTCCCCGAAAGCGGCGCCGAACTGCGGGTCGTGTCCCGTTCCGGCGGCCAGCCGGTGACCCTGGCAGACGACGTGGAATCATCGGAGTATCCGAGTTGGTCGCCTGACGGCAGGTTCATCGCCTTTGCCGCCGGATCTCCGATCAAGGTGTTTGTGGTTCCCGCGTCGGGCGGCGATCCGCGAGAGCTGACACCCGACGGCGGCGACTACCCACAGTGGAGCCCTGCGGGCGGGTGGATCGCCTACTCGGTGTGGACTCAGGATTCCGACCCCGCCCAGGGCGCCTGGATAGTGGATGCGAACGGTGGGACGCCGTTGAAGGTCGGTCACGAGCCGACGCGTCTGGTCTGGAGCCGCGACGGTCAACTGCTGTGGCAGCTGCGCCGTGCCGGCGACCGGGTCGAGCTGTGGGAGGCGGAGGCCGGTGTGTGGACCTGGAGGCTGCGCTCGACTCTCGATCTCGGACGCCCTGCCGCCTCCCACCTCGAGCACCTGCCACTGACGATCAACCCTGCGACCGGTGAGTTGGTCATGAATCGACGCACCAGCCTCGCGAGTCTGTTGGTGTTCGAAGGCGTCGACCCTTCGCGCTGGTGACCGGTCAGCAACTGCCGTGCAGGTCATAAGCGTATTTCCCTGAGTGGTTTCCAGAAACCGCGTCCAGCGGCTTGTGCGCCCCCTGGGGAGGTTGGGGAATATCCCACCCCTTCCACGAGTAGTGTCATCAGAGTGTCGTTCTTGAATACCCGTTGCGACGGTGGTAGATTCGGCTGGTCCCGGCGCCCGTTTGCGGGGCGACCCGGAGAAATGGAGGATCATCAATGAGGAATAGAGCTATGTGGACGGCCTTCGCACTGACGGTTGCGGTGCTGGTGTCATTTACCGCGCAGGCGGCTGACCACGAGTACGTCGGCGCCGACAAATGCAAGATGTGCCACAAGGTGGAGTACACCTCGTGGGAGACCACGACCCATGCCAAGGCCACCGAGGCGGCAAAGGCCTCCACCGAGCGTGCGTTCACCCCTGACTGCCTCAAGTGCCACGCCACCAACGCCAGCGAGGATTTTCCCGGCGTGCAGTGTGAGGCTTGCCACGGTGCGGGCGCCGACTTCAAGAAGATGAGCATCATGAAGGATCTGGAGGCAGCCAAGGCCAACGGCCTGGTGGTCCCGACCCAGGCGACCTGCGATGGCTGCCACACCGGCGATGACCACGCCAAGAAGGTCGTGTTCGCCGACAACAAGGACAACAAGGCCGCTATCCACGAGTTCAAGACTGCGGACTGATTCCACTCGTTTTCATTGATTCGAACCAGCGCGGCTTCGGCCGCGCTTTTTTTGGTGCGCCAGGCATGGCGCGAAGCGACATGGCTGGCGTGGTCATGTCGGTTGCAACCGGTAAGGGAAACCGAGCCGGGAAGTGGCTTAGGGGTGGAAGTCCCCTGGAGGCCGAGATGACCGGAACTCCTAGCCGAACAGCAAGGGCGTCCGTCGCGAGGCGGAGTCTGAAGGAAGCTGAAGGCAAAGTCCTGGCCCGAGGAACACGAAGCGCATACGAGGCCGTCAGCGGGTGGGCGAGGGGGCCAAAAGACCCGAAGCCCGATAGTCATTCGGACCGGCTGGTGGTATATGCGACGGGTATGTGGGACGAAAGCCACGCGCCTTACCCTGGGAGGTCTGGCTCTCTGCCGAATGAGGCCAGGGTCGCCGCGAGGCGGGCCGATGGGGAGTCAGAAGTCAGCCGAGGCCGTAGTAGCTGTGGGCGCACCGCGGCGAAGGGCCGAACGGAGAGGACGGAGTCGGTGCGGAGCATTCGCTGGTCGAAGGAGACGCAGAGATGAAGGCTGAGAAGCCGGAGCTGAGCCGGGAGGACGGTGGCGGAACCACCGAGGAGCCTGGATCAGAGCGTCAAGCGACCACGGCGTGTAACGAGCACACCGACGAGCAAGACGCGATGAGAATTGAGGAGGTGCTGCGCCGGGAGAACATGCTGCGGGCGTACCAGCGGGTGAAGCGGAACAAGGGGTCGGCTGGTGTCGACGGGATGACCGTGGACGAGCTGATGCCATACCTGAGGACCCACTGGGCACGCATAAGAGACGAGATACGGGAAGGCCGATACCGGCCACAGCCGGTGCTTCTGGTGGAGATCCCAAAGCCAGGAGGCCGGGGGATGCGGCGTCTGGGGATACCGACGGTCGTAGACCGGATGATCCAGCAGGCGCTGCTCCAAGTCCTACAGCCAGAAATCGACCCGACGTTTTCGGAATCGAGTTACGGATTCCGGCCGGGCCGGAGCGCCCATCAAGCGGTCGAGCGTGCGAGAGAGCACGTGGTGGCCGGCCATCGGTGGGTGGTGGACATGGACCTGGAGAAGTTCTTCGACCGGGTCAACCACGACATCTTGATGTCGCGGATGGCGCGACGAGTGAAGGACAAGCGCATCCTGCTCCTGATCCGGCGGTACCTACAGGCAGGACTGATGGAGGGAGGAATCGTAGGCCAGAGGAGCGAGGGGACGCCACAGGGGGGGCCACTGTCGCCGCTCCTGAGCAATGTCCTGCTCGACGAGCTGGACCGCGAGATTGAGCGACGAGGGCACCGATTCGTGCGCTACGCCGACGACTGCAACATCTATGTGCAGTCACAGCGAGCGGGCGAGCGCGTGCTGGCGTCGATCGAGCGCTTCCTCGCAAAACGTCTGCGCCTGAAGGTGAACCGGGACAAGAGTGCGGTAGATCGGCCGTGGAAGCGGAAGTTTCTGGGTTACACGATGACCGCCCACCGAGAGCCGAAGCTGCGGATTGCGCCGGAATCGGTGAAACGATTTCGGGACAAGGCCCGTGAGCTGGCTCGACAGGGGCGGGGTCGGAACCTGAGGTGGACGATTGAGCGACTCGAGCTGCTGATACGTGGCTGGGTCGCCTACTTCCGGAAAGCCGAGGTCAAAGCTGCCTTCGAGCAGCTCGACCAGTGGCTGCGTCGCAGACTGCGGTGCATCCTATGGCGGCAATGGAAGCGACCACGTACTCGGGTGAGGCAGCTCATGAAGCTGGGACTCGACCGCCATCGAGCCTCCACCTCCGCCTCCAACGGGCATGGCCCGTGGTGGAACGCAGGCGCGTCCCATATGAACCATGCCGTCCCGACCCGTTTCCTCCGTCAGATTGGACTCCTGAGCCTGCTCGAGGAGCATCGTCGACTGCAGTGTCAGCTTCGAACCGCCGTATACGGAACCGTACGTACGGTGGTGTGAGAGGACGGCGCCCCTACTCGGGGCGCCTCCTACTCGATGCTTGAGGCTTGAGGCCTGGGGCTTGAGATCCGAGCTGCATCGACCAGGCCCCAAGCCTCAAGCCTCAAGCCTTCCTGGTTGGCATCCCACCTCGTGACGTGTATTGTGCTTTCTCGCTGATCCGAGCGGAGGAACATGCCCACCGAGAACAAGAAGCACGCTATTTCCGTCGACGAAGCACGGCACCGCGCCGGTGTGACGGCATTCCCGGATCGGGGTGATGTGCCGCGGATCGGCGGCGTCGGCCTCGAGCCCGAGCTGTTCCCGATCGTTCGCGACCCTGCGGGTCGTCCTGCAGGGCGGGCGCTGCTCAACCGCCCGGGCGGGCACGGAGTGGTCGAGATCATCGACGAGCTGGCAGAATCCGACGATCGCATCGAGGCT
The DNA here is from genome assembly GCA_963741385.1 of Candidatus Sulfomarinibacteraceae bacterium. Lineage (GTDB taxonomy): Bacteria > Acidobacteriota > Thermoanaerobaculia > Thermoanaerobaculales > Sulfomarinibacteraceae > Sulfomarinibacter. Next base: position 176,010 of record CAVUHO010000008.1, read on the forward strand.
CGCGTCAACGGACCGAAGGGGGCGATGGAGTACCCGGTGGAGGGCGGCGGCAGGCTCACCTTTGAACCCGGTGGGCAGGTCGAACACTCGACGGCGGTCTACTCGTGTGTCGCCGCGGCGGTCGCCGACGTGGCCGACGTCCTGGGTCGAGTGCGGGGGGCCTTCGATCGCTGGAACATGTCCCTCGCGGCGATCGGCATGGATATCTGGCACGATGTGAATTCGGTGCCCCAGCAGCTTCGCGCGGGCCGCTACACGGCCCAGGCTGCCTACTATCGGCAACGGGGACACTGGGGTGCAGTGATGATGCGCCACACGGCCAGCCTCCAGATCAACCTCGATCTCGGCCCCGGCGACGTGTGGAAGGAGCGGTGGCTTCTTTCCAATCTGGCGAGCCCTCTGATGACGGCGTCATTTGCCAGCAGCCCGGGCGATGGCGCAGTCTGTACCCGCGCACGGGCATGGCAGGAGCTCGACCCGACGCGGAGCGGGTTCCCGTCACTGTTGGTGCACGGAGACGGCGCCGACCCCCGCGGCGAGTGGGGGCAGGCCGCGCTCGACGCAGACGTCATGCTGTACCGCATTGACGACGGGCGTTACGAGCCCGGGTGCGTCGGCTGCACTTTCGAGAATTGGATCGTGGAGGGCCATCCCCGCTGGGGCTGGCCCACCGCCGCTGATCTCGACTACCACCTCACCACCCTGTTCTTCGAGGTTCGGCCGCGAGGCTATCTCGAGCTCCGCGCCGGCGAAGCGCTGCCCAACCGTTGGCGCCCCGTACCGGTGGCGCTGATGGCCGCGCTCCTCTACGACGACCGGGCGCGGGCGGCGGCGCTGGACCTTCTCGGTGGTCTGCGCAGCCGGCTTCCGGAAATCTGGCGCCGCGCGGCGCTCGACGGCGTCCGCGATCCGGAGCTGCGGGATCTCGCGTGCAGGCTGTGGAAGATCGGTCTCGACGGCATGCAAGCGATGCCGCCCGGTTATGTGGCGGAAGACGACGTCACGGCCACGCGCACCTATCTCGAACACTTCACCGACCGTGGCCGCACGCCGGGGGACGACCTCCTCGAGCTGAACGACGGGGACCCGGCGGTGGCGTTGGAGTGGGCGAGCAGCTGACGCTTCGCGAATTCGAAATTAGGAATTAGGAATTCGGAATTAGGAATTCCCACCCACCCACCCACCCGGCAGCCGGGACGGCTGCCCCACAAAACCCCCAGGACCTGCTTGCGGTTGTGGGGCACGCGTCCCGCGTGCCGGGCGACCTTTCCGTCTTTGCGTTGAGTCCGGGTTAGAATGCCGGTTCCCCGTGACGGGCAGGAGGATTGATGACCTTGATTCGAGTGGCGCACTCGCCGGACTCCGATGACGCATTCATGTTCTACGCCCTGGCCAACGGCCTCATCGACACCGGCGATCTCATGTTCGAGCACGTGCTTTCCGACATCGAGACCCTCAACAGGGCGGCCTTTGAAGGCACCTACGAGGTCACCGCGGTGTCGATCCACGCTTACGCCCACCTCGACGACCGCTACGCCTTGCTCGGTTCGGGGGCGTCCATGGGAGACGGCTACGGCCCGGTGCTGGTGGCGCGCGAGGCGGTCAGTGGTGATCAGTTGCGCTCCATGACGGTGGCCATCCCCGGCCGTCTGACCTCCGCGGCTTTGGCGCTCAAGATGTGGAACCCGTCCTTGCAGACCGTGATCTTCGGTTTCGACGAGATCATGCCGGCGGTGCAGTCGGGCGAGGTGGATGCCGGAGTCGTGATCCACGAGGGGCAGCTGACCTGGCAGGACGAGGGCTTGGCAAAGATCGTCGACCTCGGCGTGTGGTGGGCTGAAGAGACCGGCGGTCTTCCGCTGCCGCTCGGTGGCAACGTGATCCGCCGCGACCTCGGTGCCGAAACGTGTCAACGCGCCGCGGCGCTGCTCAAGGCCTCGATCGAGTACTCGCTCGCCAACCGCGAGAAGGCTCTCGACTACGCCCTCGACTACGGCCGCGGTCTCGACCGCGACAAGGCGGATCGGTTCGTGGGGATGTACGTCAACGAGTTGACCGTCGACTACGGCGAACGCGGGCGCACGGCGATGAAGACCTTCCTCGATCGCGCATTCGCCGAAGGCCTCATTCCGAAGGTGCCGCGGCTCGATTTCCTCTGAGTTCGACCACGAGGGCGGCGATCGCGCCCAGCACCGCGCAAGCGGCGAGCAGAATCCACACAAGGCTCCAATTCCCGGTACGGTCGTGGATCGCTCCGGCGATCGCCGGCCCCGCCAGATTGCCGAGATTTGAAAACGCGGTGATGAAGCCGAAGGCGAAGCCGACCCGGGTGGCCGCAACCAGCGTCGCCGGCAGCGAGTAGGTGGCGGTGGCGACGGTGGCGAAGGTCGCACCGACAAGGAGCATGGCGGGCGCCGGCGGCAGGAATCGGAAAGCCATACCCGCCAGGACCGCGGCCAGGAGTAATTGTCCAGCCAACAGCCACCGCCCGGCGAGTCCGGTGCGGTCGATCAGCATCCCGGTGATCGGGCCGAGGAAAATCGCGACCCAGGGGATCAGGCTCACTGTCAGGAGCGCGCCGCCGCCGCCGCCGGCCCACTCTGGGGCAAAGGTGAAGATCGATGCGTACGCGGCGAAGAAGAGCAACCAGGAGAGAGCCAGAGCTGCCAGAGGCATCGACAACCACGGTTCCCGGCGCTGATCGTCGGTCGCGGCTTCGCCGCGAAGTTTCTGCGGCACGGCGAAATTGTGGAGGGGGATCGCCACGATCACCATCACCGCCAACGCCGTCAACTCACCGCGCCAACCGAAGGTCGCCAGGAGTTTCGGGTGGAGGGAGAACATGACGATCATGCTGGCGGGGTAGACCGCGTTGAAGATTCCCATGGCGAGCGCGAGCTCGCGGCCGGCAAACGCAGTGGACACGAGGCGGGCGAGCAACAGGTTGATGGCCAGCCCGCCGACGCCGAACAGCAATCGGCCCGCGATCAGGACGGCGTAGCTCGGCGCGAGGGCGAAAAGCAGGGCGCTGATGGCCATCAAGCCAAGCGCCACGTTGCCGGTGGCGCGCGCCGGCCAGCGGTCGATGGCGGCGCCAAGCGGGATCGAAAGGAGAATCGCCGGTACCGAGATCGCCCCCATCAACAAACCGATGGCGAGGTGGGAGAGCCCAAACCTCGACACCAGTTCGGGCACCAGCGGTGGGACGGCGAAGAACGTCACACCGACGGAGAAAAAGCTCACGACGGTCGAAGCGAGAATCAACCAGCGGCGGGAGGGCAGGTCGTTGTGCATGGCGGGCATGATAACCCGCCCGCCATCTGGTCAATTTCGGATTTCGGATTTCGGATTTCGAATTTCGGATTTTCCGCCCACCTGCCCGACGCTGGATATTGGATGCTGGATATCCCCGACCGCAGGGACGCTTCCACAAAGAACCCGAGGCTCCCAGCCCATGGCACATAGCCCAAGGCTCACAACCCCTTTGGAAGTTCCTTGCCGTCCCCGAGGTTAACCGGCAGTCGAGCACTCCGTTGACAGTTTGAAACATCTGTTTAATACTCTCGTTTGAAACAGGTGTTGGGAGTGTGTATGGAGACTGAAATGAGTGTCGTTGCGAAACCCCACGAGGGAGAGGACACCCGGGACAGGATCCTCCAATCATCCCGGAAGTTCTTTGCTGAGAAGGGTTTCGATCTGACCTCGGTGCGCGACATCACGACCGATGCCGGCTGCAACGTGGCGTCTGTGAACTACCACTTCGGCGGCAAGGAAAATCTTTACCTGGAGACCTTCCGCTCGATGCTGACCGTTCTCCGTGATCAACGGTTGGCGGTTCTCGACGAGCTGATGGACCGCACGCCGACACCATCCCTCGAGGAATTCCTGCGGTCGTTTGCGGAGGGTTTTATCGACCCGCTGACCGACGAGAGCCGCGGCCGGCTCTTCATGACGCTGGTGTCGCGGGAGATGTGCGACGCCCGGCTCCCACACGACGTGTTTTTTCAGGAGTTCATTCAGCCGATCCTCGAACGGGCGATGGCGGCAATGGCCGAGTTCGGGCCGCAGCTTGAACCCGCCGCCGCTCGCATGTGCATCTTGTCGATGGTCGGTCAACTGCTCCACGCCCTGAGAGCGCACCACCTGTTCATGACGCAGGGAGCGTCGGATCTGATGCCCGAGCGGTTGTCGGACTACGTGGCCCATTTTGTCAGATTCTCGGTCGGCGGAATCAACGCGTGCGCCGTCTCTTCACCAACCGAAAGCGGCACAACAGATGCCGGGGAGGCCGTTTCATGATGTATCGAGGAATCGCACGGTGGGCTGTCGTGGCCGGCTCCCTGGCGGTCGCGGCCGGCTGCACCCTCGGCCCCGAGCCCGAACGCCCGACAACCGCCGCCGATGTCGGCGACACCTTCGTCTACGCGCCGGAGACCGAGTCTGAGCCGCTGCCGGTGGTGACGCCGTGGTGGCGCGAGTTCGGTGACGAGACCACGACCGAGTTGGTGGAGCTCGCCCTCGCCCACAACACCGATCTGCGGGTTGCGGCGGCAAGGGTATTGGAAGCTGAGGCAAACCTCAGCCGTGCGGGCGGCGCCAGGCTGCCCCAGGTCGGCTACGGAGCCGCAGCGTCAAAACAGCGAAACTCTTTCGTGCTGCCGAATATCGGACGCCAAACCATCGACTCCACCACCTACTCCTACAACTTCAACGTCTCCTGGCAGGCCGATCTGTTCGGCCGCCTCAAGAGGACCCAGCAGTCCGCGTGGGCGAACATGCTGGGCGAAGAGGCGGCGCGGGAGGCGGTGGTCCACTCGGTGGTGGCCGCGGTGGTGCGTGCACGGGTTCTGGTCGCCACGACCGCGTGGGCCCTCGATATCAACCGCCAGATCACATCGAGCTGGGAGTCGACCACGCGAACCGTCGATCGCCGCTATCGGGCGGGCATCGCAGGGGCCGTCGAGCTGCATCTGGCGAGGGAAAACCTCGCGTCGGCGCGCGCCTCCGAGGCGACCCTCGAGGGCCAGCTGGAACAGGCGCGGCTCGCCCTCGACGTCTTGGTGGGTCGCCGCCCCGGCAGCGCCGAGATGCTGCCCGCGACCATGCCGCAGCTCCCGTCGCTCGATCCCGTTCCGCTCGGTCTGCCGGCGCTGCTCCTCGACCGCCGGCCCGATCTGCGACGCGCCGAGATGCAGCTCTCAGCCGCCACCTTCGGTGTCGGCGCGGCGATCGCCAACCTCTACCCCGATCTCAATCTGACCGCTTCGGCAGGGGAGTCCGCGGATTCGATCAACCAGCTCGATCTGACGAACTTCGTCTACAACATCGTCGCCAACCTGACCGGTCCGCTCTTCAGCGGCGGACAGCGCCGGGCGGATGTCGACGCCGCCAGGGCGCGGGCCGAACAGGCTGCGGCCGTCTACGCCGGGGCGGTGCTGAACGCCCTGCGTGAGGTTGAGGACGCCCTGGTGATCGGCGACTCGTCGATCCAGAATTTCAACCTGACGACCGACCGGGTCACCGAAGCCCGCGCGGCGGACAGCCTCGCGAAACAGCGCTATCAGCGCGGCGTGGAATCCCTGCTCACGGTACTCGAAACCGAGCGCCGGCTGCGTCTCGCCGAACAAGCGATCGTCAACAGCACCATCAACGTGTGGAACGGCCGCATCGATCTCTTCCTCGCCCTCGGCGGCGACTGGGGCACCGACCCCCCCGATCCCGAAGCGGGAAAGACCCTGGCAGCGAATACGCCGCCCGATTCCGAAAATCCGAAATCCGAAATCCGAAATCCGAAATCTGAAGAGGAAAGCTGATGTCTTCCAAGACCCTCAAGATCGTCATTCCCATCATCGTTCTCATCGCCGGTATCGCCGCTGCGGCGGTCATCACCTCGGCGCGGAAGGCGCCGCCCAGGGTGGACCGTCCACCGCTCGGCCCTCTGGTCGAGGTTCTGCCGGTCGAGGTCGCCGACGTCCCGGTGGTGGTCACCGGCCACGGCGAGGTCGTGGCGAGGGTGTCGGTGGACATCGTCCCGCAGGTCGCGGGCCAGGTGGTCGCTACCCACCGCTCGCTGGTTGCCGGCGGCTTCTTCAAAAGTGGTGAAGTCCTGATCGAGATCGATCCACGGGACTACGAGCTCGCGGTGGAGCGCGCCCAGGCCGCCGTGGCCCGGGCCAAGGTCACCCTCGAGCGCGAGCAGGCGGAGGCCGACGTCGCGCGCGAGGAGTGGAACGGGCTCCATCCGGACGAGGAGCCCACAGCCCTGGTGATCCGCGAGCCCCAGATCCGCCAGGCCGAGGCCGAGAACGCCGCAGCAGCAGCCGACCTCAGCGTCGCCAGGCTCAACCTCGAGCGAACCCGGCTGTCGCTGCCCTTTGACGGCGTGGTGGTGTCCGAGAGCGTCGATGTCGGCCAGTTCGTCGGCAACGGCAGCCGTCTCGCGACGGTCTACGGGACGGAGGTGGTCGAGGTCCGGGTGCCGTTGGACAGCCGCGAGATGGCATGGTTCGACGTGCCTACACGCGGCGGCGGCAAGGGCTCGGCCGCCGAGGTCAGCGCCACGTTCGGCGGCGCCCGGTCGGTGTGGAATGGCCGCGTGACGCGCATGGAGGCGCAGGTCGACCAGATGTCGCGCATGGTGCACGTCGTTATCGAAGTGCCCAAACCCTACGACACTTCCTCCGGCCACCCGGCGCTGCTGCCGGGGAGCTTCGTCGATGTCCGCATCTTCGGGCGAACCCTGGACGGGGTGGTTGCAGTGCCGCGGTTTGCCGTCCGCGAAGGCGAACGGGTGTGGGTCTTCTCAGACGGCACCCTGCAGATCCGTGAGGTCGAGGTGTTGCGTGCCGATCGCCAGCAGACTCTGATCTCCTCCGGGCTCGAAGAGGGCGATCTCGTGATCGTCAGCTCGCTCGACGCGGTCACCGATGGCATGACCGTCCGCCAGGCCGATGTCGAAGCTGGGGGAGCCGTATGAACAGCAGCCGCAAGGGCCCGCTGGCATGGTTTGCAGCCAACCACGTGGCGGCCAATATCCTGATGATCTTCATCTTGGTGTCCGGTGTGCTGTCGCTGGCATCGGTGGTGATCGAGGTCTTTCCCGAGATCGAGACCGATACGGTGACGGTCAGAGTGCCCTATCGCGGTGCCTCGCCGGCCGAGGCTGAGGAGGGCGTCTGCATCCGCGTCGAGGAGGCGATCGCCTCCATCGAAGGCATCAAGCGCATCCGTTCGTCCGCCCAGGAGAATCTGGGATCGGTGACCGTCGAGCTCGAGGAGGATGCCGACGATCGCAAGGTTCTCGACGACATCAAGGCGGCCGTCGACCGCATCGAGACCTTTCCGGTCGAAACCGAGAAGCCGGTGGTTTCCGAGGTCGACTCCCGGCGGCGGGTCATCACCATCGTGCTCTACGGCGACGCCACGGAGAAGACGCTGAAGGCGCTCGCGGAGAGGGTCCGCGACGAGGTGACCGCACTCGAGGGCATCTCCCAGGTCGAGATCGCGGGCGTCCGCAACTACGAGATCTCCATCGAGGTATCGGAGGAGGCGCTGCGCCGCTATGGTCTCACTTTCGAACAGGTTGCGGGCGCCGTCTCGATGTCATCGCTCGACCTTCCGGGCGGGGCCGTCAAGACCCAGGGTGGTGAGATCCTGCTGCGTACCAAGGGGCAGCTCTACCGCGGCGCGGAGTTCGAGGACATCGTGGTCGTCACCCGACCGGACGGCACCCGCGTCAACCTCTCCGATGTCGCCACGGTCGTCGACGGTTTCGAAGACACCGACACCGCAACCCGCTTCGACGGCCGGCGGGCGGCCTTGATCCAGGTCTACAGGGTGGGCGACGAGGGCGCGTTGGAGGTGGCCTCGACCACCAAGAAATACCTCGCAGACCTCGCGCCGGAGCTGCCGGCCGGGGTGTCCGTCGACACTTGGGACGACGACTCCATCATCCTCAAACAGCGTATCGGCCTTCTGCTGCGCAACGCCCGGCTCGGTCTGGCCCTGGTCTTCATCTGTCTGACGCTCTTCCTCAACACCAGGCTCGCATTCTGGACCACCATGGGGATCCCGATCTCGTTCCTCGGCGGTCTGTGGCTGATTCCATACGCCGACGTCACGATCAACATGATCTCGTTGTTCGCCTTCATCGTCGTGCTCGGCATCGTCGTCGACGACGCCATTGTGGTCGGCGAAAACATCTTCAACTATCTCGAGAAGGGCATGAAGCCGATCGATGCGGCCATCCTTGGCGTCCGCGAGATGGCCATGCCTGTGTTTTTTGCCGTGATCACCACGGTGGCGGCCTTTGCGCCGCTCCTGTTCGTGGCCGGCAACATGGGCAAGATCATGCGGCAGATCCCGATCGTGGTGATTGCCGTCCTGATGACCTCGCTGGTCGAAGCCCTGCTGATCCTCCCAGCCCACCTTTCCGGCGAGGGGCGGATATTCAACCGGATCATGGGATTGGTGCTGGGCCCGATCGAACGGGTCCAGGAAAAAGTTCAGACGGGGCTTCAGTGGTGGATCAGGGTGCCCTACCGAAAGAGCCTCGAATTCGCCCTCGAGTGGCGCTACCTGACGGTGGCGGTCGCCCTGGTCTTTCTCTTCATCAGCGTGTCGATGGTGGTCGGAGGATTTCTCAAGTTCAGTTTCATGCCGAGGGTGGATTCGGACAACATGATTGCGTCCCTGACCATGCCGCAGGGGACGCCGGTCGCTCAGACCGAGGCGATCCTGGCGCGCATCGAGGCGGGCGCCGAGGCTCTCGCCCGCGACCACGACGAGGCCCAACCGGACGGTTCTCCCTCGATCATCCGCCACATCTCGACGACCGTCGGCCAGCAACCATCGGCCGGCGGCGGTGGGCCGATGGCGCAGAGGTCCTCGGGCGGCGATTCCTCCCACCTCGGCGAGATCAACGTCGAGTTGTTGGGTGCGGAGGACCGCGATGTGGGGTCGGCGGAACTGGTCAGCCGGTGGCGCGAGATCGTCGGTGAGGTCCCGGGGGCGGTCTCGCTCACCTTCAAGGCGAACATGTTTTCGGCCGGCGACCCGGTCAGCGTCCAACTGGCCCACCGCGATTTTCCGACGCTGCTGGCGGCGGTCGATCGGCTCAAGGAGATCATCGCGGAATACCCCGGCACCAAGGACGTGGCGGATTCGTTCCTTCCCGGGAAGAAGGAGCTCAAGCTGACCCTGACCCCTGAGGGGCGGGCTGCGGGGCTCACGCTGTCGGATCTCGCGCGTCAGGTTCGCGCTGGTTTCTACGGCCAGGAGGTGCAGCGGATCCAACGCGGCCGCGACGACATCCGGGTCATGGTCCGTTACCCGGAGACCGAGCGGCGTTCTCGCGGCGATATCGATGAGATGCGGGTGCGGCTGCCCGGAGGCGCCGAAGTTCCATTCACGACGGTTGCGCTGGTCGAGGAAGGCCGCGGTTACGCAGTCATCAACCGCACCGACCGCCGCCGGGTGGTGACCGTCAGCTCGGATGTGGACGAAACGGTGGCCAACGCCAACGAAATCTCGAGCGATCTGCGAGCCAGAGCCCTGCCGACTCTGACACACGAGTTTCCCGGTCTGACCTTCGATTTCGAGGGCGAGCAGCGCCAGCAGAAGGAGTCGCTGGACAGCATGAAAATCAACTTCCTGGTCGCGCAGCTGGCGATCTTCGCCCTGCTGGCCATTCCATTCAAGTCCTACACCCAGCCCCTGATCATCATGTCGGCCATCCCCTTCGGGCTGGTCGGTGCGGTCTTCGGCCACATGCTGATGGGTCTCGATCTGACCATGCTGTCGATGTTCGGAATGGTCGCTCTGACCGGAGTGGTGGTCAACGACTCGCTGATCCTGGTCGATCTCATCAACCGTATGCGCGAAGAGGGGGCGACCGTCGACCGGGCGATCCGCGAATCGGGAGAACGCCGCTTCCGGCCGATCATGCTGACGACGGCGACGACCTTTCTCGGTCTGACCCCGATGATCTTCGAGACCAGCATGCAGGCCAAGTTCCTGATCCCGATGGCGGTGAGTCTCGGCTACGGCATCGTCTTCGCCACGGCCATCACTTTGATCCTGATCCCGACCCTGTACCGCATTCTCGAAGACATGAAGTCGTTCTTCGGGGCCACGACCGAAGAGGTCCGGGTGAGCCGGCAGGTGACCACAGCGGAGGAATTCTGAATTTTGAATTTTGAATTTTGAATTACCCATCGCAGCCGTTCGGCACGCTGGGTGCGTGCCTCACAATTGCTCCGGGTCCTTTTTGTGGGGCAGCCGTCCCGGCTGCCATGATCCGAACATTCTCCCGAGCCGTGGACGCAACTTGAAGGCCGTTTCCGCCTCACTGCCCTCAAAACTGCCTCCCCCGGTCCGGTCGGAAGACGTTGCGATAGTGGCGGACGCGCCACGGGAACAAACCGCCAGGCCGTTCGATGGTGACGAGGTCGAAACGGCATGGCCGGTCCCACAGCGAGAACCGGCCCAGGTAGGCGGCCGAGACCCGCGTCAGGGTCTTTTTCTTTTTGTCGTTCAGTGCGGCGGCGGCGCCGCCGAAGTCATCGCTCGACCGCGCTTTGACCTCGACAAAGACGATCTCGCCGCGCCGCTCCATCACCAGGTCGAGCTCGCCGCCGGCGCCGCGCCAGTTGCGGTGCCGCAGCCGGTAGCCTTTGGCGAGGAGCAGAAACAAGGCAAACCGCTCGGCGGTGCGTCCAAAGCGGTGTCGGCGGAGAGGGGACATGGGTGGATTGTAGAGCTCCCCTCAAGATCCTCGCTGGAATGTGCAGGCGGGACGCCCGCACCACAAGGCCAGAACGGATGGTGGAGACGGAATTGTGGGGCACGCGTCTCGCGTGCCGGAACCGTTATGATGCGCCGGTGCGGACTGACGACTTCGACTTCGAGCTCCCTTCTGGGCTGATCGCGCAGCACCCGGCGCCGCGGGGGACTTCGCGTTTGATGGTGCTCGATCGCGACTCGGGTCGGGTGAGGCACCTCGATGTCGGCCGCCTACCCGAGCTTTTGCGCCCCGACGACCTTCTGCTCCTCAACGACACCCGCGTGATCCCGGCACGGTTGTATGCCCATCGCCCGACGGGAAGGAAGTTCGAACTGCTGCTCCTGCGGCAGGTCGATGGCGATGGGTGGGAAGCGCTGTTGCGGCCCTCGGCAAGGGCCCGCACCGGCGAGCGCCTGGAACTGGTCGGACGGCGGCGCCGCCGTGCCGGTCGAGCGGAGAGGTGAGGGCCGGTGGCTCGTCCGCTTCGACCCGGTCCTCGACTTCGAGCGGCTCGACCGCCTGGGCGAGATGCCGTTGCCGCCCTATATCGAACGCCCCCAGGGCGGCGTCGACGAGGACCGGACCACCTACCAGACGGTCTACGCCGCAAACCCCGGCGCAGTGGCCGCGCCGACCGCCGGTCTCCACTTCACGGACGACCTGCTCGACGCGATCCGCGCGGCGGGTATCGAAATCGCCTTTCTCACCCTCCACGTCGGTCTCGGCACCTTCCGCCCGGTCTCGGTCGAGGACATCGCCGACCACGAAATGCACGAGGAGTGGTTCCACGTCTCCGAGGACACGGCAACGTCGGTCAACAACGCCCTCGACCAGGGGCGCCGGATCGTCTGTGTCGGCACCACCTCGGTGCGCGCCCTCGAAGGGGCTCTGGAGGCGGGGGAGGGCCGGCTGCAGGCGGGTGATGGATGGACGCGGATCTTCATCACCCCCGGCTTCAAGTTTCGCGGCGTCGGGGCTCTGCTCACCAACTTCCACCTGCCGCGCTCGACCCTGCTGATGATGATCAGCGCTTTCGCGGGGCGCGAACGCGTCCTCGCCGCCTACGCCGAGGCCGTCGCGCTCCGCTATCGTTTCTTTTCGTATGGCGATGCCATGTTGATCATCTAATCGTTAAAACGTTCAAACGTTGAACGTTTTAACGACTCTCGGTACCTTCGTTGGCCCGCGCCGAGCCCTGATCCCGCGGTGAGTCGTCATTGGGCGAACGCCTGCGTTCGTCGTCCTCGCCGAAGATGCGCAGCGCGGGCGTCTCCAGGTCGTCCATCTGCCCGCTGCGCACCGACCAGATGAATGCAATCACCCCGGCCAGGGCGAGAAGGAGGGCGATCGGCAGGGCGAGGTAGAGGGCGGACATGAGGGATTGATTGTAGAGGCAAATTTCGGATTTCGAATTTCGGATTTCGGATTTTCAACCCCACCACCCGGCACGCGGGACGCGTGCCCCACAATTGCTCAGGATCTCCCTTGTGGGGCAGCCGTCCCGGCTGCCGGGCGGGTGGGTGGGGCCAGCATCCAGCATCGAGCATCCAGCATCCAGGATCAGAATGTTTTTGCCCGGTATGACGACAGCACCACGGTCATCGAAGAGAGCGGCATCAGGATGGCGGCGAGGATCGGGCTCATGTGGCCGGTGATAGCGAAGGCCACCGCAACGATGTTGTAGGCCAGCGAGAAAACGAGGTTGCGGCGGATGACGCCGAGCGTCCGCCGCGATCCCTCGAGCAGCTCGACCACCGGGGTGAGCCCGGGCCGGCCGAGATAGACATCGGCCGCCGCCAGCACCGCCTCGGCGCCACCGTGGACGCCGATGCCAACCGTCGCGGCAGCCAGCGCCGCCGCGTCGTTGACGCCGTCGCCGACCATGGCCACCGTGTCGCCGCCGTGTGATCGAACCGCCTCCAACTTGTCCTCGGGAGTCGCCGAACCGCGCGCCGCCTCGGGCGGCACTCCGACCTGACGGGCGATCGTCTGCACCACCACCGGGTGGTCGCCGGACAGGATCTCCACCTGCCATCCGCTGGCGCGGATAGCCGACACGGAATCCTCGCTGTCGGTTCGGAGAGGGTCACCCAACCCTGCAACCGCCGCGACTCGGCCATCGGCGGTCACCACAACCGGGCTGAGACCCTCGCCGGCAAAGGCCGCCACCGCCGCGGCGGCTTCTGCCGGCAGCCCGCCGAGGTTGCGTTTGACGTGGGCGGCCGAAGCGACCAGCACCGACCGACCGTCGACCACGCCCTCGACTCCCGCCCCGGTGATCTCGCGAACCTCCTCCGCGGCAAGGGCTGGGCCGTCGCCCGCCGCCGCCACCAGCGCGCGTGCCACCGGGTGAGCGGAGTGCCGCTCCACCGCCGCCACCAGGGGCCTCACGTCTTCGTCGCCCCACCACCGGATCACCGCCAGCCGCCCCTCGGTGAGGGTCCCGGTCTTGTCGAGAATCATGAGGCCGGGCCGCGCGAGGTTCTCCAGCGCATCGCCGCCCTTGATCAGGATTTTCTTGCGGGCGGCGCGGCCGATGGCGGCGCTCACCGCTAGAGGCGTCGCGAGGCCCAGCGCGCAAGGACAGCTGACGATCAACAGCGCCACTGCGTGCTGGATCGCGTTGGCCGGGTCGAGCCGCAGCCAGATCACCACCGTGGCCAGCGCCAGGGCCAGCACGATGGCGACAAACCACCCCGAGATTCGATCCGCCAGCAGCACCACCGGCGCTCGCCGTTGGGCGCCCTCCTCGACCAGCCGCATCAGCCGGCCAACACGCGTGTCTTCGCCGGTGGACCGCACCTCGACCAGCAGCCGCCCTGAAAGGTTCACGGTGCCCGCGTGCACCGGGTCGCCGGCCGCGACCTCCTCGGGCAGCGACTCGCCGGTGAGCAGCGAACGGTCGAGGGTCGACGAGCCCTCGACCACCACCCCGTCGGCGGGGATTGAGTCCCCGGCTCGCACCTCGACCACCGCACCCGCCGCCAGGGCCTCGAGCGGCACCTCGCGCACCGTATCGCCATCCACCAGGCGTGCGGTCGAAGGCGTCAACGAGAACATCAGCTCGGTCGAGCTCGCCGCCTTCAGCTGCTGCCGCCGTTGCAGAAACCGCCCCACCAGCAGAAAGAAGACCAGTGCCGTCACCGACTCGAAGTAGATCTCCCCCGAGCCGCGCACCGTGTTGACCGCGCCCTGGGTGAAGCCGGCGAGAATACCGATGGCGATGGGAAGGTCCATGTGGAGGCTGCGGGTGCGCAGCGCGCCCCAAGCGCCGCGGTAGAAGACCGACGCGCACCACAGGACCGCGGGCAGGGCGAGACCGAGGCTGACCCAGCGGAAGAGCGTGCTGTACTCGTCGGCGATCGAGTGGAAGTGGCCGCCGTAAAGAGCGAAGGCGATCAGCATGACGTTGCCGGCGATCGCCCCCGCCACCGCGATGCGGACGAGCAGCGAACGCTCCTCGCGCCTCGCCATATCGCGCGCCTCGACGCCGCGGAAGGGGTGGGGGACATAGCCGATGGAGTCGAGGAACCGCGCCACGTCCGAAAGCGGGGTCGTCCGCGGGTCCCAGGTGACCGTGGCCAGCGCGCGGCCGAGGTCGAGGCGTACCTCCGCCACCCCATCCACCACCACCGTCAGCTTCTCCACAAGCCACACGCAGGCCGCGCAGTGGACCCCCTCGAGATAGAGCTCCACGGTCTCGAGCCCCGAAGGCAACGTCCGGCAGTAGAGACGGTGGAAGGCCGGGTCGTCGAACTCGGAGAACGTCTTGCCGGAAACCCGCGCTGCCTGCTCCGGCGCCTCGATCCGTGACTTGATGTCGTAGTAGCCGTCGAGCCCGTGCCCCCGGATCACCTCATAGGCTACCCGGCATCCCGAACAGCAGAACTGGTGTTCGGCACGATCCTCTACCAGCCCGGCGGGGACGGGGAGGGAGCAGTGGGAGCAGACGACGGGCATGGGCGGGATTGTCTCATGACGGAAATTTCGGATTTCGGATTTCGGATTTCGGATTTCCACCCAACCACCCGCCAGCCGGGACGGCTGCCCCACAGGCGCTGCAGCTCCGTTTGTGGCGGCAGGCGTCCCGCCTGCCAGGCGGGTTGGTGGTGGTCGAATGAAGGGGAGAACGATGAATCGTGCTGGCCGGGTGGGACGGCGTGCGGCGGAGGTGCCATTCTCAATATTGTCGGAATTTCGAACATCCACGTCGGCAGGGTGATGCGGGCAGACAATGTTGAGGGTGGCTCCTCGCGGGAAGCGAGCACTGAAAGGCGGGACATTCAGAGCCCCTTCCTTTCCCCGGGCCTCTGCGCCGGTTGTATGATTGAAAAGAAGGCTTGCGGACACCAACCGACTGAGACGAGGCGTGGTCTCAAAAATAACACCCAATTGCACGCCGCGAGAGCCTAAAATGCTAGGGCTCAACAGGTTGCATGAGCAATCGTAGTGCGGTAGCCATGTTCATCCGATCAACGAACCCCAACGATTCGAGATTCTTGACAACTCCAGAATCCTGTCTTATGCTCCATTTACACCACCATGGGAAGCGTTCAACCTTTCCCCGCGCCCGCCTCGCCGCGTCCCCGGCGCCTCATGGACCGGGTCGTCTCCGAGCTCCGCGTCCGCCACTACTCGATCCGAACCGAAGAGGCCTACACCGGTTGGATCCGCCGTTACATCCGGTTCCACCACAGCCACCCGCGCGATCTCGACGGCGACGACCTCAACCGCTTTCTGACCCATCTCGCCGAACACGACCGGGTCGCGGTCTCGACCCAGCGCCAGGCCATGTCCGCAATCCTCTTTCTCTACCGCCACGTCCTCAAGACCAACTTCGAGTGGCTCGACGACGTCGTGCGCGCCCGCCAGCCGCGCCGCCTGCCGAATGTCCTCAGCCGCGAAGAAGTGGCGGCTGTGCTCTCCCGTCTCGAGGGAATCCCACAGCTCGTGGTGCTGCTGCTCTACGGCACCGGCATGCGGATCCTCGAGTGCCTGCGCCTTCGAGTTCAGGACATCGACTTCGATCTCGGCCACATCACCATCCGCCGACCCAAGGGCGGCCGCGACCGGGTGACCATGCTTCCGGAATCCACCCGCGAACGCCTCCAGGACCACCTGATCAACGTCCGCACGCTCCACGAAAAAGACCTTGCGGAAGGCTACGGCAACGTCTACCTGCCGGACGCCCTCGCCCGCAAATACCCCCACGCCGACCGCGACTGGAAGTGGCAGTACGTCTTCCCGGCCGCCAGCCGCGGCACCGACCCTCGCACCGGCACCGTGCGCCGCCACCACCTGCACGAAACGGTCATCCAACGTGCCATCAGACACGCCGCGAGGGAAGCACAGATCGCAAAGAAGGTGAGTCCTCACACCTTTCGCCACAGCTTCGCCACTCACCTCCTCATCGCCGGCCACGACATCCGCACCATCCAGGAGCTCCTCGGCCACAAGGACGTGAAGACGACCATGATCTACACCCACATTCTCGGCAACTCGGCCGGCCGCGGTGTTACGAGTCCGGCGGACACTCTGCATCGTTCGGGAGGCTGAGCATGGGCTTTCTAACAACCCACGTGTTAGACAGCGCCTCGAGCTTGCGAACAATCGCCAAATGCACAGCGGCAACCCGCTGTAAAATGATCAGGATGAAGAATTTTCAAGAAGACCAGGCGACGAACAGAAGCGAGAAGAAAAGCGCCAGACAGCCGCATACTCCCAATTTTGTTAGGCTGTCTAATTGTAGTTAGGCATTCAAGGCGGAAGATCGTGTTCGGTATAGGGAGGCCCCGATGAGCAGTGCAGCCGGCGAATTTCCGAGGGACGATCGCGTCGGCATACATAGCTCCAGCCGGTCTACTCGATTCGGGCTTGGCTCAGCCTCCTCGGCGCGTTGAGTGAATCCTGACGTCGGTTGGGTACGCGGTTATTGCTTCGCCCGGCCGCGGCCAACACGGGGACTTTTCTCGTCACTTTGTGGGAGGCAGCATCCGGCGCGGTATTTGCCTGCTCCTTTGGAGCATTGCCCAGGATATTCGAAAGGCTGTCGACTCCGGGCAGGACGGATCGACTCCTCAGATTCATGATTCACGTTCGTTGGATCATTGTCTTTCATGGGTTCAGTTAATTGCGGATTGATTGCTACACGGTGGTCTCTTCGTTGTGGCTAGCTGATGAAGTTAGGGGTACGCGCCTAACACCTCATTCCAGCGGACCCCCACCCGCGGCGGGTGGGGTCCGCTGAATTCGGACCGTTAGGCAGTCACATCATGCAACAGGCGAGAATCCTGGTTCACCGCGTTGCACGGGAAGCGTTCAGAAGATCCGGTCCGTTCGCTTGCATCGAAGAAGTCCCGGCCCCCCGTGCGTGGGAGCTCCTGACTCCTTCACTTTCGGAGCCGGACGCTCGCCGCATTTCGAAGTTGCGCTACTTGGAGCAAGTTCTAGCCATTTACGGTTCCTCGAACCTCCGGAGATTCGAGGCGTTGTCTGACCAGAAGCACGCGGTAGTTTCGCGAGCGACAGGACTCTTCCAATCGCCCTACGCAACGTTTAGTGGTGTGCCATATGCAAGGACCGAATGCGTTGCAGCTGCCAAGGAGATCTTCCGGGAGACATTCGCGAGCGGGGGATGGCGCCGAATACCTGGGAAGAACTTTGAAACCGACACCCCCGCGGGACGGTACGCTGTTGTCGTCGACTTCGGGTCTTGGAGTTCAAACGTCGATATGCGAATGAGGTTCCAAGACCTGAATCTGCTTCTTTCCCCAAACACCTTCTTTGATCTCTGTCTCGAAGGCTATCTTTCATACCGAGATCCAACCGAGTTTTCAAGGGCTCTGGAAAGCACCCTTAGCCTTTTGTTGCTCGTCCCGGCTCGATTGAGCGAACTGGAAATCTGATGTCGCCTAACACCTCGTTCCAGCGGACCCCCACCCGCGGCGGGTGTGGTCCGCTGAACTCGGACCGTTAGGGAAGGGAGCGCTCGGAAAGTGACCCTCATTCTAGTTTTCACCCTTGGATCAGGCCTATTGTTCTTGGTAGCGTTGATTTGGCTTTTCACCATCCTGCCGGACGCATTTACCGCGTCGTTCTACGCTTGGCCTCTCATCGTTACCGGCCTTCTGGTAGTTTTGGCCAGCATCTGCGGTCTAGGGATGAAAGAGCAGCAAAAACGTTGCTACTGGACCGCTGTCCTTGGGGCCATTCTGGTGCCTTTCTTTGCCGCGTCTTCTTTTTCGGCGTGGAGCTCGGTAGGCGACACAGGCCTTCTCGGGATTATGGTTACGGTATTGGCATCTGTTCCCGTGACAATTGCGGGCTTGGCCGGATGTATTTATTCAGCCGCTAAGCGGACTCAAAAAAATAATGTCGAGTAGCCCTAACACCTCATTCCAGCGGACCCTCACCCGCGGCGGGTGTGGTCCGCTGAACTCGGGCCGTTAGGCAGTGAAGCGAAGCCAAAGGAGGAATCCACAGTGATGAAATCTACTTGTCGTGCGGTTTCAATGATTGCTGTGATGACCTTGGGAATAGCGGTGATCGTCGCGCCTTCGTGGGGCGACGAGCAGCAGCCCGAAAACAACGCAGCCGGAGATTTGTTGTCCACGTCCGTGACAATCTCTAACGGCATCACCAAGCGAATGTACGTCCCTCCACGACGGCCCGGCGAAACCCCATATTTCTGCAACCTCACAACAGCGGACGCGCGGACGGGCGAGATCACAGGTGGCGCCGAGATGGTCCTGTTCACGGGCGAATCGGATACCGCGGCAACCACGGTCCGCGGCCACACAATCAGGTTCACTGTTGAAATCAACGCCGCCGGTGATACAGCCAATGCGTTGGTAGAGATTCTCGACGGAACAAAAGTGATTTCCCTACAAAAGACGATGGTCCAACTTTCAAGAACCGCAGAGAACTTGCCACAATGACGGCGCAAACAAATCCGCCTAACACCTCATTCCAGCGGACCCCCACCCGCGGCGGGTGGTGTCCGCTGAATTCGGACCGTTAGGCGATTCGCAGTGTCAGTCTTCGGTAGAAAAAGGCGTCCGACTTATGAATAGAGTCCCCGTTCTGCTGCTCCCTGTGGTCATCGCCATCACCGCAGGGTGCCCTCTGCCATCGCGCTACAGCGTAACACCCCGAAACGACACTGCGGTCAGATTGACCGATGTGCGTGTCGTTTGGACTGAGTACACGGTAACTGCCGGCATTGTGGTTCCTGGCACCGGCAAGACTGAGGCATTTCCCAACGCTAGGTTCCCTCTGGTAGCAACGGTTGAATGGAGAACCCCTGAGGGTCGCTTCCATTCGTTCAAGGTGGATGTAGCTTCATCGGTTGGCAGCCGGAGTCGTTGGGCAAACGTCGACTTGGTCTTCATCATCCGCGATATCGACCTCGTTGAGGTCGTCGATTGAGAAGGGATACGCTTGAAGTCGCCGCCTAACACCTCGTTCCAGCGGACCCTCACCCGCGGCGGGTTCGGTCCGCTGAACTCGGACCGTTAGGCAATGAAGGGTCAGAGAGTGCTCCTCAAGATAATCTCGTCCGTCGCAGTTGGTCTGGCCTTCTACTTCCTGCTCCCGGGATATCTCGATTCTCCGTTGACGGCGTTAAAGCGCGTTGGATTTTCAGTCGCAGCCGCTATCGGTTGTTTCCTTCTGGCATCGCTGCTTTATCGCCGGGCGGGTCGACCGTTGTCGTGGCCGCCACAACCACGGAAGGACTAGGCAAACGTGAACCATCCGCCTATTCTGTTGCGTAGGTTCAAGTTTGAAGTGCGACAATCGCCTAACACCTCATTCCAGCGGACCCCCACCCGCGGCGGGTGGCGTCCGCTGAATTCGGACCGTTAGGCCAGGCCAAGAGATGCGAGCAATCAGTTGGGTCATCACAAACCGAAGGGCCGAAAGCGCCATGAAAACCTGCGGCCTTTCCTTACTGTCATCTGATGATTCAACATTCCATTGGCGTCTTGGGCCTCCGCCTTTCGGGAACTCCGGGCCGAACAGCCGCTCCGGGACGGCTATGATCAATCCCGTGACGTGCCAAAGTGAAACCACGTGTTCTAATTGCCTAACACCTCGTTCCAGCGGACCCTCACCCGCGGCGGGTTCGGTTCGCTGAACTCGGACCGTTAGGCCGGTCAGGTAAGTAAGGTGAGTAACAGGAGCATCACACACCGTTGTGGCAAGGGCAGTACCAAACCGGAGGCGCGGTTTCGGACACCGTCAGTGAAACGCGCTTCCGACGTGAACGAGGAAATGTTGTCCGCGCCTAACACCTCATTCCAGCGGACCCCCACCCGCGGCGGGTGGCGTCCGCTGAATTCGGACCGTTAGGCAAACGGAAATGCGATCTGTAGCAGTCTTCAAGTGGCTCGGGGACATCCCGTACGACGAAGCCGAGGATGACGCCGAGCGGCTTACAACCGACCTTTCCCGCCCGGTAGCGAAATCGCTCTTGCAGTCCCTGAGGCGGGAAGGATTCGCAACAAATGTGTCAGAGCCATATGACGGTGAAGGCGGCTGGCATTTCACGGTTCAGATTGGTGAAGACACTTTCTCCCTTTTCACCATGTGGACCGGAATTGGCGATTCAGATGAAGACGTGTTCGCGGTTCAACCTGCCCTTAAACGGGGTTGTTTCAGAACGCTTTTTGGCGGGTCTGAGCCTGAGGGAAAACTGGAACCGATCGTGACTATCTTGAATCGAATCTTGAGTGCCTCGGCGGTTATCGACGAATTCCAATGGCTGAATGATGAAGAGTTCAGAGAGTCATACTGCGAGGGAAAACCATTACCGAAGAACGCCTAACACCTCATTCCAGCGGACCCGAGTCCGCGGCGGCCGCGGATCCGGTCCGCTGAATTCGAACCGTTAGGCTCAGATCATGGGAACCGAAGCTGACGCACTCGTTTACTTCGCAGAGCGTGGCGAACTTCAACGGCTGAGGAAGAAGATCCAGAGTTCGGGCATTGATCTGGACGCGCAGGACCGGGACGGTCACACGGCGATGATTGCAGCGGTCAGACGCGGAAAGACAGATGTGTTACGTGTTCTTGTCGAAGCTGGAGCAGACATCAACGCGCGCGGGAACCATGGGAAATCACCTCTCATCGAGTGCGTATCGGGGTTCTTGCGTGATCAACACCGGCAAGAGATTCTCCTGTTACTTCTGAAATCTGGAGCCGATCCAAATATTCGCGACGAATGGGGCCGGACGGCCCTGCACTACGCCTCAATGCTAGACCGTGCAACTGACGCCGAAATCCTCGTTTTACATCAGGCTAACCCGGCCATCAAAGACAATGAGGGTAAGGACTCGAAGATTGAAGCCCGCCTGGAGGGCGGCGAAAGAACCCTGGAGGTGATTGGTCCGGTCGATCCAGAGGACGAAGATCTTGCCGAGTATCACCAGGCATTACGTGATTTCGAAGACTTCGCCGATGAAGTCGAACCTGACTCTCCAGAGTTTGAGGAGCGATTCGCTGAGCATGACGCGCGCGTCGAAGCTGCTCGACAACGACTAGTAGAGCAAGGGAAGAATCCCGAAGGCGGTACGTCGATAAAACGTCGACCATGGTGGAAATTCTGGAAGTGATTGGATCGCCTAACACCTCGTTCCAGCGGACCCTCACCCGCGGCGGGTTCGGTCCGCTGAACTCGGACCGTTAGGCAATCCGATTGGCCCTCGAACCACTTGAGATGAAGGGAGCCTCAAATGGGTGTACTCACAGACATCGTCGTGGCAGACAGTAGTGAAGCAATTGCTGTTGCGCAATCCAGTGTGCCTAGCCGCGATTGGGAAGGAATTGATGCGAAAGGAATTGAGCATGTGAAGCTTGCGCAGCTTTCCGCTATTCTTCGGGACGAGTCATATGACCCTGATTTCGTGACGCAGATAGAGGATCTTGCTGAAGTTTCGGAGGAAGGGCCATGGGTGTTCCGGTTACCCCAGGATTTTGTGCACCGTCTCGCCTCCCTGAGTGAGGACCAGACTCCTGTTGTGGCGGAGAAATGGGCCAAAACCGAGGAGTTCATCCTTGATGGCTGGGCCGCCTCAGACGTCGCATCTGTCCTCTCCGATCTCCATCGCGTGGCCGAGATTGCATGTTCAAGGGACAAGGCCCTGCTGATGTGGATGTCGCTTTAGAAATGATGAAACGGCGATGCCTAACACCTCATTCCAGCGGACCCCCACCCGCGGCGGGTGGTGTCCGCTGAATTCGGACCGTTAGGCAAGCCTTGAGGTTGTCGACGCTCCTCGTCATAGTGTTGTTTTGTTGGGGTTGCGGTATGGCAAATAGCCAGGAACTTGGGATCATTGGAAGGGCCTACGAGGGCGACGTACCAGTAATCTACAAACTAATTGACGAATTGCCGGATCAGCGGACTCGCGCATCTCAACCTTGGCTGACCGTCGTTTCTTGGAAGTACGACGGTCAAGCGAACAACGGCATGCCAACTGATGACGTCCTTGAACAAATGAAAGACCTCGAACAGGCTATCGCCGACGGCCCGATCAACGACGGCGTGTGTCGACATGCCTACAGCCGGACGGGAAACGGTTTGAAGGAGCTCGTGTACTACACCTCGGATCGTGAACGATTCATGGCTGCGTTCAACACGGCCCTCAGCGATCATCCTCAATTCCCACTCGAAATCGTTTTCAATGATGATCCGAAGTGGGATGACTTTCGAGAACTCTTGGATGCATTTCGAAAAAGTGAAAACCGGTAGGCCTAACACCTCATTCCAGCGGACCCCCACCCGCGGCGGGTGGTGTCCGCTGAACTCGGACCGTTAGGCAACTATCGAAATTTCCCATGGAGGGCCAAGACGATGAATCCAGAAGCCTTTTTTTCGCTCGCGTTTGGTCTGGTCGGTTTTGTACTGTTTGCCCAGGTGATCCGAGGCCATGACCCGTTCCCGTCCGAAACACGAGGGAAGCGCCGATTTAATAGTCTTGTAATTGCATCGACTCTGGTTATTTTCTTGGTTCAAACCATCCTGCTTTATCCGCCGATTCCGCCCTGGGCCTTTTTCACAAGTGCAATAGGATTAATTCTGGGAATCGGAAGCGCGCTTTTGGCCTTGCGAAATCCCGGCAACCAGCCGAGCAGTGGACATGATGTGTAGATTCAAGTTCGAAGTGCGACAGTCGCCTAACACCTCATTCCAGCGGACCCCCACCCGCGGCGGGTGGTGTCCGCTGAATTCGGACCGTTAGGCAGATCGCGATGGAGTGCACAAACGATGCCTGAAGAAGAGTTTTTCGATGTTGCTGATCGGTTCATCGAACTCGCAAATGAACTTGTTCGTGAATGGGGCACCCCTAGAGTCAGCGCCGCACTGCTGTTCGCGGCGACTCGATTTAACGCCCATAACTTCTTTTCAACCGACGGTGAAGAGCGAAATCGGAAGCGCGCCGTGAAGTACTACTGCGCGCAGTATCGGAAGATGCTATTGGAGAACATGGACACACTTGCGGGGAATCAGGATTCAAGACGTGAAGAAAGAAAGGGGTCCACTTGATCTGGCGAGCTTTCGGTGAGCCTAACACCTCATTCCAGCGGACCCCCACCCGCGGCGGGTGTGGTCCGCTGAATTCGGACCGTTGGCGCGGCGCTTCGCGCCGCCCCAACGGACGGGAGTTAAATGTACGCCCGGTGTCCGGCGCGGCGCCGGCCAACCGTGCGTTCAAGCTGACGGACGCAGGCTACAGTCGCACGCGGCGTGCGCCTGTAGCCTGCGCCGCAGCTTAACTCCCGTCCGTTAGGCAGACAACGTCATGAGGAGTTGTATTTGTTCAGAGACCCCTACAATCATTAGTGGGTCAACGGCTTCGCCTCCTTTTGATGGATTCAGCGTAGTGGCGAGGAAAGCGGATGGCTGGCTTGAACTGCGGTGCTGCCCCAGTTGCAGCCAACATTGGCAGGTCGATGTCTGGGACAAACTTCAGGTTTGCCTCGCGATCAAAATTGATGCAAAAGAGAACTGGAATGCATTCAACGATACCGATGCCCGAATTCAGCATCTCACCCAATCACGAGGAGGAATTTCCAACATTGAGTGCTCATGGCAGGGTTGCACAAACCGTTCCCTTCGAGGAATGGTGTTCTGTCCGAGTTGTGCGTTTCATCGTATGGGGGTCCGTGAATAAAGGATGGCCTAACACCTCATTTCAGCGGGCCCCCACCCGCGGCGGGTGGTGTCCGCTGAATTCGGACCGTTAGGCGACGATCCCCATTCGAGGTAAACTGAAGCGTGTCACCTACGGTCAAGATCGTCGGCCCGTATCGGTTCTTTTTCTACGCTAACGAGTTAGGGGAGCCGGCACACATTCATGTTCGACGCGACCGCTGTGTTGCTAAGTTTTGGCTCGGACACGTCGCTCTCGCACGTTCGAGGCGTTTCAGCGCGCAAGAACTCTCGCGCATCGAACAAATTGTCCGAGAGCACGAAAGAGAATTGTTGGAGGCTTGGAATGGCTTTTTCAGTAGCTAACATCGAGCCGCTCGCTGCCGAGGTCAACGTTACTGACCACGAGCTAGTGGTTGAGCTTGTAGACGGACGCCAGATTTCTGTGCCACTCGCGTGGTTTCCACGTCTCCTGCACGCGTCAACGGACCAGCGGAGTGAGTTTGAACTGATCGGAGATGGTGAGGGCATCCACTGGCCCGCCGTTGATGAAGATATCAGTGTCCGCGGACTCGTGTTGGGTTACCCGTCAGCTGAGTACAAAAAGGGCGCCTAACACCTCATTCCAGCGGACCCCCACCCGCGGCGGGTGGTGTCCGCTGAATTCGGACAGTTAGGCAGGCATAACGCTTGACGTTATTAACGCAAGGCGTTATTATTGAACCATGATCCGGAGTTTCAAGGGGTCAGCCGCTGAGACAATCTTCAATCGGAAGCGGTCGAAGCGATTCCCCGCGAACCTCCATCATCTGGCACTGCGAAAGCTCCTTCTCATCGACGGTGCGGACTCGCTGGAGGACCTACGAATCCCCCCAGGAAACCGACTGGAGCAACTGAAAGGGGATCGAAAGGGGCAGCACAGTATTCGTATCAACGAACGATGGAGAATCTGCTTCACGTGGCAAGACGGTGAAGCAGATGCGGTGGAAATCGTGGACTATCACAAAGGGAAATAGAAATGACTGCTGCATTCCTTGACCCGATCCATCCTGGCGAGATCCTCCTGGAGGAGTTCCTGAATCCTCTCGGGATCAGTCAGTACCGCTTGGCAAAGGAGATCAGTGTTCCTCCGAGGCGCATCAACGAGATCGTTCACGAAAAGCGCGGCATCTCTGCTGATACTGCCCTGCGGCTGTCCCGTTTCTTCGGGACGAGCGAACGATTCTGGCTGAACCTCCAGTTGCGGTTCGACCTCGAAACCGAAAAGGAGCGGCTGCGGGGCGTCCTGGAAGAAGAGGTTTCGGTCTACCAAGAGGCGGTGTGATCCGATGCCTAACATGATCGTTTTAGCGGACCCAAACCCTGCCGGGTTCGGTCCGCTGAATTCGGACCGTTAGGTGGTTGACGTCTGGACATCAAAACATCAAAACATTATAATGTCACCATGAGTGATCCCAAACGCACCACCGTCTATTTTGAGCCCGACATCCACAAGGCCCTGCGTCTAAAATCCGCTGTATCGGAACGGTCCATCTCTGAAATGGTTAACGACGCCGTCCGGACTTCATTGGCCGAGGACGCCGAAGATCTTGCTGCTTTCGATGACAGGGCGGAGGAACCGACACTCGATTTCGACGACTTCGTCAAGAAATTGAAGCGCAGTGGCAAGTTATAAGCTCGTTATCAAGCGCTCGGCCGCGAAAGAGATCGAGTCGATCGGTCAAAAGAAGACACGTCAACGCGTGGTCGAGAGGATTCAAGGCCTCGCAGAGAATCCGCGGCCCCAAGGGTGCGAAAAGCTGTCGGGGAAACATTCGCGCTATCGAATCCGCCAAGGACCTTTCAGGGTCCTCTACGAAATAGGGGACGACGAGCTCATTGTGTATGTAGTGAAGGTGGCGGATCGTCGCGATGTGTACAAAGGTCTCACCTAACACCTCATTCCAGCGGACCCTCACCCGCGGCGGGTTCGGTCCGCTGAACTCGGACCGTTAGGCAGGCAACCTGCAGACCGCCCACTTGACAAGTGTCACGTGACAAATTACATTATGAAATGTGATCAAGTCGTTCGCCGATAAGCGGACCCAAGAGGTGTACGTCAATGGCACGACACGTCGCCTCCCGCCGGACATCGTGAAGCGGGCGTTACGGAAACTCGAACAAATAGACGCAGCCGTTGTCCTTAGCGACCTCAGTGTTCCTCCAAGCAATCGGCTGCATGCCCTAGGGCGAGACCGAGAGGGCCAACACTCGATATCGGTAAACGACCAGTGGCGAATTTGCTTTGTGTTCAAAAACGGTGAGGCCTACGACGTCGAAATCTGCGACTACCATGATTGAAGAGGTGTGAGATGAGCATTCCAAACTTAAAGAAGATGAATCGACGCCCCACGCACCCGGGGGAGATTCTCCGCGAGGATTTCATGCCCGATTACAACCTCACGGTCACGGGTTTGGCAGCTGCACTTGGGGTGTCGCGGCAAACTGTCAATGAACTCCTTCGTGAGCGCCGTGCAGTCAGCCCTGAGATGGCCCTACGGCTCTCACGGCTGTTTGGAAACTCACCAGAGTTCTGGCTCAATTTGCAGCGCTCTATCGATCTTTGGGACGCGGAAGCTGGAATCAAGGATGAGATGCGTCAAATCAAACCCCTGCGAGTCGCCTAACACCTCATTCCAGCGGACCCTCACCCGCGGCGGGTTCGGTCCGTTGAATTCGGACCGTTAGGCCCTTGACTCCGCGGTGCCGTACATGTACGGTATTCCTGTACATGTGAAACGGGAGGCAGATATGCCGACAGTGACAACCTACACAAACGCCAGAGCCACTCTCGCAGCGCTTTGTGAGAAAGTGTCATCGACCCGGGAGCCGGTGATCATTCGGCGCCGCAACGCGGAGGATGTCGCACTGGTTTCTGCGGACGAGCTTGAGAGTATTTTGGAAACCGCCCATCTGATGCGTTCCCCGAAGAACGCGGAGCGGCTCTTAGCTGCTCTCACGCGAGCGCAAGCTAGTGAGCTGCCTCCGTCATCGATCGAGGAACTTCGAAGAGAGCTCGGACTTGGCCAAGAAACGAAGTAGGGGCGCCAAGACAACGGTGACTCGCGAATGGGTAGCTGTATTTCAGCCCGAATTCGTGGAGGACCTCAAGTTCTGGGTGAAAACGAATCGAAAGGTGGCTCTTCGAGCACTCGACCTCGTTCAAGCCGTTTTGCGCGACCCGTTTGCAGGCGTTGGGAAACCTGAACCGCTCAAGTACCTTCCCAGCGGTTCATGGTCGCGCCGTCTCACTGAAGAGCACCGAATTGTCTACCTTGTGAGTGACGGTCGGATCGACTTCTTGCAAGCCCGCTATCACTACTGATGTGCCTGCCTAACACCTCATTCCAGCGGGCCCCCACCCGCGGCGGGTGTGGTCCGCTGAATTCCGACCGTTAGGCCCTGGAAATACGGAGAGGAGAGCACGATGAGCAACGAACAGGTGGCACCTGAGACGAAAGGTGTTACGGTGAAGTTACTTGCAACAGTTGACCTTGGCCCTGAGATCGAGGGCATGGCGGGGCGTCAACTTCGAATGCGTATGGTGACCATCGAGCCTGGAGGCGTCTTCGGCCCGATGCACGACCATATAGACAGACCAGGCACCGTCTACATCATGCAAGGAACGATCACTGACCATCGAAATGGAGTCGCTACGGACTATGGACCGGGAGTGGGCTGGCCCGAGGATAGGAACACCACACACTGGCTCGAGAACAGAGGAACGATTCCGGCGGTGGAGATCTCGGCGGATATAGTCAGGCAAGAGTAAGCTCAGGCCCGACATCTACCGCGGTCGGGCCTAACACGCGGCTCGACCGGACGCGCTTCAGTCGGCTTCGCCTCCTTTCGAACGCCGGTTAGCCACAACGTTGGCTGGACACACACCCGCCTTGAACCACCTGGGAAGGAGAAACCCCATGACCCTGATCGCGATCAACGTACTGCTGGATCCGGATGCGGCCGCGGTTGAGAGGGCACAGGCGACAAACGCCCGGCTGCGAGAGAGCTATCCGGACGGTTTCGCCCTCGATGCCAACCACGCGCCGCACATCACCCTTCTCCAGCGGATTGTGCGGACAGCGGACCTCGACGAGGTCGCGAATGCTGTGGCCGCAGTGCTGCGTGCAGAGCAGTCGATGAATTGGGAATGCCGTGCGATCGGCTACTATGCCCTGGCCGACAAGGATCTCCGGTTGGCGGGCATCGTCATCGAGCCGACCGAGGATCTGCGCCGACTTCAGCAACGGATCATCGACGCCGTCGCCCCGTTCGCAGTGGAGCAGGGGACCGGCGAGGCCTTTGCGCCCCGCCCCGACGGCGGGGCGATCAGCCAGCCGACCGTGGACTACGTGAACAACTTCGTCGGACCCCGCACCGGCATGAACTACCACCCTCATCTGACCGTCGGTATAGGGACCCGTGACTTTGTGGACGCTCTGCAAGCGGAGCCATTCGAGGCCTTCACCGTCCGGGCCGTATCCGTGAGCCTCTACCAGGTGGGGGATTATGGAGTCGCACAGAGAAAGCTCTATGACCTTCACTGTACTGATCCGCTGCCTTCCTGGAACGATGGCCCCGCCAAACGGGGGATCCTCGCGTTCATCGCCAAGGTGACAAAGGAAGGATCACCCGACTTCTTGCCACTGGCAGAACGCATTGCCGTGTACGACAACGACGGCACTCTCTGGCCGGAGAATCCGATGCCGTTTCAGGCGGCCTTTGCCATCGACGAACTGAACCGACTCATCCTCACTAATCCCAAGCTCGCTTCGGATCCAATGGTGCAACCCGCCTTGGCCGGCGACTTTGCAAAACTCATGGAAGGCGAACACTTCGATGGCCTGATGCGGGTCTTGGCACTCACCCATGCAGGGATGACGATCGACGAATTTCGTGACGCCGTGGAGGCATGGTTCACATCGGCCAGACATCCGCGATATGGCAGGCCCTACGACGAGCTCACCTACCAACCCATGCAGGAACTCCTGCGCCATCTTCGGGCGAATGGCTTCAAGAACTTCATCGTTTCCGGTGGCGGCGCGGACTTCATGCGCGTTTGGGTCGAGCGCGTTTACGGCATACCACCGGAGCAGGTTGTCGGCTCGACGGCGCGGACGACATTCGAGCTCCGCGACAGCGGACCGGTGCTGACGAAAACACTCGACTATCTATTCGTCAACGACAAGGAGGGCAAGCCAGTCGGCATTCATCAGTTTATCGGCCGGCGGCCTACGATATGTTGTGGGAACAGTGACGGCGACCACGCGATGTTGCAGTACACCACAATCAACAACCCGCGCCCCAGCTTCGGCCTCATCGTCCACCATACCGACAGTGAACGCGAATATGCCTATGACGCCAAGACGAAGAGCACCGGCAAGCTTGTCGAAGCCCTCAAGGAGGCCCCCAAGCGCGGCTGGCTCGTTGTGGACATGAAGCAGGACTGGAATTCCATCTTCCGGCCCGAGGAGAGGTAACTCACGGAATGACGACGTTGGTTCTGCCAGCTAACAACCGGTTGCAGCGGACGGCGCTGGCACGCCGCCGCTGAACCGGAGCGTTAGCTGATCTTCAGATTTGGCCTTGACAGGGTGTACAATTGTACATACATTAATCTCAGTGACGGTTGACTGGGATCCCGCCAAGGCTCGTGCCAATCTAGCGAAGCATGGGATTGATTTCGCCGACGCTTCTATCGCTCTTGAAGACGAGTTCGCGCTCTCGATCGAAGACAAATCTGCTGGTGGCGAGCAACGGTTCATTTCTCTGTGTCGTGATCAAATAGTCGGCTGATTGTCGTCGTCCACACGGATCGTGGCGAAACGGTCAGGATTATCTCGGCTCGGAAGGCCACGAGCCGCGAACGTCAGGCATACGAGGTGAAAACATGAAACGAGAGTACGACTTCAAGAACGGAAAGCGTGGGGCGGTTGTCCGGCCGGCGGCCGGGAAAACACGAATCACGATCCGAATTGATGACGATGTATTGGCGTGGTTTAAGGACGAGGTGCGAGAAGCGGGCGGTGGGAATTACCAATCCCTTATCAACGCCGTTCTGCGGGAACATATCGCCCATCAGGATGAACCCCTGGAAGACACCCTTCGCAAAGTGATTCGTGAAGAGCTCAGGAATGCAAGCTAACACCACGTCCAGCGGGCCCTCACCAGCGGCGGGTCCGGTCCGCTGAGTTCGGACCGTCAGGCGTCGTCATTAACCTATCACTACGAGGATTGCCTTATGGGACATGTCGAAACACACAGAACCCACCGTATCGGCTGGCTCCGGGCGGCTGTGCTTGGCGCAAATGATGGGATTGTCTCCACTGCAAGCCTTGTCCTTGGCGTTGCTGCTGCGGGGGCTGGGTCTCAGGGCATCTTGGTGGCAGGCGTTGCCGGCCTCGTCGCCGGAGCGATGTCGATGGCTGCCGGCGAGTACGTTTCCGTCAGTTCGCAGGCCGATACCGAGCGCGCCGATCTGGCTCGGGAACGTAAGGAACTGGACGCCAGCCCGGAGCACGAGCACGCGGAATTAGCGTCGATCTACGTCGAGCGCGGTTTGGATGCGGAATTGGCCTCTAAGGTGGCTACCCAGTTGATGCAGCATGATGCGCTCGGTGCACATGCACGTGATGAGTTGGGCATTTCCGAAACTCTGGCCGCGCGACCCGTGCAGGCCGCATTTGCATCTGCCGGTACATTTGCGGTGGGCGCTGCTCTTCCGCTACTGATCGTTGTCTTGTTCCCGATGTCCACGGTTATGTGGGCTGTCTCAGGCAGTTCGCTCTTGTTTCTTGCGCTGCTGGGTTCTCTGTCAGCACGTACCGGCGGCGCACCCGTGATTTCGGCCGCCTTGCGCGTCACATTTTGGGGCGCCTTGGCAATGGCATTGACAGCTGGGGTTGGAGCCCTCTTTGGGGTGGCTGCTTGATCCTCGCAGCCCCCCGATCTCGGCGCCTAACACTGCGTTCCAGCGGACGCGCTTCGCGCGCCGCTGTACTCGGACCGTCAGACAACCCCGAGGACGTCGATCATGAAAATCGAATACGAATCGATCGGTATCATTCACAGCCCTTTCAAAGAACCAGAAGGGGCCCCGATACAACCCTCACGTGCGAAGAACGCCGCAGGAACCGTGGAGGTCTTTGAGGAGTTTGTGGAGGGCCTCAGCGATCTCGATGGGTTCTCACATATTATCCTCTTGTGTCATTTGCACAAAACCGGGAAGTATCGTTTGAAGGTGGTGCCGTTTCTCGACACCCAACTCCGGGGCCTCTTCGCGACCCGCGCACCAAGTCGGCCGAACCCGATTGGTCTCTCGGTAGTAAAGCTCCTCGGAATCGAGGGAAACACGCTGGCAATCCAAGGAGTGGACCTCCTCGAAGGCACGCCTGTCCTGGATATCAAACCATATGTTGGCGAGTTTGATGATCGTGGCCAGTCGCGCGAAGGTTGGCTTGAACATGCGCGAGGGAAAACGAACGTGGCCGATGATCGTTTCAAGTGAAACACGCCCAACACCTCGATCCGGCGGACCCTCAGCCCTTCCAGGTTCGGCCCGTTCAGGTGGAGCGGTCAGGCCGTCCCATCGAAGCGACATTTTCGGGCGACGGTATGATGCCAACGCATTCGCATTTGGTTCGAAACGCCTTCGAAAATTCGGGAAGGGAGGAAGAACGGGTGAAGAACTCGACGACCTGGTTGCGGATCAGCTTCTGGGTAGGAGCGATTGCAGATGGGATTGTCGCCTTCGCCATGTTCGCAGAGGCGATCCTTGGCCGGCCCAGCCCCCTGACTCATTACGTGCCGGACACCCCATATCGCTACGCCATCGGTCTTGCGGGCTCTCTCATGTTGGGCTGGACCCTTCTGCTGCTGTGGGCCGACCGGAGGCCCGTTGAACGGCGTGGTGTCTTGCTGCTGACCTGCTTTGTCGTGGTGGGTCTCATGGGGAGCGGGCTGTATGCGCTGTCGACCGGCTTCATGCCCATCGCGACCGGCGTGACACTTCTGGTTTTTCAGGGACTGCTCGTTGTGCTCTTCAGCTCGAGCTATTTTGCTTCCGTGCGGCAGCGACCCGGTACTCGGTAGGCTGTCGTTTCAACGCGACGACCAGGACCGCTAGACTCAAGCCGCTCGGTGTGCATGCGAATTCCTGAAAGAAGGGCTGAGCCCCATCAATGAGTGACCAACACCCCAATGACCCACTCCACGGCCACACCCTGGAGATGATTGTGAAAAGCCTGGTTGCGCATTATGGGTGGAGCGAGTTGGGTCAACTCATCAACATCAGGTGTTTCACCAGCGATCCTTCAGTGAAATCCAGCCTGAAATTTCTTCGCAAGACGCCATGGGCGAGGGAAAAGGTGGAGAACCAATTTATCGCCATGAACAAGAAGACACGCCGATGATTGGACGGTCTCATTGAAGATCACGATCTTCCAGATCAAGGTCGCCCACACGGTCATCTTCTGGGTGCTGAGCCTCTGTGTCGTATATGCCCTTTTCAGCGGGGTTGCCGACCGCATCACGATCTGGACCTGGGTCGCGGTGGGTCTGCTTTTGGTCGAGAGTGTCGTGCTGGCTTTTTTCGGTTGGATCTGCCCGCTGACGATTCTGGCCGAACGCCAGGGTGCACCGCGGGGGTCGGTGGCGGACATCTTCCTGCCGAAGTGGTTTGCCGACCGTATCTTCCCGGTCTGTGGCACCTTTTTTGTGATTGCCCTGGTGGTCATCGCGGTTCGTGTATTGCTGTAGCCGGGACCGTCCCGGCTCTGGAAAAAAGCCCATCGAATCGGAAGATCTGCGATCGGCTTTGAAGTTGGCAGATGTCAAAATGGCGAACTGATCTTCGATTTGTGAAGACCATTTTAACGAGAGGATCAACATGGGTTCTGACCTGGATTTTGTCGAATTTTTGACCGACCAGATAGCAGAAAATTGCGGCATCTCGTTCAAGAAAATGTTCGATGAATATGCTCTCTATTCGAGTGGGAAAGTCGTCGCTCTGATCTGTGATAATCAGCTGTTCATCAAACCGACGGAGGGCGGCAAACAATATATTGGTGAGTACGTTGAAGCGCCTCCATATCCTGGTGCGAGGAACTCGCTGCTCATTCAGGATCGAATCGAAGATTCCGAATGGCTGTCGGAATTGATAAGGGTCACGGAGAAGGAACTTCCCATGCCGAAAGAGAAGGAAAAACGGCAGGAGAAATCATCGGAAAGTGCGTAAAGATCTAGAAATTTCAACGCAGATTCGACTTGGGAAATATCTGTATATATGGTTCAATAGAGTTTCGGAAGATTCTCGATGAAGGTAGCAAGATAGCGTGATCATTGAATTCAACGAGCGGTTCAGCCTTCCAGCCGGCGAGGTCTATGCCTATTTCCGGACTCCCGCCGACTGGCCTCGATTGTTTGGTATGGCCGGGGACACGGAGGATCTGGGTGATGGCTGGTACGCGGTCGCCTTGAAGAACTTCCCCTTTCCGCTGGTGGCGAAGAACACGGATCAGGAACCGAACAGGCTCGTCCGGTGGGTCTTTCGAGGGTTCTGGCGGGGCGGGGGAGAGGTTCGATTCGTCGAAACCGCCGACGGAGTCGATATCGAGGGGTTCGAGGAGATTGCGGTCCGGCCGCTCGTCTTCCTGTCACCGGTGGTCGAACGGCTGTTCCTCGAAAAGAGCTTCCGTGCGATCTGGGCGATCGGGTGGCACCGGCTGCGCAAGAACGAGGCCGCGACGGGCGGAACAGGAAGATAGGATTGCGGGTCCATCCGAACGCCGAACCTGGTCACGCGGCGCTGGACGGTCTGGTTTCTCGTGCCGTTGGGTGGCAGACGTACCTGGGTGGGCGACATGACTGCTGGAGAAACACAGTATGAGACTCGTGGAAGCTCTGCAGATCGCCGGCGCCATTCTGGGCATCGTAGCGTCGGTATTTACCGTCATCGAAAAGCGAGTCGTCACGCGTTTCCGTCGTGCTGATGCGACTGCACCGGAGGCCGCTATCGAGTTACCGCCGCTCAGCGTGTTGACCCGCTGGCGGCTGTCCCGGCTGCTTTCGGTCGGAGCGGTGGTGGAGGCCGACGACCGGCGGACCTATCTCGACGAGGAGACCTACGCGTCGCTTCGGAAGAAACGAGCGATTTTCGGAGTCTCGCTGGTCGTCGTCGCGCTGGCGCTCGTCGTCCTGCTGCACACTGCACTGCGCTGAAACGGTGGTGCAGGCGGGGCGGCTCATCGCCCGGGTGCGCGAATGGTGGGTGCACACGGAGCGGTTGCCCTGACGATGGCGTGAGCTGTGCACATCTGGAAGTCGCGGCGTAATATCCGACCAAGGAGCCGAAAATGACCGCTCTCCGGCCCGGCGACACCGGCAGAATGGAGTTCCCGATGGACATGCCCGATATCGTCGTGTTCGACATGGCCGGGACGACGATTCAGGCTGCGGACCAGGTGCCAGCAGCCTTCCAGCAGGCCTTCGAGCGACGGGGCGTGGCATTGTCCGACGAAGAGATCAGGTCTGTTCGCGGGAGGTCGAAGCGCGAGGCGATCTCGGACTTCGTGACCCGCCACCTCGGTTCACTCGATGCGCCGCGGCTCGTGACAGAGGTGCACAGCGACTTCAGGAACATTCTGATGGAGTTTTACGAGGGGCAGGGGGTCGAACCGGTTGACGGTGCCGAAGCAACATTCGACTGGCTCAGGACGCGAGGTGTGAAGGTTGGACTGACCACAGGGTTCGACGGAGCACTCGCAGCGCTTTTGGTTCGCAAGGTCGGGTGGGAAAGGTCAACGGACGCGGTTGTTTCCGCCGACGACGTGCCTCGCGGACGTCCGGCCCCTTACCTGGTGTTTCGCGCAATGGAATTGACGGGCTGCGAAAGCGTCCACCGTGTCGCCGTTGTCGGCGACACGGTCTCCGACCTGGAGGCCGCCGTGAATGCCGGTGCACGTTGGCGCATCGGTGTGCTTTCGGGGGCTCACTCGGAGGCTCAACTCAAATCCTGCCCGCACACCGCCATCATCCCCAGCGTCGCAGAACTGCCCTCCCTATTCAGGGCGTAGAACCCCGTACCTGGTCAGTCGATTCCGACGATTCTGTGCGGGGCATCGTGGCTTGCGGGAGGAGTCTCATGGATAATGCGGGTCAAGGGAGACAGACATGCCCACCCTCCAACCAGGTGACAAGGCCTCTCGGACCACGACCATCAGCGACGAGATGATCCGCGGATTCGCGGAGGTGACCGGCGACACCAACCCCGTGCACCTCGACGACGACTATGCGGCGGGGACGCGCTTCGGGCGTCGGATCGCGCACGGAATGATCGCGGCGGGACTGGTTTCCGCGACCCTCGCCAACGACCTGCCGGGACCGGGCACGGTCTACCTCGGTCAGACGTTGCAGTTCAAACAGCCGGTGTATCCGGGCGACACGATCACGGCGACCGTCGAGGTGCTCACGGTGCGGGCCGATAAACCGATCGTGACTCTCGTGACCATCTGCACGAACCAGGACGGCGAAGTGGTGCTGGAAGGCGAGGCGGTGGTCCGGGTGGGCGCCGCGTAGCCGACGGAGGCGGGCGGGTCGGGAGCGCCGGGCCCGCGATCCGAACCCGGTCTCTGGAGATCGTCGCACCGTGGAAGGCAGGGGAGAAGATGTTTCTTGGACACTTCGGAGTCGGGTTCGGGGCCAAGGCGGCCGCGCCGAAGACCTCGCTCGGCACATTGTTTCTGGCGGCCCAGTTCATCGATCTGCTGTGGCCGACGCTGCTGCTGGTTGGGCTGGAGCGTGTCGCGATCTCTCCCGGCCTCACGCGGGTGACGCCTCTCGAATTCACCCACTACCCGATATCTCACAGCCTCCTGGCGGTTCTCCTCTGGGGAGTCGGGTTCGGCTTGCTTTACTGTCTGTTGCGGCGGTATCCACGTGGCGCGTGGGTGTGTGGACTGGCGGTGGTCAGCCACTGGCTGTTGGATCTCGTGGTGCACCGGCCGGATCTGCCGTTGGCGCCTGGTCTCTCCGTGTACGTCGGTCTGGGCCTGTGGAATTCACTGCCGGCCACGCTGATCGTCGAGCTCGGGATCTTCGCCGTCGGGATCGGCCTGTACTGCCGGTCGACCCGTGCATCAGACCGGATCGGCTCGATCGGTCTGTGGTCACTGGTCGGTTTTCTCCTTCTGGTATACCTCGGAAGCGTGTTCGGTGAGGCGCCGCCGGACACGACTGCTGTGGCGTGGGTCGGGCAGGCGCAGTGGTTGCTGATTGTCTGGGGTTACTGGATCGACCGCCACCGGAAACCAGTTCTCGAAATGTCCGTGTGAAACGCCTGATTTCGCGGCCCTGGATGCTGGCGACCGTGGCCTATGATCCGCGCCCTGACGAGCGGTCGTGGTGTTGTCGAAGACGCGGGTCGACGTGTCATACCTCCACTGGGAGTGATGCTTTGAGCCGTCCACGCTCCCACCCACCCGGCAGCCGGGACGGCTGCCCCACAATCGGATCAACTCATTTGTGGGGCACGCGTCTCGCGTGCCGGGAGGGCGGGTAGAAAATCCGAAATCCGAAATCCGAAATCCGAAATTCTCTCACCCCGTATTCTGCATGCCCCGCGCGATGCCCCTGACCGTCACCTTGAGGGCCTCTTCGAGGTCGGGGTCGCGACGGTCGCTTGCGCGCCAGCGGGCGAGCAGGTCGACCTGCAGCAGACTGATCGGGTCGACGTAGGGGTTTCGCAACCGGATGGAGCGCTGGAGCACGGGCTCCCGTTCCAGCGGTTCACTGATCCTTCGGATGCTGCAGATCAGTTCGCGGGTGCGCGCGTACTCGGCCAGGATTCTTGGAAACAACCGCTCGCCGACCTCGCCCGCGAGCCGGGCGTAGCGTTCGGCGATGCCCATGTCCGCCTTGGCCAGCGCCATCTCCACGTCGGCCAGGAGATTGTCGAAAAAGGGCCAGTCGCCGGCCATGTCGTGAAGCAGGGCCTCGCCGTGGGTGTCGAGAACGGTGGCGAGGCCGGTGCCGACTCCGTACCAGCCCGGCAGGAGGTGGCGGTTCTGCACCCACGAAAAGACCCACGGGATGGCGCGCAGTTCTTTCACGCCGCCGCCGGGGCGTCGGGAAGCGGGCCGCGAGCCGATCTCCAGCCGTTCGATGATGTCGATCGGGGTCGCGGAGCGAAAGTAGGCGATGAAGTCGGGGTCGTCGTAGACGAGACCGCGGTAGGCCGCGCGTCCGGCCCCGGCGACCGCGCCCATGACCTCGACGAACGCCGCCGGCCGGTCCGGTTCGCCTCCTGAAGAGGCGCTCGCCTCGAGCACCGCCCCGGTCATCAGCTCCAAGGTCCGCAGCGCGATCCCCCGCAGCCCGTACTTGGCGTGGATGATCTCGCCCTGCTCGGTGATGCGCATCCGGCCTCGGATGACGCCGGGCGGCTGGGCGAGGATGCCCGCCCGCGGTTTGCTGCCGCCCCGGCTCGGGGTGCCGCCGCGGCCGTGAAACAGCGTGAGCTCGACCCCGGCCCGGTCGGCGACGTCCGACAGGGCCGACTCCGCGCGGTAGAGGGCCCACCTCGAGGCGGCGAGGCCGGACTCCTTGCTCGAGTCCGAGTAACCCAGCATCACGATCTGGCGGTCTCCGCGAGCGGCGACGTGGGCCCGGTAGAGAGGGTCCTCGAGCAGGGCGTCGAGGGTCCCGGCGGCGTGATCGAGGTCTCCGACGGTCTCGAAGAGGGGAGCCACGTCGAGGGGCACGGCGCCGCCCGCGCCGGCCAGACCTGCGCACCTCGCCAGGTACAGCACCGCCAGCGCGTCGTCCGGCCCGTGCGCCATGGAAATGATGTAGGGGCCGATCGCATCGGGGCCGTAGACCTCCCGGGCTTCGGCGACCCGGTTGAACACCTCGAGGGTCCCGGCGACATCGGAGGGTGAGGGTTTCGTGAGTGCGGAGACGGAAGGCAGCACCCGCCGCAACACAGTGGTGCGTTGGTCGGTGCCGGCATCGACGTATGCGGCATCGCCGAGGAGGAGGCCGACCGCGGCCCGGTGGACGGCGGCGTCCTGGCGGAGGTCGAGGGTCGCCAGGTGGAAACCGAAGGTGGCGACCCGCCGCACCAGCCGGGCGGCTCTGAGCAGGCCGGCGTGCTCTCCCTGGTGGCGGCGAAGGCTTCCGGTGACGAGCTCGAGATCGGCGCGAAATTCCCCGGCCGAACGATAGGCGTGGACCTCACCGGCGAGGGTCGCTTCCAGACGCGCCCAACCGAACCACAGCAGGATCCGGTACGGCATGTCCTCATACCGCGCGGGGATACCGGCGGCCACCGCGGGCATGGTCTGCCGGTAGTCCCGGCATCGATGTTCGAGTTCCGGGTCCACCGCGACCCGGGATCGCGACTGGCTGAGGTGACCGAACAGCTCGCGGACCTCGGCGATGTAGCGGCCGATGATCATCTCACGCTGGCGGCGGAGGGTGTGGCTGATGGTGTCGGGACCGACGTTGGGGTTGCCGTCCATGTCGCCGCCGACCCACGAGCCGAAGCGGACGAACGGGCTCGGCGGGCTGTCCGGAGACGCCGCGCCGAAGGCGGAGAGCACAGCCGCCGCCATCGCCTCGTCGAGCGCCGGCACCACGCGGTAGATGACGTCGATGAGGTAGAAGAGCACGTGCTCGATCTCGTCGGCCACCGTCCGCCGCACGCCGGGGTGCTCGGTGGTCTGCCACATGAGCGTGATCTCGTCGCGCAGCTGTCCGGAGAGCGCCCGGTCCTCGGGCGGCGTCCGGTCCGCGTGCTGGAGGCGATCGATCAAGAGCCTCGCCACCCGCTGCTCCTTGGCGAGGATGGTGCGCCGGATGGCCTCGGTGGGGTGGGCGGTAAAGACCGGCACTACCAGCATGGCGTCGAGCGCGGCGCGGACCTCCTCGAGAGTCACCCCGGAGGCCGCGAGCCTGGAAACGACGTCGTCGAGGCTTCCGGGCTGTGGTGCGCCCGAGCGCAGGTACTCGCGCCGGCGGCGGATGCGGTGGACGCGCTCGGCCATGTTGACCAGCGCGAAGTAGGCCGAAAACGCACGCGCCACCTCGGCGGCGTCCTCGGGGGCGAGCCCGGTCAACAGGTCGTCGAGCGTCCGCTCCGCGCCGGCGTCGCCGTCGCGCCGCGACCGCGCCGCCACCCGCGCGCCCTCGACCACGTCGAAGAGCGCGTGGCCGCCCTGCTCGATGAGCACCTCGCCGAGCATCGCTCCGAGATAGCTGACGTCACGGCGCAGCGCGTCGGTGCTGCTGTCGGGTTCTTGGGGTTTCTCTGTTGATGTCATGGACCCACATGACACCACGGACCGGCCTCCGATTCCAGCCTTGTGAGTTCGATCGCGCCGAGGCGGGCGGAAGATCGTGGGGGGGTGAGGGGTTTGTATTCATAGATGGCCAAGGTCCACACCTTCATCGCGCTGTTTCGCGGGATCAACGTCGGCGGAAAGAACATCCTGCCGATGAAGGAGTTGGCCGAGCCTTCTGAAAGGGCTCGAGTGCGAGGATGTCCGGACCTCCATCCAGAGCGGCAACGCGGTGTTTCGCCACGCCGGGAGCTCTATGCCACGGCTCGCCGCGGACATTGGTGAGGCGGTCCGCGGGAGCTACGGTTTCGAGCCGGCGGTCCTGATCGTGACCGCGGAGACCCTCGAGCGGGCGGTGCGGTCCAACCCGTTCCCCGAGGGAGAAGCCGACCCCTCGAAGCTGGTTGTGTTCTTTCTGGCCGCCGTCCCTTCGTCGCCCGACCTCGACGCCATCGAGTCGATGAGGATCGCCAGCGAACGATTCGCACTGGTCGGAGACGTGGTCTATCTGTACGCGCCGGACGGCATCGCGCGCTCGAAAGTCGCGGCACGGGCGGAGAGGGCGTTGGGCGTCGCTGCCACGGCCCGCAACTGGCGCTCGGTCAACAAGATCCTGGAGATGGCGCGCGAGGCCGGTTGACCTGGATTCAGTGGTTTCTCAGTGGCGTGCGGTGTCCGGGTCGGTGTCGCCGGGTGAGGTTGCGGGGGATTCACGACGGAGCACCGGCGATGACGAGGCGGCGCTGATTTCGAAGAAGACAGTGCGGTTCTTGCCCGATTCCTTGGCGCGGTACATGAGCTCGTCGGCCTGCGCGATCGCCTTTTCGGGGTCATCAGGAGGCGTTTGGAAAACCGCCGCGCCGATGCTGACGCCGATCGGCCATCCGGAGTCGGCTGCCGTGGAGGCGAGGTTGGAGCGGATCTTCTCGATCACCTCGCGGGTGCCCGCCTCGTCGGTATCTGGGAGGAGAACGGCGAACTCGTCGCCGCCCAGCCGACCGACCAGATCCGTGCGGCGGATGGACTGCATGAGGGCCGTCGCGATCGCCCTGAGCGCACGATCGCCCTCCGCGTGGCCGCGGGTGTCGTTGACCTTTTTGAAGTCGTCGAGATCCGCATAGACCAGGGTGAAGGGCCTTTCGTTGCGGGCGGCCAGACCGATGACCTCGGCGGCCGACTGTCGAAATGCCCGTCCGGTCATGACGCCCGTGAGCCCGTCGACCCGAGCCAGGTTTTCCTCCAGTCGCAAGTGACGCCGCAGGCTGGCCAGCAGGGCTGCGACCAGAACGAAGAAACCCAATCGAACCGCAGCGTTCCAGAAGGGGACGAAAGCTGAGCTGTAGTCACGCCCCGAAGTCACGTCGACGGCCAGCCAGGCGAGGGCCGAGATCGCGCTCATCGCCTGGCCGGTATACCGGCCGACGTACCAGGCCGTGACGGAGATGGGGATGAGGTAGAAGACGGAGAAGGAGAGCTCGTAGCCGGTGACGCTGTCGAGGTAGGCGACGCCGCCGACCAGCAGAATCGAGATCGACAGGATCGTCAATCGTGAAGCGTTCTTGAAGAATTGGTCGATGCGTCTCATTCCAGTTCGATTCTCGGGTGGTCGCCGTCGGGCTATCGCCCGCTCCCCTCAATTCTAACCAATTCTCACCCGCCCCCGCAGCAGGTTTCTCCCGCACGGTCGGGGTCCGGTACTTCCTGATGGGCTCCCTGGTGCTTGCGGATGGCGGCGGCGACCGATGCCGGGCGGCCGAGGATGGCGAAGAGGCCCAGGGCCACCAGCAGGACGGCGGTGACGGCGGGCACGTGTCGCCGCAACGGCGCGCTCAGGAGCTGGGTGCCGAAACCGACCGCCAGCAGGGCGGGGACGGTGCCGGCCCAGAACGCGGCCATGACGGCGGCGCCCGCGAGTGCGCCGCCGGTGCCGGCGGCGGTGACCACGAAGGCCCACAACCAGCCGCAGGGAAGAAAGCCCGACAGCAGCCCGACGACGGACGCGCGCACCAGCGGGGGTTTGTCGCTGACGAGGGAAAAACCGCGGCGAAAGAGACGGGCCAACCGGCCGTTGCCGCTGCCGTGTTTGAAGATGCGGACGCCGCGAATCTGGAGCAGAGCGAGCACGCCCCACAGAACCATGGTCGCGCCGGCCACAATCGCGGCCGCGCGTTGGAACCCGGCCAGCGACCCGGCGACGTCGAGGGCGGCGCCCACCGTCCCCGCGGCGAGACCGAAGAGCACGTAGGTCACGAGCCGACCACCCGAGTAGGAAGCGTGGCTGAGCAGGCGCCGCAAACCGGAGGAACCGTCAGCTCCGGAGTAGAAGGCCACGAACGGACCGCACATGCCGACACAGTGGAGGGAGCCGACCACGCTCGCGGCGAAAACCGTTAGAAGCAGACCGGTCACTGTTCGCTGCCGCTCGCGAAATTTTGAATTTTGAATTTTGAATTTTGAATTACGACGCTGCAAGTCACTTCCCGTTGGGTGGGGGAACGGCATTCAAGTTTTGAGTTTTGAGTTTTTAGTTTTGAGTTTCCGAGCCACGCGGATGGCAGCCGGGACGGCTGCCCCACAAAACGGTCAGATGGCGCCGGTTGTGGGGGCCGGCATTTCGGATTTCGGATTTCGGATTTCGGATTTCCAACCACCCACCCGAGGATACGGGGGAGGGCGGGGGCAAATCCGAAATCCGAAATCCGAAATCCGAATTTCCTTGTCATTCCCAGCTTCCCTCCACGAACAGGTGCCTCGTCTCGTTGTGGGTGAACTGCCGGCCGTCCTGATTCACTGTGAACCGCAGCTCCCACCGACCATTGTGCTGCATCGGGAGGTTCGCGCGGTAGACTCCGGGTTCGTCGGTCGGCGCGAGGACGGCGCGAAGGATGTCGCCGCTTCGAGAATTGTGGAAGGCCTCCACCGTGACGGTGGCACCGGTCAGCGGGGCTCCTTCGGCATCGGCGAGAGAAGCCTCGAGTTGAGGCTGGTCGCCCGGCCGCTCGGGGGGCGCCACATCGAACTCGAAGAGCCAACCGAGCTTCTCGTTGGTGAGGTCCTGGGCCCTCTTCAGGTCCCAGTCGATCGCCTTCTGATAGTAGTCCTCTTCGACGGCGTAGGACGGGTCCGAGGTCGCGAAAAAGACCACGATCAGCGAGACCACAACGTGCAGCGCGAGGGCGCCGGCGATGAGCCAGGGCCAGACCGCGCCCTTTTTCACGACCCACTCCCGGAGCCTGAGGGTCCGAGGATGCGGTAGGCGATATCGCGGGTGAAGTCGACGCCGTCGCCGATTCGCAGGGTGATCGGCACCTCGTCGGCGGAAAATGCCGCCGGCGGGGCGGTGATGAAAGCGCCGGTCATTTCGGTCTCACCGGCGGCGACGACCAGCGGGTTTTCCGGCGCCACGAGGGTGATGCCGTCACCTTCCACCAGCTCGATGAGGTAGGAGCGTTCCTCGGGCGAACGGTTGGCGATCTTGAGCCGGATCTGGTTGGAGATGTCGCCGTTGGGCAGCACGGTGAAGGGCGCGCCGAGACCGCGCAGCAGGGTCACGTCAGCCGAAGTTTTTTCGGCGAGCGAGATGCCGAAGGCGCCGAACATTACCAACAAGATTGCCGAGTAGACCACCAGCCGCGGCCGCAGGAACGACCGCGTGCCGGTCTCCAATTCAGCCTGTGACGTATAGCGGATGAGCCCGGGTCTGAGACCGATGCGGTCCATCACGGCGTCGCAGGCGTCGATGCACTGGGTGCAGTGGATGCACTCCATCTGCAGACCGTCGCGGATGTCGATCCCGGTGGGGCAGGTGCTGACGCACAGGCCGCAGTCGATGCAGTCGCCGGCTGTGCGCTCCTCCTTCTTTCGCCACGGCGCCCGCTGCTCGCCGCGCTTCGGGTCGTAGCCGACGATCAGCGACTGCCGGTCGAGCAACACCGACTGGAAACGGCCGTATGGGCAGGCCACGATACAGGTCTGCTCGCGGAAATAGGCGAAGTCGAAGAACATCAGAAGCGTCGTCCCCAGCATCACCGCAAAGGCCGCCGGGTGCCGGGTCGGTGGGCTCGACATCCAGCCGAGGAGGCGGTCCCAACCCACGAAGTAGGCGAGGAAGGTGTTGGCGAGAAAGGCCGAGACGACAAAGAACACCGCGTACTTGAGGAGCCGCCGCGCGTCGGGACCCGAGGCGTCCAGATCCATCTGCCGTTTGCGGCCGCCCTCGATGAGGTTTTCGATCGGGCGGTAGAGAAACTCCATGTAGACGGTCTGCGGACAGCCCCACCCGCACCACACCCGGCCGAATACGGCGGTGACCAGAAAGATCCCGATGAAGATCGAAAACAGGAGCAGCATCAGGAGGAAGGTGTCGGTCGGCAGGAAGGTCGCACCGAAGAAGGTGAACTCGCGCTTCGCGATGTCAAACAGCATCAGCGGTTTGCCGCCGAGCCTGAGGATCGGGATCAGGGTGAAGGTGGCGATCAGCGCCCACCCCGTTATCAACCGCCGTTTGTAGTGCAGGCCTTTCGAGACCTTGGGCCGGATCCACCGCCTGCTGCCGTCGCGGTTGAGAGTCGAAAGGACCCTCTCCTGGGCTTCGGGCGCGTTGGAGGTGACTGTCACGGCGGCCTCAGGACTCGGTCGGCTCGGTCCCGGCTTCGGCCGACGGTTTGTCACCGGCCGCTTCGACGGCCGCGGTCCCGACCGGCGCCAGCCTCACGGCGGTCGTACCCTGTGGCGCCTTGGGGTTGGGAGGATTGGTGCCGAGCAGGGTGCCGACATAGGCGGTGACCGCCATCAGTTCGGCCGGGCGCAGCTGACGCTCCCAGGCCAGCATCCCCTTGGACGGCACGCCCTCGCGAACCGTCTTGTAGATGTCCATCAGCTGGGCGCCGTGCAGCCAGTGGTCATCGGTCAGGTTGGGGCCGATGCCGCCTTCGCCGAACATCCCGTGGCAGGT
This sequence comes from Candidatus Sulfomarinibacteraceae bacterium, assembly GCA_963741385.1. Taxonomy (GTDB): domain Bacteria; phylum Acidobacteriota; class Thermoanaerobaculia; order Thermoanaerobaculales; family Sulfomarinibacteraceae; genus Sulfomarinibacter. The sequence continues at coordinate 220,274 of CAVUHO010000008.1, forward strand.
GGCGCACCTGGTCTGGAAGATTTTTTTGCCGCCGCTCATCATGCTCGGATCGGCCTCGAGGTCGGCGAGGGTTTTTTCCTGGATCTCGCCCAGCGCCAGGAGCTGCTCCGCCTGCTTGTCGTAGAACGCGATCATCTCCGCATCGTATTTTTCGGTGGCGAGCAGACCGCCCCCGAAGTGGAAATAGAGGATGTAGAGAGGCGAAAAGACGATGGTCAGCCAGAAAATGGCCAGCCACCACCTCGGCAGCGGGTTGTCGTACTCCTGGATCCCGTCGTAGGCGTGGTCCAGAAGGCTGTCCTGATCGGTCGAAACCGCATCGTGATCGATGTGCTGGTGACTCACGTGTTGGTGCCTCCTTTTCCGGCGGAGGATGGGTTGTCGGCGCCGTCATCGTCGAGCGGCAGGCTGCGCAGGTGTTCATATGAGGGCTTTCTTCGGACGCCGAAGACCCAGACCACAATCGCCGCAAAGGCGACAAAGCACAGCACCAGTGCGACCTCGGTCCACGACGACAGACCCGCGGCGGACATGATATCGGTCAGACTCATGAGGCTCCCCCGACGGTGACGGGAGGCTCGGCGCCGACCACCGCCTCCGTTGGGCCGGTCTGTTCCTCGACGGCCACCGGTGCGGGCTTGGAGATGTCCGTGCCCATCCGCTGCAGATAGGCGATGAGGGCGACGATCTTCTTGTCCGCGAGCCCGTCGGGCCCACCCTGAACGACGATGGCGGCGGCAATCGCCGCGCCCTGTTCGCGGGCGGTGGCCGTGGCGTCCGCCACTTCCTCGTCGGTGTAGGGCACGCCGAGGATCTGGTGGGCGCGCATGACCGGCACCACACTCTCCCAGTCGAGATCGTCGGTCAGCATCCACGGGTAGGCCGGCATGATCGAGCCGGCGGTGATGGAGCGCGGGTCGTCCATGTGGCGGACGTGCCACAGATCGGGGTACTTGCCGCCGATCCGCTGGAGATCGGGTCCGATCCGCCGCGAGCCCCACTGGAAGGGGTGGTCGTACACGAACTCGCCGGGTTTCGAGTACTCGCCGTAGCGCTCGGTCTCGGCGCGGATCGGACGGATCATCTGCGAGTGGCAGTTGTAGCAGCCCTCGGAGAGGTAGAGGTCGCGGCCTGCAAGCTCGAGCGGCGTGTAGGGCGTGACCGTCGCGATCGTGGGCACGTTGGACTTGATGAGAAAGGTCGGGATGATCTCGAACAGCGAGGCCACCACCACCGCGATCAGGACCGCGACCGTGAATTTCAGGGGCAGGCGCTCCCAGCGCCGGTGCCAGGTGGTGGAGAAGAAGCGGTCGAGCTTGTAGGCGAGGTCGATCACGTGGGCCCCGCCGGCCTTCAACTGGCCGACCGGCTCCGGAGGATCCACGTACTCCTTCGCGAGCGCCGGCGCCTCGTGCACCGGGACCTCGTAGGTCGAGGGCCGGTTCTTCCAGGTCATGAAGAAGTTGACGCCGAGCATGAGCGCACCGGCGAGGTAGGCGACACCGCCGATGACCCGCACCCAGTACATGGGGATCAGCCGCAGGGTGGTCTCCACGAAGTCGCGCGTACTTGAGGTAGCCCGTCCGAGTCAAAGGCGAGCCACATCAGACCCTGGGTGAGGCCTGCGGCGTAGATGGCGACGATGTAGAGGAGGATGCCGATCGTGCCGAGCCAGAAGTGGGCTTCGGCGAGCTTGCGGCTCCACAGCTCGGTCTGAAAGAGCCTGGGCAGCGAGCCAGTAGATCATCCCGAAGATCATGAATCCGACCCAGCCGAGGGCGCCGGCGTGGACGTGGGCGATGGTCCAGTCGGTGTAGTGGGAGAGCAGGTTGACGGACCTTGACCGACAGCAGCGGCCCCTCGAAGGTCGACATGCCGTAGAAGGTGATGGCGACCACGAAGAACTTGAGCACCGGGTCCGCGGCCACCTTGTCCCAGGCGCCGCGCAGGGTCAGCAGGCCGTTGATCATGCCGCCCCACGAGGGCATCCACAGCATGACCGAGAACAGCATCCCGAGGGTCGAGGCCCAGGCCGGCAGGGCGGTGTAGTGGAGGTGGTGCGGCCCGGCCCAGATGTAGATGAAGACCAGCGACCAGAAGTGGATGATCGACAGCCGGTAGGAGAAGACCGGGCGGTTCGCGGCCTTGGGCAGGAAGTAGTACATGAGGCCGAGGAAGGGCGTCGTCAGCAGGAAGCCGACCGCGTTGTGGCCGTACCACCACTGCATGAAGGCGTCCTGGACGCCGGCGTAGATGGAGTAGCTGAGCGCCACAGACCGGCGGGCACCACGAGGTTGTTGAACACGTGGAGCACCGTGATGGTGACGATGGTCGCGATGTAGAACCAGATCGCGACATAGATGTGGCGTTCGCGTCGCTTGGCGATGGTGCCGAAGAAGTTGACGGCGAAGGCGATCCACACCACCGCGATGGCGATGTCGATCGGCCACTGCAGTTCGGCGTACTCCTTGCCCTGGGTGATGCCGAGCGGCAGGGTAATGGCGGCGGCGACGATGATCAGCTGCCAGCCCCAGAAGTGGATGGCGCTGAGGGTCTTTGAAAACATCGGCGTCTTGAGCAGCCGCTGCATGGAGTAGTAGACCGCCGGCAAACATCGCGTTGCCCGCAAATGCGAAGATCACGGCGTTGGTGTGGAGCGGCCGCAGCCGCCCGAAGGAGAGAAAGGGGAGCTCGAAATTGAAGAAGGGCGCTGCGAGTTCGAGGGCGATGATCACGCCCACCAGCATGCCGACGACGCCCCAGATCAGAGTCACCAGCGTGAATTTGCGGACGATCGCGTCGTCGTAGGAAAATTGTTCGATCTTGACGGTCATCAAGCTCCTCCGGGCTTTCGGTTGTTTGGTCGCTGCGGACCGACTGTACCTGGCTCAGGTGGCGTCGCGAATAATAACAGGAATCGTTCCTTCGAGTGAGTACCAGGCAAACCAGAATGCCGACCGCACCGCCTCCAGGCGCTCGGGCCCGCCGAGGGGCTCGACATCGGCGACGCCGACCGCGACGTCGAACGAGATGCGAAGCGGCAGGCCGTGGACCTTCACCTCGTACGAGCCCGCCGGCGTCCCGGCCGCCGCCGCCAGGTCGGACAGCGCAAATGCGGCGTCCTCGCCGTCGACGGTGACGATCACCAGGCGGTCCTTGAGCCGCAGGCCGCCGCCGGGCGGCAGCGGGTCGACGGGAAACCTGAGCAGGTCGGACCCGAAGTACGAGTGGTAGGGGTCGCGTTTGTAGAGCCTCTCCATCTCGGGAAGAGGCGCGAGGACGGCGGTCTCAGGGTGGCGGGAGCGCCAGTTGGCCCAGGTCGTCAGGCTCGCGCGGCGCAAAGGCAGCCTCGGCTGCGAGGCGGGCGCGGGTCCGGCGACCGGTCTGCCGTCGAGTTGGGTCCACAGGGGTGTGGCAGCTGGATCCGATGTGCGGTCGTAGAGCAGGGTGTTGGAGTTGTAGAGCAGCCCCGAGACGCCGAGATCGACGATCCCGCCTTCGATCGCCCGGCCGAAGACGGCAACGCTGTCGCACAGGGGGCTGTAGGTGACGGCGATGGGCTCACCGCCGACCAGGTCGTTGACCACCTCGTGCCACCGCATCAGCCACAGGGGGTAGGCGCGGGCCTCACCCGCGATCTCGACCCCGATGACCCGGTCGTCGGGAACCAGCATCTTGCTGTGTTCCTCGCGGTTGAGACGATCGACATCGGCAGCGTCCATCATCCCAGGTTCGGTCAGGGCCATCACGCCGTCGCGGTTCATGGCGCGCACGATGAGGTCCCTCGGAACCAGCGGGTTTGCGAGATCGAAGTCTGCGCTGGGAACGTGCGACGGTGCCCGGCCGAGAAGGGGAGCGATCATGACCGCGCCGACGAGGAGGGTCAGAGCGGCCGCCGCCACCGCCACCCACCAGCCGCTGCGGATGATGGACGACGTCGCCACGCGTCAGAACTCCGCGGAACCGGCCGGGGGCGGGGTCTGGGTGAGGGGTGCAGCGGAGCGGACCAGCGAAGCGACCGCCGCACCGGATGGCGGCGCAGCGGCGTCGCGGTGGTGGTTCATGTCGGCAACTCCCAGCCCCAGCACCAGCGGGAGGTAGAGAATGCTCGCCAGGAAGAGCCTGCGCGCCGACTGCTGGCTGCGATCGCGGAGAAAGAACCAGCTCAGCGCCAGAAACGCCAGACCCACGACCTGCGACGCCACCAGGAAGGTGCCGCCGGTGACACCGGCCGCTGACAAGGCCGCGGTGATCGGCAGCAGGGCGGCGGCGTAGACGAAGGCCAGGCGTCCGGTGAGACGGCCCTCGCGGTCGATCGTCGGCAGCATTCGGAAGCCGCCGCGTTCATAGTCCTCGCGGTACATCCAGGCCAGCGCGAGAAAGTGCGGGATCTGCCACACGAAGAGGACGCCGCCGAGGATCCAGGCGCCGGTGTCGAGGCGGCCGGTGGCGGCGGCCCAGCCCATCATCGGTGGGATCGCGCCGCAAACCGCGCCGACCACCGTGTTGAGGGGCGTCCGCACCTTGAGCGGGGTGTAGACCAGAACGTAGAGGAGAATGACAAAGAGCGAAAGACCGGTGGTGAGAAGGTTGGTGCCGAGGGCCAGGATCGCGAGCCCGGCGGCTGCCGTCACCAGGCCCCACACCAGGGCGACCCTGCGTTCGACCCGTCCCGAGGGCAGGGGGCGCGATTTGGTGCGGTGCATCAAGCGGTCGCGCTCCACCTCCCACCACTGGTTGAGGATGTTGGCGCCGAAAGCGCTGAGGCCGGTACCGACGACCGCAGCCAGACCAACCCACGGCTCGAGATGGCCGCGGGTGCCGAGTGCATACCCGACCAGAGCGGTCAGCACTACAAGGGCGCCGAGCCTGGCCTTCGACAGTTCGAGGTAGCTGGCCAGAATTCTTCGAGCCGACAATCCCGGCTGTCTTTTTTCGGCACCGGACTCTCCTGAGATGCTCATGCGATACCTGTCGTCTCCCCAGCGGTCTGCCGCAGCGCCTGGTGTATATTTTTCCTCGATCCTCGTCAGGTGGCGGTGGGCGCCGCTGAGTATAACCGAGCCTCACCGGTACATATTCGTTTGTCTGCAGGGATGGGAGGCGATATGGATCGCGACCGCGGCTACGTGCTGCCCCTCGGATTCGCCATGACGGTCTCGATGTGGGGCCTGGCCTACTTTTCCAGGCTTCCCCTGGTTGCCGCCCCGAGCTGGCTGCTGTTGATCGGCATGCTCGCGGCGGTGGCGTTCTGGGGCTGGTTCACCGGCAGCCGGAGCGGCGGCGGCTGGCTCGCCGGCGTGCTGGTCGGCGCCACCGCGGCCGTTCTCAACATGCTGATACTGGGCAGTCTCCTGACCTCCTCCGCCGGTGGCGGGGTGGTGCCCACGGCGCTCGTCTGGGTGCCCGGATCGATCATCGTTGTGGCCCTGATCGCCGGCGTTGCCGCGGCGGCGGCCGGCGGCGCCGGACGGCCGGTGTCCCCGGCCGGGTGGACGGCCCTCTTTTCCAAGGTCGCGGTGGCGGCGACCTTTCTGCTGGTGGTGGCGGGGGGGTTGGTGACCAGCAGCGAGGCCGGTCTCGCGGTCGTCGACTGGCCCAACACCTTCGGCTCGAACATGTTCCTCTTTCCGCTCGCGCGGATGACCGGCGGCATCTACTACGAGCACGCCCACCGCCTTTTCGGGGCGCTGGTGGGTCTGACCACGATCGTGCTCGCCATCCGCCTGTGGCGTCGCGACGACCGGAAGTGGGTGCACCGGCTGGCGCTGACGGCGGTCGCGCTGGTGGTGCTGCAGGGCACCCTGGGCGGCCTCCGGGTCACCGGCAATTTCACCCTGTCGACCGAGCACGCGGATATGGCGCCGAGCATCGCCCTCGCCCTGGCGCACGGGGTCCTGGGTCAGATCTTTCTCGGCGCGATGGTGGCGCTGGCGGTCGTCACCTCTGTCCGGTGGCTCGAGGCCGGGGCGCCCGAGCTGCGGCCGAACTTCAACGACGATCGCGGTCTTCAGCGGTGGCTGATCGTCACCGTTGTCCTGCAACTCATGCTCGGTGCCGCGCAACGCCATCTGGAGGCGTTGTTGATCGTCCACATCTGTCTGGCGGCGGTGGTGATTCTGTTGGCGGTGATGGTCGGTGTTCGGGCGTGGGGCATGTACCGCGATACGTGGCCCGTCGATCGTCTGGGCAAGGCGCTGGTGGTGCTAGCTGCATTGCAGGGTCTGCTCGGCATCGCGGCTCTGGCGGTGACCGGGGGCGAGGCGGTGGTCGGCTCGCCCTCGACACTCGCGGTCACCATCACCACCGCACATCAGGCAACCGGGGCCGTGATCCTCGCCCTGTCGGTGGCCTTGGCCCTGTGGACCCCACGGTTGTTCGCTCAGGACCCTGCGGCCATCCGGTAGTGCGGAGCCGCCCGCCCGGTTGTGCCCACAGATCACCCGGATCCGGACCATCGCACTCAACACAAAGGCGCAAAGCCACCCACCCGGCCGCCCTCGCAAAGACGCAAAGGGGTGGTTCGGGGCTCGAGCGGAATTGCCTGGAGTGACCGGCGGACCAGCCGGCGATCCGGGATCGCCGGCTTCCGGGGAGCAGCGGGTCACCTCCGGCCGCAAGCGTCCGTCGGCGCCCCGCTGCTCCCCGGCGACGCGCCAGGGGCGCGTCGGTTCCGCCTGTGGTGGTCCTTCTCGAACGATCTCTCTCTCGGATGGAGGCGAGGCCTGCGCTCGCAGAGCGCAGGCGCTGGGACCGCACGACCACACCGAATGCTCGGGTTCGGTGTGGTCGTGCGGCCCAGCGTTTTCCGGCCGTCATTTGACGGCCGGGACCTCGCTGGGATTTTGTGATACTGCCGGGAAAACGGGAGAAGCTGGGATGGTCTTTGCGCCTTCGCGTCTTTGCGTTGAATTCCTTCCGGATTTTGGAACGCCTCTGCGTCTCCGCGTCTCCGCGTTAACTTCCGGGTTCCAGGTCGGGTTGCTGTGGGAAGGACCCGGTGGCGTAGAAGTGTTCGAGGAGGTCGTCCTTTTCGTGCCAGCGGTCGAGGAGCCACTGGCGGAGGTCGTCGGCTGAGGAGGGGAGGTCGGCGACGGGGAAGCGGCGGACGTGGACGTGGATACGGCGCACCAGTCCCTTGAGGTACTGCCAGAGAGACGGCACGGCGTCGTCGTAGCCGATCGTGAGGTCGTAGACGGCGTCGATGTGACTGCGCAGACCCTCGACCGAGGCCACGAAGCCCTTGGTGCGCGGGATCAGGGTATGGACCGGCGGACGCAGGTCGTGGGCGCGGGCGTAGTCCTGGGCGGTAGCAAGCTTGGGGAGGGTCAGGCGGGTGCCCTCGACGAAGGAGACCAGGTAGATGGGCACCTTGTCGTCCACGATTCGTGAAAAGGTCTTGCGGATGGCCTCGCGATCCGCCATCCAGTCGCGGTCGATAAACAGGCAGTCGAGGAACTGCATCCCCCAGCCCATTCCGGGCACCCACTTGAGCTGTTTCTTGACGAAGAACTTGAGGTCGCCGAGACGATCCCTGGTCCGCGCGAATTTCATGATGGCGGGGATGTCCGGCATCTGCTGGTGGTTGGCCGCGACGAGTGCGTTCTCGCGCATTGGCACCTCGTCACCGGTGAAGATCACCTGCACCTTGTACAGTCGATCCGCGGCGGTGACGCACAGCCCCCACCAGGTGTCGGCGCACCAGCGGTTGACGGCGCGAAAGGCCTTTCTGGAGAAGGGCAGGACAACCAGGCTCAAAGTCTGCAGCAGGTTGATCAGCAACAGGGTCGCAAACCCCGCCACAAGCAGGGCGACGGCTTTCAACGTCGCGAGCGGGCCGGATCGGTCCTTCAGCGGTTCGAGAGGCACGACAGACCCTCGCTCAAAAGCTCGCGGCAGCGATCCACGTCGGACTCCACGGTTGCAAGATTGCCGATTGCTACGCGGAGCGAGATGCCGTCGTCGAGCCTGGTGTGGGACAGAAAGATCTCGCCGGATGCGTTGACGTGTTCCATGAGCTCCATGTTGAAACGGTCGAGTTCCTCGCCCTCCAGACCATCCGGTCTGGCGCGGAAACATATGACCGAGAACGGCGTCGGTGCGAGCCGTTCGAACTGCGGATGCTCCTCCACCCAGCCGGCGAAAGACCGCGCCATGTGCATGTGGCGTCGGATGCGTTCTTGCACGCCGTCGAGCCCGAAGCAGCGGAGGACCCACCACAGCTTGAGGGCGCGGAAGCGGCGGCCGAGCTGGACGCCGTAGTCCATGAGATCGACGACCTGGCCGCTGACCGGGGTCGTCAGATACTCGGGCACCAGCGAAAAGGCCCGTTTGAAGATCTCGGGATGGCGGGTGTAGAGGGCCGAGGCGTCGATCGGAGTGAAGAGCCACTTGTGAGGGTTGAAGACAAAGCTGTCGGCGCGTTCGCAACCGTCGAGGCACCACCGGTTTTCGGGGCACAATGCCGCCGAGCCGGCATAGGCGGCATCCACGTGCAGCCAGAGACCCTCAGCCGCGCACAGCTCGGCAATTGTCGGCACCGGGTCGACCGAGGTGGTGGACGTAGTGCCGACGGTGGCCACCACCGCCAGCGGCCGGAGGCCCGCCCCGCGGTCCGCGGCCACCATGTGAGCGAGGGCCTCGGGATCCATCCGGTAGTTGGAGTCGTGGGGAACGGCGCGGAAGCCTTCGAGGCCGAAACCCAAGGTCAAGCAGGCTTTGGCGATCGAAGAATGGGCCTGATCGGAGGCGTAGATGCGAAATGATGCCAGGTTGCGGCCGGTCATGCCGCGATGCCGGATCTCAGGGTCGGCCTTTTCGCGGGCCGCGGCCAGGGCCAGCATCGACGAGATCGAGGCGGTGTCGGTGAGAAAGCCGAAGAAGCCCACCGGCAGCTCGAGCCCGCGGCGCATCCAGTCGAGAACAGTGAGTTCGAGCTCGGTCGCCGAAGGGCAGGTCCTCCACAGCATGCCGTTGACATCCAGCGCCGCCGAGAGCATCTCGCCGAGGACGCCGGGGCCGGAGCCGGTGATCGAGAAGTAGGCCATGAAGCCAGGGTGGTTCCAGTGGGTCACGCCGGGAAGAATGATCGAAAGAAAGTCCTGCCACACCGCCTCGGGGTCCTCGGCGGTTGTCGGCATCTCGACCGGGAGCTGAGCGGAGACCTCACCCGGCGCGACCCTCGAGAGCACCGGGTGGTCGCGGTTTGAGCCGTCCAGGTATTCTGCGATCCACTCCACCATCCGGTGGCCCTCGCGGCGAAAGAGATCCGCGTCCCAGTGGCCCGATTCGTCAGCCATCACGACCTCCGGCGCCTACCATAACCGGAGCCGGGGCGGGTGTCACCAGGGATGGTGCAGATTCCGTTGTGTTAGCCTATTCATCAAGTTCAGGTTCGAAAAAGGAGGAGAGCATGACCGTCGCCGAGACGAGTGAAGGCGAGAGTCGCCGCAAGACTCCGGTGCATCTCTGGATCGTGGGGGTGCTGGCGCTGTTGTGGAACGCCATGGGGGCGTTCGACTATCTGGCCACCCATTTGCGGCTCGATTTCTATATGAGCCAGTTCAGCGAGGAACAGCTGGCCTACTTCTACGGTTTTCCCGCGTGGGCCACCGCCGGTTGGGCCTTTGGCGTGTGGGGGGCGTTCGCCGGGTCCATCGGCCTGCTGCTGCGGAAAAAGTGGGCGGTCTGGGCCTTCGGAATCTCGCTGGCGGGGATGGTCGTCAGCTCGATCTACAACCTCGTGCTGTCCAACGGCATCCAGATCATGGGATCGGAGGGGATGATTTTCACCGCGATCATCTGGGTGGTGGCGATCTTTCTTTTTCTGTACGCCAGGACTCAGGCGACCCGGGGCGTTCTGAACTGATTCGGCGTCCGCCGTCAGTTCCGCGGGACGAACCCGCCGCGCAGCCGGTCCCTTCGCCCGGCCGAGCGGGTTGACACAGGCACGGGGACGCGCCACCCTGCGCCCATGACGAGAACAGTTGATACTCAAGTTCCCCGCTTCGACCGGAGCACGTTCGGTTCGGAGCATCGATTCGCGCGGATCGGTACCGGCAGCGTGGGCGGCAAGGCGGTCGGGCTGCAGCAGATCCGCCAGGACATCCTGCCGCGTTTCGACGCCTCCAGGTTTGCTGGTGTGAAGGTGGGTGTCCCGCTGGCGGTGGTGATCGCGACCGACGCCTTCTCGGAGTTCGTCGAGCGGAACCGGCTCCGGGACAAAGTGCTCGACGGCATTCCGGACAGCCAGATCGCGCTCGAGTTCCAGCGCGGCGAGCACACGGAGGAGGTGCGGGCCGAGCTGAGAGTGCTGCTCGAAATCATGAGAGCGCCCCTGGCCGTTCGTCCGTCGAGCTTTCTCGAAGACACTCAGGAACGGCCGTTCGCGGGAATCTACACCTCGAAGCTGATTCCCAACTCGGAGGAGAACGACGACGCCAGGTATCGGCGCCTGTCCGGCGCCATCAAGCTGGCGTGGGCTTCCACCTTCTTCGAAAACGCGCTGATTTCGCGTCGCGCGTGCGGACTCGCCGACGACGCCGAAAAGATGGCGGTGATCATCCAGGAGATCACGGGCACGCGGTACGACGGGCGTTTCTACCCGACCCTGTCGGGGCTCGCGCGGTCATACAACCACTACCCGGTGCCGGGCAACAAACGCGAGGACGGGGTGGTGACGGTTGCGCTGGGGTTGGGCAAGACCATCACGGACGGCGACCACGTGTGGAGCTACGGTCCCCACCGGGCGACCGCGCCGCCGCCGTTCAAGAGCACGGGCGACCTCCTCAAGTTCACCCAGAACAGCTTCTGGGCGGTGAACGTCGGCGACCCGCCGCCGCCGGACCCGGCGCGGGAGGCTTCCTGTCTGGTGCGGTGCGGTCTGGGGGATGCGGAAACCGACGGCGCACTCACCTTTCTGGCCTCCACCTGGGACCCGGCCTCGGACCAACTGCGGACGGGCATCTCTGGCAACGGGCCCCGGGCCGTGACCTTTGCACCGCTGCTCGAATCGAGGTCGATCCCGTTCACTCCGGTCCTGGAGAGCCTGCTCGAGCTCTCGTGCAACGTTCTCAACGGCGAGGCCGAGATCGAGTTCGCGGTCAATCTCGATCGCGACAACGGCCTGCCGATGGAGATCAGTTTTGTTCAGCTGCGCCCGATGCTGACGCCTGGTGAGAGGGTTCCCATCGAGGACGGCGATCTCGAAGGCGACGACGTCCTGGTGGCGTCGGATAACTGCCTGGGACAGGGTTCGCGCGGTGACCTGACGGATGTCGTCTACCTGCGGCGGCAGAACTTCGACCGCGGATCGACCCGGATGATGGCGTCAGAGTTGGATGCGGTCAATCGCGGGTTGGTGGAGGAGGGCCGGCACGGGATCTTCATCGGACTCGGCCGGTGGGGGACCACCGACGATCGATTCGGCGTGCCGGTCAAGTGGGCGCAGATTTCGGCCGCGCGGGTGATCGTCGAGGCGACGATGCCCGACGCTCCGACCAACCTCAGTCATGGAACCCACTTTTTCCACCGTCTGCTGAGCAACAACGTGCTTTACATGTCGGTGGAGGCCGGCGGTCGCGGCCGCATCGACTGGGACTGGCTCGACACCCTCGACGCGGTCTGGGAGAGCCGTCACGTCCGCCATGTGCGGTTGGAGAGCCCCCTCGATGTGCGCATCGACTGCGCCAACCGGCGGGGACTGATCCGGCGGACCTCGGCGGACTGAGGGTTGCGGAGTTGATGGTGAGATTCAGCGTCCTGGCCTGTGCCTTGGTCATGGTGTGCGGCTGCGGGACCCCGGTCCCCGAGGTGCCCGTCGAAAAGCCGGTTTCGTACTCGAAGCACATCGAACCGCTGGTGCTCGCACACTGTCTCGGCTGCCACGGCGCCGACGAACCCAAGGCCAGGCTGGTGCTCGAGGAGGGAAAGGGCTACGGGCAGTTGGTGGGCCGGCGATCGGTCCAGGTGGTGACGATGATGTTGGTGGAGCCGGGAGAACTCGATGCCTCGTATCTGTGGCTGAAGCTCCAACACCGGGCGTCCGAGGGCAAGGGCATGCCGCGAACGCCGACCGGCGTCAAGAAACTGCGCGCCGCCGAGCTCGATCTCTATCGGCGGTGGATCGAAGGAGGAGCGCTCCCGTAGGCAAATTTCGGATTTCGGATTTCGGATTTCGGATTTTCCACCCGCCCCCCACCGATGGTAAGCGCCCGGGCACCAAGACCTTCACAGATGGGGGAGGATGGGCGGGAATTCCGAATTCCGAAATCCGAAATCAACTTGTGTACACTTTCACCGAAATGAAACTGTTCAGTGGAGTCGATGAGGTCGCGGCGGGGAGATCGGCATGCAGGTGATCGTGGTCGGCGGCGGTCTGGTGGGCTCGACGCTCGCGGAAAAACTGGCCGGCGACGGCCACGACGTGGTGTTGGTGGAGCAGAGCCAGGAGCTCATCGCCGACCTCAACGAAAACCTCGATGTGCAGACGATCCGCGGCAACGGCGCGACCATCCCGGTCCTGATGAGGGCGGGGATCGAAAACGTCGACCTCCTGCTCGCCACCACCGACTCCGATGAGGCCAACATGGTGGTGGCCCTCGTCGGTTCGGTGATTTTCAAGGTGCCGAGGGTGGCGGCGCGGTTGCGCGACCCCGGCCACGAGGAGGGCTTCCGGCGCATCGCGCGCGAGCCGGGCGGCGAACGCGTGGCCATCAACCCGGACATGGCGGCGGTCGAGAAGATCCTATCGCTGCTGCCGGTGCCAGGGGCGGTGGATGTGGCCGAGTTCTTCGACGGCAAGCTTCTGGTCGCGGGCTTCCACATCAAACAGGGGTCGGAGTTTGCCGGTCTCCTGCTGTCGCACCTCCGCCTGCTGTTTCCGGCGACGCCGATGCTGGTGGTGGCGATCCGTCGGGACGGCACGTGGCGGGTCCCTTTCGGCGACGACGAGATCAGGGCCGGCGATCTCGTCTACTTCGCCATGGACCCGAACGAGCTCGACAACGTGCTGGTCCTGCTCGGGCAGCGCCGCGGCGTCGATCGGCGGGTCATGATTGCCGGCGCCACGAGAATCGGAGTCAACCTGGCGCGCCGGCTCGAGGAGACGGCGGTTCCCGTCACCCTGATCGAAGAGGACCGGGAGGCGTGCGAACGGGCGGCGGCCGAGCTTGGTGCCACCCTCGTGATCCACGGCAGCGCCACGAACCGCTCGTTGCTTCGCGAGGAAGGAGCCGAGCGGGTCGCCGGGTTTGTCTCGTGCACGATCGCCACGAGGAAAACGTGGTCGCGTGTCTGTTGGCCGGGCGGATGGGCGCAGCCCACACCTTCGCCCTGGTCGACAACGCCGCCCTGTCGGGGCTGGTGGGCGAACTCGGCATCGACGCCATCATTTCGCCGAGGTTGTTGTCGGTGAGCCTCGCGCTGCACTTCGCGCGCAAGGGGAGGATCAAGTCGGTGGCGGCCCTGCTCGAGGACTCGGTTGAGGTGTTCGAGGTGGAGGCGGCGGAGGGCAGCCGATTGGTTCGGAAGCCGCTGTCCGAGATCGGGCTGCCACGCGGCATCCTGGTGGTGGCCGTTCAGCGCGGCGATCGGATCTTCATACCCGGCGGCAAAGACCGGATCGAGCCCGGCGACCGGGTCATCGTCGCGGCAGCCGCCGAGGTGGCCTCGAAGCTCGACAACGTGCTCGAGGTGTAGGTGAAGGGGCGCCGCCGGTGAACCGGCGTTTCGTCGTCTACCTGTTGGGCTGGCTGCTGCTGCTCGACTGCGCCTTTCTCATCGTGCCGCTGTTCGCGAGCCTGGCGTTCGGGGAATCGCCGGGACCGTGGGTGGACGCGATGGCGGTCGCCGGTGTGTTCGGGGTGCTGCTGGTGAGCTCCCGGACCGCGTTCGACCGCCATATCCGGCCGCGAGACGGCTTCCTGATCGTCACCGGGGCCTGGATCGCGGTATCGCTGGTGGGCGCCATTCCCGTACGTGGTGACGGGTTGCCTGGGTCCGGTGGACGCGTTGTTCGAGTCGGTGTCCGGGTTCACGACCACCGGGTCGACGGTGATCGCGGATGTCACCATCATCCCGCGTTCGCTCCTTCTGTGGCGGGCGATGAGCCAGTGGTTGGGCGGGATGGGGATCATCCTCTTCACGATCGCCATCCTGCCGCTGTTGGGCATCGGTGGGATGCAGCTGTTCAAGGCGGAGGTGCCCGGTCCGGTGGCGGACAAGGTGCGCCCGCGTCTCGCCGCCACCGCGCGGATGCTGTGGATGGTCTACGTCGGATTCACCGCCGCGGAGTGGATCGCCCTGCGCCTCGCCGGTCTTTCGGGTTTCGACGCCCTCTGCCACTCGTTCACGACCCTCGCCACCGGCGGATTCTCGACCAGGAACACCTCGGTCGGCGAGTTCGGTTCGCCGTTGGTGGAGTGGATCATCATCTTCTTCATGCTGTTGGCGGGCATCAACTTCGTCCTCCACTTCAGGCTGCTGACCGGACGTGCCAAGGAGGTGTGGCGCGACGCGGAGCTCAGGTACTTTCTCGGCGTCGTCGCGGTCTCGTCGGTGGTCCTCTTCGCCACCGTTCACGAGGATGGCCACCGCCTCGCGGACAGCTTCCGCCACGCCGTCTTTCAGACTCTGAGCATCCTCACCACCACCGGCTACTGCACGACCGATTTCGAGAAGTGGGCGACGCTGCCCTCGCTGGTGCTGCTGTGTCTGATGGTGCTCGGCGGGATGTCGGGTTCCACCGGTGGTGGGATCAAGAGTCTGCGGGCGCTGCTCGCCGTGTCGTCACTCCGAACCACGGTTCACCGGCTCATCCACCCGCACGCCGTGCGACCGGTCAAGTACGGTGGCGTGGTTGTCTCGGAGTCGGTGTTGTCTGGCATCTGGGCGTTTCTCACCGCCTACCTCCTGATCGCGACCGCGGGAGCCGCGGTGGTCGCGGCATACGGTTACGATCTCATGACGGCGATCTCGGCCGCCATGACGGCGATCGGCAACGTCGGTCCCGGGCTCGGCGAGGTCGGCGCCTACGACAACTTCGCGCACTTCCCCGGTGTCGTGAAGATAGTGCTCGCAGCACTCATGCTGTTCGGCCGGCTCGAGGTCTTCACCATCCTCGCGCTGTTTTCGCAGGGAGTTCTGGCGGTGCTTGAGCACAGGGAGTGATCTGGTTGAACGAACACCGCGCGAAAATCGGCATCGTCTTCCTGATCGTCTTCATCGATCTGGTGGGCTTCGGCATCGTGATCCCGATTCTGCCGCTGTACGCGGAGAAGTTCGGTCCGTCGCCGATGGTCTTCGGTCTGCTGATGGCCTCGTTCTCCGATCATGCAGTTTGTCTTCGCGCCGATTCTGGGGCGGTTGTCGGACAAGATCGGGCGGCGGCCGGTGCTGCTGATCTCGCTTGCCGGGTCCGCCTTCGGCTATGTGCTCTTCGGAATCGCGGGTTCGCTGGGGATGCTCTTTGCTTCGCGCATCATCGACGGCATCTCCGGCGGCAACATCTCGACCGCCCACGCGGTGATCGCGGATATCACCGGCCCCGAGGACCGTGCAAAAGGTATGGGCATGATCGGCGCGGCCTTCGGTCTCGGCTTCATCTTCGGACCGGCCATCGGCGCCCTGCTGGTGACCGTGGCGCCGTGGCTGCCGGGCATTGCGGCCGCGGTCGCCTCGACGGTGGCGTTCCTGCTCGTGCTCACCCGGCTTCCGGAGACCCTCGACGGGTCGGTCAGGAGAGAGGCGCGCAAACACCCGCTCAACCTGCAGAACATGGTCCGTGCGTTGTCACACCCACTGGTCGGCCTGTGCATGTTGATGGTCTTTTGCACCATCTTTGCCTTCGCCAACTTCGAGACCACCTTCGCTCAGTTCGCCAAGATGAAGTTTTCGTTCTCGACCTCGACCATTGCCTGGCTCTTCGTGTACGCGGGAATCCTTGGTGCAGCGGTCCAGGGTGGGCTGGTTGGCCGGCTGGCGAAACGTTTCGGTGAGGCGAGGCTGATCGTGGCCGGTACTCTGTTGAGCTTTCTCTCCCTCGGCATGCTGCCGTACGCCTCCGGATGGGGGCCTCTCCTGGCGGTTCTCGCGGTGCTGGCACTGGGTCAGGGCATCGCCCATCCGTCGCTGACGGCGCTCACCTCCAAGCTGGCGGGTCCGGACGAGGTGGGTGGGGTGATGGGCACCTTTCAGGGCATGTCCAGCCTGGCGAGGATCATCGGCCCATTCTGGGCCGAGATCGCTTTCGGAAGACTCGGATTCGCGTGGCCCTTCAGGACAGGTTCGGTCTTCATGCTGGTGGCCTCGGTGATCGCGTTGACCGCACTTGTCAGACTGGGCCGACAGGCGCCGGCAGCGGGATTCAACGAGTCCTGACGACTCAGCCGCCGTGTTGTTTTGACCCGCCTTGCGAAGCTTGAGACTGCGAACCGGCCCCTCCCTGCCGCGGCTGGTTGCCCATCGCGGGCGTCTGCTGACCGCCGCTCCAGTTTGGACGCTCGGACCTCTGTCCGCGGTCCCAATCGGTGGTCGAGATCCCGTGCGCGGACGGTGCGCTGGGTCCGCGGCCGGTCCGGATCCGGGTCGAGAGCCCGGCCCCGACCAGGACGGGTTCGGCCCGGCCCAGAAGGTCCCGGACCTCGACCGTGCCTTCGAACACCACCAGCGTGGTGTCACCGTCCTTTGCGACCTCGAGCCCGTACTCGGTGCCGCGGACGGCGAGCACCGCCGACGGGGTCGTGACCAGCCGTTCTCGATCATCGCCCTCGGGGAGCTTGCCGAACACCGCCCTCAGGCTGCCGCGCTGGATGTCGATCAGCACCCCGGGTTTGTCGTGGGTCAGACGGAAAGAGGTTTTGGTGCCGATGTGAAAGCGGGCCGCACGGTCGGCAACCTCGAGGTCGGCGGACGATCGGGACCCGGTTCGGAGCGAGTCGCCGGACTGCGCGTGATCGCCTGCCTGCAGCTCGAGTTCGCCGGTCGCGGTCGCGAGCAGGAGATGGCGCTTGACCGCCACCACCTGGTAGACGAGGGCGTCCTGGGGATCGGGGTTGGGCGCGGCCCCGAGCGCCGCGAGCGCCACTGCGACAACGATGGTCATTCGCTTCATGGCTCGTCCTCCTCGTGGTCGAGCGCGATGCCGAGTCGTTCGGCTTTGCGGTACAGCGACTTGCGTTCGATGCCGAGGATTTCGGCGGCGCGGGTGCGGTTGCCGCCGCATCGCCGGAGCACGGCCTCGATGTGGAGCCTCTCGAGCTCCTTGAGGGTGAGGTCGTCGCCGATGCCCCGGAACAGCGGCTGTCGCCGCCGGTCCATCTGAAGCGTGGACGAGCATCTGTTGGATGCGGTGGGCGTCGGTGAGGCTGCCGCTGTCGACCAGCGCCCTCTGCACCACGTGCTCGAGCTCGCGCACGTTTCCAGGCCACGAGTGATCGTCGAAGACAGCCAGAACCTCTTTGCTGGCAGAGGTTTCCGTGTCGAGGCCGAGATTTTCGGCGTGGCGACGGCGAAAATGTTCCACCAGCGCCGGAATGTCGGAGCGGCGGTCCCTCAGCGGCGGCAGCTCGATCTCGTAGGCCGCGAGACGGAAATAGAAGTCCTCGCGGAAGGAGCCGGCTTCGACCTCGGCGCGGAGGTCACGATTGGTGGCGGCCACCACCCGCACCGGGACCTGCAGCGGGCGGTCGGAACCCACGGGTCGCACCTCGCCGGACTGCAGGAATCGCAGGAGCTTGACCTGCAGCGACGCCGGCAGCTCACCGATCTCGTCGAGAAACAGCGTCCCGTTGCGGGACGACTCGACCGCACCCGGGTGGTCGCGGTCGGCGCCGGTGAACGAGCCCTTGCGGTGGCCGAAGAGCTCGCTCTCGAGGAGATTTTCGGGGATCGCCCCGCAGTTGATGGGCACGAACGGTCCGTCGGGTTTGGCACCGAAAAGGTGAAGTGCGCGGGCGATCAGCTCCTTGCCTGTGCCGGTCTCGCCGCGAATCAAAACCGGGATGGGCAGCGGCGCCACTCGCGCCACTGTGTTGTAGACCTCGACGATGGCCGGGTCGTTGCCGATGATCATGGAATCCGGACCGAGCTCGACACGGTTCTGAGTCGAACCTGCCGACTGGAGGGCCGCCCGCACCCGCGCCACCAGAGCGTCCACGGCAAATGGTTTGGCGAGGTAGTCGAAGACGCCCAGGCGCCGAGCCGAGGCGGCCGTCTCGATCGTCCCGTGCGCGGTCACCAGGATGACGTTGGCTTCGGGCAGGTGTGTCCGGCAGTGCTCCAGCAGGTCCAGGCCGGTACCGTCGCCGAGGTAGATGTCGGTGACGACGACGTCAAAGGTTTCCTCCGAAACGGCGTTCAGTGCGTCGGTTGAGGAAGCCGCGGCGCGAACCTCGAAGCCCTCCTTGGAAAGGGACAGCCTCATCAACTCGCGCATGGCGGTGTCGTCGTCGACCACCAGGATCTTCGCCTTCGCCACTCGTCAATCCTCCTGGGCGACCGGCAGGCTGACCGAAAATGTGCTGCCGACGCCCGGTTCACTCTCAATTGTCATGCATCCTCCGTGCCAATCCACCACCTCCTTGACGAGTGCGAGCCCGAGACCGGCGCCGGTCCCTCCGCTACCGGGCACGCGGTAGAAGCGGTCGAAGATCCGTCCGAGTGCTTCCTTTGGAATGCCGGGGCCGTGGTCGCGAACCGTCAGGATGGCGCGGTCCTCATCGCGCCGCACCTCGACCTCGATTTGATCTCCCTGTCGCGAGTACTTGATGGCGTTGCCGACCAGGTTGTCCACCACCCGGTCGATCAGCGCGGGGACGCCGGTGATCCGGCCACCGTCCGCCAGTTCAGAAACGACGGACAGGCCGCGGGCTCCGGCGGCGGCCTCGAGGACCTCGAGGCGCGCCTTGACGAGGGCGCCGATGTCGATGGGGCCGGCTTCGCCGTCCCAGTGTCCGGCGCCGAGCCGTTCGAGGTCCAGGAAAACGGTCACCATGTCCTGAAGCCGCAGGGCCTCGCCGCGGATCATCGATGCGACTCTGGAGAGCTCGTCGCCCGAAAGCTGATAGCGTTCGAGGGTTTCGCCGAAACCGGCGATGGAGGCGAGAGGGGTCTTGAGCTCGTGCGAAACCAGCCGCTGCATATCGCGGCGCCGCCTCTCGAGGGTGCGTTCGGCGGTGACATCCCGGGTGATTGCGAGCCGGTTGGCACCGAGTTCGGTGACGACGACGGAGAGTTCGTACGGGCCGCGGCGGTGCTGGTCTGCGTCGCCATCCGTTCGCCCCTTGCCGCCGGTCACTTCCTCCACCGCCGGGACGTGGCCCCACAAACGCTCCGCGGCCGGGTTGGATTCAAGAACATTGCCCTCGGGGCCCCACAACACCACGCCCTCGGTCATGCCTGCGAGGAGGGCCTGGCGCGTGGCATCTTCGGCGAGGACTTTTCGTTGGACCATCCTGATCAGGTCGAGGCGGGCGCGGGCCGTCCGCGGGACCGGCCCGGCCGGCGAGGCGTCGGAGTGGGCGAGGATGGCCTGCAGAAGGCGACCGGTCTCGCGGTGGGCGAGACGGGACTCCACCGCCTCACGGAGCAGGGCCGAGATCACCATGGCCGTGAGCAGGGCGGCGACCGGGACCAGCACCAGGCCACTCCAGAGAGAGAGGATCGCGACCACGCAGACGCCTGCGATGAGCAGCGAAAACCTCGAGAGATCGAACGCGCCGCGGCGGTCGCGCAGCAGTTGCACGCCGAAGGCGAGGACAAACGCCGTCGCCAGCGACCAGACCGGTGCGAGACGATGGAGCAGCCTGCCCTCGAGAATCGAGGCGGCGGCTGAGGCGTGAGCCAAAACGCCGGCGACCGGGGCGTGGCGCGGCCCGGTGGGCACCACGAACTGATCACCGGCGCCGGTCGCGGAGATTCCGATGAATACCAGGCGGCCGGAGATCTCATCAGACGGGAGTTCTCCCGCCAACGCGGTCGCCGCGCCGAACACCGTCAAGTCCTGAGGCGCGGGGCGAAATTCGGGCCGGATCTCGGCTCCGGGTGCGATGGGGAGGTCCGGGCGGAGGAGACGGGCGGCGGCCAGAGACAGCGCCGGCAGGGACAGGTCGCCGGCCTGTTTGGTGGCGGCGATGGAGCGCACCACTCCGTCGGGCCCGACCTCGCCGAAGGCGTGAGCCGCTGCCTCGAGACCGCCAAAATCGTCGAGCGGCAGCAGCCAGTTTCCGTCGTTGGCGATGGCGGCGGCGAGGACCACCGGCGACGCTCTCAGGGCGCGAGCGAGCGCCGCGTCGCCGTCGGGCGTACCGGGCTCAGCCAAGATGAGGTCGACGGCCGTGGCCCGCGCCCGGGCAGAGTCAACGGCCGCGACCACGCGGGCGAGCCGATCGCGAGGCCACGGCAGCGGCCCGAATCGAGCGATCGCCGTGTCGTCGATGAGGATGACGGCGACCGGGGCGGCGGGAGCGGTTCTCCGTGAAGACGTCCGCAGCAACAGATCACCGCTCACGCGGTCCACCGCAGGCAGCCACCCCACCACCCACAACACACCCGTCAGCGCGGTCGCAGTGACTGCGAGGGTCGTTGAGGTCCACCCTCGATCGTGGTGCGTGGTCGAATCTGTGGGAGAGTGGCCGGTACGCATATGATGCATGCTACCGGGGTTTTGACGAAACCGCGTGCCATCGAAAGGCTCAGTCAAGTGGGTGTATGAAGCAATATCAGCCAGCGCGGGTCTGTTGCACTCGGCAATGTATGAGTTCCGAGTGATCGAACAACCCGGGCGTGCCCGGCCGGATGGCTCCGGCCATCCTTGGGGGTGGGTTTGAGAATCGCGTCGGTGGGATCGGCCCTTCCGAAGAATTATTACGACCAGGAGACCCTGCTCGCGGCCTTCAGAGAGCAGTGGGCGGAGCGCTACTTCAACCTCCGCCGGCTCGAGGACCTGCACCGCAACGTCCTCGTCGGTGGGCGGCACCTGGCGCTGCCGATCGAGGACTACCCGTTGATCGAGAATTGGGGTCAGGCCAACGACCACTGGATCCGGGTGGCAACGGAGCTCGGGGCCGAGGCGGTCCTCGAGGCTCTGGACAGGGCCGGTCTGGCGCCGTCCGATGTCAACGCGTTCTATTTCGTCACGGTGACCGGCGTGGCCACACCCTCGATCGATGCCCGGTTGGTGAACCGTCTCGGTCTGCCGCCGACGGTGAAGAGGGTGCCCATCTTCGGTCTCGGCTGTCTCGCTGGCGCGGCCGGCGTGGCGCGGGCGGCGGACTACCTCGTGGGCCACCCCGGGGAGGTGGCAGTCCTGCTGTCGGTCGAGCTGTGTTCGTTGACTCTGCAGCGCGAGGACCTCTCGGTTGAGAACCTGATCGCATCGGGCCTGTTCGGCGACGGCGCGGCGGCGGCGGTTCTGGTGGGATCGGATCGGGAGGGGAACGGCCCGCGGGTGGTGGACAGCAGGTCGTCGTTCTATGCCGACACCGAACGCGTGATGGGGTGGGACGTGTCCGAACGCGGTTTCAAGGTGGTGTTGTCGGCGGAGGTCCCGGAGATGGTCCGGAAACACCTGCGACGCGACGTCGACGCCTTTCTCGCCGATCACAGCCTCGAACGGAGCGACATCGCGGTCTGGGTCTCCCACCCGGGCGGACCGCGGGTGCTCGAGGCCATGCAGGAAGCGCTCGAGCTGCCGGACGGTGCGCTCGCCGGAGCATGGCGGACGTTGCGGGAGGTCGGGAATCTGTCCTCGACGTCGGTGTTGCTGGTGCTCGGGGAGGCCCTTGCCTCGCCGCCGCCGCCGGGCAGCTGGGGTCTGATGTCGGCGATGGGCCCGGGTTTCTGTTCCGAGCTGGTCTTGCTGCGTTGGGACGAGATGTCCGGCTGATGATCCTCGGAGTCGACTCCCGTATCGCTTTCACGGTGCTGATAGCCCTGGTTGCGTTCCAGCGACTGTGGGAGCTCCAGATCTCCAAACGCAACCTGCGCTCGCTTCGTTCGCGCGGCGGCCACGAGACCGGTGCCGGCCACTACCCGTGGATGGTTGCGCTGCACACGGCTTTTCTGGTTTCGTGTGTGGCGGAGGTCTGGCTGTTGGACCGCCCATGGCGGCCCCTCGTGGGGCTGGTCTCGATGGTGGTTCTGATCGCCGCCCTCACCCTGCGGTGGTGGGCCCTGCGGGCGCTCGGCGACCGCTGGACGACCCGCGTGGTCGTGGTGCCGGGCGAGCAGCTGGTGACGTCGGGCCCCTACCGGTGGTTCCGCCACCCCAACTACGTCGCGGTGGTGCTCGAAATCGCGGCCATTCCCATGCTCCACTGCGCCTGGATCACCGCCGTTGGGTTCAGCGTCGCCAACCTCGTTCTCCTGAAGATCAGGGTGGGGGCCGAGGAGGGCGCCCTGGATCAGGCCGCAGGGGGTGGCCGGTGAGGCCGTCCGAGGACGAAGTTCTGACCGGGATCGCCGAGGTCGCCCGGGCCCACCTCGACTGGCAGGGCGAGCTGCGACCCGAGATGAAGCTGGTCGAGGATCTCGAGCTCGATTCGCTGAAGGCCCTGACGCTCGCCCTCGAAGTGGAGAACCGGTTCAGGGTGTATCTCGACCAGGAGGGGGATCTGGTCACGGTCGGGGACCTGGTGGATGCCATCCGGAGACAGCTCGATGGCTGAGACGGCGACCCTCAACGGGCTCCTCGCGCGGGCTGCGGCGAGACAGGATACCGGTCTCCGGCTGATTGACCGCCGCGAGCGGGTAGAGTTTCTGCCGTGGTCCGAGATCCACGGGAGAGCGCTGCGGGTGGCGGGCGGGCTGCAGAGAGATCGGGATCGGCAGGGGCAGATCGGGTGGCCCTCGTCTATCCGACCTGCGCGGAGTTCTTCGAGGCCTTCTTCGGCATCCTCGCGGCTGGCGCGGTGCCGGTGCCTCTGTATCCGCCGGTGCGCCTCGGCCGCCTCGACGAGTACACCGACCGCACGGCGGCCATGCTCCGAGCGGTCGACGCGCGGCTGGTCCTTGCCGAACGCAGGGTGAGGCGGCTGCTCGGCGAAGCGGTGGCGGCGGCCGGCCCGGTTCACGGCTGCTTGGATGTGGGCTCTCTTCCCGCTGCTGAGGCGCTGGAGGTCGAGGTCTGCGCCGCTGAACTGGCCCTGGTCCAGTTCTCCTCGGGGACCACCGTCGACCCGAAACCCGTGGCACTGAGCCACCGTGCGGTGATCGCGCAGACCGTTCGGCTCAACAGCTTCTGGCCCGACGGCAACGGCCTCGTTCACAGCGGGGCGAGCTGGCTGCCGCTCTATCACGACATGGGTCTGATCGGCTGCGTCTTTCCGGCGCTCGAACGACCGGCGGTCCTGACCCTGATCCCGCCCGAGCTGTTCGTGGCGCGGCCAGCGGAGTGGTTGCGGACGATCTCACGCTATCGCGCGACGGTTTCGCCGGCGCCGAACTTCGCCTACGGTCTGTGTGTGGAGAAGATCCGCGACGAGGAGATGGAGGGCGTCGATCTGTCGTCGTGGAGCGTGGCCCTCAACGGCGCTGAACCGGTGGCGCCCCGCGTGTTGCGGAGGTTCCAGGAGCGATTCTCCCGGTGGGGGTTCCGAGCAGAGGCCCTGACCCCGGTGTACGGTCTTTCGGAAGCGGCCCTTGCGGTGACTTTTTCCGATATCGATCGTCCGTTTTCAAGCCGGTTCTTCGATCGCGATGAACTGGCGGAAGGCCACCGGGCCGTGGAGTCGGCGGACGGGGTGGAGATGGTGTCGCTGGGCCGGCCGCTTCCCGGCTTCGAGCTGCGCATCGTCGACCGGGAACGGCGGGATCTGCTGGAAAGCCTGGTGGGGCGGGTGTTGGTGCGCGGCCCTTCACTGATGGATGGCTATCTCGGAATGGAGCCGGCGACAGCGGCGGTCCTGCGCGACGGGTGGCTCGACACCGGCGATCTCGGGTTCCTGATCGACGGCGAGCTGTTTCTCACCGGGCGTGCGAAGGACGTGCTGATCCTGCGCGGCCGCAACCACTCACCGGTGGAGGTCGAGCACGCTCTCGACGAGGTTGAAGGGGTCCGGACCGGGTGTGCGGCGGCGGTTTCCTTCATGCCGGAGGAGGGCCGCGCGGAATCGCTGGTGGTGCTGGTTGAGGCTCGAAAAGAGGTGACTCGGCGGTTCTACCCGCGAATCGCAGCGGAAGCGGCACGCGCGGTACGGGCGGCGACGGGGCTCCAGCCGGACCACGTCGAAGTCGTGTCGCAGGGGACGCTGCCGCGTACATCATCCGGCAAGATCCGTCGCCGCGAAGCCCTTCGCCGGTGGCGGTCGAACGAGCTGCTGCCACCGGCGGCAGTCAATCCCGTGACCGTCGGTGCGGCCCTGATCCGTTCGTCGCTGGCGGCGGCGCGCTCACGGAGGCGTCGTGGGCGGACCTGATCTGGTGATTGTGGGCGGCGGCCCTGCCGGTCTTGCCACTGCGATCCGGGCGCGGCTGGCCGGGTTCGAGGTCGTGGTTCTGGAGGCAGCCGGTCCGCCGATCGACAAGGCCTGCGGCGAAGGCCTGATGCCGGACGGGGTCGAGGTTCTTGCCAGCCTCGGGGTGCGACTCGAAGCAGTCGAGACCCGGGCGTTTCACGGGATCCGCTACATCGACGGCGATCTCGTTGCCGAGGGCCGGTTTCCGGGCGCGCCGGGGCTCGGCATCCGCCGCACGGTCCTGCACGGGGCCCTCAGCCGTCGCGCCGAAGACGTCGGTGTCGATCTGCGGTGGGGAACCCGTGTGCTCGGTCTCACAGACGGCGGCTTTGCCACCGACGGCGGGAGCGTGACGGGCAGGTGGCTGGTGGGGGCCGACGGGCGCTCGTCGAGGGTCCGGAAGTGGGCGGGTCTCGACGGGCGGAAGGCGAAGCGGCGGCGGATCGGTCTGCGCCGCCACTACGCGATCGAGCCGTGGACCGATCTGGTCGAGGTCAGCTGGCACGACCGGTGCGAGGCCTACGTGACGCCGGTCGGCGATCGTCTGGTCGGCGTTGCGATGCTGTTCGAGGGCGGCCCGAACGATTTCGACGCGCTGCTGGCGGGTTTCCCGGAGCTTCGGAGGCGGCTGCTCGGGACGGCGGTCGCATCCACCGACCGGGGCGCCGGGCCGCTCGAGCAACGGTGCCGCCGCGTGGCCTCGAGCGACCTCGCCCTGGTGGGCGATGCCGCCGGATATCTGGATGCCATTACCGGTGAGGGCCTCGCCCTCGCCTTCCATCAGGCGGAAGCCGTGGTCGACGCAATGGTCGCGGGCCGCCTGGATCGCTACCAATCCGCTCACCGGCGGATCGTGCGCTATCCGACGGCCGTGACCCGGCTGCTGTTGGAGGTCGAACGGCGGCCACGGTTGCGGCGCCGGGTCATGAACTCGCTCGCGGCCGACCCGTCCCTGATGTCCCGTTTTCTCGCCCTCAAGATGAGACGGGACGGACCGAGTTTTCTCGGTCCCGGCGGGTTGGTGCCGTTGAGCGTGGCCGTGTTGAGAGGCTGAGACGCCAGCTTTTCTCGACTGCGGGATCGGGCTACACTGACACCGTAGCCGATCAAGGGGGAGTGAATGAGCGTTCTCGACGAGAGCAGTCACGACATGACGGTGCTGATCCTCGGCGGCGGACGCGGCAAGCGGTTGTCCCCGCTGACCATGATGCGCAGCAAACCGGCGGTGCCGGTTGCCGGCAAGTACCGCCTCATCGACATCCCGATTTCGAACGCCATCAACTCGGGCATGGAGCGCATGTACGTGCTCACCCAGTTCAACTCGGTGTCGCTGCACCGGCACATCGGCCGCACCTACCGCTTCGACGCCTTTTCCCGCGGCTACGTCCAGATCCTCGCCGCCCAGCAAACGCCCGAGGTCCAGACCTGGTTCCAGGGAACAGCCGACGCGGTGCGCCAGAACCTCCAGATCTTTTCCCAACTCCACGGCGACCACGTGCTGATCCTGTCAGGCGACCACATGTACCGCATGGACTACCGGCAGTTGCTGCACGATCACCTCGAGAACCAAGCCGACATCACGATCGCGGTCAAGCCGTGTTCAGAAGAAGAGATCGCCGGGTTCGGTGCGGCGAGGGTGGACGATTCCGGGCGCATCATCGAGTTCCGCGAGAAACCGGCGACACCGGAGGCACGGGCCGGGATGGAGGTCGCGCCTTCATTGCTCGCCGCCAAGGGTGTTCCGTCGGATCAACCCTACATCGCGTCGATGGGCATCTACATCTTCCGGAAAGAGGCGCTGATCGAGGCCCTCGATAACCGCCTGGTGGATTTCGGCGGCGACATCATCCCGGCCGAGATCTCCAGACGCCGGGTGCAGGCCCACTTCTTCAAGGGCTACTGGCGGGACATCGGAACCATCCGTTCGTTCTTCGAGGCCCACATGGATCTGGTCCAGCCGGACCCGCAGTTCACCTTTCACGACCAGAGTTGGCCCATCTACACGCGCCCGCGGTATCTCCCCGGAGCCAAGCTCCACGGTTGCCGGTTCGATCACGTGCTGCTCGGCGACGGTTCGCGGGTCGAGGACACGGTCGCCGAAAACGCCGTCATCGGTCTGCGGTCCCACATCCGCGGCGCCACCATCCGCCGGAGCTTGATCATGGGTGTGGATTCTCACTTCCCCGACGCCGGGCCCGGGGAGCCGCCGGTGGGCATCGGCGAAGGCAGCGACATCTCCAACGCCATCGTCGACAAGAACGCGCGCATCGGTCGCGGCGTCCGCATCTGCAACGAGCGGGGCGTCGAGGAGGCCGATGGCGTGGGGTGGGCGATTCGGGAGGGGATCGTCGTGGTCGAAAAGAACGGCGTCATCCCCGACGGTACCGTGATTTGAGGGCTTGAGGCTTGAGGCTTGAGATCCGAGCTGCGTCGAAGAAACCCCAAGCCCCAAACCGTAGACGATCTTCTGACACCTCGTTGGTGGTCGACCTTTTGTTCGTTTGTTCAACAGTAAGTTTAAGTTATCTCTTCATGGATACTTAGCCGTGGCATACTGAGCCCTGTCGAAGGGAGGGTGTCGAGTGGTCAGACGCATGACGATCCCCGTTCTGGTGTTGTTGTTGAATGCCTGGGCTGCTGTGGGCGAGGAGCCCCAGAGCGTCTTGCAACGGGTCGAGTCAGTCCAATTGGCGGCCATCGCCTCGTCCCCCGCGCTGCAGGCACGCCTCCACGATGCGGCATTCAGAGGGGCGGAGGCGAGGTCGGAGGCGGCTGCTGTCAACCCGTATGTGGAGTGGCAGAGCGAAGGCCTGGGATCGGACCGCACGCTCAACGCTCAGGACTCGCTCCGCATCGGAACTCCGTTCAACTTTTTCGGTCAGATGGGACCGGCCCACGACCTCGCCGTGACGACCGAGGGGGGCGTGGCCGTGATCCAGCGTGCGGCCGTTCGAGCGACGGCCGTCGAGGCCGTGCAACGGTGGCTCGATCTGGCGGCGGCGGTTGAACGGCTCGAAGTCAGGAAGGCGCGTTTGGACCGACTCGATACCGCGCTCTCCCTGCTCGAGGCGCGCCACCAACTGGGGGAGGTTGCGGGCACCGAGGTCGCCCAGCTCGACCTCGAACACACTGACGCTTCGCTGCTGGTGGCGGCGGCCACAGCCGAGGTCGAGGTGCAGCGGCAGGCGGTCGCGGAGCTCTGCGGCCCCTCCTACCCGGACCCGTGGCCCGGCGATCTGGAGGCGCTTGCCGGGCTCTCGCGATCCCCTGCGTCGAGCGATGTTCACGTACAGGCGCTGGCGGCAGGGGTGCCGATGCAGCGCGCCGATACCGAGGCCGGTATCGAGGAGGCGAGGGCGCGGATGGCGGCGGCCACGGCGTGGGGGCGCCCGATGATCGAGGCGGAGTGGGAGCACTTCCCCGACCTTGGCCCGATCCCGGGGTATGACGCATGGGGCTTTCGCATCGCGGTGCCGCTGCCCCTGGGGAGCGTGGGGGCCCGCCACCGGGCTGCTGCAAAGGAGCGTACGGCAGCGGCTATGGCATCCCGTCAGGCGGCGGGTCGTGAGACGTTGCGCCGCGCCGAGACCGCGCTTGCGGTGGCCGAGGGTGCAGAATCACGCCTCGCGACGGTCGCCTTGGCCGTCAAGTCGCTGCCCCGCATCGAAGAGTCTCTCTTCGCTCAGTTCCGGTTGGGAGTGCTCACCTATCTGGAATACGTCTACGGCACGGTGCGGCACGACGAGTTGTTGCTGACGGCGATCGACGCTCACGTCGATCTCCTTTCGGCTCGTTTGCAGTTGAGTTATCTGCTGGATGACCCGTCGATCTTCCCGACCGCGGCGTATTCGACGGAGGAGGAATCATGATCCGCTTTCTGGGAACCTGCATGCTGGTGGTGGCCGCATCCTCGGCCGGTGCCTCCGACGTCGTCCAACTGTCTGCCGAACAACGAACCCGGGCGGGGATCGAAGTGGCGGCCGTGACCCATGAAGATTTCGGCAGCCGTTTGCGAGCGGTCGGGATGGTCGTGAGGTCTCCGGGCTCGACCCTGGTGCTCAAGACGATCGCCGGCGGCCGGGTGGAGACTCTCGAGGTGGCACCGGGTGAACGGGTCGAGCCCGGCCAGACCGTGGTGACTCTCCACTCCCACGAAATGCTGACGATGCAGACCGAGTTGTTGCTGACGTTTGACCAGGTCAGGTTGGCCGAACGGCGTCTCGAGGCCGCCCGTGAGTTGCTGGCAATCGAGGGCATCAGCCGGATCGAGCTCGAGCGTCGGGAGCAGGAGCTGCTGTCGGCGAAGCTCCGCTACGGCACTCTTCGCGAGGAGCTTCTCGACCACGGGTTGCCCGAAGCCAGCCTCGAACGGGTGCTCGAAGACCAGAGCCTCGACCCCCACCTCCCGGTGACGTCGCCGATCGACGGTGTCGTGCTCGAGGTGTCAGTGCAGGAGCAGGAGTGGGTGCAGCCGTACGCGCCGTTGATGGTGGTTGGCGATCCGGCCAGGGTCGAGCTCGAGCTGCAGCTGGTTCCAGAGCAGGCCGCAATGGTGACCGTCGGCGATTCGGTGGAGTTCGCGCCGGTCGGCAGGGCCGGAGAAACGCGCCGTGCGACGGTCATCACCCGGGTGCCGCAGATCGACCCGGCGACGCGGACCGTCCGCATCCGGGCCCGTATCGACGATGGGGCACCGTCCTGTTTCCCGGGCGCCTTTGTCGAGGCGACGGTGAGCCACGGCGCGGTGCGAAGGTCGCTGGCGGTCCCGAAATCCGCAGTGATCAGTCTTGGCGGTGGTGACGTGGTGTTCGTAGTCTCGGGTGCCGACGAGTTCACCGTTCGGCCTGTCGAATTGATTCAAGGCGACGGCGGCAGATACGAGGTGGTTGAGGGTCTGGCCGCCGGGGAAGAGATCGCGGTGGCGGGAGTCTTCCTCTTGAAGTCCGCCCTGGTGAATTCCGAGGGCGGGGAGAGCTGAAATGCGCAACCTGGTCGAGCTTTCCCTGAGCCACCGTCTGGTGGTCGTGCTGTTGGCAGTCCTCTTGATCGCGGCGGGTTGGATGTCGTTCCGGACGCTGCCGATTGATGCCTTCCCTGATGTGACCAACATTCAGGTCACGGTGATCTCACAGGCCGCCACCCTTTCACCTCTCGAGATCGAGCAGCTCGTCACCTACCCCATCGAGCAGGCGTGTACCGGCCTTCCGCATTCGACCGAGGTGCGCTCTCTTTCGAAATTCGGTCTCTCGATGGTCACCGTGGTGTTCGAGGACGGAACCGATATCTACTTCGCTCGGCAACTGGTGATGGAGCGGATCTTCTCCGTCCAGGGCGAGCTGCCCGAGGGCGCCAGCAGCGGTCTCGGGCCGATCTCCACCGGTCTCGGCGAGGTCTACCAGTACACCCTCGAAAGCCCCGACCTCGATCTGATGGAGCTGCGGTCGCTGCAGGACTGGGTCTTGCGGCCCATCCTCCGCACCGTGCCGGGGGTTGCAGGGGTCGACAGTTTCGGCGGCAATGTTCGCCAGTTTCACGTCGTGGCGGACCCGATGGCCCTGCGCCAGTACGGACTCGCGCTCGAGGAGCTCGCAGCAGCGGTGGCGGCCAACAACGGCGTCGCCGGCGGGGCCTTTGTCGAACGCGGCGGTGAACAGTTCGTGGTCCGCGGAGACGGTTGGTTGAGGGATGGTGAGGACCTCGAGAACACCGTGGTTGCCTACCGCAACAACGTCCCGGTCCTGCTCCGCCAGGTGGCCGCGGTGGAGCTTGCGCCCGAGATCCGGCAGGGCGCCATCAGCCGCGACGGCCGCGGAGAGACCGTGGCCGGGATTGTGCTCATGCTGCGCGGCGGGTCGGGCCGTGACGTCGTGGCGGGGGTCAAGGAGAAGCTCGAACTGGCCCGGCAGTCGCTGCCTCCCGACGTGGAGATCGTGCCCTTCTACGACCGCAACGAGCTGGTGACGACGGCCCTCGGCACCGTTCGCGGCGCGCTCCTTCAGGGCGCCATCCTCGTGCTGTTGGTGCTGCTCTTCTTCATGGGCCACCTGAGGTCGGCGGTTCTGGTGGCGTTGCAGCTGCCGATGGCGGCCCTCGCCACATTCCTCGTCATGAGTCTCTTCGGGATGTCACTCAATCTCATGACGTTGTCCGGTCTCGCCATCGCCATCGGCATGCTCGGCGACGGCGCCATCGTATTGGTTGAAAACGCGGTCCGGTTGTTGGCCCGTCCGGAAGGCGGCGAACAGCCGCGGTGCGGTCTGATGTGCCAGGCGGCCACCGAGGTCGCTCGGCCCGTGACCTTCGGGGTCCTGGTGATCATCGTGGTGTTCATCCCGATTGCGGCACTGCAGGGGATGGAGGGCAAGATGTTCGCGCCGCTGGCCTACACCATCGGCATCGCCCTCGGGTGTTCACTGCTGCTCACCATGACTGTCATTCCGGTGCTGGCGTCGTTTATTCTCAAACCGGTGCCGGTCTTCGGTGGCGGCAGGATCCCGCACCCCGCAGACGTGGTGCGAAAAATGTACCGGCCCCACCTCCGGTGGGCGCTCGCCCACCCGTGGGTCGTGCTCGGAACCGCCGCCGGACTGCTGGTGGTCGCGGCGGCGCTCGTGCCCACGCTCGGAACCGAGTTTTTACCGACCATGGATGAGGGCTCGATTGTCGTCCAACCGTTTCAGATTCCATCGGTGTCACTCGAGCAGTCGCTGCAGACGGTGGCTCTGATCGAGGCCACCATCATGGAACTGCCCGAGGTTCGCCACGTCGTGAGCCGCACGGGCCGCTCCGACATCTCCACCGATCCTATGGGGGTCGGCGAGAGCGACACCTACGTCCTGTTGGCGCCGCGCTCGGAGTGGACGACCGCCAGCACCAAGGAAGGTCTGGTCGCCGCGATCCGGGAGCGGCTCGCCACCATTCCCGGCGTCGAGTTCGGCTATACCCAACCCATTCAGATGCGGGTCGATGAGTTGTTGTCGGGCGTGAAATCCCAGATTGCGGTCAAGATCTTCGGCGACGACCTCCACGAATTGGCGCGGGTCGGCGAGGAGGCGGCCGCGATCATGGCCGGCATTCGCGGGGCCGCGGACATCAAGGTCGAGGCTGTCGAGGGTCTGGGCTACCTGCAGATCGATATGGACCGGCGGCGGATGGCGCGGATGGGGATCAGCGTCGCCCAGGTGAGGGAGTTGATCGAAACCGCGATCGGCGGCCGCGTCGTGACCACGATGCCGGAGGGAGACCGCCGGACCGACGTCGTCGTGCGGCTGCCGCGGTCCTTTACCGCCGAGGTCGAGAACCTGCGAGAGCTGCCTCTGTCGAGTCCGTCCGGCCAGCGCGTGATCCTGGGCGAGGTGGTCGATATCGGGGTCGTCGAGGGGCCGGCGCAGATCTCGCGCGAGGACGGCAAGAGGCGGGTCGTGGTCGAACTCAACGTGGTGGATCGCGATATCGGCGGCTTTGTCGAAGAGGCACAGCAGCAATTGCAGGAGAGGCTGGTGCTCCCCACCGGCTATTTCGTCACCTGGGGCGGTCAGTTTGAACAACAGCAACGGGCGATGGCGCGTTTGCGCATGATGGTGCCGGTGGTCCTGGTGTTGATCTTCATCCTACTCTACCTCAACTTCCGGGCCACCCGACCAGTCTTCCTGATTCTCGTCAACATCCCCCTGGCGCTCGTCGGTGGGGTCTTCGGGCTCAAGATTTTCGGTCTGTATCTGTCGGTCTCGGCGTCGGTCGGATTCATCGCGCTCTTCGGCATCGCGGTCCTCAACGGGTTGGTGATGGTGGAGTTCTTCCGCAATCTCGAGGCGGAAGGCATGCCGCGGCTCGAGGCGGTGCTCGAGGGTGCCGAGCTTCGGTTACGACCGGTTTTGATGACGGCGGCGACCACAGCCCTCGGGTTGGTCCCGATGGTGTGGGCGAGCGGCGTCGGTTCCGAGGTTCAAAGGCCTTTAGCGGTGGTTGTGGTCTGCGGGGTCGTGACCTCGACCCTGCTGACCCTCATGGTGTTGCCGGTCCTTCATGAAAAATTCGGCGGTGAGAGTGTTCGCAAGAACAGCCCTTAGCTCTTAGCTGTTGGCCGCTAGCTAGCCCATAGCCCAAGCCTCAAGCCCCAGTCCCCAAGCCAAAAACGGCCTCGCCCCGAAGGGCGAGGCCTGGTGGAGGGGGAGGAGGAGGATTGCGTTACTGGCGCCCGCCGCTGCCGGAGCCCCCGCCTCTGCGTTGAGGGCCGCTACCGCTGCCCGTGCAGCTTCCTGATCCCGATCCGCTGAGATCCCGGGCTCGTGACCGGGTGCCGGAACCGGCCCTCTGGCCGTTGCCCCCGGCGCCGTTTCCGCCGTTCATGGCTGCAGTCTTGTTGGCCTTTTTTGCCGCCCTCTTGGCCGCCTTTTGCTCCGCCTTCGAATTCGCCGAGGCCGCGGCCTCGCCCTTCGTAGTTGTGGATCCGGCGCCCATTTGGCTCGGGGACCCGTTACCGGAGCCGTCTCCAGGTTTGACGCCCTGGTTGCCAGTGCCGTCGCCGGGACCGAGTTGCCGAGCTGAGCCGGTCTGGTTTTGGTCTCCCTGGGCCTGACCGGTACCGTCGCCCGTCTGGGCTTGGCTCTGGGTCTGCTTCTTGGCCGGGTCAGGGGTGGTTTCCTGGGCTTGGGCTATACCGGCGGTGGCCAGGAGCAGGGCACCGCCGCCGATGGCCGTGGTGATGGTTCTTGCAATCGAATTCATGATGTTCTCCTGTTGTATGTAACGACAGTTCAATCAGTTACCGCCGCCGCCGTTGCCGCCATTGCCGCCGTTGCCGCCGCCGTTCTGACCTCCACCATTGGGCCCGGTGCCGTCACAGTCGCCGGTGCCATCACAGTCGCCGGTGCCGGTGCCGGTGCCGTTACCGCCGCCTCCCTGGCCGGGTCCGCGCCGCACGCCGAAACTTCCTCCGCCGGCGCCGCAAGCAGGCACCGGTTCGCCGTCGGCGTCGTAGAACATCTGGCGTTCCATGTCGGCGGCAAGAACGGCGTCGAAGGTCACCTGGTCGAGATACTGAGGCGTGTAAGTTTCGCCCTGTGCCGCGAGCGCACGCACGAAGGCGCGCAGGTGGTTGCGCGAGCCCTTGGCCAGGTTGTAGGCTACGATCTCGACCTGGTCGTTGTCCGTGAACTCGATGAGTTCGAGGAGATCGGCAAGATCCATGTCCTCGATGATTGCGCCCACCGTCAGAGCGGCGACCAGGGAATCTGCGCCGTCGGCGGTGAGTGTGTCGTAGAGACCGTCGAGCTCAGGGTTTAAAAAGGCGCCAACAGTGTCGTCGGTGACCGGGTCGATCAGGCCCTGCGCCTCGATGATCCAGAACACCAGGTCCATGTGCTGCTGCTCGGCCCGGGCGATGTTTGAAAAGATGGGCAACTGCCACCTTTCGGCGAGCGTGAGATAGACGTCACGGGCCAGCTTTTCTTCTTCACGCAGGTACAGTACTTCTGCTTCCTCGGCGGCCGAGAGCGGCACCGGTTCGATCTCGTCGAACAGCGCCCCGAAGCCGCCGGCGCAGTTCGCGCCCACCTGAGCGGATGCGCGCAGTTGGGCCTCGACTGTCGGAGCGGCGAGAGCAACCACCGCCACAACGGCGACGGCCAGGATCAAACGAGAGTCAAAAACCTTCATGGGAACCTCCTTGTGTGGGCGTTGTGCCCGGTCCGACCTGCCATAAAGCAACCGACGTGCCAACCTACGGACGATGAAACCCCATCCATTGAAATCATTTGCGAGTCCCCACGACCCGGGTTCCGGGGCAATCGGACACAGGAGGGCTTGAGGCGTGGCGGCGCCCGAATTTCATCGAGATTCCTGCTCGCGTGATTTCGAGGTTCGCAAAAGGGTGATGTCATGCCGTCCCGAATCGCCACCGTCTCTCAACGACCCTGAAGGTGGGCCTTGGCCCACCTTCAGGGTCGTCCTGGTCAAATTTGCGGGTTTGGTGTCAATTCATCTCGGGATTGTGCAGCTGTGAAAACGTCACAACCACAAAGGCACAAAGACACGAAGAAAAACACAAAGATAATCACCTTGGTGGAATCCTTCGTGGCTTCGTGTCTTTGTGGTTGCGGTTCATACGAATCCGCAGTCCGACATTGACACAGAGTGCTTCTGCAAGCCCGTCAAGCCCCAAGCCTCAAGCCTCAAGCCTTTTTGTCCGTGCCGCTGGCACGGACAAACAAAAAAGCCCCGCCGGAAGGCGGGGCTTGACGTGAGATTGGAAAGGCTAGAAGGCCCAGCCCACGGATGCGGCAGCGTACTGATACGTGCCCGAGGTGTCGTAGAGGTAGGGTGCGTCATCCTGGTAGTCAACGTAGTGATACCGCACGCGCAACCAGAAGTTGGCCCGGAACCAGAACTTCGCCCACAGATCGGCGTCGATCCGGGTGCTGTCGAGGTTCGAGTAGGTGTTGGTCTGTGAAAAGTCGAAGGACATGGGCGGATGGGTCGCCACGTAGTCGTCGGCGGGGAGACCGAACTGGGCCAGGCCTGCCTCGGCCTGCATCCAGCTGAGGTCGAGCCCCATCTCCAACTTGTCCTTTTTCGTGTACTTCGCACCGGCCATCAGAGTGTTGCTTTCGGAGGTGTAATCGAGCATGTCGCGGGAGTAGCCATCCTGGCCACCCATGATCGTGCCTGCTCAACCATCGAATACGGGTATGCAGACCGGCGCATTGAGGTCGGAATCCATCCACGTATAGGTTGCGAACCAGTTGAAGGTCTCGGTCGGCGCCGACCACACGGTGACGAGCGCGGTGTTGCTCTGCCGCGACCAATCGGTGAGATCGCCGTCGCTGTTGTCGCCGTCGTAGTAGATGTACTTGCCGAAGACGGTGGTCTTGCCGGTCGAGTAGCCGAGGCGCAGATCAGCGCGGGCCCAGCTCGAGGCGGAAGCCGTGGTCTCGGCGATCCGCGCCTCGTGGAACTGGGTGTACTGCGGCGTTTCCGGGTTCCACGGGTTGGGGTACGCGCCCGAGACCAAAGTCGAGCAGGCGCCGTCGATCAGGCCGAAGGCATTGCTGACGTCGGCATACTTGAGGTTGGCCTCGAGCTGCCATCCGTTGGCCGGACGGGCGCGCCAGCTGACGCCGAGGAGGTTCGTGGTGGTGGAGTACTCACCGGGCAGGACAGCGTAGTTTTCGCGCTCTATGGTGTCGTAGTCCCAAGTGAAGCG
Source organism: Candidatus Sulfomarinibacteraceae bacterium (assembly GCA_963741385.1). Classification (GTDB taxonomy): domain Bacteria; phylum Acidobacteriota; class Thermoanaerobaculia; order Thermoanaerobaculales; family Sulfomarinibacteraceae; genus Sulfomarinibacter. Next base: position 255,929 of record CAVUHO010000008.1, read on the forward strand.
GAGGGTCCCCGCCTTGCGGCCGAAGCGATAGCTGAGATCGGCCTTCGACTCGAACACGTCGCGGTTGAGCGCCGACTTCCGGGTGAAGTCAAAGGTCTGGCCGTAGATGTCCGAGTAGGTCTGACCGGCGTGCGGGCCGGCGATCGAGAGGCGCTCGATGACCGGGACGTAGATGTCCTGGTTGTCGATCGAGTAGACGCTGCCGCGCCAGCGCAAACGCCAGCCGTTCTTCCAGCCCTTGGCCGCCGACAGAATGTAGCCCGCGTAGTCGGACTGCAGGTTGGTGTAGTCGTTCTCGGTCTGCGACCACACGCCGTTGGCGGTGACGGTGAACCCGCCGATGTTGTTGAGGACGAGGTCCAACCGGGTCTTGTCCTTGTTGGAGTTCGGCCACATATCGGCGGGGATGACGCCTACTTCGGAGTCGTACTGGAGGCGGTTTTCGAACACCGGTGTCTGCAGCTCCGGATGGAGGGCGGTGTCGAACGAGACCCCCACCGAGTTGGTTCCGTACTTCAGGCTGCGGCTGGTGAAGGCGCCCTTCAGGTAGCCGCCCTTCCACGCCACCTTGGCGTCGAGGGTGCCGTCCGAGGTCTTTTCATTCAGCGCGTGAGATTGGCTCTTGACGTGGCAGGTGTCGCAGTGCGAGGTGGTGAAGGCCTGACGGTGGCCCTCACGCTTTTGTTCGTCAAACTGGACGCCGAGGGTGACCGCCTTGAAGCTCGGCAGCTGGAACTCGGTACGGCTGGTGAAGACCCCATAGGTGAGGTTGTATTGCTGGTCCGGGTCGAAGTCGGTGTGTTCGACGACCTTGCCGTTGGTCGAGGTCGCTTCGAGGTTCGACATCGGGTCGTGCCCGAGACGGTGAATGAACTTCTCGTAGCTGTTGTGCGAGCGGACCATGCGTTTGATGTCGAAGTCGAGCTCGCCGGAATTGGTGTTCGAGCTCTGGAAGGCGCCCATGAAATACAGGCTGCCCCAGCCCTGGTGGGTGGAGACGGTGGCGTCTCCGGTGAGGCCGGAAGTGGTGTCGTAGAACTCGGCGGCCATGTCCGGTGAGCCGTCGACATTCGTGCCGAACATACCGACTTCGATGTTCGACTCGGTGTTTCCTTCAGCGGCCCAGTAGCCAGGAACCGTGTACGGCACGGCCCAGAAGGTGTAGATCCAGGGCCCCGGCTCGCCGGGCGCAACCGCGGGAGGCGCGCCTTCTTCCTGGGCGAAACCGACCATTGGCGCGGCAAAAAGGGCCACGATGAGTGACCAACGGAGAATTGATGTGATCTTCATATCTGCCCCCTCACCGCACCAGGCCGTAACCGGCGCCCGGGACCGTCTGCGACGCCAGGTCAGTGCCGTGGACCTGGGAGTGGCATTGGGTGCACTTGGTGGTCATGGCCACATTGAAGCTGTCGGCACCGTTCGGGTTCTCGTATTCGGTGCCGCCGACGTCGGTCGGCCCATCGGGGCTCAAAAGACCGGCGTGGAAGTGGAACTCGTGGCACTGCAGGCACAAAGTGGGCTCGTTGGCAGTGAGCAGGTTATTCGGGATCGCGCCGTGCGCGGTGTGGCACAGGCTGCAATCCTCGACCACCGGCGGGTGCTCGAAGATGAACGGGCCTTCTTTTGCCTGGTGGCAGGTGTAGCAGAGGTCGTTGAGCCGCATGTGGGTGTTGAGTTGGGACTCGGTGGCTGCGTGCGGATCGTGGCAGCTGGCGCAGCTCATTTTGCCCTCTGGCAGGGGGTGGTGCGACGGCAGCTCGAACTGCGCGTACACCTGTTGGTGACAATCCTTGCAGGTGTTCAAGGGATTTGCCGTCTTGTGGATCGAGTGGCAGTCGAGACACGTGATGTTCTCCATCGCGTGGGTCGAAGCCATCCACTCGCCCTGATTCTTCAAGCTGTGGCAGTCGAGACACGCCGCGGTGTCCTCGATTGGGTTTTTGAAGGTGCGGATCAACGCCGGATCCCCCTCCTCCATATGTTTGGTGCCGTCACCGTGGCAGCCCTCGCAACCCACCTGGCGACCGAAGACCTCGAAAGGCTCGATGCGCATGTGGATCTGATTGGCCATGCCGGCAGCGACTTCGTCGTGGCAGTCCGCGCACGGACTGTCCGCAGCCGCAGCCGGGAAGGCCAGGGCGCACACCACGCTGACAAGCGCCAGCAGGATGCTCCTTCTCATCATGTCCTCCTTGCCCTCATTGTGTTTCGATCAAAAAAAAGACGGGCCCCTGAAGGGGTCCGGATTTCGACGCTTCGAGGGGTTGTGGCAACCCGCAGGTATGCAGAGCTCACCGATCACGGCTGTCCGATGGTGAGGCATGCTGGCTCCGTTGGCGCGCCTTGCCGTCCGCCCGGGACGGCTTGCGTGGCCTCAGAGGTGGGGCCCGGTCCGGGCCCTCGGGGTACAGTGCATTCTCACAGCTCTAATCTATGGATCTCAAAATTCATTGTCAAGCTTATGTCACTTTGGTCATATGTAAAGATGTTCAACTATCAGATTGACAGATTTTAAAATCTGAGAATAAATAGATTTAACGTTATCAATGAGAATTGGATTCAGAATAAAATTTTGACCGGAAATTCGACGTTTCAAATTTTGTCTCAAGTAACCGGATCGAATTGGGTGAAAAAAAGCGGGCCCGAAGGCCCGCTTGAATGTCCCCAGGTTCAAGTCTCAGTGAGAGGGAGTCAGGGCCGCAGCCAGGGGGTCCACCTCGTAGCCGAGTCCGGTCCAGTCGAGCCGCCCGTCGGGGCCGTGGCAATCGAGGCAGCGGAGGGCGAGTTTGGCCGGTTGCACCTCGTGGAAGATGCCCATGTAGCGCTCGACCGGCACCCAGGTGTAGTCGAAGTCCTCGATGCCGTAGAGCGCGTGGGCGGCCTCGCGGACGGCACCGTCGATGTTGCCGTCGGCAAAGAACTCCTCGACGTTGATCGGCAAGAGCCAACGGGTCTTGGTGGTCACCGGCATGGTCGCCTGGTGGACCTTGAAGGGATAGAGCTTCGCCTTCGGGTCCTGGCGTGAGCCCTGTGGCGCCACCATGGTGATCACGCCCTCGGCATTGGTGGTCACCGGCACGCCAGGCAGTTGCGCCCACACCGTGCCGTTGTACCAGGCGATCTCGGGTTCGACGTTGGAGCCCATGGTGAAGGTAGGGATGTGTTTGTCCTTGGCCTCGCTGTAGGCCGGGGTCGACCAGTCTCGCACCATGTCGGTGCTGTCGATTCTCGCGAAGATCGGGATGTGGCAGACGGTACAGTCAACGCGGGCGGCATGCCGGTTCAGGAGCTCCTTTTGGTGGGGAGCCGCCTCGTGGCAGGCGCCGTCGGCGCACCGCAACTGGTCAGGCGAGTCCGACCCCATGAGGTCGACGCCGCGGCCGCGCATCCGGTGGCTCTTTCCGGCGTGACAGTCCATGCACGCCATGTCGCCGCCGTCGGTGCCCATGTGGACATCGAAATCACGGTCGGTGTCGGCCAGTTCGTACTCGATGTCACCGCGTTTGAAGTTGGGACCGCCGCCGGAGCCGGCGTGGCAGCGGAGGCAGCTGGTTCTCTTCGGCATCGTGATCCGCTTGGAGACCGAGTCGAGACCTTCCTGGTTCTGCCACAGGATCGGCTTCCACTCGAGGCTGCCGTCGTCGTTCTTTACCAGCGTGCGGTTGTAGCCCGATGCGTGGCAGATCAGACAGTCGATATTCTCGAGCTGTTCCTGACTCATTTCGGAGCTGGGCATCTTGCCCAACCCGGCGTGGCACTTGGAACATCCCTCGGAAAGAAGCTCGCCGCGGGAGTTCTTCGTGATGCCGATCCATGCCGGGATGGGGTTTGTGCAGAAGTCATTAATGGTGTTTTTCTTGCCGAGGAGTTTGCCATCGGCGTTGACGATCGCCGGAGTCTCTCCGGTCCACTGGTAGTGCTGCGAGTGGAAAAAGGTCTCCGCCTCGTCCTGGTGGCACCCGAGACATGTCGAGGTGCCTTCGTAGTGTTCGAAGTACTCCTGGTGGGAGTAGTCCGCTGCGACCACCGGCATGGCGACCAGGCCGAGCAGCGACATCAGTGTGATCGTGCGCCGAATCATGTGAGCCTCCACCGGTTTCTTCTCAAAATCAGAATCGCGCCTGCAATCCTAACATGTATTTGTCGGCGGCTGAGGGCGACGCGAATCCGAGGATCGGGGTCGCGCTCAGGTCCTGCGGAGCACCCATGTGCCAGCCGGAACCCGAGTACTCGAAGTTGTACCGCATGTAGTCGAGCTTGAGAATGAAGTTCTTGGTGATGCGGTGGGTGAGGTAGAGCTCCCACACGTCGCCGCGGACCGAGGTTTTTGGTGCGAAGAGGCTGTCTTCGGCCACCGCCATGTTGAACCAGTACTCCGAACCTTGGTTGTACTCGAGGCCGAGCTTGGTCTTGTCGTTGGAGAAGTTATAGCGCGCGCCGAGATAGTACATGTAGCCGTCCTGCTTCTCCGGCGTCTGGAAGGGGTCGGAGAAGAGACCGCCGAAAGGCGTCGTGACGTTGCTGGGATCGGACTCCATGTAGCTGAAGGTCGCGAAGACGTCGAACGATCCGGGGTGCATGATGCCGACGACGCTCGCCCACGTGATGTCACCGAGGTTGGCCGAAGGCGTGTAGCGCAGCACGATCGGCGCTGGGATGTCCTGGCCGGTGACCGGGTCGACCGGCAGCACCACAAGGCCGCCAAAGCCATCGGTCACGTCAAACGCGCGGGCCACCGAAGCTTGGACGAAGAGGCTCTCGCTGTTCCAGACGTCCCAGTTGATGCCGAAGAAGGACGCGTCCTTGAGCCGATCGGCGGGCTGCTTGAGCTCCTCGGCATTGCCGAAGCCAGACTCGAAGCCGACGCCGTAGCAGAGGCGGAAGGTCGAGTGTTCGCTGATCTTCCAGCCGAAGGTCGCGCCGTCGAACTGGTAGTTGATGATCGAGCCGAGGGGCGTGCCGCCGCGCGGCTCGTCGTTGCGGAAGTTGAGCGGCGCACCACCGGTGGACGGCCGGCGACCGATCGAAAGGTAGAGCTTGGGACCGTGCCATGTGAAGTAGGCGCGCTCGACGCGAAGGATGTCGGAGTTCGGGACCGACGCGGTGGTGCCGTCGACGTTGATGGAGGTCGGGAAGCCGTTGAAGGTCTGAACGCCGGTGGAGTCGCCCCATACCTTGTACATGGAGAGGCGGCCGGAAAAGTCGACGCTGTCGGAGACCTTGGCGTCCATCTGCAGACGAAGACGGTTGGTGTAGAGGATGTCGTTTTTGTAGTTGTAGCCTTCGGTGTAGGTGTAGGGGAGGAGCTGACCGAGCAGGGCCTGCTGCATCTCGGGGGGGAAGGACGCCATGACCTCTTTCAGCCAGTCGAAGGTGACCACGTTGTCGATGTAGTAGAGGTAGTTGGCGTAGTTCTGGGCGATGAAGTTCTGAACATCCTCGGGCGATTGCGGCGGCATGCCGGTGGCGCCGAAGTAGAACAGCGTGTCGACCAGCATCCGCTGCAGCTGCATGCCATTGAAGTAGTCATCGTAGGTCGAGTTGATCGAGTTCATCTCGAAGCGGAAGTCGCCTGAAAAATTGATCTTGTCGAGCGCGGACTTGCGCTCGTTCTGCATGACCCGTTTTTCGAGGTCGTTGATCTCCTGTTTGAGCTTGTCGATCTGCTCCTGGGTCGCCGCGTCCTCCTGGGTCAAGCCGACCGAGGTCAGGCAGAGCAGTGAGATGCCGAACACTGCGAGAGTTCTGCGGAACATGGTTCTCCTCCTTGGATTCAGCGGATCAACCGCAGGTCATGGGTTGTTCGGAGTCGGCCGCGTGGTCGATCGCGAACTTCTTGATCTGTTCGAGGTCATCTTTGCTGATGACCTCGGTGACTGGTTTGTTGTCGTGCGCGGGGTCCATGACGGCGGAGTGCGAACCTTCGTACTTGTCGGTGAAGAAGCGCTCCCACTGATCCTGGATCAGGGTCATGGGGGTGTATTCGCCGTTGGCCGATCCGGCTTCGTGGCAGGGTTTGCAGAGCTCCTTGTAGAGGTCGCTCCCCTTGGGTTTTTTCGCCGCGGTCGCCACATTGGCAAGACCGATGACGAGGACGGCGATCAGGACGGTTGCAACAGACAGACGGGATCGAGACATCGTTACCTCCTTGTGCTTTGTTTCACAATGTTTTTTGAACACACGATCGACTCCAGGCGAGCTATATCACTCGTGGAGGATATGCATGGGTTTCGATATTGTCAAGATCGTTCAACCATAAGTTTGTAGTGTAGGGAGACTTTATCTCAATTCAGATCGGGTCCTGAGTTCTTTCGTGACCAATTAAAGTTTGTGAATTTGGTAACATGGACGTTTGCAGCTCGCCACCGGATGCAGCGGCGGGCCGACGAAGGAGGCGAGATGTTCGAGAGTGTCGAAGAGGCCGAACGTTACATTGCGGACGAAGGTATCGAGCAGGTTGACCTCAAGTTCTGTGATCTGTGGGGCCGGTGGCACCACGTGACGATTTCAGCTGCGCGCTTCAGTGACGAACTGATGGCCAACGGGATCGGCTTTGATGGATCGTCGGTCGGATTCAAAGGCATCAGCTCGGGCGACATGGTCATGGTCCCGGATCTCGCGACCGCCTTTCCAGACCCATTCTGGGACTTGCCGACCCTGAGCTTCATCTGTACGACGCTGGAAGCCGACACCCGAAAGCTCTACCCCTACGACCCTCGAAGCATCGTCCAGCGTTCGGAGGCGTGGCTTGTGGAGACCGGAATCGCCGACGCCAGTCTGTGGGGGCCGGAGTTCGAGTTCTACGTCTTCAACGGCGTGTCGTTTGAAAATGGCATGAACACTGCCTCCTATACGATCGAGTCTGAAGAGGGGAGCTGGGCCAGCCGGGAAATGGGAGGTGGCTACGCTGCGCCCGCGCATGGCGGCTACCACGCCATTCCTCCCCGCGACAGTCTTTACAACCTGCGGTCAAGGATCTGCCGGCGGCTCGACGCTGCCGGGGTCCCCGTCAAGTACCACCACCACGAAGTCGGCGGTCCCGGCCAGTGCGAGATCGAGACCCCGCTGCTGTCGCCATTGAAGGCGGCGGACGCCTGCATGCTCGTCAAGTACATGGCGCGGATGACCGCGTTGGAAGACGGTATGACCGTCACCTTCATGCCCAAGCCTCTCTTCGGCGAGGCCGGTTCGGGCATGCACTTCCACCAGCGGTTGCAACGCGGGAAGGGAAACCTCTTTTACTCGGCCGAAGGCTACTCGTGTCTGTCCGACGAGGCGCGGTGGTATATCGGCGGTTTGCTCGAGCACGGCGCCGCGGTGCTCGCCTTCACCAACCCGAGCACCAACTCCTACCGCAGGCTGGTACCCGGATATGAGGCTCCGGTGAGCGCCGTCTTTTCCGCCGGCAACCGCTCGGCCGCGGTGCGCATCCCGAGCTACGCCAACAAACCGGACACCGCCCGCATCGAGTTCCGACCGCCGGACGCCACGGCCAACCCGTATCTCAGCATTTCCGTTCAGCTTTTGGCCGGACTCGACGGCATCCGCCGCCGGCTCGATCCCGCCAAGCTCGGTTTCGGTCCGGTCGACGAGGACATCTTCTCGTGGTCGGAGGAACGCCGCCGCACCATCAAGGCCCTACCGGCCTCGTTGGGCGAGGCGCTCGATGCGCTCGAGAAGGACTCGGACTTCCTGATCACAAGCCGCGTTTTCTCACCGCAATTGATCGAGCGCTGGATTACGAAGAAACGCGACGAGGAACGCCAGGTTGCGGTCCGTACCCACCCCTACGAGGTGGAGCTGTACTACGACTTGTAATTCGCGGCCCCAGAGGGGCCACGAATTACGGGGCCCCTGCGGGGCCTAGCCGACCGGGGGAGGAGGAGGAGGCGTCTGGGTGTACATGCCAGGCGAAGATTCCACTTTGAAGACCGAGCCGCCGATGAGGCCGCCGATCGTTCCGAAGATGGCGCCGAACAGCAGGGCAAAGAAGAGCCCGATGAGAAACATGATCGCGCCACCCGAGCTTTCCATAAAGGACGAGATCTGCTGGAGCATCGCGGGGTCGACGTCGGCGCCGCTGGCCTGGATCTGTTCGATGACCTTCTGCCATTCGCCCATGCCAAAGGCCGCGCTGATCAGACCGCCCACCATGCCGGACACGACGCCGTAGATCAAGCCCGCCATCAGGCCGACCGTCGCACCACTGCCGGGACCGAAGGCCGCTCCAATTTTGCGGCTCTCCTTGGAGAGGAGAAAGGCGGCAACGACGCCGGCACCGATAATCAGCGCGCAGCAAGCGCAGTTGAGCCAGTTGATGACCGGGATCGAGCCCGCGATCCCGAAGGCCACGCCCGAGATCAGGGCCGGTTTGAGCATCGAAGGGGGTTGGTTCATCGTTTCCTCCTTGTGTGTGCGCCTATCCTACCGAATCCTGCCTGGAATTGGCAGACGGAGTCGGTTGTGAGTTTTGGCGGACGATCTCGAGCAGGGCGTCGCCAAGGTAGAGCCCGGCGAGCAGCCCCATCGGAAATGCGAGTGTGAAGCGGGGCCAGTTGCCGAGGCTGGGGAGCCCGATCTGGCCGGCAACGAAGTCGAGCACGGTCGGGGCGGCAACAATCGCCAGCCACACCGGCCGCGGCCGTGAAGACCGGTTGCGAAGTGTGGTCCACAGGAGACCGAGGCAGCCGCCGACGTAGAGCCCCATGCAGCGGGCGCACACCGCCAGCGGGCCGAAACCGAGGTCGAGACAGCGCTCTGCGATCTGGTGACAGCCTGGCTTGTAGAGCAGCCGCAGCCATGGCGCGAGAAACGAGCCATGGGTCGCCAACCACGGCGCCACCACCACCCCCGCCGTCCAGATCAGGGCAAGACCGGTGACGAGAGCCGGCACCAGGCGGCTGGTCGGTTGCAGGGAAGGCGCGTCGGTCCTCATCGGTATCCGCTAGTGTGCCAGAAACAGAGCGATCCCCCCACCCACCCAATAACGCAAAGGCGCAGAGCCACCCGTTCACCCGCCCGCGCAAAGACGCAAAGGCGAGGTTCCAACGTGAGGATTGGTGCCTGAAGTTGTCGTCCGAATCAGGAGATGCGAGCCCAACCATCCATGAATGATGGGGGAGGCGAGGCCTGCACTCAGGGAGCGCAGGCCGCTTGACGGCCAGGACCTCGCCGGGCGTCGATGTCAGGGAGAATGCCTCTGCGCCTCCACTCCTCTGCGTTTTCTCCGGGCGGGCGGGCGGCCTTTGCGTCTTTGCGTTGAGTTCCGATGCCTTCAACTCTCCTCGAAGAGCGCGCGTTGGCCGAGCTCGGCGGGGACGAGATTGCTGGCGCCGACGCCGAGCAGGCGAACCGAGCGTTTGGCAGCCTCGGTGCGCCGGACAAGGTCCCTGGCCACGGCAGCGATGGTGGCAACGTCTGCGGTCGGCGTGGGGAGGGTGTGGGACCGGGTCGGGGTGGTGAAGTCTGGGTAGCGAACCTTGATGGTGATGGTGGAGGCGGCGAGCTCTCGTTCGGCGAGCCCCCGCGCCACCTCCTCGGCCATCGAACTCAGAAGCTCGTCGATTGCAGCCGCCTCGCCGATGTTTTCTTCGAAGGTCCGTTCGGTACTCAGGCTCTTGCGGACGTGGTCGTTGTGGACCGGCCGGTCATCGATGCCCCAGGCGCGTTGCTGCATGGTGCGACCCCAGTGCCCGAAGCGCGTCGCCAGGAGATCGACCGACGCCTCGCGGAGATCGGCGATGGTCTTGAGCCCCATGGCAAACAGGATTTTTTCAGTGGCGGGTCCGACGCCGTGGAGCCGGCGAACCGGCAGCGGCGCGAGAAAGGCGGCCGCCTGTGACGGTCGAACCACTGTGAGCCCGTCCGGTTTGTCCTGGTCGGAGGCGATCTTGGCCACCAGCTTGTTGGGGCCGACACCGACGCTGACGGTCAAGCGGCGCTCTTCCCGCACCCGGCGGCGGATGTCCTGAGCGATGGCAGTCGCGCTGCCGAAGGCGCCCAGGTGCTCGCTGACATCCAGATAGGCCTCGTCCAGCGACAGGGTCTGGACGAGCGGTGTGTATTCACGGTAGATGTCGAAGATCGCCTGCGATTCTTCGCGGTAACGGTTGAATTCGGGGCGCAGAAAGATCGTCTCCGCGCAACGCCGTCGAGCCTCCGCGGCCGGCATCGCCGAGTGGATGCCGAACTTCCGCGCCTCGTAATTAGCCGCTGCCACCACCCCGCGCCCCGAGGGATCGCCGCCCACCACCACCGGCTTGCCGACCAACGACGGGTCGTCGCGCATGTGGACCGCAGCATAAAAGCAGTCCATATCGGCGTGAAGGATCCGTCGTGAGACATTGCCGTCTGCCATGGATCCAATCTTACGCTTGGTTTACTCTTTCCCATAGGTCTCGTTTTTTCAAATTCGTGGCGGTGCTTTGGGTCCGACGCAAAGCACCGCCACGAATTTGAGTCGGGGTTACACTTCCCTCCATGACGGCGTTCTTCGAGTGTGGTCCGTTCAGCGCGCGTGACGGAGAGGGGCGCGTTTTGTTCGAAGACGTCTCTCTGTCTCTGGACGATGGCGGATGCGTGGCGATCGAGGGGCCCTCGGGCGGCGGCAAGTCGACCCTGCTGCGGCACCTGACCGGGCTTGCCTGGTCGCCAGATGCGAGGCGCGGCTTGGATGGGGTGGACTACCCCTGCACGCAGCTTCCCGTTTGGAGGTCGCAGGTCACCCTGGTTGCCCAGGACGCCCCGATGATCGCCGGAACCGTGGGTGAAAATCTCGCCTTCCCGTTTGCCCAACGGGCGGGCAAGGGGCGCACATTCGACGCGAATCAGGCTGCCGGTCGCCTCGAATCGGTGGGCCTCGGCCGCCTACCGCTCGATCGCGAGATCCGAACCCTGTCGGGCGGCGAGCGCCACCGAATCGCGCTGGTGCGTGGTCTGTTGTGGGACCCGCCGGTGCTGGTCGCCGACGAGACCCTTTCGGGGCTCGACCCCGAGGCCGTCACGGCTTCGTTCGACCTGCTGCTGTCGTTCGCGCGGAGGCCGGGCCGGCTGGTCATCTGTGTCTTTCACGACTCCGCGCTCAACGCTCGGGCCGATCGCCACTTGAGGCTCGCCAACGGCAGGCTGGAGGCGATCCGATGAAGGAACTCATCCAACTCGGCCCGCTGCAGTTGGTGATCGCCACCGGCTTGATCGTGGCTGCGGGCGTGGTGTCGCTGGTGTTGCGGCTCGGCGTCGAAAAAAGGCTGGCGGTTGCCGCCGTCCGCACCGTCATCCAACTCGGTCTGCTCGGTTTGATCCTCGAGCGGGTCTTTGCGGTTCGCAACCCGTTCGTCGTGGTCGGCCTGCTTCTCCTGATGACGGTCTTCGCCGCGCGTGAGGCGGTGGGTCGCTCGTCGCGCCGGTACAAAGGTATCCTCGCCGATGCCTGGCTCACCATGGCGGCGACCTGTTTCGTGGTCGGAGGCATCGTCACCCAGGTCGTGGTCGGAGTCGAGCCCTGGTACGACCCGCAGTACGTCATTCCGCTGCTCGGGATGATCCTGGGCAACTCGCTGACGGGGATCTCGCTCTGTCTCGACCGGTTTATGGACCACCTCGAAACCAGATCGGCCGAGGTTGAGCTGCGTATCGCCTTCGGCGCCACCCGCCGCGAGGCGCTGGCGGCCCCCCTCAAGGACGCGGTCCGCACCGGCATGATCCCGATCATCAACTCGATGGCTGCCGCCGGGATCGTGTCGCTGCCGGGGATGATGACCGGCCAGATCCTGGCCGGGTCGCCGCCGATGCAGGCCGTGGCCTACCAGATCGTGGTCATGTTCATGATCGCCGCTGCCGTAGCTCTCGGCGCCATGCTCGTTGTCGTGCTGGCCGGGCGGCACTTCATGGGCATCGACGCCACCCTGCGGCTCGACCGGATGAACGCCACCAAGAGCTGATCGGGGTGTAGCAGACCGTTTCCGGAATCGCCCGCCCACCGCGGGCCGGGCCCGCGGCTACGGTCGCGCACGTCGGGCTCTCGGAATGCCGGGCATTCCTCGATCCCGCCGTCCGCGCCCGGGCGCGCCGATGGCGCGCCTGGGCGGGCGGATCGGGGCGAAGTGAGGCGGCGACCCTCTAAGTGTCCCGCCCCCACCCCCCTCCCACCCACCCACGGAAATTCCCGACGGGCTGCGCCCGGCGAGAATTTCCGAGGGGCGAGGATTTTTGACTCGGGCATTGCCGACTATGAGGTGAATCACCTGACGGAGGGCGTCGGGGGGTTGTTGTGGGGCAAGCGTCCCGGCTGCCGGCTTGGTGTGGCCGGTGCGCCGGTAGAGTGGGCTTCAGCCCACCATCAGAGTCGATCACGAATGGGCCGAATTCGAGAGACTCGCTGCAATTCTGAAGGTGGGCCAAGGCCCACAGGTGGGCCAAGGCCCACCCTCTGCGCTCCTCGGAGGTGGCACCTTCGCCGCATGGCAGCCGGGACGGCTGCCCCACAAAAGCTCCGAGGTCAGTGGTCTTGTGGTGCACGCGTCTCGCGTCCCGGGCTTGCCACGGCGTAGCCCCTTGGGCGAAGCCGGGTGGGTGGGAAATCCGAAATCAGCAATTCAGAGCCCTGAGTCCGGCTCAGGGCTCTGAATTGCCTTCCCACGGCATCGGCGGGCGCTGGGCCTGCTCTTTGGGCAGGGCCCACTTCTTGACCATCACGACGTCCTTCATCTGGTTGATCACCTGCAGGCTGATCTCTCTCGCGATGGTCTCGATCTGAGCCAGGGCGGGCCCGTAGAAAAGGTCGTCGAGAACCGAGGCGGCGACCGCCTGCACCGCTTCCTGGCCCTCGGGGCTGTCGATGGTGGTGGTGATGGTCTCGAGGGTGGTGTTCAGAATGACCTCGCCGACCGCGCGAACCACCGGTTTGACAACCACGTGCGGCAGCGGCAGCGAGCGCAGGCTCTCCGATTCCTCGACCGCATTTTCGAGGTTGAGTTCGAGCAGTTGCCGGAAGCGCTCGATGGTCTCCTGGTTGGTGAGAACGGCCCTGATCTGTGTGACGAGCATCTCCTCGATTTCTCGCCGCCGCGGCTCGACCGTGGCGCGGGCGATCCGGATGTGGGAGCCGTCTTCGATCTCCTCTCCGAACTCGTACAGGATGCGCACCGCGACCCGGTCGGAGACCTCTTCGGTGATGATGTTCGAGATGTAGGCGACGCCGCGGCTGAGGAAGTCCTTACCGATCCTCGAGAGCCCGGACTCTCGGAGCCGCATATACATGGAGACGACGCGCAGGAGCCGGAGGGGGCGCAGCGCGAGAACGGGGATCAGGCTCAGCATGTCGTACCAGTAGAAGATCGGGAAGAAGTACCAGCGGGCATAGGTGTGACGGCGTACGGCCAGGACCCACCGGGTCATGAACTCGATCCAGAACAGGATGAGAAACGGCAGGTCGATCTTCCAGAAATTATCTGTGAGTTCGCCGTCGAGATCGTAGCCCCGGAAATAGTTGACTGCGAGTAATGGCTTCAGGCTCTCGTCAAAGAGGTCGAGGCGATGGCGGAGGAGATCCGGTGGCGCGGACCAAAAATCCTCGACGATCTCGAGCAGAACCTGTGGATTTCTGAGTTGGCTGGTCGGGTGGCCGGTCTGCCGGGCCATGGCCTCCTTGATGGCGTCCAATTCCCTGGTCTGGCCTGAACGTTCGAAGGGGTTTTCGACGAAGACCCGAAGGGTCAGCGTGCGGAGGTCCGTCAGGGTGGTTGAAAGGTTGGTGGATTCCGGATCGAGCTGCAGCAGACGTCCGGCCACGTCGGCCGCGTCGATCAGTGCTTCGCTGAGCGGGTCGGGTTCGATGCCGAGCACCGGGTCCCAGACTCGGGTCACGACCGGCACATACTTGAAATAGGTGGGTCGCATCCACAGGTAGGTCAGATCGAAGAGGATGAGGCACAGGTTGATGAGGACCACCCACACCATGAAGAGGTCCCAGAGGGCGGACAGGGTGACCTTGCCGTATTTTTCTTTCCATTTTCGATAAGAGTACATGCCCCAAAGGTACCACCGTTCGCAGAGTCCGACGCTACCACCGGTGCCACTCTTCGCATTGTCCGAAATGGAAACTTCGCCTGGAAAGGCCCGGTGTCTCGGACAATGCGAAGGGTGGCACCGGCAATGCGAAGAGTGGTACCTTACGGTCGTCCGGGAGGTCGCTCATGCCGTCACTTTCTGCAAAATCTTCAAAGCTCCAGGCGTCGCCGATCCGCAAGCTGGCGCCGCACGCCCGAGCCGCCGAGGCCCGCGGCACCTCCGTGATCTATCTCAATATCGGCCAGCCCGATATGCCGACCCCGCCGGAGATGATCGCCGAACTCCACGGTCTTTCCCTGGCCCGGCTCGCCTATGCACCGAGCGAGGGTTTGCCGGAAGCGCGTGCAGCTTGGAGCGCGTTCTTTTCGAGCTGGGGCATCGGGTTCGCTCCGGACGAGATCCTGGTCACCGCCGGAGCCAGCGAGGCGATCACCTTCATCCTCGCGATTGTCGCCGGCGGCGGCGGCGAGGTGCTGGTGTTCGAGCCCTGCTACACCAACTACCTGAGCTTCGCCGCCCAGGCCGACGTGACCATGGTCCCGATCACGCTCAAGGTGGAGGACGGGTACCACTTCGGCTCGATCGATCGGCTGCGCGCCTGCCTGACGCCCAACACAAAGGCCATTCTCCTCTGCAACCCGTCCAACCCAACCGGCACCGTCTATACCGCCGAGGAGTTGCAGGCCGTGGCGCAGGTGGCGCTCGAAAACGACCTCTTCGTGATCTGCGACGAGGTGTACCGGGAGTTTGTCTTCGGCGGCGGCAAGGTTCGCAGCTTTACCGAGTTTTCTGAACTCGCACAGCGGATCATCGTCGTCGACAGCGTTTCCAAGCGGTTCAACGCTTGCGGGGTGAGGATCGGCTGTATGGCGACCCACAACCGGGAAGTGCTGGATGTGGCCCTGCGTTTCTGTCAGGCGCGGTTGTCGGTACCGACGGCCGAGCAGCTGATGGTGATTCCCATGCTCGAGCACGGTCGCGCCTACTCCGAACGCCTGTGTGGGGAGTATGAGCGACGGCGGGACGCCGTTTTCAAGGGTCTGTCCGCCATCGACGGCGTCAGCCCCCACCTCTCCGAGGGCTCGTTCTACACCATGACCCGGCTGCCCATCGACAGTTGCGAGGAGTTTGCGGTCTTCCTGCTCCGCGATTTTTCGCACGACGGGGAGACCGTGTGTCTGGCGCCGGGCGAGGGGTTCTACGTCACTCCAGGTCTCGGTGTCGACGAGGTCCGGGTGGCGTTCATGTACGACGCCGCCACGTTGGGGCGGGCGATGAAGATCCTCGATGCGGCGGTCAATGCGTATCCGGGAAAGCTCGCAACCGCAGACGTGTAGTCGGCTTTCCCCACGAGTTCCCATAGCTGGCTTTGAGAGCGCGGTTCCCGGGAGGAGCCACCTTCAACATTGTTGGCCCTGGTCGATTCGCCGACGTGAATGTTCGAGCGACCAACAATATTGAACATGGCACCTCCGCCACACGCGGCACGTTTCCAAGAGTGCTTCCCGAGAGGAGCCACGTTCAACATTGTTGGCCCGGGGCGATTCGCCGACGTGGGTGTTCGAGTGTCCAACAATATTGAACATGGCACCTCCGCCGCACGCGGCACGTTTCCAAGAGTGCTTCCCGAGAGGAGCCACGTTCAACATTGTTGGCCCGGGGCGATTCGCCGACGTGGGTGTTCGAGTGTCCAACAATATTGAACATGGCACCTCCGCCGCACGCGGTCCCGCCCACCCTGAGCACTTGGGCCTTTATTGTCGGTGGGGGGTCGGGCGGGTAAATCCGAAATCCGAAATCCGAAATCCGAAATTTTAGTTCACTGCGTCGCCTTCTCGATCCCGTCGAGGGCGTTGATCGGCCCCAGTGCCACGAGGACGTCGCCGGCCTCGATGCGCTCGTTGGGGCCCGGGTTGAAGATGTTGGTCTCTCCGTGTTTGAGGGCGACGACGATGATGCCGAACCGCTGCCGGACACCGGCGCTCGCGAGGGTCTTGCCAACCAGGTCCGAGGAAGGGTGGACCTTCACTTCGGCCAACTCGAGCTCCATCGACGTACCCATGAGCGAGGCTTCGACGAAGTCGGTGACGGTGGGTTTGAGGGCGGTGAGGGCGAGTCGGGTGCCGCCGACCCGGTAGGGGTTGAGTACGCGATCGGCGCCGGCCAATTCGAGTCTTTTTTCCGCCCCGTCCTCGACGGCGCGGGCGATGATGGTGATGGCGGGGTTGAGCTGCCGTGCGATCAGGATCGAGTAGACGTTGTGGGCGTCGTCGGCCAGACAGGCGATAAAGGTCTTGGCCTGCTCGACGCCGGCGTCTCGTAGAATGTCCTCGTGGGTGGCGTCGCCGCGGACCACGGGAAGGCGCGCTTCCTCGAGTTCGCGGCAACGTTCCATCTTGATTTCGACCACGGCGAAGGCGATGCCCCGGTCGCGAAAGACCTCGACCACGGCCCGCCCCATGCGGCCGTAGCCGCAGACCACAATGTGGCCGGTCATTTTCTTGATCATGGTCAGGTCCCTTCGCAGGCCGATGATGCGGCTGATGTCGGTGTCGAGGATGGCGCGGGCCGCCTCAGTGGCGATCAAGAGAATGACCCCGATCCCTCCGAAGGCGAGCAGGACGGTGAACCCCTGGCCCGCCGGCGACAGGGGGAATGCCTCGCGGAAGCCGACAGTGGTCACCGTGATAGCTGTCATGTAAAAGGAGTTGAGAACACCCTGGCCCTCGATCACCATGTAGCCGATGGTCCCGATGCCGATCACGACCAGGCCGAGCGCGAGGGACCTCAGGAAATGTTCGCGACGTCGTGCATCCACGGCACTATCGTACACGCAGTGAGGGAGTTTGATTTCGGATTTCGGATTTCGGATTTCGGATTTCGGATTTAGAAACACCTTCCGTGATAAGGGTTGAGTTTTCCCTGCTCCCCTGCTTCGCAACCTGCCGTCGGCAACGGGATACGGGCAGAAGCTCGAACGGAAGAGCGGGTGAACGGGGGCCGGAAAATCCGAAATCCGAAATCCGAAATCCGAAATCTGCGATGGCTCCCTTTCTCCCTTTCTCCCTCCGTCCTTTCAGACCATCTCGAGGATCTGCAGCGAGTGCCGGTCGGAGTCCGAACCGTAGCTCTGGAGGCCCTCGGCGGTGATGACGAAGGTGGCGTGCTCGCCCGCGGTGCGGGAGAAATAGAGGCGGTGGCGCACTCCCTGGGTCGCGATGTCGAGCGCGCACAGTTCGGGTGCGGCCTCCATCATCAGGCTGCGCGAACACACCGGGCACGAGAACTCCCACAGCGATCCTTCCTCGAGATGGAGACCCGGTGGCAGGTAAGCCCGGTAGTTCCCCGGTTCAGGGTGAAACCCGATCAACACCCGGTGCGGGCCGCACTCGCCGATCAACACCACCGTCTCATCGGGGTTGAGCATCGCATCGCACTGAGGACACGCGTAAATCCAACGCATGACAACCCCCTGTCTTTGGATTTCCGTGGATTCAATATGGGTTCCAGCGTGGAGAATGCCAAGGCGGGAGGAGGGATACATCATGCCGGCAGGACCCGGTCGATCGCCTGAAGCCCCTGATGTTGCTACGATCACGCGAGGAGGAACTCGTGGTCAAAGCTGAAGGACGGACATTTTCATTTGATGGACCGGAAACACTCTCGCCGGAGGTGTTGGAGACCTTTCCCTACGAATACCCGGCGCGCGAGGCGCTGGTGGAGATCGAGACCGATGAGTGGAGCTGCGTGTGTCCGTTCTCGGGGCTGCCGGACTACGGCACCCTGGCGGTGCGCTATCTGCCCTCGGATGTCTGCATCGAGCTCAAGTCGCTGAAGTACTACCTGACCGGCTTTCGCAACGTCGGCATCTACCAGGAGCACGCGGTCAACCGGGTTCTCGAGGATCTGGTGGCCTGCTGCAAGCCCCGGTGGATGGAGGTGGAACTCGACTACCGCCTCCGCGGCGGGTTGCACACAGTGGTGACCGTCGCCCATGGTGAGTCGCCCGACGACTGATCTTCAGTTCCCGGAGATTTTCGGGGCGGCGCGCAGGCGGCCTCCGAGAATCGTGAAAACGGCGGTGGCTGAGATGATGACGGCGCCGCCAAAGCCGGCCCAGAGAGTCGGCTCCTCACCATGGACCAGCCACGCCCAGAGCGGGCAGAGGATCGGTTCGAGCAACAACAGGAGCGACCCCTCGAATGCGCCCACCCGGCGCATGCCGCTGACCATGAACACGTAGGCCAGCGCGATCTGGAAGACGCCGAGAAAGCCGACCACGGCCCAGTCGGTCGGCGATGTCGGCCCGAGCGGGAAGGCAAACGGCAGCGCCGCCAGAAACGCGATCAGATTTCCGCAGGCCACCGCCGAGGCGGCGGTGGACCCGGTATCCCGGTCGTCGCGCGCACGTCCGAGCCACCTCAGACCGAGAATGGTCAAAGCCCAGAAAAGCCCGGTTGCCGCGGCGACGATGTTGCCCCGCATGGGATCGGGTGCGGTCACCGAATCCGGCTGAGAACCGACGAAGAAGAAGGACATTCCGACGGCGAGCACACTCATGAAGATCACGTCGCGGCGGCGAATGGGCTCCTTGAGCAGGACCGGGCTCAGGAGCAGGATGTAAAGCGGCGCCGTGCTCTGCAGGAAGATGGCGTTGGCGGCCGTGGTCAGCTTGTTGGCGAGGACGTAGGAGATCATGGTGCCGGCGTATGCGGTGCCGACCAGCCAGGTTCGCCAGCCCCAACCGCGGCGCACCGCAGGCAGAACCAGAAACAACGTGACCGCAGCGATCCCCGAACGGAAGCTGGCGACCTGCCACGCGGTCAGCGAGCACGCCTTGACCGCGGCGCCTCCAGTGGAGAACAGGAGCGCCGCCGCGAGGATCATCAGGCGGTCAGAGGTGCGGGCAGGGAGGGAGTCGGCCATGGGGGGCATCATACCCCTGGAAAAATTCGGAATTCGGAATTCGGAATTCGGAATGGAGGACCGACCTTCCTTGGCCTATTTCCGATGGGCTTCGCACGAAATGATCTCGGAGATGAATACCCAGACTCTCACTCCCAACAGCCTCGGAGCGGGCAGGGTGGCCTGAAATTCCGAATTCCTAATTCCGAATTCATAATTCAAAAAAACCTCTGGTTTTTTTGCTGTGCTACCATGCCCGAAATGGGAGTTCGACCGACGAAATTCCGTAACTGCGCTTCCCGCTCCGGGGAGCTTTTTTTGTGGCCCGCAGTGGGGATGAAACGGTGAAACCTCAAACAGGGTCGATGGTGCTCCATGCGCTGCTGGACGAGGCCGGGATGGCGCGGACGGTAGCGCGGATGGCCGCCGAGATTCTCGAACGCGACGGCGACGACGTCATGCTGGTGGGCATCCACACCCGCGGGGTGCCGCTTGCGATCCGTTTGGCTGGTGCGCTCCAGGAGACCACGGGCCACGAGGTGGCGGTCGGCCGGCTCGACATCACGCTCTACCGGGACGACGTCGGGCCGTGGCGGCCGGCCCACCAGCAGCCCGTGCTCAAAAAGACCGTGCTGCCGAAGACGATCGATGACAGGATTATCTATCTTATTGACGACGTGCTGTTTACGGGTCGCACCATTCGTGCCGCCCTCGACACGCTGATCGACTACGGGCGACCGCTGGCCGTCCGGTTGGCGGTGTTGGTGGACCGCGGCCACCGCGAGTTGCCGATCGCAGCCGATGTGGTAGGACGGGCGCTGGAAACCACTCGTGACGAGGACGTCCAGGTGCGGCTCAAGGAGATCGACGGAATGGACGGCATCTGGATCGGCCGGGAGGTTAAAAATGCCGGTTGAATCGGCGGCCGCGCTCGCCGGCAAGGACGTGGTCGGGATCAGCCACCTCACCCCGGGCGAGATCCAGCTCATTCTCGACACAGCCGAGGAGCTTCTCGAAGTGGCGAAGCGGCCGATCAAAAAGGTCCCCGCGCTGCGTGGTTCCACGGTGGTCAACCTCTTCATGGAGGCGTCGACCCGGACCCGTTTCTCCTTCGAGGTGGCCGAAAAACGCTTGTCCGCGGACACCTTGAACTTCGCGGCTTCGAGCTCTTCGGTGAGCAAGGGCGAGACGCTGTTCGACACCGCCCGCAACCTGATGGCGATGTCGCCCGATTTCATCGTCATCCGGCACCCCCACTCGGGAGCGCCGCATCGGCTGGCCAAGGTGGTGCCTGCTTCCATCATCAACGCGGGCGATGGCATCAACGAGCATCCCACCCAGGCGCTGCTCGACGCGTTCACGATGCGTCAACGTTTCGGCAGTCTGGAAGGCCTCAAGGTCGTGGTCGCGGGAGACATCCGCCACTCGCGGGTGGCGCGATCCAATGCCTTTCTGCTCGACAAGATGGGCGCTGAGGTGCGTTTTGTGGCGCCGGCTTCGTTGCTGCCGCTGGATGTGGAGGAACTCGGGGTGACCCCGTTTGTCCGGCTCGAGCCCGCTCTCGAAGGCGCCGATGTCGTGATGATGCTGCGAATTCAGCTCGAGCGCCAGAAGCGGGTCAATTTCCCGTCCATGCGTGAGTATTTCGATTTCTTCGCCTTGACCCCCGAACGGCTGAATCTCGCCGCGGAACACGCGATCGTGATGCACCCCGGCCCGATGAACCGGGGGGTCGAGATCGATTCCCAGGTGGCGGACGGCCCGCGGTCCGTGATTCTCGATCAGGTGACCAACGGCGTGGCGATCCGGATGGCCATTCTCTACCTGCTCGCCGGAGGACGCAGTGAAGCGGCTTCTGATTCGTAACGGCCGGGTCATCGATCCGAGCCAGGGCCTCGATCAGGGGATGGACGTCCTCCTCGAGGACGGTGTTATCGCCGCGGTCAGCGAACGTCTGACGGTGCCGGCGAGGACCAAGGTCTTCGATGCCGTGGGGCTGGTTGTGGCTCCCGGTTTTATCGACCTTCACACCCATCTCCGCGAACCGGGTTTCGAACACCAGGAGACCATCGAGAGTGGGTGCCGAGCGGCTGTGGCCGGGGGGTTCACGGCCGTTTGCGCCATGCCCGACACCAGACCGGTGAACGACGACCCATCGGTGACCGCGTTCATTCTCAGACGCGCCGAACAGGCGGCGCTGGCCCGGGTCTACCCGGTGGGCGCCGTGTCAGTCGGTCTGGCGGGCGAGGCGATGGCCGAGATCGGCGAAATGGTCACCGCCGGTGCGGTGGCTTTTACCGACAACCACAAACCGGTCCGCAACCCCCAGCTTTTCCGCCGTGCCCTGGAGTACGCTCGCAGCTTCGGCGTCCCGATCGCCGCCCACGAAGAGGACCTCGATCTGTCGGACGGTGGATCGATGCACGAGGGCGGAGTGTCGACAAGGATCGGGCTGCGTGGAATGCCGGGCACCGCGGAGGCGGTGATGGTTGCCCGCGATATCCTGTTGGCGGAGCTCACCGGCGGTCGCCTCCACATCTGCCATCTGTCGACGTCGACAGCTCTCGACCTGGTGCGGGTCGCCAAGAGCCGCGCCCTGGCCGTGAGTTGCGAGGTGGCCGCCCACCAGTTCGTCCTGACCGACGAGGACGTCGCGGGCGCGGGCTATGACCCCAACTGGAAGACCAACCCACCATTTCGCAGCGCTGCAGAGGTCGAAGCGATCTTGCAGGGCGTGTACGACGGAACAGTGGATGCCATCGTTTCCGACCACGAGCCCCACCACGCCGATGAAAAGGAAATGGATTTCGCCGATGCGCCGTTCGGCATCGTCGGCCTCGAGACCGCAGTGCCTCTCGCCCTCAACCGGCTGGTGCACGGCCGGGTGATCGGACTGATGCAACTGGTGCGACTGATGTCGACGCGGCCTGCCGAGATCTACGGTCTCCCCGGTGGCACGCTGCGCGAGGGCGCGCCGGCGGACGTCACTGTGCTCGATCTGCGGGCACTGAAGACTGTCGACCCGGACACATTCAAGTCGAAATCCCGCAATACGCCGTTTGCCGGGATGCGGCTCAAGGGGTGGCCCGTGGCGACCATCGTCGGCGGAGAGGTCGTGTGGCGCGCGCGCTGACGCGCGCCCGCCAATTCGGAATTCGGAATGAGGAATTCGGAATTCCCGCCCGCCCACCCCCATTTCTCCACGCGCCGGCAACACTTCCGCTGATCCATTTCCGGGCGCCGGTCGGCCCTCCCTCTCGGCAAGTAACCGGAACTTGGATCCCCGTCCGAATTCCGAATTCCGAATTCCGAATTCACACTGTGCTATTCTCCTGCTCCCGTGCGTGAAGGTACGGTGAAGTTCCGCCTGCGAGGCCTGCCATGACCGAAGAAACCAACAACACCATGAAACAGATGAACGAGTTCGAGCTGGCCCTCCGTGACGGCCTCGATGCCGAAGAGCAC
The DNA here is from genome assembly GCA_963741385.1 of Candidatus Sulfomarinibacteraceae bacterium. Lineage (GTDB taxonomy): Bacteria > Acidobacteriota > Thermoanaerobaculia > Thermoanaerobaculales > Sulfomarinibacteraceae > Sulfomarinibacter. The sequence continues at coordinate 278,369 of CAVUHO010000008.1, forward strand.
AACCCTGGGGACGTCATCCGGGGGACCATCGTTGCCATCCACGGCGATGTCGCGCTGGTGGATGTTTCGGGCAAGTCGGAAGCGGTGCTGGACCGGTCGGAGATCGACGACCTCGGGACCGGCGACCCGGTGGAGGTTGTCGTCATTTCGGTCGGCGAGGAGATCCGGGTGTCCCGTCGCCTCGCCCTCGAGGCCAAGCTCAAGGAAAAATTGCACGAGGCGGTCGCCTCCGGCGACGCGATGGAGGGGAAGGTCGTCGGACGCCGGAAGGGCGGTTTCGACGTCACGATTTCCGGCGTGCGTGGGTTCTGCCCGATGTCCCACATTTCTGATCTCCGGGTCGATGACCTCGACAGTCATCTCGGCCAGACCTACACATTCAAGGTGTTGGAGTACGAGCCTGACGGGCAGCGATTGGTGGTTTCCAGGGCCGCCCATCTGCGCGAGGAAAAGGCGCAGATGAGGGATCAGGCGTGGGCGACACTCGAGGTGGGCGCCGAGGTCGAGGGGCGGGTTCGTTCACTGACCGACTTCGGGGCGTTCGTCGACCTCGGCGGGGTCGACGGTCTGGTCCACGTGACCGAGATTGCCCACCACCGGGTCGGCCACCCGCGCGACGCGCTGCAGGTGGATCAGCAGGTTCGGGTCAAGGTGCTCGAGCTCGACCGCCAGAAGGATCGCATCTCGCTCAGCATGAAGGCTCTGGTTGCGGACCCCTGGGACAAAGTCAACGAGCGGTGTGCGGCGCACGGAGCGTTCGAGGGCACGATCGTGCGCAAGACCGATTTCGGCGCCTTTGTCGAGATCGAACCCGGCATGGACGGTCTCCTCCACGTCAGCCAGCTCAACCCCGGTCTCGAGCTCGACTCGCTGGAAGTGGGACAGACCATCTCCGGCTGGGTCCGCGAAGTCGATACCGAAAACCGTCGCATCAGCCTGACGATGCGCCAGATCCCGGATCGCGACCCCTGGGAGCGTATCGAAATGCGATACCAGGAGGGCCAGACGGTCGAGGGAACGGTCGAGAACGGTGCGGACTTCGGCGTGTTCGTGGAACTCGAGCCCGGCCTCAGCGGTCTGATCCCGATCTCGGAACTCGGTCTGGAGAGGAACGCAGACCCGAGAACGGCTTTCAGCCCCGGTGAGAAGATCCAACTCAAGCTCATGACCGTGGATCCGGACCGCCGTAGGATCAGCCTGTCGGTGCGCGCCCACCAGAGCGACATGGAACGCAAGGAGTATAGCAACCACATGGAGTCTGACGGTGGGTCGGAGCCTGCCCTGACCGGTTTCGGCGCCCAACTGCAGGCGGCGCTGGGCACGACCAAACAGAAGAAAGTGGCCAAGAAAAAGAAGAAGTGAGTTCTGGGTAGGGAAAACACCCGCCCTTAAGATTTCTTGTTGGGGAGGGGCTGGTCCCCTCCCTTTTGCGTGGCGCCTCCGCGTATGATGCGACGGTTGGTGTTGCGATGGAAGGAACGGTAGCCATGAGCAGATTCGCGGCGTCCCTGGCGATCGGTCTGATGGTGGTCGGGTGCGGCGATCAAGGGGATCTGGTCCCTGCGACAGATGCGACGGCCTCAGTCACGACCATCGCGGTTCGACGGGCGCCGGTGGAGTTGGCGATCACCGCGGTCGGTACGCTGCAACCGGTGGCGAAGGTGTTGGTGGCTTCGCAGGAAGAGGGGCTGGTCACCGCGGTTCACGTCCGCGAGGGCGACCGGGTGGCTGCAGGTGAAGTCGTGGTCGAGCTCGATGATCGCGAGGTTCTCGCCGAGCTCGCCGAGGCCAGGGCCAACAGGGACGAGGCGGCTGCCGGCTGGCAGCGGGTGGACAGCCTCCACGCCACCGGCCTCGCCGCTCCGCAGGAGCTGGACGCCGCAGTCGCCAAACAGCGGGTCGGCGCGGCACGGGTTGACGCCCTCGAGACGCGGTTGTCCTTCACCCGGATCGCAGCACCCGTTGCCGGGGTTGTCACCTCCCGCCAGGTTGAAGTGGGCGACCTCGCGTCGCCGCGCGCGCCCCTGCTCGAGCTGGCTTCGGGACGGGGCCTTCTGCTGCGGGTCCCCGTTTCCGAGCTCGAGGTGGTGCGGCTCCACACGGGCGACCCGGCCGAGGTCAGCGTCGATGCACTTCCCGGTCTGCTGTTCGAAGGCCGGATTCAACGGATCTTCCCGGCTGCCGACAGCGTCTCCCGGCAGGTCACGGTCGAGCTCAAGTTGGACGAAACGCCGCCCGCCGTGCGGTACGGCTTCCTGGCCCGTGCGCACTTGGTGCTCGAACGGATTCCCGACGCCCTGGTTGTCCCGGAAACCGCGCTGCAACGCGGCGCCGGCGGCGGGACCTTCGTGTGGGTCGTGGAGGACGGCACGGCGCGGATGCGAGAGGTGACGGTCGGTCACCGGTTCGAGGGTCGCGCGGTGGTGACTGCCGGGCTGGCCGAGGGTGAGCCGGTGGTCTTGGAAGGTGTGGCCCGCCTGAGCGACGGTATCGCCGTTTCCGTGCAACCCGCGGCGACGGGAGCGGCCTCGTGACCGCCCCGCCTTCCGAACGCCGCGGCATTGTTCACTGGGCGATCCTGCACCCGGTTGGGACCCTCGTGATATCGATCGCGATCTGCGTGATCGGGTTCGCCATGTACGGCCGGCTTGCTGTCGACCTGCTGCCGAAGATCATCTATCCGCAGGTCCGCGCGAGCGTCACCAACCCCGAGGTTGACCCGGAGGTCATGGAGCAGACGGTCGCCAAGGTGCTCGAGCCGCGGCTCGCCACCACCGAAGACGCCGTGCTGATCACGTCGTCCTCGAGCGAGGGCCGCTCGAGCGTCGAGCTCCACTTCGAGTACGGCACCGACATCGACCTCGCTCTGCGCGACGCCTCCACCAAGCTGGATCAGGCGCGCGGGGCGCTCCCTGAAGAAGCCGACCCGCCGATGATCTTCAAGTTCGACCCGTCGCAGATTCCGGTGCTCCAGTTTGCGGTGTCGTCGCCGAGCCGCGACCTGGCGTGGTTGAAACGCTGGTGCGAAGACGAGCTCGCCAAACAGCTGTTGACGGTCTCCGGCGTGGCGTCGGTCGATGTAGCCGGCGGGCTCGATCGTGAGATCCATGTGGTGCTCGATCCCGAGCGATTGCGGTCTTACGGTCTGACCGTGTCCGAGGTCCTGACCCGTCTCCGGGACGAAAACCAGGACATTGCCGCCGGCCGGCTGCGATCGGAGGGCCGCGAGGTGCTGTCGAAGACCAAGGGAAAGTTCGCAACGGTGGCCGATATCCGGGCCGTCCGGCTGCCCCTGGGCGCTGGGGGCGACATATCCCTTGCGGATGTGGCGGATGTCCTCGACACGTATGCGGACGACCGTGTCTACAGCCGGCTCGACGGAGACGCTGCGGTCCAGGTCGCGATTACCAAACAGCCCGACGCCAACACGGTGCGGGTCGTGGATGGGTGCACCAGGGTCCTCGATCGGCTTCGTCGCGACAACTTCTTCCCGCCCGACGTCGAGACCCAGGTGATTCAGGATCAGGCCTATTACGTGCGTTCCGCGGTCAGCGGCGTCGCCAGGGCGGCGCTGGTGGGCGGCGGTCTGGCGATGCTCGTGGTCTTTCTGTTTCTGCGGTCGGTGCGGCGCACGTTGGTCATCGGCACCTCGGTGCCGATCGCCCTGCTCGGCTGCATCGCTCTGATGGGCGGTGCCAACCTGACCCTCAACATCATGTCGTTGGGGGGGCTCGCCCTCGGCATCGGCATGCTGGTCGACAACAGCATCGTGATGCTCGAGAACATCGACCGCCACCAGCGCGAGGGCGGCGATCCCCAGGAAGCGGCCCACGTCGGCGCCGGAGAGGTGGCATCGGCGGTGACCGCGTCGACCATGACCAACCTCGCCGCGGTGGCGCCGTTCTTTCTCATGGGAGGTCTGACCGCGCTGCTCTTCAACGAGCTGCTTCTGACCATCTCCTTTGCCATCCTGACCTCGCTGGTGGTCGCCCTGACCCTGGTGCCGATGCTGTCGGCACAGCTCTTCAAGCTCCGCTCGACGTCGCGCGCCGAACGTTCTCGCTGGCTGGCTTTCGTCCCTGCCGTGGTCGAGGGCATCGAACACAGCTACCGGCGCCAACTGCCGTGGGCCCTGCGCCATCGGTGGTTTGTGGTTTCGTGTGCGGTCCTCCTTTTTGGCGGCGCCCTGGCGGTCATGTCGCGGCTCGGCAACGAGTTCCTGCCCCCGGTCGACGACGGGCGCTTATCGATAAACCTCACGATGCCGCCGGAGACCCCGCTCGAGGTCACCGATCGGGCGAGCCGCGTCGCTGAGGAGGCGGTGATGGGCCTGCCCAAGGTGGTCCACGTCTTTGCCACGGCGGGCGGCTTCATCTGGGGCCGCGGCGCGATGTTCTCACCGACGCGGATCATGCTGAGCATCGAGCTCGAACCACGGGACCGGCGGGGCATGAGCGCGGCGGACTGGATTGTCCTCGCGGAGGAGAAGCTGGCCTCCCTGCCCGAACTCGCGAACGCCGAGATCCGGGTGCGCCCGCCACGGATCCGCGGTCTGCGGACCTCGTCAGGCACCGAGGACATCGAGGTCAAGGTCTTCGGCGAAGACCTCGGGGTTCTGCGCCAGATCGGTCTCGACATCGCCGCACGGCTCGAGGGCATGGAGGGTCTGGTCGGAGTCGAGAGCTCGTATGAGACCATCAGCCCCGAGGTGAGGGTAGCGGTCGACCGGCGACGCGCCGGGGATCTCGGGCTCGATGTCGGCGAGGTCGGTCGAACCGTCCGCACCGCGGTCGGCGGTTCGGTTCCGACCCGTTTCACCGACGGCGACCGCGAGTACGATGTCCGGGTTCGTTTTGCGCGTGACACCGTCGAGACCGCAGCCGACCTCGCCGCGGTACCCCTGTTCCCGCGCAGCGGCGCGCCGCTCCGCCTCGGCGACGTGGCCGAGGTTTCGGAAGGGGTGGCGCCGCCGTCCATCGAGCGTGAGAACCAGAACCGGTTGGTGCGGATCACCGCGTCCGTCCTGCCCGCCGCGTGGTCGGTGGGGGAGGCCACGGCCGCGGTGCGGGAGAACCTCGCCGGTTACCCGTTGCCCGGAGGCTACCGCATGCTCTTCGGGGGCCAGGAGGAGGCCATCGAGGCCAACCGGCGGACCCTGATCACGGCGATCGCGCTGGCGGTCTTCATGGTGTTCTCGGTGATGGCGGTGCAGTACGAGTCGTTCGTCAACCCGCTGGTGATCATGATCGCGATCCCGATGGCCCTGGTCGGCGTCGTGGCTTCGCTGCTGGTCACCGGCCTCCCGCTCTCGGCGCCGGTCATGCTGGGCCTGATCCTGCTCGCCGGCATCGTGGTCAACAACGGCATCCTGCTGGTCGAGTACATCGAAATCCGACGCCGTGGGGGTGCGGTCGACCGCCGCGAGGCGGTCCTCCAGGGGGCGCCGCTGCGGGTTCGCCCGATCATGATGACGGTCAGCACCACGGCCATCGGAATGTTGCCGCTAGCGCTCAACCCCGCCGAAGGAGCCGAGCTGATGTCGCCGCTGGCGGTGACCGTCATCGGCGGCCTCCTGCTGTCGGCGGTGCTCACGCTGTATGTGGTTCCGTGCCTGTACCTGATTCTGACCGGCGCCGCCGATCGCCTTCGCGAACGGATGGTGGTCGGTACGGAGCCTCCGATACGAACTGAGGTATGAGCCGCCGCCCGGAAACTCGTCTCTCGTCACTCGCAGCGGCAGCCGGGACGGCTGCCCCACAAACTGCTCATCATCGTCTTGTGGGGCACGCGTCTCGCGTGCCAGTTGAGTACCCGAACCCGGCATCCGGTTTGCCCTATGGGCTACGCCGTGACACGGCCAGCATCCGGTTGAGGTACAGGCGGGGTAGAATGCCGATCGATCTCGAAGGACGGGAGCACAGATGACAAGCGAAGAGCCCAAGCTGAGCCTGCCCGAAAACGCCTACCGTGAACTGAAACCAGGCGAGACCTACACCGCCGTCATCCCGGCGGAAAAGGGCATCCTCGAGGTGACGCTGCGGTCTGTGGCCATCGGGTTCGGGATGGCGGTGCTGTTTTCGGCGGCAGCCGCCTACATCGCGCTCAAGCTCGGTCAGGGCATCGAGTCGGCGATCCCGATCTCGATCCTCGCCATCGGCGCGTCGGCTCTCCTCGCCCGCAAGTCGACCCTGCTCGAAAACGTCAACATCCTCACCATCGGGGCAACGTCGGGCATCCTGGTGGGAGGGTCGGTGTTCACGATGCCGGCGATCTTCGTGCTCGGTCTCCAGGACCGGTCGTCATTCCTCCAGATCTTCCTGGTGCCGTTTCTGGGGGCCATCCTCGGCGTGCTGATGCTGATCCCGTTCCGCCGCTACTTCGTGGCGGAGATGCACGGCAAGCTGCCCTTCCCCGAGGGCACCGCCATCACCGAGATCCTGATGACCGGCGAACGGGGAGGACAACAGGCGAAGATGCTGGTCTCCTCGATGGGGATCGGCTTCCTGTTCGACCAGCTGGCATTGAGCTTCGGCGCCTGGCGCGACGTTTTTACGACCTCGCTCGTGGGGGCGTTGGACGGGCTGACCCACAAGGTCAAGGCGGTGTTCGCCATCAACACCTCGGCGGCGGTGCTCGGTCTCGGCTACATCATCGGCGTGCGCTATGCCTCGATCATCTGTGCCGGGTCCTTTCTCGGCTACTTCGTGCTCATCCCGTTGGTGGCCTGGTTCGGCACCGCCATCCCGGGCCCCCTCAGCGAAGGCCTCGCCCCTATCTCCGCGATGAGCGCCGAGGAAATCTTCAACAACTACGTGCGTTTTATCGGCATCGGCGGCATCTTCATGGCGGGCATCATCTCCATCGTCAAGATGTCGCCGGTCATGGTGCAGGCCATGGGAAAGGCCTTTGCCGAGATCCGCAAGCTAGCTTCGGGCGGGCTCCAGCATTCGACCCACCGAACGGACTCCGACATTCCAATGGGAATGGTGGCGATGATGATGGCGGCCGTGGCGGTGGCGATCTGGGTCTACTTCCGGTTTTCGGTACTGGCGGGGAACCCGGGGGCCACCAAGCTGGCCACCCTCAGCCTCATCCTGACGCTCGTGATCACATTCCTCTTCGCGGCCGTGTCGGCGTGGGCAGTCGCCATGATCTCCATCACGCCGATTTCCGGAATGACGCTCACCACTCTGATTGTGGCGGCCGTCGTGCTTGCCAAGCTCGGGCTGTCGGGTCCGGAGGGGATGTTGGCGACGCTGCTCATCGGCGGCGTCGTGTGCACGGCCCTGTCGATGACCGGTTCCCTGGTCACCGAGTTCAAGGTGAGCTACTGGCTCGGGGCCACCCCGCGACGGATCCAGTGGTCGAACATCGTCGGCGCCGCCGTCTCGTCGATTACGGTCACCGCCATGATCATGTTGTTCGCCAAGGTTTACGGGTATTCGGTTTCGGTGCAGCACCCGAGCCCCATGCCGGCGCCACAGGCCAACGCCATGGCGGCGGTGATTCAGAGCGTGATGTCCAGCGCCGAGGCGCCGTGGCTGCTGTACGGCGTCGGGGCGGCGATTGCCCTGATCGTGGAGATGCTCGGTGTGTCCGCGCTCGCTTTTGCGCTCGGAATGTACCTGCCCATCGAACTCAACACACCGATCCTGTTCGGCGCCCTGGTGGCCGAGTACGTGCGGCGCAAGGCGCCTTCGGACGAAGCGCGCAAGGCGCGCAACAACCGCGGCACCTTGATCGCCTCGGGTCTGATCGCCGGCGGTGCGTTGGCCGGCGTCAGCGACGGGGTGCTGCGGATGGTCGCCGACTGGCGCGGGTTCGAGGTCTTCAGTTTCGGTATGAGCGGTGTTGCGGGCAACTGGTTGGGGCTCGGTATGTTTGTCGCCCTGGCCGTGTACGTGTTCTGGGATGCCTCCCGCGCATCTGAAGAGGAGGGTGTGGGCCCCGAGATCTCGATGTGATGAACCGCCCGTCCTCCCTCCCGGGCGATGGGCTCTGAGCATCGAACATCGAGCATCCTGCTCTCTGCGAAGCCCATGCGGGGGGACTCCTCCACACAGGCGGTTGACACGGGGAGACGAGATTGTTAGATTATCGCTCCCCACTGGGGACACTGAGCGGGAGTAACTCAGTGGTAGAGTGCAACCTTGCCAAGGTTGACGTCGCGGGTTCAAATCCCGTCTCCCGCTCCAAAAAACCGCTCAACCACCCGGCCGATGGCCGGGTTTTTCGTTGAGCGGTTTTTTGGAGAAGAGGTCCGGCGGGAGCGGTGTGTTCTGAGGATTCGGAATCTTGACCCTCAATCGGCTGTCGACTACACTACCGGCTCGAAAGGCGACGTGGCCAAGCGGTAAGGCAGGGGCCTGCAAAGCCCTCATCCCCGGTTCGAATCCGGGCGTCGCCTCCACTGGCAATTCTCACCGGTCGACTTCCACCCTGAACAACTCTCTCGAGACCATCGGCTGCCAATGCTGCGAGAAAGTTCGTGTGTCGACCGGTGAGAATTGCCGTTAAAGACGGATTTCGCCGGACAGGACGGAGCCGTGGGGTACGGAAGCGGGGCCGTCGGAACGCACCGTGGTCGTGCCTTCGATGGTGATGTCCGCTTCAAAGGTGACGTCGCCCTCCACCTTGAAACTGTCGCAACGGCGGAGCGATGGTGGGTCGGCGGGGAACCGTCGTTCGAAGTCGTCGATCATCTTGAAGAAGCGGTCGTCGAGGTTGATGACGGGTGGCAGCGAACGGTCGGGGTGGAGAACGACCCTCCAGTCGTCCGTCAGGCTGTAGGCATCGGATCGCACGGCGAGCAGGTCCTCGGTGTTCTTGACGGGCGAAAAACGCCGCCTCGGGACCCGCACCGCGGCCGCCCTCTCGAAGTGCGAAATCGCGGCACCCATCGCAGTCTCGAGTTGGAGCACCGCCGGCGACGCGGGGTCCCGGGGGTCGAGAGTCTTGCGGTTGACGATGGTGGGCAGCGGGAGAAAGCCGTCGTGGCTTTCGAGGACCTCGTCGAGCGCCGGCAGCCGCAGCCAGAGATTGTTGGTGTTGAAAAACCTGTGGCGGTCGGAGTTCTGAAAAGCGGGAGTGTCGTCGGGGTGGCATTGAGCCGACTCGCGCAGCGCCAGGCGGCCGTCCGGCAACCGACAGAGGTGTCCGCCCTTGCGATCCGCCGCCGTGCGGTCCGCGGCCTCCATCACGAAATCGTGGTTGTTCGCGACCATGTAACCGAGAATGCCAGGGTCAAGCACCGCCCCCAGGTTGTCGGCGTTGGAGATGAACGCGTACTCGAAACCGAGGCTGAGGAGTCTGGCGAGCAGCCCCGATGCGGCGACTGCGGTGTAGAGGTCGCCATGTCCGGGCGGGCACCAACTCAGGTCGTTGTCGGTGTGGGCGGCCGGGGTCAGGTCGGCGGCCATGACCTTGGGGACCCGGTTTTGAAGAAAACCACCCGGCACGTCGGGATGGGCGATCGCGGGAGTTTTGGAAAGAACGCGCTCCGCATCACCCGCCGTGTGTGAGCTGTTCATGAGTATCAACGGGATCGCCGCACCGGTGTGCTCCCGACCGGCGAGGACCTGACGAACGATAAGGTCGAGGAAGCTGAGGCCGTTGCGGACCTCGAGCAGGGATTTTGCCGTTTCGAGGCCCATGCCGGTGCCGAGGCCGCCGTTGAGCTTGATTACCACCGCTCGACGCAGTGCCCGGCCGCCAGCTTCCCGGAAGGCGCCGAAACGCTCCGAGTCGGGCAGTGTTTCTACGGGCACGATTGCATCCTCAGCCAGGTATTTCGCCTCTCCTCGAGCCACCCGTTCGAGGTGGAAGGCGAACGAGGCGATCGCTGCCGGGTCTGCTCCGGCCTGCTCCATGAGGGCTGCAAAACCTGGGAGGTGCTCGATCTTCGGACGATCAGCGGACAAAAGTGGCTCCTTCTGCGCGTCTCCTGTCATAATAGTAGCGTGAGACGTTTGAGATCGCTGTGTGCGGGTCTGGGGCTCGTTCTGGTGTCGGCGCAGTCCGGCGCCAACGGCGCCGTCGCTTCGGCCGAACTCGGGGCGGCCTCCTACGAACAGGGGGAACTGTATAAGTTGATTCATGAGGTCAGCACGGAACACGGCGTGGATCCGAAGCTGATCGAAGCCCTGGTTCGCGTCGAATCCGGTTTCGACCCGAAAGCAGTCAGCCGGAAAGGGGCCATGGGTCTGATGCAGCTCATGCCGGAAACCGCCAAGCGTCTCAACGTCGATGACCCATTCGATCCGGAGGACAACGTCCGCGGCGGAGTCAGGGAATTCTCGCGGCTCGTGAGCCGCTATTCCGGAAACCTGCAGCTGGCCCTGGCCGCCTACAACGCGGGTGAGGGCGCGGTGTCGAAGTATCGAGGCGTGCCCCCGTATGCGGAAACCCAGTCCTATGTTTCGAGAATACTCTCTCTGTACACCGGCAGGCCCTACCGCCTCGCCGGGTCGTACCGGTCGGCCCCGGTGAGGATGTTGCGAAATCAGCAGGGCGCGACGATCATCACCAACACAGCGTCCGGCGGATTGTCAGCCGGCAGTCCGGATTCCACTCCCGGGGGGGGGCCCCTCAGGGGTGGGTTCGGCGCTTCGCGCTAGGCTGCAGATACCGTACAATCGAGGCATACCGAGAGTGCACCACAGGGGAGAAAACTACAGATGAGGCGGCGCACATGCCAGTGACGAGACGAGGTGCAGACTGGAACTGGATCGCGTTGTCGGTTCTGCTCGTGCTTGCGGCCGGCTGTTCGTCCATCATGTCGTCGGCCACCACCGGTCTTGCCGAAAGCCTCTCCGGCGCCATCCTGAACCAGAACGACCCCGAAACGGTACGTCAGGGGGCACCGGCCTATCTGCTCCTGATCGATGGTCTGATTGCTGAAAACCCGAAAAGCACGGATTTGTTGCTCGCGGGCGCCTCTCTCTATTCGAGTTACGCAGGCGCGTTCGTGGAGGATCGCGACCGTGCCACGAAGCTCGCCGAAAAGGGTCGCGACTACGGGTGGCGCGCCATGTGCACAAGCGACAGGTCGGCTTGCAACAGTTGGAGCGCGCCATATGGTGAGTTCGAAAGCGTGATCCTGGAGATGGAAGTCAAGGAACTGCCGGTCCTCTACGGTGCCGGCGCCGCGTGGGCGACATGGATCATGTCCAACAAGAGCGACTGGTCGGCCATCGCCGACAAGGCCCGCGTCGACGCCATGATGCAGCGCGTGGTGGAGCTCGACGACTCGTACGAAGACGGTTCGGCCTACCTGTATCTCGGAGTGCTGGCGACGATTCTCCCGGAGGCCATGGGTGGCAAACCGGAAGAGGGGAGACTGGCGTTCGAGCGCGCGATCGAGCTGTCGGGGGGACGCAACCTGATGGCCAAGGTGATGCTGGCCGAGGATTACGCGAGGCTGGTTTTCGATGCAGAACTTCACGATCGTCTCTGCCAGGAGGTGATCGACGCCGATCCGGAGGCCCCCGGGCTCACGCTCATCAACACCCTGGCCCAGGAAAAGGCGAGGGCCCTGCTCGCGGACTCGAGCGACTATTTTGGAGAGTGATACATGATGCTGAAGAGGATCGCGGTGGCGGTGTTTGCAACACTCCTGGCGACGTCGGTGGTCGGCGCCCAGACCCGAATCAAGATCGCGACGATGGCGCCGGACGGTTCGTTCTGGATGAACGAGCTGCAGAAGTCGGCGGATCTCATCAGACAGCGCACGGAGGGTCGAGTCGAACTCCGGTTTTATCCGGGCGGCACCATGGGTTCGGACGGCGCGGTCCTGCGCAAGATCCGCATCGGCCAGCTCCAGGGCGGCGTCATGTTGGGGGGTGGATTGGCGGGGGTCGACCAGAATTTCGACATCTACAGCCTGCCATTGCTGTTCCGCTCATTCGACGAGGTTGATTTCGTGCGTCAGCGGATGGACGAGGTGCTGATCGCCGGGCTCGCGAAGTCAGGTCTGGTGGTCTTCGGGATCTCCGAGACCGGATTCACCTATCTGATGTCCGCCAAACCGACACGGACCTTCGCCGATCTCAAGGGTCGTAAGGCGTGGGTGCCGCAGGACGACCCGATCAGCCTGGCCATCGTCGATGCCGCCGGGCTGTCGCCGGTGCCGCTGCCGATCTCGGACGTGTTGACGGGTCTCCAGACCGGGCTGATCGACACCGTGGCGGCGCCCCCGGTGGGCGCCATCGCGCTGCAGTGGTTCACCAAGGCACCCTATTTCACCAACCTGCCGATCACCTATATCTGCGGCGCCCTGGCCATCTCGGAGAAAACCCTCGCTGACATGAGCCCGGCCGACCGGAAGGTCGTTTCCGAGGTGCTCGCCGCGGCGAGCGTCGACCTCGATCGAAAGACCCGTTCCGATGACAAGGAGGCCCGGGCTGCGCTCGTCAAACAGGGTGTGACGTTTGTCGATCCTACCGAGGAGACGCTGGCAGAGTGGGATGTGATCGCCGCCAAGGCCACCAAAACGCTGGTGGGTGAGCGGGGCTACGATCCGACGCTCTATGCCGACATCCAACAACTGTTGGAGGAGTACCGGGCGGCGCACCAGGGTGGAAAGTAGAGAATGGCCGACAACGAGCCCACCATTCTCACCCGGTTGCAGCGCGCGGCAACCACGTTTGAAGACGCATTGCTGGTGACGCTTCTGTCGGCGATGATCCTGGTCGCCGGGGCGCAGATCGTGCTGCGAAACCTGTTTGACGGTGCCATCCTGTGGGCCGACCCGCTGCTGCGGGTGGCGGTGTTGTGGGTGGGGATGATCGGCGCCATGGTGGCGACCCGTAGCGACAAACAGATCGCGATCGACGCCCTTTCACGATTTCTGCCGGAGCACTGGAAATTCAGATTTCGCGTCGTCACCGATCTCTTCACCGCCGCGGTTTCGGCGGTGGTGGCCTGGAGCGCTTTTCGCCTGATGATGGGCGACAGGGAAGCCGGCGGCATGGCGATCTCCTTTGTCCCGGTGTGGGTCTGCGAATCGATCCTGCCGGTCGCCTTTGCGGTGATCGCGCTGCGCTACCTGCTTTTCGCGGTCGAACACCTCCGGCAGAGCGGTGCGTCCGAGGAGCTTTTGTGATCCTGGTCGGATTGGCTCTGTTCCTCATGGCCGTACTTGGCGCGCCCTTGTTCGCCGTCATCGCGGCGAGCGCGCTCCTCGGTTTCGCAGGCGCCGACATCGATCTCATGGCGGTGCCGATGGAGATCTTCCGGGTGTCCGAGATCCCGGTGCTGATCGCCATTCCGCTGTTCACCTTCGCCGGGTATCTCCTGGGCGAAAGCCAGGCGCCGCGCCGTCTGGTGAGGATGTCGAATGTCCTGCTCGGTTGGATGCCGGGCGGTCTGGCGGTGATCGCCCTCTTCGTGTGCGCTCTTTTCACCGCCTTCACGGGTGCGTCGGGGGTCACGATCGTCGCCATGGGAGCGCTGCTGTATCCTGCCATCGCCGAGGCGGGCTATCGTGAAAAGTTCAACCTCGGTCTGATCACGACTTCGGGAAGCCTCGGCCTGCTGTTCGCACCGTCATTGCCGTTGATTCTCTACGGAATCGTCGCCGAGACAGTCGGTGGACAAACTGTTCATCGCCGGCATCCTGCCGGGTCTTTTGATGTTGTTTCTCCTCGCGTCTGTGGTGTGTGCGCGAGGGACGTTTCGTGCCATGCGCGATCGGATCGGCCGAGCTTCAAACTTCGGGAGCTGGGCGCCGCGCTTCGCGAGGCGATCTGGGAGATGCCGCTGCCGGTGATCGTACTCGGCGGGGTCTACAGCGGCTTCTTCGCAGTGTCCGAGGCGGCGGTGGTGACGGTGCTCTACGTGCTGGTGGTGGAGGTCGTGATCTATCGTGACATCCCGGTCAGCCGGCTTGCCGCCGATCATGCGCGAGTCGATGATGCTGGTCGGCGGGATCCTCATCATCCTGGGCGCATCGCTCGCCTCGACCAACTACCTGATCGACGCAGCAGGTGCCGACCCGCCTCTTCGAGCTGGTGACGGCCCACGTCACCTCCAAGCTCGACCTTCCTCATCCTGCTGAATCGGCTTCCTGCTCGTCGCTCGGGATGATGCTCGACATCTTCTCGGCGCTGGTGATCGTCGTGCCGCTGATCCTGCCCATCGCCGTGGGTTACGGCATCGACCCGATCCACCTCGGCATGATCTTCCTGGCCAACATGCAGATCGGCTACTGCACGCCGCCGGTCGGGATGAACCTCTTCATCGCGAGCTACCGGTTCGACCGGCCGATCATGCTGCTTTACCGGGCGACGATTCCGTTTCTCATCATTCTCCTGGTATCGGTGCTGATCATCACCTACTGGCCGTGGCTCTCGCTCGTCCTGGTGCGCTGATCGTGGCCGGCCGGCTTCACCTTCTGTTGCCGAGCTCGATCTGACGGTCGAGGTGGGCGACGAGCCTTTCGAAACTGGAGTCACGGATGTCAGCGAACCGCGCGCCGACGCCATCGACCCCTTCCCGGCTCGAGTTTGTCTGTCGCACGACCTCGGCAGTCCCGTCGATCAGCCCGCCGCCCGGAAGTCTGAACAGGAAGTTGAAGCTGGTTCCTGGGTCGAGCGTCTCGTGGCCCTGGAGGAGCGTTCCTGATCTCGAGACGTTGACAGTCTGGAAGATCGCGCGGTTGCGGTTCCGGGTGACCTCGACATCGGCGTGGAGCAGCACCCTCATCGACACTCTGGGAGCGATCTCCAACAGATCTCCGATCGCCCGCCACAACCGTGCTTCGTTCCAGTCGGTGCAAATCGCACGGTTGGCCCCGAGATCCACGCGGGCCTGAGCTTCATCAATACGATCCGGTTCGGCAAGCAGGAGCAGGCCCGCGTTATGGCAGGCCGAACCTTCGTTGCGGATGGTTTGCAGCAGTTGATCGAGAGAGATGTTCTCGAGTGGGTAGGTCACCACCACGAGTTCGAACGCCGTGCTCAGGACGAGGTCGTGGAGGAACGGCGTGGGCTCGACAGTGTGAACGCTGAAATCGGCGCGCCGCAACATCGGTGCGACGCGTTCCAAGCCGGCTTGTTTTGCGCCGACGACCAGTACGTGTTGCCGTGTGTCGGCCATCAGTCCATCATAACCCGAGAAGAGGCAGGAGTTTCAACTATGTTAGGATGCGTCGATTGTTGAGTTTGCGGCGCCGGCCCCCGGCTGGTCGGCCGTGGGAACGGGCGAGGTCGGATGGCAGGCGAACGCGACGGCGGCGTGATGGCGAACGGCGGCACCAGGCCGAAAGTCAGCGGTGTGATCACATCGTTCAACGAAGCGCACAATATCGCCGCCTGTATCGAGTCCCTCGACTGGTGTGACGAGATCATCCTCGTGGACTCGTTTTCTACAGACGACACTCCCGAGATCGCCCGGCGCTTCCCCAAGGTGAGGTTTTTCCAACGTGCTTATTTCGGTGCGGGAGCGCAGAAGAACTGGGCAATCCAGCGTGTGGAGAACGAGTGGATCTTTCTGCTCGATTCCGATGAGCGCTGCACCCCGGAGTTGAGGGAGGAGATCGAAGGACTGCTCGCCGCTGCCCCGAAACACGACGCCTATATGATGAATCGCAACGTGTACATCATCGGCAAGCGGATTCGCTATTCGGGATGGCAGCACGACCGCGTGGCACGGCTGTTTCGCCGAGGCCACGCGTACTACGAAAATCGGCGGGTCCACTCGGTTCTCCACACCAGCGGCGAAACGCCGATATTGGCGAACTCGATCGAACACTACATGGTCGATCGCAGTTTTGACGAGTACACCTTCCGCCTGGCGAAATACGGGTACTGGAACGCGGCTCAATGTTGGCGAGACGGCGACCGTACCTCCGCGCTCGAGGTCTTCGTGCGGCCGGTGTGGCGTTTCCTCCGGACCTACCTTCTCCAGCTCGGCTTTCTCGACGGTGGCATGGGTGTCGTCTTCTGCCTGTTGCAGGCATATTCGACGTACATGAAGTTCGCGATCCTCTGGGGTTGGCAGATCAACGACGCCCGCGGCGTCCCGCCGGTGCTCCCGGAGTTCGACGAGGATGAGAGCACATGGGAGGGCCTCAAACAGCTCCAGGATCAGGAGCAACAGAACATGTGATCACGCGCCAGCGGTGGTGCCGGGATTCTCTTTGTCAAGCTGCGCCCCCGAGATCAGAGCCGCCACGAGTGCGAACGCGATCAGCGGGATCTGCTTGTGAAAGAAGGGCTCCCCGAGAAAGCCAACCAGGTAGACCGAAGCGACCACCGACGCCGCCGTGGCAAGCTCCCGCGATCGATAAGGTCCGCGGACCAGCGCCCAGAATATCCAGGCGAGTGAAGCGATTCCGACCAGACCGAGTTCGCTCGCGATCTGCGCGTACTGGCTGTGGAAATGGGGGTACCAGTAGATCGCCGGTTTGAGTTCCGTGAACTCGGTGTCGAGGAGAGCGCGAAACCGCGGCATGTTGCCGCCGACGCCGGTACCCAGAAGAGGGTTCTCGCGAACGATATGGCTGGCCACCTCCATCGCGGCCAATCGGCCTCCGATGTTGCTCTCGAAGTTGCGGTCGACAAGGGCAGCGCGAAGCTCGTTCTCGGCGTCGCTCATCCGTTGGACGGCGGGTGGCACCAGAACCCAGACAACCGCCACACAGGCCAGCGCCACAACGACCGTCGCGGCGAACACCCGAAATGATGCGTCGAAAGCCCACCGCAACAGCAACACGGTCAGACCGACCAGGAACCCCAGCTGTCCGGAACGGCCGATGTTGATCAGAAGTCCTGTGGCCGTCACTGCGAAGCTCCCGAACCACATCAACCGTTCGGGCCTCGGCATGGAGCCGTAAAGGGCGCGTGTCAAAGCGAGGAGGGACGCGACTGCGAGGATCAGCGTGTAGTCGAGATGAGCCATGGTGGCGGAAGGGTTTCCGGGGTTCGAGCCGCCGAGGCGCAGGGCGCCTGTGACGACCGCAAGCGACAACGCAACCGATCCGACAGCACCGATCTGGAATGCCGCCGCCGCCGGTCTGCGGAAAAGCCGTGGAACTGCCGATGCCAGCATCGGAACGAGTAACAGGTACCGGTATTTGGACACATACTGGAGACCCTCCATTCTGTCGCTCGACCACAGCAGGGACGTGAGGTTGAGTGCGACGAAGACGAGGATCGCCTGGGTCAGACGGTGACCCTTGAGGCGGGCCATGGAGGTGCGTACGCCGCCACCGAAGATCCACACCAGCATGGCGAGCGTCGTGGAGAGGGTCAACCAGGGCCGGTAGAGGGGCAGGGAGAAGGCGAGGATGACGGTCAGCCATCCGATCGAGGCGTTCCGGTCGGAGCTCGCATCCGGTTTTTCCCGCTGGGTGGCCATGGTCCCGTCCGGGGGCGGACTATAGCAGAAGGGCGCTCGGTCCGGTTGACGAACGGCAGGAATCCGTCGTCAAGAAAGGAAAAACGCCGGAGGTCGGCCCCGGCGTTCGACGGTCTGCTGGGAGGTCGACGATCAGGCTGTGACCGCAGTTCCCTGTTGCTTTTCGATCTCGGCCCGGACCTCGTCCATGTCGAGCCCGGCCACCTTGTCCATCAGTTCGTCGAGGGCCTCGGCGGGCAGCATTCCGGGTTGACTGAAGATGCCGATCCCATCGCGGAAAACCACGAGGGTCGGGATCGACCGGATCTGGAACATCGCCGCCAGTTCCGACTGTTCCTCGGTGTTGCAGGTCGCAAACACGGCCTCGGTGTGTTTGTCCGAAGCCTTTTCGAAAATCGGCTTGAAGGTCCGGCACGGTCCGCACCAAGGGGCCCAGAAGTCGATCACGACGGTTCCGTTGCTGTTGATGGTCTCTTCGATATTGGCCTTGTTCAATTCAGTGACTGCCATGATTTTATCCTTTCGGCGTGCGCTGGTCCGCTAGCGACGGCTTCAATAGCTTCATAACCATTCAAGCATATGCTAATAGAAAAAAATATGGATGTCAAGGGGTGGAGCCCGTCAGTTGACGTCGTCATCTCCGGTGGGGTCGGGGCCTTCGAGAAACGCCGGCAGCCGGTATCGCCCCCCTGTCGGCAGGGCGTCGAGACCGTCCGGCGGCCGGTCTTCGGCGACCGTGACCAACTCGCGTACGGTCTCCGGCAGTTCGAGAAGAAAACGCGACGGTTCGATGATCACGTCGACCCGGTACCGGTCGCGGGCGATCACGGGTCGCACCAGGAACAACCGGTCGCGGGCGCGGGTTGCTGCGACGTAGAAGAGCCGCCGTTCCTCTTCCTCGTCATCCATGCGAAAGGTCGGGAAACGGCCCTCTGCGAGCCAGATGACGAAGACCGCCCGCCACTCGATGCCCTTGGCCTGGTGGACCGTCGAAAGCGTCAGCATTTCATCGGGCGGGCCGGATGCGGCGTCCTCCCCCGACAGGTCATTGAGCAGGGTGATTTCCGAGAGGAAGGCGTTGATGTCGGGATAGCCGTCGGCAAACAGGGCCAGCTGCTCGAGATCCTCGATGCGCGAGCCGGCATTTTCGAGGTGAGCGCGCGCCCATTTCGAGTAGAAAAGCTCTACCACGCGGCGCACGGCCTCGCCCGGCAGTCCGAGCAGCCTGGGGCTCGCCAGTTCGCCGAGCAGGGCCTTGAGGTCGGCGAACGCGGTGGCCGCCGCCTTCGGCAGGCGCAGCGCCGCGACATCGAGCCGTTGCAGAGACTCCAAGGCATCGACTCCGGCCAGTCTCTCCCAGACACGTGAGGCCAGCCTGGGGCCGAAACCGTCCCGCAGCTTGACCAGACGCGAGAACGCAATCTCGTCCCGTGGATTGTCGACGAAACGGAGGTGGGCCAACACGTCCTTGACGTGGCGGTGTTCGAAAAAGCGCAGTCCCGAGCGCACCCGGAACGGGATGTTGCGCCGCGACAACTCCACCTGGAGGTCGAGGGAATGACCGTGGTTGCGGTACAGAACCGCCATGTCCTCGAGTTCGAAACCCTCCTCCCGGAGGGCGAGCAGTTGGTCGGCGACGAAAGATGCCTGGACCTCGGGGGTCGGCACGGCGACCTCGAGCGGGAGCTCGTCACCGTCCCTGGAAGGGCGGAGGACCTTGTGAAACTGGCGTTGGTTGCAGCGAATGGAGGCGTTTGCGAGGTCGAGGATGGGCGGCACCGATCGGTAGTTGGTCTCGAGCCTGAAGACACTGCAGTCGGTATGACGTTCGGGGAAGCCGAGAATATTTTCGAAGTCGGCGCCGCGGAAGGCGTAGATGGATTGAGCGTCGTCGCCGACCACCATGACGTTGCGTTCGGGTCCGAGCATGGCGTCGATGATGTCAGCCTGGAGACGGTTGGTGTCCTGGTACTCGTCCACCAGGATGTGGTCAAAGGCCTGGCGGAGCTCCTGACGGGCGCGGGGAAAGCGGGTGAGGAGCAGCAACCAGTTGAGCAGGAGGTCGTCGAAATCCATGAGATCGGCCCGTCGTTTCCGGTCGAGGAAGCGCTTGAAGACGTCGGCGATGATCCCGGCCTGGTCGAGAAACTGGGGCGCGCGTTCGGTCAGGACATGCTCGAGGTCGTGACCGGTGTTGATGATGAAGCTGTAGATGTCCACCAGATGGCGCGGCCGCGGTGTGCGTTTGCCCGGGACTTCGGGCGTGATGTCGGCGAGAGCCGCGCCCATCAGCTCGGTCGAGTCCTCGCGGTCGAGGATTGAAAACCGGGGGCTGTAGCCCAGAAGCTCGGCGTGTCGGCGCAGGATCCGGTGGCCGGCGGAGTGGAACGTGCCGCCGGTCACCCGCATCGACCCGTGCTCGACCAGCTGTTCGACCCTGCCCAGCATTTCCCGCGCCGCCTTGTTGGTGAACGTGAGGAGCAGGATTCGGCCGGGGGGCACGCCGTCTTCGATCAGACGGCAGGTCCGGTAGACCAGGGTCCGGGTCTTGCCGGTGCCGGCGCCGGCGAGTGCGAGCATTGGCCCGCTTGGGTGCATGACCACCGCCAGCTGCTGCTCGTTGAGCTCTTCCTCGTAACGGACGCGGTACCGCCGGGCGGTGTCCGGACGGCGCAGATCGCCGCTCATGGGAGAGAGGCGGATCCGAAAACGGAGCGGTCCAGCGCCAGCGACACGCCCTTGCCGTAGAGCAGAAGAGTGGCCTCGAGCCGGGAGCCGCTGTCGAGCAGGGTTTCCACCGCCGATGTGAACGGAGCCGGGACCCTGAGCACAAGGGACCCCGTGGCCCCGGAGGCGATCGCCAGATCGAGAGCCCAACCGAGACCGGAGAGGGCCGCGTCCGGAGTGCTGCCGGCGACCGGTCCGACCTGGTCGATGCCGCCGTAGGCGTAGGCGGCAATCCGTGCGCCCTGTTGGACGAAAGCCGCCTTGAGGTGCCGCTCCTTGAGCCAGTGGATGTGGTCGACGTCGCGAGTGATGTTCCGCGTCACGCGGTCAATGCGGTCGAGGTCGGCCTGGCCGCGCCGGTTGAGTAGATCGGTGGTGACGTCTTTGCCGGTCAGCAATCGGGTGAGGACCGCAGCAAGGTCCTCCGCCGCACCGGCGGCGATGGTGAACTGGTAGACCGGGGTCACCGGGCTGAACCCACGGCTCAAGAGCAGGGCCTGGATGCTGGGCTCGGTCGGCACCATCGCCAGGAACTCGCGGGCGCCGGACCGTTCACCGTAGGCGAGGGTGCGATCGAGGAGGGCGCCGCCGGCACCACCTCCCTGGTGTTGCGGCAGCACCCACAGATCGGAAAGGATGCACTGTCGCGAACGAACGTGGGATGCGGCGAAGCCGAGGGTTTCGTCACGTTCCACGGCGGTATAGAAGCCGTCGGGATCGTGGGCCATGAGGTGGCGAAGGTCGGGGTCAATCTCCATGTCGAGGTCGAGGGTGCCGCGGTTGGCCGGGAAGGCAGCGAGGTCCGCCGCCACCGCATCCCTCAGGATGGCCGCACCCGGCAACTCCTCGCGATTGATCCTCCGCACCTTGATCTTGGCCATGCTCACTCCCACCGTCGAGACGAGGATTCTACCCCATCCCGGGCCGGGGACGATTGCCCGCAGAGGTCTTCGCTCCGATGAGGATGTTCCTGCGTCGACATCCCGAATCTCTCGACGTTATTGCCCGTGAGTGTCCCCTCTGAAAATCATGAGGGCTCGACTGCGGACCACGATCCACCGCAATCCTCACGCGCCGTACCGCATTGCAGTATTGCGCGTGGAATTTCCCGACGATTCGCCAGCCGCAGTAGTTGACTGACGAGACGTCCGGGCTCACGCATCGCCACGATGCGCGCGAGGGCGCACGTCATCCGGTACCATCGTGACCAACGGAGGCGGCGATGTCTCAGACGTTCGGCATCATTACGATCCAACCGGGTTCTCTTCTCGGCGAAGGAGAGCTCGAGGCCATCACGGGCGACTTCGTTCGCGCGCGCGAAAATCTGGGCGGCGAACGCTGGACCTCCTGCGCGCGCCGCTGGGCAACCACCTCGTAATGGTCTTCGGCCACCACCTCGATCGACTCTGGAGTTGGTGGTCATTTGCTTCTCACGACTCCGTCAACTGACGGGGAGCCCCACCGGGGAATCGTTCACGTTGTGGGGCCGTCAGCCTCGCGGCGACTCGCCGTCGTTGGCTACGCCTCGCGGTACGAAGGTCGGACAGTCGGCGGCCGGAATGGGATCCATAAATCGGTCGCGCTCCCGGCAGATGCCGGCGGAACCGCGGACCGACGCGTAGAAGGAACCCAGGATCCTGACCGAGGGGAACTCGAGTTCGATGGCGGCAGGATCATCGACAAAAAGTGAACAATGTTGGCAGGTTGATTCGGTCATTCGCTCGACCCTGTCCTCAAATCGGAGCGTATCACGGTCGAGGATACTGGTTTCGATCATCTGGATGGCGCCCTTGACCAACGGCATGGGTGGCACCCTCTCAGGTGCCGCGTTTCACATTGTTGCGTTGTCGCGGAGCACCACATCACGGGTGGCGGAAGAAGGCTCGTGTCAAGGAGTTTAGGCTCCGCCGGAAACGGGGGCTTAACCGCCGGATCTGGTTGGTGGACTGACATGACCGATCCGTCCTCGCTCCAAAAGGGAAAACGCGACTCCGGGGCCAACGGCGGCGCGCGGACCGCTGCCGTCAGGCCTCAAGCCCCGACGGCAGAGGCGGCCGGCATCGTCTCCGCGGGTGAAATCTCGACAACCTCTGCCTGATGGCTGCGTACCTCCTTGGTGACTGAAAGGTAACCGGCGTTTTCGGTGTTGCATAGTGAAATTGGGCAGGGTATCCGGAGATCGGCCGGTCGCTGGACAGCCGTGGAAACCGGGTTACTCTATGGGAGTGCTCAGCGACATGGACATGATGGACGATCGGCGGAAGTGGAGAAAGGCGCTGGTGGTCGTGTGCGTGGTCGGGATTGCGCTGACCGCGGTTGCGGGGATCGTCCAGGCTCGCGACAAGAACGATAAGAACGACGGAAAACAGGGCCCGGAGCTTCCGCTCCATTGGCAGGTGTGGCTGAACGAAGAGGTGTACCCCCTTATCACCAAAGAACAGCGCCAGGCCTTTTTGACACTCGAGACCGAGGCGCAGCGAAAGGCGTTTGTGGAGCGGCTGTGGTTGCTTTGGAGCCGCCAGTCGGGGTTTGGCACCGCCTTTCGCAAAATCTACGAGGATCGCCTCTCTATTGCCCGCTCGGAGTTCGGGAACACCTTCGAGGACCGTGCCCGGATCCTGCTCATCAACGGGCCGCCGACATTTCGCCACCAGGCTCGCTGCGACGCTGTCTTCCAGCCCATGGACTTCTGGGTGTGGGAGTACATCGAGGGGCTCGGCGAAAACGTTGTGGTGCTGTTCTACCAGCCCTATTTGCTGCGTCGTTGGGAGATGTGGACCACCATGCAAGGGTACCAGCGGCTCTACGCAACCGGTGTGCAGAGTCAGTATGGGGGTCTGGGTGGTCTCACCACCCAGAGCACGTTCGACAGCCCCGCTTTCAAGTGCCCCAACGGCGATGTGACCATGCGTCTGTTGAATGCCGCGGCCATGTGGAGCCGCGATCCCACCTACCTGTCGGCGATGAACCACCTCCGCACCTTTGAAAAGGGCGGGCTCGAGGCGACATCCCACCGATTCATGGAGTTTTCAGCCCTCCTCGACAAAGGCGCCGAGCCGATGACATTCACGATCAACACCGATTCGAGGGGCGCCCGCGGGGGGCTGGTGGAGGTCGGGTTCGCCGTCGATGTCGATGTCGAGGGTCTCGGGACCACGCCGGTGGGAGACGTCGATGTGGTGCAACTCGATGTGGTGGGGGAGATCACCAGCGCGGGAGAGGTCATGGTGGACCGATTCCGCTACATCTACTCGATGCCGCAGACCGAGGACAAAGTCGGTCTGCTCCTCGACAGGATGTTGCGTCCCGGCGATTATCTGCTGCGGCTGAAAATCGAGGATGTCCACTCCAAGCACGCTTCGATCAAAGAGCAGGCATTCTCGGTGGTCGCTCTCAATTTTTCAGAAGAGGCGTTGGACGGGTTCGTCGATCCCCGGGTAGCGGCCATCGAGGCGGAACTCGGTGTCGATGAAGAGGAAGAGGAACAGCCTACCCTTCGTCTGGTCGGCCCGGAAGGCGACGCCGTCAGCGGTTTGCAGCGTTTCGAGGCCGTTGCCCTTGAAGAGGTCCAGAAGGTGACCTTTTTTATCGACAACGAAGCGGTCCTCACAAAGAACAGACCGCCGTTCGATATCGATCTCAACCTCGGCCCCTTGCCGAGGCTGACGTCGGTGATGGTCATCGGCTACGACAGTCGGGACAACGAGGTTGCGCGCGACGGTTACACCTTGAACGTCGGTCGTGAACGGTTCCACGTGCGTCTCAAACCGGTGTCCGCGGCGGATGGGGTCGGCGGCAACGTCAGGGTGGAGGCCGAACTCAACATTCCCTCTGACGGCGAGCTGCAGAAGCTCGAGTTGTACTGGAACGACGAGCCCCTCACCACGCTCTACGAACCACCGTTTGCTGCGGATGTCTCGCTCGCAGCGACCGGTCAGTTCGGTTATCTGCGTGCGGTCGCGACGCTGGCCGGTGGCGATCAGGCCGAGGACATCCAGTTCGTCAACTCGCCGCAGTTCGGCACGGTAGTGAAGGTCACTGCCATCGAACTTCCGGTGACCGTGCTCGACAGCAAGGGGAACCCGGTCGAAGACCTGGCCATCGGTGATTTCACCGTGTACGAAGACAAGGTGCCCCAGACGATCTCGCATTTCTCCCTCCACCGAGACCTGCCGGTGCGGATGGGCATGGTGCTCGACACCTCCGGTTCGATGGAGACCACGCTGCCCACTGTCCAGCGGGTGGTGATGGGTTTTCTGCGCGAACTGCTGCGACCGCGGGACCGCGCCTTCATCGAGACCTTTTCCGACCGGCCAGACATGCTGACGGGGTTCACCGCCAATTTCACCGTCATCGAGAACGCCCTTCTGGCTCTGTACGCCGATCGGTCGACCGCTCTGTATGACGCCATCGTGATGGGTCTGTTTCAGTTTTCCGGTGTCACGGGGAGGAGGGCCATGGTGGTGTTGACGGACGGCGATGACACCGCCTCCGAGAACGGATTCGACGACGCACTCGGCTATGCGCAGAGGATGGGTGTGACGATCTACACGATCGGCGTCAGCATTTCGTCAACCAAGGTCACGACCAGGTGGCAGCTCAGCAAGCTGGCCGATGCAACCGGTGGGCGCTCGTTCTTTGTTTCAGAAAAGTCGGAACTCGATGACATCTATTCGGAGATCAACCGGGAGCTGAGGACCCAGTACCTGCTCGCCTACACGTCGAACTCCGAGGAACCCCCGGACAAGTTGCGGAAGATCAAGGTCGAGGTGGATCGGCCCAAAACCAAGGTGCGGACAATTACCGGTTATTTCCCATACGGTGGCTGAGATGCCAAAATCGGAAGCGCGCCTCGAGGTGCGCCGAATTGCGGAGGGAGATTGAGGTGCTGACACGACGGTGGTTCACAAAGGTCGGCGCGGCGTTCGTGCTGGCGGCATGCCTGGCCATTCCCAATGCGGAGGCGGGAGACAGTACGAAGAAGGAAGCCAGCGCGGAGATGGAGTGGGGCTACAAGGCGGCCCGGCGGGGGTACTGGCAGGAAGCCCTGGTGCGTTTTCAGCACGCCAACGACCTGACCCCCGACCAGCCGGAGATCCTCAACAACATCGCGGTTGCCCAGGAAGCCAATGGGCTCTTTGGTCAGGCTCTGCTGACCTATCAGACGGGGCTGGCCATCGACCCCAGTGACAGCGCCCTCAAGCGCAACTACGCCCGTTTCCAGGAATTCTATGCGAGCTATATCGCGCCCCCCAAGGACCTGACGGAGACCGCAGAAGAAGGGAAAGCCGATGCGAAGCAAGACAACTGAGCTCGTGGTCCTGATTCTGGCCATAGCGGCTCTCGCTTCGGCCGGGGCGCGGGAGATACGCGTCGAGCTGCATCTCAAGCCTGAGCTCGCGCTAGAAGGTACGGAGAGCGTCTTCGTCGGACCGATCATGATCGAACCCCGCGAGGGCGAAAACGTGCAGTCCGTCGACTTGACGGCGGCCAGGGAGTTCGAGATCTTCCTGCGCAAGATCTTGCGCCGCGAGGCTCAGCTGCACCTGCTGCCGCAGGTCGAGGACCTTCGGCCACCGTCGAAAAACCTCGCCAAGCTGGCGATGGACCCGGCGTTCTGGAAGACGATCAACGATGAGACCGGCGCCGATTTGATCGTCGCCGCGGCCATCGACGTCAAGGTGCTCGACCGTTCAGGTTACACCACCGAGGAGTACGTCTCCCCGCAGGACGGGCAGACATACTTTCGTCAGGTCCTGGTGGAGGAGACGGGTTTCAGTTACGACGTCCTGCTGGTTGTGATCGAGGGCGCTACAGGCGCCGTCGTCCACCAGGAACAGATCACAGACTTCAAACCTGAAGACGAGCGCAAGCTCGAAGAGTACACCGATATGTTTGCCGACCTCTACACCCTGCAGAACCGTCTCATCGGGATCTTCGTGCCGAGGGTGGTGCAGGTCAAACGAGCGCTGTACGCCAACTGATGATTGACGATGCCGCTTATCGGCCCGAAACCCTCAAGGATTGTTTGTGGCCATTGAGTCGTCATCTGCGGAGGTATGAGATGAAGGTTCTGAGATTATTCGGAGTGCTGTTGCTCGCTGCGGTTCCCGCCACGGCCCAGCTGAACCCCTACAACCCCTACATCGGAGGCCAGAACAAGGTTCGTTGGGACGAATTCGATTGGAAGACCTATGAGACCCCGCACTTCAAAATCTCCTATTACGATCGTGTCGAGCCGGCGCTTGAGAAGGTCGCCTCGTATGCGGAGAGCGCGTATGACGACATCGCCCGGCAACT
Organism: Candidatus Sulfomarinibacteraceae bacterium; assembly: GCA_963741385.1. Classification (GTDB taxonomy): domain Bacteria; phylum Acidobacteriota; class Thermoanaerobaculia; order Thermoanaerobaculales; family Sulfomarinibacteraceae; genus Sulfomarinibacter. The sequence continues at coordinate 304,754 of CAVUHO010000008.1, forward strand.
GAACTTTCAGATTTTGGAGCCGGTGCCGTTGATCCTCTATGCGACGCATGCGGAGTTCGAGGAGACCAACGTCATCGTCGGTTTCATTCCCGAAGGTGTGGGCGCGTTCGCGACGCCGGTGCGCAACCGCATGGTGATGCCGGTCGACCTTCCGGACCGTGAACTGCAGGGTCTGATTCAGCACGAGCTCACGCATATTTTTCAGTACGAGATCTTCTTCGGCGGCAAACGTGGGCGCCTCGTCTACGCCCGACCGCCGCTGTGGTTCATGGAAGGCATGGCGTCGTACTTCGGCAACGATGAGGATGCCCGCGACGAAATGTACATGCGGGACGCAACCCTGTCGGACCAGGTCCCCTCCATCATGAACCCCCCGCAGGGATTTCTTGCCTACCGCTACGGGCACAAGGTGTTCAAATACATCGAGGAGGAATGGGGCGAGGACGTGGTCCGCGATTTCGTGTTCTCTTTTCGCGGCAATTTTGGAGGCCAGGTTGGCCGGCCGTTGGACGAGGTCCTCAACATGGAGCCCGAAGAATTCGATGCCGCATTCCGCACCTGGCTGCGACGCACCTATCAGCCATTCACGGTTCGCGGCGTTCCCGAGGAGTTCGGGCGGAAGTTCCGGGTTCCGGGTTTTCTCAACTCCAGCCAGACCTCGCCCGCGATCTCTCCGTCGGGTGACCTGGTGGCTGCGTTCACCACCTACAAACAGGATGTGGATGTTGCCATCTTCGGGCTGCCGGACCGGAATCTCTTCAAAAACCTGACCAAGGGCATGACGACGAAGTACCAGTACCTCGTCGCCCAGGGGCTGACCGTCGGACCGGCAGAGGGGCGGGATCTGGCGTATTCGCCGGACGGCAACTATGTGGCGGTTTTCGCCCGCACCGAGCGCACGCGCTCGCTGTTGCTGCTCGACGTCCGCAAGGGCGGCATCGCCAAGGAGTACCCCATCGATCTTCCGGTGGACCAGCCGTCGCAGCCGGCCTATTCGCCGGATGGGCGGCACGTGGCCTTCCACGCCGTTTCCAACGAGCAGTTCGACATCTTCGTTCTCGATCTGGAAACCGGCGGCGTGTCCAACCTGACCAACGACGTGCGCTACGATGCCGCGCCGGCGTACTCACCGGACGGAAGTTCGCTGGTCTATTCCTCGAACCGGGGCGGTCCGAGCAAACTCGTTCGGCTTGACCTCAATGATCCCACGAACCGCGACCAGCTGACGTTCGGTCCCGGAGAGGACGAGGGGGCCGCCTATTCGCCCGACGGCGAACGTCTGTACTTCGCGTCGGATCGCGAGCAGGGCGTGTTCGATATCTATCGGCTCGACTTCGATACTCGCGAGTTGACCCGCCTGACCTACGTCATCGGTGCGGCGCTCAACCCGGTTGCAGCGGAAACACTGGAGGGCGAAAGGGTCGGTTTTCAGGCCTACTCCAATGGGCTGTGGGGATTGTATGGCGCCGACGCGAACCAGGGTGTCAAAGTGGGCAAATCGGAGCCGCCGACGGAAGAGATCAAGCTCGAGCCCTTTGTCCCGGCAGTGAGCATCGCCGTTGACCCCGAAAAAGGGGAAAAGGTCAAGCGCCGCAAGTTCTATCTCGAGGACGCCGGGGCTTTTGTCGGTATCGACACCACCAACCAGTTTCTCGGACAGGCGTATTTCACCCTGTCGGATCTGTATGGAGACCGGAGAATAACGATTCTGCTCGACAGCGTGGACACGTTCGCCAACTTCCTCATCAGTTATGAGAACCTCGAGCCCCGTCTCCAGTGGGGCATCCAGCTGTACGACAGCCGCAGCTACTACATCACTGGGTACGATCCGTTGCGTTTGCAAGTGACCGACAAGCAACTGGCCTACCGCTACACGACAGCCCAGTTCAACATTCGATACCCGCTCAGCACCTACTATCGTTTGACGTCCCGCGTGGGATATCTCGACCGCCAGTACGACCAGCCGATCGGCTTCGACGATCAGACCGGCCAGATCATCACGAGATCCTCGAAGAACCAGGCGCCCTTCGTCGGTGTCGGTGCTGCCGGCGACACGACCTTCTGGAAGAGCTACGGCCCGCACAAAGGAGCTCGGTGGGAGGCCAACTATTACTACGCTTACGACACCGATGAGGGTGGTGCGTTGACGCAGAACGTTGCGCTCGACGCCCGCGCCTATGTACCGACCTCGCAGCGCAGCGAGTTCGCGTTTCGCGGGTGGGCGGGGTTCGCGGACGGCAACCAGCCCTGGATCTACTCCTTTGGGGGCTTGGACACCCTGCGCGGTTACCCGACGTACTCGTTGTCGGGCAACCGGACGTTTTTTGTCAACCTCGAGTGGCGTTTTCCGCTGGTCGACCGCATGGATCTCGCGTTCCTGAGAATCGGCGGCATTCGCGGCAGGATCTTCATGGATGTCGGCGCCGCCTGGTTTCGAAACGCAGCCGGGCAGGAGTTCAACATGTTCGGCCAGCCGGGCTTCACATTTTTCGACGATGGCGCCCTCGTCGACGGGGTCTCCTCCTACGGCTTCGGTTTCGATATCAACCTCTTCGGTCTGCCGATGCACTTTGACTGGGTCAAACTCTGGAACTTCGACCAGACCCTCACAGACTGGAGAACCGACTTCTGGATCGGGGTCCGCTTCTGAATGAGGAATGAGGAATTAGGAATTCGGAATTTTCACGCCGCCTCCCCCGAATCTCGGGGGAGGCGGTTTTCTTTTCGGCGAAGAATTGTTGCCACGCCCGTCGGTGTGTCGCGGGGTGCGCGTATGGAATTCAAAATTGAGAATTCAAAATTCAAAATTTGCTATTTGCCGGGGTAATACCCCGAAATGGTCCTGACCTCGTCTTCGGGTTTGGCCACCCGGACCTCGATGGAGCGAAACTGCTCGGGCGGTTTGTCCGACGGGGACTGGTACCACAGGAGGTACTGCGACCGCAGGAGCTCCGCGATCCGGGCATACACCGCGGGCAGCTCTTCGACCTGCTTCGGGAAAAACGCTTCACCGCCGGTCTCCTCGGCCAGGGCTTTGAGCACCTTGCGGCTGGAGAAATCGAGTTTGCCGACGCCGAGTCCGATGGAAAAGATCGGGATGCGCATGGTGTGAGCGAACCGCTCGGCGACCCGCCAGTCGGTCCGTGAGGTGGTGTCCTCGCCGTCGGTGAGCAGCACCACGGCCTGCCGCCCGCGGCGTCCGCGGAACTGTTCCAGCGATCGCACCACTGCGTCGTTCAGCGAAGTGCCACCGTCCGGCGTAACTGTATCGAGATCGCCGACAAGCGCCTGAATATTGTCGGTCCAGTTGACCTGCACCTTGGCGTCCCAGGAGAACCTGATCAAAACCGCTTGGTCTCCGGGTTCGAGCAATTCGTCCGTGAAGCCTCGAACCGCCTGCCGGACCTTTGGGAAGTCCTCGATCATCGAGCCCGAGGTGTCGACGGCGATGGCGAGCGACAAGGGGAGGTCCTGAGTGGTGCCGAAGCCTTCGATGTCGACCTGAGTGCCGTCCTCGAAGACTGAGAAATCAGTCTGTTCCAGACCGACGACCGGAACTCCGTGGGGATCGAGAACGACAACCGGCAGTTCGACCAGTTCCACCCGCACCGATCCCACGAAACCGCCGCCGCCGCCCAGGGTGAGGACGGCGTCGCCGCGGGTTCCCTGCGAGTCCACGACCTCGGCCGACAGGATGGCCGCCTGCTGCATCCTGGACACCGCGACCTCGGTCACACACGGGCAGGTGGCCCACCGGGCGACCATGTCGGCGTCGAGGTGGAGCTGGACCTGCTGGATCTCCTTGCCGCCGCTGGTGGCGACGGTGATCTTCCGCATGCCGTTCCTGATGGTGGATTCCGGCGCCAGGAGAATTTGCACGCCGATCTGCCCCGATGGGCTGTTGAGAACCAGAGCGTCTTCGCCGAGGTACTCGCCATCGGAGTCGTAGGCGATCGCCGAGATCTGAGTCCGTTTGAGGATGTCCCCGAGCGGGATGGAGACCGTCCACGGCGCGCGGTTGCGGCGGCCGAGGCTCGTGCCATCGTTCAAGAACTCCACCGACGCCGTACTTTCCGGGGCGTCAACCTCGAGCTGGATGGCCCCGAGACCGCCGAGGTTTGGCGGCGGCCGGAACTTGACCGCGCCCTTGCTGGGTAGCGTGAGATCGAGAGCGATTGCGTCGATCGATGCGCCCTCGGGCGCTTCGAAGGTTTCGAGGGACTCGGGAACCTCGATGTCGCCGAACCAGACACCGCTGGCCCTGCCATCGAGCGTGCCGATTTCGATCTGAAGCTGGTAGCTGCCCGGGTCCCACTCGCGGTAGAGCAGCGCGGTGCCGTCGGCTTCGATGGGCACGACGGCGCTCTGACGATCCACGATCTCCTCGCCGGAACGAAGGGTCGTGACCACCCGGACGCGGTCGCCGGTTCGTTCACGGTCCTCCGGCGCGATCTGAAAAACGGCTCCGACGACAGTGCCGTCGATACCGCTGCCCAGTGCCTCGACGTGGGCGGTCAGCGCGATTGGTGGCGTCCCCTGGCCGTTGACCGGAAACGCTGCCAACAGGAACGCGAGAACGGACAGGTTGCTGAGGTTCATTGACACTCCTTACGACGACGCCGCGGCTGTTTCAAAAAAACCCGAAGTCATGGAATACGAGGTCGGCCGGTTGTTCAAACGTCACCATACCGGTCGTCCCAGGGGAACGACCATTCGATTGTCGCCTCAACAGAAACATTCTGAAATCAAGAACTATTCATCCCCTGGTTCAATGGACGGTCAATGGCGCCACGTCGACAATTTCGTGATCCGAGCCTGAAATGTACCGGACCTCGTACAGGCCAGGCTCGAAAGGCGCTGCGAGAGTCAGCTTGCCGCCGGATGCGGCAAATGAGAAATCAAGAGAGTCGCGGGCGTTCGATCCGATTTCGGCAACCACCAGATAATCTCCCTCTCGAGCTGTGCCGGTCCACCGTACCCTGAACCTTGTTCCGGCAGCGACGGATTTTCGGACGCGGAGCGTGATCTCGGTTTCGATGACCTTGAGTTCGCGGCGAGCCAGTACCGCACCGTCGATCGACCGGACATAACGGACTTCGTAGGAACCAGGCTCGGACGGGGCGCGCAGGAGCGCCGGGTTGCCCTCGGCGGTGGGGACCCACCGCAGATATTCGTCATCTGCGGAACCCGGAACAGCGATGGCCACAAAATCCTGTGCAGCGTCGGGCCCGGTCCATGCAATCGTGACTTCTTCAGCCGGCGCTGCCGAAGCCGGTCCCTCGAGGGTCGCCAACACCTCGAACACCTCGAGCGATCGGCGGTCGAGAATTCTGCCCCGCGCCGAGCGATAGGTGATCGTGTAGTCGCCGGCCTCGGCCGGAGCCATGATCGTCAACCTACCGGTTTCGAGAGTCGTCGGCCGGCAGGCTGCGTAATCAGTGCTGTCGGCGCCGATTGCGGCGACCGCAATGTGATCTCCGGGATGCCCCGGTCCCGTCCAGGAGATCGTGATCGGTTTTCTGTTTTCGACCTTTTCGGGGCTCTTAAGCCGGGCTCTTGGATTCAGGGTGTCGAAACGGCGGACCCCGAGCAGCTGCGACACGCCGGGCTGCGGCTCGAATATGAAGCGAGCCTCGAACTCCGAGGCAGAGTCCGGGAGATCGAGGGCGACCTCTCCGCGGCCCTTGTGGGCTCTCCTGCGCGTCAGGTAATTGCCGAATGCAGTGTCCGGCGTCGCCAACTCGACCCACGTAACGCCGGCCGGGGCGCCCCAGAACTCGATGAAAACAGTACCACCCGCGAGTGGTTCTTGAGGGTCCACATCCAGGGTCACCGGCGGGCAGTCGCAGAGGTCGACATCGATGCCCTGGTTGGCGCCTCCGACCACGAGTCCCGCGAGCTCGATTGCGGGCCGGTTTTCGAGCTTGATTTTCGCGCGGTACCGCCCCGGAGTCAGTTGGACGCTCGCCCGACCGTTCTCGATGGCGGAATAGGCTCTTTCGCCGCCGGTTGAATCGGTGAACTCGATAGCCGCCGCTGTGAGCGGTGATGCTCCGATTGCCAGCCGGACCTCGACCTGAAGCGCCACGGGGGGGCGCGTGTCGGCTGGTTGCAACGCCCACTCGAGGGCGTCGGGTAGTGCGGCCGAATCGAAAAGGTTGCGGGTCGGCGCCAGCAGGGTGGCCGCGTTGGCGAGAGTTCGATCGAGCCCGAGACCGATGATTCGGATCTCGATCGGTGGTATTGACGCCCTGATGTCTTTGATGGTGGTGATGACATCTCGGTGGCATTGATCGGAACCTGCGGTGATGATGACGATCCGCCTGTCCGGTGCATCGCCAAGGTCGTCGACAGCTTCATCGAGCCCGTGCACGAGGGGGAGCCCGCCGCTCGGCAGGAGGTCCGCGAGCCCCTCGCGCCACGAGGTTGAATCGATGACTCCGAACGACAGCACGAGGCGGGTGTCGCTGCACCAATCGTCGCCGATCAGCGAGCTGCCGCCCCCCACGATTCGCAGCGCGATTTCTGGACGACCCTGCCGTTGCGCCGCCGCCGCCACGTAATCCTGGAGCGCCTCGCGGACGGCGACGAAGTGCGGCTGGCCGCCCTCGAGGCTTTCCCACATATCGGCGGACGCGTCGAGAACGATCTCGACCCGTTCGACGGCGGAACCGACCGACGCCACAAGCAGCAATAGGACAGTCGAGCAGATCGCGTGCAGAGCTTTCACCGGCAGAGTGTAACTGAAAAAAAACCGCCCGCCATGTGCGGCGGGCGGTCCCGAGGTTGGTGCGTGAGAGACGACTTTCGGCCTATGTTTCCTTGAGGGCGGCCAGCAGTTCGAGCATGGCCTTTTTGCCGTCGGAGAAAAACATCAACGTATTGTCGGCGGCGAACAGTGGGTTGGGAATTCCGGCAAAACCCGGGCTCAGACTGCGTTTGACAACGACAACGGTCCGCGCCTTGTCGACATCGATGATCGGCATACCGGCGATCGGGCTCTTGGGGTCAGTGCGCGCAACCGGGTTGACCACATCGTTGGCGCCGACCACGAGGACCACGTCCACCTGTTCCATGGTCGCGTTGACTTCGTCCATTTCCTTGAGCTGTTCATAGGGGACATCGGCCTCGGCAAGGAGCACGTTCATATGGCCAGGCATCCGTCCGGCCACCGGGTGGATCCCGTATTCAACCTTAATGCCCTTGGCTTCGAGGAAGTTGGCAATATCGCGCACCGCATGTTGCGCCTGCGCAACCGCGAGCCCGTAACCGGGAACGATGAGGACGCGTTGCGCGACTTCGAGGGTCATGGCGACCTCGTCGGCCGAGGCGGACTTGACGGTCTTGTAGACCTCGTCGGCATCCGGAGTGTCGGCGGTCGGACCCATGGTGCCGAAGAGCACATTGGCCAATGAGCGGTTCATCGCCTTGCACATGATCTTGGTCAGGATAATGCCTGAGGCCCCCACCAGCGAGCCGGCGATGATCAGCACGGTGTTGCTGATGACAAAACCGGTCGCTGCCGCAGCCAGGCCCGAGTAGGAGTTCAAGAGGGCGATGACGACCGGCATGTCGGCGCCGCCGATCGACACCGTCAGGATGACTCCGAGCACGCCCGCGACCGCCGCCAGCACCCAGAAGAGAGCGGTGTTCGAAGGGTCGAGGACCAGCATCACGCCGAGCACCACCGATGCAACTGCAGACAGCCCTTTGAGGAGGTTCATCCCCGGGAAGCGGTCCTTCTTCAGCAGCAGGAGGCCGCTGACGAGGAGCATGGATGCCATGAATACGATGGACAACCGGTTGATCCCAATGTTCAGGCCATACCAGAGGCCGCCCCCGGCGACCGCTGCTGAGAACCCGTACTTGATGATCTTTTGCCAGGTGTGGAGCTTCCACTTGACGCACAGGAACTCGGCCAGCTTGCCGAAGGCCACGTACGATCCGAAGAATGTGACCGATCCGATAATGCCCGACAATACGGTGGCGACCTTCATCTTCATGCTGTCGTCGGGGAGTCCGGTACCCATGGCGTTGAAGGTTGCGACCAGGGCGGATCCGGCGACCAGAACCGAGGCTGCACCACCGAAACCGTTGAACAGACCGACCATCTCGGGCATGGAGGTCATTTTCACCTTGAGCGCGGCCACCGCCCCGATCACCGAACCGATGGCGATGCCGAGGATGATGTAGGTCCAATCGAATTGCTTGCTGACCAGCGCCGCGACGATCGCGAGCACCATGCCGAGGGCGCCGAGTTGATTGCCGCGCACCGCGGTCCGCGGATGGGCGAGCATCTTGAGGTCGAGAATAAAGAGAACGGCAGCAACCAGATAGATGATGTTTACGATGTCTTCACTGACGAGGTTTTGCGTGTTCATGTCAATACCCCGCCTACTTCCGTTGGAACATCTTGAGCATGCGGCCGGTGACCAGGAACCCACCGACCACGTTGATCGCGGCGAAGATCACCGCCACGAAAGCCATGATTTTCGCTATTTGGTTGAAACCATCCTGACCTTCCATGACTCCGGCCAGGATCAGCGCGCCGATGATCGTGATGCCCGAGATCGCGTTGGAGCCCGACATCAGTGGGGTGTGCAGCGTTGGCGGCACCTTGGTGATGATCTCCACGCCGACGAAGATCGCCAGCACGAAGACCGTGATAAGCATGACGAGATCCATCTCAGACACTCCCTTCGCTGGCAACGCCCATGGCCTCGAGAACGCGCGGATGTACCACCTTGCCTCCCTGCGTGATGAGGGTCCCGGCGGTGATCTCGTCCCCGGTATCGATAGTGAGTTTGCCTTCCTTGACCAGATGGAGGAGGAAGGTGGCGATATTCTTGGCGTACATCTGGCTGGCGTGGAATGGAACGGTGGCCGGGATGTTGACCGGTCCGACGATCTTCACGCCACCGACGGTGACGGTCTCGCCGGCCTTGGTGAGTTCGCAGTTGCCGCCTCGTTCCGCGGCGAGGTCGATGACGACCGAACCGGAGTGCATGCCCTTGACCATCTCGGCCGTGACCAGGATCGGTGCCTTCTTCCCGGGGATGGCCGCGGTGGTGATGACGACATCGCTTTCGGCGATGACCTTGTTCATCATCTCCCGCTGTTTGCGGTAGAAATCCTCGCCAAGTTCTTTGGCGTAGCCGCCGGCATCTTCGGCCGTCTTGGTCTCGAGCTCGAGTTCGACGAATTTTCCACCGAGGCTCTCGACCTGCTCCTTGACCGCCGGTCGGACGTCGTAGGCCTGGACGATCGCGCCGAGTTTTTTTGCCGAGGCGATGGCCTGCAGGCCGGCGACTCCGGCTCCCACGACAAAGACTTTGGCCGGGGCGACGGTGCCCGCTGCAGTCATCATCATGGGAAACATCTTGGGCAGGGTGTTGGCGGCGATCAGGACCGCCTTGTAGCCGGCAATCGTGGCCATCGACGACAGCACGTCCATGCTCTGGGCGCGGGTGATGCGCGGCATCATCTCCATCGAAAAGAGCGTGACGCCCTTTTCCGCCGTCTTCCTGTCCGCCTCGTGCTCGGTCAGGGGTTCACACACCCCGACCACTGCCTGGCCGTCCCGCAGGAGATCGAGGTCCGCTGCCCCGGCCACCGGGTTGGCCCCGAGCGCACGAACCTGGGCGATGAGGTCGGCCGTTTTGAACACCTCAGCGCGCCCGGGCACCACCTTGGCACCCTTGGCGCTGTACTCGGCATCCAGGAAGCCGGCGGCGTCGCCCGCTCCGCTCTCGATGACCACCTCAATGCCCGCCTTGGCCAGTTGAGGCACGAGGGCGGGGACCATCGCGACCCTGGCCTCGTCCGGAAAGCTCTCTTTGACGATTCCGACGATCATAGGCGTCCGTCCCTTCTTTCGCGGCCAGGGCCCGGTCGGTCCGGCCGCGGGCTGGTTTCTGAAGGAGGCCGGGAGGGGGAGGACCCCACCCTGTTGACCACCGTCGCAAGATCCTACCACCTCCAGGAACCTGTGAAAAGACCTCTTGAAAAAAACTTCACAAGCTATGAGTGGCGGCAAACAACGGCTTCCGGCGGGTCTCAAAGGCGCCGATACTGGATCGCGTTTTTCGAGTTACAATGCCTGGTACGACGAAGAGACGACCGGGGCATTCCCTGTCCCAACAGGTGCTCTCCCATCGATCACATCACTGTGAGGTTTCTTTCATGGCTCGAAAGATCCTGCTCTGTGGACTGATCGCAGTCTGTCTTCCCCTCGTGAGCGCCTCGGGCGTTTTTGCCGATGACGACGGTGAGAGGCGCGGAGAGATCGGGGTCCAGATTGGTGCCCGCCGAGCCGACTCGCAAATCGTGCCCGACGGCGACAGCGGAGTTGCACTGACCTATGGCATCGAAGGCGCGTGGGTTTTCAACCGCAAGTGGGCGCTCTTCTTGGATGTCAACACTTCAGACCACGACAGCAAAGAGTTCTGCGCTGAAACGCCCAACTGCAACGCGCTGACCCCGGTTTCGCACCACAAGGTCGTGACGTTCGGGATGGAACGCCGCCTCAACCCGGGTCCGAAGGGGGGCCAGTGGGTCTTCGGTCTGGGCACCGGCATGATGGATGTCGAGTGGAACGGCGTCCAGATCCACCACGGGATCCTCTCGTTCAACGCCGGCCGGCGGAGACCATTGGGCCCGGGTGTTCTGCGGTGGACTCTGCGGGTCGAGAGCGCGTTCAGCGGCCGGACAGACGCCCAATTCTTCGGGTCGCTCGACTGGGCGAGGATGACCAACGTGGTGTTCGTGGTCGGATGGGGTTTCGACTTTGGAAAGAGGTTCACGGCCCCGGCCCCGGTTTCCGGTGGCACCGACCCAATGTCAACTGCGCCGGCAGGTACCCCCGGGCGGTGAGCGGTCATGAGTACTTGCGCGAGGCGCCTCACGTCATCGTGACGAGGTTCTCGGTCCCGCGGCCCCAGGATCCCCACCACTCGGCCAGTCACGCCGACGAGTCCTGGCTCGAGCGGCGTCTCGAGCTCTTCCACTCATTCTTCGTGCCGTCGGTGGGCCGGCTCGGAGTGCCGGTTGTCCTCATGTGTTCGGTCTCCAGCGCGCCCGCGGTTGCAGATGCCCTTGCGGACCTCGCCTGGGTCGCGGTCGTGGAACAGGATGACTGGTACGGGGGTTGGGAGGGGGAGCCGAACCAGACGCTGACCAGGCTGGACTCGGACGACGCCGTTCATGAAAAGTGGTTCGAAGCGGTGGATGAAGTGGCCGGTGATGTCGAGGTCTGCTTCACGAGGGACTTTCTCCGCTACGATCTGACGCACCGGAAATTGTCCGCCTACTCACGGGCCGTGCCGTCGCCGTTGGCCGCCTTCAAGGGTGGGCGAAACCCCTACGCCGGCGACCACGCACAACTCGAAAAACGCTACCGGGCGCGGCACATCGAGGGCGCCTACCTCCTCCAGGTCTTTCACGGCGGCAACGTCAGCTCCCGCCGGCCGTCCTGGTACCGGCGCCGACTCCCGCTCGAACGGCTCGACCCGTTCGGCGTTCGGGAGAGCCTGTCAGCGTTGAAAGGGCGCGCGATCTAACGGCAGGAATACGACCATTTCAGTCCCGCCTTCGCGCCTCGGAGCCGCCGTGATCGACCCCCCGTAACTCTCGACGATCGCCCGCACCAATGCCAACCCGAGACCGGTATGGCTGCGGTCGGAGTCGTTTTCCGGGCGATAACTGAAAAACCTCGAAAAGACCCGTTCACGGTGTTCTTCCGGAATTCCGGGTCCGCGGTCGCCGATCGTGATCCTGGCCGACTCTCCGGCGGTGGTCAGCGAAACCGCGATCGGCGCGCCCGGCGGCGAAAAGCTCACCGCGTTGTCGATGAGGTTTTCCAGCGCCTGGGTCAGTCGGTCGGCTGATGCGAAGACCGCGATTTCGTCGTCCGCCACCCCGAGGTCGAATGCCGGACCTCTGGCGCCCAGCCGCAACCTGAAGCTCTCGACCAGGGCAGGAACCAGCTCGTCCAAACGGACGAGGGAGCGCTCTTCATCGTCCAAACGAGCGTCGATTCGCGATATTTCGCGGGCCTCGGAGAGCAGCCGTTCCATGCGGGCCACATCTCTTTGGATCATCTGGAGGAACCGCCGCCGCTCGGCGGGAGCCACGTCTTCGAGAGCCATGTCGGCCGCCGTGCGGATCGATGCCAGAGGGTTTTTGAACTCGTGCGAAACGTCGGCCGCGAACGCCTCGGTCGAGCGGAAATGCTGTTCCAGCTGCGCGGTCAACTCCGCCAACGCCCGTTCGAGGTCGCCGATTTCGTCCCGCCTGGTGGTGGGGACGAATCCGCCGCGCAGCCGACCCCGACGATCCACCATCTCTCCGGCACGGCGGCGGAGACCGGCCAGCGGGCGGGCGATCGTTGTGGCGGCGACCAGGCTGAGCACCACCGCGGCGCCGAGACTCAGCAGGAAGACCTTGAAGACGTCGAGACGGACGGCATCCAGCGCCTGGAGGATCCTCCCGGTCGACTGGGAGACCAGAACCGCGCCGTCGACCGTACCCTCGATCCGGACCGGGATCGCAATGTGCAGGGTGACCGATCGGCGGGGCCCGACGGTGATGCGAGTGGCCGCGCCGTAACGGCCGTCGAGAGCCGACCGGATTTCGGGACGGGTCAGAAGATCGCTGCTGATGTCCGAGTCCGCCGACTGGTCCGAGTCTTCGGCCCCGCCCCGCATCAGCCGGAAGGGGAGTGAGCCGATCCGGTAGAGAAAACTCTTCGGGGGGGTGGTCGACGAGGGCTCCGCCGCGCCCTCCGCGGCATCAACTTCGAGCCGGGGACCGAGCAGCGCGGAGTCGGCGATAACCTCTCCGGCGCGGTTGACGACGCGGAGGCGGGCCAGCTGGCGCTGGTCGAGCTGGATCAGGATCCGGCGGGCGTCCTCTCCGTCGAGGCGGTCGCGGGCCTCGAGCGCGGCTGCCAAAAGGCGCCCCTCCTGGGCCATGGTGCGCTCCTGCGCATCTAAAAGGTGCTGTTCGTAGGTGTCGAGGAACAGCACGCCCCCGATCGGCAGGAAGACCAGCAGGATGTTGAACGCGAGAAGTCGGAGGGAAATCCGGGATGGGAGCTGGATCTTCATCGGCGACGGGTCAGCCGGTCTCCTCGGTGTAGCGATAACCGAGACCGTACACCGTTTCGACACCGTCGAATTTCTCATCGATCGCGAGGAACTTCTTGCGAATCCGCTTGATGTGCGAGTCGATCGTGCGGTCCGAAACGAAGGTGTCGTGAGGGTAGCCGTCGGTCATCAACTGGTCGCGGGTCTTGACATGGCCCGGCCGGCGGGCGAGGGCGTTCAGGATCATGAACTCGGTGACTGTCAACGGCACCACCCGGTCGTTCCAACGAGCGGTGTAGCGGCGCAGGTCGAGCTCCAGCCCACCGACCCTCAGGAGCTCCTCGTCGTGGCCGGACGGTTCGCGGCCGAGAGCCACCCTGCGAAACAGTACCTTGACCCTCGCCTGGAGTTCGCGCATCGAAAACGGCTTACACAGGTAGTCGTCAGCGCCCAGTTCGAGCCCCAGCACCCGGTCGAATTCCTCGTCCCGCGAGGTCAGGAAGATGATGGGCAGTTTTTCCGACAGGCCCCTGACCTTTCGACACAACTCGAGACCGTCCATGCGCGGCATGATGATGTCGAGAATCAGAAGTTGCGGGAGTTCGTTCTGGAACGCTTCCCAGGCTGATACGCCGTCCGCGTAGGTAGCGACGCGATACCCTTCCCGCTCGAAAGCAAACGCCACATTTTCACGGATATTCTGCTCGTCTTCGACGATCGCAATGCGCTCAGCCATGCATCGAGCGTAGCCCACCGCTGCGCCGTTCGCAATTGGCGAACGGCGATTTCGGATTTCGGATTTCGGATTTCGGATCCACCCGCCCGCCCGGCACGCGGGACGCGTGCCCCACAACCGGACCCGCATTGACCGCCGCTTGTGGGGCAGCCGTCCCGGCTGCCGGTTGGGTGGGACGACGTGCGGCGGAGGTGACTCCGGAAAAGCATGCGGATACGAGTCGCGTGCGGCGGAGGTGGAATTTCAACATTGTTGGATACACCGACACCCACGTCGGTGAGATGATGCGGGCCAACAATGTTGAGAGTGGCTCCTCCCGGGAAGCGAGAACTGAAAGCCGGGCTCGCTCGGCTCACGCCCCAAGCCAAAAAAACCGGCGCCGCAGGGCGGCGCCGGTGCAAGGTGGGAAACAACGGTTCCCGGATATCACTTGTCTGCGGGTGCGGCCTTTTTCGGCGCGGCGGCCTTTTTCGCGGCGGCGGCCTCTTTGGTGCGGAGCTTGTCGACCGCGACGGTCAGCGCCTCGACCTTCTTGGTCAGGCTCTCGATCTCCTCCTTGGACGGAACGCCGATGCGGTGGATGACGGCGGTCATCCGGTCATCGACGGTGCGGCCGAAGGTCTCCCAGTAGCTCTCCGCGACGGTCTTCATGCCGGCCATCGTGCCCTTGGCCTTCTCGACCTTTGCCCGGCTCTTCTTTTCGAGCTTGCCGCCCTCTTCAACCAGGTTGGAGAAGAACTTCCCGCCCTCCTGTTCGGCCATCGCGACGGCGCCGAGACCGGCCAACCAGACCTTGTGAGCGGACTCCATAATGTCTTGCTGCAGCTCCTTGGACTTCTTCTTGGCGATCATTTTCGAACCTCCCTGCCGGTTTCAGACCGGCGTTGGCACTGGTTTTTGATGTCATGCCGCCATGCGGCATTTCCTGTTCGAGAATATAACGCGCTGCGGCATTTTTGTCAAGGATTTTTTGCCGCAGTGCGGCAGAAAAATTGTAAAATCCTATTTCTATTCATCTTAGAATCTACAACGATTGAATATCCTGCCAGTTGCCAGCGGGCGGTTTTTGCCGCGAAACAGCAACGTGGAGAATTCTCAATCCCAACCGTCGGGGAATGAGGTGTCGACGTTGATCGCCGAGCGCACCAGCTCTTTGGCGGCCTTGGCATAAGGCAGAAGGGCGAAAAGGCTGCCCTTGGCGAGCTTGAGCTTGCCCCCCATCAGGCCGACGATGGGATCTGTCTTGCCGGCGAGGACGCTTTTCCAGGCCGAGGGTTCGGCGGTGATCAGATACGGGGTGTTCTCGAGGTCAGCAGCGGTCGCGGATGTGGCTCCCCGGCAGTTGCCGTGCCACAGGTCGGCGATCACGATCCGATCTTGCTCGATCCCCATGGCGGGGTCGGCGGTCATGAGCATGCCGATGGCTCCCTCCCACTTCGTGGCGGCCTTCTTGTAGTCGGCGTTGTCATTGATGCTTTCGTTCCAAAGCGTCGCCCAGTCGTCAGTGAAGATCTCTGCAGCCATGATGCCTCCGTGTTTCAGTCGCCTGAGGATAGCCGACCAACGCGCCGGTCTCAACCACGGCCGGTGACGTGGTGGACCGCGTCGTCCCTGAAGCGGCCGACATAGCGCCGGAAGGGCTCGGTGACGGCTCGCGGAACCGGGATGTACATGAGGTTGCCCGGAGATTCCTGGGTGGCGCCGAAGAGCCACGACGCCACCTGGTTGACGTTGACCCGGGCGATGTCACGGCGGCTGAAAACGTTGGCGAGGTACAGCGGGGCCAGGTCGCGCGCCTCGGGTTCGGCGAGGCTGACCGTCCACGGTTGTGGTTTGAGGTCGAGGTCGAACCTCTTCATGACCTTTGGCGGCCGGTTGCGGATGGCGTAGAGAAAGAGCCGGTTGAAGGCGCTTGTCATGAGGCGGGGGTTGATGCAGCGGATCGCCGGCACATAGAAGAGGTGCTGGCGTTCGGGGTGATCCTCTCCGATCTGGTCGAAGGTGCCGTCGATGCCGTCCTTGAGTCGCATGAGGTCGGTCAGCAGTTCGCCGTCTTCAGTCCTCAGGCCGAGGGGAAAGCGCCAGAACGGGACCAGATCCCAGCCGTCCTCGTCGGGCAGTGGAATGTGCCCGTAGGAGACCTCCTGTTTGCGTCCTTCGACGACTTGACACACGCGGTGGCAGTTGTGGCAGAAATGCAGGATCGCGTCCGGGTCAAAGGAAAACTCGTGGCCGCACACCGGACACTCCATTGGCACGAATCGAAGCCCGGTTCCCGTTTCGCGCGCTTCGCGGGGCAGGTCCGTCAACCGGTCGTCGCTGACCCGGGGCGCCGGACCGACGACGGACCCGGCGGCGCCGTCGAGCATCACTGTCTCGTCGATCCCGGGACCGCGGACCTCGGCGATCCACCAAGGCCTCCAGACGACTGCTGTCACCTCACGGGTAAACCGGGATCCGAGGCGGATGACCTGGATATCTTTCACCAGTCGCTTGTGGTCGAGGTCGCCAAAGGCATGGACGAGGTCGTCATCGACCCCGTCGATCGCCAGTGTCTTGAGATCCGGCGGCAGAGCGGCGGCCGGTCGCAGGGCTCGCAGATAGCTGAGCTTGCCCATGGGAGGAATGTCGATGTCCGAAGTGGCCGACACCGAGGCTTCGACCGTTCCCACGTCGAACCGCAGGAACTTCTCCTGGTCGTGCGAGGATCGGCCGAAGGCAGCCTGGTACAGCGTACCCATCCCGTGCCGGTACGGGGTGAGGAAGTGCAACGTCCGCACCACGTGCAGGTTTTCGGCGAGTTTCGTGCGAAAGGTGTCGGCCTTGCGGGAGACGGCGGCTTCGGCTGCGTTGACGGCCGCCTCGACCTCGGGGCGGCTGACCAGGGCGCCCGTCGGACTGGCTTCGGTGGCGTTGCGCGCGAGCGGCGCCACCGACCGCGCATAGAGGTTGAGGTAGTGCTGGTATCGGTAGTGGTCGAGGAGGGCCTCGCGCAGGACGTTCCTGTCGTAAACCCGTTCCGGCAGGGTCACGTACAGGGTTTCTTCGTGACCGGCAACCAGATGTTTGCTGCCGCAGTAGGTGCAGTGGGCCATGTGGTGGAGGACGGGGACGGCGACCGCCGCGCCGCACTCGGTGCAGCTGACCTCGACGCAGTAGTGGTTTTCGGTGACGGTCTCCGCCTCTTCGACGCCCTTCGCGCGCGGCGTCGCAGGGGCCGTACCGCCCGCATCCGCGGTGCGCTTGAACTCCTCGAGTTGTCGAAGCCGGGCCTCGCGCGCCGCTTCGGCTCTCGTGAGCGGGCTCAGCGGGGTCACGAAGAGCGCCCACACCCCACCCACGACCATGCTCGGCAGGTACATCCAGAGGTCTCCGATGCCCCCGGTGAGGATCAGGCTGGCCTGGGCGAAAAAGACTCCGACCGCGACCTCGAGGGTCGATCGGCCGGCGGCCGCGAGCCCGGCGCCCGAGCTGAGGGCGTTGGCGGCGATCACGACCCAGGGGTTGGGGTTGCGCGGGCGCAGGAGAACCGCCGCGGCGACGGCTGCCAGCGGCGGCAACCCGAAGCTGGCGATCGCCCATCCCGGCGTCACAACAGGTCCCCGGCGCTCAGCTCTCCCCGGGCCATCGCCTTCAGAACCGACACCACTTGTTGGGTGTCGTCGATCGAAAAGAACGGGTCGGCCGCGGCGCCCCTGAGAAGGGTGAACAGGGCGCTAAACGCCGCCTGTTCGTCGCAACTGGAGGCCAGCACCTTCCGACAGTCGTCGAATTCCCTGGCGGCCGGAATGCGCCCGGAGACGACACGTTGTACGAGGCGACGGTGCTCGGTCAGCGGTTGGGGGTTATCTTCTGCCATGCCCATTCCATAATAGCTCCGACCGGTGGCGGCTGATCGCAGAGAGATGGTTGTTGGGAGGATCACGATCCATGTCAGGTTTACGCGGTCAACGAGTTCTTATTTCAGGCGCATCCAGCGGAATCGGTTTCGAAACGGCGCGTCTGCTCGCCGGCGAGGGTGCTGAGGTGTGCCTGGTGGCGCGGGACCCTAAACGATTGCAGGCGGCGGTCGATGCGATCGGCGGTGCGGCGTGGCCGGTGTCCTGCGACCTCGCCGATCCCGCCTCCATCGCCGCCCTCGCCGAGAAAGTCGGTTCCCGGTGGCCGGCGGTGGACGGGTTGGTCAACAACGCCGGCATCGCTCGCATGGCGGCGGTCGACGACACCACGACCGAGGTCTGGGACGAGACGTTTAACGTCAATGTTCGCGGGCCGTTTCTCCTGTGTCGGGTACTGGGCCCGCTGTTGCACGGTGGGCGGTCGCCGGCGGTAGTCAACGTGTCGTCGACCCTGGCTGAGAGGGCCATCCCGGGCATGGCGGCATACAACGCGTCCAAGGCCGCCCTCAACCAACTCACCCGGTCGCTGGCATTGGAGTGGGCGCCCACGGTGAGGGTCAATGCGGTCATGCCGGCGGTGGTCGACACACCGATCCACGCCCTGCGCGGGATGAGCCCGGAACAGGTGCGCGAGATGGACGGGATACATCCGCTCGGCAGAATCGGCCAACCGGAAGATGTGGCCTCGCTGATCCTCTTCCTGCTCTCCGACGCCTCATCGTGGATGACCGGCACGGTCATCCCTATCGACGGCGGAGTGATGGCGGGCTGACGGTAATGTTGAATTTTGAATTTTGAATTCTTAATTCCCACCCGCCCTCCCTCGGCCAGGGGACGGGTGCGATTCATTCAAAATTCAAAATTCAAAATTAAGAATTTGAGCTGTTGGGCGGTGTGATCTCGATGGTCCGCGTGTCGTCGTCGTTGACGGCGATGCCGACCTTCCAGAGGCGGGCATCGGCGGGGATCCAGACGGCGATGGCCTCCTTCGGCCACTCGACGGCCGTGACCGCGGTCCGATCCGAGAGGACCTCGTCGATTCCGATTTCGCGGAGGTCGGAGACACGTTCGCCGAGGCGATAGAGATCGACGTGGTGGACGGTCCGAATGACGTCGTTGGTGCAGTCGTAGCTCTGGATCAGGACAAAGGTCGGTGACGAGACGTCGTCGTGAACTCCTCCCAGACCACGGACCAGCCCTCCGACGAACGTCGTCTTACCGGCCGCGAGTTCGGCCTCGAGAAGAACCACGTCCCCTCCCCGCAGTTCGACGGCAAGCTGCCCACCGAGAGCCTCGGTCTCGTCGGCTGAACGGCTGACCATGAGTCGGTGGGTGGTCACAGGGTCTCGAGCTCGCGCCAGGCCTGCGCGAGGAACTCCGGGAGCTCCGCTGCGGGTATCGCTGCGGGGAAGCGCTCGCTGCCGAGCTCGCCGGCACGACCGTGCAGCCAGCATCCCGCGATCGCCGCGCGCACCGGCTCGAGGCCCTGGGCCAGGAACCCGGCGATGGCGCCGGTCAGCACGTCCCCGGAACCCCCGGTGGCCAGCGATGCGCCTCCTGTGGGGTTGATCCACGCCTCGCCGTCGGGCTCGACGATCAGGGTTCGGTACCCTTTGGCAACCACCACCGATCGTGATCTCGACGCCGCCTCGCGGGCGGCGGCCAAGCGGTCAGCCGTGACCTCTTCGGTCGTCCAGCCGACGAACCGCGCGAGCTCACCGGGGTGAGGCGTCACCACCGGCGGCAGGTCGCGACCGGCGAGACGTTCCGGCCGGCCGGCGAGGAGGTTGATAGCGTCGGCATCCAGCAGCAGCGGTCCACGCCAATGTTCGAGCAGCCACTCGAGGGTGGCCGCGGCGCCACCGCCGGTGCCCATGCCTGGACCAACGGCGATCGCCGTCATCCGTTCGAGGAGCGGCTCGATGCCATCGGGGCCGCTGATCTCGCCACTCTCCGTCGCCCTCAACGAGTAGGTCATGGCTTCGAGACAGCTCGCATCGACTACCGGGACCACCGGTTCGGGCACCGCCATCGTCACCAGACCGGCGCCTGAAACAACAGCCGTCCGGGCGGCCATCGCCACAGCGCCGCCCCGACCCTCGGCGCCGGCCACCAACAGCAGGTGTCCATAGGATCCCTTGTGGGAGTCGTCCGAGCGGCCGGGCAACAGCAGTCCGATATCCTCGGGTTCCGGCCACCGGACACGGCAGTTTGTTTCCAGTGCACCGGGGGGTATGCCGATGTCCACCACCGCGATATCGCCGCAGTGGAGGCAGGCGGGCGGCAGTGCGTGGCAGAGCTTGAGGGCGCCGAACGTGACGGTGAGATCGGCCTGGAGGGCGGTGCCGGGGACGGCCGACGACGACCCGTTGAGCCCGGTCGGGACATCGACGGCCACGACCGGCGATCCCGATGCCGCAACCCGGCGGACCACCTCCTCGAATCGTCCGCCGAGGGGCCGATCCAGACCGGTGCCGAGGAGGGCGTCGATCACGACGTCCGGCGGAGTGTCCTCGAGCTCGTCGTCGAGAACCGACAGATCGTCGTTTTCGACAACCTGCAAGGGGACCCGGAACGCGATCGCCAGCTGATGGTTGACTGCGGCGTCCGGGCTCAAACCCGCAGGATCAGCGAAGAGCAGCACGGAAACCTGATGCCCGCCGTTGATGAGGTGGCGAGCAGCGGCGAGCCCGTCTCCGCCGTTGTTGCCCGGCCCGCACAGTATCAGGACGCGCCGCGCATCCGGGAAGGCGTCGCGAAGGGCGTCGACCACGCCGGTGGCCGCGTTTTCCATGAGAACGAGCCCTGGCAGGCCGAGATCGGAGATGGTGTGACGGTCGGCCTCACGCATGGTCTGGTTGTCGAGAACGGGCAACATGACGACCTCCTCAGAGGATTGTAACCGTCGGGGGCTCTGTGTGCGCCGTGGGGTCGGCTGCCGGTTTCAATCGTGGGCCCACGGGGCGGTTGCGTCGGCTGGGATGGTGTCGAACAGAATGTGGATCTCCTCCCACTCGTCGATCAGGCCCTGGACGTGGGCCACGATCTTGTCGCGGCGAATCATGAGGGCCTTGACCTCCTGGTCGGAAAGATACGGCGAGAGGCGCTCCTTCACATCGGTTTCATCGAGCGCCTTCAGCGCTTCGTAAAGGTTTCGCTCGCAGTGGGTGATGGCCTCCGGGTACAGCAGATCGGTCGAAGCACCGAAACACCGTGAGCAGTCGATAAACCACAGACGCCAGTTGGCGTCGATCAGGGTGTTGCCGAGGTTGCTGTCGCGGTTGGCCACCAGATTGTCGAAAACGTACAGGATGTACTTTTGCTGTTTGTAGCGGCCGATGTTGGGCGGATCGTAGCCCTCGTCGCGGCGCTTGGTGTCGGTGATGACCCCCTGCAGCCAGATCTGCACCGAACCGGAGTCGCGTTTGATGGTGCGCTCGATCACCGGCGGGACCCGGTTCAGATTCAGGAGGCGGTCGAGTTTGTAGGCTGCGATGTCGTACCCGTACCAGTCGCGCCAGCGGAGATAGAACTTGGTCTTGCCGGCGGTTGTCTCGCGGATCTTCTTCTCCTGGTGGTCGATGTCCTTGAAAACCGCGTTGACCTGCAGTCCGTCGCCGTTCAACAGCAGTTTTTTCGGGTCGGACACGCCGACCGGGATCTTGGTCATCGAGGCGACCTCCGCGGTGGCCAGGAAAGCCTCGATCGCCTCGTCGGTCTGAAACGGGAGCGGCCGCCCGTCGGCGTCACGAAAGGAGTAGCCTTCGAAACGTTCGCCTGCAGGAGACTCGACCGCGGCGGCCGGGCCATCCGACGGATCCTGACTGCATGCCGGCATCGAATATGAGCAGACGACTATCGAAGCGGCTGTCGCAAAGACCAGGCTGCGAAGAGCGGTCGTTTTCATGGCGCGTGCGTCTCCTCGTTCGGACATCCAGAGGTCAGCCGTTCGCGACGTGAACTCCACCGTCCGGACCCACTGTGTGTTCATCTTGTGACGACACAGCCCCGCTTCAGTTTCCTGTTGGCTCTGCGGCTATCATATCGAAGATGACCACGTCCGCGCCACCTTGGTCGATGAGTTCGAGCGAATCCTCCTCACCCGGCCACGCGAGTGAGCACGCGAGCGCGATGAAAAACACCGGGGCGAGCCGTGAAGCCATCATGATCCAGTGGGTTCGCTTTCAGATTCTCCGCTTTTTTGATCGGCGAGTTGCGAAGCCCCCGGCAATCCGATCACCGACCAGACAGCCGGCGGCGACGATCAGTGCGGGGAACATCGGTTCGACCCCGAGTGGATAACCCGAAGGGCCCGAGGATGCGATCCACGCCACGGCGGTCGCCGACGCGGTGATCATCGCTGCCGTCGCCGCCCACCCGCTGGGTCGCCACGCTCCTGGCAGGTTGACGGCGAGCACGGGCAACAGGAGAGCGGAGGTGACGACTGAACCGACGTGGTGCCAGACCTGGACAGCCGAGGTGAAGAGCATGGCGCCGCCGGCGGCCAGAACCGCGGACGCCACCAGGCCGATCCGGGTCCGCCGCCGCACGACCTCCGGGTCGGACTCGCGCGGCGCGAGATCGTGGCCGATGGTGGTGGCGGCGATGAAGAGGTAGGAGTCGAGAGTCGACATGACGGTGGCGAAGAGCCCGACCATGAACACTGCCGCGACCCAGGGCGACAGCACCAGCGACGCGAGGGTGGGGTAGGCTGCCATCGGGTCGTCGAGCTCGGGCAGCAGCACCCGCGCGGCAAGACCACTGAACACGGTGAGGAAGTCGAAGACGACCCACAGACCCACCGACACCAGGACTCCGTTGCGGGCGGTACGGGGATCGCGGGCCGCAAAAACCCGCTGGTAGAAGGCGGGCTCGACCACGGTCTGCAGCGCGATCAGGTACCACACCACGACCGTCTGCCACCCCAGACCGCCGTCCCACGCACGGTGGGTTTCGGGGAGCTCTGCCCACAAACCGGACAGTCCTCCGGTGTGGGCCAGGGCCGCGGGCAGCAGGATGAAAAATCCCCCGTACATGAGGACGAACTGCAGGACATCGGTGCGGACCACCGCACGGAAGCCGGAGAGGCCGACATAGACGGCGGAGAAGATCGCCGCGACGACCACGGACGACCACAACGACCATCCGGTCACCTGCGCGAACAGCACCCCCAGCATCAGGAGGTAGGCGACGGGGACCGTCGATGCGTACACTGCGGCAGCGCCCGCGAACGACGCCGGACGCCCATAGGCGGTGGCGAGCAGGTCCGGGATGGAGACGGCGCCGCTTGATCGCAGGCGGGGCGCGAGCCACAGGGCAAACAGCACCGCCGACAGGTAGTAGGGGACACCGAAGACCAACCAGGTGGAGATCCCGAAACGCCAGGCGTATTCGCCGATGCCGAGGATCCCCCCGTACCAGGTGGTCACGAGCGTCGCGACGAACACCGGCAGGGTCAGGCGGCGGCCGGCCAGGAGGTAGTCAATCCCGCCACCGCCGCGTCGCCGGCCGGAAAGCAGCAGCAGCGCCACCGCATACGCCGCCACGAGGATGATCACCCGCTCGTTCATCCGGGGAAGTGTAGCTGCGCCGCTGATCTGGTTCCCGTGCAAAACTGCGGCGGCTCGAATCCGGTTCGGAGGGCTGAGCTTTTGACGCGCGTTTCAGGTTGGTTGTTGCGGTACACTTGAGTGGTATCCAGGGGGGTCTATGCATATCAACGACATCCTCAAGGTGGCTGTCGAACGCAAGGCATCGGACGTTCATCTCAAGGTCGGCGCACACCCGGTGCTGCGAATCGACGGCCGTCTTCAGGTGATGACGGAGTTCAAACGGATGATGCAGGAGGACACCATCGCCATGGCGTTCTCCATGATGTCGTCGCGCCAGAAAGAACGGTTCAAACACCTGCTCGAGACCGACATCGCGTACTCGGTTCCCGGCATGGGCAGGTTTCGCTGCAATATTTTCCAGCAGCGTGGTTCGGTGGGCCTCGTCCTACGGCTCATTCCCGCCCGGATTCAGACCTTCAAGGAGCTGATGCTGCCGCCGGTCCTCGAGAGGATCTGCGAGGAACAGCGCGGTCTGGTGTTGGTCACGGGCACAACGGGTTCGGGCAAGTCGACCTCGTTGGCCTCCATGATCGACCACATCAACACCCGGCGCATCGAGCACGTCATGACCATCGAAGACCCGATCGAGTTTCTCCACCGCGACAAGAAATCGATCATCAACCAGCGCGAGGTGGACGTCGACACCAAACAATTCTCGACCGCCCTCCGGTCGGCCATGCGCCAGGACCCTGACGTCATTCTGGTCGGCGAAATGCGTGACTACGAGACCATCGAGACGGCCCTGTTAGCTGCCGAAACCGGACACCTCGTGCTCTCCACCCTGCACACGGTCGACGCGACCGAGACCATCAACCGGGTGATCTCGGTGTTTCCGCCGCACCAGCAGAAGCAGATCCGGATCCAGTTGGCGGCGGTTTTGAAGGCCATCGTGTCGATGCGGCTGTTGCCCCGGGCTGACGGTCTCGGCCGGGTGCCGGCGGTGGAGGTCTTGATCTCGACCTCGTACATCCGCGACTGCGTGGAAAACAAGGAGAAGACCAAGCTCATCCGCGACGCCATCGTCCAGGGCACCAGCCAGTACGGAATGCAGACCTTCGACCAGTCGCTCTACCAGTTGTACAAGAACGGTCTGATCACGCTCGAGGAAGCGCTCCGCCGGGCCACCAACCCCGACGAGTTCAAGCTCAAGATTCAGGGCATCCAGTCGACATCGGACATCTCCCGCGAGGAGATGGACGGAGTGCTGGACCTCGCGCAGGAAACCGACCTCGATCCGTTTTCCGAGGACTCGCCCTTCGAGTTCGGCGGCAGCTGAATCGAGGGTCATCCATGCGGACTGAGCGATCGGTCTACCAGACCGCTCTCGACCTGTTGTCGCGGCGAGACCACTTCCGGCGCGAGCTCGAAGACAAGCTCCGTCGGCGAGACCTGCCGGACGAGGAAATCGAAGCCGCCATCACCCGCTGCGAGGAGCTGGGGCTGATCGACGATGAGCGGGTGGCGGAACGTTTCGTCGAGGTTCGGGCGGCGTCGCGCGGATGGGGCCCGCGGCGGCTGGCGGCCGAGCTCCAACAACGGGGCCTGACCCGCTCGCACGCCGAGCGGTTGGCCACGCTGCCGTCCGGCCTGGCCGAGGACGCGGTGCGGACGGCGCTGCGCAAGCTCGAAATCCGGGCGCCGGCGGGGTGGTGGCGGGATGGCCAGCGCCGGGCACGGATGGTAAGCTCCCTGATCACACGCGGTTTCGAAGCCGAGGTCGCGATCGCCGCTGTCGATGGACTGGCGGCATTCCGGGAGAACCACAACGATGCGCTCGATGACCAGTAAGGAAATACGACAGACCTTTCTCGACTACTTCGCCTCCAAAGGGCACCAGGTGGTGCCTTCGAGTTCGTTGCTGCCGGCCGGCGACAGCACCCTCCTGTTCACCAACGCGGGGATGAACCAGTTCAAGGAAGTGTTTGCAGGGCGCGAAAAGCGCGAAGAGCCCCGCGCCTGCTCGACCCAGAAGTGCGTCCGCGCCGGCGGCAAGCACAACGATCTCGAGAACGTGGGCTACACCGCCCGCCACCACACTTTTTTCGAGATGCTGGGCAACTTCTCGTTTGGCGACTACTTCAAGAAGGAAGCCATCGAGTACGCGTGGGAGCTGGTGGTCGATGTCTTCGGTCTGCCCGTGGATCGTCTCTGGTTCACCGTCTACACCGACGACGACGACGCGGCCGCGCTGTGGGAGGCGGTCGGTGCGCCGCCCGATCGGATCCTCCGCTTCGGAGAGAAGGACAATTTCTGGGCGATGGGTGAGACCGGCCCCTGCGGTCCGTGCTCCGAGGTTCACTTCGACCGGGGACCCGACCCGATGGCGCCGGGGCGCGCCGAGCTGGTGAATGGCGACGGCGACGACATCGTCGAAATCTGGAACCTTGTCTTCATGCAGTTCGATCGTGACGCGGCCGGGAAGATGCATCCGCTGCCGCGGCCCTCCATCGACACCGGCGCCGGTCTGGAGCGGTTCGCGGCCGTGCTGCAGGGAGCCCAGTCCAACTACGAGACCGATCTTTTCATGCCCCTGATCGACGCGGTCGCAGACCTGGCGCAGCGGCCCTACGAAGCGAACAGCGACCTCGGCCCTGCCTACCGGGTGATCGCCGACCACCTGCGGGCCGCGACCTTTCTGATGACCGACGGCGTCGTGCCGTCCAACGAGGGCCGCGGCTACGTCCTGCGCCGGATCATCCGGCGCGGCCTCCGCTACGGCCGCAAGCTTGGCCTCGACGGCGCCTTTCTCTACACCCTGCACCCGGTAGTTGTCGATCTCATGGGTGAAGTTTTTCCGGAGCTGGTCGAGCGCCGCGAGGTCGTGGCGACCCAGCTGCGCCAGGAGGAGGAGCGGTTTGCCCGCACCCTCAATGCCGGTACCGACGTCGCCCAGCGCGAGCTCGAACGGCTCAAGCGCGACGGCCAGTCGGTGGTTCCGGGGCGCACGATCTTCGATCTCTACCAGACCCACGGCATACCCGCCGAGCTGCTCGAAGAGTTCGCGCAGGAGGAAGGTCTGGCGGTCGACACCGACGGTTTCAAGGCCGCGCTCGAGGAAGAGCGCCAGCGCGGCCAGGCCTCGTGGCGCGGCGACCTGCTCGCCCATTTCCGTCCGGAGTACGAGAGCCTGATGGAAAAGGGCATCCGGTCGGAGTTCCTAGGCTACGACAGTCTCCGCCACACCGCCGGGGTGGTGGCCATGATCGGCGACGACGGTCTCGAGGATCAGCTGCAGCCGGGTGAGGGCGGGGAGGTGGTGCTCGACGCGACCCCCTTCTACGCCGAGTCCGGCGGCCAGATCGGCGACCGGGGACGGTTGCGCTGGGAAGGCGGCCGTGCGGTCGTGCTCGACACCCAGAAACCGTTCGAGGGTCTCATCGTCCACCGGGTCGTGATCGAAGAGGGGTCTCTGTTTCTCGGCGACCGGGTCGAGGCCGAAGTGGCGGAGCGCACGCGGGTCGACACCCAGCGCAATCACACCGCCACCCATCTGCTGCACGCGGCTCTGCGCAAGGTGCTGGGGGAGGCTGCCCAGCAGGCGGGCTCGCTGGTGGACCCCGACCGCCTTCGTTTCGATTTTTCGTGGGGCGACCCGGTAACCAGAGACCAGCTGCGCGAGATCGAGCGTCTGGTGAACGCCGAGATCGTGCGCAACCAGCCGGTGACCAAGGAGCTCATGGCCAAGGACGCGGCCCGCGGCCGCGGCGCGATGGCGCTTTTCGGGGAGAAGTACGGCGATGTGGTGCGGGTGGTGACGGTGGGCGACGGCGGCTTTTCGGTCGAGCTGTGCGGTGGGTGTCACGTCGACCGCACCGGCGACATCGGTCTCTGCACCGTGGTCTCCGAGCGCGGTGTTGCCGCGGGAGTGCGGCGGATCGAAGCGGTGACCGGCCGGGGATCGGTCGAACGCCTTCAGGATCGCGAACGGCTGGCGGAACAACTGTCCGGGCGGTACCAAACCTCCTTCGAACAGCTGCCGGAGCTGTTGGCGAAGCGAGACCAGCGGCTGGCTGACCTCGAGGACGAGGTCCGCACGCTCAAACACCAGCTCGCATCCGGTGACAGCGGCGGCAGCGAGATCCGGACGGAGGTGGCGGGTATCCAGGTCCACGCCCGCCGAGTTCCGGAGATGGACTCTTCGGAGCTGCGCAACCTCGCCGACACGCTGCGCCAGAAGTTGGGATCGGGGGTCGTGGTGCTGGGCATGGAGTCGGCCGGCAAGGCGACGTTGTTGGCCGCCGTCACCGACGATCTCACTCACCGCGTGAAAGCGGGTGATCTCGTCCGCGAATTGGCGAAGACCGTCGGCGGCCGCGGCGGCGGCAAGGCCAATCTCGCGCAGGCGGGTGGTCCGGACGCCGGCAAACTGGACGAAGCGCTGCGCCAGGCGGCCGATGTCGTCGAGGCGCAGGCCGGCCGGGAAGAAGGCTGAGGACGGCGCAGCCGCAATCGGTGCGGGTCGCGGCTGCAAAGGGGTAATTTTCGTGAACAGGGTTCCCAAAATCTCATTTATCGGTCCCGGCGTGATGGCGGAAGCCATGATTGCCGGGCTGATTCGCCAGGGAGTGGCCACTGCCGGGTCGATCACCTGTTCGGGGCCGAACGTTGCCCGCTGTGAGGAGCTCGGAGCACGATACGGAATCCGGTATTCGACCGACAACGCGGAGGCCGTCAGCGGCGCCGACGTGGTGGTCCTGGCGGTCAAACCGCAACGCCTCGACCCCGTGTTGGTTGACCTCAGGGGCCGTCTCGAGCCTTCGGCGTTGGTGGTGTCGATCATCGCCGGCGCGACGATCGACAGAATGTCCGCTGGTTTGGGGCATGCAGTGATCGTGCGCTCGATGCCCAACACCCCGGCGCAGATCGGAGAGGGGATCACGGTGTGGACCGCCGCACCGCCGGTCACCGACCGCCAGAAGGAGATCGCCAGGGAGATTCTCGGCGCTTTCGGGGACGAGGTCTTCCTCGAGGAGGAGCGCTTCCTCGACATGGCGACGGCACTCTCCGGCACGGGCCCCGCCTACGTGTTCCTTTTCATGGAGGCGATGGTGGATGCGGGGGTCCACCTCGGGTTCTCGCGGCGCGTGGCCGAGAAGCTGGTGGCGAAGACGGTCCGCGGTTCGGTCGATTTCTACTCGGATGCGGAGGACCCGGTGCACCTCGCCCGGCTCCGGAACCAGGTCACATCTCCCGGCGGAACCTCGGCGGCTGCCCTGTACTATCTCGAGAAGGCAGGTTTCAGGACGGCCATATCGCGGGCGATCTGGGCCGCCTACGAGCGCTCCCGTGAGCTCGGCAGGGACGCTGAAGCGCACTCGCCGGAGCCGCCCGGGTCATCATCTGAGTGATCGACAGGACCGCGATGGGTGCGAAGCGGGACCCCGAGCCGGCCTCTTACCGGGTGTCTCTTGGAGAAGGCGTGGTTTCAACCGCCGAGATGGGCGAGGCGGTCTGTGACTGTCTCGAGCGCGAGCTCGATCATCTGGTCGAACGAGGTCTGGCGGTCGGCTGAGGAAAGCGCCTCCCCTTTGCGGATGTCGTCGCTGACGGTGCAGATGGCGAGAGCCTCGGCGCCGAGTTCCGCGGCCAGGGTGTAGATGCCGGCGGTCTCCATCTCCACACCGAGGACCCGGTACTTCTCCATGAGATCGAACATCTCGGGTTGGGGCGTGTAGAACAGGTCGGCCGAAAAGATGTTGCCGACGTGGAAGGGGAGTCCCTTCGTCTCCGCCGCCCGGACCGCGGTCCGCAGGAGATTGAAGTCCGCGAGGGCCGCCAGGTCGTGGCCCCCGAAGCGCATCCGGTTGACTCCCGAGTCGGTGGAGGCGCCCATGGCGATGATGATGTCCCGCAGTGAGACGTCGGGGTGGACGGTGCCGCAGCTGCCGACCCTGATCAGACGCTTGACCCCGAAATCGCGGATGAGTTCGGTGCAGTATATGGATGCCGATGGGATCCCCATGCCGTGGGCCATGACGGAGACGGGTTGGTTGCGATAACCACCGGTAAAGCCGAGCATGTTGCGGACATCCGTGACCTGGCGGGGGTCGTCGAGGAATGTTTCGGCGATGTACTTTGCCCGCAGGGGGTCTCCCGGCATCAGAACTGAAGCGGCAAAATCCGCAGGGTTGGCATTGATGTGAATTGATGACATGGGTTCTCCGTCTTTGCGAACCATGATGGTACCCAACCCGGCCCGGCGACCGCAACCTGGCGGGTTCTTCCGCAGACTTCAGGTGATCAAATATTGACACCGTGCGGCACAAAGATTTGCTATCCTCCACGGCGAAGATGACATCTCTTTTTGTCCGACTTTCATGGGGAGGTACGTCATGGTGAACCTGGTGGCGAAGCGTCTTTTTGGAGTCTTGGTATTCGCTCTCATTCTCACCGCCTTTGGCGGTTTTTCTTTTGCTCAAGCAGAGCCGGAAGAACCGCCTGGGGTCCCTGAGGAGACAATCGACATGCCGATCGCGGTTGGGGAGATCACCGTCACGGCGCGGAAGACCGAGGAAAACATCCAGAACGTGCCGGTCGCGGTTTCCACCATCGGGGGTGAAGACCTCGATCTCCTCCTCACCGGCGGCGCCGACGTGCGGGCCCTTTCCGGCCGCGTCCCCAGCCTGGTCATGGAATCCTCGTTCGGGCGCGCTTTCCCGCGCTTCTACATCCGTGGTCTCGGCAACCCGGACTTCGATCTCAACGCCTCGCAGCCGGTGTCGATGATCGTCGACGACGTGGTGCTCGAAAACCCGATCGTCAAGGGCATGCCCCTGTTCGACATTCAACAGGTCGAGGTCCTGCGCGGGCCCCAGGGCACGCTCTTCGGCCGCAACACCCCCGCAGGCATCGTCAAGTTCGACAGCGTCAAACCGTCGCAGGACTTCGACGCGTACGCGAAGGTCTCCTATGGCACCTACGACACCATGGACATTCAGGGCGGGGTCGGGTTCGCCCTCTCCAAGACCTGGTCGGCCAGACTTTCCGCCGTCTACCAGTCACAGAGCGATTGGGTGACCAACCAGTACGAACCCGGTCCGGAGAATGAGCTCGGCGGGTACGACACCACGGCCTGGCGCGCCCAACTGTTGTGGGAACCCAACGACAAGTTCAACGCCCTGCTCAACCTCCACGGTTGGGACGTCGACGGCACCGCCCGGATCTTCCGCGCCAACATCTTCGTGCCGGGCAGCAGCGATCTGATTTCCGGTTTCGATCAGGAGAGCGTTTGGCACGACGGACAGAACAAACAGGAGATCAGCTCCTTTGGCGGCGTGTTCAAGATGGAGTACGACTTCGGCAGCACTACTTTGACCTCGATCACCGGCTACGAGAGCATCGACGACATGTACAGCCGCGGCGACATCGACGGCGGCTACGGCGCGGCCTTCCTGGGCGAGGG
Source organism: Candidatus Sulfomarinibacteraceae bacterium (assembly GCA_963741385.1). Lineage (GTDB taxonomy): Bacteria > Acidobacteriota > Thermoanaerobaculia > Thermoanaerobaculales > Sulfomarinibacteraceae > Sulfomarinibacter. The sequence continues at coordinate 335,488 of CAVUHO010000008.1, forward strand.
AAACTACGGTCCGGGTTTCATTCCGTTCCCGTCCGAGTCCGCCGACGGTCTCCCGTTCCTCGACCAGTGGACCCAGGAGTTCCGCCTCGCCAGCAACGACAACGAGGTCGTCAACTGGCTGGTCGGCTTCTTCTACTTCAACGAGGAACTCCAGGCGGATACCTTCAGCTATGACTCGCTCGCACCGGGCAATCCCCAGGACGGATACGCCTTCCAAACCCAGGACGCCACCTCCTACGCTCTCTTCGCTTCTGCCGACTGGCGGGTGGCTGCGGACTGGGTGTTGAGTGCCGGCATCCGTTTCTCGAGTGACGAGAAGGACTTCTCGGCCGAACGGCCGGACCCGACCTTCCAGACTCCGACCGTGCGGCCGATCACCGAGCACGTCGAGGACGACGTGGTGAGCTGGGATCTGAGCGCGCTTTACAAGGTCAACCAGAACGTCAACCTCTACGGCCGCGTCTCGACCGGCTACCGTGCGCCGTCGATCCAGGGCCGGATCCTCTTCTGCGCGGATTTCGAGGGCGGGCTGAACCCCGCGACCAACTGCGTGACCGTGGCCGACACCGAGACGATTCTCTCGTTCGAGGTGGGCCTCAAGAGCATCCTGGCCGAGAACAAACTGCGCTTCAACCTCACGGGCTATATGTTCGAAATCGACGACCAGCAGGTCACCGCGGTCGGCGGCGAGTACAACACCGCCACCCTCCTCAACGCGGACAAGACCGAGGGCTACGGCCTCGAGACCGACATCCAGTGGACGCCCACCGGCCACTGGCTGATGACCTTCGGCGCGAGCTGGAACCCGACCGAGATCAAGGACCCGAACCTGACGGTGGCGCCCTGCGGCGGCGGCTGCACCATGCTCGATCCGGTCGTGGACGGCCTCGCCTATGTCGACGGCAACAGCCTGCCGCACTCGCCGGACGTGATCTTCAACGGCATCATCAACTGGCGCTCCGACCCGGCCAAGAAGAAGTTCTTTGCCACCCTCGACTGGGCCTACTACTCGGAGAAGAGTTTCTACCTCTACGAGTCGAAGGAGTTCAACGGCGATTCCCTTGAATTCGGTATGCGTTTGGGCTACGCCTTCAGCAATGCCAAGTACGAGGTCGCCCTGTTCGGGCGCAATATCTTCGACGCGGAGATCGCCCGCGGCGCCATCGACTTCAACAACCTGACCGGTTTCACGAACGATCCCAGGATCATCGGCGTCGAATTCCTCGCCCGCTTCTGATCCTCAATCGGATTCAAAACCAGGGCCGCCCTCCGGGGCGGCCTTTTTCTTCGTGCGCCAGGCATGGCGCGAAGCGACATGGCTGGCGTGGTCATGTCGGTTGCAACCGGTAAGGGAAACCGAGCCGGGAAGTGGCTTAGGGGTGGAAGTCCCCTGGAGGCCGAGATGACCGGAACTCCTAGCCGAACAGCAAGGGCGTCCGTCGCGAGGCGGAGTCTGAAGGAAGCTGAAGGCAAAGTCCTGGCCCGAGGAATACGAAGCGCATACGAGGCCGCCAGCGGGTGGGCGAGGGGGCGAAAAGACCCGAAGCCCGATAGTCATTCGGACCGGCTGGTGGTAGATGCGACGGGTATGTGGGACAAAAGCCACGCGCCTTACCCTGGGAGGTCTGGCTCTCTGCCGAATGAGGCCAGGGTCGCCGCGAGGCGGGCCGATGGGGAGTCAGAAGTCAGCCGAGGCCGTAGTAGCTGTGGGCGCACCGCGGCGAAGGGCCGAACGGAGAGGACGGAGTCGGTGCGGAGCATTCGCTGGTCGAAGGAGACGCAGAGATGAAGGCTGAGAAGCCGGAGCTGAGCCGGGAGGACGGTGGCGGAACCACCGAGGAGCCTGGATCAGAGCGTCAAGCGACCACGGCGTGTAACGAGCACACCGACGAGCAAGAGGCGATGAGAATTGAGGAGGTGCTGCGCCGGGAGAACATGCTGCGGGCGTACCAGAAGGTGAAGCGGAACAAGGGGTCAGCGGGAGTCGACGGGATGACCGTGGACGAGCTGATGCCATATCTGCGGACCCACTGGGCACGCATAAGAGGCGAGATACGGGAAGGCCGATACCGGCCACAGCCGGTGCTTCTGGTGGAGATCCCAAAGCCAGGAGGCCGGGGGATGCGGCGTCTGGGGATACCGACGGTCGTGGATCGGATGATCCAGCAGGCGCTGCTCCAAGTCCTACAGCCAGAAATCGACCCGACGTTTTCGGAATCGAGTTACGGATTCCGGCCGGGCCGGAGCGCCCATCAAGCGGTCGAGCGTGCGAGAGAGCACGTGGTGGCCGGCCATCGGTGGGTGGTGGACATGGACCTGGAGAAGTTCTTCGACCGGGTCAACCACGACATCTTGATGTCGCGGATGGCGCGACGAGTGAAGGACAAGCGCATCCTGCTCCTGATCCGGCGGTACCTACAGGCAGGACTGATGGAGGGAGGAATCGTAGGCCAGCGGAGCGAGGGGACGCCACAGGGGGGGCCACTGTCGCCGCTCCTGAGCAATGTCCTGCTCGACGAGCTGGACCGCGAGATTGAGCGACGAGGGCACCGATTCGTGCGCTACGCCGACGACTGCAACATCTATGTGCAGTCACAGCGAGCGGGCGAGCGCGTGCTGGCGTCGATCGAGCGCTTCCTCGCAAAACGTCTGCGCCTGAAGGTGAACCGGGACAAGAGTGCGGTAGATCGGCCGTGGAAGCGGAAGTTTCTGGGTTACACGATGACCGCCCACCGAGAGCCGAAGCTGCGGATTGCGCCGGAATCGGTGAAACGATTTCGGGACAAGGCCCGTGAGCTGGCTCGACAGGGGCGGGGTCGGAACCTGAGGTGGACGATTGAGCGACTCGAGCTGCTGATACGTGGCTGGGTCGCCTACTTCCGGAAAGCCGAGGTCAAAGCTGCCTTCGAGCAGCTCGACCAGTGGCTGCGTCGCAGACTGCGGTGCATCCTATGGCGGCAATGGAAGCGACCACGTACTCGGGTGAGGCAGCTCATGAAGCTGGGACTCGACCGCCATCGAGCCTCCACCTCCGCCTCCAACGGGCATGGCCCGTGGTGGAACGCAGGCGCGTCCCATATGAACCATGCCGTCCCGACCCGTTTCCTCCGTCAGATTGGACTCCTGAGCCTGCTCGAGGAGCATCGTCGACTGCAGTGTCAGCTTCGAACCGCCGTATACGGAACCGTACGTACGGTGGTGTGAGAGGACGGCGCCCCTACTCGGGGCGCCTCCTACTCGATCTACAATGCCCGGGCAACCTGACGCAGCACCTCCGCCGGCCGATCGGTGATCTGCCGGCCGTGGAAGACGATGATCCGGGACAGGCCCGGCGTGTCGGCGAGCAGTTTCATGTGGGCGCTGAGGGCGGCCTTGTCCTTGACCGCGAACCAGCGGAAGAGACGGGTCACCCGAGGTCCGCCGGTAAACGCGGTGATGAATCGGAAGATGAATCCCGCGAGGCCGGAACTGTGGGGGAGGTTGAATATGGCGTCGTCGAACATCAGGGTCATGACCCGTTTGAGGCCAATTCCCGGGAGGGGTTCCCGGTCGCGCTCCAGAGGGTTTCTCCTCAGATGAAGTGGGCGGAGAGTACCAGCGATCATGACTGATCCTTGATCTCTCGCGTTCCCTGAGCGCGGACCAATCACCACGCCGAGTTAACAGACAGCCGGGGCCGCCCTGCGGCGGCCCCGGTCAAACGTTCAACGTGCAATCGTTCTAACGTTTCAACGTCTTGCTTATCCCTTCGGTTTGAGCCAGTAGGCCAGCGCCGGCAGGAGGACGATGGCGCCTGCCATGTTCACGAGGAACATGAAGGTGAGCAGGATACCCATATCCGCCTGGAACTTGATCGGGGCGAAGATCCAGGTGGCGACGCCGACCGCCAGCGTGATGCCGGTGAAGATGACGCCGCTGCCGGTGAGTTTCAGGGTCGTCAAGTATGCGTCGTGAATTGACTCGCCCTGTTTCAGGAGGCTCTGGAAACGGCTGTAGATGTAGATGCCGTAGTCGACACCGACGCCTACTCCGAGAGCGACGACGGGCAGGGTCGAGACCTTGAGCCCGATCTCGAGCCATGCCATCAGGGCGTATGCCAGGATCGACACCAGGGTCAGCGGAATGACGATGCACAGGGTGCCCCTGATGGAGCGGAAGGTCACCAGACAGAGCAGGATGATGGCCGCAAATACCCACATCAGCATCGGGAACTGGGCCTCCGACACCGCCTCGTTGGTGGCAGCCATGACGCCCACGTTGCCGGTGGCGAGCCGAAACTTGAGGTCCTCGGAACCGTGCTGCGGCCTGGAACGCCTTGACCGCGTTCACCACCCGGTCGATGGTCTCGGCCTTGTGGTCGACGGTGTAGATGTAGACCGGCATGACGCTGCAGTCGCCGTTGAGGAGGCCGGTCGAGGTGTCGATGTAGGTCACCGACTGCGCCATGGTCGACCTGTTGCGCGGCAGTTGCCGCCACTTGAGGTCGCCCTCGTTCCAGCCGGCGTTGATGATCTTGGCAACGCCGGCGATTCCGAACACCGACTGGACGCCGGGGACGTTTCTGATTTTCCACTCGAAGTCGTCGATGACGCTCATGAGGTCGTGCTCGGTGCACGCCTCGGGGTGGGACTCGATGATGATCGTGATGACATCCACGCCGATCGAGAAGTGGCTCGTGATGACCTCGGTGTCGATGTTGTACGGCGAGTTGGCGCGCAGCTCGGGCACCCCGGCGTGGAGGTCGCCGATCTTGATCTGGGTCGCCTTCCAGCTGCCGACGACAAAGAGCACGGCCGCGATCGCGACGATCACCGCCGCGGGTTTCGGGGTGGTGACCCTGCCCAGGACCGCCCACAGTTTGTCCATCTTGACCGCGCGGTCGACCAGCGCCTGTTGATATTCGGTGTCGAGCTTGACGTAGGAAAGCAGTACGGGAACGAGGATCAGATCGGTGAGGATGATGACCGCGACGCCGAGACTGGCGGTGATCGCCATCTCCTGGATCATCCGGATCTTGATCAGCATGATGGTGATGAAACCGATGGTGTCCGACAGCAGCGCGATCCCGCCCGGGATCAGCAGCCGCCGGAAGGTCGAGCGGGCGGCGTCCAGGCTGTTGGGGCTGTCGAAGACCTCGGCGCGGAACGCACTCACCATCTGCACGCCGTGGCTGACGCCGATCGCGAATATCAGGAAGGGAACCAGGATCGACATCGGGTCGATGCCGAACCCGAGCAGCGTCAGGAGCCCGAGCTGCCAGATCACCGCCATCAACGAGCAGCCGACGATGATCACTGTCAGCTTGGCGCTCTGCGAGTAGATGTAGACGAACACCGCGGTGATGATGAAGGCGATCAGGAAGAACAGGACTACCCGTGCCGCGCCGGCGGCGATGTCGCCGATCACCTTGGCGAAGCCGATGATGTGGTAGGTGAACTCGGCACCCTTCTCGTCGTTCGAGTACCTGGTCGCGAATGTCCTCGAGCTGGTGCCGCGACGTCGATATAGTCGAGCTTTTCCCCGGTGTTGGGGTCGATCTCCAGGAGCTCGGCGGTCACGATGGCGGCCGAGAAATCGTTGGCCACCAGACGCCCCATGTAGTTGGATTTGAGGATGTTTTCGCGGACCTTGGCGAGACCCTCGGCGTCAGGCTCGAAGTCGTCCGGGATGACATTGCCGCCCGAAATCCCGTCCTCGACCACCTCGGTGAAGCGGACGTTGGGCGTGAAGAGCGACATCACCCGGGTGCGGTCGACGCCGGGAATGAAGAAGACGTCGTCGGTGACCCGCGGCTAGAACGTCAAAGAAATCGGGTGTGAAGATGTCGCCGTCACGGAGCCCGGATGGCGATCACGACCCGGTTGGCGCCGCCGTAGGCGTCCCGGTACTCGACGTAGGTCTGCATGTATGGATGCTTGAGGGGCAGCATCTTGGCGAACCCGGCGGCGATCTGAAGGTGGGAGGCCTGGTAGGCCATGAAGATCGTCAGCAGGATGAAGAGCACCACTACCAACCGGCGGTTGCCGAAGATGAGGTTCTCGATGAATTTGATCATGGTTGTCTCCCCCCGCTCAGTCCGGGGTCGTCATGAGGTCGACCACGGTCACCATCCTCACGCCGAACTCGCCGACCAGGAGCAGCGAGCCGCCGCCGGCGTCGACGATCGCAGAAATGCCCCGGCGGTTCGCCTGCTGGTGGAGCTCGAAGCTGCGGCCGCCGTCCTGTGAGATGAGGATGGCCCCGCCAAGACCGGCGATGATCACGGTCCCGTCTGCGGAGCTGAATACCGTCGGTGAGCATGGCGACGGTCCCGGTCTCGATCTCGTCCCACGTCTCCCCGGCGTCATCGGATCGGAAGAGGTGTCCGCGCAGCCCGAAGAAGAGAACGCTGTCGCCTTCGAGCGGGAGAACGCCGAAGAACGATCCCTCGTAGGGGGAGAAGAGCTCCTCCCATGTCTCGCCGCCGTCGTCGGATCTGTAGGCGACGCCGGCCTCGGCGGCGATGTAGAGTCGTGCCGTCCGGTGCGCGCGCGATTTTCTCGAGGTGATAGTCGCCGTCACCTACGCGTCAGAGGTTCCCATGTCGCACCGCCGTCGTCGGTCACGAAAAAGGCACCGTAGGCTCCGATCGCGACGCCGTTGTGCGGCGTCCGAAAACCAGACGTCGAAGAACGGCGCCTCTTCTTCGGGCGCCCAGTTGACCAGCTCCCAGGTGGTGCCGCCGTCCGTGGTGCGGAGGATCACCGAGTCGTGACCCACCGCCCACCCCAGATTCTCGGTCGTGGAAGAACACACCGGTCAGCATCGCGCGGGTCGGGACCGCGACCTGCCGCCAGGTCGCGCCGACGTCGGTCGAGATCAGGATGTGCCCGCGCTCGCCGACCGCGACCAGCTTGCCGTCGACGGCCACCGCGTCGAGTGCAAGCGCGCGCGGCGCCAGCGGCGCCATGATCGCCGGTTCCGGCGCGATCTCGTCCTGGGCGATGGCGGGCGTGCCCTGAGCCGTCGCGAAGGCCAGCGCCGATGCAACAGACGGGGCCCAGCGCAGGGCGACCGGGGATCGTGTGACGTCGGGTAACGAACTCGACTACCCGGGCGCGGGATGATGCCCGATGGTCTTTCCATCTGCCGTTCTCCTGTCGTGTGGTGACCGAAAGCAAAAAAAACGGACGGGCCCTGCGGCCCGTCCGTCGATTGGATCGATCGATCAGCGCTTGCCCTCACGGCGGAGTGCCGCAGGGGTGTAGTCCTCGTAGGACCGTCACGATGTCGAACTGGTACGGCGGGTTTTCGCTGTTCAGACCGATCGCCAGATATCGGCCCGCCTGCAGGTCGGTGTGGACCTCGAGCGAGGTCCACAGGCTCGGCACGTTGTAGTACTGCATGGCGTGGCCTTCGGACACCCGCCACAGCTGGTCGCGTTTGTCGTAGGTGTCGACCGCCACGAATCTGCCAGCTGTCCTCGTCGAGGTAGAACGTGCGCCGTTTGTAGATGTGGCGCTCGCCCTCCTTGAGGGTCGAGTCCACCACCCACACCCGGTGCAGCTCGTAGCGCGGGCAGTTCCTGGTTGATGTGGAGCGGCGTCAGGATGTCCTTGTTCTTGACCGACGGGTCCTGCAGCTTGTAGGCGTTGTAGGGGACGTAGATCTCCTTCTTGCCGACAAGTTTCCAGTCGTAGCGGTCGGGGGCGCCGTTGAACATGTCGAGCTGGTCAGAGGTGCGCATGGAGTCGGCAGCGGTGCCGGGGTTGTCATAGGCCACGTTGGGCGCGCGGCGGACCCGCCGCTGACCGGGGTTGTAGAGCCAGGCGTTGCGGTTTTCCTTGACCTGGTCGAGGGTCTCCTGGACGAGCAGAATGCCGCCTGCCAGACGTGCCGGTGCCATCACCTCCTGTTTGAAGAACAGGATCCGGTTGTTGAGCTTCTCTTCGCTCATGTCCGGCATGCTGTACACCATGTAGAACTCGTCGCGGAACTGGACCAGGGTGTAGTCGCCGCCGCGGGTCGGCGCCGCCTGGCCGATGTCGCGGGCGGCGGCTTCGGCGCGGTAGCGCAGCATGTGGTTCCAGATGCACTCGACGCCGACGCTCGGGATCGGGAACGGAATACCATTGACCGCACCCGTGACGCCATTACCGCCCTCGACCAGCGCTGCGGTTGAGGCGTAGTGCTTGGTGGCGTCGTAGATCCGCTGTGGCACCGCGGCGCTGCGGCGGGTCGGGTAGACCTTCATCTTGTAGGTGTCGGGGTAGGTCGCGAAGAGCGCCTTCTGGCCCGGCAGTCAGCTTGTCCGCGTACTGGTCCACGTTGGCGGCGGTGATGGTGAACAGGACCTTGTCGTTCGCAAACGGGTCGATGTAGTGGGTGCCGGGTTTCCACGCTTCCGGCGGCTTGCTCAGCCCGCCGTCCCATGCCGGAATCGTGCCGTCGGCGTTGCCGGCCTTTTCGCCACCCAGCGGGGTCAGGGTCGTGCCGAGTTTGGCGATTTCTTCGGGCGATAACCCGGCCCACGCCGACGCCGCCATGGCGGCGGTGATCAGAACGGCGCAGCCGAGAATGATCAGTGAGTTCTTTCGCATCGTCATGCCTCCCTTGCTTTAGAACGAGTACTTGATGAAACCGCCGATGAAATCGCGGTCATTGATGAGGTTGTATCGACTCGCGCCGCTGTACATCGTGTAGCTGAGATCGATCTGCCAGGCGTTTTGATAGTCCGCACTGATACCGACCGTCAGGGCCTTGACTCCTTCGAGGAAGGAGCCGCCGGGGCCAGGCGTGATGCCGTTCACGTCCTGCGCCCACGCGAGCCTCGGTACCAGGCCCCACGATCCGATGACGTTGTTGTACTGGAAGCGGGTGGCCAGACGGTAGCCCCAGGAGAAGTCGTCAGCGAAGTGCTCGGGGAGTTCATATGGCTTGCCGGCATGGGCTCCGCCGGGCAACGACATCAGCGGGTTGCCGCTGGTGTAGGTGCCGGGGCCCTCGAACCGCAGCGTGTCCTTGTCCGGCATGTCGAAGATCCAGTTGAAGCCGAACTCACCGACGAAGACCGCCTGGTCGGCGCCGAGGATCTGGGCAGTGATCTTGGTCAAGGTGAACTGGAGCTGCGACGAGTCGAGCCGCCGATAGCCGTCGATCTCCTCAGAGAATCCCGCACCTCCGGGCACGACCTGGTTGACCGCCGCGAGCCCGGCGGAGATTGGCGACAGCGCTGCGAAGAGGAGTTCCACGTCGTCCACCAGGTAGGGCGCGTCCTGTTTGTAGGAAATTTCTCCCTGGAAGGCGATGCCCGAACCGCCGAGTTGGGCGTTCCAACTCAGACCGTATTGCTTGATGTCTTCGGGGTAGGCAACGAAGTAGCTTGCAGTATGGGCGTAGGCGGACGTTGCGGCCGCCTGTCCGACCTGGGCTGCGAGTGCGTCGACCTCCGGATTCACGCCGGGGGGGACCCCCACAAGGTAGTAGAACATCAAAGCCGCTGCCGGCCCGGCTGCTGCGGCTGCCTGGGCGCCCTGAATGGTACCGGTGACGCCGTTGATGGTCGGCAGCCGGCTGTGGAGGTTCATGTAGTAGAAGCCGAACTCGGTGCCGCCCCAGTTGGGCATGAACAGGTGCATGGCGATACCGTACTGGCCGCCGTCCTCGGCATCGATGGTGTCACCGCGGGGGACGCCCATGAAGGGGTAGTCCACCGGCGGCTGGACCCAGGGAGGCGATTCACCGGTGTCGGGGAAGCTGCCGAAGGCCAGGAAAACGGTTTCTCCGCCGAGGCTGGCAAAGTCGTTGGTCGAGAAGTAGGTGCCAAGCGGATCGATGACGGTGGCTTCCCACTGGTACTCGTAAAATCCCTCGAACGAGATGCTCTCCGACATGTCGACCGAGGCCCACACCATGCCGAGAGGTCGGAAGGCTTCGCGGAGCTCGGCACCGGGGACCCGGATGGCGGAGACGTCGACCGGGTTGATGCCGCTCAAGCCCCCCTGAATGAATGTGCTCTCTCCCCAGTTCAGAACCTGGTCGCCGGCACGGATCTCCGCTTTCCCGCTGCCGATGTTGAACTGAAACCAGGCGTAGGCGTCGAGAAGCTCGACGCGGCTGCCGGCCCAGTCGAGAGCATCCTCGGTGAGTTCGGTGCGGGCGCAGCAGTTCTTTTCGAGCGCGTAATCGTAAAACCCGGTGCCGCGCACGAAGAAGCCCAGGCTGCTTTTCGCCCAACCTGTGTAGGCGTAGCTGAGATCGATGGTCGCCTTGAGGGTGTTGCTGACGATACCCTTGTCGAAGTTGAGGTTGCCGTCATCGCCGTTGACCGACCAGGCGGTTCCGCCTGCGGGAAAGCCGATAATCGCCTCGTCTCGATCCTCGAGGCGGTAGCTGGCGCCCCACGACAAGGTCGTATCGAGGTTGAGGGTGTACCCGTCCGACGCCGCCAATTCGAAGGACCCAACCGGCGCCGCCATCAGCACCGCCAAAATCGTCACGACGATCGCAACGCCCACCCCTCGTGCACGCGGGGCCGGTCTGAACTCCAGAGTCATCTTCATCTCCTCCCTCCAATCGTCCGTCCTGTTGAGGTCAATGGGATCGACACACAAAAAGGCCCCCCGGTCGGATAACTCGGGGGGCTTGGATACACGGTGGTGATACTCGAAGAAGAGTCTGGATCAGGCGGGACCGATGGTGAACGGGGTTCGCGGTCGAGGTCCCGATCCATGGCCTGATGCATCCATCGCAACGCCATCTCCCTCCCTCGTTCTCTCACCGATCAGATGTTCATTGCTTCGACTCGAATGACGTCGCGAAGCATAACACAGCGGGGTCGTCAAACGATCTTCAGAGGAGATTGAGACTGATGCTTTTGTAGGTCTTCTCAGGACGCGCTGTCCGCGACCTGCTCTCGATCGCTGCGGTTCGTTTCAGAGCGTTCTTCCAAGGAGGTACCGCCCTCAACATCGTTGGCCCGAATCGCCCTGGCGATTGAGATGGTCGTGCATCAAGAAATTGAAGATGGCACCTCCGCCGCACGCGGTCCCACCCGCCCTGAGCACCCGAGTGCTCATTGTCGGGGGTGGGTGGGGGAAAAATCCGAAATCCGAAATCCGAAATCCGAAATCGGCTAAAGCCCCAGCCTCTTCCGCGTCAGCGCCTCGAGCCCGCCCGCCAGGACCAGCTCCTGCGCCGCGGGTCCGACCGGCGACAGGGCATAGGTCCCACCGCGCCAGGTGGCCGACGCATTTTTGAAATCGATCTCGACGTCTCCTGCCGGGATGGTCCTGGCGCCCGCCGTCGCTTCCTCCGTGAATGCTGCCAGGACGGCTTTGGAGAGAGCGGGGCTCTCGATACAGATAAATGCGTTGTTGAACGCGTTCCGCAAATAGGTCTGCGAGAACGACGCCGCGATGACCATCTGGACGCCCCTGTATTTGAGGGCGGTCGCGGCCTGTTCTCGGGAGGACCCGGCGCCGAAGTTGCGGCCGGCGACGAGGATGTCCCCGGCGGCCGCGATCGACTGGAAACCGGGGTCGTAGTTGGCCATGGCGTGGATCGCCATCTCATCGGGGGTGAGGTCGTCGCGATAGGTCACGTCCTTGCCGTAGATGCCGTCGGTGTTGAGGTTGTCGACCGGCAGCAGCAGGACCCGGCCGGCGAGCTGCGCCGGGAAGCCCTCTCGAATGGTCACGCTTCGTTTCGGCGGTTGCCAGCCGAGGTCTTTGAAATGGTGCTTCGGTACCGTCGATCCGAGATCTTCAGGCCCGGTGATGTAACCCGCGATGGCCGAAGCGGCGACGACTGCGGGGCTGGCCAGATAGGCCTGGGCGTTGCGCGAGCCCATGCGGCCCTTGAAGTTCCGGTTGGTCGCCGAGATCCCCACCTCGCCGTCTTCCAGGAGGCCGACGCCGAGGCCGATACAGGCGCCGCAGCCCGGTGGCAGCGGGCGCGCGCCGGCGCGCAGGAGATCCCGCCAGGCGCCGTCGGCCTCGGCATCCGCCTGGACCTCGGCGGAAGCCGCGGCGATATAGAGCTCGACGTCGTCCGCCACCTTGTGCCCTACGAGCACCGCCGCCGCCTCCACGAGATCGTCGAGACGGGCGTTGGTGCACGACAGCAGATAGGCCTTGTGAATCCTGACCCGTTCCTCGGAGATCTCGCTCACCGGCCGCATCACCGAAACCGAGTCGGGTCCCGAGACGTGGGGCGAGACCTTGTTGAGATCGAGCACGATTTCGGCTGCATAACAGGCGTCTGCATCCGGGACCGGGGGGGCCGCCTCCCATCCGGCGACCATCGCTTCGGTCAGCCGGTCGGTGACGCCCTTCCCGGCGAGAACGTCGACCCGCTCCCGAAGATACTCGGCGGTGATTTCGTCGAATGGGAACCAGCCGACCAGGGCGCCCCACTCGGTCGTCATGTTGGAGATCGTCAATCGTTCGGACATCGAGAGCCCGGCGATCCCGGGGCCGTGGAACTCGACGGCGGCGTTGAGGACTTCGCCCGAGTTGTAGAGCCCGCACAGGGTGATGATGACGTCCTTGCCGGTGACGCCGGGCCGCAACCGGCCGCCGAGGGTGACCTTGACCGTCCGCGGCACCAGCCACCAGGTGACGGCCCCCGCCCACAGGGCCGCGGCGTCGGTACGCACCACCGGCGTCCCGACGGCGGCGAGGGCGCCGTACATGTTGGAGTGCGAGTCGGAAGCCACCACCAGGGTGCCGGGGTGGACGAACCCCTGCTCGACCATCAGCTGGTGGCCGATGCCGGCGCCGGCGGGAAAGAACACGATCCCCTGGCTGGAGGCGAACTCTTCGATGCGCCGGTACTTCGCCAGGTTCTCCTCGCTGGTGTCCTGCACGTTGTGGTCGAGGGTGAAGACCGGTTGCGACGGATCGGCGACCCTGGTGGCGCCGATGGCGCGGAACTTGGGCAGCACTGCGCCGGTGTTGTCGTGGGTCATGACATGGAACGGACGAACCATCACCATGTCGCCGGCCAGGACTTCGTGGCCGGGCTCCAAACCCTCAGCGTGCGCCTGAACGACTTTTTCGGTGATTGTCTGGGGCATGTCGAACCTCCGGTTCGAATTATGAATTTTGAATTATGAATTTTGAATGACCGGACCAGCCCTTCAACTCATTCTCCCGTCGGGCGTGGGGAAGGAAATTCAAAATTCAAAATTCAAAATTCAAAATTAAAGATGCTGAATGATGATCCTACGTTCCTGTTGCCACCAGATCTGCCATCAGCCCTCGGACATTTTCGTAGGTTTCGGTGCGGTTGATGGCGGCCTGTATCCGCTCGACATCGCCGGGGCCGGCGATACCGGCGGCGAGGGCCTTGAACTTGCCCGTGATCTCCGCGTCGGTGAGCGGGTTGCGCGGGTCGCCCTTGGGGTAGTCGAGCTGTTTCTCCAACTCGCGCCCGTCGGTGGTCCGGATGACGACGCGCACCCGCTGCAGCGCCGGGAAGACCGCTTCGATGGCGGGGTCCGCGATCACCTTGACCTTGTTGAGCTGGGCGCGGATGGTCGGGTCCATGATCTTGGCGCCGGTGAACTGGAGGGGCGTCACCTGGCGTTCGGCCACCGCTGCGGCGATGACGTAGGGCAGCGAGTGGTCCGCCGTCTCCTTGGTCCGCGGGTCGTATTTGGAGGGGTCGGCGAGGATGTCCGCGGCCCGGGCCAGCGAGTAGATTGTGACCGTCTCCACCTCGTCAGGGGCGAGATCGTGATCGGTCATGAGATCGAGCGTTGCGGAGATCGGGGCGTGGGTCAGGGCCTCGGTGGGGAAGAACTTCATGCCGCACTTCAAGATGCGCCAGGAATCCCCGAGACCGTCGGTGAGAACGTCGAACTTCCACTCGGTGTCGAAGACGTGGCTGAATCCCTCTTTCCCGTCGAGCACGTGTTCGGGGCCGGTGTAGCCCTGTTCGGCCAGCAGCGCCGCCAGCACCCCGGACTGGGTCGCCATGGGGTCGACCGTGTTCTTCATCATGGTCAGCTTCCCGGCCGTCACCGACCCCGGCGTGCAGTGGCGTGAGGCCGAGATTCCGATCGCGTGCTGCATTTTTTCGGCATCGAGACCCAGCATGCGGGCGGCGGCGATCGGCGAAGCGGCGGCGGTGAGGGTGGCGTGGTGCCAGCCGATCTCGCGAATGCCGGGGAACGAAGCCTCACAGAGGCGTTGTTCGAATTCGTAGGCGAGGGCGATACCGACGAGGAGCTCGCGGCCCGAGCCCCCGGCCCGCTCGGCGGCCGCCATGGCCGCGGGGATGATGTCGGAAGGGTGGCACGGGTCCTGCTGCCAGTAGATATCGTTGTAGTCCATCACCCGGATCATGAGGGCATTGAGGAGTGAGGCGGAGACCGGGTCCCACTGTTCACCGGTGACGAGCACGCGGCAGTTCCCCGATCCTGCCAATTCCCCGAGCACTTTGCGCGCGATGTGGACATCGTGTTGCTGGGCTCCGCCGAGGGCGCAACCGACGGAATCCATGAGAAATCTCTTGGCTTCGCGGACCACCTCGGATGGCAGGTCCTCGAAGCGGACCTGGGAGGCCCAGTCGGAAATGGTACGGGTGACGGTGGACATGCAGTTCCTCCTTGGGTGGCGGTAGCTGGCCGCGGCGCGGCGAGGGGATTGTAGCCGAAGGAATTCGGAATTCGGAATTAGGAATTAGGAATTCCCGCCCAACCCCCCTCCCAACTCAACTGGGCACTCGAGTGCTCAGGGCGGGTGGGACCGCGTGCGGCGGAGGTGCCTGGCTCCCGGCCCGTACTGCGGGCCGGCGTGCCTGGCTCCTCTCGGGAAGCGCGCGCGGAAACGGCCCGCGTGCGGCGGAGGTGCCATTTTCAATATTGTTGGAGACACGAACATCCCCGTCGGCAAAGCGACTCAGGCCAACAATGTTGAAGGTGGCACCTCGCGGGAAGCGCCTTCGGAAAGTCGTATGATATCGGCGACGGAGGATCCCGTATGGCGATGGAGCACAGAACGGCGGCCTGTCTGGCGGTGGGATCGGAGCTGCTCGGTGACCGTCGGCTCGACTCCAACTCGCTGACCATCACCCGGACCCTCGCCAGGTACGGCATCTCGGTTGAGGAAAAGAGGGTGGCCGGCGATTCGGTGGACCAGGTCGCCACCGCCATCCGCGAGCTGACGGCCCGACACGACCTGGTGGTGGTGACCGGCGGGCTGGGCCCGACGGCCGACGATGTCACCCGAGACGCGGTGGCACAGGCCCTCGGCCGTGGGATCGAGCCCAGCGCCGAGGTCGAGGGCTGGATCCGCAAGCGCTACCGGGATCTCGGCCGCCGCATGCCCGATGTCTGCCTCGATATGGCCCGCGTGGTCGAGGGCTCGCGCCCCTTGCACAACGACCGTGGTTCGGCACCGGGACTGATGATCGAGACCCACGGCCGCATCGTCGCCGTGTTCCCGGGTGTGCCGTTTGAAATGGAGGAAATGCTCGAGCGCGACCTGGTGCCCGAGATCGCGGCATGGAGCGGGGGTGCGGCCAAGATCAGCCGGACCCTCCTGCTCGGGGGAGTGGTGGAGTCGGACACTGAAGAGAAGGTCCGCCACCTCTACGACCGGTTCGGACGCGAGAATGTGACGATCCTCGCCTCCTACGGCGTGGTGCGTCTGGTGCTGTCGGCTGAGGGCGACGAGGCGGCCGCGCGCCGCAGGGTGCTGAGCATGGAAGCCGCCTTCCGGGAGGTCCTGGACGATGACGTGGCGGGCGTCGACATCGACGGGCTCGCCGAGGTCGTGCTGCAGCAACTCCGGCAACGCCGGCAGACCCTGGCCACCGCCGAGTCCTGCACCGGCGGTCTGATCAGCGCGGACCTGACCGAAGTCCCTGGTTCCTCCGATGTGTTCCTCGGCGGTGTCGTGTCGTACTCGAACGACATCAAGGAAGGCTTCCTGGACGTGCCGCACGAAATGCTGCTGGCACAGGGTGCGGTCTCCGACGAGGTGGCGCGGGCGATGGCGGCGGGGGCCCGACGGAGATTGAACGCGGATTGGAGCATCGGCATCACGGGCATCGCGGGTCCCAGCGGCGGCAGCGAGGAAAAACCGGTCGGCCTCGTCCACTGGGCGGTCGCCGGACCACGGCGAATCGAATCCCGCCAGCGGGTGTTTCTCGGCGACCGCTCGATCATCCGGCGGTGGAGCGTCAACGCCGCACTCGATCTGCTGAGGCGCTGTCTGCTGGAACCGGGCCGGTGACCGACACCGTGCGGGCGTTCCTCGCCCTGGAGATCCCGGATCCGGTGAAAAAGAACCTGGAGACCGCACGGGATGAGGTGCGGAGCACCTTGCCGTCCGCCAGGTGGACCCGACCCGAAGGCTGGCACCTCACCCTGAAATTCCTTGGCGAGACCGGGAAGAGCACGCTCGAGCGCCTGACCTCGGACCTCCGCCCGCGTCTTGCGGGTCTTTCAGAAGTGGCTGTCGAGCTTTCGGGCGGCGGGTTCTTCCCGTCGCCGGTCAGACCCAGGGTGGCGTGGATCGGCGGGTCGGTGGTGGGGGCGGCCCCGGTGGTCGATGCGGTGGAGGCAGCAGCGGCGTTTGTGGGGTATCCGGGGGAGAGCCGGCCGTGGGCCGCCCATCTGACGATCGCGCGGTTGAAGGCGAGATGGCCGCCCGCCGCGGTCGAGGCGTATCTGGCATGGGCGGACGGTTTCGCGCCACCGAGGTTTGTTTGCACCCAGGTTGTGATGTTTGAAAGCAGCCTCCGGCAGGGAGGGGCGGTATACACTGCGCTGGAAAGGATTCCTCTCGAGTGACGTTCGAAATCGCGCTGGTTGCCTGTGCCTACGTTCTCGGCTCGTTGCCGACGGCCTACCTTCTGGTCCGCTTGATGACCGGCAAGGACGTGCGCGCCACTGGCTCGGGCAACGTCGGCGCAACAAACGCCCTGAGAACAGCCGGTTGGAAAGTCGGTGCGGTCGTCACCGCCATCGATGTGATGAAGGGTGCCCTCCCGGTATGGCTGATGACCCGGTTCAACCCCGAGAGCGGGTGGGTGGCGGCCGCCATGTTCGCGGCCGTCCTCGGCCACTGCTACCCGGTGTGGCTCAAGTTCAAGGGCGGTAAGGGAGTGGCCACCTGCTTCGGTGCGTTCCTGGTGATCGCTCCTTTGAGCGCGCTGGCGGCGTTTGTTCTGTGGGTCGTGGTACTTGTTGTTTCGCGCTGGGTGGCATTGGCCTCGATGGTCGCCAGCGCCTCGTTTCCGCTGATTCTCAAGCTGATCGATCGACCCGACGTGGTGACGCTGGTGTCGGTGTCCGCCGCGGCCGTGATCATCATCCTCCGCCACAGTTCCAATATCCGCGGGATCCTGACCGGCACCGAGGTGAAGACGAGCGACGATTCCTGGAGGTGATATGAGGTTGAGCGTATTCGGTGCCGGGTCCTGGGGCACGGCGGTGGCGCACCAACTGGCGCGTCGCGGACACGACGTGCTGATATGGGCCCGCGAACCCGAGGTAGCCGAGGGCATCAACTCCGGGCACCGGAACCCGCTGTTCATCAGCGATCTCGACCTCGATTCCGGTATCAAAGCGACCGACGATGTGGGGACGGCGGCGGGGCACTCCGACACCTGGCTGTGGGTTGTTCCCGCGCAATTCAGCCGTTCGGTGATGGAGGAACTGAAGCCTTTCGTCCATAACCGGGTGGTTGTCGTTTCAGCATCGAAGGGGATCGAAACCGGCACGCTCCGGCGCATGGACGAGGTGGCGCACGAGACGCTCGGTGTGGGACCTGAGCGATTCTGCTGTCTCTCCGGTCCGACGTTTGCGCGCGAGGTCATCCTCGGCGATCCCTCGGCGGCCGTCCTTGCCTGTCCGGACCTCGACCTCGCAGCGAAGCTCCAGGAGGAATTCTCCGACCATCATCTTCGCTGTTACGCCGGTACCGATCTGATCGGAGTGGAGCTCGCGGGCGCCCTCAAAAACGTGATCGCCATCGCCGCCGGAATCGTCGACGGCCTCGGCCTCGGTTTCAACACCCAGGCGGCGTTGATGACCCGCGGTCTGCATGAAATCACGCGGCTCGGCGTCGCCCTCGGCGCTGACGCCGAGACCTTCCGCGGGCTCGCCGGCATGGGAGATCTGGTTCTGACCTGCACCGGGGGGCTCTCCAGGAATCGCACCCTCGGCCAACGCATGGGCAGGGGCGAGAAGCTCGAGACCATTCTCGGCTCCCAGCGTGAGGTCGTTGAAGGGGTGCGAACCACTCCGGCGGCGGCGAAGCTGGCGGAGGACCACGGCGTGGTCATGCCGATCACCGACGCGATGACCCGGCTGCTCGCCGGCAACGTCGACCCCAAGACCGCTCTCCACGAGTTGATGACGCGGCAGCTCAGAGTGGAAGCAGAGCTCTGAGAATCTTCGATTCCCAGAGCTCTGAATTTTGAGTTATGAATTTTGAATTTTGAATGCCACCCGCCCACCCGACGCATGTGATCGCGGGGAGGAAGGGCGGGAATTCAAAATTTAAAATTCAAAATTGAGAATTTTTTCTTCGCGTCAGCCCGCCGGCCCGTGCTCGTCCCGCGGAATGCGGAGTCCCGGTACCAGATTCCGTTCAGCGATGACGTGGATCGCCTTCGGGTATTCCGGGCAAGCCCGTTCGCAGAGGCCGCACCCCGTGCAGGCGCCGCTGCCGACGAGCGGCCGGCTTCCGATCAGCAGAATAGCCTGGTCGGGGTAGGGGCAGGCGGTGTAACACCTGGTGCAGGTTTCGCCGCGGAAGGTGACGCACCGTTTGGGCTCGACTTTGGCGATCCCGAGGCGAACGCGCGCCGGCCCGCCCGGGTCGACCAGCGCGCCCTCGCCGCAGGCGGCAATGCAGGGCAGGTCGTCACACAGGTGGCACGGCTTCACCGACGGGTTGATCACCGGCACCATCCGGTCGTCGTCGCGCTTGAGGCTGATGATGCTCTCGGTCGGGCACACCGGGATGCAGTCGCCGCAGCCGGTGCATGCTTCGAGAAAGTCGGTGTCGGGTTTGAGGGCGCCGGGGGGCCGCAGCACCTTGTCGGGATCCGGGCCGGTTGTGCCAGTAGCGATGCTGGTCGTGCTGCGGAATGCGTCGAACAGCCCGGTGAACAGCTCGCGCCGTGAGCGGTTGCGATGGTTGCTCACCGCGCCTCTCCTGCCACGGTGGGTACGGCGCTCCACGGTACCGGCGTGTCGATCTTGCGATACTCGCACCCGCCGATGGCCTCCTCGACCAGGGACTGGACGTCGAGGGCAGTCTCGGCCTCGGCCAGCTCAGCGGCCGTCGATCTGGTGGCGGGTTTGTCGGGCAAAAGGAAGGAACAGCAGTCGAAGTGGGGGAGGATGGACGTTTCGTAGGTTCCAATCCGTCGCGCGCGGTCGATGATCTCGGGCTTGTCGAGACTGATCAGTGGGCGCAGCACCGGCATCGATGCCACGGTTTCGACGGCGCGCAGATTCTGAATCGTCTGCGACGCCACCTGCCCCAGTGACTCACCGGTGATGATCGCATCGGATTTGAACCGGTCGGTCGCTCGTTCAGCCAGACGCAGCATGAACCGACGATACAGCAGGACCCGCAGCTCCGCCGGGCAAAGGGCCGCGATCTGTTCTTGAATCTGTAACAAGGGCACCATGGCGAGGCGGGCCGGACCCTGATAGCGGATCAGGATCCTGACGAGGTCGACGACCTTTTCCAGGCTCGCGGGATCCGTGCGTGGCACCGAGTGGAAGTGGACGAAGTCCAGACGCATGCCGCGCTTCATCATCAGCCACGCGGCGACCGGCGAGTCGATGCCTCCCGAAATCATGCACGTCGCGCGCCCCCCGACACCGACCGGTAATCCGCCCGGCCCGGGAACCCGCCGGGTCCAGACGAACAGCCCCTTTTCGTCCACCAGGACGTGGAGGGTCAGATCGGGGGAGGTCAGGTTGACCGGCCACCCGGTCGCCGCCTGAACGAAGCTCCCCAACGCCCGTTCGATTTCGGGCGACGTCATAGGGAAGCGCTTGTCCGATCGCGCACACCGCACCGCAAAGCTTTCCGCGTGAAGATCCGGAAGTCTCGTTTCGAGAAAGGCCTCCAGCGATTCGAGGGTCGACCCCCCGTGTTCGACGGCCATGATGGCGCCCAGCCCGAACACAGTTCCCAGCCTCCGGGCAACCTCGACGAAGGGGACGGGTTCCGAAAACCTGATGAGGACCCGCCACGCCGGTCGGTCCACCGCCGCGACGGGGAGGTCCGCAAGAGCCTTGTTCACGTTGTCGGTGAGCTTGCGCTCGAACCACATTCGATTGCCGCCCTTGAGGCTGATCTCCGATGTGGTGGCGAGAACGCGGGTCACAGTTTCCATCCGGAGAGGGTAGCACTTGATGAATTCGGAATTCGGAATTCGGAATTCGGAATTCGGAATTCGGATTTCGGATTTCCCACCCGCCCTCCCACCTTCCCCCTGTCATCCCGACCGAGGGAGCATAGGCATCCCCCCTCCTTGTCATCCCGACTGAGGGAGCGTAGGCATCTCTCCACCTTGTCATCCCGACCGAGGGACCGAAGGCATCTCTCACCTTGTCATCCCGACCGAGAGATCGTCCCGACCGCCTCACCTCTGTCATCCCGACCGAGAGATCGTCCCGACCGCCTCACCTCTGTCATCCCGACCGAGGGATCGTCCCGACCGCCTCACCTCTGTCATCCCGACCGAGAGATCGTCCCGACCGCCTCACCTCTGTCATCCCGACCGAGGGAGCGAAGCGACCGAGCGGAGGGATCTGGGGGGTGGCTCTCGGAACGGGATTGCCTGAAGCCCCCACCCAGATCCCTCGGCTCGCTACGCTCGCTCGGGATGACAGTATTGGAGGCTCTGCTCGCTCGGGATGACAGTATTGGAGGCTCTGCTCGCTCGGGATGACCGAAAAAAGGGCCTCGCTCGGAAGGGGTCTTTGGGGCAACTCGAGGGACCGCGTCGCCCGTTCAGAACACGATGGAGATCGGTTCGACGGCGAAGCAGAGGATGAAGACGAGGATGGCGAGCCAACCGATCATCCGCCGTCGCGGGTCCAACGGAACGTCCTCGTCCCAGATCCGGGGGTGAACGGGTTTCATGATGAGCGCGATGAGGACCCACAACCACCAACCGGGCCAGATGAAACCGAGGGCGGCCAACACGCCCAGGAGCGGCCAGGCGACCCGGCGCTGCCAGCTCCCGAAGAGCGCATACGTGATGTGGCCGCCGTCGAGCTGAGCCAGAGGCAGGAGGTTGAGGAGCGTGATGAAGAGTCCGAACCACGCGGCGACCCCGGTCGGGTGGAGCCACAGAACCAGGTTGTCGGGGATCCCGGGTCGCAGGACAGCCTCGAAGATCCGGTAGATCAGCGGTTCGGCAAACTGGATATAGCCGCCTCCCTCGAGCTTCTCGCCGACCTCGGACGCCGCGATGCCATAGGCGAGAAAGGGCAGCAGCGCGGCGAATCCCGCGATGGGGCCGGCGGCGCCCACATCGAGCAACTGCCGTTTGTTGGCGATGGGGTCCTTGATCCGGATGACCGCACCGAGAGTGCCGATGCCCAGAATCGGGATCGGAAATGGGATGAAGAACGGCGGTGTCGTGGTCAGACCATGCTGTCTCGCGGCCACATAATGCCCCATCTCATGGCACATGAGAATTGTCAGCAAGGGGATCGAGAACTTGAGCCCGGTGACGTAGAAGCGGGGGTCGGCGAAGAGGTGGCCGAGCCCGAATCGTGCCGCTTCGGGCGGCAGGCTGCCCCAGAAGAGGCCGCCGATGATCGTGGTGCTGGCGAAGGTCAGGACGAAGAGCAGGATGTGGAGCCACCATCGGGGGCGGTAGGCTCGAGGCAGCCATTGAAAAGCCCCATCGGGCGGACCGACGGGGCGTGGAGACTCCGGAAATTCGTCCGGGTACACGCTCAGCTCATGTCGCGAAGCGCCTTGCCGGGTTTGAAGCGGATGGTCTTGCCGGGCGGAATCTCGACCTCGCGGCCGGTCTTCGGGTTGCGGCCGATTCCGCGTTTGCGATCCTTGACCTGAAAAACACCGAAACCCCGAAGCTCGATGCGGTCGCCTCGCAGCAGTGCACTCTTCATGCCCTCAAACAAGGCATTGACAGCTTCGCTGGCCTTGGGTTTCGGGAGATCGGTCGCCTGCATCACCTGCTCGACCAGATCCGACTTGATCATCCACTCCTCCTTCCCCGGACACGGGGATTGCGAAGTTATCCGAGAAGTTCATATCCTGTCAAGGCTTAGCCATGCGAATCAAAAAAACTCCCGCGGCATCGGCGGGAGTCGGGACGATTGCAAACTGTTCTTCAACTGGACATCAGAAGGGCACGTCGTCAGCGTCATCGGGGAAACTCTGGCCCACGTTGCCGTAGTCCTGCGGTTCAGGGCTCGCACCGCCGGATGACGGCCGGCCTCCGCCACCAAGAAGTTCCATTTCGCGGATGTGGACCTCGGTGCGGTATTTGGTCTGTCCGTCGACCTCGTACTTGCGCGTCCGGATCTGACCCTCGATGTACAGCTGTTTGCCCTTGGTGACGTAGTTTTCGACGATGTCGACCATGCGGTCCCAGGCCACGATGTTGTGCCACTCGGTGCGCGGATTGCCGTTCTCGTCCTTCGACCGACGATCGGTAGTGGCCAGCGAAAAAGTGGCGAGCCGCATCCCGCTGGGGAGAGACTTGATCTCCGGATCCCTGCCGACGTTGCCCAAAAGAATAGCTTTATTGATACCCATGGTTGGCTCCTCTCCGCGTGGGACGGGACCGGTGGATCGTAGCACAGACGAGGGCACTTGCAGATCTCGTATAAGAATTTCGGATTTCGGATTTCGGATTTCGGATTTCCCACCCACCCCGCTCCACCGGTTGCCAGGGTTCGAGTGCTCGGGGTGGGTGGGACCGCATGCGGCGGAGGTGCCTCGGAATCGTCACCCTGTGGCCACGGCGTTGCGAAACAAAGGTGGTACTTTGTCGTCCGTGAGCCAGGAAGATCGTGTCGTGCGCCACGCCTCGCGGATGGCGGTGGTAACCCTGTTCTCCCGGGTCACCGGCTACCTGCGCGACAAGGCCCTGTTCTCGGTGATCGGCGCCGGCGAACTTTACGACGTGTACCGCACCGCGAACCGCATCCCCAACGCCTTCCGCGGCCTGCTGGCCGAAGGCGCACTGCACGCGGCCTTCGTGCCGACCCTGGCGCAACTCGTATCTCACGACGGCCGCGAGCGGCGGGACGCGCTCGAGCTGTTCCGCGGGCTGTTGGCGGTCATGCTGCTGGTGGTCGGACTCGTGGTGGCGGTCGGTATCGTGGCATCGCCGTGGCTGGTGCGGCTCTACGCGCGCGGGTTCGAGGCCGTTCCAGGCAAGCTCGAGACCACAATCTTCATGAACCGCCTGATGTTCCCGTACCTGCTGCTGATCTCGTTGGCGGCCCTGCTGCAGGGCGTGCTCAACAGCCACGAGAAGTTCCTGCTGCCGGCGTCGACGCCGGTCTTTCTCAACCTCACCCTGGCAGGCGCCGCGTGGTGGGCAGTCCCGCGTTTCGCGAACCCGGAGATCGTCCTGTCGGCGGCGGTGCTGGTCGGGGGCTTCCTCCAGTTCGTGGTTCAGGCGCCGGCCGTGCGCCGGCTCGGCTACAGCCTGCGGCCCGCCTGGAGGGGTATTTGGAATCCACAGGTGCGCAACGTTCTGCTGCTGATGTTGCCGGGCATTCCCGTGCTCGGCCTCAATCAGATCAACCAGCTGATTTCCAACCGCTTTGCGTCGTTCATCGACTCGGGCGTCAGCTATACCTACGGCGCCTACCGGGTGACGGAGCTGATGTTCGGTGGCATCGTCGTGCAGCTGTCAACCGTCCTGCTGCCGGTCTTGTCGCGTGAGTTGAAGCTGGAGCCGGAGCGCGCGTCGCGGACCCTCCTCGGGACCATGACCCTCGTGAGCTTCGTCACCCTGCCCACGGCCGTGATTCTGGCGGTACTGTCGCGGCCGATCATCGGCGTCCTCTTCGGCGGGGGCCGCTTCAACCTCCACGATGTCGAGTTGACCGGGTTGACGCTGACCGCGTACGCGTTTTCCCTGGTTGGGACCGGACACGTCAAAGTCATGGCCAGCGCCTTCTTCGCCCACAAGAACACCCGTACGCCGATGTGGGGCAGCCTCGTCTCGTTGATCGTCTTCACGGCGGCGTGCGCCGCGATGGTCGGGCCGTGGGGAACCGTCGGATTGGGTTGGGCGAACACCGTCGCGATGGCCTCCTACGGGCTCTTTCTGACGCTTCTGTATGGGCGGCTGTACGGGTTTCGCGGCGCGCCCCTGGGCCCGGCGGCTGCGGCTGTGGGACGGCAGCTCGTGGCCTCGGCAGTTGTGGCGCTGGTCCTGTTCCAGCTGCGGCCTTGGCTCGCTGGCGTCGATCACACCTCGCTCGACGGGTTGGTGAGGCTTGCATCCGTGTTGCTGCCGGTGGCCGGGGGCTACGTGGGTCTGGTGACCCTGCTCGGCGGAAGCGAGCTGAAACTGCTGGTGGACTCGATCAGGAGAAAGGTCGACGGATGAAGATGGTCATCCAGCGAGTAACCCGGGCGGAGGTCCGGGTCGATGGCGCCACTGTCGGGCGAATCGGGCTCGGACTGGTGGTACTGGTGGGCCTCGAACGAGGAGATGGCGATGACCAGATCGTGCGCGCGGCGACCCGCGTGGTGACGTTGCGGGTGTTCGCCGACGATCAGGGGCGAATGAACCGCGGCCTCGACGAGGTCGGCGGAGCCGTGCTCGCGGTGTCGCAGTTCACCCTCGCCGGGTCGATCCGCAAGGGACGGCGGCCCGGCTTCGACCGCGCCATGCCCGGCGACCAGGCGGAACCCATGTTCGAGAGGTTTGTGGAGCTCCTGCGTGCGGATGGAGTGTCGGTCGAGACCGGGAGATTCGGCGCGCTCATGGCGGTCGAAATCGTCAACGACGGACCGGTGACGCTGATCTGGGAAGACCCCCCACAGTGAATGAGGAATTCGGAATTCGGAATTCGGAATTCCCGCCCCACCACCCCCAGCTCAGCGGAGCCAGTGGCTGGGTGGATAGCCTTGAATTCGGAATTCCCTTCCCACTATCCCCAGCTCAGCGGAGCCAGTGGCAGGGTGGGTGGCATTCCGAATTCCGAATTCCGAATTCCGAATTCGACCTGGACTGACTCGCGCAGCGAGTCAGTCCAGGTTGGAGGCTTTCCAGGTGATCCAGAAGTCCTGTGCGGCGGGGAGATGCTCGATGGCGGCGAGGAACTGCTCGTCCGTCTCGAGAGCCGCCTGGTAGCCGGCGTCGAGACCGAGGGTGGCGTTGAGGACCTCGACCAGGATTCCGAGCCTGACGTCTGCAAGATCCTTTTCTTCGGTCTTGAGTGCGGCCATGTTTTCGGCGGGGAGGATCCCGGAGTCCTCGACCCAGGTGAAAAAGTTCTCGAGCACCGTGTCGTTGACCGTGAACCCGCGTCCCAGCTCCGCCTGCTCCTGGTCGGGCACATCCTTGAGCAGATCGATCGCGAATCCGAAGAACGCCGAGTTGCCGTACAGGCGGGCCAGATTCTCCGACAATGTCCGGTTGACAACTGTGACATCGGGAGTGATACCCCCGCCCCCGAGCACTGTTCGCCCGGCGTCGGTCTCGTAGATTTCCTGGCCGTCGCCGCCGTTGTTGCCGCTGCGGTGGGTGATGTAGTCGATGAAGGACTCGTAGTCGCGCTGGATACACCGCCCGGACGGGGTGTAGTACCGCGCGGTGGTGAGCGCGAGCCCGGCATCGCGCACCGTGAACACGGTCTGCACCAGCCCCTTGCCCCATGTGACTTCACCGATGACCAATCCGCGGTCATGATCCTGGATGGCCCCGGCAACGATTTCGGAAGCCGAGGCGGACCCCTCATTGACCAGGACGATGACGCCGCCCTCGAAACCTTCACCGCTGCCGGGCGCCGTGAGGGTGGAGTGGCTCGTTCGGGTCCTGCCGCGGGTGGTCACCACCAGATCGTCTTTGGACAGAAACGGGTCGGCGACACCGATTGCCGCGTCCAACGACCCGCCGGGGTTGTTGCGGAGGTCGAAGATGAGGTCCTGCATGCCTTCGGTCTGCAGACGTTGGATGGCTTCGCGGACCTCGCGGGTGCTGCTCGAGGTGAACTCCGACAGTCGGATATAGCCGACGCCGGGGCGGACCATGAAGGCGTAGCGAACGGTGGTCTGCGGGATTTTGGTGCGTGTGATGTCGACCCCGAAAGTGTCGCTGAGGCCCGGCCGGGCGATCGTCAGGTGAACGTCCGTGCCTTCCGGTCCGCGGACAAGGTCGACGACATCGTCAAGGCTCATGTCCTCGGTGTTCTGATCGGCGACGGCGGTGATGATGTCTCCGGTCCGGAGGCCCTTCGCCGCTGCCGGGGTTCCCGCCATGGGTGCGATCACCGTGATCTTGCCGTCTCGCCGCGAGATGATGATGCCGACTCCGAAGAAGGAGCCTTCCTGCCGGGCACGCATCTTGTCGAAGGTGCGGGGGTCGAGGAAATTCGAGTGCGGGTCAAGGACCTCGAGCATGCCGCCAATGCCGTCGTACACGATGTCGGCGGGATCCTGCTCGGTCGGCAGCCACTCGACGAGGAGGTTGACAACCCGTGAGGCGCGGACCATGAGTTGGGTTTCTTCCTCGGGCACGGAACGCTCGCCGAAAAGAGCGCCCGCGGTGGCCCCGCTGACGAGGACCACGAGGGCAATGACGATCGGGTAGAAACGGCGGTTTTTGGCAGTCATGGTCTTCCCATCTGGCGTCTCGGCCCCACTCCCGGTGTGACCGTATCTCAGTGTAACCCGCCGGGAGTTACGAATAGTCCTTCCTCCGGTTTTTGCACCTCCGCCGCACGCGGTACGGATCCGCACGCGCTTCCCGGGCGGAGCCACCTTCAACATTGTTGGCCCGAATCACCGAGGCGACCTGGATGATCGTGTGTCCAACAATGTTGAAAATGGCACCGCCGCCGCACGCGGCACGTTTCCGGGCGCGCTTCCCGGGCGGAGCCACCTTCAACATTGTTGGCCCGAATCACCGAGGCGACCTGGATGATCGTGTGTCCAACAATGTTGAAAATGGCACCGCCGCCGCACGCGGTCCCACCCACCCTGAGCACTCGGGTGCTCATTGTCGGTGGGGGGGGTGGGCGGGAATTCAAAATTCAAAACTCAAAATTCAAAATTATATGTGGGTATACTTGCGGCCTGGAGGTCTCTGTCGTGTTCGGTACCCTCGGCATGCCCGAGCTCATCCTGATCTTCGTCGTCGCGCTGCTGCTCTTCGGCCCGCGCAAGATGCCGGAGATCGGCAAGTCCGTGGGGCGGGCCCTCGGCGAGTTCCGGCGAGCGTCCAACGAGTTCAAACGCACCATCGAAGACGAGGTGGCGGCGGACGACTTGAGCGACGTGGGGAAAGACCTCAAGGGCCTTCGCGACATCGGCAACGACCTCAAGGATCTCAAACGCACGATCGAGAAACCGATCCAGACAACCATGAAAAAGATGCTGGAAGATCCCGCCGATGGTGACGGGGATGGGTCGGAGCCCGAGAGGATCGAGCCAAAGTGAGCTCGGTCGAGCAGGAGGCGATGGACCGCGACGACGAGGCGCCGGACGACGAACTGCCGCGGATGACCCTGCTCGATCACCTCGACGAGTTGCGGCGCCGGATCCTGTACAGCGTCATCGCCCTGCTCGTGACCTTTCTCGCGTGCTGGTACTTCGCGCCCACGGTTTTCAAGTGGCTCGAGCGGCCGATCCTCGACGTTCTTCCCGCCGGAGAGAAACTCGCTTTCACCGAGCTCGCCGGGCCCTTCATGCTGTACGTCAAGGTGGCGCTGCTGACCTCCATTTTCGTGGCGTCGCCGTTTCTTCTGCTTGCAGCTCTGGATGTTCCTGCGCCCCGGTCTCTACAAGAAGGAACGCCGGTTGGCGGCGCCGTTCATCGTCTTCACGACCATCTTCTTTGTCGCCGGGGGCTATTTCGGCTACCGGATCGCCTTCCCCATGGTGGTGCGGTTCCTGCTCGGGGTCGGTCAGGACTTCAAACAGGTGGTCACCATCGACACCTATTTCTCCATGATGTCGAAGATCCTCCTCGGCCTCGGGCTGGTGTTCGAGATGCCGATGTTGATCTTTTTTCTGGCCCGCATCGGCGTCGTCAGCGCCGGCCAGCTGATCAGGTGGTTCCGGTGGGCCGTGCTCTTGATCTTCGTCGTGGCGGCCGTCATCACCCCGACCCCGGACGTCGCCACCCAGACCGTGTTTGCGGTGCCGATGATCCTGCTCTACCTGCTGGGTGTGGTCGTCGCGGCGCTTTTCGGCAGGAAGAGGGAAACCGACGACTGACGACAGATCACCGATTTCGGAGGATGGAGGATCGGAGAATGGAATCGATCGAGGCGGGTTGGGAGATCGGGTTTCCGGCCGCGACGGTGGACGAACTGCTGGTGGCGCTGGTGGTCCGCGACCTGGTCCACGGAGCATCCTTCGATGTCGAAGCCCTCGAGGACGGCAGCGAACTCGCTTTGGATTTCACCGCCGGCGACGAACTCGACGGTGAGACCTACCAGCTGCTGCTGTCGGCGGAGGTTGCGGGCTCCGACGATCACGACATGATTCAAGCGTTTGCGGAGGAGATGCTCGAGGGGTTGGTCGACGAGGCGCAGGAAGCTGTGAAACAGCGCCAGGAAATCGGATCGAGGCCTCTCGGCGAACTGGTCTTTCAGGCTGTCGAGGAGAACGAGGAACGATGGGACCTCGTGATGCCTGACTGGCTGGCGCCCGACGGCTCCGAGGTGCCTTTCGGATTCAGATCGTTTGACGCCGCGACCCGCGAAGCCTGGCCGGACAACGCGACCCTCGACCTTCATGGACGGGTCGTACTGGTGCCGTTTCAAGGTCGGGTCCATGCGTTCGGGATTCCGGCCCCCGAAGGGTGGGGAGAGGAGGCGTGCGACGACGGCGCCCTGCCGATCCATCCGGACGGCGGTGGAGACATCTGAGGGCCACCCCACATCACGGCGGAGACACCTATCCTCTTGTCCGGTCGAGACAAGGCGTGTATACTCCGCGCCCCTGGGGCCGGTCAGCGGCGCCCGGTATCGGTGGGAGGCTAGGACGATGGACCTCATTCGTGAAGTGACACAGGATTACCTGAGAACAGATATTCCGGATTTCCGGCCCGGCGACAACGTCAAGGTGCACGTGCGTCTGAAAGAAGGCGAAAAAGAGCGTATTCAGGTCTTCGAAGGCCTGGTCATCGCCCGCAAGCACGGCGGCGTGTCGGAGACCTTTACGGTTCGCAAGATTTCGTCGGGGATCGGGGTCGAGCGCACATTTCCGCTGCATACACCTTCGATCTCGAAGATCGAAGTTTCGCGGCGCGGGCGCGTCCGGCGGGCAAAGCTCTACTACATTCGCGACCTGCGCGGAAAAGCCGCTCGCATCAAGGAGCGGGACCGCGCTCGCTGACGACCCCGGCGCGATCATCGACACCGCTCGAACCGTCCGGTGGTGAGTCATGCCCGACCGGGTTGCTCTTGGCGCAAGGGACCGTCGATTTCTCGCGCACGCTGATGCCGTCATCGGCGTCGACGAGGTCGGTCGCGGTGCGCTTGCCGGTCCAGTGGTCGTCTGCGCGGCCCGATTCGAAACCATCCCCCGTGACGCCGGCATCCAGGATTCCAAACTGCTGAGTGCGGTCGAGCGGGAGTCAGCCCTCGCGAGGTTGCTCAAACGGCGGGTGCGGTGGGCCGTCTGTGAGGTCGATCCGGCGGTCATCGATCGCATCAACATCCTCGAAGCGACCCGGCTCGCGATGCGAGCGGCTGCCCTGACGCTGGCCGCCCCGGCGACCGTCGTGATCACGGATCATGTGGATCCGGGCGATCTCGGATGTCGGGTGATATCGCCCACCGGGGCCGATCGGGAGTACTTCTGCGTGGCCGCCGCGTCGATCATCGCCAAGGTCCACAGAGACCGGATCATGACGGCGTTGGGATGCCGCGACCCCCGATGGGGCTGGGAACGGAACAAAGGCTATGGCACCGCGGAGCACCGAACGGCGCTCGAACGGTGGCGGCCGACCCGCCACCACCGGCTCAGCTTTTCCTGGACACCCGCGCGATCCTGATGAGTCTGTGCCGCATCCGAATCCGAAGTTGGTGGAGCCGGGCAAATCCACAGCCGCAGCGGGTTTACGCACAGGAATCGGGCCGGGCGCCTGTGCTACCATAAGTGCTGGGATCAGGACGCATCAGCCCGGTATGTTCACTGACGAGACGCATCTCCGAGGCTTCGTCGGGCACGCCGGGTGGGGGAGAGCAAGAGCACGATGGCGCTGAAACGGGACCGGGTCCTGAAAGATGCTGAAAAGCTTGTCCAAAAGGGCAAGCTGGAGCAGGCCATCCGTGAATACGAGAAGATCCTCAAGCGCTACCCCAACGACACCACAATCATCAACCGCGTGGGAGATCTGTACGGGCGTGTCGGGCAGATGCAGCGGTCCATCGAGCTGTACGAGGAAATCGCCGATCACTTCACCCAGGACGGTTTTGTCACCAAAGCCATCGCCATTCTCAAGAAGATCCAGCGGCTGGACCCGCAACGGCTCGACATCTTCGAACGTCTCGCGACTCTGTACGTCGACCAGAAGCTGTTTGTCGAGGCCAGACGCGAGTACCAGATCCTGGGTGACTGGTACGTCAAGAACGGCGAGTTGGAAAAAGCCATCGAGGCGCACGAGCAGCTCGTCAAACTGGATCCAAGCAATCATGCATCATCTCTGCGTTTGGCCGACCTGTTGCTGCGGCGGGGCGAAATCGGATCAGCCCTCAAGGTGTTCGACCGGCTCGGGACCATTCTGATCGAGGCGAACAAGCTCGACGACGCGGAACGGCTCTACCGTCGAGTGCTCGACAAGAACCCATCGGAGGGTGAATTCCTGGTCAACGTGTGCGACGCATTACTCGACGGCGGACGCACCCCGGTTGCGCTCGAGTTCCTGAACTTCGGCATCGAGAAATCGCCCGAGTCCACTGAACTCAAGATGCTGCTCGCGCGGACCCACATGACGATGGGAGACACAGAAACCGCCGTGGCCTTCGCCAGGGAAGTGCTTGCCGCGGAACCGACAAATCGGAAGATTCGCGCCCTCATGGGTACCGCTCTGACGGATGCCGGGGTGCCCGAAGAGACCCATGAGCACGATCTCCCGTCCGTTTCCGAGATGCTCGACCGGAGCGATCACGCCGGCGCCCAGGCGGCTCTCAAGAGGCTGCTCGAAAAATCCCCTGGCGACCAGGACGTGTTGAAGCTGGCGGTTCGCGCTTGGGCCCCGTCGAGCGACCAGGAAACCCTGTTCACACTGAGGGCGGCGCTGGCCGAAAGCTATTTCAATTCGGGAGAGATGGAAGCGGCCAAACGCCTGTATGTCGATCTTCTCGACACCCAACCCGAAAACCAGCGTTTTCGGGAGCGGCTGGCCGCGCTCGACGACGTCAATGAGAACTTCTTCCGGGATGCGGGCGCCGCGCGTCCACCGGCACCGAAATCGCGTGAGGTCATCGAGGCGATCGACTTCGACGAATCGGCCGAAGAAATCGTCGAAGAAACGCCCGTACCCATGCCGAGAATCGAGCCTGATCTGGAGCCCTTGACGCCTCTCGAGCTCGAGATTTCGACTCCCGCGGCGGCGACCGCCAAGACTTTCACGGCGGCATCGACACCTGAGGGGTTCGACCTCAGGGAACGTCTCGCAGAAGCTGGGGTCTTCGCGAAGTACGGCCTCGTGGACAAGGCGATCAGCCACCTCGAAGACGTGGTCCTGTTCTGCCCGGGCGAAATCGAACCGCGTCGCCGCCTCGCCCAGTTGTACGCCGAACACGGAGACCGGGATGCGGCCGTCGCGATGGCGATGCCGGTGGTCGAGTACCACCGCGCGCAGGGGACGATGGGCGAGCTCGCCGGTTTGATGGCGTCTCTTCCCGAACTCGAACGCGCTCGTCCGCCCGCGACCGGCACCGTGCGGGCGCAAGCCGAGGAACCGCCGACGGTATCGGGCAGGCTGGGCGGGGACGAAAAACCCGCCGGGTTTGACTTCACCGATGAAGACAGTGACCTCATCGAGGTGGTGGACATCGAAGGCGACTTCGAGGTCGCCCTGGCTGAGGAGGCTGAACCGCAGGTGGAGGAGATCGCGATCGATTTCGGTCGCGAGCCGGTGCCCGTCGAACCGCAGCGGCCGGTCGAGGAGCCGGCGGAAGTTTCCTTTGCCGCTCCCGCACCTGTGGCTCAGACTCCGCGGCCGCCCGCCGTCGAAGAGGTGATGGCCGACGAGCTGGTGGAGATCACCGACAGCTTCATCGGGCCTTCCATGGGCGACCTGGAGCAGATCGACTTCTTTATCGACCAGGAGCTGTACGAGGATGCGGCAAGGGTTCTCACCACGCTCGAAGAGGAGCACCCGGACGACCCCGCAGTAGTGGCCAGGCGCCTCAAATTGAAAGAGGTCGGCGTTCTCCTCGAGGCCGTGGATACGGTCGAGGAAGGCGCCGAGGAGCTGTTTGCCGACGAAGAACAGTACATCGACCTTGCCAAGGAACTCGAGGCCGAACTGGCCGCGGAAGAGGCGATGGTGGACGAAGCCACCGGCCGCGGCAAGGGCGAGGCGCTGCTCGAAGAGGTCTTCCGGGAATTCCAGAAGGGCGTCGCCGAACAGCTGTCCGAAGAGGACTCCGACACCCATTTCAACCTCGGCATCGCCTACCGCGAAATGGGCCTGCACCCCGAAGCGATCCGCGAATTCCAGGTGGCCTCCCGCGACCCCGCCTACTTTGTTGAAAGCTGCTCGATCATCGGCGTTTGCTACCAGGAACAGGGGATGTGGGCTGAAGCCGTGAGCTGGTTCCAGAAGGCGCTGGTGGCCCCGGACATCTCCGACGACGCACGGCTCGGGCTGCGATACGAACTCGCGGTGGCGTATGAAGGGGCCGGAGACCTTGCTCAGGCGGTAGACCTGTTCGAGGAGATCTCGTCATCCGCCGCGACCTATCGCGATGTGGCGGGCCGCCTCGCAACCCTCGACCAACAACGCCAGGCGAATTAGTCGTTCCACCTCCAATACTGTCATCCCGACCGAGGGAGCGACGCTATTTCACTCCCTTGTCATCCCGACCGAGGGAGCGCAGCGATCACCTCACCCCTGTCATCCCGACCGAGGGAGCGAAGCGACCGAGCGGAGGGATCTGGCGGCGGCTCCCGGTACGGCGTCGCCTGAAGCCCCCGCCCAGATCCCTCCGCTACGGCCCTCTGGGCCTCCGGTCGGGATGACAGGAAAGAGCGATCGCCGGCTCGGGATGACCGCAAAAGAGGCTGCGCTCGCTCGGGATGACAGGAAAGAGCGATCGCCGGCTCGGGATGACCGCAAAAGAGGCTGCGCTCGCTCGGGATGACAGGAAAGAGCGATCGCCGGCTCGGGATGACAGGAAAGAGCGATCGCCGGCTCGGGATGACAGTCTTGGGACTCGCATCCAACGACATTCCGTCTGGAAGCCCCGGGAACTCGCGAACGACTTTCACGCTGGGCCTTGGCCCACCTTCTTTCCCGCCCCGGGGAAAGCGGAATCTCAGCGAAAGCGTGTGACCTCGATCCTCGGGCAGAGGTCGTCGAGCGGGCAGCCGGTGCACTTTGGCGAGGTCGGGTGGCAGCGGTTCTGGCCGAAAGTCACGAGAAGGTCGTTGATCGGGATCCAGAGGTCCCGGGGGAGGACCTTCTGGAGGGCGTACTCGGTCCGTTCCGGCGTTGCCGTTGACACCAGCCCGAGCCGGTTCGAAATGCGATGGACGTGGGTATCGACACAGATCGCCGGAACGCCGAACCCGAGACCGAGCACCAGGTTGGCGGTCTTGCGGCCGACACCGGGGAGTTCGAGCAGTGCCTGTTCCTCACCGGGGACCTCGCCGTCGTAGCGGTCGCGAAGAATCTCTCCGATCGTCCGCAGCTGCTTCGCTTTCGTATTGTAGAAACCGGCCGGGAAGATGGCCTCGGCGATCGTCGCAGCGTCGAGCGCCGCGAGCGCGTCGGGGCTGTCGGCGATCGCGAACAAACGACGGCTCGACTCGGCGGTGACCTCGTCCTTGGTACGGAGGGAGATCACGCACGCCACCAGCAGCCGGAAGGGCGAGCGCGAGGTTTCTTCCTGTGCGAGCGTGGTGACGCGGCAGTTGCGCCTGAAGTCTTCGAGCCGCCGCGCCAACGTGCGGACCCGGGCGATGGGCCATTCCTTCATGACCCGATCATGGGCGCTTCTCGATCCACCGTCAATGATCGGTTTAAACGTCGAAGTCTTCGCATGTTAGATCATCCGTCCATTGACCTGAACTCACTCTCGATGTTAGGGTGTGCGTTCGATAGGGAGGATCCCATGGCACCCAGTGGACACCATGTTTTTACGTCTGAGTCCGTGACCGAAGGACACCCGGACAAGATCGCCGACCAGATTTCCGACGCTGTCCTCGACGCCGTGTTGACCGACGACCCTCACGGCCGGGTGGCGTGCGAAACCCTCGTGACAACGGGGCTCGCGTTCATCGCCGGTGAGATCACCACCAGTACCTACGTCGACTTTCCAGCCATCGTCCGCGAGACGATCCGCGAGATCGGCTATACCCGTGCGAAATTCGGTTTCGATTACGAGACCTGCGCGGTCATCTCTTCCATCGACCCGCAGTCGCCCGATATCGCTCAGGGTGTCAACCCCGGCGGCGCCGGCGATCAGGGGCTGATGTTCGGCTACGCCACCAACGAGACGCCGGAGCTGATGCCGATGCCGTTGGTGATGGCCCACCAGTTGACCAGGAGGCTGAGCGTTGCGCGGCGCACGGACGAGATCGATTGGCTGCGGCCCGACGGCAAGGCCCAGGTGTCCATCGAGTACGACGGCAACACCCCCAAACGCATCGAGGCGATCGTGGTCTCGTGCCAGCATGCCGACGACATCGAAACCGCCGAGCTGCGGCGCCAGGTTCGCACCAGGATCATCGACGCCGCGCTGCCCGCCGGCATGATCGACGGCAACACCAAGATCCACATCAACCCCACGGGCCGGTTCGTGATCGGAGGCCCCCAGGGAGATTGCGGCCTTACCGGACGCAAGATCATCGTCGACACCTACGGCGGCGTCGGCAGGCACGGCGGCGGCGCGTTTTCAGGCAAGGACCCGTCCAAGGTCGATCGATCCGCCTGCTACATGGCCCGCCACGTGGCAAAGAACATCGTCGCCTCAGGTCTGGCCGCCCGCACCGAGGTCCAGCTCGCCTACGCCATCGGCGTGGTTGACCCCGTCTCGGTCATGGTCGACACCTTCGGGACCGGCGAGGTGCCGGACGAGCGCATCACGGCGGCGGTTCGCGAGGTCTTCGCGCTGTCGCCGCTGGGGATCATCCAGTATCTCGACCTGCTGCGGCCGATATACAAGCAGACCGCAGCTTTCGGGCACTTCGGTCGCGACAACCCGGACTTCACGTGGGAGAAGACCGACCGTGTCGCCGATCTCCGGACCGCGTGCGGCCTCTGATTCAACCGGAGGGGCGGATCGTGGACGGCGGGAGGGATCCGATGGCACGCCGATTGCGTGGTCGTTGAACGATCGGCCCCGGTGACCTTCCCCCGGGGTTCGTAACCACCGTCAGGTTCGTGTTTACGGGCTTCTTGGAATTCTCGATGATCGCCAACGTGGAGTGAGACGAGCCACCATGACCGCCAACAAGGGCATTTTCGGCACACAAGGGTCGCTGCGCCTGCAGTACGCGGCGGCGGCGGCGGTCTTTCTCGTGCTCGTCCTGGGCATCATCTTTCTCTTCGGTCACCTGATCTCGGGCTCACTCTCGCGGCGGTATCTCGAAGACGTGCTCGCGGGCGGCCGCGAAGAGGCCCGGCGGATCGCAGCCGAGCTCGGTGGGGCGGAGGTGAAGGAACTGGACGTGGTCGAGACCCGCCGCGAAGTCCTGTCGCGAACCCTCGAAGGCGATCCGGAACGCCGCATCTGGCAGTCGATCGAGGTCACCGACAGCGCGGGCACGGTGGTTTACTCGTCGCGCACTCAGTCGCGGGAGGAGATCCCTGAGTCCTTGGCCGAGGACCTGCAGATCCAGGGGACGGTGTCCGACCAGAACGTCGTCGAGACCGAAAACCCCTACCGCATCACGGTGCCTCTGGGCGATGTCGGCAACGTGGTGCTCAACGTGAACCGCGCCGAGGTGGCTGAGAGGGTCTCGGAACTCCGCGGCGACCTTCTCACCCAGACCATCGGCATCGCCGTGCTGACGTTGGCGACCCTCCTGCTGGCCTTCGCCTTCGTGTGGTTCCTCATCCAACGCACCCGGCGCCTCGAAGCTCAGAGGTTCGAGGCGGAGGAGATGGCGGCCCTGGGCGCGCTGGCAGCCAATCTGGCGCACGAGATCCGCAACCCCTTGAACTCCATCAACCTCAACCTAGAAATGCTCGGTGAGGATTTGCCGGAGGACGGCGGCAACGCCTCCCAGTCGCTCGCCACGACGCGCGAAGAGGTCGGGCGGCTGGCGAGCCTGGTCAGCGACTTTCTCACCTACGCCCGGCCGGGCGACCCCGAGCTGGAGCCGGTGCGGGTCGACGGCATGCTCAAGGACGTGTGCGAGTTTCTGTCGGCGGAGGCCCGTCGCGAGGGCGTTCACCTCCGGGTCCTCCCGGGGCTGCCGGCGGTTGCGGTGCTGAGCGACCCCGGCCAGCTCCGCCAGGTGCTGTTGAACCTCGTGATCAACGCCGTCCAGGCGGTCAACCAGCTGCCTCCGGACAGACGGGTGGTGGAGCTGACCGCCGATGACAGGGGGAAATCAGTCGTGATGGTCGTTCGCGACCGGGGCAACGGCATTCCCGCCGGCGAGCTGACCAGGGTCCGCAAGGCTTTTTACACGCGGCGTCGCGGCGGCAGCGGTCTCGGGCTCGCCATTGCCGAGCGCTTCATCGACGCCCAGGGTGGGCGGATCGAGCTCGAAAATATGGAACCACAAGGCTTCGAGGCGCGGGTCGTCTTGCCCATCGCCGGCGAAGCTGGCAAGATAGGCGGGTGACCGGCTGAGATGGAGTTTCTCCCGGCACCCCTGGAGGATTGAATGAACCGAAATACCCTGGCCGCCGGTCTCGCGATTGCGGTCCTGACCCTTGCGGCCCCGGCGGGCGCCCAGTTCCTGGCGGCCGATCTTCTCTACATACCAGGCGTTGCCCATACCGACGGCGAGGGCAGCAGCCGGTGGCGGTCCGACGTGTTCATCACCAACGTCGAACAGGAAGCCAACGTTGACGTGGCGATCGTCTACCTCAAGACGGGTCTGGTCTCCAACGCCCAGGAGTTCGTCGATCGCAGCACCTGGCTTGGCGCCACCGAAGGAGACGGTTTCGGAACCGTGAATCCGGCGCTCGCGAACATCCCTCCGGGCGGCACCGTGGTCCTCGAAGACCCGATCGGCGCCTATTGGCCGAACGAGCAGGGGACCGCGAATTATGGTGCACTGGTGATCTTCGCCTACGAGTCCGGCTCGCTCGAGAGCGACGGCACGCGTGTGTACAAAAACGTGATCGCCAACTCGCGGGTCTACACGCCGAAGACCTTCTACGAGGCCGATTCCAACAACGAGGGTGCGTTTCTCGAGGTGACGGGGACCTACGGTCAGACGCTGCCCGGTGTTCCCTGGTACAACCTGGCAGACCCCTCGGCGGTGAGCGACCAGGGTAACTTCAGCTTCCAGATTCTGTCGGGCGCTGCGGCAAACACGGATTTCCGTTACAACGTCGGTATCCTCAACGCATCCGACCCTCTGACCACCATCACTCTCTTGATTCAACCCTTCCATGGCGACGGTGAGCCGTTCCGCGATGCAAATGACAACGTCATCCTGTACCCGGTGTCCATGCCGCCGATGTCGCAGGTGCAGTACAACAACGTTCTGTCCTCGCTGTTCAGTCTCGATGACGTTCCGAACGACACAACCATCGAAATCACTTTTGTCAGCTGGGCGTCGGCGAACTCGCAGCCGGTCGTCGGCATGACTGTCTACGGAACGATGATCGACAATCGCACCGACGATCCGACGGCGATCCTGCCGGCCTTTGCATTTCCCTACGACATCGAGTGCCAGTGGCCGTCGAGCGGCGGGACCAAGACCGCGGTCGGCGGGATCCGACGCGTGTCCGAGCGACCTCTTGAGATTCCCCCTCGATGAATCGGCCGAAAACGGAGATTTGACAACCGGATAGCGGGTGGTATCATCCCGCGGATGCGCGGGGAACCCCGCAGAAAAGGAGAACATGATGGCCGACCCTGATGACAAACTTGCTGATAACGTACCCGGAAAATGGTACGTGGACTCGAACTGCATCGACTGCGATGTTTGCAGGACGACCGCACCGAACAATTTCGCGGCCAACGAGGACGAAGGCTACTCCTACGTCAGCAAACAGCCCGCGAACGACGACGAGACGGCCCTGGTGGAAGAGGCCATGGAGTCGTGCCCGACCGAAGCCATCGGCAACGACGGCTGATCGCAGCACCATCGATATCTCACCCGGCCGGTGCGTCACCGGCCGGTTTTTTTTGCGTTTGCTATCATCCGCCGGGTCCGATCCGATGGTTCGGGCGCAGCGAGGAGGCTCCATGCGTGTCCTGTCGGGTGTTCAACCATCCGGAACTCTCCATGTCGGCAATTACTTCGGCGCCATCCGCCAGTTCGTGCGGCTGCAGGAGGAGAACGAGTGCTTCTTCTTCCTGGCCGATCTCCACGCCCTGACCACGGTCCAGGACCCGCCGCGGTTCCGCGAGCTGATCACTGATCTGGCAACCGGATACCTCGCCCTCGGCCTCGACCCCGAAAAGAGCGTGGTCTACCGCCAGTCCGATCTGCCTGAGGTCACCGAGCTCTCGTGGTATCTGTCGACAGTGACCTCCATGGGCCTTCTCCAGCGCTGCCACTCGTTCAAGGACAAGGTGGCGCAGGGCGTCGTGCCGAGCCACGGACTTTTCGCCTACCCCGTGCTGATGGCCGCCGACATCCTCATCGTCAAGAGCGACCTGGTGCCGGTTGGCAAGGACCAGAAGCAACACCTCGAGGTGACTCGTGACGTGGCGGCTTCGTTCCACGCGACCTACGGCGACGAGGTCTTTAACCTGCCCGAACCCATGATCCTCGACGACGTCGCCGTCGTGCCGGGCGTCGACGGCCGCAAGATGAGCAAGTCGTACGACAACACCATCGAGATCTTCGGACCCGAAAAACCGATCCGGAAAAAGATCATGGGCATCGTCACCGACTCCACCCCGGTCGAGGCGCCCAAGCCGACCGAAGACAACGCCCTCTACCACCTGCTCAAGATCTTCGCCCCGAACCCCGATGAACGCGCCTGGGTCGAGACCGCCTTCGCCGAGGGCGGGGTGGGTTACGGCGACATGAAGAAGCGGCTGTTCGAGTACTACCTCCAGACTTTCGGTGACGCCCGCGCCCGCTACGACGAACTGCGCAGCGACCCGGCCGAGGTCGAGCGCATCCTGCGCGCCGGTGCCGACACGGCCCGCCAGACCGCCGCTCCGTTGATGGACGACGTCCGCAAGGCGGTCGGTATCCGCTGACGAAAGAAATTTCGGATTTCGGATTTCGGATTTCGGATTTTCCACCCGGCCACCCCGGCAGGCGGGACGCCTGCCCCACAACCCGTCGCCCACTCATCTGAGCCTTTCATCCCGACCGAAGCGGAGGCCTACCTCCAAACTGTCATCCCGACCGAAACGGAGTCCGTCCTCCAAACTGTCATCCCGACCGAAACGGAGTCCGTCCTCCAAACTGTCATCCCGACCGAGGTCGAGGCCGTCCTCCAATCTGTCATCCCGACCGAAGGCCCGAAGGGCCGTAGCGGAGGGATCTGGGCGGTGGCTGCAGACAACGTCCTTCCGACACCCCCCACCCGGCAGGCGGGACGCCTGCCCCACAACCCGTCGCCCACGCATCTGAGCCTGTCATCCCGACCGAAGGACGGAGGCCGTACCTCCAAACTGTCATCCCGACCGAAACGGGGGCCACCTCCAATCTGTCATCCCGACCGAAGGCCCGAAGGGCCGTAGCGGAGGGATCTGGGCGGTGGCTGCAGGCAACGTCCTTCCGACACCCCCCACCCGGCAGGCGGGACGCCTGCCCCACAACCCTTCAATTCATCGGTGTGACGCCTTGTGGGGCAGCCGTCCCGGCTGCCGGGGGGTGGGCCTGAATTCCGAATTCCGAATTCAAAATTCCGAATTCGCGCCGCCAAGGGCGGCGCGCATCGCTTCCTTCGGCGGCACCACCTGCATGAAGGCGGCGAACTGGGCAACGCCCTGGTGAAGCAGCACTTCGCGGCCGTCGGCCGCGACCAACCCCGCTTCGCGGGCTCGCTCCACCAAAACCGTGGTGTGGTCGGCGTACACCATGTCGACCACGGCCGAGGCACCCGAAATCTCTTCGTCTGAAAACGGACACGCCCCATCGGGGCCGCGTCCGAGCGGCGTCGCGTTGACCAGGATCGCCGCGTCCTTCGGAAAAGCGTCCGCCGCGCACCACTCGACCCCGATCCTCTCCGCGGTCTCTTTGGCCCGCTCGTCCGACCGGCTCCGCACCACCACATCCGCACCCGCCAGGTGCAGACCGACGGCCGCTCCCCGCGCCGCACCGCCGGTCCCCTGGACCACTGCCCGGTGGCCCGACGGGTCGAAGCCGAGACTGACGAGAGAACCGACGATCCCGTCGGCATCGGTGTTCTCGGCTACCACCTTGCCCACATTGAGGACCAGCGTGTTGGCGGCCCCGGCGCGCCGCACCCTCGGCGCCGCGAGGTCCGCAGCCTCCGCGGCCAGGTCCTTATACGGAGTGGTCACCGCCCAACCGTGGGCGTGGAGACCGATGCGGTCGAAACAGGTGTCGCCCCGCGGCACGAAGAGTTCCTCGAGCTCGGCCGCCTCGGGCACGCTGATGGGCAGCATCAGATAGGGGAGGCCCAGCGCGCGGTACGCGGCCGCATGAAGCGCCGGGCTGAGGCTGCGGCTGACGTCCGAACCCACCACACCGTAGAGTCGCTGCGGCGGACCGTTGAGGTGCGAGATGACGGCTGTAGTCTTTGCGATGGTCAGCTGGCCTGGCGCCGCCTCCGCGCCCTCGCTCCACGCAGCAAAGGAGAAAGGAGGACCGAGGAGTGGTGCCAGATAGCGGCTGGCCACACCGGGCGCACCCATCGCAAAGGTCAACAACCGCCGCCGCTGCCGCGCGCGATCGTTGAACCGCCCGTGCAACTCCAAGCCCGCCACCAGATCGGCGACCGACGTCGCGGTCGGTACCAACTTGACCCAACGCGCCGGCGTTTCCAGCATCCGTGCGGCGATGTCGCCGAGGTCCTCCGGCGTGCCGTCGACCGAGTGCCACGACAGCACCACCTGCTCGGGGGCCAGCCCCAACGCCCGCACCAGGTGGCCGTCCCGCTCGTGCTCGAGATCGATCAACGCCGCGCCGGCTTCTCGCGCCGCCTCCAGCACGACACGCCGCTCGTCGGGGTCGGTCGGCCCACGCCCGCCCTCCGCGCTCGACCGCAAGGTCACCAGCACCGGCAGCGGGCACGCGCAGATCGCCGCCCGTAGGTCGATCCCCGGAAACAGATCCGCCCGCACCTCGACAATCGAAGCCCCTTCCGGCGGCCGCGCGATGGCCCCCAACGGGTCTCCCGAAACCTCCGGCGTCAGCGAAACAATCCAGTCCATGCCGGGCAGGATACCAGCACGCAGATGCGGCGTGGTTCGCCGCTCGTAATCCCGTTTTCAAGTTGACGCACCAAAACGCATGCATTATGATTTACGTTGATTGCTGGAGGACACCATGCCGTCACTTCAAATTCGCGATCTGCCAGACGCGATTTATAGAGCGCTCTCCTTGAAGGCGCGCCGAGATCGGCGGAGCCTTGCGCAACAAGCCGTCATCGAGCTCGAACGCCTCGCGGAAGTCGAGGCGAAAAATCGTCGGCTCGAAGCGCTTCGAGATCTCCGTGAGTCAATCCAGAGCGACGGCGAGCGAAAGGTGACCAGGGCGCCGGCCGATGTCGTGCGTGAAGATCGCGACCGATGAGTCGGATTTTAGTCCTCGATGCGTCGGCGGCGATCGAAGCTCTGCTCGGCCGTCCCTTGGCATGGAAGATCATCGATCAACTCGAACAAGCCGATCGCGTGGCGGTTCCTGATCTGTACTTCGCCGAGATCGCTAACGCCCTCTGGAAATACGTTCGCGCCGGGGATCTGCGGGTGGACGACGCTCAGACCCTGCTCTCGACCGCGGCCTCGTTCGCGGACGACGCCCTGCCGGCACGCGACCTGGCGACCGAAGCCCTGGCGACTGCCGACGCGTTCGGCCATCCTGTGTACGACGCGTTGTACGCCATCACCGCGCGCCGAGAAGGGGCCACCGTCTGCACCATCGACAAGCGCCTCCTCAAGCTGCTCAAGGCATTGCGCATCCCAACGACGAACCTCTGACCCGGACCCGATTCGACCGGCCGAAAAACGGCACCAGAAACCGGATGCCTCGGAGCCGGTTGTGGGGCACGCGTCCCGCGTGCCGGGTCGGCGGTTGGCTACGGCATGATGGCGCCCCTCCCACCCGGCAGCCGGGACGGCTGCCCCACAACCCGTCGCCGACGCATCTAAACTTGTCATCCCGACCGAGGCGGGGTCCGTCCTCCAAACTGTCATCCCGACCGAGGCGGGGTCCGTCCTCCAAACTGTCATCCCGACCGAGGCGGGGTCCGTCCTCCAAACTGTCATCCCGACCGAGGCGGGGTCCGTTCTCCAAACTGTCATCCCGACCGAAGGCCCGGAGGGCCGTAGCGGAGGGATCTGGCTGGGGGCTGCAGGTATCGTCCTTTCGGCCCCTCCCACCCGGCAGCCGGGACGGCTGCCCCACAATTTTGGTGCCGCCCTCCGCATGGTGGGGTTCATCCCCGCTCCCGCAGAAAACCAGTGGTGGCCGTTGCCAATCAAAGCCGTAGGGGAGGGGTTCATCCCCTCCCTGCTTCACTGATCGAACAACGCTCTTGCAAGCCCGCGTGCCGGGCGGGCGGTCGGGTGCGGCTAAACCCACTTCCGGCTGCGGTCGGGAACCTCGTCCATGGTGTGCGCCTCGACGTCGCTCTTCTTGCACAGCTCGAACTCGAACGCCATGATCGGGCCCACCCCGGTGTACCGGGTGTGGGTGAGCACTGCCGAGGTCACGTTGATAGCGAGGATCGAGTTGCGTCGGAACCGGCACATGGCTTGAGAGTTGAGGTCGATTGAATGGTGACGCTGCCGCCTACCCAGAACCCGTCAGGCGGATCTCGAGGCGGTGACCGCAGGCCCGGGCCCACCGATTCATGAGGTCGACCGTGGGATTGGAACTCCAGCCTTCGGCTCGAGCGACGGCTTGCTGGGTGATGCCCAGGTTTTCGGCGAGTCGCGTCTGAGTGAGCCCTGCCTTTTCACGAGCGGTGCGGAGCAGATAGCCGGGTACGTTCTTTTCGCGATCCGGGAGCTTTCCCCAAGCGCGAAGCTGCCGCCATTCGACGAAGGCGCGGGGACGCCGGCGAGTG
This sequence comes from Candidatus Sulfomarinibacteraceae bacterium, assembly GCA_963741385.1. Lineage (GTDB taxonomy): Bacteria > Acidobacteriota > Thermoanaerobaculia > Thermoanaerobaculales > Sulfomarinibacteraceae > Sulfomarinibacter. The sequence continues at coordinate 379,210 of CAVUHO010000008.1, forward strand.
AGTCGAGAGGTGGTGTCGGTCGTCATGAGGTTTCCTCTCCAGGCCCGGCGTTCGCCCATCGTTCGAGTGATTCGGCGTCGGGCTCACATTGTGACCAATCCGCGTCGAAGGTCCGCAGAGCGCCGAGCGCCGCTTCAAATCCCGCCTCACGTGCTCTGCGATTCAGGCGGTCATGGTCGATTTCTATTCTACGGGTCCGGTACAACATGAACGCGTTTGCTCCATCAACGCCTGATTTCCAGTACGCCCAGGCTCCCAGACGATCCACCAGGAGGTCCTCCAAGCTGACCAGAGTGAGATCGAAACCATATGCTTCCAGGCGGACGGCTGTTTCCCCGGGGCTCAGCGACTCTCCCGGAAACTCAAGGTATATCTCCTGGTCGTCGTTGATCCAGTGACGTCCTGTTTTTTTGAACCCTTTGGCTTCGAGGACCCTTCGGATGGAAGCCGGCACGAATCCTACGAAGTCGAGGTCCCCAGTGGTGTACGCCCCACCCGTCAGGATCTCGACCGCGGCTCCTCCCACGAGCACCGGCACCTGGTTTTTGCCGGTAAACAGGCTTTGGATCCAGGCCGCGATTGCCGCAGTTCGTTCTGGCCCTTCCGCCAGCGAGATTGCGTCTTCAAAATTCACATATACAATGTATAAGTTGTATTCTGTTCCGTCAAGAGAAGAATTCGCCCGCAGTGTGAACCGGCGTGGATGAACCCCGCCCCTACGCCTTTGAGGGACGGCATGAGTGCCCAAGGGAGGGGCTGATCCCCGCCCTACCCGTATCTCTGAAAACCGTAGGGGAGGGGTTCATCCCCTCCCTGCTTCACTGATCGAACAACGCTCTTGCAAGCCCGCGTGCCGGGCGGGCGGTTGGCTACGGCTGGATGTCGCCCCTCCCACCTGGCAGCCGGGAACGGCTGCCCCACAACCCGTCGCCGACGCATCTAAACCTGTCATCCCGACCGAGGCGGGGTCCGTCCTCCAAACTGTCATCCCGACCGAGGCGGGGTCCGTCCTCCAAACTGTCATCCCGACCGAGGCGGGGTCCGTCCTCCAAACTGTCATCCCGACCGAGGCGGGGTCCGTCCTCCAAACTGTCATCCCGACCGAAGGCCCGGAGGGCCGTAGCGGAGGGATCTGGGCGGGGGCTCCAGGCAACGTCCTTTCGGCACCTCCCACCCGGCAGCCGGGACGGCTGCCCCACAAAAGGCCTCTGAACCGGTTGTGGGGCACGCGTCCCGCGTGCCGGGTGGGTGGTCGCGCACGGCTAACCCCACTTCCGGCTGCGGTCGGGGACCTCGTCCATGGTGTGCGCCTCGACGTCGCGCTTCTTGCACAGCTCGAGCTCGAACGCCATGATCGGGCCCACGCCGGTGTAGCGGGTGTGCGTGAGCACTCCCTCGCAGATCTCGGCGGCGCGCTCGAAGGCGCCGGCGCGCCGCAGCAGGTCGACCTTCACGGCATCGTCGAATCCGTCTTCGTCGACCACGGTTTCGTCCTCCTGGTGCGCCAGGTTCATGAAGTCGACCGCGTTGAGCCGTGGCCGCAGTCGCCCTGCACGGTGTCCCCAAAATCGTCGTGCACCCACGACTCGTGCAGCGTGTGGTGAAACGCCGCGGCGGGCCGGCCGCGCTCGGCCGCGATGAAGGCCGCGATGCGGAAGACGCGGACGAGGTCGGGCAGGTCGGCGAGACCGGCGCGAAAGTCGGCGAAGGCCGCGCTTTCGATGATCACCCTCTCCCCGAACGAGACCTGGCCGATGTACTCGGAGCAGTAGCCGCAGGAGAGGCACTCCTGCAGCCACCAGATCATGGTCGAACGCGCCATCTCCGGGGGCCGCGTGTCGAGGTCCGGGTAGCCCATCTCGTTGGTGCTGCCCAATGCGTCGAACTCGGAGTCGTGTCCGCAGACCGCGCAGGTGACGTGCTGTTCCATAAACGTGGTCATAGCTTCATTCCTCTCTTTCGTGTCTGTTCGAACTCCTCGAGAATCGGCCTGTCGACGGGCAGCAATTCGGCCCGCAGGAACCGCCGCGCGATGGCCTTGGCCGCGGCAACGCGATCCGTCTTCCATCGGCAGGTCTCGTCGATGGCATTCACGAGCTGGAGTGGCCCGTAGTGGACGAGGGCCGACTGCCAGCGCTCCCGGTCAACGCCCTCGGATGAATTTCGCCCCGGAGCGAGGTATTTGTTGTAGACGCTGTTCGGATAGGTGGGGCTGCAGGCCCGACGGTGATCTTCGAGCAGCTGGGCGGTCAGCGCGAGCCCGTCGCCGCCATCGCGCGACCACGCATCGCCGGCGATGTAGGCGCCGAGCACCTCCGCAGCGGTCTCCTCCACCAGCAGGTGGAAGTCGGCGTGCCGGCCGGTGTTCGGCCTCAGACCGTGCTGGTCGAACAGCGCGTGAACGCTCTCGTGAGCGGCGACGGACAGCAGATACGCATCGCTGAACTCGTGTTTGGAGTTGAACGCTATCGTGCCGTTCCACGGACTGAAGGTTCCGGCGACCCAATCGCGGTCGGGTTGCGCCCGCACGGTCGGCACGACGAGCCGGCTGAGGCCGATCTCCGCAACCGACGCCCTGACCGCGCGCTCGCCCCGCTCCTGCAACCACGCCCGATAGCGCGCCGGGTTGCGGTCGGGACGCGGATCCCCGGTTTCCTGAGCGGCGATCATCATGCCCGCGCCGGTGAAGACGACCAACCACGCGGTGAGGCCGGGGTTGCGGCGGGCGAGCCGGGCGCCCTTCGAGCGCTTGAGCCGCTCCGGCAGCAGGCGCGAGATGAAGGCCGCCAGCCGGCGAAAGGTGGGCACCGAGTACCACGGGCTGCGGCTCGACGGGCGCGGCCTTCGCCGGCCATGCTTCCTTCCGCTGGCCGGCGTCACGGCGCGCGGAGCTCGTGGTCGGGCCACCGTCGCCGCGGTGGCGGCGGCAGAACTCTTCGAAGCTCTCCGCGGGTTGGGCCTCCGGCTCTGCCGTGAATTTGTTCGTTGAGATGCCCATCAGCTGGCCTCCTTTCTGCACTGCAGCCCCCAGGCCTCGCAGGACGGGCGGGATGAGTCGGGTGCCGGTCTCACGCCCGGCCAGCGTCTCGAGCCGCGGCCGGATCTGCCGCCCGAGCTGCTCGCGGGTGATCGAGAACTGATGGTGGTAGCAGATCCTGAGGCGAAGATCGCCGGCGTTCGAGCGAGGTGGCCGGCGAAAGGGCGACACACTCCGAGGCGGCACCGGAACGCTCGACCGCCGACGCGAGCTGTGCGAACCGCGTGTGATCGTTGCGGCGTTGGGCCTCGTCCATCCACTCGAGCATGAACACGACGGTGGCGAGGCTCGGATTGACGAGGGTGATGCCGCAGATGACTTCCACCTCGTCGTCGGTCATCTCGGATCGAATATCGCGCAGCTCGCCGAGAAGCTCGGAGTCGCCGACTGCGATCAGGCCCAGGAACGTCGCGGCCCGGCACATCTCCGACTCGTACTCGGCGCTGTAGAGCAACCTTCCGATTTCGTCCCACGCGAGGTCTTCGAACATCATCACGAAGGCCGCATATCGCGCCGCGCTGGCCGCGATCAGCGCGGGCTCCTGCTCGAGCATGGTGGTGAGGAACAGAGAGATGCGGGCCACCGGCCGTCGATCGAACCCGCGAGACCAGGCTTCGTCGATCATGGCCAGGCGCTGTTCGACGCTGGCCGCGTCGCGGAACAGCGGGTAGGCGCGCCTCGCCACGTCCTCCGATTCCTCCGTCGATCGGTGTCCAGGATCGTAGAAGGCGTCTCTGACCAGCCGTTCCAGCTCCGCGGCGCGGCCGGACGCGGTCCGCCGAGCGGATCCTCGATCCGTTCGACGGCCCTCGCGATCTCTTCGAGCGTTGCCGGGCGCGAGCGGGACCAGCGAATCCCGCCCTCCCCGCCCGCCAGCGGGGAGGGGAGGAGCTGCCCCCCCTCCCGGTCGATCACTTTCTTCTCGCTCACACAACCTCCTTTGGGGCCGCTTTCGCGGCCTGTTGTGCCGGCCATCAGCTGGCCTCCCCCATGGGGAGCAGCCCCCAACCCTCGAGGATCGGGGCAACGACCGGCCACCCGGTCTCGTGCTCGGCGAGCGCCCTCAGGCGGGGTTCGATGTGCCGGGCGAAGTCCCCGATGGGGACGTAGAAGAACGGTTGTTCGCACCGGAGCAGGCTCGGCGGGCCCGTCACCTCCGCGTCGTTGTCCGCCTCCTGTTCGCGCTCGATCTCGCCCGCGTCGACGGTGAGCGCCGCTGCGATCGCCCGCGATCTCGCGTGGTCTTTCCCGGCCTGCGCTTCCTCCAACCAGTCGAGCAGGAAGAGGTACACGGTGGTGTCCGAGCCGTCGAGCGGCATCGAGCACACCATGAGGACCTCGTCGTCCGTGAGCTCCCACCGGGTCGAGCGCAGCATGTCGAGGACGTCGGCGTCGCCGAGGACCATCAGGCCCTGGAAGACGCCCGCCCGGGTCTCCTCGCCAGCGAGTCGAAGACCTCGAGAAAGTCGCAGGCGACGGAACCCGCCGTGCCGTCCATGTCCGCCCGCAGGCAGGCGTAACACTCGGTCGCCATCGCCACCAGCAGCGGGTGTTGCTCGTACATCGCGATCAGCCACAACACCGCGGTGTCGGCGTTCCCCTTGGCCACCTCCTTCCAGGTTTCGATCAAAAACGTGTCGGCGGGCGTCAACAGAAACCAGATCGATGAAGGCCAGGTAGATCGGCGGAAACATCTCGGCGGTCCGGGACGCCCCGCTGCACTCGTAGGCCAGGATCACCGCCCGAAGGTAACGTTCGAGCTCTTCCGGGTCGTCGCGGAACCACTCGAGGCGGTCACCGATCCGCGCCAGCCGGGCCGAGATCTCCTCGAGCTCCGGCGGCAGCGGACGGGACCATGTGATGGATCCCGGACCTGCCCGGATCGGGCAGGGGAGAGGAGGGGTTTCCTCCTCGTCCCATTCGGCGTCGCTCATGTGTCACCTCCCTGTACTGTTTTTTCGAGGGCTGAAGTGTTCATGCAGCCTCCGATCGGCCGCCGGGTTGGCGCCCGACGTCGGAGACCTGTAGTGCAAGCCGTGCCAGTTTTTTGAACAGTTAGAAAATCAACCTGTGGAAAACGTAGAGATAGTGCCCACACAGGGGTTTGTCAAGTCTGATGTCAATATTTTCAACAATTATATCAACATTCGAATAATAAAATTTCTTGCGCCAAGGCGAGGTATCTTGTACTATCGGTCGGTGAAGGTACTCTTGGCGTGGCTGGGGCAGACCGACCTCGACGCCTCGATGGACGAGGCGAGGGTCGGCCGAGGGCCCATCGCCGGCGCGGTTGAGGACCGCGACTTCGACCGCGTCCTCCTCCTCAACACCTACCCCGAGCGACAAGGCCGCGCGCTACGCGGCGTGGCTGCGGCGCTCGCACCGACGCCGCGCCCGGCCCTCGAGATCCGCCCCGTCAAGCTCCCGAGCCCGGTCGACTACGCCGCCATCTACAAGGCCGCCATCGACGCCGTCGAGTCGGTGCGCGCCGAACACGGCACCAAGGTCGAGCTGACCTTCCACCTCAGCCCCGGCACTCCGGCCATGGCGGCGGTGTGGCTGCTGCTGGCCAAGGCCCGCTACGACGCGCACCTCATCGACTCCTCCCGCGAGCACGGTCTGCGCGATGTGGACCTGCCGTTCGAGATCTCCATGGAGTACATCCCGGAGATCCTGCGCCCCTCCGACCGGCGAATCGCCGACCTCGCCGCTGCGACGCCGCCCGCCGCCCCCGACGAAGCGGGCATCGTCGGCCGCAGCCCGGCCATGCAGGTGCTGCTCGAGCGCTCGCGTGCCGTCGCCCCGCGCTCGGTGCCGGTGCTGATCGAGGGCGAGTCGGGCACCGGCAAGGAGCTGTGCGCGCGCTTCATCCACGCCCACAGCCCGCGCCGCAACCAGCAGATGGTCACCGTCAACTGCGGCGCCATCCCCGAGACCCTGGTCGAGTCGACGCTCTTCGGCCACGTCAAGGGCGCCTTCACCGGCGCCGACCGCGCCAAACGCGGCCTCTTCCAGACCGCCGACGGCTCGCACCCTGTTGCTCGACGAGGTCGGCGAGCTGCCGGCCGACGCCCAGGTCAAGCTGCTGCGCGCCCTGCAGGAGGGCGAGGTCACCGCGGTGGGCAGCAACGCGCCCGAGAAGGTGGACGTGCGCATCATCGCCGCCACCAACCGCACCCTGGTCGACGAGGTCGCGGCGGGCCGCTTCCGCTCCGACCTCTACTACCGCCTCGCGGTTGCCGTCCTCACCCTGCCGCCTCTGCGCGAGCGCGAGGGCGACCTCGGCATGCTCATCGACCACTTCCTGGCCCGCATCAACGCGGAGCAGCGCCTCCACGACCCCGGCTGGAAGGACCGCCGCCTCGCGCCCGGCGCCCGCACCCTGCTGCTGCGCCACCCCTTGCCCGGCAACGTCCGCGAGCTCGAGAACACCCTCACCCGCGCCGTCATCTGGTGCACCGGCGAGGTCATCCGCGAGGTCGAGATGCGCGAGGCCTTCCAGAACGGCGTGCCCGCCAACGGCGAGACCATCCTCAACCGTGCCCTCGGCTCCGGCCTCGACATCCGCGAGCTCCAGGCCGACATCGCCCGCCACTACCTCGAACGCGCCTTGAAGGAAGCCGGCGGCAACAAGTCGAAGGCCGCCGAGCTCGTGGGTCTGCCGAGCTACCAGACCCTCACCAACTGGATGCAGAAGTACGGGGTGGAGGAGTGAGTGGCATGAGGTGTGCTTGGGCTTCTCCGCGATGGATGCCGGAGCCACGCACCCGTCCGTGCATCGATGCGAAGAGGAACCGGCGATGACCGCCGCCGAAGCCGCCACCCTCGCGAGCGCCAACTTCGGCTACCTGGCCGAGGTCGACCCGGTGCTGGCCCGTTACGGCGCGCTGGCCGAGCACTACTTCGCCCTCGAGCCTCGGGACTCGGTGAGCAAGCTGCGCCAGATGGCCGAGCTGATGGCCCAGCTCGCCGCCGCCCGCGTCGGTATCGAGGTGCTGCAGGGGGACAAGTTCATCGATGTGCTGCGCATGCTCCAGCAGCGCGACGTCCTGCCGCGCGAGGCCGCGGACCTCTTCCACTTCATCCGCAAGAACGGCAACATCGCGGTCCACGACCACGACAAGGAGGCCAGCCACGGGACGGCTCCTGCACTTCCTCAAGCTGGCCCGCGCACTGGCCATCTGGTTCTACCGTTCCTACACCGGGTGCGACGAAGTTCTCGCCCGGTCCGTTCGTACCGCCCGAAGATCCGCAGCACGCCGACGGCGCGCTGAAGGACGAACTCGAGGAGCTGCGTGCAACGCTGGCAGAGAATCAGTCGGCGCTCGACGCGGAGCGACCGACGGGCAGCCGAGCAGGCCGAGCTCTACGCCTCGCTGCGCGAGCAGTACTCCGAAGTCGCCGAGGAGCGGGAGGTCTACGCCGCTCTCGCCGAGGAGATGGAAAACCGCCTCGTGCAGGAGACAGCGCGGGTCGGCGCGTCGCTGGTCGCGGTGCGCGAGGAGGCGGCCGAACGCTCCAGCGACGAGCTGCAGGCGCGCATCGCCTTCGCCCGCGAGGCCGGCGACGACCTCGGGCTCGACGAGGCCGACACCCGCCGTCTCATCGACGAGCAGCTCCGCGACGCCGGTTGGGAAGCCGACAGCCGAGCGCCTCACGCTACGAGCGCGGCGTCGCGCCCGCAGAAGGGCGCAACCTCGCCATCGCCGAGTGGCCCACCGCCTCCGGCCCGGCCGACTACGTCCTCTTCTGCGGCCTCGAGGCCGTCGCCGTCGTCGAGGCCAAGCGCAAGACCAAGGACGTCCCCGGCGCCCTCGAGCAGGCCAAGCGCTACAGCCGCGACATGCTCCGTCGACGGCGGCGTCGCCGCGCCGGGCGGTCCCTGGGGCGACTACCGGTCCCCTTCCTCTTCGCCACCAACGGCCGCCCCTACCTCAAGCAGCTCGAGACCAAGAGCGGCATCTGGTTCCTCGACGCGCGCCGCTCCACCAACCACCCCCGCGCCCTCGACGGCTGGTACACGCCCGAGGGGCTGCGCAAGGAGCTCGCGCAAGGACGTCGACGCGGCCGACGACGCAGCTCGCAGCGGCGAGCCCACCGACTACCTGCCGCTGCGCGACTACCAGATCGAGGCGATCAGCGCCGTCGAGGCGGCGATCGCGACGGGCCGGCGCGAGGTCCTGGTCGCCATGGCCACCGGCACCGGCAAGACCCGCACCTGCATCGGCCTCGTCTATCGCCTCATCAAGTCGAAGCGCTTCCGCCGCGTGCTCTTCCTGGTCGACCGCACGCGCGCTCGGCGAGCAGGCCGTCGAACGCCTTCAAGGACGTCAAGCTCGAGACAGCTCCAGACCTTCACCGAGATCTACGACGTCAAGGCAACTCGGCGACACCACGCCCGACCCCGACACCAGAGCTCCACATCGCCACCGTGCAGGGCATGGTCAAGCGCGTCTGCTCTACCCGGCGACGACGACCGCCGCCGCCCGTCGATCACTACGACTGCATCGTCATCGACGAGTGCCACCGCGGCTACATCCTCGACCGCGAGATGAGCCGACGCGCGAGCTCGCCTTCCGCGACGAGGCGGACTACATCTCCAAGTACCGCCGCGTCGCTCGACCACTTCGACGCGGTGAAGATCGGCCTCACCGCCACGCCCGCACTGCACACCGCGCGAGATCTTCGGCGACCCGGTGTTCAGCTACTCCTACCGCGAGGCGGTCATCGACGGCTGGCTCGTCGACCACGAGCCGCCGATTCGCATCGTCACCGAACGCTCGGCCGAGGACGGCATCCATTGGAAGGTCGGCGAGCAACGTCCGCATCTACGATCCCGGCACCGGCACAGATCGATCTCGCTCCGCTGCCCGACGAGGTCAACTTCGAGGTCGACCGTTCAACAACGCAGGTCATCACCGAGCCCTTCAACCGCGTCGTCTGCGAGGAACTGGCCACGCACATCGATCCCGACCTGCCCGGGCAAGACCCTCGTCTTCTGCGCCACCGACGCCCACGCCGACTGGTGGTCCGCGCTCCTCAAGGAGGCACTCGACGCGCCAGTACGGCGGATCGACGACGACGCCGTGATGCGAAGATCACCGGCAGCGCCGACCAGCCCGCTGCAAGCTCATCCGCAGCTACAAGAACGAGGCGCTACCCGAAGATCGCCGTCACCGTCGACCTGCTCACCACCGGCATCGACGTGCCCGGAGATCGCGAACCTCGTCTTCTTGCGCCGCGTGCGCAGCCGCATCCTCTACGAGCAGATGATCGGCCGCGCCACGCGCTCTGTGCCCGCGACGATCGGCAAGGAGATCTTCGAGATCTTCGACGCCGTCGACCTCTACGCCATCCTCGAGGACGTCACCACCATGAAGCCGGTGGTCGCCAACCCGGGCACCACCTTCGCGCTGTTGGCGGACCTGATGGGCAAGGCCCTGGACGATCGGCCAGCAACAGGACGTCTACGAGCAGTTCCTGGTCAAGCTGCAGCGCAAGAAGGCGGATCCTCGAGCAGCACCACGCCGAGGAGATCCGCCGCCACACCGGCGGCAGCGTCGAGAAGCTGATCTCCAAGATCCGCGCCATGGGCGCCGAGCAGACCGCGTCCTGGCTCAACGAGCACCCGACCCTGGTCGGCTACCTCGACGCCGCGCGGCCGCCGGCCGGCAAGATCCTGGTCTCCGAGCACGACGACGAGGTCACCGCGATCGAGCACGGCTACGGCAAGTGCAACAAGCCCGAGGACTACCTCGACGCCTTCGGCGCGCTTCATCAAGGAAAACCTCAACCAGCTCCCCGCGCTCCTGGTGGTCACCCAGCGCCCGCGCGACCTCACCCGCGCCCAGCTCCGCGACCTCAAGCTCGCCCTCGACGAGCAGGGCTTCACCGAGCCCTACCTCCGCGACGCCTGGCGCGAGGCGAAGAACCAGGACATCGCCGCCACCATCATCGGCTTCATCCGCAACCAGGCCCTCGGCTCGCCGCTGGTGCCCTACGCCGAGCGGGTCGAGCGGCGCCGTGCAACGAATCCTCGACAACGGCGACTGGACCGCCCCCCAGCGCGAGCTGGCTCAAGCGCATCGGCCAGCAGCTCGAGAAGGAGACCATCGTCGACCGCGACGCCCTCGACCACGGCGAGTTCAAGACGCCAGGGCGGCTTCACCCGGCTCGAACAAGGTCTTCGACGGCAAGCTCGAGCAGGTCCTCGGCGACCTCAGCGAAGCCCGTCTGGGCAGGACGTACGCGCATGAACGGCCATCGCAGTTTCAAACCGCAACGATCGCAATAGACGCTGATTCGAGCGGCTGCAGAACGAGGTCTGCTACTTGAGAAACGTCCTGCGACCTTCGCTGCGTCCTCGGCGGTGCTCGAGTACCGAACTCAGAACGTCACTCACTGCACCTGCGGAACACCACGATCAGCCCGAACTACCGCCACCGACAGCCAAAGCAGGGCCAACGGCCATTTCAAACTTCGCGCTCTTTGCGTCTTTGCGGTTAAACCTACTCGGCGGCTCACAATGCGTGACATCGAAGACATCGGCCGGGCGATCATCGGCGCCGCCATCGAGGTCCACCGCCACCTCGGCCCCGGTCTCTCGGAATCGTGCCTACCAACGCGCCCTCGAGTGGGAGCTCCGCCACCAGGGCCTGGCGGTCGAGTGCGAGAAGCCCATGCCCGTCCGCTACAAGGACGCCGACATCGACGCCGGCTACCGCCTCGACATGCTCGTCGAAGGAGCTGATCGTCATCGAGAACAAGGCCGTGCGCCAGCTCGACCCCGTCCACGAGGCCCAGCTCATCACCTACCTCAAGCTCTCCGGCTGCCGCCTCGGCTACCTCATCAACTGGAACGTCTCCCTCGTCCTCAAGGACGGCATCAAAAGGCATCCGTCAATGGCCTCGCAAAGAACAACCGAATTCTTCAAACCGCACAGAGCGCCCTCGCAGTTTCTGCACCGCAAAGGCGCCGTCACAAGGAACGCAACAGAACACCCGGTCAATGGACACTTTCGCGACCTTCGCGTCTTTGCGGTTAACCGTCCGTCCGGAGCCCCCATGACCACCACCCACGACATCGTCGCCCGGCTCTGGAACCTCTGCCACGTCCTCCGCGACGACGGCATCACCTACCACCAGTACGTCACCGAGCTGACCTACCTCCTCTTCCTCAAGATGGCCAAGGAGACCGACACCGAGCAGCCAGCTCCCCAAGGGCTACCGCTGGGCCGACCTCGACGCGAAGGACGGCGTCGAGCAGCTCGCAGTTCTACCGCGAGCTGCTGGTCCACCTCGGCGCCCACGGCGCCAAGCCGCGTGCAGGCAGATCTTCGCCAACGCCGCACACCTCCCTGCAGCAGCCCCGCAACCTCCACAAGCTGGTCGAGGACATCGACGCCCTCGACTGGTACACCGCCCGCAACGAGGGCCTCGGCGACCTCTACGAAGGCCTGCTGGAGAAGAACGCCAACGAGAAGAAGTCCGGCGCCGGCCAGTACTTCACCCCGCGCCCGCTGATCGACTCCATGGTCGCCCTCGTCAAGCCGCAGGCCGGCGAGGTGGTGCAGGACCCGGCCGCCGGCACCGGCGGCTTCCTGATCGCCGCCGACCGCTACGTCAAGCGCCGCCACCGACGACTACTTCGACCTCACCGAAGCGCAGCAGGAGTTCCAGCGCACGCAGGCCTTCAACGGCATCGAACTGGTGCCCGACACCCACCGCCTGCTGCTGATGAACGCCATGCTCCACGACATCGACGGCCGACCTCGCCCTCGGCGACACCCTGTCGCCGCTCGGCGCCACGCTGCCCAAGGCCGACGTCATCCTCACCAACCCGCCCTTCGGCACCAAGAAGGGCGGCGGCGGCCCGACCCGCGACGACTTCACCTATCCCCACCTCCAACAAGCAGCTCACCTTCCTCCAGCACATCTACCGCGGCGCTCGAAGCCCGGCGGCCGCGCCGCCGTGGTGCTGCCGGACAACGTGCTCTTCGAGGACGGCGACGGGCCAGGAGTCCGCGCCGACCTCATGGACAAGTGCGACCTCCACACCATCCTGCGCCTGCCCACCGGCATCTTCTACGCCCAGGGCGTGAAGACCAACGTGCTCTTCTTCACCCGCGGCGAAGAAGACAAGGGCAACACCAAGGCCGTCTGGGTCTACGACCTGCGCACCAACATGCCGAGCTTCGGCAAGCGCACTCCGTTCACCCGCGAGCACTTCGCGGAGTTCGAGACGGCCTTCGGCAACGACCCCTACGGCAAGGCGAAGCGGAACGATCAGGGGGAGGCCGGGCGCTTCCGCTGCTTCACCCGGGAGGAGATCGCCAAGCGCGGCGACAACCTGGACATCTCGTGGCTGCGGGACGAGCGTCGCAGCGACGGCGACCTGCCCGAGCCGGAGGAGATCGCCGCGCAGATTCTGGCGAATCTGCAGGCGGCGATCGAGGAGATGGAGGGTCTGGTGGCGGCGTTGGAGAGGGGAAACGGGCAGTCTTCAGACGAGGTGGCCGGTGATCGGTGATCGCCTCCTAAGGGTTGGGTTTCAGCGCGAGTCGCTGACTTCTCTGCCCTAGTGACCAGCGGCTCTCGTGACTGGTCAACGTACTCGTCGGATGGTGGTGCCCTCTTCATTCGGACACAGGACGTCAAATCTGACGCCCTCACCCTAGAAACGGTTCCCTTTGTAGATCTGCCAGACCACATAGAGGGCAAACGCAGTCTGGTTGAGCGCGGCGATCTCTTGGTCACGATCACTGGGAATGTTGGCCGGTGTGCATTGGTGCAAGATGACATTCCTGAAGCGTACGTTTCTCAGTCTGCTTGCTCTATGTGAGCTAGCGGCTTTGCTGTAGGTCCCTTCCTGCACAAGGTGTGTTCTTGCGCCAACTCGAGACGCGGAAGCGCGTCCTGCGAGGCTATCGCCGATGCGCAGGGACGACAGGTGCTTAACCTGAAGCAGATCAGTCGAGAATTTGAATTCCCGTTCCCCCCCTCAACGAGCAGCGGCGGATCGTGGCAAAGATCGAGGAGCTCACCGCGCGCAGCCGCCGCGCCCGCGAGGCCCTCGAGGCTGTGCCGCCCCTTCTCGAACAGCTCCGCCAGTCCGTCCTCGCCGCCGCCTTTTCCGGCCGCCTCACCGCCGACTGGCGCGAGAAGATCTAGGGAATGGTTTAGCCCGCCCCGTCGTCAGGATCTCCAGAGTGTGAATGCTGAAAGAGCCACCACTCGTCGAGCCTGGCCAGGTAGAGAATCCGGATCGGTGGTAGCCAAGTTAAAGCCGGATTGGGGCGGGTTCCCGAGTCACAGGGGTGGTGTGGGGCGAGTCCGAGACCTCGGTCTACCTGGAAACGGGTCGTGACAGATCAGCCCGATGTCAATGAAGTCTAAGGATGTTTGAGTCAAGTCCGTTCGGTCATGAATGTCGAGTTTCTGCATGGATTTGTGGAGGATTTTGACGGCTGATCGCACGTGCTCGAGGAGTGGAGACCCCCTTTCACACGGTATCAAGTCGAGGCAGGAATTGCACATTACGGTTGGTGTCTGTTGGGAGGTGTGTTCCGTCCCATCAGCTTATTGTCGGGCTCCCAGACCTTATTTGTTGGGGTTGGTCCTGACCTCGTTATACCTCGAGGATGTTGCGGATACTGTTCTACGGCTGTCGCGAGGTACATCGATCAATCCTCAGACCGCCTCGGGCCACGCACGCGGTTTCGGTACAAAGCTCTCTAAGGCGATATCTGGATCCCGTTGCCACCACCGGCAGAACAGGCCAACTCTTAGTGATTTCACTGGTTGTTTCTGAGAGGTCCAGACGAGTTCACCGGGCAATAACCGTTGAACGATTCTCGGAACCCTTGGTCAGTCCATCCTCGCCAAGGCCTTCCGCGGCGAACTGGTGCCCCAGGGCCCGAATGACGAACCGGCCTCCGTCCTTCTCGAACGCATTCTCGCCCATCGCACCGCCGCCGAAGCCGACACCAAGAAAAAGAAATCTTCGCGCCCTTCGCGCCTTCGCGGTCAAGAAAAAAACCGCAACGACGCCAAAGACCGCAAAGAACCGCACCGACGACCTCCAAACCGTCCTTCACTTCCTCCAAACCAACCCCGGCCCCCACTCCAAAACCGACATCCTCATCCACAACCAACCTCGACCCCACCACCTGGCCAACCCTCGCCCCCCAACTCAACAACCACCCCGAATCCACCGCACCGGCCAAAACGAGGAACGAGGTACGGGTGGATGGAAGGAATAACTGAATGACTGAATCCCTCAGACCGTACTCCATCAAGATCTTCCTCCCGGACGGAACGCCCGAAGGAGTCAGGATCCTCGAGAAATCAAACTCGACCGGTGTTGGGATCTTCTTCCCACGATCGATTTCTCCGGC
>CAVUHO010000009.1:0-37150 GCA_963741385.1 Candidatus Sulfomarinibacteraceae bacterium
TTCGAGATCTGGGCCGAGGCGTCAGGTGGTGGCCCCGACCCGAGCGCCGTGCTCGCAACCACAGGCACGCTTTCGCTGCCGGCGACGGGTGTGCTCGGCTTTTTTTCGGCCCCCGTCGCGGGGACTCCTTCCGTGCTGACCGCAGGCACCCGTTACTTCTTCGTCGCGACCTGTGTCGGCGAGACCGGGACCGGGGCCTTCCTGGCGGGCGGCCACACGCAGAACAGCGTGATCAATGACAACGGCACCTTCTGGTTCTCGAACGACCCGGCGGGCGTCACCTTCATCGGCCAGAATCTGACCCCCGAGTTGGCTTTCGAGGTGACCCTTGTTGGGGCGGGGGAGGCGATCCCGGCGGCAACCCCGTTGGGGGTCGTCCTGTTGATCGCGATGGTCGCGCTCTCCGGTGCGCTCGCGCTCAAGAGGGCCTGAATATCAGCAGAGGGGTGTCACGTGAGCCTCTTGCAAAAACCCGCTCGTGAGCGGGTTTGCGGGCTGCCGCTAACGGAAGGGAGGGGATGAACCCCTCCCCTGCGATCGCGAATGTTGCAGGAGGCTCACGTATCACTTTCTCACGTGAGGCCGTCCGCACGAAACAAGGCGATAACGTGATACGTGAGGCAGCTCTGCAGGCTAGCCCAACATCCTTGCAGTTGACTTGATCGCCACCACCCCTGCCATTCCGAGCAGCAGACCGAACAGCACCAGGGCCCATCCGCTGAGCGTCGGGATCGCAGCACGAACCATGTCTTGCGAATAGGTGATGCACACCCGGCCGTCGCCGCTTCGGTCGCCCGCGATGTTGGTCTGATCAGTGCCACCGTTGAACGAACCGCCGCCCCCTCCACCGGCTCGGACCGCCGCGCCACAATTGCTGATGTGGGGGCCGCCTGCCCCACCGGAGTATCCGCCGCCGCCGCCGCCGCCGACCGTGTTGCAGGTCGCGCTGCCGCCGCCACCGAATCCACCCGCAGGGTCATTGTCGCAAGCACCGTCAAGGCGTCCGCCAGGCACGATACCGCCGCCGTTGACGAAGGCCATCCCGCCAAAACCTCCGACCCCGAACCCGTCGGTGGCGTCGGCCCCATCGGAGGAGAACCCACCGCCCCCGCCACCGTCATTCTGGTTGGTGCCGCAGACGTTGCCTCCCAAACCGCCGCTGCCGCCCGAGACGATGCCCAGGCTATCGGCGGTTCCATTCTCTGATGTCACGGCATCGACCCCCGGCTGATCCGATGAGGCGCCCCCGCCGCCACCGGCTACGAGAAGGGGAACGTCGCCGGATGTCGCCAGGAAGCTGCCGCCGCCTCCCCCTCCGACAGCCAGACTTTCGCCCTGGCCGCCGACCAGGATCTTCAGAACGTCTCCGGAACTGACGGAAAAGGTGCCTTTCATATAGGCGCCAAGGCCGCCGCTGTAAGGTGGTGGTTGATATGTACTGTTCCCGCCCTGTGCCCCCCAGGCTTCGACCGTGATCGAACTCACTCCGGCAGGGACGGTCCACGTCTGGATGGTGCCGTCATAGTCGAAACACGTTGTCGTCTGCGAGTATGCGCTTGACGCCAGGAACAGGAGACCGACGATTCCGATCAGCACATTCAGGTTCTTGACGGACCCGAAGACAGGCAGGTTCCGCATTCGGTTGGACATGGGCAACACCTTTCATCCGAGATGGGTTTGATCGCATCTCGGCCCGTGCAACGGTCAGATGATACGACGCGACGGGTCACTTCGGCAACTTGGGGATGCCACCCATCGTGCGCGAGCAACCTTGCTAGTATCATCGCCGGAGTGGACCATGATTTTGGTCGTTAACTGCATCGCGGATCTCGAGGACCGGGAGAGCTTCTGTCAAGGGGTTGTTCCCAGGCTCGAAGAAATTTCGGGGCGTCCGGTCCAGGTCGTGAATCTCGAGGAACTCGAGGGTTTCGTCCCGGATCCGCGGTGCACCCATGTCGTCGTCAGCGGGTCGGAGTTATCGGCGGCTCGCCGCCTGCCGACGGATCGTGCTTTGATCGCGTTGATCAGGCAGGTGGTCGACCAGAACCGGGTCGTACTGGGGATCTGCTACGGCCACCAGATGGTCGCGCGGGCCCTCGTGGGCGACCACGCGTGCCGGCGGGCGAAGTTCCCGGAGTTCGGTTTCAAGACCATTTCGCTGGCGCCGAATCCCCTGTTCGCCGGGATCGACGTCCTGGCTCCTGTCCACTCGCACTGCGACGAAGTGGCGGGTCTGCCTTCCGACCGCTTTGATGTCATCGCGTCAACGGATCACTGCGCGGTGCAGGCCTGGCATCTTCGGGGTCGAACTGTCTGGGGGGTTCAGTTTCACCCTGAGCTCGACGAGCGACTGGGGCGAGCGTTGCTGAAAAAGAGCGTCGAGACCGAGGTTGGGGCGCGGGACCACTTTGTCGATGAGCTCGAAGATCCCAGACACGTCGAAGCCGGCCGGCGCCTTTTGGAGAACTTCTTTCAGACATCCCCAATGGCCAAGCAGCCTGCCAACTGAATTTCGCATCGGCGCATCGGTGCCAGGTCCGGAGTTCCGCAGTTACGGCAAACAACTACGGTACCGCGGACCTGGCACTGACTATTCCGCAGTTACGGCAAACAACTACGGTACCGCGGACCTGGCACTGACTATTCATGGCGTCATAGCCCATGGCGACGCCGAGTCCCACCATCAGCGGGATGAAACCGTAGAACTCGCTTAACGTCCCGAACATGGAGCTGCCGAGAGCGAAGACCGACATCAGGATCGGGACAAGCAGCACATCCTTGTTGCCCATTTTCCGGAGCACGGTGCCGATGCCGGCATGGAAGGCCCCCGTCTTGACGAGGATTCCGAAGGTGCCCGCACAGACAAAGATCACGAAGATGATGTCCGCTGCATCGACGCAGCCGGTGTAGAGGGATTTGAAATAGGCGAGGAACCCGGTCGGGTTGGCTTCGGACTCGTCGAGATAGTGGAACGTGCCGTCGACGGCAATAGCCTTCATCCTGCCGTTGACTTCCACCTCTCGATAATCGTAGCTCCCGGGTGGGATCACCCAGGTCAGAACCGCCATCGCCAACACGATGACGGCCACGATGATGTAGGTGTCGGGCATGGGCATTTTTCTCTTGGTTTTGGAGCCTGACTGCCCGGGGGGTGTGCCCATTTTGATCGTTGACTCTTTCACCAATACCTCCGACGACGGGCAAGGGAAAGCGGTTTTCCTTTCCCCGTGCCGGTCACCATACCAGGGTGCCGACCTGCTGAGGTGCCGCCCATCCAAAGATCTCGACACTCATGATAATCTTCGGAGGAAGGTGTGTTCGGGGCTTTCTAAAATGAGATGCCTCAAGTCGGAATAGATATTTGAATCGGATAGGGTTTTGGTGCGCGCGACTTTTTTTTGGATCCCATGTGGAAAATCTCAGCCTGGAGGAAATCGATGTTCAAAAAGCAGAGCCTGGTGACTATTCTGGTCGTACTGTCCTGGGCCATGGTTGCTGCCGCGGCCCCGATCACCTACATCTATACCGGAACCGGGAGCGGTTCAATCGGAGGAACCCCGTTCACGGATGCGGCCTTTACGATCACGGGCGTGGGGGAAACCGCTGACGTCGCCAGCTGCGGGGGGGGATGCCAGGAGATCAACCACACCGAGACGACCGTGATCATCGACGGAATCGGTACGTTCTCGATCACCTCCCCATTGAGGACGTTTCTCAACAACACCCCTGGACTATCGAGGCAGAATCCACCCGGTGGCGATCTTTACAACCTCTATGCCGGCGACTTCACCGGTTGGGACCTGGTCAGCGACTGGGGCCCCATCAACACGACCGGTTCTATCCACCAGTGGGCCTCCCCGCAGGTCAACACGAGCGGCGGCGTCCTGGTGTTCACAACCAACGGCGTGACCCCCGGCACCTTCCAGGCCGTCCTGGGGCGGGAAGCCGAAGCCATACCCACACTCAGTCAATGGGGAATGGTCCTCCTCGCCGGTCTCCTGCTGTGTGTCGCCGTCTGGCGCATCAGAAGATTCGAAGGGGTGGCTGCCACCAGATAGGTCGCCACGGTCCCGATGTGAGCGACGCCGGAGGATGATGGAGCCGACCTGCCGCGACTGCGAGAACTTCATCGACGACCCCGCCCGCATCGAGCAGGCGTTCCCGGGACTGAGAATTCTCGGATCGGTCTACTCGTCGGTGCGCGGCGATGCGGGCATCTGCAGGATCTTCGAGCGGTTCCTCAACCCCGAACCGGCCGAACGGTGTCCGTCGTTCGTCGAACGCGATCGTTGAACGGGTGATTCCGGAGCCGAGGGCGGCCCGCGCATGGCGAAGACGGTATCCGGGTATCCGCGGGCGACACGCGACTCCTTATTGGAGGCAGCCGCGCGGCGCTCATGCATGCGACAATGACCACCGTGGCGACCATCAGGACCTTCGCCCTTATCGCCCTCGCCGGTGTTGCGGTTTCCTGCGCCCGCGACTCCGAACCGGGGCTCGAGGCCGCGATCGAAGGGATTCAGTCGGGCCGCCTGACCACGCCTCTCGTGGCGCAGCCATCTCCCGGTTCGGAGGCGGCGGTGACCTTTCTGGTGCAGAGCACCAACGGCGAGGTGCCGCGCATCGTTTCGGACGTCACGGGGTGGGGCGAGGCCCCGGATGACAGCTCCTTCGACCTGACGATCGGCACGATGGCGCCGGTGGGCTCGACGGGCTGGTACCAACTCGAAACGCGGGTCGCACCCCGCGCGCGGATCGAGTACCTCGTCGTGTATGGGGCGACCGACTACCAGGTCGATCCGAACAATCCACGTCGGGCGTGGTCGCCGGGCGGCGGTGACATCTCGGAGTTCGTGACCCCGGACTTCGTCCCGCCGCCAGAGCTCACCGAACCTCCCGTGGCGTCCGGCGGCACGACGGTCGAGGGGATCATCGACAGCGAGGCGCTCGGTGCGCCGCGTCGGGTTCTTGCCTACCTGCCGACCGGATACAGCGACGACGGAGCCTACCCGGTTGCGGTGTTCCACTCCGGCTGGGGCGTGGCGCGCGAAGGCGGGGCGCTCCTGGTGCTCGACTGGCTGATCGACCACCGGGAGATCGAGCCGATCGTCGGTCTGTTTCTGGAATCGGACCTGCCGGGCGATGCCGACAATCACGAGGGGCCGCCGCTGCGGGCCTTCCTCACCGAGGAGGCGCCTTTGTGGTTGGCGTCGCGATACGGCGGCCTGGCGGACGCCAGCGAGTGGGCAGTCTTCGCGATCTCCTACGGGGCGCAGGACGCGCTCGACGCCGCGCTCGCGCCCGCCCAGGCGTACGGCCGTCTCGGCCTGCTGATTCCGGGCCGGCGGCTGAACTCCAACAAACTCGAGGCCTTTTCCCGGGAGCCGGGTCGGCGGCTTCACGTGGCGATCCTCGCGGGGCGCTACGACCAGGCCAACCTCGCTACGGCGCGCGGGGCGCGCCAGGCACTTGCCGACGCCGGCCACACCGTGTCGTACATCGAGGTCCCGGAAGGCCACAACCCGGCGACCCGGCGGAACCACCTCAGCGACGTGCTGATCAGCCTTTTCGGCGTTTCCGATTCCAAGTAGGCGGATTCGTCGGCCGCAGTCGGCACCTGATGAGATATGCAGGCTAGAACCCGAGGCTCTGCAGTGCTGCCGACAGTCGGCTGTGCATGGCTTGCGGTTTGATCGGGAATGCGCGGAAGAAATCCTCTCGGGTGAGGCGTGGGTTGCGTTCACGCACGTTTTCCGCCCATGACCTGGCCTGAGGGGGGTGGCCCGCGAGAGCGTGCGCTGCCGCGGCGATCATCGCGATGAGGACATGCGCACCGGGTGATCGCGCCGCCCGTTCGGCCCACGACGCCGCTTCGAGATCTTCGCCCTGCGCCAGGTGGGTGAAGGCGCGAGTCCCGAGCATCCCGTAGAACAGCGGGTCGAGCGGACTCAGGCGGATCGCGAGGTCGACGTGCTCACGGCCTTCGAGTCCCCGCCCGGACAGCGTTTCCGTCCAGGCACGGGCATAAATGCCTTGCGCGTAGTTCGGGCTCAGCGACGTCGCGCGTTCGAGCCACGCCAGGCCGCTCTCGAGGTCGCCCTCGAGCCAGAATGTGCGCCCCATCGTGAAATTGACGAACGGATCGAGGGGATCGAGATCGAGGCCACGCTGGGCGTAGCTGCGGGACAGGGACCTCTCTCCGGCGAGGTCGTCGGCATGCCCCATGAAAGCCGTCTGGAAGTGCACGAAGGAGAGGCCGGCGTGGGCGCGCGCGAAGTTTGGATCCTGCTTGATGGCGCGTTCAAACAGTTCGGTCGCTATCGCGTTGTCCCCGCGGTTGAAGCGATACATGTGCTGCAACCCGAGGTGGTAAGCCGACCACGCGTCGAGATCTTCCGTTCCCGTGAGGCGAGCCCGGGTTGCCTCGTGGAGCGGGATCTGAATTTCAAGTGCAGTCAGAATCTTGGAGCGGATCTCGGCGCGCACAGCGTGGACGTCGTCGATCGAGCCGGTGTAGCGCTCCGCCCAGATCACGCTCCCGCTTTGCGTTTCGGCGAGCTCCGCGGTGACGGAAAGGTTGCGGCCGGCCACTTCCAACGTACCTGACAGGCAGTAACGCACACCGAGAATGCGGCCGACCTCGACGATGTCCGGACTCGGCTCGCGGAGGCGAAAGGACGAGCCCCGTGCGGTCACGAAGAGCCACCTCAAACGAGCCAACTCGGTGATCAGATCGTGCGGCAGTGCGTCGGCTGCGGCTGCGTACGGACCGGCATCGCCGACGGGGCGGAAGGGAAGCACGGCGATCGAGGGGCGCGTAATTGCGTCCGCGAGCACGCCCGGGGCATGGACCCGCGCCGCGTCGTCCAGGCCGATGTGTTCCTCGAGGAGTCGCACGTGATCGCGCTCCGCGTGAACTTCCGCCACGAATCGAAATCCCTGGCCGTGGATCGTTCTGATGAATCGCTGGGCCTTGCCGTCGTCGCCGAGCGCCCTGCGTGCCGCCTTGACTCGACTGGCGAGGGCGGAGTCGCTGACCAGGCGTCCGTCCCAGACCTTTTCCAGGAGTTCATCCCTGGAAACCAGCCGCTCTCGGTTCTCCACGAGGAAGGCGAGGAGGGCGAACACCTGCGGCTCGAGAGAGCGGAGTTCGCCTTCGGCGCGCAGTTCGACCTTCGTCAGATCCAGTTCGAACCCTCCAAAACTGTATTTCATGGGGACGATGGTAGAACACCCCGGACTGATCGCCCCGGGAATCTCCACAAATCCTCCATGCCGTCTTCAAGTGTCAGCGGCCCTCGGCGTCTATAAATAGATGTGTCGGCGGCAAAACGTCCCCGACAAGGACCGAGAAAGGAGATCACTGTGAAACAGGAACGAACCGAACTCCCCACACGTCTCGAGGCGGGCGGTGTTTGCATCCAGGCGCAGGATTGGGGCGACCTCAACGTCGCGCGCATCCGCTTCCCGAAAGGCGCGGACGCCACCCCGCTGCTCGTGGGCCTGCCACACGACCTCTGCCAGTGCCCGCACTGGGGCACGGTGTTGAAGGGGTCGATCCATGTGCGCTACGCCGACGGCAGCGAAGAACACGTGGAAGCCGGCGACGTCTACTACTGGCCTCCCGGCCACACGGTCTGGGTCGAGGAGGACTACGAATCGATCGAGTTCAGCCCAAGCGTCGCGATGGGCCAGGTCATCGACCATCTGAAAACAAAACTGAACAGTTAAAGGAGAAACCCATGCCACTCGTGACAATTGACGTGATCAAGGACGCCTTCTCACCGAAACAGAAGCAGCAGATGATCGAGAAGGTCACCGCCGTGATGGTCGAGATCGAGGGGGAGAAGTTACGGCCGGTGACGTGGGTTCGTATCACCGAGTTCGAGGGAGGGGATTGGGCTATCGGAGGTCAGCGCCTCGGCGCGGCCGACGTCAGGGCCATGGCCACTGGAACCGACGGCTAGACCACCCGCTTTCCCGGAAAACAGTCTGGCGGCCTCGTGAGAGGCCGCCTTCATTTTCGATGTTCGGCCGATGACGGGCGCCACGTCCACAATCCTGAAATGGTCACGAAATGGCGTCTGGCACGCAGTTCGGATGGCGCCCGGTCACATCACGGGTTCACCCGGTTTTGAGCGAACTCATGTCGATGGAAAAGCGGTACTTCACATCCGACTTGAGCATGCGCTCGTAGGCTTCGTTGATTTTCTGGATCGGGATGATCTCGACGTCGGAGGTGATGCCGTGCTCACCGCAGAAGTCGAGCATCTCCTGGGTCTCCGCGATGCCGCCGATGAGCGAACCTGAGATGCTTTTGCGCCCGAAGAGCAGGGCGAATGCTGAGACGGGGAAAGGTTTCTCGGGCGCGCCGACCAGCGTGATGTTGCCGTCGATACCGAGCAGACCGACGTAGGCGTTGATGTCGTGATCGGCGGAGATGGTGTCGAGGATGAAATCGAAGGACCCCGCGTGCCGCTGCATCTCGTCGGCGTCGGTGGATATGATGACCTCGTGGGCGCCGAGGCGCAGCGCATCCTCCTTCTTACTCGGAGAGGTGGTAAAGACCACGACGTGCGCCCCGAAGGCCCGCGCGAACTTGACTCCCATGTGCCCGAGGCCGCCGAGGCCGACCACGCCAACCTTCTTGCCTTTGATGTCGCCCCAGCGACGGATCGGTGAGTAGGTCGTGATCCCGGCGCACAGCAGTGGAGCGGCGCCCGCCGGATCGAGGTTGCTGGGGATGCGCAGCACGAAAGCCTCGTCGACGACGATGCTCTCGGAGTATCCGCCGAAGGTCACGCCGCCGAGGTGTTTGTCCGGCGCGTTGTAGGTGAACACCCCGTTGGGACAGAACTGCTCGACATCGTGCTTGCAGGCGGGGCAGGTGTGGTCCGAATCGACGAGGCAGCCGACCCCGACCAGGTCGCCCGTCTTGTACGCGGTAACCCCCGAGCCGACCTCGACGACCCGGCCGACGATCTCGTGGCCCGGCACGCAGGGGTAGGAGGTGGGCATGATGCTGTGCCACTCGTCGCGAACCGTGTGCAGGTCGGAGTGGCAGACACCGCAGAAGAGGATCTCGATCCGCACGTCGCGTTCGGTGGTGTCACGTCGCTGAATCGTGTCGGGGGCGAGCCGGTCTTTGGCGCTGGCTGCAGAGAAGGCCTTCGCTTTGTACATGGTTTTCTCCTGGTCAAGTTGTTTTGGCGGGTACGATGACCCTGGACTATTTCAATACCGGTTGTCGGGGATAAATTCCTGACGAATTGGGAGGGTGTCGGGTTGACCCGGGCGGGCAGTTCCTCTTCGAGGAAATCCCGAAGAATGTGCTCGACTCCGTGCTCGCCCGCGTTTTGACTCGGCACCCCCGCGAGGACCGGTTTGACGGAGCGGACTTCCGAGCCGAGTGCGAACGCCGGGGCCTCGAGATCGGTGAGAGGTTCGAGAACTTCCGCATCCTCGTTTTCGACGCCTTCCGTGGCGCCGCTGTGAAGGCGGAGTGAAAGCGGCACCCTTGCAACAGATCTTCGAAAGCAACAACGAGTGGTTGCGAAGGGTGGCACCCATGCGATGGAATGGAGGCTCTGCACCCTGGGTTGTTTTGATAACGGTCTTGAGGGAGTGCACATGAACTGCGACGACGATCTCGAATCCATCCCGCTGCAACCGTCTGACGAGGATGACCTGACGGTTTCGGTCGTGCATCCGGCAGGCCTGCACGAGGAGGACATCTTGACCGCAGACGGCGCCGATCGAGGGTCGATGCCCACGCCGCAGCAGCCTGCGACCATCGCCGGATACAGGATCATCGGCCTGCTTGGGCAGGGGGGCATGGGGGTGGTGTGGGAGGCCGAACAGGAGCGGCCGCGGCGGCGGGTGGCACTGAAGGTCATGCGTCGCGAGCACCAGGTGGACGACCTCCACGCCCGGCTCTTTCACCGCGAGGCGGAGACCCTGGCGCGGCTCGAGCATCCGAATATCGCCGCCATCCACGGCACCGGCCACACCGAGGACGGTCGCGACTACTTCGCCATGGAGCTGGTCCGGGGACAGACCCTCGACCGGTGGCAGCACGACCGACCGAGCAATCATCGACGACGCCGAGCTCGACCTCCGCCTGCGCGTCTTCCGGGTGATCTGCAACGCTGTCAACTACGCCCACCAGCGCGGCGTCATCCACCGCGACCTCAAACCGTCCAACATCATCGTGGGCATGGAGGAGGGAGAGGGGGCGGCGAGCGCCGCCGGATCGTCCATCAAGATTCTCGACTTCGGGCTCGCCCGCATCACCGACCACAATGCGGCCGCGACCTTGATGTCCGAGGTGGGCACTATCAAGGGAACCCTGCCCTACATGAGCCCGGAGCAGGCCCGGGGCGAAACCGGGATGATCGACGTCCGCACCGACGTCTACGCTCTCGGCGTGATCCTCTACGAGATGCTCGCCGACCGACGCCCGTACGACATTGATCGGGCTGCACTGGCCGAGGCGGTTCGAGTGATCTGCTCGGAGCCGCCGCAGGGCCCTCGCAGGCAGCTGGAGCGGCAGGCGGCGGATCGACGCCGACCTGGAGACCATCGTCGGCAAGGCCCTGGAGAAGGAGGCCGATCGGCGCTACGGCAGCGCCGCCGCCCTGTCCGAGGACATCGAACGCTACCTCGGCTCGCAGCCCATCATGGCCCGCCCACCGAGCGCGGCTTATCAGCTGAAAAAGATGGTGCAGCGCAACAAGCCGACCTTTGCCGCCGTCGCCGCCGGCCTGGTGGCCCTCGTGGTAGCGGTGGCCGCCACCTCGTGGGGTCTGGTCCGCGCCAAGAGAGCCGAAAGGCAGGCCGCCGAGTCGGCTGCCGTCGCCCAGGCGGTGAACGATTTCCTCAACTACGACCTTTTGGCGGCGGTGGCGCCGTCTGCCGAAGAAGGTAAGGGCAAGGACGTGCTCATGCGGGAGGTCCTCGACGCCGCCGCGGCAACGATCGACGCCGCCTCCCAACCTGGCGGACGGTTCGGCGACACGCCTCTGGTGGAAGCTGCGATCCGGAGGACGCTGGGGGACACCTATCAGCTCCTCGGTCATTACGACGCCGCCGAACCGCAGCTGGCGCGAGCGCTGCAAATCCGCGAGCAGCCCCCCGGCGCCGAAGAACCAGAGCTGGCGTCGGCGCTGTTCGACCTCGCCAACCTGCACGAGCAGCAGGGGCGCTACGAAGAGGCGGGGGCCCTGCTGGCGAGGGCCCTCTCGATCCGGAAGCGCATCTTCGGGGACGCCCACGAGAGCACCCTGTCGGTCATGAGCATGCTGGCGAGGGTGTACGGGAAGGAAGGCCGGTCGGAAGAGGCGGTGGCCCTGCTCGTACGAACCCTCGAGCTGCAGAGAGCCTCCCTTGGAGACGAGCACTCGGACACGATCATGACCATGAACAACCTCGCCAACTTCTACCAGAGCCGTGGGCGTTTCAGCGAAGCAGAAACGCTTCAGCTGGAGCTGCTCGAGGTGCGTGAGCGGATCTTCGGTGAGGGCTCCATGGAGACCATGAGGCCCATGAACAACCTGGCGAACATCTACGCGAACCTGGGTCGTTTCGAAGAAGCCCTCCCGCTGTGGAACCGCGCCCTCGAGCTCAAGGTGCGCTTTCTCGGGGCGGAACATCCGAGCACCCTCAACACCTTGAACAACCTGGCGGAGATAGAGGAGATTTTCGGTCACTACGCCAGGGCGGAGTCCCTGCACCAGGAGGTGATCGAAGCTCGCGTGCGGGTGCTCGGCCCGGAACACCCGATGACCCTGCTATCCATGGTCCAGCTCGCCTTCGTTCGCGGGCGGCTCGGGCATTGGGATTCGGCCGAGGCCCTGGCGATCCAGACCGTCGAGGCCGCTGAGAGAACTCAGGGACCGCACAGCTCTCTTACCATCGAGGCCAAGGACGTCCTGGGAACGATCCTGCTCGGACGGGGCCGTGCCGACCAGGCCGAGGCTCTGTTCCGGAGCCTGAGCGGGATCGTTGAGCGGGAGCATGCGGACGACGAGTACACCCGCGCATTGGTGGCGGCGCACCTCGGAATGGCGCTCGCGGCACAGGGCAAGCGGGCGGAGGCCGAGCCTCTCCTGGTAGACTCGATCCCCCGCCTGACCCCTGGCGAAGCCGAGACCGCGCTCATCATCGGGGTGCTCGTCGATCTCTATGACGACTGGCACCGAGCCGAACCCGACAACGGCTACGACGTACGGGCAGACGAGTGGAGACAGAAGTTGGACGCGGAAACTCCACCACCCGAGTGAGAGGGATCTTAGGGTGGCACCCATGCGCTGGAGGCCGCGAGAGGGATGATGGCGGAGTGAAGAGAGCGATTCTGGATCGCCTCGGGAGGCTCGTACGGTTCGCCGCGCGCCACCAGGGCGTCTTCTGGACTCTCCACAGCATCTGGGCGCTTGGCTGGGGCGTCGCGTTCCTCGTGGTCGGAGCCAAACGCCCGCAGCTCCTCCGGTTCGGGCTCGTCTCGGTGGGCGTCGTCTGGCTGACGAGCCTCGTCCTGCCGGCGGTCCTCGCCAGCTCGTGGATTCCGCAGAAGCGGGAGGGGGCCGCTCGCAAGTTCGTTCTCTGGGGCCAGAAGTACCTGCTGCAGGGGCTTGCCTTCTTCCTGCTTCCTCTCTACCACCACAGCGCGACGTACCCCTCTCGGCAGGTTCTCTTCATGGTGTGCCTCGCCCTGGCCGCCCTCGCTGCGACGATCGACGTCGTCTACGACGAGGTTGTCGCGCGCCGGCGGCCCCTTTTCGGGGTGTTCCTCGCGTTCGTCGCGTTCGCGTGCATGAACATCACCCTCCCGATGGTCTGGCGCGTCGGCGGCCTCTGGAACCTCGCAGCAAGCGGCGCTCTCGCAACGGCGGTATTCGTCTCGTTCGTCGCGGAGCACGAGAAGGGGCACCCGGTCCGCACGGCCGTCCGGACCACCGGCGTGGGGCTCTTCTTCCTCGTTCTCGTCACGGCGGGGCGCCCGGCCGTGCCGCCCGCACCGCTGAGGCTCGCTTCCGTCCACTTCGGCACGGCGCTCGCGGAGAACGGGTACGACGTCGCCACGCCGCTCGGCGTCCTCCCGGCAGGCGTTCCGATGCGTCTCGTGGCCGTCGCCGCGATCCAGGCCCCTGCCGACCTCCGGGAGGGAGTGCGGCACGTCTGGTCCGTCGACGGGAGCGTCGTCCGTGAGGGCGATCTGATCGAGATCACCGGTGGCCGGGGCCGGGGCTTCCGCTCCCGGTCGAGTGCATCCCTCCCCGCGCTCCGCCCCGGTCAGCGCCTGCGGTTCGAAGTGGAGACCGCGCACGGACAGCTGATCGGAAGGGCGGAACTCGAGGCCACGCGATAAACGCCAGGGTGGCACCGATGCGGTCACGGCGGGGTGATAGGCTTGGCGCGGTGGAAAAGGAAATTCCCATCCGTTGGCTGGCCGAGCCAAACGTTTCCCCGCGTCGAGGGTCAGTTTCCGTGGGCACCGGGTTTGGTGAGCTCTACATCGTCCTGATCAGTCTGCACGGACTGATCCGCGGCCACGATCTCGAACTCGGTCGGGACGCCGACACGGGCGGGCAGACCAGATACGTGGTCGAACTCGCGCGGGCGCTCGCCGACCGCCCCGAGGTGGCCCGCGTCGACCTGCTCACGCGTCTGGTCGACGACCCGCAGGTCAGCAGCGACTACGCCCGGCCGGTCGAGGTTCTTTCCGACAAGGCCCGGATCGTGCGGATCACCTGCGGCGAAAGAGGGTACCTGCCCAAAGAACAGCTTTGGAGCAGTCTGGAGGCGTACGCGGACAACGCCCTGGAGTACCTCCGGGAGCAGACCCGGACACCGAGTCTGATCCACTCCCACTATGCCGATGCCGGGCACGTCGGGATCCACCTGTCCAACCTGCTTGCTGTTCCGCTCGTGCATACCGGCCACTCCCTGGGGCGCAGCAAACGCAAGCGTCTGCTGGCCGGGGGCGCGGGGCGAGACGAGATCGAGACGACCTACAACATGAGCCGCCGCATCGACGCGGAGGAGTCCACGCTCGGTGTCGCCGCCCGCGTGATCGTGAGCACGAACCAGGAGATCGAGGAACAGTACGGACTCTACGACTATTACCAGCCCGACCAGATGCGCGTGGTCCCGCCTGGCACCGACCTTTCCAAGTTCTACCCCCCACGAGGGGACGAGAGGAGAAGTCCGGTGGCCGCGGACATCGCGCGGTTTCTGACCCGTCCCGAAAAGCCCATGATCCTCGCCCTGTCCCGGCCGGATCCGCGCAAGAACATCACGACCCTCGTCGAGGCCTACGGCGAATCGCGGCCCCTGCAGGAACTGGCCAACCTGGTCGTCGTCGCCGGCATCCGTGACGACATCCGCGACATGGAACCGGGCGCCCAGGACGTCTTGACCAACATCCTGCTGACCATCGACCAGCACGACCTCTACGGCAAGGCCGCCTTTCCCAAACACCACCGGGCCGACGACGTTCCGCTGTTCTACCGGCTGGCGGCCCAGTCCCGCGGCGTCTTCGTCAACCCGGCGTTGACCGAACCGTTCGGGCTGACGCTCATCGAGGCCGCGGCCTGCGGACTGCCGATCGTCGCCACGGAGGACGGCGGCCCGATCGATATCGTCGGCAACTGCGACAACGGGCTGCTGGTCGACCCCCTGGACCGGACAGCGATCGCCGACGCTCTGCTCGACGTCCTCGCGGAGGGTCCGAAGTGGGAAAACTTCGCCGCCAGCGGCATCGCCGGAGTGCGCAAACACTACTCCTGGTCGGCACATGTGGAGAAGTACCTCGGCGTCATTCGGCCCCTGATCGAACATACCGAGACGATCATGCGCACGCTGCCGGGCCGCCGTGCGCAACTCTATCGCAACCGGGCCATCATCACCGATCTGGACCAGAATCTCCTGGCCGACCCCGTCTCGGTCGCCACGTTGATGGATCTGCTGCGCCGGCACCGCCGGGAGGTCAGCTTCGGCATCGCCACCGGCCGCAGCCTGAAGAGCGCGCTTGCGGTCATGCGCAAACACGGGATCCGCCAGCCGGACGTGTTCATCACGAGCCTCGGCACGGAAATCTACTACGAGCAGAGCCTGACCGGGGACCTGGTCTGGAGCCGGCACATCGGCCACAACTGGAACCGTCCCCGCGTCCTGGAGATCCTGGCGGGAATTCCGGGGCTGGAACTCCAGGAAAAGGCCGCCCAGTCGAAGTTCAAGGTGAGCTACTACTGCAATGCGGCGGTCGCCCCTGACGTGCAGGAAATCAAGCGCCAGCTCCTGCAGCGCGAGCAAAGCGTGAACGTGGTCTTTTCCCACGGGCAGTATCTGGACGTCGTGCCCGAACGGGCGTCCAAGGGCATGGCGCTGCGGTGGGCTGCCGAGCAGCTGGGCATGCCCCTCGAGAACATGCTCGTGGCCGGCGGATCCGGCGCGGACGAGGACATGATGCGCGGCAACACGCTGGCGGTGGTCGTGGCCAACCGGCACCACGAGGAGCTCTCCGAACTGGCCGAGGTGGACCGGATCTACTTCGCGAAAGAGAGCTATGCAGCCGGGATCATCGAGGCGATCGACCACTACGGTTTCTTCGCGCCGAGGCAGGAGACCAGGCCATGAGACGCCTGCTGCTGTGCACGGACCTGGACCGGACCCTGATCCCCAACGGGGACGCGCCGGAGTCGGCGGGGGCACGGCCGGCCTTCCGGAGACTCGTCGCCCGCGACGATGTGACCCTGGCGTACGTCTCCGGCCGGCACCAGGCCCTCATCGCCGAAGCGGTTTCCGCCTACGGCCTGCCCCTGCCGGATTTCGCGATCGCCGACGTCGGCGCGACGATCTACGCCTGCGGCGCCGGCGAATGGCACCGTGACCGGGCCTGGGACGACCACATCGGCTGCGACTGGAACGGCACGACGGGCGAGCGACTCCACGATCTGCTGCGCGATCTGTCGTCCCTCTCCCTGCAGGAGCCCGAGCGGCAGGGCCGCTACAAGCTCAGTTACACGCACCGCGGTGTCGTGCGGCCGGACGGAGTCCTGGGCACGGTAGGGGAGCGGCTCGCCGCGGCGGGCTTTCCCAGTAACGTGATCTGGAGCGTCGACCCGGAAGCCGGCGTGGGACTCGTCGATGTCCTGCCGCGGCGGGCGAACAAGCGGCACGCGATCGCGTTTCTCGCCGGCCGGGGGGGCTTCGGAAGCGGCGACGTGCTGTTCGCCGGGGACAGCGGCAACGACCTCGACGTTCTGCTGAGTCCCTATCCGGCCGTCCTGGTGGCCAACGCCGACGCGGACGTGCGCCGCCGGGCCCGGCAGGCCTCGCCGCGCGAGAACATCTACTTTGCCCGCGGCGGCCGCTTCGGGATGAACGGCAACTACGGGGCGGGCATCCTCGAGGGCGTGGCGCACTTCGTGCCGGAACTCGGGACGTGGCTGGAACGCATGCTTGCAGAGGAAGCATGACATGCGACCGTTGATCTTCGGCGAAGTCCTGTTCGACCGGTTTCCTGACGGTTCGGTCGTGCTGGGTGGGGCCCCGTTCAACGTCGCCTGGCACCTGCAGGCCTTCGGTCTTGACCCCCTGGTCATCAGCCGGGTCGGCCGGGATGCCCTGGGTGATGCGGTGGTCGCCGCCATGACGGGGTGGGGCATGGACCGCAGCGGCATTCAGTTCGATGCGACCTATCCGACCGGCACGGTCGAGGTCTCATTCCAGGCCGGCGAGCCGCACTACGCCATCGCCGACCGCGTGGCCTACGACGCCATCGCCGCGGCAGAACTGCCCGCTCCGGCCGGCGAGTGGCTGCTCTACCACGGTTCGCTCGCGCTGCGCCACACCAAATCCGCGGAGGCGCTCGCCCGGCTGCGGGACCGGATCCCGGGTTCCCGATTCGTGGACGTCAACCTTCGTGCGCCGTGGTGGCGCCGCGAGCAGGTTCTGGCCGACCTGAAGGGTGCGACCTGGGTGAAGCTGAACGAGGACGAACTGGTCGCACTTTTCCCTGACGGGGACGGCGCCGGCCGCCAGGCAGAACTCGCGACACTCGTGACCGATCACGTGGTCATCACGTCGGGCCAACAGGGTGCGACGGCCAATTCCGTGGACGGCTCACCGCCCGTCCGGGTCAGGCCCACGCAGACGGCCGCCGTCCTCGACACCGTGGGGGCGGGAGACGCGTTCTGCAGCGTCTGCCTGGCGGGACGACTGTTGGCCTGGCCACTGGCTGTGACCATGCAGCGGGCCCAGCAGTTCGCCAGCTCAATCGTCGGCATCCGGGGTGCGACCCCGACGGACAAGGATTTTTACCGGCGTTTTCTCGACGCCTGGCGAATGAAGGTCGACTGATATGTACGAACAGGTTTCCCATTCCCTGCTCAACGCGATCCTCGTCGCGCTCAAACCGGAAATCGTCCGGCAGCGCGACATGCGCTACTTCTACACCCGGCTCGGGGCGAATTTCTATTCCATCCACTCGCTCTTTCAGCACCTCTACGGCGGACGCCCGGACTTCGAAATGCAGATGCAGCGGCTCGTCGAGACGATGGCCCGGCAATACGTCCGCCGGCCGAAGCACCTGAAAACAAGCGATATAGAGCGCGAGCGCGACCACAACTGGTTCCTGGACCAGAAGTGGGTCGGGATGGCCCTCTACACCGGCGGCTTCTCGACCGATCTGGCCGGCCTGCTGAAGCGGCTGCCTTATCTGCATGAACTGGGTATCAACATGGTCCACGTGATGCCGATCCTCGACTGCCCCCCGGGCCGCAGTGACGGCGGATACGCCGTCCGCGATTTCCGGCGGGTCGACGAACGGGTGGGCGATCTGGAGGATATCCACAGGCTGGCGGCTTCCATGCGCAAACGGGAGATGCTGCTGACCCTCGATGTCGTCATGAATCACACTTCGGACGAGCACGAGTGGGCCGGTCGGGCCCGGGCGGGCGAGCAGGCCTACCAGGACTACTACTACGTCTTCGCCAACCGCGACATGCCGGACATGTTCGAGGAGACGATGCCCGAGATCTTTCCCGAAACCTCTCCCGGCAGCTTCACATTCGACGAAAAGATGGGCAAGTGGGTGATGACCTCGTTCAACTCGTTCCAGTGGGACCTGAACTACAGCAACCCCGCGGTATTCATCGAGATGCTCGACATCATCCTCTTCTGGGCAAACCAGGGGGCGGACATCCTGCGGCTGGATGCGGTGGCCTTCCTCTGGAAGAAGATCGGCAGCACCTGCCAGAACGAGCGGGAGGCCCATCTCATCCTGCAGCTGTTGAAGGACTGCTGCCAGGTGACCGCGCCGGGCGTGCTGTTCATCGCCGAGGCCATTGTCGCGCCGATGGAGTTGACCAAGTACTTCGGTGAGGACGCCGTCATCGCCAAGGAGTGCGAAATCGCGTACAACGCGACGCTCATGGCGCTTCTGTGGGACGCGGTGGCCACCAAGAAGACGAACCTGCTGCAGCGGGGCCTGCGGAGTCTGCCGGCCAAGCTCGACCGGGCGACCTGGCTCAACTACGTCCGCTGCCACGACGACATCGGCCTCGGTTTCGACGACCGGGACATCGTCGCCAGCGACTACGAGCCGGCCGCCCACCGGCGGTTCCTCGTCGACTACTTCACCGGAAACTACGACGAATCACCGGCCCGCGGGCGGCCGTTCGGGAGGAACAAGCGGACCGGCGACGCACGGATCTCGGGGTCGCTCGCCTCGCTCGTGGGACTGGAGTCCGCGCTCGAATCCGGCGACGAAGAGGCGATCGCGGATGCCGTCGCCCTGATCCTGCTGCTGCATGCGATGATCCTGTCCTTCGGCGGGATCCCGCTTCTCTACTACGGGGACGAACTCGGCACCCTGAACGACTATTCCTACGAACAGGACCCGGACAAGTGCCGCGACAGCCGCTGGGTGCACCGGCCGACGATCGACTGGGACCGGGCCGGTCAACGGCAGCAATCGGGGACGATCGAGCACCGGGTCTTCACCGCCCTGAAAAAGATGATCGCCGTGCGCAAGGAGATCCCCGCCTTCGCCGATTTCAACAGCCGGGAACTGCACGAGGTCTCCAATCCGCATCTGCTGGTCTTTTCACACTTCGATCACCGGCAGACCTCTTCGAAGGTGGTCGTCGTCGCCAACTTCGACGGCGCGCCCCAGTATCTGGATCTGGAGGAACTGCGGTCGGCCGGCCTGACCGGGCTGCGGGAAATCCGGGATCTGGCCACCGGCGAGAGCCCGCCAGTCCTCGACGGCCGGCTGGAGATCCAGGCCTACGGATTCCACTGGCTGGCGGAATGATCGGCTGCCGGATGGGTCAGATATTCGTGGCTGGCTTACGTCATGGTGCTCGCCATTGGTGCTTGTCGTGAGGCGGACGTGGCCTCCTGTCTGGCGAGTCACCTGGTAGCCGTACTTTGACGGTGCCTTCGTCAGCTGTTTCCCGGAGATATCGCGCGGGAGCGTGGGCGTCATATTGCGATGACGTCGTCTCGCACATCGTGGAGATGGATAACCTTCGGCAGATCCTCCTCTTCGAAGTGACACCGCACGGCGTCGCGAGCGTTGGCCTCGATCTGCTCTGGTGAATTTCCTTCCGTAAAGATGGCGTGGCCCAACGCACGGGCCGTAAATCCACCTTCATGGCTTCTTCAACCAGGAAAACAAGCTCTGTGCTTATTGGTGGCTCCAGCCATATCTACAGCAATTGGCTTCGCATATTGCTGTCACATTGAGCGTCGGTATTGCCCGCCGCCTTCGTAGAGGGCGTTTGAGATCTGAATATGCGCCGCGTCCGCAGTACCGCAGTTGTTTGCGGTAACTGCGGAAATGTGGACCCGACACCCATGCGAGAGAACTTTTACCCTGGTTCTTCGTAGGAGAAAGGGAAGCGGCTGCTAGCACCGTTCGCTTGAAAAGATCCGAATAACTCCTTGGGATGCTGAAACGATAAACAATCGACTGTCGAGGAAATCTGCGCCAGTCGGAGAAATAGTGGGAAGGAGAGTGGCATGCGAAAGAGTGCGTTTTCGATGTTCGTGATAGGGGTGATGTTGATGGCGGGTGCGGCCTCGGCTGCGGATTGGCAGAAGGTCGGAAAGAAAACCGTGGTTTTCGGAAACACCGAAGAAACCGCTTCCATTACCACCAAGGAAAACAGTGTCAGTCAGGTTGCGTTCAAGATCAGCGGTGACTGGGTGGGTCTGAATCAGGTCACGCTCAACTTCTCCGATGGCTCGAATCAGACCATCGAGGATGTCCCGAAAGTGAAGCCCGGGTTGACCAGCGAAACCTTCTCGATCAAGGGCGGACCGAAGACAATCTCCTCGATCGACTTTTCGTACCAAGCCGTCAGTTCTTCGAGCATGGGCCGCGCGACCGTGATCGTCCTCGGACAGTAGTCAGTCGATATCAGGCAACAAAAGAACACACTGCCGGGGAGTCGCTGACGCGCTCCCCATCTTTTTTCCACGGGTAATGCGAGGAATCAGCACTGGCACCCATGCTACGTGGCACCCATGCGTGTCACCCCAGCCAGTCGTTGCCGATCGGGTGCAGATAGGAGGAGAATCCGCTCACCTCGATCTCACCGATCACGGCCGGCCGGGCCGGATCCGAGAGGTCGAGCGTGTACAGGGGGTCCACCTGCTTGAAGGTCACGACGTAGCCGGTGTCACCCATGAATCGCACCGCGTAGATCTGCTCGCCCGGTCCGAGCCCGCCCAGCTGACCGATCTGGCGAAGGGTGCCGGCACCGTCGTCTTCGAGCACGGTGACCGAGCTCGCTTTTCCTCGTCGGACGTCGTGCCCCACCACCAGTCGAACTCGGTGGTTGCGACACGCAGGAAGCCTTCATGCTCCGAGAGGGCGAACTGGTCGAGGAGCCAGCCGTTCACCGCGCCCGATGCCACATACCTCACGGGGTTGGCGGCCGAAGGGTCGAACTCGAACTTGTGGATCGTGGTGGTCAGCTCCGGGGGCGTCCAACCCCACCACCACCAGTCGCTCGTCTGCGCGAGGTAAAGGCTGTGCACTGACGCGTAGACCGTCCATCCGTCGGCCATCAGACCCGCCGCGGTGACCGGACCGGTGTTGTCGAGATCGAAGTGGAGCACCGACAGGACCGCCAGGCTCGAGGCCTCGGCGGGGCGGTACAGTGAAGAACAATCGACCAACGGCGATGCCGGAGCGTCGGGGTTGCTCGGGCTTCGGTCCCGCACCACGGGCAGCAGCTCCTGGACGTCGGTCTCCGAGATGATCTCACTCACCAGCGGTGCGAGGATGGAGCGGGCATCGGCGAGGACGCGTTCCCGTTCGCTTTCGTCGGCGTCCCACGCGAGGTCGGGGAGCCCGAGATCGTCACGCCACGCGAGGTCCCAGAGGGAGCTCGGCAGCTCCACATACGATCGCAGCACCGCGTAGAGATCACTGTCGATGAGGCGCGCATCCACCAGCCACCCCTCGACCTCGATGGTCCGCAAGGTCGTCGGCGCGGCGCCGTCCGTGACGTCGTACAGCTGGAACCGGGTTCCGCCGGAGGCGCGAACAAAGTCCTCGTCCGGGCTCCAGAACTGTGACGCCACGAGCAGGCGGCTGCCACGGAGAAAGAGCCCGTTCGCCCAATCCGCCGCTGGCACCTCGGCGAGCTGCCGGGTGGCTGCGGCCGGCCACGAACTGAGGAGGTGCACCGTGTCATTCCCGGCGGCGTAAAGGTGAGTGCCGTCGGTCTTGACGATATCGGGCTCGTCGACCCCCTGTTCCTGGTTATTGGTCGTCGTGTAGTCATCCGGCAGATCGCTGCGGGCACCGTCTTCGGCACCGCCCGCCCACGGCATCAGGAACCAACGGTTGTAACGGTAGCCGAGGATCGTCTCCACCGCCACGTCGGCGAGATAGGACGCCGTTTCCTCGCAGCTGGCGAGCGCGCGCAGCGAGACCGAGCGCTCGGCCCGGGGTCGCACCGGCTGCAGCCGGCGATCGGGTCGGCGCGGAGCCGCGGTGGTTCCCGTCTCGGCCAACGCCGGAACACCGCAAGCCACCATCACGAGGCATGAACCGAGAATCCGCAAAACCTCTGGTCGGTATCTCATGGCGCGCTCCGTTCTCATTCCTCTCCTACGACGATGACACCAATATACGTCCACGACGTCGGACTGTCGCCTTCGGACCGCGGCGCCGACAGGTGCCACGTACCGAATTGTCGAATTGTCAGTCCTTGCGTGAGATCTGCTCGTCGAAATGATCCAGACGACGACCAAATTCCAAAATTCCAGATTCTTGTTTTCATTGAAAAGGCCTTTGTTGAGCCTCGAGGCGCCGCATCAGCATCAGTGCCAGGCTTTAGGACCTTGGGAAGTTGGCCGATCCACATTCGACACTCGAACTTCCTGAGATCCTAGAGCCTGGCGAGGATTCTGAGATCCTAGAGCTCGGCACCGATTTACTTCAGATTTTCTTCAGGATTGGAAACGACCGGCTCGCCACTCGGCCTCGAAAACAGTCCCTCAACGCCGTGCTAGCCTGAAGTCGAACGAAAAGAACTTCCTATCCTCCAACTGATCGAACACATCAAGCAAGAGATCGAGGTTAACCAATGTCTTGGGCGCTCCTTATCACCCTGCTTGAGCTCGTCGGCATTCTCTCCGCGGCGCATGCCGTCATGAGTGTCAGAACACCGCAGGGCACGATCGCCTGGGCGGTCTCGCTGGTTGCCGCGCCGTTCCTGTCCGTGCCCGCCTACTGGGTGTTTGGACGCAACAAGTTCAAGGGGTATGTTCGATCTCGTCAAGATCAGCTCGAACGGCTTGGCGACACCATCCGGCAGGCCAATGAGCAATTGGCGGCATGCTCAACGGTGAGCGAGGTGAAAACCGGGGCGGTGATTGCCGCCGAGAAGCTGGGTCGCGTGCCGTTCACCGGGGGCAACCGCGTTGACCTGCTCATTGATGGAGAAGCCACTTTCTCGAGCATTCTCGACGGGATCCGTGCGGCGCGGGACTACGTTCTGATCCAGTTCTACATCGTGCGCGATGACGAGTTGGGACAGCGACTGGCGTCCGAGTTGGCCGGCAAGGCTCGAAGCGGAGTCCCGGTCCACTTCCTCTACGATGAGATCGGCAGCTTCGGGTTGCCCGGTGCCTACATTGAGGGGCTGCGGACGGCCGGCGTGGAGGTGACTCCGTTTCACAGCCGGAAAGGACGCGGCAACCGTTTCCAACTCAATTTCAGAAACCATCGGAAGACCGTGGTTGTGGATGGCCAGGTCGCCTGGGTGGGTGGCCACAACGTGGGGGTGGAGTACCTCGGCAAAGACCCGAAGATCGGACACTGGCACGATGTGCATGTGCGCATCGAAGGGCCGGCTGTAATCGGTGCCCAACTTGCGTTCTTGGAAGACTGGCGCTGGGCGACGGACAGTGCGCTCGAATGTATGAGCTGGATGCCCCCAGTCGGGGGTGGGCACGCCGAATCATTGGTCATTGCCAGCGGCCCCGCCGATCCGATGGAAACCGCGCTGCTCATGTTCATGCACGCGATCACCTCCGCCAAGGAGCGGATCTGGATCGCCAGCCCCTATTTCGTCCCGGACGACGCCATCGTGCAAGCCTTGCAGCTTGCGGCGTTGCGCGGTGTCGATGTGCGCATTCTGATTCCGGAAAAGGCGGACAGCAGGCTGGTGACCCTCGCAGCCTACTCGTATTTCAATGACGTCAAGGCAGGCGGCGCACGGTTTTACCGTTATCAGCGTGGATTTCTCCATGGGAAGTTCATGCTGATCGACACCGACGTCGCCACCGTCGGAACCGCCAATTTCGACAACCGGTCCTTCCGATTGAACTTCGAAATCACGGCCCTGGTTTCGAATGAGGTCTTCGCCGGCGAAGTGCGACGCATGTTCGAGCATGACTTCCAGAACTCCAGACTGATGGTTCCAGGTGAACTCGACGTCAAGCCCTTGTGGTTCAGGCTGGCGGTTCGCGTCGCACGACTGCTGGCTCCTCTGTTGTAGTTCCAAGAATACAAATTGGCGCCACACTTCGCACAAAACGAGTCACGGCGAGCAAGGTGAGTTCGATTCGTCCTTCGGTCAAATCGAAAGTCCGAAAAGCAGAGGAAAGAACCGAGATCGGAAGTGTGGCACCCATGAGTGTCACCCACGGGGAATTGTGAACGTGGTACCCGTGGTTGCAACCATCCGAGGGGCGGCGCCGATGCGCCGTCGACGGGGGCAGGCATGACGAAGTCCGAGGACCCGCGGCGCATTTTCGATCTCGCCATCTCAGTACCTGTAGAGCGACGCGCAGAGATTCTTGATCGCGAATGCGGTAGTGACGCCTCACTCCGCGCCAAGGTGGAAGACCTCCTGCTCACTGCGGACCTACCAGAAAACGAGAGCGAAGCGCCCACCATAGCGGGGCCCGTTGCGGCGCCGTCCGTTTCGGAGGGTGCGGAACAGGGCACTGCCATCGGGCGGTACAGAGTGCTGCAGCTTCTCGGGGAGGGTGGTTTCGGCTCGGTCTACCTGGCGGAGCAGACGGCCCCCGTCCAGCGAATGGTCGCGCTGAAGATCATCAAGTTGGGCATGGATACCAAGGAGGTGATCGCACGATTCGACGCCGAACGGCAGGCGCTGGCAATGATGGACCATCCCAACATCGCGAGAGTGATTGATGCGGGGGCGACCGAGACCGGCCGCCCGTACTTCGTGATGGACCTGGTCAAGGGTGATCCGATCACCCGCTATTGCGACAACCACAACCTCAGCATTCGGGACCGGCTGGAGCTGTTCGCGCAGGTTTGCGCCGCCGTGCAGCACGCCCACACCAAGGGCATCATCCACCGCGACATCAAGCCGAGCAACGTTCTCGTCAGCGTGGTGGACGGTCGACCCACCGCCAAAGTCATCGACTTTGGCATTGCCAAGGCCACCAACGCCCGGCTCACCGAGAAGACGCTCTTCACGCAGGATCGTCAGCTCATCGGAACTCTCGAGTACATGAGCCCGGAACAGGCCGAAGGGTCGTTGGACATCGATACCCGCACCGATGTGTACTCGTTGGGAGTTCTTCTGTATGAGCTGCTGACCGGATCCACGCCCATCGAGAGCCGCGAGCTGCGTTCGGCCGGCTTTGCCGAGATGCAGCGGATCATCCGTGAGGTGGATCCGCCGAACCCGAGCGCTCGCCTGAGCCAGAACACCGATGCGATCGAGGCCGTGGCGGCCAGGCGCCGGGTCGAGCCCGCACGACTCGGGTCGACCATCCGCGGCGACCTCGACTGGATCGTGATGAAGGCGATCGAAAAGGACCGCAGCCGCAGATATGAGACGGCCGACGGGCTGGCCATGGACATCGGTCGCCATCTCGAGGGCGCGGCGGTCGTGGCGGCTCCACCCAGTGCGGCGTACCGGGCGGGCAAGTTCATCCGCCGCCACAAGGGCTTCGTGTTTTCCGCCTCGGCGGTGGCGGTGGCACTGCTGATAGGAGCGGTCGCCTTCGCCTGGCAGGCGCACGAAGCTCGCAGCCAGCGAGACCGCGCCGTCGCGGCCGAGGCCGAGGCCACCACCCGGGCGGACGAGCTGAAAACGGTGGCGGATTTCCAGGCCGAGATGCTCGCGCAGGTCAACCCGACCAAGGCCGGCGTGGAGCTGACGGAGAACGTCACTTCAAAATTCGAGGCGGCGCTCGCCAAGGCCAACCCGACGTTGTCCGAGGCCAAACGTTCCAGGCTCGTGGACGACTTCACCGAAAAGTGGCTGCTGGTCAATGCGACCGATGTGGCGCGCGACGTGATCGATCGGACGATTCTCACGCCGGCGGTCGAGACGATTGAAACGCAGTTCGAGGACCAGCCGGTGGTCGACGCCCAACTTCGCCAGGCCCTTGCGGTCCAGTACAGCACGCTGGCGCTCTACGACAAGGCCGTGCCGCTCCAGGAGCGCGCGCTGGCGGAGAGGCGGCGGGTTTTGGGGGAGGAACATCCGGATACGCTCTACTCGATCAGTCAAATGGGCCTCCTGCTCCAGGGACTCGGGAAGCTCGACGAGGCGGAACCGTACTACCGTGAGGCACTCGAGAAGCGCCGCCGGATCCTGGGGGGCGAGCACCCCGATACCTTGAAATCCATCTCGACCATGGACTTCCTTTTCCAGGCCCAGGGCAAGCTGGCCGAGGCCGAAACCTATGCCCGCGAGGCGCTGGAGATTCGACGACGCGTCCTCGGTGACCAGGATCCAAACACCCTCGTGTCCATCAGCAACATGTGCACCGTACTGATGTTTCAGGGCAGGTTGGACGAGGCGGAGCCGTACTGTCGCGAGGCGTTGGAAAAACGCCGCCGGTTCCTGGGAGAGGACAGCGGGGACACGGTCGTCTCGATCAACATCCTGGCCTATCTGCTGGAGGAGCAGGGCAAGTTGGATGAGGCGACGCCACTGCGATCCGAGGCGGTGGAGAAATCCCGGCGGGTTCTGGGCGAGGAGCACCCGGACACCCAGGTCGCCGTCAGCAACATGGGCTACCTGCTCAAGAAGCTGGGCAGGGTGGACGAGGCCGAGCCGTACTACCGTGAGGCGTTCGAGACGTTCACGCGGGTGCTGGGGGAGGAGCACCCGTACAGCCTGTCCTCGGCCAGCAACCTCGGTGCGGTGTTCGTGGCCCAGGGCAGGGACGCCGAGGCGATCGATTTGCTGGCGCCGGTTGAACCCGCGATGCGCGCCACGTTCACCGGCGACAACGCGCGGGTGCTCGCACGGTTCCTTCTCAGCCTCGGCAGCGCCCGCGCGGGTCTGGGTTTCGATGCGGACCGTTTCGTGGCCGCCGAGGCCAACCTGCTCGAGGCCCACGAGCTGTTCGTGGCGACCCGCGGCGAAGAGCACAAGGACACCCGCGAAAGCGCGCTGGCCCTGGCAGACTTCTACGATGCGTGGGCCAGAGCGATGCCGGGGAGAGGCCACGAAGACCAGGCGGCCAGGTGGAGGGCCCTGCTCGAGTAGCCCGTTCGAAAGAGATCGAAACCAGGGTGCCACGTACCGAATTGTCGAAATGTCAGTGCTCAAGGGTGCCACCGATCCATCTCATAATTCAACGATTCGGTACGTGGACCCATGCCATTGTCGCCTTGCATGGGCAGCACCCGTCATCACAATTGTGCATCCTGAACGTGGCACCCATCATGAACTTCCCAAGACCCTGAAGCCTGGCACCGAAAACGACGTTTGTTGTTTCGCGCCTCGACCGACGAGAGCTGACGGAAAATCCCGCATCACCCGGCCCGCACACTGCACCCGACGGTGTGTATGGAACACCCATGCGATCCAGAACAGAAAAGGTGCTCAGGTTCCTGTGATTCGGTCCAGTGCCTCGGACAGGGGTGCGACCGCACGGTCCGTGTCGCGCAACTTCTCCAGGCCGAACAAGCCCACACGAAAGGTGCGGAAATCAGCCGGTTCGCCGCACATCAACGGGACACCGGCTGCAATTTGCAGGCCTTGCGCGCGGAACTTGCTGCCGTTCTGGATGTCCGGATCGTCCGTGTAATAGACGACCACACCTGGCGCCTGGTAGCCCTCGTCGGCAACGCTTCTGAAACCGTGGCTCTGCAACAGCTGACGGACCTTCTTACCCAGTTCCCATTGCTTTTCACGCATGGTTTCAAGCCCGTGGGAACAGGTCTCCAGCATGTTGTCCCGAAACGTTTTCAGCGCGTCGGTTGGAAGCGTTGCATGGTAGGCATGCCCGCCGTTTTCATAGGCTCGCATGATGTCGAGCCATTTCCGCAAGTCGAGTGCGAAGCTTTTGCTGGTGGTTGTGCCGACTCGTTCCAATGCGCTCTCACCCAGCATGACGAGGGCACTGGAGGGAGAGGAACTCCAGCCTTTTTGAGGGGCGGTGATCAACACGTCCACACCGCAGGCTTTGAGATCGACCCACACGCAACCGGAAGCGACACCGTCGAGGACGAACAGTCCACCATGTTCATGTACGGCTTCTGCAACGGTGCGGATGTACTCATCCGGCAGGATGATGCCCGAAGACGTATCGACGTGCGGCGCAAAAACGACATCCGGTTTTTCAGAGCGGATCGTATCCGTCACTTCGTCGATGGCGGGTGGTACGAATGGCGCCTGTGGTCCGGCAGCGCTCTGCCGGGCCTGTAGTACGGTGGATTCGTCGGTGAGGCCGCCCATGTCGATGATCTGAGACCAGCGGAAACTGAAAAAACCATTTCGGATCACGAGGCACTTCCGACCGGTGGCGAACTGGCGGGCAACCGACTCCATACCGTAGGTGCCGCCACCCGGTACGACGATCACAGCGTCAGCGTTGTAAACGTCCTTGAGGGTGGCTGAAATATCCCTCATCACCTGCTGGAAGGTCTGTGACATGTGGTTCAGGGAGCGGTCGGTGAACACGACCGAGTATTCGAGCAGTCCGTCCGGATCAACCTCGGGTAGCAAGCTGGTCATTCTCGGGCCCTTCCTTTCGTTTGCGGGGTGGTCAGGCGCATTGAAATCTCCAATTTCACCGGGGAAACGCGGTTCTCCATCGCCGGTATTGTAGAGGTTCCCGCTAGGGTGCCTAGGGTGCCACCCTTCGATTGACGAATTGTTGAATCAGGCTTTAGAAACTTAGAATGTTGATTGATGCGCGGTCTGCTGGGTGACTTTCTAAGTTTCTAAAGCCCGAAAGAGCGCCGGTCGAACGACACGGGTTTCGCGAGACGACTGAGGGAGCTCGATGAGAGCATCCTCGCGGAACGATCACCGCGCAGATCTTAAATGCTGTCAGGTTGTGAGATTATGATACCTGGCACGATTCGCGTATCTCTTGGATATGAGGCAATTGCGTGAGATGATTTGGGCTACCATGCCGGCCCCGTCATCAATGCTCCGCACCTGCCTGTTGCTGTGTAGTGTCCTGCTACTGGGCGCTTGTTCCGCCGTGCTGCGCAACCCCGTCCCCGCAGAGTTCTATCAGCAGACCACGGTACTGGGCCGGCAGGATCTGCGGGTCTGGGGAGACCGGCAGGACTCGCGCCAGTTTCGCGCCACCGGGCCGTATCCCGATTTCTTCCAGGAGGCCCCGTCGGAAGACCTCCTCCGGCGCATGATCACCGGCGATGGTGAGTTCGCCCACGTGGATCTGGCCCTCGCGAGCCATGTGCATCACGACCATTTCAACGCCGAGACCGCGCGCGCCTTTCTGGCTCGGCATCGCGAGACGGTGCTCGTCGGCACCGACGGCGTGGCTGCCGCGCTCGCCGGCCTCCCAGGCTTCGACGAGATCGCGGAACGGGTGGTGGTTCCGATTCGAACGCGCGGCTTGTGCCGACAGGCCGAGATCAAGGGCATCGACGTGACCGCCTGCCTCGTCCCGCACGCCGGGGGCGGTGATCCGGATAATCTCGTCTTCGTCGTCGACCTGGACGGTTTCCGCTTCCTCCACGAGGGTGACGCCGACATGACACCCACTGCTTTCCAGGGCCTCGACCTCGGCGAGGGAGGCCTGGATCTGTGCTTCATGCACGGATGGTACGCCTACGGCGGCGGCTGCGGCATCGTCACCGAGTTGCTCCGTCCGCGAGAGCTAGTGCTGATGCACCACCGATGGGTCCAGGCGCCGCAGGAGCGGGAGCACGTCGAGCAACTCAG
This sequence comes from Candidatus Sulfomarinibacteraceae bacterium, assembly GCA_963741385.1. Lineage (GTDB taxonomy): Bacteria > Acidobacteriota > Thermoanaerobaculia > Thermoanaerobaculales > Sulfomarinibacteraceae > Sulfomarinibacter. The sequence goes on from CAVUHO010000009.1 coordinate 29,670, forward strand.
ACCCGAGGCTGCAGCGGACCTTCCTCCGGTCACGGTGTTCGCCGCGGAGCTGGAGCGAAAGACATTCCAGATCCGGTGAGGCCGCGCAACCCACGAATTCTCAGTTCTACCTGGGGCGTTCGCTGGCACGAGTCGAGGTAGATGACCTCGCTGGTCCGGATCATCAATAGTTACGCAGTTACACATCACAACTCCGAACTCCGTACCCGGCACCGATGCGATTTCATGGACGTGCGCTGCGCTCGGTGGAGCGACCTGCACAGCGACCGGCAACGGGAACATCAACGACACGCTGGACTTGCCGCCCGGCAGCAGCGTCACGTACACGGTGGGGGCGATACCACTCACCGGCACGCCGATCAGCCTGCGGAACACTGCGAACGTGACTCTGCCGCCAGGCGTCACCGATCCGACCCCTTCTGATCTCAGCTCATCGGTGATGCTGGCCGTAATGGGCGGGATCCCGGCACTCGACGAGCGTGGAGTGGCTCTGTTAATCGCGCTTCTCGCGCTGGCTGGCCTATGGGCCGTGCGGCGAAGCGCCTAGTCGGACGCGTCAATCGCGCGATGCGGTGGGGCCGGGCAACCCCAAAGGTGGCACCCATGTGAATGTGGAAGTGTGTACGTGGCACCCATGTGGCACCCTTGAAGCGATGGCATCCCGTAGAATGACGACAACAATTTCAATGAAAAGGAGGAACCACCTCCAATGAGATTCATGAGAGTGCTTTTCGCGGCGGCGTTTGTCGGATTCGTTGCTTCGCCCGAAGCACTGTGGAGCCAGGGAGCAGGCACTCCACAACAGGTCGATGCTGAAAACATCCCGCGAACCCCTGATACAAAACGATTCGAGGGGTACCTTTACCTCGATATCGACGGGCAACCGCTCCCGTTCCAATCCGATGAGGAGATCGAGGCCTTTCTGGCCGGGGCTGAGGTCGTCGAGACCTCGCTCGTCGGCACCGGCATCACGGTTCCCCGAAGGGTGGTGCTTCAGAGCGATGGCTTCAGCGCACATGCGATCTTCAAAGACATTGATGACGAGCGCCACAAGGTGACCGAGCGGATCAACGGTAGCAGCCACTTCTCTCTCAGTTGGCGTGATTGGCACGGGTACGACGTCGCCGCCTACGTTCTCGACAGACTGCTCCGAATGGACCGAGTGCCGCCGGCTGTCCTGCGCAACGTCAGAGGAGATTCTGGAACTATCAGGATCTGGCTCGAAAAGACGGTCACCGAAAACGAGCGAAAAAACGAATTGCGTATCGAACCTCCCGATCTGAGACGCTGGAATCAGCAGCGCTCGATGATGCAAGTGTTCGACAACCTGGTGGCGAACAGGGACAGCAACCTGGGAAACCTGCTGTTCGATTCAAACTGGCGTGCATGGTTTATCGACTGCACTCGCTGCTTTGGAAACACCAAGACCATTTATTACCCCCTCGAGTACATCGATCATTGCGAACGCGGGATCTGGAACGGTCTCCGAGACCTCGACCCTGTTACGGTCGGAGAAAAGCTCTCTCCATACCTCAGTCAGGCAGAAATCAAATCGCTCCTGACCCGTCGTGACATCATCGTCCGGCATTTTCAGAAATTGATCGACGAGCGGGGTGAGAAGGCGGTCCTCTTCGAAGTCGTTCCACCAAATGTTTTGGCTCCCTGGGGAGATGGCTAAACGAATGCGGGTGGGGTGAATGGGTGCCAGGAGAAACCTTCTTAACTTTCTTTTGCCTTGCGGGCAATTCTGGACGAATCGGCGAAGTTTGGGCGGCCCAGCCGAACAAAGTTAAGAAAGTTTCTCCTGGCACCGATACTTGGCGTACAGGCATAGACCTGTCCCGTCCCACATCAACACCTTGGCTCGTTTCCGGTTTCGAGCGACAAATAGAAACAGTTCGCCCGACAGCGGATCGCGATCCAGATGGCTCGACACCATGCCGTACAGTCCGTCAAAGCCCTTCCGCATGTCCGTCGGAACGGTGTATGCGAAGACCCGCAGCGATCTCGTGGACCCGATCACCCAACCAACCGCAGCAGAAATGCGAGCGTCTGCGCGTCCAGGCCATCGACCCTGTAGCCTGCCGGGGTCGTCAGTCGTAAATCACCGGCGATCATCTCACCCTGGTGGCGTTCGTCCGCAGCAACAATCGACACCGAACGAAACCCGGCCGCCAATTCTTTGCTGTCCGCCCGAAGCCATCTCGCCAGCGTCGACTCCACCAGTCCGAGGCGTCCCGAGATGTCGCCCAGCGGCTCGCCTCGCTCGCGGCACACTCTGGCGTACGACACGATCCGCGACTTCAGACCCGCCGGGCATCGCCATCTCTTCCCAGGGCGACTCACCAACTCGGCGGCGATCTCTTGCCTCAACCGCTCACACACGCCCTCGAGGCTTTCAGATTTCATCCATCAAGCGTGGCCAAATCCGCGCAATCCCGCAAGACGGGGTACGGCGAGGACGTACCATCAAACCGTTCCTTTTGTGGGAGCGGGTTTTACTTCTTCACCTCTTCTCCAATGGCCACCGACCACGCTGAAGTGTTGCCAGATTCGAAGCCGTCTGCAAGGAGCGTAGTGTCGACGAGCACGACGTCGTCCACGATGAGGTCGTCCCGGTCCGCGGGGCTGTAGCCATAGAAGCCGATGTAGTAGGTACCGGTGGTAGGCACGGTGAAGTCGGTGATGGTCGCCAACTGGCAGGTTTCGTTCGTCATTCCCGGCAGGTCGATCAGCTGGGTCGTCATGGCACCCGAACTGGCACTGGTCCCGATGCAGACCGCGAGATTCTCTGGGTAAATGGCATAGCTGACCCGGTGGTTGAAGGTCAGCGTGTAGGTCGAACCCGCCGCCAGTGCGACACCAGGCGTGAAAAGCCAATCGTCCATAGTCTGTAAGCCGTTGTAGTGGATGTAGGGCTGAATTACCGGAACAGATATAAGTATTGTCGAAGGTTCTCCACTCGTTGGTATCGCCGTTGGCATTTTCGATGGTCCAGCCAGCGGGCAGGGCCGGGATTGTCACATCATCGAAGGCCTCATTGATGAGCTGGGCACCGGCGGGGGCTGCGGCGACAAGAACCACCGCGGCGGCGAAAATAGTCAGACTCGAAAAACGCATTCTCTATCCTCCTTCGTGGATCGGCCTTCCAGTGTCTTTCGAGGTCGTCTGGGGTTCCACGCCACCGTTCCGGCGACACGGGAAAAACAGGTCCGCGCGACACTACCATGGAAGGGTGCCACGTAGAAGGTATTCTTATAGGTACCTATAGGTGCCTCTGCAATCGCTCAATTCTGGATGCGAATGGGTGCCAGGAGAAACCTTCTTAACTTTCTTTTGCCTTGCGGGCAATTCTGGACGAATCGTCGAAGTTTGGGCGGCCCAGCCGAACAAAGTCAAGAAAGTTTCTCCTGGCACCGATATGCAATTCTGGATGATCCGGAAGTTTCAACTTCCCAACTTCCTGAAGCCTGGGGTCCTAGACCTGACTACTCTGAGTAAGGTGGTGCGCCGGACACCGTCCCATCGGTGGCCAGGATGAACATCAGCACATTGCCGGGCTCCGATGTGGCGTCGCTCCGCAGGCTACCGATCAGGCCATTCACCGGGCTGGTGTATTCGGCCACCACTTCGCCGAACGCATTGCGCTGGATGGCCACCTTTTGTCCAAGGGTGACCTTGTCATTCATTTTGACTGACAGCTCGATGAATCCCCCTTGGGTGGTCAGCACGGGCATCGCGTTCTTCCCAATGTAGACGTCGGCATCCACTGCCGTGCGTCCGATCGCACCCGGAATCACGCCGTAATGTTTGAAAACGTTCATCGTGCCTTCGACGAAAAGCGCAATCGCGTCCGGATCCAGCCGCCGCGCCGCACCAACTTCAGGTGTGAAGCAAGGAATGCCGGCCTCGGTGTAAGCGAGTTGCAGCACACCGGGGTAGGTCGGGTTGTCCCATATCGCCGAAACAGGGTAGAGCATCATCATCGTCTTCACGTCCGGGATGCGCATCTCGCCGATGTTGAAGGCGGCGGCGTCCAGGCCGGTGGTCCCGGTATGGAAGTCGATGGCCAGGTCGGTATTGGGCTCGAGCAGGCGGTTGAACACCAGCCCGGCCTGACGGCTGGCAGCGCCGAATCCGTTTTCGTTGCCGGGCCATGTGCGGTTCATGTCGGTCAACTCGATGCCGCGCCCGGAACTCGGCCAGCGGCGCTGCATGCTCTCCATTGCAGGGCGTGCAATGTCCAGCACCGCCATGACGGTGCCCGACATTTCCGCCGCGTTCAACCGGCCCATGACAGTTTGTACGGTGTGCACCGAACTCATCTCGTCACCGTGCACACCGCTGGTCAGGGTGATGCGCTTGCCGGGCTTGGCCCCCTTGGCCACGACCACCGACACGTACCAGAACTGGCCCGTGGACATCTGCACACCCTGGAAGTAGAGCAGGTGCTTCTTGCCCGGCTCCAAGTCATCGGTGTTCAGAGAACTCACCACCTTCTTGCCGTTGATCACGTCGCCGGTGTAGACCGTGCTGATCTGGGACGGGGTTGCAGGGGCACTGTTCTGGGCTTGCGCCACGCCGATGCCCGTCAGTGCAAACGCGGTGATCAGCAGCGACGGCATGAAATTGCGGCGCCCACGGCTGGACAGAAGTCCCTTCAACATCATCAGCTCCTCGTTCAAAGTGTGAAGTTTCATAAATCTGATGAATCATAGCACTACAGTTGTGGCTTCGGGAACATAGACCGTCGATCGTCGGTCCTTCGCTTCTCGGATTGTCTCGATGAACTCGACCGCTTCTTCAGGTTCGGAAGCGAATCGCTTGCCACTCGGCCTCGAAAACAGTCCCTCAACGCCATGCTAGCCTGAAGTCGAACGAAAAGAACTTCCTATCCTCCAACTGATCGAACACATCAAGCAAGAGATCGAGGTTTACCGATGTCCTGGGCGCTCCTTATCACACTGCTTGAGCTCGTCGGCATTCTCTCCGCGGCGCATGCCATCATGAGTGTCAGAACACCGCAGGGCACGATCGCCTGGGCGGTCTCACTGGTTGCCGCGCCGTTCCTGTCCGTGCCCGCCTACTGGGTGTTTGGCCGCAACAAGTTCAAGGGGTATGTTCGATCTCGTCGACCATCAGCTCTGAATAGGTTCGCACATTCGGACATTCAGTGTGTCGGTCAACCACGAATGTACGAATGTATGAACCTGGCACCCTTTCGGCCCTGCGAATCCCGTCAATCCTAACCCTTCCGACTGGCGTGGTGAAACACCTGATAGATCTTCGTGGCAGCAACTTCGCCGATTCCGTCGACAGTTCTGAGTTCGTCGACCGACGCACTCGCGATCTCGGCCGGTGACCCGAAGGTATCGAGCAGCAGCTCTGCTTTCGAGCCGCCGATTTCGGGGACGGCCTAGCAATTCGTCGGACGAATTGTGGTGGCGCATCGGACGCGCCAATTGGATCTCGGGTCAGGCGCCATGAAACACCCTATGGATGGCCTTGGATGCCGATTCTCCGATCCCGTCGACCGTTTGAAGGTCTTCGACCTTCGCCGAAGCAACCCCGAACGGTGAGCCGAAAGTGTCGAGAAGGAGCTTGGCTTTGGCGGGGCCGATCTCCGGAATGGCCTGGAGGAGGAGAAGTCTGCTGGCGGGCGAGCCCTTTGGGGTGGTAGCCCTGCCTTCTCGGAGCGGTGGAATTGCGGCGTTGGAGCTGGTCGGCGGCATAGAGAATGAGGTCTGCAGTTTCTCGAGGACATGTTGAGCGGAGGAGCGGGAGGCCGAAGACGAGGGTGAGCGCGATGATGGCGCCCTGCATCGCGGATCTTGAGATGACAACGTTCGGGTGGTCTTCCTTCGTACCTTCGAGGATGAAGCAGGGTCTGGCTCGGTTGGTGCGGGCGAGTCTCGATGCCTGCGTGAAGAGACGGCCGTCGACGACAGACACCGCGAAATCCGAGAGTGTTTTTCGCTCGACGATGAGGGAGCCCGCCACTTGATAGTCACCGAGTTGAAGGCGGCGGACCGCTATGGTCACACCTGGACGCCTCAAGAGAGCGTCGGCGACCCCGGAAAACCTCTCGCGATCATCCACTACAATTCGCGCAGCGAATTGTTGCTGCATAGGAATCTCCTGCTGCAGCGTGAAGGGGACATCGCGAGAATAACACTGAAGTCGCGCTATCGGAACAGCTTGTCGATTACTTCGGCATTCGGAGACTTCACATGTTGAGCGACGTCACCGAGGATTCCAGAAAGCGTTCCGACCTTCAGGTGGTCGTGATCCGGGATGGTCATGGTGCTCGCCGTTCGTCATCGTCGTCAATCGAATGTGGCTTCCGGTTTGACGAGTTATTTGATAGCCGAATTCCGCCAGTACTTTGGCCAGCCGTTTCCCGGAAACATCACGGGAAGCTTGGGCGTCATACCGCGATAACGTCGTCCCGCACATAGTGGAGAGGGATGACCTTCGGCAGATCCCCCTCCTCGAAGTGACACCGCACTGCGTCGCGAGCGTTGGCCTCGATCTCGTCCGGCGATTCACCCTCGGTGAAGATTGGAGTGCTCCACGGCACGAGCCGTGTACCCGCCTTCGGGTGCATCTTCGACGAGGAAAACAATCTCGGTATTCATAGGTGGCTCCAGATTCACCCTACTGCAATTCGCGCAGCGAATTGCAGATTGAGCTTCCTGCCCCGTCCGCGTTCCGAACGATTCGTGCGTCGTTCTTTTGGCTCACGGAAGTCTCCAACCGGTGAGGGGTCGCATGCGGATGTGAGTATCGTCGATCACGGCGAGGTGGCCGGCCCAATCGTCGCGGCCGCCCAACACTCGTTCTACGGTTTCCGCGATGAACTCGGGAGATCGTTTCGAGATTCGAAGGAGGATGATCCCGCGCGGGATCTGACCCGTGCCCGTGACCGCGAGTTCTCCGAAGTCCTTGTCGAAGGTCACGATGATTCGTTGTTCGTCAACCGCGAGCTTCATGATGTCGAAGTCAGCCATGCCGGGAAACGACTCCCTGATCCAGAGCACATCATGGTGAGCATCACGGAGGTGCCGAACAGCCGTGCCGGGGATGTTCTCGTCAGCGAGGATTTGCATCAGATGGCGCGGGCGGGGTAGACCTTCTCGGATTTAAGGACGTCGGAGGCGTAGGCGAGGCAGGCCGCCACGTCTTCGACCGTGATGCCCGGGTATTCCCTGGAAATTTGGTCCGTGGTCCACCCCTCTGCCAAGAGTTCGATCACGTGATCGACGGTCAGACGGCTCCCCTTGATAACCGGTTTGCCGGTCATGACCTCCTGGTTGACCTCGATGCGTTCACGCCACTCGACCATCGGTTAGTCTCCTGACTTCAACCATAACATGCAATTCGTCGGACGAATTGCAGGAGATCGCTTCGCTCGCCCAGATTACATTGACCGGCGGTACTGCGGCGAGGGAATCGGCTTGCCTGTCTCCTCGGCGGCTTCG